>NZ_PYSG01000002.1:0-3219938 GCF_003028295.1 Shewanella morhuae | reverse complement strand
TTCTTGGGCATTGAGGACGTCATCGCTGGTGATGTTGTCCACCGTAATGGTGGCGCTGGCGCTGGCATCGACGGTGTGTGTCGAAACGGTGTCGGCAGTAAATGGGTTACGGCGTCATCGGAACCAGAAACGGTTGCGGTGAACGTGGTATCCAGTGCCAAATCGCTTCCCGCAACAGGGAGGCTAAAGCCTAGGCGCCAGTGGTGAGGCGATAACGGTGGTGGTGTAAGTGGTGCCGTTGATCACCATGGTGACAGTATCACCGATGGCAGCATCGCCACCAACGGTACCGGTGACGGTGACATCGCCAGCCGCTTCTTGGGCATTGAGGACGTCATCGCTGGTGATGTTGTCCACCGTAATGGTGGCGCTGGCGCTGGCATCGACGGTGTGTGTCGAAACGGTGTCGCAGTAAATGGGTTACCGGCGTCATCGGAACCAGAAACGGTTGCGGTGAACGTGGTATCCAGTGCCAAATCGCTTCCCGCAACAGGAGGCTAAAGCCTAGGCCGCCAGTGGTGAGGGCGATAACGGTGGTGGTGTAAGTGGTGCCGTTGATCACCATGGTGACAGTATCACCGATGGCAGCATCGCCACCAACGGTACCGGTGACGGTGACATCGCCAGCCGCTTCTTGGGCATTGAGGACGTCATCGCTGGTGATGTTGTCCACCGTAATGGTGGCGCTGGCGCTGCCATCGACGGTGTGTGTCGAAACGGTGTCGGCAGTAAATGGGTTACCGGCGTCATCGGAACCAGAAACGGTTGCGGTGAACGTGGTATCCAGTGCCAAATCGCTTCCCGCAACAGGGAGGCTAAAGCCTAGGCCGCCAGTGGTGAGGGCGATAACGGTGGTGGTGTAAGTGGTGCCGTTGATCACCATGGTGACAGTATCACCGATGGCAGCATCGCCACCAACGGTACCGGTGACGGTGACATCGCCAGCCGCTTCTTGGGCATTGAGGACGTCATCGCTGGTGATGTTGTCCACCGTAATGGTGGCGCTGGCGCTGCCATCGACGGTGTGTGTCGAAACGGTGTCGGCAGTAAATGGGTTACCGGCGTCATCGGAACCAGAAACGGTTGCGGTGAACGTGGTATCCAGTGCCAAATCGCTTCCCGCAACAGGGAGGCTAAAGCCTAGGCCGCCAGTGGTGAGGGCGATAACGGTGGTGGTGTAAGTGGTGCCGTTGATCACCATGGTGACAGTATCACCGATGGCAGCATCGCCACCAACGGTACCGGTGACGGTGACATCGCCAGCCGCTTCTTGGGCATTGAGGACGTCATCGCTGGTGATGTTGTCCACCGTAATGGTGGCGCTGGCGCTGCCATCGACGGTGTGTGTCGAAACGGTGTCGGCAGTAAATGGGTTACCGGCGTCATCGGAACCAGAACGGTTGCGGTGAACGTGGTATCCAGTGCCAAATCGCTTCCGCAACAGGGAGGCTAAAGCCTAGGCCGCCAGTGGTGAGGGCGATAACGGTGGTGGTGTAAGTGGTGCCGTTGATCACATGGTGACAGTATCACCGATGGCAGCATCGCCACCAACGGTACCGGTGACGGTGACATCGCCAGCCGCTTCTTGGGCATTGAGACGTCATCGCTGGTGATGTTGTCCACCGTAATGCTGGCGCTGGCGCTGCATCGACGGTGTGTGTCGAAACGGTGTCGGCAGTAAATGGGTTACCGGCGTCATCGGAACCAGAAACGGTTGCGGTGAACGTGGTATCCAGTGCCAAATCGCTTCCCGCAACAGGGAGGCTAAAGCCTAGGCCGCCAGTGGTGAGGGCGATAACGGTGGTGGTGTAAGTGGTGCCGTTGATCACCATGGTGACAGTATCACCGATGGCAGCATCGCCACCAACGGTACCGGTGACGGTGACATCGCCAGCCGCTTCTTGGGCATTGAGGACGTCATCGCTGGTGATGTTGTCCACCGTAATGGTGGCGCTGGCGCTGCCATCGACGGTGTGTGTCGAAACGGTGTCGGCAGTAAATGGGTTACCGGCGTCATCGGAACCAGAAACGGTTGCGGTGAACGTGGTATCCAGTGCCAAATCGCTTCCCGCAACAGGGAGGCTAAAGCCTAGGCCGCCAGTGGTGAGGGCGATAACGGTGGTGGTGTAAGTGGTGCCGTTGATCACCATGGTGACAGTATCACCGATGGCAGCATCGCCACCAACGGTACCGGTGACGGTGACATCGCCAGCGCTTCTTGGGCATTGAGGACGTCATCGCTGGTGATGTTGTCCACCGTAATGGTGGCGCTGCGCTGCCATCGACGGTGTGTGTCGAAACGGTGTCGGCAGTAAATGGGTTACCGGCGTCATCGGAACCAGAAACGGTTACGGTGAACGTGGTATCCAGTGCCAAATCGCTTCCCGCAACAGGGAGGCTAAAGCCTAGGCCGCCAGTGGTGAGGGCGATAACGGTGGTGGTGTAAGTGGTGCCGTTGATCACCATGGTGACAGTATCACCGATGGCAGCATCGCCACCAACGGTACCGGTGACGGTGACATCGCCAGCCGCTTCTTGGGCATTGAGGACGTCATCGCTGGTGATGTTGTCCACCGTAATGGTGGCGCTGGGCGCTGCGGTATCAATCACCACGTCTTGGGTGACTGTTTTGCTGTTGCGGCCAAGTCGGTGACGGTGGCGCTGACAGGGTAAGTGCCGTCAGCCAGCTCGCTGTCAGTTAAGTCGATGCTCCAGTTGCCACTGACATCAATCACTAAGCCGTTGGCGGTGGTGTACACCACGCCATTGATGGTGACGGCCAAGGTGCTGTTGTCGCCTAAATCGACCGTGCCGTTGAACACTAAGGTGTTGTCATTGGTGATGAAGTCGCTGCCGAGGCGCCAGTGTCATCGGTAATGCTGGTGATCGCCACGGTGTTGCCGTCGCCATCTTGGTCAATTTGGGTGTCTACATTGCCATTATCAGTGGCTTTACCTGTATTACCAGCTGGATCTTTCACTGTTGCTACAGCGGTATAATCACCTTCAGCCAGAGGGGTTGTGACGTCTACTGCGTAGGTGCCATCTTCATTAACAGTCGTTGTTAATGTCTGTTCTGCACCTGTGTTATCTGTGACAACAATCGTAATTGCGCTACCTGGCGTTGCATTTGACGAACCAGTAATAGTTGGGGTGGTATCTTGTGTATTATCGGGTGCATCTACAGTAATATTAGGTGCTGTGATATCCACATTACCGTCATCGGTGGCTGTGCCAGTATTACCTGCAGGATCTGTAACTGTCGCTGTTGCTGTAATAGGGCCTTCGGCGAGTGGGCTAATGACATCGACAGAATAGGTACCATCAGGGTTTACTGTGGTGGTGAGAGTCTGCTCTGCACCTGTGCTGTCGGTGACAACAATCGTAATAGTGCTACCTGGCGGTGCATCAGTCGAACCTGTGATCGTTGGTGTAGTATCTTGGGTTTCATCAGGTGCATCAACAGTAATTGTTGGCGCAGTCGTATCGAGTAGTGCTGAATCACTGCCTTCAGGAGATGTGTTACCGGCACTGTCTGTGATCGTCGCTACAACTGTAATCGTTTCGCCTTCACCGGGAGCTAGAAGGTTGAGATTCACAAAGCCATTGTTGATATCTTCCTGAGTCAGTGTGTAGTCAACACCATTAACAGTCAGCGTATCGCCTACATTTGCACCTGTGCCATCTAAGCCAATAGTGACATTGACTTCAGTATTGCCAGCTAGCTCTTCGTTACTGATAAAACCATCATTGTTTGTATCAGTATTGATAGTGACACTAGGTCCCCCATCGGCGACTGGTGTGACATTGATGGTTAATGTTGCTGAAGAGCCAGTATTGGTTGTGTAAGTAATGACTGGTACTTGGCCATTCCAGTTTTCATTTGGCGTGAAAGTATAAGATCCGTCTGTATTAAGAACCAGAATACCGCCTTCGAGCGCGACTTCTGTTCCTGATGCATAGGTGGTACCGCCGACTTCGAAACTCACAACACTTAAGGTTGAGTCTACATCACTGTCATTATCAAGCACGTTGCCTGTTGCTACAGTGTCTTCTGCAACTGTGGTACTGTCATTTGTAATGATGGAAGGATCGTCGACAGGTGTGATATTAATCGTTAACGTCGTACTTGCACCAGTATTAGTGGTGTAGGTAATGACTGGGACTTGGCCATTCCAGTTTTCATTAGGTGTGAAAGTGTACGAGCCATCAGCATTTAATACTAAGGAGCCGCTTTCGAGGGCGACTTCTGTACCAGCCGCGTAGGTTGTTCCATTTATTTCGAAACTAACGACGCTTAAAATTGAATCTACATCACTGTCGTTATCGAGAACGTTGCCAGAAGCAATAGTATCTTCGTCGACAATATTACTGTCATTGTTAAGGATTGAGGGAGAGTCGGTGGCGATTGTTTGTTCTGGTGTATTGATAACTGTCGCTGCGAATGATTGGCCTGACGTTGAGTAGCCTGAGCTTGCTATTATCTCACTACCACCACGGGCTAAAGTGACATAGCCTGAGTTACCGTCACGACCGGGTGTGTTTCCTGCGGCGGTCTCTGGTAGGTTTTTGGTTGGATCTTCGCCTGATGCGATAAGATCTTGTAACGCTTGGATTTCATCAAAAGCAGCGTCATTATTTGCCGTGGGAGCAACCGCAGCTGTTGTATTCGGTTCAACCTCGTTAGATAGCTTAGTGCCATCGTCGAAGGTGATCTCATAGGTTGCGTTTTCGCCTATATTGAGCACAGCACCTTTAGGGAGTTGTTCGCCATCCTTAGCGGGTTGCTTTGAACCATCAACTTCGATATCAATTTGCCCATTTACCAGCTTAAGCAAACCTTTTTTTGATGTAATTACCGATCCCATAGTAAGCTCCCAACAGCCAAGTGTGTTAATCCATAAAGTATTAATCCAACAGATGTGTTGGATCGCGATACAATTGGCGAAATATTAGCTAATGGAACGACGGATGTCAATTTATTGACACAGCTGCGCTGGTTAGTTTTAATGGGCTTGAGCAAGATAAACGTACGATAGTGTCAAAATTTAGATGTGTAACTAGATATAGTGGTTAAATTTGCAGAGTGGGCTGTATTTAGTGTCTTTGGTTTCTATAAAAAAACATATATATAACAAATTAATCTTAAATTAGAGATTAGTAAATTGTAAAAATAGTTTTTTATTAGCAAATAGGTGGGATTTTCAGGGAATATGGCGTTGCTGAGTTGTTAGTCATGATGCCGTGACTCATTATTTAGAAATCACGGCATCGTTTATCGATGGATTGAATAGAGTTATAGATTAGCAGCCTGACGATAACTTTGATTAGCGTTACTTTGCTCGCCTAACTGTTCTTGAATCCTAGCTAAGGCTAACCAAGAGGCTTTAGTCGGTTCTAGTCGACAAACATTTTGCCAGCAGATTTTTGCTTCTTTCATGTCCCTGGTTTGCTGATATAGCTTGGCTAGGCAGGTCTGGTAGTCTGCATTATTCTCATGAGTCACTTCATATTTCAGTAACTCTTTACGGATCTCGGTATCTTGAGCTGTTGTAATTTCGGGGATAGCTTGTAGCAATGTGGGTTCTGGAGAGCTGCGTAACTTTTTCGAGAGCAGTTTCATGGCTTGATCTTTACGATTAAAGCGACACAAACCCATAGCATAAATCGCTAGAAACTGAGACTGATTACGCTCGCTGCGTGGTAACCATTGCCAACATTGTTCTAATGCTTCTTCACCTTTAATGGTTGCCGCTTGCAGTAAAGCACTGTGAGTGGCGATATTTAGTTCATTCAGCTGAGTATCATCAAGGATTTGGCGTTTCTTCAAAATAGGTAACAATAGTTTAAGCGCATCCCAATCTTCTTGTGCTTGATGTAGCTCAAGGGCAAGTTTAAGTACTGGGGCTTTGCTTTTACTTGTAGGAGATAACTTGTCGAGCTCGACGCGGGCTAAGGTTAATTCCCCTTGTTTTAAAAGATACCGAGTGCGTGTGGTTGTAACCGCGTTTGCTGCCAGTGGTTGTGCTGCTGCGCGATTAAGATATTGGTCACGCTCGGCTATTTTTTGTTGATACTGTGCAGCCCGTGCCGCAGCAAGTAAATTCAGTGCAGGTAGCTCACCGTTGTCAGCGCCTTTGATCATCGCTCGCTCTGCTGCTGGCCAATCTTCTTCAGCCAGTGCTAATGCGCCCATTAATGTATGTTTTTTAGCGGAACGTCGGCGCCAGTGGTGCGGGATAAAACGGCTACGTAACATTAGGTTAATGGCAGTAACTACTATCCATTCCAGTATTTGAAATACAGCATAAAATATAATTAAAGCAATGATGCCAAAGACTAAACTGGTTTCAATCTGATAATCACCTGCCGCAATGTATACATACCCAGTATTGCCGACTAACCAAGGGCTGATGCATAAACCAATCAGCACTATGAGTAACAATATTAATATCTTAATCATAGTGGCGCACCCTCTAATGAGGTGAGTTCACCATAACTTGTGAGCTGTAACAGTAAAGGTTTTGCGGCAAAGGATTTTACGGTTATAGGGTCAAGTTCTAAGGTTGCTAATTTATCAATTTCGGCAATGGCTTCGACCGTTTTATGATCTTGTATATCAAAGTTGGTTTGTATCCATTTACGCGCCATCATAAGCGATTGGTGATACGAAGCTCTATCATAGCGATATAGTGCAAGTTGGCATTGCAATAGTTTATGGCGAATATTTTCAACTAAATACCATTGTTGCTCTGGTGCGAGTAAGGCGGGTGCATCAGCAGTTTTATGGCGGATAGTGATAAAGTCTTCAGTTAATGCTTTCCAGGTTTTACCTAAATTGCTTTGCCAATCATTTAAATCGCTGGTAATCACAGTATCTTGCGGCGCATCGGCGTCTACATCAGTGCGATTAAGTGGCAGTTTATCGAGTTGCTCAATTAAGGTATCCAGAGCTAACACACTACCATCAATATCGGTTGGTTTTATGCTGGACGTGGCGGCGATATCTTTTGCCAGTGCTTTACGAATTGGTAATAACGCGGGGTTGTTCATTGCGGCGATGGTTTCATCGGCTGATTTCAATAAATCAGTGGCAGTGCGGGGATCTTTCTCTAGCCATAGTTTGCGACCTGCCATATTTACTAGATATTCGGCTTCTGAGGCCATCCAATGAGTAGGACTGCGCTGGGCGAGTTTATTGATCCTATCCTGCAATTGCTTTTGTTCTTCGGTTAACTTAGATAATTCTTGGTAAGTCTTAGCATCATTTAGCTGTTGCTGCTCAAGCTGACTAATACGTTGATTGGGTTGTAGCAGTGCTTGCTGTAGTTGCTCTTGCAGGGCGAGATTTTTCTGATTCTGCGTTAGTAGTTGTTGTTGCATCTGTTGATACAACATAAAGCCGCCGCCAAGGCAGCATACCGTTAAGCCTAATGCTAATAAAACCCCCAAACGAATTGCCCATGAGCTTCTAGTGGAGACAGTGGTTTTGCGCGCAGTGCTTTGTGGTTTGGCTTTGCTTGTTTGAGTTTCAGCGGAGGATGCTGAAGTCGCGGGCGTGTCATCGGTTATTATCGATGGTGCAATAATAGTAGGAGTAGCCTCTGATTCTGTATTTTTTGCGTCGTGCTTATTGTTATCCATTTAACAGTCCTTGAAAACATGCTACTGCCGAAACTCGAGTAAAACCCGGCTAAATAGCGCTTAGAGTTTAAGGGCGTTTAGCACGGCTTTGTTGTTGGCTGCACTAGCATTGGTAACTTGGGTTATACCAAAAGCGCGAGCTTGAGCTTCTACTCGATGACTTGGGACTATGATATGACATGCGCGCAGCCATGCAAATAACTCTTTTGGCACTAAATTAATCAGATTATCGAGAGTTTCACCGCTGGTGATAACAATAGTGTCTATCCCGCAGTGTTGCCATTGTAAGGCAATGTGTCGTCCATTTAGCGGTGGACAAGCTCGTTGATACACTTCCCAATAGCGAACATTGGCGCCGCGCTCAACTAATTGCTCGGCTAATGTTTCACGGCCGCCAACACCCCGAATAATAATAATTTGTTTATTTTTAATATCTTGTAGCGGCGAGAGTGTGAGTAATCCCTCGGTCTGCTGACAATCATCTGGGGCTTCGAGGGCGACAATATCGAGTTTATCTAATGCTTCCCACGTAGCGTGTCCAACAGCAAAATATTGAGCTTGAGGCCATGTTTGAGTTTGTGGATCTGTAGCGGTTAAAGCGTCGTCAGCAAACGTTACCGCATTGGCGCTGATACAGATAATCATATCGGCGTTGGCCAGTGGATGCGGGATACTTGCTGCGATAGGGGGCCTCGCTTGGACACACAATAGAGGTGTAACCCAGTGGGCAATGCCTCGTTCATTCAAGGCATCAACCATAGACTGATTGCGCCCTTCAGGACGCGTCAGTAAGACTTTCATCGGCTTAAGCTTTAGCGTAAACGGCGTCGAGTATGCTTTTTGCACCTTTGCTTAAGAGTTCTTCAGCAAGAGCAATACCTAATTGCGTTGATTCGGTTTTGGGGCCGGTGATCACGCCTTCGATGATTTCGCTGCCATCAGGGTTCCCAACAAGGCCACGTAACGTCATTTCATCACCCACAATTTCAGCAAATGCGCCAATCGGTACTTGGCAGCCACCTTCTAGGCGAGTGTTCATCGCACGCTCGGCGATAACGCGGTAACGCGTTTCTAAATGTTCTAATGGAGCCAGCAGGGCTTTAACGCGCTCATCATTAGTACGGCATTCAATACCGACTGCACCTTGGCCATTGGCGGGTAATGATTCTTCTGGAGAAATGAAATTTGCAATTCTCGCTGACAATTTGAGGCGAATAAGTCCTGCAGCAGCAAGAATAATAGCATCGTATTCGCCGTTATCTAGCTTGGCTAAGCGCGTACCGACGTTGCCGCGTAAATCTCTAATCACAATATCAGGGCGCGCCGCACGTAATTGGCATTGGCGACGTAAACTTGAAGTACCAACGATTGCGCCTAGTGGTAATTCGCTGATGGATTTATATAAATTTGATACAAAAGCATCGCGTGGATCTTCGCGCTCGCAAATAATCTCAAGCCCTAAGCCTTCAGGAAACTCGACCGGTACATCTTTCATTGAATGCACAGCGATATCAGCTTGGCCTTCTAATATAGCGACTTCGAGTTCTTTAACAAATAAGCCTTTGCCGCCAACTTTAGCTAATGGCGTGTCTAACATGACATCGCCTTTGGTGCTCATGGGCAGTAGTTCAACCACAATACCTGGGTGAATACGCTCTAATTCAGCTTTAACAAATTCAGCTTGCCACATGGCTAGCGGGCTCTTACGAGTAGCAATACGAATGTGATTTTGAGACATGCTTGAGTTTCCATCAAAGATCATAGTTGCGCCAATGCTAACATTGGCACATCGTTTATGTAAGGAAGCTGTGTCGATTCTTTGAAGTCTGCGAGGTTCTGAGTTAAACGTAAATGTGATGCGGATCACGTTTGGTTGCTCGAATTTACAGAAGTGTTAACATGAGCACATTCTTCATATGTGCCGTGTTTTTGAATGGATCAGCAAATACAATTTCCTGATATAGCCGAAAAGCTTAATAAAGTGCGAATAGCGCGTGCCTTAGTATTGCTGCCCCCGCTGCAAAAGCACTTATTTCATCTGATCCCCTTTCTCGTTCACCACAATAGCGTTAAGTATCCCGGTTACAGTGCCTCCAATACTCCCTGTGGCATTAATGAGTATATTGTTGATGAGCGAGAGTCCCAAGCCTGTGACGTATTTTCACTGCCATTTATGACTGAAGAGGCCGATGTGAATGCGTTTGAAGGCGTTTATGCTATGGGGAGCACCGGTAGTTTTGGCCAAAACAATAAGAGTGATGTGGATGTTTGGCTCATACACCGTGCCGATTTGTGTGCTGAAGATTTAGCGTTAATCAGAGTTAAGACCAACAGGTTGACTGCTTGGTTTGCCGAGTATCAGTTTGAGGTTAATTTTTACTTAGTCCATCCGCAGCAGTTTTGTGGCGATCAAGCTATCCATGGCTGTCAATCATCGATGGCCCACGAACACAGTGGTAGTGCTCAACATTGGTTATTACTTGAAGAATTTTATCGTAGCCAAATTCGGCTAGCGGGTAAAACGATTGCATGGTGGCCAGACGCAAAACTCAATCCAGCATTGTTGTCCTTAGGTGACGTACACGAATTGCCCGCGAGTGAGTATTTTGGGGCTTCGTTATGGCAGCTCTATAAAGGTTTGGATAAACCCCATAAAGCCTTGATTAAAGTATTGTTACTTGAAGCTTACGCTAGCGATTACCCACATTCTAGCTTGCTTTGCGATCGCCTGTGGCAGCGATCTTTAGCGGGAGATTTCTCGATATTGAATGATGCTTATTATTCTATTTACGAGATCATTGAAGCCTATTTACTTAAGCAAAATGATACCCGTCGACTTGAGATTGTACGCCGCTGTTTTTATCTGAAATGTGGTGTGTATTTGAGCCGCGTTCAAGAGGGGAAAGATTGGCGCTATGCTCAATTAAAACAGTTAGTACAGGACTGGCAGTGGCCCGATAGCTTAATTGCGACTTTAGACGACTGTGAGCATTGGCACAGTGGTCAACTCAATTGGTTTAACGACCAGCTTAACGAGCTATTATTGGCAAGCTACCAAACCTTACTGCGTTTCGCATCGACGCATGCATTAAATGAAGGTTTGCGGATTGAAGAGCTCGGTATGCTGACTCGAAAATTACATACCTATTTTAGCCAAGATGAAGATCAAATCGCCAAGCTTAATTTGCTGTGGAGCGCTTCGGTCGCTGAGTCTGAAGTTACTATGGTGTCAAGCTCGCGTGTACGTGAGTACTACCTTTATCGACAAGGGCCACAGCCACAAAATCTTTTAGGTGAATCGGCAATATGTAAAGGTAAGGCGCCATCAACCTTGATGATTTGGGCCTGTTTAAACGGAGTTTCTACACCTGAAACCAAATGGCATGAGTTTGGTCAGAGTAAAGCCAAATCGCGGCGTCTTACCGAAGCATCAAAACGGCTGCTTAATTTTATTGGCCACGATTGGCGCGTGTCAAAGTTGGATTTATGTAAGCCTTGGCACTTCCGTAAATTAATTTTTATGCTGAATTTAGACTGCGACCCCACGATTGAATGGCTCGGACAGGAAATGATGGTCGATGTGATGAACGCGAACGTGTTTTCACTCGGACGTAAAAAAGCCAATATGCTCGGTGCATTAGATGCGATTTGTTTAAACAGTTGGGGCGAGTGGCAGTGCCATCGCTTTGAAGGCGATACCGCAGTACTGCAAGCGTTAGCCTTTGTCACGCCTGGATTAAGACGTGCCAATTTGCCTGTGGATATCGATGTGATCAGCTGCTCGCAAAAATTACGGCCGCAACTCAAATTAGCCGTCAAAACTTTACTGAGGCAAACGGTACGTCTGTGCCAACAAGTGCAGCAATCGAGCACCTTAGTGCAGCCACTGCAGATACGTCATACCCGTTATGGGATCTTTTTTAATCCACTCGGTATGGCCTATCAGGACTTGAGTGATGCTAAGTCTTTTTATCAACAGTTATCTCGTAGTCACTTAGTGCAACTGCCGCGCCCTGAGCTGGGCGATGATCCCTTTTCGAGTATGCCTAAAGTGGTGCAAAACTATGCCGCTAAAGGTACTATCCAGTATTTTTTACGCCAGCGAACCGATAACTTGGACGTATTTATTCTCGATGAAGAAAACCAGTTAAGTCATTATGTTCAGGCGGGATCTAACATGGACGAGTTAGTCAATAAAGTGAGTCATCACTATGTGTTTGACGAGCACTATGCTTCACGTGCACAGTTTAATATTCCGCAGTTTTTTCATTTAGTACGAGTCATGGGCGAGTTAACCGTGGCACCTTTCGGTATGGACATTACCGATCAAGATACTGAATTTTAACGTTACTTTTAGATGCGTTGAAAATACAGTCGGTTGAGAATAAGTGATGGGAAATAAACAATGGGAGCCTTAGCTCCCATTTTGTTTTGCGCAATACACAGTTTGAATTAAAAACTGAGTTTAATTCCACCTTGGCGCTGGATAGAGTCTTGTACGAATGGCATAAATTCGTTGCCACTACGCCCGTCAATCCACTTACCCTCTACAAAACCAAAGTGGTACCCACCAAAACGTGTGGCTAACCAAATCTCGTGCAAAGGTTCTTGCTTGTTGATAACAATTTTTGAGCCATCAACAAACTCTAATTGTAATACGTTGCCACTGGCATCGATATCGACATCGGCATCTTGCTCATCAATCGCAGTTTCAATCGCATTTTCTATCGCTTGGAACATGTCATCAGCGAGCTGGTGAAATTCTGTATCTGTCATGGCCATGCATTTCTGTCCTTTGCTTTCGTCAAGATGGATGCGATTATAAGGCTATTAGCCATCAGATGCACAGATGTTGAGAAAAATGAGACTGTTTTTATTGTTATTGCTTGGTAGCCTATTTATTACGGCATGTGGTCAGAAAGGCCCTCTTTATCGCTCACCTGCCACTGAGGTGAGTCAGCCTAAAAGCATCGAGGCGTCTAAAGCGGCGTCTGAAGCAGAAGAAATCAAAACCGAAATTAGATCCATCGAAGTACAAAAAAACCAACAATAACAATTACTATTGCAGCGATAACGCGCAGTAAGGAATCAGACATTGGATCACTTTCTCTACCAAGATAATACCTTGTATGCCGAAGGCTGTCAGGTTACTGAATTAGCTCAAACTTATGGCACGCCACTGTATATCTATTCGCGCGCAACCCTTGAGCGCCATTGGCATGCTTTTAATAATGCAGTGGCAGACCATCCACATCTTATTTGCTATGCAGTTAAAGCTAACGCTAACCTTGCGGTACTGAATGTATTAGCACGTTTAGGCAGTGGTTTTGATATTGTGTCCGGCGGTGAACTCGCTCGCGTCATCGAAGCCGGTGGCGATCCTGCTAAAGTGGTGTTCTCTGGTGTGGGTAAAACCGTTGCTGAAATGGAGCAAGCACTTAATCTGGGCATTTACTGTTTTAACGTTGAATCAAGCGCCGAGCTTGAGCAGTTAAATCAGGTTGCGGACCGTTTGGGTAAAGTTGCCCCTGTATCACTGCGGATAAATCCAGATGTCGACGCTGGAACTCATCCTTATATTTCGACTGGTCTTAAAGAAAACAAATTCGGTATTGCTATGGACGAGGCGGAAATCGTTTTCGCCCGTGCCCGTGTTTTACCTCATCTACATATTAAAGGTGTAGATTGCCATATCGGCTCGCAATTGACTGAAATCCAACCATTCCTTGATGCGATGGATCGTATGCTGGCATTAATCGATCGCTTGGCAGAGCAAGGTATTGTTATTGAGCATTTCGATGTCGGTGGCGGTTTAGGGGTGACTTATGATGATGAAACCCCGCCGCACCCTGATGTGTATGCCGCGGCTCTACTTAAGCGTTTAGGCAGCCGTCAACTTAAACTGATTTTTGAACCGGGGCGCGCAATTGCCGCTAACGCGGGGATTTTTGTCACTCAAGTGCTTTACCTTAAAGAAAACAGTGATAAGCGTTTTGCGATTGTCGATGGCGCGATGAATGACTTAATCCGTCCAGCGCTTTACAGTGCATGGCAAAAAATTATTCCCGTAGCGCCAAGAAGCTCACAAGCCTATGATTTTGATATCGTTGGCCCAGTGTGCGAAACCGGTGACTTTTTAGGTAAAGATCGCCAACTTGCGTTAGCGGCCGGTGATTTGCTTGCTGTACGCTCCAGTGGTGCCTATGGTTTTGCAATGGCATCTAACTACAATACGCGCCCTCGTGCGGCCGAGATTATGGTCGATGGTGAGCAGGCTTACCTTGTGCGTGAGCGAGAAAAGTTATCGCAACTGTGGCAAGGTGAGCAGCTCCTGCCGTAAACTAGAAAAATATATTGATTCAGGCGCTTGGATTCATCATTTATGAGCCGCGCCTTGGCTTAAAGGATAAGTATCTTGATCCAATTCACTAAGATGCACGGTCTTGGCAATGATTTTATGGTGGTCGATGGGATCACACAAAACGTGTTTTTTTCGCCAGAGCAAATCCGCCGTCTAGCCGATCGTAACTTTGGCATCGGTTTTGACCAACTTCTTTTAGTTGAGCCGCCCTATGATCCTGATTTAGATTTTCATTATCGTATTTTTAATGCTGACGGCAGTGAAGTTGAGCAATGTGGCAATGGTGCGCGTTGTTTTGCGCGTTTTGTACGTAATAAGGGGCTGACAAATAAGAATAAAATTCGTGTTAGCACCTCATCTGGCAAAATGACATTGCGTTTGGAGCGTGATGGAACGGTTACCGTAAATATGGGTGTGCCAATTCTCGAGCCGAGTCAAATTCCTTTTAAAGCCAAGAAACCCGAAAAAACCTACCTACTGCAAACACCGCTACAAACCTTTTTATGTGGTGTAGTGTCGATGGGTAATCCACATTGTGTGCTCGATGTTGAAGATGTGACCAGCGCTCCTGTCGCTGAAATTGGCGCTATGTTGACCAAACATGAACGCTTTCCGCGCGGGGTTAATGTAGGCTTTATGCAAGTGGTAAACTCAGGTCATATTAAACTGCGGGTGTATGAACGCGGTGCGGCTGAAACCTTAGCTTGTGGTACAGGTGCGTGCGCTGCTGTGGTTGTCGGCCAAATACAAGGCAAGTTAGGGAAACAAGTACAGGTAGATTTACCCGGCGGCACGTTAAGTATTAACTGGGAAGGTGAAGGTAAGCCGCTGTGGATGACGGGTCCTGCACAGCACGTTTACGATGGACAAATTCAGTTATGACCGAGCCTTTGATGCCGCAGACTAATGTGCCCTTCGATGAGTTGATAATTCGTGAGTATCTACTCGATAATACTAGCTTTTTTAATCGTTACCCTGAACTGCTACTAGCAATGCGTTTACCTCATATGGAGCGTGGCGCGATATCCTTAGTAGAACGTCGCCAAGAAATGCTGCGCCAGCGGGTGAGCCAATTAGAAGAAGAGATCACTAGCCTATTAACGATGGCGACGCGTAACGAAAAAATTTATCAATTCAATACCGAGTTATCATTTAAGTTACTGAACTGTGCTGATTTAATCTCACTCAAGGAAGTCTTAGCCGATAGTTTGAAAATGCAGTTTAACTTTAGTCATGTGCGTTTAGTCAGCGTTCTTGATGCTGATATGAAGGCAATATGGGATCAAAGGCTGCATAAAGGTCACTATTTTGGTCGCTTAACACAGCAAGAAGCTAAACGTTTATTTGGTAGTGAAGTGGGCTCGGTTGCACTGACTAAATTGTCCGAAGATACCCCCGTCATTTTTGCGATTGCCAGCCAAGATGCAACCCATTTTCATCCAGATATGGATAACATGCTACTGGAACAATTGCAGCGTTTACTGGCGCATATGCTTGCTAAGCTGTAAAGGCAATGGGGTGGCATTTACTCCCTTAGTTTTTATAGTAAACCGATGAGGAAACCGAGATGAGTACGCAAACAGGTGATGTGTTGGCGCTCAATACTCAATGGTTACAAACCTTTGAACGCTATTTGAGTACTGAGAAGCAGCTGTCTACTCATACAGTGCGTAATTACCTTTACGAGCTCAACCGTGGCAGTGCACTTTTACCTGAAAGTGTGCATCTACTTAATGTGAGCCGTGAGCACTGGCAGCAGGTATTAGCCAAATTACACCGTAAAGGTTTAAGCCCACGATCCCTTTCTTTGTGTTTATCTGCGGTAAAACAATGGGGTGAGTTTCTACTGCGCGAAGGCGTCATTGAACTTAATCCCGCTAAGGGTCTAAGCGCACCGAAACAAGCCAAACCTTTACCGAAAAATATTGATATCGATGCTATTACCCATTTATTGGACATTGAAGGCACAGATCCTCTAAGTCTGCGGGATAAAGCCATGATGGAGTTGTTTTATTCCAGTGGCCTGCGTTTGGCAGAGCTTGCGGCGCTTAATATATCCAGCGTGCAATACGACGTGAAAGAAGTGCGAGTTTTAGGTAAAGGTAATAAAGAGCGTATCGTCCCCGTCGGGCGCTTGGCGATTGATGCTCTACAGGCTTGGCTTAATTGTCGAAAGCAAATCCCCTGCGAAGATAACGCCTTATTTGTGACTGAAAAAGGTAAGCGTTTATCCCATCGCAGTATTCAGGCACGAATGGCAAAATGGGGACAAGAACAGGCATTATCGGTACGAGTTCATCCACATAAACTGCGTCATTCCTTTGCCACTCACATGTTAGAAGCGAGCGCCGATCTGCGGGCGGTGCAAGAATTATTGGGCCATGCTAACCTAGCGACCACACAAATCTATACCAGTTTGGATTTCCAACACTTAGCTAAGGTGTATGATAACGCCCATCCTCGAGCGAAAAAACCACAGGATAAATAATGCGTTGCTATCTTAGACCCCAACATATTCAAGCGATCAGTTTCGATCTCGATGACACCTTATACGACAATCTACCGCATATTCTAAATGCTGAAGCTGAGCTGGCGATATTTTTACAGCAGGCGTTTCCTTTATCGCAGGCATGGCAACCCCATGATTGGCGCAGTCTAAAACAACAACTCCTGCAGCAACATCGCGAACTTGCCCACGACACTAGCGCAGCCCGTTTGGCTACGCTGCGCTGCGGCCTCATTCAATTAGGTTATTCGGCTATGGAGGCTGAGCGCGGCGCTGAGCAAGGATTAGCGTGTTTTTATTTTCATCGCAGTAATTTTCGAATATCTGATGAAGTGCTGTTATTACTCAAACACTTGTCAGGGCATTTTAGATTAGTCGGCATCACTAATGGTAATGTGGATGCCGAGCGGATTGGTTTAGGCGATGCTTTTGAATTTGTGCTTCACCCTGGTAGTGGCGTGCAAATGAAACCCGCTAAAGACATGTTCGAGTTAGCTTGTTTGCGGTTAAATATTGCGCCGCAGCATTTACTCCATGTAGGCGATAACATGAATGCCGATGTTCGTGGTGCGCGGCTTGCTGGGTGTCAATCTGTATGGTTGAACCCCAGTTTTGGCCGAAACGATTCGTTACCTATCGCAACTCTATTACCACATTTAGAAATTACCTCCCTTGATGCTTTGGCAAAAGTGCTAGCAATTGATGCAAAATAGTTCAGTGTGACAATAGTTCAGTGTGACAATAGTTCAGTGTACATTTTCAACCTGCATCTTTCCTGATCTAAGGGTGATTGAGATCAAGGTTTTACCACCATATTTACACTAAAGTTAAGCTTTAATTGAAGCCCATAAGCTATCTGACACTATATTTTCAGGTAGTGTGGTATCAATCACTAAAGTCACTGACTAAGGCTATTTTATGGCGCGTATCGGTTTGTTATTACTGCTCAGCTTATGTGGGATTGCGCCGGTGTCGGCCCATGAAATTCATTCAGGCGGCGGCTTCATGTCAGGGTTTAATCATCCTGTTTTGGGGTTTGATCATCTGTTAGCGATGTTGAGTGTGGGTATGTTGAGTACCCAGCTTGGTGGTCGCGCTATTTGGACTGTACCACTCGCCTTTGTCGTTTTTATGTTGTTTGGTGGAATATTAGGTTTATACGGCATTGCTGTTCCTTTCGTTGAAATAGGTATCGCTTTATCAGTGCTGCTGCTTGGGCTTGCTATCGCTTTTGACCGTCAAATCCCGTTGTTATTTGCTATGACTTTTGTAGGGGTATTTGCGATTTTTCACGGCCATGCCCACGGCGCAGAAATACCGGAATTGGCAAGTCCAGTCCTGTACGCCTTAGGTTTTTTATTTGGTACAGCGGTCATCCATTTAGGTGGCGTAATGATAGGTCTTGGGATGCAAAAGATGACAGGGCAACGCAACTTAATGCGTGTCACGGGCGCAGCGATTGCCGCCATGGGGGGCTATTTATTAGCAGGATTGTGAGGCTGATTATAAGGCTATCGCAGGCTTATACTTATAATAGGATTAGTCAGGTTGTAGAGCGGTAAGTTAACGCGCCTTGAGTTGTTTCATGCAAAGATGGGCGCGGCGTTGCATTAGATTGACCTGCCGACGACTTGCATGCATGTCGGCATCTCCTACCCTAAAATAGCTTCCCGTATAGGGATCCCCGCCCACATAAATTGGTTTTAGCTGTTCTGGCGCCAGTGGTATACGGATACGAATAAGCTTTTTATTCATAATTTCAATAATCTGTACATCCGAAATAGCCAAGATATTGTGACTGGTGCGGCTAGGGTTATCGAGTATTTCCCAAAACTCCTGCAAAACGGGCAGGGGATTCGGTATACCTTCAATACTGAAATGGCCATGTTCTTCACGTACACCTAAGATAATCTCGCCACCTAACGTGTTGGCAAAGGAACTATAGGTGGCCCAAATATCTTCGGGCAATTGACCTTGTCCGTCACGGCCACCGGCGAGCTTAAATTCTACTTGGGCCGATTCATGTAAATCGTCGATATCATCGAGTGCAAATGATTGAAATGTCATGGCAGCTTATCCGTCAGCGACACATAACTTGTTGTAGCACGTCGATAATTGAAAGGCCAGACTTAGGGATCAACAGGTCTGGCAAAAGCTGGTTATTGAAATACAGTCATGGGCAACAGTAAATCGATGTTAAGCATGACATAACACAATTCATGCATTGTCTTCAGGTTTATTATGGTCACTGCCAAATAATTCGAGGCGCCTAGCGCCTCGAATTATTAATTAGATGCTGATAATAAAGCGGTGGACTAGCCGAGTTGTCCTGCAATCATCAGTTCTTTTGTTTCAGGGACTTCATTATAGGATAGAACATGGAGTCCCCGAGCGAAGGCGAGTGCATAACGTGCTAGGAAAGGTCTGAGCTGCGGCGACACGAGCAGGATTGGGTTATAGCCCTTCTCTTTGGTTTCGGCTAGTAACTGAGGCATTTTTTGTTGCAGTTGTGCTAGTAAATTCGGCTCGATGGGGAAGCTATCCAGTGCGACTTTGCCTTGCTGTTGTGATTGATTCAGTGCAATCATTAAAGTCTGCTCTAACTCTGGAGTCAGGGTGAGTACGTTTAACTGCGAACTGCTACCGGCAATTTGATGCAATATGGTGTTGCGTAAAGCACAGCGGACATCAGCAGCGAGTAAGACGGGATCTTTTGTTTGTTCACTGCATTCCAATAGCGTGGTAGCTATAGTGCGTATATCTTTGAGCGGTACTTGTTCTTTAAGTAACAGACGGAAAACTTTAAGTAACTGTATTGTTGTTAAACTTGTACTGAGTGATTCTGCAAGCTTTGGCGCCTGCTTACTTAACCTGTCAGTGAGTTGCATAATATCATCATGTTGCAATAATTCTGGCAATGATTCTCGTAGCAGTTTACTGACATGAGTAGCAATAATCGTGGCATTATCGACGACGGAATAACCTAAGTTGAGTGCCTTTGCTTTTAAATCTGGTGCTATCCAAATGGCATCCATTTGATAAGCGGGTTCTTTAGTTAAAATACCATCAATTTTGCCATATACAGGGCCACTTTTTATCGCTAATAAAAGGTCAGGCTCGAGCTCGGCAATTGCGACTTGAGTTCCCATAAAATTTATTTGGTATGCATGTGGTGCTAACGCTAAGTTATCGCGTACTCTGACTTCTGATAATAAAAAACCGACTTGCTCTGAGAGTGTGCGCCTGATCCCTGTCAGGCGTTTTTGTAATTCTGCTCCTTTAGTTTTTTCAACTAAGTGCACCAATCTATAGCCTAATCTGACTTCGATAATGTCGGTAAACGGCAACGACTCCCAGCTTGGAGCTGAAGGCTCTGTGAGGCTATTTTCGATCAGTTCTTCTGCTTTTTCCTCTGGAAGAGATATTTTATTTTGATTTTGTTTCCATGCGGCAAAACCCAGTAATATTGCAAAAGATAAGAAGACTAAAGCGGGCATGCCAGGGGTAATACCCAAAATCGCCATTACGATGGAGGCAGTCGCTAACGTTCTAGGATTGGCGAGTAATTGGCGGCTCAACTGAGTCGGCATTTCTTCTGCGTCAGAGACTCGAGTTACGATAATTGCCGCAGCGGTGGCCAGTAGTAATGAGGGGATTTGTGCGACTAGACCATCACCAATGGTTAATAATGCATAGGTTTTAAAGGCTTCTGCAGCACTGAGATCATGCATAAAGATACCGATGCTGACCCCACCAATAATGTTGATGGCTAAAATTAATAGTCCAGCAATGGCATCGCCTCTCACAAACTTTGACGCACCGTCCATAGAACCATAGAAATCGGCTTCTCTAGCCACATCTTGTCGACGCTGGCTAGCTTGTTCGTGTGTCAGTGTTCCCGCATTAAGATCTGCATCGATTGCCATTTGTTTGCCGGGTAGGGCATCTAATGTAAAGCGTGCTGATACTTCGGAGATGCGCTCACCACCTTTGGTAATTACCACAAAGTTGATAATCATCAAAATTAAGAAGATAACAGCACCAACGACATAGTTTCCGCCAATAACGACTTCACCAAATGCTTGAATAACTTTACCTGCGGCGTCGCCGCCTTCATGCCCTTCGATAAGCACCACGCGTGTCGATGCCACGTTCAAGGTGAGGCGCATTAATGTGGCGAGTAGCAATAAGGTCGGGAATACAGAGAACTCTAATGGTCGCCTGATGGACACACTCACCAACAGGACCATGACAGCCAGAACGATGTTAAAGGTAAACAAAATATCCAGTAGCCATGCAGGCAGTGGCAAAATCACCATTGCAAGAATAGCGAGCAGCATCACTGGAATACCAATATAGCTGTAGTTACCTGAAAAGGTGCGTGAAAGCCAATTCATAGATTAAACGATCCTTTAATCGTGACGTAAATTAGGTGGAATAAAAAAATGGGGTAAAGGTGCCGGTTTTTGTTGTAAACCTTTACGGGCCGCTTTGATCTGCATGACATAACTCAGTACATGTGCGATAGCGATAAAAAGTGCGCTGGGTATTTGCTGATCAACCTGAGTTGAATGATAAATTGCTCGAGTCAGCGGCGGAATGTCAATAATTTCAATATTATGTTTCTTTGCCAATTCACGCATATACAACGCCAGCTCTTCGGTACCTTTGGTTAGCACATACGGTGCATCGGCTAAATCTGGGTTGTATTTCAAAGCCACTGCATAATGAGTGGGATTAACCAAGAGAACATCGGCTTTTGGTATGGTGATAGCAGCACGAGATTGGGCCATTCGTTGCTGTAACTGACGAATTTTGGCTTTAATCTCGGGCTTACCTTCTTGTTGGGTGTGCTCATCTTTGACTTCTTGACGAGACATACGTAATTCTTTGTTGTGGTTCCAGTACTGATACGGTACGTCAATAAATGCGATAACCAGCAGCCCTGTGCCAAGGTAAAGCATGCCTTGCGAGAGTAAATCAATACCATCACGAACGGCTTCATCGATTGGTCGTTGGCTGTAACTGAGTAAACCCTGTAAATGACCTTGCAAGAAAACCAACATAATTCCGATAAGCAGCACGATTTTCAAGGTAGATTTGAATAGCTCCACCAGTGATTTAGTGGAAAATATTCTTCCGATGCCTGAAATAGGATCAATGCGACTGTACTTAAAATTGGCATTGCCAAAATTAAATATTGGGCCACCCGGCAGCGCACCTGCGATCGCGGCTAATAGCGCCACCATAATAAATAATGGAGTTAACATGCTGAGCATTTCAACTAGGCTAGCGCCAAGATGGCGCACCATCATATCCGGCTGATCTAACTCTGCACGGGTCAGCAACATATTGTATTTTGCTAAGCCGCTGGCTTTAGTGGCAAACCAATCTGCATTACTCGTCAGCATGATTGAACAGCCCATAATCAGCGCGGCTGAGGCGAGATCCTTAGAGCGTGGTACTTGGCCTTCTTTCCTCGCTTTACGCTGTTTTTGAGGGGTCGCTTTTTCTGTTTTATCTTGCTTAGGCGTACTCATGTAATCCCACCGATAAACTGGTACATAGCCGTTAAGGCATCTAAACAAAGATCACTATAGCGACTGGGTATGCCGCTGAGTGATAGCAATACACAAATTAGGCCCATTAACAGTGTCATTGGAAAACCCAGCGAAAAAATGTTTAACGAGGGCGCCGCACGGCTTAATACGCCAAAAGTAATATTGACCATTAACATGGCAAGTACTGCTGGAATGGCGAGCATGAAAGATGCGGTAAAAAGCCAACCCATTCGGCTAATTAACCCCATTATGGGCAGGTCAAGAATGCCATTGCCAATTGGCCATAAGCGGAAACTATCGACAATAATATTCAGTGCGACTAAGTGACCATCCAGAGCAAGGAAAATCAAGGTGCCAAAGATTTGTAACCACTCACTTAAAATTGGGTTGGTTTCGCCATTGGCTGGGTCATTCATTACTGCCATGGCTAAACCCATCTGCATGGACATGATATTGCCAAGCATTGTCATCACATGGATTAAAAGCGTTAAAAATAACGCGAGCATAAATCCGATCAGTAACTGTTCAACGGCTAAAAAGAAAGAACCTAAAGACACAGCATCTATCGAAGGAACAGGCGGCAGCATAGGTGCCATTAGCGCTGCAATACTCAAAGCCAAGAAGATTCGTACCATGACGGGAACATAGGAGTTTCCTAGCAATGGCATAACCATAAAAGCGCCCATGATACGGCAAAAAGGCCACCATAGGCTGCCAATAAACATGCTGATTTCTGTTGAGGTTAGTGACAGCATATCAACCGATAATATGAGGAATGTTCATAAATAATCGGTCAAACAAATCACTTAGCTGTTGGATAATCCAGGTGCCTGAAAAAAGCACCATGAGTAAGGTAATGATCAGTCTGGGCAAAAAGCTTAATGTTTGTTCGTTAACTTGTGTGGCGGCCTGAAATACCGCAACGATAAGCCCGACAATGAGCCCCGGAGCTACAAGGGTTGAGACCATCATGATCACCAGAAACATGGAGTCGGCAAAAAGCGAAGTCAGTTCATTGACGTCCATGGCTGTTACCCGAAGCTGGCGGTTAAAGTGCTAACAGTCATAGCCCAACCATCCACGAGGACAAAAATCATTAACTTAAATGGCAGTGAAATAATTAATGGCGATAGCATCATCATCCCCATTGACATTAAAACACTCGCGACTACGAGATCGATCACTAGGAAAGGTAAGAAAAGTAAAAATCCAATTTGGAAAGCCGTTTTGAGCTCACTCAAAACAAATGCAGGCATAAGCACAAAAAAAGGCACTTCAGCAGCCTTTAGGGTGGTCGGTTCATTGGCAATTTTTAGCATTTGCTCAAGATCGGTTTCTCTGGTTTGGGCAAGCATAAATTGAGTTAACGGAACTTTGCCAATGCTCACAGCTTCCATTAATTCAATTTTCCCTTGGTCGTAGGGTAAATAAGCTTCTTTATAAATCTTATCTCCTACTGGGCGCATAATGAAAATTGTTAGCACTAATGCAATGCCGACAAGTACCCGATTAGGCGGGCTTTGCTGTAATCCCAGCGCTTGCCTGAGAATAGCAAGTACGATGATAATTCTCGTAAAACTGGTGACCATCATCAACATCACAGGTAGAAAACCTATGGCGGTCATGAGGGCTAAAATTTCGAGCTTAATGTTAACTGCTTGACTATCTTGAGCACCATCGAGCGTAAATAGGGTTAGCCCTTCTGATGCGAGTGCCTGAGGAGTCATTAATAATAGCGACAGTAACAATAGCCGAAAGATCATTCGTGGCTTGCCCCACCTAAGTTGACGTTTTCTATTTCTAATAAACGCACGCCATATCGCCCAGCCACTTCAACAACTTCACCTCGGCCCAATAATGCGCCATTGACTCTGATATCAAGCGGTTCACCGACCATACGATCTAATGCGATAACATCGCCCTCGCCCATGCGATTCAACTCGCCTAAAGACATTTCTGCGCTGGCAAGTTCTAAGGTGACTTGGACAGGGAGTTGCTGAAAAAAGTTATTATTTTTCAGTTTATGATTATGGGTATCGGGTTTTGAAAAATTCTCTTCAGAGAAAATATCGTCGTCTAATAAAAAATCGTTATCCGATAAAATAGGTTGCTCAGCCAATGTTCTAGTCCTCGAGTTGATATATATCTTGAGTTAATTTTGCGACCATCTGCCCCTCATGAGTATGCACAGATGCATGAAACAGAGGTGTGTTGCCTATGGAGAGTTGTGTTTTGGGGTATAAGTTAATCGGTAAAATATCTCCCACTTTCAATTGGCTTAAACACTGCACCGGAATGCTATGTTGGCCTAACGTCAGTTGAATTTTAACGGGAAGATTTTTGAGCCAGATAGCTAATTTAGCGGGTAAATCAGCACTGACTTCGGATGCTTTAGGTTGTTCAGCCAAATACCCTAGTAATTGTTCTGTCAAACAAAACTGCATAGGAGGCGTTTGTGGCTCATTGGTAAAATTAAACGACCACACAGCAGATGCATTGAGCTCTATCT
Source organism: Shewanella morhuae (assembly GCF_003028295.1). Taxonomy (NCBI): domain Bacteria; kingdom Pseudomonadati; phylum Pseudomonadota; class Gammaproteobacteria; order Alteromonadales; family Shewanellaceae; genus Shewanella; species Shewanella morhuae. The sequence goes on along the minus strand of NZ_PYSG01000002.1, from coordinate 3,195,358 downwards.
GACTTTTTACTAGCTCTACTTCAAGGTTGCTGCTATCGATGGCGCTGCTAGGAAGCTCATTGACGACAGAAAGTAATAGTTTTTTAGCAAGCCTAAATTCAGACTGACTTGGGCCTCTTAAAGGTGAGCTTAATGGGGTTGATTGACTGCCATAGTAGTAACTGGCCAATTGATCGAGCGTACAACGGTCAATGCGCCAATACCCTAATATCGTTTGCTGATGCTTTAAAATGAACCATGAATAATGATGTTCAGGGGTAATAGGTTGTCTAGCTTCAGCTAAGCTCGAGGTATAAATAGCAGGATGCCCTTGTCTTAAAAGCGGCGCCAGAATGTGATTAATTGCATCAATTAATGGACGATGTAATAAAGCAAGTTGCTGTAATAACCGTGTTCTTGCTAGTTTTTCTTGTACCAGCATTATAGGCCTAATTTGTTCATTAGAACTGGATTTTATAAGCCTAGCTTTAGCGGTTATTTTCATTTGATTTTCCTATTAAGGCATTTGTCTTATCATCGTAAGTTGCAAGTAATGTATTGTGAGGTGAAACAATACATATGTATGCCAACGTCGCAGATTAAGTACGCGTTGTTATACCGGCATTTTACTTATTCAGAAGTATTATTAGGTCAAGTTAAGGCTGTGAATACTTTATCTGTAATGACTAATAGAAATTACCTAGTTTAAAACGGTGGGAATGATAAGGTAATAAGTATCAAATGTTCAATAATAATTATCATAAATGCGCGGATACCGACTAATTAAATTGTAAATAGATTTTGTTGTATGGGAAATGTTGCTTTATTTTGAATAATTATAATTAAAAATATAATTTTTCACAAAGAAAGGCGTCAATAAATAGTTGTTTTGATATTATTTTGACGGGTGATTTATTTTTGACAAACTGGAATTCAGCAAAATAAACCTAAAGTTACATTTACTTTGCTAACTGTAATGTATTGATTTTATTGCGGTTAGTCTTTGGTTGTTTAGCCGTTGCTAAACAAAGCCTTTTTAAAACAATACGTTATATGAATTTGGTGATTTTTTATTTTTATCATTGGTATATATTATTGTGTAATTATATTTGGTATAAGTCTGCATTAAATCATCAATGTTTTTAATTAGCGGTTGGCACCGTTTTTAATTAGCGGTTGGCACCTGTTTTTTGAAGTGCTACTTTTTCCGCTTTACGCTATTTTGATATTGTAACTTTATTTTTATTTAAAATTAGCGCTAGATCACATTTGAGCGTCTATTATTTTAATGGGTCGCTTATATATGGTTAAAATAGCTGCTCTCAGTTTATTGTAATAATTAAACGCCTGTTTAAATTAAGATGGAACTCCATTCTAGCTTGAATGTTGTCGCGGAAGCATTACTTCCTGCGGCCGTTTCCGCGTTTGTTGTTTTCACAATGGCCTCTATTTATTTAGTGGTAGTAAATGGGGTTCATTGATTTAAATGAATATTGATATTTATTCGAATCAATAAATCAATTAATTAAATAAAGGCGTGATGTTATGCGTGGGCAACGAAAGGAAATAGGTGCGTGAGTGGTTTAAGTATTCGGATTGAAGGGTTAAACATATCTGCTGAGCTTGGATGTATCATTACACGTGACGATTTTTGTCTGTGGAACGATACGATGGGATCTCCTTGGCTCACGATTGTTAACTTATCCAATTGTAATCCTAGCGATGTAAAATCTTATCTTGCTCGTTTTTCTTGTCGCAATATCCTCGCATTATTAGCGCCGGAACAGGGCGAGTTGGCTGCTGCAGCAATGCGCGCCGGTGTGCAGGATTATTTACTCATTCCGGTTGAAACCGAGCAGTTACTGGCCTCTATTCAACGATTGCATCGGTTAGAGTTACCCGATTCCAGTTTGATCGTATCAGCATCGGTTAGTCGGCAATTATTAATGCTGGCTCATCGCGCGGCAACAACTGAAGCCAGCGTTCTGCTGCTTGGTGAAAGTGGAACAGGTAAAGAGCCATTAGCTCGCTATATTCATCGCCATTCTTCACGAGCGCATAAGCCGTTTATTGCTATCAACTGTGCCGCTATTCCTGAAAGTATTCTTGAATCTGTCTTATTTGGTCATGTAAAAGGTGCCTTTACGGGGGCTACTTGTGATAAAGCTGGGAAGTTTGAACAAGCTAATGGTGGCACTCTATTGTTGGATGAAATAGGTGAGATGCCGCTGCCGTTACAGGCTAAATTACTGCGTGTTTTACAAGAGCGCGAGGTTGAACGGTTGGGCGGTAATAATATGATCTGTTTAGATATAAGGATTATAGCATCGACTAATCGCGATTTAAGACAGGCTGTTGAACTTGGGCATTTTCGAGAGGATTTATTTTATCGCTTAGATGTTCTACCGTTAAAAATTTCACCTTTAAGAGACCGTAAAGCGGATATTTTACCGCTAGCTGAACATTTCTTAAATGTATACCGTCAGTCCGATAGCCAGAGTGAATGCTATTTTAGTGATCATGCAGAGCAAGCACTTGTTTCCCATGATTGGCCTGGCAATGTGCGAGAACTGGAGAATTGTATTCAGCGTGCTTTAGTGATGCGTCGGGGGCTGGCTATTCAAGCGGTTGAGCTTGGGTTGACCCCCCGAGAAGAAATCCTTGAGATAGAGAGTGTGAGCGCAACTGAAGGGCTAAAGGCTTCGAAACAACATGCTGAATTCCAATATATCATTGATGTTCTTAAGCGTTTTAATGGCCAGCGAACGTTGAGCGCTGAAGCGTTAGGCATGACAACTAGAGCTTTAAGATATCGATTGGTGCAAATGCGGGATGCGGGTATCGATATTGAAATGTTATTACAACAAGCGGGTCGTGCTGCTTAGAAAATACTGCAAGTAACAGGAATTTTATATGTCTAATGGAGCGATTGTTAGCTCAAATATGTTAATGGAAACCTTAAGTCTTCATCGAGAAGTGGCTAAAGGAGCAATTAACATTACGCCAAACCCTACTGATAACGGTATGGCTTATGGGTCATTTACTGCCCTGATTAAAAGTAAAGTATCGGCAGTTAACCAAGATCAAAATCAATCTTCTATGTTGATGGCTGCTGTCGATAGTGGCAAGAGTGATGATCTTGTGGGTGCTATGGTGGCTTCGCAAAAGGCCAGTTTGTCATTCGCAACTATGCTTCAAATCCGTAATCGTCTTGTGCAAGCATTTGACGATGTAATAAAGATGCCTGTGTAAGGAATAGTGTGAATGTCTACCACTTTTGTTCAATCTGGTCAGGGTATTAGGACCGAGTCTTCGTCAGGGTTTATGGCGGGTATGACTCAAAAATGGCATCAGTTTACCCGTGGAGATCGCCAAGTCATTGCGTTAGCACTGCTGGCAGTGATAGTTGCGAGTGTCATTGTATTGATGTTGTGGACCTCAACAGCTGGTTATCGTCCTTTGTATGGTAACCAAGAGAATGTTGATACTTCTCAGGTGCTTGCAGTGTTAGACGCTGAAGGGATTAATTATCGTCTTGATGCCAATAGTGGTGCGGTATTAGTTGCCGAAGAGCAAGTGGGCAACGCCCGCATGCTGTTAGCAGCAAAGGGAGTTAAAGCGAAAGTGCCTTCTGGCATGGAGGATCTAGAGAATACCGCCCTTGGTACTAGCCAATTTATGGAACAAGCTAAGTATCGCCATAGTTTAGAGGGTGAACTTGCTAGAACCATTATGTCATTAAAGTCGGTTCGTGCCGCGAGAGTTCATTTAGCGATACCGAAAAAAAGTTTATTTATTCGTCAGGAACCTGAGTTACCAACCGCTTCGGTGATGCTGCAGTTAGATCCCAATACGAGCCTTACAGAATCCCAGGTAGAAGCGATTGTTAATTTGGTGGCTGGTAGTGTAACGGGACTCTCGGTCGGTAATATTAAAGTCGTCGACCAAGATGGTCATTATTTAAGTGAGAACATCTCTGGCAATCAAGATCTGAGCCAGTCCAGAAATAAGCAATTACAATACACTCGGGAACTTGAGCATAATTTAGTGACCAATGCGTCCTCTATGCTTGAGCCTGTTCTGGGGCAAGAAAACTTTCAAGTCCGAGTCACTGCCAAAGTGAATTTTAATCAGGTTGAAGAAACCAAGGAATCACTCGATCCGCAAAGTGTTGTGACTCAAGAGCGTACAAGTGTCGATGACTCAAGTAATAGCATTGCCGCGGGCATCCCAGGTGCGTTAAGCAATAAGCCTCCTCAAGCTGGTCCTGCAGCAGCTGATGATAAAACACGTAATCTGAAGCAAGAAGAGAGTCGTCAATATGACGTCGGTCGCTCTGTTCGTCACGTACGCTACCAACAAATGCAGCTCGAAAACCTGTCGGTGTCGGTACTGATTAACAGTGCTGCTGGTCAAGGTGGTTTTAATGATGAAGCTCAACTGGTTAAGTTTGGCAATATGGTGAAAGATGCCATTGGTTTCTCGGCAGCAAGAGGAGACTCTTTCACCATTAATGCGTTTGAATTTACACCTACCGTCATCCCCGAAATCACACCGTCTCCTTGGTGGCAAGCAGAGCACTATCAATCCTATTTACGCTATCTCATCGGTGGCATTTTAGGCATAGGTCTGATCCTCTTTGTATTGCGTCCGCTGGTTAAACACTTGACCCGTACTGCTCAGGTCATGGCGCCGCGGATTGAACCTGTCGCGTTAAGTCCAAATGCTATTGGCGCTGTCGAAGGGCCTGTCCATGCGGCAACTGAGACACAACAACTGCCAAATGCTGATTGGTTAGGTAGCCAAGGCTTACCTGAACCTGGATCACCATTGACGGTGAAAATGGAGCATTTGGCTATGTTGGCAAATAAAGAACCCGCGCGCGTTGCAGAAGTAATAGCACATTGGATAGGCGATAAAGACGGTGAATAATTCAATCGAAATTAAAATGGACAATTATGCCCAAGCGGCCATGTTGTTGTTGAGTATGGGCGAGGAAGGTGCTGCTATGGTTATGGCGCATCTGGATCGTAACGATGTGCAGCACTTAAGTCATAAAATGGCTCGCTTATCGAGTATTACCCAGCAAGAAGCAGAAGCGGTATTGAGTCGATTTTTTCAGCGTTATAAAGAACAGTCTGGTATTGCTAGAGCCTCGAGATCTTACTTACAAAAGACGCTTGATATTGCATTGGGAGATCGCGTTTCTAAAAGCCTTATCGACAGCATTTATGGTGATGAGATAATTGTGCTGGTTAAGCGCCTCGAGTGGGTTGACCCCCAATTACTCGCCCGCGAAATAACTCACGAACATTGTCAGTTACAAGCGGTCTTGTTGGGATTATTACCTCCAGAAAGTGCGGCAAAAATACTGAAAATGCTACCACTTGAAAGCCAAGACGATGTACTGGTACGTATTGCTCAACTTGGCGAATTAGATCGTCATGTCGTTGAAGAATTAAGGCAGTTGGTTGAACGCTGCATGCTGATGGCCATGGAAAAAAGCCACACCCAAGTCGCTGGTATAAAGCAGGTTGCAGATATTCTTAACCGTTTTGAGGGTGATCGTGAGCAGCTGATGGAAATGATCAAGCTGCATGACAAGCAAATGGCTATTGATGTGACTGACAATATGTTCGATTTCATTATTCTTGGACGTCAAAAGCAAGAGACCTTGCAAACGCTGTTAGGACAAGTGCCGCCAGAAACCTTATCGCTTGCATTAAAAGGCATTGATCTTGAGCTCAAAGATTCACTGTTAAAAGCACTGCCTAAGCGGATGTCATCAGCCATTGAAACCCAAATTGATGCACTAGGCGGGGTTCCAGTGAGCCGCGCAAGTGGCGCGCGTAAAGAAATCATGGAACTGGCTAAGCAATTAATGCAAGAAGGCGAAATTGAATTGCAGTTATTTGAAGAGCAGGTTGTTGTCTAATGGAAAACAAATATTCTCGTTGGCGCCTAAATCCGCATCTTGCTCGTCGCTATCGTTTTCCGACTTTACATGAGGCGGTTGACTCAAGCATCAATGCTGGCAGTGATTTTCAAAGTTATCAGCAAGCATTTGATGAAGGCTACGACGAAGGTGTGCTTCAAGGTAAAAGTGCGGGTTATCAAGCGGGTATCGAGGAAGGGCGTATAGCGGGACATGCTGCCGGTTTTCATCAAGGTAAGCTCGATGGACAATCAGCGGGTAAAACCTCTATTGATGAACAACTTAATAGCTTGATTGTGCCGCTCGGTGCATTAAGAGAGCTATTAGAAGAAGGGCATACGAAGCAGGTTCGTGAGCAGCAAAGCTTGATCCTAGATTTAGTGCGCCGCGTCTCACAGCAAGTGATCCGTTGTGAGTTAACACTCCAACCGCAACAAATTTTAAAATTAGTCGAAGAAACACTCAGTGCGCTACCCGATGACCAAAAGGATGTAAAAATCCATTTAGAACCGAGCGCCGTGGTTAAATTGAAAGAGCTTTCTGAGGACAAAATTCGAGGTTGGAACCTTATTGCAGACAGTAGTATCTCAGCGGGTAGTTGCCGCATTGTGAGCGACAAGTCTGATGCTGATGCTTCAATTGAGACTCGGCTCGACGCTTGTATGACGATGGTGGAAACAAAATTGAATGAGGCTGATATTGGAGCCTGATTTATTTCAAGACGATTGGCCGCAAGTTCCGGTAGCTCGGGTATACGGACGACTTATCAGGGTTAATGGCCTCTTACTTGAAGCCGTCGGATGCCAACTTGGTATGGGCGACCGTTGCCAAATTGAAGGGCGGAATGGTCGTTTAATTGAAGCGGAAGTCGTTGGTTTTTATAAAGACGTACTGTGCTTAATGCCGATTGAGCCGACTCAAGGCTTAATGCCTGGAGCAAGGGTACTGCCCATCACGGCAGAACAGACTATTGCTATTGGTAATGGTTTGCTTGGTCGTGTGCTTGATGGGCTTGGGCAGCCATTGGATTCATTAGGCGAGTTAACCGATGTCTCATTGGTTCAGCAATCCCACACCAGTTATAACCCTTTGTTACGACAACCTATTCGTCAACCACTGGATGTGGGGATTCGTGCCATTAATAGCTTACTGCCGATAGGCAGAGGACAACGACTCGGATTATTTGCCGGTTCTGGAGTGGGTAAAAGCGTATTGCTCGGCATGATGACTCGCTTTACTGAGGCGGATGTGGTCGTCGTTGGTTTAATTGGCGAGCGTGGCCGTGAAGTTCGTGAATTTATTGAAGAAACTCTCGGTGAAGAAGGGCGTAAGCGTGCGGTGATTATTGCTGCTCCAGCAGATACCACACCGTTAATGCGATTACGTGCAATGCGACTTTCACACGCAATTGCGTGCGCGTTTAGAGACCAAGGTAAACAAGTGTTGTTATTGGTTGATTCATTGACTCGTTATGCTCAGGCACAGCGTGAGATAGCGCTGAGTTTAGGCGAACCACCCGCGACCAAAGGGTATCCACCTTCGGCATTTGCACAACTGCCTAGACTCGTCGAGATGGCTGGTAATGGTGAGCATCCCACAGGAACACTCACCGCTTTTTATACCGTACTAGCCGAGGGCGATGATCAACAGGATCCTGTGGCTGATGCCGCCAGAGCAATTTTAGACGGACACATTGTTCTCAGCCGTAAATTAGCTGAGCAAGGACATTTCCCGGCTATTGATATTAATGCCTCCGTGAGTCGTTTAGCTATGCAGGTCGCAAGTTCTAGCAGCATTGAACAAAGCCAGATTTTTAGACATATTTTAAGCCGTTATAATGAAGTCAGGGATTTATTGCCTCTGGGAGGCTATCAAGCGGGTCAAGATCCAGAAATGGATCTTGCGGTGCGGGTATATCCTGAAATGGCTAAGTTTTTACGCCAAACGACCCAAAGCAAAATTAATCTTGCCGAGAGCCTAACTCAATTAGAGCAATTGATGGGAGTGATGGGATATGAGTCAGCATCTGTCTAAATTATGCATTCAAGCCGAAAAAAAATTAGCGCAACTAGGGCAAAAGCGACAAGACTCCCACCTAAGTGTGCAGCTCAATCAGCAGCAGCATCAAGCATTATCACAGATGATTTCCGCTTATCGTGGCACTAAAGAAGGCACAAATGTTTTACTCTGGAAAAATGCTTGCGGAATGGTGCAGGTGCTAGAGCCTATGCAGGTGAAGTTAGCTCAAAAAAGTGAGTTTCTTCAGCAAGAACAACTGCGTATTGATAGGTTGTGGCAAAAACAATTGGGGCGCCAGCAAGGTTTAAGATGGTTTGAAAAACAAACTCATCTGCAGAATGAAGCACGAGTAGCACGGCGCGAGCAGTCTGTTCTTGATGATATGGCCGGTTTTTATTACAAAAAGAAAAATGTATAACGACTGGGCGCCCGCTTTGACTGTGCCCACACTGATGACGTGATTCTATAAGACGACATCATGCGAGCGAATTACCGACCAGCACCATAATCAATTTCAGTATGCTGCACATCGTTATTCAGGATGCGGTTAATGGTTTCTTGCTGTAATACCAACAGTTTACCATTGGTTTCATTAGCCGCTTGGCTATCTTTAACTAATAGCTGCAAATTATCCCATGAGATTTTTATTTGCGGCCTTAAGTGATCTGGCAGCGCGGTAATTAAACGTTTCATGCCACTATTGTCATTATTGAAACCCAGAGTAGCAAGATTTTCGCTGCGCTGTTTAGCTCTTAAAGATAATTTGTCGCACAGTGCAGTTTGACGTTCATTATGGACAATAAGTGCATCATTATCACGACGTTGCATGAGTTCGCGTTGGTATTTGAGCATTGTTTTTAGCTGGCTGTAACCATCCAGATCTTGACGAATATCACGAATCAAACTTTGAACCAGTTCGCGTTTATTAATTTGATTATTTTCCATGCTGCGCCAGTATTTTATCCGCTATTTTATCTAACATGATTTCAAAACTGCCATTGCTTAGCGCATTGCGAATATTGGCTACTTTGTCCATATCAACGTCAGAAACACTCTGTAATGTTTGTTGAGCTTGCGCTAACAGTTTCCAATCATTACTTATATCTTGCTGTTTTGCTAAGGATTGCGTTTCCACTTCACTATTTTTTTTGTGCGTAGTCACACCTTTGTTGGTATTGAACTCAGTGTTCACAGCACTACTAATTTTATTGATTTCCATAGATGTTCACCGCCATAAGCCATAAATGGTTTGATACTAGATAAAAGCGACTCAAATGAGATGTTTCTGAAATAAATTTTTCATTTATTTCAGAAACATCTGTTTTCATTTAAAAACGCGTTTCAACTCGACCTTTAGCAATAGGATAAGCCGTAATAATTTTGCCTGAACTGCTATTTTTTACCCTTATTGCCTCGCCTTTTTTACCCGCATCCATCGCAATACCGATCATATTGGCATAAAAAGTATTGCTTACCGCCTCAATAATCACCTGATCTCCTATGTTAACTAACAAAGGAATGCTTAAGTTTTGTGTTCTTATTGGTTTGTTTTTTCTGATTTTTCGAGCAACAGCCTGCCCTAAAATATGCTTATCATCGGTAATGATATCTTGGTCGGAAGCGGTCAATGGTAGCATTTTCCACTGCAGATTTTCTGCTGTAACAATGTCATCTCGATCGAGCGTTTTATTGGCTACTGGTATATAGGCACTCAAGGCAACTTTTGCGCGGACATAGAGCGACCAACCTTCTGACGTGCAACTAACCTTACGTTGAACTCTGCCAAAGGGGAGTCCTTTCGCCGAATCAATGGCTAGTTTTGTACTGCAGGCCTTGAATTTACCAGCATTTGAAGGGACTTGTAATGAGATTTTTTTACTGATTTTTTTAATTTGTTGCGACTGTTGCCACTGACTGATTTCAGCGGTAAGCGCGCTGGTCATTTGTTGAGATATTTGATCGGTGGCCGCGATCTGCCCTTTTGCCTGCACATTGAGCGGAAGTAACCCTATGCTCAAAAAGAGGGTGAGGGAAAATGCCTTTCCGTTCATAAATAGCGTTTTCATTTAACCAACTGTTTTATATTGATAAATATATTGGCATGCTAATTGTAAGCGTGTAAGCCATCGATTTTATTGGATATACATTACTAGGAGTTGAGATGGCTATCAACCTTGATAAAGCATTAGGAATACATCCTCAAGCGCTCGATTTTAGAGTGGAGAGAAGCAAGGTATTAGCGAGCAATCTAGTTAACGCTGAAACTCCTGGATATAAAGCCAGAGACCTAGATTTTAAAGCTGCGATGCAGCACGTCGAAGCTGGCATGCCGATGGATCAACAGTACAACCTTGCCTATCGTATGCCTTATCAAAATTCTGCGGATGATAATACCGTAGAGCTTGGTAAAGAGCAGGCGAGATATTCACAAAATGCGATGGATTATCAAACGAGTTTGACATTTTTAAATATGAAAATAGCAGGTTTAAAGTCTGCTATTGAAGGACGTTAGGAGCTTATATGTCATTTGGTGATATCTATCAAATCGCGGGCGCAGGTATGAACGCCCAAACCATTCGTTTGAATACTGTTGCCAGTAATCTCGCAAACGCAGGCACAGCCGCAGCCACTCCAGAAGATGCATACCGAGCACTAAAGCCTGTATTTGCAACGATTTATGATTCAACACAAGAAGGCGCGATTGGCGCTTCTGTTGAAGTGAGCGACATAGTGCAGGCCGATGCCCCATTAGATATGCGTTATGAGCCGAATCATCCCTTCGCTAATGAGCAAGGTTATGTTGCTTATTCTAACGTCAATACGATTGAAGAAATGGCTGACATGATGGCCGCCAGTCGTTCATTTGACACCAGTGTAGAAATTATGAATCGTGCGCGTTCTATGCAGCAAGGTTTATTGCAACTAGGAAATAAATAGCATGGAATTGCCTCGCACTGGTACTAATACCGTTCAAAATCCAGCGGGTGCATTAAATGCCCCAGCGAATGATGCCGCATCATTAAAGAACGAATTTATGACGTTAATGATTGCGCAAATTAAGAATCAAGATCCTACTAAACCGCTTAATAGTGCCGAGTATATTTCACAGTTAGCGCAATTCTCACAGGTCGAAAGCTTAGAAGGGATGCGTAAAAACCAATCGAACCAAATGATCATGATGGAGAATTTGGGGATCGTGCAATCGGCATCGTTAATCGGTAAGAACGCTATGGTGCCCGTGTCTGAACTTCAGCTCGATAATGAAGCCGTCGACGGAAAGATTTATCTAGAAAACGCCGTAGAAGCATTAGATTTGGACATTGTGGATGCACAAGGTCAAGTGGTTCACACAATACAACTGGGCACTCAAGGTGTGGGCGATATTCGCTTTACCGTTGACCCGCAAGCATTTGGCTTAACGGCTGGGAAATATGAGCTAAAAGCCAAAGCAACAGTGGGTGAGAATACACTCGTTGCGCCTACATATATCAAGGCCCCCATAGAGAAAATCCACTTTTCGAGCGCATCAGGCATGATGATGGCCGAAATGGGTCATGGCGTTGGCGTTATCTCGGTACTGAATATTTCTGAAGTTTCGTAACTTATTTTATAGGATATTAACATGTCATTTAACATAGCTTTAAGTGGATTGCAGGCGACAACCCAAGACCTCAATACCATTAGTAACAACATTGCCAACGCATCAACCAATGGTTTTCGTGGTGGCCGCAGTGAGTTCGCTTCTATCTACAACGGTGGTCAGGCCGGTGGTGTTGGCGTGATGTCAACAACACAGAACTTCTCGCAAGGTGGCAGCTTAACTTATACCGGCCGTCAGCTGGATATGGGTATTCAAGGCGAAGGCTTTTTTGTGCTAAAAGGATCGGATGGCGGTGCTATGTACGCCAGAGCAGGGATGTTCCACAAAGACAGCGAAGGCTTTATTACTGATCCAGTCGGTAGTCGTCTACAGGGTTATTCTGTTAATGCAACGGGACAATTACAAGCAGGTAATGTGGGTGATTTACAGGTGCAGACGGGTTCATTACCTGCTAAATCAACCACTAAAGTCGGCTTGGTTTCAAACTTAGATGCGAGAGTTGAACCTATCGCCGTCGCTTTTGATCCTAAAGATATTAATACTTACCATTCTATTGGAACCAGTAGCGTGTATGACTCATTGGGTGCAGAACACGTTGTGACTCAATATTATGTCAAAACAGCGGCTAATGAATGGACGGTAAATTACACCCTTGATGGTGCTGTCCTGCCAGATACCACTCAACTGACATTCGATACCAATGGTGTGTTAAATCCAGCTACCACTAAGCAATCACTCGACCTCACGTTGTCAAATGGTGCCACCAATCTGAAATTTGATATCGATTTTGATAAAAGCACCCAGTATGCGGCTAAATATAACAACTCTAGTTTATCTCAAGATGGTTACACCTCTGGTGAGTTAAAAGGTGTGCGTTTAGATGATAACGGCATGCTTTATGGCACATATACTAACGGCCAAGACCAATTACAAGGTCAGGTAGTACTTGCAAACTTCAGTAATCCAAACGGTTTATCAGCGGTGAGTAATAATGCGTGGGTTGCCACTAATACCGCTGGTCAAGCAATTACGGGCGCACCAGCAACCGGCACTATGGGCACAGTTACGGGCGGATATTTAGAAGGCTCGAACGTGGATACAACGGCCGAAATGGTTAACCTCATGACAGCACAGCGTAATTATCAATCTAACGCCAAAGTGCTTGATGTTAACTCTACCATGCAGCAAGCACTACTGAATGCGATTTAAGCAGGGGCATTAATATGGATAAGATGCTTTATACCGCCGCTAGCGGAGCTGTTCGTATTCTTGAAGCGCAAAGTATTCGTGCTAACAACTTAGCCAATGCTGATACAGCCGGCTTTAAAGCCGATCTTGAGCGCGTGAATGCGGTGCCTTTAGCCGCTCAGGGTAATAGCTTGAATACACGGATCATGGCGCAGACAGAAAACAGTGGCTTCAGTCATCAAAGTGGGGTGCTTAACCCTACTGGCCGCACCTTAGATTTAGCGATTCGAGATCGGGGGTTATTTAGCGTCACAGTCGATGGCGGTGAGGCGTATACCCGTTCAGGTGCTATGGTCGCCAATGCCGAAGGGATGTTAACGGTTGATGGTCGGCAGGTATTAGGTATCGATGGACCTATGCAGTTACCTGAGCATAAAGATCTCTTTATTGGTGAGGACGGTACCGTCAGTATTTTACCTTCAGAAGGTGGAATTATTGAGGAAGTGGGTCGATTAAAACTGGTCAATCCAGATTTAGCATTAATGCAAAAAGGCCCCGACGGCTTGCTCTATAGCCGTGATGGTCAAGTCATGGCGCAGAATGAAGATGTTTTAGTTGATAGTGGTTTCCTTGAGTCGAGTAACGTGCAAGCGGTATCTGAGCTTATTGCATCTATGGATTTAAGTCGTCAATTTGAAATTCAAGTTAAATTAATGAAAAGTGCAGAAAAATTAGCTGAGTCTGGTAATCGTCTGCTGAGTAACGTTTAAGGATTATTGGTATGCAATCAGCTTTATGGGTGAGTAAAACAGGTCTCACAGCACAAGATACGAAAATGACGACCATTGCCAACAACTTGGCAAACGTTAATACCACTGGTTTTAAGCGTGACCGCGTTGCGTTTAACGATCTGTTTTATCAGGTCCAACGCCAGCCAGGTGGTCAGGTTGACGCCTTAAATAATCTGCCATCTGGATTACAGCTAGGTGCCGGTACTCGTGTTGTTGGCACGCAGAAAATATTCACCACTGGCGATATGCAAAATACCAGTCAGCAATTGGATTTAGCGATTGAAGGACAGGGTTTCTTTCAAGTAGAAGAGCCAAATGGCGATCTAGCTTATACCCGTGATGGCCAGTTCTATCGCAGCAGTGAAGGTATGATGGTGACGTCTCAGGGCCTGCCTTTAGTACCTAATATTGTCATCCCTGAAGATGCATTAACCGTGACGATTGCGAATGACGGTGTGGTAACTGCACAAATGGCAGGTGAGGCAGAACCTCAAGATCTAGGTCAAATTACACTGATTAACTTTACCAACCCAGCCGGATTGGAAGCGCGCGGTGATAACCTTTATCGTGAAACAGCAGCTTCAGGCGTGGCGGTTGAAGGTGTGGCAGGCGATCAAGCCTTAGGCGCTTTACGCCAAGGCGCGCTTGAAGGCGCAAACGTGAACGTGGTTGAAGAAATGGTTGAAATGATTTCTACGCAAAGAGCGTACGAGATGAATGCAAAAGTCGTTTCAGCCTCCGATGACATGCTCAAATTCCTTAATCAATCGTTATAGAGAGGCAATGATGCGTTGGTTATGGCTTTTATGTTTTGCATTTTTATCCGGTTGTATGTCTCATATTCCACCTGCAGAGACTAGGCCTGGAACTAAAGAATGGGCACCACCTGAGATTGACTACAGTTTGCCAGATGCGAAAGACGGCAGCGTGTATCGTCCGGGTTTTATGCTGACGTTATTTAAGGATAAACGTGCTTACCGTGAAGGCGATATTTTAACTGTCGCATTAGATGAAAAAACCTACTCGAGCAAAAAAGCTGACACCAAAACCAATAAAGAGAGTGATATGGGTTTGGGTCTTGCGGGCAACTTTGGTGACAATAGTACTAAAGCTGATGGTAAAACCTCTTTTTCACGTGGGTTTAACGGTGCTGGCTCAAGTACTCAGCAAAACCAGTTATCAGGCTCAATTACGGTCACGGTTTCTAAGGTACTACCTAATGGTACGGTTTTGATCCGTGGTGAAAAGTGGTTGCGCTTAAATCAAGGTGATGAGTATTTACGTCTGCTTGGGATAATACGTACCGATGATATTGGTAACGACAACACTATCTCATCACAACGTATTGCCGATGCTAGAATTATTTATGGTGGTCAAGGCGCTATTGCCGACAGTAACGCTATGGGGTGGGCTTCTCGTTATTTTAACAGCCCATGGTTCCCGCTTTAGCCAAGGATTTTTTGATGCTACGTTGTTTATTATTGTTACTTTTGGCTAGCGGTTCCCTACAAGCCCAAGAGCAAAATCAAAGCCGTTATTTAATGGATATTGTTGATGTGCAAGGTCTACGAGATAACCAGCTCGTGGGTTATGGCTTAGTTGTGGGCTTAAATGGTACAGGGGATCGCTCTCAAGTTAAATTTACCAGCCAGTCAGTGGTTAACATGCTTAAGCAATTTGGCGTGCAAATTGATGATAAAACCGACCCTAAGCTAAAGAACGTTGCAGCCGTTGCTGTGCATGCCACTATTACCTCACTGGCAAGTCCTGGGCAGTCTTTAGATGTGACAGTGTCGTCACTGGGTGATGCTAAAAGCTTGCAGGGCGGTACTTTATTGATGACCCCTTTACGTGCAGTTGATGGTGAAGTTTACGCCGTTGCACAGGGAAACCTAGTTGTGGGCGGTATTTCAGCGGCGGGGCGTAATGGCTCGTCAGTCACAGTCAATGTCCCCACGGTAGGCACTATTCCTAATGGAGCTCTACTCGAAGCCCACATCAAAAGTAACTTTAGTGACAACGAAGACATTATTTTAAACCTCAAAGATCCTAACTTTAAAACCGCCCGCAACATAGAACGAGCCGTAAATGAGTTATTTGGGCCAGATATTGCCCGTGCGCAAGACCATGCCAAGGTATTGGTCCATGCACCAAAATCAAATCGTGAACGTGTGACGTTTATGTCGATGCTTGAAGAGCTTAAAATCGATCAAGGCCGCCGCTCACCTCGGATTGTGTTTAATAGCCGTACTGGAACCGTTGTACTGGGTGGCGATGTGGTTGTACGTAAAGCTGCTGTGAGCCACGGCAATTTGACGGTCACAATCGTAGAACAGCAAAATGTAAGCCAACCAAATGGGGCTTATTTAGGCAATGCCGCAGGTCAAACCGTAGTGACAAATGACAGTCAAGTCATGGTTGAACAAGGTAATAAACGTATGTTTGTTTGGCCTGAAGGGACCTCAATAGAAGCCATTGTGAGGGCGGTAAATAGTTTAGGCGCAACCCCAATGGATTTGATGGCGATTCTAGAAGCGTTAGCAGAAGCGGGTTCCTTAGAAGCTGACTTGGTGGTGATCTAATGAAAGTTGAAAATACTGGCGGCTATTTAAATAAACTTAACGCCGAAGATCTGATTAAAGCCAACGGCGAGCAGGGCGCACTTAAATTAGTGAGCCAACAGTTTGAGGCACAATTCCTACAGACGGTACTGAAACAAATGCGCTCGGCCACCGACGCTATGTCCGATGAAGATAGCCCTTTAACCTCTAAAAGTAATGACGGCATATACCAAGACCTTCACGATGCAGAGCTCGCGAGTCGATTGAGTAAAGTTAACGGCATGGGTTTAGCTGAGGTAATGACTAAGCAATTATCACGCTCATTTCAGTCAGCTAAAGATCCGGTCGCCTTTGATCCTCAACAGATGACAACTACAGCGATGCAGCCAGCACTTATTTTGCGGCCCATCGGCAAGGATTTTAAATGAGCATGTTGAACATTGGTAAGTCTGGCCTGCTGGCAAGTATGGCCGCATTGAATGCGACTTCAAATAATGTTGCTAATGCTATGGTTGATGGCTATTCACGCCAACAAGTGATGTTAAGTTCGGTCGGTGGCGGGGCTTACGGTGGTGGCGCAGGCGTTTTTGTTGATGGCGTACGCCGAATTTCTGATCAGTATGAAGTCGCTCAATTATGGCAAACCACGAGTGCGGTTGGTTTTTCTAAAGTGCAGAGCAGTTATTTACGTCAAGCTGAGCAGGTATTTGGCGCCGAAGGTAATAATGTCTCACAAGGGTTAGATCAATTATTTGCGGCATTAAACTCCTCCATGGAGCAACCAAACCTTATTGCCTATCGACAAGGTGTGCTTAATGAGGCTAAAGCGCTCACGCAAAGAGTGAATGCCATTAACGACAACATCGACTCACAACGTAGCCAAATTAATGGCCAATTAGGCGCGTCTGCAAAAGAAGTGACCTCGCAGCTGGCGATTATCGCCAACTTTAACCGCGATATTCAAGCGGCAAGTGTCACAGGGACTATCCCGCCAGCGCTACAAGATGGCCGAGATGCGGCGATTGATGCCTTAGCTGCCATTGTCGATATTCGCGTGGTTGAAGATAGTCAGGGTATGGTGAATATCTCCTTGGCTAGGGGCGAACCATTATTAACCGGCAATACAGCGGCTAAGCTTACCAGCGCTCCCGATCCTACCAATCCTAAAAATAATCTGGTATCGATTACCTTTGGTCAGAGTCAATTTAATGTTGATATGGCAGCGGGTGGAAGTTTGGGTGCACTGCTTAACTATCGTGATACTCAACTGGAAGGCTCTCAAGCCTATATTGATGAGCTAGCCGTTATGCTTGCGACTGAGTTTAATACTATTCTGGCTGCCGGTACGGATTTAAATGGGGCTGCACCTACGCAAGATTTATTTACTTTTGATGCAAATAATCCTGGCGGAAGTTTATCTATAACGGCTGGGTTTACGCCTGACAAATTGGCCTTTGGTAAAGATGGTAGCCAAGGGGATAACACGAATCTTAAAGATTTAGTCCAACTGGCGAGTAAAGAACTTAATTTTACCAGCTTAGGTAGCAACACTAGCTTTTCTGAATCGTTTTCGAGCAAGGTAGGTCAATTAGGTTCAGCATCACGCCAAGCTATTTCTTTTGCTAAAACCAGTATTGATTTACAAAATGATGCGCAATCCCAATGGGCCAGTACCAGTGGCGTTAGCCCCGATGAAGAGGGGATTAACCTGATTATTTATCAGCAGTCATATATGGCAAATGCCAAAGTGATTTCTACTGCGGATCAGCTGTTTCAAGTTATGCTAAGTAGCTTTTAAGGATTTTATTTATGCGCGTTACCATGCAAAATTTATATACCAATAATTTAAACAGCTTACAAAATACTACCTATGATGTGGCACGTTTGAATCAAATGATGTCAAAAGGAGTATCAATCCTAGCCCCATCAGATGACCCTATTGGTGTGGTTAGGGTGATGGATAATCAGCGAGATCTGGCGCTAGTTAATCAATATGTTAAAAATATTGATGCGTTGAGCACCAGCATGGGGCGCTCTGAAACTTATTTATCTAGCATGGTTGAGACTCAGCACCGGATGCGAGAAATCAGTATTGCAACCAATAGCTCAAATCTTTCTGCCGAGGATAGAAAAGCCTATGCCTCTGAAATGGAAGAGCTATTAAAGGGGCTGGTCGATAATATTAATGCCCAAGATGAATCGGGTAATTATCTATTTTCAGGAAATGCCGTTGATAAAGCACCGGTAGTTAAAGATGCTAGTGGCAAATATATTTACCAAGGTGACGCCAGTCAACGCAGTGTACAAACCTCTAGTTCTTCGTGGACGACGGCTAATGTGACTGCTGAAGCTGTGCTATTTTCCAATGCGAGCCAAGATATTTTAAATCAAGCGATGGATTATATTGCCGTATTAAAAGATCCTAGTTTATCACCTACTGACGACGCTTTTAGTACTGCGGCTATGGCAATACAAGCGACTTTGAACGAGACCTTAGACAGTATCGGTGCAGCTATCACGGATTTTGGTGGTAAACAAAATAACCTGTCATTAGTAAAAAGCTCCCATGAAGAAATGATACTTTTTAGTAAGCAAGTGATTGGTGAAACGCAGGAGTTGGATTATGCCGCGGCGACTGCTGAGTTTAATGTCAAGTTAACCGCCTTAAAGATCACCCAGCAAACATTTGTACAGATTAGCCAGCTGTCCCTTTTTAATCATATGTAAGTCATCTAGGTAGCAGTAAAATGATTAAAGGGATTGGAGAGTCACTCACTCAATTACGTCAAAGCCAAACCGTCACATCACATTATGTGGCGCCACTTGCTGCTTCACCCCGTGGCGACGCAAAAGCGCGGCCCATCCCAAAACATAGATTAGAAACCTATGGGCGCTGGGCTAAAGTGACGCAAGAACAGCACAATATCAGTGCCTCACAAGTCGTATTAAAGAGTTTACTCAGCGCGAAAGAGTTGCTGAGTTTGTTGCATCGACAGCTGCAAAGCTGCCTGTTTAATAAAACGGCTACGCCAACAGAAGCGATTGAACAGGCGGAGCAATATCGACAACAGCTACTGCAAATTCAACCGACTTACCAAGGTAAACTATTATTAGACCATCATTTTAACTTGGTTTCAGTGTCGCAACCAGCTACCACGCATCAGTTCAGATTTAGGCGGGTTGATTTAACTGCCAGTAAAAACCGCGATGAACATATCACCCTCTATGGAGCTAGAAAAACACTGCATTTATACTTACCTGCTAATCATGACCGCTTAGCCCTACAGCAGATTATTGAGCCAGTTTTAGCGCAGTTAGAGATAAGTATTGATCACTCCATTAGCCAAGAAACGGTATTCAGTGTGACAGCAGAGCGCTGGTTAGCACTTAATAAAGGCATATTAATGGTGGGTGAAGGGCAACGCTTGCCCGCAGGTGAGCCGCGAAATATTCATCTAGAAGAAATCTTTAGCTGGCAAGATCCGCGCGAGTGGCGCTTTACTGATATTGATATGTTAAAAGTGACGCTGGCTAAAATAGCCAAAGTGGCTAAAAAAATTGCACTGCAAATCGAAGCTATTCAAGCCTCGCATCGATTGTTGCTCGCAAAGGCTAAGCAATTAAATACAGTCAGTCTGCCAAAAGAAGATTTGCAGTATTTGCATAAATTTATGCAACCCACGCCTTTTGCTTACCAAATGATTTCGCTACTAGCACAAAGCAATGCAAACCGTGAACAGGTAAGCGCCCTGTTGGTGTAACCCATAATATATTCCAAAAACTAACAACTAGGATTTCAGTAATTGATGATTCTTGTCGCCTTAAGTAATTATTCCTGAACTCAGGTTTAATAAACTAAGTCATTATTTTGGAGAACGTTATATGTTAGGTGTTCACACGAATTACGCGTCAATCGTTGCACAAGGTGCCGTTAACAAGAGTAACAACCTACTGACTAACGCTATGGAGCGTTTATCTACTGGTCTACGTATTAACAGTGCATCTGATGATGCTGCAGGCTTGCAAATTGCGAACCGCATGAATGCAAACGTTAAAGGCATGGAAACTGCCTCACGCAATATTTCTGATGCGACTTCTATGTTACAAACGGCAGATGGCGCATTAGAAGAGTTAACTACTATTGCAAATCGTCAAAAAGAATTGGCTACGCAAGCATCAAACGGTGTTAACTCAGCTGATGATTTAAAAGCACTGAATGATGAGTTTGTTCAACTGAACGCAGAAATTACCCGTATCGTCGACAATACAACTTATGCGGGTAATAACTTATTTACTAAGCTAGAGGCTGGTGTTACTTTCCAAATAGGTGCTGGTTCTGGTGAGAAATTACTCGTTACAACAAATGCTATCGATGATGCTGCGCTGGCTGCTGGTGATTTAACTACTGGCGCGAATGCTGCTATTGCACTTGTTGATACATTCTTGGCTGCAGTAGGTACTGAACGTTCAACTCTAGGTGCAAATATTAACCGTCTAGGTCATACCGCATCTAACCTTGCTAGTGTGACTGAAAATACTAAAGCTGCTGCTGGTCGTATTATGGATGCTGACTTTGCCGTTGAGTCTGCCAATATGACACGTAACCAATTATTAGTTCAAGCGGGGACTACAGTGCTGTCTTCTGCTAACCAAAATACTGGCTTAGTAATGGGTCTGCTGCGTTAATTAAACTTAATATTACTGTTTAGTTTATGCCGTTTATTCAATAAAAAACGAGTATTTGATGAATGCCAGTGGACTTAGTTTACTGGCATTTTTTTATGTTTTTTAATCTTGTGTTTATGCTGTTGACTATGATTACCGGTTTTGATCAAATTAAAGTATATATTTTTTAAATATCGTTTCAGTTATTGATATCCACCGTCGCTTTAATTAATTATCCCTGTAGTCAGGCATTATCAATCTTACCCTTATTTTTTGGAGAACGTTATATGTTAGGTGTTCACACAAACTACGCGTCAATCGTTGCACAAGGTGCCGTTAACAAAAGCAATAACCTACTGACTAACGCTATGGAGCGCTTGTCTACTGGTCTGCGCATTAACAGTGCATCTGATGATGCGGCTGGCTTGCAAATTGCTAACCGCATGAATGCAAACGTTAAAGGCATGGAAACGGCATCACGCAATATTTCTGATGCGACTTCTATGTTACAAACGGCAGATGGCGCATTAGAAGAGTTAACTACTATTGCAAATCGTCAAAAAGAATTGGCTACGCAAGCATCAAACGGTGTTAACTCATCAGCTGATTTGAAAGCGCTTAATGATGAGTTTACTCAGTTGAACGCAGAGATTACTCGTATCGTAGAAAATACAACTTATGCGGGTAATAAACTTTTTGACACAGGCGTACTAACTACTGGTACTGGTGTTAAATTCCAAATTGGCGCGGGAACAACAGAAACAATGGATGTTAAATTGGGCGCCATTGCTAAAACTGTTGCTGGAACTTTAACTGGTGGTACAGCTAATGCTGCCATTGCACTAGTAGATACTTTCCTAGCTGCTGTGGGTACTGAACGTTCAACTCTGGGTGCTAACATTAACCGTCTTGGCCATACTGCATCTAACCTTGCTAGCGTGACCGAAAACACTAAAGCCGCAGCTGGCCGTATTATGGATGCTGATTTTGCTGTTGAGTCTGCCAACATGACACGTAACCAATTACTGGTTCAAGCGGGTACGACAGTACTGTCTTCTGCTAACCAAAATACTGGTTTAGTCATGGGTCTGTTACGTTAATTAAAGCTCATGTTAGCAGTGGCCTTCACTAAGCTGATACCGCTTTATTAATGCCGCTCATTAAGCTAGCCAATATGAGTGTGAATGCCAGTGAGCTAAGCTGACTGGCATTTTTATTACATCGCTTTAAAAACACTTAAGCTCAGCAGCTCTACGTTGTGATTTAGCATTTCACAGTGGAAGGCAGGTTTCCGTTTAACAGCTTTCTACGGAAGCACATTGCTCACGCTAACCATGCCGCAGATTAAATGTTGTTTAAAAACAAGCAACTAATTTTGGCATGTGTTTTGCTTTTCAATTTATTGGAGGTAGTTATGATTTCAGGTATGAGTGCGGCACAATTTGCTCAGCAATTGGTTGGCGCAGACCGTGCGGGTAAAGATACGCTTTATAAAGGCAAACTAACGACCAGCAAAGCACAGCTAGATGCCTATACGTTGCTTGAAACCACCATGAAAAAGATGGCCACTAAGCTCAGTGAAATGGGCGGCGATGCGGCAAAAGGTAAAATGGCGACTGTGTCGGGTGATAATGCCACTGCCACAGTGAAATCTGATGCACCTAAAGGTAACTACGATTTAAGTGTGCAGAAATTGGCACAAGCGCATCAGCTGACTAAAACCTACGCCACTGAAAACGAAATGCTACCTGCAACTGGCGTCATTAGTATTCAAGTGGGCAGTGACCCAGCAAAGCATTTGGAAATTGATTTAGCAACGATTAATGGTGGCGCGGCTATTTCAGTGTCGCAGCTACGCGATGTTATCAATAAGCAAGCGGGTGATACTGGCGTACAAGCGTCATTGGTGCGCACCGGTAATCAAATCGAATTTATGCTGTCGTCAAAGGAATCTGGCGTAGCGAATAAGCTGCAAGTGCAGTTTGATGGTGCCGATTGGGGCATGACAGAACGCCGCGCTGCGCAAGATGCAGAGTTAACGTTAAACGGTATTAGTATTACCAGCAGTAGCAACTACCTAGAAAACGTAGTTGATGGCGTGAGTCTTGAATTAGTCAAAGTACATGCAGCTGGCGAAAGCAGTATGATTAAAGTGACTGAAGATTTTGAAGCCAATAAGAAAGCGGTTAAAGATTTTGTTGATTCTTTTAACTCTTTAATGACACAAATCAATCAATTGACTCGCTCTGTAGGCGTGAGCACCTCCGGCAGTGACACCGCGGATAAAGATAAAGACGATAAAACACCTGCAGTCAGTCAAGCGCAGATTGGTGTGTTGAAAGGTGATACCTCGATTCGTTTATTACAGACTAAGTTGCGTGATTCAGTATTTGCCAGTGCACCAAACGGCATGCGTTTATCTGATATTGGTATTGAGATGGGCCGTGATGGCAAGCTTAAAATTGACGATGCGAAACTGACTGATAGTTTTAAAGCGGATCCCGAAAAAGTACAAGCTATGTTTACCGGTAAGGATAGTTATATCAGTAACATAGAAAAAACTTTAAAACCGTTTACACAGTTCAATGGCTATATTGATACCAAACAAGAAACCATAAACAAACAGATTAAAAGTGTGAATGACAGTATGGACCGTCACAATTATCAAATGACTCAGCGATATCAGATTTATTTGACACAATTTACGGCAATGGAAGCGACGATTAATCAATTTAGTGCTGCGAGCGGGTTATTTAACTAGGAAATTATTATCAATGTTAAACGAGTACGATCCATTTAATGCTTATAAACAAACGGCGTTAGATGCGCAAGTTGCAGCGGCAACGCCGCACGATATGGTGCGCATGTTACTTGAAGGCTTATTGGAAGAGCTAGAACGCGCCGCTGGCCATATGGAACATCAACGCTATGAAGCCAAAGGTATGAGTATTCATAAGTGCCTTAACATAGTGCATGGCTTGGATTCGATGCTCGACCTTGAAAATGGTGGTGAAGTGGCGCTGAGTTTACATCGCCTTTATGACTTTTGTAGCCGACAACTGGTGAGCGCCAGTGTTGAAAATAGTGCTGAAGCTTTGGTACCCGTAACTCAGGTGATGACTAATGTCAGAGAAGGATGGACAAATCTCAATTAAACAGTGGGCGCGTTTTGGTACTGCTTTGCGCCAATACGCAGATACTCAAGATTGGGATAATGTCCGAAAAGTGAATGTCGCGATAGTTAAAGCGCTGCAACAAGCAGGCAAAACTAACGATACTGAGCAGCAATCTGCCCGGGACGCATTAAAGTGTATTCATGCTCAAGTGCTACAAGAGTTGATATTAGCTCGTGATGAATTAGCGACAGAGATGAGCCGTTTTAAGGAACAACAAGCAGGCTTAGCAGCCTATCAATTAACGCAAGTGAGTGGAGCTTTGGATGATCGCTGATCTTCTTTCAACTCGTCCAGTGGGGGCAAATACCCACTCGACAGCTAAAGTAACAAGTGCAGTTGATCAGGATAAATCTGCGTCATTTACCTCTGTCGCACTCGCCGTTGATTCGGCTTCGACTCAAAAACCTTTAGAGGAATCACAGTGTAGCCCAACGGCTGAACACTGTATTTTTGATAGTGCTGGCGACAACGACACCCTTCTAAACCAATCGGTTACAGCTGATATGTTAGGTGGTATATCTTTTGCCACAGCATCGCAAAGCCTGCCGTTGTCGTTATTGAATAGCGCCGTTATGGGTGCTGATAGTATGAACCTTGATGTGGAAAATAGCTTAACTACGATCAGTGGCTTGGCTACCGCAAGCAGCTTAACTGCAACAAGTCACTCCACAGGAACGTTGCCTTTGACGGCTGCCGCTATTACTGCAACTGAAACGGTTAATTTAGTGCCTACGGCACAAAATTTTACGTCTTTTATGTTGCCTACAAGCACTGAGACCCAAAGAGAAGCCTTGGGTGTAGGATTTGCTTTAGGGCAAACATCAGCGATGACTTCATCGACAATGCTAGCGGGAGAAATTCCTCAGACTACTAGCATTAATACCGCGTCATCAAAAACCAGTAGTACATTTTCACCCGACTTTATGTTGGCTTCTTTTAATGACGATGCACCGCTGCTTAAATCAGATCCCTCGTTATTCCAACGTGTCTTCTCCGAATTTAGAGGACATGAAGTGAAGGATATTAATGCCATGGGATTATCCCAAACTGCGGCGCCGCAAGCAGCAAGCGCAACGCAATGGGGGCCGGTATCGTTAACGCCTGCAGCTCCCTTGGCACAGCAAACGCAGGAGATTTTAACGCCCTTAAAAGAACACCTTCGTTTTCAAGTCGATCAGCATATTAAACGGGCTGAATTAAGACTAGATCCGCCCGAGTTAGGGAAGATAGAGCTTAATATTCGCCTAGAGGGCGACCGTTTACAGGTACAAATGCATGCGGTAAACCCAGCCATTCGTGATGCTTTACTCAACGGATTAGAACGCCTTAGAGTTGATTTAGCGATGGATCATGGCGGCCAAATAGACGTTGATGTTGGCCAAGGGGATGCACAACAACAGCAGCAGGAAACTGCGCTATTTCCCTCATCAATTGCAGCAGAAACTACAGCTGAACAAGTAGTCGATACAGCACATAGAGAGAAATCTCAATTAGATTTGTTGGCTTAACGCCGGAGTCGTTTCATGGCAATTGCAAAATCTCAGTTAGTAAAAATTATCGTTGCTGTACTGGTACTGATTAGTTCTACCGCGGGCGCCTTTTGGGTTGGCAATAATAGTGCTGATTGGAAGTTAACAGAAATGTTCACTTCTGAGCCGGAAGTCGAGCCTGTACCTGTGGCCAAATATTATCCACTGGAAAAGTTTGTTATCTCGATCCCTGGGGATAAATATCCGCATTACATGCTGCTCGAAATGTCATTAAAAAGCCATAATCCCAATATGCAAACGGTTTTAGTTGAATCAGATGCATTGCTGCGTAACACCATGATGAAAATGTTTTCACGTAAAACATTTATAGAGTTAAATAGCCTCGACCAACTCGATAGTCTGCAAGCTGAGGCATTGATATTAATGATAAAAGTGCTATCAGATAATCAGTTACCATCGGATATCGACGAAGTACTCTTCACCCGTATGGTCATTCAGTAACTATCATGACGACAGCTGGCCAACTGGCATACCAACAAGCCTCTGACTATCCAGTCGATGAACGCCAATCTGAGCAACAGATTATTCGGCAATATTTACCATTGATTAAACGTGTCGTATCGCAAATGCGCAGTCATTGTGGCGTTATGTTAGCGCTTGAGGATATGGAGCAAATTGGCATGATGGCCTTGCTCGAATCGTCTCGCCGTTATCCTGGTGAGCTGGATAATGGCTTTATTTCTTTTGCAGGGCAGCGTATTCGCGGCGCGATATTGGATGAGCTCAGACGCCAAGATTGGCGTCCAAGGCCTGTAAGGCAACAAGCCCACGAGCTCAATGATGTTGTTAGACGTTTGAGTCGAGAAATGGGCCGTGAACCGAGTGACGCTGAGGTTGCTAGTGCGTTAGGGCTGGGCGCCGAAGAATATCGAGAACGGTTATATTCAACACAATCTGAGTCGATGAAAAGTTTAGACGAGCTGTTGTTAGGTGGCGAGCAGCCCGTAGATAGAAGTAATGATGTTGAACAATTACTCATCAAAAAAACCCTGATGAAAGTTATTTCGAAATTAAATGAAAGAGAACAGCTAATTCTGTCGCTTTACTATCATCATGAACTGAATTTAAAAGAGATTGCGATGGCATTGGGATTAACAGAAACGCGTATTTGCCAATTGCATAAATCAGCTATTTCACAGTTAAAAACAATATTGCAGCGCTAAAGTTTAAAAGTGAGAAGATCGTAATGAGTAAACTAGTTGGGCTGTTAATTATTTTAGCATCTGTATTTGGTGGATATATGTGGGCTGGCGGTGCTTTAGCGGCACTATGGCAGCCTGCTGAAATTTTAATTATTTCTGGTGCAGGGGTTGGAGCATTAATTATTGCTAACCCACAATCCGTTTTGAAAGAAATGTTTGAGCAACTGAAAGAGTTATTTCAGAAAGGCAAGGAAGATCCTGAATTCTATCCCCAACTATTTCCTTTAATGGGAATGTTAATGTCGCAGATCCAATCACAGGGCCTAAAAGTACTTGATGAACATTTAGAGAATCCGACACAGAGCTCTATTTTTCTCATGTATCCAGCAATGCTTGAACAACCACATGTCTTACAATTTTTAATTGATAATTTGCGAGTGCAATCTATAGGTAAAATATCCCCCCATGATTTAGAACACATATTAGAAGAAGAAATTCATCGAATTGAAGAAGACCGATTACGGCCATCTGAAGCGTTCAGTAAAGTGGGCGAAGCTATGCCAGGTTTTGGTATTTTAGCTGCAGTACTCGGTATTATTATCACTATGTCTAATATAGACGGTCCAATTACTATGATTGGCGTTAAAGTTGCCGCAGCATTAGTGGGAACATTTATTGGTATTTTTGCCTGTTATTGTTTTTTTGACCCAATGTCAAAGGCGTTAGAGCATCTGGTTGACCGTAAGTCGGCACAGCTACGCTGTATCGCAGCAATATTGGTGACCTTTTCAAAAGGAAAGCCCCCAATGATGGCGATTGATGCAGGGCGAAAACAAATACAAAGTGAAAATAGACCTTCATTTATCGAATTAGAACGTTGGATGGAAGGACCAAAAAGCTGATGCTCCAAAAAAATGAGCCAGTTATTATTAAGCGGCGTAAACGAGGTAAGCGTAATCATGGCCATGGTGGGGCGTGGAAAGTTGCTTTTGCTGACTTTACCCTCGCGATGATGGCATTGTTTATGGTGCTGTGGATTATGCAGATTGCTGACCAAAAAGAACGCACCATGATAGTGCAATATTTGCGTGGCGATATGAATCCTTCTGGACCCATAAATCCATTTGAGTTAAGTCAATCATCTTCGATGATTGACTTTGAGACTAATGCATCTCTTGCTCCTCCCATTATTCCCTCTCAACCGACATTTCGAGGTGGGGAGTCTGAGGGGCAAGAAGAAGGGACATTAATCCCAGGGCAGTTCGATACTCAAGCTCAATTAACAGCATTAGCCCGAGAGTTAGATAGGGTCGTGCAGAGCTCAAGTATGGCCGATAATATCGCTGTAACGATTGTCCCACAAGGGATCCGTATTTTGATTCATGATAATGTGAACCAGTTTATGTTTACGCGTGGCAGTGCAAAAATGCAGCCTTATTTCGAAGACTTACTGTTATCTTTGGGACCCATTTTAAAGCGTATTACTAATAGTATGGTTATTACTGGGCATACTGATTCAACGCCTTATGCGGGAGATTTATTTACCAATTGGGAGTTATCAAGTGAAAGGGCTTTATTAGCGCGTAGAATGCTTGAACGCGGCGGTGTAAAGCGTAACCAAGTTATTCAGGTAACGGGAATGGCAGATCAAATACCTTATATAACCAATGATACGGCAGCGGCGGCAAATAGGCGCATAGAAGCATTAATTTTAACATCTTCCGCTGAGCAGCTATTAAGAGGTATGATTGGTTCGTCAGAGCATGCTGTGCCAAAGGGCATTACAATCAATGAAGTTAAGCAGCAAGCCACAACTAACTCGTTAAATTAGTTAAACTCATTTGTTAGGGATGACTATGAATCTGCATGAAGAGTTTTTGCATTCAAATGGTGAGGATGAATTTGCTGCAGACTACCAACATATTGAATTTGATAATCGTCGAATTCACCAGCGATTTAGTCTGCGGAATAATAAAAGGTCGCCATTAGCGCTAGCTTGTGACGGCTTAACCGTTAATTTATCCACGACTCGTTGGTTCGTTTTTACTTCATTTGGTACGGCTAATATAAAAGATGTAAGTATTAGTGGTGTAGGTATTTTGAGCAACGAAGCACTCTCAATTGGAATGACATTTTATATCGAGCTTGATGATATTCGTGTGTTATGTGAAGTGACTCGAGAACAACCGGTTAAAGGGCTTTTAAAGTTTTTAGGTGCTCGCTGGATATCAGATAACAATATTGACATCCAACGGCTGGTTGATGCGATTAAATTACGGGCGAAAACATAGGGGCATGCAATGGCTTCATCTGTTAATCGTAACGGTTCAGATAAACTGCAGAAAGTCTTTCTTTATTTAATCCTGCTTAATTTGCTGTTACTTACCGTTGTTTCTATTAATATAAATACATTACGTTTTAGTCATGGCGTTATTGTTTTAATAATGATGTTTATCTACAATTATTTTCTTGTGCATTTATGCTATATACGTGCAGCAAGGTCGCAGGATGCTTATCTTATTTACCCCGTTGTTATTGGAGCGCTCAGTTCTTTTTTCTTAGTAGTGTATTTTTTCTTTTTACATTAAGCGCTTCAAACATCATTATTTATGTATTAGAGCTAATGTTTTAGAGTCATAAATTAGAGGGAGTTGTGTCGATAAGTCTTGTTGAGGTTATTAAATCTACAGGCTAAATCCGCATTATTTTTTAGTGATCATCTAAAGTTAAGAACAGGGATAAGCACAACTATGTGCTTATCCCTTTTTCGTTATCAATCTTATTGTGCTAAAACGAGTGCTTTAGGGAATAAAATATTACTTTCTAAATGGATATGTCTGTGTAAGTCAGCCTCAAATTCTGCAAGTGTCGCATAACAAACGCGCCAGGTGGTGCAAGCATGCGGTGGTGGCGTAAAGTCGTTGGTTAATTGGTGTAGCTGCTCCAAAATGGCCCCCGCTTCTTCATGCTCATGTTGCATAGCATTAATTGGGTTGCTGATATGCCCAAAACAACCATTCACTTGCTCACCTTGACTGAGTGAGCGAATGGCTGGAAATAATATTTTTTCTTCCTTCATTAAATGCGGCATTAAGTCTTCAACTAGCGCACGTACTAAACCTGCAAAAGGAATGATTTCGTCATGCTCTTTACCGTGAGCTCTTACCATTTTTTCTGAGTATTCAATCAATAAAGGCCCTTTGGCGCGTATATATTGATGATGGGTAGATTCGATAAAATCAATCAACTCTGCAAGCGGTAAATGATTCGATTCATCCTCTTTGCCGTTAGCCAGGGATGCTGAGTTTAATGCCGCCACAACCGCTCCAGTATCAGCGCCAGCGCGTTCACAGGCGACAGATAATAGTTTGCCACCGCCGCAACAAAAATCGATACCAAATTGACTAAATACATGGGCACGACGGAAATCTTCGACGACTAGCTCTCCGACTTTTCTATCCAACCAAGATTGAGATGATTCTTCATGGGCGAACAATTCAGATGATGCATTAGCAGATGACATGGAAACGCTCCAATACGGCAATTTATTTACATGCATGTTATTTGCATCTTAATGAGTAAGCAAGCAAAGCGTATTTTTATCTCTAAAAGTGTTAATTAGGTCGCAATTTGATATTTAGCCACCATCAGTTAGGTGTTGTAGCAATCGTAAGGTAATCGCTATTTGTAGATGAGTTGATGGGCCTCTTTTAAGCGGCACGGTAAAGTGGTATTTAACAGCGATATTTTGATGGCGTAGATAACAGCTTAATCTAGTGAGTGTTATTGGTGGTATAGCTGATGGCGTAATTGAGTATGGCATTGCTGATGTAGATGACGGTGTAAATAGTTGTGTAACTATGCGCGTATTCAATCGTAAAAAAGCCTGAATAACTTCAGGCTTTTTCTTTTTCAATACAACAGCTTAATCCTTACGGATTAATTCATGCCGTAGAAAGTGATTTGATGTTTTTCGTAGTTTTCCAATGTTCAGGTTACGTTTGCTAATGTCTTCTATTTCAATTATTTAGTTTATTTAATGTTTAGTTTTGTTTAAGGTTGTTCTAGGTTAGACTCTTAGTTGTGTGTAACTCGGTGTGTAACTCTAGTGACTATGGCAACTAAAAAGAATATGACCAATACAGCGCTTGTGAGCCTTGCTAATAAGCCGCTGGACAAACCAACGACCTTAAGTGATAGCGGAGGCTTAGCCGCTAGGGCTACCCCCGCTAAAGACGGTAAGGGTAATAACGTGCTGTGGATCTTTCGTTATCGCATGGGTGGGCGAGAGACGCCACAAAGAACGATAGTGTTTGGTAAGTATCCTGATTTGAAATTGGCAGGTGCTAGAGAAAAACGCGAACGCTGCAAGGTATGGATTGCCGATGGGAAAGATCCCAAAACGCAACTAGAGCTAGAGTTGAGTAAAGCTGTGAAGCCGTTAACGGTGGCAGAAGTATTGGACAATTGGATTAGTGAGTATGCGAATGGCAAAAGAGTTAATGCAAGTAAGCACAAACAGCAGTTTGAACGCTGGATAGTTCCCCACCTTGGCAGTTTGCCTTTAGCCGAGATTAAGAAACCTCATTGGATTGCCGCATTAAAAAAACGCTCGCAGAAATACCCTGTGGCGGCAGGCTATGTTCTCCGAAACTTACAGCAGGCGCTAAAGTGGTGCGCTAAGTCTGGGCATGAGTTTGACCGTTCAGTGTTCGATATTGATTTAGATGATATTGGTGCAAAACACCAAGCCAAGCGTTCACAACGACTCGTTGAAGATGATTCTTGGCAGCGCCTTATTGACCTACTCAAGTGGATTGAAGCGGGGAAAATGCTGCCTTACTACAAAAACCTACTGATACTATTGATTACTTTTGGCGCACGAACCCAAGAATTAAGATTGGCGACAACCAAAGAATTTAATTTTGAAACGGGCGTGTGGACAGTACCTGCAGAGCACAACAAAACCCAAGCTAAAGACCAAGCTAGGGGCGATAGTGGCGAGATAAAGAGGCCGATACCCGACAGCATTAAGCCGTTGCTGGTGGCCTTGAGTGAGGCGAATAAAGGCGGTTACTTACTCGGAGAACTCAAAGAGCCTACAGCAGTATCAGCTTGGGGTGGCAATATCTGGAAAAAGCTGGGGCATGAGCAAAAGTGGCGCTTGCATGATTTACGCAGAACTGTGGCTACAGGGCTAAATGATTTAGGTGTAGCCCCGCACGTGGTTGAGTCGTTGTTAGGTCATTCAATTCAAGGGGTGGCAGGCATTTACAACCGTAGTCATTACTTACCAGAGAAGCGGCATGCGTTGGATATGTGGTGCAATAAACTAGATGAATTGATGCTAGGCAAAAAGGGGAACGTATTGGTATTAAGGACTTTAGATGGATACTAAAACTAGAATGTTAAAACAAAGCTGTATGAAATGGATAGAACAGCGATTAAATGAAACGGGTGTAGAACTAAATCTCTGCAACCTCAGGAAAGGTATCATTAGTCTTGTCTCTACAGAATTGGCAAAAAAATACGATTTATCATCCTATGAGCTTGAGCGTGATTTAGAAGAACTAATTCCAGAGATTAAACAAACTACTAAGTTCACACGAACAGAAGTAGCGGTGGCTCAGGCTCTAAAAGATTGTCTGAATGAGAAAAAGCCATTTCAGTCAAAAACTGGTCGCCCTAATAACACAAAACTATCCTTTGCATATTTGTACGCATGGGCTTGCACAAATAATCTTTCAGCAACGGCTACACGTTTTGGTACTGATACAAAATCTGTTAGTAGAGCAGTGGCTAATTTGGCTAAATCATTGAATATTAAGCACGTGTGGAAAAAGGTAGAGATTCCTGTTCCACCACTATTTAACACCACAGCGAAAGTGGATACCATAGTCGAGATTGAAGATCAGCGAGATTACTGCTCAGCAATGTTGAACATAATGGAAAATGACTCTGGCCAAAATAAGTGGGCGAAAGAATGTTTTTACGAATACATGAGGGAAAATGACGTCACAGATCCAGAAGAATGGATAGCCTCGAATAAGAAAGGCAAAACTAATCTTTAGTTGTGCCCAAGAATAGGTAAACACAGCAATACAAAATGCAACTGACCGAAACAACAAATAAGGCAGTTACATGAATATTGAAAATTTACTATCCGTTAAACAGGTATGCTCTTCACTTGGACTTTCACGCAGTTGGCTGTATTTAGCTGAGCGAGAAGGCCGTTATCCTAAAGGCGTTCGCTTGACTCCCCGTTGTGTCCGCTTTCGAGCCGATTTACACGCGCAATTCGTTCGTGGTGAATGGGAGGGAAAAGCTAATGCATAATTTTAAGCTGCCACTCCCTTCTGAATTAGACCCTATTAAGGGAAAAGGACGAAATCTATTATTAGTGGTTTGGAACTCCCCAAACATTAAAACACATGAAATTGTTGAGTCGTTTTTACCCTCTAACAACCTTCACACTACTTCGGATAGATTAAAACCGAAGTTATTAGCGGCAGGTTGGCAATTTAAAAAATACCCTGTAAATGGCTGTCATAAGTCGCATGCTTGGCGGCTGGAGCAAATAGAAAAGCCCGACAAGGGCTAACCTAATCGGGCTTCAAAATTGTGCTGCAGCGTATCAGTTTGACGACCATGCGTTGCAGCCTTTCAAGCATACCCCAATAAGACTAAATCTCACATGTTTCCTTTGTGATAGTGGTCACTAACCCTGTATCGCCTGCTACTAATGGCGTGAACAATCTTAAACAACAGTTACGGGTTTATTACCCTATTAAATTGAAGAACTTAATAATTAAGTGTTGTGGCGTATGGCATACCGCGGGAGTGCTCACTTACTTAGTCAGGGGTAAATAATATTATCTATTACGATCTATTCATTATGTATCTAACTCACCAAAGGATATTCGAGTACAGCGGTCAACTTTGGCTTATTAATTCCCGTAAGTCAGGTTGTTACACGCCAATGCTAAAAACGATGATTGAACAAGTGTTGGTCATGCTCACTTATTACAAGCGGGTTACGCTAATTCGATTTGATTTACATCAGCCAACGAATACGGCCACCAGCAAGCGGATTACGCAATTTAACCGAAGGTTCAAGCAGAAATTAATTGCTAGATATGGGGTAAATAAAGTGGGCTTTTGTTGGTGCAGAGAGCAAGAGAAAGCAAAGGCGCAGCATTACCATTTTGTTGTTATGTTAGACGGAAGGACGGTGCAGGCATCATGGGGTATTGGTTTGCTGGTTAATGAGGTTTGGCAACAAATGGGTGGAACATATTGGCTGCCTAAGCGGCATTACAATTTAGTAAGAGGGGAACTGAATGAACTCAGCAAGGCCATTTATCGGGTTAGTTACTTAGCCAAAGGTCGAGGTAAGGGCTATCGGCCACCTCAATCTAAAGATTATGGCGCTAGCAGGCTAAAGCCAAACGTCACAAATTACCCTCATTTTAAATAGGTTTTCGTATGACTAAAGGTTGTTGGGTATCAAGAACACAAGTAAGGCGCTATGTCGAAAACTATCCTAAATTGGCGGCTAAGCTATTTAAGCCGTTGCTAGCCGAGTTGGGTAAACGATTCAGCATTAATGCCAAATTTAAGGCACCAAGCCAATTCACGCTAGAGTTACACCAAGACTACGCTGCGATAATATGGTTTGATTTGGACGGTTCAGAACGCTTCCCAGTGCCGTTGGTATGGGATACTCCCCGTTACCCACGACTGATTTTTATCTGTCCATGTTGCCTGCAAAAAAGGTTGTATTTGTATGGTGTTCCTAATGGTTGGGCATGTAGAGAATGCCTAGGGTTACATTATGCCTGTCAGTCAGAGGCGCCAATAGATAGATTAAGTCGAGCAATACGTAAACGCAGGCGCGTGATATGGGGTAATGATGCCGTACAGAGTTTATTTGAAGTGAGTTTACCCATAAAACCGAAAGGCAGTCATTACAGGACTTTTGAGCGAGATTTTACAAAGTTGGTTAAGGTTGAAGACGCCTACAATGTTTATTTTATGAAAAAGTTGCATTCTTTAGGTGCTGGGCTGGGCATTAATTATTTTGAATAAGTAATTTCAGTTATTTAGCTCAGTTTTATTGCAACCTATTCTGTGAGCCATGTATCAAGCAATACAGAATGCAATACTGTAGTATCTGTTTATCATTTAATGAGCATACTTTAGGGAAAACACAATGAAACAATTTGTAGCTGGATTATTTATCGTCTTGTTTGTCAGTGGCTGTGCTGCATCCTATGCAAGCAAATACAACACAGTCACAAAGACAGATCAGTTTGAAAATCGAACCACAACAACCATGACAGGTGGAGTCATTGACGCTGACTACTTAGGCATTGTGTCTAACTCAGCAGAATTAAACCCATTCGTAATAAAAGATTCAGGAAATAAAATAATCGCTTTGGGTGTGAAATTTTCGATGGAGCAGGTTACAACGACAGCTAGAGGATCATGGTTGAACATAGGTAAGGGAAGTTCTGCCACATTTCTGTTAAACAATGGGAATGATAAAGTAGAGTTGTATGCCGATGATGGTGTAATTGATTACTCGGTATCATCAGCTCAAAGACAAGTTTACGTCAGTGAATTTGATAACGGTGTGTTTGCCATATCACCAGAACAGCTAAAGAAACTTGCAGATGCGCAGTCAGTCGAGATTAGAGTAAAAGGCTTAAATTCAAGCATTGATTTTCCCCGTAGGCCGAACAACAGCATTGTTAAAGCATTCCTGCCAAACTTCAATAAATTTTACTATCAGGAAGTTCAACCATATTTGTAATGTGGTTTTCTCAATATCTAGTAATTTGCTGTATCCGCAATGGTTTGCAGCAAGTTAAAGTTTTGCCCGCTTCTATGTCCTCAATAATCTCATGTAACCTAGGCAGGTATGGCGAGTTTTTCTAATGCACTTTAAGGTGGTGGGTTTTATCAGTGTGTAACTCAGTGTGTAACTTTGGATGCAAAAAGGGCTTCTATTAACTAGAAGCCCTTTTCAATACAACAGCTTAATCCTTACGGATTAATTCATGCCGTATTTCTTTAATTTTTTACGCAGAGTACCACGGTTGATACCTAGCATGTTTGCTGCGCGGGTTTGGTTGCCACGAGTGTGTTGCATGATGATGTCGAGCAGAGGTGCTTCCACTTCGCTTAATACCATTTCATAAACTTCTTGTGCTTCCTGACCGTCCAACTGTGCGAAGAAGTTAGTTACGGCACGTTTGACCGCATCACGTAATAACTGGGGCTTGATAGTGCCGTTTGCGGTTTCAATTTTGCCAACGGTAAGCTGGTGAACTTCTGTGTTAGTTGTCTGATCAAACATTCTATTCTGCTCTTTATTAATTCTGTACTAATTCATCAAAATAACATTCCACGAGGGAATACTGTTCTGCAGTGGTTTCCAGCCGATTAAAGTCAGCCCTAAATTGGCGCTGAGCTTCTTGGTCTAGGTACCATCCCATATGTTTTCTGGCAAAGCGGATACCCTTATATTCACCATACAAATCATACAGTTTGGTGAGGTGTTCCAGCATCACTTGACGCTGTTCGGCAACCTCAATGGGCGCTAGCTTATTACCCGTTTCCAAGTAGTGCTGGATTTCTCTGAAAATCCAAGGTCGTCCTTGAGCACCCCGTCCTATCATCAAGGCATCGGCACCGGTGTATTCCAGCACAAAGCGGGCTTTCTCCGGACTGTCGATATCCCCATTGGCGACGACAGGAATCGAGACATTCTGTTTGATTGCTTTAATCGTGTCGTACTCGGCATTGCCTCTGTACATACATTGCCTCGTGCGGCCGTGAACGGCGAGCGAAGCTATGCCACAATTCTCTGCAATCTGGGCGATTTGAACACCATTCTTGTGTTCTGGCTCCCAACCGGTGCGAATCTTTAACGTGACAGGCACATTCACTGCGGCGACCACGGCTTGTAAAATTTCTTTTACCAGCGGCGGGTTTTGCATCAGCGCTGAGCCAGCCAGCTTTTTATTCACTTTTTTTGCGGGACAACCCATGTTGATATCAATGATGTGAGCGCCTTGTTCAACATTGAACAACGCGGCTTGCGCCATTAAATCAGGGTCGGCTCCGGCTATTTGCACTGAGCGAATACCTTCTTCACCAGAATGCGTCATGCGCTGGCGGCTTTTATCTGTATCCCAAACCTCAGGATTAGATGAAAGCATCTCGGAAACCGCTAAGGCAGCGCCATAACGAAGACAAAGATTACGGAAGGCTTGGTCGGTGACACCTGCCATTGGTGCCACGATCAGCTGATTTTTCAGTTGATAGGGTCCAATCTGCATTTTATGTTTCACCTTGCTCTTCAAAGGGGCGCTATAGTAGCCCTTTTTGTTGGCGATGCAAAGGTCAATAAATGACCTAGAGGCAATTTTATTTCTTGACATTTAATCGTCAAGAAGTCAGAGGCTATATTGTGAGAAGTCAACGGTGGCGCACGTTGCGCCACCCTTTAGCGTTATTTGCGTGTGCCTGTCAAGCGACTCCAATCTTCTTTGTGAGCCGCTTCGTCCATATCGAACCATTGACTATAAAAGTCAGAGACTTCTTGGGCCTGTTCTTTTAGTAGACCAGAAAGGGCCAATTTACCGCCACTTTTAACGCGTTCGGCGATTAAAGGCGCCAATTCGCGCAGTGGGCCTGCCAGTATGTTAGCCACCAGTACATCGGCCTTAAGATCAGCGGGTTGATCTTCTGGTAAGTAGAGTGCCAACTTGTCGGCGACATCATTACGCTCAGCATTAGCACGTGAGGCGTCAATAGCTTGATAATCGATATCAATACCGGTAACTTTTTTCGCGCCTAACTTCAGCGCAGCTACAGCTAAAATGCCAGAGCCGCAGCCAAAATCGATGACTTCTTCATCACGTAAATCTAAGCTATCTAACCACTCTAAACACAGCGCTGTGGTGGGATGTGTGCCCGTGCCAAAGGCAAGGCCGGGATCGAGGATCACATTTACTGCGGTTGGATCAGGGATTTCGCGCCAGCTTGGGCAGATCCATAAACGTGTGCCAAAGAGGATAGGATGAAAGTTATCCATCCATTCGCGCACCCAGTCTTTATCTTCGATTTGTTCTACCTTGTGGCTGAAGTTTTCACCGAGAAATGGCAAGGTTTTCAGCATCGCGATGGTTGGCGTTAGATCGGTTTCGGCATCAAATAACGCCACGACAACGGTATCACGCCATAGCGGGGTTTCACCCAGTTTAGGTTCAAAAATAGGTGTATCTTTACCATCCTCGAAGGTTATCGAGACTGAGCCGGCTTCCATAAGTAAATCACTAATGGTTTCAGCATCATCGCTATTGGTATTTACACGGAGTTGGATCCAAGGCATGGGGCATCCTGTGGCTAAGGGTTCAAAATATCGCGCTATTGTATACGTAAACTTGCTTAAAATGCAGAGCCCAGCAGTAATTTAACCTATGTTAGGCAAGGCTATAGAGCGCTCCAGCATCGGATACGTGAGCGAGAGTAAGACATTTTTACTTACGTTTAACTTGAGTTTAAGTGCTATTGCTTGGTGATATCTTTGCTCAGCCTTGTTACGTTAACTCTCTTATTTAGGAGGTGTTATGTTAAAAATAATAAATTCAATTTATACCCTCGTTATTGTTGCAACCGCGGTATCGTCTGCAGGAGTTATGGCCATGGATAGAATTACGGGTAAAGCCTTTGCAACCCGCTCAGAAGTGTATGCAACACATGGAATGGCGGCGACGAGCCAGCCATTAGCAACACAAGTCGCGATTGATATACTCAAGCAAGGTGGCAGTGCGGTAGATGCCGCGATTGCCGCTAATGCCATGTTAGGCTTGGTTGAGCCCACAGGCTCGGGTGTAGGTGGTGATTTATTTGCCATCGTTTGGAGCGCGAAAGATAAGCGTCTTTATGGTCTTAATGCTTCAGGCCGTAGTCCAAAGTCATTGAGCTTAGAAAAGCTTAAATCCCTTGGGCTAGACTATTTACCGCCACTTGGCCCTTTGCCTGTATCGGTTCCCGGCGCGGTTGATGGTTGGTATGAGTTGCATAATAAGTTTGGCAAATTACCGATGGCGGATAATCTTGCCCCCGCGATTGGTTACGCTCGCAATGGTTTTCCGGTCTCTGAGCTGATTGCTTATTATCTTGATAGCAGTGCTAAAAAACTGGCTAAATTCCCAGGATTTAAAGAAACCTATATGCCAACGGGTAAGGTACCTGCGGTAGGTGAAATCTTTAAAAATCCCGCCCTAGCAAACACCTATGAGAAAATTGCTAAGGGTGGGCGTGATGCATTTTATAAAGGTGATATCGCTAAAAGTATTGATAAATATATGGCGTCCCAAGGGGGCTATTTAAGCTATGAAGATTTAGCCAGTCATACCAGCGAATGGGTTGAGCCTGTTTCGGTCAATTATCGTGGTTATGATGTGTGGGAATTACCGCCCAATGGACAAGGCATTGCCGCACTGCAAATTTTAAAAACCATGGAACCCTTTGATGTCGCTGCTATGGGCTTTAACAGCCCTGAATATGTGCATTTATTTGTAGAGGCTAAAAAACTGGCTTTTGCCGACAGAGCTAAATTTTATGCCGATATGGCCTTTAATAACGTCCCTGTTACCGAGTTGATATCACAACACTACAACTATGAGCGCGCTAAATTAATTGACACGAATAAAGCCGCCAAAAGTGTTGATGCAGGTAATCCTGCCCTACAGCACGGTGATACGGTTTACCTCACAACGGCAGATAAAGACGGCAATATGGTGTCACTTATCCAGAGTAATTACCGTGGTATGGGCTCGGGAATGACGCCGGCCGATCTGGGTTTTGTGTTGCAAGATCGTGGGCAAATGTTTGATTTAACTGAGGGACGTTTCAATACCTATGCGCCAGGTAAGCGACCTTTTCAAACGATTATTCCCGCGTTTGTGACTAAAGCAGGTAAGCCTTGGCTTAGTTTTGGGGTCATGGGCGGTGCAACGCAGCCGCAAATGCATGCACAAATTTTAATGAATCTCATTGATTTTAAAATGAACCTACAAGAAGCGGGCGATGCGCCTCGGATTTTACATAGCGGTTCTACTGAGCCTACTGGCGAGGTGATGACCGATGGCGGTTATGTGAGCCTAGAGTCAGGCTTTCCTGTTGAAACGCGCCGTGAGCTCATTAAAAAAGGGCATATATTGCGTGATGCTTTAGGGGATTTTGGTGGTTATCAAGCGATTGGCTTTAATGCAGAAACTGGCGTTTACCGCGGTGCATCTGAGAGTCGTAAAGATGGTCATGCTGCAGGGTATTAGTTTAAATAAATATCATGGTGTTAGTGAGCTTTGCCTACTGTATTGGGGTAGACTCGCTAGCGAAATTTATGCGTTGCATCATTTTTCAATGAGCTTGAGCACAACAACGCTTCGTTATAGGCATTATCATTAATAAACTCGAGTAAAGTGTGCGTTAGTTAATGTCATTTTTAGGGAAAGTTGCGGATAATATTACCGAAAATGAATTTAGAACAGGGTCACAACCAAATGGATATTCAAAATATGCCGCGTGAACAGTTAGGTGTGTGTGCAGAGGGAAACTTACATAGTATCTACTTGATGTTTAATGCAAATGATAATGTGGAGTCGCAGTTACGTCCCTGCCTTGCCAACGTAGCGCAGTATATTTACGAACTGACAGATCAGTATTCTGACAGTGCATTCAATGGTTTTGTCGGTATCGGCGCTAATTACTGGGATAGCCTCTATACCGATGCCCGCCCTAAAATGTTAAGGCCTTTCCCTGCGATACAAGCTGGGAGTCTTGATGCACCTGCAATCGAATATGATTTGTATGTACATATTCGCTGTGACCGTTACGATATTCTGCATTTAGTCGCCAATGAAATTAGCCAAATGTTTGAAGATTTGGTGGAATTAGTGGACGAAGAGCGCGGCTTTAGATTTATGGATAGTCGCGATCTGACCGGTTTTGTCGATGGTACTGAAAACCCAAAGGGACGCCATCGTCAAGAAGTCACACTGGTTGGTGATGAGGATGCTGGATTTAAGGGCGGCAGTTATGTTCACGTACAAAAATATGCCCATAACTTAAGTAAGTGGAACCGCTTACCGATTAAAAAACAAGAAGATATATTCGCGCGCACTAAACAAGATAATATCGAATATGAATCCAAGGATAAGCCACTCACCAGCCATATAAAACGGGTGAATCTTAAAGATGCTGACGGAAACTCAATGGAAATCCTACGTCAGAGCATGCCCTACGGATCGCTTAAAGAGCAGGGGTTGATGTTTATTGCTTGCTGTCGTACGCCCGAACATTTTGAAAAAATGCTACACAGCATGATATTTGGTGATGGCGAAGGTAATCATGATCATTTAATGCATTTTACTAAGGCATTAACGGGTTCATCTTTCTTCGTACCCGCTTTAGATTTTATGCTGCAGTTCGATGAGTAAATTGTTGTGACTGACCAAGTTGAGTTGTAGTTGAGTTGTAAGAGTTACATTTTGATAAAGCACTTAATGCCAAGGCATTAAGTGCTTTTTTTATTCGGCATAATTGAATAAAGATTTGATGGTTTCTAAGGTGTCGGCGATATCTTGGATGCTTGATGGGCAAATAAAAATCGTATCATCACCTGCAATCGTTCCCAAAATCCCTTCTGGCTTACCGATAGAATCCAATAAGCGGGCAATCAGTTGTGCTGCGCCAGGGCTGGTTCGCACTACAATCATGGCTTGGTTATGGTCAACATCCAGCACTAAGTTTTTTAATGGGCTGCCTGCGGTTGGCACGCCTAATTCGGCGGGTAAGCAATACACCATCTCTTGTTTAGCGTTGCGAGTCCGAACGGCGCCGAACTTGCTGAGCATGCGTGA
Source organism: Shewanella morhuae (assembly GCF_003028295.1). NCBI lineage: Bacteria > Pseudomonadati > Pseudomonadota > Gammaproteobacteria > Alteromonadales > Shewanellaceae > Shewanella > Shewanella morhuae. Next base: position 3,153,812 of record NZ_PYSG01000002.1, on the reverse strand, counting down.
TACTTTTGATTGGTTAATATTACCAAAGCCTTCAGCTTGCAAGGCGATGACGATTTCACTTTGAGAGCCAAAGCGCTCTTCTTTTAAAATCGACTTAAAAACTCTAACAAGGTCATCCTGATTCTTGGTCGTCTGCATAATATTATTATTCTTTATTCAAAAAAACAGGCCCATTTTGAATATTTTTAAACAAATTGTCAACATACAATCAAATTGGCTGAATAAACATTCACTAAGCAGCAGACTCAGCATCATTATCATCGGCTTAAAATGTGCAATCGAGTCATTGTTCTTTTGTGAGCTATCAGTTATTTCGAAATTCTTTTGTTCCACGACTAAGGGATAATTGAAATTGTTGCGACATTCCAGTAATGTGACGCACACGCAAATTAGATCCATGTCACACATATCCGAGAAATAACGGAGTTCATTATGAAAGTTGCTGTACTTGGTGCTGCTGGCGGTATCGGCCAGGCTCTTGCCTTACTGTTAAAAACTCAACTGCCTGCGGGCTCAAAGCTGTCTCTATATGATATCGCACCGGTTACTCCGGGTGTTGCGGTTGACTTGAGCCACATCCCGACCGCTGTTGAAATCAAAGGTTTTGCCGGTGAAGATCCAACGCCTGCGCTGGTAGATGCAGACGTAGTGCTGATTTCTGCTGGTGTTGCGCGTAAACCAGGCATGGATCGTTCTGATCTGTTTAACATCAACGCTGGTATCGTGCGTAACCTGATGGAAAAAGTGGCTGCGACTTGTCCTACTGCTTTAGTCGGTATTATCACCAACCCAGTTAACACCACTGTGGCTATTGCAGCCGAAGTGATGAAAAAAGCCGGTGTTTACGATAAAAACCGTCTATTTGGTATTACCACGCTGGACGTGATCCGCTCTGAAACCTTTATTGCTGAATTAAAAGGCTTAAACGTTGCTGATGTTAAAGTGAATGTGATCGGCGGCCATAGCGGCGTGACCATTTTGCCATTACTTTCTCAAGTTGAAGGCGTGACGTTCACTGATGAAGAAGTGGCAACCATGACAACTCGCATTCAAAACGCGGGTACAGAAGTGGTTGAAGCTAAAGCCGGTGGCGGCAGCGCGACATTGTCTATGGGTCAAGCGGCTTGCCGTTTCGGTCTGTCTTTGGTTCGTGGTCTGCAAGGCGAAGCTAACGTCGTTGAATGTGCTTACGTTGACGGTGGTAGTGAACACGCCCAGTTCTTCGCACAACCTGTATTGTTAGGCAAAAACGGTATTGAAAAAGTACTGCCTTACGGTGAAGTGAGTGCATTTGAAGCTAACGCCCGTGATTCTATGTTAGATACGCTGAAAGGCGATATCAAACTAGGCGTTGATTTCGTTAAATAATTATTCGAATAATCTTTTTAGATTATAACGAGTTAAAAGCGGAGCCCTTGAGCTCCGTTTTTTTATGTCTGCGTTTTACGCTTTCTAAACCTAAATCAGCGGCGCTTAGTGGGCAATTGGCAATTATCGTCGCAGCGGGCTTTACCTGTCAGTAAATAAGAAATGCGATAACGATTTTTAGCAAAGCGCAAGTAAAGCCAATCGGCAACGGGTTTAATAATAGGTAAGCGTAATAATTGTATCCAAGAACGGGTTCCCGTAAGTGCCCACGCTTTGCAGGTGACATCTAAGCCGAGTAATATTTCGCCGGTTGCGGTTTCGCCATGCAGAATAGTATTAGCGTAGTTTTTATCGATATAACTGAAACGCTGGCTAAAGTCTGGCGCATTTAAATTTTCTAGCGCAATTAAGTTATCGGGATCGCGCGCTTTCAGTTGACGCATTTCGGCGCTACATAATGGACAGTTTCCATCATAAAAAATTCGCAGTTCCATCGGGGATACCTCAGATAATTTAATCTTAATGCGTGAGCTTAGCTTTAGCTTTAGCTTATCCTATACGCAGCAGCAATGATTTTAGATCGCAGTTGATGCGAGATTGGATCTAATTTTAGACGTGATCAGCATTATTAATTAGCCTTCCAGTTAGATTAAATCTAAAAAAATACGCTAGGATTTGGGATGTTGATTGGTTTTGCTTGAGTCTTAGGTGTATTTACCATTCAATGAATCATAAACCGAGCCATAATCGCTTTAAAAATAACAGGATTAGTATGACATCTCCCATCATCATCACTGGCGTAGGTAAGCGTATTGGTTACGCCTTAGCCAAACATTTTCTCGCCCAAGGCCTGAGTGTGATTGGTACCTATCGTAGCCACTATGCGAGTATTGATGAGCTAAAAACTTTAGGCGCGACTTTGTATCCCTGTGATTTTTATGATGATATCCAAGTGCAATCCTTAATCGATGAGCTCGCTAAGCTGCCTCAAATTCGCGCTATTATTCACAATGCGTCCGATTGGCTGCCTGATCCTGTGCTTACCAAGAATGCGCCTTTAAAAAGCGCTACTTTTGCGCCGAGCGAAGTGTTGCAGCGGATGATGCAAGTGCATGTGAGCGTGCCCTATCAATTAAACTTGGCCTTAGAAGCGCCGCTACGCAGCGGAGCGGGTGGTAATATTGGTGCGAGTGATATTATCCATATTACCGATTATGTGGCCGAAAAGGGCAGTCAGAAGCATATTGCCTACGCTGCTAGTAAAGCTGCGCTGCACAATATGACATTATCCTTTGCTGCTAAATTTTCCCCCGAGGTGAAAGTCAATTCCATCGCCCCAGCGATGATTTTATTTAATCCTGAGGATGATGCTGCCTATCAACAAAAAACCTTAGCCAAAGCGTTATTACCAAAAGAGGCCGGCAATCAGGAAATTATCGATTTAGTGCAATATCTACTGAATAGTCGCTACGTTACGGGTCGTTGCCATAATGTCGATGGCGGTCGCCAGTTAAAGTAGTGCTTTGATGATTAAATCAAAATCGTTTAGAACGTCAGCACGCGGCTTGGGGTGATGATCATCGGTAAAGGCACATCCCAATACTCACAGGGTAAGCTCGGCACTTGTTGGCAGTCATGGGCGTAACCCATAGGTAAAGGTTTGCCCTGAAGCTGCCAGTTCGCCAGAGTCCTATCGTAATAGCCGCCGCCCATCCCCATGCGATTACCCACAGCATCAAAAGCGACCAAGGGAGTGATGACAATATCTAACTCAGTCACGGGGATGATGGCGCGCACAGCTAATTTAGGTTCTAAGATGCCAAATTGATTGGGCTGCATCGGCGTGTCAGCGGTGTAACGCAAAAAAAGTAGTTGTCCGGCATTGAAGGGGTGCAATCTGGGTAAGTAGGTATTAATGCCTAATTGCCACAGTGCATTGATAAGCGGCGCGGTCGCAAGTTCACCATCATGGGTTAAGTACAATGCTACATGCTGTGCTTTTTGAGCTTGTAGCCTATCAATCATTTTGTGACAGGCATTAAGGCTTGCCAAGGTTTGCTCAGCTGGTGTTAGCGATTTACGTGCACTGCGGATGGTTTTACGTAATTGCTGGCGACTTTCTTTTGCGTTGATATCGATGCGCGCCGCAGCTTGCGGTGCCTTACTTTTAGCAGGAAGATTGTCGCTGAGTGTAGAAGATGTAGACATAAATTAAGATGCTCCCCAGAATGCCGCTACCCGGTGTAGCCCTTGAACCGTAGGTTCAAGGCGGGAAAATGATTACCTCCTAAGGCTTCTCGGTACGAGCCGAGCATGCACAATGTCAGTAAAGCATTCACCCTAAGATCAAAATTATCGGCACAGGGACATTACCAGTTGGCATGCATCCCAGGGAGCAAAACGGTACTGAATCGCTAAAAGTTGTCTTAGTATTTAAGCCAGTTTAGCCATTCTCTGTGTATCAAAAGAGTTAACTTAGCGGCGTTATCGCGCTAAACCCTCGTGCTTCACAGTTAAACTTTAATGCTATTTAGTTGAACGCTCAACTAAGGCATTTTCGAGGGTCGACTGCAGCAAGCTGATTCGGTCGTCCATCTGTTGCATGTAATGCTTGTTCTTTTGCTTTTCTTGGAACAACTCGTGTCCAATATTGAGCGCTGCCATAATTGCGATTTCTTCACGACTAAGGCTATTGGTTCGGCTTTTTAACGCAATAAGTTGTTGTTCAACACCTAGTGCCACCGTACGTAGGGCATCCTCTTGGCCTTTCGGGCAAGCGATAGAGTAGGTGCGCCCAAGTAGGGTAATTTCAACTGCACTGTTACTCATATAACGGGGGATCCTTTCGTTAACCTCTGAAGCGGACTATATAGGGCTAAAATTAAAAGTGCAAGGTAAGCCGCCAATGGATTTGTCGGGATAGTTTTGTTTGCTGCTTGTGTGAGCAGTTGTTGAAATTATTAACTTAAGTCCTGTGGATTTGCGCATTATCGGGATTCAGTATTGGTTCAAGTCTTTATCTCTGCTAGCATTGCAGCTGAAAAAATCTTATTGGGATCTGATATGGCCACCCCTCCTTCGTTACGAATCGATAGCTTAAAAATTGCCTTAGATGCGGCCGAAATTGGTCAGCATCCGGTTGAAGTTCACGGCGCTTTAGTCGGTTTAATTTGCGGTGGTGTAGAGCAAACTGGCGACACTTGGATCAAGCCTTTATTTGATCTGATGAACGACGGCCAGCCGTTGCCAGCGCAGTTACATCAACTGGTGTGTGATTTGTTCCAAGATTCAGTAACGCGTTTAGCCGAGTTTGAATTTGGCTTTATGCCGCTGTTGCCAGAGGAAGAAGAACCGCTTAGCCAGCGTGTTGAGGCTTTATCTTTGTGGGCGCAAAGCTTTTTGACTGGTATGGCGATTATTCAGCCCAAACTTAATCAGGCTTCGACTGAGGTGCGTGAAGTCATTAAAGACTTAGCCGAAATTGCCCAAGTTGAATTTGATGTTGCCGACGATGAAGAGTCCGAGGCGGCATACACTGAACTGCTCGAGTTTGTGCGGATAGCTGCGATTATGTGTTACGCCGAATTTGGCCCCGAACTTCCCCATGGCGAAAGCGACGACATTGCAGCGGTGCACTAATCATCGCAATTATTAAGTTAATCAAATCGCTATTGTTTAAGTTTTTATAATGGTTATTTAATTTGATATAAAAGGCTGGCTCGTCTGGCCTTTTCGTCCATGACACCAGTATTGTTAATTGCATTGTCGCAACTGTTGATATAGCAGGTGCGCCATGCCATAGCTTGAATGAGATCCCCATGACGACCACGAAGCACATGGATACTTCAGTTCAAAACGTCGACATCGCTATTGTTGGCGGCGCCATGGCGGGCGCGACCTTAGCGTTAGCGCTAGCGCGTTTATCATCGGCACAGTCCTTATCTGCACAGTCCTTCGCACATCAATTAGCTAGACCACTTTCCATTGCGTTAATTGAGGCGCATGTCCCTGATAAACAACATCCCGGGTTTGATGCGCGCTCTATCGCTATCGCCCACGGCTCTATTTTCGAATTATCTCGCTTAGGTTTATGGCCTAAGCTCGCCCATTTGGGCACGGCGATTGAAAATATCCATGTGTCGGACCGTGGCCATTTTGGTATGACAGAGCTCAATGCGGCGCAGTTTCATTTAGATGCGTTAGGCCAAGTGGTCGAGCTTGAACGTGTCGGCCAAGTGCTATTTAGCGAGTTAACTAAAAGCGATGTAAAACTGTTTTGCCCCGCCAAACTTGTGCAAATCGACGCCACTATCGATAGCCACACATTGCTACTCGATACCGGTGAGCGCATTCAAGCTAAGCTGGTGGTCGCCGCCGATGGTTTGCAATCTAAAGTTCGCAGCAGTTTTAATTTGCCCATTACCCAAGTGGCTTTTGCACAAACGGCGATTATCGCCAATATTCAAACCGACAAACCCCACCAACATTGGGCCTATGAGCGCTTTACCCAAACAGGCCCTTTAGCGCTGTTACCTATGGGCGACATTCAAGGCCAGCCGCGATTATCAATGGTGTGGGCGCTCGATGCCGAAGGTGCCAAGCAAATGCAAGCCGCGCCTAAAGCTGAGTTTTTAGCGGCGCTGCAGCAAGCTTTTGGTTATCGCGCAGGCAAATTTGTTGATGTGAGTACGCGCCATGCGTATCCGCTTGATTTGTCGTATATGCCAAGGCCTATCCACCATAGATGTGTGTTTATCGGCAATGCGGCGCAGACGGTGCATCCTATTGCAGGACAAGGATTTAACTTAGGTCTTCGCGATGTGGTGAGTTTGCTTGAGGTGCTCAAAACGGCGCTAGAGCAGGGCGATGATATCGGCAGTGTTGCCGTAACCCATGCATATCTAAAAGCTCGTGAGCACGATAGAAACAGCACTATCCGTAATATTGAATTTTTAGTCCGTGGTTTTTCAAACCAGTATTGGCCCTTGGCGCTCGGTCGTAATTTAGGCTTGCGGTCATTATCTTGGTTTGTGCCACTTAAAACGCCTGTAGCCCAAAAAGCGATGGGCTGGAAATAACACTCGAATGCGTTGATATCGCTAACGTCTATCGCCCGTAAGGCAATGACGGCAAAGCAACGCTATTCACTGGTATCGCAACGCGAAAAGGATGTACCCATGTTAAGTTCGCAAACCTATGACATTGCTATTGTGGGCGGTGGCATGGTGGGACTCGCCACCGCGATTGGATTGGCACAGGCTAATCTTAATGTTGTTGTTATTGATGCAGGGCAGACAGAAGCCGTCAGCGGCTCAGCGCGTTTACGCGTGAGTGCTATCAATAAGGCAAGCCAGCGTTTGTTAGAACATTTAGGTGCTTGGGCTTATGTAGAGACAGCCCGTGCTACGCCTTACCAAAAAATGGCCGTGTGGGATAAAGACGGCTTTGGCAAAATTGCCTTTGACGCCAACAGCATCAGCGAAGCAAGCCTTGGCACTATTATCGAAAACGATGCCATCAGCTACGCCCTCGCCAAACGTGTCAGTGAGTTTGACAACATCACCCATATTGAAAACCAACGTATTGAACGCATTGCCTTTGGTGAGCGCGAAGCTTGGCTGACCCTCGCTAATGGCGCCGAGTCTGGAATAGAAAGTGTCAGTGCTGCGTTGGTAGTCGCCGCCGATGGTGCGAACTCTTGGGTGCGTGAGCAGTGTAAAATACCGCTGACCTTTTGGGATTACGGCCACCATGCGTTAGTCGCCACTATTCGTACTGAATTACCGCACCTTGCTACCGCTCGCCAAGTATTTTTACAGGACGGGCCGTTGGCATTTTTACCTCTGTATGAAGACAATCTGTGCTCTATTGTGTGGTCTGTGCCGCCAGAGCGCGCCAACGAATTATTAGCCATGGATAACGTTCAATTTGAGCGCCACTTAACCGCCGCCTTTGATGGCCGTTTAGGCTTATGTCAGCTTGAAAGCGAGCGCCAAGCTTTTCCACTGCGAATGCGTTATGCCCGCCATTTTGCCCGCCATCGCTTAGTGTTAGCCGGTGATGCGGCGCACACCATTCATCCACTGGCTGGCCAAGGGGTTAACCTCGGCTTTTTAGATGCCGCCAGCATTATCGAAGTGGTCAATGAATTACAGCAAGCGGGTAAAGATATCGGCGATTATGCCAATTTGCGCGCCCTTGAGCGTTGGCGCAAAGCCGATGCCATGGAGATGATTGCCGCAATGGAAGGCTTTAAACGACTCTTTGAAGGCAGCAACCCACTTAAAAAAGCGATCCGCGATTTGGGGTTAAATCTGGTTGATAATGTCGCTGGGCTGAAAACAGTGTTCATACAACAGGCCATGGGCAATAAGTCGGCGCTGCCTAAGTTATGTCGTTAGCCGCGGTTGCGCTAATGTGATCAGAATTGCTGCTAATATCAGCGATTTGTTTGCAAGCTGCGCAAATCTGCCGTTCGCATGTAAAAAAATTACAGGTTTAAGATAAGAAAATCTAATGGCAGTGACTTCGGATTAGAAAAATATCCTGTATACAAATTTGTGACGCAAGGTATAATTTCGCCGCATTTTAGACCCTAGTATCTACACCCTACACTAGGCAGAGACCTGAAAAAGGCCGCAAAAAGGGATAACAATGGCTAACAAAACTATTCTGTTTAACAAGCACATAGAATCAAACGCTAAGATGGTTGATTTCCACGGTTGGGACATGCCGCTCAACTATGGCTCACAAATCGAAGAACATCACGCCGTGCGTCAAGACGCGGGCATGTTCGACGTTTCCCACATGACAGTGGTTGATGTGATGGGCAATGATGCTGGTGCATTTTTGCGTAAGTTGCTCGCAAACGATGTGGCTAAGCTTAAAGTTCCAGGTAAAGCCTTATACGCCGGCATGTTAGATGAAAATGCGGGCATTATAGATGACCTCATCACCTATTATCTTACCGATACGCATTACCGCGTAGTCGTTAACTCAGGCACCCGTGAAAAAGATCTCGCTTGGATTGCTAAGCAAGCCCAAGGTTTTGATGTCACTGTGACTGAACGTCCTGAATTATCAATGATCGCGGTACAAGGCCCTAACGCTAAAGCGAAAGCCGCTGCCGTGTTTAGCACCGAGCAAAACGCCGCTATCGAAGGCATGAAACCTTTCTTCGGTAAGCAAGCGGGCTCGCTGTTTATTGCCACTACGGGTTATACCGGCGAAGCGGGTTACGAAATTATTGTCCCAGAAGATGAAGCAGAGGCCTTGTGGCAAGCACTGTTAGAGCAAGGGGTTAAACCTTGTGGTCTGGGTGCGCGTGACACTCTGCGTCTTGAAGCCGGTATGAATCTTTACGGCTTAGATATGGACGAAACCATCAACCCATTGGCCGCCAACATGGGCTGGACCATTGCATGGGAACCTATCGAGCGTGACTTTATTGGCCGTAGCGCCCTAGAAGCACTACGCGCGGCGGGCACCGACAAATTAGTCGGCCTAGTGATGGAAGAAAAAGGCGTGCTACGCCATGATATGCCTGTATTTTTCACTGATGCTGCCGGTATTGAGCACCAAGGCGTGATCACCAGCGGTACTTTCTCGCCAACCTTGGGCTATTCTATTGCGTTGGCGCGCGTCCCTAATGCAATTGGGGATACGGCAGAAGTTGAAATGCGTAAAAAGCGTGTGGCTGTTAAAGTAGTCGCGCCAAGCTTTGTGCGTAACGGTAAACCAGCATTTTAAAAAAACGGAACAAGGAACAATAACAATGAGCAATATTCCGACAGAACTGAAATACGCCTCTTCACACGAATGGATCCGTAAAGAAGCCGACGGTAGCTACACAGTAGGTATTTCTGATCATGCCCAAGAGCTGTTAGGCGACATGGTTTTCGTAGAGCTTCCAGAAGTTGGCGATACTGTTACCGCAGGTGAAGACTGCGCGGTAGCGGAATCAGTCAAAGCGGCATCTGACATTTATGCGCCTATTTCTGGCGAAGTGATTGCTGTAAACGTTGCCCTAGAGGATTCTCCTGAGCTGGTTAACAGCGATGCTTACGGCGAAGGCTGGTTTTTCCGCGTGATGCCTTCTGACGAATCAGACATCGATGCGCTGCTAGATGCCGAAGGCTACCAAGCGGTAATCGACGAAGAGTAATCGTCGGTGTTAACAAAGCCCTGAGGGGCTTTGTTTGTTTTAGCACAAGATTGACATAACAACAGTCCGTTAATCAGTACCCTACAGTTCTGAGTTTCGGCAAATCTGGAACAAGGTTTATCATGACCAAGCAAACCCTCACTCAGTTAGAACAGCACGATTTATTCCTACGTCGTCACATCGGCCCTGATAGCCACCAACAACAAGCGATGCTTAATTTTGTTGGCGCTGAGTCTCTTGAAGACCTCACCGCGCAAATCGTGCCTGAATCGATTCGCTTAAGCCAAGATTTAAGCATTGGTGATTCTTGCGGTGAAGCCGAAGGTATCGCCTATATCCGTGGTCTAGCAGATAAAAACCAAGTCTTTAAAAGCTATATCGGCATGGGTTACTACGGCACCCAAGTGCCAAACGTAATCCTACGTAACGTATTTGAAAACCCCGGTTGGTACACGGCTTATACGCCTTACCAGCCAGAAATCGCCCAAGGTCGTTTAGAAGCCATTCTTAACTTCCAACAAGTGTCGATGGACTTAACGGGCTTAGATTTAGCCTCTGCGTCTTTGTTAGATGAAGCGACCGCCGCTGCCGAAGCCATGGCGCTGGCAAAGCGTGTCTCTAAAGCGAAAAAATCGAATATCTTCTTTGTTGCCGATGATGTGTTCCCGCAAACCTTAGACGTAGTCAAAACCCGCGCTGAGTGTTTTGGTTTTGATGTCATCGTGGGCCCTGCACAAGATGCCGTGAACTACGAGCTGTTTGGTGCTTTGTTCCAATACACTAACCGCTTAGGCCAAATCACTGACTTCACTGAATTATTCGCAACTTTGCGTACCAAGAACGTGATTGTGACTGTGGCCGCCGACATTATGTCGTTGGTATTACTGAAATCACCGGGCTCTATGGGCGCCGATGTAGTATTTGGTAGCGCGCAGCGTTTTGGCGTGCCAATGGGTTTTGGTGGTCCACACGCGGCTTTCTTTGTTGCCCGTGATGAGCACAAACGTTCAATGCCGGGTCGTATCATTGGTGTGTCAAAAGACGCCCGTGGTAACCGCGCCCTGCGTATGGCGATGCAAACTCGCGAGCAACATATTCGCCGCGAAAAAGCCAACTCAAATATTTGTACTGCACAAATTTTGTTAGCCAATATGGCGTCTTTCTACGCTGTATTCCACGGCCCAGATGGCCTGAAAACCATCGCGTCACGCATCAACCGCTTTGCCGACATTTTAGCGGCAGGTTTACAAGCTAAGGGCGTGAGTTTAGTTAACAGCACTTGGTTTGATACCATCAGCATCAAAGGCTTAGATGTTACTGCCGTGAACGCACGCGCACTGGCTGCTGAAATGAACCTACGTTTCGATGCCGACGGCATTGTAGGCGTGAGTGTTGACGAAACCACACTGCGCTCAGATATCGAAGCACTGTTTGAAGTGATTTTAGGCGCTGGCCATGGCTTAGATGTAGCCGCGTTAGACGCGCAAATTGTTAGCCAAGGTAGCCAGTCGATTCCTGCTGCATTAGTGCGCCAAGATGCGATTTTAAGTCACCCAACGTTTAATCGCTATCAAAGCGAAACCGAGATGATGCGTTATATCAAACGTCTCGAAAGCAAAGACTTAGCACTTAACTACTCGATGATTTCACTGGGCTCATGCACCATGAAGTTAAACGCAGCGGTTGAAATGATACCAGTGAGCTGGCCAGAATTTGCCAACATGCACCCATTCTGCCCGCAGGATCAAGCTAAAGGTTACACTCAGCTGATTGAAGAATTGTCGACATGGTTAGTGAACATCACAGGTTACGACGCTGTGTGTATTCAACCTAACTCAGGCGCTCAAGGTGAATACGCGGGCTTGTTAGCCATCAAAAAATACCATGAGTCACGTGGTAATGCGCACCGAAACATTTGTTTGATCCCACAATCTGCCCACGGCACTAACCCTGCATCGGCGCAACTTGCGGGTATGCAAGTGATTGTGACTGCGTGTGATAAGCAAGGTAACGTCGATTTAGACGATTTGAGGACTAAAGCCGCCGAAGTGGCTGAAAACCTGTCTTGCATCATGATCACTTACCCATCGACCCACGGTGTGTATGAAGAATCTATCCGCGAAATCTGCGACATAGTGCATCAGCATGGCGGCCAAGTGTATTTAGACGGCGCCAACATGAACGCGCAGGTAGGCTTAACGACTCCAGGCTTTATCGGTGCTGACGTATCACACCTTAACCTGCATAAAACCTTCGCTATTCCACACGGCGGCGGTGGCCCAGGTATGGGCCCAATCGGCGTAAAAGCCCATTTAGCGCCATTCGTGGCGGGTCATGTGGTGGTTAAACCGGGTCAGATAAGCGATAACAACGGCGCGGTATCAGCCGCACCTTACGGTAGTGCTGGCATTCTGCCTATCAGCTGGATGTACATTAAGCTGTTAGGTACGCAGGGGCTTAAACAGTCAACGCAAACTGCACTGCTAAATGCTAACTACATGATGAAAAAGCTGTCTGAACATTACCCAGTATTGTTCCGTGGCCGTAACGATCGCGTGGCGCACGAATGTATTATCGACCTGCGTCCACTGAAAGAAGCCTCAGGCGTAACCGAAATGGATATCGCTAAGCGTTTGAACGACTACGGTTTCCATGCGCCAACCATGAGCTTCCCTGTCGCGGGAACCTTGATGATTGAGCCGACGGAATCTGAGTCTAAGGTGGAGCTTGACCGCTTTATCGACGCTATGGTGTCCATCCGCGCTGAAATCGCCAAAGTGGAATCAGGTGAATGGCCAGTGGACAACAACCCGCTGCACAACGCACCGCACACTATGGCCGATATCATGGACCCAGAGTTTGATACGCGCCCATACAGCCGCGAAGTGGCCGTGTTCCCAAGTGCAGCAGTACGCACTAACAAGTTCTGGCCAACCGTGAATCGTATTGATGATGTTTACGGTGATCGTAACTTGATGTGTAGTTGTGCGCCATTATCAGACTACGAATAATAATTGCTGCTTAGGCTAGCTACTGCGGCGTTGAATCTCAGCTTTCGTGCTCATTGACACCAGTCAACTCCGCGCGAAAGCTTTCAATCCGCCTTGCATTAGCTTCGCCAGCAACGCAATTATGGTGTAGTTGGCTTCAGCGAATTTGAAGCATTAAAAAGCGAACCCTTAGCGGTTCGCTTTTTTGTTCGTTGGTTATTCATTCTGTCGTGATTGAGTTGCTAATTAGCTTTATAAGTCGCTGATAGCACAGTGCTGCTAATTGCCTGCCGCAGGCTCTCGCACTGTTACACCAGTGACTCGCCGTAGATACATCCCTGTAGGCTCTACTAAAACATCCATGTTTTAGAAGGTCACTGGTGCAACAATGCCAGTTCTGGTGTGACCATTGAGTGATGAACTATGCTCATCCTGACATTCCGCTCGACTAAACTTTGGTTAGGCGAAAGTCATTTAATTTTTTCAAAACAAGATTTTTGAATTTTAATATTTCTTGTAAATTTTTTGCATCATATCCACTTCTTGCTTTATGCTTTTTTTGTGCATTGTTGAGTAAAATCTCTGCATCAAGTAAATATTTGTATGCTGTATCTGTATTTATGGATTTACGGGACATTGTAAATCTCGCTATTGCCATTTGTAGGAATGCGAAAGATTCAGGCCTACCTAAAGATACCGAGGTTGAAATATTTTTATCACCTAGTTCTAGTTCTCCAAGCCTATATTGTATTAGGGCTAGATTAACCACCGCATCACAGTTTTTATTATTTAATATAACTGATTTTTCTGACATTTCTAGGGCTTTATTTAGGTCTTTTACTTTGTGAGCAAGTAACCATGAATATCTATCATGTAGCGCAGAGTTTAATGGGTCATCTTCTATTGCTAGTTCAAAATTTTCAATTGCTCTGCATATGTCACCTTTATCTACTGCTACCTTGGCTGCCTTGGCAAAATCACTTCTAAATGCCTCGGCAACACGATCTTTTCTATAGGCAAGCTCTATTGATTCACGCTCCTTAGCATAGCTGTCAACTTCAATTGCATATTTTTCTATTGATCTTTTTTCTTCACTGTTTAGTTCTTTCAGCTTTTTATGAAAGAAGCGTTTAGCTAAATCAACTAGTTCTAAACTATAGTGAGTACCGTAGTCTGTTACTGAAGCAAAATGAGTTTCGGCTAAACTAGATTGTAATTCACTGTGTTGAATTTCTAAAAGTTGACAAGCTCTACTGATAGAATACTGATCTAATGGGCAAGTTAATGATACTAAGATGTAAAACACTTCTTTCTGTAATTGACTAATTCTATTCCAAGCATCTTCATATAAAAATTCCAACAATTCCTCATTAGACCTTTTATATAAGTTTTCCATCGCTTGATCTATACTGATATTTCGTTGTCGCCCAATATAAACAACAAGAGCTTCTAATAAAATTGGTTTTCGACTTAGTTTCTCTGATATTTTTCTTAATTTTGTTTCTCCTGCTTGACGAATTGGCTCCGCTTTATGTTTATGTGCTAATGCTTGCAGTAAATTTACGCAATCTTTAATTGTTAAACCTTCTATAAGTATAGGCTTAGCCTCAATCGCTTCTTGTCTTCGAGAAGTAATTATTATGCGACCCAATTTTTTCCCTAAAACTTGCAAAAGTCTTGCAAGTTCGATGGTTTCTTGTGTTGTTGTTGCTAATGTTTCAGTATTATCTAACACTAAAAGTATATCATCACGAGTGTATCCATTTTTTTTAAGTTCATTTACAGCTTTGTCAATTAATGCAGAACCACTAACTGTGTACCATTCTTTTGGTAATACACTGTAGAGACATTTCATAAGCTCTCTAACGCTTTCATCTAATACTGGTTCAATACTGGTATAATGTGTTAATCCGTCAGATGTCCATCTTGTCATTTTTGCGGTGTAATAACATATAACAGTTGGAAGTGGAGTGTTAATTTTAAAGCCATTTTCTAATAATGAATTTAGAGCCTCTAGTAATAAAGTTGTTTTACCATATCCTCCATCACCATAGATTAAACATTTTCGAGAATCTTCATCATTGATCCATTCTTTAAATATCTTGAGTTCTTTTTCTCGTCCTTCGAAAGTATCAGTCTGTCTTATTGGAATGTTGTGTTCAAGTATGTGATATTCACCATTTTCACTCTCTAATTCAATTATTTTATAATTTTCAATGAGATCACTTGATGGTGTGAATATGTTTTCTTCAGGAAGTTGAATTAAAATTTCATCTGAATCACTATGAGATAGTAATTGTGCTTTCATCTGCCAGCCAGATTTTTTTTGTGATATTTTTAGGATTACGATCGCACAATTATCAATAACCATTGGAGATTTTATGTATAGATTTAATTTGTTTGATTTTAAATGAAGTGTTTTTTCAGTTGTTATTTCTGGAATTATTTTTTCAAACACTAACAGACATTGTTTAATGATTGTACTGGTTTTTTGTGACCATTCTATTGTTTTTTTATTGTCTAATACTCCATGGCCTTGTCTACTGTTTCTAAATTGCACCCAATCTTGCAGCTCTTTTGAAAGCGGCATCGGGTACTCCTTGCGTTTCTCAAAAAAACCAATCAAAAACTTTGAGTCTATATAACATCTTAGAATAGGGATTAGTAAGTCTAAAATATGTATTGGCATACCATCAGAAGGAGTATGGAAACGTTCTATTAATTCAGGTAAGGTTGTATCCTCGCTATAACCGGATACAGAAAAAACTTCTAATGAAGTTGTTACTGCTAACTGTAAAATAGATCTAATAATTGCGGTTAAATAGTTAAGTTTTTCACTCTCACTTTTCATTTCATCAGCAATTCGTAATTGTTGGGTGAATATTTTTTTCATATAACCTCTAATTGTATGTATCAAAATACAAACGGAATATTTATAAAAATTATATTGTAATATTTATTTTTTAAATTGATTGCTGACTCCTATTCGTCGACAACAGTCTTTTGAATTGGAGTCACTTTTGGTGAAATTGAATCTTTAATGGGAACAGTACGCTTTAGGTTAACTTTATCTGCAAATTTTCCTGCTTCGATAGCAAGGGCTGGTATAGATCTAATTGCTTGCTTAAAAATTTCAGAATCAGTGAACTCATGCCATGGGCTACTATAGTCTTTTGTAGATAATAATCGTAATGGCATTTCATCAAATCGATCTAATGTTGAATTGAATAGTCTTTTTTCCGTTTCTTCATCAAATTTACTTGCAAACTTTTTAAAACCGGTAAAGGATTTTGCTACAGTTGCTTTATATGCATAATCTTCTGAAAGCTTAAATCTTTGGTTAATTTGTTGTGTTGACATCCATGCTAACCATAGTGGGCCACCAATTGAAATAATAGCCATTACGGTATGTAAAATTGCTTGTCCAGAAGTGATATCTTTATTTAATACTTCGGTCAAAGAATTAACCCTTTCAGAACCGATTAAATATGCTGAAATCAGAGCAACCAATAAGCCTGCAATCCAGACCCAAATTGAAGATTTTAATTGATTTGCTTTTTGATCAAAACCTGCCGCTAATCCTTGAGTTGTAGTTATTTGCAAAGCATCATCACATTGTGCAACTAACGCATCAGCAGATATTTTTAAGTTATTGATTTCATTTGTACTAACATTGCATTCATCATTAGTTGCTTTTATTTCTGACTTTAAAATAGCAGAATCTTCTTTTATTTGGATAATTTCTTTTTTAGTCTGTTCAAACTCTTTTTTCGCCATTTTTAGTAAAGCGTTCAATTCTTGTTTAGCGTCCCTTAAATCCTCAAGATCTGTTGGAAGTGATTCAGCTGCTTCATGAGCATCATTTATTGTTTTGATTTTTTCTTGTATATCTTGGCTTTCGATATAAAATCTATCAAGTCTTGATTTCGTTGCTCTCAAATTTCGAGCTAAATCTTTAGGTAATAATTTTTCTGATTCAATATTTTCAAAAGAAAAAAGTTCATTATTAACTTCAGATTCTACTGCATAAAGTGTAATAAATATGGAGGGGACGAAGTGAATAAGGTGGCTTGCGTTGTTAGTGAAATAGGTTTTAGCTGAATTGTTAAGTCTATTTATATTGTTGATGTGACTTTCAACGGTCGAAGAAAAACCATCTGTGATGTTTACAGATGAATAGCTATTTAGTTTTTTTATCAAATTTTTTATAAAATTCTCTACATCTTTTTGGTCAAGGTAAACTTGGTTCCAACCGTGTTGTTGATCAAATGGAATTGCATTAAATGTCGCCATTTCGATTGTGGATAGTAGAGATTCTAAAGTATCTATCAATAATTTTATATTATTGTTCATAATGTGATATTTCCTAAATTAAATATAATTACTAATCTTTTTAGTATTCAGTGAATGCTGGTTATATTTTATATTTTATCTTTAATTATTTCCCACCTCATTTTTACCCAAGTATCTTTGTGCTACTTGATAAATAATCTGTTCGGCTTGTTGTTGGCTGATTGCTTGGGTGCGCAGGGTTGGGATAGTGCAGACTAATTGTTTGTGGTTAACGATCGGGAACGGTGGTTTTGTCTGACAGGTGACATACCAGCCTGGGAATACGAGGACTGGGGTTGAGGTTACTGGTGTTCCTGTGGCTTTGGTTAACCATTGGCTGACCCACTTGGCTTGGCGTTCAGCCTGTTCTATGGGTTTGGTTTCTGTCCATGAGGGGAAATTTAAGCGCCCGTCTTTGTAAAATACTTGATAGCCCTTGCTGCCATTACCATTTCCATTGGTTTGGAGTAGGTCTTTGTTCCGTTTATGGCGGCCTTTGGTTTCAATGGCGAATACGCCATTTTTGCCGATGACAAGATGGTCGATGTTAAAGCCGTCGGCTTGGACATCGTGAAACACTTGATAACCCAATGCTTGTAAGCCTATGAGTTCATTGGCAGTGGCGATTTCTGCTGTATGACCTAGGGGTAATTTGGTGAGCTTTGAAAAGTTTTTCCATGTTTTAAAGCTGCAATAAGCTAATCCCATTAAACCCGTTATGACAGATATCCACGGGAATTGACCGACTGTGATGTGGGCTTTAAGGCTGCTGACGGCAAACGGCAGGGATACTATCATCGCGCCCATCAGCATGCTTCCAATTAAGTCCATTTGCAGATCTTGTATTTGTTGCTGTAAACCATAGGCGGGAATGCGGGCGAGTTGTTCGCGATCGACGGGTAGCTTTACGGTGGCATCACGATATTTCAGCAAGCCATACATGACACCCACAGTGGCAAACATGCTGGAGAGTATTATCGCTACGGATAACATACTGTTGTTGAAATCAGTCATTTACGTCCCTGAAGTAATGCGAGTCAATAGTTAACTCTATGACATAACTTATTAATTAAATTCACTTATTATTTTGGAAAGTTGCGGCAGAGTAGACTGCTAAGAGTTTGGGCGCATATTGCTGATTGGCTTCTTCTTCCTTAAATGGCGTGCTCGATGATGGAGTTCGAGTTTGCCCTGCATTTTCCTTGAGCGGTCACACTTTAACCTGCTCTATGCGGTTTAATCAATGATGTTTATCACAATACGTATTTTAAATAATGACTTGTAGCAAGATTATTCACGGGAGGAACGATCTGACAGGCATTATTTGTAGCGTCGTGTTTTAAGTTCTTTCTTTGTTCTTGCGAGCTCGCAGATATACACAGAAGTTAAACAAGATTAAGCACTGTCATGTAAGTGACCGTCCGTGGCAGGGCCGCTTTTTCACGTCTGACCCATAGGGATATGGGAAATGTCATCATGATGTCTGGAACATCATTGACCTGTGATCGCGGCATTTGCACTTCCATGTGCAGCAGATTCCACGTTCGAGCATACAGGGACGTACTTCAACAATATCCCTATTTAACTGCCAGTTCGCCTTCCATGGCTCTCGTTCATAAGCTCAGAAACCCGAGGTTTCTATTCACCGAGTCACTGGAATGACAGTGCTTAATTACTGATAGTGATAGCTAGGAAAGCAGTAATTTAGGCTCTTATCTTTGATCTTGCGAGCTCGCAGATATACACAGAAGTTAAACAAGATTAAGTGCTGTCATGTAAGTGACCGTCCGTGGCAGGGATGCCACGTTCGAGCATACAGGGACGTACTTGCTGCGAGTCACTGGAATGACAGTGCTTAATTCAGAACTCAGATAAAAATGGTGCAGTAATATTTTGCTTAATTGTCGTTTAAGCTTTATCTCTTCTCTTTACTCTTATTAGTCCTTAGTTGAGATACACAAAAGCTAAGCGGTCATGTTAGTGACCGTTCTTGCTGTTGTGATTTACCACTTGTAGAAGCGGGAAATCTCAGCGTAAACGCAGCGCGTCGGCGACTAAGGTAAAAGCGGGGGAGGGTTGGCGGCGACTGGGGTAATACAGGTAATAGCCGGCAAAAGATAGGCTCCAGTCTTCAAGCACTTTTACCAAACGCCCTGCTTTGATATGGGGTTCAAACTCTGCTTCTGGTAGGTATGCGATACCGTTGCCTTGCAATGCTGCATCGACGATATGGTGCGATGCATTAAAGATAAGTTGGCCGTCCACATGCACATTCAATTGCTTGCCGTCTTTTTCAAACTCCCATACATACAAACCTCCGTGGGTCGGGAAGCGAATGTTAATGCAGTTATGCTCGATAAGATCCTGCGGGTGTTGGGGGATGGGATGCTGTGCAAAATAAGTGGGGGTCGCCACGGCTGCCATTGTTTGATGCGGGCCGATAGGGATCGCGATCATGTCCTTATCTATGGTATCGCCTAGGCGGATGCCAGCATCGAAACGATCCGCCACTATGTCCCTAAAGCCATAATTTACATCGAATTCTACTTTGATATCGGGATAATTGTGCAGTAGCGGCGACAGTTTTGGCAGTAGTAAGGTTCGCAGCACGAAATCACCGCAGGTGATCCTGACTGTTCCGGCGGGTTTGTCACGCATGGCTGTTAATGCATCCAGCTCGGATTCAATTTCATCAAATCGATTACCTATCGCATTTAACAGGCGTTCGCCTGCCTCTGTCGCCGATACGCTGCGAGTGGTGCGCGTTAACAGCCTGATTTCAAGTCGGGTTTCTAAACCACTGATCGCTTGGCTCAGCGCCGATTGGGTGACACCGAGCAAGGCGGCGGCTCGGGTAAAACTGCCTTCACGAGCGACGGTGACGAAGCATAAAAGATCGTTCAGATTCCGTTTCATCATACTGTTTTCTACACCAGTTTAATTAGCTGAGCTAATAAGCTCTATAAGCATTCATTAGCTAGTAAGGTTCCAGTGCATTTGAAACAATAGCGACTACAAAGTCAATCAGATTTAACTTTAACCATTGATAGGTATGTAATGACCACTCAGCTATGCGAAACGTCAGAATCACGCTGTGCCATTCAAAAGGCAAATCAACAACAAACGGCAAATTGGAGTGGCGTACTGGCGATGTCGTTATGCGTGTTTGCCTTGGTCGCCTCAGAATTTATGCCTGTTAGTTTACTGACACCGATTGCCACTGATTTGAGTGTCAGCGAAGGATTGGTCGGACAGGGCATTGCAATATCGGGTTTTTTTGCCGTGTTAACCAGCCTTAGTATTGCGTCAATTGCTAAAGATACGGATCGCAGGTCACTTCTACTTGGGCTTACCTCGTTAATGCTGGTATCGGGCATTGTGATTGCTTATGCGCCTAACTACTCAATTTATATGCTGGGCCGCTGCTTAATTGGCGTTGTGATTGGTGGGTTTTGGTCTTTGTCTGGCGCATCGGCAATTCGTCTTGTGCCAACGGAAAAGATCCCTAAAGCCTTGGCAATATTCAATGGTGGTAATGCGCTGGCTATGGTGATTGCAGCCCCGCTGGGCAGTTACCTTGGCGCGCATATCGGTTGGCGAGGCGCCTTTTTCGGTTTAGTACCCGCCGCACTGATCGCCTTTGTGTGGATGTGGTTTAGTTTGCCTACGATGAAACCAGAAAAACGTGTTGTTGGCTCAGCGAATGTCTTTTCCCTGTTAAACAAACCTTTGGTTCGATTGGGTATGTTAGCAATTGTGTTGTTGTTTATGGGGCAGTTTGCGCTGTTTACCTATGTGCGTCCGTTTTTGGAAACCACTATCCATGTAGAGAGCAATAGCTTATCGTTAATTTTGCTGATGATGGGCGTTGCGGGTTTTATGGGGACGCTTGTAGTCAGTTTATTTTTGAAAAACAATCTCTACCGTACGTTAATTTTTATTCCGTTGGTGATGGCGGTAATTGCTTTAGCGTTAATCCTGTTTAGCGATAGCAGTATTACCGTAACAACGCTGCTTGTATTGTGGGGTGGCGTTGCCACTGCGGCGCCCGTTGCATGGTGGACTTGGCTTGCGCGAACTATGCCGGAAGACTCCGAAGTGGGTGGCGGCTTAATGGTGGCGGTTATCCAATTGGCTATCGGGCTGGGCTCAACCTTAGGCGGTGTACTATTTGATTTTAATGGTTACCACAGCACATTTTTGCTGAGTGCAACCTTGTTGGTAGCGGCAGCTTTATTGGCTTATTGGACCCAACGTTCAGAGCTAGCGCCACTGCTTCATACTCAATAATTAAGGACTTTTACTATGACCATTAATGCCTTTGGCGCTCATGCCAGCCATTTACCGCTTGAACCTATGACGATTACACGGCGCCCACCCGGTGAGGATGACGTGCAGATAAGTATCGACTACTGCGGCGTTTGTCACTCTGATCTCCATCAGGTACGTTCGGAATGGGCGGGGACCTTATATCCCTGCGTCCCCGGGCATGAGATTGTGGGGCGAGTAACCGCCGTGGGCGGGCATGTCTCAAAATTTAAAGTCGGTGACTTGGTTGGCGTGGGTTGCATCGTTGATAGCTGTAAGCACTGCCATGAATGTAGTGATGATCAAGAAAATTACTGCGATCACATGGTGGGTACTTATAACGGCCTAACCCATGACGCGCCTGGGCATACGCTCGGTGGCTACGCGGAGCAAATCGTGGTTGATGAACGTTATGTGCTGCGTATCAGTCATCCGCAAGCGCAATTAGCGGCAGTGGCTCCGCTTCTGTGTGCGGGTATCACCACCTATTCTCCGCTGCGCCATTGGCATGCGGGACCGGGTAAAAAAGTCGGTATTGTTGGCATTGGTGGCCTTGGTCACATGGGAATTAAGCTTGCCCATGCGATGGGGGCTCATGTTGTGGCGTTTACCACTTCAGAATCTAAACGTGATGCAGCCAAAGCCTTGGGTGCTGACGAAGTGGTGGTTTCTAAAAATGCCGATGAAATGGCCAAGCATCTGCAGAGTTTAGATTTGATTGTGAATACCGTTGCAGCTCCCCATGTTCTGGACGCTTTTTTAAGCCTATTAAAACGCGACGGCACTATGACCTTAGTTGGCGCGCCAGCAACAAATCATCCTTCGCCCAATGCGTTTAATCTGATCATGAAACGCCGCAGCCTTGCGGGTTCAATGATAGGTGGGATCCGTGAAACCCAAGAGATGCTCGATTTTTGTGCTGCGCACAACATAGTGTCGGATATTGAACTGATCCGCGCCGACGAGATTAACACCGCCTACGAGCGCATGCTGAAGGGCGATGTGAAGTATCGGTTTGTTATCGACAACGCCACGTTAGCGCGCTAGCTGAACCTTAACCTGAATGTGAATTATGGGTATGCGATGTTTAAGCGTTCTGGCTGTGCGGATGCCCATGGTTTTATGGCTGTTAATGGTTGGCATCGAGGTCGCATCTGCTGCGACCTTTGCGTCAGCAAGTCAACACAATGAGTCTATGGCTATGCCGATTGCAAAAAAGAGTGAAGTAAAGAGTGCTGTAAAGAGTGCTGTAAAAATCCGCATTTTTATCGCACGCCACGGGGCGAATATACGCCAGCAAGCTCGTCACCACAGTTAACCACTCACCCAACGCTGACCAGCAATATAAAGTTTATGAACTTCTACCCGTTTAACGACATTGAAACCATCTCACCACGGTTTTTTGTATAAGCACTGCCGGTGAGGATCTAAAGTAAATAATATTAGTGAGTTTATATTTCTGTTATCAAATGGGCTCAATAAAAACCATTGCAATCAAAGTGGCTGGTTGTTAGATGACATTATTATGACTAATGACGAGCAGCACTAATCATTGCCAAATGACTATTTGAAACAATTACCCGCCTGTATGTAACCATTACCGTGAAATAGGTTTACATTTTTGCGTTGCCAAAATTTTCACATATAAATCTGTGGTTTACGTTTTGGCATGGGACTTGATTAGTTTTTAGGTGTAAATGTTTAGTACAAGGTAACATTAGCATTTTTCTAACTAACCAAGGAATCAACATTATGAATAACGATATAGTGCAAGGTAAGTGGAAACAGGTTTCGGGTACGCTTAAAGCGAATTGGGGTAAATTAACTGACGACGATTTACTTGAAATTGATGGTAATCTCGAAAAGTTTCAAGGCAAGATGCAAGAAAAGTATGGCATGGCTAAAGATGAAGCGAAAAAAGAGTTTGAAAAGTCACACTTATAATTATGTCATTGTAAGTTTATAAAACGAGGGGCTTTTATTTGGCCCCTCATCAATCCCGCCTAATATCTCCAATCCCTCGTTACATGTGACATGTGACTGCCCAAAATGCTGGAGAAACCTGAGAACCGTGATCTAATGTTTTAGCCACTACATCAACAGTAATAACACTTGTATTAGCGATAAAACGCTTCAACTGTGCCTTTTACTGTCATGGTTAGCGGTTGGCCGCGACGATCTAATGATTTTGTTGGGATTTTTACCCAGCCTTCACTTATGCAATATTCTTCGACATCAAAACGTTCTTTGCCGTTGAGCTTAATCCCAATTTCGTACTCGAAAATTTCAGCCACATGATGTGGGCTACGTGGGTTAACAGAAAGGCGATCGGGTAAAGTCGGTTGTGCAGTTGTGTCGTTCATAGTCGTGGTCTGTCGTTATCTATCGTGAAAAAAATGCGTGCGCTATTGTAGGCAATAGCAGCGTGATGCTCAAGACGTTAACTGCACGAAATAAACCGTGTTAGTCATAGTGTGAGGGGGGATTATTTTCTTTAGTTTCAGAACCGCTAACGGCAGGCTACACTTTGGCGCATTGTTTTTAGCGAGCAGGCTTTGCCGATACTTCCATGACCGACAATATTACTATTTTGCTGCCTTCGCTTATTCATCGAATTGGGCGCGATACAGTTAAACAAGCCCAAGCGATAGCCAAACAATATGATTGCGAGCTTAAGCGCGTTCGTCGTTCAAGGAATTGGTGCATTGTAGGCGGCGCGATTAACATTCAATCCTGCACCGCCCATCTACAAGCTGAGCAATTAACAAACCAAACAGCAGAGCGGGCGTTTGGCTACCTTATCCAAAAGCTGACAACGGCGCTGCTGCAACATACCGATAAACTTGAGCCATTAGCGGCTAAGCTCATTCGACTGATCACTGAAAACCCTGCAATCACCTTGGGTGAATTAATGCAGTTGACTCAATGCACTATCACAGAAGCCAGATTGGCACGCTTTAACGCCGACTCTTGGTAGTCGGCTATTGATTCGGCAAGACTTAGTAGCACGCGGCTAATATTTTGCGTATTTATTGCACTCGCTCAGGCTTTAGGTCAAACCCTCACCTAAGCCACATCACCGCGTAACCCTCCGTCTAAACCTCTCCGCTAAACCCCGCCTAAACCAAAGTTAGGCGTATATTACCGACAACATCATTTTGACGCTCAGTAAGATAAGCAATACGGCAAACACCTTTTTCAAAATAGCGACCGGCAATTTATGTGCGAGTTTAGCGCCCAGTGGTGCAGTTAAAAAGCTGGCGATAGAAATCAAAATTACACCAGGCAGATAAACCATACCAACTGCAAAAGGTAACTCTAGTTGGGGTTGGCTATTGATTAAGTAACCTATTGCTCCAGCTGCTGAAATAGGCAAACCTACCGCCGCAGAGGTGCCAATGGCTCGTTTTAACTCGATATTTCGCGAGTTTAAATAGGGCACAGTTAGCGAGCCGCCACCAATTGACACTAATGCCGATATCGCACCAATACCGCCGCCAACGGCGAGCAGTTCTGTGTTACTAATATCTTTTTTCTGGACGATAACCGCTTTTTTGGGGCGCAGCATATTCAGCGCAACGTAACCCATAAAGAGGGCAAAAAAGATGGCGAGATATAATGAGCTGATACGCGCGGCTAAAAATGTCGCCGAAAAGGTGCCAAGCACTACGCCCGGCGCCATGGCTTTAACGATGGGCCATAACACACCGCCTCTAGCATGGTGCGCCCGCGTACTCGATATTGACGTCATCACAATCGATGTCATTGAGGTACCCAGTGCTAAATGCACCACATATTGCGGCGCTATGCCTTGCGCCAAAAATATGCTGGTAAGTATAGGAACCATAATCCCGCCGCCGCCAATGCCGAGTAGCCCCGCCATAAAGCCGGCAAAAAGCCCTAAGGATACAAACGCCAACACCCATTCAATTTCCATTTTTCTACCTTAATGTGTTTATTTTTTGTGATGCAGTCGCTATGACTATTTTCCGTCGAGATGTGACTCTATTATTCATTTGTCGTCATCAAAAGCCTATCAATTAGTTATAATTTTAATAATACGACTCAATAAAGTTGTTATTAATTTGATGTGATAAGCCTTGTTTATGTTATCAGCTTGCTTACTTAAAAGGATGTGATTGATGTTCCGAAGATTTCAAAATATGCGATATACCTCTTTGGGGGGCAACTCGGCAAGAGGTGCCAGTAAGGTATTCAATGCTGTAATGTGACAACCAAGCTGTTCAATTTCACTCACCCGCATTATGTGTGTTTATTTACCTAATGGTACAAGGGTTAATCGGACGCCTTTGGATTATCCGCTGTCAATATTGTGCAACGCAATAGCCGTTTAGCTTTAGCGTATCTTAATATAGCGCACTGTACATTTGTGATACCGTTATGGTGATAGCCAGTTTATGAGCAAACCAAAGGGATCTATTGGCTCATCTGTGAGTCGATTATTCTGCTAGTTAAGGTGCTAACCATGACGGATAAAAAGTTAATTTTCATCTTAAAAATCTGCATCACTATAGGCATTTGCCTGATATTACTTGGTATTTATTTACATAACTATAGTGAAACGATTGATGCAATGGGTGTTAAGGGCATAATGATTAGTGCGGCATGTGTCGCTTTGGGTATGGTGCTGTCATTGCCAACAAAAATGTATCTCACATATCTGCTCGTTATTCGTGAAACCGAGCACCATGATTAGCTTGTATAAACTATTCGATTTATGGTCAGTTTGGTGAGGCGTTAGGTTTTTTTACACCTAAATCTCTTTTGAGTTTTCATCCAGAAGTTAACTATGCTGATTATTTTTTGTAAATAATTTAGTTGATTATAAGTGGCTGATAATACCTGTTATTCCATTGATTTTATTACTGGCATCACCTCGTTTAAACTCACCATTCATTCCATAACGGTTGGGCTGTAGTGCAACATCAGGGAGCAAAAAGGTATAATAAGGTGCACGCGATTCTTTACGTAACGCTACGGTTTACTTAAAGAATATGCGAGATGCGCTATTTTTCTGATGAGTATTTTTTATAAAAAAATAGGCCGTAAATCTACTCATAAATAGTTATCTCTTTATGAGCGATGATGACAAGGGATCTTTTTAACAGGGTGTGCTCAGATTGTAAGCCTAAATTTTGATATTCAGCTTAATTCATTCACTTTTAATTAACAGGCGGCAAATTACATGCGTTCACTCTTTATTCGAATGAGGTTTATCCACTGGTTAGGCGCCATTGCACTTTTTATTAATGCGGCATTTTTTACTGATACCTTATTCTCACAGATTATCCAGTTTATTGTGGTGGCTTTTTTAATTATCCATGACATTGATGAAAAGTTTTGGGGGGTAGATTCACTGAAAAATGTCACTCTTTATATGAAACATTTTGAAAGAAAAGATCTGTCGGTTCCCTGTGAAGTTAATAGCCAATACAACAGTGAGATGGGCAAAGTATTGAGCGTGATTAACGCCTTTCGGGAGAATGTGAAAAAAGCGCTGATTGATATTCAGCAGCAAGCCAGCGCCTCCGACGAGATTTCTATTCAACTTAAAGCTAAGACTCAAAATATTTCGCGCAGAATTCAGCAGCAAGATAATCGGGTCAGCTTTTTAACCGATCAAGTTGAAAACCTCGATAGAACGTCGATTACGTTACAATCTAAAGCCGAAGAAACCCGTACACAGGTTGAAAAAACCCAAGCGGGTTTACTGCGTTCTAACCACACTATGGGCCGAATGGTGACCGATTTAGGCTCATATATTGAGAGTAATGATAGGCTGCAAAATAAGTTTAATGCCTTATCGGAACAGACAAAATCAATTGAAACCGTAGTGTCAGTTATCGACAATCTCGCTGATCAAACTAACTTACTGGCTTTAAACGCGGCGATTGAAGCAGCCAGAGCGGGTGAGCATGGACGCGGTTTTGCCGTGGTTGCCGACGAAGTGAGAAATCTGGCTAAATCGACCCAAGCCAGTCTTGATGAGATTAACCAAATTATTGCTGGCATCACTGAGGCTGTGCTGGATGCCGGTGAACAAATGCGATCGCAATCAATTGCTATCACTTCGCTGTCGGATTACACCACCGCAAGTCAGTCAGAATTAGCGTTAGCCTGTGAGAATATCAATGGGATATTAACGCTTATCGGGCAGGGCAATAAAAATGATAATGTTGATATTCAATATATTAATCAACTTGTTGGCCATGTCGCAAAAGAAATTGAGGTATTAAAAGAACTCTCAAGCTCTAATGCAAATGACTGCGCTGAGCTTGAGCAGCAGGGCCAACATTTGAGCCAAGTAACAGAAAAAATAGTCGTGCAACTCGGTATGTTTAAAACCCAGTAATTACAACCTATCAGATACTGAGCCGTGGTTTAAGGTAACTATAATAATCAGGTGGTATTAACTGCCTGATTTATTAGTTAACTCTACTGCCTTTATTTGATTTTCAATTTGCTCCGCTTCAGCTGTTAGCATTGAATAAGCTCTAATGTCGCCTTTTCTTTGTGCGTGCATAGCTTGCTCAAGTTTGACGGCATAACGCTGGTTGAGCTTTTTTAACGGGTTCGATTTAAATATTGAAAACATCGTAATTTCTACTCAGTTGATTAGTTATGTGTAATACCAATCACATTAACTATCTAATCAGTTCAGAGCCTCACAGGTATTTCAATCCGAGGCGCATTGATGCAGAAATGGTTATTCCCTTTTAAGTCAATGCAACACAGGAGTGAGATGCCTGTGAGGCTCCCGAAGGGCGGGTTTCAACGCGCTTTATACTGCGTTTAAGGCTTTCGACAGAGCACCACTATGTCTTCAATCCTTCGCCTTGTCTAAAGCGCGTTGAACTCCCGCTGAATGAACAGATAGTTAATACGATTGGTATGATACGTTGTTGCGCGTTTTTTGGTTTACTAAGGTGCTGACTAAAAACATAACTTGCGCTACAAATGCCAACATTGTCGTTGTTAACATAATTAACCCAAGACTAATGGGCTAAAAACACCGATAATTCCCCCCTAACGACTCATTACCAATGACGTGCCTTGGTAACTGGGCGGCTACAGACTCGCCTATTTAGTGGAAATCATATTCAATGGAAATCAAAGTTAATTTTCTCGACAATCTTAGACTTGAAGCCAAGTTTGATGATTTTACCGTTACCGCCGATCAACCGATCCGCTATAAAGGTGACGGTTCTGCCCCTAGTCCGTTCGATTATTTTTTAGCATCATCAGCACTTTGCGCGGCCTATTTTGTGAAGGTCTATTGCAAAGCTCGCGATATTCCAACGGATAATATCAGGCTGTCGCAAAATAATATTGTCGATCCAGAAGATCGCTACAACCAGATTTTTCAAATTCAGGTTGAGCTACCCGATGATATTTCGGCTAAAGATCGCGAAGGTATTTTGCGCTCAATTGACCGTTGTACCGTTAAAAAAGTGGTACAAACTGGGCCAGAATTTAAGATTGAAACCGTTGAAAACCTCGATGCAGATGCCAATGCGATGTTGATGGGGCAGCCGTTGGATGCCTCTAGCACCTTTATTTTGGGTAAAGATTTACCGCTAGAGCAAACGATTGCCAATATGACGAGTATGCTGGCTGACCTTGGGATGAAGATTGAAATCTCCTCATGGCGCAATATCGTACCCAATGTTTGGTCACTGCATATTCGTGACGCCGCTTCGCCAATGTGTTTTACCAACGGTAAAGGTGCGACTAAAGAAAGCGCGCTGTGCTCGGCGCTCGGTGAGTTTATTGAACGTTTAAATAACAACTTTTTCTATAATGATCAATTCTTTGGGACTGAAATCGCCAATAGCGAATTTGTGCATTATCCCAATGAAAAGTGGTTTGCGTTAGAAGAAGACGATGCCCTGCCAGCGGGTATGTTAGATGACTATTGTTTAGAGATTTATAACCCAGACGATGAGCTATGTGGCTCGCACTTGATTGATACCAACTCAGGTAACAAAGCTCGCGGTATTTGTGCCATTCCTTATACGCGCAAATCCGATGGTGAAACGGTTTACTTCCCCTCGAACCTGATTGAAAACTTATTTTTAAGTAACGGCATGAGTGCGGGTAATAACTTACAAGAAGCGCATGTGCAGTGTTTGTCAGAAATTTTTGAGCGCGCGGTGAAGCGTCAAATCATCGAGCAAGAAATTGTACTGCCAGATGTACCTATGCAGGTATTGGAAAAGTATCCAAGCATTCTTGCCGGTATCAAGGGCTTAGAAGAACAAGGTTTCCCTGTGGTGATCAAAGACGCTTCACTCGGCGGTCAATTCCCCGTGATGTGCGTAACCTTGATGAACCCGAAAACGGGTGGCGTGTTTGCCTCCTTTGGCGCGCACCCAAGCTTTGAAGTGGCATTAGAGCGTAGCTTAACTGAATTACTGCAAGGCCGTAGTTTCGAAGGTTTAAACGATGTGCCAAAGCCGACCTTTAATAGCATGGCCGTGAGTGAGCCTGAAAACTTTGTTGAGCATTTTATTGATTCAACAGGGGTGATTTCATGGCGTTTCTTTAGCAGTAAATTCGATTATGAATTCTGTGAATGGGATTTCTCTGGCACAACCGAGCAAGAAGCCAGCGGCCTA
Organism: Shewanella morhuae; assembly: GCF_003028295.1. Lineage (NCBI taxonomy): Bacteria > Pseudomonadati > Pseudomonadota > Gammaproteobacteria > Alteromonadales > Shewanellaceae > Shewanella > Shewanella morhuae. Next base: position 3,124,011 of record NZ_PYSG01000002.1, on the reverse strand, counting down.
TTTGGTATTTTAGAAACGCTAGGTAAAGAGGTGTATATTGCTGAATTTACCTCTTTAGGTGCATCGGCATGCCGAATTTTAGTACCTGATTACTCTGAGGTTTATCCGGTTGATGATTTGATTTGGGACAACACCAATAAGTCACTTATCTATCGTGAAGATATTTTAAATCTACACTCGTTGAGCACAAAGCAGTTAGTCAACTTGGTCAATCGCTTAGAAGAAAGCCAGCTCGATAATTACACGGATATCCGCACTCTGATTGGCATTGTATTTGATGAAAATACTGTGTGGGGTAAGCTAACGATCATTGAGCTTAAGATTTTGATTTATTTGGCATTAGGCGCACATGAGGATGCAATAGAGTTGGTCGGTGAGTTCCTGCAATTTAACGACAACACTGTGAAGCGTGTTTTGTTTTATCAAGCAGTTAATGCTGTGCTTGAAATCACCTTAGATGACGAGTTAGTGCTGGATGACTTTATGCACAACTTCAACCGCATGTTTGGCGTCGAAGTGATGGAGAATGTTGTTGGTTCAGTCACAGGTAAAGTGCGTTTTTACGGTCTAACGAAGACTAGCATGCAGCTTGAGGGGATTGAGCCGCATTTAAGATTAATTGAAAGCTATAAAAAATTGCATCAAGCCCGTAAAGCCGCTGCTGAAACGAAGTGATAATGTTAATTTAATAGCTTGATGTAATTGAACCACTTTAATCGCGAGCCTTATGGCTCGCTTTTTTATTCAGCATAATTCTATTTTTTATCGTAAATATTAACGTTTTATCGTGGGTATGAGCAGGCAGTATTTAAATATGTTTTGCTATCACTTGGTTTTTGCCGCTACGTTTGGCCTGATAGAGCGCGGCGTCGGCGCGTTTTAATGTTTCTTCATAGGATTTATCGCGCGGATGGATACTCGCCACACCTATGCTCATCGTTGCAAATACCCCATCAACGATATGTTTTTGCAATTCAATGTATAAACATTGGCAGAGATGTTCTGCAAAGGCTAAAGCTTGTTCCAGTTGTTGCCCAGGAAGGGTAATAACAAACTCATCGCCGCCAAAACGATAGGCATTATCTATTGCTGTTAGCTGTTTTCGGCAGGTGTCAGCCACTGCAATAATTACTTGATCACCGATATGGTGGCCTAAATTGTCGTTAATGGCTTTTAAATGATCGAGATCGAGGACCAAAATGGAGGCCGAAGTATGATTGTGCTGATAGGTCTCAAATTGTTCGGTTAAATCTTGCTCTAATCTGCGGCGGTTAAATAATCCGGTCAGTTGATCTGTATCGCTAAACTGGCGTAGTTGGATTTCAAGTTCGTGCCGTTGTGAGATATTACTGGCGACCCAAAGTACAACGGGCTCGTTATCAACAAGAAAATCCAGCGCTTGAATTCGACCTTCAAACCAAATGGGGTGTTCTGGCCCGTTATCGGGTAAGCCTTTGACATCTTTACTACTGAGTTCATATTCTTCAATCAACAATTTATGGCTGCTTAATGCCATCTCGATCGTCGTTAAAAAGTAATTGAGTTTGTCAGTTTTTAACACATCAGCAAGATACAAGCCGATTAAGCCGCTACCATCATGATAATAACGCCCATCTTTACCGCCAAATACGGCGATATATTTTCCACTTTTTGATAATACAAAAGTAGGATCTGGCAATGCATCAAGTACTAAAGCCATCTGTTCAATGTTGATCATTTATAGGTTCCCTGTGGAAACTCAGCTTATCCAGCAGTGTGTGTATCTTAGTTGTCATCAGCGTTAGCGACAAATAAATCTTATTAATGCAGATTAATTTAGTGATTTTTAGTCACGGCAGGCACTTTTATCTTACTGTTTATGTTAGCAAATGAAATCGTAGCCATGCTGATTAAGTCTGCATTAAGTCTGCATTAAGTCTGTATTAATCATATTGTCGTAGTGGCCTAAATCATAAAATGCTATCAGCACACTTAGAGAGTGACGGTTTTTCGAGTACACTCACAGGCTTGAATTTCGAAGCCAATTGACTGATACAGGTATTCTTACTATGCAAACCGCCGATGATTTTATTGAACATTTAGCACTAGAGCAGCATGTTGAAGGTGGTTATTATCGATCTTCTTACCGCTCTGAGACGTCATTTGACTCAACTCGGGCGTTATGGAGCAGCATTTATTTTTTGTTGCGCACAGATGAGGTTTCCCATTTTCACCGCTTGACTGCTGATGAGATGTGGTATTTCCAAGCTGGACAATCCCTAACGATTTATATGATTGATCCTGAAGGAGTATTAACCACTGCGCAGTTAGGGCTCGATTTAGCAGCCGGTGAGCGGCCACAATTTTTAGTACCTAAGGGCTGTATTTTTGGCTCAGCTTTGAATCATGCAGGCTTTTCATTAGTGGGCTGCATGGTATCGCCAGGTTTTACCTTCGACGATTTTGAGTTATTTAGCCAAGAATCACTGTTAGAGCAATATCCGCAGCATAGTGAAATTATCCAACGATTAAGCCGAAAACAAACCGAGGTTTAATTTTATTAACCTCTGCTGGATTAGCCGATAACGCAATGCGATATCGATGGCGGATTTGGTATTTAGTGGCGCCAATCGCACTGGAAATGCCTTAATTTTAAGCAATTGTACTCGATGTAAAGTGTTCTGCACGACAGACCTTGTTTAATCGGTATTAACCACGTAAAACATATTTTTTGGCGTAGCTCATGTACCCAGTGTTATGGAGTAATTGAATTTGGAACACTTAGTGTGGCAACTCGATCCTGTATTAGTCTCGTTTATGGGGCTCAAAATACATTGGTATGGCGTGTTATTTGCTGTCGCTATCACCGCAGGTTTTCAGGTGATGAAGCGAATTTATATTCAAGAAAATCTCGATGTTGAGTCACTCGATAATTTACTCATTTATTGTGTTGTCGGCATTATCGTCGGTGCCCGTTTGGCCCATTGTATTTTTTACGATCCGGATTATTACTTTGCCCACCCACTGAAAATTCTAGCGATTTGGGAAGGGGGTTGGCGAGTCACGGTGGTGGGCTAGGCGCGATTCTGGCGCTGTATTATTACCAACGTAACGTGAAGCTACCCTTCTTATTTTTGTTGGATAGACTGGCGATTGCCACCGCCATTTTTGGTTTTTTTGTGCGGATGGCAAACTTTGCCAACTCAGAGATTTTAGGCGACCCAACGACTCAACCTTGGGGCATTATCTTTGCCCGTGTTGATATGTTACCAAGGCATCCGGCGCAGCTCTATGAGGCGTTTGCGTATTTAGCTATCTTTATTGGTCTGTATGTTCTGTATCAATATACTCAAATTAAACAACGGCACGGGGCTATTTTTGGCCTGTTCCTAGTGTCGGTATTTAGTGCGCGTATTGCGATTGAGTCAATTAAAGTCAGCCAAGCGGCTTACTCTGAAACACTCTTAAGCGCGGGCCAATTACTCAGCCTACCTTTCCTCGCTGTAGGCATCGTCTTGTTGTTTTTGGCGTATCGAAATAAGCGCGCTTAAGTCCTAATATTGATGTGCTGAAAAGGCTTTCTATCTCAATAGAGAGCCTTTTTTTATTGATAAATGCACATCATTGAGAGTTGTCTAACGTTTTTACGACATTGGTCACTTTGCCAATTGAGTGGCGCATAATATTGTAATAAAATTACCAGTAAAATTGAGGGTAAGGGCGTTTTAGCTTATTTTTTCGCCTTTATTCAATGTTTTATTATGGTTTATGGCTTTTCATGAAAGTATCTTTCAGTATTTTGCTCAGTCGCCTTGCCAATATACTGTTTAGATAGATTCATTGACCTAGCGCTCACACTCGCTATTCGTTCTCTATTTGCAGGAATTCTTCGTGGCTAAAACACCCAAAACATTGCAGCAGCGCATGAGCATCGTTGCCCTAACTTGGCCGATTTTTGTCGAGACCTTGTTGCAATCGCTGCTTGGGATTAGCGACATTTTTATGCTCAGCCATTATTCCGATAACGCGGTAGCGGCGGTGGGGCTCACGACTCAGCTGATGTTCTTCATGATGGTCATGTCGATGATGGTCAGCACGGGTGCTAGTATTTTAATTAGCCAAAATAACGGTGCAGGTCAGTCGCAGCAGGCTGTCGATATTGGGGTGGCAAGTATTGCATTGAGTTTGTTACTTGCGCTGATTATGGGCTCGTCAATGTTCTTCGGCGCTAAGGGGATTATCGGCCTGTTTGCGCTGGAACACGATGTAGCAGGTTTTGGCTATGACTATTTAGTGATTTGCGGCAGCTTGAGTATTGGCCTAGTGATGAACATTGCTTTTGCTGCAATTTTAAGAAGTTACGGTTTTACTCGCTCAGCCATGTTAGTGACGTCAAGTACAGGTTTGATGAACGTCATCGGTAACTATATTGCCCTGTATTCTCCCTTTGATTTACCTGTTTATGGCGTGACTGGGGTAGCCATATCTACAGTGACCAGCCAGATTATCGGCGCTGTGATTATGTTACTGGTGATCCGTTATAAAAAAATCCCGCTGCCACTGCGTCGCCTTAAATTATTACCGCGCAGCACTTATTGGAGCGTGATGCGTATTGGCTTACTTAATGCTGGTGAGATGCTGTCTTACAATGTCGCGCAGATGACCATCATCTATTTTATCAGCCAGATGGGTACTTTATCGCTTACGGCTTACACCTATGGGTTGAACATTAGCCGATTTATCTATTGTTTTGCGGTGGCACTTGGGCAAGCGACGCAAATTCAGACTGGGTACTATGTTGGTAAACAATGGTTTGATGAAATCACCACGCGGGTGCAGCGTTACTGTTTGGTGGGTTTTATCACTTCGTTAGCCATAGTGTTAATTTTTTATTGGCAGCGATTCACTATTATTGGTTGGTTGAGTGACAATGAGGAAGTCATCCAATTAACGGCGTTATTACTGGCCGGCTCTATCGCGCTTGAAACTGGACGGGTATTTAATTTAGTGATTATCTCGGCATTAAAAGGTGCCGGTGATGTGGCGTTTCCGGTGCGGGTTGGGCTCTTGAGTATGTGGGGTATTGGGGTTTTATTGGCATGGTTATTTGGCCTTCACTTAGGCTATGGCGTACTTGCCGCTTGGCTTGCCGTGGCCGCCGATGAATGGGTGCGTGGTTTGATTATGGTATATCGCTGGCGCTCCGGTCGTTGGCAGCGTTTTAATCGCATTCCTAGTGTGAATTCGCTTTAGCGATTTTTGAGTGCACTCAATGATAGCGCAGCACACATCGGCTGCGCATTCTTGATAATAATGTTAGTTTTTTTGCTGTAATAAAGTGCGGCACAGTTTAATAAAGTCCGATGAGGTGACGATACCTAGTACCTTTTTATCGGCATCAACAACGGGTAAGCAGCCTAGTTTATTCTCGATAAAATATTCCACTACCACAGTTAAAGGCTCATCGGCGGTCAGATGCTGGCAGTCTTTATCCATCACGGTATCAATCGGTGTGTAACGCTCTTTACGGTCAAGCGCACCTTGGCCGTATTTGTTTAGCATCGACATTACACTGGCGATCATCTTTTTATGGGTTAGTACACCAACGAGGGTGCCATCGATTTCAGAAATTACCGGTAAGTGGCGTACACCACGGGTTTGCATCAGATGATGGGCATCTTTCAAACTGGCGCCATCGCTAATACAGATGACTTGGTGACTCATAATATCGCTGACTTTCATGGTATAAATTCCTTTTTTACGGTTTTCGGGGATGCGTTTAATGCCTTACGTTAACCTAAGCCGATGGTAGCAGCTTAGGTGTGGGCTGTGGTAGCGCGGTACAAGTTCGGTGAGTTTTTTTGTTATCTTGGGCTTAAAAATACAAAATAAATGCCTATTCTCGGGCTAGTTCTCATTATTACTGCAGCACATCATATTTTTTTGGTATAAAATTCGCTCCCAAATTCGGTGGCTGCCTACACTTGCTAAGGCAAAGCTGTTTTGGGATTAATTACCCGCCGAACAGACCTTACAGGGTTACAAGCTTTTGCTTTAACGACCTAAAAATAAAATCAATGTGATGGGGACTGTGTCATGTCAGAAAAGTATTTTGTAACCGCCCAACAACTGTTAGAAGATTCATTTTTATTAGCTTCGCAGGTCTATGAGAGTGGCTTTCGGCCGCAGTTTATCGTGGGTATTTGGCGTGGCGGCGCTCCAATCGGGATCGCGGTGCAGGAGTTTTTTGATTTTAAACAAGTCGAAACCGATCATATTGCCGTGCGTACTTCTTCCTATTATGGAATTGGCACCGACAAACAAAACAAAGAAATTAAAGTCCATGGCCTGCATTACATCGTTGAAAACGCTAACGCGAGCGACGGTTTATTGATTGTTGATGATGTATTTGACTCTGGCCGTAGCATCCACGCATTAAAAGAAAAATTAGGCCAACTTATGCGCCTAAATATGCCAACAGATATCCGTATCGCTTGCCCATATTACAAACCTAAAAATACCGCTGTACCTTTAAAGCCTGATTATTACATCCACGCTTCTGAGGACTGGTTGGTGTTTCCACATGAAGTGACGGGGCTAACGCCTGAAGAAATTGCCGAAGGTAAGGGTGATTTAAAAAATATCCAGCATCTATTTAAATAGGTCGTTTACAGCAAAGCTGATATTTAGGACGAGTTTTGACAAAAAGCGCCAAACTTATTGGCGCTTTTTTTATGATTGATAAAGCGGGCTAAATTAATGTCATGGCCATTTTGCGCCGTAGGTAAGCGATTTGCTGCATATGCGGTAAATCCTTAGGACAGTTATCTTGGCAACCGAGCAAAGTCATGCAACCAAATACCCCATCCTGATTACCAATCACGTGGTAAAAATCTTCTGCGGTGCGAGCGTCGCGACTATCCATTTCAAAACGGGCGATTTTCATCATACCTACGGCGCCAACAAAGGTGTCACGCATTTGTTTGGTCGCGCAAGCCGAAACACATACGCCACACTCAACACAGCGCTCTAGCTCGTACAGACGTGCAGCTTCAACTGGGTCCATTGGGTCCTCAAGGCGATGCACATCGCTATCATTAGCCTTAGGGTGTAACCACAACTTTAAACGCTCAGCTAATTCACGCATAAACTTACCGGTATTCACCGATAGGTCACCAATCAACTCAAAGCCTGGCAGTGGCATTAAGGTGATGTCGCCCTTAGGATATTTGGCGGTTAAGGTACGGCAAGCTAACGTCGGAAAACCGTTAATCACCATAGCGCAACTGCCACAAATACCTGCTCGGCAGACAAAATCAAACTGCAGCGAGGTATCTTGTTCTTCCCTAAGTTTATTGAGGGCGATAAATACTGTCATCCCCGGCGTTTCAGTAAGCTGATATCGGATCATTTTGGGCTTATCGTCTGGCTCCTGCGGATCATAACGAAAGATATTAAAGCTGAGCTGGCGACCTTGGCTCATTATGATTTTTCTCCTAACGCATTGGCGGACGGCCTGGTTAACGTATCACTCAGCCGCTCATTATTGGGTTGTAAACTTTCTGGTAACTCAAAGGGCATAATGGCGCGCTGGCGTTGATAACGGTCGGCATCATCGCCTAGCTCAGCTAAAATCTCAGTAATTTGCTGTTCACGCTTTGCGGTATCGGGATGGGCTATAGCGTTGTTAATGCCATAGCCACGATAACCCGGTGGTAGTTCCATCTTCATCACATCAAGCGCTTCGTAATTGAGCACAGGTTCGAGCGCATCGGGATCGGGCCAACTGGCTAAGGTGCGATTTAGCCAATCGCGGTCATTTCGCTGCGGAAAGTCTTCACGGGCGTGGGCACCACGACTCTCGGTTCGCGCGGCGGCGCCGCAAGCTACAGTTAATGCCACTTTTAGCATGCGCTTGACCCGCAGGGCTTCGACTAGTTCAGGATTAGCATGACGTTTCTTACACTTGAGCCCAAGTTTGCGCGAACGCTCGAGCAACACTTTAAGCTCAGCGACGGCTTTATCAAGCTCAGGGCCATTACGGAAAATACCGACATAATCCATCATGATGCGCTGCATTTCGTGTTTGAGCGTAAAGGCACTTTCAATACCATCGCCTTCGATCAACACATCGATTTCACTCTGTACTTGCTGCATAAATTGCTCGACAAATAGAGTGTCAATTTCTAGGCTATTGTTCTCACAAAAATCGGCGACATATTTACCGATAATCATACCGCCAACCACGGTTTCAGCCAGTGAGTTACCGCCTAATCGGTTAAAACCATGCATGTCCCAACACGCTGCTTCGCCGACGCTGAATAAGCCTTTAAGCTGTGGGCTTTCACCGGTGGCATTGGTTCTAATACCCCCCATAGAATAATGCTGGGTTGGGCGCACGGGGATCCAATCTTTAGCGGGATCGATGCCTAAAAAGTTTTCGCAGATTTCCTGCACTTCCCTCAGATTGGTTTCAATATGTTTGCGACCTAGCAGGGTAATATCCAGCCACAAATGCGCGCCGTAAGGACTATCAACCCCTTTACCTTTACGTATATGTTCAGTCATACGGCGCGATACCACATCCCGCGATGCCAATTCCTTTTTATCAGGCTCATAGTCGGGCATAAAGCGATAGCCGTCTTTATCGCGCAGTAATCCACCATCACCGCGGCAACCTTCAGTGGTTAAAATGCCCACAGGAACGATAGCTGTGGGGTGAAATTGCACTGCTTCCATATTGCCAAGTTTTGCTACGCCAGTTTCTAAGGCTAATGCTTGGCCAACGCCTTCGCAGATTATCGCGTTGGTCGAGACCTCATAAATACGACCATATCCGCCCGTAGCGATAGTGGTCGATTTAGCGACATAGGCTCTCAGTTCGCCAGTAATTAAGCAGCGGGCAATCACGCCATGGCAACGTTTGCCATCATGAATAAGTGCCAGCGCTTCGATGCGCTCATGCACGGGAATATCCATAGCAATCGCTTTGTTATCCATAGCGTATAACAGCGAATGGCCCGTACCATCAGCCGTGTAGCAAGTGCGCCATTTTTTTGTGCCGCCAAAGTCACGGGCATTAATCAGCCCATGGGCTTGTTGTGCCTCCTGCAAGGTCACTTTTTGTGCGTTAACAATTACTTGTCTTGGTCCTGCACTCACCCTCGACCAAGGTACGCCCCAATTAGCTAACTCGCGCACGGCTTTAGGCGCACAATGGGCAAACATGCGCGCGACATCTTGATCGCAGCCCCAGTCAGAGCCTTTTACCGTATCTTGAAAATGCACATCCTCATCATCACCCATACCTTTAACGGTATTACCTAAGCTTGCCTGCATACCACCTTGAGCGGCTGCAGAGTGAGAGCGTTTAGCAGGGATGAGCGATAGTACTAAGGTATCAAGTCCACGCTCTTTTGAAGCGATGGCCACCCTTAACCCCGCCAGTCCAGCTCCTACCACTAATGAATCGGTATAAATCAGTTTCACGCCTGCTCCTTAATGGGATCTGTTGTTATTGCCAGCTTAATTATTGTTTCGGTACAAAGGGTTGGATTGGTGTGCCAAGTTCACTGCCAATAAATACATAGGTAATCAGGCTGGCAGCACCCAGGCATAATAGGTAGATAATCAATATTTTAGCGACGTTACCTAGGGCCGCGCGTCGGCTAGATAAACCCCATTTCAGCGCGACGCGATACAAACCAATCATGGCGTGTATCACAACCGCAGGTAGCAGTAGGGCATACAGTAGCCAAGCATTATCGTGATACACCCGTTCGGCCGATAAATGCGGGCCAATTTCGGGATTTAATATCATCGTAAATAGGTGCGCAGGTATAAGGAAAAATAAGATAAAGCCTGTTACTAGCTGCCAAAACCATGCGTGAGTATCCCTATGATGGATATTGTGCATATGCGTGCGTAGGGCGCGCCATTGGCCTAATTGTGTAGGAAAACGCCGTAACGCTAGCGCAGCATGCAGCATCACCACCAGTAACATGAATACTGAAAACACTTGTGTAACGATAGGAAAGCCATGTCCAGAGCTGCTAAATATTCCGCCTTCAAGTAATTGCACTACTTGATAAAACGCTTCTTTGCCGAGCAAGATGCTAGATTCAAAATGCATGTGCAGCAGTAAAAACAAACCGAGCAGAATTCCCGTGGCACTTTGTAGCCAATCAGCCTTTGCTGACCATGGGTGACTCAGTGGCGAACTCACCTTTTTCTTAACTCGAGTCACATCAGTCATTTTGGTTCCACCTATGTCATTTATCGTTGGGCACTGCTTGGCAACTTACACGATAGCAGTAACGTAAATCAGTGGTCAGCAGCACAGATTTAAAGCGTGAGCTAACTCACCAGACAGAGTGCAACTCTTAGAAGATGATCACAAAAGCAACGTTAAAAACAAACAAAGGTAAGACAAGTTAACCAATGTATTTCAGTGTGTTATATCTATAAATGAAACAGTTAATTCGTTTTTTGATGCTAATCATATGGCAGCAATTGCCGTGCCGTATATTGTTTATGTTATATGCGGTGCTGCGAGTAGCACCTTGGTGGGGAGATCAAGTTTTGGCAATGATTGAGTGAGATTTAAGTGAGATATTAATCAAGCCATTGTGGGGGAGTTCAATAAATTTTTGGAGTGAAAATTTTGGAGTGAAAAGCGTAGCTAACAAAAAAGCCGCATTATGCGGCTTTTAGATTGATGCTTCGAACTAAGCTTTAGTGCGAGCCTAAGACTTAGAGCGTTTCATCGCAGTGAAGAATTCTTCGTTAGTCTTGGTCATCGCCAATTTGTCGATTAAGAATTCCATTGCGCTGACTTCATCCATAGGATGTAAAATCTTACGCAGGATCCACATTTTTTGCAGTTCATCTTGCGTCGTCAGTTTTTCTTCACGACGCGTACCGCTGCGATTGAAATCAATGGCTGGGAACACACGCTTTTCTGCCGCTTTACGTGACAAATGTAGCTCTTGGTTACCTGTACCTTTAAATTCTTCGTAGATCACTTCGTCCATCTTCGAACCCGTATCGACCAACGCAGTAGCGATAATGGTCAAGCTGCCGCCGTGTTCGATGTTACGTGCTGCACCAAAGAAGCGTTTTGGACGGTGTAGGGCGTTAGCATCGACACCACCAGTTAACACTTTACCCGATGATGGGATGACTGTGTTATAGGCACGGGCCAGACGAGTAATAGAGTCGAGTAAGATAACTACGTCTTTCTTGTGTTCAACCAAGCGTTTTGCTTTTTCAATCACCATTTCGGCAACTTGAACGTGGCGGCTGGCTGGCTCATCGAAGGTTGATGCGATAACTTCACCCTTAACAAGGCGCTGCATCTCAGTTACTTCTTCTGGGCGTTCATCAATCAGTAATACCATCAACACCACTTCTGGGTTGTTGTAGCTGATGCTTTGAGCAATACCTTGAAGTAATAGGGTTTTACCAGCTTTTGGTGGCGCAACAATCAAACCACGTTGACCTTTACCAATCGGTGAGCATAAATCCAGAATACGTGCCGTAATATCTTCTGTTGAGCCGTTACCGCGCTCCATACGCATACGTTCTTCTGCGTGGAGTGGCGTTAAGTTTTCAAAGAGGATTTTATTACGAGAGTTTTCAGGTTTATCGAAGTTAACTTCGTTGACTTTCAATAGGGCAAAATAACGCTCGCCTTCTTTTGGTGGGCGTATTTTACCAAAAATGGTATCACCCGTGCGCATGTTAAAGCGGCGAATTTGGCTTGGCGAGACATAAATGTCGTCTGGGCCAGCTAAATAAGAACCGTCTGAGCTGCGTAAGAAGCCGAAGCCGTCTTGGAGTATTTCTAATACTCCGCCGCCGAAAATGTCTTCTCCACTTTTTGCGTGGGCTTTAAGGATTGAGAAAATGATGTCCTGCTTACGAGCGCGGGCCATATTTTCGAGCTTCATATTTTCAGCTAGTAAGACTAGGTCAGAAATCGGCGTGTCTTTTAATTCAGTTAAGTTCATTTTGGGGGTCTTGTGTTACGCGACAAAGCTTACCGCTCAATCAGTAAGGATGTAATTCAGAATAGTGATTGACGAGCGAGAAAGAGGTTATTAGAAAGAATCTGGTTATTAAAGTAGCACTAACAAAGCGGGGCGTCCAGAAATTTAGGGAGATTCCGACACAATTAATTTATTGCCTGTGCCGGAGGTCACTCATTACGCGATTAAATTAGATTTGCGCGTCAATAAACTCTTTCAATTGTGTTTTTGATAGCGCGCCAACTTTAGTCGCCGCTAGTTCACCGTTCTTGAATAGCAGTAATGTTGGAATGCCACGGACGCCATATTTCGCAGGAGAAACATTGTTTTGGTCAACGTTCAATTTAGCGATAGTCAGGCGACCTGCATATTCTTCAGACACATCGTCTAAAATTGGAGCGATCATTTTACAAGGACCACACCACTCGGCCCAGAAGTCTACCAATACTGGCAAATCAGACTTTAATACGTCGCTTTCGAAGCTGTCGTCACTCAGGTATATAATTTTATCGCTCATGATGTTCTCCAGTTTGGCTGCCATTGCTGGTTTGTTAATGGCTTACCATGTATATTGGGGTTGAAAAATAGCTTTTCAAGTTACCTTTTTTTACAATGTGGCTATTTCAAACGATCGAGTATCTTATTGCAACCTCAACAGGTAAGCTTGCGCTATGAGCGAAACACATCTATCTACCCAAAGGTTTGCCGACCTACCTCTACATCCTGAGGTTAAACAGGCTCTTGCCGAGAACGGCTTCGAATTTTGTACGCCGATTCAGGCGTTATCATTACCTGTATTACTTCAATCGAAAGATATCGCTGGTCAAGCACAAACGGGCACAGGCAAGACAATGGCCTTTTTGGTCGCCACGTTTAACCACTTGCTATCTATACCCATTCCTGAAGGTCGACTGATAAATCAGCCTCGCGCCATCATAATGGCCCCGACTCGCGAATTAGCGATTCAAATTGCTAAAGACGCTATTTTACTCGCTAAACACACACACTTAAAGGTGGGTATTGTTTACGGCGGTGAAAGTTACGACGTGCAGCGTAAAGTGTTGGATCAAGGTGTTGATATCTTGATTGGCACCACTGGCCGTATTATTGATTACGTTCGCCAAGGCATTATTGGCTTAAATTCAATTCAGGCCGTGGTATTAGATGAAGCTGATCGTATGTTCGATCTGGGTTTTATCAAAGATATCCGTTTCTTGTTTAGACGTATGCCAGAGGCTAATCAACGTCTGAATATGCTATTTTCAGCAACCTTGTCGATGAAAGTGCAAGAGCTGGCTTATGATCATATGAACGAGCCGGTTAAAGTTGAAATCGAGCCTGAAGAAAAAACCTCTAAAAATATTAAAGAAGAAATCTTCTATCCTTCGCAAGAACACAAAATGCGTTTACTGTTGACCTTAATTGAAGAAGATTGGCCAGAAAAAGCCATTGTTTTCTCCAACACTAAGCACAGCTGTGAAACGCTTTGGTCATGGCTTGAAGGTGATGGTCATCGCGTGGGGTTATTGACCGGTGATGTACCACAAAAGAAACGTATCCGTATTCTTGAGCAATTTACCAGTGGTCAGTTAGACATATTAGTGGCGACCGATGTTGCTGCGCGTGGTTTACATATCTCTGACGTATCACATGTGTATAACTATGATTTACCTGATGATTGCGAAGATTATGTACACCGTATTGGTCGTACTGGTCGTGCGGGCAATAAAGGCATGTCGATAAGTTTTGCCTGTGAAGAATATGCGTTGAACTTGCCAGCTATCGAAAGCTATATTAATCATTCGATTCCAGTGAGCAATTACGACGCTGACGCTTTGCTGGCCGATATACCCACTCCTGCAAAAATCCACCGTAAGCATCCTAGCGGCACTCGTAATTTGCGTGATCGTTCAGGAACAGGTCGTCCTGGTGCGCCACGGAGCGGGACGCGTCCTCCTCGTCATGACAGGACTCGTAGACATTCGTAAATGCCAACACCCGCTTATGCAGCCATAACATTAGGCTCAAATAGTTTTAATATGCTGATCGCCAGAACCCGTGGTGATCAGCCACATATTATTGCGAAATATAAACGAAAAGTGAGGCTTGCCGAAGGCATTGGCGATGATGGCATATTAAGCCATGACGTGATGCAACGCGGTCTCGACTGTTTGAGCATGTTTGCCCAGATGTTAGTGCAACATAAGATAGAGGCAAATCATGTCGCTGTGATTGCAACCGCGACTCTACGTAATGTTAGTAATGCCGATGAGTTTAATCGACGTGCATTACCACTGCTTGGCCATCCGATCGAAATTATCTCTGGTATGCGTGAAGCTGAGCTTATCTATCAAGGTATGGTGGCCACAACTCGCGGTCATGGCCGACGTTTAGTGATTGATATTGGCGGCGCAAGCACTGAGTTTATTATTGGTGATGGGCAGCAAGTATTGTTCAAAACCAGTTTACCTTTTGGTAGCGTAACTTATAACCGCCAGTTTTTCAGTAGTATGCCGTTGCAACAGCTTGATTTTGATGATGCTAAACAGCAGGTGTTAACAACGCTAGCTGAGCATAGGCATACTTTACGTGACCTCGGTTGGCACTGTGTTGTGGGGGCTTCTGGTGCGGTGCAATCTGTGGTCGAAGTGCTACTTCACCGTGGTTTGTCTGAAACGATAACCCTTGATGTGTTACATCAGCTAAAGGCTGAAATTCTTATCCAAGATGATATTGGCCTAACAGGTATTTTAGGGCTTTGCAGTGAACGGGCACCAACTTTTACCGCAGGTGTCGCTATCTTATTGGCTTTGTTTGAGTTATTGGGTATTGAACAGTTAGCTTTATCGGGCGGGGCATTGCGTGAAGGGGTATTAGTAATGTTAGCCCAGCGGATTATTGACGAGGCTAACTAGCCTGATGGATAAAATATTAAAGGCCGCATAGCGGCCTTTGTTGTTTTTGCTGAGTTGATTACTTTACAATTTCGGTTAAATCTTTTTCTAAGGAAATGGTTGGGCGCTCTACAATACGGCCAATTTCTTTGCCTTGCTGCAGCACAATAAAGGTCGGGATACGAGTAAATTCGTATTTAGCCGCCAAACCTTGTGGATCTTTTTTGCTGCGATCGACACCAATATAAGTCACTTTAATATTGTGATTAGCGACTTCTTCCATGATACGGATAAAGCGCGGTGTTTCACGGTGACAATCTGGGCACCAAGTACCGATAATCACAATAATTTCAGTCGGTTCGGTAACGGTTTTTAGCGGGGCAATGGCTGCAGTATCGACTTGATAGCTTTTATAGCCGTCGGCAAACTCATTAAGATCTGTGACTAAATGTTGTGCTTCTACTACGCCAGTTAATATCACTTCTTGTTTCTCCTCACTGCAGGTGGCAATTAAACCCTGTTGTTGTTCTTCAAATCCACAGCCACCGTTGGCAAGTACCTGACAACTAAAAAACAAGGCGGTAGTGGCTATAAATGCCTTAATGTTATTGTGCATGATGCGCCCTTAAAATCGAAGAGAAAGAATGAGATTTGATTCAAACATTATTCTCTATGTGATAAAAGCGGATTATTAATTTGCTGCAAGCAAGATCACGCATTACTTATATAAACTCACCCACTGGCTTAGTCACGTAGCTCTATAGAGGGCACAGTGGCTATTTGGTCGCGCACTTGAGTTTACTTCTGCAGTGCTGATTACTCTACAGATTAGGTGCGAGAAGCTTTTCCAGAATCGGCTTATTAGCATCGGGGAAGTCGTATTTTATTAAATCGGCTTTAGTCACCCAAGCAATGAGTTGACCTTCTAGCCCTTGGGCTGTGCCGTTAAACTCGGTAACCAAATGGATATCAAGTAGCACTTGTTTATCGGGATAATCAAAGCTCAGCGCCATAAAGGGGCGGCTATCGGTGACGTCCAGAGCCACTTCTTCTTTTAATTCACGTGTTAGTGCCTGCGTAACGGTTTCTCCCGCTTCAACTTTTCCGCCCGGGAACTCCCATTTGCCACCTTGATGTAAATGCTCTGGTCGTTTTGCTAACAGTATTTCACCGGCCGAATTAGTAATAATACCTACGGCCACATGGATGCGCTTAGTCATAATGTTTGTCTATTGATTAGGGGTGGAAAAGTCATCACAGTGAGGATTTAAGCTGAGTGTCGCTGCATCATGCTACAAATTATTCTTTGAAAAAGTCGCCTTCATCGAGATCGAACTCATCAAATGCCTCGGGATCAAATTCTGCTTTAACCGGAATAACATGCTTTTCTGATGCCCAATCGCCGAGATCAATGAGCTTACAGCGTTCGCTACAAAAGGGTTTAAAGGCCGATTGTGGTGCCCATTCAACGGCAGTTTTACAAATCGGGCAGTTAACAGTTAATGGCATAATGGCTCTCTTGGTTTACGGCTTTTCAGGCCGTTAGTGTAAAGGCTTCATGCGCAGGTAGCCAGTAGGAAATCAATCGAACGGTCAGAGTGGCGTTGATGTTCAAACTGCACAAAATGGATGGCAAAACGGTTTTTATGGCCGCTAATCGTAGGGTAGCAACCGTGGGCAGCATCGACTTTAACCCGCACTAAGGCGAGCGCTTGGGCGCTGTCGCCTTGATAAAAGCCTGCATGGGCAATGGCATTGTCATAATGGGCGGTGCTACGAGTTAATTGCAGTAGTAGTGCTATGGGTGTGAGTAAAGGCTCAAAATGTGCTATCCAAGCGCGATAATCCTGCTGTTTTTCTTCCCATGGTTTGGAGAGCCAAAAATGTAATTGCGGTAGGTCGAAGTTACAGCAAG
The DNA here is from genome assembly GCF_003028295.1 of Shewanella morhuae. Taxonomy (NCBI): domain Bacteria; kingdom Pseudomonadati; phylum Pseudomonadota; class Gammaproteobacteria; order Alteromonadales; family Shewanellaceae; genus Shewanella; species Shewanella morhuae. The sequence goes on along the minus strand of NZ_PYSG01000002.1, from coordinate 3,107,194 downwards.
CGCCTGGCATGCCAAAACGTTGTCGTAGTGCGGAGATAAAGCGGTCTTGTTTTAATTGGCTGCCAAAGCGTTCAGGTTTTTGTAGATGTTCGCGAGCTTGGGTGAGGGCGTTGATATAAATATTAATTTGCTGGTGGTCGGCGCTGTCTAACTCTTGCCATTTATTGAGTTGCAGCAAGTGCCGCTCAATGTCTTTTAATATTTCATTGCGGTAATCACAGCGTTCAGATAATTCACACAAGGAAAACAGCGGATAAAAACAGCGATGTTGGTGGTCGTGGCTTAGGTTACTTTGCAGCTGCTTATCGAGATATTCAAGCCGTAAGTAGCTACGAATTTTCTCGTTTAAGGGCTGTTCGTAAACTAATTCAGTCATAGGCGTTATCATTACCCGATAATTGTAAATAATGCTGATGCAAGGCGAGCACCTGTCGTTTTAAGCTGGATATCTCTCCCTGATTATCAATAACATCATCGGCTTTAGCGAGCTTTTCACTACGACTACACTGACTATTGATGATGTTATTAACTTGCGACACATCAACATTGTCCCGTTTTACAGTACGCTTGACTTGTAACTCAGGTGAAATATCCACCACTAAAGTCCGATTGACTAACCTATCTAACCCATTCTCAAATAGCAAGGGTACCACCATAATTACGTAGGCTGAGGTGGCTTTTTCGACTTGAGCGAGCATTTCTGCGCGGATCATGGGGTGGAGTAATTGGTTTAACCATTCACGTTCGTCTGGATGATTAAATATTTGTTGTCGCAGTTTGGCGCGGTCGAGCTCGCCCTCGGGGGTTAAAATCTCAGCGCCAAAATGGGCCTCAATCGCTTTAAGTCCGACAGAACCTTGGGCGACAACGTCACGGGCAACGATATCGGCATCGACTAAGGTAATCCCTTGTGCGGCAAATAAATTGGCGACAGTCGTTTTACCGCTACCAATCCCACCCGTTAAACCAACAATAAATTTGGACATAACTTTCTCTTAAAAGCCAAGAAGGACGCATCTCTACTAGGAGCTAGAGCGCTTCGCTGCTAAGGCGAACTTGGTCCTGCGAGAATCTATAAGGGCGAAGTTCGTTCTGCATTTTCTAGCCGCTGCGTTTTTTGTAGCACCCTATAAGGACGAAGTCCGCTCTATAGGGTTCCTAAATACCAATCAACAATCTGTTGACCAAAGAGCAGTGCTATCCACCCCGCCGCCGCAATATAAGGGCCAAATGGGATAGGGTTTCCTTGCTTGAGGCGTTTACTGACAATCATAGTCACGCCAACAACAGCGCCGACAAGGGACGAGAGTAAAATCACCAGCGGCAGCATTTGCCAGCCTAACCAAGCTCCGAATACGGCCAACAACTTAAAGTCGCCGTAGCCCATACCTTCTTTACCTGTGATTATTTTAAATAACCAGAAAATAGACCATAAACTTAAATAACCTACCGCTGCGCCAATAATGGCATCGGTTGGGCTGGCAAAAGTATGATTTAAATTAATAATCAAACCTAGCCAAAGTAAGGGCAAGGTCATTTGGTCTGGCAGTAGCATTTCATCTAGGTCAATCCCCGTGAGCGCTACCAGTACAAAGGTGAGTATGCTAGCAAACACAAATTGCCAGCTTGGGCCAAAATGCCAAGCGAGTGTTGCTATCAATAACCCTGTGATTAACTCAATAATGGGGTAGCGGGCAGAGATTGGTGCTTTACAAGCTGCACATTTACCCTTGAGCATTAACCAGCCCAAAATGGGTAAGTTATGCCAAGGTTTAATAGCCGTTTTGCATTTAGGGCAGGCCGAGCCTGGCAGCAGCAGATTATATTTATCGGGGAAACTATCGATAGGTTTATTAAGTTTATCAATGCCGATTTGCGTAACGATATCGGCATGGTATTCCTGCAAATATTGATTACATTCCTGCTGCCATTCGCGCTTCATCATCACCGGAAAGCGATGAATGACTACGTTTAAAAAACTGCCAATGGTGGCGGCAAAAATAAAGCTTAAAGCAATAAACAGCCAAGGGTTCTGGTTTAGAGATTGGCTAAAAAGAGAGATAAATTCAGACATTCGATTTCTTATTTTTAATTAAATGGATTAACTGACGATTTTACCCATTTGGAATATCGGCAGATACATGGCCACAATCAAGCCACCGACCACAGTACCAATAACGACCATCATAATCGGTTCAATCAGGCTTGATAAGCCATCTACGGCATCATCAACCTGCATTTCATAGATGGTTGATACTTTATTGAGCATATTATCTAAGGAGCCCGACTCTTCACCGATCATCACCATCTGCACCATCATGTCGGGGAATAGCCCTGTGGTTTGCATCGCAACGTTCATTTGCATCCCCGCCATCACTTCTTGGCGAATATTTAATATCGCTTTGCGATAAACCGCATTACCCGATGCACCCGCAGCAGACTCTAAACCATCAATTAAGGGCACACCTGCGGCAAAGGTAGTGGCTAAGGTACGGGCAAAGCGCGCCATGGCACCTTTATGTAAAATTGGCCCTATGGCTGGGATTTTAAGAATGAATTCATCGACTCTATCGCGCACCATTTGTGAGTTTCTATGGGCACGCACAAATAAAAATACCCCGCTGACTATCGCGGCCAAAAAGATGTACCAAGAGGATTGTAAGCCACGGGAGATATGCAATACCAGTTGCGTAAATGCAGGCAGTTCAGCGCCAAAGCCTTTAAAAATATCTTCAAATTGTGGCACTACAAAAAGCAGTAATAATGCCGTGACTAAAATGGCCACTATGACTACTGCCGCGGGATAGAACATGGCTTTTTTAATTTTTGATTTGAGAGCTTCGGTTTTTTCCTTGTAGGTCGCCACCCGATCAAAAACCAAATCTAATGAGCCTGAATGTTCACCTGCGGCAACTAAGTCAACATAGAGTTCATCAAAGTAGCGCCTATGGGGGCGCAGGGCATCGGATAACGGAATGCCCGATTGGATTTCAGTAAGGATAGTACCTAATAACTCGCGCATTTTGGCTTTTTCGTGGCCACGGCCAAGCAGTTCAATAGTAGTCACCAAGGGTACACCCGCTGCGAGCATTGTCGCAACTTGGCGGCTCATCATGGCGATATCCATTGGGGATATCTTAGCTTCTCCTAACTTAAATAAGGGCGAAGATTGCTTACGCACACTTTTAGGAATAACACCTTGTGATTTAAGCTGACTGCGGATTTCAGCGGCAACAGCGCCTTTGAGCTCACCGGATATTTTTTTACCGTCGCGATTAATGCCTTTCCATTCGAAGATATAAATTTTAGGCTGGCGATTTTTATCTGACTTTTTAGCGCGAGACTTTCTGCCCGTGGTTGCCGTTGCCATAAATGATCCCTATAAAATAAAATGTGTTAATAACCATTAACGGCAAACCACATTGATAACAGTAATGATGCATGTGGGTTAAGGCCGACGACGTATCGATTGTGGTTAATATTAGCTGAAACATAGGCGGTACTAAAAATCTAGCGCTAACTTAACGCTACTATCGGTCAAGCATGGCTTAGCCAAAACTGGTGACGCGGTTGACCTCAGCAATACTGGTGACGCCGTGGATCACTTTTAATAATCCTGATTGGCGTAAATCCCGCATGCCTTGCGCTTTAGCTTGGGTGGCAATTTGTAAGGAGTTACCGCCCTCCATTATCGTGCGGGCTATTTCATCGGACATTTTCATCACTTCGTAAATACCGACTCGGCCTTTATAGCCGCCAGAGCAATGTTCACAGCCCACAGGTTTAAAGGTGGTAAAGCCTTGGGTAATCAGCGCTTGGCTAAAGCCTAAACGTTGTAATTCATGCTCTGGGACAACTTCAGCTTGTTTGCATTCGGGGCAGAGGCGGCGGGCAAGGCGCTGGGCAATAATCAAATTCACTGAACTGGCGATATTATAACCGGGTACGCCCATGTTGATTAAACGGGTTAAGGTTTCAGCCGCCGAGTTAGTGTGCAAAGTGGATAATACTAAGTGGCCAGTTTGCGCGGCCTTAATGGCAATTTCGGCGGTTTCTAGGTCGCGAATTTCACCGACCATCACTACATCAGGGTCTTGGCGTAAAAATGATCGCAGCGCCGAGGCAAAGGTTAGCCCTGCTTTTAAATTAATGTGAACTTGGTTAACGCCTTCAAGGTTAATTTCAACCGGATCTTCGGCGGTCGAAATATTGCGCTCTTCGGTATTGAGAATATTTAACCCAGTATAGAGCGATACCGTTTTACCAGAACCGGTTGGGCCTGTGACTAAAATCATCCCTTGGGGTTTGGCCAGCATTTCAAGGTAGAGTTTTTCTTGGTCGGGCTCGTAGCCAAGTTTTTCGATACCCAATTGCGCGGAGGATGAGTCTAAAATCCGCATTACAATTTTTTCGCCCCACAGGGTTGGCAAAGTGCTGACCCGAAAGTCGATAGACTTAGTGCGTGATAGTTTCATTTTAATGCGGCCATCTTGCGGCACGCGGCGCTCGGCAATATCAAGCTTTGACATCACCTTTAAACGGGCAGATAAACGTCCCGCTAAGCTAATGGGCGGCTCTGATACTTCATGCAATATGCCGTCAATACGAAAACGAATACGGTAACGCTTTTCATAGGGTTCAAAGTGTAAATCCGACGCGCCTTTGCGAATCGCATCGGTTAAAATTTTATTAATATAAATCACAATCGGCGCGTCATCACTGGCTTCACCAGCGGACTCATCGCTACGATTGTTAGTATCGGTAATTTCTATAGCAGCAAGCGCTGCTTCATCCATACCGCCTAAATCAAGGCCGCTGATATCTTCTTCGAGGATTTTCTCTAACGCTTTCGCCAGCTTATCTTCTTCTACTAGAATCGCTTCGGCGTGCAGGCCGGCACTAAATTGAAAGTCCTCAAGGGCTGCGATATTGGTGGGGTCAGAGGTACCAATATAAAGGCGATTACCGCGTTTAAATAACGGCAGGCAGCGGTGTTTTTCGATTAGTTTTTTATTGAGGAAATCTTCGGGGATGGAGCCTAAATCAAATTCATTCAAATCCAGTAGCGGCGTGCCATATTCTTCATAACACAGCTCAGCAATCGCACGGGCGGATATAAGCTTGCTTTGGACTAAGGTACTCACCAGCGCATGTTTGTTTTGGCGAGATTTAGTGATGGCATTAGCCATCTGATCTTCATTTAGCAGGCCCTTACGAATAAATAGGGTGGATAAACCTAAATGTAGGCCTGAATTAGGCATTTATCTTAAATTCCCTATGTGTGCATTAAAGTAATTGAGGCTGAATTGCAGCCTCAATTACTTATTAAAAAACTAACTATATGACTATAAACCTGCACCTTTTTGGCATTGGTCTGCAGTTGCTTTGCCAGTAGCATTAGCTGAAGATGCATAAGACAAGCCGCCATCAGCTGAAATACTTGCAGTTACAATACAAGTACCATCGTCATATTTTAATGATGTTAGTGCTGCCTCTGCAACAGCTGGAGTTGCGGTTATTTTTGTATTTGCCCCTATTTCAGTATTTAGACTTGCACAGCCTATTCCTGTCTGTATGCATGCTTGCGCTTTAGTCGTATATCCAGCAACCCCTTTCATTGCTGCGCCACCATGAGATGTTGCAACATATTCACGATAGGCTGGTAACGCGACAGCTGCCAAAATACCGATAATGGCGACAACGATCATTAATTCAATTAGGGTAAAACCCTGGGCTTTTTTACGTAAATTCATGGCTTTCATTTTTCTCTCCACTCACTAATGTGTAGTCACTATTGGTTGTGGTTCATATGCTGACCATATGATACGCACTTGCTAGTAACCCTTTGTTGAATACGGCATTAAACACAACTATTGTGTTACACCATAAAGACTTAACCTTGTCAAACTTTGTTACTGTTTATGTTAACAAATCCATTTGTATAACTTATTTTAATCCTTGCAACATTTAACAGTGCACCGCTGTTCTGGAATGGCCGCTGCGTCATAACGTATACGTATTGGCTATTGAAATGACATTCCTGTGCTGACATCAGATGGAGTTGACCTAATGGTCTGTCCACCTTTGTGAAAGTTAGTACAAAGTTACATTAAATGAAACAACTTTTAAGCATAAAGCGTAAATAAATTATGCTTTTGCATCGCTTTTACGTAAAAGCGCTCGATGTTTAACTATTAATTTATAACAAAATCTTAACTATGGTTGTTTTGCTTGAATAAATCCGTTTATCGGAAAATTTAGGCTTTTAATCTCATTGATAGAGTTTAGGCTTTTAACCTCATTGATAGGTCTAAGGCGCGGACATGCTTAGTGAGCGCGCCAACGGAGATGTAATCCACTCCGGTTTTGGCAAATTCGGCTAAGGTATCTAAGGTGACATTACCAGAGACTTCAAGCTTAGCGCCGTGGCCTTTGGCTTTGTATTGATTATTCATGTCAACTGCCTCGAGCATCATAGTCACGTCAAAGTTATCTAACATGATGATGTCAGTGCCTGCACTGAGTGCTAAGTCGAGTTCGTTGAGTGATTCGACCTCTACCTCAACTGGCTTATTGGGGTATAAGCTGCGGGCGGTGTCTACCGCTTGGCGAATACTGCCACAGGCCATGATGTGGTTTTCTTTAATTAAAAAAGCATCATATAAACCCATTCTGTGGTTTTTACCGCCGCCGCAGGTGACGGCATATTTTTGCGCGGTGCGCAGGCCCGGAATGGTTTTGCGCGTATCTAATAACCGTGTGTGAGTGCCAGCCAACTTATCAACATAATGTTTGGTTAAGGTGGCCACGCCAGATAAGGTTTGGATAAAGTTCATTGCGGTGCGCTCGCCGGTGAGAATAATGCGCGCAGGGCCTGAGAGTTCGCACAACAGCTGGTTAGGTAACACCAAATCGCCATCATCGACATGCCAATGTAATGCGACTTCGCCGCCTAGTTGGTTAAACACTTGCTCTGCCCAGGCTTTACCACAAAAAACGCCTTCTTCACGGGTGATTAGCATGGCTTGGGCATGTTTATCCGCAGGAATTAATAACGCGGTAATATCACCATAGGCAATGGCTTTAGTCTGGTCGTTGATTTCGGTGCCGCCTAAGTCTTCATTTAAGGCGGATTTGACTGCGTGACGAATATCATTTTCTAACATGGGTGGGATCCTTACATGACTGCCTATGTATATTTTGTCTTAAGATTACCACGCCCTAGGGCCTCGCGGAACACATTGCCGGTTTGTACTTAAATTGTGGCGGCGACGCTTATGCTGAGGGAGTGGTATTGATAAGTGTACTTTTTTTGCTGTGTTTTCATTGCTCTGTATATCGCGTGTTTGTTCTTTGCGCGGATGAATGCTGGTAGAGTAACCCTGTTTAATAGTGCGATGCAGAGGATAAGCAGATATGCAGTTTGATTCAGGTTGGTGTGATGGGGCAGCGCGCTTTGATTCGCCGCATTTTAATCAACGCCCCTTGGCTGAAGTGAGTTTACTGGTGATCCACAATATTAGTTTGCCCGCAGGTTGCTTTGGCTTACCTTATATTGATCAATTATTTCAAGGCTGTTTAGATATCAATGCCGATGTGAGTTTTGCACCGCTGCAGGGGTTACAGGTCTCGGCGCACTTTTTAATTCGTCGTAATGGCGAGCGTGTGCAATATGTGAGTTGTGATGACAGGGCTTGGCATGCGGGTTTATCGCGCTATGGTGAACGGGATAATTGTAATGATTTTTCGATAGGTATTGAGTTAGAGGGCACCGATACTGTGCCTTATACTGACAAACAATATCAGTCGCTTATCGAACTAACGCAGGCACTATTGCTTGAGTATCCATTATTAACCATCGATCGTATTGTGGGGCATTGTGATATTGCGCCAATACGTAAAACGGATCCGGGACAAAGTTTTGTGTGGGAGAGGTATTTAAGCAAGCTAAAAGAATATACTGAGACCATGCGCTCTTAGGTTATTTTTAACCGCTAAACCTTAGAATATTTCCCACAAACCTAAGTTATTTATGGACAAATTATAGAGGGACAGCCCATGGCATTATTTTCACTCTTGGTTGCTATTTTTGTGGAGCGACTTAAATTTTTGCCTGCATCGTGGCAATGCGATCGATTATTGCAATCTTACCAAGCGACTTTTTTTGGGGATAAGGCATCACTAACAAAGCCGATGATGGCGTTGGCGTTAGTGTTGCCCGCTTTACTTATCTATGTTTTAAGCTGGTTAGCGGCGGGGATGTTTTGGGGACTATTGAGTTTAGCCTTATGGATTTTAGTGGCGGCTATTTGTTTTAACCATCAAAAACAGCGTGACATCTTTAAAAAGTATATGCAGGCGGCTTGCCGCTCCGATGTTCAGGCTTGCTACCATTATGCGGCGGAGCTCGATTGCAGTGAGTGTTTAGATGCGGTGTCGGAGAGCCAACTTGGCCTTAAAGTTGGCCAGAGTGTGGCTTGGACTAACTATCGTTATTATGGCGCCGTCGCGCTGTTTTTTATTTTTTTTGGCCCAGTAGGTGCAATGCTTTATTGCACTGTGCGCTTTTATGCTGAGGAAAGTGCGCGTAAATCCCTTGAACTGCCTTTAGTTAATCAGGTGATTACTTTACTGGATTGGTTACCCAGCCGTATTTTTGCCTTTGGTTATGCGTTAAGTGGCCAATTTAGTGAAGGTTTAACCGCATGGCGCCGTTATAGTTTGAGCTTAAATAGCAGTGCCCGTACTGTGGTTACTGAAACAGCATTAGCCGCGCAACCGTTACCAGAAGTCGCAACTGCACCTATATGTGTACAGTCAACCTTGGCGTTATTAGTGCTGAGTAAACGTAACTTTACACTTATTGTGGCAATACTGGCGTTACTGACGATATTAGGTTTAGTGAACTAAAGCAGTATTGCGGTTTAACCTTGATGTTTTATGCTGTGATGCGTTTAAACCTGAGTGCCTTACATTCAGGTTTAAACCTTAGATTTGTTTTTAGTCATTGCCGCGTTAGCTTAAAGTGATCATCAGCGCCAATATTGCAGCGGTTCTGTCAAATGGTCTGACCCCATAAAACTTTTTTTCGGCTATGCTGTTTCAGCGTGAGCCTCAATGATCCAGATCGATTTGTAGCAACTAATTTCAATCTGGACATCAAAACAGCGATTTGATAAAGTGCGCTCACTCAAAAAAATTGGTAAGACCAATTTACAGCGGAGCAGAGCGCGTGATGGCATATAGTAAAATTAGTCAGCCAAAGATTTCTGATGTGATCATGGCGCAATTAGAACGAATGATCCTTGAGGGCAGTTTACAGCCTGGTCAGAAGTTACCGCCAGAACGCGAGCTGTCAATTCAGTTTGAAGTTTCTCGGCCCTCTTTGCGTGAAGCGATTCAAAAGCTTGAGGCCAAAGGGCTATTAATGCGCCGCCAAGGCGGTGGCACTTATGTTAAAGAGCAACTCTGGCAGAGCCTTGCCGATCCCATTGTTGAACTTATGAATTCTGACACAGAGAGTCAATATGACTTGCTGGAGTTCCGTCATGCTACCGAAGGCATGATGGCGTATTATGCAGCGTTGCGCGGTACTGACGCTGATATGCAAAATATCAAACGTATGATCCTCGAGGTGGAAGCGTCCACCGATATCGAAACACAAGCTGCCGCCATTGTGCATTTTTATCGTGCGGTTGCCGAAGGCTCGCATAACGTGGCTATGTTACATCTTGTTCTTAGTTTAACCCCTGTGCTGCATCAAAATGTGGCGCAAAACCTGGAGCTTTTAAGCCGCCGCGAAGAAGCTTCAACCAAGGCTAACGAACACAGACGGGCTTTGCTCGCTGCCATCGTTCGTCGTGATCCCGAAGCCGCCAGAGAAGCCTCGAACGAACATTTAAGTTATATCGAAGAGGTGATGTTATCTGTGCGGGAAGAAGATAGCCGGTTGCAGCGAAGCTTGCGCCGCTTAAAAAGTGGCGCTTAAGTTCCTGTGATTTAGCCCTTCGCTAAATCGGAATATGCCGCAAACACCATTCATTATCATGTATATAGAGAAGGACAGTGTCATGTCTGAAGATATGCTACAAGACGTAGATCCACTAGAGACTCAGGAATGGGTTGATGCCCTGCAAGCCGTATTGGAACAAGAAGGTCCTGAGCGCGCACATTTTTTACTTGAAAAGCTGATCGATAAAGCGCGCCGTAATGGTACACACTTACCTTACACAGCGACGACGGCTTATTTAAACACCATCCCAGCTGGTCAAGAGCCGCATATGCCCGGCAACCAAGAGATGGAACGTCGCATTCGCGCTATCATCCGTTGGAACGCGTTAGCTATGGTACTGCGTGGTTCTAAGAAAGATTTAGAACTCGGTGGACATATCGCGAGCTTCTCATCTAGCGCAACCATTTATGACGTCTGCTTTAACCACTTTTTCCGTGCACCAAATGAAAAAGACGGTGGCGATTTAGTGTATTTCCAAGGCCATATTGCCCCTGGTATTTATGCTCGTTCATTCTTAGAAGGTCGTTTAACGGAAGAGCAACTGGCTAACTTCCGTCAAGAAGTTGATGGTAAAGGGTTATCTTCATACCCGCATCCTAAACTGATGCCGAGCTATTGGCAGTTCCCAACGGTTTCTATGGGTTTAGGGCCAATCCAAGCGATTTATCAGGCGCGTTTCTTAAAGTACCTGACTGACCGCGGTATTAAAGATTGCTCAGCACAAACGGTTTACTGTTTCTTAGGTGATGGTGAGTGTGACGAACCAGAAGCCTTAGGCGCAATTAGTTTAGCTGCCCGCGAAGAATTAGACAACTTAGTCTTTATTGTTAACTGTAACTTACAGCGCCTTGATGGTCCTGTGCGTGGTAACGGTAAGATTATTCAAGAACTTGAAGGCGAATTCCGCGGCGCAGGCTGGGAAGTTGTTAAAGTTATTTGGGGCCGTTACTGGGATCCATTATTGGCCCGTGACACCAGCGGTAAATTATTACAGTTGATGGAAGAAACCGTTGACGGTGAATACCAAAACTGTAAAGCCAAAGGTGGCGCTTATACTCGCGAACACTTCTTTGGTAAGTACCCAGAAACCGCTGAAATGGTTGTTAATATGTCAGATGATGACATTTGGCGCTTAAACCGTGGTGGCCATGATCCTGTTAAAGTGTATGCCGCTTTAGAACATGCACAAAAAACGAAGGGTCGCCCAACGGTTATCCTAGCTAAAACTGTTAAAGGTTATGGCTTAGGTGATGCGGGTGAAGGTAAGAACATTGCTCACAACGTCAAGAAAATGGGCGCTGAATCAATTCGCTACTTCCGCGACCGTTTCAATATCCCTATTCCAGATGATCAGTTAGAAGACTTACCTTTCTATCACCCAGGTCCTGATTCTGAAGAAGTAAAATACATGATGAGCCGTCGTGAAGCGCTGCATGGTAGCGTGCCACAACGTCGTCAAAAGTTTACTGAAGAGTTAGAAATCCCATCATTGAAAATTTTCGATTCAATTTTACAGGGCTCAAATGGCCGTGAAATTTCATCGACGATGGCATTTGTCCGTGTGCTGACTGCGCTGCTGAAAGATAAGAAAATTGGCAAGAAGATTGTGCCAATTATTCCTGATGAAGCACGTACTTTTGGTATGGAAGGTTTGTTCCGTCAAGTGGGTATTTATGCTCACGAAGGCCAAAAATACGTACCGCAAGATTCTGACCAAGTGGCTTACTACCGCGAAGATAAAACCGGTCAAGTGTTGCAAGAAGGCATTAACGAGCTGGGTGCAATGTCATCATGGGTATCGGCAGCGACCAGTTATTCGGTTAACGATGTGCCGATGATCCCGTTCTATATCTACTACTCTATGTTTGGTTTCCAGCGTATTGGCGACATGGCATGGGCGGCAGGTGATATCCGTGCTCGTGGTTTCTTAGTGGGCGGAACGTCTGGCCGTACTACGCTAAACGGCGAAGGATTACAGCATCAAGATGGTCACAGCCATGTGTTGGCGAACACTATCCCTAACTGTATTACTTACGACCCAACTTACGGTTACGAAATCGCCGTGGTGGTGCAAGATGGTATTCGTCGTATGTACGGTGAAAACCAAGAAGATATCTTCTATTACTTGACCACAATGAACGAAAACTATGAGCAACCAGCCATGCCAGCAGGCGCGGAAGAGGGCATAGTTAAAGGTATCTACAAGTTAGAAACCGTTGCAGGTTCAGGTAAAGGCAAGGTGCAGTTATTGAGCTGTGGCACCATTTTGGAACAAACCCGTAAAGCGGCGCAAGCACTGGCGAAAGACTTTGGTATCACTGCCGACGTATTTAGCGTAACGAGCTTTAACGAACTGGCCCGTGATGGTCAAGCGGTTGAACGCTGGAACATGCTGCACCCAACGCAAACGCCAAAACAAGCCTATATCAGCCAAGTGATTTCAAGCGATTCGCCTGCCATTACTGCTACTGACTATATGAAGATTTACGGCGAACAATTACGTGCTTACATGCCAACCGATTACAAAGTGTTAGGTACTGACGGTTTTGGTCGCAGCGATAGCCGCGAAAACTTACGTCACCACTTTGAAGTTGATGCTAAGTTCATCGTTATCGCGGCACTGAAATCACTGGTTGATCGTAAAGAACTGCCTGTTGATGTGTTAGCAAAAGCCATTAAAGAATATGGTATTAATGCTGACAAGATCAATCCACAGTACGCGTAAGAGGTAATAAAAATGGCTGAATTAAAAGAAGTTTTTGTTCCTGATATCGGCGGTGATGAAGTACAGGTTATCGAAATCTGTGCTGCTGTGGGTGATACCCTTGAGGCGGAAGAATCGATTATTACCGTTGAAAGCGATAAAGCGACTATGGATATTCCAGCGCCTTTTGCTGGTGTATTAACCGAGTTGAAAGTGGCTGTAGGCGATAAAGTCTCTGAAGGTACTTTGATTGCTATGATGCAAGCAGCGGGCGCGGCGCAAGCGGCACCTGCTCAAGCAGCGCCAGCTGCGGCGCCGGTTCAAGCGGCTCCAATCGCAACGCCAACGCAAGCGACTGAAACTAAAGTTGTTGAAGTGACTGTGCCTGATATCGGTGGTGACACCGATGTATCAGTTATCGAAGTGCTGGTGGCCGTTGGCGACAAAATTGACGTTGATACTGGTTTGATCACCCTTGAAACCGATAAAGCGACCATGGACGTACCTTCACCTTTCGCGGGTGTGGTTAAAGACGTTAAAGTGGCCGTGGGCGATAAAGTATCGCAGGGTTCATTGGTGATCATGCTTGAAGTGGGCGGCGCAGCTCCAGCTGCCACACCCGCAAAAGCACAATCAACTACAGCCTCTCAGGCAGCACCTGCAGCGGCGGTTACGCCAGCGCCAGCAGCGGCGCCTGCTAGCGACGTCGTTGAAGTGAAAGAAATCCATGTGCCTGATATTGGCGATGCTAGCGATGTCGATATTATCGAAGTGCTGGTATCTGTCGGTGATGAAATCACCGTTGACCAAGGTCTTATCACGCTTGAAACTGACAAAGCCACCATGGAAGTGCCAGCGCCGTTTGCCGGTAAACTGCTGTCTTTAACTGTTAAAGTGGGCGATAAAGTATCGCAAGGTAGCTTAATTGCTACGATTGAAACTGTTACTAAAGGCGCGGCGCCAGTAGTACAAGCCGCTCCAGCACAGCAAGCTGCTGCGCCAGTTGCACAAGTTGCACCGACGCCGATGAGCCGTCCACCGGTGCCACATCACCCAAGTGCGGGTACGCCAATATCTACAGGTGCGGTACATGCATCACCTGCAGTGCGCCGTTTAGCCCGTGAGTTTGGTGTTGATTTAACCCAAGTGACGGGTTCTGGCCGTAAAGGTCGCATCATGAAAGAAGATGTGCAGGCGTATGTGAAATACGAACTGTCGCGTCCTAAAGCTAATGCGGCAACCTCTGTTGGCTCAGGTAACGGTGGCTTGCAAGTGATTGCGGCGCCTAAAGTTGATTTCAGTAAGTTTGGTGCAGTGGAAGAAGTTCCATTAAGCCGTATCCAGAAGATTTCTGGCCCTAACTTACACCGCAACTGGGTAACGATCCCACATGTGACGCAGTTCGATGAAGCTGATATCACTGAAATGGAAGAGTTCCGTAAGCAGCAAAATGATGTCGCAGCGAAGAAAAAGGCCGATTACAAGATCACGCCTTTAGTATTTATGCTCAAAGCGGTAGCGAAGACGTTGCAACAGTTCCCGGTATTCAACTCGAGCTTAAGTGCCGATGGCGAATCACTGGTGATGAAGAAATATTTCCACATCGGTGTGGCGGTTGATACGCCAAACGGTTTGGTTGTGCCTGTTGTGCGTGATGTGGATAAAAAAGGTGTTATCGAGTTATCTCGTGAACTGGCTGATATCTCTATCCGCGCCCGTGATGGCAAGCTGAAATCTGCTGATATGCAAGGTAGCTGTTTCACTATTTCGAGTTTAGGTGGCATTGGCGGTACGGCGTTTACGCCTATCGTAAATTACCCAGACGTGGCGATTTTAGGTGTGTCTAAGTCTGAAATTAAGCCTAAGTGGAATGGTAAAGATTTCGAGCCTAAATTGATGCTACCACTGTCGCTATCATACGATCACCGAGTGATCGATGGTGCAATGGCTGCACGCTTTAGCGTGACGCTGTCAGGAATTCTGTCCGATATTCGCACATTGGTGCTGTAAACATATAAGGCTACTCATCTTGAGTAGCCTTTTGTTTATTGTGATCAGTATCAAACACAGGTTAAAATGCGCCCACCTTACGCGCTGGCGCATATTCGGTTGGTAGGCTAACTCCTCCAACTGATTGAATGAGAATTAGAGGAAAACATGAGTAACGAAATCAAAACTCAAGTAGTGGTATTAGGTGCAGGTCCCGCTGGTTATTCTGCGGCTTTCCGTGCAGCAGACTTAGGTCTGGAAACTATTATTGTTGAACGTTTTAGCACTTTAGGCGGCGTGTGCCTTAACGTGGGTTGTATCCCATCTAAAGCGCTATTGCATGTTGCTAAAGTCATCGAAGAAGCCAAAGCCGTTGCTGCCCATGGTATCGTTTTTGGTGAGCCAACTATCGATTTAGATAAGTTACGTGGCTTTAAAGAAAAAGTAATCACTCAATTAACTAGCGGTTTGGGCGGAATGTCCAAAATGCGCAAAGTTAACGTCGTGAATGGTTTTGGTAAATTTACCGGCCCTAACACGTTAGAAGTCACCGCCGAAGACGGTACGACTCAAGTGGTTCATTTCCAGCAAGCGATTATTGCTGCGGGTTCTCGTCCAATTAAACTGCCATTCATTCCCCATGAAGATCCACGTATTTGGGATTCGACTGACGCATTAGAACTGAAAGAAGTTCCTGGCAAATTGTTAGTAATGGGCGGCGGTATTATCGGCCTAGAAATGGGTACTGTGTACGCTTCTTTAGGTAGCCAGATTGACGTGGTTGAAATGTTCGACCAAGTGATCCCTGCGGCTGATAAAGACGTGGTTCGCGTATTTACTAAGCAAATCAAAAAGAAATTCAACCTGATCCTTGAAACTAAAGTCACAGCGGTAGAAGCCCGTGAAGACGGTATTTATGTTTCGATGGAAGGTAAGAGCGCACCAGCAGAAGCGGTTCGTTACGATGCCGTATTAGTCGCGATTGGTCGTTCACCAAATGGTAAGTCATTAGATGCTGAAAAAGCAGGTGTTAACGTTGATGAGCGTGGCTTTATCAAGGTTGATAAGCAACTGCGTACTAACGTACCGCACATTTATGCTATCGGTGATATCGTGGGTCAACCTATGTTGGCACACAAAGGTGTGCACGAAGGCCATGTGGCTGCCGAAGTGATCTCTGGCTTGAAGCACTACTTCGATCCAAAAGTTATTCCATCGATTGCTTATACAGACCCAGAAGTCGCTTGGGTTGGTTTAACTGAGAAAGAAGCGAAAGAGCAAGGTATTGCTTATGAAACCGCAACTTTCCCATGGGCAGCAAGTGGCCGTGCTATCGCTTCTGATTGTAGCGAAGGTATGACTAAGCTGATTTTCGACAAAGACACTCACCGTGTTATCGGTGGTGCTATTGTGGGTGTTAACGGTGGCGAATTGTTAGGCGAAATCGGCCTAGCGATTGAAATGGGTTGTGATGCTGAAGATTTAGCATTAACCATTCACGCGCATCCAACACTGCATGAGTCAGTGGGCTTAGCGGCTGAAATGTATGAAGGTTCAATTACTGATTTGCCAAACCCAAAGGCAAAGAAAAAGTAATTTAGCTATAGATTAAAAAAGCGCTCATTGGAGCGCTTTTTTATTGCTTCGGTAAAAAATGTAGCTGTTATGTAAACAAGCTGGTGAATTGCAACTTTTGAACTGCTACAGTTAGGCTCTGGTATGAAGTAAGTAGTCACATGCAAACACAAAAAATAATTAAAATAATTCTGACATGTTTCATCTTATTGTTAACTAGCCTAGACACAGTTTGGGCGGGTAGTTTTGTGCAGCGTGTTTTTACCGACAAAGACGGTTTAGCGGCAAGTAGTATCCGTGGGTTAACCTTAGATGATTATGGCTTTGTGTGGGTGGCGACAGAACAAGGCTTATATCGTGTCAGTAATTCTAAGGTGCGGCGCATTGACAAGGTGGGCAACGAATCCCGTATCGCCGATGATTTTGTAACATCAGTTGTCAATGTTGACCACGATCTTTTGTTAGCAAGCACCGCGTCCGCGCTTTATTTGTATGATATTGCTAAAAATACCTTCACCGCTTTTGGTTCTGCCCATCTATTTGCCGACTATAACGGCGGTGCACTGATCTCTGCTACCCGCAAAGATGAGCATACTTGGTTACTGTTAACCAATAATGGCAGTATTTATGAATTTATCCCTACAAACCCCAAACTGACCTTACTCACACAATTAACCGTTAATCGCGATTTACCATGGCGAAAATTACAGTTGCTGCCAAGCGGTAAAATACTCTTAGCAGGGCAACTGCAACTCGAGCGACTTAACTCTGATGGCACATTAGATATCCGATACCCATGGGATGAAGCGAAGGGTAATATTCTCGATATAATGGTCGATTCGTCGCAGCGAGTTTGGGTTGCGACAGGGCGAGGTGTTTACCAACTTGAGCCCGATAGCCAGCAAATTACAGCGATACCTGAATTACCCGATTGGAGTAGTTTGATTACTGAAGATGCAAAAGGTTATCTCTGGTTTGTCAGTCGAGCAGGCTTAGTTAAGTGGTCACCCACAACGCGTAGAGTGGAGAATTATCAGCAGGAGTTAAAAGCGCAGGCCAATATGGAAATACTTAAGGCCATGTTATTTGATGATGCGGGTTTGATGTGGGTGGGAGGTTCTGGTGATGGCTTAGCCTTACTTGCCTCGCAGCCAGATTTTATTCTTGATAGTTATACCGCCGCCGCGCCATATAAACTCAGCGATACAATGACGTGGTCAGTTTATAAGGATGATGTCGGTGTTTGGTTGGGTTCTTCACATTTAGCTTTTATTGGTAAAGACGATGCAATAGCTATTGATATTCCTATTGAGGGCTTTGAATCCCATGAGTATATCTACCATATTACCCGTTTTAATCATGATCTTTTGTTGCTATCCACGACTTCAGGGCTGTTCGTTATTGATGAGTTAACCCTTAAAGGCATGCGTTTTTCGGATTGGGTTAAGGGTGATGATGTATTTAAAAATAAAATTGTCTTTAAAACTTATCTCGACCCATTACTCAAGGGGCGTGTTTGGATAACAACGGCAGCGGGGCTTTATTTTTGGGAGCCAGGCCTTACTGCACCGCAGTCTTTTAATATTGATAAAGCCACCCCGACGGCTGAACCACAGCGGCCGACTGTTCGCACTATTTTTCGCGCCTCTGACGGTAAATTATGGCTGGGTGGCAAAATGGTGTTTGGTTATATTGATGAGCAAAATGAGTTTCATAATCAGCGTAGCTTATTTAACTCTTTTGCATCATCACCAACGGTTACTCATATCGAAGAAATGTCCTCTGGGACTGTGTGGTTTGGCACCTACGAAAATGGACTATTTGAATATCAGCAAGGTAAGCCGTTACATAATTTGACCTCTGAGTGGCGAGTCAGTTGTAGCGCGGTATTTTTTATTCAAAAAACCGTTAATGCTGATCTGATTGGCTGCGCCGACTCACTGATCCAACACGAAACAAAAACAGGAAAAGTCAGTGTATTTAATCAACTCGATGGTTTTATCTCCGACGAGATAAATGAGGGCGCTTATTTTTACTCAGCTGACACGGGGTTTTATTTAGGTACCCCAGAAGGGGTTATGCGACTTAATGCTGATAAGTTAGCTAACCGAACAAACAACGATCGGGTGATGCTTGAATCGGTTTCGGTATACTACGATAATGCTACCGAGGTATCGCTGCTGCCTCAACCTATGATGGTTATTAAGCCCGACGCTAATATGGTGAGTTTACAAATCACCAATCTTGATTACCTTGATGCTGCGCCAATTCAACTTAAATATCGGCTACGTTATAAGGGTGAAGAAGAAAAATATGTCCTGCTACAAGGTGAATCCCAGATAAACCTCGCAGGGCTAGTTGCTGGCGATTATGTGCTGGATATATTGAGCCAAGTCAACGGAATTTGGTCAACTAAACCATTTTTATATTCATTTTACGTTGGTCAGCACTGGTGGTTAACGCAGGGCTTTAAAGGGGTGTTGTTATTATTTTTTTCGGCTGCACTATTAAGTGTTGCTTGGTATCGACAAAGGCAAACGCGCGTGTTTATGCAAATGAACCAAGCGCTGATAGACAGTGACGACCGTTTAAGGCAATCACTTCGAGGTAGCGATTCTGATCTATGGGAATGGCGTAAAGAGACCGGATTCTTTCACCTTGATAATCGTAGTGCAGTGTTTGGTGAAAACAGAGCTGAAATTATAGTTCCGCGGGATGAATTACCGGTTCATCCGCAGGATAAAGATAAAGTGTTTGCCGAGTGGGATAATATGCTTGCCGGCGAAATTGACCGTTTTGAGGCTGAATATCGTTATTATCGTCGAGATGGTACTTGGGGATGGCTGCGGGTAAGAGGGCGTCCTATTGCTCGTAATAAACATACCAATGAGATTGAGCGAGTGGCGGGGATTTATAGTGATATTACCGTGCAGCGTCAGCTCGAAGATGAAGTTAAGCTGCTTGCACAAGCTTTTGAAAACACGTCAGAAGGTGTATTGATTTTAGATGTAGATGAAAATATTAAAGTCGCCAACTATGCCGCTCAACAAATTATTGGGGCTACACCAGATGAATTAGTCGGGCAACCTCTGTCAAACTTTTTGAAAGAAAGAGCAGATTTATCGGCAGAAATAAACCTCTTGTTAGAGCAAGGCAGTTCTTGGACTGGTGAACGCGAGTTGGTCGGCCGTAATGGCTTATGTCCGATATGGCTCAACGTTTCTGTGATGCAAAGCGCTAATGATAAAGTCAGTTACTATGTGGTGGTTTTTTCTGATATTACGGAGCGTAAACGTACCGAAGCCGATTTACGCCGCCTAGCTAATTATGATGTGCTCACGGGATTGCCAAATCGGTCTTTATTTACCACTAAGCTAATACAGTCAATACAAACTGCGCAGCAAACCGATGAAAAACTGGCTTTGCTGTTTTTAGATTTAGACAGATTCAAGCATGTTAATGACTCCTACGGCCATAGCATGGGGGATGCTTTGTTAGTCGAAGCTGCTAATCGATTACAAGCCTGCATTAGTAGTGAACACTTGTTATGCCGTTTTGGTGGTGATGAGTTTGTGATTCTATTACGCAATGCCGACAGTATTGATGAGATTAATCATGTTGCAGAGCGGCTATTAGCACAAATTGTCACTCCGTTTAGCTTGTTTGGCCGCGAGTTTTATATTTCGACCAGCATTGGGATCAGCATTTGGCCCGATGACGCGGTTCAGCCAGAAGTCTTTATTAAAAATGCCGACCTAGCCATGTATCACGCCAAAGAGGAGGGGCGCGGTAATTTTAAATATTATTCGTCTGAACGTAATGCGCAGGCTTTATACCATTTACGCTTAGAGGCCGATTTACGTAAAGCCATAGAGCGTGAAGAGTTTGAACTTTATTATCAACCACAGGTGGATATTTTACGTAACGACAAATTTGTCGGTATGGAAGCATTAATTCGCTGGAACCACCCACAGCAAGGATTTATTCGACCAGATATTTTTATCAAGGTTGCTGAAGCCTGTGGACTGATTATTGAGATCGATCGCTGGGTGCTACGCCAAGCCTGTATACAAGGCGCAATTTGGGCTAAATCCTACTCTGAGCCGTTTAAGCTATCGGTAAATATTTCAGCGATACATTTTCGCCAAGTCGATTTTATTGAAGGCGTTCAACAGGTTTTATTAGAAACACATATGCCAGCTGCATTTTTGGGGTTAGAAATTACCGAAGGCGTATTGATGAAGGAACTGCAAGTCGCTAAAAATCACTTAACGAAGTTAACATCTTTAGGTATTGAGGTTGCCATTGATGACTTTGGAACCGGCTATTCCTCTCTCGCTTATTTACGCCATTTTGAAGTGAATACGCTCAAGATAGACCGTTCTTTCTTGATTGATATCGCTACTAATGCCGCTGATCAAGCGATTGTGAGCAGTATCATTGAACTGGCACGCAATCTGAAACTTAATGTGGTTGCCGAAGGGATTGAAACCGTTGAACAGCTGGAGCAGGTTTTTAGCCGTGGTTGTTATATTATTCAAGGATATTATTTTGCTAAGCCTATGTGCAAAAAAGATTTTGAAGATTATTTACAGATTAAGCACTAGGTTATCTCAGTAGAACCGACTAGGTTAGAGGGCTGAGTTCTATGGTGACGCAATACTGGCGTTTCATCACAAATCACCCGCCTTTGAATTGAAGATGCTCAATAAGGGGATTGAGTCAGGTTGTAAAGTCTTACCAGCGCCGGTTAGATCAAATATGATTGACGGTTAAATCGATAAGTTTGTTAATATCATTCAGATTTTTATCCTATAAAAAGTAGCCTCACTATGATGCGCCAATTATTCATTTGTTGTTTTTTATGTTTGTTGACCACGGCTTTAATCGCGGCCGAGCGGCCTAAAATCGGGGTGGTTCTTAGTGGCGGTGGCGCCAAAGGGGCTGCCCACGTGGGTGTGCTCAAAGTATTAGAAGAACACAACATTCCCGTTGATTATATTGCCGGAACCAGCATCGGCGCCTATGTCGCAGGCCTGTATTCTCTTGGATACAGCGCTAGTGAAGTAGAAGAAATCATGATGGGCCTCGATTGGGACAGTGGCTATTCGGATACTATCCCTCGCAATATTTTGACCTATCGGGATAAGCAGTTACGCGATCGTTATAACATTCCGCTAAATATTGGTTATAACGAAGGTGCGGTGAGAGCCCCAAGTGGGGTACTGCGTGGCCAGAGCATGTCGCAGCTGTTACGCCAGTCGACTGACTTGGTGCAGCAATTTGGCAATTTTGATGATTTGGCGATTCCCTATCGTGCCGTAGCAACCGACTTAGAAACCAGCTTACCTGTAGTGTTAAGTCACGGTAGTATGGTGAACGCCATGCAAGCCTCTGCAACTGTGCCGGGTGCGCTTCAGCCTACACTCATCGACGGACAGTTATTAGTCGATGGAGGTATTGCTAACAATATGCCCGTCGACGTCGTTAAGGCTATGGGGGCTGATATTATTATTGCGGTGGACATTGGCTCACCTTTAGTGAAACAAGATAAATTAGACAGTACCATCGCTGTGTTAGACCAACTCTCTAACTTTTTGACCAACGCGAGTACGGCAAGGCAAAAGCAGTTACTGACAGAAAAAGATGTATTGATTAGGCCCGCTATTGATGCTTTAAGTACCACAGATTTCACTATCATGCCGTTAGCATTAACCCTTGGGAAAGACGCCGCTAATAATCAGCTGAATAAGTTGAGTGCTATGAGCATAAGCGCTGAAGATTATGCCGCCTACGTCGAGGCGAAAAGAGCCAAAGGTCAAACCTTAATGGCTGATGTCAGCCATCCTATTGATGAAATTGTTTTTGATAACCAGTCCAAGGTGAGTTTAAACCTGTTAAAAGAAGCATTAAATCTGCAAGAAGGGCAATCAGTTACTAAAGAAGAGCTTAATGAGGCACTAAAACGTATTTACTCTATCAATAAATTTGAGCGTGTTGATGCTGAGTTTGCCCAAGGTGAGGAGGGTCGCATACTAACGGTAACGACTAAGGCTAAGTCGTGGGGACCAAATTATTTTCAGCTAGGCTTTAATTGGGAAGATGATTTTAACTCTGAGTCTGCGATCAGTTTCGATATGGCTTATACCATGACTGACTTGACCTTTAATGGCGGCGAGTGGCGCAACGAAGTTAAACTCGGTTTTGAAAAGTTATTCGCAACTGAATTCTATCAACCCTTAGACAGAGATCAGCAATTTTACACGCGTGCGCGTTACCAATATGAAAATAAAAACTGGGATCTCTACGATAATAATAGTCGTGTCTTAGTGTTAGATAAACAAACGCATAGTGTTGAGTCTGGAATAGGTTACAACTACACCCTGCAAGGGCGCATTGAGTTAGGCGTTGTCGCAGAAAAAGGCGCTATCGTTAATGATGCTTGGTTAACCGAGGACTTAGATTTTAGCTCCTACGGCGCTTATTTTAAATTTGGTTACGATAGTCTAGATAGTATTAGTTTTCCAACATCGGGAAACCGTGTGACTTTAAACGTTTATGTGCGTAATGAAGATCTTGATTATCTTCTCGACGATGGCAACAATGGCTACAGTGTGCAAATTGAAGCTGACTGGAAAGGCGCGTTAAGTGTGGGTAATCATGCCTTTGTGGGTAAAGCCTCATTCGCGACCATTAACGATGATTTCAGTACCTTGCATTTGTCTGAGCTCGGTGGTTTTTTAAATCTATCGGGTTACCATAAAGATTCTTTGATGGGTGCACATAAAGTATTTGGTGCTTTTGTATATCAATATGATTTGGGGCGTGATGCGCTTGGCATGACAGATTATCCTCTGTATTTAGGTTGGAGTTTAGAGTCGGGTAATGTGTGGGATGTCCGCAGTGATGTGTCTCTCACTGATTTAATTTATGCCTCAAGTATTTATTTTGGTACCGATACCTCCATGGGACCTGCGGCTTTAGGCTTTGGTGTTTCCGATCTAGGTGATAAATCATTTTATTTATTTGTGGGTAAAAACTTCTAAATTTTGTTCAAACATTTACCGCGTATTAAAATTAAAGGCATCAATATTGATGCCTTTAATTTTGGTTTATCCCTATCAACGTTTAAAGAGTCTGTTTAACTCAACTTAGTGAATGCAAGCTGACGTTGTTACAAAGAGTCATAACCATTTACAAAATGAAACTACAGGCAATGCATACAAAATGTTAAGGTTTTACTGGAAAAATAATAACACTCTCAATGGAAGCTGGGGAAAACAATGAAAAAGATAAGCACACTAGCACTAGGCATCGCCTTGGGTTTAGGTTTAGCGGCTTGTAGTACTGAGCCTAAAACTGAAGTCGCCGCCGTATCTGGTATTGAATTACAAAACTTTGATACCTCAGTTCGCCATCAAGACGATTTTTATTACAGCGTTAACGGTAAATGGCTCGCCAATACGCCTATTCCTGCAGATAAGTCGAACTACGGCGCATTTTCAGTTTTGTACGATCAAAGCCAAGACGCATTGAAAAAAATCATCGACGAAGCGGCGGCTAAAAAGAATCCCGCAGCAGGCTCTAATGAGCAGAAAATCGGTGATTTCAATGCCAGCTTTATGAATACCGATTTACTAGAAACCTTAGGCACAGCTCCTCTCGAACCATTGCTTGCCGATATTGCCTCGGTGAAAACACATCGCGATTTACCCGGAGTAATGGGAACATTGTTGACTCATGGCTCGGGTATTCCTTTTGGTTTTTACGTTAATAATGATGCCAAAAACTCAACCCAATATGCGGTATATTTAAGTCAATCGGGGCTGACGCTGCCAGATCGCGATTACTACCTTAAAGATGACCCTAAGTTTGCCGCTAACCGCCAAGCAATGGCGAAATATGTCACCGACTTATTGACCGAGGCGGGTTATAAAGATACCAAACGTGCGGCTAAAAGTGTCGCCGATATTGAAATGATGATTGCAAAAAGCCAGTGGAGCCGTGTGGAGTCTCGCGATGCCAATAAGGCTTATAACAAGTTAGATCGCGCTGAGCTGCAAAAGCTAACGGGTCAATTTGATATCAATGCCTTTGCCGCAAGTGCAGGCTTAGACGATAAAGTAACAGACATAATTGTGCGTCAGCCTTCTTACTTTGAAAAGCTTGGTGCTAATTTTGACAGTTTTCCTGTTGCAGCTTGGCAGGATTATCTCACCTTTCATTTGGTCGATAGCTACGCAGAGCTGCTCAGTAAAAACTTTGTCGATTTGAACTTCGCCTTTAAGAGCAAAACTCTAATGGGGATTGAAGAGCAGCAACCGCGCTGGAAAAAAGCCGTGGATGGTGCCGACCAAGTCATTGGTGAGCTGGTGGGTGAAGAATATGTTAAACAATATTTTAAACCTGAAGCCAAAGCACGCATGGAAACCATGATCAAAAACCTGATAAAAGGTTTTGAAGTCAGTATTAATGAACTTGAGTGGATGACGCCAGAAACGAAAATTGCTGCTCAGGAAAAACTGTCCAAATTTACCTATAAAATTGGTTATCCAGATAAGTGGAAGGATTACTCGGGTTTAGATATCAAGGCTGACGAGTTAGTCGGTAACTATATGCGTTACGCCCAGTTTGAATATCAAGACATGATTAACAAGCTCGGTCAGCCAATCGACCGTACTGAATGGGGCATGACGCCACAAACGGTCAATGCCTATTACAGTCCGGTGAAAAACGAGATTGTTTTCCCTGCCGCGATTTTGCAACCGCCATTCTTTAACATGGATGCCGATGATGCGGTCAACTATGGTGGCATTGGCGCGGTAATTGGACATGAAATTAGCCATGGCTTTGACGACCAAGGTGCCAAATACGATGGTGATGGCAACCTACGTGATTGGTGGTCGGATAAAGATCGCGAAGAGTTCCAAAAGCGTGGCAAGCAATTGTCAGCCCAATATTCGAGCTACGAAGCGCTACCTGGGCAATTTGTGAATGGAGATTTAACCCTTGGCGAAAACATTGGTGACTTGGGTGGATTAACTGTTGCGGCACGTTCTTATCTCATGAGCCTCAACGGTAAACCCGCGCCAGTGCTCGATGGCTTAACGGGTGAGCAACGCTTCTTTGTGGGTTGGTCGCAGGTATGGCGCCGTAACTACCGTGATGAGGAGTTGAGCCGCCGTTTGCTCACCGATCCGCATTCACCGAGTCATTATCGCGCTATGGGTACACCACGTAACGTGGAAGCCTTCTATAAAGCCTTCGAGATGAAAGAGGGTGACCAAATGTATTTAACACCAAATGATCGGGTGAAAATTTGGTAACGCAAGCGATTATCTAAGCTTCAATTTAAACGCCAAAGCCAGACATAGTCTGGCTTTTTTATGGCATGCCGTTACGCGTAATTTGCCAAAATAGCAGGTAAATCTAGCAAGCTATGCGCTTGATGGTGAGCGATGACCCATTTTGAATCACCCTGTTGCTCTGGCGCAGGAATCGCAACCGTTTGCATATTGGCTGCGCGGGCAGCGATTAAACCATTAAAAGAGTCTTCAATGGCTAAGCAGTAGCGAGGATCGACATTTAACGCTTTCGCACAGTTTAAATATACTTCAGGATGCGGCTTACCATAGGTAAGATTTTCGGCAGATTGCACCGACATAAATTTATCGCCCAGTGCCAGTTTTGATAGTACCGCTTCAATGAGCGGTGTGGATGAGGAGGTTGCTAAACCGATTTTTAGCCCCAGCGCTTGGCAGTGTGCCATCGTTTGGTGCACACCGAGCATGGCTTGGCCGCTGCGTGAAATTTCCCGCGCTACTTTATCTACAATCGTTTGGCTGACCTTGGCGTTATCATAATGAGGCCAAGGCGCTCTGCGATACCAATAATCTACACATTGGTCGATACGCAAGCCAGTCGTTTGGTGAATGGCTTCTATCGTAACCGGGACGCCTAAGGCTGATAACACTTCCAACTCTATCTGTTGCCACAGGGGCTCAGAATCGATTAAAACGCCATCCATATCAAAAATAACTGCTTGAAGACTTAGGGATGTCATGGGTACTCCGCTGCTGAGGTAATAGGAATGAATATCTTTTATTGAACCCGAGTGTAAGTTTTTGCTTAGGATCTTAAAAGCCAAGAGGCCGCAATATAAGAAAATTTACATATATTTGAGTGCGAATACAGAAAAACATCGGTTTGATTTTAAATTTAGCAAATCTCGTTAAGCAGTTGTGAGATATGATTTTTTAACTGTTTTCAAACTATTGTCTAATTTCCCTCGTTTTAATATTCGAGTAAGTTAACCATCGTCGGCGGATTTAGTCCTTATTTTGCCTTCTGCCGAGTGTGACCAGATTCATACTTTTGCAAAGCTGTAGTATACTGCAGGCCAGAAATACGGGTCGATCATGTCGGACTGTCTGCTTCTATTGAGAAGACATACAGTTTGTTGTTAGAGCGCCAAAAAAAGAGGAATGTTGCCGTGCTAGAAGCATATCGTAAACACGTCGCAGAGCGTGCTGCAGAGGGCGTAGTCCCTAAGCCATTAGATGCACATCAAGTGGCTGAACTGGTTAAGTTAATTCAAAATCCACCCGCAGGTGAAGAGGCTTTCGTTCTCGACCTGCTAGAAAACCGAATTCCACCAGGTGTTGATGAAGCCGCTTATGTTAAGGCTGCTTTTTTAGATGCGGTTGCCAAGGGCACTGCAACGTCACCGATTTTATCTGCTGAGCGTGCGACTGAGTTATTAGGCACCATGCAAGGCGGCTACAACATCGAACCACTGATCGTGCAGTTGGATAACCCAGCATTAGCGCCATTAGCGGTTAAAGCTTTATCGCATACTTTGCTGATGTTTGATTCTTTCCACGATGTGGTGGAGAAGATGGAAGCGGGTAATGAATTTGCGAAGCAAGTAGTTGAAGCATGGGCTAATGCGGATTGGTATTTAAGCCGTCCTAAACTGGCTGATAAAGTGACGCTAACAGTATTTAAAGTCTCTGGTGAAACCAACACCGATGACTTATCTCCTGCACCTGATGCATGGTCACGTCCAGATATTCCATTACACGCGTTGGCTATGCTGAAAAATGCCCGTGATGGCATTGAGCCTGATGTTGCAGGTGTTGTTGGTCCGATTAAAAAAATCGAAGAATTAAAAACTCAAGGTTTCCCATTGGTTTATGTGGGTGACGTTGTCGGTACGGGTTCATCACGTAAATCAGCCACTAACTCAGTGCTGTGGTTTATGGGCGATGATATTCCATTTGTGCCCAATAAGCGCGCGGGCGGTTTCTGCCTTGGCGGTAAAATTGCACCGATTTTCTTCAACACTATGGAAGATGCGGGCGCACTGCCAATCGAGCTTGATGTCGACAAGATGGAAATGGGCGATGTGATTGACATCTACCCATATGCAGGCCAAGTCAAGCGCCACGATAGCGACGAAGTGATTTCAGAGTTCAGCCTAAAAACTGAAGTGCTGTTAGACGAAGTGCGTGCTGGTGGCCGTATTCCACTGATCATTGGTCGTGGTTTAACTGACAAAGCCCGTGAAACGTTAGGTTTGGACATATCAGACGTATTTGTGCGTTCACAAGATATGGCAGATACCGGTAAAGGTTATACGCTGGCGCAGAAGATGGTTGGTAAAGCATGCGGCGTAGATGGCGTGCGTCCTGGCCAATACTGCGAACCTAAGATGACTTCAGTGGGTTCACAAGATACTACTGGTCCTATGACCCGTGATGAACTGAAAGATTTAGCCTGTTTAGGTTTCAGTGCTGATTTAACGATGCAGTCATTTTGTCACACGGCGGCTTATCCAAAGCCAATCGATGTGAACACGCATCACACACTGCCAGACTTTATCATGAACCGCGGTGGTGTCTCACTGCGTCCAGGTGATGGTGTTATCCATTCATGGTTAAACCGTATGCTACTACCTGATACCGTTGGTACTGGTGGTGACTCACATACACGTTTCCCTATTGGTATTTCATTCCCTGCCGGTTCTGGCTTAGTGGCATTTGCTGCGGCGACGGGTGTTATGCCGCTCGACATGCCAGAGTCAGTATTAGTGCGCTTTAAAGGTAAAATGCAACCTGGCATCACATTGCGTGATCTAGTGCATGCTATCCCACTTAAAGCCATTGAGTTGGGTATGTTGACTGTTGAGAAGAAAGGTAAAGTGAACATCTTCTCAGGTCGTGTACTAGAAATCGAAGGTCTTGAAACGTTAAAAGTTGAACAAGCTTTCGAACTGTCTGATGCATCGGCTGAGCGCTCTGCAGCGGGTTGTTCGATTAAGTTAGACAAAGAACCGATTATTGAATACCTGAACTCAAACATCATTATGCTTAAGTGGATGATTGCTGAAGGTTACGGCGATCGTCGTACAATCGAGCGTCGTATCAAAGCGATGCAAGATTGGTTAGCTAACCCTGAGCTGATGAGCGCCGATAAAGATGCTGAGTATGCTGCGGTTATCGAAATCGATTTAAACGACATCAAAGAGCCAATCCTGTGTGCGCCAAACGATCCAGATGATGCAGTATTGTTGTCATCGGTTGCGCAAACTAAGATTGACGAAGTGTTTGTCGGTTCTTGTATGACTAACATCGGTCACTTCCGTGCCACCGGTAAAATGTTAGACAAGTTTGCTAAAACACTGCCAACGCGTTTGTGGATTGCTCCACCGACTAAGATGGACAGAGACCAGCTGACAGAAGAAGGCTACTACGCGATTTTTGGTCGTGTAGGCGCGCGCATCGAGATCCCAGGTTGTTCACTGTGTATGGGTAACCAAGCACGTGTAGCTGAAGGCTCAACTGTGGTATCGACCTCTACCCGTAACTTCCCTAACCGTTTAGGTACAGGCGCTAATGTTTACTTAGCCTCTGCTGAACTGGCTGCGGTTGCTGCGTTGTTAGGTCGTTTGCCATCACCAGAAGAGTATCAAGAATACGCTAAAGAGTTAGATGCGACAGCCGCTGACACTTACCGTTATTTGAACTTCGATCAAATTGAGTCTTACACTAAAAAAGCTGCGGAAGTGATTTTCCAGACAGCTGTGTAATCGATTACCGTTAAGGTAACCTGATGTAAAAAAGCCAGCGAAAGCTGGCTTTTTGTTATCTATTTTACAATAAACATTTTGATTTTTAGAGTAAAAACCAATGCTGGCTAAGTCTATTGATAAAATAACTTAGGCTTGTTGGCTATGCTCAGAATGCTTACGGTACAGCATTTCAAGTAATTCATCTTCGAGTTCAAAACGAGTTTCCATATTATGAGCAAGCTCAGATAAGTCTTTATCGAGTTGGGAAAATACCTGATCGTCTTGAGTCTCGGCATATTTATCGTTGAAATCTAATGCAATATTAGTCGTTGGCGTGATCTTCGGTAGCATTTGCTGCGCCAGAGTTTTGCTCGACTCCCCGTATTCGCTACAGGCATTGACGACGGTGTCGTAGATCTCAAAGTGTCCTTCGGAGACATAGTCGACTAATAAATCACAGAAAATTTTAACTTTTTCAAATGAAGGAAGAGATTTTTCTGATTTTCCGTAGGGAGGGAGTCCGGCAATTTGGCAGTAATGCACTAACAATTTGCGACGACTTTTTAGCCATTGATCAATCAGCTTATTAGAACCGCCCCATTTTTGTTCTGCTTTCTCAAGTTTTCTCAGCATGATGCATTCCATTTGAAGTGCCTATACATCACTCTAATGTAGGGACTAGTTGCTATTCGATCAACTGTTATTATGTAGATTGAGAATAATGGTAAATGGACAAACCAGTTGTTTTGTCTAAAAAAATATAAATAAAAAGCCCAACGATAGAAACCTATCGTTGGGCGAGTAACGTTTATAGCAGGCTCGATTATAGGAGCTTCTTGATTGTTCTTGCTAGCGCAGACTTTTTATACCAAAGGCAGGGAACGGGCGCAACTTTTTTCTATCTGAGTGTGACTTTGTTACGAATCAACACTGCAGTATGTTATCTGCATAGCATTTTGCGCATTATGTGATTGAATCGCCATCAACGATGGCGATTGGGTCACATAAATTTGCACATAAAGGTTACATTATTCGCGTAAATGCTAAACTACCGACCCTGCGGATTTCAATAAGACTAGGAACTAAGCCCAATGGCAGAATTAAAGAACGATCGTTACTTACGCGCGCTACTAAAACAGCCTGTTGATGTGACCCCTGTGTGGATGATGCGTCAAGCTGGCCGTTATCTTCCTGAATATAAAGCGACTCGCGCGCAGGCGGGTGACTTCATGTCTTTGTGTAAAAATCATGATCTTGCCTGTGAAGTCACGCTACAGCCTTTACGTCGTTATGACCTTGATGCAGCAATTTTGTTTTCCGATATTCTGACCGTGCCAGATGCTATGGGCTTAGGTTTATATTTTGAAGAGGGTGAAGGCCCACGTTTTCAGCGTCCCACTAACACCATCGATGCAATTAAAAAGCTGCATATTCCCGATCCAGAAGATGAGTTAGGTTATGTGATGAAAGCGGTAAGCACTATTCGCCGCGAACTGAATGGCGCTGTACCGTTAATTGGTTTTTCAGGCTCACCTTGGACACTGGCCACTTACATGGTTGAAGGCGGTTCGAGCAAGACTTTCGAAAAAATTAAAAAGATGGCCTACGCAGAACCAATGGCACTACACATGCTGTTAGATAAGCTGGCTGATTCAGTTATTTTGTATTTGAATGCCCAAGTTGCCAACGGTGCACAATCTTTGATGATTTTTGACTCGTGGGGCGGTGCATTATCGCACAGTGCTTATCGTGAATTTTCGCTGCGTTATATGCAGAAGATTATCGACGGTCTGACTCGCTTTGCCGATGGTCGTAAAGTCCCAGTGACTTTGTTCACCAAAGGTGGGGGTTTATGGTTAGAAGCCATGGCAGAAACGGGTTGTGATGCATTAGGTTTAGATTGGACTGTGGATATTGCCGATGCCCGTCGTCGTGTAGGTCATAAAGTGGCACTACAAGGCAACATGGATCCATCTATGTTATATGCACCGATTCCTCGTATTGAAGAAGAAGTCGGTCATATTCTAGCCGGTTACGGTGAAGGTACTGGTCATGTATTTAACTTAGGCCACGGTATTCATCAGCATGTAGATCCAGAACATGCCGGTGCCTTTATCAAAGCTGTGCATGCGCAGTCTAAGCAGTATCATAAATAAGCTTCACTTTAATAAAACAGGCCCGCTTGCGGGCCTGTTTTATTTTGGCCTTCAATTTGATTATTATGCGGCAGGTACGATGTAACTCATCGGCGTATTTAACGTTATTACCATATCAAATATTACCTGCATCATCGAAATAGAATGACCCCTCATAAGCCGTTATTGAGATAATTAATGTTTTAAATCAAGGATGAAATGTTGATTTAATTGCATGCTATTGCTTACTTTTACAACGAGTAAAGCGAAGCGATGTTTAATATTAAGCGTAATTGAGATATGTTGCGTGGCGCTATCTAGTGGTATGCAAAATCGTGAATTAATTTAGTCATCATAAGCTGTGGAATGAAATGCACATTGGCAAGAAAATATTGGTGTTTATTGCGGGTTTTTGTCTCCCAGCGGTCGTGATTGTCTCCTATTGTCTGGGTTGTTGGTACGACCATCGCATCGATTTATTACGTCAAGACAGTGCTAAGCATGAGCTTGCTAATATTCAGCAACAGTTTCAAATTGATGTCAGCCGCTTAACCTTTCTCAATAATATCTACGCTTTACCTTTATCTCAATTCGATGAAGAACAGCTTAAAAAATTGGAGTCCTCGTGGCATGAGAGTGCTATATCGGCCAATCTTGGTTGGTATATTTTGCGCGATGGCGAACTGCAGAGTTTTTTCCCCAATCAACATCCTTTAAGTAAAGATAAATTGCAGGGAATTGCCAGCGCTATCAGTAGTGCTGGCCAACAAAGCATTGCAGGCGCTTATGTGATTGATGCTCAGGCTTATGTGGTCACCGCAGTGGCTTCTGCACCCAATGAATATGTACTGTTAGTTCGACAACTGACAGAGAGCGACTTACTTAAATATGCTCAAGCCTCTTTGGTGGCAAAGGTTGCGATAAGCCATGACAATATAGCTCCGACAAAGGTTGATGGTACTTATAATGATGCGATTGAAATCCCAAGTCTGTTAAAAGAAGCGCCGGTTTACCTTCAAGTACAATTCTCCGATAGTCCTTTTCAAGAGGTTAAATTTAAACT
This sequence comes from Shewanella morhuae, assembly GCF_003028295.1. NCBI lineage: Bacteria > Pseudomonadati > Pseudomonadota > Gammaproteobacteria > Alteromonadales > Shewanellaceae > Shewanella > Shewanella morhuae. Next base: position 3,074,644 of record NZ_PYSG01000002.1, on the reverse strand, counting down.
CGATTGGGTATCACTTGGATTTATTTTACTTGGAGTGCTTATTGTTGCCCTTGGTTATATTTGGTTGCGCGCAGGTTTACTTAAGCCTTTTAAGAACTTAATGCGGCAATTGGCACAAGTTGATCCTATGGCAAGTGTCTATCAACCCGTAGTGGGTGAAGGGGTTGAGGAGTTCATCCTGCTTGCTAGTAGAGTTAATCGCCTGTTAGCCAGAATTTACCAGCAAAAAGAACGAGCTAAAATTACTTTAGAATCAATAGCCGAAGCAGTAATTTTAACTGATGTTAATGCCAAGGTTATTTATATGAATCCGCGAGCTGAAGTGCTGTTGGGCGTGGACAGTTACCAGACGATAGATCAAAGTTTGGCGAGTTTATTAAAGGCGGGTGAGCAACTTAATCAGGCGGTATTTAGCTGTATTGACCGCGGCGACTCAACGCCACAGATAGCCAAAATTAAGCTATTAACGGCTTCCCCTCGGATTATGGAACGCAGTATCAGCAATTTACGTAGTCACGATAAAGAAATCGTCGGTACGGTAGTGGTACTGCGGGATATCACTCAAGAAGAATTACTCAAGCACCAGCTACACAAAAAAGCTAGTTTTGACAGTATTACTGGGCTGTTGAATCGTCAGGCTTTTGAAGAAAAGTTACTCCAATTTACCGCTTCAGCTCAAACCATCGCTGTTTGTTATCTTGATCTCGAGCAATTTAAGTTGATTAATGACAGCTGCGGTCATGCGGCTGGCGATCGTATGCTGACGATGGTTGCTAAAGCGATGCAGTCGTGTCTTGGGCCGCAGGAGTTATTGGCACGCCTTGGTGGTGATGAGTTTGGCTTAGTCATTTGTGACCGCAGTGCATTATCGGTTGCCAAGTTACTCAAACAATTGATTTTACAAGTTTCATTACAGGTATTGAGCAGTGGGAATACGCATTATAAGGTGGGTCTAAGCATAGGTGTTGCTTTTGGTCGTGCGCCCTATATTAATGCGCAAGAATCATTGAAAGACGCCGACATTGCCTGTATTGCCGCTAAAGCTAAGGGCGCTAATCAAATTCATTTTTATGATGATAAAGATAAAGAACTAACCTACCAGCGAAACGCGCCTAAGTGGGCGGTGCGTATTGCACAGGCTATTGAAGAAAATGAGCTAATCCTTTATTACCAGCCAATCCGTGGTTTAAGCGGTGGCTCGCTGCGACAACGTATGGAAATCTTGTTACGCATTCAAGAGCCCTGTGGTCGCATTCTGCCTCCTGCACAGTTTATTGCTGCCGCCGAGCGTTTTAGGTTAATGCCTGATATAGATAAAGAAGTGATCCGCAAGGCCTTTTTATGGTTGTCTTTACACCCCAAGCTTTGGCCTGATCACTGTATTTCAATTAATCTTTCGGGTAATAGTTTGGGTGCTGAAGGTATGGTGGAATATATCATCCAGCAACAGCAGGTTTTTGATATTCCAAGTCAATGTATTTGCTTTGAAATTACTGAAACTACCGCGATCCAAAATCGTAATCGTGGTATGGAAATGCTCAAACAACTACGTAAGCGAGGTTTTTCGTTTGCATTGGATGATTTTGGTAGTGGTTTCGCATCTTACGGTTATCTACGGGAATTACCTGTAGATTATGTCAAAATCGACGGCTGCTTTATTAAGAATCTTGCCGTGAATGCTAAAGATTACGCCATAGTGAAATCGATTCAGGATGTGTGCAAAGTTATGGGTATCGAGACGGTTGCTGAGTTTGTTGAAAATCAAGATATTATAGATAAGTTGCATACCATAGGTATCAATTATGCCCAAGGTTATGCCATTGGCCGTCCACAACCTTTGGCTAACTATTGTGAGCAATATGATTTAAGCTGAGCGGGTAAGCGGGCTAAATCATTATCCGTTTAGCTTTCTGCAATGACAAAATGCTATGACGGCTTCAGCATTGTGACTCCGTAAACAAATCGTTATTTGCTGCTAGTTTGCGCCTTAGGCGATTTAATGGGTTCAATGAGTATTGTATTATATTGTTTGATCTTCCAGCCATGGTCACTAAACTCTTGCACCCATTCGCGTTGGACTCCTAGGCTTGCTTGACTCACGCTGCGGGTGTCACCTACGTTGGGAGAATTAGCAGAGGGCGAGGGTAGGTTGTCGATATCCTGAGTGGGCGCGCATACTTTACTAGTGTAAATTATTTGACTCATAATGTTGGCATCAAAGTTTTTACTCTGCATTTCTGCGCCGAGAAGTTCACCGTTATCCCTATAAGTGCGCTCAATAGTTAAGCAAGAATAGTCTTGTTTTGCGTAACAGTAAGTACTACATCCTAACGTGAAAATAATAAAGTAATAGCTAGTTTTCATCATTACCTCTGATTTATTTATGCATATAAATTCACGTTAATACATTTATACTCAATTAGGTTGTGCCAGAACTGAGTTGGTGATCGTACTACGCAAATGATAAAATCCTATCAACGTAAAGACCTATTCCGCAACTGATTACTATGCATATTATCTATATCAGTCGAACGCATGAAGGAAGCACCATTAGTGGATTAATACCAATCCGTATTAACGTATTAAACTGTGATCTAATACACTTACCATTTTCAAATCATTGCATATTGTGAAAAATTACACGTCTGTTGAGCTCATTAAACTATCAAAGTCAGAAAAAGATGCCCGTATGTGCATTCGCATATTGGCTGTTTCTTGTTTTCAGGAATGTCACAATCGTGCTCAAGTCGCTCGCCAACTTAAGGTCAGTCGTCGCAGTGTCAATTAATGGGTTAAAAACTACTTAAATCTGGGGCTTGGTGGCTTGAAGGCCAATATGAGTTCGACCAATGCGAGTAAACTCGACGAATACCAAAAGCAGGCTCTCTATCAATATATAGACCAATCAAGCCGCTCAGAGCAGGCGATTAACCGGACTAGACATTCAGTCATATATAGAACAGCAGTTAGGCATTCGTTATCATCTAGAATATTGGTATAATCCATTGAAATAGTTGGCTTAATTTTATGCAAAGTCGTTTTAAACACCCAGAACTCTTTGGTGCTATGTGCCCAGCTACGGGGGCAACAAAAGCGTTGGTCACGCCTTTCGTTAATCAAGATGCAATGAGGCAACACTTAACGCAAATATCAGAGGCAACTGATTCGGATAGATATGCACTTGTTATTATTGATGGAGCGAGCTGGCATACGGATGATATAGCAAAAGAATTCAGTAATTTATCACCCTCAAATTACCACCCTATTCCCCAGAGTTGAATCCGATAGAACTGGTATGGTAATGGCTAAGACAGTACTGTTTGGCAAATAGGTGTTTTGGCGGTTATAACGATATCGTTGAGCAGGGTTGCAATGCTTGGAATACATTTATTCAGCGCAGGGACAGGGTAAAAAGTTTGTGCACACGAGGCTGGGCTAATATGGGCAAAAATTAATGCGGATTAGTATAAAAGTAGTAAAGTAATTTAATAAAAAATGCCATTCACTTCACAGTGAATGGCATTAGTCTTAATGACGGCTCGCTTACCACACAGATACTCTAAGCTTCTTTAAGCCACTGCGCAGCGCGTTTTGCAAAGTAAGTTAAGATACCATCGGCACCTGCGCGTTTAAAGCAAAGTAGTGATTCCATTACAATCGCTTTTTCTGCTAGCCAGCCATTTTGAATTGCGGCCATGTGCATGGCGTACTCGCCACTCACTTGATAGGCAAAAGTAGGTACTGCTAGTTCTGTTTTTACGCGATGGACGATATCTAAATACGGCATGCCCGGTTTCACCATCACCATGTCAGCACCTTCTTGGATGTCGAGCGCGACTTCGTGCAACGCTTCATCGCTGTTAGCGGGATCCATTTGATAACTATGTTTATTACCGCCTTTAAGGTTACCCGCAGAACCGACTGCATCACGGAACGGCCCATAATAGCTTGAAGAGTATTTGGCTGAATAAGCCATGATCTGGGTATTTACATAGCCTGCAGCTTCAAATGCTTGACGAATAGCGCCAATACGACCATCCATCATATCCGATGGCGCAACAATATCGGCGCCAGCTTCTGCGTGTGATAAGGCTTGCTTCACTAGAATGTCGGTAGTGATATCGTTAAGTATATAGCCGGTTTCATCAATAATCCCGTCTTGACCATGAGTGGTGAAGGGGTCGAGTGCCACGTCAGTCATGATCCCAAGCTGTGGAAAGGCTTTTTTAAGTTCACGTACTGCACGCTGCACTAACGCATTGGCGTTATAAGCCTCCTCTGCCAGGAGTGTTTTTTTCTCGGCTGGCGTTACTGGGAATAATGCGATTAATGGGATACCTAGCTCAACAAGTTCTTCGGCTTCTTTTAGCAGCAAGTCAATTGTGTAGCGTTCTATGCCGGGCATAGAAGCGATTTTTTCACTGCGATTTGTCCCTTCGATGATAAACATTGGGTAAATTAAGTCATTTACACTTAAGTGGTTTTCGGCCATGAGTCTACGACTAAAATCATGTTTACGCATGCGGCGCATTCTACGCTGGGGAAAGGCACTGGTAATAATGTTCACATTTGACTCCTAATTAGATGCTGGCGAGTACAATCTTACTTGGTTACGCCCGCCATTTTTCGCCTGATAAAGTGCTTTATCTGCTTGTTCTAACAATTCTGTGCCGTGTTGTTCATGGGTAATGATATCAACACTGACTCCGATGCTAATGGATAAGGGAATCAATTTCCCCTCCCACTCAAACCTGATTGCAGCAATGGCTTCTCTTATCGATTCAGCAACTTGAATAGCACCTTCTGCTGCTGTATTTGGCAGAATAATAGCAAATTCTTCACCACCAAAACGTGATATGAAATCCGTTGGTCGTTTTAAATTTTGTTGTAGGGTTTGAGCGATAGTGCGTAAAGCCTGATCGCCCGCAAGATGTCCATGTTGGTCATTGATGGACTTAAAACGATCAATGTCGAGCATTAATAATGCGATAGGTGTTTCTTGGCGGCGACTGATGCGGCTTTCTGCAATAAGACGTTTATCAAAGGCACTACGATTTTTAACGCCAGTGAGACTATCAATGGTGCTTTGCTCTGTCAGTTTTTGATTTACGTCGTGTAACTCTCTGAGGGTGATCTCTAGTTCTAAAGTCCGTTCCTGCACCATTTTCTCAAGTTTCTCATTACTTTCTGCTTCGGCTTTTAAGGCTTCTTCCCGAGCACTTCGAATTTTCTGAGCTTGCTTTAATGCTTCTTGCTGAATACGTATTTTAGATTTTCGTTCATCGTTATAACGGATGGCGAGCACCAGTGACATGAAGATGATTTCAAAGGTAAGACCCAGCATTACTGGGGTCTGTGGCTTAACATTTAACTCAATCACATTCAAATATAACAAGCTACTGATGCAGGTGCCTGTCAGCATGCTCATCCAGCCAATGGTATACATGCGCGCGAGTTTATGGCCATTGATGGCTTGAATAATGGCAAAGATCATAAGAACTAGGCTGAGCACAGCAACTGAAATAATCTCAATATACAACGCATTACCATAGTGCATAAAAGGCGAGGCTAATCCGACGCATAAGATATATACAGCGCTATAACGACAAATAACTAACATACGACGGTTTAAATATTTAAGTTGCAGTATTTTTTCTGTGAACATGAGTGCGAATGCCATCACAACAGGCAGTAAAAATGGCACCATAATTTGCTGCAATACAGGCCAGTCTGGCCAGAGATAGCGGAAGGCAAAACCATTAATCGTCGCGACCAGTAAGGTCATGCTGAGCACGTAACCTGAGTAGTAACTGTAACTAAATGAACCTGATGCAAAAGCAATAAAAAGACTGAAAACACCAATTGCAGCCAATATGCCGAGTTGAAAACCGTGCTCGACAGCTGTAGATTCGGCTATTTTTGCTAAGTCGTTTGATGACCATAGGTTTAACGGTACTGCCGCATTGCCTTCTGTTTGAATGTGTAGATAGAAGGTGTGCGTCTCATCCATAGTAATCTTAAAAGGATACAGAAAAATATTACTTAAGAATGGACGTTCACTATAGGGGAAAACATCACCCATAATAGTAGTGTTGATGAGACTGTTATCGACTAAATGGTAGATAGTGATCTTATCCAACAAGGGGTTATCTAACGCTAAAATATGTGAAATTATTTTGTCTGGGCTAGTTAAGCTAAAATTGAGCCAAAAATCGTGACCACTGAGTTTTTGAATATCTGCATTGGTAAAGCTATGCCAGTTGTTTTTGGGTAAGGCTTGTATGTCAGCCAAATTATTCGCCGATACTGGATGTGCCACCATTAACCAAGGCGTCAGATTCAAAGGGGTTGTTGTCGACTCATCAATGCTGAGTAAGATTGCGCTTGCAGGCGATGAACCTATCCATAGCCACAGCAAGAATATTAATGAGAAACAATTTCTAAGCATGGATCTGGTCCAACTTAAAAAACGCTAAGCTATTTTGGTAGCAACGCTCAGAAAATTCATCGGCATTTTCACCGCGTAAGTTAGCGATATAGTTAGCGATGTAAGGAAGATACTCGGGCTTATTTTTACTCGACTTAGGTTTCGGCCGCATGCTACGTGGCAGCAAATACGGGCTATCGGTCTCAATTAAAATACGATCCTGTGGAATGTAGGGCACCAGCTCTGCTAATGCTTGGCCGCGTCTTTCATCACAAACCCAACCGGTAATACCTAAGTGTAAATCGAGGTCTATATAGGCTTCCATTTGCTCATGAGTGCCAGTGAAGCAATGCAATAATGCGCCCGTTAGCTGCGGGCGATATTCGCGCAAGATAGCGATAAAGTCTTCATGGGCATCACGTTCGTGCATCAACACTGGCATTTGCAAATTAATCGCTAACTCGAGCTGGGCAATAAAAGCTTGGCGTTGAATCGACCGAGGTGAGAAATCACGATTGTAGTCTAAACCGCATTCGCCAACGGCAACGACTTGGGCTGCTTGGCAAAGCTCCGCTTGCTGTATGCTTGACTCAGCATTCCAACCACTGGCGTGATGAGGGTGTACACCGGCAGTGCAATAAAGTTGACGAGGGTACTGTTGGCAAACGGTAATCGCAGCGGCACTTTCGGCTAAATCGCTGCCAATAACAATTAACGGCGAAACACCTTGGTCCGCCGCCGCTTGTATAATTAACGCTATATCTGCTTCGAGTGCACTACCAAGTAAATTGACAGCGACATCTATGTATGAGGGCATTATTTTAGACGTTTCACTCGGGCCTTGGCATTGCGATCATCTGTACCTAGCAAGAAAGAGCCTAAAGCGGCTTTTTCAATATAGACGGTGTCGCCAGGCTTTAAGGTAAACTTACGGCTGTCGGTTTGTTTCCAAACTTGGCCATTGGTAAACGTCACTTCAATCGCACCATAGGCATCTTCTACACGGGATTGAACTTCTAAATAAATTTTATCTACTGTATTTTCATTAATACGCTTGGCTTCCATACCAAAGTTATCAGTAGCAGATACTTTTGGAATCGTGGTGACTACAGCAGTAGTTGCCGCGACTGTTGCGACTGCAGCTGGTGCTTCTTGAATACTCGGGCTCGTAAGGGCGCTCTCTTGCACACTCGCGGCTAATTTATCGAAGCAAATCAAGCGTTCTAGTTTATCTGCTGTATCGGCACATTGTGATAATTGCTGTTCAATACTGGCATTTGCTTGAGCTGATACCAGCATTATTGCCACTGTAATAAAAGTTAAGCGCATGAGGGTCTTCCTTATTATTATATTTTTCTAACGTACAGTTAAAACGCTAGCTGTTCGTTTTGTCAGCTTCGTCGTCAGACTGATCATCAGGTTTACTGTAGAAACGAGCTGCTAATAAACCGCCTTCGAACAATAACAGCATCGGCACAGCAAGCATAGTCTGAGAGATAACATCCGGTGGGGTTAATAACATACCCACAACGAAGGCGCCTACCACAATATAGGGGCGTTTTTGTTTGAGATCTTCAGGTGTCGTCACTCCAGCCCAGCAGAGTAAAACTACGGCGATGGGGATTTCAAAGGATAGGCCAAAAGCAAAGAAAAGCTTCAATATAAAATCAAGATAACTGCTGATGTCAGTGGCAACTTGCACTCCTTCGGGCGCTGTATTGGCGAAAAAGCCAAAAACGACTGGGAATACAATGTAATAAGCGAACGCAATCCCTAAGTAAAACAATAAGGTACTGCTAAAGAGCAGCGGCATGACTAATCGCTTTTCATGTTTATACAAACCTGGCGCAACAAAAGACCAGATTTGGAATAAGACGTAAGGCACAGCGACGAAAAAAGATAATACTAAGGTCAATTTAAACGGGGCGAAGAAAGGCGCGGCGACGTCTGTCGCAATCATGCTGCCACCAGTAGGTAAAGACTGCATTAACGGTATTGCCATGTAGTGATAGATGTCATTTGCCCAATAAACGCTACAAATAAATACTAATAAGACACTGGTAATCGATTTAAGCAGCTTGGACCTAAGTTCAAGCAAATGGCTGATGAGTGGCTGCTGTGGCGACATTTATTATCCGTTAGCTTTCGGGTTAGAACCGGTATCCGCGCCCTGAGAAGACTCACTTGAAGCTGCGGAAGATACTGATGTTGGACTCGCCTCTACAACTGGGTTTGAATGAGCTTGAGTCGTTTCAACTGGGCTATGAATTTGATTCTCTGGAGCTGGTGTGTCTTTCGACGGTTCCTGAACCTGATAAGGACGATTCACCGATTGCGCCGCTTGCTTTAGTTGCTCAATGGATTCTTTAAGCTCAGGTGAAAGATTTGATAACCCTTTGCTTTCGGCTTTTTTAAGATCCGCATGTAATTGCTCGATCTTCAGCTCTTGCTCAAGTTCTTCTTTTACTGAGTTAGCCATGCGTTTCATCGCACGGATCCAACTGGTTATTGAACGCACCGCAACCGGTAAACGTTCGGGGCCAAGCACCACTAGCCCCAAAACACCGATCAGCAGCAGCTCCATAAAGCCGATACCGTCAAACATAAAGAGTTACGCCTGTTCTTTGTTAGACTCAGGTTTCTTTTCAGTCGCCTGTTGAGTCGTTTCTGCTGTTTTAGCTGCTTCGGTGTCTTCTAATGCCTTTTTATCTTCTTCAGAAGACATGGCGTTTTTAAAGCCTTTTACCGCACCACCTAAATCACCGCCCAACGAGCGTAATTTTTTTGTTCCGAACAACAATACAACGATTAACGCAACGATAAGAAGTTGCCAAATACTAATACCACCCATAAAGGTATCCTCTTAATTGATATCGGTTCTATTATGAACCTCTGATTTATTAGTGCTAGCTAAAATTTGCGATTCTTTGGCCTAGATCGCCATCCGACAAACCATAATATAACGCCTGAGATGAGACATATATAAGGGGTCCATAGTGTAGCGTCTCTATTGATCAATAACGTGCCGCAGATCAATAAAATAGCAGAAGTGATAAGCAAGTAATTACTCTTATGTGCCTGCTGTTGATATTTCAAATATTTATCTAGCATTTGTTGCTGAGAGCTCAGCAATTTCCTACCTAACTTAAGATTATCGTAAATCAGTTCAGGAAATTCTGGCAGTTTATCAGCCCAATATGGCAGTTTGGTGGATACCTTTTTAAACATCGCCTTAGGACCGACCTGCTCAGCCATCCATTGCTCTAAAAACGGTTTAGCCGTTTGCCATAAATCCAGCTGTGGATATAACTGACGGCCTAAACCTTCAATATAAAGTAAAGTTTTTTCCAGCAGTACCAACTGTGGTTGCACCACAATATCGAAGTGACGCGCGGTGCGAAATAGTTCGAGTAGCACATGGCCAAAGGAGATTTCGTCCAGCGGTTTGTTAAACATAGGTTCACATACCACTTTAACCGCTTGTTCAAAGGCTTGCAGGTCAGTTTTTTCTGATACCCAACCAGATTCAATATAGAGTTGGGCGATTCGGTGATAATCGCGATTAAAGAAGGCGAGGAAATTCTCGGCTAGATAGCGTTTATCGACATCGCTGAGCGTGCCCATAATGCCGCAGTCTAACCCGATGTAATAGGGGTTTTCTGGATGGTCACGGGAAATAAAGATATTGCCTGGATGCATGTCAGCATGGAAAAAGTTATCGCGAAACACTTGGGTGAAAAATAGCTCAACACCGCGCTCAGCTAATAGCTTGAAATTAGTGCCTTGCGCGGTTAATGCCGCGATATCAGACACTGGAATACCGTAAATACGCTCCATAACCATTAGGCGCGGGTAACAGAATTCCTCATACACATAAGGTACATAGAGCGCATCTGAGCCGAGGAAGTTATTGCGCAGCTTTATGGCGTTTAAGGCTTCGAGTTTAAGGTTGAGTTCACCTAAAATTGTCACGCGGTAATCTTCAATCACTTCGGCTGGACGTAGGCGGTTACCTTCACCGAGGAGATATTCAATCAACTTGGCGGTTTGCGACATTAACTGCAGATCCGCTTTGATTTTATCTTCCACATTGGGGCGCAATACTTTTAGAACAATATCTTTGCCGTTTGATCTTAAGGTTGCGGTATGCACCTGAGAAATAGAGGCTGAGGCCAGTGGCGTTTCATTAAAGTCATCGAAGAGTGATTCAATTGGCGCTTTTAGTTCTGCCTCAATCGCTTGGCGTGCCAGAGCACCATCAAATGGCGGGACTTTGTCCTGTAGCATGGCCAATTCACTGGCCCATTCATCGCTTAGTAAATCGCGGCGAGTCGACAACATTTGCCCGAGTTTAATATACACAGGACCAAGTTCTTGCATCGCCAGCTTTAAGCGTTCGCCACCGGGTTTTTGTTTATGTTTATTGCGGATCCAAAACAGGCTATTGCGGGCGAGTTTAAAGTACCAAGGTGTCATCTTTGGCGGCAATACGTCATCTAATCCGTATTGAAGTAAGGTCTTGATGACGTGGTAGCCGCGGCGGACACTGGCAAAGGTCATGGCTTAATTTGATCTCTTAATTGGGCTATCCGTTGTTCAATCGCGCGGGTATCGGCAACTAAATCATCCATTTGATCGCGAAAATGAATTAACTCAATCCGATGTGGCGCGAGGCGATACTCTTCTACTGCGAGTTGCCCTAAATGCGAGCGTGTTTTACATAACACCTCAAGCGCGAAGTTTTTGGCTTGCCGCCCTGAACTGATGAGCTTATGCGTGGGTCCATCACCTAAATAGCGGGATATTGGTTCGGCAAAGTCAAACTCAATACCGCGTAGATAATGGCTAAAGCTTTGTAATAAATTGAGGTCGCCCTCAAGTTTGAGCTTATCTTGTTTAATCAATTCGGTGAGGTTTGCGCCTTCACTCACGCGATAAAGCGTAGTTACATCCGCGTGTAGACTGACATCAACGTCACCTTCATAGCGGCTCAATACTTGGATTTCTTTGGCAAAAATCAAATAGATTGGCCAGCTGAGCTGCGACAATTGGATGCGAAACACTTTGCCATGCAGTTGGCGCTGGCGCGAATAGTCGTCACCCGCTTGAGCCTGAATTTTTTTCAGGCCCGTTTCAATAGCGGCGCAAATGAGCAGTACCACTTCTTGCGGCATCATTAGAATTTATAACCACGGTGTAATGCAACAATACCGTCAGTCATGTTGGTGTAATCGCATTGCTCAAAGCCTGCATCTACCATCATTTGCTTCAGCGTGTCTTGGTCTGGGTGCATGCGAATAGATTCAGCTAGATATTCGTAGCTGTCGGCATCTTTAGTGATGAACTCACCCATCTTAGGTAAAACTTTGAAGCTATATAAATCATACACTTTACGCATGATTTCATGCTGAGGCTTAGAAAACTCTAGCACTAATAGTTTGCCGCCTGGCTTAAGGACGCGGTTCATTGAACGTAGCGCGGCATCTTTATCGGTCACGTTACGTAAACCAAAAGCGATGGTAATGATGTCGAAGTGATTATCGGGAAACGGCAGCGCTTCAGCGTTTGCTTGTACATAACTGACATTGTTCACTATGCCCTTGTCACGCAGCTTAGTGCGGCCGACTTTCAACATAGAATCGTTAATATCGGCTAAAACCACCTCACCTTTATCACCCACTAAGTGAGAGAATTTTGCGGTTAAGTCGCCTGTGCCGCCAGCTAAGTCGAGCACTTTCATGCCAGGGCGGGCGCCAGACACTTCAATGGTGTAGCGCTTCCAGTAACGGTGAATGCCGAATGACATCACATCATTCATTATGTCGTATTTCGCGGCAACAGAATGAAACACGCCGGCAACGAGTTCGGCTTTTTTATCAGCCTCTACGGTTTTGTAACCAAAGTGGGTACTTTTAGATTCGCCCTCAGACATCAATGTGTTCCTATTTGTTTTGCAATGTATTAGCTGCGAGTGTAAGCCATCGCCTGCATTTGCTGAATCTTTGATCTATCACTCTGTGATCGAGCTAATAAACTAACTTCAATACCTTAGCTTAAGGCTGACTCCATCAGGCTTTGGATGAAGTGCTCATAGACCACATAAATGGACTGGCATTAGACCACAATATCAGGATTTGGTGAATAGCTTAGCGTCTTGTTGGATGCTAAGTGGTAGATTACTGTGTTAAAAATGCTGTGCGCGCTTGTATATAGGCGTAGATAAGCTCGCTTAAACTCTGGCCTACGTCTCTTAATCCAGCTTCAATTCCTGCCTCGTGGCAACTTGGTGCAGCTTCAGCTAAATGCAAATAAGCGCAAGGGCAATGACGGGCAATATAACTGACATAATGCGCGGCATCGAGCAAGGGCACACCGGCTATGGTTGAGGCGCTACTGGGCATTTTAGCAATTGCATCGACGTCCAGCTCTAACCCAACGGGCAAACCTGTATCATTCAGTTTGGCGGCGATATCAACTAAAGCTTCGCTAAGGCTGAGTTCGCGGCGAATCCAAATTTGCTGCAAACTATGCCAAGTACCACCAAATTCTGTGAGTTGACTTAGATTCGTTTCACTGTTTTTTAATTCGTGTAAACCCAGCACATGGTAATAACCTAAGGCGCCGCGATCGGCTGCGTAACTAAAACCATTGCCGCTGTGACGACCTTCGAGCAGCCTAAAATCAGAGTGGGGATCGAGATTTACCGCTGCCACTTGGCGCTGATAATGGCTGTAAGTCGCCATTAATAAGCCATAGGCATTGTTGTGGCCACCGCCGATGAGTATGGGCTCTAAACCTGCTGTTAAAATAGCACTGACGATGCGAATAACGCGCTCGTCTAATTGCTCAACCGCATCGCGTAATTCACCTAAGGTGACGACAGTCTTATCTGCTGTGTTACTTGTGGTTTGTTGCTGTAAATCGGCAGTATTCACTTGGCCTAATACTAGGCATTCAGTACCAGATAAGAAGCGATTAGATTGTAGATTAAGCCATTGGCGCATGCTGGCAGTAAAAGCATCGGTCGCGCCGCTGCGGCCTAAATTGGCACGTGGGCCAATATCTTCGCTAACGCCAATAATGGCAAAGCGTGCACCGTGTGCTCTTGCCGTTACGAGAATCGTCTCTAAAGGATGTTCGTGATTAGCCAAATGGACGCATTGGCCTAACTTAGTTTCGCCATTTCTTACGCTGACGAGTGAGGCCATATCGGTGTGGGTAAAGGGAATTAATTCAGGCATAGATGAGTATTCTTATTCGGCCGGAGTCAAGCTATTGTGGCGCAGTGTGGGGCAGGGATTCAATGGGGAATGCTGAAAATAGTGAATAAAAAAGCCAGCTTAGCTGGCTTTCTTGGCTAGGCAGTGAGATTACTCAATGTCCAGAGGTTCAGGTGATAAAATTACACCTGTGTTATCTGCATAGATATGATCGCCAGGTAAGAAAGTCACGCCGCCAAAGTTGACCGGAATTTCGACTTCACCTACTGAATTACCATCGGCACCGACTGGAATTGAAGCAACGGCTTGAATGCCGATATCTAATTCTTCCAATGCATCGACATCGCGCACAGAACCGTAAACGATAATGCCTTCCCAGTTGTTTCTGACCGCAAGCTCTGCAATAGCACCATCGATCAGCGCACGGCGTAATGAACCACCACCGTCAATGAGTAAGACTTTACCTTGGCCGTCTTCTTGTAAGACATCGACGATAAGGCCGTTGTCTTCAAAGCACTTGATGGTGCTGATAGAGCCGCCAAAAGAGCTACAACCACCGTAGTTACTGAACATGGGCTCGACTACATCTACGACATCTAAGTACATGTCACATAGTTCTGAGGTGTTGTATTCCATATTTACACTCCTATTGATCCGCGTTGCGTACAGTTTAGCGAGTTTACGCCAGTATAAAAGGGATTATTAAAAAGAAAAGTGTTATCAATCACGGTATTGTTGCCACTTGATTATTAATACGTCGACGGTAAACCGTTGGCGGCTGGCTAAGACTTACTCTCTGTGATTCAGTAACGACTCATTATGGCTATCTTGAGAGGTATTTTGGCCGTATATTCAACAGTGTATTAACTTCATTTGCCTTAGGTAAGTGGATACATCATTATATTTATGGATGATAATAGCCTGCGGGAGGCATGAGTGGAAGATATCAACACGGTTGAAATTATTGGTTATTTTGCTTCCATCATGGTGGCTATATCTCTGATGATGAAAAATATTATTTGGTTGCGATGGCTCAATTTTGTTGGTTGTACTTTGTTTGTTATTTACGGTGTATTTATTTCGGCTTGGCCAGTTGCGGGAATGAATGCATTTGTTGCGGGTATTAATATCTATCATTTAATCAAAATTTATCGTGCTAAAGCAAACCCTACAGCCGCTTAAGTTATGTTTGGTTGTGGCTTTAACGTTTGTCATCAACGGTTAATTCGTTACTAGCTGGGAGAACACGCTTAGCGTATAATTTCGGCACTTTTGCTGTTAGTTCCTTTCAGCACGTCTATATTGGCCTAGTCTGGCCGTTAATTATGTTGTTATAAATGAGCCTGAAAAAATTTACTCAGTACAAACTACTGTTTTTAATGTTGTTATCGCTTTGTGTTTTACTTCCTTTTATCCCAGATCAGGCTTATCACATTCCTGGCCCTGATATCGCTAAGCAAAACTTTCATGTTATTGAGTTTAATGATCAAGGCCAAGCCCATGACGAAAGGCAATGGCAAGGTTTAGATGCGCGTATTTTACAGCCTAATAATGGCACGCCTCCTGAGTTACTGATTTTCGTGCATGGCTGGCACCATAGCGCGCAGCCACAGGATGAAAACTTTATCGCTTTTGAGCAATTTTATCAGCAGATGGCAGAGTCTGATGTCCAACGTAACTTACTGGGCTTATATATTGGTTGGCGTGGCGACAAATACGATCCTTTTTGGCTTGATGGCTCCGAAGATGCGACGAGCTGGATTGAACCCTTAGACTTTCCCACTATTTTACAGCGCAAGCGTGTTGCTAAACGCATAGGCCAAGAAGGGTTATCTCAGCTATTAGATAAACTCGACAGCTTAGTAACACAACATAAATTGCTGCGTTATACCGTAATAGGCCATAGTTTGGGCGGCTCCGTAGTATTACATGCCAGTAAAAATCGCATTAAAGCTGCGATTGATCATCAGCAGGATAATCCTAATTTATTTTTACTGTTAAACCCTGCCGTGCCCGCTAAAGATTATCAGCCATTAGATACCTTGGTCAGCCTCGACAGGCAAAAGCCCAGTATGGTGGTGTTGCAGTCCAAGGGTGATTTTGCGGTAAAAGAAGCCTTTAATTATATTAAAGATGGTGAACGGGCGGTCGGTAATTCTTGGGCCATTACCCATGATATCGATAGATGCTCTGGCGGCAACTGTAATACTCCGATGAAAATGCCTTCAGCTTTGATGGCGCACGATAAAATTCCTGGCTGTATGATGACGCTACCACATTCAGGCTGGAAAGTTCGTGCTCGCTTGCAAGCTCGTCGTACCGTACAAACCTGTCCTGACGCGAATATGCAAGCAGTGTGGGTACTGGCAGTATCGGATGAAATTGTCTCAGGGCACAATGGTATTCTGACCCCTGCGCATGCTAAAGCCTTATCAGAGGTGATGAGCATGATCGATTTGTATCGAAATCAGCTCCCCAAACATGCTGTTGAAACTCCCGCTAACCAAGATTTAGGTGCTTTAGCGCCAGAGTCTGACAATAACAGTAGTGAAGCTGAAAAGGCTGTGCCGGCCGAGCCCGTGGTGATTGTCGAGCCCTTGCCTGAGCAAACAGTAGAACCAACGCCAGAACAAAACTCATCAACAGAGCCGCCAACTAAACCCCGAGTAATTGAAGTCGCTCCAAAGGCATTAATCGCTCCAGAATTGGAACTTGAACCAGAATCTAAGCCAAATGAGGCTGTAGAAGGTCAATCTAACTCTAAGCTTGAAACGGAGTGAGGGGACATTGTTCTGCCTCATCTGCGGTTAACGCTATGATTTGCGCTTGAGTTTTTGAGGTTAATTTTTCAAATCGACCGTTATATAAAGGTGATATGGTTTCACGCTGTTGTTCGCTGTTGTTCGCTGTTGTTCGCTGTTGTTCGCTGTGTTATAGCTTGTGTACTGATGAGGTATGATCAGCATCCATTATTCGATTAAGGCTACGAGAAAATATGCGAGCGACATTAAGAGCAAAAATCATTGAGGTGTGTCATAAAAAAATTGCAGCCAAAGGCGATAATGTCGGTGTTTCATTTTACGCGTTTTTTGCCAATAAAAATGATAACCCAGCATTGTTGATGGAGGCTGCAACGTGGTGGATCCATACTCATCAATTAGATCATTTTGTAAAAGCTCATAAAATCATCGAGATGATCAACAATGAGGCGCAATAATCAGTAAGTTGTTATTTACTGTCGCTTTTGAGCTGCCATTTACGCCAAATAAAGACCAGTAATGCAGCGAGTAATAAGCTAATAATGGCCCATGCGGGGTATTTATGTTGATGATAAAACGCCAATATAGGTGCTATTTGATCGCGGATTAATACTGGGCCCAAGCCAAATAATGTTACCCAAATGCTGGTGGCAAGACTATTGCCAATAATAAATTGCTTAAGCGGCATTTTAGCGAGGCCGCAGCCGATAAACATGAATTGTTTTAAACCCTCAACAAATCGGCTCAACACTAACGCCGCAATACCATATTGACTAATAACGCTGTGAATTTTGTCTTCAAGTTGCGGTTTTATCCAGCCTTTTTTGAGTAACACATCGCCAAAGCGCCAACCGATAAAATAGCCCAAACTATTACCACTGAGTGCGCCGCACGCGGCAACGATCAGTACCAATGGCAATGACATTTGTCCTGTGGCCGCTAATAAACTGGCGACAATTAATAACGATTGTCCTGGGGCGGGAATACCAAACCCTTCTACCGCGATGGCGACAAACAGCAAAAAATAGCCATATTCCTGCAGCCAAGGTGTGAGTTCAGTGATGATGTGTTGCAGTGCTTCGGGCATAACCTCTGAATAGTCTCTAAAAGATTCGCAGAATAATGGCTCATCATACCTGTGAAACTTAACGTCTGGGTAGCCCCGTGAATAAAGTTTCATTCCTGCTTGAGCTGACTCGCTAAGCACTAAATAGCTCAGTGGATAGGATATGCAAGTAATAGCACAAATAAAAAAGCCGAACTGAGTTCGGCTTTTAGACTTGTGCTTATTTATTTGTGCTTAGATTAGCGCGATCAAGCAAATGCGGCTTGTAGTTGCGGTACAACTTGTTTTTTACGGCTTAATACGCCGTCTAACCACACTTTGCCATCGACGGTGGGTTTACCGTAGGCACGTTGGGTTAGGTCACTATCATCGGATACGATTAATAGCTCAGAGCCTTCTTTCATAATGTCTGTCAGTAGCAATAATACGCTGTGGCGATTGCCTTCAACTTTTAACGCTTTGATATCGGCTTCTAACTCGGCTTTGATATCATCAAATACTGATAGATCAATGACTTCTAATTGGCCGATGCCAACTAAGTGACCGTTCATGTTGAAGTCTTTAAAGTCACGCATTACTAAATCGCGTGCAGGCGTACCTTGAACAGCAGATTTCACTTTGAACATTTCCATGCCCAACTCTTTAAAATCTTCAATGCCCGCGATTTCAGCTAACGCTTCAACGCAGCGAATATCAGCTGTGGTGCAAGTGGGTGACTTGAAAATCACGGTATCGCTCAGAATGGCGCACATCATGATACCCGCAATATTTTTAGGAATTGCGACTTGGTAAAAATCGTACATCATTTTAATAATGGTGTTGCTACAGCCTACTGGACGGATCCAGCATTCTAGCGGTGTGTCAGTGGTCAGATCGCCTAGCTTGTGATGATCGACAATACCAATGATAGTGGCTTTGGCGATATCATCCGGTGCTTGAGTTAGCTCTGAATGGTCAACAATATACACTTGCTCGCCCGCATAGCTGGTTTTGTATTCTGGTGCTTCAAAACCGAAACGTTGCAGAATAAAGGCGGTTTCAGGTGACAATTCGCCTAAACGTGCGGCAATGGCTTCTTCACCGATTTGGTTTTTTAAATAGGCTAATGCGATAGCACCGCAGATTGAATCAGAATCGGGGATCTTGTGACCGACAACGTAAATGGGCATTTCAGGGACTCTCCTTTAAATTTGTGACAATTTTAGCAATATTTAGCGCGATTCGGAAATAGCCAAAGCGCATATCACTGCGCGTTTAAGTCGCTATTGTGCTAACAATATTTTGCTTAAATACGGCTCAAGACTTAGATTTTTACTTTTATCACGACTTTGCGAACTGCGGTGGCAACATCACCAGCACCGGGCATATGTATGTCACCGGGAAAAAATAGTGCAAACATACCCGCTTTAAGTTGCACAAAAGAGGCGTCGGCTTTGTTGCTCTGGTAATCAAACTCAGCGTAATCGTGTTTCTCAAAATAAGCTTTTGAAGGGGTTTGATCTGCTAAAGGTAAGTAACCAAACTCTTCTTCACCGCTAACAACATATTGAACATCGATATATTTTTGATGAACTTCAAAGGGTTTTGTCGATTTAGGTTCAGTTTGATAGTCATTAACGATGACAAAAATATTATCGCCATCGAGGGGGTAATTACCCACGGGTAACTGACTAAAGTCGGTTGTTGCTAAATGGGCTAACGCAGTAGCAAGGCGAGGACTTAAAGACTGATAAATATGACGGTTAGCTAAGGTATCAACAATCATGGATTACTCGATATGGCAAAAGTGAAAGGAGTGCATGGTAAGGATTATAATCAGATTACTGCTATTAAGACATAAAAAAGCAGGCCACATAATGGCCTGCTATTGCATCAAGTATCACTATCTTAGGTAAAACCGCTTAGTAAGTGTATTTAGCTTCTAAGAAGTAGTAACCCCCATTAAAGCCAAATGGCGTGTTAGTTAATGGGTATACGAAGATACCATTGTAGTTGTTGTCATCAGGGCGTTTTTCTGGATAAACATCAAATAAGTTTTGTACTCCTGCGGTGAAACTTAGCGCGTCAGTCGCAGCATATCTGACAGACAGATCCATCACCCACTGGTCGCTATAATTCACATCACCCGTTGAATAACCCACAGTGTAATCGCCAAAATAACTCAGACGAATATTGGTTTTAAAGTCACCTAACTCATGGGTCAAGCCTAAGTTGCCCGTGTTATTAGGTGTTGCCGAGGTCATACGAGTTTGTTCGATAGAATCAAACAGTTCTGGGCCTAAATCATCTAAAATTTGTGGGAAATGAATATCTTGGATTTCAGTTTTATTGTAGGCATAGGCTAAGTTTGCTCGTAAGTTACCCCAAGAACCGATATCAAAATCTTGGCTTACGACAAGATCAACTCCACGGGTACGGGTATCGACCGCATTGATAAAGAAGCGTGCCGACTCCGCATTGGTTCCTGCTAGCGCAGCAGCAACGGCGGGTGAGTCATCGGCGGTAACAGAGCTTGACAGAATAATGCGATCATCAATGGAGATCTGATACGCATCTAAAGTTGCTGCTAACCCTGTGTCATTGGTATACACCAAGCCTAAGCTAAAGGACTGAGATAACTCAGGATCTAACTTATTAATTCCCAGTGCCTTAGTGACGGGGGACAGGGTGTTGAAAGTGCCTGATTCAACTGGCTCTAGCTGACCCGTAACAGGATCTGGGTTAAACAGCGTCGAGATATTACTGAAGTACAACTGTTGCACGCTCGGGGCTCTAAAGCCGGTATTAACTGTTCCGCGCAGGGCTAAATTGTCGGTAAAATCGTAACGGCCTGCTAACTTCCAGCTGGTGTTACCGCCAAAGTCCGAATAGTTTTCGTAACGCAGTGCCGCTGCCCAGTAAAACTTATCCGTTAACTGGTTTTCTAGCTCCGCATAAACGCCAGTGTTATCACGGGTTTCATCGACTTCAGATTCTGGAGTAAAACCCGTGAAACCTTGGCTACCTCCTGCGCGATTATCGTAACCACCATTGGTATAAGAGTTTTCCTCACCTGCTTCAATTTCATAGCCATTTTGGCGCCATGAAACACCTGTCGCAAACAGAATCTCTGAATCATTAACGAAGGCAAAGTAGCGTGAAGCATCAATATTGAGATTGGTCTCGCTGGTGGATAGGGTGCCCGCATCAAACTCGGTTTGGCTATCTGGGCCTAAAGAGGCATTCAAGCTATTAACAATATTGTATTTAAACGAGTTAGCGCCATAACCTGCAGAGGTGTCGATATTCCACTCGCCGAGGTTTGTTTCATAACCCACAACTAAGGAAGAGTCGATAATTTTAGGATTGATTTCTGGTAAGAAACCATCAGGGTATATTTCGGTTAAATTACGGTCATCAAGTGAGCGGCGATAGAAGGCGCCAGACTTCGTTTCGCGCTGGCTAATACCACCAAATGCATAGAGTTTACTGTCACCGGCAAGAGGTTGTGCCGCATTGATAAACAAGCCTAGGTTGTCATATTCGGCATCACCCACTTGGTGGCTTTTACGATTAAATGTGGCTTCGCGGGGATCATCTGAACCGTCAGGTTGTTTAGCATACTGCTGGCGTGGGTCTAATCCGGCGCGATTGGTGCTGTTTTTGTGGTGTGCTTCTAGGGCTACATTGACAAAACCATCATCACTTAAACTGACGCCGTGGTTCACGCCGACACGCCATTGCTCACCATCTCCCATATAAGTCTGTCCCGCTTGGGCTGATACGCTACCGCCTTGATCGCTGTCTTTGAGCACCACGTTAATCACGCCCGCAATTGCATCCGAGCCGTATTGAGCTGAGGCACCGTCGCGTAAAATCTCGATGCGCTTAATTGCAGTCATCGGAATGGCGTTTAAGTCGACGTTAGATGAGCCTTTGCCTACCGTGCCACTTAAATGCACAAGTGCTGAACCGTGACGACGTTTGCCATTGACTAGCACTAAGGTATGGTCTGGTGACAGACCGCGTAAACTTGCTGGGCGCACCGCATCTGATCCATCGGTAACCGAGGAAAATGGAAAACTATAGCTTGGCGCCGCAAATTGTAATGCTTTGGCGGTTTCCGTCATCCCCGTGGATTCAAGTTGTTCAGCGGTGATGATATCTACTGGCGCAACACTGTCGGTTGCGGTGCGCAGGGCAATACGCGATCCAATCACTTCAATTTTCTCGAAGGCCGCTTGGGGTTCTTCGGCTTGGACTGCAGGAATAGACAGTGTGGCTGACACTGCTAATGCGATAATAGCTACGCGCATAAAAACCTCTCAATAACGTGTTTATCTCAGAGCGTTAACTCATGAGTACTTATTTAACACAAAGTAAAACTTTAAGGTCGATAAGGTTAACACTGTAACAATTGTTACATTTAGACGGATATGTGCTAACTAAGAGCCCAGCGTTATTAATCGCCTTTAAAATCAAGTCGGGAGGATAAGGATCATATTAAACCGCGTGATGCGGCGCGGCGTATGTAATGGTGCTGTTCACAGCATTGACGAGCCATCAGTTGCCTTGAGTGCATGCCTTGTCGAGGTTACTGTTAGGGGCAATATAATGGAGCGACTCGCGGATGGGTTAGTTGGACTGAGTTTGTATCGGCCTGTTCGTTTACGGGTTGTGCTTGGTGGCTTTAGGAAGGAAATTATTTCAGCTGCTACACTTCTAAGCTAATAGGGAGTGCGAATGTGTTGAGGTTCGTTTCCTTCTATTTAAGGCGCAGGAGGTTGCAATGCAAACACGAGAAATGGCGTTACTGATGCGCGATGGTTTGTTGTTGCCACAGGGGCGGGTGGAGGTGCGTATTGCCGACCCCGGTCATTTGCGTATGGTGGCCGATGTCTTTAAGGGAAAATATGCGTTGGCATTTGCGGCCATGCGCTCCCGTGGCAGTCCACCCTGTTACCCCACCGCCACGCAGTGCGACATTATTGATTTTGATCAGCTTGAAGATGGCTCACTGAGTCTTGTGCTTGAGGGCCGCCAACGTATTAGTATTCTCTCGGCTGTGCAGGCCAAAGATAAATTATGGATAGCACGAACATTACCCTGCCGTAACTGGCAACAAGAACCGATTAAGGGGGAGTTTGAGCTGATCAGTGCTGCATTAGAGCAGTTTTATCAGGTGAACCCCGATTTATTTGAGCTGTACTCCCAAGTGTATTTAAAAGATGCGGCTTGGGTCAGCCAGCGCTGGCTTGAAGTCTTACCTATGTATAACAAAGACAAACTCGTGCTGGTTAATCAACCTGATTGTCATAAAACCTTGGACTTTGTACTGCAGCTTATTAAGTCCCATGTGGACTGAAAAACCCTATAAAAGGTAGAATAGTGACTAACAGTCAGTAGCCGCTATTTTTAATGATATGACCGCATCAGCTCGCGCCGCCCAACCATCTCATATTGTGCTCCCTGTGGATGTCACTGATAAAACCACAGTGTTTGCCTTCCTCGTACAGCACTTTTCCCGCATAGGTGAAGAGGTATGGCGCCAACGCATTTTGGACGGGAAAGTGCACTGGCGCGATGGTAGCTTGATTGCATTGGACACCCAATATCGCCCCGTTGCGCGGGTGTATTACTATCGTGAAGTCCCTGTTGAGACAAAAATCCCCTTTGTGGAACAGATCCTGTTTCAAGATGACAATATTATTTTGGCTTTTAAACCGCACTTTTTACCCGTTACCCCAAGTGGTAACTATGTGAACGAATGTCTGGTGCATAGGTTGAGATTGCGAACCGGCATAGACACGATTGGACCCGCTCATCGACTCGACCGTGAAACCGCAGGTGTGATCTTAATGACAGTTTGTCCTGAAACTCGTGCCCGTTATCATCAACTTTTTATCGATGGTGCTATACGTAAAGATTATCAAGCGATTGCAAAGGTCACCCCTGATATTATTAAACAATATCAAGATGGTAGTTTAACTTTACCGCTGCATTGGACAATCAAAAACCGTATGCAGCCAAGTGAGCCTAGCTTTACCATGAAAATCGTGACAGGTGAGGCAAACACCCACTCTGAAATCAGTCTGGTAGCGATAAAGGGCGATCTTGGTTTATTTCATTTAAGCCCTATCACAGGTAAAACCCACCAACTGCGGGTGCATATGCAAAGTTTAGCTATGCCACTATTAAATGACCGCTTTTATCCAAACTTACTCGATAGGGGGCCTGATAACTTTGCAGCACCATTGAAGTTAATGGCGCAACGTTTACGGTTTATTGATCCTGTGAGCGGTATTTCGCACGATATTCAATGTGAGGGATTGGCGTTTTAATTTGTGCAAAGCATTATTTCCACTCATTACGTAAAGGAATCGTCGTACACAATTGTGTGATTGGCGCTGCGATGATATCAATAGTATCGGCCACATTTTAATCTCTGTAATAGGGAGTGTGTAACGATTGTTTGAGGGAAGCGTGCCATGACTAAATCTTCGATGATTTCTATCTTGCTGTGCGCCACTGTGTTGGTGGGCGCTACGTATTTTGGTGACTGGACTCGGCATTCTTACGTAAAGGAGCTGACTAGCGAGATCCATAAGGCAAGCGCTGTGGTTAAACCAAAAACACCGAGTTCATCTGCGATATCAGAGGCGTTAGCGATTGAAGAACATGATGCAGTGGACCCGTATCCTAAGATGGTTTGGGATCAAATGCTGAATAATACATCGTCACATTCGTCATCATCATTAGAAGCGCAGATTGTCATTCCGAAAGCTTCAATCGTACCGAACACCCCCATCACTCCAGTTAAACCAAAGCAAACGAAAACCAATGCCCCCTTATTAAAAAATGTGCCCACTATAGAGCCAAGTGCAAACACGACTTTATCTGAGCCAGCAAAACAGGATTCTTTTTAATCTCTGGCTTATTCGGGGATACACAAGGTTTCACACTATCGCGTTAATATCCGCTAGCGCTCGTCGGCCTAGCACTCATATTTAAATACCATACTCACTCCCAAGCGACTGTTAATAATCGGATTTTATGTCGATGTGACCAAAATGAATCACTCACACGCTCAATCGTTTACTCGTTTTTTGTGCTCTTTTTTATTGCGCTGCGACAGTTACTTACGATTAGTGGGGAAGTTAAATACTGCCAGTGATTTAAGTTACGAGGTATAAAGGTTTAAGTTGTGGTGTATAAAAGTAAAAAAGTGCGTTGAATATAAAAAGCTTTTAGAATTGTCGGCCATAAACATGCAGCGAAACTAAAAGGGTGATATGGCTAAAATCATGGTGACGGGCGCGACTGGGCTACTCGGCAGAGCGGTTGTAAAGCAACTTAAATTAGCGGGGCATGAAGTCGTTGCCACCGGTTTTAACCGTGCCAGTGAGCGAGTGTATAAGCTCGACCTTACAGCCCCTACTGATGTAGAGGCATTTATCGCCCGCGAGTTACCGCAAGTCATAGTGCACTGCGCCGCTGAGCGTCGCCCCGATGTGTCAGAGCAACATCCGCAGGCGGCATTGGCGCTTAACTTAACCGCTAGCCAAACGCTCGCGATGGCAGCTAAGGCTAATAATGCTTGGCTTATCTATATTTCCACCGACTATGTATTTGATGGCACCGTGCCTAAGTATGCTGAGGATGCGGCCACTCATCCGGTTAATTTTTATGGTGAATCTAAGTTAAAGGGCGAAGAGATAGTGTTAAACACAAGCTCTGACTTTGCCGTACTACGCTTGCCAATCCTTTACGGCCAAGTAGAGCTGTTAAGTGAGTCGGCGGTGTTAGTATTAGTTCACTCATTGATTGAGCGTCGCTCTCACGCTGTCGATCACTGGGCGATACGCAGCCCAACTTCGACCGCCGATATTGCCCATGCCATAGATAAGATGATAGCAAAGCATATTGACCGTTCTCTCGTGCAGGGGATTTATCATTTTAGCGCGGCAGAGGCTATGACTAAGTATCAAATGCTGCTGGTTTTAGGGGAAATGTTACAGCTCAGCACCGCGCACTTAGTACCTGAATCTACACCGATGGATAATACCCAGCGACCAAAAGATTGTAGCTTGAGTTGTACGCGATTAGCTGCGATTGGCATTCGTTCTGAGATCAATTTTGCTGCTGGCGTGCGCCAAGCATTAACGCAATCGAGCGGCGCACTTACCGCGCTGGGACTCACACTGTAGGAATCGCTATGGCTAAGATTTTAGGCACCAGCCTACCCGCTGCAGACCAAGTTGCATTGCTGCGAACTTTAGGTTTATTGCTACAAATTAGCTTAACCCTGTTCGCTGCCGATACCTTTGGTCTTAGTTTGCAAATGGAGCCTCTGGTTTATGTGTTTGTGCTGGAGGTACTATACCTGTCATTCACATTAGCACTACGCAAACCTTTGTTTATTAAAGAGGGAGGTCTTTTTATTGCGTTAAGCTTAGACACCCTATTGTGGATATCTTGGCTGTACTTTTCCGGTGGCGCTACCAATGCATTTATTTCTTTATTGCTATTACCGATAGCGCTTGCTGCGGTGACTTTACCTATCTGGGCGCCTTGGGTACTGACAGCTATTTCAACATTAGCTTACAGTGTGATGATTTTTACTGCACTTAAATCCCCCATGCAACACCATGGCATGGACATGAACTCTCATTATTTAGGCATGTGGTTGAACTTTGTCATTTCGGCTCTGGTGATCACAACCAGTGTGGCGTTAATCACTAAGCGTATGCATCGCCAAGACGCACTGCTAGCTTATATGCGTGAAGGACAATTGCGCCAAGAACAATTATTAGCGCTGGGTACAGTGTCGGCACAAATGGCGCACCAACTGGCGACACCGCTTTCGAGTTTGCGATTATTACTCGATGAAGTAAAAGACGACATGAATGGCACATCAATAACGATTACTGAAATGGAGACCGCTTTAAGTCGTTGCGAGCACACCCTCAACGAATTACGTTTAGCGACAGAATCCATTCGCGATCGTCGCCAACGTCCACAAAAAATAATAGAGATAATTGAAGGCTTAAAACAAAAGATTTTACTGTTAATGCCACAAACCGAACTGAACTGGCATATAAACTGTGCGCCTGAACAATTGTCTGAGCTGAGTATTTTGACCGACATGAGCCTGACGCCAGCGATCATGGCATTAATTGAAAATGCTGCCCGCGCCAGTGCTGAAACCATTAATATCCCGCAGGTGGATATTGGTTTGGATATAGCGCCAAATGCAGATCAGCTGTATTTACAGATCCGCGATTATGGCGCTGGTATTGCTCCTTCTTTAATGCCACAACTGGGGACTTTATTAGTTCAGAGTCCTAAAGGATTAGGTGCTGCGTTGTTACTTAGCCACGCGAGTTTAGAGCGTTTGGGGGCAGAGTTGATTCTGGCTAATCATCCCCAAGGCGGCACAGTCGCACAAATCCGCTTTACTATTTTAAAGACCAACTAAGAGCCAGCGTTATAGCAGAAGACTCAGGCACCTGACGAGATAACATCATGAAACGTTTGTTGATTGTAGAAGATGACCTTTCCCTTGCTAATATTTTAGGGCGACGGTTAACCCGCCACGGCTTTGAATGCCGTTTAACCCATGATGCGAGCGCGGCTTTGCTGGTGGCGCGGGAGTTTTGTCCGAGCCACATTCTGTTAGATATGAAACTTACCCAAGTCAATGGCTTAAGTTTAATTGTACCGCTGCGTAACTTACTGCCCAAAGTGACTATGGTATTACTCACAGGCTACGCCAGCATTGCCACTGCGGTGGAGGCTATTCGCCTCGGTGCCGATAATTATTTAGCTAAACCTGTGGATACTCAAACCCTACTCGCCGCACTAGAAATGGAAGGTTATTTCCATACACGGCAACAAGATGATATCGATGACTCGCCACTCAATCCTAAGCGCTTAGAGTGGGAACATATTCAGCAAGTGCTCAATGCTAACCAAGGTAATGTGTCTGCCACTGCCCGTCAGCTCGGGATGCACCGCCGAACATTACAACGTAAGTTGCTCAAAAAACCCGTGGGTGAAAGTGGATATTTGAAGTAACCATTATTTTTGCATTTGGGGCTGTTGCCCCTGCTCGAAGATTTGAATTCGGGTATAAGTTGTTTGAGCATAAAAAATGCCACTCAAAAAGGCTAAGTGGCATTAACAAGAAACAAGAGTTTCATCGATGAGTAGGCGCTAGGGTTTTAGGTTAGCGCCACGTTACAATTAAACTATGTAATTAAAAATTAACGGTTTCTTCATTTGAACAAGGACCGTTAGTTTCACATATTTTATAGGTGAAGCTCGAACCCGCAAGATCGCTGAAACGGTCAATAAACGCTGAACCGCTTGAGGTACCCACGGCAACACCGTTACGGAATATAGTGAATGCATTCGCATTACTGCCATCCCATGCCAGCGCAATACGTATGCTACCGTGACGAGACTTGTTGGCATTTTTCACTGCCATCTCTAACGCGACTTCTGGCACTTCAACCGTAAATTCTGTGGCAGTGCTTGCTGTTGCGCCATCGTTGTCGGTCACAGTTAGTGTGACTGTGTAATTGCCAGACTGAGCATACTGATGATTGACACTCGCGCCTGAAGCATTTGTGCTATCACCAAAATCCCAGCTCCACGACATCACATCGCCATCGCTGTCAGTGCTGGTACTGGTGAAACTGCCGTTACCATTAGCAAAACTGGCTGTAAAGCTTGCGGTAGGATCTTGATTTGGCGTTGCATCGCCAGCGTCATAAGCACCGACCAAGTTAATGCCGGCGTAGCTACTATAGCCACTGAGCATCACCCAATAAGTACCTGTTTGGGCGGGGTCAATCAAGCAGCTCTCGTTATTACCGGCTTTGTAAGGACGGCAATCATAGCTGCTAGAGGTTGGAGCTTGGCCGTATTTAACATATATGTCGGCATCACCAGTGCCGCCTGACATATTAAAGCTTAAGTTAGTTGCACCGCTTGCTACGTCGAGTTTGTAGTACTGTTTAGAGCCTGACGAGCCACTTAACCCAGTTACAGCAATACCGTTACTTAGCTCAGTTGCTTGTGGTGGTGGCGGTGGCGGTGGCATTTCACAAGGCGTGATCCCTACTGCAGCAAACGCGGTGACGACATCGGCAGCATTTAAGCCTAAATCAGTCGCTGCTGATTTAACACCACAAGCGCCTTGCCAAAATAAACTGTCAGCAGTCCAATATAATTGGTTAGCGACAACAAATGTTTGGAATGCAGTGCGGGTATTCCAACCGGGTAAGTTGGCTAGCGTGTAGAAAGCTTTGTTGAATACACCTGAGCTGTGGTGAACGTCAATACCATCATAGTAATCATCGATATGGCCGATTGACATACCGTCTAAGGTTGGGTCAGCCATATAGCGCAATGCACCAGCACCTTTAACGATATCAGCACCAATTAACCAGTCGTTCGTGCCGTGCATGTAAAATTCAGCCGCTTCTCCCGCCATATCAGAGAAAGCTTCGTTCATGCCGCCTGACTCTGATTCGTAAATTAATGCTGAGTTTTGCTCAGTAAAACCGTGGCTCACTTCGTGTGCCGATACATCTAAACTGACTAATGGGTGGAAGGTTGTTGCGCCATCACCGAAGGTCATAGCACTGCCGTCCCAAAAGGCATTTTCGTAGTTATTGCTGTAGTGAACTCGCATGGTTAACTGGAATGTTAACGGCGCGGTGTTGAACCACTCGCTATACATGTTGTAGATGACGTTACCAAAGTAATGCGCATCGTTTAATGGCGAGTAAGCACCGTTGATCTCTTTTACAGTATTGCGTGGGCAAGTATAAGAGAATGCCGTTGAGCCAGTTGTCGCCCCGTTTAAGTTAACGGTTTTCACATTGGCTGAGTTCATGGTGCATTTATCACCGCTCACTTCAACGTCTAGGTTAGAAAAATCAACGCCGTATTCATATTGGCCTGTCTTAATATTACCGCCAGGCCCTGTCCCTGTTGCTGCGTGGTTAATCCCTTCCCAACGCTTAATCACTTCACCAGAGTGCGCATCAATCATAGTGAATGGGCGGCTTGGCTCATCGCCATATACAACAAAAGATGTCACATAAATGAGGCGAGTTTTAGCTGCGTCATCAAGGTAAAGCCATAGTTTAGCTTGCTTGTTTTCAGCTTTTAGGCCGGCAATTGCTTTTTCAGACTTGCCACGAATGGCAATGTCTAACGCTTTGTTCGCCGTTAATGTGGGTTTGACAAAATCGGCCGACTTTTCAATGTTTTTTAATACGCGGCCAGACATATTGTTGTAAAAACCCATGCTTGATTGTGATGTTGCAACAGAGAAACCATAAACGGGTACGTCATGGAAATATTGTTGTAAACGCTGTTTTTGCTTGCCTTTACCTAGGTCGAGTTTTTTCTCAACTTTGAGTTGGCTACCTGCGTCTAAGTTGAACTGAGACACTAAGTTGTTGCTTGAAGACGCGCTTCTGAGTGTACCAACATCGACAACATCGGCGGCAAACGCTGATGTGCCTAATGTGGCTGATACTGCAATGAAGAGTAGCGACAGTTTTTTGTTTAGCATCATGCTTGAAATCCTTTTTCCGTTTTATAAATAACGTGAAATGCCATACGACTTAACTGGCTCTAGCGAGCGTGTGTAGCGTGATTTCTATTGAGGTAAGCGACAGTTTTGCCATAACCGCAGAGCATAAGTTGTTGCTCCTGTAGAAATTCATTGTGTTTAACACTGTACCGGTGGTGGATCACCACGCAGAATTTAGATGTTATTTAAATGTAACAACACTGACAATCGTACAAATGCACTATCTTTTGTAGTCATTTAGACTCATTTAAATTTGTACTAGGGTTGATGAATTACGAAAGAATACAGAGGTGAATTGTGATTTTTCATTGTTGAAAATAGATTTAATATTACGTTTTCAACGGTTTGAGCAAGGTTTTGATTGCCGTAATGCCGCATGCTAGCGTTAGTGCGTTAAGTTGCATCTGATGGGTAAGCTGCAACTGAACATTACGGCTATGGTTTACCAAGGTAGCAGTGCGCCATCGTAGGCTAAAAAACTTCCCGTTTGTGCCGGCGTGGCATTGGCGATAATGGGCAATAAGCAATTAGCGACATATTGCGGGGTAAACAGTTTGTCTTTAGGCACGCTTTGCTGAAAGGGTTTGGATAGTGGCGTGTCTGTCGTGCCCGGATGCAGCGCCAATACCACGCAGTGTTTCATTGTTCGCTGCCATTCAATTGATAGTGTTTTTAAAAACATATTCAACGCTGCTTTTGAGGCACGATAGCTGTACCAACCACCTAATCTATTATCGCTAATGCTGCCGACTTTCGCCGATATCACGATAAATCTTGCCGAGACACTTTGTTTTAATGCATGGCTAAAGTGTTTGGCTAACATCACACTGGGCAGCATATTAAGGCTAATATTGTGCTGTAAAAAATCGATATCGACTGACTGTAGATTCTTTTCTGGCCCTTTATCTTGAGTGTGCAGAATGCCGATACAGTTAATAATCCAATCTAATTCAGTTAGTTGTTCACTAAGCTGCTTAATCTCGACCTCGCTGGTTACATCCAGTGGATGCCAGTTAACTACACCTTGCATGTCTGTTGGACGGTTTTGCCTATAGGTCGCGTGCAAGGTAGCCGCTGGATATGCCACTTGGATTTGTTTAACCATAGCTTGACCAATGCCGCCATTGCCACCGACGATCAATATCTTCATTTAAAATGCTCCATTACCAACGCCTCATTAGCGAATATTTATCACCGAGCTTGTAAGTGCTGAACTTTATATGACTGAGCTTTAATCACTAAGCTTTGATAAAAGCTCATCACTACAACTTGTCCAAATGAGCGAGATTATATTCGGCGGTAGCTAATATGGCGTGCCGTACGGATTCGTCCATTTTGTCCCATGTGTTGTACAGCATGCCAATTCTTGGATTTTGTGACAGCCTCGCGCGGTGTTTGTCCATAAAACGCCAATAAAAACTATTGAACGGACAGGCCATGTTACCGCTGCGTTCTTTTATTTTGTAATGACAACCGCTGCAGTAGTCGCTCATCTTATTGATGTAAGAGCCGCTAGCCGCATAGGGCTTAGTGCCCACAATACCGCCGTCGGCGAACAATGCCATACCACGAGTATTAGGCATTTCAACCCATTCGATAGCATCCACGTACACACCTAAATACCACTCATCGACTTGATTTGGGTCGATTTCGGTCAATAAACAAAAATTACCAATCACCATTAAACGTTGAATATGGTGGGCGTAGGCAAAGTCTAATGATTGGGATAATGCTTGCCGCATGCAGTTCATTTTAGTGTCGCCATGCCAAAAATAATCGGGCAGCGTCATGGTTGCATTGAGGGCATTAATACTGGCGTACTGCGGCATATTGGCCCAGTAAATACCGCGAACATATTCTCGCCAACCTAATATCTGCCGTACAAAGCCTTCAACTTGGGCGATATCAATCTCAGCATTTGTTTGATAACTGTCGATGGCCGCATTAATGACTTCTAACGGGCTGATTAATTTACTGTTAAGGCTGAAAGATAGCCGACTATGGTACAGGCTCCACTTAGCGGGATGTTGCTGCGTCATCGCATCTTGAAAGCGACCAAAAGAAGGTAAGCAAACCTGACAAAAATATGTCAGTAGCTTAAGGCTTTGCTCGCGATTTATCGGCCACAACAAAGTGGCATCAATATGGCCCATGGTTGGAATGTGGTGACGCTCAAGCCTAGCGAGAATATCCGTTACATCGAAGCTAAATATCAATGGCTCAGGCAAGGTTTTAATATCCTGAGTTTTTAGTTTTTGACGGTTGCTAGCATCAAAGTTCCATTGTCCACCAAGTGGTTTTCCGTCTTGCATCAAGATGTTGAAACGTTTACGCATGCGGCGATAAAAGTGCTCCATCATAATGTGCTTGCCGACGGGAAACTGGTTATCGATTTCATCAAACGGCAATAGAAAATGCTCAGTATCGACACAGTTCACCACGGCAGCGTTAAGCTTAAGCTGACTCAATTGCTCAAGCAAACGGTATTCATCTGGCCTTTGGTATTCAAACTTAAGCGCACCAACCTGTGTCACTTTATGTTGAATAAGCCCCAGTAGATCGCTATAGCCTTGGGTGCCATCATGGGTGTCATCCAGATTTAAATAAAGCACTTGATGTCCTTGCGCGCGCAGCGCTTGGGCAAATTGCGCCATTGCCGCAAAAAAGGCACATATTTTTTGCACATGATGGGTCACATAAGTGTTTTCTTGGTGCAGTTCTGCAATCACATACAGCACGTGATCATCAACACGGTTAAACCAAGAATGCTGCGCATTGAGTTGATCGCCTAAAATTAACCGCACTGTTTGGAATTGCTGTAATTGCATCAAGTGGACTCTTGTCGAATGGCATTTGCAGTTTAGGTTTACGGTTAAGTGGTGGATTGGGATCAATCTGAAGATAGCTTTATGAGGAAGTTTTATAGCTGCTATTTGGGATTGGTTAACTGTTTTGAGTACCAAATTAGATGAAATTATTTAAAAGCAAAGTCAAAGTCGTGGGGCTTCACCCCCTGATTTTTTAATAAAGAGTCGACCAAAGAGGGGATCAACAGCAATTCCCTCTAGTCTCTTTGTTAACAACAGTCCTTACCGAACAACGTCCATGTTTAACTGCCTGCCAGTTCACCATCCATGGCTCTCGTTCGTATCGCTGCGTTGCAGCACTCACCCTAGCGAAGTTACATGCATTAGTTACTGGTCTCATACTCCAATAAAAATCGCCTAATGGCTCAAATGGGACATCCATGTACCCTCGAGCCTGCGCCATCATCCATGATGTCGCCACGGCCCCACTCAAACAACTAAGAGCTATCTACGCTTTTCGACAACTTCACAGGTGAAGGTGAACTTCTGTGGTCTCGGTGTCGGCTGTTAATCCAAAAAGAGTTATACATGTCCCATCTTTGCCCCATCTTTATTTTTTTATGTGCGTATCTCTATAACTTCGTAGGGGAAAAGTGTATCTCTGTGGCATTAGTGTTTTTTGATAATTATTTAAAAAAGAGTAATGGATGCCATTTCTTTCACAGTTCTATAAATAAGTGGCTTGATTTTGTTGCTAAATGTATTAGCTTTGATCTAACTTGGTAGTCTGTTAAAGACGATAGTTAAAATTGTATATAAAAATTAACGAATAAAATTTTAATATAGTCTTATAAAACGATATGAAAGGGATTTTTTATGAAATTAAATCAGATATTGTCAATATTAAATCAAATTGAAAAGTCTAAATTTATAACATTTTTAGATAAGTTATGCTTATCAGCTGCTTCTGACGATGAAGGCATATCGGAAGCATTAAATAAAGTAAATTGTCAGATTAAAGATGCGTCAGGTAGTGAGATAACTCAATTGTTCAAAGCCGTATCTTTACAGTATAAAAAATCTGTATATGAGAAGCTTTTATTATGTGATGCATCAATGGCATTGCTAATAAATATTCTAACTCGAGATGGTAATTGTATTGCACGCATATCATGGATTGAGCAGCTTTATGCTCGTGAATGGGAGACGTTAGATGTTTTAGCTAAAAAAATAAAACTGGATATAGATAATAACCTTACAGAAGATTATGGTCATGAACATCGTTTGAGTATATTCCACAATTGCTTAAATGTAGCTTACATGAATGATGAAAAAATTAATCGTCAAGCTAATATTACGGATGATGAGCGTAGTATTCTAAATGCGCTAGCACATCATTTGAAAATTTCAAAAGATGAGGTTGTGGCTATTGAACATATATCTGAACCAATCAAAACGGGAAAACAGACTGTCGAAAATTGCTTGCAAGAGTTACGAGATATGGGCGTAATATTTATTAATCGTAAAAGTTCAGAAGTACTTATTCCTGATGAAGTAGTATCCATTTTGAACCAGATACAAGGTAAGCAATTAGCAGATAAGCATTTACTGCGAATCCTGCGCGTTTTGTCTGATCCAGAGCTGTCTAATATTTTAAAGAGTTACGGTAAGCGAACTCGTAGTGTCAGTCGCAGTGAGAAAATTAATACAATTTTGCATTCAGGAATTGCAGTAAGAGATATGTTATCACGTGATTTATATGATGAAGCTGATAGCCAAAATAAACGTAAGGAACGATTAAAACAGCTAATAATAGAACTTGATATTGATACAGAAAGAATCGGATTTACTTTGGAAGAGCGTATTATCGTTATTCTGGAAAGTTTAAATACGGCTTCTGACCATGAATTTGATGCTATCAGTGCAGTAGGTTTTAAAGAGATGTTTGATTCTATTGAGAAAAATTTCATAGGAGTCGACATTACTGGTCAGCCTGAGACTCTTTCACAGCGTATTAGGCAGGAGTTTGAATTAGAAGAAAATGAGTTAATTCATGTTGAACGATTACGTGCACTTAACATTACGCCACATGATGTATTGTACTTGCTCAATAATGATGAAATTAAAGTGCTCCGTGATTGCCTAAAGTTGTCAAAAAAGGGTAATCCAAGATTTAATATTTTGGAAGCCTTTGCTAATGCAAACGATAAACTAATCGAAAACTATGAAGCACTGGCCAAACGTGATCTTTATACTCTTAAATCAGTTGGTATTGAAATTTCCGAAGCTGAACTCGGGATTAAGTTTGAAGAGGTTACTAAAACAATATTAGAGCAACTTGATTTAGTTGTTGATGAAGAGCTCCGAAAATCCATTAATACTACTAAAGATAAAACAGATATCATTATTTCGATCAGTGATGATGATATTATTATTGGTGAAGCGAAAACTTGTAAAAATGGAGATTTTGCAAAATATTCTACAACTTCCAGACAGATTAAAGCTTATGTCACACGTTGTGAAAATCAGGGAAAACGAGTTGCACAGGTACTTATTATCGCACCAAGTTTTTCGCAGGATTTCATTGACTCAGCAGAGATGGATACAGAGGTCAATATTTCATTGTTGACGGCTGAGGGATTGAAGCAAATTCTAGACGCTTTTAAAGCAAAACGAAGGCCAAATTTTTCTGCCAGACTGCTAACCAAAGGTGGATTACTTAAAGCGGAGTTAATTGCGAAAAGCATTTAGAAATCATGAGTTTGTTCAATATTTTTATGAGATTAGATAGATTAAGCACTGGCATGTAAGTGACCGTTGGCGGCATGGATGCCGCCGTCGAGCCTATAGGGATATATTTACGGCGAGTCACTGGAATGACAGTGCTTAATAACGACATTATTAGCAGACTTGAAAAATTTCTAGATCTTTAGAGCACACCAAAACGTGAAATACGGCATGACGTATAAAACAAAACCCCAGTAAAAACTGGGGTTTATTATTTGAGCCTATGCTGGCAAAGGTTTGCTAACCAAGGCCAAACACAGCTAACAAATTATCGCGTTATTTGATAAACGCGAACGCATCACCGTAGAGATGCGCTTCTTCTACACCAATCTCGCGGAATATTTCCCGTGCTGCACCCACCATGTCGAAACGGCCAGCGATGTAGATGTCGTAGCCATTTAAGCTGACAAAATCTTGTTTGATTTGCGCTAACAGATTGGCAGTTTTACCTTGCCAATTAGCGGGAGCTTCTTCGATGACAGGGATAAAGTGCAACCAAGGATGAGCGTCGTGCCACTCGCGAGCGATGGTTTCAAAGTACATGGCATCTTGGGTGCGACAACCCCAATACAGCATGGTTTCAACCTGTTGGTCTAGGGCAATTTGTTGCTCGACGATACTCTTAATGTAAGAAAACCCAGTGCCACCGGCGATTAACAGGCGAGGGCGTAGGCTTTCGTGGCGCAGGTGGGCATCGCCGCCGGGGGCTTCGATGTCGATAGTGCTGCCGTCAATGGCGCAGGCTTTTAAGTGCTCAACCACTTGCATGGGATAGCTTTCGCTCACCGCGGCGCCAATGTGCAGTTCGATGAACTCGGCGTTGGGGGCTGACGCGATAGAGAAGGGGCGTTTATCTTTTTCGCCCATGACAACACATAGGTATTGCCCCGCTTGAAAATCGAAGGCGGTTTCTGGCTTTAACAATACTTGATATACGGCATCGTTAAATGGGCTGACTTTCTCTATCTTACAACGTATGGTTTTCATCAAACTTCCTTTGCACCTTGCTTCAATGTTGTTGACTAGGTGGCGCTTAGCGGCCGATTATTGGCCTATTTTCTTGGCTTAAGGGTTACTTGAGCAACGGCTTAAGTTGAATTATAGGGTTGGGCTGTCGTCTATGCCTAACTCATCCCAGATTGAGTCGATCTTTTGTTTTACTTTGGGGTCCATCACAATGGGCGTACCCCATTCACGGTTGGTTTCGCCTTCCCACTTATTGGTGGCATCTAAGCCCATTTTTGAGCCTAAACCGGCAACGGGTGAAGCAAAATCAAGGTAATCAATCGGAGTGTTTTCGATCATCACAGTATCGCGTTTAGGATCCATGCGGGTGGTGATTGCCCAGATCACATCTTGCCAGTCGCGGCAGTTCACATCTTCATCGACGATAACAATAAACTTGGTGTACATAAATTGGCGTAGGAAAGACCATGCGCCCATCATCACCCGTTTGGCGTGTCCCGGATATTGTTTACGAATCGAGATCACTGCCATGCGGTATGAACAACCTTCTGGCGGTAGATAAAAATCAACAATTTCAGGATATTGCTTACGCAAAATTGGCACAAACACTTCGTTTAACGCCACCCCAAGCATAGCAGGCTCATCGGGTGGACGGCCTGTGTAGGTGCTGTGGTAGATAGCATCTTTACGGTGAGTAATGTGGGTCACGGTAAACACCGGAAACTTATCGGTTTCGTTGTAGTAACCCGTGTGATCGCCGTAGGGGCCTTCTTCGGCTAGTTCCTCAGGATCGATATAACCTTCGAGGATGATTTCGCTGGTGGCTGGCACTTCTAAGTCACAACTTAATGCTTTGCAAACTTCGGTACGTTCACCGCGCAATAAACCGGCAAAAGCGTATTCGCTCATAGAGTCGGGGACTGGGGTCACGGCGCCTAAAATGGTCACAGGATCGGCGCCGAGTGCAACGACAACCGGATAACGCTCACCGGGGAATTGTTGTTTAAAATCAGCAAAATCGAGCGCGCCGCCACGGTGGGATAGCCAGCGCATAATCAGCTTGTTTTTACCGAGTAACTGCTGGCGATAAATACCTAAATTTTGGCGACTCTTGCGTGGACCCTTAGTGATGGTTAAGCCCCAGGTCACTAATGGCGCAACGTCGCCAGGCCAGCAATGCTGAATGGGTAACTGGGTTAAATCGACCTCATCACCGGTTTTAACGATTTGTTGGCAAGGGGGATTGCGTACCGTTTTTGGCGGCATATTCAAGGCTTGCTTGAACATGGGGATCTTAGCGATCGCGTCTTTAAAACCCCGTGGTGGCTCGGGCTCTTTTAAAAATGCTAACAGCTCACCCACTTCGCGCAGCGCTAAGGGGTCATCTTTACCGAGCGCCATTGCCACCCGTTTGGGCGTACCGAACAGGTTAACCAACACCGGCATCGAGTGATTTTTGGGATTTTCAAACAACAGCGCAGGGCCTTTGGCGCGTAATACGCGATCGGCGATCTCTGTCATCTCTAAATGAGGATCAACTGGATAGCGAATACGTTTGAGTTCGCCGTTGGCTTCTAAGTGATCAATAAAGCTGCGTAAATCCTTAAAACTCATGTGGAAATAGCCTCTGCAGTGAAAATCCATGTGGCGCGCACTATAACATTTTTATGTTTTAGGGTTAACCAATTCAGTGATCTTCAGGCTTAGGAAGCGTAAAATGATTATCAGTAAGTCACGATTTATCTCGCTTACGCCCTTTATTTCGAGGTTTATATGAATATTTCTACAGGTTTTTCTCACGAAAAGTGTGTTCAAAGTCAATCAGCTAGCGTGCATAAACGGCCGCTAACATGCTTGGTTATGTCGCTGGCTGTAGGAGTATCGCTCTTGAGCGTGCTGAGTGTGTCGACTGCCGCAGTTGCCGCCAATAGAAGCTATTCGGATCAAGGCGGTCATCGCGATAGCCATAGTCGTGGCGCCAGTCATTACAACAATCGCTATGACAATCGTTACGCGCACGCCGTTAATCAGCGTTACTATCGTCCCTATTATCGTCCCTATTATCGACCTTATTACCCATGGGGTTTAGGTTTAGGATTTGCAACGGGCTGGGGTTCTGGCTGGAATGTCGGTTATGGCGTGAACACAAATTGGAATAATGATTGGGGCTGGAATTCGCGCGCTTATGCACGTAATTACTGGAACTCGCCTTATTCTGGCATAGGCTTATCGATCCCTATGCGCGACGACGAACCTGTGGCTATATCTGAACCAGTGCGTGTTACTACCAGCATGCAGTATTCCGCAAGTGAAGGCCGTATGGTATCGAGTATGCCAACAAGCGTGCCTGCAAACCCGACGGCACAAACGGTGCAGAGTTATAGTGACAATGCAGACGGCGTTACAGCAGGTAATAATGCCGCAACGCCCCGTCAGCGCGTGGCGCACAGTGTGTCGAGTTTGCCGAGTAATGCCAGAGTTGTGCAGCAGGATGGCCGAACACTTTACGAGTGGCAAGGCGCACTTTATGCCTACGATTGGAATAGTCAAACCTATCAGGAGCAGTTAGGTAGGTAGGCTTACATCACTGAGTGACTGAAACAGTGATTTAAAAATTGGAGCCCCATTGTGGGCTCCAATTTATTTTTAACCTTTTAATTTATTCCAAGTTCAGGTTAGTTGTCATTTTATAACATAGCGGAGAAGACGTTTGAGTACTGTTCGAAAACAAGTAGTTCAACATCAGCATAAGGGCGCCAGCATATTTTGGGTGATACTTGCCTTAGCGCTCGGGACATTTGCTTTAGGCACCACAGAGTTCGCTTCCATGACCTTAGTGCCTTACATCGCCAGTGATTTAGGGGTTGATGTTGCTCAAGTGAGCTATGCCATTAGCGCCTATGCACTGGGAGTTGTGATCGGTTCACCCATTATTATGGTGCTAGCCGTGAGAGTCAGGCGACGGACATTACTGATTGCTTTAGCGACTTTAATGGCGTTAGCCAATGGTTTAAGTGCGTTAGCGCCCTCATTGAATTGGTTAATCTTTTTCAGATTTTTGAGTGGCTTGCCCCATGGTGCTTATTTTGGTGTTGCTATGTTACTGGCCGCTTCTTTAGTGCCGCCAGAAATGAAGGCGCGGGCGGTATCGCGGGTATTTATTGGGTTGACGCTGGCAACGATTATCGGTGTACCATTTGCAACTTGGATGGGGCAAACAGTAGGTTGGCGTTCGGGTATTGGGATTGTGGCGATACTCGCGACGATTACCGCGCTATTGGTGTATTTTTTAGCGCCTAATCAAGCAGTAGCGGATAATGCGAGCCCTAAAAAGGAGTTACAAACCCTTAAAAATCGTGAAGTGTGGTTAACGCTAGGGATCGCCGCTATTGGCTTTGGCGGTATTTTTTGCGTGTATACCTATCTGGCTGAAACCTTAATCCAAGTGACACAAGTTGAGCCCTTCAAAATCCCTATCATGATGGCGGTATTTGGTATTGGCGCGACGCTCGGCACTTTAGTCTGTGGTTGGGCTGCGGATAAATCAGCCTTAGCGGCGGCATTTTGGTCGTTAGTATTAAGCACTGTAGTATTGGCCATTTATCCGAGTGTCACGGGCAATTATTGGGCGTTAATCCCTGTGGTATTTTTCATCGGTTGTGGCTTAGGGTTGGCGACGATAGTACAGGCTAGATTAATGGATGTGGCGCCCGATGGGCAGACTATGACAGGTGCTTTAGTGCAATGTGCCTTTAATCTTGCTAATGCGATTGGCCCTTGGGTCGGTAGTCTAGTGATTTTGTCGGGACAAGGTATTGCAGCCACAGGATATGCTGCGGCATTGTTATCTTTAGGTGGTCTGGTGATGTGGTGGTTGACCCACAGAGAAAGCCGCCGAGCGGTTAGCTTAAAGGTAAATTTGAACCCAAGCCCTGCGAAGTGTACTGACTAGGGAGCATGGGCTGAGGTCTAAGATTCGAGGTGCAGCATGTTATCTTGCATCTCGAATCTATCATTGCATTATCCTCTTGGTTTTCGCTAACCCCTTTGTATGGTGATATCGGCGATATAACCATGTTGGGTGGCGATTAATGCTTGTTTAAGCATGCCTGCCGCTTCATCGGCCGACATAAAATGTGTGGTATCTAATGTTTTACCGCTACTTGGCCAAAAGCCGGTGTCCATACCGCCGGGATACACGGCAATCAACTTCATTGGGCTTTGTTTAAGCTCTAATCGTACCGACTCAACAAATCCTCGCACCGCCCATTTTGCCGCGCAGTAAGTTGACTCACCCGCCTTGGCTGCGAGCGCTGCGGTGGACATCACTATTACCACAGTTATCGCTTCATCTTTATAGCGTTTGACTAACTCACGCACTAACAAAATCGTCGAGGTTACATTGTTATTGAGTAGGCTTTGGATATCGCGTACGCCTTGGGTTTCAATCGCGCCAAAATAGCCGCTGCCCGCACAATGGATAACGGTTTTTGGTGTCGCAGTAAGACCATCAAATAGCGCTTCGATGCTTGTTTCACTGGTGAGATCGGCAGCGATCGCAGTAATAGAGTGTGTGGAAAATGGCGTTAATGTATTAGCAACAGTATACAAACGCTCGGTATTGCGGCCTGTGAGTGTAAGTGGTTCATTCTCTTTGGCGTAGAGTGATGCTAGCGCCGCGCCTAAACCACTGCTGGCGCCGGTAATTAATATCATAGTGACCTCGGTTAATACTGCCTTTGCTTGAAAACTTCAGCTTAAACTCAGCTCAGCGGTGCGCTTCTATTCATGCTAAGGCGAGCGGTTAGATTAAGCTAAATAGCGGTTGATCAAATACGATTTCATCACCGTCTTTTGCCCAAATAGCGCGGATTACGCCATCGCGTTCAGCCTGAATCGGATTCATCATTCGCATCGCTTCGATAATGCAAATCACCTCACCTTGGCTAACCCTTTGGCCCACTTTTACCAGCGGTACATCATCGGGCTCGATTGCCGCATAAAAAGTACCGACCATGGGCGAGACTTGCACAAAACCTTCGGTATTTGGCGGGCTTGATACCTGTGAAACCACACTTGATGAAACATTATACTGGTTAGTCATCTTTGCCTGTGGGCTTATCGGCGCTGCGGATATCGATGGCTGCGTGGAAATAGTCGCTGGCATAGGGCTATAGCGGGTGATACGAATCGACTCTTCGCCTTCGGTTATCGCCAGCTCTGCGATATCCGATTCTTGGACTAATTCAATGAGCTTTTTAATTTTACGAAGATCCATTGCCATTGTTTTGCCCTTGCAAAGTACGCTATTGAATAGGATTTATTGTGGTTGATTTAATCGCTTAACGGCGGCTGCGAGTGCAAACTCATAACCCTGTGCGCCAAAACCGCAGATCACGCCTATTGCCTTATCGGAAAAATAAGAATGCTGGCGAAAGGCCTCACGGGCATGCACATTAGATAAATGCACTTCATAAAAAGGAATATCGACCCCAAGTAAGGCATCACGCAGCGCAACGCTGGTATGAGTAAAAGCGGCGGGGTTGATAATAATCAGTTGTGCATCGGTCGCATGAATCGCATTGATAAGCTCAAACTCGGCATTGGACTGAATATGTTCCAGCTCGACTCCAGCTTGTTTTGCCTGCTGGTGTAGCTCTGTCACTATGCCAGCTAAGGTTTGATGACCGTAAACGCTGGGCTCGCGGCGGCCTAGAAGGTTCAGATTAGGGCCATTGACGAGTAAAATTTTGTGACTCATTGCGCTTTCCTTTACCTAGTGCCTTGGATTAAAGCTGGGAGGCATTTTTTAGTTTTGTAGATAGGTCACTAACTTAACCTGTTCAAATCTATTTTGCATTATCTGTTCATCGATTATGTGTGAGCCGATTATGCCATTGAAATTCTGCGCCATTATTGGCCGATTTTAACTGCGGCCTAATGCTTATCTAAAGTAGTCGCGCTACTCATTCTGATTAAAGCTAATAATCAGTCTTTTGCTGACGCATGGCTTTAGTCGCGCCTTTTTGTTTTTTTGTGTCTAAGCGCCGAGTTTGGCTGCCCTTAGTGGCGCGGGTCGGGATACGCTTTTTTTGTACTTCACCGACACTCGCCACTAAGGCAATAAATTGTTCTAAAGCTGTCTGGCGGTTGGAGTCTTGGCTACGACTGGCTTGGCATTTTATAATAATTTTGCCGCTTTTAGTGATGCGGTGATCCGCCTTATTGAGCAAGCGTTCTTGATAGAATTCAGGTAATGATGAGTTTTTAATATCGAAAATCAGCTGTGCGGCGGTGGATACTTTATTTAAGTGCTGGCCACCCGCGCCACTTGAGCGGATAAATTGCCACTCGATTTCATTTTCCTGAAGTTCCACACGGTTTGAGATTGTTATCATGGCAAACTTAGGCTTCTTTCAGCGTAGATTGAGAAGTCATCAATAACTGCTTATCGCTTTCCAATAGATTTGTTATCATCGGCGCATTATTTTCAAGGCATGGACCAAGATCTGTGCTTGCGAAAAGTGTTCTCGATTCGGAGTGCCTCTATGTTATGCCAAATCCCCGATATTGCTAAGGGTGTTATCAGTCTTTTTGCCAGTGGTCGATTGTCTTCCTCCGATTATCGCACTCGTTTACAGCCGGTGATTAAAAGTTATCGTGAAGATTGGGGGCAGGTCTGTCTGTATATTGAGGCCGATGTACTGCTCGAAGGCTGGGAATTTGAGTCACTGACAGGTAGTGGTGAAGTCCAGTTACCGAGTTTTGAAGCCCTAGTATTTGTGGGTGGCCCAGATTGGGTCGGTAATTCGGTACGGTTGCTGGGGCCTTTTATGCAAGGCGAAGTTGCTTGGTTTCCGTTAGAGCAAAAAGCCAAAGCGATTGCTTGGATCACAAAACGCTCAAATAGCTAATGGCCCCAAATGGGCTTTATTTATAAGGAATTAAATATGTCTTTGTTGGATTTTGGTGCTGTTAAATCGCCTATCTCTAAACTTGTTGCGATAGCATTGGTGCTAGCGTTTACCGCAGGGCTGAGTGCCTGTGCACCTGAAGTGGGCACGGATGCTTGGTGTAAACAAATGAAAAATAAGCCATCTGGCGATTGGACAGCTAACGAAGCGGCTGATTATGCTAAACACTGTGTGTTTAAATAATTGAGATACTCATTAATCAGTGCGTAATGTAATAAGGTGATATTTGAACTCTTCCGCTAAGCCTTTCTTTACAAGAATGGTGACCCTACTGATAGCGATAATTGTGCTGCAATTTGCCGGTGCGAATTTTGGTGCCCATCAGCTACACATGGGCAACGGCGCGGAAGAATCTGATAACCATCCCCATTTACAATTTAGTGCGTCAGTGACGACTTTCACTCAGTGTCTCGATTGCGTATGCCCAAGCGAGCAAAGTTTCGGGTTTGCACTTGATGTTGATATAGCCGGCAAAACAGCGGCTAAAAATCTAGGCAGTGAATTACATTCACACTTAGTGAAAACTACCGAAATACAAGATTTTGATTTGTGCCTTGATTGCCAATGTCATGGCGGTCACGTGGCGCTGTTATCCTCAGTGCTTAACCAGCCTGAGCAGGCGCTAGAAAGCGTTTACCTTGCTAACGATTTAACCTATTTCTCACCAGACAATCTCCCTAAGTACCGCCCACCTATCGTTTAATTCTTCAATATTTTGCTTATGCCTCGACCGAGAATAATTGATTCATCTTATTGAATCTGATTCTTTGCCGTGAGGTAAGCCATTGACATTCATCCCTA
Organism: Shewanella morhuae; assembly: GCF_003028295.1. NCBI lineage: Bacteria > Pseudomonadati > Pseudomonadota > Gammaproteobacteria > Alteromonadales > Shewanellaceae > Shewanella > Shewanella morhuae. The sequence continues at coordinate 3,030,245 of NZ_PYSG01000002.1, read as the reverse complement.
TAAAAATGCCTTAACTGGCGCGCTGCACGATTAGCCGATTACTAGCCAATTATTAACTAATTTTTGGTTTACGAGTCGCTAGCGGTGCAGCCAGTGGTGCATTTTGCCCATGTATAGCATGGCGGGGTGATTCGAGCGGCGCTGATTAACTCAGCCCTATTGATTTGAGCCTAACAGTGAGTATGCACTCACATTAAGGCGCACAAGTCAGCCGTTCCACATTCGATATTGTTAGGATTTACGATGAAAAAAACGATTCTCGCATATGCCTTGTCTTCGTTATTGAAGCTAGGCCAGTCTGGTTGTCGATATAGTTTATTGGGCAGCGGTTTATTGCTGACTCTTGTGTCCGCACCCTTTGCCCTAGCGGCAGAAAATCACCTCACTGAAACTTATTCCCTCGAAGCTAAGGCATTTAAGGCTCAGTCACTGGGTTTACCCACCTCAAAAATAGCAGTGCCATACATGGCCTTTGGCCAATGGCTGCCTGAGTTACTCATACAGTTCAATCAGTTACCTGAAGTGCAGGCGCAGCTTGTAAAGCAACAACAAACTGAGCTGGTGATTCAAGCCGCAGATCGCGCTGTGTATAACCCCGAGCTTGGGCTTAATTATCAACATGCCGATACAGACTCCTACAGCGTAGGGCTGAGCCAAACCCTTGATTGGGGCGATAAGCGCGCCGTAGCAATGCATAGTGCTGAACTTGAAGCACAAATCCTGTTAGCAGACATAGGCTTAGAGCGTAGCCAAATGTTAGCCGAACGTTTACTGGCGTTGGCAGAACAAGCGCAAAGCCGCAAGGCACTGACTTTTGCTGAGCAACAATTCAGGTTTACCAAGGCGCAGCTCAATATTGCCGAGCAGCGGTTAGCTGCTGGGGATTTGTCTAACGTCGAGTTGCAACTAATGCGCTTGGAGCTCGCGACCAATACCGCCGATTATGCGCTTGCCGAGCAGGCAAATTTAGTCGCTGACGGCAAAGTGATTGCACTACTGGGCGGTCATCATTTTGCCTTCGCTGAGTTTATCGAAGAAATTAAGCGCTCGGTGACACAGTTGAAAGGCGATGTGAATACAGCGTCAACTTTGCCGGCTCTTTCGAGTGCTTACCAACAAGTGTTGCTTGCCAGAGTCAACACGATGCAAGTGAAGGCAAACGCTTCAGCGGACCCGACTATCAGTATCAGCGCTGAAAAAGAGGGCACTGATAATAAGCTCGGTGTTGGTGTATCGATTCCTCTGCACGTGCGTAATAACTACAGTGAGTTACAAGCTGTGGCCGATAAGGGCATCGCGATCGCGCAGCAAGGCTATCTTGCCCGTGAGCGAGTACTTACCGCCAAGCAGCAACAAGTCCTCCATGCGTTACCTCGTTTATTAGAGCGTTACCAAGACTGGCGCGAGCTAGTGCAAACCTCGGCCGCAAAAGCGGCTAAATCCTTAGACCAACAATGGCAGGCGGGTGATGTGAGTACTAGCGAGTACTTACAGGGTCGCCGTCAGTTGGCCGCCAGCTATTTAGTGGGCTTAAACCTAGAAACGGCTATTTATCAAAGCTGGTTATCTTGGATGGGCGAAAGCGGCCAGCTTATGCCCTTATTGGACGGCTCCGCTGAACCGAAAAGCTTAACGCCAAGCGCCGTTGTACGCACAGTCAAATAATGAGGTAACACCAATGAATTTAAATAATCACTTTAACGCTATCGAGTCTTATACGGTTGTTATGTCAGAAATAATTGTCATGTCTAAATCGACTGCAGCTGAAATCACCCCGCCTGCAAAGCGTCAATTTAAACTGTCGACACTCGCCCTCGCATTATTTGTGCTTGGCTGTGGCGCGCTTTTTACCGCGCAATCTTCATGGGCTGGGGATGATCACGCTTCAGTCACGAAAACGGAGCCTGCGGATGAACATGGCGAACAAGCACTGAGGTTGACACCAGCGCAGCAAGCTTTAGCGGGCATTAGCTTGTTGCCGTTGTCGAGCGATAGCTTGAATATCGCCAACTTAAATCTGGATATTAGTGCAACAGCAACCTTAGTGGTGGATCGCGATAGAACCGCAACCCTCGCTCCGCAGCTTGATGTCCGTGTGCTGGCACGCCATGTGGTACCTGGGCAAGAGGTTAAAAAAGGTGAGCCTTTACTTACCTTGGGCGGCACTGCGGTTGCCAAGGCGCAGGCAGATTATATCAATGCCGCCGCTGAATGGAGCCGAGTTAAACGCATGAGCGAAGGCGCTGTGAGTGCTAGCCGCCGTATGCAGGCACAAGTGGATGCCGAACTTAAACGGGCGATTTTAGAGGCCGTGAAAATGACGAGCGCGCAAATTCGCACATTAGAATCAACGCCTGAAGCGATTGGTAGTTATCAACTGTTGGCACCGATTGACGGTCGGGTGCAACAGGATATCGCCATGCTAGGGCAAGTGTTTAGTGCCGGTACGCCGTTAATGCAGCTGACCGATGAATCCTATTTATGGGTCGAGGCGCAGTTAACGCCAACGCAAACTGCACATATAAATGTCGGCAGCGCTGCCTTGGTACAAGTGGGTGATAAAACGCTGGCGGGTAAAATTATTGGCCGATCCCATGAACTTGATAGCGTGACGCGCACCGAGCAAGTGCTAGTGAGTATGCCCAATCCTAATCATGTGTTGCATGCGGGGCAATTTGCCGAGCTGTATTTTGCCAATACTATCGCCAACTCTGCTGATAAGGCTGGTGGAATTGTGCTGCCCGATGCGGCGCTTACCCGTAGCGGCGATGGTGATTGGCAGATTTTTATTCAAGATGAAGATGGTTTTGAATCGATTGAGGTTGAAGTGGTGCAGCGTCAGCGTGGGTTGAGTGTGGTGCAAAGTGCTGAGCTTGAAAAAGCTAGACAAGCACAGCTTAAGGTCGTGGTTAGTGGGGCATTTTTCTTAGCATCTGAGTTGGCGAAAGCGGGCTTTGATATCCATAACCACTAATGTTGCCACTGAACGCTTGAGGGATTTTGTATGTTACAAAAGTTAATCGAAGCCGCGATTAAAAATCGGCTGTTAGTGGTGTTGGCGCTGCTCGCTATGATAGTAGCAAGCGTGTTTATGTTACCTAAATTAAATCTTGATGCTTTTCCCGATGTCACCAACGTGCAAGTGACCATTAATACTGCCGCTGAAGGATTAGCGGCTGAAGAGGTCGAAAAGCTCATTAGTTATCCAGTGGAATCGGCTATGTACGCCTTACCTGCGGTAACTGAGGTTCGTTCGTTATCGCGTACTGGCTTATCTATCGTGACCGTAGTCTTTGCCGAAGGGACGGATATTTACTTTGCCCGCCAGCAGGTGTTTGAACAGTTGCAAGCGGCGCGGGAGATGATCCCAAGCGGTGTAGGTGTACCTGAAATTGGCCCCAACACATCAGGGTTAGGGCAGATCTATCAATATATTCTGCGCGCCGAACCCAGCTCTGGCATCAGTTCTACCGAATTACGTAGCTTAAATGATTATCTAGTGAAACTGATACTGATGCCCGTTGGCGGCGTGACTGAAGTGTTGTCTTTTGGTGGCGATGTGCGCCAATACCAAGTGCAGGTCGACCCCAATAAGCTGCGTGCCTATGGCTTGTCGATGGCGCAAGTGACCGAGGCGCTTGAAAGCAATAACCGTAACGCTGGCGGTTGGTTTATGGACCAAGGCCAAGAGCAGCTGGTGGTGCGCGGTTACGGTATGTTGCCCGCAGGAAAAGAGGGTTTAGTGGCGATCGCACAAATCCCTCTTACGGAGGCTAAAGGTACACCCGTGCGCGTGGGGGATATCGCCAAAGTGGATTTTGGCAGTGAAATCCGTGTCGGCGCGGTTACGATGACGCGCCGCGATGCTAGCGGAGAAGCGCAACCTCTTGGTGAAGTGGTGGCGGGTGTGGTGCTTAAACGCATGGGCGCTAACACTAAGGCGACGATTGATGATATTAGCGCGCGGGTGAAGCTTATTGAGCAGGGATTGCCCGACGGTGTGTCTTTTGAGGTGTTTTACAATCAAGCTGATTTGGTCAAACAAGCCGTAACGACGGTGCGTGATGCGCTGTTAATGGCCTTCGTGTTTATCGTGGTAATTTTAGCGCTGTTCCTTGTCAATATTCGGGCTACCTTGCTGGTGCTGTTATCCATACCCGTTTCTATCGGGCTGGCGTTAATGGTGATGTCCTATTATGGGCTGTCGGCAAACTTAATGTCGCTGGGAGGTTTAGCCGTGGCGATCGGCATGTTAGTCGATGGTTCGGTGGTGATGGTGGAGAATATTTTTAAGCATCTCACTCAACCAGACCGCCGACATTTTCTGGACGCAAAAATACGCGCCGATGATGAGCGGGACCCCTATCACGGCGATGAGGATGGTGATCAGCAGGCCAATATGGCTGTGCGCATCATGCTTGCAGCAAAAGAGGTGTGCAGCCCTATTTTTTTTGCGACCGCGATTATTATTGTGGTGTTTGCACCGCTGTTTGCCCTCGAAGGGGTTGAAGGTAAGTTATTTCAGCCGATGGCGGTGAGTATTATTCTGGCGATGATATCGTCACTGTTGGTGGCACTTATTGCGGTGCCAGCCCTTGCCGTGTATCTGTTCAAACATGGCGTGGTGCTTAAACAAAGTATCATTTTAGCGCCGCTGGATACGGCTTATCGCAGGCTACTGACAGCAACACTCGCAAGGCCAAAAATGGTGATACTCAGTGCTCTATTGATGTTTGGTTTTAGCTTATTGTTATTACCGCAATTGGGTACAGAGTTTGTTCCTGAGCTAGAAGAGGGCACGATTAATATGCGAGTGACGCTGGCACCGACCGCCAGTTTAGCCACATCGCTTGAAGTGGCGCCTAAACTTGAGGCTATTTTGCTAGAGTTTCCCGAGGTGGAATATGCCTTAAGTCGCATTGGCGCGCCTGAGCTTGGCGGCGATCCTGAGCCTGTGAGTAATATCGAAATTTATATCGGGCTCAAACCAATAGATGAGTGGCAATCGGCGAGTTCACGTTTAGCATTACAACGCTTGATGGAAACTAAACTCAGTGTGTTCCCAGGGCTTTTACTCACCTTTTCACAACCGATTGCAACGCGGGTAGATGAGTTGCTTTCGGGCGTAAAAGCGCAATTGGCGATCAAAATATTCGGCCCAGATTTAGCGGTATTGTCACAGAAGGGCCAAACGCTCACTGATTTAGTCGAAAAGACCCCCGGCGCTGTGGATGTATCACTTGAGCAAGTCAGCGGTGAGGCGCAATTAGTGGTGCGGCCAAAGCGCGAGCTATTGGCGCGCTATGGCATAAGTGTCGACCAAGTGATGAGCCTTGTTAGCCAAGGCATTGGCGGTGCGAGTGCGGGACAGGTTATTGATGGTAATGCCAGATACGACATCAATCTGCGCCTCGCGGCGGAGTTTCGCCAAAGCCCTGATGCGATTAAAGACTTGCTACTCAGTGGTACTAATGGTGCCACGGTACGCTTAGAAGAAATTGCCACTGTAGAGGTAGAAATGGCGCCGCCGAATATTCGCCGTGACGATGTGCAGCGCCGCGTGGTGGTGCAGGCTAACGTGGCAGGGCGCGATATGGGCTCAGTGGTAAAAGATATCTATGCTTTAGTACCACAAATTGACTTACCGGCAGGCTATACGGTGATCATTGGCGGGCAGTATGAGAATCAGCAACGGGCTCAGCAAAAGCTAATGTTAGTGGTGCCAGTTTCTATCGTCTTGATTGCCTTGCTGTTGTACTTCTCTTTTGGTTCGTTTAAGCAAGTGTTACTCATCATGGCGAATGTACCCTTAGCTTTGATTGGCGGCATAGTGGCTTTGTATGTCAGTGGCACCTATTTATCTGTGCCTAGCTCAATTGGCTTTATCACTCTATTTGGTGTGGCCGTACTTAATGGTGTGGTGTTGGTGGATTCTATTAATCAGCGCAGGCAAAGTGGTGAAGCACTGTATGACTGCGTATATGAAGGAACCGTTGGGCGTTTGCGACCGGTATTAATGACAGCACTGACCTCGGCCTTAGGCTTGATCCCTATTTTATTATCTTCGGGCGTGGGCAGCGAAATCCAAAAGCCGCTGGCTGTGGTGATTATTGGTGGCTTGTTTAGCTCGACAGCACTGACGTTACTGGTATTACCAACCTTATATCGATGGTTGTATAGAAACGATAAGCGCTTCGATGAAGTTGATTAACCTCAAGTAAGCCGTCATCGTGGGCAATAACTTGTTATATTTCGGGTTATTGCCCACATTGTAGACAGAGTTATCACATTGACTAAAAGTCTAAAAATCAGCGAGCTATCGCGCCGTGGTTGGGCTAATCTTAAAGTCGACATTTAAGGACGTTAATTTCTGGAGAGCGTTATGATCGCTGTAATTTTTGAAGTCATCCCGACCAAAGAAGGAAAAGAAGAGTATATGCACGTGGCAGCTGAAATGCGCCAGTATTTAGAAGGTCGTACAGGCCTGATTTCGATCGAACGTTTTCAGAGTTTAACCGACGATGGCAAAGTGCTGAGCCTGTCGTTTTGGGAAGACCAAGCCTCTATTACCCAGTGGCGTAATCAAATGGCACACAGCATTGCTGAGCAAACGGGCATAGTGCCTTGCTTGTTTAATTCTTACCGTATTCGTGTCGCCGAAGTGGTACAAGATTACAGTGAAACGATACACATTGAAGCTGAGTAATTGCTTATCTAACGGACATAAAAAAACCATCGAAGTCGATGGTTTTTTTATGTCCGGCGCTAAGATTGTAGATTATTTTTCTTGCTGAGCTTTTAGTAAGTCACGGATTTCTGAAAGTAACTCTTGCTCTTTGGTTGGTGCTGGCGGTGCAGTAGGCGCCGCTTCTTCTTTGCGCTTTAAGCGGTTAATCGCTTTAACACCCATGAAAATGGCGAAGGCGATAATCGTAAAGTCGATAATAGTTTGAATAAATTTACCATACGCAATAACAACTGATGGTGCATCACCTTGAGCGGCCTGCAGCACTATGCTCAAATCGCTAAAATTAACCCCGCCTAGGATAATACCAATCGGTGGCATGATGATATCGGCTACAAAAGACGACACGATTTTTCCGAATGCGGCACCAATGATAATACCTACAGCCATGTCGATGACATTGCCGCGTGACGCAAAAGCCTTGAACTCTTTAAGTAAGCTCATCGGTGTTTCTCCAAAATTAAGATTAAATGTTAAATGTTATTATAAAAACTATATCTGCAAATCCGAATAAATTTTGCTGTTTGCTACCTTAGTAAGCTTATAGTGGCTTGTGGATTAAGGCAATTATGAGCTTGAGCTATTCCGTGTTTTAAAGCCCTAAAAGTTATAATTGTTACCAATAACGGTTAAGTTTTTACATGCTAGCATCGGTTTGGCCGATAAAATCGGGTACCTCTAATACTTGTGAGCCCCAACGCTTAAATAAAGCAGCATAGATAAATTCAATAAAGACGCGGTATTTTCGCGGTAAATACGCCCGTTGTGGATAGCTGAGCACGACCTTAGTTTGGCTCATCGGGTAGTCATCTAATAATGGGATTAAGTGGCCCTTTTCTAATGCTGTTTGGGCGATGATAGAGGGCACAGCAGTTATCCCCAGCCCTGCGATGGCGGCCTCGCGGGCTAGAGTGACATTGTTGACCGTCAGTTGCGTCATGGGCTCAGCAATAATCCAACTTTTACCATCGAATAACTTCCATGCTCCTTCAATGTGCGCCGACTGCAAACGGATAGCTTTATGCAGGGTTAAGTCCTGTGGCACTTTGGGGGTGCCGTGCTGGGCTAAATAAGCTGGGCTTGCCATGAGTGATTTATGGGCATTAACTAACGCATAGCTTTGCAGGCGCGTATCGCTTGAATCGGCAATTTGAAATAACAAATCGATGCCTTCTTCTATTGCATCGACTTTACGATTTGTCAGCTCGGCGTCTATAGTAATATCAGGATAAAGTGTTAAAAACTGGGCGAAAATTGGCCCTAAAAACAGTTGACCTAACTCGATCGGGCAGACAATTTTAAGATTACCTTTGATCAATTTTTGTTGGTCGCTGAGTTGATGTTCGGCGCTTTGCAAATCGGTAAGGATCTTATTAATACGATTGTAATAACTTGAACCCGCCTCGGTGAGTTTTAGAGCTCTAGTAGTACGAAATAGCAGTTGTGTACCAGTATCGGCCTCGAGTTCAGCAATTTTACGACTGACGGTAGCTTTAGTGATCCCAAGGGCCTTTGCGGCGCCAGTAAAGCTGCCTTGCTCGACCACTTGAGCGAAAATTTGCACACGATTGAGGTCTATCATTGTTACACCTGTGAAACAGTGAGTTGATTTCTTACTGACTAATAAACTTAGTGAGACAGTAGTACACTAGATATCACTAATCAAGGAGCCATTCATGTCCAAAAGTAAACTCATTATCGCCGCCCCACTATTACTTGTCGCAGTTGCGGCGTGCGGTTATTACTGGTGGACACAGGTTCGTTTTCTTGAAACCACAGATAACGCCTATGTCGATGCGGATATTTCCCATGTTAGTGTGAAAGTGCCTGGTTACGTGGTGTTAAGTGGCGTAACCGATAACCAACATGTGCGAAAGGGTGAGCTATTAGCGCAGCTCGAAGATAACCAATTTACTGCTAAAGTGAGCCAGACCGACGCATCACTTGCCAGTTCAAAGGCGGACTTGCAAACCTTAGCTGCTAAGGTGGAGCTGCAACGTGCGTTAATCACCCAAGCCAGTGCGGGTGTTGTGGCAGCTCAGTCCGATAAAATACGGGCACAGCAACAATTGAGCCGTTCGCAAAAGCTTAAAATCAGTAATTACAGCTCCCAAGATGATGTTGACCAGCTGCAAGCCGGATTTGATTCTGCTGCTGCCCGCCTCGATGAAGCTAAAGCCGTGCTGGTGGCAAAACAACGTGAGTTAGCGGTTTTTAATGCCCAGTTAAACCAAGCGGACTCTGTGGTTGAACAGGCTAATGCCACCTTAGAGCTGGCGAAAATCCAATTAAATGATACTCGCATTACCGCGCCATTTTCTGGGGTGATTGGTAAACGTGGCGCTATGGTGGGGCAATATGTGCAGCCAGGCCAAGCACTTTACAGTTTGGTTCCGGATGGGGCTGTGTGGATCACGGCGAATTTTAAAGAGACCCAAATCCAACATATGCAAGCAGGGCAGTCGGTACAGGTCAGCCTTGATGCGTTTCCTGATAAAACCTTCATCGGTGTTATCGACAGTCTGTCACCAGCGTCCGGCTCCAAATTTAGTTTATTGCCAGCAGAAAACGCCACCGGTAACTTTACTAAAATCGTGCAACGTATTCCTGTGCGTATTCGCTTAGACTTGTCTGCGGAAGAAACGCATGTGCTACCGGGGTTAAGTGCGGTCGTGAAAGTGGATACGGCGTCAGGCCCAGTTACATCGGCAATCGCTACAAATACAGGTCGTTAAAATGAGCGCTACTGGCTCTATCGCTGCGCCTGTCGATATACTTAAGCCTGTTGATTATGAGCGCGGTAGTCGCCGCTCATGGATTGCTGTATTTGGTGGTTTGATTGGCGCCTTTATGGCGATCCTCGATATCCAAATTACCAACGCATCGTTGAAGGAAATTCAAGGCAGCCTAGGCGCAACACTCGAAGAAGGCAGTTGGATTTCAACCGCGTATCTGGTGGCTGAAATGATTGCTATCCCGCTCTCGGGTTGGCTCAGTACTGGATTGTCGGTCAGACGTTATTTACTGTGGACTACCGCCGCTTTTATTTTTGCTTCAATTTTATGCTCTTTAGCGTGGAATTTAGAGGCGATGATCGCCTTTCGGGCGCTACAAGGTTTCTTTGGTGGCGCGCTTATTCCGCTGGCTTTTAGGCTGATTCTGGAGTTTTTACCCGATAACAAACGTGCCGTCGGCATGGCGTTATTTGGTGTTACCGCAACCTTTGCCCCTTCAATTGGCCCGACCTTAGGCGGGTGGTTAACCGAGCAATTTAGCTGGCATTATCTGTTTTATATCAACGTGCCACCAGGTTTGTTGGTGATGGCGATGTTGGCCTACGGCTTAGAAAAAAAATCGGTTGTTTGGGATAAACTGAAAAATGTCGATTTAGCGGGCATCGTCACTATGGCATTAGGCATGGGTTGCCTTGAAGTAGTGCTCGAAGAAGGTAACCGTAAAGACTGGTTTGGCTCGGAGCTTATTCGTAATTTAACGATTATTGCCGCTATTAATATAGTGTTGTTTGTGTGGATCCAGTTAAGGCGTAAAGAGCCATTAGTCAATTTGCGTCTACTCGGTAAGCGTGACTTTTTGCTCTCCACCGTGGCCTATTTTTTACTTGGTACGGCACTGTTTGGTGCTATCTATTTAATCCCGCTGTATCTATCGCAAGTGCATGATTACACCCCGTTAGAAATCGGTGGCGTAATTATGTGGATGGGATTTCCGCAGTTATTAGTCTTGCCCTTAGTGCCCAAATTAATGGAGCGTTTCGATAGCCGTTATCTTGCCGCGTTTGGTTTTTTAATGTTCGCCATTAGCTATTACATGAATAGTCAGATGACCGCAGATTATGCCGGCCCACAGATGATCGCCTCGCAAATAGTACGAGCTCTGGGCCAGCCGTTTATCCTAGTGCCGATTGGGATGCTCGCGACCATGCATTTAAAACCCCATGAAAATGCCTCGGCATCAACGGTATTAAACGTGATGCGTAACTTAGGTGGCGCTTTTGGTATTGCGTTAGTTGCGACCCTGTCTGATACCTTGTCGCGCGCACATTTGGCGCATATTAAAGAATCTTTACCCGCAGTGAGCACACAAGCGCAGGATTATTTAGCTCAAAGCGCTAGTATGTTGCAAGCGGGAGGTTCAGACCCTTACACTGCGGCTTTACAAGCAAAAGCCTTATTAGCTAAAACCATGAGCCAGCAAGCCTATATTCAGGCTTATAACGATGTGTTCTATATTATGGGCGCGCTGTTACTCATTGCCGTATTTGCGGTATTGCTGATTCGTAAACCCACAGAACCTGCATCCCACGATGCTATGGTCGAATAAAGACGAAGTTGTTAGTTGATCTTGTTGAATAGCATAAATCCCCCCCAATTTATTTAATCCATTCAACAAGTTTTGCGCCTTAGTCCTAGTGGATTAAGGCGCTTTTTTATGGTCTTTATGCTGTGGTAGACTCAAGGTCATTTTTCAATGATGTTCTGAGGGTAAACGCTTGCAGTGGCAAAATCTTACATTTAATCAATTAAATGCTAATACGCTATACGACATATTAAAACTAAGAGTTGATGTGTTTGTGGTGGAGCAGGCCTGCGCGTATCCTGAGCTTGATGATAAGGATAGGCACCCACAAACCCAACATTTAATTGGCTTGTCGCCAGCGGGTGAACTCCTTAGTTACGCGCGCATTTTACCGCCGGGGCTGAGTTATCCTGAGGCGAGTATTGGCCGCGTGGTGGTATCGCCATCAGCGCGAGGTAAAGGGCTGGCTATACCTTTAATGCAACACGCCATCGAATCGGCACTGGCGACTTGGCCCGATGCGGGCATTCAAATTGGTGCCCAAGATTACCTTAAAGCTTTCTATCAAAAGCTGGGGTTTAAAGCCTGCTCGCAAATGTATTTAGAAGATGGTATCCCCCATTTAGATATGCGCTATCAAGGTATTCAAGTCAGCTATCAATATGAGCTATCAACATAAGCTATGCGCTAAGCATTCAACGTTAAACCCAATAAGGAACCGAGATGTCGACTTCAACGGATTATAAAATCAATCAACAGCAAATTGTCTGCGTGGCGAGTTTTTTGGCTAAAGAGGGCAAAACCGAAGCGCTGATAGCGGCGCTCGCGAGCCTTATACCTGACACGCGCCGCGAAGCGGGTTGTATTCGTTACGAGCTCAATGTGAGCCGTGATGAACCACGCCGCGTGACGTTTGTAGAGAAGTTTGTCGATATTGCTGCTTTTGATGAGCACTGCGCTAAAGACGCAATTCAGCACTATTTTCACCAAATTATGCCCGAGTTGGTTGAATCCTTCCATGTGGAAACCTATCACCAAATCATTGTTTAACCATGCGATAAAAATATAAGGAACTTGCAGTGTTGATTAACTATATTGAGCCAGTATTTAGACCTCCATCCGAATGGAAGTCATTGATACTGCAAGTGACTAATGGTTGCAGTTGGAACCAATGCAGCTTTTGTGACATGTATACCCAACCGCAAAAAGCCTTTCGAGCGCAAAAGCTTGATAAGGTTGAACAGGATATTCTGGCCGTGGCACGTTCTGGCGCCCCCGTTTCGCGGATATTTTTGGCCGACGGCGATGCCATGAGCTTGCCCTTTGCTCGCCTCGAAGCTATTTGTGAGTTGATCAACACTCACTTGCCGCAGGTTACGCGTATTAGCAGTTATTGTTTGCTGCGTAATCTGAATAATAAAACCCCAGAACAACTTGCACGTCTACGCGAACTTGGGCTGTCTTTACTCTATATTGGCTGTGAAAGTGGCGATGATCTAGTGCTAGAGAAAATCCAAAAAGGTGAAACTTTTGAGTCATCACTCGCGGCCTTACTTAAGTTACGTGCGGCGGGGATGAAGTCATCGGTAATGATCCTCAATGGCTTAGGCGGCATTGAGTTATCCCATCAACATGCGATTAATTCAGCTAAGCTAATGAATGCTGCTCAGCCGGATTATCTTTCTACCTTAGTGGTCACTTTACCCCTAGGCACAGAGCGAATGGACGCAGTATTTGGCGGTAAATTTCAGTTGCCAGATCAACAGGGCTTGTTCCAAGAAATGCATACTCTGCTCAGTCATTTAGAATTAGAACAGACGATTTTTAGATCAGACCATGCCTCCAATTATTTAGTGCTCAAAGGCGTGCTCGGTAAGGACAAGGCGAAATTACTGGCTCAGGTCGAACTTGCCATTAATACACCACTCAGCATTCCCTTAAGACAAGAATGGCAGCGTGGGCTTTAAGGGGCGGCAGTTTAACCCTAGCACTGTCAGCTAAATCAAACGTTAATCTAGGTAAAGGGGCTGTGAATTATGGACGACCTTCACATAACTCATTAAAAAAGATATGAATTGTCTACAGGTGGTGCATATTGATCGCCGCTATCTTGCGAAATAACCATCGCAGGATAACTAACTCAGTAAATAAGTGTGTAGCGAAATAGGGCTATGAACGTTATTGTTTATATTAATGGTTATTTATATCTCGCATAAATACCCCTTCAAAGTTGACGTTTGATATCTATTACAGCGAATCAAAGCAGAGAGTCCGTTTTATCAAAAACTGAGGCTTGTCATTGTAGCTAGTGTTATTTTTCAATTAAAACAGTGAGTTCAACTGGTTTGCGGTGAGCACTTAGGACGGATTAACACCGCTCCAAAAAAACTTAGCCAAGATGTACCACCCCACAGGAGAAAATCATGACTGACAAGAAAAAATTAACCACTAATGCAGGCTGTCCTGTTGCGCATAACCAGAACGTTATGACGGCCGGGCCACGTGGTCCGCAGCTATTGCAGGATGTTTGGTTTCTGGAAAAACTGGCGCATTTTGACCGAGAGGTAATCCCTGAAAGACGTATGCACGCCAAAGGTTCTGGCGCTTATGGCACCTTTACCGTCACCAAGGATATTACCCAATACACACGCGCCAAGTTATTTAGCAAAGTCGGTAAAAAGACCGCACTATTTAGCCGTATGTCTACCGTTGCTGGCGAGCGCGGCGCCGCCGATGCTGAGCGTGATATTCGTGGTTTTGCCCTGAAATTTTATACAGAAGAAGGCAACTGGGATTTAGTGGGTAATAACACGCCAGTTTTCTTTTTACGTGATCCGCTAAAATTTCCCGATCTTAATCATGCTGTAAAACGCGATCCACGCACCAATATGCGTAGTGCAAAAAATAACTGGGATTTTTGGACATCGTTACCAGAGGCGCTGCATCAAGTAACAGTGGTGATGAGTGACCGCGGTATCCCTAGCAGCTATCGCCATATGCACGGTTTTGGCTCGCATACTTTTAGCTTTATCAATGACAATAATGAGCGCTTTTGGGTGAAATTCCACTGGCGTACTCAGCAAGGCATTAAGAATATGACCGATGCTGAAGCCACAAAAGCAGCGGGCGAATGTCGCGAAACTCATCAACGCGATTTGTATGAAGCGATTGAGCGCGGTGAGTTTCCGAAATGGACCTTGTATGTGCAAGTCATGCCAGAGAAAGATGCGGCTACCGTACCATACAACCCATTTGATTTAACTAAAGTGTGGCCGCACGGCGATTACCCTTTAATTGAGGTCGGTGAAATCGAGTTTAACCGTAACCCAGATAACTATTTTGCTGAAGTTGAACAAGCCGCATTTAACCCCGCTAACATTGTACCAGGCATCGGTTTTTCGCCCGATAAAATGCTGCAAGGGCGTTTGTTCTCTTATGGCGATGCCCAGCGTTATCGTTTGGGTGTAAACCATCATTTAGTACCTGTTAATGCGGCTCGTTGCCCTGTTAGTAGCTATCACCGTGATGGTGCTATGCGTGTCGATGGCAACCACGGCAGTACACTGGGTTATGAACCTAATAGTTATGGGGAATGGCAAGAGCAACCGGATTTTAGCGAGCCACCGCTAGACCTATCGGGTGCTGCTGCTCACTGGGATCACCGTGAGGATGCGGATTATTACTCGCAGCCTGGTGCGTTGTTCCGCTTAATGTCGCCAGAACAGCAGCAAGTATTGTTTGATAATACGGCTCGCGCTATTGGTGATGCACCAAGAGAAATTCAAATCCGTCATATTGGCAACTGTTTTAAAGCAGACCCCGCCTACGGTACGGGTATCGCTAAAGCGCTAGGTATTCCGCTAAGTGACATACCGAAGTAAATACGCTGAAACGGCTAACCGTGCTGCATATCGCAGACGGTTAGCTGTACTATAAATGAGCTGTTTATCCTGTGATAATGCGCTCATCATTTCTCACTCTGCTGGGAGGTTATTCTCTTAATTGTTACCAAAACCCCCCGCCAATAGCGCCACGTAGCTGTTATTTCTAATCAAATTCTTTATCTATGATTTAGCGTTTTTACAGTTTCAAAAGCTTAATCTATCTCTTCCATACAGCCTAAAATTATCCATTTATGCTGGTTGTCGTGATCATGACCTGTTCCTCTTATTTTGCGCTTTCGGTCGCAGTCGTTATGGTTTTATTGGGCTAAATTTATACAGTAGCCTTGGTCATTGTGGTGAGTACGATAGGGTGTTTAGTGACTTAGTCACCAGTAAGTCACGGGCGTACTTTGGCGAGGTCAATCTTAAGGGGGCAATTTTAAGCGGTCAATTCTAAGCAATAGTGAAGTAAGCTAATATTTTATTAAGGAACAATAATTTTATTAAGGATCAATATGTTCCAAATATTTACTGATTTTGCGACTTGGCTAGTGTACGGCGTGTTTGGCCTTGGGCGGAGCTGTGCATTTTTTTGTTGAAGATGTCAGTAAAATTTTTGTATTGCTGGTGGCGATGATTTATTTCATCGCCTTGCTGCGGGCTTCTTTAGATGTTGAGCGAGTTCGAGATTATTTAGCGGGTAAGAATAAGGGAGTAGGTTATTTGCTGGGGTCGATTTTTGGCGCCATTAAGCCTTTTTGTTCTTGCTCGAGTTTCCCTGTCTTTTTAGGTTTTACCTCGGCCGGGATCCCCCTTGGGATCACTATGGCCTTTTTGATCACTTCACCTTTGATCAATGAAGTCGCCGTCCTGCTGCTCATGAGTTTACTCGGCTGGAAATTTACCTTGCTATATGTGGCTGTGGGCATGACAGTGGGTATGCTCGGCGGACTATTGTTAGATGCGATTAAGGCCGAGCGTTGGTTGCAGTCCTTCGCCGCCGAAGCCCTCGTTCGTGGACGGCAGATGGCGGCATCGAACGATGCCTCTATTCCAGACCGTGTTTTATCCTTTTCCGAGCGTCATGCCTTTGCTAAAACCGAGGCAATTGAGATTTTTAGTCGCGTATGGAAGTGGGTCGTTATCGGCGTAGGTCTTGGCGCTGCCTTGCATGGTTTTGTACCCGAGGGATGGGTCGAAACCCATTTAGGCCAAGGTCAGTGGTGGTCTGTACCTGTGGCAGTGCTAATCGGTATTCCTTTGTATTCTAATGCAACGGGCATTATTCCTGTGATGGAGAGCTTGTTAACAAATGGCTTACCCATTGGTACCACGCTGGCATTTTGTATGAGTACCGTCGCTGCCAGTTTCCCCGAATTTATTTTACTTAAACAAGTGATGCAGTGGCGCTTTTTGGCGGTGCTGTTGGTTGTACTATTAATGGCATTTACGTTAGTAGGTTGGATTTTTAATTTTGCAGCACCGTATTTATAAGGAAGTAACATGAAAAAAATCAAAGTATTAGGTAGTGGCTGCGCTAAGTGTAGCCAAACTGCCGAGATGATTGCTGACATATCAGAAGAAATGGGCATAGACGCGATAGTAAAAAAAGACACCGATCCTCAAAGTTTATTGAAATTTAACGTAATGAAAACCCCTGCGGTAATCATTGATGATGAGCTTATCCACAGTGGCTCAGTACCAACCCGTGACGAAGTTGAAGGATGGTTAAGGGATTAAGTTGCAAACTGATTTGCTAAGACGCATTACTGGCCCGTTTGCTATACAGTGATAGTGTTAGTAATAATAGAGGCTAACTATATACGCCATTGTCGGCCTCCATTTTTGGCAATGGCGCTATTACCGCATAAGTCAAAATTAACTGCCATAAAATAAAAGAATATAATCTAACATCAATTTATTGGGGCTTAACTATGATGAATATTCGAGGGCAACTGTGCGGACGTCGTTAAATTTAGGCCTATATCTAAGCTTGTGCTTAAGCCTATATTGCTCAACATTCTCTGTGTTTGCTGCACAAACAACTCCAGTTTTGAGTCATGCTGCTAAGCCCGCGGCTTGGCAAAGCTCAATCTATATCAGCCAAGCATTCAATGAAGTGGCGCTTAAAAATGAGTATGACAAAGCTAGGCATCGGATACGTAAATGGCGCATACCTGTGCGAGTGTTTATCGAACATCAAGTGGGTGATAGGGCACTGCACACACAATTGGTGCAGATGCAGCTAACGCATTTAGCTGAGATTACGGGCCATGATATGCAACTGGTGGATACGCTCGCTGATGCGAACCTTCATTTAGTATTTACCCGCCAATCCCTGTGGGCAAGCGAGGTGATGCGTTTGATGGGCGTCAAGTCAGCACAAAATGTTCATGGTTCTGTTTGTATGGGCAAGTTCGCCCTTAACTCAAAGAGTGAAATTGAACGTGCATGGGTCATTATTCCTGTGGATCAGGCACAAATGCACGGTAAATTAGTGGCTTGCGTGGTTGAAGAAATAACCCAAGTGCTCGGATTGCCTAATGATTCCGAAAAAGTGTTTCCCTCTATCTTTAATGATAAAACCCCGCAAGATTTACTCACTGGGCTTGATTTTATTTTACTAAAACTACTCTATAACCCAAGTATTCACGCGGGAATGACTGCCGCTGAGGTTAAGTCCCCAGTGCAATTTTTACTTAAGCAATGGCAAAGCGATGGCACGATTGAACATGCCGATAAAATAGTGCGCCAAGGTCAGTTATACCCTTTGCTAGGTTATTGATGCTTAAGCATTACGGCTAAAGTTGACATTGTTTGTACGCGGCCAATTAATCCTTTTTGTTTTAGGAATAAGGGCATAGTCTATCTTTATACGAGGCAAACAAGTCGGAGTGACACTATGCGGATGACATTGCAGTTTTTAGGGGCGACAGAGGAAGTAACGGGCTCGTGCCATTTACTTTCGGTCGACCATGAGCACTTATTGCTTGATTGTGGTTTGATTCAAGGCGGTAAAGCGGACGAACTGCGTAACCATGACCCCTTCGCTTTCAATCCTGAGTCTATATCTGCCGTGGTGCTGAGCCACGCCCATATCGATCATTCTGGGCGTTTACCTCTTTTAGTTAAATCGGGTTTTGATGGTCCCATCTACACCCATAAAGCTACCGCTGAACTGTGCGCCATCATGCTCAAAGATGCGGCCATGCTACAGACCCGTGATACTGAAAGGGTCAATAAAAAGCGTGCTAAGCATGATCTTGACCCTTTAGCGCCTTTGTTCACCGTTGAAGATGCCGAACAAGCCATAAAACAATTTGTACCATTGGAATATGGCGAAGTGACTCGGGTTATCCCGCATGTGGATATTTGTCTCTCAGATGCGGGGCATATTTTAGGTTCTGCTTTAGTTGAGCTGTGGTTAGGCGAGGGTAAGTCACAGAAGAAAGTAGTTTTCAGTGGCGATCTTGGCCGCGCAGGTATGCCGATTTTACGTAATCCGACCTTAGTGGATACGGCGGATTTAGTCTTAATGGAAAGCACCTACGGCAACCGTTTTCATCGCAGTTGGACTGAGACCCTAGCTGAGCTAAAAGCGATTTTTGCTAAGACAGTTAACGAAAGCCAAGGCAATATTTTATTACCGGCGTTTTCCGTTGGACGAGCGCAGGAGCTATTATATCTTTTTCATTTATATGCAAAAGAATGGGATCTTGGGCGTTGGAAAATTTGCTTAGATAGCCCTATGGCCATTGAGGCAACTCGGGTTTATGTTAATAATTATCCACTAATGGATGAAGATTTTAAACGCTTTACTCGTCAGCATCCTGGACAGCACCCTTTGCTGTCGAATGTCGAGTTTATCCAGACGACCGAAGAGTCGATGGCATTAAATGACGTACATAAAGGATTAATTATTATCGCAGGTAGCGGTATGTGTAACGGTGGGCGTATTCGTAGCCACTTAGAGCACAATCTATGGCGACCAGAATGCGATGTAATTATCTGTGGTTATCAAGCCATTGGAACACCGGGGCGGACTTTAGTCGACGGTGCGAAGGAGCTAACCATCCACGGCAACAGTATTAAAGTAGCCGCTAAGTTGCATACAGTAGGTGGATTATCTGCCCATGCGGATCAAGCGGAATTATTACGCTGGTATCGACATTTTGAAGGCCAACCACCACTAATTTTAGTCCACGGAGAGCCTGAAGCACAGCGCGGATTAGTCGAGGTCATTAATCAAGAACCTAAGACAAAACCGCAAGCGACTGCGATTGCCACTCATGGCGATAAATTGGATTTAACTGCGCTACCAAAGTTAGTGTGGAAACCCGCCTAAGTTTATCCGCCTTATCGACTATGCCTTATCGGAGACGGTAGGGCATTTTTATTTATGTTGTAAATCAATGTATCACCACGTAATCACAACACCGCTTTAAAATTCTTAGGACATAAATCATCTCAATATTTATAATTTTAATTGTTAATAATTCGTTGTAATTTGAGCCTGGGCTGTTAGATTATATTTTAATAAATGGTATTAGACTGCGTATCTAATGCGGTATAGCCAGATAAATAATAACAATAACAAGTCATCACGAGGTTTGAATGGAAGCAATTACGGAATTTGTTAGCCTAGTTAATGGCTTTGTCTGGGGTACACCTATGTTGGTGATGATCTTAGGCGTGGGTTTATTCCTTTCCCTTGGGCTGAGATTAATGCCTATTCTGAAATTAGGCACAGGTTTTAAGTTACTCTGGTCTGGCCGCATTCCCGATAAAGATAAAACCGTAAAAGGGGATGTGAGCCCGTTTAATGCGTTGATGACATCGCTTTCTGCCACTATTGGCACGGGTAATATTGCCGGAGTAGCCACTGCAATATTTGTCGGCGGTCCTGGCGCTTTATTTTGGATGTGGTGCACTGCGTTGGTGGGCATGGCGACTAAGTATTCGGAGGCTGTACTGGCGGTTAAGTATCGTGAAGTCGACGCTCACGGTAACCATGTCGGTGGCCCTATGTATTACATTAAAAATGGTCTCGGGAAAAAATGGGCGTGGTTGGGTACCTTGTTTGCGATTTTTGGATCACTTGCCGGATTTGGTATTGGTAATACTGTACAGGCCAATTCAGTTGCAGCGGCATTAAGCAGTAATTTTGGCGTACCGGCTTGGGTATCTGGTGCGTTGATGATGCTACTAGTGGGCGCAGTGTTGATGGGGGGTATTAAGCGTATTGCCGAGGTCGCCGGTAAGTTAGTGCCATTTATGACGATTTTTTACATTACTGCCGGCTTAGGTGTGTTGATAGTGCATATTCAAGATGTGCCTGCTGCATTTTCCTTAATTATTCACAGTGCTTTTAATCCCGTTGCTGCCCAAGGTGGTTTTGCGGGTGCAGCAGTATGGGCGGCGATTCGTTTTGGTGTGGCTCGAGGGGTGTTTTCTAATGAAGCTGGTTTGGGTAGTGCGCCGATAGCCCATGCAGCCGCACAAACCAATAACCCGGTAGCGCAGGGGCTAGTGGCTATGCTCGGTACGTTTATCGATACCATTGTCGTTTGTTCTATTACTGGGCTTGCGATTGTGGTTTCAGGCTCTTGGACTTCAGGAGAAAACGGCGCGGCGTTAACCTCATACGCCTTCGCCCATGCTTTGCCTATGGGCAATTATATTGTTGCTATTGCTTTGTCTATTTTTGCCTTCACCACCATTATTGGTTGGAGTTTTTACAGCGAGAAATGCGTGCAATATCTCTTTGGTATCAAAGCGGTAAAGCCCTTTAGGTTACTGTGGACCATAGCTGTACCCTTAGGCGCCGTTAGTTCACTAGATTTTGTGTGGTTACTGGCTGATACCTTAAACGCTATGATGGCTATCCCTAACTTAATCGCCTTGGCACTGTTAAGCCCTGTGGTCTTTGGTTTAACACGTGAATACTTCATTAAAAAGCGTGCTGATGAAGCAGCAAAGGCCCAATCTTAATCTGATAAATAAAGTTGAGTCACGTTAGAATAAAAAAGCTCACATAATTGTGAGCTTTTTTATTTATATCAATAATATTTCTGTATTAATCCGAGTTGTTGTCGAACTCAGTGTCATCGTGTAATTCAAAGGCTGGAGCGACATTAGGCAGGTCTTTAAATAAGCGTGTGAAATGACGTTGCACGCCTTTCAAATCGATTCCGGATAATCCTGAGGCGAAACCAAACCAAGCATAAAGGCCGCTAAAGTTATCAAACATAGGCGGTAGATATTTAGGTGTCGTTAAAATCCCTTCTTGGCAGGCTTGGTATAGCACTGGAATATCTTCGATAGCTAATTTACCTAGGAATAACATAGGGATGAGCTCAGGAAGACCTGAGGTGATAGCGCTGCGGATAAAGTTAATGTTTTCCACATAGCCACGTACATAGGAAATATCTTTAGTGAAAAAGCTGCCACCTTCTACCATACCACCGCGAAAGACCCTTTGCGTAACACGGTAACTATCCGTTGCGCTTAAGTTTAATTCTCTGAAATAATTAAAAACTTCAATAAAGTCCGCGCCATTTTCTGCCATATCGACAGCCGCAACTCGATCACTAATTCGGCGAGCTCGACCAGGATTTGAGCTGAGCGTCAGCATCTCAAGCAAAACAGCGAGACCTTCTTGAGTCGCTGCAACGCGGGGAGAGCCCACGCTTAACCAAGTGGCATGGGGCTGGGCTCGGCCATTGAGCGTTGTACCAACATGTACCCAGCCTTCATGAACCTCATATACATTCAGATCCGACTCGCTGAACATGGCTCTGCTATTGAGCTTAACCGTATCGCCACCGACGGCGGCATCAGAAACAATACCGTCACTAAGGCGCACGCACATATCATCGCTATGGAAGTATTTCTCTAAGCGTTGGCTGAGCACGTTAACGGCTTCAGGTGCACTGATGATTTTAGGGTGGTGTTTATTCATGTGTCTCGCCGCTGGCAGCGAGAAAATATAACTGAGCTTATCACCTAGCTGGCGCAGTGTGTGGCGATCGCCGTGTAATCTGTGGCTCGCACTGCCATACAATTCTTGGCTAAGCTTGCCAAACATTGGCGTACCTCTATTACCTAACATATCCACTACAAGACGATATTGGTCGACGTTTGCGACTAATATTTTACCGAGCTTATCGCGTTTACCCATGCGTCTATGGATATCTTGTTTTAAAGATAGCAGTTCTGCTTGCGTTGTTACTGGGTCAAAAGGTAAGGCAATTTTTTGATAGAAGTCTTGCGTGATAGCCGGTAATACCGTGCCTTTATTAGAGAGAAAACGTTCCTCCATTTCCCTTGGCCATTTAATGGCATCTAAGATTTTTATGGGGGTTTGGATACGAATTAATTCATCAGAAAAACGGCGTAAATCTTGTTGATATTGGGCTAACGACTCAGACATTCCCGTATATCCTGCAGGTAGTTTCAGCTAAGAGATATTTTGGCCATCATAGCGTTAAAGCTTATTTATTCATATTGATTCACTGGCATGATTAGGAAATATCTCGGTTAGTTGGGTGAAATTTTATCGGTTTTGCGAATCATTTTGGTGCAGCGATTACTATGTTAGTGCTATCAAATGTTAATTATAAGAATTAACATTTTGTTTTATATGCTTTTGTTTATATGGCATTAAAACTGCTTTGTTTTTATTCTGGAATCGGTTTACTAGAGTTAATAATGGCAGCGATGAGTTATTTGAGCGTGATCGAGCGGTATCACGAATTTGAAGCCACTGTGCATGAACTGATGGAATCGATTCTAACGGGGATGGCCGATGCCGAGTTATTTCAACAACCTCAGGTGAATATTAAAACGATGAAAGGGGTAGCAAAGAGCTATCCCTTTGTTGAACTGATGTATTTACTTAATAGTAAAGGGTTGCAAATAAGCCAGAATATCGCCGTGGTAGATCGCCAAATTGAGTTAATTCCGTTAGGTGGTAATCGCGATCGTAGCCAAAGGCCTTATTTTATCAATCGTGATGAGTCCGATGGCGTAAACATCACGCGGCCTTATTTATCTAATGCCAGCGGTAACTTATGCCTTTCTGCCTCCTTGGCGGTTTATCAACAGGAACAAAAACTGGGCTTTTTAGTGATAGATGTGGACTTGACCCGTTTGATTGAATTTATGATGGGAGATAGTGCCAGAAGGCGTGTGACTCCGGCGTTTAAAGCGGTTTATGGTGTGATAGTAGCAGGGCTGTTTGTGCTGGTGGCTGTATTGATTTGGACCGCATTACGGGATATCTACGGCTTATTTACGGTTGATATTATTGGTCAAGATCCGCTGCAACCTTTTGGGATTATTATTTTTATGACGCTTGCTCTCGCGATTTTTGATCTCGGGAAAACGATTCTTGAAGAAGAAGTCCTAATGCATAAAGATATTTTTCGCCACAGCTCAACAAGGCGAACCATTACGCGGTTTGTTTCTACCATCCTCATTGCCATTTCGATTGAGGCTTTATTGACTATGTTTAAGGCGTCACTGGGTGAAAAACAATATATAGAGCCTGCAATCTGGATGATGTTAGCGGTAGTCGGTTTGTTAGTGGGGTTAGGGGCATATGTATATTTGGGCGCAAAGGCTGAATGGCTGTTGATTAAAACTCAAGCCTATAAAAGGAGTAAAAAAACACAGTAACATTAAAAGTGTAGTGTTTTATCGGACTAGATATACAGATTTAGTCGATTCAATCACCCATAATTTTGCATTTCAGAAACGATAAATTAAGTGAGTGGGCATGGTAGTGGATGTCCACTCAATCGAGGCACGAGTCAAAAATGCAAGGCTAGAAAAAATCGTCATCTCCTAATGCGCGTTTTAACTCTGCCCGTTCGAGGTAGTCCTCTAAACGTCTTTTGACCTCACGTCTATGTTGCATTGTTTCAACAGCTTTACTGTTTTTGGGGTTGGTCATTGCCTCAAGTTCAGTATCGTTGGGCACGACTTCAGTAATATGAGCCATAACGAATTCCTCTAGTTGTTCCTAACGACTTTCTAACTAAAAAGAGTGTGGCAGAAAAGCAAAAAATTTTACGATTATGGGTAAAACTTTTTGTCCGTGGGCTGAACGAGTCAATTCACTGCGTTTTAGGGCAAGTCCGAGAGAATTACCGGGTATTTTGTTAATTTAGTTATTGCTTACTTTGTGATTGAGGGCACATTAGTGACATAGCAGTATTTAGGCTCATCTGGCTTAAATCGTAGGATAAACTTGAATTTAGCAACAATCTCTACAACACTGAGCATAGTGTGACTGCCAATATATTGCTAAGGAATAGGCTTTAATGGACAAGGATGCGTTTTCTAAATCTCCTGATGAATCTAACAAAATTTACTTTAGCGTATTAAGTTCTAGCTGGCTGATGATAGTGGCAGCGATCTTTTTTATGGGAATTTCTTGGTACGTGCTTGAAGAATATCTTAGGGATAGAGGAGAAGAGCGATTTGAGAATAATGTTCAAGAGCTAACTGAAGCGGTAAGTCGCCGAATGTTAGCCTATGAGCAAGTATTACGCGGTGGGGTCGGCTTGTTGTTATCATCAAGTGATGTGACTCGTACAGAATGGCAAACCTATGTTGTTAATGCCAGGCTATCTGATTATTACCCAGGGTTTCAGGGGTTTGGTTATGCTTTATTGCTTAAGCCTGACACATTAAAAACCCAGGTTAAGCGCATTCAGACCGAAGACTATAAAAATTACCAGGTATATCCAGAAGGGCTGCGTGATCAATATTGTACGATTTTATACCTAGAGCCTTTTGATTGGCTTAATCAAATGGCGCTAGGCTATGACATGTGCTCTGAGGCGAATAGGCGTAAAGCGATAGATAACGCAATTGCGACAGGGCTACCAATGGTCTCGGGTAAAGTTACCTTGGTTCAAGATGGGTTAGATAATACCCAAGCGGGATTTTTAATGTATTTAGCCCTTTATCAAGGTTTAGCGACCACAGAGATTGAGCGTAAACAATCTGCTACCGGACTCGTTTATGCAGCATTTAGGATGGATGATTTTATGCAAGGGATTATGGGCGACCGTTTCTCTGGCCTTAAACTTGCCATTTATGAAAACGCACAGGCCAGTGCTGATAGTTTAATGTTTGCTAGCAGTAAGGTATTACCCCGACAGCAGGATGTGTTTTATCACTCACATAATGAAACCATGGGTGGGCAAGTTTGGCGTTTAGATATCTCATCACAATCGCGTTTTATCTCACAATCAGAAGAATCCCAAGGCCTTTGGTTACAGTTCATCGGTTGTACTTTTATTTTAGCGTTGTTTTACTCAGTGCTTGTTATGGCACGCAATCGGTATAAAGAGTCCCAATTGACCTCTGAGTTAATTGCTAACGAAAAACGCTTTAGATTAGTGATTGAAGCCTCCCCCAGCGCGCTGCTAATGATCGATAAAGCGGGGTGTATTACGTTAGTCAATACTCACGCCGAACGTTTATTTGGTTATGCTAGAGACGAGTTGCTCGGGCGCTCAATCAATATGTTGTTGCCCGAAGCGCTAAGAAATATCCATCAGCAGCACATGAGCCAGTACCTAGCGCAACCGATAGCCAAAAATATGTCGATGCGTGATGACTTATTTGGCTGCTGTAAGGATGGTAGCCGGCTTGCCATTGAAGTGGGGCTAACGCCAATCCATTTTAGTCAGGGCATTTCTATTCTTGCGACGATTAATAATGTGTCTGAACGTAAACGTATTGAAATTCAGCGAGCTGAACATACGCAAGAACTGGAGCGTATTAACCAAGAGCTAGATAGATTTGCTTATATAGCCTCCCACGATTTGAAATCACCACTGAGGGGGATAGAGCAACTCACCTCGTGGCTGTCTGAAGATTTAGCCGATAATACTAATGAGGATATCCATAAGTATCTGAGGCTTATTCAAAGCCGTATTCATCGAATGGTATTGTTACTCGACGGGCTGTTGATGTTTTCACGCATTGGGCGTGTCGACAATGAAACGGTTGAAGTCAATAGTCGGCAGCTAATTGAAGATATGTTTGCTTTGGTTGCACCGCCAAAAGGATTCGAATTAGCACTAAAAGGTGAGTTCCCACAGTTTCATACCGTGAGAGTATTATTAGAGTTGGTGTTACGAAATTTAATCAGTAATGCGATTAAGCATCATGACCAAGAAACCGGTGTAATAACGGTCTCATGCGAATTGATTGATGAATATTATTGGTTTAGTGTGAATGATGATGGCCCTGGTATATCAAGCTCATATCACGAAAAAATATTTCAAATGTTTCAAACGCTTAAACCAAGAGATGAGGTTGAAGGTAGTGGTCTTGGCCTATCTCTCGTTAAAAAAACGGTTGAAAGCATAGGCGGTAAAATCCAACTTCAATCAGCAGGTCGGGGTTGTTGTTTTCGCTTCAGTTGGCCAAAGCAGATTAGCCGTAAGGAGGCTTTATGAGTGCAGTCAATCAATATCAGCAGGTTACTATTTTACTGGTTGACGATGATGATGTGGACTATATGGCCGTGCAGCGAGCGATGCAGCAACTACGATTACTTAACCCTATCGTACGGGCTCGAGACGGAATTGAAGCATTATCTATCCTTACGAGTGTTGATGGGATTAAAGGTCCGTATCTTATTCTACTGGATTTAAATATGCCCAGAATGAATGGTTTTGAGTTTCTTGAACAAATACGTGCCGATCCAGCGCTCACTTCTGCAGTGGTTTTTATGCTGACGACGTCAAGTACCGATGAGGATAGGATGCAGGCTTATAGTCATCACGTGGCGGGCTATATGGTTAAAACTAAGATGAAAGACGGCTTTAACCACATTTTTAATATGCTCGAGGGTTATTGGCGCATCGTTGAGCTTCCATCTGCATAGGGTGAGTATATGGATTTACTACTAATCGATGATGACGAAGTTGATAGAACGGCGATCATCAGAGCACTTAGGCAATCAAAGTTGACGTTTAATGTAGTCGAAGCTAATTGTGCCTTTGATGGTTTGAACTTAGCGTTAGAGCGTCATTTTGACGGCATTTTATTAGATTATTTATTGCCCGACGCCAATGGATTAGAAGTATTGATTAAGCTCAATGCGATGACCCAAGATCAGACGGTCGTGGTTATGTTAAGTCGTTATGAAGATGAGAAATTAGCGCAACGCTGTATTGAGCTGGGCGCACAGGACTTTTTACTTAAAGATGAAGTTAACTCACGGATATTAACCCGCGCTATCCGCTACGCGAAACAACGATCTTCGATGGCGTTAGCATTACGTAACAGCCACCAAAAGTTGAAAGAGCTCGCAGAGCACGACTCCCTCACTAAGCTTGTAAATCGCTACGGTTTTGAACTATGCCTAAATCGTGCCATTGCTAGAGTGAAACGCAGCAATGATTTTTTAGCCGTCATTCTATTAGACCTCGATGACTTTAAAGCAATAAATGACACATTAGGTCATCAAGTTGGAGATACGCTATTAGTCCAAGTGGCATCACGATTAAACGATTTGCTACGTGATGGTGATGTCCTTGCCCGTTTAGGTGGCGATGAATTTGTCGTACTAGTGACTGATGATGAACATCAATATTTTCCTATGATAGTGGCAAATCGCTTATTAAAAGCCTTCGAAGAAATCTTTTGTCTTGGCGATAATGATGTATTTATAGGCGCTAGTATTGGTGTGGCTTTTTATAATGAGGCGGCTTCAAACAGTGAAGAACTGATGAAAAGTGCTGATATTGCTATGTATCGTGCAAAGAAAATGGGACGAAATCAAATCCAGTTTTACTCAGAGGCGTTAGATAAAGAAGTACGATATCGTAATCATATTGAGTCAAGTTTACGTATGGCCTTAAAGCGCAATGAGTTTAAGGTGTTCTATCAAGTACAAGTCAATGCAAAAACACACCAACTTGTGGGTATGGAAGCCCTTATCCGTTGGCAGCATCCTACAGATGGCATTATCGGCCCAGATCAATTTTTACCCATAGCCGTTGAGATAGGTTTAATGGCTGAAATTGGGGATTGGGTACTTGAACAAGCTTGCGCTCAGGCGCAGCGTTGGCTAACGCAATTACTGCCGACAGGACTCACATTTACCATCGCTGTTAATCTCTCGGCGTCTCAAATTGATAATGGACGTCTATTTGATAAAATTGTGCACGCGTTGCAGCTTACAGGATTACCTCCTAGCGCATTAGAGCTCGAAATTACTGAAAATTGCCTTATTGAAGATCCCCATGAACACGCAAAAGAGCTCGATAAAATTGCTCAATTAGGAGTGCGTTTTGCCTTAGATGATTTTGGTACTGGCTTTTCATCTTTAGAGCACATCAAACTATTTCCGATTAGCGTACTGAAAATCGATAAAAGTTTTATCGCAAGCTATGACAAAGATGAAAAAGATACCCGTTTGCTCACGGCATTATTTAATTTCGCCCATGGTTTTAATGTGATATCGGTTGCCGAAGGGGTAGAGACAATGCAACAAGCTGAGTTTTGCACTTCTCGCCATTGCACTGTATTACAGGGGTATTTATTTTCGCCACCGCTCGATGCAATGACATTTGAGGCGAAATATATTTTACCTTTGTTAACCCCTACACAAGTGCGAATGTAAGGTACCTCGCAGTATTGTAATAGCATACTGATTTCATCTGGTTAGCAGTATTTTCTTGCTTTACACTCAGATATAGACAAATATCTGCCCCTTTTCTGTTGTGGCGTATTTGATACTACAGAACGATTTATCCACACACACTTACGTTGGTCACTCAGCCATGAAAATAGGCATTTTATCTCAATTTCCGCAGTTATATTCAACACAACGATTAGTGGAAGCATGTCAAAAACGCGGACATGAGGCGGTCGTGATCAATACACTGAACTGCTATATGAATATCAACTCCATTAAACCGAGTATTCATTATGAAGGTACTGAACTCGTTGGGTTTGATGCCATTATTCCGCGTATTCATGCCAGCGTGACTTTTTATGGTTGTGCTGTGGTACGTCAGTTTGAAATGATGGGCGTGTATGCGGCTAACGATTCAATCTCTATTGCACGTTCTCGGGATAAGCTGCGGGCGTTGCAATTACTTTCCCGTAAAGGGATTGGTATGCCAGTGACAGGTTTTGCAAATAAGCCCAACGATATCCCTGATCTCATCAATATGGTGGGTGGCGCTCCATTAGTGATTAAGCTACTCGAAGGTACTCAAGGTATTGGCGTGGTATTAGCTGAGACCAAAACGGCTGCAGAGAGTGTGATAGAAGCATTTTTAGGGCTTAAAGCGAATATCTTAGTGCAGGAATACATTAAAGAATCCAATGGCAGTGATATTCGTTGTTTTGTTATTGGTGATAAAGTCATAGCCTCTATGAAGCGCCAAGGACCAGAGGGCGACTTTCGCTCCAATCTGCATTTAGGTGGCTGTGGCGAGGTGGTTAAAATCACCGCTACAGAGCGTAAGATGGCGATTGCGGCAGTGAAAGCCATGGGCTTGGTTGTTGCGGGGGTGGATATTTTACGCTCTAACCGCGGCCCCTTAGTCTTAGAGGTTAATTCGGCGCCCGGTATCGAAGGTATTGAGCAAACTACAGGGGTTTCGGTCACTGAGCCAATTGTTGAATATATTGAGAAAATGGTCGCAGCCCGTAAAACGAACAGGCCAATCATCGCCTAATCGATGATAGTTATAAAATAACGCCACCGCTTAAGGTGGCGTTTTTATTTATGTAGGGAGCTTATCCCGAGTTCAGGCTTAAGCCTAAAGATCAAAACTGTAGGAATAGCCGAGTACCAGTTTGGCATCATCATCGCTAAGATCGGTATCTGACACCATAAACGACACTGTGCCCATGCTGGTGTCTGCGCTGAGTGTGACGTTATAGTCGGCATAATTATCTTCGCCAAACCAAGATTGAACAACATCACCGCTTGAGTAACCATAGTGCACCGATAAGCTTAGCTTCTCGGTAAGAGGCACAGAGACAGTTGCGGCAAGATAGCTGAGATCTTTATTATCTAAAGGCTCTGCTGCGACATCGTCACCGGCATTGATGACATGGGAGTAACCGAGTTCAAGCCACTTCCACGTTACTGCAGCATGGAGTTCACCAAAATCAATGCTGCCAGGAGCGTCTGGATAGGCGTAGTAGAGGTAGCCAAAATCGTAGCTAATATCGTCAGTAATACTGCCGCCATAACCGGCGTAGAGATCCAGCTCGTAGCTAGTATCGTCGCCAAAGTCCACATTCGATACCCAAGTACCCGCATAAAATCCAGCATCATGGCTATAGTCAATACCCCCTTGGATTGCGACCGCGTCCTTGGTTTGGGTTGCACCGCGCCATAGGTAATTAGAGGTACCACCAATGTTGCCTGATACGGCTGCAAAGGCATTGCCAGCCAGTATCATTGTCGTCGATAAAGCCAAAACGCTATACAGTGATTTCTTCATGCTCATCCCCTCGATTGACTTATTTATCGATTCACCAGTGGCACACCTAAGTAAACAGTGGTCATTAGTGCATCTTGGTTATTTCTAATGAGGGATTTGCGAATCACATGCCATTATTACAATTACATATAAAACAATGTGTTAGATGATTATGAGTGGGGGGAATATATTTGCTTGTCAGTTTATGAGGCAGAGGTGCACTTTTGTTGTGCGAAAAACGCTCAAGACTTCATTGGGATAAGGCAAAAAAAACGCCTCACTATGGAGGCGTTGTTTTGATATGACTAACTTAGTTTAGGCTGTCGCGTAGGGTCTTACCCGCTTTAAACTTAGGTACAGTCGCTTCTGCAATTTGAATTTCTTTACCCGTTTGTGGGTTACGGCCAGTGCGAGCGGCACGAGTCGCTGTTTCAAAAGAACCGAAACCTACGATGGAGATTTTGTCACCATTTTTCATTGATTCGGTAATTGCTGCTTCAAAAGACTTCAATGCACGTGCGGCTTCAACTTTCGTTAGATCGGCATTTTCTGCAATTTTGGCAATAAGTTCAGTTTTGTTCATTTTTATTGTCTCTTCTTTCCGTAGATTTATTTGAAATTAGCGTGCCTAACATGCCATAAGGTTTAGCGCTTGGAAAGTCTTTTGCGCTCTGCTTACTGCAGGATATTCAGTAAAGTGCAGAATATTTACTCAGTTCGTGACTTAGATTTTATTCTTCTAACAATTGGTAAAGTAATTTTTTAACTAGCTTGGGTTCAAAGGGCTTATCACATAAGGCATTGACGCCCGCTTGAGATACATTACTCAGATGGGTATCGTTGGCTTCAGACGAGACCATTAAGATAGGAATATGCGCTTGTAAACTTTCATTGCGAATAAATTGAGTGAGAGCTAGGCCATCTACACTGGGCATATTGTAGTCGGTGATCACTAAGTCAAACATATTGTGTTTCATCAATTCAATGGCCTGCGCACCATCTTCGGCCTCGGTAATGAGTTTCATACCTAAGTTAGTAATAGTGCGTTTAATCACGTTCCTTGCCATACGGCTATCATCAACAACTAATACGCGTACATCCTGCACGTCAAAGTTACTGAGGTCGAGTTCATCGTGGCTGAGTAAATCAATCGTCGCATTCAAAGCTGTCCCCAAATGCTCTGCACTGAAAGGCTTAGGAAGAATTGCCACCACGCCCGATTGACGGAATATTTCAAGTTGTTCACGGCGACACTCGCTAGAGACCAACATAAACTGAATATCTTTACAGTCGGGTTTAGCTCTTAAATAGCTCAAAAGCTCTATGGCAGTGCCGTCATCAAAATGCATGGCGCTGGCAATAAGATCAGGTTTATGACGAGTAATAATTTCTTTCGCCGCTTCAATATTTTCTGCGGTTTGAATACTGAGAATGCCTTCCTGTTGTAAACGCTGAATAATAATTCGACGCTGTGTCTCTGAAGGCTCGACTAAAAGAATAGAAAGTTCGCTGGGCAATAAATGGCTCATAGTTTACTTCACGTTATCAAGTTAAGAATCGCGGCTATTTTCTTCGGGTGACTAAGCTATTAATAACAGCTTAGTCACAAATGTCCATCACTGCGTTTGGCGGGTCAAATATTGACTCGTCACCTTAGAAAATGCTGCCCAATATTGTATGAGTAAAATGAAAATCATGCTCGCCGTCAGTGGCAATATGGGAATGTTGTGGCCTGAAATAACCACTTTTACATCTTCAGGTGTAATGCGATAAGCAATAATGGCTGTAATCGCGAGGGCGGAAAAGCCTAGGGTTTGCATACCAATAAAAATTTTCAACATTAAACTTGACCAAGGTGTACGCATTAACATACCGATCAGCACAGGAAATACACTCAGGGTAAATATATCAAAGGATTGGGCCATCACTGCCCGTAAAAGTGCAGCAATACAGCAACAGTAATATAAAGCGATAAGTAGCATAAGGCGTTTAGGCATGGATTGATCTGTAGGCCGGTAACGAAGAAGGTAAGCAAGTGTAAGAAATGCGCGAATCCGAGTCCAGCATAACTGCAATATCGTGTAGAATATGCCCTTTTTCTAGGGTGCTAAATAGGTGGAATTTATGACAGAAACTGAGTTTTGGGGTTTAGTCACGCGAACGGAAGCGGCGCAATCGCAGGAGTCTTTGACTCAAGCACTAAAACAGAACCTCGCCGAGTTAAGTAATGAAGAGTTAAAAGCCTTTGATAAAATCTTTGGTCAGCAGATGCGCCGTAGCTATTTATGGCCGGTTTGGGGCGCAGCTTATATTATTACGGGTTGTGATTCTGAATACGCCTTTGCTGAATTTAGGTGTTTTTTAATTTCACTTGGCAAAGAAATTTACGATGGTGTGGTGAATCAACCAGACATTTTAGCGCGTTTAGCTGCTTGGCCAGAAAAAGATGCGTATGCGTACCCCTTTGTCGATGAGTATGATCTTATTGCTGGGCAATTGTACGAAGATAGAACCGGTGATGAGTTACCCTTTATGCCATCGGGTAAAGCGACACCCGTGGGGAAAAAATTTAGCACTAAGCCCAAGGATTTAAAGTTGCAATACCCTGAACTCAGTGCACGTTTTCCTTTTTAATCAGTAAAATAAATTATCAGCGTAAGCAGGCATTAGTGCTGACATCAAAGGTCATGCCGTATTTAGGGCAGATACTTTTCATCAGTTTGTGCTCATGTAGAGTTAGTTGCTGATTAAAATCTTGCTGCAGCTGCTCAGTCATTTGAGCTTCGGCGGTATTTTGCACCTGAGCCAATTTGCTAAAGTGGGTGTTAACCGCCTGTTGTTGAACTATGGTTAATGGTGCTGCAGAGCTTGAAAAGCTTAGGCTAGTTCCAAGTGTCAGCAGCGTCAGTAAAGCCTGTTTACATGACAATAAGCTGGATGGATGAGTGGTTGTTACGTTCGCTATTTTTACGTGCATAGGTGAGCTCCAAATTAACAATTACGTTTAATTCGTTAGTTCTAAATCGTGCATCCCTAGACGGTAAAGAAAACGAGTTGAGTTGTACTGTGATGGGCTTAGCTTATTGTATAAATATTGAACCAATACTGAACAGTTAGTTAATGTTCATTTTTCATTTCTATGCATTGAAATCCTTGCTTGCGAGTATCAAACTGGCACATAGAACCGCATTCCCAAGGCGCGTCGTCGTAGAAAGCAGATTGCTGGCGCGCAAAATCGCTACAGGCATCATAGCTATCAAAGTTATCAGTTTTTTTATACTTTCCAGAGTTATAGCCATGATTGTAGATAAAGGCCGACCAAGTTTTAGGGCCAGTATCTTTGTCTGCTGGAGAGATAAACCAAATCGCACTGACAACGCAGCTAAATAGGATCAGAATGAACACAGGGATCACGGGGAATTTCATGTTATTAAACAAGCTATGTGAACAATAGCGGAAGGATAACGCTTTTTTGATGCTTATGCGCTAAAAAATATTACAAATTAGTAACTTTATCACTACCAGTTACATGTAGATACAAAACGATACGTATAACATAGTGCTTAAGTAGGGTATTTGTTTATTTATACAATGGTTTACATTGAATTGGTTGTATTTATATCAGCTTTACATTAAGCCCAAGTTCAGGTTAGATTTTGTACTGTAGTTCACAGAAAGTTATTGAAGCCTTGGAGGCAAATATGAAAATTCAGTCCCTTATACTCGCAAGTGTGTTGAGTTGTAGTGCAGCTTGGGCGGCCGACGAGACGCCAGTGAACCCAGTTACTGAAGATGGAATGGTTAAAATTACTTGGCAAAATCCTAAAGATTTTCGTGATATAAAATCATCCGGAGAGATCCAATCCCGTTATGAAAAGCGGTTATTTGAAACCTTAACTAAAAATATCAGTAAAGAAGCATCAAAGATTTTAAAGCCTAATCAAAAGCTTGAAATGACAATGACTGATGTTGATCTTGCCGGCGATATGCGACCCACTTTTGGTGCAACCCCCGATGATTTACGTGTTATTAAAGATCTTTATCCCCCAAGAATGGCTTTTACTTATCAAATTTTAGAAAATGACAAAGTGATTATTGTCGGTGATGAAAAATTGTCAGATATGGGCTTTTTAGGTGGGATCCATTCATCAACGGATAAACCCTTTATTTACGAAACTAAGATGCTAACTGAATGGTTAAAGAAAACGATTGCACCACAGCTGTAATCACTTTATCGGTCATTAAGGTTTAAGTACTTAAAGCCTGCTGGCCATAATCGATAGAATCTCATAGGCTAAGCCCGTTACTTGTGGGGTTAGCCTATTTTTATCTGCTGCTCAAATCTTCAAAATAGTAGATCTAATATTCTAATATATTGAATATCATTTGAAATAACGACTTGATGGGCGCTTTAGATATTATGTTGTGTGTTAATGTGCAGCAATAAAGAGCTGAAATTCATCGATGAGTTTCAGCTCTTTATGTAACTAACCTGAGCTAGGGAGCCGCTGAATAGGTATCTTTTCGGGCCTCTCTGCGTTGCTCTGTCCTGTCTAACCATAGCTCGCTATGGTTAGACAGAGCGCCTTGATATGCGCAAAAATCTGCGCATTCAGTCAGAAAATAGATTTTTATTTTCAAATTAATCATTTATAGCATTGATTTAGTTTGTTAAATTTAGATTTTTCGACACTCGTTATCCCGAGTTCAGGTTAACTAGCTTTGTTTCTTAAAGGCTTGTAGCATTTGCAGCAATGCACCAAGCTGACGCACGTAGGTCTCAAGTTCTTTAAGATCCAGCGCTGGATTTTCTTCCATACAAGTTAAGTCATCGACCAACTCTTGTACATACGGCAGAAAACGATTACTCGAAGCAACAAAACCTTGTTCTGCCGTGAATATACTGGTGAAGTTTCCATGGCCAGCTTTCTTTAGCTCATCTAATTTAGCGTCAGCGTCTATGGCTTGGCGATAGGCGATTTGAAGGTTCTCTTTCAGTTGCTCTATAACCTTAGTGTGTGGCATAACAGCGTCTCATGGCAAAATTTGCAGGAATTATAAGGGGCAAAGGATATGGCAACAAGCCAATGGCGATTAATAGTATCAATCTGTTTACTGGCTTTTATGGGTTTCAGTATCCAAGTCGCGGGTGCTGAAACAGATAAACCGCCATTTTACCAAGTGCAATGGCACGGTAAGACTGCGTATTTACTGGGTTCGATTCATATTGGTCGTGCCGATTTTTATCCTTTACCCGCTCAAATTGAAGCTGCTCTGGGCAAAGCTCGTGGCCTAGTGGTCGAAGTCGATATTAATAAAGCCGATAGTATCGCCTTGTTGCAGCAATATGGCCGTGCCGATAAAACTAAGGGGCTAGATTGGCAGAGCCGAGATAAAAATACGCTGCAGATCATGGCGCCTTATTGTGCATCTGCTGCCAATGTTTGTCAGTTAATTCAATCCTTCGCGCCTTGGCTACAAGCCACCCAAGTTAACCTAATGCGTTATAACGCATTAGGTTACAGTACTGATTATGGTGTCGATATGCAGTTGATGACTCGTTATGCCGCTTTACCTGTGTATCAACTTGAAACGGCAGAGTCGCAATTTCAGTTATTAGCGTCTTTTGGTAGTCAAGAGCAATGGTCTATGGTGCGTGAAGCCATTAGCGCTTCGGATGACGAGCTTTTATCGTTAATTACGGCTTGGCGCTCGGGCAATGAAATTGGGCTCGATAGCATAATGCAGCAGCAAATGGGCGGAGAGGACGATACTCAAATGCTAGAAAAGATCCTCTGGCAGCGTAATCATGTGATGGCCGATGGCATTATAAAATTAATGGGTTCGGCTGACGTAGCTGCACCTTTATTTGTGGTAGTCGGCGCTGGCCATGTAGTCGGCGACAAAAGTGTGGTGCAATTGCTAAAACAGGCAGGCGCCAAAGTTAACGCCTGCTGGAAGGAAGTATGTGAGTAACCATTTAAGGTAATAGCCTTAAACTGCTGGGCTTTGCCCTAAAAAGTGCACATATCGACCGAGGGAAATATAGGGCTCGCGTTGTGAGTACTCGAGTTCCATTTGCAGTAGTTTTTGGTAATCGAAATCGGCAGGCTGGCTCTTTTTTAAATAGTCGTGGATCACGCGCACGCCCGACTGGCTGATAAGTGACATGTGCCAATCGCTAAACCAGCCTTTAACTTCTTGAATATAAAGTGGATGAGTTGGCGTAAGCTTGACTTTTTTCCTCACTTTTAGATCTGCGGCGACGTAATCGAAGTTACCCGACACTAAAGCATGAAAGCGCATAGCCTCTTTGTTATAAAACATTAACGAGAATAATCCGTTGGGTTTTAGCATGCTGATTAACCCTGCCATAGTGGTTTTAGCATCCACTAACCATTCGACAACGGCATGACACAAAATGATATCGAAATAGCCGTGGTTATCGACCGACAGTGCTTGGATAGGAGCGTGGATAAGCTGGATGGCTAATGGCGTTGGTGATGCCTCTATCTGCTCTTTTGCTTGGGCGAGCATTTCAGCTGAAATGTCGCACAATACAACTTCATGGCCGAGGCGGGCTAATTTTTGGCTAAAGTAGCCAAAGCCACCGCCGGCATCTAATATCCTCAGTTTCTTCTCACCAATATTCGCCAGCGCAGGGGCAAGATCGCGCCACAGTACCGCAGCACGAATTTCACCTTTTGGGGTACCATAAATGTTTTTCGCAAATTTTTGCGCGAGCTTATCAAAATTCTTATCTTGCACGTGATAACTAGGATAAAGAGGCTGGGGCGCTAGTGTGGCACAAGCGTAAATTTTTAGCACTCAGGAGATGTTATAACCCTGTACTGTTGAATTACGGCATAATGCTGATTTTTAAAACATTGATTTTATTGTAATTGTTTTTATCTGTGAAACTTAGTGATACACAGGGCTCTGTTCTGTGGGTTATAATCGACTAGTTTGAAACAAGCCTGGCTCAATCACTGCCCATTCGAAGAGTCAGCATCAGCCCTTACTAAGACGCAGCTTTACCTATTTCATACTCGTTATCTGTTTGATTAAACAGTTGTTATTCGACTGCGTGGAAATGATGTATGCGATACATTTTGTGTCAAGGGACAGTTAATTAAAAGGTACTCAGATTTGAATAATGCATATTGTGTTGAATTGAGCGCGATGCCATCGCTGTTTTCTCTTTATCGCAAGATCTTCTTTGGCCGTAAGCCGGGTTGGGATCAGCAACCGTTACCCTACATTAAAGTAACTACGCCACGCGTGATCTTATCTGAAGCTAAAGTCAGTCAATACGCACAGGTTTGTGATTTTCAATTTGATGGTAAAGTCCTGCCGCCAACTTATCTCTACGTGATGGCATTTCGTCTACATGCGGTGATTTTTACCCACGATGGCATCACTTTTCCACTGCTTGGCATGATCCACTTAAAGAACCGTATTCAGGTGTATCGTCCCGTGACGATTAACGAAACATTTTCCTTCGAATGTGCTCTGGCGACAAGTCGTGAAACAGATTCGGGTTTAGAGTTTGAATTTGTTTCTAAGGTATTTGTTGGAGATGAGCTCGTTTGGGAATCACTATCAACCTATTTATATCGTATTGATGTTGCAGGGCGACGTGTGCGTCCACCTAAAGCCATTGATATGGCATGGGAAACACCACAGAGTTGGAGTTTGAGTGACGATTTAGGTCGTCGTTACGCTAAGGCATCTGGTGACTATAATTTGATTCATTTGCATCCAGTGCTTTCAAAACGCTTTGGTTTTGATCGCGTGCTCGCCCATGGCATGTGGTCTAAGGCGCGTTGTTTGGCAGAGTTAATGCCAAGTATCGGCGAGCGTCCGTTCACTGTTGATGTAACTTTTAAGCTGCCGTTGTTGATGCCTGCCGATGTTGGCTTTAGCTATGAAAAAAGTGTCGATAAGATGATTTTTGAATTACGCGACAGCAAAGGTCGTCGACCGCATTTAAGCGGTGATGTGCAGTTTTAAATAGCACCTGTCTAGCTAATATTCACATAGTGACAGCGCCTTAGGGCGCTTTATTATTGAGCTTTTCGTCTTAGCCGCAATTAATGATATATCTATTTTTATAAGGATAATCCCATTTTAGGGCGTGTTCAGATACAAACCGATAAATTAGTGCATCGTTACTTAGGAAGTGTGTTTCATGTTGTGTTCCCATTGCCATCAATACATCAAAGTTAGTGATATCAGCCAGCAAAGGGGCGGTGGATTTGATGCTGAGGTACGTTGTCCCCATTGCATGGCTTGGCTGGGTCATAACCCTGTATTTGGTAAATTGAAGCTATTGGGATTTTATTTAAGCGCTTTTACAGCCGCCTATAGTTACTTCGATGCTTCGGTGCGTAATATTATGATCCCAGTGATGATTTTTTCGCTAATGTTATTATTTGTCAGTCACTTTATGGATCAACTCGTCACCAAAGAAGCACCAGAACAAGTTGATGATAGCGATCAACGGCAGAAGTACCGTTAGTTTGGAGGGGGTAGTTTTATAAACAATACCGCATATTGAGCACCTTTCACCAGTACCCAATATAACGTCAGTAACGCTGTGCGAATAGATATTTAACGCATGGCGTAATAGCTTACTGCACGACTTGTTCTTGACCTGCTAATGAATGCTCAACGTAATAAATCCCACCAAAAATCACTACGCTGAAGATCACGATCCCTAAGATAAGCCCTAAGTTATTACGAAAAAATGTTAGCATGAACATTGCCTTTTGCTGGATAGAAGTGGCGCCATATCGAGCTCAACTTCTTCGTTATGCTCGCCGACATAAAAACTAAATACACCTAATTAAAAACTAAATACACTATAGTTACACTCACTTAAGTTAAGCTTAAATGCGCATCTTCGCTAGGGTTTCAGGCCGAGCCTTATCTGACCTTACGGGTATGATTGAGCACAGCACACATCTTGTAACCCTTTGCAAGATGATTACCTTATTGCAACTTACTATCGCACTGACATAAACTTGTGCCACTTTTTAACTATGGGGACGACTGAGTGAGACTTAAACGTCACATAAGACGCACGATTTCAATATGGCTTTCTGCCGTATTGATAATGCTGTCTTTTGCCGCCTCAGCCCATAGTGTGACCCATCTTGATGATGGCGCTAAGACCCACTGTACGCTGTGCTTCCATCAGCATCAACTCAACAAGATTATCCCGACCCAAGCGCTAACGCTAAATTTAGTTATACAGCATTTCGATGTGGTCGAGTTTATTTTACCTCCTTCTACTTTTAAACACGTCAGTGTTTACCGCAGTCGTGCGCCTCCCTACGCTCTCTAAATCAACTTAAACATTTTAACTTATTGTATTTCTTGATGACTTTATATTAGTCGTCGAGTGCTAGTTGTATTTTGGAGATATCATGACTGTGTTAAATACCCGAGTTTCCTTGGTGGCTTTAGCGTGTGCGCTTATTTCGCCGAGCCTATGGGCTGAAGATTCGAGCCTTACTAACCCTGCTATCAGTGCCGTATTAAATGGTTACTATCAAACAGGTGAACGTCCATTAGCCGAAAGTCCAGATGGTTTTGGTTTAGGTGAGACTGAGTTAGCCTTAAGCGCCAATATTGACGATATGTTTTACGGTAAAGTCACTGCTGTGGTTGAAATGCACGACGGTGATACCGAGCTGAATCTTGAGGAAGCTTTTATTCAAACCATGGCTATGCCAGCGGGGTTCTCTATTCGTGGTGGTCGTTTTTTATCGGACATTGGTTACCTCAATAACCAACATTTACACACAGATTCCTTCACCGATCGCCCTATTGCTTATCGTGCATTTTTAGGCGGCCATTATTTTGATGATGGTGTGCGTTTGAACTATGTCGCACCAACGGATTTGTATTGGACCATGGGTGTTGAAGCCTTTAAGGGCGAGAGTTTACGCGCCGCTGATGAGCATGGTGAGCGTGAGTTTAAAAATGTCGGTGTGTACACCTTGTATTCAAAAGTGGGTGGTGACATAGGCGATAATAGCTCATGGCAAGCGGGCTTGAGTTACTTACGAAACGAGAATGGCCAAGTAACTCCCCATGAAGAGCATGAAACCGAGGACGAGCATGAAGCTGTTGAGGGTCATGATCATAGCCACGCCGCATCTTACACGGGGCAAAATACCTATGGCGCTGATTTTGT
Organism: Shewanella morhuae; assembly: GCF_003028295.1. Lineage (NCBI taxonomy): Bacteria > Pseudomonadati > Pseudomonadota > Gammaproteobacteria > Alteromonadales > Shewanellaceae > Shewanella > Shewanella morhuae. The sequence goes on along the minus strand of NZ_PYSG01000002.1, from coordinate 2,989,619 downwards.
ATATAAGTGGGCACCTAACGGCAACTACAAATATCAAAATCTAAGCGTGAGCGGTGAGTATTTCCGCGTAAGTGATTTTACCCCGACCGACTTACATCCTGAGGATGCGCCGAGCAAAGATTACCATCAAGGTTGGTATTTGAGCAGTGTGTACCAATTCACGCCTAGCTGGTCAGCGGGCGTGCGTTACGGTGAAGCTGATACGCAAGAGCTGCATGATGATCATTTTCATGAGCAAAAATTGAAGGAGTCAGAAGTGAGTTTGGCTTGGCATTCGAGCCATTTTTCAACGGTTCGTTTTCAGTATACCCATCAAAATGGTACTAATTTCGATGGCATAGAAGACGATAACATCTTTACTATTCAATATATTATGTCTCTGGGGGCTCACGGTGCACATCAATTCTAATTTAGCTAAAGTGGCCGCAGTGGCCTTATCTATCACTTATACCGGTTTGGCTCACGCTGAACTGAATGTGTTTGCCTGCGAACCTGAATATGCGGCGTTAACGAAGGAGCTGGCTCCTACGGCCAATATCTATTCGGCGACGACGGCATTTCAGGACCCACACCAAGTGCAGGCACGTCCGAGCTTGATCGCCAAAATGCGACAGGCGGATCTTGTCGTCTGCGCCGGTGCCGATCTTGAAGTGGGTTGGTTACCTATGCTGCAGATGAAGTCGGCAAACGCGAATGTGCGCTCGACTGATCAAGGCTTATTTTTTGCTGCCGATCAAATCGAGACTTTAGATAAGCTGGCCAGTGTCGATCGCAGCATGGGTGATGTGCATGCCCAAGGCAATCCACATATCCATTTTGACCCAACGCGCCTATTAAAAGTCGCAACGGCGCTAAGTGCTAAATTGACTCAGTTAGATCCTGCTGGCGCGGCCGCTTATCAAACGTCACTGGCTGATTTTACCACTCGCTGGCAAACCGCAATGCCACGTTGGGAAGCGCAAGCTAAGGGATTGCAGGGTAAAAAAGTGATTGCTTACCACTCAAGCTTCAGATATCTATTCAACTGGATTGGTGTTGAGCAAGTGGCTGATTTAGAGCCTAAACCGGGTTTGGCGCCTACTAGCGGCCACTTAGCGAGCCTGCTAGCGCGCGCAGAACAAGGGGATATTCTCGCAATAGTTGTCGCCTCTTATCAAGATGAGCGCGGTGCAAAATGGCTCGGTGAAAAAGCAAACTTGCCCGTAGTGGTACTGCCTATGTCTGTGGGTGGCAATGATAGTAGCCAAGATCTATTTGGCCTTTATGACAGCGTGATTTCCCTCTTAAATGGAGTGAAATAAACCTATGTTTGATCTTGAACTGATGTCGATTTTGTTGCCTGCATTGGCGGCGGGGATCTTAGTGTTGTCGACACATATTGTACTTGGAAGACAAGTACTTAAGCGTGGCATCATCTTTATCGATTTAGCGATAGCGCAAGTTGCCGCCTTAGGCGCAATTGTTGCTCACATGGACCACAGATTAGAAGACATGCCGTTTGCTAATGTGTGGATGCCAGCGCTGTTTGCCCTCGCGGGCGCAGGGTTTATCGCTTGGTTATCTAAGCGGATGGCGGGTGAGTTGGAGGCCATGATCGGCTGCTTTTATGTGTTGTCTGCAGTAGCGGCTATGTTGCTGCTGGCGAATGACCCGCATGGCGCCGAGCTGTTAAAGCAATTGATGTCAGGTCAGATTCTGTGGGTGAGTTGGTCACAACTGATTTTGCCGGCAGTGGTGTATTTACTAGTGTTATTGGCGATATTCCTGCGTCCCCATATTTTGGATGGTGCAGGATTCTATCTGCTGTTTGCGTTGGTTATTACCTTGTCGGTTGAATTAGTTGGCGTTTATCTGGTATTCAGTACCTTGATATTACCGGCTTTAGCACTGAACAAGTACCGCGGCAAAGGTCGGTTATTTTATGCTTACTTAGTCGGTTTATTGGGTTATGTTTTAGGATTAGTCCTGTCGGCCACATTAGATCTGCCCAGCGGTGCGGCGATAGTCGCGACGTTGGCCGTAAGCGCCTTAGTATTTCGTTTTCTGCTGGCTAAAGTTGCGCCTCAGGCTACGGAATCTGAAATCCTGCCAAAGCACCACGCTTAGATAAATATTGATATAAAAGCCCATAGATACACTGGATTTTCAGTATATCTATGGGCTTTTTTGTGTGCTTGTTAGCAAGTCAGCTTACAGATGTAAACAATATATTGAGTCCCAAAGCCATGGTGGCTATACTGTCGCCACTTTTATCATCGGAGTCAATCGTGCTTTTAATCGTAAGATCTGTGTTGTTGGCGGTATCCTTGTTACTGGCGTTTATTTTTGGTGGCTTAGTGTGTGCATTAAGACCTCGCCACCGTGACAATGTACATATGTTCGCCAAGATTTTCTCATCGGTTGCACCGATTCTTGGGATCAAAGTCATAGTACGTCGACATAAAGATGTGCAGGATGGTCCTTATATTTTCTTAGCCAATCATCAGAATAATTTCGATCTTTTCACTCACACGGCTGCAGTGCCTAAAGGTACGGTTAGTTTAGGTAAAAAAAGTTTGTTGTGGATGCCATTGTTCGGTCAAATCTATTGGTTGTCGGGCAATATTCTTATTGACCGCAAAAATCGTCACAGTGCTTTTGATACTATGTCTAAGACGGTTGAAAAAATTAAGCAGAATAATTTATCAGTGTGGATTTTTCCTGAAGGTACCCGTTCTCGGGGTCGCGGTCTGTTACCGTTTAAAGCGGGCGCTTTTCATACTGCGATTGCTGCTGGAGTACCAGTGGTGCCAGTGGTGGCCTCATGCCAGAGCCATATTAAGCTAAATCGTTGGAATAATGGTGTGGTGATTATCGATATGATGGCGCCAGTGCCTACTGCGGATGTGGATAAAACAGAGGTGAAAAACTTTTCTGCGCAGATCCATGCCAGTATGTCAGCCAAATTCGCAGAGATAAATCAAGAAGCAGCTGCACTTATGGGTAAAACTCTTACGAGCGATGACGTATAATAGCCTCATTAGTGACAACGTTACCTTAACGGAGACAAATCCATGTCTATTGAAAGTCAGTTAAAAGCTCAACTTGCCGAGAACCGTGACATAGTTCAATCCTTGTTTGATGATGGTTCTGATCCGGATGCAGAATACGTAATTGAGCATCATTTTTCTTCGACTAATTTTGATCGCCTTGAAAAAGCCGCAGTAGATGCATTCAAATTAGGCTTTGAGGTGAATGACGCCGAAGAAATGGATTTAGAAGACGGTTCTATTATCTTCTGTTTCGATGCCGTCGCGCATCATAAACTGGATATTGCATTACTCGATAAAGCCTCTGAGCAATTATTGCAATTAGCAAATAAGCAGAAAGTCGATTACGACGGTTGGGGGACTTATTACGTCGGCGATGATATGGATGACGAAGACTATGAAGATGACGAAGAAGAAGAGGATGATGGTTTTCCCCATTAATTTTCTATTGCGTATTAGTCACTGATTATAAATAAAAATGCCCATCATTGATGGGCATTTTTATTAGGTATATTTATGGGTTATTGGTTTGAAGTATATAAAACACTGCAGTTGCGGCCCTTTTCCTTTGCCTCGTAGAGAGCTTTGTCGGCGCACAAAATCCAATTAGAGCTACTGGTAATATCAGAGCCTATTTCACATGCGCCTAAACTAACCGTTACGGTGATCTTAAGGTTTTCATAGGTGATGACCGATGAGGCAATTTTCTCCCTGAGTCGCTCGGTAAACCTTATCGCATCAGCGCCACTGGTTTTGGGTAATATGACGGTAAATTCTTCGCCACCATAACGCCCAGCGCAATCGGTCTCGCGTAGGGATTGGCTGAGTAGGTGTGCAATATGCTGAATCACTTTGTCACCGACTAAATGCCCATAGCTGTCGTTGATATGCTTGAAGTTATCAATATCTAGCAAAACTAAACTGGCGATATCTGAATAACGAGCATGTAAATCGTACTCATGATTTAAGCATTCTTGCCAATAGCGACGGTTATATAACTGAGTGAGGCCATCAATTTGGCTAAGACGTTGGAGCTGCTCGTTAGCGGCTTTCAATTGTAACTTGTTGATAGCGATATCAGTCACGTCATAAATAATTACGCTGATATGGGTAATTTGGCCTGTGAGTGAGGCTAGTGGTAGCAAGGTGACATTTTGGTACATAAAATCAGCGCGACCGGTAATTGGGCGATAATTTTTAAATTTAAAAACGTATGGACGTTGTTCCCAGCTGATAAATGCACGATTTTTAAGCATAAAAACCGATTCCATTTTCTGCTTTAACCAAGTATCTGGCAGATCGGGAAAGCGGGTAAATAGATTTTGGCCTTTGATCGAATTAGGAGAAACACCACTGTGATTCTCCATAAAACCATTCCACAGTTGGATATTGTAATGGCGATCTAATACCACTAATCCTACCTCTATGGTTTGCACCATATCGATAAGCCAATGTAGTTCGTTCATTGCGCTTTGGTCATTTGACATAAAGTAGCATCCAACTGATTAATCGAGTAAATAGCCGAGTTTATAGCTCAGTGTAGGAATGGAGTCTTCGGTAAAGAGCAGTAGCAAATCACATTGAATATTATGATCTTCAATGCGGTAATTAATCTCCATTGCCAACGTGCGATGCCATTTTTCGGCATTATCGTGGATCAGCTCATTTACCGTACATTGGCGCCCCAGCACAATAGGGTGATTTTGGCTGAATTTCATATCGAGTTGTTCAGAAATACCACTGAGAAAGGCGCCAATCAGTACGTTTCCGGTGTCAATCAACACTTCTATTTCGGTATTTTTATCTTCAGGATTGGCCAGCCCCATCAGTTTTGCCATGTCTTTAAAGCTAGAATCATGGAATAACAGCAGTGCCTCACCCGCAATTCCCGCACCGATAAACCCTTGGCACAGTGCCGATACGGTTTCACTTTCTTCTGTAGATTTGAGCGCCATGGTGAGCTCACTCACTTCCAGCACGTTCACATTAGGGATGGGTAATAATACGAATACATCGAGTAATTTAGCTAATAGATCGGCGGCGCGCCCCATGGCAACGTTAGCGATTTCTTGACAAGCATCGCGTAAATCGACTTTCATCATTGGGGCTTCGTCGGCGATATCTTTTTGTGTCAGGGTTAAGATGCCGTAATCTTGTAAAATATTACTAACGGCATCAGCACTAACGGGTTTTTGGATAAAATCTAATGCTCCCAAAGCTTTAACTCGTTCGTGGGCTTTAATTTGAATATCACCTGAGACCACAATAATTAATGCGGGTAGATCCTGTTGCTGCACGGTTTGTAATACTTCATAACCGTCCATCACAGGCATATTGAGATCGAGGAACACCACTTCGCCTTTTCCGGCTCTAATGGCATCAAGCCCCTCGGCACCATTGGCCGCATAGGTAATTTCCACATCCCATTCTTTAGGGAGTGTTCGAGCCATTTGTTTACGTGCCATGGCGGAATCGTCACAGATAAGTACAGGTATTGACATGCTGACTAATGATCCTTGTTTGCCCATTTACTAAAGATAACACTTATCTTTCGGATTCGACTGACGAATTATATTCTTCGGGCAAGTCCAGCTTATATATTTTAACGAAGCATTTTAAACGTGTTAACATTTGTTCTGGACTGACCAGTAACGGAATATTTTATGAGTAGCCAAAGTGTGCAAGTTAACGTCGATGATGGTATCGCCTATGTGTTGTTAAATCGCCCCGAGAAAATGAATGCGATTAACTATGCCATGTTTAGCGAGCTCGATAGCGCAATTAAAAGTATCAAAGCTGATCCTACGGTGCGTGCGGTGATCCTTTCTGGTGCGGGAGGCCACTTTAGCTCAGGGTTGGATGTGAAAAGTGTGATGTCGGCACCGATGCAAGCGCTTAAGTTATTGTTTAAGCTTTTGCCCGGTAATGCGAACTTGGCGCAGCGGGTATCTTTAGGTTGGCAAACTCTACCAGTACCGGTTATCGCTGTACTTGAGGGGTGTTGTTATGGTGGTGGTATGCAAATCGCTTTAGGTGCCGATGTGCGTATCGCAAGTACAGAGAGTAAGTTATCTATTATGGAAGCGAAATGGGGGCTCGTGCCCGATATGGCAGGGCTGGTCGCCTTACGGCAAATTATGCCTAAGGATCAAGCTATGCTATTGAGCCTTACAGCCAAAGTGCTCGAAAGCCATGAAGCGCTAACATTAGGGCTGGTAACGCAAGTGAGCAAAACGCCGATGGTGAGCGCGCAGCAATTGGCTATTCAACTGATGCAGACCTCTCCTGACGCCGCCGCAGCCATTAAACTCAGTATTAACCGTAGTTGGACGGCTTCTATTCGCAGCCTACTTTGCCGAGAGTCAATTAGCCAAATTCGGTTGTTGTTAGGCAAAAATAGTAAAATAGCGGCCACGCGCCAGCTTAAAGATCCGCAAAAATCTTATCAGGATCGTCAGTCGGGTTGGTAAAACCGTTTTATTGATGTCGCCTTTACTGCGCGCCGCTCATGCGGGCGGCAAAGCCTTTAATCGTATTAAGGCAGTTTTGCCAAGCGCTTTCGTTGTCTAAATTAAGGGCTAACGTGGTTTGTCGATAATTAGGGCTTTCTAGCGTCACCGCCAACGTTTTACGATGCTTGGCCGTTTCTAATGAGGCAGGGTGTCCATCTGGTGATTGAATATCTAAAATCGGCATTGTAAGTTTGGCTAATAACTCGGGTAGTGCTTGATTACGTTGTTCATCTTCACGATAGGGATTGATGACGATCAACACATCAGGATTGGCAATTTTCTTTTGGCTTAATAGGCTAATCAGTAATCCAGCGCTTTGATCTGCGGTGATCAAAATGCGTTTTCCCGCATAATCTGCCCCAATGGCATCTAATTGCGACATACTTTTAACGAGGAAATCTTCCTGCTCCTGTTGATGTTTATTATTGTCTTCAGGCTTAACTTTAGGGCTAGGTTTGTTAGAAGGAGCGCTGAGTTGCGCCGCGCCAGCTGAGGTCACTTCGGTGGCATCAGTAGCAAAATTGGCAGTTGGCGGCTCAGTGGGCGGCGTTACCCCTAAGCTTGCCCAACCCGCGGGGTTAATATTACGGCGCACGAAAGCCATCAGTCCTGGAGAATCTGCCGTACCGTTGGTGGCGGGCAGGATAATGGCCGTACCGAGTTTCTTTTTCCCTTCCCACGGGCGAACTAATAAATCGTATTGTTTATTATCGATTGTGATTTGTTTAATTTCGCTGGCGGGTAAATAGTTGTAATTAGTTTTTTTTGGTGTTGGTGTTGGTGTTGGCGTGGGAGGATTCTCTTTTTCTACAGTATTAACCGCAGGCGTGGTGGTATCAGCACTAAAGGACGGCAGAGTAGTGATGCCAACAATACAGCTAAAGATAAAGCAGAGGATACGCACCATAGAATTGATAACCACCTGTGTAGTCTCATAAATTCACCCATATTTGAGTATAACCTGAACGCTTCCTCTAGGGTTAATTTTCCTTATAAAGTCTGATGGCTCCCATAAAAAAGCCCAGCGCTGGGGCTGGGCAGATTATTGCAACTTACAGCTAGGGTTTATACGTGGCTGACGAGCACCATACGGATAGCATCGAGTTGTAACTGGCTGGCATCGAGATAAGTATTAAGCTCTTGCATCTGGTTGCGCAGGTATTCTAATTCTTCTTCACGGATATTAGGATTGACGGCTTTGAGTGACTCTAAACGGTCGAGCTCAGCGCTCAGTTGTTGAGTCATTTTCTCTCTCGCTTGAACAACCATTTCATCAACAACCACTTGTGCATATTCTTCGCCCTTAGCAAACAGTGGGTGCAAAATAGGTTGAGATGCGGTAACTAATTTGCCACCAATATGACGATTGACCGCGCTCAGTTGTTTATCAAAACTGGTGTAATCCACTTTAGCTGACAGGTCGTTACCGTTTTTATCCATCAACACGCGGATTGGGGTCGGTGGTAAATAACGATATAGCTGGCTCGATTTAGGTGCAGACGCATCAGCCATATAGATAAGTTCTAAGAATAAGGTGCCTGCTGGCAGTGCTTTATTCTTTAAAATGGCTACGCTGGTGGTACCTGTTTCTGAACCTGTGATCAAGTCGAGCCCTGTTTGCACCAATGGATGCTCTTGGGTTATCAACGCGATATCATCGCGGGACAAAGCGGTGTCGCGATCAAATGTCACTGTCATACCATCTTCTGGTAGGCCCGGATACGTCGGGAACATCATGTGCTCACTCGGGCGCAAAATGATCGAGTTTTCACCATTATCTTCTTGATCAACACCGATAATATCCCACAGTCGGATAACGGAGCCGATTAAATGGGTGTCACCATCGTTCTGTGCAAGACGGTTGACGATAGCCTGCGCCTTGTCGCCGCCGTGTGAGTTGATTTCAAGCAGCTTGTCGCGGCCTTGCTCCATTGCGTGTTTAAGTTCTTTATAACGACTCTGAGTATGATTGAGCAGGTTTGTTAGCTCGTCACTGTCATTACCTATCAGAACATTTAATAGCTCTTCGGCAAACTCACGATAAAGCACATGGCCACTCGGACAGGTGCGTTCGAAGGCATTAAGCCCTTGGTGATACCACTGCATCAAACGTTCTTGGGCTGTATCTTCAAGGTAAGGCAAATGAATTTGGATATCATTTTTCTGACCAATACGATCTAAACGACCGATACGTTGTTCTAATAGATCAGGGTTTAGCGGCAGGTCGAACAGCACTAAGTGGCTGGCAAACTGGAAGTTGCGTCCTTCTGAGCCAATTTCAGAGCAAATCAGCGCCTGTGCGCCGCCTTCCTCTTGGGCAAAGTAAGCACCGGCTTTATCGCGCTCAATAATCGACATGCCTTCGTGGAATACCGTCGCTTGAATCCCTTCGCGGGTACGCAGGGCTTCTTCTAAGCTCAGCGCCGTTTCTGCTTGGCTGGCGATGATCAGTACTTTTTTGCTGCGGTGGGATTTTAAAAACTCGATTAACCAATCTACGCGAGGATCGAACTTCCACCAACTGGCGCTATTATCTTCAAATTCTTGGTATAGCTTTTCAGGGCTCAGGGCTTGCGCCGCTTTCGCTTCTAAAGATTTATGTCCGCCCATCATGCCACTGACGCGTGCGGCAGTTTGATATTGATCTGGCATAGCATGGGGATAAGCGTTAAATAAACGCTGCGGAAAACCTTTTACCGAGGCGCGGCTGTTGCGGTACAACACGCGGCCAGTGCCGTGACGGTCGAGTAATTGTTGTAGTAATTCGCTTCGAGCGGCTTGTTGAACGTCGCTATCGACACCCTCAGCTTGGATCAAACGAATACTTGGGCTGATATCTTTTTCGCCGAGTAATTCGGTCAAGCTATTGATAGCAGCATCGGATAATTTAGCGTTACCTGCTAGCGCTTCGGCGGCAATGGCCACGTCTTTATAGCTGTCCTCTTCGGTTAGGAAGGCATCGTAATCGTAGAAACGATCTGGATCGAGCAGGCGTAAACGAGCAAAGTGGCTCTCATGGCCAAGTTGATCCGGTGTTGCGGTTAGCAGTAAAACGCCTGGGATCACTTCACTTAGTGCTTCAACCACTTGATAGGCGCGGCTGGGCGCTTCTTCTGTCCATTCTAAGTGGTGCGCTTCGTCAACGACTAATAGATCCCAATCGGCATCGAGGGCTTGGTCGAGGCGTTTTTTCTTACGCAGTAATTCCAGTGAACAAATAATTAACTGTTCGGTGTAGAAAGGATTGTCATTATCAGCATAGGCTTCAACGCAGCGGTCTTCATCAAACACAGAAAAACGCAGGTTAAAGCGGCGCAACATTTCCACTAACCACTGATGGCGCAGGGTATCAGGCACGATAATCAGAATACGTTCAGCGCGGCCAGTCAGCAGTTGTTGATGAATAATCAGACCTGCTTCAATGGTTTTACCTAGACCCACTTCATCGGCGAGTAATACGCGTGGCGCATAACGACGACCGACTTCATGGGCAATCCACATTTGGTGCGGAATAAGTCCAACACGTGGGCCTTGCAAGCCGAGTAAGTCCGATGAAGCCAATTTGTGACGCAGCATTTGGCATTGATAACGCACCCCAAAACGGTCGAGGCGATCAATTTGCCCGGCAAATAAACGATCTTGAGGTTTGTTGAAACGAATATTGTGGTTCAGCAGAGTTTCACGCAGAGTCACTTCTTCGCCAGTTTCACTGTGAATACCGTGATAAAGCACTATCCCGTCTTTCTCAGTCAATTCACTGACGACAAGACTCCAGCCTTCATGGCTTTCAACCGAATCGCCGGGATTGTATATAACGCGTGTCAGAGGGGCTTCTGCGCGGGAGAACATGCGGTTCTCACCGGTGGCAGGGAATAATACTGTGACCATACGGCCTTCTACTTGAACCACAGTTCCTAAACCAAGCTCTGACTCGGTATCACTTATCCAACGTTGACCTAAGGCGAACGGCATCTTTAATTCTCATTTCTAGGCGGACTCTAACAAAGGGCGCGTATGTTATACCAATACTCACGATATTTAAATCGCCCAATCACTTGTTAGAGCCTAATTTCCACTGTGATAGATTACAAATTGTACAAGCGACAAAGTTGTGGTGCAAGTTGAGGATATTGTCATGCTAGCGTCACATTTGCGGCGATACACTGCCTTGAGCTGCAGGCAAATAAAGGTGGTTATATTGTTATTGAGTCACTTTGGTGCCAATATCAATATAAGGTTTTAGGCGCTGATAACCGCTATCAACTTGAACCTTATTGTTATTTTTACCTTATGTTTAGCCAGTCATTGCAGCCGTGTTACTTTTATTGAGATTCAAAAGTTTGTTTAAACTTTACTGAAGCACTCTGGAGGCGCCATGGAACAAAACGACAGAAAGTTGTTTGTACTGGATACCAATGTGTTACTACATGAACCTTTGGCGATCTATTCATTTAAAGAGCACGATGTCGTCATTCCGATGACAGTGCTAGAAGAATTAGATCAGATTAAAGACAGAAAAAGTGATGTAAGCCGCGATGCTCGAGTCGCTATCAGAGCATTGGAGGACACCCTTGGCGGTGAAACTACTCCAGAGCAGATTATCAATGGAGTTCCCTTACCAAATCGTGAAAGCCATGCCGATGCCATCGGTTCGCTGTCTATCTTCCCCGACCATCTTGTTAGCTTCACCCTTGGCGCCTTGCCAGGTGACGGTAACGACAACCGCATTATCAATACTGTTTTACACCTGCAAAACCTACATCATCCTCGTATTGTTGTTTTAGTTACTAAAGATATCAATATGCGCCTTAAAGCCAAAGGCGCCGGTGTTCAATTGGTTGAAGATTATCGAACCGATCAACTGATTGATGATATTCGTTTCCTCAGTAAAGGTTTTTACCAGTTTGAGGGCAATTTTTGGGAGCACTTGAATAAGGTTTCTACCGAGCGTCTGGGGCGGCATACGGTACATGAAGTACCAATTGCCGATCTTGAAAATGATCAGTTTTATATTAACCAATACCTTATCGATACCGAGTCTGATTTTTGCGGGCGAGTGATAGAACGCACTGCAACTCATCTGCATATTTTAGATTTAGGCCGCGAGCGGATAAACAACCTTGAAGCATGGGGGATTAAGCCTAAAAACGTCTACCAAGGTATGGCATTGCAAGCGCTGCTCGATCCCGATATAGATCTGGTGATCTTAACCGGCCCCGCCGGTTGCGGTAAAACCTTGCTCGCCATGGCAGCGGCGCTTGAGTTGGTGGTTGAGCGTAATCGCTACGATAAAGTGATCGTGACCCGTAATACCCCTGAAATTGCCGAATCTATCGGTTTTTTACCCGGCACCGAAGAGGAGAAAATGCTGCCGTGGCTGGCCGCTATTACTGATACGCTTGAAGTGCTACACAAGAATGATGTTAATCCCACCGGCAGCATGAATTACATTATGGAAAAAGCCAATATCCAGTTTAAGTCGATTAACTTTATGCGTGGGCGCTCAATCCAAAACTCCATCGTGTTACTGGATGAATGTCAAAACCTCACCGCTTCGCAGCTTAAAACCATGATTACCCGTATGGGCGAAGGTACAAAACTGATTTGTTGCGGTAACTTAGCGCAAATTGACTCTAACTATTTAACGGCTGTCACCTCCGGATTAACTTATATTGTTGAGCGTTTTAAAGACTTTGAAGGCAGTGCTAACGTGTATTTAAATGGCGTGGTGCGTTCACGCTTAGCTGAATATGCCGAAGAGCATCTCTAATGCGGGAGAGTTTTGTTTTGAGTAAATAATCAGGCCTCAGATATTGAGGCCTGATGTTTATTATGTAACAGATTTTTAATTGACTTATCAGTGGTATGAGTAGCCTTTATCGGGCAATTATTTTATGTGATTGACCGTTTCTTCCTGCTACTATAGGTGCTGATAGTTTTTGCCGTCGATGGCTTAAATTAAGCGCTGCAATCAAGGGTAGTGGATGAAATCGAGTGAGCCGGATCTCCAACTAAAATCGCCGATCCAGAAAAATTACAACCGTGCTGTTTTTTATACGTACATTGGCGTTATCGTCATGTCTTTGTTGACCGCATGGATGTTTTTTGACCGCCAGAAAGCCCAGCAAATGGAGCAGCGTGAAGAACAAGTACAGCGACATGTGCTGCAAATCGATTTGTTACTTGAATCGAGTATTCGAGCAGTAAAAAGCTTACGTGATGTTGCGGTGGATCATCTGCGTTTAGGTGAGCTCGTGCGTAAAGAGCGCTTACCCCAATACGGTAAGTTTAATGAGAGTGGCCAGTATTTTACCCTAGAACCTCGCTATGCTCAGAGCGGTAAACCTTTTACTAACATGGGACGGATCACGGGTGCCGGTTCCCTTGATGGACGCAGTGATGGGTTTTATCAAGAACTTGAGATGTTATTTGAGCTGTCGCTGTCGTTCCCTGTCGCTAAGGAAGCCGCCCCAAAAGCCTCGGCAATTTATTATCTGTCTAAACGTAGGATCATGTCTTATTTCCCCTGGTCTGATGAAGATATACGTTTCAGGGATGAATACCTCAACAAGAAGCAGTTCCAATACGCCACTCCAGCAATGAACCCACAACGCAGCGTTTTTTGGAGCGAAGCCTATGTTGATTCAACCGGCAAAGGTTTGCTAACCACGCTAGGTGTGCCCATTTATTTAGAAGATGACTTTATCGGTTCAATCAATTTAGACATGACGTTGGCCTCCTTAGCACGGCAAATTCGAGTTTACTTTAAGATGCCAGGTACAGTGATTTTACTCGACCAACAGAATAATATTTTATCCCACAGCGATTTTGATATTTCCGACATTAATCGGGTTTATCACATTAGCCAGCGCATCCCGTCTGAACTGCATTCGTTGCCAGAATCTGAACTGTTCGATGCCCACGACGGCATTATTCGTAATGGCTATTACATCCACTCGGTTGCCCTGCATAACGCACCTTGGCGTTTACTGTATTTACAGGATGAAGATGATTTATTCCAAGATTCTTGGGAGAAATTACAGCTGACGTTTATCTTGGTGGTAATAGCGCTATCAGTGTTAGTCACCATAGTGCATTGGCAGACTCGCCGCTCCTTTGTGAGCCCAGCATCACGCTTGTTATCGCACCTTGAAGGGTGTTCGCAAGAGCCACGTAAGCCTCCAGAGAAAATCACTCGCGGCTGGGAGCCTTGGTTCTTGTTAGTGAGTCGGATTTTTGAGGAAAACAAACAATATACCCATCATTTAGCCGAGCAAAATAAGCGGCTTGATAAGTTAGTGGCACGGCGAACTGAACGCTTAAAAGACACCACGGAACGGCGTGAACGCGAATATGCACTATTGCGATCCTTACTCGATGCGATTCCTGAGGCTATTGTTTTTAAAGATAAAGAGGGTAACTACTTAGGCTGTAACAAAGCCGCTGAGCGGATGTTAGGTTATACCGAGAGCGAGATGATTGGTTTGTCGTCAGACGATTTAACCTCGCCGGAAATGGGTATACGTATCCGCGCTGAAGATGAACAAGTATTAAAAGATCGTGTGCCGCTGCGCTACCAAGAAAAAATAGAGCTCGCAGGTAAACCGTTGTTACTGGACACACTAAAGCTACCTTTCTATAACCGCCGTGGTGAGCTTCAGGGGTTGATTGCGGTATGGCGTGATGTCACCCGTGAATATGAAGCAGCCGAGCAGTTACGATTATCGGAAGAGCGTTACCACTTAGCCATGGATGCGGTAGAAGATGGCCTGTGGGATTGGTATTTAGACTCGGAACAAATTATTTGTAATCCTGCTTACTATTCTATGTTGGGTTATCAAACCAATGAATTTCCAGCCTTATTATCGGCAATTGATCAGCTAACTCATCCTGACGATCGTGTTCGGGTGGAAGAGTATCGGCGCGAGTATTTACAAAATCCTATTGATGCCTATGAAATCGAGTTTCGGTTATTAGCCAAAAACGGTAGCTATCATTGGGTACTTTGTCGTGGCCGAGTGGTGGAGTTTACTAGTGATGGTCAGCCTAAGCGTATGCTCGGTACTCACAAGGATATTACCCGCCATAAGAGCAACGAAGTGGCGCTACTGGAAGCTAAGCAAGACGCTGAATTAGCTAACCTATATAAGAGTGAGTTCTTGGCGAATATGAGCCATGAAATCCGCACGCCCATGAACGCTATTATCGGTATGTTGCAGTTGGCACAGCGCACTGCGTTAACGGCGCAGCAAAAGGATTACCTTGAAAAGGCCGGTTTTTCGGCGCAATCATTACTGCGGATCATCAATGATATTCTTGATTTTTCTAAAATCGAAGCCGGTAAGTTAGAGCTTGAATTAGTGCCATTCCCGCTAGATAAAGTGCTTGATCATGCACTGGATCTTAATGCGCTCAAAGCGCAGGAACAAGGTGTGGAGTTACTACTCTATGCGCCAGTAACCTCGGGATTAATCCTCAAAGGTGACCCTCTGCGTTTAGGGCAAATCCTGATTAATCTTTTATCGAATGCGGTAAAGTTTACCCAATCGGGTGAGGTTGAGCTGGGGTGTGAAGATGTGGGTGAGCGTGACCATCGTATTACGCTCAAGTTCTGGGTTCGTGATACGGGAATTGGGATTGATAAAGATCAGCAAGAAAAGTTATTTGATGCTTTTGCCCAAGCCGATGGTTCGACGACGCGTAAATACGGTGGCACAGGTTTAGGTTTGTCTATCAGTAAGCATCTGGTTTCTATGATGGGCGGCAAAATGCAAGTGCAGAGTGAGCTTGGGGTAGGTAGTACCTTCAGCTTTACCATCAGTTTTGAAATTGCTGAGGAAGCGACAGTTGAGCCTTTCGTCGTACCCGAAAAACTGAATAATTTGCGTACCTTGGTTGTTGATGATAATCCGACCGCGTTGCAGATTTATTCAACCTTGATGCGGGATTTACATTTTGATGTCGATACCGCCACTAGCGGCGCTGAAGCCTTAGATAAACTATCACAGGCGCCAATCGATTTAATCTTACTCGATTGGATGATGCCCGAAATGGATGGCTGTGATGTGGTGAGCGCCATCGATACTATGTTGGCCGAAGGCCTTTTAGCAAAACGCCCCGTCATTATCATGATGACGGCCTATGCGGCAGAACCTTTGCAGGATCAAGTGGATAATGCCAAGGTGTTTACAGTACTGCAAAAACCTTTTAAAGCATCAAGCTTGTTCGATGAAATCATCGCAGCTTTTGCTGACGAGCCAAGATTGAATATGTTGCCGCCACCAGAAGATGTTGTCGTGACAGAAGGTGAGTACGCAGGATTAGTATTGCTGGTAGAGGATAACTTTATTAACCAGCAAGTTGCGACAGAGCTTCTCAAAAGTGCGGGTTATGAAGTGGTGTTGGCTGGCAATGGTCAAGTTGCACTGGATATTGTTGATTCACGTCCTTTTGATGCAGTATTGATGGATATCCAAATGCCAGTGATGGATGGGCTTACGGCGGCCAGAGCTCTGCGCGAGCGTTTTAATACCGATGAACTACCTATTATCGCTATGACGGCTCATGCTATGTCGGGCGACAGGGAAAAGAGTTTAGCGGCGGGGATGAACGCTCATATCACCAAGCCGATAGTGCTCAATGAATTATTTGAAACATTAAATCACTGGATTAAACATAAGAATCAGTACAAGAATCGTTAAATTTTTTGCTTGGGGCCAGTGATGGCCCCGCGTTATTCCAATTGATCTTCATGAATAACGCAGCTAGCCGTATTAGGAGAAAAGATGAAACCTCAAAGTGTAGCCTTAGTCATCGCATTGTTAGGATTTCCCACTGTTACTGTGGCCGCTACTGCGCCTAGCGCTAAGATCATTCAGCAGAGCCAAGCAGCTAAAGGGTTTGTTAATCTCTATTACGAGCCGTCTCAAGGAGAGTTATACCTTGAGGTTAATCGCTTAAATCAACCGTTTTTATTGGTCACTAGCCTGCCACAAGGCGTGGGTTCAAATGACATTGGCCTTGACCGTGGTCAACTTGGCCAAACTCGTATGGTGCAGTTTGAGCGCCAAGGTCCCTACGTTGTCCTAAAGCAACTGAATAGCCAATATCGCGCTAATACTCCTGATGCTGCCGAGCAAAGCGCCGTTGCCGAAGCTTTTGCTGATTCGGTGTTATGGCAAGGTAAAGTCATTGAAGGCAAGCCTGTATTGGTTGCGATTAACGATCTGGTACTCAACGATTTGCACGGCGTATCTTCCGTATTACAACAAACTGCGCAGGGGGATTATCAGCTTGATTTGAGCCGATCAGTTATCTTGCCGGCAGGGATTAAATCCTTTGCTAAAAATGCCGACGTAGATGTTCAACTTACCTTTAAAGGCGATGTTGCTGGTGAGCAAGTGGCGCAGGTGACACCCGATGGCACATTAATGTCGGTACGCATGCGCTATTCTTTTGTTGAGCTTCCCGATACGGGTTATCAGGCTCGGGCATATCATCCTATGAGCGGCTATCTATCTGATGAGTATCGCGACTACGCCACGTCTTTTGACCGACCTTTAGTACAACGTTTTATCCTACGCCACCGTTTACAAAAGGTGCATCTGGGGCCTGCGCCAAGCGAAGTCGTTAAACCTATTATTTATTATCTTGACCCTGGCGTGCCTGAACCTATCCGTTCGGCATTGCTCGATGGCGCGCGCTGGTGGGAGAGTGCTTTTACACGCGCAGGCTTTATCGATGGCTTTAAAGTTGAGTTATTACCTAAAGATGCCGACCCACAGGATATTCGCTACAACATGATCCAATGGGTGCATAGGGCGACACGGGGTTGGTCTTATGGTGCGGCGTTAACTGACCCGCGCAGCGGTGAAATCATCAAAGGCCAAGTGACGCTCGGCAGCTTGCGTGTACGTCAGGATTACTTAATTGCCAAAGGCTTAACCGCTGGCTGGCAGGATAGAATCGCAGCCGATAAAGCGGCAACAGCACTTTCGCTCGCACGCATTCGCCAACTGGCCGCCCATGAAGTTGGCCACACCTTAGGGCTTGACCATAATTTTGCAGCCTCGAGTAATCAAGATGCATCTGTGATGGATTACCCTCATCCGAAAATCCAACTCACGGGTAACGATATTGATATTTCAGCGCCTTATGCCACAGGTGTTGGCCCTTGGGACGATTTTGCTATTGCTTATGGCTATAGCGATGTGGGTGATGTGCACGCGCAACAAATGCAACAAGCGGACTTGTTAGCCGATGTGGCGAAACGGGGCTTACGTTATATCAGCGAGGCCGATTCCCGCCAAAAAGATGCAAGCCAGGCTTATGCCAGTTTGTGGGACAGTGGCGATGATCCGATAGACCAACTTGTTAAGCTCGATAATATTCGTACAAAGGCGATAGCGGGGTTCTCCAGTGCCGCATTATTACCTAATGAGCCACTGGGCGAGTTAGCTGATACCTTTGCACCGATTTATTTACTCACGCGCTATCAAATTGATGCGGTGGCTAAGTTTATTGGCGGGACTGACTATAACTACCTGTCTGTTGGTGAGGGGAGCCGCTGGAGTTATATTGCACCGCCGTTGCAGTTAGCGGGGTTAGAAGCCGTACTTAAAACCTTAGATGCAACGAGCTTAACGGTACCGCAAACTTTGCTTGATAGTTTAGTGCCCAAGGCCGGTAATTATCATGCTACGCGTGAATCCTTTGATTCAGGCTTAGGAGCCATTACCGATCCTCTAGGCATGGCAGAAGTGTTTAGTCGTCATACTATTAGCCTTTTATTGATGCCAAAACGTTTGAACCGTGTTGCTCAAGCTGCAATAGCAGATAACGAGCAGCTATCAGTAACGACATTACTCGATAACCTTTTTGCGGCGACCTTATACCAAGAGGGTAAGCTGGGACTGGTTGAAGGCGTGTGGATGCGAGTCAATGCTGTAGTGGTTGATGAAGTCCTTGCCGCGCTACACAATCCAGACACATCTCCTGAAGTTCGGGCTGTTATTTACGATCGTATTCAGTTTGTGATTAAGCAATTAAAGGCGAGAGCGAATCGGGCAAATGTTAGTCTTGCGGCGCATTACAATGGGCTACAACAGGGATTATCGACCGGATTAACCGATGCTCAGTTTAAGCTTATTCCTAAGCCACTTGTCTTACCGCCAGGCTCGCCGATTTAAGCGGTGAGTCCCCAGATTTTGCATTTTGAGTTTGGTTAAAAATTGGCGCACTAGGCGCCAATTTTTTTGGGATTTCGTGGGTAAAAATGTTCAGCTTTACGCTCTAGATGGGTAAAACGACGGGTGTTTTTGTAAGGTAATTTCATAAAACCCGACACTCCGTAGCCTTGAATTTTACCCACATGATGCAAGATGCGATCGAGACTTGCACGAAATGCCGCCTGTTTACGCGGATTAAGTAGTTTTAAGTAACTGTGGATTTTCAAATGATTGGGCAGTGCCTCAAAAATAATACAACCCGTATGATGAATTTGGTTAATACGGGCTAATTCTTCCATGATTTCATGCGGGAGCTCGAGGTTTTCATCGGGATCTTTACCGTCTTCGAAGTATGAGTGTAAGCGCGATTTATCCTCTAAGGTGGGCACATCGCCAATGTCAAAAGGTAATTGTAAATCAGCACTAGCGCTAAAGGGCTCACTGGTATCGGCGCGTTCGATGTGTAACGTGTCTTTGGCGTTAAAAAAACAGGCCTTAAACACGCCGATACGCTTAATTCCCCGCGCTAAATCCACCATGTTATTGACAGCAATGATTAACGCACCTTTTTGATTTGCATCGTAAATCGCAAGATTAGAGTCGATAAATACCCCAGTTGTTTGCCAATGGATTGCGAGCCCCCCCACGATGGGATACTGCGCCAACCTGCCCACCGCTGCGATAAAGCCTTTTTCGGTATCGCCCATACCCGCAAGGAAGTTGCGGTAATATTTTTCGAGTTGAATATCGTCCATCTTCGCAATAGGATCTTGACCGTTATGCTCCCTTAAAAAGGATTTACGTGAACTGTAGCTGACGGTTTCAACATCTTTATCGCGCGATTGTACCCAAACCGGAATATCGGCTAATAACTCCGCTTTGGGTAGCGTGGGTAAATGTAATCGGTGGCTGTGGCGCATGCTTTTTAAAAAGTAATCACCAGCGGTATTACGCTGCTCAGGATCTGTACTGAGCATGCCTTCTAAGGTGCGGGCTAATTCTATGGGTAAACCAATACTGGTAGGCGAAATTACCTGCGCGCCAAAACGGCTGGCTTGTCCTGAGGCAAGGGAATACAGCGTCGCGGCCACACCTTGTTCGTCAAAGCGTGGACTGGAGAGTGCACCGTTAAGTTGTTCTTCACCAATAAAGTATACGTCACCCATGCGTGCATTAGTATGCTGTTGATCGCTCGACATTAATGCCATTACATTGTCTTCAACGGGATGGTTATGCTCATCCCGCTGTGCAAAGACAGCAGAGCCCCAATCGATTAACGATAAATGCTGCTGCTCAATATCGTAAACTAAATTAGAGGGTTTTATATCGCCGTGAACTAAAGGTTTACCCGTTCGTAGGTAATACAAAATATCGGCAAGCTGGCGGGCAATATTCATGATCATTGCGGTAGGTAGTGCGCCCATTTTGCGGCATAGTTGATCAAGATCTTCCCCCTTAGCACGCTCCATCACCAAAATGCCTTGTTTGCCAACACGTTCAAATTTAATCGCGCCAGGCACATTAGGGTGTTTTAGCAATGACAGCATAAAGGCTTCTTCTTCGAGCCGGTCTTGAACATGTTGCGGTAGCGTTATCCGCGAAAACTTAAAAACATGGGCATCGCCTGTTTGATTGATGCCAGCAAACACAAAACCGTAGGCACCTTTGCCAACTAATTCAATATCGGCATATCCAAGCTTACTCAGTTGCTGTTTACACAGGCGGATCCACGCCTTGTGCTTACGGGCATCATTGGCCTTGAGCAAGTAAATAGATTGCTCTTCGGAAATATAAAAATGTTGCAGCTGAGGTGTTTGCAAATTGCGCTCCTTGTTTTGTTCATTTAACCAGTAAGCAGGGGCGATAATCAAATCGAGGCTGAGTTTTAGTTAAGAATTTTTAAGCGCTTTAAGACTTAGCTTCCATAGTGCCTTACCTATACGATCATTTCGTCACTGACTTTGACTTACATCAAGTTAAATCTGCACGACTATAGGTAGTCTTTGGACATCGAACAAGATAAGTATTTGTTAATTAACCGCCATAAAAAGTGCAGCTAAGGAGGGCCTATGCCCACCCAATATAAAGCTTTGTTGATTGAATTATTAGCATATCCGCGTAAGCGAATTTTACAGTCAATGGAAGTTACTCATTGTCCGCATGCGGTATTTTTTAATGATCGCGACGAACAATGTTTAACTTGCCACCAGGGTATGGAATGCATCTGGATGAACCAGAACGATGAGCTAGTGGCCGTGAATGAAAAATCAGTAACCGAGTTAAAACAGCAGTTATTAATTGCGGTGGATTTTATTGATTCATCTTTAAGCCCACATCATCTATCACGCCGTCAATGTCAGTGTGATAACTGTGTTTGGCTGCGTAAAGTGCAAGCTACTTTAGATCAGTAACTTAGTCTTTACATTGTTGCATCGGGTCAATTGCAAGGAGCTTTGCATCGATTTTAAAATGCCATTAAAGTAAGGGTCACTTTAGCGAATAGAGATACACCATGGAACCCGGTTTTTGGCATGAAAAGTGGCACCTGCAACATATAGGTTTTCATCAGCAAGACATCAATCCTTTCCTTGTTCAGTACTGGCAGAAGCTTTCTCTGCCGGCTGATGCTCAAGTGTTTGTGCCCTTATGTGGTAAGTCGTTAGATATGTGCTTTTTAGCCGAGCAAGGGCATCAAGTGATTGGTTGCGAGCTAAATGAACTGGCTGTACAGCAGTTTTTCACTGACAACCAGCTTGAGCTTACGCAAACGGCAGTTGGTGGGCACCAACATTATCAAACTGAGCAGATCAGTGTGTATCAGGGTGATATTTTCACTTTGCCTAAGACGATTACACAAGCGGTGACGGCCTTTTATGATCGCGCTGCCCTTATTGCTTGGCCAGAAAATATGCGTGCACACTATGCAAAGCAGCTGGCGAACTTATTACCTAGTGGCAGTATCGGTTTACTCGTAACCTTAGATTATCCACAAGCAGCCTTAAATGGCCCCCCGTTTGCGGTATCGCCGACTTGGGTGGAGCAGCACCTGAGTGATGACTTTGATATCGAGGTGCTAGCATCACAAGATGTGTTAGCGGAAAATCCTCGATTTATGAAAAAAGCTGTACCTTGGCTAAATGAGGCCGCTTATTTGTTGAAGCGTAAATAGTGGCTTTCTCCTATAGCTGCAGTGAAATATCCCCATTGAATTTATGCTAGATAATCTAAGTTGATGGGGATTATTATTTCGTATCAGCAGGTTAAGTATTATGGTCTTTTAGCGGCTATTAATGCCCTATTTTGTCTTTAGGATTGATACAAGATAGAACTATTGGGAAGCGAAAATACGGGGGCGAATAAGAATACCAGGGTGAGGAAGCAGATGATAACTTTACGATTAGCTTTAACGTAACTTATGTCGTCTGTGTAAGCGTTTTTTGTCGCTAATGGATGGTTTGGCTATAGGTTAGCGAGTGCGTTAACCATCAATTTTATTAGGCGACTTCGTAATAATTAGGTTCAAGTTCTAGTTGGTTTTGGATAATCTGCACCGCCATTCTGGCACATTTACCACATTGGTCGGCCACACCTAAGCGCTTTTTGACGTCAGCAAGAGAGCTATCGCCTTGGCTTACTGCGTTTTTAATTTGCGTATCTGTGATTGCATGGCAAAGACAAACGTACATTTTCTAGCCTCCCAAATGAATTGAGCTAATTCTAAATGAAAACGCTTATCAAATGCAATACGCTTGTGGCCATTATTTGAATAAACCTGTTTAATAATTATTCGATGACCGCGTTCCATCACAGTCATCCTTCTTTTTTTATTTGTACATCGCAGTGGTCATTACTATCCCAACAAGTATTTAAGTTAAGCTATTTTAGTATCCTTTATTAAAATCAATAACATTAGCTAGTGGCTTACCAGCTAAGTAGCGATGATAGTTTTGGCTAAATTGGGTGACTATTTGTTCTGGTTGGCTCAGCGCCGACATATGCGGGGTGATAATGGTATTTTCTCGTTCCCAAATAGGATGGCTATTGAGTAAAGGTTCCTGAGTAAATACATCGAGAATCGCTTGCTGACTAGGATTAGCGATAAGCTGATTATTGAGCGCGTCAAGGTCAAGGGCATCACCGCGGCCGACGTTAAACAAAATGGCATCTGGCTTTAACGTCGCCAACATATCAGCGTTGAGTATGTTGCGTGTTGCTGGTGTGCTTGGCAATAAATTAACCACCACATCGGCTTTAGTCAGGGCTTCTCCTAATGTTGGCATCGTTTCGATAGCATCAAAACTGTCAACCGTATTGCCACTGCTATTGATACCCGTGACATGCATGCCAAAATGTTGTGCGGTTTTTGCTAAATATTGAGCTATCGACCCAGTCCCGAGCAAGAGTAAGCGCATGTTTTGTAAACTTGAATATGGTGGTGATTCAACCTGCCAGTGTTTTTGTCGTTGCTGCAGCCGATAAAAATCGTGGCTACGGATGTGAGCGAGTAAATAACCGAACACATATTCGCTCATCAATGGGCCGAATATGCCTTTAATATTAGTTAGTAGGTAGTCTTTTCTGCCTCTTGGGCTCATCAGGGCATCTATGCCCGCAAAACTGGACTGCAACCATTTTAGATTTTTTGCATGAGGTAATAATGGCGCTGCGAGCTTAGGTTCAGCTAACCAAATATCAGCCTCAATTAAGTGTTTGGGATCATCGTTGAGTAGTACTAGATTAGGGAGTTCCAGCGCCTCAATTAAGTCGTGGTATTGTTGATTGACCTTTGTTAGCAAGAGTAACTTGTGCCCCATGGCGTCTCCCTTTATGCTTGGTTATTGTTATTTTTCAATGCACTGGTTTTTAATTCATTATTTTACGCACAGTCTCAGTTATTAAAATGGCTTGTGCGGTATTTTTTAGGTTAATTCATTATGTTTGATCAGTTAGTTGCCATCATCGCCCAATTGGGAAACATGCTTCGTCCTTGGGCATTTGATATTGCTACCGCCATGGTAGTATGCCTAATTTTGGTTTTTTCAGCGGACGTCAATCGTCTCCTAAGGCGCCATTTACTAGGGCATTCTTTTGTGCTGCGGACCTTTGTTTTTATTATTATTAATGCTTTTGGTTACGGTCTATTGATTGTTAAAGTTACCCCATGGGTGGCAAGGCATATTGCGGCTATGCCATCCCATTGGATGTTTCTGTTAATTATGACGATGTTTATTTTTATCGGCTATTGGGCCCAGCGAAATAACCAGTCTTAATCAGCCACACTTTATTCAAAGTAACCAAGGTAATCTGTGGTGATTACTTGAGTTAAAGCCTGCATGGCGCGATCGGGATAATTGCTGAACACGCCATCAACGCCCATTAGTTCAAGTGCATGAATATCATCGACATGATCGACCGTATAAACATAAACTTTGGCGCCGCGCTGGTGTGCATCATCAACTAACGCTTGATTGATGAAACTCACATCTAAATTCAAGGAATAAGCATCAAGCTGGCTGACAACGGCGGCACCCTCGAGTGGAATGCTGGCGAGTAGCGGTGCGACTAAAGCTTTTGGGAGTGTTTGTTTAAACTCACGTAGATAAGGATGATTAAAAGAGGAAATCAGTAACTGCTCTTGAGTAAAACCGAGTTGTTTTAAAGCCTTTGGGTATAAAGCAATTAACGGCGTAACGGTATTAATGCCTTTTAATTCAATATTAACTATGCAGCGCCCTGCAATCAATTCCAGCACCTGCCACAATGTGGGTATTGGTTCACCTTTTACATTAATACTCGCCAGATAATCCTTACTCACTAAATGGATAATTCCTGATCCTGAGCTTTTACTATCAAGACGACGATCGTGAAACACGACTAGCTCACCTTCAACATTATGCACATCGAGCTCAACGGCTGGCACACCTAGTTGCAATGCCTTCTCCATAGCAGCTAACGTATTTTCGGCCTGATAACCGCTGGCACCACGGTGAGCAAAAATGAGCATATTGTGCAATCCTATTAGCTTCTAATAATACTTTGTTGTTCGCGATTTTGGCTATTTTTAATATAGATTTCCATTTGTGGATAAGCGAGTTCAAGATTGTTTTCTTTGAGTTTTTTAGTGACTCGTTTATGTAAATCATGGCGAAGTGGCCAGCGTGATGACATATCTTTTGCGTAGGCACGGACTTCATAATCTTGAGTATGTTTACCAAAACCGGCAAACCATACTTCTGGTTCAGGGGTTGCTAGTGCATCTTCACACTCTTGCACCGCTTGATAGAGCGTTGCCTCAACTTTGGCCGGATCAGAATCACGCGCAACTGATACATAAACAATCACGCGCGTAATCGGATCTGACAACGACCAGTTAATTAATTGCTCAGTAATAAAGGCCTTGTTTGGAATGATAATTTCTTTTCTGTCCCAATCAATAATTGTTGTCGCCCTAATTTGAATTTTACTCACAGTCCCGGTTAAATCACGAATCGTCACGGTATCGCCAATGCGTACTGGTTTTTCAAATAAAATGATTAGGCCCGAGATAAAGTTAGCAAAAATCTCTTGTAAACCAAAACCTAAACCGAGCGAGAGTGCGGCTATTAACCATTGCAGTTTAGACCATTCCATTCCCAGATTAGAGAAGCCGATTAATAATCCTAAAAAGACCACTAAATAACGGCTTACAGTGGTAATCGCAAACCCAGTACCGGGTGATAGGTCTAATCTTTGTAGGATCATCAGCTCAAGTAAGCCCGGTAAATTAGTTGCGATCATCATTGAGAAGCCGACCACAATAAGCCCAAACATCAAGGATTTCATGGTAATGGGTAATTGTTGCTCTAAGCCATTCACGCTGGTATTGGTTGTCCACAGCGTAATACCGTCGAGAAAGGTAAATAATGCGGTATGGGTTTGTGTCCACAGGCCAATTAAGCTGGCTAAAAAAGCCAATAATAATAACGAGCGCACTAACCCAAGTGACTGGCTTGAAATCGTTTCGAGATCCACTACTGGCTCTTCATAGGTATCGAGGCCATCGGTAGAGAGATGGTGTGTTTCACCTTTTTCTCTTTGTGCTAAGCGTTCAGCCCGTTTAGCTTTGGCGCGATCGAAAGCAATACGGCGGCGCTCAATTAACATCCAGCGCTTAATGAGCTGATATAACAACAAGAAACCCAGACCTAGCACGATAGATAATTGTAGCTGGAGCAACATTTGAAAGGCGGTAAAGTAATATCCTCTAAACGCGAGTACTGCACTGAGTAAT
Organism: Shewanella morhuae; assembly: GCF_003028295.1. Lineage (NCBI taxonomy): Bacteria > Pseudomonadati > Pseudomonadota > Gammaproteobacteria > Alteromonadales > Shewanellaceae > Shewanella > Shewanella morhuae. Next base: position 2,963,581 of record NZ_PYSG01000002.1, on the reverse strand, counting down.
GGAAATGATATCAACAAAAACCAAAGCATTTTCTGGATAAGTTTTTTATTCTTACCGTCTTGCTGTGCATTGGCACTTTTACGGCTGAGCAGTAAAATATCTTTGTAAAATAAGAATAAAACAATACAAAATATAATAAATGCGCCGCGCCCAATACTATTGCGTACCAATGATGCATCGAGCACTTCGGTAAAACCCATCAAGCCTAATAATGGGCTGGCAACCAACACAAAGTGCCTGAATCTAAATTGACCCGCTTGGATAAGCTTTGATGGACGTTTGAAATGTCCGACCAGCACACCTTTGTCGAGCGTGAGAATAAAGATAAAACGATATAACAGATAAACTAAGCCAATAGCCAGTATGCCCATACCTACCGCCTGTACAAAATTGCGATCGGATTGGTAAAAGATTAACCCCGCCAAAATCACAGGTATCGGTTTTATTAATGCATAGCTTAAGCTGCAGGCGAGTGCTTTTATCGTGTAAATGAACTTATCTTGGGTCACATTACCCACATAAGTGGTGTAATGATTAAATAAACGATTGAATTTAGGCGTAATCAAGTCTTGTACGACTAAACATAATACCAGCAATATAATCCACCAAGACCAATAATCGTTTTGCTCATCCCACGCTTTACCCAGTTCATCCCATTGTGCCTGTTGCACCAACCATACTGCACTGCGCTCGAGATCCGTAAGCCATAATTTACTAATGCTAGCGGCATTAGGCACCCAGAATAAATGTTCATTAAGAGTATTTTTTAGAGTGAGGTGCTGTTGACTGAGTTGTTGATAGTTAACTCTCAACTTGCCTAATTCACTGAGGTATTGGTCATAGCTTTGCATCAACTGTGCAATTAAACTTTGCTGCGAATGCAGTAACTTAATTTGTTGATCATTGTATAAACCAGGATGCTCTAGTTCTTGCTCATTGAGTGCTTGCTGTTGTTCTAAATGATATCTGTCTAAACGGGCATCGGCGATGAGTGTCTGAAGCTTTTCATTATTTGGCGGCTTAGGCAGCGATTGTAATATCTGTAAAAAACGCTCACCAAAGGCGGAGTTCATTTTGACCCAAGTGATTTGTTCTTGAATATTCGCAAGTTGTTTAGCTTGGGATTGATATTGGGTTTCAGCTTGTTCTTGCTGTTCGACGACATTATTGATCTGTAAGGTCAGGGTTTGCAGTTTCTGACCATAAATGTGATTGGTATCGGCAATATTACGGGTGACAGGGTCGATAACTTTGTCAGTATCGACCAAGTTTTTGGCTAGGGTTGCATCGGTTTTTTGCTGGCGTTGTTTATTGATAGCTTTATTAATGGCTTCAATTAACGCTTCTTGTTGTATCAATTGCTGACGCACTAATTGTAATTGTAATTGCGTCAGTTCAATGCGTTTTTGACTGCTAGCTAATTCAGCTTCATTGGTGGTCAGGCTTTGTTCAAAAAACAGCCGTTGCATTTGTTGCAATTCACCCGATGGCGTATCTAATGGTGCAAGTTCAGCCTTTTTATTTTGCACCAAATTTTGTCTTGCACTGGCAATGACAGCTGGCAACTCATTCTGGCGTTGTAGTAAATCGTTAACTTGTCTAACTAAGGTAGACTCGCTTTCTTTAAGCTCAGATAGGCGCAGGTAAGCCATAGAAGCTTGCTGGCTGAGATCGGTACCTTTTTCTAGTGGCAGCGGTTTATAAGCTTCTTTGAGCGCTTTATCAGTGCTTTTTTTATGTTGTTCAAAATCGATTTGCGCCTGTTGGAAGCTGGTTGCGTTAGCTGCAAGCTTCTCTATGTTAATTTTTAGATCGTTAATTTGTTCATCAATGCTGGGATTTTGTTGTTGATCTTGTTTGTTCATGCCAAGACGTTTGTCCAGCTGCAGTGGAGAGTTGGCAACAACAGAAAATGAGAAAAAAACAATAATGAACAATAAAATACGTGGCATATAGGCTAAGAATATTTAGGTGCAAAAGACGTATCATATTAGCCAAGTTACGCTGAGATTGGTATGTTTCAAGCGTTCTTTTTTTATTGGTGTGATTGGTCGATTTTGAAGGTGGTGTTAGTGACTATGACGATAGTCGCGCCTAGGTATGATAATAGCCATGCATGACAGTGCCGCCAATATCAACCGTACTGCTAAAAAGCAGTACGGCTAGATGGTATCGATTAATCTTGAGGGTTTTGCGTAAATTTAAGCGGGCTTAAATTACTTTTTAACATCTTTAAGATTGGCGAAGGCTTGACCCATACGGGTTATCGCTTCGGCTTCAACGCCTTCTGCAAAAGTTTGGATAGTATCTTTGGCAAACAACATCACCACAGTGCTGCCCAATTTGAAACGGCCCATCTCATCGCCTTTATCTAAGGTGATGGCATCAGGGCCTTGAGTTGGGTATTGCCATGTAAAAACTTGCTTACCTGTTGGAGGGGTAATTGTCCCTGCCCATACTGTCTCGATACTGGCGACAATCGTTGCGCCAACTAATACCATCGCCAGTGGTCCTAATTCCGTTTCAAAAATCGCCACAACCCGCTCATTGCGAGCAAATAAGCCGGGGACGTGTTTAGCTGTGAGTGGATTCACTGAAAACAACTCACCGGGAACATAGGTCATTTTTGACAAGGTGCCTTTAATCGGCATATGAATGCGGTGATAGTCTTTAGGTGCGAGGTAAATAGTCGCAAAATCACCGCCTTCAAAGCGTTTAGCATCATCGGCTTGATCGCCAAGTAATGTTAACGCTGAATAATGATGACCCTTTGCTTGAAAGATGCGGCCATCTTTAATGGGGCCTAATTGACTAACGGCACCATCGACGGGGTGCACCATGATATCGGCGTCTAGATCCAACGGCCGAATACCGGGTTTTAGCGCGCGGGTGAAAAAAGCATTAAAGCTTTTATAGGCATCAGGTTCGCTTTGTGCCGCTTCGCTCATATCAATTTTATATTGTTTGATAAACCATTTGATGGCAGCTGTGGTTAACGCGCCCGCTTCGGCAGCGGCAAATTTACCCACTAGACGAGATAATAAGTGTTTTGGCAGCATGTACTGCAAGGCTATTTTAAGATTATCCAATGTTAATTCCTTTTCTTACTGCTCAATCTTTTCTGAGAGCACTGTTATTTATCAATCAGTTATTATTCATCCGCTGCCGCGCGGAAATGGCGCGCATGACGTTGTTCATCTAAGCTGGCGATAATTTTATGGTAATTATTAAAGCGATCTGCGCTGATTTTACCTTCGCTCAGGGCTGCTTGCAGTGCACAGCCAGGATCGTCACCGTGCTTACAATCGCGGAATTTACATGCGCCAAGATATTCACGAAATTCGATAAAACACCAACCTACACGTTGTGCAGGGAGATGCCAGAGGGCGAACTCACGCACGCCAGGGGAGTCAATCAAGTCGCCACCGCTGGGTAAATGTAAGAGTTTGGCTGTGGTTGTGGTGTGCTGACCTAAACCTGAATTGTCAGACACATCACCAATAACCAGTTCAGCATCGGGTAATAGGGCATTGATGATCGATGACTTACCGACACCTGATTGGCCAGCAAACACGCTAACTTTATCTTTGAGTATGTCTTTGATGGTATCAATACCATCACCTAGCTTACTGCTGACCTTATAAACTGGATAACCAATATCTTTATAACGTTGTAGCGCTTCATCTATGGCCTGCGCCTCATCGGGGTTGAGCAAGTCAATTTTATTTAAAATGATGATAGGCGGAATGTCGGTATCTTCGGCAGCCACTAGATATCGATCGATGATTTGGGTGGTAAAGCTGGGTAATACCGACGATACGATTAAAATCTGGTCGATATTAGAGGCGATGATTTTTACGCCATCGTATAAGTCGGGTCGCGTGAGTGATGATCGACGTGGGTGAACCGCTTCAACAATACCTGCAATACCGCTATTGGCTTGGCTTTCAATGGCTAAGCGTACAATCACTTTATCGCCAGTGACTAAGCTGGTGACAGCACGACGAATATTACAGCGCACCACTTGGCCGCTTTCGGTTTCGATGTCGGCGTGTTGACCAAAGCGTGAAATTACCGTACCGGGTTGTTCTTGCCCCAGTGAACTATCTTGTAATTCGGGCGTATTTTTTTCGCTACCATCACGATTGAGTCGCTTTTCGTGATTAGCGCGCATACGGCGTAATTGACCTTGGCTTAGGGGTTTCTTTTTCGTCACTGATTCGTCTTCGTCAATTAGGTGATTTTTTGTGTTGCAAAAAAGCAGTATGATACACACTCTTGAATAAAAAAGCCTGAATTTAGGCTAACTGACATGATAAGGCTGATTTATGACGGCAAATGTAAATAATCTCATTTGGATTGATTTAGAAATGACAGGGTTAGAGCCCGATGTCGACAGGATCATTGAAATTGCCACTTTAGTGACAGATCAAGAACTCAATATTATTGGTCAAGGTCCAGTTATTGCGATTCATCAATCAGATGAGGCGCTTGCTGCTATGGATGATTGGAACCAGAAACATCATGGTGAATCTGGGCTTATTGATCGCGTTCGTGCCAGCCAAGAAACAGAAGCGCAAGCCGTCGCAAAGACTATTGCCTTTTTAGAGCAGTATGTGCCCAAGGGCGCATCTCCTATGTGCGGTAATAGTATTGGCCAAGATAGACGCTTTTTAAATCGTTACATGCGCGAGCTAGAGGATTATTTTCACTATCGCAATGTAGATGTTAGTACCATTAAAGAGTTGGTGAAGCGTTGGAGCCCAGAAACGATGGCGGGTCTTAAGAAGCAAAACACTCACCAAGCACTGCAGGATATCCAAGAGTCGATTGCCGAATTGCAGTATTATCGCAGTAAAGTATTTAAAATTTGACCGATCAGTAGATAAATATGCAAAAGGGGTTGCAGCCGCATGAATTTTTCATATAATGCGGCCTCAACTTTTTGATGCGAACGAGATGTTCTGCTAATTTAGATTGAATGCGACATTAGCTCAGTTGGTAGAGCGATACCTTGCCAAGGTATAGGTCATCGGTTCGAACCCGATATGTCGCTCCAAATTAAAACTTAGTGATTTACCAAATCATTAATACAGATTCTGCGACATTAGCTCAGTTGGTAGAGCGATACCTTGCCAAGGTATAGGTCATCGGTTCGAACCCGATATGTCGCTCCAAATTAAAAATTAGTGATTTATCAAATCATTAATGCAGATTATGCGACATTAGCTCAGTTGGTAGAGCGATACCTTGCCAAGGTATAGGTCATCGGTTCGAACCCGATATGTCGCTCCAAATTAAAACTTAGTGATTTAATCAATCATTAATACAGATTTTGCGACATTAGCTCAGTTGGTAGAGCGATACCTTGCCAAGGTATAGGTCATCGGTTCGAACCCGATATGTCGCTCCAAATTCCTAACTCTTCCATTATCAAATTATTCAATGAGCATTAGTTCAGTTGTGATTTTGATATGGCGATACCTTTGTTTTTCAAGGTATAGGTCATCGGTTCGAACCGCTCTTGAATAAAATCATGTCGCTCCAAACTCCTAAATATTCCACTATCAAATTATTCAATGAGCATTAGTTCAGTTGTGATTTTGATATGTCGATACCTTTGTTTTTCAAGGAATAGGCCATCGGTTCGAACCCTCTTGAACAAAATCACGTCGCTCCAATTTTGCTCTGTTTCCTCAACGCTTTAAATCTTCATTAGTTTGACTGCTAATCTCGAGATATTTTCCTCATGCTTAAGTAGCGAGTCTGAAAATAGGTTCCAATCGTAGTTGATTAACACTGTTTTGCTATATTTTTGATTTCATTCCTTCAATTAGCTTATCTACACTTGTTTTGATTAACGATTATCTGCTGTAAATCCTATATTTAAGATTTGTTATGTACAACTAAAGACCTATACCAGTCCTTTATGGTTAAGTGCCTTGAGATCTCTTTTGGCTTTTCTCTCTTCTTAAAAACAGGCTGATATCATTTCACAGCGTGATCTATTGCGTGTTTATTTAACTTTCTCTAAATTAGATCGCCTTGCGAAAGCTAAATTATGACCTTGTTCAAATATTCGTAACGCTTTTACTTACATAATGAACTTAGACATAAAATTTATAGCGCCAAGTAGTTGGCCTGACAATGGAGTGCATTATATGCGTATTCAACAATTACGTGATTTACTCGAATATGTGGCAAAGTGCCGCTTAGATATGGCGCAACTCTATGGCCGACTTAATAATCAAGCTGATTCGGCTCGAGTTAAGATGATGTTGGACTATTTTGAGTCTCATCAAAAAACGATGGCTGAGAAACTGCGTGATTATATGGAGGAAGCACCACATCGTATTCTTGACACTTGGTATAAAGACTTCACTTTTGAAGATTTTACCAAGCGTTGCCAAGACACTATGTTACCTGCAAACATGAATGAAGACGATGTGCTCAACTTACACTTAGACCTAGAAAATCGTCTGATTGGTTTGTTAGAAAAAACAGTTAACTCAACCACTGCCGAAGATGCGCGTAATGCGTTAGCCAACTTAATTCGAGTAGAGAAAACTCAGCAACAACGTTTGGTCCACAGCACGATTCGGATGGACGATATCTAAAACTAACACCTTTTCCCAAAAGCCAGCCCAGTGCTGGCTTTTGTGTTTATGTCATCCGCCTATCTGCGACTTTTACGCTATTTTGGCTTAGTTTGGCTGGTTTTCTACGCCCGATCTGATTTACGTCATCATTTCCCATCCTAATTTTTGCTACTTTCTTGATCTATTAGCTGATTTTTATCGGCTTTGCTCAGTTTTGCCAAGACGCCTATGTTGAGGTAACTCATTATGGAATGAAGTCATTGGCGTCTAAGGAGATCCTTCATGGCACAAGATCTATCGCAATTCCCCAAGGCTTTATATACCCGAGCGCAAGTTCGCGAAGCTGAACTGAGTGCTGTGTCGCAGGGAGCATTAAGCCTCTATGAATTGGTCGAGTGTGCTGGCGCAGCGGCTTTTGCGTGTTTAACAAAACATAACTCCACAGCCTTACCTGTGTTAATCCTAGCTGGTAGCGGTAACAATGGTGCCGATGCTTTAGTGTGCGCGAGGTTGGCGAGGGAGAGTGGTATTGCGGTTTCTGTGATGATGGCTTCATCTGCACGTACTGCTGAGTGTCAGCAAGCGTTGGCCCATTACCTTGCCGGCGGTGGGGAATTACTGCCCTTCGATGTTATGCGAATTTTTACGGCAAAAATCATCGTCGACGGTTTACTCGGCACCGGTGTACGTGATGCAGTGGGCGATGATATGGCTCAGTATATTAACGCCATCAATGAGGGCGCAGCGTGGGTCTTGAGCCTTGATTTACCCTCTGGAGTGATTGCTGATACAGGTGCCATAGCAGGTGTGGCAGTAATGGCAGATGTCACTTTATGCTTTGGTGGTTTGAAGCAAGGTTTATTAACCGGCAAGGCACGGCATTACAGTGGTGAACTTGAATTTACTGATTTGGGCTTAACAGCTTTCTTCGCAAAAGGCAGTGCGCAGCGGGTAGGAATAGAGACGCTTAAGGATTATTTTGCCGCCAGAGCCCGTGATAGTCATAAAGGTCAATCGGGTAAGGTCACCGTTATTGGCGGTGATATAGGCATGGCTGGTGCAGTTAGGTTAGCGAGTGAGGCTTGTTTGCGAGCAGGAGCTGGGCTGGTTACGGTGATCAGCCGAGCCGAACATCAGCTAACTGTGAATGTCTCCCGTCCTGAACTCATGTTTTGGGGCTGCGATTTAGTCGATATGGAAGTGTATCTACGCCTTGGCTGGGCTCAGGTCATCGTGCTTGGGCCTGGTTTAGGTAAGCATGACTGGGGCTATAACTTATTTAAAGCCGCAGGATTAAGCGATAAACCCTGTGTTTTGGATGCCGATGCCTTAAATCTATTGAGTCATGAGCCTCGTCAGCAAACTAATTGGGTATTAACGCCCCATTCTGGCGAGGCAGCACGTTTACTCGGTTGTTCCATTATTGAAATTGAGCAAGACCGATTTGCAGCCGTGCGGGCTATGCAACAAAAGTACGGTGGCGTAGTACTACTAAAAGGTGCTGGAACGGTTATTTTTGATGGTAAACAAATGGTAGTGGCGCCAGTGGGTAATCCTGGACTTGCTAGTGGTGGGTGTGGCGATGTGTTATCTGGTATTATAGGCGCGCTAATGGCTCAAGGAATGGATAATATGCAGGCGACAGTAGTGGGTGTTGTTGTGCATGGCTGCGCCGCGGATCTGGCGGCAGCAAAAGGAGAACGTGGTATGTTAGCGAGTGATTTGATGCCTTTTATTCGCCAATTAGTGAATAGTGATTTACTCTAGGCGCTATGTGAGACTCAAGCAGGGCTAGACTTTGTCCTATTCCTTCATAAGATTGAGTCGCTTCTTCCTCAATAACAGCAGTGATATAAGTGGATATGACAGAGTTAACTTTTTTCTTAGACAACGAAGACGACACCATTGCCGTAGGGCAAAAACTAGCCCGCCATGTCCAAGCGCCTTTGACTCTGTATCTTACGGGTGATTTAGGGGCTGGTAAAACGACGCTAAGCCGAGGTTTAATTCAAGGGCTGGGTCATAAAGGCGCTGTTAAAAGCCCAACTTACACTTTAGTTGAACCATATGAGTTAGAGGGGGTCGAAGTTTATCATTTTGATTTGTACCGTTTAAATGATCCAGAAGAACTTGAGTTTATGGGTATCCGTGATTATTTCACCGACAACAGCCTGTGTATTGTTGAATGGCCTGATAAAGGTGAGGGTTTACTGCCAGATGCGGATATCCACATACATTTAAGCTATCAAAATAGTGGTCGTGAAATACACATTAAGGCCTTATCAGAGCCGGGTAAAAAGTTATTAGCAGCGATAAAATAAAAATAACAATGATAAAAAATAACGTTTATTTTCAGATTACTATACTTTTCTTATGTTCCTTTTTCTCTGTGGTTGCTTATGCCGCCAATAAGTTAGAAGGCGTACGTATTTGGGCTGCACCTGAGTCAACTCGAATCGTGTTTGATTTAAGCGAAGTACCAAATTACAGTTATTTTACCTTGGATGGGCCTAACCGTTTAGTGGTGGATTTAAAAAAATCAACGGCGAAAGTGGCACTTAATAAGTTAGAAAATAACAGTAAATTAGTTAAAGGAGTGCGGATTAGCCAGTCACCCACTAAGGGAGATTTACGGCTAGTTATCGATCTGGTTAAACCCCTCAATGCCAGCTTATTTTCTTTGCCAGTGACTGCGCCTTATGGCAATCGTTTAGTGGTTGATTTAGAAGATAAAACGTTAACAACAGCTACCGCAGTGGTGACATCTACACCGATTAAAACTGTCACCCAGTCAGCGCAATCCTCTCGAGATATCGTTATTGCGATTGATGCAGGGCATGGTGGGGACGATCCGGGTTCTATTGGCCCTTCTGGTGTGTATGAAAAAAAGGTTGCCTTGGAGATATCAAAGCGCGTAGCAAGCAAAATTAATGATACGCCAGGGATGCGTGCTGTGATGATCCGCACGGGCGATTATTTTGTGAATTTGAATAAACGCTCAGAGCTAGCCCGCAACAGTAAAGCCGATTTGCTTGTGTCAATTCATGCCGATGCGTTTACTTCGCCTAATCCTCGTGGTGCCTCGGTATGGGTATTATCTATGCGACGAGCAAACAGTGAAATTGGTCGTTGGTTAGAACAAAAAGAGAAACATTCAGAATTACTCGGTGGTGCGGGAGATATTATCCAAAATACGGATAATGAACAGTATTTAGCGATGACCTTGCTCGATATGTCGATGAATAGCTCTATGGCGATAGGTCATTCTGTTGCTGGTGATATTTTAAAAGACTTAGGCCGAGTCACAGAACTTCACAAGAGTCGACCGGAGTCAGCCAGTTTAGCTGTTTTAAAGTCACCAGATATCCCCTCTATTTTGGTCGAAACGGGCTTTATTTCGAATCCAAAAGAAGAACGTTTATTGTCGAGTAGTCGTCATCAAGAAAGTATTGCTAATGCGATTTATAAAGGTGTGAGTCGTTACTATCACAGTAACCCGCCAGCCGATACCTTACTTGCACAAAGAGGTGGCGCCAACTCCAATAATGCTAAACCTGCAAAAGCACCCGTCAAAACATCAACTGACATAGCATCAACAGGCAGAGCACCTAAAGCTTATGTGGATGATACAGTATCAACCAAAGTTAAGCATAAAGTCCGCCGCGGGGAATCCTTATCTGCAATAGCACAGCGTTATCGTGTGTCTATGTCGAGTATTAAACAAGTGAATGGCATGAAATCCGATGTGGTGCAATTAGGGCAAACGCTGGTTATCCCCCAGAGTTAAATAGGAAAGCATGATGGGCATTCAAATTCTACCACCGCAATTAGCGAACCAAATTGCGGCGGGGGAAGTGGTTGAAAGACCCGCTTCAGTAGTCAAAGAATTGGTCGAAAATAGCCTCGATGCAGGTGCGAGCCGAGTTGATATTGAAATCGACAAAGGCGGCAGCAAGCTGATTAAAATTCGTGATAATGGCTCTGGTATCACAAAAGATGAACTTGCGCTGGCCTTGTCGCGTCATGCAACATCAAAGTTGCACACCTTAGATGATCTTGAAGCAATTCTTAGTTTTGGCTTTCGCGGTGAAGCGCTAGCCAGCATAAGCTCAGTTTCACGTTTGACCTTAACCTCTCGCACTGCGGAACAAACTGAGGCGTGGCAAGCATACGCCGAAGGTATCGACATGGCCGTTAAGGTGATGCCAGCGGCGCATCCCGTTGGTTCAACAATTGAAGTCGTGGATTTATTCTTTAATACTCCGGCTCGTCGTCGTTTTTTAAAGAGTGATAAAACCGAATTTACCCATATTGACGAATGGTTAAAGCGCATCGCATTGGTCCGTGGTGATATCCATTTCACGTTAACGCATAACGGCAAAATGGTGCGCAACTATCGTCCTGCAGTGAATGAAGCCCAGTATTTACAGCGTTTGACACAAGTATGTGGTCGGCCATTTGCCGAGCAAGCGCTAAAAATTGAATGCCAACACGATGATTTACGTCTTAGCGGCTATTTGCAATCTCCTTGGTCGAATAACGTTAGCGATACCCATTATTTTTATGTCAATGGTCGGCTTATCCGCGATCGTTTGGTCAATCATGCAGTACGTCAGGCATTTGCGCAAAAAGCACAACTTGAGCAGCCGGGTTATGTGTTGATGTTGGACATCGACCCCTATCAAGTGGACGTTAACGTACATCCTGCTAAACATGAGGTGAGATTTCACCAAGCACGTTATGTACATGATTATATTCTGCAAGCATTACAATCGGCACTAGAAGAAGCGGGGGAACTCAACGTCAAACATCCAAGCTCTTTGGATGAGGTTGAAGATGTGTTTGTGGATACTCCTAAAAGTTGCTCTGAAGTATCTGTCCCGTTTGCACTTGGCGCTGATTCAGCTCAAGTTAATGTGCAAGCTGATACACTTCAGTCTGCTCAACCTCCTGTTGTTGCAGCGGCGCAAGCAAAATCTGTCGTTGCTGGACGTGAGGGCACTGGTTTTGGTACTCAAACGAATGCCTTTGGTAGCATGGTAACGCCAAGAGATAGCCAGCGTGGTAGTTATTCTGCTGGGGAGTCACGACAACGGACCGAGTTACCATCAAAGGCGGCAATTGCCAGTTATGGCGCGTTACTGCAAACACCAGCGTATAGTGTTAAAGATCAAGTTATTCAGCCATCAGTACCTATGCCAGCAATATTAGATGGACAATATTGGGTGATGGCAACGGCAGATAATCTCTGTCTATTATCTATTAAATCAGTAGCATTAGTGACGCGAAGCCAAGAGATTGAAGCTAAACTAGCGACCGGATTAATTGGCCAACCTTTACTGATGCCAGTATCTGTTGCCGCCGATGCAGATTGGCAGGCTGTACTTGATGAAAATGAGACCTTAATTCGGCAACTTGGATTAGAACTAACAATTCGTTATCAGCAGTTGATTATTAAAAAAGTGCCCCCATATCTCAGAGAGAGTCAGTTGGCAAAAGTCATCCCTGAATGGTTACAATCGTTACGTTTTGAAGCACCTGCGCCGAGTGCGTTGGCCATTTGGTTAGCAACACATAGTTTAACAGGGTTTGTTTCGGCAGTAGATACATGGGCCTTATTTTCGCAGTTAGCAGAAGAAAAAAGGCAGCTAATTATCGATAAAGCAATTTCATTACCTTGGCAATCGTGGCTAAAAGAGCAAGTCAGTGAATAAAGAATTACACCCTAAAGTATTATTTTTGATGGGGCCAACGGCCTCTGGCAAGACAGCTTTAGCATTAGAATTAGCCGAGAAGCATAACTGTGAAATTATTTCGGTTGATTCAGCACTAATTTACCGTGGTATGGATATTGGCAGTGCCAAACCCTCAGCTGAGGAATTAGCTCGAGGGCCACACAGATTAATTGATATTCGTGATCCCAGTGAAAGCTATTCGGCAGCCGATTTTAGAATCGATGCGATAGCCGAAATAGAAAAAATCATCAACATGGGAAAAACACCTGTATTAGTTGGTGGAACCATGATGTATTTTAAAGCATTACTTGAAGGTTTATCACCTTTACCCAGTGCGGATGAGGCCATTAGAATCGAGATTCAAGCTGAGGCCGATGCAAAAGGTTGGGAAGCGCTGCATGACCAATTAAGGGCTGTAGATCCCGTGTCGGCAGAAAGAATTCATCCTAATGATCCACAAAGACTTTCCAGAGCGCTGGAAGTCTATAGAATAAGCGGTAAGAGCATGACCGAGTTGACGCAAACTAAGTCTGCTCCTTTGCCTTATGACGTAGTGCAATTTGCGATTGCACCACGTGAGCGTAAAACGCTGCATGACTTAATTGCGCAACGTTTTACGATTATGCTCGCACAAGGTTTTATTGAGGAAGTTACTCAGCTTAAAGCCCGAGGAAACTTACATTTAGATTTGCCATCAATGCGTTGTGTGGGCTATCGACAATGCTGGCAATACCTAGAGGGTGAGTTTGACTATGATACTATGGTCGAAAAAGCGGTTGCTGCTACTAGGCAATTAGCCAAGCGTCAATTAACATGGTTGCGCAGTTGGCCAGAGTTGAATTGGCTTGAAAGTGGTGCTGAGGGGAATTTAGTTACACTTATGCGTCAATGCCGCTAGCTTATTAGCCCTTGCTGTATAATACTAAAACTAAACAAAAAACTATCACTTATATCGGTTTATTTTATATAAATTAAAAAGGAAATAATAAAATGGCTAAGGGGCAATCTTTACAAGACCCATTTTTGAACGCATTGCGTCGTGAACGCGTTCCTGTATCAATTTACTTGGTAAATGGCATTAAACTCCAAGGACAAGTAGAGTCGTTTGATCAATTTGTCATCCTGTTGAAAAATACAGTGAGCCAAATGGTTTACAAGCACGCGATTTCTACTGTTGTGCCAGCACGCCCATTTAACGTTACTCCGCATCAAAATGCTCCTGGTGGTTATGGTGCACAAGATGATGCGCCTAGTGGCGAATAAGTTTTATCTGAGGAGTTTGCTTCTTGTTTGATCGTTATGAGGCTGGAGAAACAGCGGTTCTTGTCCATATTGACTTTTCCGATGAGGAACGCCGAGAAGATTTAACTGAGCTGCAGTTATTAGTTGAATCTGCTGGAGCTAGATCGGTTGGGGTTATTACAGGAAGTCGACGTTCGCCGGATCGTAAATTTTTTGTGGGTTCAGGTAAAGCTGAAGAGTTAGCTGCATTGGTCGCCGCGACTGAAGCCAATGTCGTGATTTTTAATCATGCATTGAGTCCGGCTCAAGAGCGTAATCTAGAAAGAGTATGTCAGTGTCGCGTGCTCGACCGTACGACGCTTATTCTAGATATTTTTGCCCAACGAGCACGGACCCACGAAGGTAAGTTGCAGGTGGAGCTAGCGCAATTGCGCCACATGTCGACTCGCCTTATTCGTGGTTGGACGCATTTAGAGCGGCAAAAAGGTGGCATCGGTTTACGTGGCCCAGGGGAAACTCAGCTCGAAACTGATAGACGTTTGCTCAGAGGGCGGATTAAGAATATCAACAAGCGTTTAGAACGAGTTGATAAACAACGTGAACAGAGTCGACGTGCACGTAAACGCAGTGATTTATCGACGGTTTCATTAGTTGGTTATACCAACGCCGGTAAATCAACACTGTTTAATGCTCTAACGTCATCAGATGTTTATGCCGCTGATCAGCTATTTGCTACACTCGACCCCACATTAAGAAAGTTAGACTTACCCGATGGTGCCGTTATTCTTGCGGATACTGTAGGGTTTATCCGTCATTTGCCTCATGATCTTGTAGCCGCATTTAAGGCAACCTTACAAGAGACAAAACAGGCTGAGTTATTACTGCACATTATCGATTGTGCAGATGAAAATATGACGGATAATTTTGACCAAGTTCAATCAGTATTGAAAGAGATCGGTGCCGATGAAGTCATGCAGCTCGTGGTATGTAACAAAATCGATCTACTCGAGGATGTGGCGCCAAGAATTGAATATGACGATATGGGTAAACCGATTCGAGTTTGGGTTTCAGCCCAGAAGCATTTGGGATTTGATTTACTCTTAAAAGCCATCACCGAATTAATTGGTGAGGTAATTCAAGAGCTCACACTTAAAATTCCGGCTACTGCTGGACATTATCTTGGCCAGTTTTATCGACTGGATGCGATACAGCAGAAGGAGTACGACTCACTGGGGAACTGTATTTTGTCTGTTCGTTTATCGGATGCCAATTGGCGCCGATTAACTAAACAGAGTCAGGGTGAGTTAGAAACCTTTATCTTCGATGAATCGATAGATGAAGTTACACGTTAATAATCTAATTTATTTCATCCACTTATGGAGTGCTAAATGGCTTGGAATGAGCCCGGTAACAAGGGTAATGATCCTTGGGGAAATAAAGGTGGTAACGACAAAGGGCCACCGGACCTCGATGAGGTTTTTCGTAATCTTTCAAAACGCTTTGGCGGCAAAGGAAATGGCTCATCAGGTCAATCTTTTAGCTCGTTTAGCTTAATCATCATTCTTGCTGTTGCTGTGGTTGTTTGGGGACTTTCGGGTTTTTATACAATTAAAGAAGCTGAGCGTGGTGTGGCACTGCGATTTGGTCAACATAACGGCGAAATTGGTCCTGGTCTTCACTGGAAAGCTACGTTCATAGACGAGATTTTTCCTGTTGATATTCAATCGGTTCGCTCTATTCCTGCGTCTGGCAGCATGCTGACATCCGATGAAAACGTCGTGAAAGTTGAGCTTGATGTTCAGTATCGTATTTTAGATGCTTACTCGTATCTATTTAGTGCCGTCGATGCGAACGCCAGTTTGCGTGAAGCGACAGACAGTGCACTGCGTTATGTTATTGGACATAACAAAATGGATGATATTCTGACTACAGGCCGTGATGCGATTCGTCGCGATACCTGGAAAGAACTCGAGCGCATTCTTGAACCGTATAAACTGGGCCTTGCCATTGTTGACGTTAACTTCTTGCCGGCACGTCCGCCTGAAGAAGTAAAAGACGCCTTCGATGATGCTATTTCAGCCCAAGAAGATGAGCAGCGTTTTATTCGTGAAGCTGAAGCCTATGCCCGTGAAATTGAACCTAAAGCTCGTGGTGAAGTTGAACGTATGGCACAGCAAGCAAGTGCGTATAAAGAACGTGAAGTGTTAGAGGCTCGCGGTAAAGTGGCTCGTTTTGAGCTGTTATTGCCAGAGTATCAAGCCGCACCTGACGTCACTCGTAAGCGTTTGTATCTTGATACAATGCAGCAAGTGATGACGGATACGAATAAGGTGCTGATTGATGCCAAGAATAATGGCAACTTAATGTATCTGCCGTTAGACAAGCTAATTCAGCAGAAGCCTGCGACAACTGAGCTGGAAGCTACGCCACAGCAAAATGTCAATTCTTCGTCTGTATCAACGACTCGCGCGAATGAGCCTTTGAGTGGACGTCCATCCCGCGATGATCGTACTCGCCAAGGGAGGGAGTAATCCATGGGTAGATTAAGCATTATTCTTATCGCCGTACTCTTAGGTATTGGTTTGTCATCTTTAATGGTGGTGAATGAAGGCGAGCGGGCTATCGTGGCGCGTTTCGGTGAAATACTCAAAGACAATGTTGACGGTAAGCAAGTTACTCGTGTCTATAGTCCTGGTCTGCACCTTAAGGTTCCAGTGATCGACAAAGTGAAGCTACTTGATGCGCGTATTCAAACACTTGATGGCGCAGCCGATCGTTTTGTAACTTCAGAGAAGAAAGACCTTATGGTCGATTCCTATGTGAAGTGGCGCATTGCAGATTTCGAGAAATATTACCTATCTACAAATGGTGGTATTAAAGCGAATGCGGAATCGCTATTGCAACGTAAGATAAACAACGACTTGCGGACTGAGTTTGGTCGTCGCACTATCAAAGAGATTGTCTCTGGTAAGCGTGATGAATTACAAAACGATGCGCTAGAAAATGCCTCAGAAAGCGCTAAAGACTTAGGTATTAAAGTTGTCGACGTACGTGTAAAGCAAATCAATTTACCGGCTAACGTTAGTAATAGTATTTACCAGCGTATGCGTGCCGAGCGTCAAGCTGTGGCGAAAGAGCATAGAGCTCAAGGTAAAGAGCAATCAGAGATCATCCGCGCAACGATTGACGCGAATGTGACCGTTAAAATTGCTGAAGCTGAGCGTAAAGCTCTCACCATTCGTGGTGAAGGTGATGCACTTGCGGCGAAGATTTATTCTGACGCTTACAGTAAAGATGCTGAGTTCTTCGGTTTTGTGCGTAGCTTAGAAGCCTATCGTGCGAGTTTCTCAGGTAAGTCCGATATCATGGTATTAGAGCCAGATAGCGAGTTCTTCAAATACATGAAGAGCACTGCACCTAAGAAGTAAGGCAGAAGATTGATTAATTAAATAGGCCCTGCATTGCAGGGCCTATTTTTTCATCTAGTAATTGTTAATCGATATCGAAAATGTCAGTTCGCATTTATATTAGCAATGCATGCTTTATGCCTAATTGGCAGCTCAGATGTTTGAAATACACACTAAATGGATTAAAAAGGGTTAATAATTGGGTGTTTTTTAAACTTTTTGTAAAAAACACGCAATCTCCCTAACTTACTTGAGTGTTTTCACTATGATCTGCTTCTAATTTTTAGCTATAATGAGCCCCGCTTCAAACTTCGATTTTTGACCCTAGTGATGAACTAAGGGCCGAAGGTCTTTGAAATATAAAAATTCCAACACCCTCTGGGAGATAAGTGGATGAGCAATGCGCCAGTCGATACCGGACGTCGCAGATTCCTGACAGCTGCAACCGCCGTAGTAGGTGGTGCTGGTGCCGTCGCTGTAGCGGTTCCTTTCATCAAGTCATGGAATCCGAGTGCCAAAGCAAAAGCTGCAGGTGCACCGGTCGAAGTAAATATCAGTAAAGTAGAGCCAGGTCAGTTGATTCGTGTTGAGTGGCGTGGAAAACCTGTATGGGTTGTCCGTCGCACTGATGCGGTAATCAATGAACTGCCAACACATGATGGTAAGTTAAGAGATCCAGCTTCTGTTGAAATGCAGCAGCCTGATTATGCAACTAATCCTTTGCGCTCAATTAAGCCAGAGTATTTTATTGCCGTCGGTATTTGTACCCACCTCGGATGTTCACCTACTTATTTGCCTGATTCATTCGGTGAGCAAGTTGAAGGTGTCACTTCTGGTTTCTTCTGTCCATGTCATGGCTCTAAGTTTGATATGGCTGGTCGCGTTTTCCAAGGCGTACCAGCTCCATTGAACCTAGTTATCCCTCCACATCAATACGTTGATGATGGCACCGTGATTATCGGTGTAGATAAAGGAGTGGCGTAATGGTTAAGAATTTAATTAATTGGATTGATGCACGTATTCCAATGACGGCGACTTATAACCGTCATGTGGGTCAGTATGCTACGCCAACTAACTTTAACTTTTGGTACTTTTTCGGTTCACTGGCGATGTTGGTATTGGTTAACCAATTACTGACGGGTATCTGGTTGACGATGAACTATGTACCAACAGCAGAAGGCGCCTTCGCTTCTGTTGAATACATCATGCGTGACGTTGAATACGGTTGGTTGCTGCGTTATATGCACTCAACGGGTGCTTCAGCGTTCTTCGTGGTGATTTATCTGCACATGTTCCGTGGTTTGATCTACGGTTCATATCAGAAGCCTAGAGAGCTACTGTGGCTGTTCGGTATGTTAATTTTCCTCGTGTTGATGGCTGAAGCCTTTATGGGTTACTTGCTGCCATGGGGACAAATGTCATATTGGGGCGCACAGGTTATTATTTCGCTGTTCGGCGCGATCCCATTCATTGGTGATGATTTAACACTGTGGATCCGTGGCGACTACGTGATTTCTGGCGCGACACTGAACCGATTCTTCGCATTGCACGTTATTGCACTGCCGTTAGTATTAGTGGTTCTTGTGTTCTTACATTTAATTGCGCTACACGAAGTGGGTTCAAACAACCCAGACGGTATCGAAATTAAGAAGAACAAAGATGAGAATGGCTGGCCAGTTGATGGTATTCCATTCCACCCATACTACACAGTAAAAGATATCATGGGCGTCGCAGGCTTCCTGATAGTGTTCTGCTATGTGTTGTTCTTCATTCCAGAAGGCGGTGGTTATTTCCTCGAGAAGCCAAACTTTGAAGCGGCTAACTCAATGAAGACACCTGAGCATATTGCGCCCGTTTGGTACTTCACACCTTTCTACGCCATCTTGCGTGCGATCCCAGACAAATTGGCTGGTGTTGTGATGATGGGACTATCGATTGCAGTACTGTTTGTATTGCCGTGGTTAGATCGTTGTAAAGTGAAGTCAGTTCGTTACCGTAGCACATTACATAAACTGAATATTGCCCAGTTTGCTGTTTCGTTTATCGTCTTAGGTTATTTAGGTGTCGTTCCTGCTACGCCAACGCTGACGATAGTTGCACAAGTGTTTACGTTCACTTACTTTGGTTTCTTTGTGGCGCTGTGGGTATACAGCAAGAATGAAAAAACTAAACCTGTTCCAGCGAGGTTGACACACTAATGAAAAAATTACTGATTGCATTAGTTACCTTGTTGCCGACACTGGCTCTGGCCGCGAGCGGACATAAAATACATTTAGAAGATGCCAATGTTGATTTGCACGATAAAGCTTCTTTAGAGCGTGGTGTGGACTTATTCCAACATTATTGTTCTGGTTGCCATAGCACTCAGTATCAACGTTATGAACGCGTTGCTACTGATATCGGTATTTCTGCTGATGATATGCGTAATAAGTATATGTTCACCGATGCTAAAATTGGTGAGCTGATGCAAAACGCGATCCCACACAAAGATGCTGCTAAATGGTTTGGCGCTACACCACCAGACTTAACCTTAGTGGCACGCGTACGTGGTGAGGATTGGGTTTATTCATATCTGAAAGGCTTCTATAAAGACCCTAGTCGCCCATTTGGTGTGAATAACACAGTATTCCCATCAGTTGGAATGCCCCACGTGCTTGAAGAATTACAGGGTACGCCTGTTAAACAAGCCGATGGTTCTATTGTTGTGACTGGTGGTAAATTGAATGCGGAAGAATACGACCAAGCGGTACGTGATATCACTGGCTTCTTAGTCTATTCTGCTGAACCTGTCCAACTAGAGCGTAAAGCCATGGGTTGGTGGGTACTCGGATTCCTGTTTATATTCTTTATTGTGGCCTACCTCTTGAAGAAAGAGTATTGGAAAGATGTACACTAGGCACCAATAACGGGTAAAATGTAATATCCGCATAGTGTAAACGGGGGGCTTAGCCCCTCGTTTACTTTTGTTTTATTTCGATTCTGGAGGGTATCAATGGCTGTTGCTGCCAACAAACGCTCTATCATGACACTGTTTTCAGGTGCTGATGATCTGTATAGCCATCAAGTGCGTATCGTGTTAGCTGAGAAAGGGGTTACTGTTGATGTTTTACAGGTCGACCCTAACGAAATGCCTGAGGACTTACTTGAAGTCAACCCATATAACTCAGTGCCTACTTTGGTAGACCGTGAACTCGTATTATACGAATCTCGTATTATCATGGAATATTTGGATGAACGTTTTCCTCATCCGCCTTTGATGCCAGTTTATCCAGTATCTCGCGGTCAAAGCCGTTTGATGATGCACCGCATAGATACAGACTGGTATGCGCTAGTTGAGCGTATCCGTAAGGGTGATCGCGTTGAAGCAGCTCGTAAAGAGTTGACTGAAAGCCTGATTGCTATAGCACCTGTATTCGGTGAAGTGCCTTACTTTATGAGCGAAGAATTTGGTCTAGCGGATTGCTACCTTGGCCCATTGTTATGGCGCTTACCTGTATTAGGTATTGAGCTAGATAGCCGTGTCGCTAAAGATATCAAAGCGTATATGACCCGAATTTTTGAGCGTGAATCGTTTAAAGCTTCTTTAACTGAAGCTGAACGCGAAATGCGCATGGGTATGTAATGAAACCTTTGACTCCAAATCGTCCTTATTTACTAAGGGCTTACTATGATTGGTTGATGGACAACCAATTGACTCCTCACGTTGTGGTGGACGCCTTTGTTGAAGGCACCCAAGTACCACAGCAATACGTGAAGGATGGCCAGATAGTGTTAAACATCGCTGCTGGCGCAGTGGGCAATTTGCAAATTAGCAATGAGTTTGTGGAGTTCAATGCACGTTTCGGCGGTGTTCCTCAGCAGGTAATGTTACCAATGGCGGCTATTGTCGCTATTTATGCCCGTGAAAACGGCTCGGGTACTGTCTTCGATATCGAAGATGCTTATCTGATTGATGATGAAGTCGATTCATCTTTATCGGTTGTTAAAACAAACGCTAAAGCACCTGAACCGACTGATGAGCCTCCTAAGCGTCGTAGCCATTTGACCGTCGTTAAATAACGATCGCTAAATTGCTGTGGTGAAATGCTCAAGTTGTTTTAAAACTAAGCCAGTCGAATGACTGGCTTTTTTGTTGCTGTATTTTATGCCGTAATTGGCTAAACCTTGAGGATAAGGTGTGGTAGCATTTGCGCCCGCATTCATCCGTCGGATATGCGTTACACCTTACCCATTTAGGCCAATGGATCTTGTATGTTGCTGATGATCGATAATTACGACTCTTTTACCTTTAACTTAGTGCAGTATTTTCAGCAACTAGGGCAAGAGATCGTGGTGAAACGTAATGACGAAGTGAGCATTGCTGAAATCGAAGTACTTGCGCCTACTCATTTAGTGATTTCCCCTGGTCCTTGCACTCCCAATGAGGCCGGGATTTCGCTCAAAGCGATTGAGCATTTTGCCACTCGCATGCCGATCCTCGGTGTATGTCTAGGCCATCAAGCAATGGCACAAGTGTTTGGCGCCAATGTGGTACGCGCAAAACGGGTGATGCATGGTAAAGTCAGCAGAATTACCCATACCCGTCAGCGGTTATTTGAAGGGCTAAATCAACCTTTAACAGTGACTCGTTACCACTCATTATTAGTGGATGCTGTGCCTGAAGGTTTTGTACTCGATGCTTGGTTTGATGATGCAATTCATGGCCGAGAAATCATGGCTATGAGCCATCAAGACTTACCACTTTATGGGGTGCAATTTCATCCGGAATCGATTCTTACTGAGCAAGGTCTTGAGCTACTCGCCAATTTTTTAGCGCAACCTGCTGCGCCTATATAATATCCTCGCCCTAAAAATTCTCTTCACTATATTCGTACTATCAATTTCTGTTACAAGATTTATCCTTCTTTATAAGCAAGTTTAGCGATTAACTATGCTATAACTTCGGCAAAACTACGCAAATAGGCAAAACTAGCAGATAAACTAGACTAGGTTAGGTTATTTAGCCGTTGCGATAACAATAAAAGGAAGGACAAATGAGAAGCGTAATGCGAAATTTGGGTTTAAGTGCGTTAGCGGTTGCCGTGTTGGCAGGTTGCGCAGCGACATCGACTGAAATAGCGGCTCCTGTATCATCCCCACAAGCATTCCAAGTTCCCTTCGCCCAACCGCCACAAGTTTCACAGGCGCTTACGCTTAATCAAATTATGGCCAATCCTGATTGGATGGGTATTTTTGCTAAAGAGGCTTACTGGAGTGACGATAGCCAAAGTGTGCTATTTGCCCGCCAAGCGAGCGCCTCACCTTTACGTAGCTATTATCAGCAAGGCATCAATGACAGTCGTGCGGTCGAGTTAGCTCTGGATAAATTACACGCTGCAGATCAGCAATTTGGCGTGTTAGATCGCACTAAGTCCCATAAGGCTTATCTGTATCAGGGTAATATTTTTGTTAAGCAATTAAGTACAGGTAAAGTCAGCCAACTGACTCGCCAGCGTAGCGCCATAGATGGCGTGCGTTATCTTAATAATGGTGATATCGCCTATTGGCAGGGCGACAATGTTTTTCAAATTCATCAAGACTCAGGCTTAGTTGAGCAGCTTGCCGAAATTAAAATGGCGAAAGCGCCTGAAGGTATAAAAGAGCCAACGTCTTATATTGCTAAGCAACAGCATAGATTGATTCAGTATGTGGCGCTGCAGCAAGAGAATGCTAACGCCAAGGCACAATACAAAGAAGCATTACAAAAAAGCGACCCAACACTCGCCGCCAGCACTTGGTACTTAGGCGATAGCGAGGTGGTGTCAGAGCTTAGCATGTCACCGGATGGCCGCTACATTTTACTTGCCCTGACCGATAAGAATTACACCGGCAGCAGTGAGCACGACATCATGCCTAACTATTTAGGTAGCGATGGCTATATCGATCCAGTACCCGTGCGTGCACGTGTGGCTGAAGATACGCCGCCAGGACAACGCTTTGTGGTGCTTGATTTAAACCTGCATAAACAAGTCGATATCACTATTGAGGGGCTTACAGGTTTTGATGAAGATGTGCTTGCCAAAGTGAAAGCTGAGAATGCTAAAGCGAAAGGTGAAACTTACCAAAGCACTAAAGCACCACGTAAAATTCAATTAATACAGGATTGGGGATGGACCCAGAGCGCGATTCAGTGGCATGAATCGGAAGATAAATTAGCCCTGATGCTAGAAGCCACCGATAACAAAGATCGCTGGATCGCCAGTGTCGATTTAGCTAAGGGTAAATTTATTACTGAACATCGTTTGCATGACGACGCTTGGGTAAATTACGACTACAACCAATTTGGTTGGTTACCGGGTACAGATACCTTATATTACTTGTCGGAAGAATCTGGCTATTCGCAGCTTTATATTAAAGCACAAGGTAAAAATGCGCGCGCGTTAACTCAAGGCAAGTTTGTGGTGAGTGACATCACGCTGTCACCGGATGCGAATTATATCTACTACAAAGCTAACCAAACTCATCCTGGCATTTATAACGTTCACCGGGTGAACTTAGCCACAGGTAAAAATGAGCAATTAACGCAGTGGGATGGCAACTTAGATTACAGCCTAAGTCCTGATGGCACTCAGCTATTACTCAATGCCTCACGCCGCACACAACCCAATGAGCTTTATGTTCAGCCTATTGGCGGCGAGTTAAAACAGCTCACGTCTTACACCAGCGATGCCTTTAAAAACTATCCATGGCAAGCGCCAGAAGTCGTCACTGTGGCTTCAAATCATGGTGCCGGCAATGTGTATGCCCGCGTCTATTTGCCCCAAGGCTATGACAAATCTCGCGCTGAGAAATACCCTGCGGTTATTTTCAATCACGGTGCAGGTTATCTTCAAAATGCTGATTATGGCTTTAGCGGTTACTTCCGCGAGTTTATGTTCCACAACCTGCTGACTCAGCAAGGTTATGTAGTGATGGACATGGATTACCGTGGCTCTAAGGGTTATGGCCGCGATTGGCGCACGGCGATTTATCGTAATATGGGTCATCCAGAAGTGGAAGACTTAAAAGATGGCGTCAGCTGGATGGGGACTAATACGAATGTTGATATTCAACGTGTCGGGACTTATGGTGGTTCCTACGGCGGATTCTTAACCTTTATGTCACTGTTCACCGCGCCTGATTTGTTCCAAGCTGGAGCCGCACTGCGCCCTGTTGCCGACTGGGCGCATTATAATGCGCCTTATACCTCTAACATTTTAAACACGCCTGATATCGATGCTATCGCCTATGAGCGCAGCTCTCCTATTGAACATGCCCAAGGGTTAACTAAACCACTTTTGATTATGAGTGGTGTGATGGACGATAACGTTTTTTTCCAAGATAGCGTGCGTATGGTGCAGCATCTTATTGAGTTAGAAAAGCCAACCTTTGAAATGGCTATTTATCCAGTAGAGCCCCACGGTTTTCGTCAGCCTTCTAGTTGGCTAGATGAATATCGCCGTATCTATAAGTTATTTGAGCAAGAGCTTAAATAATTCAGTAATTCTCTCTTTGAAGGCCTCTATGTGAGGCTTTTTTATTGGGCAACTGAGTAAGAAATATTCGATGTAATAATATGTTTGTGTTCTGCGACTTTGCATTATTGCTAAGATTAAGTGTATGTGCTGAAATTGAAATAGTTTCGAGCAGTTGATTGTATTGGCGTCACTCATGTTTTAGTTATAAAGGAAAGATTGATAGTGGCGATTTCGGTAGCGGGTGGTGTTAGGCCCGGAAAGATTATAGAGATAGAGCACAGACTCTACCAGCAATTGATCCTCGGCTCGCAAAAAGCAAGTCCGACTCTTTTGGATGACCTCGATCTAGAGTTAGAGGCCGATGCCCATAAATTGGATGTCGAACGCGAAGCTATTTTGGCGCGGTTAATGAAACAAATTCAAGCCAAAGAAGTGTTTGACGCGGTATCAAGCCAACTGCACGAAACGGTAAATAACGCGATTGAACATCAACTCGCGTCACCTGAATTAGTACTAGCTAAAGCAGATATCAATGAATCACAAATTCTATTGTTAGAATTACTGCTGGCGCCAAATCTCGATGCAACGCGTTTAAGGCCGCTGATTAATAATTTAAGCTGGCTATGCCGCGACTTGACCAACATGGTCAACAGTCCCTCTTTTCGCGCACGTCGCCCCCAGAGTTCTGATGTACGTGTTACTGATATCAAATTAGTGATGAATTTTATCGGTATTGAAAACCTGCGGACAATTATCCCTTATTTTTGCCTGCGTAATTGGCTGCCTAGTGCTAATGCCAAGTTGTTGTGGACTACCCGTAAATTATGGCGCTACAGCATAGTTAGTGGGATAGCGGCCAATGCATTAGCGCATCTGCATAATACTGATTCTGCATTGGTTTACAGCAGTGCTTTGCTTAATCAGTTAGGGACATCTGTTGTGCTAAGTTTAAGTGCTCGATTATTTGATCACACATGGGGTACTTGGATTCGGGAGGCTGGCATTAGCCGTGATAAGGAAGTACATGATGCTGTCATCGCCACAGAGTTTCCAGCTAAGGCCGTGTATGAGCAAGTGCTAACTCACGGACATAAACTTAATTGGCAGCTATTAGAGCTACTTAAGTTTGAAACAAGTCCGTTAACATTGTTACTTAAAGAGCTAGATCAAACATTAACCTATCGAGAATTGTCTCCTCAGGCGGCAATTGTCGCGCGGGCGAATTGCTATGCAAAGGTAGTTTTACTCGAAGAAATGCGCCAAATTGACCCACAAGAAAGGCGTTTAATGTTTGATTATTATGAGTTAACAGAACAAGAAGTGCTGCGTTTGAAAGCGCAAAATTATCGACGCTTAGATCTGCTGTAATGGGCTTTTTATGATGGGTTAGCTCACCGCAGTTTGCCTATGATAGAGTCAATATCGAATAGCTGGTATGCATTATGATATGCCAGTAGTCGGTATTGTTTGTCTATAACGCGAGTGAAAAACTTGCGTTAACCTCTCCTAATAATAACCTGTCAGAAGCCCAAACTTACCTTTCTGCTTGATACCTTGCCAAATCCTCATAATGTATATTGACGGTAAATTACGCCGTTTATGCAACATTTATTGCGGGTAGTTTGTCATTATTTTAACCTCATTTTGCTGAGCAGCTGTGAGTTGACGAAGAGCAGATACGAGATGTCAAAATAGCACGTTTCTAAGCCGACGTTCATCCAAGTAAGTAGCTTAAAAAGCAGGCCGTTAGGGCGTTTACCCTCAAATGTGCGCTCTGCTTTTCCTCTGGATGGTGATTAGTCGAAGTCATTGAGATTAGAGTGAAAAATAGTCATTTTATGCTTTAATGGTCGATTCGTTAAAATGCTGTAATTATTCATATTCAGTGAATAACTAGCAAAACGAGGCGTAAATAACTTTTTTATGACTAATTATGCTTAGAGTCACGGTATTAAGTGCTTGTATAGTTCCTAAACCGCAATCTTTATGCATTTAGAACCCAAGTTAGGTGGAAGGTGTTTGTGAAAAACTGGTGTTTTGATCACATTTTCGCTAATAATAGTTATTAATAGACACAAGTTATCCCAGTATCACTAACTCTAGATAAAGATACTTATGGGACCCTGATGGCGCTAGTCGCTATTAAATAAAGACAAAGGATGAAGAAATGAGCGTTGATATAAAGTTAGACCGTGCCCAGTTTGATGTCGTTATGGTACCAAATTATGCGCCAGCAGCCGTGATCCCCGTTCGTGGTGAAGGTAGCCGAGTGTGGGACCAAGAAGGTAACGAGTTTATCGATTTTGCTGGCGGTATCGCGGTCAATTGCTTAGGTCACTGCCATCCCGCTCTTGTCAATGCGCTAAAGACTCAAGGCGAAAAGTTATGGCATCTATCCAACGTGATGACTAACGAGCCAGCGTTAGAATTAGCGACTAAATTAGTTAATAGTACTTTTGCTGAAAAAGTATATTTTGCTAATTCCGGCGCTGAAGCTAACGAAGCCGCATTAAAACTCGCTCGTCGTTACGCTTTAGAAAAACACGGTGCTGAGAAAGATGAAATTATCGCTTTTGATAAAGCCTTCCATGGTCGCACCTTCTTTACCGTTAGCGTGGGTGGTCAAGCCGCCTATTCAGATGGTTTTGGTCCTAAACCGCAGAGCATTACTCACTTACCTTTTAACGATATTGCTGCATTAGAAGCCGCAGTGACGGATAGAACCTGTGCCATCATGCTTGAGCCGCTGCAAGGTGAGGGCGGTATTATTGATGCTGATCCAGCATTCTTGAAAGCGGTACGCGAGCTTGCTAATAAGCACAACGCGCTAGTCATTTTTGATGAAGTACAAACTGGTGTGGGTCGTACAGGTGAACTGTACGCTTATATGGGTACTTGCATAGTGCCGGATATTTTAACTACAGCAAAAGCACTCGGTGGTGGTTTCCCTATCGCAGCGATGCTCACAACGGCTGAAATTGCTGAACATTTAAAAGTGGGTACTCATGGTTCTACTTACGGTGGTAACCCATTGGCTTGTGCTATCGGCAATGCAGTATTAGACGTGGTGAACACGGCAGAAGTGCTTAATGGCGTAAAACATCGTGAGCAGTTATTGCGTGATGGCCTCAATAAAATCAATGAAAAGTATCATGTTTTTTCAGAAGTTCGCGGTAAAGGTTTACTCCTAGGCGCAGTGCTTAGTGAGCAATACCAAGGCCGTTCACGCGATTTCTTAGTGGCTTCTGTCGCTGAAGGCTTAATGAGCCTAATGGCAGGTGCTAACGTAGTACGTTTCGCTCCTTCTCTGGTAATCCCCGAGGCAGATATTGCTGAAGGTCTAGCTCGTTTTGAACGTGCTGTGGCGAGTATAGCTGCCGCCTAAATGACCAAAGGAGTGCTGAATTTATTCGCACTCCTTTTTTGTCAGGGAATACTTGCGTGCACCACTACCTATCTTTTAAAGAGGGGAAGATTGCTGCACGGCAAGCTAAAGTGAGGAGACACTAAGATGTTAATCATACGTCCTATTCAGGCTGGCGATTTTGAGGCTTTATATCAAATTGCTGAAGAGTCTGGTCATGGTTTTACGTCATTACCCGTGAATGCTGATTTACTCAGACACAAAATCACCCGAGCCGAGGCTTCATTCGTTAAATCGGTAGAAACTCCCTTTGATGAAGGGTATTTGATGGTGCTAGAAGATACCGACACGGGTGAAGTTGTGGGCACCTGTGCCATTGAGGCCGCGGTAGGTATGGAGGATGCGTTTTACCATTATCGTCTCGGTACCGAAGTGTATTATTCTGAACAAATTGATGTGCGTAACGAGGTCGAAACCCTCACTCTTTGTCATGACTACACTGGCGCGGCTGAAATGTGCACGCTGTTTTTGCGTGAAGCGTACCGCAAGGGCAATAATGGTCGGATGTTATCCCGCAGCCGCTTTTTGTTTTTAGCTCAACATGCAAAACGTTTTGGCGAAACTGTGATTGCTGAAATGCGTGGCGTAAGTGATGAAGATGGTCATTCACCTTTTTACGGTTGGCTGCAAAAGCATTTTTTAGGCATTGATTTTATTCAGGCAGACTATCTTTCTGGATTAGGTAAAAAGGCGTTTATGGCCGAAATGATGCCACGAAATCCTGTTTATGTTTGTCTGTTACCTGAAGAAGCGCAAAAAGTGATTGGCGAAGTACATACCAATACACGTCCGGCATTAAGCCTGCTGCAGGCTGAAGGCTTTAGGTGCCGCGGCTATGTGGATATTTTTGATGGTGGCCCAACGGTAGAGTGTCGTTTATCGGATATTCGCGGTGTACGCGAAAGCCGTTTATTGACCGTCGATATTGGTGACATGCTTGAGGCCGACAGCCAATTTATTATCTCAAATACTCAATTAGCTCATTACCGAGCGACGTCTGCCGCATTGGCAGTAGACGATAAATCCGAACACATCACCATTAGCCCTGAACTGGCGGCGGGTTTATTACTCGCTAAAGGCGATCAAATCCGTATTTTGGCAATGTAGGAATAACCAATGACACATTATATTCAAGGCCAGTGGCATACTGGTAACGGTCATGACGTGACCTCAATTAACCCAGCCACAGCACAAACTATCTGGAAAGGTAAAACGGCCACCGCAGAGCAAGTTAATGCCGCTGTTGATGCAGCACGCAGCGCGCAGTTTGATTGGTTTATGTTAGGTTTCGATGCGCGTTTAACCATAGTCGAAGCGTATCGCAGCCAGCTCGAAGCGAATAAAGCAGAACTAGCAGAAACGATCGCTCAAGAAACCGGTAAGCCTCAATGGGAAACCGCGACCGAAGTTGGTGCGATGATAGGCAAGATTGCACTGTCGGCCGCAGCGTATAATAAACGAACTGGCACTGAAGCTAACGATACGCCAGCGGGACGCGCGGTAATCCGCCACAAACCCCACGGTGTGGTGGCAGTTTTCGGCCCTTATAACTTCCCTGGTCATTTACCGAACGGTCACATAGTTCCAGCCTTATTGGCGGGTAATACAGTGATTTTTAAACCGTCAGAATTAACGCCTAAAGTCGCCGAGTTGATGGTCAGCCTATGGGATAAAGCGGGTCTGCCTGCTGGCGTGCTCAACTTAGTCCAAGGCGAGGTTGATACGGGTAAAGCACTGGCTTCGCACCCGCAGATTGATGGCTTATTTTTTACGGGTAGTTCACGTACCGGTCATCTACTGCATCAGCAATATTCAGGTCACCCAGGCAAAATTTTAGCGCTTGAGATGGGTGGCAATAATCCTCTTATTATCAAAGATGTGCAGGATATTAAAGCTGCCGTGCACGATATTTTGCAGTCGGCTTATATCTCATCGGGTCAGCGTTGTACTTGTGCGCGCCGTTTATACGTAGAGCAAGGCGAACAGGGCGATGCCTTGATTGCCATGTTAGTTAATGCGGTAAAACAAATTAAAGTTGGACCTTGGAACGCGCAGCCACAGCCTTTTATGGGCTCAATGATTTCTGAGGCGGCCGCTAAAGGTATGGTTGCAGCGCAGACGAATCTACTTAATTTGGGCGGTGTGTCGTTAGTCGAGTTAACCCATTTAGAAGCGGGGACGGGTTTAGTCTCTCCTGGTCTTATCGATGTGACAGCTATTGATGTCTTGCCTGATGAAGAATACTTTGGGCCGCTACTGCAATTGGTACGTTATAACGATTTCGATCAGGCTATCAAACTGGCCAACCAAACACGTTATGGTTTGTCTGCGGGTTTACTGGCCGATAGCCGTGAAGATTATGACTATTTTCTGGCGCGTATTCGTGCCGGTATTGTTAACTGGAACAAACAAATCACCGGTGCATCAGGCGCGGCGCCTTTTGGTGGCATAGGTGCATCGGGTAACCATAGAGCGAGTGCTTTCTATGCTGCTGATTACTGTGCTTATCCGGTCGCATCCGTCGAGGCTGATGCAGTAAGCTTGCCTGCAACCTTAAGCCCTGGTTTGAGCTTATAAGCGTTGAGTGAGTAAATATTTTGTATGGCAATAGAGGAAGAACTCATGTTCTTCCTTTTTAATAATAAGCAGTAACGTAACTTGAACCTCTACAGTGGGTATGTGTGATTCTGCAACAGTGGCATTTAAGTCGTTACATAGAGTGTTTGCGGCAAAATAACAGCAATAACCGCAGCACAATAAAAGGAGTTTTTATGCATACCGATATTAACGCGTTATTTGCCGATTTATGGCAAGACTACATTAAAATGACTCCATCAGCGGCCAAAGTGCATGCGTTGTTAGGTCATGGTGAGCCTATCATCAACGATCATATTGCTCTGCGCACTTTTAATATCGACAAGGTGAATTTAGATGTGCTGGCTAAGCATTTCACTTCGTTAGGTTATGTCGCTTGCGGTAATTATAAGTTCGAGCAAAAAAAACTTATTGCTAAACATTTTGAGCACCCAGACTCGACTCAGCCTAAAGTTTTTATTTCTGAGCTGTTAGTTGAGGAATTTAGCCCTGCACTACAAGAAACCATTCAAGACTTAATCGCTCAAGTAAATGTAATCGCAACAACGGCTGATAATTTTATCTACTCAGGTCGTCACTGGTCTTTAGATGCTCAAACCTATGAGGATTTATTAGCCGAGAGTGAATATGCGGCTTGGGTGGCGGCATTTGGTTATCGTGCTAACCATTTCACAGTCTCTATCAATCATCTCGATGGTTTTGAAACCTTAGAGGCTGTGAATGATAAGTTAAAACAAGCGGGTTTTGTGCTCAATGGCTCAGGCGGCGAGATTAAAGGATCACCTGAAGTTTTATTAGAGCAGTCATCAACAATGGCCGATAAAATGGCGGTTGAATTTAACGATGCCACGGTTGAAATCCCCAGCTGTTTCTATGAGTTTGCCCTACGTTATCCTATGGCCAATGGCGAATTGTATACCGGGTTTGTGGCGGCTTCTGCCGATAAGATTTTTGAAAGTACCAATGTGAATAAAGCTTAGTTTAATTAAGAGGCCTATAGCTTTGGTAAACAATGCCATCAATTTGATGGCATTTTTATATTCTAAACAAGGCTGGGCAAGCCAAATAGATTAAATGAAGTTAGTTGAAGCTCAGTTCAATTCTCAGCCCACCTAAACGGTCGCTGTGACTAAACTTAAGTTCAATTTCGTACTGCTCGGCAATCTCCTTCACTATCGACAATCCTAAACCGTGCCCCATTACTGACTCATCTAACCTAGTGCCGCGTTGGGTGAGCTTATTAAGTTCATCATCGGCAACGCCTGTGCCATCATCATCGATACAAAGGCACAGTCGTTCCTGCTGGCGCGATAGCTGAATACTGACTCGGCTCTGGGCCCACTTAAAGGCGTTATCGAGTAGATTACCAAGTAGCTCCATACCATCTTCTCTGTGGATGGGTAAACGCAAAATAGTCGCATCGAGGTCAAAATTGCATTCTATGTTCTTGTGGTGATGAACCTTGTTTAAGGTATTAACCAGACTCTGTAAATCCCTTGGGATCACCAATTGCGCAGCGGGAAGCATATCACCGGTGATCCGTGCTGCTGCAAGTTTACGCTCGACCATCTTATGGATAACATCAAGTTGTTGCTGTAAAGCAATGGCAGTTTCGGGATCTTTAAGACCAAGCGCTTCAACCTGTTGCTGCATCACGGCCAGCGGGGTTTTAAGCCCATGGCTTAAGTTGCCTAAGTTATTGCGGCTACGTTCAATTTGTTTGGCAGTGTACTCGAGTAACTCGTTGTAGGTCTTAGCCAGTGGCTGCACTTCAGGGGGAATATTATTCAGTTCTAGCGCGGTAATTTCGCCTTCTCTTAGCCGAGAAAGTGCGTGCTGAATATGTTTAACTGGCTTAAAAGATTGACGCAAAATAATAAAAATCCCCGCAATCATGGCAAATAACATAGCGAGGTTTATTCCAAGTTTAGTGCCATAAACCTCACTAAATACTCGCCTGCCAATACTTAAATCTTGGGCAACGGTCAATGTGGCGCTGACATTAGCACTGCTCGACGTTAAGCCCAGTGACAACAGCTGCATATCGTTATTTTTAGGGCCTTTAGCCTGCCAAACACGCGTTTGATTAGGGGCTAGCGGTTCAATATCTAACTGCATATCCCATAGCGATCGCGAGCGAATGACTTCATTGGGCAAGTTAAGTTGAAAATAACGGCCTGAATAGGCGGGTTTATAAAAACTGGAAAGTTGACTCTGATCTATGCTGATATCCCCATCGTGGATATGGGTTGCCAGCATAATGTGTTCGAGATCTTCTTCTAAGCGATTGATAATAGAGTCATGGAAGGCTTGTCGTAGCATGGACTCAAATAATATGAGTCCTACGACCGTACCTAACACTAATAAGCCCGTTAACCATAAACTGAGCTTAGTACGGATTGAAATCATTCAACGATGCCGTGGAAGATATAACCTTGGCCGCGACGAGTTTCGATCGCGGTTTTGCCTAATTTTTTACGTAAATGAGTGACATACACCTCTACCACATTACTCTCTTTTTCATCGTCAAACTGATAGAGCTTATCGGTAAGCTGTGTCTTAGAGAGTAGTTTTTTAGGCGACATAAGGAAGATTTTTAACAGTCTGAATTCCATTGCGGTGAGTTCATACAACTGCTCAGCCACTTTTACTGTTTGCTCGGCTTCATCTAAGGTAACGCCGCCATAGCTTAACTGTTTACTGGAGGTATTTAAGCGGCCATGTGCACGGTGGATTAATGCTTGAATACGAGCCAATAATTCCTGTGTATGGAAGGGCTTGCCTAAGTAATCATCGGCGCCGGCATTAAAGCCTTCTACTTTTTCATGCCATTGACTGCGGGCGGTTAGCATAATTACAGGCGTGCTAATCCCTTGAGCGCGCCAGCCTTCGAGTAATTCAAGGCCGTTACCATCGGGTAAACCGATATCTAAAATCACGCAATCATATTGGGTTTCTTTGATCAGGTAATCGGCTTCAAGCGCCTTATCAGTAATATCAGTAACATAGCCTGCTATTTTGAGCTGTTTTGAGAGCTCACTGACCAACATAGGGTTATCTTCAACGAGTAACAGTTTCATGTGTTCGACATTCGCTCGGTAATGCTATTGAGTGATCAGCTTGACCATTGGTTGCATCAATACTGAGATTGACGATTTGGCCCCGCTGAACTTTGATTTGTAAATCATAGCGCCATTTGTGATCTTCTTGATAGAGATGAGCATCAATTAGTTCGCCTTGGCAAAATTGATTAACCACGGCGAGTGTACCGTTTAAGGACAGTATTTGCCCAGAGTTGACGAGTGCTTTAGCTTGATAGTGTTCTAACTCAATCGGTTCGGCATGCAATTTTTTTGAATGCGTAAGCATTAATAGACTGAAAAAAAACATTAAAAACAGCCGTTTCATTTGGGCTCTCCAATAAAAAGTGGCCTAGAATTAATCCTAGGCCACTGTAATAAGGTCGGCTTAAATCAAGCTGAAGACTAACTTAACGGGTACCGTATACGACGATTGTTTTACCGTGAGCTTGAATCAAATTCTGTTCTTCTAACATCTTCAAAATACGGCCGACAGTTTCCCGTGAACAGCCAACGATTTGACCAATCTCTTGACGAGTGATTTTGATCTGCATGCCATCAGGATGTGTCATCGCATCAGGTAGTTTTGCTAGATGTAATAGAGTTTGAGCAATACGGCCTGCTACGTCTAGGAATGCAAGATCGCCCACTTTTTGGCTAGTGCTTTGTAGGCGATAGGCCATTTGTGCAGATAGCTTCATGAGAATTTCAGGGTTAACTTGAATCAGCTGTCTGAATTTTTTGTAAGAAATTTCAGCGATTTCACAAGCTTGTTTAGCTCGAACCCAAGCAGTACGTTCCGCTTGTTCTTCAAACAAACCTAACTCGCCGATAAAATCACCTTGGTTCAGATAAGAGAGAATCATCTCTTTACCTTCTTCATCCTTAATCAATACAGCAACACCACCTTTTACGATGTAATAAAGCGTATCTGAGTCTTCACCAGCATGAATAAGAGTGCTCTTCGCTGGATATTTATGAATGTGACAGTGTGATAAAAACCATTCCAAAGTTGGATCAGGTTTTGGCTTACCAATCAGAGCCATGTTGATATTCCTCGATTGATTAAAACGAAAGTAAGATAATTCTAAATAAGCATATTACGTCAATTAGACACATAAAAACTTGATGGAAGTCTTAGTTTAGAAAAAGTGAATAAATGTAATTAAGCATATAAAATTATGACTTATTTTGCTGACTTAGTGATTTAAGTCAACTAAATCAGTTTGAAACTTGCAAGATTCACTTAACTCTGTCGAGTTAATCACATCTTCCCCGTGCTTTAAAGCCGTTTTATTATAGATAATGGATTAAAGATGCGCCTAAATTACATTTAATTTGTATTCGTTTTGTAAAAGCCAGCGCCCATAGGGCTCTTTTCAGCCTTTTCCTGAGTTCTGGCTAGATTTAGACTCGACTTATAAGGCTAATTCTGGCTAACTTTGAGGGCCGTCATTTTTAAGAGAGGTTAATTCAGTGAAATACAGATTATGGGTTTTAGGCGTAAGTTTAAGCCTAACATTAGGGCTAAGCTCTGCGGCGCAGGCGTTTTCTATCCCACAACCTGCCGCTGAACTCGCCGCCAGTAAGTTTGTACATATTCAGATTACAGCGGAACAAGGTGATGCCGATGCACAGTTTTTACTGGGGCTCATGTACCTATCGGGACGTTTTGTGGTGCAAGAAGTACCCTCTGGCTTGCATTGGATATCACTTGCCGCTGAGCAGCAGCATGAAAAAGCGCAACAAACGCTAGCTGATCTGTCATTTGAGGGGCAACTGGTGAAGCGCGATTTAGCCGTGGCTGAACATTGGTATAAAGCACTGGGCGAGCAAGGGAGCCGCTGGGCTCAGTTTCGTTTAGGCTTTATTTACGCCTCTGGTGGCGATGGTGTTGAGCGTAACTGTGGTAAAGCGGTCGAGCAATTTTCCCATGTGGGTGATGATATTGCCTTAGGGAATGTTGCGTGGATTTTAGCGACTTGTCCTGAAGCTCAATATCGCGACGGTAATAAAGCGGTCGAATTATCTTTAAAATTACTTAAAACTAACGAGAACGATCCTACTAATTTAGATAATCTTGCAGCGGGCTATGCTGAGTTGGGTAATTTTACTGCAGCGATTTCGACGCAACAAAAAGCCATTGAAGCATTAAAAGCGAGCGCGGTAATGGCTAAGACTGATGAGTTTATACAAAGGTTACAAACCTACGAACAAAAGCGTGCCTATCGCGAAACCCTACGTTTATTAGAATAAGCATTTTTAATTAGGGTTTTGTTGTAAAAACAAGCTATCTCAAGTCAATTTTATCCTTATAAAGATGATTTATTTAGGCTGGTTTATATAAATAAACAGCTTAAATAAAACTTGGGATGCTATAGGATTTAAACCATTTATGTGAGCGCCCAAGTGTATAGCGTTTGATATTTCACTCCGCTTGGGGTGTTTGTGGAATGGTATAACTGCAAACAGTCTGGCATTAAGGTTAATTCACTCTTATCTAAACCTTCAAATATCGTTAAATCTGGGCTGTTATTACCTTGCCTCCATTCTTTTGCCTTTCTGAATAAGCTGATATGCGGGCAAAAGTTGTGTCCACTTTTATATAATTTTAACTGCTCAGCGATTTGATTCGTTTGCCGAGCTAATCGTGCTAACGATGGCTCAATGTTATTGCCCTTCAAACAACATACTTGTGCATTGGGCCATAAATCGAACCTGTTGAGACGAATGCTAAAAGTGGGTTTAGTTAAATCATTGACCGCATCAATTAAGCTAATCTTTTGCGCCTCATCGACTAAACCAAGAAAAGCGAGGGTTAAGTGTAAGTTGTCAGCGTCAACGGTTTTTGCCTCAGGGAGTAGATGGGTACTCAGCGTTTGTTGCAATGCGATGAGATATTTCTTTTGTGTATTTGTCGGGGCGAAGCCCAGAAATAATTTCTGCTGCATATGTTGGTTAGTCCTAATGCTTTACGCGGATATATTAAGCAACCATTTTGGTGTTAAGTGTCATGTTAACTTTGGCCTAATGGTTGGGTTTATCGACAAGTTAACGCTTTTAAACGTGCCATTTTTGGTGATGCGTTTATACATTAGTTAGCAATATCTTCTCACTTAAATCTTCTCAATTCGATAGGTTCCTAGTGTTGATGCTGGCTAGCTCCGTCTGGGGAGAACTCTCTCAATGGACAAGACTGTTTTAAAGACGAGGGTGTTAAAGGGACAGTATTAACCAGCTATGTTAAACTGCCGAATAATTTATCCTTTGTATATTTGTGCATTGAACCATCTACCCATTCATTCTTTACTTGCACCGCTGCGCGCGGCATTTTCTCGTCACGCTCAAGTGATCCTCGAGGCGCCCACAGGTGCGGGAAAATCGACGGCGTTACCTTTGGCTATGCTGGATTGGCCAGAAATTAGCGGCCGTATTTTAATGCTCGAGCCTAGGCGCGTCGCGGCGCGCAGTGTAGCGCATTATATTGCCAGTTGCCGTCAGCAAAAGGTGGGGCAAGAGGTGGGGTATCGCGTTCGGGGTGAATCAAAAGTCAGCGCTAATACTCGTTTAGAAATTGTTACCGAAGGCATACTCACGCGCATGATCCAGCAAGATCCCGAGTTAACTGGGATTGGAATGATCATCTTCGATGAGATCCATGAACGGCATCTCACCACCGATTTAGGCCTCGCTTTAGCGCTCGAAGTACAAGCCTCATTGCGGGATGATTTAAAGATATTAGCCATGTCAGCGACCTTATCTGGCCTCGCCTTGGGCGAACTGATGCCAGAAGCCGTGACTTTACACAGTGAAGGTCGCAGTTTTCCCGTTGAGATTGAATATCGTCCTGTGCCAACGCAGCAGCATTGGCTTGATCACCTTGGCCGCAGCGTGCTCGATTTGGTCTCGGCTAGTAGCGCTAGTGTCGATAAAACGGCTACCAATAATGCTGTGCTGGTATTTTTACCCGGGAAAGGCGAAATTTCACGATTACAGCAATTTTTGCGTGAGCGTTTAAGTCATGATGCTTTTTTGATTTGCCCCCTCTATGGCGAGCTTTCAGGGGCGGAGCAAGACAGCGCAATAGCGGCAACGACAGACGGCAGGCGCAAAATCGTGTTAGCCACTAACGTCGCAGAATCAAGCTTAACCATTGAGGGCATAGGTTTTGTCATCGACAGTGGCTATAAGCGCCAAGCCAGTTTTAATCCCAAGACTGGCGTTACCCGTTTAGGCTTAAAGCGTATTAGCCAAGCTTCTGCAACTCAGCGCAGCGGCCGCGCCGGACGTTTATCGGCAGGTGTGTGTGTACGCCTGTGGAGCCAAGAAGAACATGGGCGGATGCTAAGGGCGGATGAACCCGAAATAAGCCAAGCAGATCTGGTGTCTATGGCCCACGATTGTGCCTATTGGGGGGCTAAATCCTTCAGTGATTTAATGCTGTTAACGCCGCCGCCGAGTGTGAATGAGGCGCTGGCGTGGCAATTATTACAGCGTTTAGGCATGGTCGATAGCCACAATAAACTCACTTCCCACGGCAAAGCAGCTTACGAACTAGGATGCCACCCAAGGCTTGCTCATATGCTATTGGGTGCCAAAAGCTTGGGCGCAAAAATCAGCGGGCAAGCAGCGCAATTAGGTAGCTTAGCTTGTTTGCTATCGGGAATTTTAGAGGCGCGAGGGCTACCTAAAAAAGGTGCCGATATCATGAATTACTTGTACTTTGCCAGCCAAGGACAAGCGGGACTGCAAGCCAAACAGTGGCAGAAAAAACTCGCATTAACCGCTGATTTATCTCAAGTCGCAACCCATACCCATCACAGTGATGTGGGGTTATTATTGGCGCTCGCTTATCCAGACCGCATCGCCAAAGCGCGCGGTGTTGAGGGCTATCAATTAGCTAATGGCACAGGCGTGGTGCTGGTTGGTGATGATGCATTGTCGCAAACCCCATGGATGGTGGTAGCCGATTTTCAAGAAACCGAAGGCAGAAACGCTGGTCGAATTTACTTGGCAAGTCAGTTTCAGCCAAGTTTATTTGATAGTGAGTTAAAAGACTTGCTGGAAACCCATGAGTTGTGTGGCTGGGATGAAAGCAAAGGCCGTGTCATTGCACAGCGCCAACACAAGGTCGGACAAATTTTAGTAAAAACTGAGATGATAGCTAAGCCTGAGCGTAAACAAATTGTCTCGGCCTTACTGGCTTACATACGCCAGCAAGGATTACAAATCCTCAATTGGAACGCTAACTTAGAACAGTTTCAATACAGGCTTAAACTCGCTACTAAGTTTGATATTGCTAGTGACTGGCCCCAAGTTGATGATGAGGCATTATTAACCAATCTTGAAACTTGGCTGGCGCCTTACCTTGAAAATGTGAATAATCTGCCGCAATTAGTTAAGCTCGATTGTTTTGCTTTTGTGGCAAACTGTTTGAGCTGGCAGCAGAAACAGCGACTCGACGAGTTATTGCCCACTTCGTGGCCATTAGTCACCGGAACCTCAGCGCCGATTATATACGATGAGTCTGGACGCGCGCTGCTGCGGGTGCGGTTACAGGAAACCTTTGGCATGGCACAAAGTCCAATGCTCGCGCAGGGCAAGTTAAAGGTGACGATGGAGTTACTTTCTCCGGCGCAGCGGCCATTAGCGCTGACGGCAGATCTCGCCAGCTTTTGGCAAGGGCCTTATGTAGAAGTGAAAAAGGAAATGCGCGGCCGATATCCTAAGCATCTGTGGCCCGACGATCCTGTGAATACATTACCGACAAAATTTACCAAGAAAAAAACCTTGGGTTTAGCTCAGCCATAGTTTAGTCAGCCTGTTATAACACTATTTTATTACAGGTTTTAATACACAGCATGCTCAGCGTTGTGTCTATGGCTGATGTCCTTAAATGCAATAATAATGAAGTAGATATGACAACTAAGACAACAAAAAAAACACCCGCATCTCGCAGGTCTAAAAATAGCCGTGGTGTGTTTCGACGAATTTGGTCAATTGCTTGGAAACTCGGTTTGGCGGGATTGGCCGTGGTCACTTTATATAGCATTTATCTTGACCAAATTATTGCGCAAAAATTTGAAGGGCAAAAATGGCACCTGCCGGCGCAGGTATTTAGTCGTTCTATGGCACTCTATCCTGGCGCTGCCGTTAGCCATCCGCAAATTATGGCCGAGCTTAAGTTGCTCGGTTATCGCAAGGTGGCTAATCCACGCCAAATAGGTGAGTTTTCGGCCTCAAGCACGCGTATCGAATTATGGCGTCGACCTTTTTTGCACCCTGAAGGCGACCAAGTCGAACAAAGAGTTATGATAAGTTTTGACAGTAATGGCGTCAGCTCGGTGAGCCGGATGTCAGACAAGCGTCAACTTGCCGTGTTCCATCTTGAACCAGTATTGCTCGATCGTATTATTACTGGCGATGGTGAAGACAGACTTTTTGTACCGACCGAAGAAATGCCTCCGTCGATTGTGCAGGCATTGCTGCTGGTGGAAGATCGCAGTTTTTACGAACATCATGGGGTGAATCCTTTCGCGATTGCGCGCGCGGCTTTTGTGAACATTAGCGCCGGTCGCACTGTGCAAGGTGGCTCGACGTTAACCCAGCAGTTAGCGAAAAACTTTTTCCTATCGAGTGAGCGTTCGTTGCTGCGTAAAGTGCGCGAAGCCTTGATGGCAGTGATTATCGATTTTCGTTACAGCAAGGACGAAATCCTTGAAGCCTATCTTAACGAAGTGTATATGGGGCAGGATAAATCCCGCGCCGTGCATGGGGTCGGTTTAGCATCACGCTTCTATTTTGGTCGCCCCATCACGGAGTTGACGATTTCTCAACAGGCTTTTTTAGTCGCTACGATTAAGGGGCCATCTTATTACAACCCTTGGAAATACCCCGAGCGCATTCAAGAGCGCCGCGATCTTGTATTGCGTTTACTCATGGATGCGGGTCATTTAAATACGGCCGAATACAAGGCGGCCGTGGAGTCGCCATTAGGTATTCGTAATTTCAATAAACCTGCACATCAAAAATTACCTTCATTCTTTGCCCTCGTAAAACAAGAAGTTAATGAGCGTTATGGCGATGCACTGTTGAAACAATCTGGGGTGAAAATCTATACCACGCTTGATCCTATGGCTCAAGAAGCCGCGGAAATTGCGGTCACTCGAACGCTTAAAAGCTTAGATAAAAGCAACAAGTCATTACAGATAGGCATGGTTGTCACTGATAAATATACCGGCGGCATTGCGGCAATGGTCGGTGATAAGACCCCAGGATTTGACGGTTTTAACCGCGCGGTAGAAATTCGTCGCCCTATCGGTTCGTTAATTAAGCCCTTTGTGTATGCCACAGCGCTAGCACCTAATAGCCAATTTACGTTAGCAACACCGCTAAAAGATCAACCTATTACCTTAAAAAGTGAGCAAGGTAAAACTTGGTCGCCACAAAACTTTGATAAAAAGTTTACAGGCCAAGTACCACTGTTAACCGCGCTGAAAAAGTCGATGAACGTACCTACAGTTAACCTCGGCATTGCAGTTGGCGTTGACGCAGTAGCAACCACTTTGGCTAAATCTGGCTGGCATGAACCACTAAATCAGTACCCTTCAATGTTGCTGGGGGCGGTCAATGGTTCGCCATTAATGGTGGCGCAGGTGTATCAAACCTTAGCCGATAGTGGTGTTTATCGTAAGTTAACCACAGTGACGGCGGTACTCGATTCTGAAAAGAATCCACTGCCTGTAACGCGACTACCTAAAGAGCAAGCCATATCGCCTGAAACGGACTTTTTAATTCAGTATGCTATGCAACAAGTGGTCAATACTGGAACTGCGACGCGCTTGGGTAATGCATTCCCCGGCGTTGGACTAGCGGGTAAAACCGGTACCAGTAACGATAGCCGCGACTCTTGGTTTGCCGGTTTTGATGAGCGTAACGTGGCGGCCATTTGGGTGGGGCGTGACGATAACGGTAAAACCAGCTTATATGGTAGTAGTGGCGCCATGGCCGTATATCTTGCCTTCTTAAAGGAACGACCTCCGATAAGCCTGCGTTCGATTCAGGTTAATGGGGTGGTTAGGGGCTTTTTTGACCGAGATACTGGTGTCGCTAAAGAATCTACCTGCAGCAATGTTGATGCACTGCCCGCATTAACCGCGACCTATCGTCCAATAAACAACTGTGGCGAGCCGTTGCAGTGGTGGCAAAAAATTCTTGGTCGATAGTTGATATTTGAGTTAATCATTGAGTTGAGCGTCGCTCAATAATGCCCTGTATTGGGCATATACTGTTTAAGTTAAAACCGTCGTTGCAGAGTATCAATGGCGTTGTTGTGTTTATGCGATAACGCCAATTTAACCTTGTATCGTTGGTGAATTCCAAGTGAGAAATGACATGTATAAAACCGCTGCCGCCGTGCATATTTTAGTGAAACACAAAGAGCAAGCTGAGGATATTATTAAGCAGCTGAATAACGGTGCTAACTTTGCGATGCTCGCTAAACGTTTTTCCTCTTGCCCATCGGCTAAAAAAGGCGGTGATTTAGGCGAGTTTAAAAAAGGCCAAATGGTGCCCCAGTTCGATAAGGTTGCTTTCAGCGGTGAGTTATTAGTGCCGCATATTGTGAAAACAAAGTTTGGTTTTCATGTGGTTAAAGTGCTTTATCGGACTTAATGCCGCCGAGTGAGGTTGGCATACATGGGGATATTTTTGACTTATTAAAGGAAGGCAACATTAAGGAGCGATGCGCATGATCTTTAGTTTTAATAGCGAAGATGCCAGCCAAGTCTGTGTTGGCGCCTTTGCACTTGCGGTGCCCGTCGCGTTTTCTGAGGAAGCGTGGCAGCTCGGTGAAACCTTACCCGTGTTTAATCTTGCTATGTTGTTTAGCTTATCCTTACTATTTTTGGGTGTTTTTACCTACCACAGTGTGTTTCAGCAAAATATTCGTACCCGAGTTCCAGTATTTATTTTTCGTATTGTAGTGGCGTATTTACTCACAGCTTGTGTGGTGTTCTTGGTGCTGCTTTGTCTTGATAAAGTGCCATTTTTTGAGGATCCGCTGACCTCAATTAAACGAATTATCGTGATCTCTATGCCCGCATCCATGGGGGCGATTGTGGTGGATAGCTTCGATAAGGAATGATGCGGGTTAGCTAAATTTGGCTTCTGGTGAATTGCGGTTATCTTGCGCATACTTATTGGCATAGTTTGATGTTGGCTTTATTTAAAGCCAACATCAAATCGAGATTTTAAGCTCGATATTTTAGCCAAATAAAAATGAAAGGAAATCATCATGAACACTAGCACCCTCGCTTTGCTTATCCCAATATTCGCCATTGTGGGTGGATATGTGGTCGCGATTATGAAAATACGCAATAAATCAGTTGGTTTGAACCGTGAACAAGAAGCTGAAAATCAAGCGCTGCGGGCTGAGTTAGCCAGTTTGCGTCAGCGTATTGAAGTGCTCGAGCAGTTAGTTACAGACGATGATTATCAGTTAAAGCGTGAATTTAAAAGAGTTTAATGTGTTATTTAATTTCTATTGACGCTCATTACTTATTCATTAATGTTATGACTCCGGCGTTTTGTTTGGCTTTACAAATGTGAATATGCTGTTACTTTGTACGTCTTCCTTGGGGCTAAGTCATCGGGTGAGTTAAATGCCTAATGTAAGGTAAACTCTTGATAATTTTGTTATCC
The DNA here is from genome assembly GCF_003028295.1 of Shewanella morhuae. Taxonomy (NCBI): domain Bacteria; kingdom Pseudomonadati; phylum Pseudomonadota; class Gammaproteobacteria; order Alteromonadales; family Shewanellaceae; genus Shewanella; species Shewanella morhuae. Next base: position 2,920,301 of record NZ_PYSG01000002.1, on the reverse strand, counting down.
ATCCTTATTTGAGTCATTTAAAATAGAGTTTATATGTTTCTAGCGCCGTATTTTTTAAAGCAAAATCAAACTATTTCCGTTTCCGCACAACAAGCCAGTGACTTCGCCAAAAAAATTGCGCAGGACTTCAATCCTATACACGACGTGGGTGCTAAGCGTTTTTGTGTGCCAGGTGATTTGTTGTTTGCCTTAGTATTAACCCAGTATGGTTTAAGCCAGCAGATGAAATTTAGCTTTGCAGGCATGGTGGGTGATGGCACTGAATTACAGTTTCCGGCGCAGGTGAATGACAGTTTCTCGATTTGTGATAGCCGTGAAAAAGTCTACCTTAATGTCAGCCGTCAAGGTGATGTCAGCCGTTGTGACGCGCAAACAGAATCCTTTATTCGTCAGTATGTGGCGTTCTCTGGGCATAACTTTATTGATATTTTGATCCCTTTGATGAAGCAGCATCAAGTGATGATAAACCCAGAACGACCCTTAGTTATTTACGAAAGTATGTCGTTTGATTTGACCACTTTAGATTTTATTGAAGTGACACTCTCGCTTGTTGGACAAGATTTAAAAATCAACGGTAAACGCGGTGACGTCACGCTGCATTTTGAACTGCATAGTGGTGATATTGTCGTTGGAACTGGGATTAAAACGTTAGTGATGAGTGGATTACGTCCCTATGAAGAGGCATCGGTGCAGCAAATGCGCGCCACCTATGAAGGCCGTAAAACGGATTTCTAATTGTTGATATTGTTACTCAAATACAACACATAAAAAAACGAGCTGCCATTGGTAGCTCGTTTTTTATGCGCTAAATACGCTTTACAACATCACATGCGCCGAGATTAGGCTATTTTTTCAATCTTAGCCGGCAGGCCTTGTCTGGCCGATGCGCCGCTCGCCCAATCCACTAGCGGATAACGCCCATTACGGCTTGGATCAAACAAGTTTAAGTCGTTCATATTAATCCCCACACGGATCAACGGATTGGCAGAGATGCTAATATCGTCAATTACAGTGTCACGCGCGCCGAGTTCTTTATGACCATAGCCATGCTCGATAGCGATACAGTCAGCTTGCACGCCAGCAACACATTCCACTAGGGCAATCACGCTGCCATTAGGCGTGCTGATTTTAACGGTATCACCGGTGCTAATCCCAAAACGTGCTGCGGTTTTCTCATTAAGCCGCACTGGGTTATTGGGGTGAACTTGGCGCAAGCGGTCTGAACCAATACTCATCGAACTCATAGTGTGGGACTTATAGCTGCTGATAAGTAATGGCCATTGTGATTTATCAAACGCTTTGTCGAGTGGCGTACCATCGGCCAAGGCGGGTTGGTATAAGCGTGGGCAACCACTCATAAACTCCCCTGTTAAACTATTGCGACGACTGCCCACCTCTGGGTTCCACAGCATCATAGGTTTAGGCCACACTTTGCTAGGATTACCCACTTCATCTCGGGCATTACGCATATTTTCAAAGCGACCACCACGGGCAAATAAATAGCTGACTTTTTTGACCTCTTCAGGTTTTAACCTAGTGCTTAGCTCCGCTTGAATCCGGCTAACGCCGCTAAGATACATATCTTCGGCATTGATATCGGCGACCGCTGTGCCTAAATAAGCCACGTTCGCTGCGCCATAAAGTGAATAGTCGGCAGCGCGAGTTAACGGATGCAAACTGCCATCGGCGGCGGTTATGGCATCTTCTCCAAAGCCGGGTAGGGCTAATTTGATTGCCACTTGGCTGAGGAAAGATTCCATACACACCACATCACCTGTGGCCGTTTTAGCGACGCGAGGCTCGACAATTGGCCAGCGGCCAGTAACCACTTTGGTCATAGTGCCTTGCCATGCTGAGGTCCAGCCCCACGACTCATAGGTTAAGGTGTCGGGTACAATGTAATCTGACAGCGCCGAGGTTTCGTTAATGAAACTGTCGATACTGATAAACAGCGGCAACACTTTAGGATCTTTTAATTGCTCGCCTATGGCTTCACCTAAACCTGCTTGGCCATAAACAGGGTTACCCATGTGGTTAATCCATGCTTTGAGCGTATAAGGATAACCGTGTACTGCCGCAGTTAAATGCTCGCCCAATAATGGCGATGAAATAGGATACCAAGGTTCCTTAGAGGGATAGGGCGACTCGCCAGCTTCGACCTTACGGCGGTATTCTGAGGTTTTCTCATAGGGGAATTTAGAGCGTGATAAAAATACTCCCTTAGGTTCGAGCATGCCGTCAAACTCTTGCAGATTGTATCGTGGTCCTTTACCAAAGGCAGGGAAAGAACCGCCAGAGGCTAACGCGCCGCCTTTTAAGTTTATGTTACCTATCATGGCATTAAGCATCATGATCGCCCATGCACTGTAAAAACCATTGGCGCTCATGGTGCCGCCATGTGAAATCACCGCGGCTTTAGTGCCGTGGCTGGTAAATTTATCGGCAAGGTCGATAATTTTCGCTTCGCTGATATCACATTCCTTGGCATATTCCGCCATGCTAAAGCTAAGGGCGGCGTCGCTTAATAGCTGGAAGCTAGATTTAACGGCAATTATGCCTTTGGGCGTTTCAGCGCTGTGAATAACCGCGAGCTTGGCTTTTTGGCTCATGCTTGCCAGTGTGACTGCTCCGCTTGCCTCGTCGATAACTAAAGGCGAATCTTGTTCACCATAGGCTTTGCCCTCAAAGGGTAAGCCCAGATCGCTGGCATATAAATACTGACCAAATCTTGGTAGCGTTGGGTCGCTGACGATAAGATAACTCGCATTACTAAAACCGCGATATCCGGCCGCTTTAGCCGCTTCGACATTCGGCGCGGTGAGGAAATTGACCGCATAGCGTTGCTGCTCAATTATCCAACGTAACATGCCCATCGCTAATGCTGAGTCGGTTGCTGGCCTAATAGGTAGCCAAGTATTGTTGCCTGCACAGGGTTGATTAGATGTGTTGGGCAACATGGGTGACACCACTACATAACTGAAGTTGGTGTTATTGACCCGAGCATTGGCTAACTGTCTGGCTTGGCGCTTAAATGGGTTACCCGATTGCTGGGGTGAGGTGCCGATAAACAGTAAAAACTCGCTGTTATCCCAGTCTGGTTTTAAGTGAGCATATTTTTTTAAATCATCGAGTAATGCACCCGCACCCGCACGGTAAGTAAAGCCGCAATAGGCGCCGTGGTTCGCAAAGTTACGCGTACCAAAGCTATTAAAGGTAAAGCGCTTGATCAGTGCATCGCGACCTTCATCAGAGGCATTTGATACTAATAGCTGGTTGGCTTTAGGGCCGTATTCTGGGTTATTGGCATCCAATGGCGTACTAACATCGCGGATTGCGCGCAGCCCTTCAACATGGCCTTCACCAAATAAGTCACCGCCTTCAACGGTTTCATTTAACAATTGCTCAAAGCTAATACTTTGCCATTGACCACTGCCACGCTTACCCACTCGTTTAAGGCATTGGGTAACACGATGTGGGCTATCCAATTGCTCCAACATGGCATTACCACGGGCACAGGCTGTTGAACGGCCCTGTAAACCTTGCTCTTGAAACGCGCTTAGACCAACAAATGCGGCTTTTATTGGCGTGTCAAAATCGATATGTTCTCTAGCCGATAATGGGTGGTAAGGGTTACCGCTAATACGGATAATTTTATCGGTTTTTTGATCGATACGTGCCCGTACACCGCATTTCGTCCAGCAGCCTAAACACATAGTATTGACGACACGCTGCTCATCATTACTGATAAGTTGACCGGTTTTTAAATCGACTTTGTATTCAGGTGTTAACGAATTGCCATGCAGGGGATCATGGGTCGGTTTACCCGAAGTACCATTAACAACGCCTTTGCCCATTTGCGTTAAAGTATGGCTATAACCTGCGGCAAAGAGCCCTACGCCACCCGTTACAGCAGCCCCTTTGATAAAACGACGTTTACTTTTGTCCATAGTGGACTCCTCAATTCTGTCTACGTTAATTCTGTAGGTTCAATGGGCTGCTCAACGTGAAAGCGTTGCCTTGGGTGTGTGGCGAATTAATTCAGATACGAGCGCGATTAATGCTAACCACAGGCCGAAGGTTCCGGCTATGCCTAATAGTCCTTCAGGTCCCCAAGGCAATTGGTAAAGGTAAGTACCTGCGCCATATTTAGGGTCGGTTTGCGCTTGAATTAGCACTATCCAGCGAAAGCCCCATGCCAGATGAATACTGGTTAAGCTCACAATCAACATCACGCTATTAGGGAGATGGCGCAGTGCCAGCATCAACGCGAGTAGCGCTAGTGTAATCAGTACCCAAATTGCCGCTAGTTGCCAGCTTGGGCTGGTTTCTAGTAAAAGCGCGGCTTCTGGCGCTGAGCCGTTATCAAATAAAGCCCAACCGATAAGGCACAGTGCAAATAGGCCGAAGCTTGCGCGGATCCACAGTAATAGGCTGTCTTGAGTCGCCTGCTGATAACCGTGCAATAGACGATTTAATACCGCTAAGGTGCCACAGGCTGCCAATAAGGCGCTGGTGGCCATTAACGGTGGCAGCCAGTAGGTGTGCCACAATGGACGAGCTTTGATAGCCATGGTTTCCATGCCGGTGTAAAGCGCGATGCTACAAGCACTTAAGGTGGTTAATATGGCGATGATTTTAATCAGCTTTTCACTTTCCCAGTCGCCAAATCGGAGCAAGCTCGCGATACGTTGTACCCAGTCTTGATTAGGCTGATTTGAACGGTTGGGGAGGTATTGACGCAGTAATAACCAGGCAAATACAGCACTGGTGCCTGAAAATACCGGCAGTAAAAATGCGCCGAACCACATCCAAGAATCAGGACGCACTTGGGCATAAAAGTGCCACGCGCGCAGCGGTTGATGTAAGTCAGCGAGTAATGCAATCGGCGCCACAATACCCGCGGTTAGCATTAAGCTGGCGCAGAGTTTCAGTAATCTGTCATCACGTTTGCCTCTGCTGAATAAATGGATGGTGGCAACCCATACGCTGGCATAGGCTAAACCCATCATAAAAAAGTATTGCACTGCCCAAGGCAGCCAAGTAATGGCGATATCTGGGGTAAAGATTTCTTTAATGACCATGGTGGATCTCCTCGCCAGTGTCAGTGAGTAAAGTGCGCACGGGGGCTTGGCCGCTAATGCGATCTTCAAAGGCACTGCTCATTCCAATATAAAAAACCCGAGGTGCTGTGTTTGCATCAGGTTTTAACACTTTAATGTCGCTGCTATTGGCTGCGAGTAACTGGCTAATCTGGCTGTTAGGATCGTTAAGATCGCCAATCACTCGTGCTTCGCCAACACAGGTTTCAACACAGGCGGGCAGTAATCCCACATCTAATCTATGGGCACAGAAAGTACATTTATCGGCGGTGTTAGTATCGTGGTTGATAAAGCGCGCATCGTAGGGACAGGCATGCACACAGTAGCCACAACCCACGCACCATTCATTATTTACAACAACGATACCGTCTTTACGCTGGAAGGTGGCGCCCGTTGGACATACAGGAATACAGGGTGGATTTTCACAGTGGTTACACAATCTTGGTAGCATTAAGAATGCTGGGCTGGACGCCTCATCTTGCAGTGACACTTCGTACTGTTGTACTGTGGTGCGAAATTGTCCTAGCGGTGGTTGGTTTTCAATAGTACAAGCTACCGTACAGGCTTGGCAGCCCACGCAGCGACGTAAATCAATCACCATGCCGTAACGTTTGCCGACTTGGCCTTCGCTCGCATTATAGGTTTGACTACTGCTACCAGCGTTACCGCTTTGTGGATTATCTTGCGCATATACTTGCACTACGGGGATCAATGCGGCGCCTACGCTCACACTGGCCATTTTGCCGAGAAACTGACGTTTACTCTTATCCATACCGATTTCCTTCACTCTTGCAGATCGCTAAAAACTGGCTCATAGACCTCAGATTTATAGGTTTATGGCGAGGTATGTAGAACATTCTGTTAAAGGGAAGGGACTATAACTATAGTGGTATTCCACATATCAATTGTGGACTTGATCTAGCGCAATAAAAATCCGTTAGAATGGCCATTAAGTGTGAACTCAAACCGTATTTTAAAGGATGTGATGGAGTGTATTTTAGATTGTATTGCAGCCCATTATCGGCCATAAAAAACCATATAATGCATCGTCTCCCAAGGTGGGATCTACTTGCCCAATACGGGTTTTATGCGTTTTGCTCGATAGCGGTTTTAGCCTTGCAGAGTGTCTTATTTACTGGCGATGCGGTGGCAAAACCACAAGATCACACTGAACCGTCGGTATCTGCCACCCCAACGCCACTTGTCGCAAAGGGTTCTGTAGTCGCCGAGCCTAGCGAACAGCCTAATAATGAGCTTATCGTTCAGTCTAATAATGAATCTTATGCAGTGGTAGATGTGGGCGTGTTGGCGATACGGGGCTATAAGGCGACAATTACGCGTTGGCAACCCCTAATGCGTTGGCTTGAAACACAAATTCCTAACAGTTACTTTAGGTTACACCCGTTATCCTTAGATGAATTGGCTAAGGGCGTTGAAACCCAAGAGCTGGATTTTGTCATCACCAACCCTGGACAATCGGTATTATTGGCGCGGCAATATTCTCTGTCTTGGCTGGCAACGCTGCGCAGTCCGCTTAATCATGGCGCGGCGATGCAAGTGGGCTCAGCACTGGTTGTACGGGCCGATTCTGCCTATCACACGTTAAGTGACTTAAAGGGGCGCAGGTTGGGTATTGTGTCGACCAGTGCCTTTGGCGGTTACTTAACCTTAGTGTATGAAGCTCAATTAAAAGGCATTGATTTACCGCGTTTTGTGGGCGATATCGTGCCATTAGGCTTTCCGTTAGATAACTTACTCTATCAGCTCGGTGGCCGCCGCTTTACTGCCCATGCATCGCCTAATATTGCCCCCAATGTTGAACAAGCAACTACTGATATTAGCCCTGATACTAGCCCTGATATTAGCCCCAGTATTAGCGCTAATCCCGATTCGACTCTTGATTCTGATCTTGATCTGAATACTCATCATGAAGTGTCACAAGCTGCTGCGTTAGATACTTTAGATACTTTAGATACGTTAGATGCCGTTGTGGTGCCAGTGTGTCAGCTTGAGCAAATGCAGCGCGAAGGCCTAATAGACATAGCGGATTATCGGGTGCTGGATAATCAGGCCCCGCGGGGTTTCATTGCCAAGTCTCGACCCGTTTGTATCCAAACTGGTCTATGGCGAAAACCAATCGTGCCTCGCAATCTTTAGCCAAAAGTGTCACGCAGGCGTTATTGGCACTCCCTGAAGATCATTTAGCCGCTAAGGCCGCCGATTCAGCTGGTTGGACGACAGCGGTAAGCCAATTGGCGATCGATCAGTTGCTTAAAGATCTCGACATGCACCCTTTACAAACACCTTGGTGGCACAATGCATGGCTGTGGGTAAAGTCTCATCAACAATGGGCTTGGTTTGTACTGGGTATTTTGGTGCTGCTCAATGTGTATCATTTTTGGTTGGAATACCGTTTTAGTCGTCGGGGTCGAGAGCTACTTAATACCCAGCGTCAACTCAGTGAAAACCGCATGTTATTGGAGCACGCCCAACGAATTGCGATTGTTGGCGAGCTAGGTGCCAGCCTCTCCCATGAGCTCAATCAACCTTTGGCGGCAATTGGCCATTATTGTCACGGCGCCGAAGTACGGTTACAGCGGGGCAGCACGCCAGAGGAACTGCAATCGGTGTTGACGCTTATTCAGCAGGAAGTCACGCGAGCCGACAGTATTATCAGCCGCTTACGTAATTTAATGAAGAAGCGACCTATCTCTAAAGTGCCGTGCTTTTTACATGAACTTATCCAAGACATTACGCCACTATTGGCCTACGAGTTTGAACGACACCAGATCAACATTGGCATCCATATCACGGGTACGCCCTATTTACAGCCCCTTGATGAAGTTGGCATGCAGCAGTTATTACTTAATTTATTAAAAAATGCTGTCGATGCCTGCGTGCAACAACGGGAGTTAATGCACAGTGAAGCTCAAGGCACTGGCCAAGATAGTGCGACTCACCAGCAACGCTATACACCCACAATCGATATTGAGCTTGATTACCAACAGAGCCAAATATTGCTTAGCATTACTGACAATGGCGTAGGGTTAAGCTCAGAGGCCAGTCAGTTAATGCAGGCATTTTACTCGACTAAATTAGAGGGATTAGGTTTAGGACTGGTCATTTGCCGCGATATTGTTGACAGCCATAGTGGCCATTTTAAGTTAGATAGCGCCGTTAATGGCGGTTGCCAAGTACAAGTATCTTTACCCCGTAAAGCCGATGGAGTGTTGTGATGAGCCTTGAATTACCCGTGTATTTAATTGATGACGATGATTCTGTGCGCCGTTCATTGCGTTTTATGCTCGAAAGTTACGGCCTTAATATTATAGATTTTGATAGCGCCGAAGCTTTTTTTTCCGCAGTAGACTTAACGCAGCCAGGCTGCGCGTTAGTCGATGTGCGCATGCCGGGCTTGAGTGGTTCCCAGCTGCACGCTGAACTTATCGCTAAAAATAGTCCCTTAGCGGTCATTTATCTTACTGGCCATGGCGATGTGCCAATGGCGGTTGAAGCCCTTAAATTAGGCGCGGTAGATTTTTTCCAAAAACCGGCCGATGGCGCTAAATTAGCCGAAGCGGTAGTTAAAGCACTCGAGCATGCCAAAACGCATTATCAAGACAATCAATATCTCGAAACTTATCAAGCGCTCACGCCAAGGGAGCGGGAGATACTCAAGTTGATAGCCCAAGGGCTTAAAAACCAAGAAATTGCCGATAACCTCTGCATTGCCATGCGCACGGTTGAAATTCACCGTGCTAATTTGATGAAAGGCATGCAAGTGGCATCGTTGGCAGAAATGATGTTGATCTACGGTCGTATCGCTGAGCGGTTACCGCTGGAATAAATTCGTTAAAATTTACCTTTTACTGCGCTAATTGCCGCTTTGTTAGCCGCGTATTTTTGCTAAGTTATCGTATCATTGGCATCGTTATACCCAAGCTACCTTAAAATACTGTTCAGATAGCTTGGGTATATATGTGAGCCAAGGCATTAGCGGTGCGCCGCTGAATTGCCAATACACCGCGATTGCCTTATTTTAGGGGCACGATTTTTAAGGCCAAGCATAGTGGCCCTGTTGGATAGTCTTATTTTTACGTATAGATAAGACTTATCCCGTTTGGATAAGGAATAAAATGGCAAGCTTGATTCGTATTGTGCTAATTGATACGCACCTTCCGGGCGTTGTGGAACTCGCCCTCAATGGCCATACCAACATTTGTGGGACTAACGCCTCGGGTAAAACTACGCTGCAACGCTTAGTGCCGGTTTTTTATGGCGAATACCCAAGCCGCGTGGTGCCTTCGACCCGCGACAGTTTCGAGCGTTGGTACTTGCCACACGATTCAAGCTACATCATTTATGAATATCAAAAGGCCGATGGTTTACTGTACCAAGCCGTGCTGGCCTCGGCGGGTGATGGTAAGGGCGTTAACTACCGTTTTATCGCTAAAGGTTTTGAGCTAAGCGATTATATTAAATCGCAAAACGGCGACACTATTTTATGCCATACCATGGCGGAACTAGGCCGAGACTTAAAACGTGCCAACATCGCCACCACTAATTTGCTCAACACCCGTGAATATCGCGCCATTATCCAAAACGATCGCACGTTATTAAGTACGGGCAGCAACCGCAGCGAACTGCGCGGCTATGCGCGCCAATTTGCCCTGTGTGAAGGCGAACATTCCCTGCGCCACATCGAAAAACTCGCTAAAGCGGTGCACTCCAAAGAGGGCAAGATGGAGACGGTCAAATCGATGATCGCCGCTATTTTAGAAGAAGATGGCGTTAATCCGCCCAGCTCGCGCTTAAATCCGCAGCGTGTCGAAGCGTGGATCCGTGAAAGCCAACTTATCCAGGGCTTTGAAGTGATTCGCCCTGAGTTTGAAAAGCTCGAGCAAGAATTTAATCAACTGCTTAGCGCCGAGCTGCGTTTATCTAGTCTGTCGCGCGGTTATCGTAATGACGAAACCTTAGAAGCCGATCGCCAAGATATTCAACAAACCTTATCTAAAGAACTGAATTTAAAACTGCGCTTGTTAGACGATGAATGGAAAGAGCAGCGCGATGAGCTCAACCTCGATTTATCTGCCGCTAAGGGTGATGTGGCCAAGTGTGAATATGAACTCGATGCGATTGAAGATCAGCACAGTGCCTTTTTAGATGCCAATATAGAGCAAGCTAAGGCTGACTTAGAGATGCTGCCAAACTGGCGCACTGATGTTGAAAACCTAAGTGAGCGCCATAAGCTGCAAACCGAAAAGCACCAAGATATTGAGGCGGCCTACAATGCCCGTCGCGGTAAAATTGGCGAGCAGTTAAACCGCGAGCTAGAAGGTTTGCATAGCGACCAAGACAAGCAGCGTGAAGCCCGTGATAAACAGCGTGAAGTCGCGCGCACCGATATTGATGCTTTAGAGGCGCAATGGCGCAGCCAAATGGATGCGGGCAAGGCCAGCTTTAGCGAGCAAGAATTCCAATTCAAGCTCAATGCCGCCGAGCTTAAATTACGTGTCGATGGTGTGACCTATACCGAAGAAGAAAAGTTAAGCCTAGCAATTTTTGATGAGCGTATTCATCGCGCCGACGAAGAGCAAGAAAGCTGTAATGCTAAGGTCGAGCGTTTAAGCAGCGACGAGCGCAAGCTCAGAGCTAAGCGCGACCAAGCTAACGAAGCCCTGCGTATTGCCACCTTAAGGGTGAATGAGCGCCAAACAGCGCTCGATGAACTGCATCACATGCTGTTTCCGCAATCCCACACTTTACTCGAATTTTTGCGTAAAGAAGCCCAAGGTTGGGAGCAAAGTTTAGGTAAAGTGATTGCGCCTGAATTACTGCATCGTACTGATTTACATCCAAGTTTAGTGATTGAATCGAGCGAGGCTTTCTTTGGGGTACATTTAGATCTCAAAGCCATCGATGTGCCTGAGTATGCGGCGTCTGAGCAAGAACTGCGTATCCGGTTAAGCAAAGCTGAAGAAGCCCACACTAGCGCCCAAGAATTGCAAATCGAAGCTGAATCGCAATTAGTAGCGATCAATGGCGAGCTGGATAATTTAAGCCGTGAGCTTACCTTTGCCCGCACTGCCTACAAAAATAGCCGTGACGATCTGCGCCGCCTATTTGATGAAAAGCGCAGTGAACAAGAAAAAATCAATAAAGCATTAAGTGAGCGTAAAGCCCATGCAGGACAAAGGCTTATCCAACTCGATGGCGAGCTAAAACAGCTTAAGCATCAACACGAACTTTGGCTTGAAGAGCAAAAAGAGCAAGCGCTTGAAGCGCGCATGGAGAAAAATGCCTATTGGCAGGAAGTCATCGGCGCACTCGATAATCAACTCGGCCAAATTAAAGCGACCATAGAAGGGCGCCGTGAAAGTGCTAAAGCTGAACTAAAAGCCTGTGAAACTTGGTACAAAAACGAGCTTAAATCCCGTGGAGTGGATGAGGGCGATATCCTCAAGCTCAAGCAACAAATTCGCGAATTAGAGGCCAAAATTAGCAGCGCAGAGCAGCGTCGTAGCGACGTACTGCGCTTTGACGATTGGTATCAACACACTTGGCTGATGCGCAAACCTAAATTGCAAACTCAGCTGAGTGATGTGAAACGCGCAGTATCGGAAATCGATCAACAGCTTAAGGCGAAAACTCAAGAGGTTAAAACCCGCCGCCAACAGCTAGAAACCGAACGTAAAGCCTCGGATATGGCGCAGGTTGAAGCTTCTGAAAACTTAACCAAGTTACGTGCAGTGATGCGAAAACTCGCCGAGCTTAAGCTACCCAACAATAACGAAGAAGCCCAAGGCAGCCTAGGTGAGCGTTTGCGCCAAGGTGAGGATTTACTGCTAAAGCGCGATTATCTGATGGGGTCGGTTAAGCAATATGTGGAGCATTTTGACTCCGTTATCGCCAGTAAATCGGGTTCTGGTTTAGCTGAAACTTGGGAGCGTGCCCGCGAAGAATCGAGCTTTATTAACGACAAAGGTATTCGTTTGCTGGATTACCGTAAGTTAGTACCACAGCTTGAGCAATTGCTGAACGTGATCGTGCCGCAATCGATTACTGCGCTACGTGAGCAAGGCCGAATTTTCGGCGTCGACTTAACGGCGTTTTATGATGTATTAGCCGATATTGACCGCCGCATTGCATCACAAAGTGCGCGTATTACCCGTGAAGTCGGCGAAGAGTTATTCCTCGATGGCGTGTCTGAATCGGCGGTGCGTATTCGCTCACGCATTAGTGAGTTAGAGTTTTGGCCCGAGCTTGAACAGTTCGTCAAAGCCTTTAAACATTGGAAAGCCGATGGTTTTAATGGTTTGCCCGATGAGGATTACACCAACAGTATGCGCCGCGCCTTAGACATTATCGGCCGCGCTGCGCTAACGGGCGGTATCTCTAAGTTATTGGAAATTGAGCTGCGCCTTAAAGAAGGTAACAGCGACTTAATCATCCGCACCGACAGACAACTTAACGAATCCTCAAGCCACGGTATGGCGTATCTGATTTTGTGTAAGTTCTTATTGGCTTTCACTCGCTTATTACGTGGACGCGCCGATGTGACCATTCACTGGCCGATTGATGAGCTTGGCACCTTGCACCATACCAACGTGAAGAAGATTTTCGATGCCTGCGAAAACAACAATATTTGTGTGCTGGGCGCCTTCCCGAACCCTGAGTCTGAGGTGCTGAACTTGTTCGCCAACCGTTATATTATCAACAAACAAACTAAGAAGTTGCAGGTGGTGAAGCCCAAAGCCAATCCGATTGCGGATATGTTGAATAAGCGTCTGTCGAAGGAGGCCATCTAATGAGCGCACTCATGGATCAGTCAACCCAAACCGTATTAGTCGGCACCGGCGCGTTAATTGAATTGTTACTCAAGGGCGAATTTATCTGCCGCACTACTAATGAAGAAGGCTGGCGCGCCCTTAAAAATAACAGCACCCGTGAACGGGTCGAAGCCTATTTAAACCAGATCAATCGTACCGTGGCGTCTGCCGCCGAAGGTGATGTGTTTTTTTGTGGCTATCTGCAATTGGGCGATAGTGAACGCAAAGTTATTTCATCGCAGTTTAAAGATATTTGTCAGTCACTTATCCCGCTGGTGGAATGGTTAGTATTAGTGCAAGAGGCCAGTGGTCAAGATGCGCCGCTAAACGAAGGTGCACCCGTGCGCTTAACTGAGTTGCAAAGCCGTATCGAAGATACGCCGGCGTTTCGCGAACAGTTAGCCAAACTGAGCCAATATCGTCTATTTGGCTCGACAAGCTCCAATAGCGATGCGCAAATCAAATTAGTCTTTAAACGCTTGGTCGAACTGGGTTATTTAGTGCGACCGAACGTCGAGAAGCAAATCTATATCGCCACGGGTAAGCTTGATTATCTGTATGAAGTGATTCGCTTTATTGATGAAACCGAAGGTTTAAGCCTAGAAGCGCAGGCAGAAACGGCAACCCAGCGGGATCTAATATAATGTTGGCACTGTTAAACCTAGGTAAAAGCTGTGACCAAGGAGGCCATGATGAGCAGTAACTTACATCAAGCAGGTGTAAAGCTACTCAAGCAGTTAGGTCGCCATGCTGACATCATTATGGACACCTATTTGGCGGGTTCCTTAAATGAGGATGCGCACGACCCGAGCGTGGTTGAAAAACTCAAACAGGCGGGCATTTTGTGGCGCCCAGAGCCAGATCAAGAGCTGCGCCTTAAGCGTTCTGTGCGCGCCTTGCTCGAAGAAGGCTTGAGTGATGAGCGTAATCGCCAAATCGACTCTAATGTCGGCTCGGCCTTAGCCACCATTAAAACCTTGGCTGACCACTATAAAGAGGCGCGCCATAGCTCAGACTACAGCGCCGCCGAGGCCTATTTGTCTGATTTGAGTGAGCATGTTTACAGCTTTGCCGACAGCCTGCGTTATTCGATTCGGGTATTGTGGGGTCGCATTAATAACGAGTTCGGTTATGTTGGCACTATCAACGCAAAAATCCGTGAAAACGAACTCGCCCAAAGCCAAGTGTCTGAATTACTTAATGGCTTAGAGATGTTCCAGTTTAGTGAGTTGGGCGAAATCGCGGGTGATATCCGTGAGCTACGTAAGCTGATAGTGACCACCTTGCAGGAAACCATGAGCGACTGCGCCCAAGAACTCAGCGTAGTGCAAGGGCGATTACTGGAGCTTTTAGGCCGTTTCAGGCAAATTCGTGGCCGTACTCGTTTGCTAAAAGGCTGGTTACTCTATACCGATTTGCATCCAGATTATCGTCCTGCAGACCATGTGTCGCACAAGGAGATTCCGAGTCTTTTTAATCGTGCTGAAGCTTTGCTCGCTCCAGCTGCGGTAGACGTACACAACGCCAGCCAAGAGCTAGAGCTAATGGGTATAGTGGCGCACATTAAAGCCATTAGCCGTCATCCTGTGGTCGCTGCGGTGCGTGAGCGCGATGCGCCCGTGTCACTTACTCAAAGTGAAGATTTTGATGTGCCGGATAATCCGCTCAAACAAGCGGTAGATGAGTATTTTGTCGATGTGATTGAGTCTGGCCTGCGTCAATCTGCGCTGGAGTATTTGGCAGATAAAGCGCTGCCTTGGAATGCTGAAAGCTGGATTTACCAAGTGATTGGGGGGTATGAAGGCTTGCCCGATGAGCACAAAGCCTATTTTGAGCTTGAGCCATTGGGTGAACCGCATCCGATTTATAGCGGTAACTTTATCATTCGTGATGTTGAATTATGGCTCGCCTAGGCCAGCAACAGTTGCAGTTATTGGAGAGCGCTTTTATTAAGCGCGCTCCCAAGGTTAAACTTACGGCTAACTGGCGCGCGATTTACCGCGAGTTAGAAGTGGGCGAGTTAGACGAGTCTGAAAAGCATTTGTGCTTCGCGCCGCGTGATTTTGAACTGTTAAGGCAAGGCGTTTTAGCGCTAATGGGGCTTGATTTACGGGAATTAGATTTCAATGTTGACCGCATGGCGATGTCCGCCAAAAGTCACGATGAAAAACTCGCTAATATTCGCCCCGAAGCTGAATACCTGTTGCTCAAATTTCTGGGTTTTACATCACCGCCACTTGCTATATCCGCCTTAACCTCGCTGCGGGTGCCTATCGATGAAGCACAAGATTATTGTCGTACACTTAAGGTCTCGGCCATTTTAGTGGTTGAAAACTTAGATGTGTTTGATGTTATTCAGCAAGCACGTTTACCTGCAGATTTAACCAACCTCATGGTTGTTTACCGTGGTAGCGGTCATCATTCACCGATTGGGGTGCAACATTTCTTGCAGGTAATGGCAGGCAAAACCCCTATTATCGCTTTTACTGACTTTGATCCTGCAGGGCTGCAAATTGCGCACACGTTAACGGGCGTGACGCATTGTGTTGTGCCGCAACTTGCGCTAAGCGCACCAGCGCAGTTATTGGCGATAGCACAAATTAATTCGAGCAGTGATTTCGACAAGCAAGCTAAACAGGCTAAGTATTTACAGCATGCTGATTTACATAATTGGCAAAAATTTGCTTGTTGGATCAGTCAACATCGGCTCAGCATCAAACAGCAACACCTGCTGGCTCGCGAGCTTGAATTAGTGTTAGTGCCATATATTTAGCCCATATTTATTTCATCCCTCTACTTATTCATCGTTTTAATAGCGTTTAATGCTTTTATAGTCGATAAATCAGTCATTAAATCTTAGGTTGATTATCTTTTAGTTGTTTAGATGTTTAATTTGATCTGTTTTTGACAATGCTTTGTTGTTAAAAATATCTTAAATAAGTGTGCTAATGGCTGGCGTATTATTTTTGTATTTTAATTATCCTTAATTATCAGTGGTATGAAAAATTAACGTGATATTTGCAGTTTTATTGAACATTAAAAAATGAAATAAACTCATTGAATTAACCTGCAGCATGTTTCACTATCCCCCGCCTAGGCCAAAAATGGATTGGCCATTGCGCTCATTATGGACAATGAATCACTAGATATAACATCTTTGCGGAAACCACAAACATGATGAAATCACTTTCGACGCGGATCTTTATTGGTCTGTTTGCGGGCCTTATTTTCGGCACTATAGTGCAGTATTTTTTAAACGATATCGGCCTATTCTCGAATAATTTAGTCGAGCTTGCCGACGGCGTTGGCACTATGTTCGTTAATATGATCATGATGCTGGTGGTGCCATTAGTGTTTGTGAGTATTGTTTGTGGCGTGTGCGAGCTACAAGACCTTAAAAGTTTTGGCCGCTTAGGCGGTAAAACCTTTGGTTTTTATATTATTAATACTGTGGTCGCTATCGCGACTGCGTTATTGCTGGTGTTATTACTTGAACCCGGAAAGGATGTGGATATGGGCAGCACTGAGGGCGTGGCGATTACCGCAACTGAGCTACCAAACTTAATGGCATTGGTGATTGATATCGTCCCGCGTAATCCAGTGGCGGCCTTTATGTCGGGCAATATGCTGCAAGTGATCTTTATGGCGCTCATGCTTGGTGGCGTGATTAAGTCACTCGGTGAGCATGTTGCTGGCGCGATACAAGGCTTTCAAACCGCTAACAAAATTATGATGAAGCTGATTTCAGTAGTAATGTGCCTCGCCCCTTACGGTGTTTTTGCGCTGATGCTTAAACTTGGCGCGACCTTAGATGCGGGCATGTTGGTGAGCGTGATTGAATATATGGCGCTGATCCTCGCGCTGTTACTGCTGTGGATATTTATTGTTTACCCTATAGCGGTGGGCATATTTACCCCTATCTCTGCTAAAAACTTTCGCGATAAAACCCAAGAGCTGGTGCTTTTTTCACTTTCGACTGCAAGCTCAAACGCGACGATTCCGGTGACTATGCGCACATTAACTGACAAATTAGGCGTAAATCGTGCGGTAGCAGGTTTTGGTGTGCCGCTTGGGGCGACCATGAATATGGGTGGTGTGGCCATTTATATCACAATTGCGATTTTCTTTGTCGCCAACGCCTTTGATATGCCGATTACCACAGAGCAATTGCCTTCGTTGCTCTTCAGTATTTTCCTATTGTCGGTGGGGGCGGGCGGCGTACCCGGTGGCGGCATGGTGATGCTTGGCGTGTTAATTCATCAAATAGGTTTACCGATAGAAGCATTTGCGATTGTGGCGGCCTTAGATCGCATTATCGACATGGTGCTCACCTCTTGTAATGTGGTGGGGGACGCTGCGGTATTGACCATAGTGGATCAAACTGAGAAAGTGCATCAAACCGAAAAGGTGCATCAAGTTGAATTGGCTAAAAGCTAAAATAGCGGTTATATCAACAAAAAAAGCCACTGGAATCAGTGGCTTTCTTTGTTGGTGACTTTACATTTTGTAAAAGCATTAAGACTAAAACAACTCGACTCGTGTTATTTACTGCCGGTGTTATTTACTGCTGTGCTATTTACTGCTGTGTTAGTGGCTATTTGCTTACTGGTGCGAGTTATTTTGTCCAGATACCCCATGGCAAAGGCTGATAACACAAACGTAATATGGATCAGTAAGTACCACATAATTTTATCGTTAGAGATGTTTTCAGCATTCATGAACACCTTAAGCAAATGAATGGATGAAATAGCCACAATAGAAGCGGCGACCTTATTTTTTAGGGAGTCAGCATCTAGCTTGCCAAGCCAGCTCAGCTTTTCGCACCCCTCATCAACATCCAGCTGCGAAACGAAGTTCTCATAGCCTGAAAACATCACCATCACGATAAGCCCGCCCACCAAAGTGATATCAATTAGCGACAGTGTGATGAGCACTAAATCCACTTCATGCATGTCAAAAATGATGGGCAGAATATGCCAGATTTCCTGAAAAAACTTCAAACCTAAGACGAGTAGCATTAGGCTTAATCCCAGATAAATAGGCGCCATGATCCAGCGCGACTCGTACATCAGTTTTTCAAAAAACTTTTCCATATAACGTTTAACCCTCCTAATAACGCATAGCAAAAGCTAATCTATTTAAGATGTTAAAAGTATTGATATTACTAGGTTTAATGGTGTTGATATGAGCGTTAGGCTGATGCTTGAACCAGTGTTTAACCTTAGTTTTTACATTGATTCTTAATATCTATTAATGAGATATTTCTCGCCAAAATAGTACAACGCCTAGTAAGCACCACATATGTTTTACTGCGGATTTTTTCAACCGTGTGAGCCGAAATTTAATAAGGGTTTGTCACGTCTTCATTGGTGAAGTCACGCACAGTGCTGCGGCAGATTTGTATGGCCTTACGGGCGAGATAAGTCAAAGTCGCGGGGCTTCACTCCCTGACGTTTAATCAAGAGTCGACCAAGAAGGGCTGCTCGTCCTATCAAAAACGTCCATGTTAAACGGCCAGCTCGATATCCCTATCTCGCGCTCAAAACGGCCGCTGGCCTTCGCTCTTGGATGCACCCAGACGCCCCATTTAGAGTGTTATTATGCTATCACATCAGACGCTTAGCCCTGATTCGACTGACACTATCTCGGCATCTGATAGGCAGGATGCCTGAATGTCGTGAAGTGCATGGATGCACGAGAACGACCATGCCTCGCTCACGCAACGAACACAAATGCCCTGCGGCAACTTCGCAGGGGTGGGGAACTTCTGTGATCTCGGTATTGGCTGTTAATCCAAAAAGAGTTGTGCTTGGCCCATCTTTGTTGCTTGTCCTATTTTTGTGACATTTAAGCCACCAGCGGCAGTATCAGACCAATTGGTTGCTTGATTATTTAATGTCGCATTTCGGAGTCTAATTAGGGACAAAGTTGAAGATTATTATCTCAACTCACCAACTCACCAGATAGCTTAAACTCACAGTACGGCCACGGCCGTGGTAGTCAAACATGGCTTCTGGGCCGTAGGCAGGGCTATAGAAATATTGAGCCCGCTCGCCCCAAAGTGTGGTGTAGTCTTTATCAAGTAAGTTTTCGATGCCGTAACTTAATTCACCTACTGGAAGTGTGATAGAGCCTAGTAAGTCAACGGTTGTGTAAGCTGTTAATTCACTGTCTAACCCGTCATTGGCTTTAAAGCGGTAGTCGGATTTAGCATGAAAGCTATGCTGTGCTTGTAAGCGAACATGTTGTTTATCACCGCGCCAGCCCAAGAAAGCCGTAGCTTTAGAAGGGGATGCATAAGCAACGGTTTCATCTATCCAGTCGTGTTCAGCTTTGATTTCACTTTTGACCCAATGCAGATTCGTACCGATTTGCCAATCGCTGCTGATATCAAAGTTAAACTGGGCCTCAATTCCCATATTACGCTTATCATTGTTTTTGACGTCTATGGTTAAGTCGGCGGAGTTAACCTCAATCACTTTATCTGAAATGCTGTAATAGGCACTGGCTTGGGCTTGCCAGCGATTTGCCTGATAACGCCAGCCTATTTCATAGGAGTCAGTTTTTATGCCGTCTAAGCGTGTGTCATTGATGTTAATGCTATCGGTGAGATGCAGGTAGCTGGAGCTATCTGCTTGGTATTTTCCACGACCATAAAACTTAGATAAATCAGGTAATTCAAATCCTTGTGAATAATTTATCCATATCTGTTGGTCGCGACTAAGTTTGGCAACTAAGCCTACATTGAAAAGGCCAATATTGTAGTCTGTGCTGCCACCTTTAATCGCGTCGGCGCCTGTTGCTTGGCCTTGTGCGATAGCCACTTGCTGGTTGTAGCCGATAAAATCATCGACGCTATTGTCCATGTTTTGGTAGCGATAACCACCGTTGAGCACAAAAGTATCGCTCAATTTGATGTTGGCCTGTAAAAAGGCGGCGATAGATTCTACTTCAAAATCAACATATCTACCGGTGGTGAAGTCTTGACGCATCACTAAGCCACCACTCTGATTGGCGGCGTCTAAATCAAAACTCATTTGGTCCGAATCGAAACTCTCATGATCGTAATCGACGCCCCATGTGAGCTTAATGGTGTCAGTTGGTTGTGATTCCAATACAAGTTTTGCGCCATAAAGCTGGGTATTTTGTGCTGAGGCTGAAAAGTTGTACACACCCACATCGGGACTAACATAAGGGAAGGGATGAAAGTCGAGTGCTTCTTTACGATAAAACCCTTGTAAGTAAAGTGTTTGGCCTAAAACATTTTCTGATTGATAGTTAATATTTGCCAATATGCGGTCGGTTGCTGGGGCTCTGTCTGCTTCAAGCCCTGAACGCGTTTCTAATAGCGTTGCATCATTGGTAACACCGCTAAAGTTTTGTCCAAGGTACAAGCCATGTCGACCATCAGACTCGTTGTTATAGGCTTGCAGTAAACCGCTGATCTGGCTGTCTTGATCAACCTGCCAATCGAAGCTTCCCATAAGATCATAGCTTTGCGTGTACTGTAGCCCTGTTTGCGAAATATCGAACATTACTGGCTCGCCATTGCCATCAAACGACTGCCCAACATCTTGCCAAGCAGCGCTGAGCCGACCTTTTAATACCTCGTTGCCTCCGCTAACAGCAAGGGCTGTACGATAGTCCAAATCTTCACTGCTATTAAAGCCAGACTTTACACCTGCCTGCGCTTCTATGAATGTCGTATCAGCATGAGCTTTTTTCGTGATGATGTTGATCACACCACCTAATGCGCCACCGCCATAAAGTGCAGATGCTCCGGCTAATACCTCAATACGGGCGATATTAAACGGATCGATGCTGTCGAGTTGGCGACTAATACCCCGTGAGGTGTTCATTGAAATACCATCAATAAGAACTATCATGGCGCGACCACGCATGTTTTGACCAAAGTTGGTTCGACCTTGGCTAGATACATCCATGGAAGGCACCAGCTGTGCCAACATATCTTTGATTTCTTTACCACTATTGATTTGTTCGCTGATGCTTTCTTCATCAATCACCCATACAGTGCTAGAGAGATCGCTAATACTTGTCGGTGTACGGCTGGCCGTAACTTGCATACGCTCCATTGCTGGAGCCGTTGTATTTTGGGTTGAAGGGGTAGTTTCTGCGATAACTGCGGGGGCAATGCTCAATAATACGGCGCTAGCGACAAGGCTCAGCTGGCCTTTAAACGATGACATTTCATAACTCCTTTCTTATGACTTACATTATTCTTAAACGTTCTATTTTATATGATGAACTTTAGTTCAACGTTGACAATTCTTGGAACCATAGCAACATCTAAAGACAGAGAGGTGCACTTAAGCTGTAGCGATTAACGTGATATGGCAGCAACATAGATGCAAGAAGACTCTGAGGTAACAAACTAGCAAGGCTAAGGAGCCAAGATGAAGGGAATGACATCCACGAACTCAGTAATAAACTGATGCCAAGTAGTAAAGAGCAGTGAAACAGCAGCCATTGATTAAGTTTATAGCGCCAGCCTAGCATAAACAGCTGCTCGACATCGGCAGACAAAAGCGGTGTTTTACTGGCCAGTTTCATAGTCACTCCCTAATAAATCCGTATTATTTAAACGTACTTGATAACTATTATCAATTGAATTTACATTTGACTCAGTATTATCCGTTCCCTCGGAGTTGCCGCAGAGTGAATAGCGCTCGGGATTTAATAAAGAGTGCGTGAGTCTCGGCATGGCCGTTCACGTGCATCCGCACCTCACAACATTCAGGCATCCTGTCTATCAGATGCGGAGCTAGCTTTCGCAGGTGCAGGGGCGAATGAAAATCGGTGATCTTCGTGCTTATGAGCGAGAGGCAAGGGTTGCCGAACTGGAGTGCTTTACATGGATAGAAAGATGGGACTGGCACATATCTCTAGGAATTAAAAGTTAACACCGAAGCCACAGAAGTTCACACCGAAGCCACAGAAGTTCACCTTCCCCTGCGAAGTTGCCGCGGGGCGTTGGAATAAATTGCGTGAGTCCGGTCATGGATGACCGGCTAGCTTTCGCAGGTACAGGGACGTTGCCTTCGGAAGCGATAGCTATTTATCCATAAGGCCAAGGCTAGTAACTAATGCATGTAACTTCGCTAGGGTGAGTGCTACATAGCAGCGTTACGAACGAGAGCCACGGATGGCGAACTGGCAGTTAGACATGGACATTGTTCGGCATGAGAGATCCAAGAGGGAATTACTTGATCCCCCTCTTGGTCGGGTGTGGGTTGAAGACCCACGACTTTGATTCACCTCGGCCGTTAGGCCGTATAAATTCCAAATGTGAAACCCATCGCTAAAACTTTACAGATCCCTGATTACGCAATCACAACTCAAAATGTCGCATTACGCGATAACAAAAAAGCCACTGTGGTCAGTGGCTTATATCATAAAAAATCAGGAAGCTAAGCGATTCGGCTTAGTCCAGGTTTGGCTCTTCACTGTAGTCCAAACCATGATAGCTCAGGCAAGCGTCGACTTCGTTGCTGCTGCCTAGGATAACTGCTACACGTTGGTGAATTTGTGTTGGGATAATGTCTAAAATGGTTTCATAACCCGTTGAGGCTTTACCGCCTGCTTGTTCAACTAAGAAGGCCATGGGATTGGCTTCGTACATTAAGCGCAGTTTGTACGGTTTTTTAGCGTCTTTATTGTCGGTGGGATAAGTGAAAATACCACCGCGTGATAGTACGCGGTGCACGTCGCCGACCATGGCGGCAATCCAGCGCATGTTGAATGACTTTTCGCGTGGGCCAATTTTGCCGAGCAGTAAATCGGCAATATAGGTTTGCATTGGCGCTTCCCAAAAACGTTGATTTGACATGTTAATGGCAAACTCGGCGGTATCAGGGCTAATGCTCATGGCGGCGTCAGTCAGTAAAAACTCATTGGTTTCTGGGTGCAATGTAAACAGTTGCACGCCCTGACCTGTGGTTAATGCCAACATGGTCGATGGGCCATAAAGTACATAACCAGCTG
Source organism: Shewanella morhuae (assembly GCF_003028295.1). Lineage (NCBI taxonomy): Bacteria > Pseudomonadati > Pseudomonadota > Gammaproteobacteria > Alteromonadales > Shewanellaceae > Shewanella > Shewanella morhuae. The sequence continues at coordinate 2,897,368 of NZ_PYSG01000002.1, read as the reverse complement.
CTAATTGCGCGCGGCCAGATTGTAAAAAACTGGTTTCAGTTAGTTCGCCAGCAGGGGCGGGCAGGACAGAGAATATCGTGCCGACTAACGAGTTAATATCGATATTAGATGAACCATCTAGCGGATCGAAACAGACTAAATATTGACCACCTTTGCTAACTTCAACCACATGATCTTCTTCTTCCGACGCTAAACCACGTACTGTACCGTCAGCTTTTAAGGCATCTTTGAGCATGTCGTTAGTGATGATATCCAGTTTTTTCTGGGTTTCACCTTGGACGTTTTCTTGCTCAGTTGCACCTAAAACGCCCGCAAGTGCACCATGACGAACGGCGTGGCTAATGGCTTTTGAGGTGTCGGCTAAGGTTAAAATTAACTGAGAGAGGGAGTCGTTCACTGCCTGTGAGGTCAGGTGCTGGGTCAGAGTCTGCATGTTATGTCCTTTAGAGGTTCAACAATGAGGTCAATTTCGTTATTTGCCGCGAATGATAACTCAGTTAGTCAACAATTTCAGTGCTGTTATATGCTATTTCTATTTTGAGGTGGCCTCTGGCACAATGTCGGCTTGTTTTTAATCGCTACCTTGTTAGGCGATTATGTATCCAAGGAATAATAATGACTAAAAATGGATTAACTTGGTCCTTCAAGCAAGCGTTTAAGTTAAGCGCTCCTCTACGAATAACTACTCAGGTCGCTATGGTTTCAACTGCAATCGCTTCAACCACTTTGATTTCAACTCTGACGCCCGCTTTTGCTATAGAAGGCGGTAAACAACCACTGACGATTGAGCGCATGAATGCATCGCCTGCATTAGCGGGCAGTAGCCCTCGGGGCTTAAAATTGTCACCCGACGGTCAGCGCGTCACCTATCTTGCTGGTCGTAAAGATAACCAAAATTTTTACGACTTATGGCAAATGGAGGTCAAAACCGGTGAATCGAGTTTGCTATTAAGTGCCGATAAACTTGCTATCAATGAATTATCCGATGAAGAAAAAGCGCGCCGTGAGCGCCAACGCATTTATGGCGAAGGCATTATGGAGTACTTTTGGGCCGATGATAGTAAAGCATTATTAATTCCCGCTTCTGGCAATCTGTATTACTTTTCCCTCGTTGACAACAGCGTGACTCAATTACCGATTGGTGAAGGTTTTGCTACTGACGCACGGCTGTCACCTAAGGGCAACTTTGTTTCTTTTGTGCGCGATCAAAATCTGTATGTGTTAGATCTGGCTACGAAAAAACTCCAAGCTATGACAACCGATGGCGGCGGGGCGATTAAAAATGCGATGGCTGAGTTTGTTGCTCAAGAAGAAATGGATCGCATGACGGGTTACTGGTGGGCGCCCGATGAATCGGCCATCGCTTTCACCCGTATCGATGAGTCCGGCGTCGAGCAAGTGACGCGTAACGAAATTTATGCCGACGGCATTAAGCTCACCGAGCAGCGTTATCCCTATGCTGGTAAAACCAACGTCGAGATTACCTTAGCTGTGGTCACGTTAAAGGATAAAGCCATTAATTGGGTGACCCTGCGCGAACAGAATAGCGAAGATAACAGCAAAGACATTTATCTGCCGCGCGTTAATTGGCTGCCCGATAGCAAGCATTTGTCGTTTCAGTGGCAGAGCCGCGACCAACATAAATTAGATTTACAGCTAGTAGCTTTAGATGCTTTGACTAAGCCGAAAACCTTAGTTAAAGAGCGCAGTGACGCTTGGGTTAATCTCAATAATGATCTGCACTTTTTAAAGCAGCAAGCAGCTTTTATTTGGGCGTCGGAACGCGGCGGCTTTAATCATTTGTATTTGTTTGATTTAAAAGGTCAGCTCAAAACGCAATTGACTAAAGGCGAGTGGGCAGTTGATGAGCTCGAATACATAGATGAAACCGCAGGCTGGGTGTATTTCACGGGGCGTAAAGATACGCCAATCGAGAAACAGCTTTATCGTGTACCTTTAGCGGGCGGAAAAGTTGAGCGCGTGAGCACGCAAGCGGGGATGCATGATCCGGTTTTTGCCGATAATCAAAGTGTCTATCTAGATTATTTCAATAGCTTATCCCAACCTCCGCAAATTAGCTTACACGGTGATAAAGGGCAACAACTAGCATGGGTTGAGCAAAATGCCGTTAAGCAAGGCCATCCTTTGTATGACTATGCAGGACTGTGGCAAATCCCTGAATTTGGTGAGCTCAAAGCCGAAGATGGCCAAATGCTACAAACCCGTTTATTTAAACCGATTCCCTTTGACGCGAGTAAGAAATACCCTGTTGTAGTACGGGTTTACGGTGGGCCACACGCACAATTAGTCACTAACAGTTGGAGCGAGCAGGACTACTTTACGCAATACTTAGTGCAGCAAGGTTATGTGGTGTTTCAATTAGATAACCGTGGCAGCGCCCATAGAGGTACTCGGTTTGAGCAAGTGATTTACCGTCATTTAGGCGAAGCTGAAGTGAACGATCAAAAAGTGGGTGTGGACTATTTACGTAGTCTAGCTTTTGTTGATGCCGACAATGTGGCGATTTACGGCCACAGTTATGGTGGTTATATGGCGTTGATGAGTTTATTTAAGGCGCCAGATTACTTTAAAGCGGCGATTTCGGGCGCACCAGTGACCGACTGGCGCTTGTATGACACCCATTATACTGAGCGTTATTTAGCTCATCCCAATAGTAATGAAAAGGGATATGAAGCCAGTAGCGTGTTCCCCTACGTGAAAAACTATCAAGCGGGTCTATTGATGTATCACGGTATGGCTGATGATAACGTGTTGTTTGAAAACAGCACTCGAGTTTATAAAGCGCTACAGGATGAAGGAAAATTATTCCAGATGATCGATTATCCGGGATCTAAACATTCGATGCGCGGCGAGAAAGTGCGTAATCATTTATATCGTTCACTGGCTGACTTTCTCGATAGACAGCTGAAAAGCACGAAATAGTTGTACTAAAAAACAGCTATAAAAAAAACCAGATCCTAGGACCTGGTTTTTTTATGAGTCGATTCTTATCGAATCGACAGTTGTTTCTTGTCGTTTAGAGGCGATTAAGCTTCTAAGTTACCGCAGAAACGATAGCCTTCACCGTGAATAGTCGCGATGATTTCTGGCGTATCTGGCAAGCTTTCAAAATGCTTACGGATACGACGAATCGTCACGTCAACGGTACGGTCGTGTGGCTTAAGCTCACGGCCAGTCATTTTCATCAGTAGATCAGCACGGGTCAGAATTTTGCCTGGGTTCTCAACAAAGTGCAGCATAGCGCGGAATTCGCTACGTGGCAGTTTGTAAGATTCACCCTGTGGGCTGACTAACGAACGGCTGTTGATCTCTAAGCTCCAATCATTGAAGCGATAGTATTCTACTGAGCTCTTCTCTTCTACTTCAGCGCCAGCGCTGTTGACGCGAGTCAGAAGATTGCGAGCACGAATCGTCAATTCACGTGGATTGAACGGCTTGGTAATATAATCGTCCGCGCCAATTTCAAGTCCAAGGATTTTGTCGACTTCGTTATCACGACCAGTCAGGAAAATTAGACCTATATTGTTGATTTCGCGTAGTTCACGCGCTAACAATAGGCCGTTTTTACCTGGTAAGTTAATGTCCATAACAACTAAGTTAATTTTGTTCTCTTGCATAGCCTTATGCATTTCTGCGCCATCATTGGCCTCTGTTACCACATACCCTTCTGCCTCGAAAATACTTCTCAGCGTATTACGGGTAACGGCTTCGTCTTCAACGATCAGAATGTGCGGATTTTGCATATTATTTACCTAAATTTTAACCAGTTTATACTAACCAATAAGAGCAGCTTACTTCGGGCTCTTATATTCATAAAAGCATTGATACTTAGAGACTTCCTTGAACCATTTTAGTGTTCTAAAGAAAATCATTACGACAACACGTTAGGATGCAGACTAAAACACGTATTAAGTGTAATACGAGAAAACGTAATCAGTACCAACTTCGATAAGCAATAGTTAGAATAAGTTCCTTAACTATTGTTTTTTTAAAATGTTGAAATGATAAATTAAATGTAGAACATATTTAGACAGATGCTCGACCAGTTTGTATTATCTGAAACAATATAAGTAACAAACTGTATTAAAGCTAAGCATCTCGCGTAATCTACTTCAACTCATCAGTACGTGTATTGTACTCGTTTTAGTCATTTGTTAACAAATGAAATGTTAACAAATTTTAGACGGGTACTGAATTCTAGCATGATATTTACTTTAGTTATTGATTAGTTTAACTAATGCAGTATGTGTTCCTGTGAGCTTGGTCACGCCCCTTTGGATTTTATATTCTGTCTGCTACACTAATTTGGGTTAAATTTTTGGTTAGACGACTAATGGACAACACAACTCAACATTTGTTATGGCAATGCTATCAAACACCGTTATTTTTGCTAACTCAAGCATTATCCTGTAATTTTTCGTTTGCTATTATTACCGCTCATAATCCCGCTGCAATGCTCCTTAGCCCCAGTCAAAATCGTTTACTCGATCGCCAGTTACTGCGTGAAATTGAATTACTCGGTAGTCCCTATCGTGCGCTAGTGGGCGCCGCACCGGATTTATCCCATATGGAAAAAAGCTGGGCGGTGTTTATTGATAGAACTATGGCACTGCAATTAGGTAAAAAATTTAATCAATATGCGATTTATGTTGTTGAACAAGGTGATGTGAGCTTAGTGCCTTGTCTGTTAAATGGGCATGATGAAGTGTGTTTGGGAAAATTTAGCGAGCGGGTCAGATTGGTGTCTGAACTACCCGATATGCGTAATTAACCCCGCTATTTTTAAAGATTTCATATGATTTTGGATTTGCGATGAAATTAGCATTGACTTCATTAGGGGTTTATTGCTACTTTTTTCGTCCCTTTCTTCGGAAAGGAACAGAAGAGGAGCGTTAACTAGGTAGTCGGTTAGAGGAGCACAAACTCCAGTGATGACCGATGAGGGAGATTAACGCCGAGGCATAGATATGGTTGTTGCATGTTTATGTCGGTCGCTCGGGCTGAATCCTGACGATTGTCACCTGTAATTGGTGGAGAGCTTCTGGTGACGATTGCTGTTTCCCTCATTTGGGGTGCGTTATCATTGAGCACCAGGCTCTTCGAACGAAGTTAGTTCGGAGTGTAATCATGTTAGTTAATCAATATCTTGTTCAATCTGCTGTTATTTCTCGCCCTACGTATTTTGCGGAGGTGAGCTAATGTCCCTTGTTGTCGCAAAATTTGGTGGCACTTCCGTCGCCGATTATAGTGCTATGAATCGTTGTGCTGACATAGTGTTAGCCAATCCTAATTGTCGTTTGGTCGTGGTGAGTGCCTCAAGCGGCGTCACAAATTTGTTAGTCGAATTGACCCAAGAGTCGATGAATGATGACGGACGCTTACAACGATTAAAACAAATTGCCCAAATCCAATATGCTATTTTAGATAAGTTAGGCCGTCCTAGTGATGTGGCTGCAACATTAGATAAATTACTGAGCCGTATGGCAATATTAAGCGAGGTGCTTGCCACGCAACGCAGCAAAGCAACCGTAGATGAACTGTTATCTCTTGGTGAGCAATGTTCTTCGGTACTCTTTTCTGCAGTGTTTCGTGAGAAAGGTGCTAACTCGAGTGCATTTGATGTACGCCAAGTGTTGCGTACTGACAGCAATTTTGGCCGTGCTGAACCACAAATAGAACACATAGCGACGCTATCTCGGGATTATTTACAGCCATTATTGGCGGAGCAAATAATTGTGACTCAAGGTTTTATCGGTGCCGATGAAGCCGGTCAAACGACGACGTTAGGCCGTGGTGGTAGTGATTATTCTGCTGCATTATTGGCTGAAGCTCTGCGTGCATCTGCGGTCGAAATTTGGACTGACGTTGCGGGGATTTACACCACAGATCCTCGCCTTGCGCCCAATGCATTTCCGATTGCCGAAATAAGCTTCAATGAAGCCGCCGAAATGGCCACCTTTGGTGCCAAGGTATTGCATCCTGCGACCATTCTTCCTGCTGTCCGTCAACAAATTCAAGTGTTTGTGGGTTCAAGTAAAGAGCCTGAAAAAGGCGGCACTTGGATCCGTCACCAAGTTGAAGATGCACCTATTTTTCGCGCAGTAGCATTGCGCCGCGATCAAACGTTATTAAACCTCCACAGCTTGCAAATGCTGCATGCACAGGGCTTTTTAGCCGAAACCTTTGCGACATTGGCGCGGCATAAGATCAGTGTGGATTTAATTACCACCTCAGAAGTTAACGTGGCGCTGACGCTGGATAAAACTGGTTCAGATTCAAGCGGCCAAGGTCTATTGAGTGAGGCATTGCTGCAGGAGTTATCCCAACATTGTCGCGTACGTGTTGAAGATGGCTTGGCTTTAGTGGCGATTATTGGTAACCGTATTGCAACTACGCCCGGTATTTGTCGACGTGTATTTGAAGTGTTAGAACCCCACAATGTACGAATGATTTGCCAAGGTGCCAGCCCGCATAATCTGTGTGTGTTAGTCGCAGAATCGGAAGCGGCGCAAGTGGTTAAATCGCTGCACCAAAATTTGTTCGAAGGCATTTAATATGTTGCCGACAACATCGTCTGTTCAAATCGGGGAGCTTGCTGCAGGGCAAGCGCTCACTATCCCTATTTACCATTTTAAGCCGAGCGCCGATAAGGCAACCGGCCCAAAAGTGTATATTCAGGCCAATGTGCATGGCGCAGAGGTGCAAGGTAATGCGGTGATTTATCAGCTGATGAAGCAGCTAGAACACTGTGATATTCGCGGCGAAATTATGTTAGTGCCACTGGCTAATCCTCTGGGGATTAATCAAAAAAGTGGTGAGTTTACCCTTGGCCGATTTGACCCAATTACAGGGACAAACTGGAATCGCGAGTATTTGAATCACGTTATCGACTTGCCGACTTGGTATCGCGAACACGCCAATTTAAGTGACAGTGAGCTGATTCAAGCCTATCGCAGTACGTTAATTGAAGCATGCCAGCAAAAATTACAGTATGAATGGGGTATTACCACCGGCCATAGGCTGGCGGTCAACTTGCAGATTATGGCTCATGGCGCCGATATCGTGCTTGATTTACACACAGGCCCTAAGTCTTGTAAGCATTTGTATTGTCCTGAATATGACCTAGCCGCCGCGCAATTTTTATCGATTCCTTACACGCTAATTATCCCCAATAGTTTTGGCGGTGCGATGGACGAAGCGGCATTTTGTCCTTGGTGGCAATTAAGTGATATTGCAAAGTCACAGGGGCGAAATTTAGCCGTTGCTGTGTCGGCACTAACCTTGGAATTAGCAAGCCAAGAGCGAGTGTGTCTTGAGGATGCGCGGGTGGATGCCCAAGGTATTTTGGCGTATTTGAGCCATCGAGGTGTGATTGCGCAAACGGTTGCACCGGCCAAAATGCCGCGTTTTGGTTGTTACCTTAAAGATTATAAAAAGTATCATGCACCAAGTGCCGGTTTAGTGGAATATCTTGCGCCTGTAGGTGAGCCATTAACGGCGGGACAACCGTTAGTTAATCTATTGCGAATGGATTTATACGGCACGGCAGATGAACTCAAAACCTTAAGTTTACCGCAAGATTGCGTGCCTATCTTACACTTTGCCTCGGCATCTGTGCACCAAGGGACTGAGCTTTACAAAGTCATGACCCAAGTGTTCGAGTTACCGACAACATAATAGCTAACATTAGTAATAACAGCGCCAATCCTAATCGATTGACGTTGTTTTTATTGATGTGGCTATAACCATTTAAATCGATAGAACAGCGCCATTTGTAGTGCAACGAGTGAGATTAATATGCCGCAGAAGGTGGCAAAGGCCCAAGTGTTGTCCGCGCCCGGTATGCCACCAATATTGACCCCAAGTAAACCTGTTAAAAAGCCCAGCGGTAAAAAGATTGCCGACACTAAAGATAAGAAATATAAGCGTTTATTAAGCTGTTCTGATTGTTGGCTGAGTAATTCTTCTTGAGTCACATTAGCCCTATCGCGCAGGGCATCAAGATCTTCTATCGTGCGAATAAGCTTATCGTTTGTTTCCCTGAGTTTGAGTCTTTCAGAGTCGGTAAACAGACTGAATTGTTCTGCAATCATTTTTGAGAATGCTTCGCGCTGCGGGGCTAAATAGCGGCGAATAGCCACAGTTTGACGACGTAACTCCGCGATGTCGGTACGCAAATCCTTTACATTACCCGAGACAACTAGCTCTTCTAAATCAGATAGTTGTTCTTCGAGTTTATCGATAAACTCGACTTTTCGATTGGTGAGCCGTTCACACACAGCAACAATAAAATCGCCAGTTGTAGTTGGGCCTGAGCCTTCAATGATTAATTCCGCTACATCTTTAACTGATTGTAACTCGCGATCGCAGGTCGAAATTATCCGCTGCTTATCGGCGAAGATACGCACCGCTATCATGTCTTCGGGAGCTGAATTGGGGTTAAGGTTAACCCCGCGTAACGCAAGTAATATACCTTCGCCAGCGATGACGGCGCGGGGGCGAGTATCTTGCGCCAGTAAAGCATCACTTTCGACTTTAGGTAGGCCGCTATTGAGTATCCAGTGGCGCGCTTTTTTATTGCGATAGCGAAGATGCAGCCAGAGTAAACCATCCTTGGGATCCCATTGTTCAATTTGTTCTAAGCTTAAAGTTGAACCCGCTTGAGCACCACTAAGCACTAAACTATAGATAAATCCATCGTGCATATCACATTCCATTTAACGTCCAGAATCATGTAAACAAGCTAACTGATTTTACAAAGAAAATGAAGTCGGTACTTAGCACTGTGATAGGAGATCTGCATTAATAAACATAACAGACTGAAGCTAAGCAACTTCGCTGCAGATAGGTTAAAATTAGTCTGAGTAGGCTTAGCACAAAGAGACCATAAAATGGAATTCGAATTTCGGCGTAATAGTTTAACGGGCACTTTTTTGGCCAATTTCAGCATGGATCATGAAGTGCTTGGGCAATGGTTTACGGAGGAATTAGGGCCAGATTTAGTCCAAATCCAGCAAGTATTGGATACGATTAACGCAATTCAAAACGATAAATTGGGAGCATGGCGCCTTGTTGGTAATGATTTTACCTTAGAATTAGAGCGTGAGCAGGCGCGAGTTTTTGCCAACACCTTAGGCTTTGAACAAGAATATGAATTAGAAGAAGCAATGTCGCTTTATGATGCCGAGTCTGAAGCCTATTGTGGCCTAGAGGATTTTGAGCAAGCGTTGTTGAGCTGGCGACAGTTTGTAGAGAAGGGCCTGTAACCATCTGTCGAAATGATATATTAAATTCTGATCCAAAAAACGAAAGGCAATCAGATGATTGCCTTTCGTTTATCTGCTATAACGAGTGATTACTCAGCATATTATTGATTCAGATAGCGCACTGCCATTTCGGTTCTCGACTTGGCATTAGCTTTACGCAGTAGGTTTTTCACGTGTACTTTGACCGTGCCTTCACTAATGTGTAAATGCTCCGAAATCATTCGGTTACTTAATCCCTCTGCCAGTTGCTCCAATATTTGCAGCTCCCTTGGGGTTAAGGTTGCTATCCATTCTTGCTCATCGGTGGCATCTTTTAGTTCGTAAAGATATTCCTCAACCTCTTCACTTATTACCCTGTGGCCAAGCATGGCGTTTTTGAGTTTTTCAAGGAGTAAGTCAGGCTCAGTATCTTTGAGTAAGTAGCCATCGGCACCAGCACGTAATAAACGAATAACATCCTGTTTAGCATCGGATACTGTCAGTATCACTATGCGCGAGGTCACACCTTCTTGGCGCATGGCGTTAAGGGTATCAAGGCCCGTCATACCTTTCATATTCAGGTCGAGCAAGATGATGTCTGGCTCATCGGTGGCAACGGAAGTTAATGCATCTAAACCGCTGCCCGCTTCACCAAACAAGTTGAAATCAGTATCTGAAGCGATGAGTTGGCAAATGCCTTTACGCAAAAGAGGATGGTCATCGACCACCAGAACAGAATAAGGTTTACCCATTTAAAGGCTCCTGTTGAGAGGGAAAAATAAGCGTCACTCTAGTGCCTATTGAGCCGTTGGCATACTGCGTTGGGCCTAATGGATTATTGGAGCTGACTGTATCTGCTTGTTTACTGCATCCTTGCTCAATTATTGTTGTATCGGTATCAAAGTGAGTAGGTGTGTTATCACTAAAAATAACCCTGCCTGAAAGTTTACTCGCTCGTTCGTGCATGATCCCTATGCCAAAGTGTTGATCGCGTTCTTTTAAATATTTAACACCTATGCCGTTATCACACACATTAATATTGACCATACCATATTCATCTTTATAACAATGTATGTTAATCAAACTCGCTTTGGCATGTTTGATGGCATTAAGTGTGGCTTCTCGAGTGATTTGCAGTATATGAATATGTTGTTTTGCTTCAAGCCATTGTGGTGCCAGTTTATAGTGTAGAGTGATCTTCACCTCCGTTTTTGCTCTAAGCTGTTCGAGCATAGCTTCTAAGGCGCTTTTTAGATCAGGCTCTTTGATGGTTAATCTAAAAGTGGAGAGTAACTCCCTGAGCTGCACATAGGCTGTACTCACCCCTTCGTTGATTTCAGTGAGTTGATTTTCAACCGATGGGCTACGGCAACTGTAGTCTAAGTTTTTACGCAGCAAACTAATTTGAATTTTTAAAAAAGACAGCACTTGTCCAAGTGAATCATGTAATTCCCGCGCAATCACGCCGCGCTCCTCCATCAGTGCTAGTTGCTGTCTCTGCTCAGTTGCATTGTGGATCACGATAGAGCGGTTGAGCATAATGGCGAAATTACTAAACAGTGCAATATTGGGCGTTTGGTCAGAGATTAACTCTAAATAACCTAGGTTAGCGTGCTCAAATTGTAGCGGAAAACGTGTGGTTTCTGATGGTGAATCTGGCCAGCCGCCATCGGCTTCAATGATCTCAATTTCTTGTTCTGGGTACTGGATGATAAGTCGTAAATGGTTGAGTGATTCATAATTTTTTAGCTGGTTTAGCGCTGACTTTAGTGCCTTGTAATCAAGTTTATTAGCATTTAATGTCATGAGGTTATCATACAAGAATGTCAGCTCATTGTTTGCCCTTGTCAGTGCTAAAGTTTTTTCAGTCACTTGAGACTCTAAATCACCATACAAGGTCGCGAGTTCTTTGGCTGTTTTTTGTAGCGCATTTTTCAATGCGGTAAGTTCGATATATTCAGTTTCGGGCATTTCGATTTCAAAATTACCCTTTGAAATCGTATTCGCCGATTCCATTAATTTTTGTAACGGGATCACCACTTTTTTGCGGGTAAAACGTACAACAACAAAGGCGATAATCAGCATTATGCCTAGGCCTAATATTTGGCTAGCGGCAAGTAACTTAAGCTTAAAGGCGGCGTGTTGCTCCATTTCGAGTACCAATAAATCGATGGTATCGACAAAATCCTTCAAAGACGTCACATAATCGCGAGAGTTTTCCTGCTCAATATAGTGCTTCATCACTAACCATTTATCGACCACGAGTTGGTATTGGTTAATAATTTTTGGCTGGCTTAACCAGCCTTTAGTCGGTTGCAGGGCTTCAGAGTGGAGGGTATTTTCAAATTCCATTATTTTCTTGTGGGCATTGTCGCTACCTGAATTAGCATAGAACATCAGTCGATAACTTTGCATGCGTAGCGAACCTGAAGCGTTAATGGCTTTAGCATCGCCTAAACTGTAAGACAAATTGATGATAGCAAAGGTCGACAAACTACTCGAAAGTAGAATAAGTATTAACATTACCCCTAATATTTTAGAGGTAAGACTGCCTCGTTTCATTATTCCGCTATCCATCTTGGTGGCCATTGTCGTTGCGTTTTGCAGTGTTTTTTACATTAGAAAATAATGTAATACATTAACAAAAATACAGAAGTGTGAACAACAACACGATTACATTTTGATCTAGCGCAAACTTCACACACTATACTCACTAAGAGGTATGTCTTTGGAGGGGGTAAGCTATTAAGTTCGACCATGGAGATGTCGTAATTAATAACAATAATGCAACACGGAGATGAGATGATGAAGAAGATGACAGGTAAGTCCCTTGCATTAAGTGCATTGGTTGCCGCCAGCTTCATGGCAACGAGTGCAATGGCGAGTGATAAGACCGAACCTCGTAATGAAGTTTATAAAGATAAGTTTGCTAACCAATATAATAGCTGGCACGACACGGATAAAAGTGAAGAGATGGTTGATGCGCTTGCCCAAGACCCTAATATGGTGATCTTATGGGCGGGCTATGGTTTTGCTAAAGATTATAATGCGCCTCGTGGTCACATGTATGCCATAACCGATATGCGTAATACTCTACGTACCGGTGCTCCTGTGGATGCAGAAGATGGTCCAATGCCTATGGCGTGCTGGAGCTGTAAGAGCCCAGATGTACCTCGTTTGATTGAAGAGCAAGGCGAGGACGGTTATTTCAAAGGTAAGTGGTCAAAGGGCGGCCCTGAAGTGACTAATGTCATTGGTTGTGGTGATTGCCATGAAAAAGGTTCTCCAAAGTTACGTATTTCACGCCCTTATGCAGATCGTGCTTTTGAAGTGATAGGTACACCCTTTAGTAAAGCTTCAAAACAAGATAAAGAGTCAATGGTTTGTGGTCAGTGCCACGTTGAATATTATTTTGAGAAAACCGAAGATAGAAAGAATTTTGTTAAATTCCCATGGGATATGGGCATGAATGTTGACAAAATGGAAGTCTATTATGACTCAATCCAATTTTCAGATTGGACACATGCTCTTTCTAAAACACCTATGCTAAAAGCTCAGCACCCTGAGTATGAAACGTGGAAAATGGGCATTCACGGTATGAATAACGTCAGTTGTGTTGATTGCCACATGCCAAAAGTGACCAATGCAGCAGGTAAGAAGTTTACTGATCATAAAGTGGGCAATCCATTTGACCGTTTTGAAGAAACATGTGCCACTTGCCACAACCAAACTAAAGAGTTTTTGGTCGGTGTGACGAATGAGCGTAAAGCTAAAGTCAAAGAGATGAAGTTGAAAGCGGAAGAACAATTAGTTAAAGCACACTTTGAAGCTGCCGCGGCTTGGAAAGCGGGTGCAACTGAAGCTGAAATGCAACCAATCTTAACTGATATCCGTCATTCACAATGGCGTTGGGACTTAGCTATTGCGTCTCACGGCGTAGCGGCTCATGCTCCAGAAGAAGCACTGCGTATGCTGGGAACATCAGTCAATAAAGCTGCTGATGCGCGGGTTAAGTTAGCGCAATTACTGGGTAAAAAAGGCATCACAGATCCAGTGGCCGTTCCAGATATTTCGACTAAAGCTAAAGCACAAGCTGTATTAGGTATGGACATGGAAAAAATGAATGCAGACAAAGAAGCATTCAAGAAAAACGTGTTACCTAAGTGGGATGAAGAAGCGAAAAAACGCGAAGCAACCTACAAATAATTAGCCATATTTTAAACTGAGTTAACCACGCTCTACTAAAAAGCCCTCGATATCGAGGGCTTTTTTATTGGGTATCAAACTCACTTTATGAGTTTGATTAATGCTCTAAAGCGATCACCTTGTGCTTGGTGCTGTAATTCAAATAATAACGATTCCACATTGGTTAACTGTGCCCCTTGTGCTGTCATCATTTGGATCCCAAGTTGTTTATTATCGGCACTACGTGAGGAGACGCCATCAGCAATAACATGTACTGCATATTGTTGTTCGATAAGATCACAACAGGTTTGGTATACACAAACGTGGGTTTCAATACCTGCGAGTAATACATGTTTGCGATTTGTCTTAGTGAGTGCTTGTGCAAACTCTTCACAGTGCCAGCCGCTAAAATGCTGTTTGGCTATAGGGGAGCTGGTTTTATTCAGTAAGGTTTGTAGCTCAGGGCTGGTGGTGCCAAGTTTATCTGGTAGTTGTTCTAACCAGAGTATGGGGATTTCAAATAATTGTGCACCTTGAATTAAGGTCTGTAGCTGTTGGTGCAATTTTTCACTGTTATTCATGATTTGTGCGAGTTTCCCCTGCACATCGACGATAACAAGAACACATTCTTCGGGTTTTAACATCGGGTCTTCCTTCCGTGCTTAATAGTTATCTTAGTCTGATCTTTGTTATTAGGACTGCGTGGTTTAGCTCTTACTTCATTTCCTACCTATCCAGTAAACCCCAATTTAACCCTGTTACCAATAGGCCTAAGGTCGAATGGTTACTGTAGTGGCATTGCTCGTTAAAAGAGCAACTCTAATCCGTTACTGCTCTTTTATGGTGCAATTAGCGTCTAAAAGAATAGCGTTAAATGGTTTTAATTATTAAAAATCAATGCTTTAAATATATGGCCTAATGATTGAATTATCTTTGATACAAGTTAATAACAATCGTGTTTTTGGAGGTCAAAATGAAACTCGTCAGTGCAATCATAAAGCCATTTAAGTTGGATGATGTTCGTGAGGCTATTGCTGCAATCGGCATTGAGGGTATGACAGTGACCGAAGTTAAGGGCTTTGGCCGTCAAAAAGGGCACACAGAGCTGTATCGCGGCGCCGAATATCAGGTGGATTTTTTGCCAAAAGTAAAACTCGAAATAGCGATTAAGGCCGAGGATCTGGACATGCTTATAGAGGCTATTACCACCGCGGCCCATACCGGAAAAATTGGCGACGGTAAGGTTTTTGTTGTTGATTTAGAACACGCTATCCGTATCCGTACGGGTGAACTCGATACAGAAGCGTTATAAGGGGCTAACAATGGAAGAGCTAACAAAATTAGGCAGTACAGTCACTGAATTACGCTTTGCGCTTGATACATTTTACTTTTTAGTTTCAGGTGCTTTGGTTATGTGGATGGCCGCTGGGTTTGCAATGTTAGAGGCGGGTTTAGTCCGCTCTAAAAATACCACTGAAATATTAACAAAGAACGTGATTTTATATTCAATTGCCTGCGTTATGTACTTGCTCGTTGGTTATAACATTATGTACGTAGATAATGCTGAAGGTGGATGGTTACCTAGTTTAGGTATGCTAATCGGCTCTCAATCTGCAGACGCAAGTCATGCGCTCGAAGCTGATTTCTTCTTCCAAGTCGTCTTTGTTGCCACGGCGATGTCGATTGTCTCTGGGGCTGTGGCTGAACGGATGAAGTTATGGGCTTTCCTGTTCTTTTCCGTGGTAATGACAGGGATTATTTATCCTGTTGAAGGTTATTGGACGTGGGGACAAGGGTTTATCACTAAACTGGGTTTTGTAGACTTTGCGGGTAGCGGTATCGTGCATATGACGGGAGCTACGGCTGCAATAGTGGGAGTATTATTATTGGGGCCGCGTAAGGGGAAATATGGCCCTAACGGACAAGTGAATCCGATACCAGGCTCTAACTTACCTATGGCAACATTAGGGATGTTTATTTTGTGGATGGGATGGTTTGGTTTCAATGGCGGCTCGCAATTAATGCTCTCGGATGCAGCGAATGCCAGCTCAGTGGCTAAAGTGTTCGTTAACACGAATACCGCCGCCGCTTGTGGTGCGATCTCGGCGCTTATTGTGTGCAAGATGATTTGGGGCAAAGCAGATCTCACTATGGTACTCAACGGTATTCTCGCCGGTTTAGTCGCCATTACTGCTGATCCGTTATCTCCATCGTTGTTAATGGCGGGAGTCATCGGTTTAGTGGCTGGTGCCGTCGTGATATTCTCGATAGTGGGTTTAGATCGCATTAAAATCGACGATCCTGTTGGCGCGATTTCAGTGCACGGAGTGGCCGGATTCCTAGGGTTAATGTGTGTGCCATTATCCAACAGTGACGCGACGATAAGTGCCCAGTTAATAGGGGCTGCAGTGATTTTTACTTGGGTATTTTGCTCATCATTTATAGTCTGGTATGTGATTAAAATGACCATGGGGATCCGCGTTACCGAGGAAGAGGAATATAACGGTATGGATTCTTCTGATTGCGGTATTGATGCGTATCCTGAGTTTGTCACAGTGAAAAGTGCGAGTTGATAATACACCTTGATGCATAGCGTAGTTCGAGGGATAGTAAAGCAGAGCTTCGGCTCTGCTTTTTTATGGATTTGGTTTTTTATTGAGGGTCAATTATTGAGGGTCAATGTAGAACAAACGAGTCGGCTTAGTATTAAGCTGCTGACTAAAAAAATTTATATTATAGCGATGGTTTAGGAGCTAACTATGCGGTGGAATTTAAACGCAGATCGTCGAGTTATAAGCCTTTTTTTGATTGTTATCTCAGGGCTAATATCAACTTCTGTGGTAGCCGGTGAAGTGATCGTTAATCGTTCGAGTGAACCTATAGATGCTTTTGCGGTGCGCGACCAAGTGCTTAAAGATTTTGAGTGGCAGGAATCGATTCGTCGGCAGCAACAAATTCAAATTCTACAGGCTTTACCCTTTGGTTGTATTACTGCTATGCGTCCTTATCGATATTTTATCTGTGGTGAACGTCATTACCGACCATATAACTACCAACAGCGCGAGTTATATATAGAGATTGACCCACCTGAGCAGTAGCTAGCAGCTTAACTCGGCAGTTACCGTGAAATGAACGATTGAGTGTGAATGTCATTAGATGCAACTTTTAGAGTTACTGAATTTAAAAATATATTAAAACAATTAGTTATATTTGATTTTTTCAAATAGAAACAAGTTGGTTGCATTGACGTTTCAGACTCGATAAATTTAACTCAGTATTGCAGTTGAGATCCCTTATCGCAGCGATAGAAATAGCCTAAAAAACCAGCGTTGGAGCAGTAGAATTATGTATTACCAAAATGATGATGTTCGCATTAAAGAAGTAAAAGAGTTACTTCCTCCTATTGCGATTCTTGAACGATTTCCTGCTTCCGAAAAAGCTTCTGCGACAGTATTCAATGCACGCAATAATATTCACAATATTCTCGCCAAAACAGATGATCGCCTTTTAGTGGTGATTGGACCTTGTTCAATCCATGATCCTAAGGCCGCATTAGAATATGGACAGCGTTTAGTTGCGCTGCGTGAACGCTATAAAGATCAACTCGAAATTGTAATGCGAGTGTATTTTGAAAAACCGCGAACCACAGTGGGTTGGAAGGGATTGATTAACGATCCTTACATGGATAACAGCTTTAAACTCAATGATGGCTTACGTACCGCGCGTAAATTATTAGTGGATTTAAATGATAGCGGTATGCCGGCAGCGGGTGAGTTTCTCGATATGATCACCCCGCAGTATATGGCAGATTTAATGTGTTGGGGTGCTATTGGTGCCCGCACGACAGAGTCACAGGTACATAGAGAATTGGCTTCGGGTCTTTCATGCCCAGTAGGCTTCAAAAATGGAACTGACGGCACGATTAAGGTTGCAATCGATGCGATAGGTGCCGCCAATGCACCGCATCATTTTTTATCAGTGACTAAGCTCGGCCATTCGGCAATTGTTTCGACTAAGGGAAATCCTGATTGCCATATTATTTTACGGGGTGGTCGTGAGCCAAATTACAGTGCACCGCATGTGGCTAAAATTAGCGAACAATTATTAAAAGCTCAACTGGCTGATAATATTATGATCGACTTTAGTCATGCTAATAGCAGTAAAGAGTATCAACGCCAGATGGTGGTTGCTGAGGATGTCGCAGCTCAGCTAGCAACGGGTAATATGGCTATTTTTGGGGTTATGGTTGAGAGCAATTTAATTGCAGGTCGTCAGGATTTAGTAGCAGGTCAAACATTATGTTATGGCCAGAGTGTGACCGATGCATGTATTGGTTGGGATGATACTGAGCGACTTTTAGCCATATTAAATCATAGCGTTATCGAACGCCGCCAGAATTAATATTAATACCAACGCGAAGTGTTGATGATGCTGAACAATGGCTAAACTTAAAGGCGCTATATTAGCGCCTTTATTCTGTTAATTTTCCTATGCTGGACTTGTTTCAGCTAGATATTCGTTTGCTTTGGCTAGGCTGCCAAAGGCGGCAATAAGGTTATCTCTTCCTTTATCTTGGATCTCTGGATTGCCTGATTCAATCATCATCCACACCCAAGTTTGGATCAGTGGTAGGGGTGGGTACTGAACTTTAGCTGAGTCGAACATAACGCTTCCTTTGATCTTAATTTAATGGATATGCTTTAATATTATCGCGATAGCTTTGGCGTGACAATCACCAAGGCTCGGGCTTGAGCTTAACAAACTCTATCGTTTTTTATAACTATTTACATGATATTCCCCACTGAAACTGAAGAAATAATCAATAACGACAGTCGTCTCGTTAAAATCGTTCTCAATGGCTGCTAATATTCTGTTTTAATCGGTTATTGCTGCAAGATTATAAGCACTGATGAGGATGCTGGCAGTTGTATGGGTTTGATCTGTGTGGATGACTACAGCTAGACGATATGCATCAGCTTTTAGCGATAAATTAGGTTAAGATAGTGTGCTTTACATTGTAAGTAGGTGGTGACGTAGGGAAATGAAATCTAGTTGATTTTATTCGTGCTTTCGCCGTCTCAGCTTACTTATTTAGTCTGACATTATTGCAACTAGCCTAACTCATTAAAGGTTATATTCCATGCGCCCAACGCATTATTTAGACGGTCCAGTTGATAAATTAAACTGGCATGTTATGAAGTTACTGTGGCCTTATCTGTTGGAATATAAAGGCCGCATAGCACTAGCCATGTCATGTCTGGTTGTGGCTAAATTCACCAGTATCGCGTTACCTTTTATTCTAAAACATTTAGTTGATACTTTAGATGCCGATAAAACGGCGCAAGCGCTGAGTGTGCCTGTCGGCTTAGTCTTAGCCTATGGCATTTTTCGTTTACTCACGGCTATTACTGGGGAGATCCGCGATACCTTATTTGGTCGCGTGACGGAGCGGGCAATTCGACGTCTAGGATTGGCGGTATTTGAGCATTTGCACCGTCTGGATCTTGATTTTCATCTAGAGCGTAAAACGGGTGGTCTATCCCGTGATATTGAGCGTGGCACTAGCGGTGTGAGTTTTCTCATGCGCTTTATGGTGTTTAATATTGTGCCCACTTTACTCGAAATTATCATGGTTATTGGCATCTTCTTCTTTAACTATGGTATCGCTTTTGCCGCCATTACCTTTGCTGCGGTGCTGGCCTATATTATTTTTTCTGTGGTGGCGACTGAGTGGCGTACCGAATACGTACGGGATGCTGCCAAGGCTGACTCTCTATCAAATAGCCGTGCAGTCGATAGTTTATTAAACTATGAAACCGTAAAGTATTTTAATAATGAGCAATACGAATCTACTCGCTACGATCAAGCGCTTGAGCAGTGGGAAGTAGCAAAACGTAAAAACCGTTTATCTTTGTTTGCACTTAATGGTGGTCAAGCGGTCATTATAGCCTTAGCAATGACGGCTATGATGGCATTAGCAGCTTACCGAGTAACCTATGGCGATATGACCTTAGGTGATTTCGTATTGATTAATGCCTTTATGATGCAACTATTTTTACCCCTCAACTTTTTAGGTTTTGTGTATCGTGAAATTCGCGGTGCATTAGCCAATATTGAGCGCATGTTCAGCTTACTTGATAAACACCCGATGATCGTTGATTGTCCCCAAGCATTAGATTTTCAGCCTTCAAAGGGAGAGCTTTCGTTTGAACAGGTGAGTTTTAGTTATGATGATCGCCCTATTCTTCGGGATGTGAGTTTTAAGGTTGCTGCGGGTAAAAAAGTCGCCGTTGTTGGTGATAGCGGTGCGGGTAAGTCGACACTGATTAAACTGTTATTTCGATTTTATGACGTAGACCAAGGTGCAATTAAAATCGATGGTCAAGATATTCGACATCTTACACAAGATGCATTGAGACGCGCGATTGCCATAGTGCCGCAAGATACGGTGCTGTTTAACGATTCGTTAGTTGAGAATATACGTTATGGTCGCCCGAACGCGAGCGATGAAGATGTGCGCAATGCGATTAAGTTAGCACACTTAGAACAATTTATTGGCTCACTGGCCCAGGGGTGGGACACCAAAGTGGGTGAGCGCGGCCTAAAACTCTCAGGTGGCGAAAAACAGCGGGTCGCAATAGCAAGGGCCATCTTAAAAGGCTCACCGGTATTGGTTTTTGATGAAGCGACATCTTCACTTGATAGCCGTTCTGAACAAGCTATTTTGTCGGCACTGCGTGAAGTGGCTAAGGGGCATACTAGCCTAGTAGTGGCACACCGATTATCGACGATTGTCGATGCAGACCAAATTGTAGTATTGAGCCAAGGAGAGATTGTTGAACAAGGTAATCATCAGACATTACTGTTAGCAAATGGCTTATATGCCAAATTATGGCGAATACAAAATGAGCAGCTGCATACTCACCCAAGCAGCTAATAGCCCAAGATAATTCAGTCGTTATTCAGCTTTAGCTCTCTATACTCAATGGCAATACATCATCCTGAAGAGATTTAAGCATGAAGAATATGACACTGAGAGCTAATATTGAAGGCAAAGAAGATAAAGTCACCACTGATTGGTATGCCATTATGGCAACGTTGAAAGATCGTGGTGTCGATTATGGTTCATTACAACGTATTTATGCTGAATTAAATGCAGGGTTATTAGTGACGACTCGCAGTCTTACCTTGGCTAAGGTCAATGTGGAAATGGTACTTGCGGGGGTTATCCGTGAGATGAATATGCCAGCAAGTTATAGTATGGGCCGACGTTAGGTGAGTAAAGGCGAGAGGGGTAATGTAAAAACACAAGGTAGGAAGTCGAGCGCGGTTGTTAGTCTCAATACCCCTGAAAACCTATATGCTAAAAATGCTCAGCGTAACAAAAAATCAAGCTTTATCGTTTAGCTTTGCCGCTTTCCAACCTTCACATAATAGGTTTAGTTTAGGTGTAGATTCATCAATGAGAGTGAGCCTAATAATCTGTCCTTCACGAAAACATACCATTTCACCTTCGATCTCAGTTAAACGGTTACAGCTTTTACAGCTCGAGCTGACAGTTTTACTGAGTGGTTGTTGGCTTAAGAAACTAGGTTTCAAGATACTTCCTTATGTTTTGTGTAGGTAAGATGATTAAAATGTTGTCTTACTTCACGAATCTTACCTCTTTTGTGGTACATATTCAAATATACCTTATGTAGATAGAGTGTAGACGAAAGTTTTACAGTCCAGTAGCTGCGCGTGGTTTAATGCAAATTACATTATCTATCTAATCAGTTCAGAGCCTTATAGGTATTTCAATCCGAGGCGCATTGACGCAGAAATGGTTATTCCCTTTTAAGTCAATGTAACACGGGAGTGGGATGCCAGTGAGGCTCCCAAAGGGCGGCTAATTTAACTGCATGGCAATGCGCTTTATACTGCGTTTAAGGCTTTCGACAGAGCACCACTATGCCTTCAAGCCTTCACCCTGTTTAAAGCGCGTTGAACACCCGCTGAATGAACAGATATTAAATACGATTGGTATGACGCTACTGAGCCATATGTGCATAGTATTTATCGAGTGAGACCGATAAACCACTTTCTAGCACGATCCGTACATGTGTAGGTTTGAGTTGCCGAGGTTCTGTTACACCACAAGAGTGTGCAATTAACCCTAAATCATGGTGCAAGTTATGATGATAGTTGGCAACACGAGTCGATTTATCCCGAGGGTTTAATCCTTGCTGTAATTTAGGATTGTGCGTTGTGATCCCCGTTGGGCACGTATCTTTATTGCACTGCAAGGCTTGAATACAGCCAAGAGCGAACATATTGCCACGTGCTGACGCGATAAAATCAGCGCCTAATGCTAATGCCCAAGCTACTTTTGAAGGGACGACAAGTTTCCCAGATGCGATCACTTTAATGCGTTTACGCAAGCCCCGCTGGATTAAAATTTTTACTAAAATTGGTAAGCTTTCTTTCAGTGGTAGGCCAACGTAATCCATTAACGATTGCGGCGCTGCACCAGTGCCACCGTCGGCACTGTCTAAGGTGAAAAAGTCGGGGGCAGAATCCTCTCCACGGCGCTCAATTTCATCGCATAAATCCTCAAGCCACTGCACATCGCCAAGTACTGCTTTAATGCCAGTGGGTTTACCGGTTACTTCACGTACTCTTGCAATCATATCCAGAATATCATTCACGGATTTAAATTCGATGTGACCATTGGGGCTAATAGAATCGTGCCCTGGCGGAATACCACGAATATGCGCAATCTCTGCCGTGACCTTTACACCGGGTAAAATACCCCCTTTGCCGGGTTTGGCGCCTTGGCTCATTTTAATTTCAAACATTTTAACTTCGGGATGAAGCGCAATCGCCTTGAGTTTTTCATCGTCTAAGTGTCCGTGTTCATTGCGAACACCATATTTAGCCGTACCAATTTGAAACACGAGATCGCAGCCACCTTTAAGATGATAAGGGCTCAAGCCACCTTCTCCCGTATTCAGCCAACAACCTGCCTGCGCAGCGCCATGGGAAAGTGCTGTCACTGCTGGGCGTGATAAGGCACCAAAACTCATCGCTGAGATGTGACAAATTGCATTGGTAGTATATGGCTGACGACAATGTGTCCCTATGGTAAGTGGATGGATTGGGGTGACATCTTCATCGGGAGTCGGGAAGGCAGTGTTCATAAACATAATCGTGCCAGCATTATCTAAGGGCCGCGTTGAACCGAATGCTATGGTTCTATCTACGTTTTTAGCCGCGCGGTATACCCAGCTGCGTTCTGCCCGGTTAAAAGGAAGTTCTTCCCTGTCTTGGGCAAAAAAGTATTGTCTAAAGAATTCGCCTTGTTTCTCAAATAAGTATCTAAAACGGCCTATCACGGGGTAATTATGTCTAATGGCTTGTTTAGTCTGCATTTTGTCAGCGATATACATATAGACTACCGCCAGAACCCCAAGGGCCACTAGAATCAAAAAGAGCCCGGAAAACAGGTCGAGTCCCCATATAAACCAATTAAGTTCACTCATGTTTTTATCCTTATTCTTGTCCGTAACGGGTAGCGATTAAGCTCGCGGGTTGGCCATCATTAAGCGAGAGTAAGAACAGCTGGCTGTAATCATCTTCATTAATCGCTTGAATCTCAGGTCCGCCAAGGGCTTTGATGATGAGGGGCACAGTGTCGGAATGCCCTGCAATCAGCGTATTTCCTTGCACGGCATACACTTGCTCAACAATGTGTTGGATATGTTGTGCGATAGCATTCGCTTCCACAATCGTCACCGGTAAATGGCGAACTTCAGCAATGGGCTCAAGTGATTGCTGAGTCCGCTGGTATTGAGTTGCAATCAGTTGCGATAGCGGCGTGCGATGTAAAACATTGATCAATAATGTGGCGCGCATGACTCCTTTAGGAGACAACTGCGGATCTTTAACTGGCGTGTCAGCTTTTTCGGCATGCCTGACAATAATGATCAGTCGGTTTTCTGCATTAGCTTGGCTAATCGGTGCGAAGTTAAGGCTAATAAATAGAATGAAGGTCAGTAAGTTAACTTTTTTTATATGCGTCAGTAAATGATATTTAAACCCACGACTAATGAGGCGGCTTACTGCCATTATGTAACATCCTTTTCTAGCATTTGTGGTTATTAGCTTAGCAATAGTGATGTAGTGGCGGTCATAAAAAATAACTAATTTATGTACAACATATCAACACCTTGTGGCTTTGATGGTACTTCAATTTTAAAAATTACTAAAGCCGGTTAAATTTTGGCCGATAGTTAAGTTAACCCTATAATCAAATTAACGTGAGTTAAATGGATAACTATTATGGAAATTAATAAGTCTCTCCCGGTGCAAAGTGCACCTTTGCCACAGAAAAAGAATGCTGAAAACGCGGCGCCTAAGAATACCGACGTGAGTGATTTAAAAGAAGTTAAAGTAACCTCTAAACAAACTGCTCAACAAACAAGTAAGCAACTGATGAATCAGGCTATTTTATCGGCTCAGCAGGACGTCAATATTAAATCTGGTGATAAGTCGATGGTATTACTTTATCGTGCTGCGATAGAGTCGATTAATAAAGAATTAGCGCCAACCATGGGCCAGAATGCAATTCAAACCGCTTATGATAATGGCGTAGATACTTCACCCGAAGCTACCGCTGACAGGATAGTGAGCTTTGCGACAAAGTTTTTTAGTGTTCATCAGCAGCAACATTCAGGTATGAGTCTAGACGATCAACTTGAGAGTTTTATGGGAATTATTGGTGGTGCAATTGATAGTGGTTTTAAGGATGCAAAGGATATTTTATCTGGCCTTAAAGTGTTGCAGGGCGATATCGCTAAGGGTGTTGATAAAACTTACTCCTTAGTGCAAGACGGACTACAGGCTTTTAGAGATAGTTTTAAGCCAAAATCGGAAGACACTCAAGCAGGCTGAATGTAATGTTTTATTTGAGCATTGTTAGATCAAGAACCCCTTCCAATAAGGGGTTTTTGTTGTGTAGATAACAGTTTATGCTAGGGTCTATCTAACGTTTCGCTTGAGGGCAAGTTATGTGGACCAGTGGACAAGTTATAGAGCGTATTGATTGGAGTGATAAGCTATTTTCACTGCGAATTGCCACCGAGCTAGCGCCATTTATCCCCGGTCAGTTTATTAAACTGAGCCAAATGCAAGGTGACAAACGGGTCGCCAGAGCCTACTCATTAGTTAATTCCCCCGATAAACCCTATGCTGAAATACTCGCCGTTGCGGTCGAAGATGGTCTACTTTCTCCCCAGTTACACAATCTTGCCATTGGTGACGAAATTGACATTACTCCCACCGCGGCAGGTTTTATGACTTTAGATGAAATACCTAAAGGCAAACTTCAAGGTAAACACTTGTGGTTTTTGGCAACAGGAACCGCAGTAGGGCCTTTTCTGTCTATGCTTGATACTGCTGAGCCGTGGCAACGTTTTGAAAAGGTGGTGTTAGTCTATGGTGTGCGTGAGGCACAAGATTTAGCTTATCTTGATAAACTACGTGGATTAGAACAACAATACCCTGAGCAGTTTAAACTCATTTTAAGTGTGACCCGTGAAACGATTACCGATGCTTTACAGTGTCGTATTCCTGATGGTTTGGTGTCGGGTGAAATTGAGGATACAGCGGGGCTAACGTTAAGTGCTGCGGATTCTCAAGTGATGATTTGTGGTAATCCGGGTATGATTAACGGCGCGCAAGCGGCCCTACTGAATAAAGGTTTGGTTAAGAATCTACGGCGAGCACCAGGACAAATTACTGTTGAGAAATACTGGTGATCTGCATTTGCAAATAGTGATGCTAAACTCGCTTGCGTTGATATTTAAAAATTATATTTAATAATTTAAACCTTAAAATATAAGGATATTTTAATGAGGTTGCTAAGCTCTCAAGCATCGCCCTATGCCCGTTGTGTTCGCGTGTTAATTCAACATTTGGGGATTAATAATATTGAAGAGTTACTGGTTAATCCCTTTGATAATACGGCAGAATTGCTTGATGCCAACCCATTAGGGCAAATTCCATGCCTTATCACTAATGATGGCCTAGCGCTATTTGATAGCGAAGTGATTATGCGCTACCTCGATACTGAATTGGGTGATCGACAGATGTTTGGTGCTGTGAGTGGTAATTGGGTGCTGGAGTGTCAGTATTCTTTAGTGAAAGGCCTAATCGATAGCGCGGTAAAATTGCGCCAAGAGCAGATGCGACAAGAAGAAGGGGTCAGATCCGCTTTTTGGACCTCTCGTTTTGAGCAAGCACTACTGCGTGGACTAATGCAGATTGAGCTTCAAACTGTGATCACTCAAATTACGATCCAAGCGCCGCAACTGGCTTTGATTTGCCTACTCGATTATGTGGATTTCAGGCATTCTGAGTTAGACTGGCGTAAAGTGGCGCCCGCCACTGCACTTTGGTTTAGTGAGATGCGTGACTTACCTGCCTTTATTCAAACACGTCCGCAGTAACGTCTATATTTCAGCTATCGGTTGCGCGTCTGCCGATAGGTCTATCACGGCGGTTTTGCTCACCAAAAACGCCGAATAAATCTCGAGTCACTCCAAAACCTACTCTGCGTTCATTGCCTAATTGACGCCGATCCTCATGATGTTGATAGCGACATTGGCAGTTTGTTACCGTGCAGTCTGCCATGGGGATTTCAGGTGCATCCTTTGATAAAAATCGTTTACCCGCGATAGCGGTTGTTTGTTCGCAGCAAAAGCCGTTATTCACTATGCTCACACTGTGAAACTTATGAGTTTTAAGCGGTTGTAATTTAGATTTGTTGGCGCGTGGGAGCCTTACATTAGCATCAAGTTTATGTTGATTTTGGGTGCCACTCTTGTGTTTAAAGAACCCAATGAGTACCAGTGCGGCGATACCGAGCAATAACAGAGTTAACATAACGGCCCTTATAAATATTTTGTGCAAATTAAGGTTCAGTTTAGTTAGCTTTGAGATAATCACCAGTTTTAAGCTTAATCCCATTAAAAACAGAATGTTAAATGATCTGTTGCTCTCCTAGTTAGTATCTATTACTCTAGCTCAACTGATAAGCATTATCATTAGTGCTATCGTGTTTTAATTCGTCGAATACGCTATAACTATGGAGAATCAGTCATGAAATGGGTAACTTGTGCAGCAGTTGTTGGACTCATGTCGATAGGGCATTCGGCGAATGCAGAAGATAAATTAACGGTTTATTCGTACCGCCAAGCTTTCTTGGTAGAGCCTATTATTCAACGCTTTACTGATGAAACCGGTATTGGTGTGGATGTGGTATTTGCTAAAGACGGTATTGCTGAGCGCATCGCCCGTGAAGGCCGCTTATCACCGGCTGATTTAGTATTAACCTCAGATTTTTCTCGTTTGGTAGAGTTGGTCGATAAAGAGCTGACTTCTCCGGTTAACAGCACGCTACTAGAAAATAATATACCAGCACAATATCGCGATCCCGACGGCCAATGGTATGCCCTAACGATGCGCGTTCGAAATCTCTATACCGCTAAAGAACGTTTAGGCCCACAGCAAATGACCTATGAGGAATTGGCCGATCCTAAGTACAAAGGTAAAATTTGTACCCGCAGTGGTAAACATCCATACAATATCGCACTGGTTGCTTCGATGATCGCCCATCATGGCGAGGCTGAAGCAAAAACATGGTTACAAGGCGTTAAAGCTAACTTAGCGCGCAAACCACAGGGTAACGATAGAGGGCAAATTGCCGCAGTTAAAGAAGGGGTGTGTGATATCGCCTTAGGTAATAGCTATTACTATGGCAACATGCTGAAAGACCCTGAGCAAAAAGTGATTGC
The DNA here is from genome assembly GCF_003028295.1 of Shewanella morhuae. Taxonomy (NCBI): domain Bacteria; kingdom Pseudomonadati; phylum Pseudomonadota; class Gammaproteobacteria; order Alteromonadales; family Shewanellaceae; genus Shewanella; species Shewanella morhuae. The sequence goes on along the minus strand of NZ_PYSG01000002.1, from coordinate 2,870,082 downwards.
AGAAGCGGTAACGATTAACTTCCCTAATCAGGCCGATCGCGGTGCCCATGTCAACGTGTCAGGTATGGCATTAGCCCGCTATAGTCCTAATAAAGCTAACGCTATTAAATTGATGGAATTTTTATCGGCAGATGTGGCTCAGAAAGCTTATGCCGACATTAATATGGAATATCCAGTAAAAGTCGATGTTGCGCCTTCACCATTAGTGGCTTCTTGGGGGCAATTTAAATCAGATCAATTACCTATTTTTAAATTAGCAGAGTATCACCAAGCGGCGATAAAATTGTTAGATGAAGTACAGTTTGATCTTTAGTCTCCGGTGGTAGAACCACAATATCGATGAGTTTATCAGCGCCATTTATTGGCGCTGTAATTTTTAAGGACTGACATGATTTTAGGACTAGCCAGAAGCTGGTCGCTTGCTGGTTATACCGTGGCAGCACTACTGGTGTTGCCGCTTTTTGCGCTTATATTGCAAGCCTTGCAGCCCGATGAGGCCATATTTAGTCACTTACTGGCAACGGTTCTACCGACTTATATTCGTAATAGTTTACTGCTGATTTTAGGGGTGAGTTTAGGCGCGCTACTATTAGCGATACCTTGTGCTTGGCTTACTGCGCGCTGTGAGTTTGTTGGCCGGCGTTACCTACAATGGGCGCTTTTATTACCCCTTGCTATGCCGGGATATATTGTCGCCTACGTTTATACTGATTTACTCGATTATGCGGGGCCAGTGCAGCGCAGTTTACGGTCGATATTTGGTTGGAGCTCACCGCAGGATTATTTTTTCTCCGATATTCGCACCTTAGGTGGCGCGATTTGTATGTTGTCGCTGGTGCTATTTCCCTATATTTATCTCTTAGCGCGCACCGCGTTTATGGAGCAGTCATTAAGTTTGGCGCATGCTTCGCGTATTATGGGTTGTTCGCCATGGCAAAGTTTTTGGCGCTTATCTTTGCCCATGGCTAGGCCTGCGCTCGCTGTTGGTGTAGCGTTAGTGGCGATGGAAACCGCCGCCGATTTTGCCACAGTTAGCTATTTTGCTGTGCCCACCTTAACGACGGCGGTTTATGACACTTGGCTGGGTTACGGTAATTTGGCCGCCGCAGCTAAACTCTCGGCAATTATTTTGCTGGTGGTATTTAGTCTCATTGGTTTTGAGCGCTTTGCTCGCCGTAAGCAGCAGCTATTTCAGAAGCAATCACGTATTCAAGCCACTGATTTATATCCACTCACGACGGTACAAACAGCAGTCGCGCTCAGCTTTTGTGGCACGCTGTTATTCGTCGCCTTTGTATTGCCCTTTAGTATTTTATTATCCTATGCCATTAGTTATTTTGAACAAAGTTGGGATGGACGCTTTTGGCAATTGAGTATTAATAGTTTAAGTCTTGCCCTCATAACGAGCTTAATTTGTTGTTTAATCGCCTTACTGTTGATGTTTGTGCGTCGTAGTAGCCCAAGGCCGAGTGATGCCTTGCCCTCACGTTTAGCCTCAACTGGTTATGCCTTGCCGGGTACAGTGCTGGCGATTGGGGTGTTAGTACCGCTCACTATGCTCGATTTTGCCATTAATGATTTAGCCGATGTGTTTGGTATAAAAGGGCCAGGGCTTATCTTAACGGGCAGTGTGGTGGCATTAATTTTTGCTTTTTGTGTGCGTTTTGTAGCGATAGCCATCGGCAGTGTCGAAAACAGCTATAAACGCATTTCGCCATCATTAGATATGGTCAGCTTGACGATGGGGCAAAGCCCAAGACAACTCTTGTGGCGGGTGCATTTTCCTTTGCTCGCCAAGGGGCTATTTGCTGGCGCGTTATTAGTTTTTATCGAAGGCATGAAGGAATTACCCGCCGCATTGCTATTGCGACCTATCGGTTTTGAAAATCTTGCCACCTACGTATTCCAGTTTGTATCCGATGAAAAGCTCGAACACGGTGCTTTAGCTGCGATCGTGATTGTGCTGGTGGGTTTAGTGCCGCTTATTTATTTAAACCGTTCATTGGAGCAACATAGCTGATGGCAAATACGCTTAAACTTCAGCAAGTTCATAGTGATTATCAGGGCCAACAAGTGCTTAAAGGTCTGAGCTTAACGCTAGGTCAAGGAGAGATTCTTGCGCTGTTAGGCCCAAGTGGCTGTGGTAAAACCACATTACTACGTGCGGTTGCCGGATTGCAGGCGATTAGCCAAGGTGAGGTCCATATTAATGGTCAAGTAGTGAGCGGCAATAGCGCGTTTGTGCCCAGCGAGCAACGCGGTATTGGTATGATTTTCCAAGATTATGCACTTTTCCCGCATTTAACGGTGGCGGAGAATATCCTTTTTGGCGTGACTAAATTGTCGGCCGCTGAACGTCTAGTGCGGTTAGATGACATGCTAACTTTAGTTAAACTTGAAGGGTTAGCTAAACGTTATCCCCATGAATTATCTGGTGGTCAGCAGCAAAGAGTCTCAATTGCGCGTGCGCTTGCCTATGAGCCGCAATTATTGTTACTGGATGAGCCTTTCTCTAACATCGATGCCCAAGTGCGCTATGAGATGATGGCAGAAATTCGCAGTATCTTAAAACAACGTAATGTAAGTGCGGTTTTTGTTACTCACAGTAAGGACGAAGCTTTTGTTTTTGCCGATACTTTAGCCATTTTGAACCAAGGCGTCATCGTGCAGCATGGCAGCGCAGAAATCTTATATACCGCGCCCAATAGCCGTTATGTGGCGGATTTTTTAGGCAGTGGTAACTACTTACCCGCCGCAGTGCTAGATAGCTATAGTGTGGCTACTCCTATCGGTGATTTAACCAGCCTAACACCATTAGTATTTTTGAATGAATTTAATGGCATGGTATTTTTACGACCACAGCAATTAACGATTAATGCGGATGATCAAGGCGTAGGTATGATTACCGAACGACGTTTTTTAGGCACTTTTTGTCATTATTGTGTTAGCGTTGAGGCGGCATCGATAACGTATTGTGTGGAGGTTCGCAGTCAGATGATGCAGCTAAGTATTGGCCAAAAAGTTGCGGTTACGACTGAACCACATTCGTTAGTATTGTTTGAATCTTAAGATACTTTTAAAATGTAAAGAAAGTTTAGGCCGAGCGTCATTCCTCGCTATGGTGACTTAACATAACAGTTTAGGTATTCACTTCATTAAGTGAGTTGCTGAAACTGGCATGAATATTTTCACTTGGTCGATCTTTCTAGGCCGAAATCAAGTACACTGCGCTCCTTTTGTTTTATGATGAGCGTTGGGTTAGCTTGATAAGACAAACGTGACAAGCATCATTTAGGAAATAGAGCAGAATGAGCAAGGGCAAAAAATACGATTTGCGCGTAACACAGGGCGATAACGGTTGGAAAACTGAAATTACTCGTCGCATGACATCAACCAAAACTGTGGTATCAAAAAGCCACGATGGTTTTGCGACTGAAGCCGAAGCGCAAGCTTGGGGCTTGGCTGAATTACAAGTGTTTTTAAGCACGTTAACTGAGCGTAATAAACGTCGTTCAGAGAAACAAGCTAAAGCAAAATTAGCGGCGGCATTGGCGGCTGAAGCGGCAACTGATGCCGAAGATCTTGATCAAGACGATTTCGACGAAGAGTAACCCTCACTCGTATTGTCTTATCAGCTTAGTTTGACTGTAATGAATCGCTTAGTGCGTTTCGTGCAGCCAGTCTGGCTATGAATAACAAAAGGCGGATCTTAGGATCCGCTTTTTGTGTTTTTAACCTTGGCTTGAACTGACAATATTATCCCAATGGAGCTTTATACCAGTCACATTAACTATCTAATCAGTTCAGAGCCTCACTGGTATTTCAACCCGAGGCGCATTGACGCAGAAATGGTTATTCCCTTTTAAGTCAATGCAACACTGCAGTGGGATGCCGGTGATGATCCCAAAGGGCGACGATTTAACCGCAGCATGGCAACGCGCTTGATACTGCGTTTAAGACTTTCGACAGAGCACCACTATGCCTTCAGCCTTCGCCTTATCTAAAGCGCGTTGAACTCCCGCTGAATGAACAGATAGTTAATACGATTGGTATTACCTCTGCTCAATATTGACTCACTCAGGCTGATTAAGTATTGATATTGGCATTCTTTTTTAGCTCACAATCACTATTCCGTACTCTATGCTATTAATAATTAACGATAAGTTCTTCATTCCAGGTTTACTTGAATTGGAGGCTGTGTTCATATATTGATAATTGAACGCACGTTTAATTTTACTAGGTAAGGAAACACCTATGAAACTACTGCAATCCAGTTTATTGCTGTGTTTATCTGCTTCGACAACCATGAGTTATGGTCAAGCCTTAGATGGGGAAGCATTGCGCTTGCTACAGGCGTCGCTAAAGGACTCAACTTTGGACGTGCAAGCACAATTAACCCACACTAAACGAGCGCTGGCACTCGATTTAAGCCAGCAATATACCCAGTTAGCCCCTATTTTACAGACTGAAATAAACCAATATCAGCTTGCAGTGAATGCCGATAACATTTTATCCCAACATAAACTCAATAATAGTGTGATTACCAAAGCTGATGCATCGATTCGTCGAGTGAAAGGCTTGAGTGCTAAAGCTGATTCTTTGGTACAAGTGCGGTTGGCAGATGAAACCATGTTGGCCGCTTGGCAACAAGGTGAATCTCCTTTATTTGCCTATGAGCCAGACGGTGATGAAAGTCAGTGGGATTATATTGAAGCTTTTGATATTAATGGAAAAGTGCATCAGTTAGATGTGTATAACTTGCCGCAACAGCCTGTTTTTGTTGTGGGTATTGATAGTAAAAAAGCTTTTATGGCTGGATTAGAAGTGATGCGAGCCACGTTTGCCGAGGCGCAGTCAGCCAAGAAAGATGGCGTATTGTTGAACCGTGCGCAAACACAGGCGGTGGCTGATAAACCAATCTCAACCACAGTAATCAAACAAATCTCCTTAAAGGATGACCATGAGCCGTGGATTTCGGGTAGTGCCGAAATTTACGGCATAGTGACTGGGGTTGATCCTAGCCGCGATAAGCCAGTGCTCGATATCGTCGAAATGCCTTATTTAGATTATGCACAGACAACTTATTACCCGAATCAAATTATCATCCATTGGGAACGTTATCGCTGGGCAGCGGCAGATATGGTGTTAATGGAACATGATGATGGCACTAACTATAAAGTGCTGGCGACCAAGTTGTTAGAAGCAGCTGAGCAGATCTTAAAGTCGATACCCGATCCTGAAGCTCAGGGTTATGCGCTGATCCCGCAAATCACTAATGGTATTTTAAGTGCGATGCCTGATGCTTGGTTTACTAATGATGATGACTTTGTTGATGTGTATTACACATTACAAGAAGGGGTTGAATACCCTAACTTAAACGGGGCAAACGGTAATGCGACGACGAGTTTTGCGCCACTGGTGATCCAGCCAAGACAATAAGCATTCCCTTAAACAACAAAAGCGGATCAAATGATCCGCTTTTGTCGTTTATTGCGAAAGCACAAGGCTAAGCATTAAGCCTTGATTTTGAAACTACCCTGCATAATTGCCCAGTGACCTGGGAAAGTGCAGAAAAATTGGTAAGCTTCGGCTGCGTTCATGCCAGCAGTGCTAAACGTAATAGACGTTGATTCGCCGCCGCCCACTAATGGTGTGTGAGCGATAACGCGAGCATCATCCACTTTGACGTAGTTTGCATCAGGACCTGCACTCATGCCGTCAGTTGCCACACCAGACATATCTGCAGCTTTAGCTAATACCCAGTTATGACCCATCGCAGCTTTTGGTAAAGCGCCTGAGTGAGTTAAGGTTAAGGTCACTTCTTTACAGCTTGCAGGAACAGACAGCTCTTTAGTGTCAAATTGCATTGCATCAGTGGCGGCAATTTTCAGTTCACATTCGTTGGCACTTGCTTGGCTGGCAAATAGTAATCCTAAGCCAATGATACTCGTGCTGGTTACGCTACGTAATGCTTTCATCTGGAATTTCCTTATTTGAACAAAGGTAACTGAGCCGTTTGACTCAGATATGCGTCCATAAGCATAAGCAATTTACATTAAATGGGAATGAAATCTGTTTGTAAATTGTGTATATACAACTTTCGTTTTAGGGTCGGAATTTTATTCAAAAACCAACCTATTAGTACAATATCTCATGGCGATAGGGGATTGCGCGTTGTGCGCCCTGACGTGTCACGGTAATAGCACTGGCGGCATTGGCAAACCCCACGGCAGCGGCAATTGACATTCCTTCGCTTAAGCCCACAACTAAAGCGCCATTAAAGGTATCACCTGCAGCAACTGTGTCGATGGCTTGCACGTTGATCGCGGGAACTAACCCCGTAAAATCGGTGCTACTAACATAGGCGCCACGACTGCCTAATGTGATGACGACAATACCTACGCCTTGTTGGTGTAGTAATTGTGCTGCCATTTGTGCATCTTCGGTACCATTGATTTCTATACCGCTTAAGGCCTCTGCTTCTGTTTCATTAGGAGTAATAATATCGACCCACTTGAGGCAGCTATTGCCAAGAGCCGTTGCTGGAGCCGGATTTAATACCGTAATGACACCCTGTTTTTTAGCCATTTGTAGTGCTTTTACAGCCGTCGCGGTTGGGGTTTCTAGTTGGATCAGTAAATACTGTGCTCTGGCAAAAAGTTCTATATGGTTATCTAAATCATGGGGTGACAGACTGGCATTTGCACCTGCAGCAACGCCAATGGTATTTTGACCATTGTCCCCGATAAATATCATCGCAGTACCAGTACTTAGCCCTGCTACCTGGCTTATCCCTTCTGTACTTATGCCATCTTTAATCCAGCTTTGACGCATATCATTGCCGACACTGTCTTGTCCAAGATGGCAGATAAAGTCAATAAATGAGCCTGATTTGGCTAAGCGAGCACAGGCAACAGCTTGGTTGGCGCCTTTCCCCCCTTGCTCTAGCCGATACTCGTGGCTCATCAAGGTTTGCCCTGCTGCAGGCAGGTATTCAAACTTCATTACATGATCGGCATTGGCGCTACCGATAATCAGTATATGGCTCATAAAACACTCACAGTTAATGCTCTTTACGATTGAGATAAGCGGTATCGTAGACACCTAAACTGTCGACCAGCAAATCGACAAAGCCTTGTCTATCAATGCCAAATAGCACTGTAGCATTGGCGGGCTTACCTGTGAGTTGGTAGCGATCAACCACAGTCATGCCTAAGGTCAGCTCGCTTTGTGTTTCAATGCCGACCCAGCAATCTTGCGCTTCAAATAATTCAGGTTTGAGTAACCAAGCAATAGTGCAAGGGTCGTGTAATGGCGCGCCAATAAAGCCCCATTTAGGATCTCTGTGGTAAACCATAAAGAAATCCAGTAACTCTGCGACGCACTTGGCTATTGGATTTTGGATAGCGCGAATGCGTTCTATATCTTCATCCATGATTTGCGCTTGATGGGTGACATCGAGTCCGCACATGGTAATCGGAATGCCAGCTTTAAAGACCATATCTGCTGCCTCTGGGTCGACAAAAATATTAAACTCTGCAGCAGGAGTCCAATTACCCACGCCCGCGGCGCCGCCCATCAATACGATGCGTTCGATTTTATGGTGTAATTCACTGTGACTTGCCAGTAACAGTGCGATGTTCGTCAGTGGCCCTGTTGGGATTAAGGTTACGGGTTGAGTGCTTTGGCGAATTTGCTGCGCCATCAACTCAACCGCCGTCATCGCTTGTGGGCTAAAGCTGGGTTCGGGCAATACGGGACCATCTAGGCCGGTTTCACCGTGGACATTGTCGGCAATAATCAACTCTCGTGCTAATGGCTTTATGGCGCCGCCCGCCACGGGAATATCGCTACGCTTTAACAGAGTTAAAATTCGTAGGGCATTATTGAGGGTTTTATCTGGCGTTTGGTTGCCTGCGCTGGTCGTCACGGCAAGAGGGTTAAGTTGTGGATGTGCTAAGGCTAAGATAAGTGCAATAGCGTCATCATGCCCGGGATCGCAATCAAGAATAATTTGACGAGTCATACTGTTACTTCCATTAAACAGCTGTTCTAGCTGCCTAGCATAACATGACCTATGCTGAGCGCTAGTCGGTGTATGTGACTCAAATGATAAAGTGTGACTCTTTTCATCTTTTGCTCAGTAAGTTGCTAAATATATTTGATTTATTTATGCGGGTGAGTGCTTAATTGCTTGTGGCAGCCGTGTTTTTGATACCGCACATCTGGCGCTATATTTAAGCAAAAAATCACGATAATGATAGAGGGCAATAGCGTCGAGGATTTATGTGGATTAATGGACTTTTATCCATATAGACGTCTATAATGCGCGCGATTACTGCTAAATAGCAGTATATTTAATAAAAAAAGGTTACCAGCAACGACATTCTGCTTTTAACCCCAGCTTAAATATTAAGTCAACCTTCTGAGGTGCTCGCCTGCTAAGGCTGCGAGATAATCGGGAAGCCTGTGAAATTCTGGCACTGCCCCCGCAACGGTAAAAAGTGAGAGACAGCCGTACGCGAGTTAAGAGTCTAAGATGGACTCAATAGTCGTAGTATGAAAGATGAGTCTCGCGTTAATCCGTAATGGATTAACCTAGCTTAAGTCCGGAGACCGGCCCTAAAGGTGTTTTTGAGATTTCGGTGGGCAGATCTCAAAATGCGATAGCCTATGTCAGTATTGATACTGAATGAAGCATATCGTGGCGCTAATGCCCCGTTTTCCTTGCAGGAGTTAAAGGTAAAATGGGAACAAATCCAACAAAAATCGCGCTGCTAATGAGTAGCCTTTGCAGTTTTTCACTTATCGTGCCTGCTATGGCAGCTAACGATACCAGTACCGCTAAAGTCGACGAGCATGTTGTCGTGATTGGTCGCTCTGATAATACTCCGCTAAACATTGCCGCTAATGTAAATGTGATTGATGCCGCGGCCATTGAAATGAGTGGCGCAACGAGCGTAACCGAAGTATTGCGTGGTCAAAGTGGTATTCAACTTTCTGATAATAATATCGGCACTAGCTTTGCTATGCGCGGCTTTAGCGCGAGCACGGCGGTCAACAATACCCTGATTTTGCTCGATGGTCGCCGTCTTAATAATATTGATATTGCAGCGCCAAGCCTCAATGCGATTCCGCTTAACCAAGTGGAACGTATCGAAATATTATCTGGCAGTGCTGGTGTGCTTTATGGCGATCAAGCCGTTGGTGGTGTTATCAATATTGTTACTAAATCCCCTGAAAATACTGGTGGTAGCATGCAGTTGTCTGGTGGCAGCTTTGATACCTATGAAGGCCGTGGTGATATTTCAGGTGCCATTAATAAAGATTGGCGCTACTTTTTAACGGGCAGCTACAATCAAGGCGATAATTATCGTGAGCACAATGCTAACGAAACCGGTTCTATTTTAGGGCGTATTCAGTATAAAACTGCCACCGATTCGTTTTTTGTTGAAACCAGTTATTACGATGATGATCGTGAAAACCCAGGCTCACTCACCAAGGCACAATTTAAAGCCGATCCGCGCCATTCTGATAATACCCAAGAGTATATTCACGAGATGACCACCGCGGCACGTACCGGTTATCAGCACCAACTGACTCAACACTGGGCGCTTGCGGCGGATGTCGATTATAGCGATACCTTAGTTTCTTCGTTGAACTGGGGCGCTAATAGCCAAAATACCCGCTCAATGCTGATGTTTAGCCCTAAAGCGATCGCTAATTATACTACGCAGCAAGGTGAGCTGAACTTAGTGACAGGTTTAGATATTAGTCGTGGTAAGGCTGATTTTGATAGCATGCAACGTAGTAATGTGCAGCAGACACAGAGTGCCTATGTGCATGCGACAGTGCCTTTAAGCCCTACGTTAAGTTATGTGGTGGGTGGGCGTTATGCTTGGATTCAAGATGAATTAAAAGATGGTCAAGTCTATCCTCTGGGTATTGACCTTGATGAAGATGCCCATGCCTTTGAACTAGGACTCAACTATCGTCCTAGTGCCGAGCATAGACTGTATTTACGTGTCGATGATAACTTTCGTTTTGCTAAGGTCGATGAGCAAGCTTACACCCCTAAAGATGTGTTTGGCTTAAAGCCACAAACGGGTCGCTCCTATGAAGCGGGCTGGGATTGGACTCTTACTAGCCAAACTTTACGAATTAGCTTATATCGCCTCGATTTAGAAGATGAAATCGTGTTTGATCCTAGTGCGCCAATGCCAGAAGGTGGCAGCTTCCAAGGTGCTAACGTCAATGCTGATGCTTCACGTCGTTATGGCGCGAGTGCCGATTGGGATTGGCAGATTACTCAAGCGTTGCAGCTAGGGTTAGAATATAACTATACCGATGCCGAATTTACTGACGGTTTAAACGATGGCAAGCAATTGTCTTGGGTGGCAGAGCATACTGGGCGCGGTTATCTCAGCATGGATATTGCCGAACATTTCCAAGTATTTGCCGAAGCTATTTATACCGGCGATCGTTTTATCGAAGGCGATAATGGCAATGAAGGTGATAAGTTAGCCAGTTATGTACTGAGTAATTTAGCCCTTAACTATACCCGTGATGCTTGGCTGGCGAGTTTGCGCATCGATAACCTATTTGATAAAGATTATGTCAGTTCAGGTTATTATGGCGGGGCTTGGGGCGATAGTTACTACTCAGGCCGTGGCCGTGATGTACGCTTTACCGTGGGTTATCGTTTCTAAGCTTGATAAATCCTTTTTAAAGCCAGACTAAGTCTGGCTTTTTTATTCTTACATTCCATTCAATGCATAAATCTTAAAGTACGATAATTTTGAATATTGTTTAAGTTGTTTGTATTAACTGTCGTTATCTATAGTTGTTAGTGAGTTTGAATAAAAATGGGCGTCACTAATGCCATTACTGCGCTCTCTATAGCTAAAATGATGAGTATTTTGGTATGGTATGCGCTGTAACCGAACCAATACCAGTGCAAATTAATAGGTGTAAAGTGTTTTATGACAGATCTTGAGCAGCAGGTTTTTTCTCAAGTTAGCGCTATCATCGCCAATGAAGAACAAGTGATCGGCCGCCGAGGAATTTTAATTCCACTCAAAAAGGCGATCCTTGCTGAAGGCGATATTCGTAACGTGATTGATATTGTCTCGAGCGATCCGGCATTGTCAGCTCATATGCTAATGCGGAGTAATTCGGCGCAGGCGGCGGTGGTTGAAAACCACAAAGCGCGTTCGTTGAAAGAGGCGCTGATCCGCCTAGGTCAGGTGAATATCTATCGCTACGCCTTTGCGTTTTATCTCAAAGAACGCCTCGATGAGTTGCCTCAGCCCTATAAAAAGTTAGTTCATGGTTATTGGAAGCTAACAGAAAATATCGCCACGGATGCAGTAGACAGTTTGGTCGATATGGAAGGTGTTGACATTGATGCCGACGAAGTACAAACACTAGCCTTATTTAGTGTGTTTGGCCTCATTATCGCATTAACCGCATTTGCTTATTTAAATGCTAATGCCGAACAACCGTTCCCGTTGAGTGCGATTAAATCAGTGATTGATAATCAGCAACAGACACTAACAATAGAGGCCTTTGAGGCACTCGATTTAGATCAAGATTTACGCCAAGAGTTTATGATTGCGCACAATCTGCGCCAAACAGGTAACCCTAATTCAGCAGGTTTAATCCTGCGCCGCGTATTATCTATTCGTGGCTTACTGATGAATCCGCTGTAATTATTTTGCTCGAAAACCCTATAATGCGTTGATTAAATAATGAGTTTAAAGCAAATAACCAGCCTGAATTTTGTAGGCTGGTTATTGTAGAACGAATTAATTACCGTTGTTTTGACGGGATAACCCTTCATTTGCCACTAACTGTAACCACTGCTGAATCAATACAGAATTATTACTATGGCGGCGATAGGCGCCAAACAAGGGACGTTTTAAACCTTCTGCGCCCAGTTTTACCGTTGTTAAACTCAAGCCATGTGCCTCATTAATCGACCAGTTCGGTAACGCGGCGATACCGTCTTTGCAGGCGATACGTTGTAGTAACATCATGGTTAAATCACAGGTTTTTTGCTCGCCAGCTTCAACGCCAGCAGGTTCTAAAAAGTGACGGTAAATGTCTAAACGGGCCAGTGGCACTGGATAGCTGATAATCGGTAAACGCGTCAATTGTTTCGGGGTGATATAAGCTTCTTTCGCTAAAGGATGATCGTTGGCCACCACTAATTTCACTTCAAAATCAAATAAATGCTGATAAGCCAATGAATGCCCAGGCACAGGATCTGAGGTGAGCACAATATCTAACTCTCCCATTTCTAGGGCGTTAAGCGAATCGAACAGATGACGACTAGACAAGTCTAACTCTGCTAGTGGGTGTTGTTGCCTAAACTTTTCCATTACAGGCATTAGCCAGCGAAAACAGCTGTGGCATTCAATGCCGACTCGTAACTGATTAATTTCGGTTTCAAGTCCATTCTTTAGATCACTTTCGGTCTCTAACACCTTAGGCAAAATTTCTTCGGCCAGATGTAATAATCGCGCACCTTCTTGGGTGAATGATAGCGGCTTACTTTTACGCACAAAAATGGGCGAATTAATTCGCAGCTCTAACTCTTTAATTTGATGTGAGAGGGCTGACTGAGTGACAAAACGTTTTTTGGCCGCGCCCGCCAAGCTGCCACTTTCCTTTAGTGCCATTAAGGTGCGCAGGTGTCTTAGTTCGATCATGTTCACTCCAAGTGAATTTCGCTCATGTTGTGCTTGAAATCAATTCGGTTGCTGGGATAGAGATTAACACAATAAACTTCTAGACGTCCAGACGCCTGTTGTTATTTATCTCGGCAGACAGATTTTAAAGTGCCAAGAGAACACAACCGAGTGGGTGCGCGTGCCGAATAGGGCTCATTTCAAATAAAGGAAAATAGAATATGCAACTAAATAGTCTTGGATTTCCCCGTATTGGTCGCCGTCGTGAACTGAAATTTGCCTTAGAGGCTTATTGGCGCGGAGAAAGCACGCAAGCTCAACTTTGTGAGGTAGCTGCAGAACTTCGTCGCACTCATTGGCAATGGCAGAGTGAGGCGGGTATTGAGCAAGTGCCTGTAGGGGATTTTGCTTTTTACGATCAAGTGCTGACTTTAAGCGCCACGTTAAATGCGATTCCTGAGCGTCACCGTGGTGAAGGCAATGTGGATTTAGACACCTTATTCCGTGTTGCCCGTGGCCGGGCACCAACAGGCACAGATGCTCCAGCATCTGAAATGACCAAGTTCTTTAATACTAACTATCACTATTTAGTGCCTGAGTTGTCGCAAAACCAAGTATTTAGTATTGCTTATGAACAGTTTTTTGATGAAGTTAACGAAGCGAAAGCTCAAGGACACCAAGCTAAACCGATATTATTGGGGCCAGTCAGTTACTTGTATCTGGCAAAAACGGTAGGTACAGAATTCGACAAACTAAGTTTATTGCCTAATTTATTAACTACATATGCTGATATTTTGGCGCGCTTTACTACCCAAGGCGTCGAGTGGGTGCAGCTAGATGAGCCTGTACTAGCATTAGAGCTCGATGCTCACTGGCAAGCGGCGATTACTGAGGCTTATCAAACACTCAGCACCGCCAAGGTTAACATCCTATTGGCGAGTTATTACGGTGGTATTGCGCACCAGCAAACCTTAGTTTCAGCCTTGCCTGTTGCGGGTTTACACTTAGATTTAGTCACGGCACCCGAACAACTCGAGGTGTTTGCCAATGCACTAGGTAACGAGCAAATTTTATCGTTGGGCGTGGTTAATGGCCGTAACGTATGGGCGGCAGAAATTGACTTGATTGCAGAACGTATCGGCTCCGTGGCCCGTGATTTAGGTGATCGACTGTGGATTGGTACTTCGTGTTCATTGCTGCACAGCCCCGTGGATTTAGATGTTGAGGTCAAGTTACTGCCTGTTCTACGTAAACAACTGGCATTTGCTAAACAAAAATTATTAGAGCTGGGTAAGATTCGCCAACTGTTATTAGCGCCTAACTCAGATGAAGCACAAAAAATCACCGCATTTTGCATTGCCCGTCGCCAAGCTAAAGCACAATTGGCAGATAAGCAGGTTATTGATCGCGTTGATGCATTAACCGCAGCGGATTATGAGCGTGTGAATGGTTTTAGCGTGCGCCAAAGTGTGCAGCAGCAGAAATATCGTTTGCCATTATTACCTACCACCACCATTGGCTCTTTTCCACAAACCCCTGCCATTCGTGGTTTGCGTAGCCGTTGGCGTAAAGGCGAGTTAAACGATGCGCAATACACTGAGCAATTACAACAAGTTACCCGCGACACTATTGATCGCCAATTAAAACTGGGCATTGATGTGCTAGTACATGGTGAAGCTGAGCGTAACGATATGGTGGAATACTTTGGAGAGCAATTAACAGGTGTCGGTTTTAGCAAAAATGGTTGGGTGCAAAGTTATGGCTCGCGTTGCGTTAAGCCGCCATTGATTTACGGTGATGTCAGTCGTCCCAAAGCGATGACAGTAGATTGGGCTGAGTTTGCCCAAAGTCTGACAGATAAGCCTGTCAAAGGGATGTTAACTGGGCCGGTAACGATTTTGCATTGGTCATTTGCCCGTGAAGATATTAGCCGTGATGCGATAGCCACCCAATTGGCGTTGGCGATCCGTGATGAAGTGGTGGATTTACAAAATGCGGGTATTGGCATTATTCAAATTGATGAGCCTGCCTTTCGTGAAGGTCTGCCATTGAAGCACAGCGAGTGGCAGGTTTATTTAGATTGGGCGGTTAATGCCTTTAAACTCAGCGCCGCAGGCGTGACTGACGAAACTCAAATTCATACCCATATGTGTTATAGCGAGTTTAACGACACAATTGCCGCTATTGCTGCGATGGATGCTGACGTCATAACCATTGAGACTTCGCGCTCACGAATGGAGCTATTAAACGCATTTGAAGATTTTGCTTACCCAAATGAAATCGGTCCCGGTGTTTATGATATCCACTCACCCAATACGCCCAGTGTGGATGAGATAGTGCAATTAATTGAAAAAGCAGCGCAAAAAGTACCAGTACGTCAATTATGGGTCAACCCAGATTGTGGCCTTAAAACGCGCACCTGGGATGAAGTTGAACCTGCACTAAAAAACATGGTTGTTGCAACGCGGGAGTTACGTCGTCGTTTAGGCTAATACGTTCGCTTAAAATGCGCTTGCTCACTATCAATAATGGATGCCTTGGCATCCATTATTGATTTATTAATCTGAGTTGAGAATGGTCAGTATTTAATGTCAGTATTTGGGCTGGTAACGATAATTATCTATTCGATAGCATGTGACTAAGCGCGAGATAAATACAAAATAATAAGGCTTAGGCGTCGCGGGGCAAACCTTTTTCAATAATACGTACCATACGCTCGGTTTTTCGGCGGGCTTTTTGCTGCACGATTAATTCGTTATCGGCAAGGCGTGCTTGCTGGGCGTTCAATGCCCAATCGATATGCTCACGTACTATTTCATCAACTTCTTCATTATCTTGGCGAGCGTGTAATGCCGCAATAATGGTTTCACTTGCGGGCGCATTACCGAGCGCGACCGCGATATTTCTCAGCCAACGTTTATGGCCAATTCGGCGAATCGCACTGCCTTCAGTTTGTTTAAGAAACTCGGCCTCGGACCAAGCAAATAGATTAAGTAGGTCGGGTTGTTTTAGCTTGGGACGAATATGAAAGTCAGTTTCGACAGTAAGCGGCGCTTGACGATTGATTGGGCAGACCAACTGACAGTCGTCACAGCCATAAATTCGGTTGCCCATGAGTGGCCTAAATTCTTCGGGGATCGCGCCTTGCAATTCAATGGTGAGATAAGAAATACAGCGTCTGCCATCAACCACATAAGGCGCTACAATTGCACCAGTTGGACAAGATGTAATACAGGCAACACAAGTATTACAACCTTCTTGAATTGGAATATCCACGGGTAGCGGTAAGTTAATGAGCAGTTCACCTAAAAAAAACCAGCTGCCGGCATCATGATTGAGGATCAGTGAATGTTTGCCTGTCCAGCCGATACCTGCTTTTTCGGCTAACGGGCGTTCAAGTACCGGCGCTGAGTCGACAAAGGGACGAAAATCAGCTGCATCAAACCCGAGGGCAACTAGCTCGGCACTGATTTGGTCGCCTAGCTTTTTAAGCCGAGCACGGATTAATTTATGATAGTCGCGGCCACCGGCATAACGGGAGATATAGCCTAAATTTGGGTCGGTGAGATTGGCTGCAAAGCCAGCTTCTGGGGGTAAATAATCCATCCGCACTGATATAACTCGCACTGTACCAGGATGCAATTCCTGTGGCCTAGCCCGCATCATGCCGTGATTTGCCATATAGGCCATTTCACCGTGATAGCCTTTATCTAGCCATGTTTGTAGCTTAACTTCTTCAGCGCTTAAGTCGGTATCGCAAATACCCACTTGTGCAAATCCGAGCGCTTTCCCCCAGGTTTTTATTTGTAGCGCGAGGCGCGACAAGGTGCTGGCATAAGATTGACTTGGGGATGGAGGATCTAAAGTCGACATGGATTGATTGCTGCGGGGCTTTTTGCTAGGTGACAATATGATAGCATTTTTCAGTTATTAGCGACGACTTTACTCTTTGGGTCTCAATTAGGTGTGCTTTTTACGTTGTTTTACCGCCATAAGCACCGTATTAGCCCCCTCGTTTATATTTTTATACCTAGATACAAGCAATTTTGCATTCAGCGAGTTATCAAGGTATAAACTGCGCGCTGGATATTATGCTAAAAAGGATCTCCATTGAAAAAATTACTTTATGTTGCACTGCTAATGGTGAGTGGCTCGAGCTGGGCAGGTTCTGATTTAGAAACATCAGGCGATGTGCTGCATTTATTACTTCCCGCCACAGCAATGGGTGCAACCTTATTTTATGAAGACGGTTATGACGGCAGTTGGCAGTTAATTCAGGCAGCAGTATCAAGCCGATTAATTGTTGAAGGTCTAAAATATGGTGTCAGTAAAGACCGCCCTGACGATAGTGGTGATGATTCGTTTCCATCAGGACACACCTCAGACAGTTTTATGGCCGCGACGTTTATTCAACAACGTTATGGCTGGCAATATGGTTTGCCTGCTTATGTTGCCGCATCTTATGTCGGTTATACCCGAGTGGCGAGCGACCAACATTATTTAGAAGATGTGTTAGCTGGCGCTGCAATTGGCGCACTTGCGGGTTGGTATTTCACTCAACCCTATGAAGGCATTACCTTAACGCCAATTGCAGGTAATGGCGTATATGGTTTGTATGTTAGTGGTCAGTTTTAGTATATTTTTAATTAAGGTTAATCGAGACTTTTATGAGTGAATTATCAGCTGCGTACCGAGAAACTGCCGAGCAGATTTCTTACAATGTCGCCAACAAAGTGCTGCCAATGGCTAAATTGCCTGAAGGTTTATTAGCAGCGTATCAAGGGTTGTGCGCCGAATTGTTAGAAGACCGAGAAGGCAAATTTACTCAAGCTTGGGCGTCTTTACCCGCCAGCGCCCGTAATTTGATGGAGCAAGCCGCATTCCACGGTTTTTATATCGCCAATGCTTGGTTGCAATTGAGCCGTGTCGCCCAAGAAATTTCTGAACAGGCTGATAGCGATGGTGAAATTAAAGAGCAAGAATATAACGGTATTTTTCTACGTTTAGCTGACGAATCGCTCAAAGAAAGTTTACGAAAATTGAAAAAAGCGCGTACCGATCGCTCCATGCTTAATAGTTTTAAGCAGGTTATGGCACCTTAATGGTAAATTAAAACTTGAAATAAAAAGCCCCGTGACTTTGCAGTCTCGGGGCTTTTTTTAACGCTTCTTGGCTAAGCCAGTTTGTTGCGACTTAAGCTGCAACAAATTGATGGTTAGAATTAGAATGAGGTGCGTTTGTAACGACGGTATTCAGGACTCCAGAAATTACCTTCAATTGATTGCTGTAATATCTCATCGCTCATTGGCAGTGTTAAACCTTGCTCTATCGCCACTTTACCAACAGCAAAGGCGATGTGTTTACTCACCGCATGGATATCTTCAAGTTTAGGCAGTAATGGACCTGTACCGTCAATTGCCAGTGGTGAGCACTCTGCTAATGCACGGCTTGAAGCCATTAACATGGCATCAGACACATGGCGTGCACCCGAGGCTAAAACCCCTAGGCCAATACCTGGAAAGATAAAACTATTGTTACACTGGGCAATTTCAAAGGTTTCACCATCGACAACTACGGGCTCGAACGGGCTTCCCGTCGCCACTAATGCTTGGCCAGAGGTCCAATGTAAGATGTCTTTGGGTGTGGCTTCGACACGGCTGGTGGGGTTTGACATAGGGAAAATAATCGGCCGAGCACAATGGCTGTGCATAGCTCGAATAATTTCTTCGGTAAATAGACCCGGCACACCAGACACGCCAATAAGGACAGTTGGCTTAATGTTGTTAACCACATCGAGCAACGAAATGTTATCGCTAAAATTGCTCCAGTTTTGAATATCTGTATATTTTTGTGCTAATTTTTGCTGGAAGGGCAATAGGTTAGGCATGTTGTCTAACAATAAGCCCCAACGGTCAACCATACACACTTGCGTGCGAGCTTGTTCATCGCTAATGCCTTCTGACACCATTTGCGCCACGATAGCTTCGGCAATCCCGCAACCGGCACTACCTGCACCGAGGAAAGCGATACGCTGCTGATTTAACTCTGTGCCCGCAGCTTTACAAGCGGCGAGCAAGCAACCTACTGCCACTGCAGCGGTACCTTGAATATCATCGTTAAAGCAGCAATAGCGATCTTTATAACGCTCTAACAGCGGCATCGCATTTTTTTGGGCAAAGTCTTCAAATTGGATCAGTGTATCTGGCCAACGAACATGTACAGCTTGCATAAAGGCTTCGATAAATTCGGCATACTCTTCGCCGCCGATACGCGGATGGCGCCAGCCCATATACATAGGATCTTCTAACAATTGCTGGTTATCTGTGCCGACATCTAAGGTAATTGGTAGCGTGTAAGCTGGGCTTATTCCACCACAGCTGGTATAGAGTGACAGCTTGCCGATCGGAATACCCATGCCGCCAATTCCTTGATCGCCAAGACCTAAAATGCGTTCACCGTCGGTCACAACGATAATTTTTACTTTTTGGCGAGTCGAGTTATTGAGAATATCATCGATTCTATCTTTGTTTGGATAGGAGATGAATAGACCTCGATTGCGGCGATAGTTTTTTGAGAAGCGCTCACAAGCCAAGCCTACCGTCGGGGTGTAGATAATTGGCATCATCTCACTGATATGATTTTGTACTAAACGATAAAATAGCGTTTCGTTGGTATCTTGAATATTACGTAGATAAATGTGTTTATCGAGATCGTTATTGAAACTTCTAAATTGATCGTAGCCGCGAGAAGCTTGCTCCTCAATCGTTTCAATGGCGTAGGGTACTAAGCCTTCGAGATTAAAGAAAATACGCTCTTCTTCAGAAAATGCACTGCCCTTGTTAATCAGCGGGGCTTCAAGAATGGCAGGTCCTGCAAACGGAAGATAGAGGGGGCGTTTATTATCGTCCATGGGTAACCTTTTAGTTATTGTTTAAGTGGTTCGATACGTGCTGTAAGTCACGTAAGGTTATCATGAAACGTGATCTTTGTTGTCCGATGAGCGAGGTATTTATGATTTTTTTGCTGCAATCAAAAAGTGGGCTGTTTTAAACGAAAAACGTTATGGGATGGAAGGTGGAAGATTCGCTATTTTTTGGGTAAAACTTAATATAAAAAACGCAGCCTTAGCTGCGTTTGATGCTCAAAACTCGCGATTAATTTCGCCCGCTTACAGCCTAGCGTTAAACGCCGCGGTACTTGAGTGATAAACCGCGGATAAAGTTACGCAGGATTTGATCGCCACACTCTTTAAAGTTTTTGTGTTCTGGATTGCGAAACAGAGCGCTGAGTTCAGATTTTGCCATTTGCACTTCGGCTAAGGTCAATACCGCAACAATATCCTCCTCACGCATTTCGAGGGCAACTCTAAGCTTTTTGAAGATTAAGTTGTTATTTAAACGTGCAACGGGCGCCGGAATTTCAGCCCCTTCACGTAAACCACGTTTTTCGATGATAAGACCATCTAAAAACTGACATAAGGTCGTGTCGTTACAAGCTTTATAACCTTCTTCCTCTTCTTTACGTAGAAGATCAATTATCTCTTCGACAGGCACTTCTCTTCCAGCTTTAGCAAAAATTTTAATCATTTTTGCATTGCTAAAATCAAACACGAAGCGCAAACGGCGCAAAATATCATTATTAATCATGGTCATCTCTTGGCGCGGCTGCGCTGTCTGGTTTAAGAGCGGCCATTATACTCCCAAATTAATGGGTTTATTTAATAAAAGCGTACCAATAAACAAAAAGTGCAGCAAAAATCAGTAAATAACTCAGGCCAAACCAAGACAATAGCTTCATCTTCGCGCCGTATCTGTCGGCTTGGGGGAGCTGGCTACTTGTCATTAAGCGGTAGTTTAACCAAGCAAAAATGACGGTGGTCATAAAGGCTAAGATCATAACAAACTCAAGTAGCGGTAGCAGTGCGCCTTTAAAGAAAAGGATGAGTAACAAACCTAAAGCGCTAATGGCGAGCATGATCCCGGTGAGACGTTTCTCAGAACTGTTGGTTGCACTGAGTAATTGCCAGCCCATAGCTAAGGTGCGGCTATAGCCATCAATAACCGTCACAGTTGTACTGAAAATACACAAAAATGCGACAATACCAATAAGGTAGCGGCTCTCACCACCCATCACTTGGCTATAAAGATTAATCAATTGGTTGGCAAATTGTGCGCCGGAATCTGAAAAGTGCTCACCACTGCCGTGCATCACTAAGGCACCTAAAGACAGGAACACGACAGCGAGGATCCCGGTAATAATGTAGCCTAAATTAAAGTCGAGTAACGCCTGCGCTTTCGTTACGGTTTGGTTTTTTTGTTTTTCCAGTAACCACAGGGAGTTCCAAGCGCTGACTTCAATTGGCGCTGGCATCCAACCCATCATGGCGACCAGAAATCCTACATGGGCCCATTGCCAAGGCGAGGGAGAAACAAAATTGCTCGCTAATGGTTGAGCGTGATCCCAAGCCAAGGCGACGGCCATTAATGTGGTAAGCGTTAGAACAAACATGATGATTTTAGTCAGTTTATCGAGTAATTGATAATGCCCTAAAATCAATAAAGCCAATGAACTCAACAAGACTAACAGCGCTAACCAATCAATCGGCAGCGGGATAAATTGGGTCAACATAGCAGCGGTTAGCATGCAAACCCCTGCCGTGCTGGCAACAGCGGCGATGATATTCAGTCCAGTAAATAGCTGTAAGTAACCTCGGCCTTGTTTGAGATAGCCGTGCAGTAAACTCTCCCCTGTAGCAGCGGTGTAGCGTGCACCAGCGGCAAAGAAGGGGTACTTAAGTAAATTAACCCCTAAAATAACCCAAGCTAATTGCCAACCAAATTCGGCGCCCGCCCGAGTCGATGCTACCAAATGGGATGCACCAATCGCGGCGGCAGCCATAAGAACACCAGGACCCATAGCTTTAATGCCAAGCGTCAGGTGTGTTATCCAAGAAGATGAAGGAGAAGTTACCGAGGGTTCTGTCATATTGTTATCAAAAATACCTGTTGAAAATCAATCTTAGAGTTGGAATAAGCGCCACGCACTCATGCTAAGTTATTGGCCAACACTAAAGGTAAAGTCATTGAATTGAAAGTCGTTGTATTTAAATTATCGATTTAATTGCTGACTGAGTAAAGCTTCAATACGTTTTAGGCTTGCAGCCATCTCGACCACGTTTTGTAATAAGGCATCATCAGGCTGTACAGATGAACTTGCTGCCTGTGGGCGCTGAGCAAGACGTTCTTTTTGTTCTAGTACGCGGGTTCTAAACTGCGGCGCATCAACAATGCCAACTAAGCTTATTAAGGCACCAGTACCCGATTGCCCTGCGGTTTCTACCGTGAGTTTATGCAGCCCAAATAGGCGCATAATTGGGCCTTGGATCAATGCCATATCGGTAATTTTATCCAAAGGGACAGTATTTTCGGTACGGGTTAATATTCCTCGGCGTACAATCAACTTATTACTGGTGAGCTGGGCACTCATATTGCCAATATAGCGACGAGTCCCCCATAGCCCTATCGGAAACCAAAGCAATAACAAAGGAATACCGACTATGCTGAGGGTGAAATAAGCGGCCCCAGACAGCAACCAATACCAGCCTAAATTAGCTTCAAACTCCGCTCGATGAATAATACTTTCTTGCATACGGCCTCTTTATTTTAGTGATTAAAATATGATGATTTACGAGCAGATATCAGTTAAAGGCTCTGGATTCTTTTTCAGTTTGTTAGTAGCGAACATGTCCTGTTTTAACATGCAACAAAAGTGTCACTTCTACTTTTATCTGATTGACTTTATCTTGTAACTCATTATCTTACTTGTTGTTAATTTAAAGTTATTTTTTAGTTAATTTTGTTCAATAAAATAATTAAAACAAGGGATATGTATGAAAAGACCTCAGATTTTACCTAGCGCTATTGCTGTTGCCATTACTATGTCATTAGCCCCTACAGTAGTTCAAGCCGCAGAGGGCGTTGAAAAAGTTGAACGTATTGAAGTCACTGGTTCTCGTATTAAACGTACTGATATCGAAGGTCCATCACCGATTCAATCTATCAGCAAAGACGATATTGCTAATATGGGGTTTGATAACCTACAGCAACTACTCGAACGTATGCCTGCTAACGGTGCTGGTGCTTTTTCTACCCGAGGAAACAGCCAAGATTCTACCGCTAACGGCGGTGCATCCATTAGTTTACGCGGCTTAGGCCCTGATGCGACTTTAGTGTTGATTAACGGCCGCCGTGTTGCGGCGAGTGCTTTTGCCGAAGGCATCACTAATTCATTTGTTGATATCAACAATATCCCTGTTTCAGCTATCGAACGTATCGACATTCTTAAGGATGGTGCATCGGCTATTTATGGCTCTGATGCTATTGCAGGTGTGGTTAACATTATCCTCAAAAAAGACATTGAAGGCATTGAGGTTAGTCTTGGTTTAGGCGATAGCTCTGGTACGGATTATGGCGAAAAAACCGCGAGTGTCGTGTGGGGAACTAAGTCTGAAAAAGGCAATGCATCGATTATTCTCGACTATTTCAAAAATGATACTTTGGCTGCAACTGACTTAGGCCGTTTTGGGGTTTCAAACCAATCACCTTATGGGGGTGAGGACTTTAGATCTTCCCGTGGTTTCCCTGGTTATTTCTATGTAGATGGGGTGAAAACCATCGATCCTGCTTGTCCTGCTGATAGTGCAACAGCGAGCGGTAGTTGTTTATTTGAATATGGCTCGTATAACTTGGTGATCCCATCTGCTGAACGCGTCGGTGCTATTGGTCAATTTGATTACCATTTCAATGATGATTTAACAGCCTTTCTTGAAGTCGCTGCTCAGCACAATACTTCAGAAGCGGGCGGTGCACCAACGCCTCTTGATGAAGATGCTGGATTAACGGTTCCCGGTAGTCACCCAAATAACCCTTGGGGCAAAGATATTGAAATCGGCCGTTTTCGTACCGTTGATGCGGGCGCGCGACGTTGGGATATCGAATCTGACAGCTTACGTTTAGTCGCGGGTTTACGCGGTGTAGTAAAGGAGTGGGATTGGGAAGCTTCTGTTCAAAAAGGTCGTAGTGAGTCAACTCAAACGGGTGATCGCAGCCAAGGTTGGGTAAGAACCGATTACTTACAACGTGAAATTGATGCCGGTCGTTATAATCCATTTGGTGGTGCAATTAACTCACCAGAAGTGATTGACGCCATTACGACTAGCTTAGTGCGCCAAGGCCTGTCGAATATGACGTCTTATGCGGCTAATATCTCTGGTCAAGCGTTTACCCTCGGTGGTCGCGACATTATGATGGCGGCCGGAGCTGAATATCGCGAAGAAGATGTGAGCGATGTGCCGGATGAGCAATTCCAACGTGGATTGATTTTTGGTACTGAGGCGGTTTCTGCAGCAGCATCCCGTGAACAATATGCGGCTTATATGGAGTTATCTATTCCGATAACTGATAACTTCGAACTGCAGCTTGCGGGTCGATATGACCATTACAGTGATTTTGGTTCAACGACTAACCCTAAAGTGGCTTTCCAATGGGGCGTGACCGATGAGTTAACGGCTCGCGCTTCTTGGTCTACGGGGTTTCGTGCGCCATCTTTAGCACAAATTGGCCTTGGGCCATCTCGTGAAAGTAGTTTCTTTATCGATACTTACCGCTGTGCTGCCGATAATGTGGATTGTGAGGCTTTAGATTACAACACTGAATTTGAAGGCAACTCAGATCTTGATGCTGAAGAGTCAGAGACGTGGAACGTTGGGATGATCTGGGCGCCAAGCCAGAAGTTTGATGTGGGTTTTGATATCTTTAGTATTACGCAAGATAACAAGATTGATAAACAACCATTAGGCGATATCTATACTGCAAATTGTAATGATCAAAGTAGCACTGTGTGTGAGCGTTTAACACCGCAGGCGGGGCAAACGCTAGGTCCGATTAGTATCATCCATTCAAGCTTTGTTAACTTAAGCTCTCAAGATGTACAAGGCATGGACGTATCTAGCCATTATGGTTTTGAGCTAGATAGCTATGGCGATTTAAAATTCGGTCTAGAGTACAGTTACTTACATAACTTCGAAAAAGACGGCCTAGATTACACTGGCGAATATAAGTTTCCTCAACATCGTTGGTTACTCACCACTAACTGGACTATGGACAACTTTAGCGCCAACATTAATCTAAGCTATATCGGTGAGTTTGAAGATACTCCCGATATCGATTTTGATGGTGTACTCGATTTTGAAAGCAATAAGTCGCGTACTATTGATGCGCAATTGTTGGTGGATATGTCAGGTACTTATCGCTTCAATGACATGTTCAAGCTCACTTTGGGTGTGAACAACGTCTTTGACGAAGAGCCACCATTTGCCATTGGTGATGGTGATACTGACCTTTACGGCTATGTGATTTCAGTACATAACCCAATGGGACGCTACATTTATACTAAGCTCACCATGAATTTCTAAATGTTTAATTGAAGGTCTTAATGTTAAACGGCGCCCAGTAAAGGCGCCGTTTTTTATCTATATGATTATTAAAAGTTATACATCACAGATATACCAATATTCCTAGGGTCGATAATTGCAGCATAACCATCTATATAGCTTTGGCTTGGAGGTTCGTTTACCGTCATTGCTTGTTCGTCAAATAGGTTATTGACGAAACCACTCACACGCCAGTTATCAGTCTGATAATCGACACTAAAGCGAGTGACAACGTAGTCACCGGCGACTCTGTCTTCTGTGTTATTTATGTCTGCGAAGTATTCACCGACGTAGTTGCCTGATAGGCCGAAGGTGAATTCATCATTAAGCCAATACTTAACACCTAAATTAGCTGTGACATGTGGTGCTGAATTCAGTTGATTGCCGATGATATCCCCATAGCTAGGATCTACCTTTTTTATTTCGCTATCTAGCAAACCCACACCAGTGATTAATTGCCAGTTATTACCAAGCATTGCGGTCAGCGCAGCCTCAATACCATAGGTGACAGCTTTATCCACATTGGTAATTTTACGCGCTTGATTGGATGCTTGGTAACCATCGAAGTCGTTATAGAAAAGGTTGGCACTAAGGTTGATATTGCCGTCTAAAAATTCACTGCGAGAACTGAGTTCGTAGGTATCAACAAATTCTTCATCGTAGTAATAGTATTCACTCTCTGCTAGTGACAATGCTCCACCACCAGCGTTATAGCCGCGACGGGCGCTGGCGGCTAAGGTTGTGTTGCCCGTGATGGCGTACTGCAGGACTAACTTCGGCAGGGTAACCGTGGTGGCCTCATCGAGGTTTTCATTTAATTGACTGCCTCTATATTGCATCAAAAAATTACGTTCCTGTTCATCGCGCATCACTCTGCCACCTAAAGTGACCCAAAGTGAGTCGGCCAAACCATAGGTGATCTCGCCATAAATAGATGTGGATTTACTACTGTCGTCGCCGTTATAAATTGTACTGCCTGTACTGTCGAAATCTTGGCTACGTTCAAAATAAGATAGGCCAACAAAACCATTAAAATCACGGTCATTTAAGCCAAAACTGTATTTGCCATCGATGGTGTAGCTTTGATCCTTCATATCGACATATTGCTGCGCAGTGACTATCGGCTCATAAGATTCAGATCCCCAGTCGTAATCCATGTAGGCGACAACTAAATCGAACGCCTTACCTTCACCCAGGTTGTAGTCAACTTTAACTGAATGTGTGGTTGATTTGGTTTCAATATAACGTTGGAAGATAGGGCTATAGGCCCAAGGATCATTACCTGAAAAATAGTTACGACCTGAGTCTCCTTTCTCATCATTGTACGAGAAGCTATACATCACTTTTAGATCTTCAATCTCGCTCGGTTGCCATAGAACTTTACCGCGCCAACGATTGGTAATGAGCTCATTTTGGTCGAAAGTGGCGGGGTTAGTGTCGTATACCAAACCTTTATTGTATGTCTCGCCAGTGACATTTTGTCCACTGATTCTAAAAGCTAATTCGTTGTCTAAAATTGGGCCCGATAACATCACGGCATTATCAATATAGTTATCTTGGTTACGGTAACCTAAACGTGCAGCACCATGCCAATCGAATGTAGGGTCTTCTGTTTTTATAAATACAGTACCACCAATGCTGTTACGCCCATTGATGGTTGATTGCGGCCCTCTAAAGACTTCAATTTGTTGAATATCCCATAAGCCAGTATCACCGGTGAGATCGGCCACAAAAGGTTCTGCTACACCATCAATCAGTGTGGAAACGCGTGCCCTGGCGCCGCCTGTAAATGAATTAAAGCCTGACGCTGAGCCATTGCCTGAAACACCACGGATATCTGGTACTGATCCTGTGATCACTACAACGTTGGGTACTTCAGACAAAGCATTTGAAACGGACTGATACTGACCGCTATTAAGTGCTTCCTTGTCAATCACTGAAACCGATGAGGTTGTATCTTTTAAACTGCGCTCAATTTTTTCACCATAAACAGTGATTTTTTCGATCGATCCTGTTGGCTCTGCTTCTACTGCCGCGTATGCCGTTGACATGCCTATGCTCGCTAACATTGTGGCAATAACATTTTTCGTAAACGCCCTGTGTTTCATGAGTATCCCCGTACTGACTCTTGATGATTAAAGAGGTGTTATCTAGATGTGGCGACAATTTAAATTAAAATAACCTTAAACGCAATTGCGAACGCATTTGATTTACATTATCATTTGTATATTTTATGACCTCAACCAAATAATCAAAGCAACAGGGTAAATATGTTTGGGATTTCTGCTTTTGTAGCAACAATTATCGGTAGCATGCTTATTTACGGCGCGAGTAAACATCAAAGATTAAGGCGAACGTCATTACCTAAATCATTTTTGATAATCGGATATTGTTTACTTTTATTGGCTTTTTTCTGTTGGTCGCAGCATTTAAGCCTGTTATCAGCACTATTTACATGGATTTTCAATGTCTTGTTATTGTTGATTTGCATACCCTTGCTTACGCTTATTAAACATAGAGGTACGCAGTCATGAAGCGCTTAACCGAAGCTGAAAAAATTCAACCCCATTGGTGGCGCAAAAGTCTTATTGCAGGCGTGTTAGGGTTAACTTTTGCTTACGGGGTGGTGGGAGTGTTTGCGTGGTTTGGCCCTGGAGGAATTGATGCACCAATGAAGGTTCAACTCAATATGTGGTTGATTAGTTTCATTTGGTTATCCGTTGTTTCACTGAGCTTTTTATTTAAAACCGCAACCACGGCCTTATATCGCTTAACTTTGGCTAATATTGTTATTTATCTTATTTTCATAGGGTTATGGACGTTGTTATGAAAATTCGCGCAGATATTCTTCGTACTTATCAATCTATCCATACATGGACAGGAATATTAACAGGGTTACTACTGTTTATTGCTTTTTATGCTGGTGCATTGACTATGTTCAAACCGCAAATTACACAATGGGCAATACCGTCCAATCAGCATTTAGCTCAGGTGTCCAGTGATCAATTAGATGAATTAGTCACGCAGGCTATGGGCCAATTTGATAAAGCTAGAGATGGTTTTATTATTAGTTTTGATGAAAACCAATCGCCGATGAAGTGGTACGAACATGGTGGTGGTCGTGGTTTTCGATTAGATGACCAATTGCGTCATGCAAGCTTGACTGAGAGTGGCGAGATAACTACTCAAATGAGTAGCACTAATGAGTTAGGTACGTTGATTGATCAACTGCATCGTACCGCTGGTATTATCGGTAAAGTAGGCCATGAAGATTTGGGTGTGATTATTTTGGGTGTGGCAGCCATTTTGTATTTTTTGGCGTTAGTATCCGGTGTCATTATCTTGCTACCCACTTTAGTCAAAAACCTGTTTGCACTTAGACAAAATAAGGGGAGCAGCCGCTTTTGGCTAGACAGCCATAATCTTGTTGGCATCATCAGCTTGCCATTTCATCTTATCATCGCGTGGTCTGTGATTGTTTTTGCATTTCACGACTTTTTTTATGCTGGATTGGGGGTTGTTTATGGTGATAAACCTTTGTTTGAACGACCTGCGAGTTCAAACGTTGAATATTCAGTTACTGAACTTCCTTCAATGGAAACGTATCGACAGCAACTGAGCACGATGACACATGGCTATCAAATTGTTTCTATGGCATTTTCGAACCTTTCGACTAAAAATCCAGCGCTCGCTGTCGAGGTAAAAACTGACGGACAGATAATGCGCGGTGGTTATAGCGATTTTATTTATCTAAACCCCTACACATTTGCGGTGCAATTTAACACACTAAACCAAGCCAGTGAGGGAGTTTATGGTCCTATTGTAAACAGTTTATTTGCTTTGCACTTTGGTAATTATGCGGGCAACTTTGGTCGCTGGCTGTATTTCGCCTTTGGTTTATTAGGGGCGTTCTTGTTCTATAGTGGCAATTTACTCTGGCTAGAAAAACGTCGTAAAAAGCAAGCTGCACAGCAAGCCTCGACATGTTTTATGGCGTCACTGACGATCGGTGTTTGTTTGGGCTCAATGTTAGGTGTAAGTTTAGCTATCTTATTGACTAAATGGCTTTATCTTATAACTCATCAGCCCAATAGTTATTATCTGGCTTGTTACTACGTGGTATTTTTTGGCGCTATTATTTATAGTTTTTTCCGCCAACCTGCATTGGCTGCAATTCATCTTCTTAAGTTATTAGCATTAAGTTGTGCCTTAATACCCATGAGTACCTTAATATTCCCATTACTGATGCAAATAAAATCAACTGCTAATGTGGGGAGTCATTTAGGAGTAGTCGATATTACGGCGTTATTTTTTGCCGTATGTTTTTATGTCAGCGCTAACAAGGTTCATCAGCGAGCTTATTCTGGAGAACCTAATAGTATTTGGGCTTTATCATAATCAGTTAACTAAAAAAGCAGCATGATAGCTGCTTTTTTAGTGTCATATAGGTCTAGATTAAAGCTGCGTTGCGGCCCATTTAGCACGGCTTTCGCGGCTTTCGCTCATTTTGGTTGGTTCACGGAAGGCTTTATAAGCTTCTACGTCCAGCGCTACTAAGCTCACATCGACTTCTAAGACCAATTTACACTCTTTCTTGATACGCCAAGCTGCGGTGTTGTACAGCTCAGTAAAAGGTAATGAACTTAAAAATTCGGGGTTGTATTGCGTATAAGTCGCTTGAGTGGAGTACACCACGAAAGCTAAGTGACGCTTAGGTTCTTTTTTAAATAACTCTTCAATGCCATCGCAGGTGTTGAGCACTTGCATCTCGATGATGTCATCAATATCGAGTAGTTTGTTTTGTGCTAGCTCTGGTGCCGCTTGTTCGCCACTTTCCCAGGCTAATACATCGGCTTCACTATGATTAGTGAGCGTGCCAACTTGAGCCGCACTTAAGCTCAGTGATTGGCGTAAGTAGCTCATTTCGATGGCGTTCAAGCCAATGTTTTTCGACATAATATTGTTCTCAATGCAATAAAAGTAAAATTAGTATTTGATCTTCAACCAGATTTCTTCAACCCATTCCCAGAACGACTCCCAATAGATATCAGTAAAGCCGCCATTTTTCCAGAAATGCACTTGGCCATCTTGGTCGATACAGTAAAAGGCATCGCCCTGCTGACAAATGGCAATCATCTCCCTTGGCATGCCGATGGACCAAGCATAGCAAGTCACTTCGGGCAGATAAGTGTGGGAGTAAGGATCGGATGCAGTCACTGGCTCTATTGCGCCGAAAATCACATCGCTGGCATACAACAGGTATTCCTTTAGCTCCCGCGGCAATGAAATCAGGATTTGCTCTTCGACCTCGACGAGTTGCTCAAATGTGGGTAATTCGAGTGGCACAGGCACAGTTTCGCTGCGTTCTTGGAGTTGCTCGATGATGTCGTGCATGGCGTTTCCTGCTGATAGGGCTATGGCGCGGGATTATATACTCAAACAGCTGTTCGATGCGAGAGAGTGCATTTGTGCATAATGTTTTTAAACTGACTTTTAGCGTTGTAAAACATAAAAAAGCGCCAGCACCTTTTCAGAATACTAGCGCAAGAGTGAAAGGGGCAGAGTTTAAGCGGCTGAGGTTTTTAATAAACTGGCTTCATCGACCCGTTTATAGTTAAGCCATGCTTTGTGGTACAACTTATGTGATTCTTGGCGTAATTGGGCAATCTGCGCCAATTCAAATTCACTCAGTGATCTTTTTTGTTTATAAGCATTGGCTTCAATCATCTGTACTTTTTCATATACTTTGTGCTCTGGGCCATTTTTGATATTGGCAATATCCTGTAGGTGTAATTGCACTTCAGCAATCATGCCTGATTGAGGTAAACGCACCAGTAAATTGAGATCACGATAGCCTGACGTCTTAGGCTCAGCAAAGCGGTTTTTTTGTTTCACCACTTGAGTTTGCTCGTTTAAGATTTGGTAAACCTGCATTAAATCTTGAATGCTGCCTGCCACAATACTGGCCCTTGCAAGGTCGGTAATTTGACTGGCGTCGCCGTTAAATTTTGTCGCCACTTTATCGGCGGCTCTTTGGTAGCTTTTTACCGGAGGAATAATCACTTGCGTTGGAGAGCGCTGGGCAATTTTGGTGAGCAATTGAGCCAGTTCAGCCTGTGCGTCGTAGGCTTGTTGATGTAACACGGATAAGTTACTTGAAGCTTGGCGAGGTTCATCAAAAGCTTGGCTGCTAAGAGCATATAGACCTTGTAGGTCATGGCTTTGTGCCTGTCTTGCACTGTAATTGCCACGTTCTGTTTTACCGTCGCTGATATCCAGAGTGTTGGCTACACCAGTACGGCTCGATAATAACAGTAGAAAAATAAAAAAAGTACGAAATAACTTAGTCATGCGGCCTACTTCCTTATGCGTGAGTGATACCGAACACGTATTCACCATAGGCCACTATTACTTAATTAAAGCTGAATCAACCGTTAAGAGTTGTTCATCTTATGCTGGGTTTTACATTCATTACGCTATGGTTTAGCCAAATAAAAATGGCGCCACCTGTGATAGGAAGCGCCATTGTTGTGGCTCGGCAGACTTATTGCCGAGTGGCCATGTAAATTTGGTTTACCAAATTTTTACACGTTTTTCTGGTGCAATATACATAGCATCACCAGGTTTGACTTCATATGTGCTGTAAAACTCAGGCATGTTAGATAAAGCGCCCAGAGCACGGAACTCTGCAGGTGAGTGTGGATCGGTTGCTACGCGGTTACGCATGGCTTCTTCTTTGGCTTTTGCACGCCAAATTTGAGTGAAACCAATGAAAAAGCGTTGATCGCCCGTTAAACCATCTATCACTGGCGCTTCTTTACCATCGAGTGACTTCTTATATGCGCGGTAGGCGATAGTCACACCGGATAAGTCACCAATGTTTTCGCCTAAGGTTAATCCACCGTTGACGTGTAAATCATCAAACACATAGTAACCATCGTACTGGGCTATTAGCGCTTGGCCGCGGGCAGAGAACTCTTTTAGGTCTTGCTCAGTCCACCAGTCACGCATATTACCTTCGCCATCAAACTTGGCACCTTGGTCGTCAAAACCGTGGCCCATTTCGTGGCCAATAACCGCACCAATACCGCCATAGTTGACGGCATCATCAGCCGCTAAGTTGAAGAATGGTGGTTGCAAAATAGCGGCAGGGAATACGATTTCGTTCATGGTTGGGTTGTAGTAAGCGTTAACCGTTTGTGGGGTCATGTGCCATTCGTCTTTGTCGATTGGCGCGCCCAGTTTGGCTAATGATTTAGCATGTTCAACTTCGCTGGCACGCATAGCGTTACCGGCTAAATCGTCAGCTTTGATGGTTAGTTTGCTGTAATCTTCCCATTTGTTCGGATAACCGATTTTTGGATTGAATTTGGCTAACTTATCGGCGGCAGCCACTTTAGTGCTGTCACTCATCCAAGCTAAATCTTTGATGCTATCGCCATAAGCGCCGCGAAGGTTTTCAACCAGTGCTTGCATGCGTTCTTTCGCTTCTGGCGTAAAGTGACGTTTGACGTACACCTTACCGACGACTTCGCCAAGGATACCGTTAACGGTTGCTACACCACGCTTCCAGCGCGGCTCTTGTTCTTCTTGACCGTTTAAGGTTTTAGAGAAGAAGGCGAAGTTTTCGTTGTCCAGCGCTTCACTTAGGTTATTCGCCGCATGCGTTAATACTTGCCACTGCATGTAGGTTTTCCACGTGGCTAAGTCGGTTGCTTTTAGCACTTCGTTTAAGCCTTGGATATAACTAGGTTGGTTAATAATAATATCGGTTTGTTTATCAGCGCCAAGCGTAGTTAAGTAAACTGTCCAGTCGATATCCGGTGCCAATGTTGGTAAATCTTTTACTTGGTACAGGTTATAGGTTTTAGTGCTGTCGCGGTTTTCCACCACATCCCAATGCTTAGCGGCAATGGCGGTTTCTAACGCTAAAATAGCCTCAGCGCTGGCTTTGGGTTCGGCCAGCCCTGCTAGAGTAAACATGTTTTCGATGTGGGCAACGAACGCTTTACGGATATTAACGAAGCGCTCTGAGTCATTAAAGTAGTAATCTTTTTCTGGCAAGCTTAAGCCATATTGGTATAAATGCGTCGCATAACGGCTAGAGTTTTTGGCATCGATATCGATATAAAACGCTATTGGCGTACCAGCACCAGCAATTTGGCTATGGGCGAAGTATGCCACTAATTCATTTTTATCTTTTAAGGCATTAATGGCATCGAATTCACTTTGAATGGGCGTAACACCCAGCTTGTTGAGTGTCTCGGTATCCATGAATGAGCGATACAAATCAGCTACTTTTTGCTCATCAGTGCCTGCGGCCAGATTTGGCGTTGCTGCGACTTCCTCGATGATAGCTTTTACATCGTCACGGGATTTTTCACGTAAATCGTAGAAGGCGCCAATGCTGGTGCGGTCGGCTGGGATTTCGGTTTTCTTCAACCAAGCGCCGTTAACATATTGATAAAAGTCATCCTGCGGACGAATGGATTTGTCAAAATTAGCAAATTCAATACCAGAACCTAATGCTTGCGTCACTGCAGCAGCGGTGGCTGTTTTAGTCGTTTCGGGAGCTTTGACTTCGGCAGGCTTATCATTACAGGCAGTTAGACCTGCGATGAGTGAGGCACACAGTCCCCCAATAAGTACTTTTCTCATGTTGTTTCCTTCGAGTTTATTATTGTGCCCATTATGGGGGCTGTTATTTTGGCAAAGATGGGATTGCTTCAGGCGCAATGGAATGTATGTTAATGCTTTAGTGTAAATTGAAACAAGATCATTACTCTTTATATCATGCGATTCACCTGAGTCATATGTAACTAAAGGTTACCAATGACAAGGTTGAAATCATTCTCGGCAACACTAACATATGCAAGTTATTTAGGATTGGCGAATGTTTAGCACAATATTTTAAACTCGCTTAGCTCAGCTGCTTAATTGGCTTGGCAGGATTACCTACCTCGACACTCTTCGCGGCGACATTTTTTGTCACTACAGCGCCAGCACCGATAATCGCATCATCACCAATACTGACTCCTGGCATTATGATTGCTCCGCCACCAATCCATACACGCTTGCCCACGTTAATGGCTTTTGCGGTTTCTAAACCTGAGCAACGCAGCTTAGCATCGAGTGGATGACACGAAGTATAAAACTGGGCGTTGGGGCCAACCATGGTCTGTTCACCAATCACAATGGGCGCATTATCTTGCAAGGTGACATTTACATTGATAAACACTTTATCGGCAAGGGTGAGGTTAAGGCCGTAGCTGATAAAAATAGGTGTAGATATCGTCGCTGCTGACGATTTATGAGGAATGAGTTGTTGGCAGAGTTGAGTGAAATCTTGATTATCTTGCTCGATAGTTTGATTTAATTGCCGATTGAGCTGTTGCTGCTGCGCTCTTACACTCAATAGTTCGCTGGCAAAGCAATCATATTCTTGGCCCGCGATCATTTTTTGGTATTCCGTCATGTCATCTTTCTCTGTGCGATAGCGATCAATTTTTAAGGGACATGTAGCAATAGCATCACTGCCTAGTCGCAATTCTTTGCCCTTTGAAGTGGTCGGCCTCATAATATGGCAGTTTTCTTTATTGAAGTTGAGTATTAACGTGCGTTTAGACAAATTTATCTGTGAGAGTACCTCACTAACTCGCTCATTAGCGAAAAAAGCCCTGCATCGCGGTGACATTACTTGCGATGGTGTGGTTGTTAAAGATTCGGGCTTTAAAGTGAGTGAAGCTATGCATGTTTGCCTTGAGGGGGAACGGATAGCATTAGTGGGCGTGCGTTATTTGATGCTTAACAAACCAGTCGATACGATTTGCTCAACGATTGATGAGACTTATCCTTCGGTATTGAGTTTACTTGATGTACCAAAGCCTGAAACCTTGCACATTGCCGGCCGTTTAGATGCTGATACCACTGGACTGGTGTTGATTACGACTGACGGTCAGTGGTCACACAAAGTCACCTCGCCGAAAAAAGAGTGCGCCAAACGTTATTTAGTGCAACTGGCTGATCCGATTGATACTAGCTTAATTGCACTATTTGCTGCCGGTGTTGAGTTACGCGGTGAAGATGGCTTAACAAAGCCTGCGCTATTGGAGATTATTGAACCGCAATTAGTGCGCTTAACTATCACCGAAGGTAAGTACCATCAAGTGAAGCGTATGTTTGCTGCTGTGGGGAATCATGTGGCAGGTTTGCACCGTGAAAGTATTGGGAACATAGAGTTAGATCGCGCACTTGCATTAGGCGAATGGCGATATTTGACCGCTGAAGAAATCGCGTCAGTTTAACCACCTAAATTTAGGTAAATAACCTGTAGAAACGCAGAGTTTATTTCGAGTTTGGATTGACCCACTTGATATAACAATGCCGCCCGAGTGCGACTCGCGGCGGCATTTTTGTGTATGCTAAAAGGGTGAGTGATTACTGCTTTTTTAATGTTAGCTCACCACTGATGGTATTTATTTTTACCTTGGCAGCACCTGAGCCAGTTTGGAATACAAGCTTTGCACGTGGTGCATATTTTTGTTTTTTAGGTTCATCTTGAGTTAACGCATTGCTGATTTTTCCGCTAGGACCGCCATTTAAATCAAAGCTAGCATCGGGTATATCAGCAAACGTCAGCATGATATCACCACTGATGCTGTCTAAATTGACGGTGCTGACGTTTTTGGTCAGTGAGACTTGCACGTCGCCACTGACCGTTTTTAGGATGATTTCTTTGGCGGTATTCAAGTTTGCGGTAACTTCGCCTGAAACCTGTTCAATCGTGACTTTTTCGGCTCGAGATTGACTATTTAAATCGCCGCTCACGAGATAATAATTAATTTCACCTTGACTATCGGTATCTTGAATAGTCCCCGATACGGTTTTCAACTTGTTATTACCGTTGATGGCTGTAGTGGTGATATCACCTGAGATAGTGTGTAGCTCAGTATTACCACTCAGTTGGTTAGCATTGATATTACCACTCACAGTGCTTAATTTGAGTTCACCTTTTATATCAGTTAATTGCAGGTTGGCGGAGACGGTGTCAGCACTGAGTTTTACTGTCTTTGGCACTTTAATGGTGAGCTGCGAACCAGTGTTAGTACTGCTATTATAGTGGCGGGGCATTTTGTCTTCGAAATTAAGCGTATTTCCCTGTTGCTCAAATACAAACCCTTCGCTCAGTTCATCCAGTGTACCGCTAACGCTCACCTCGCTTTTATCCCAAGTTTGAATGGCTACATCCCCACGTTGGACGTTGATTTTAAATTGAATATCGTTGCTAATACTGAGTTTTTTATCGATGTTTTGCACTGCGAACACATTCGCTATCAGGCTTAAATAAAGCATCGAAATAAATAGGCTAGTTGTAGTTAAATTGCGGTTACTCATAGTTGCTTCCTTGTGTTGAGTTTCGAATTGGTCAGATTAAGTTAATTACAATAGATCAAGTTCACGCTGCAGTCCCGTACCCGTTTGATTGTGCAGTTAATGGCATCGAGCCAAAAACAAGGCGAAGAGAGCGCAGAGCAAGCTGCGAGTGCGGGGACATTATTGAAACGTATCAATACAGACATGCGTAATATTATGGATATGAGCACTCAAATTGCCGCGGCGATTGAAGAGCAAAGTATGGTCGCTGCCGAGGTGAATAAGAACGTGGTAGTGATTAGGGATATTGCTGAGGAGTCATCACATGTCGCTGCTGCGAATGCCTCGGATGATCTCAAAGCGCTGGCGGAGTTTTTATTCCGTGCAGTGAGTAACTTTAAAATCTCATGTTCCAAACGACGGGTATCAAAAGCGGCTCACACAAAAATTGGTTTCCCTAAAAAAATGATGCGCATAAATAACAGTAACAAAAACGCACTCATCAGAGTGCATTTTTATGTGTCATAGATTATAGCAATATAGCCCACTAATTCGCTGTATTGAAATACCCCAGATCAGTCTATAACTGATTAGTGACGGAACATCGCAGAGATTGACTCTTCGTTACTCACGCGACGAATTGCCTCTGCCAGTACTGCTGACATAGTCAACTGTGTCACTTTAGCCACTTTCAGCATTTCAGGGCTTAAAGGGACAGTGTCAGTAACAATCACTTCATCAATCACAGAGTTAGCGATATTTTCAGCCGCATTACCTGAGAATACAGGGTGAGTTGCGTAGGCAAATACGCGGTTCGCACCATGTTCTTTCAAGGCTTCAGCCGCTTTACACAGAGTGCCACCTGTGTCGATCATATCGTCAACGATAATGCAGTCACGGCCTTGAACATCACCAATGATATGCATAACTTGAGCAACGTTTGCCTGTGGGCGACGTTTATCAATAATGGCTAGATCAGAATCATCCAATAGTTTTGCTACTGCGCGAGCGCGAACAACACCACCGATATCAGGAGAAACAACCACAGGGTTATCTAAGTTCTTCGCCAACATATCTTCTAGCAGCACTGGGCTACCAAATACGTTATCAACGGGAACATCAAAGAAGCCTTGGATTTGCTCAGCGTGCAGGTCACAGGTCAAAACGCGGTCAACACCCACGCTAGACAAGAAATCGGCAACAACTTTAGCGGTAATAGGTACACGTGCACTACGAACACGACGGTCTTGACGAGCATAACCAAAGTAAGGAATCACTGCGGTAATACGGCCTGCAGATGCACGGCGCAGCGCGTCAACCATAACGATGAGTTCCATCAGGTTGTCGTTTGTCGGCGCGCAAGTAGATTGGATGATGAACACATCGGCACCACGTACATTTTCGTTAATTTGGACACTGATTTCACCATCGCTGAAACGACCAACCACTGCGTCTCCGAGTTTGCAAAATAGACGATCGGCTATCTTTCTAGCGAGACTGGGGGTGGCGTTCCCAGCAAAGAGCTTGATGTCGGGCACTGTATAAACCTCAGGCGTTTGCTTTATATTTTAGTGGCTAGCGTAACGACGATGTGGGACGGGAGAAACCCGAGGCATTATCGTATAAAAGGTTACGCTAGAAGAAAGTAGTTTACGGGTGACTCAATCGCACCATGAGCGGCGAACGATTCATCCCTTTTGCAACAAACCCTTGCATATCAGACGGTAATTTCGCCAAAGCTGCGAGAGCTTGTTGCTGTTGTGTGAATTCCCCGAACACGCATGCGCCTGTTCCTGTCATTCGCGACGGCGCGTATTCTAGCAGCCAGCCTAATGCCTTGGCAACTTGAGGGTATTTAGAAACGACCAGTTTTTGACAATCATTTACCCAAGGTTGGCTCATTAAGGTATCAATGGCTAATTTAGGTGTATCGCGCGGTAAAAGTGGATCTTTAAACACGTCGGCAGTAGAAACGTGGGCATCGGGGGTAATAATGACATACCAAAGTTCATTTGGATTTACTGCATGTAAACGCTCGCCCACACCTTCAGCAAAAGCGGCGAAACCATGAATAAAAACAGGAATATCGGCTCCTAGCTTAAGGCCGATTTCAGCCAGTTTTTCAGTTGATAATTGGGTGTTCCAGAGTTTGTTTAATGCCACCAAAGTCGTCGCCGCATCTGATGAGCCGCCACCTAAGCCGCCACCCATAGGCAGGCGTTTATCTAACCAGATTTCAGCGCCACCTTTAAAGCCGGTGGCTTGCTGTAATGATTTTGCGGCTCGCAGAATTAAGTTATCGTTATCAGCGACAACAGCCGACATATTCGAATGCAACACCAATTCGTCAGTGTCAGTGACGCAAAAATCGAGCATGTCGCAGCAATCGATAAACTGAAACAGCGTTTGTAGTTCGTGATAGCCGTCGTTGCGGCGGCCATTAACGTGTAAAAATAAGTTAAGTTTGGCTGGTGCAGGCCAGTTGCGGGAAATAATAGCGGACATGTTAAGGCTGTTCTCCAGCAATTATCTCGGGCTTGCCAAGCGCTTGCCATTGATTAAGTTGTAGTTTGAGTTGTAAGTCGCCGCGATCCAGCTTTAATTGGTAGGGAACATTGGCGCCACTTTGGGATTGCCAGCTTAAAAATGTGACTAGCCAAGGTGGTGGGGTTTGAGTATTGGTCAGTAGTTTAGGTTTGCCTTGATTGTCGCTTTCGATGACCTGATCATTTGGGCCAACTTGGCCGGTGATCCATAGTGGTAAATCGGCTAACGGAATTGACCAGCCACTAACGCGCTTGAGTAAACGCTGGGCGTTATCGTCGCTAAAATCTTTACCATCGATATGCAAATGGGCTGAGTTCGGGGTTGAGTTAAGCGTCAACACAGTTGTACCCAGCATAGTGGTAAGCGTGAGTGCGTCACTCTCTTCGCTATGGCGCCAGTAGATATTGGCGCTGAGCTTATCATCAGGGGTTTTTATGGCCAATTTACCCTGTAATTCCCAAGCTTTGGCTTGGCGCGCATCTATTACGCTAATCGGCTGTAAATCATCTGTAGGCGGCAAGATTTGGCAAGCGCCTAAAAACAGTAAGCTGCTCAAGACGAGGCAAGAGAAAATGGATTTTGTGAGACGCTTCAAATTATTCATCTATGACTGATATACCAAAGTCCTTATGATACGAGTGCTTGGCAATAATACCAATGCCAAACGTAAAATTTCCATCGGCGGTCACTTCGATTTACTCCTTCGGGACAAATCCTGTCTTACCTATCATTAATAGGAAATTTAGGTAAGAAGTTAGACCTTTATTCGGTTTTGTTAAGCGTATTCTGTTTTTAGTTGGGCCAATTAAGTAGAATAGCCTTATTAAGAGCGTCGCCAAGAATCTAGAAAGAGTCAGATGAGCCTTGTAGCAATTGGTATAAACCACAAAACAGCCACGGTAGACCTGCGTGAGAAAGTTGCCTTCTCTCCGGACAAAATTCATGATGCCATGAAGAGTCTGGCGAGTCGTACGCGCTCGGGTGAAGCCGTAATTGTCTCTACCTGTAATCGCACTGAGTTGTATTGCAACAACGGTGATGAGGCTGACATCATTGCTTGGCTTGAAGAATATCATGGCTTAGACCATGAGGATGTGGCGCCTTGCCTGTATAATTACCACGGTCAAGATGCGGTAAGGCATTTGATGCGCGTGGCATCGGGGCTCGATTCGCTAATTTTAGGTGAGCCGCAAATTCTTGGCCAAGTAAAGCAAGCGTTCGTTAAGGCGAAAGAAGCCGGTACGGTTGCTTTAACCATAGATAGACTTTTCCAAAATACTTTTTCGGTTGCCAAAAAAGTCCGCACTGATACTGAAATTGGCGCAGCTGCTGTTTCTGTCGCTTTTGCCGCCGTGAGTATGGCGAAACATATTTTCTCGTCGATATCGACCACCAAAGTGTTATTAATTGGTGCCGGTGAGACCATCGAACTGGTTGCTAAGCATCTTAAAGACAACGGCGTAGCCTCCATGGTGGTGGCAAACCGTACACTTGAACGTGCCCAAGCCATGTGTGAGGAGTTTGGCGCCACAGCAATTACACTGGCGCAGATACCAGATTATCTCCCCAAAGCCGATATCGTGATATCCTCTACCGCCAGCCCACTGCCTATCTTAGGTAAGGGCATGGTCGAAAAAGCGCTAAAGCAGCGTCGTCATCAACCTATGTTATTGGTTGATATAGCAGTTCCCCGTGATATTGAGGCGGAAGTTGCTGATTTGGACGATGCATATCTGTATACAGTGGACGACCTGCATAGCATTATTGAACAGAATATGGCTTCTCGAAAAGAAGCCGCCGAGCAAGCTGAAGTAATTACTGAAGAACAATCTTTTTTGTTTATGGATTGGATCCGTTCTTTAGAGTCGGTCGATAGTATTCGCGAGTATCGCAGCCACAGCATGGCGGTAAAAGATGAGTTAGTGGAGCGGGCCCTGAATAAACTAGCCCAGGGTTCTGATGCTGAACAGGTATTGATTGAACTAGCCAATCGCCTGACTAATAAACTTATCCACGCACCGACACAGGCCCTTACGGCTGCCAGTCGTCAGGGCGATTTGAATACTCTCGGTCAGTTAAGATCAGCGCTTGGAATAGATAAACACTAAGGTTCGCGAGTTAAATGAATGAATCCGTTATCCGCAAGCTGGAAGGCTTGCTCGAGCGTAATGAAGAAGTCATGGCTTTGCTGGGTGACGCTAGCGTCATTGTTGATCAAGACAGGTTTCGTGCATTATCAAAAGAATATGCTCAATTAGAAGATGTGGTTGCAGGCTTTAAAGCCTATCAGCAAGCACAAGCCGACCTTGATTCAGCGAAAGAAATGCTGGAAGAAGACGATGCTGAAATGCGCGAAATGGCGCAGGAAGAGATGAAAGCCGCTAAGGCTAAACTCGAGCATCTAGAAGGTGAGCTGCAAATTCTATTACTGCCAAAAGACCCCGACGACGATAAAAATGCGTTCGTTGAAATTCGTGCTGGTGCTGGTGGCGACGAAGCGGCGATTTTCGCCGGTGACTTATTCCGCATGTATAGCCGTTATGCCGAAGCCAATCGCTGGCAAGTTGAGATAATGAGCAGCAACGAAGGCGAACATGGTGGCTTTAAAGAAGTCATTATGAAAGTCAGTGGTGATGGCGTTTACGGTAAACTCAAATTCGAGTCAGGCGGCCACCGCGTACAACGAGTACCTGAAACCGAATCCCAAGGCCGTGTACATACCTCAGCGGTAACCGTTGTAGTATTACATGAAGTGCCTGAAGCTGAAGCGATTTCAATCAACCCTGCCGATCTAAAAGTGGATACGTTCCGCTCATCGGGCGCGGGTGGTCAGCACGTTAACAAAACGGATTCAGCCATTCGTATTACCCATATTCCGACAGGGCTTGTGGTGGAATGCCAAGATCAGCGTTCGCAACACAAAAACCGTGCTCAAGCCATGAGTGTATTGGCCGCTCGTATTCAAGCAATTGAAGACGAAAAGCGTCGTAGCGCCGAAGAATCGACCCGTCGTAGTCTGGTTGCCAGTGGCGATCGCTCCGAACGTGTGCGTACTTACAACTTTCCGCAAGGTCGCGTGAGTGAACATCGCATCAACTTAACCCTATATCGCTTAAACGAAGTGATGGAAGGCGACCTCGATGCTATCATATTGCCGCTGATGCAAGAACATCAAGCCGACCAGCTAGCCGCTCTGGCTGGCGAACAGAGGTAACTTTGTCAGATCAATCTAGTATTGCCGAAGCCCTGCAATGGGCTTATGTACAGTTAGTCGCAACCTCTGAATCCGCTCATCTGGATGCAGAGGTTTTGTTGCTGTATTGCCTCAATAAAAGCCGCAGTTATTTATACACTTGGCCTGAAAAGTCCCTAACCGTTGAGCAGTGGAAACGCTTTCAACAGATGGTGCTAAAACGCCAGAAAGGTGTACCAGTGGCGCATATTGTTGGCGAGCGTGAATTTTGGTCTTTGCCATTTATCGTTAATGACACCACGTTGATCCCGCGGCCTGACACCGAAATTTTAGTAGAAACCGCATTGAATATGCCGCTTTCTACCTATGCTAAAGTGCTCGACTTAGGTACTGGCACCGGAGCCATTGCGCTGGCGTTGGCATCTGAGCGTGAATCATGGGAAATCACCGCCGTTGATAAAGTTGACGATGCCGTCGCTTTGGCTATCGCAAACCGCGAAAACTTAAAGTTACCGCAGGTTGAAATTCTGCAAAGTGATTGGTTTAGCGCGGTGAAATCGCGGGATTTTGATTTAATCGTTTCAAACCCGCCCTATATTGACGAAGCCGATGAACACTTACACCAAGGTGACGTGCGTTTTGAACCCCAAAGCGCGTTAACCGCCGCCGAGGAAGGCTTTGCCGATCTTTACTATATTGCCAACACCGCCCGAGATTATTTAAAACCTAACGGTTATATCTTACTCGAACATGGTTTTGAGCAGGCGGTACGTCTCAGAGCAAAACTTATCGAACTGGGCTACGAGAATGTTGCCACAGTGCGAGACTTTGGCAGTAACGACAGATGCACTATGGGCAAATGGGCTGAATAAGCCACTATTGCGTACGTTAAATTGTTTGCCAAGTTATATCGATTTATTGAACGCCATTGGTTATCGCCAATGGCGTTTTTGTTTTCTAAAGAGTCTCCTTAAGCTGATGTTAAGGTGACGATCGCAAGCCTTAAACATCACAACGCTTTCACCATAAAAAATTTGCTGCCGGTTTCTGGGTAGGCTTGTTGTATCCATTGCACTTTATAGCCGTGACGCTCGTAAAAGGGCTTGGCTTGAAAATCTAGAGTATCGAGTAATACAAATTGGCAGCCACGTTCCTTTGCTTGGCTTTCTGCCGCTAACAATAAACGAGTGCCGATTTTTTGCTGCCTTAGGCTGTCATCAACCCACAGGTAATCGATTAAAAACCAGTTGCCGAAAGTTTTGCCGCTAATACCGGCTAGTAGTTCGCCCTCTACATTTTGTAATTTGAGCCCGAGGTTTTTACGGCAAAGTCCTTGCCATTGAGCTTGGTTGAATTCAACGATTTTTTGTTTTACTGCATCGGCGAACTCGGTTGATTCATCATTAATTAAGGTTAAATTCATCGTTATTTCCCATTTGGTTTTTTATGCTGTTTACGCTGTTATTCTGGGTTGATAGGCATTGGTATGCCGTAACGGATTAGGGTAAACTAGCGCCTTTGTCACTGGCCATAAGTATCGCAATGGAAACTTTTTACAGTCTATATCCTGCTATTAAGCATCTGCATTTAACCTTGATTGCCGTAAGCGTCCTCTTTTTTACTGTCCGTTTTGTGCTGCATTTACGTCAGTCTGAGGTAATGAATAAAAAAGTGATTAAAATCGCCCCTCATGTGATTGA
This sequence comes from Shewanella morhuae, assembly GCF_003028295.1. Taxonomy (NCBI): domain Bacteria; kingdom Pseudomonadati; phylum Pseudomonadota; class Gammaproteobacteria; order Alteromonadales; family Shewanellaceae; genus Shewanella; species Shewanella morhuae. The sequence continues at coordinate 2,826,087 of NZ_PYSG01000002.1, read as the reverse complement.
CACTTTTCTACTGCTGTCGGGCTTAACCTTGTGTTTTATGATCCAACAATTTCCTTTTGTTGACCCTTGGTTAACCGAAAAAATCGGTGCCGTTGTCGCCTATATTGCCTTAGGTGTGATCGCAATAAAATCAAATAGAAACAAACTGTTCAAAGTCTTCGCCTTTTTGGGTGCTATTGGTTGGTTGGTTTATGCGGCTAAATTGGCTCATTTTAAACAAGCGGTATTATTGGGTTAATGAGTAACTACACTCTGCAAGATGGCATTTCATTGCCCGAGTCGGCATTGGATATAGGTGCGCACCTTGGATTTTCTAAACTGGAAGCGGCTAGATTTGCTTGGTTTGAAATGGCGGGAGCGGTATTAAGTCATTATTTAGTTGATCAACAACAGCGCTTTAATGCGCTGTTGCATTGGTTTTATAACGACTTAGGCTTTTGCGTTCGTGATAACTACTTTAGCACTGAGGCAGCAGATTTAGGCACTTGTTTGATTAGTCGCCAAGGTAATAGCACCACGTTGGCAACCGTGTTGATGTTATTGGCTAAACAGCTAGACCTTGAGTTTGAACCCATATTGCTACCTGGTAATACGGTGCTACGTTGCAAGGTTGCCGGAGAAGTGAGTTATCTTGACCCTTTAACGGGTAAAGAGCTGACTCGTCACCAGTTACATGTGTTAGTACGCGGCGAGTTGGGTAATGCCGCTTTGCTTAAGCAAAGCTATTTAAAGCCCGCTACGGTGAAAAAGTTACTGACGCGTATGCTGCATGAACTTAAAGCCGGTTGCATTGTATCGCACCAATTTGAGGCGGCGATGGAATGTTGTAGTCTACTACTGCAATGGCATAGCGACGATGTGCATTTAAATCGCGAACGCGCATTTATCGCCCAGCAGTTGGGCTGCATTAGTGTGGCGGCGGCCGATTTACAACATTTTGTCGATAATAGCCCGCATGATCCAGTGATTGAAATCGTTAAAATGCAGCTTAAAGAACTTAACGAGCACGCCGAAATTTATCATTAAAGCAGAGCCTTTCGGGGCTCTTTTATCTACACACCGCAATACTCAATCAACAAAAAACACTGAGCCAACAAAGAATTTGGCTCAAAGACTTAAGGTTAAGTCTCTAATATAAATAAAATAATAACTGTATCAACAGGGAGAAATTAGCATGACAAGTACGGTTTTAGTGACGAATGATGCCACGGCGTTAGGGATACTCGCGGCTATTTTAGGTTTTGTATTTTATACCAGTAGTAGCAGTCATCCATTTTGGAAAAAGTTCTATCGTTTTATTCCTGCCCTTTTATTATGTTATTTCTTACCTTCGTTATTGAATACTTTTGGCATCATTGACGGTAATACCTCGCAGTTGTATTTTGTAGCATCGCGTTATTTACTGCCTGCTTGTTTAGTCTTATTGATACTCAGTGTTGATTTTAAAGCTATTTTAAGCCTCGGTCCTAAAGCCTTGATTATGTTTTTAACCGGCACTGTCGGTATCGTTATTGGTGGCCCAATTGCCTTGTTATTGGTATCAATTATTGAACCCTCTTTGATTGGTGTTGATGGCCCCGATGCAGTATGGCGCGGTATGACAACTCTAGCGGGTAGCTGGATCGGCGGCGGCGCTAACCAAGCAGCAATGAAAGAAATTTATGGAGTCGGTGGCAATATTTTCTCTGTGATGGTGACTGTCGATGTAATTGTTGCCAACATTTGGATGGCCGTGTTGCTATTTATGGCTTCAAAAGCGAAAGAAATTGATGCTAAAACAGGCGCGGATACCACAGCGATTGAAGCGTTAAAAGATAAAGTTGAAAAGTATCACGCTGAAAACGCGCGTATTCCTACTCTACGTGATTTGATGCTAATTGTGGCCGTGGGTTTTGGTATTACTGGTATTGCCCATATGGCGGCAGACTTTCTCGGGCCATTTTTTGAAGTTAATTACCCCTGGACCGAAGATTACAGTTTAACCTCTAAGTTTTTCTGGTTAGTGGTGATTGTTACTACCATTGGTTTAGCAATGTCATTCAGTCCAGTGCGCCATCTAGAGGCTGCAGGGGCATCGAAAGTCGCCTCAGCATTTTTGTATATTTTAGTGGCAACCATTGGTCTGCATATGGATGTGAGTAAAGTGCTCGACACGCCCTTGTACTTTTTAATTGGTATTGTGTGGATGCTCGTGCACGCAGGCTTTATGTTATTGGTGGCTAAGTTAATTAAAGCGCCGCTATTTTATATGGCCGTTGGCAGTCAAGCTAACGTAGGCGGCGCTGCTTCGGCGCCTGTAGTAGCTGCAGCATTCCACCCAGCTCTAGCGCCCGTGGGCGTGTTATTAGCCGTATTGGGTTATGCATTAGGAACTTACATGGCATGGCTCTGTGGCCAGCTGTTACAGGTAGTTGCGGCATAGCCGTCTTAGCCTTATATTCAGTTCACCGCTGGGAACGATTCCAGCATTTTAGAGAGAAGTTGCGATGAGTAATAAAATCATAAACCTAGGTTCAATCGAGATTGCTAACGATAAACCTTTCGTGTTGTTTGGTGGCATGAACGTGCTTGAGTCTCGCGATCTTGCTATGTCGATTGCTGAAACCTACGCTGAAGTGACCCAAAAACTGGGGATCCCTTATGTGTTTAAGGCCTCCTTTGATAAAGCAAATCGCTCTTCAATCAACTCTTACCGTGGCCCAGGCATGGAAGAAGGTTTGAAAATTTTTGAAGAAATCAAAAAGACCTTTAACTTACCGTTGATCACCGACGTGCATGAAGTGCATCAGTGTGCGCTAGTGGCTGAAGTAGTTGATATTATTCAGTTGCCTGCATTTTTAGCCCGTCAAACTGATTTGGTTGTTGCTATGGCAAAAACCGGTGCCATTATCAATGTGAAAAAACCGCAGTTTTTAGCGCCGCACGAAATGCGCCACATCATCACTAAGTTTAATGAAGCGGGTAACGACGAAATTATTCTGTGTGAACGCGGCTCAAGCTTTGGTTATAACAACCTAGTAGTTGATATGCTCGGTATGGACGAGATGAAGCAATCTGGCTATCCAGTTATTTTCGATGCGACCCATGCGCTGCAACGTCCTGGTGGCCGTGCTGATTCTGCTGGCGGACGTCGTGCGCAAGCTACCGAATTAGCGCGCAGTGGCATGGCGTTAGGTTTAGCGGGCTTGTTTATTGAAGCACATCCCGATCCTGATAATGCTAAGTGCGACGGCCCATGTGCTTTACCTTTGCATCAGTTAGAAAATTATCTCAAGCAAATGAAAGCAATCGATGATTTGGTTAAATCTTTTGAGCCTATCGATACTAGCAAATAATTTTTAACACTATTGTTTAATATCAAAGCCTCGATTTGTCGGGGCTTTGTTTTTACAGTGAAATAGTGCATTTGTTATTGCTGCGTAGCTATCGTAAACATGAATGTTTTATGATGGGCTTTAACATTCCCTCGCTTTTACAGTCGACGACCTCTTACGGATTACCTTGATGTGGATTTTATTAACGCTGCTGGCGGCGTTTATGCAAGCTTGGCGCAATGCGTTTCAAAGCCAGTTGAGTAAAGAGGTGAACGTTGCTGGCGTGACCTTAGCGCGTTTTATTTGGGCTGGGCCGATTGCCGCAGCTTATCTGGCGGGGTTATACCTGTGGCAGGATATGGGTATCCCCGATTTTAGCGATCGTTTTATCGGTTTTATCCTTGGTGCATCGGCAATGCAAATCATTGCGACGGGCTTAATGGTAAAGCTGTTTAAGCTACAGAACTTTGCCGTTGGCGCTGGGCTGGCCAAGAGTGAGGCGGTGGTTGCGGCGATTTTAGGTACTTTATTCTTTGGTACCCATTTATCGCTATTAGGCTGGTTAGGTGTATTACTTGGCGGAATGGCTATTTTTCTGATGAGCGCCAAACAAGGCTTACGTAGCTTATCGCTTAATACAGTGCTGATTGGTTTAGCATGTGGCACTTCATTTGCGTTGACATCACTTTGGGTGCGAGAAGCGAGCCTGTGTTTGAATGTGGGGTTTCCCCATAGTGCAGCTTGGGTATTGCTGTTTGTGATAAGCCTACAGACGCTGGTTTTAGTGATTTATTTATTAATGCGAGATCAGTCTACGCTGACGGCTTTATGGCAGCGGCCTAAGCTGACCTTGCTCACGAGTATTGCCAGTTGCTTTGGGTCTATCGGCTGGTTTAGTGCAATGTCGCTGCAGGCGGTGCCCTACGTAAAAACCTTAGGCCAAGTTGAAATTTTCTTTATGCTGTTGATTGCGACCTTTTGGTTAAAGGATAACGTGAAGATCAAAGATATGTTCGGGTTAGCATTAATCGCTATTGCCGCGATTTTAGTCATGTGGCAGTAGCCAAATGTTCTTAATATATCTATGCACTTAATATCGCTATTGAGCGAGCAACGTAAATCATCACCAATAAGCAAAATGATAAGACTATTTTCAACTGGTTGAATTATATCGTCTCTATCAATAGGCTGAGATTATATCGCATCAGCGCCTTCTTCTGAGGTACGAATACGGACGACTTGTTCGAGTGCTGTGACAAAAATTTTGCCATCGCCGACTTTACCTGTATGGGCCGCTGCAATTATCGCATCGACAACTGCTTCTTCTTGGTCGGCATGAATAGCGACTTCAAGTTTTATTTTAGGTAAAAAATCTACCGTATACTCAGCGCCCCGGTAAAGTTCAGTATGGCCTTTTTGGCGGCCAAAACCGCGCACTTCAGTCACTGTCATGCCATGAACGTTAAACTGAGTTAAGGCTTCACGTACATCGTCTAATTTAAAAGGTTTAATTATCGCGGTGATCAGTTTCAATCTTTTCTCCAACCAATATCAGGCTCAATGTATGGAATAAAGCAGGAATCAGGCCAGATGAACAAGGCATTCATTATCATTATGTTGGCGTTATCGCGCACTGAAACAACATTAAATTTGACTCAAAACGGTGCAAGCTAAAATCATATCGCACATTTTTGGTGCATCTTGGTGCTATTTAATGACTTTGCCATAGCCCGCTATTGCGATTTTAGTGAGTTAAGCCGTAACGGCTAACAGCTTAATTTGTTCACAGAGCTTAGCATTGATGGGCGCCGTTAAACCGTGCGCTTGTGCGCGTTCACAGATATAACCATTAATTTGGTCTATCTCGGTTTGCCTTTGATGCGCGACATCTTGGTGCATTGACGAGAAGTTTGCGGCGGTGAGCTGGATAACTTGGTAAATTCTATCGTGCAGTAAAGGTTTATCGAGCGGCACGCCATCTTGTGCTGCAACCATCACTAACTCATCGAGAATACCCTTAATTATTTCGTTAAAATCTGCTTTGGCTAGTGCACCATTTGGGCATTGATGCAAAGCAGTGAGAGGGTTAATCGCCGCATTGACGGCTAGTTTTTGCCATAAACAAGGCACTATGGCATTAACCCATTCACTATTGGGTATGGCTGTAAGTATGGCATTGCGATAATGCTCAGCCAGTTCTGTGCCTGTAAAATGTCCCAACTGAGTAAGTCCCTTACCCGTGTGTTTAATCTGCCAACGGGCTTGGCGTAACACGCCTTGCGATGTTGTACCTAGGCTTAGTCCTCTGTTATCTACTTTTTCAATCAGTGGCGCTATGGCTAAGTGAGGCCCCATACCATTGTGGAGTAGTAAAATATGGCATTGACGCGGGAGTTGATTGAGTAACGGCAAAAGGGCATCGATGACTTGATAGGCTTTAACACAAACAACCACAAGACGAAGATGATCAAGTGCATTGGTCGCTACGATGGGGACGCAATAGTCGATTGGTTGGGGGGAGTTGTTAGCCTCGCTTGCCACTAATGGTGTAAAACTGAGCGGTTGTGATTGCGAATATTGCTGCGCCTGAGAATTTTGTTGCGATACCGAGCCATGGGGGTGACGGGCGATAAAACCAACATGCTCACCCGCAGCAATCAGTTGGCGACAAATAAGTTGCCCAACGGCGCCAGCACCTAAAATTGCAATATCCACCGCGCGCATATCTGTCAGCCTTAAATTTTTAATATCAGTGGATTAGGTTAATCTTTTCGTAATTGAGCTGCACGAAAGTATTTACCATAACCCCAATGACAAAAGTAGAACAGGGCGATACCGGCAAAGTCAGCAATAACATCACCCACTGACGCACTACGATAGGGCAAGCGAGATTGCACCAACTCAATTAAAATGGCATAGATGGCAAGTGTGAGGGATAACCAATACCACTTGGGCTTGAACGCCAGATAGGTGAGATAGGATAGGCAAAAAAAGCTGCCAAGATGGCCTACCTTGTCAATATTCGGAATGCTTTGCGAATAGGTTGGTCTGGAAAATACCAGATAACTGATCACGACAACGGCTACGGCTAACACCAGTTTAAATAGGGTATTTTTAGTTATCACAGCGCAGGTTTTATAATACTAAGATAGCGTCATGATAGAAAAATCTGCCACTAATGTCATCCATGTTGCGGCTTTATTCACGGCTTTATCTTCAACTTAGGCTAGTGTATGGGTAAACTAGCGGCATATTAATTTGAAACAGGACATAAAAACTATGCCTTCAATGGATATTGTGTCAGAAGTCAACGAAGTTGAGCTACGTAATGCGGTCGATAACACTAAGCGTGAGCTCGCGACTCGTTTTGATTTTCGCGGTAAAACCGCAGACGTTGAATATAAAGACCACGTGGTGACGTTAACTGCTGAGGATGACTTTCAGTGCCAACAGTTAGTGGATATTTTACGTATGCAACTTAGCAAGCGTAATGTCGATCCATCTTCAATGGATGTTGATGATAAAGCTATTCACAGTGGTAAAACGTTTTCTTTGAAAGTGAAATTTAAAGAAGGCATAGAAACCTTAATCGCTAAAAAACTGGTTAAGCACATCAAGGACAGCAAACTTAAAGTACAAGCGTCTATTCAAGGCGAAAAAGTGCGAGTAACAGGTAAAAAACGCGATGATTTACAAGCGGTAATGGCCTTGGCGCGTGAGTCTGATTTAGGCCAGCCTTTTCAGTTTGATAACTTTAAAGACTAATTTAAGCTGAACTTGGGATAACCCCTGCGTCTCTAACGGTTAATTTAAGTATTCAATACCATAGCGTTTATGGCGCAGTTAAATAAAAAGCCCTTAACTTATCGGTTTGAGGGCTTTTTTATGTGGTTTATTTATATCGCTTATTTATGAGCTATGGCGCGTGGTTTAGCCTTTAATCTGGCTTTAACTCGCTACTTTTTGTGTCGTCATCGATTAACGAGGCGCTAGAATGCGGTGCATACTTGTTGACTAAGTAGATCAAAAATAATACTGGAAAACCAATAATACTGGCAGCCACAAAGAAGTTAACATAGCCGAATGAATCGACGTGCCACCTAAACGTCGACTCGAATTACTCGGAACCGTTAAAGGTGTCAGCGTTTATGACGATTTTGCCCATCATCCAACCGCTATCGCAACCACATTAAAAGGAATGCGCGCTAAGGTCGGTCAGAGTAAAATTACCGTAATATTAGAACCACGCTCAAATACCATGAAGAGCGGCGTGCATAAAGATACGCTGGCTTTTTCTATGATGCAGGCCGACGAAGCTTTTTTATATCAAGCAGATAGTATCGATTGGAATATAAAAGAAGCGATGGAAGCCGCAGTGATCCCTGTGACCGTGCTACATCAAATTGATGAATTAGTGGCTAAAGTTGCCGCTAACGCTAAAGCGGGTGACACCATAGTGGTGATGAGTAATGGTGGTTTTGGTGGTGTGCATAAAAAGTTATTGGCGGCATTAGAATTAAACTTATCAGCGGTAGAGCAGGTTAGTTAATATGGCTTATGCAAGATCAACTAAAGCGATTAGCTTAGCGTGGACTGGTGCTTCTGGTGCCCCTTACGGCTTGAAATTACTTGAGTGTTTGTTAGTGTCGGGTTATCAAGTTTTTTTAATGATTTCTAGTGCTGCTCGGGTGGTACTGGCTACTGAGCATGGCTTACAACTTAGCGCCAATAGCGATAAAGCCCATGCACAACTATTAGCTTTATTGCATGAAAAAGGCGTAAGTATCACTGGCGAGTTAGTGGTATTAGGCAAAGATGAATGGTTTTCACCACCGGCGTCAGGTAGCGCCGCACCTAAGCAAATGGTGATTTGTCCTTGCTCGACGGGCACGTTAGCCGCTGTGGCCACCGGAATGAGTAATAATTTACTTGAACGCGCCGCCGATGTGGTACTTAAAGAGCGCGGCCAATTAATCCTAGTGCCAAGGGAAACACCGTTTAGTGCCATACACTTAGAGCATATGTTAAGTCTTTCTCGCCTCGGCGTGACGATTATGCCTGCCGCTCCTGGCTTTTATCACAATCCCCAATCGGTTGAAGATCTGGTAGACTTCATGGTCGCTCGAATTCTCGATCATTTGGGCGTTGACCATGCATTAACGAGTCGCTGGGGTTATGACAAACAGTCTAACCGCGACCTCGACAATTGAGACTTATATGAAACACACCACCGAAGTGATGATCTCTGCAGAAGAGATAAGCCAGAAATTAGATGAACTAGCCGAGCTGATTAATGCTCATTATGCCAACAGTGAGCGTTTGCTGATGGTTGGCCTACTAAAAGGCTCAGTGGTCTTTATGGCTGATTTATGTCGCCGCATTAAAGGCCATGTTGAAATCGATTTTATGTCAGTTTCTAGCTATGGCAATACCATGACCAGCTCACGGGATGTGAAAGTGCTGAAAGATATACAATCCGATATCGCGGGTCGCGATGTGCTGATTGTGGAAGATTTGATTGATTCAGGTAACACCTTAAGTAAAGTGCGCGAAATGCTGTTACTGCGTGAGCCAAAGAGTTTGGCACTGTGTACTTTACTGGATAAACCTGAACGCCGTGAAGTCGATGTGAAGGTTGATTTTATTGGCTTTACGATCCCTGATGAGTTTATTGTCGGCTATGGTATTGATTATGCGGAGCAGTATCGCAATCTACCTTATATCGCCAAAGTCGTGCCACTCGATTAAGTGTCCGATATTGTTTAAAACTCCCGCAGCAGGCGGGAGTTTTACTTTTTGCGCTTATACAAAAGTTAGAATAAATAAGTGAACCATTAAAGGCTAGTTTTTCAATCAATTAGCGAATTTATTCACCTTAGTTCTACAACCCATCATTGCAATTGTGTTTTTTAGCACCATCTTATGACTTTCTTAATATGTAAGGAACGGTACAAATATGGTAGATATTACCCATGCTCTGGTACTCGAAGGGCTTAAAAAAACCTATAAAGGCGGCGTCGAAGCGGTTAAGGGTATTAGTCTAACTGTGAACAAAGGGGATTTTTTTGCTTTACTTGGCCCCAATGGCGCGGGTAAATCAACTACGATTGGGATTATTAGTTCCCTAGTGCAGAAGAGTGCCGGTACGGTCAAAATCTTTGATTATGATATTGATAAACAATTAGAACATGCAAAGCTGTGCATTGGTTTGGTGCCTCAGGAATTTAACTTCAATCAGTTTGAAACCGTGTTGCAGATTGTTGTGAATCAAGCGGGTTACTATGGCGTGCCTAAATCTGTTGCCCTTGAGCGTGCCAAAAAATACTTAAGCCAACTTGATTTGTGGGAAAAGCGTCACAGTCCATCGCGAGAATTATCCGGCGGCATGAAGCGACGGTTAATGATCGCCCGTGCGTTAATGCACGAACCTAAGCTATTGATTTTAGATGAGCCTACCGCAGGTGTAGATATTGAACTACGCCGTTCTATGTGGGAGTTTCTTAAACAAATTAATCAACAGGGCGTGACGATCATCCTGACCACCCATTACCTCGAAGAAGCGGAAATGCTGTGTCGTAATATTGGCATTATCGATAACGGTATTTTAGTGGAATGCACGAGTATGAAGGCGCTGCTGAGTAAGCTGAATATGGAGACCTTTATCCTTGATCTTCGCCGCGATATTCAAACAGCCCCCATCCTTGATGGCATGGCTTGTCGGTTAACCGACCCACACACCTTAGAGGTGGATGTGGCGAAAGAGCATAATCTTAATGATGTGTTTAGCCAATTAAGCGCGGCCAATGTGGAAGTGTTATCGATGCGTAATAAAGCTAACCGATTAGAAGAACTCTTCGTTGAGTTGGTGAAGAAAACTCAGGAGGCCTCTGTATGAACCAGCTCTACTTTATTGCTTTTAAAAGTATTCTTGCTAAAGAGATTAATCGATTTACCCGTATTTGGCTGCAAACATTAGTGCCGCCAGCAATTACCATGACCTTGTACTTTTTGATTTTTGGTAATTTAGTCGGTAGCCGCATTGGTGAGATGGGCGGTGTAACGTATATGGAGTTTATCGCACCAGGTTTGATCATGATGTCGGTGATCACTAACTCTTACTCTAACGTCGCCAGTTCTTTCTATAGTGCTAAGTTTCAGCGTAATTTAGAAGAATTACTGGTTGCGCCAGTGCCACATTATGTACTGATTGCAGGTTATGTGGGCGGCGGCGTAGCCCGCGGATTATGTGTCGGTTTAATCGTGACATTAGTGGCAATGTTCTTTGTCGACATTAGCTTACATCACGTAGGGCTTGTGGTTATGACTGTGTTCCTAACCTCAGTATTGTTTTCATTAGGTGGCTTAATTAATGCGATTTATGCCAAAAGTTTTGACGATATCAGTATCATCCCAACTTTTATACTTACGCCATTAACCTATCTTGGCGGTGTATTTTATTCGCTATCTCTCTTGCCATCATTCTGGCAAGGCGTATCGGCACTTAACCCTGTAGTTTATATGATCAACGTGTTTCGCTATGGTTTTTTAGGCTTTGCAGATATTAGCGTGCCGCTCTCAATCGGCATCATGGTTGGTTTTTGTATTGCACTGTGGACGTTAGCTTATTATCTGGTTTCACGTGGGATAGGGCTTAAGGTTTAGTGTTGGTGTCTTAAACCTATAAAAAAACGCCCAACTCCGTGTGGAGTTGGGCGTTTTTTATTAAGAGTATTCACTCAAGTACAAAGAGGACTGCAAACTAAGCTAATTTGCTCTGTAAATTAGTCCTGCGAGTTTCTCGGGCGACTTGCGCCATTATTTGGACGACGAGTATTTTTCTTCGGGCCATTAGCGTAAGGATTGTCACCTGCTTGGCTACGATTCTCACCTGAGCTAGAACGGCCTTCACTCGGGCGACTAGCGCCTGAATTATTTGCACGACCATCGTTTGCACGCTGTGGGCGTGCTTGAGCATCGGCGCGTGGCGCACTCGTAGCATCATTGCTGTGTCGTGGGTTTTTATCGTTTGGTTTATGACCGCGCGCTACGTCACCACTGCGTTGACCATCTTTATGCTCAACACTTCTTTGGGCGCCCTCGCGTGAGGTTGATGGCGTTGAGCTGCGGCTATTTCGACGAGTCGCTACTGCTTTATTGTTACTTTTTCCACCACTACCTAAACGTGATTCAGGTAATACATGGTGGAAGCCTTCAACCATTTCACGATCTAACACGCGATTGATCAAACGCTCAATATCGTTCAGTAGTTTAATTTCTTCGTTACTGACCAGTGATACCGCTTGACCCGATGCACCTGCGCGGCCAGTACGGCCGATGCGATGCACATAATCTTCTGGCACGTTTGGTAAGTCAAAGTTAACTACTTGTGGTAATTGATCAATGTCCAAACCACGGGCAGCGATATCGGTCGCAACCAATACGCGGGCTTGGCCATTTTTAAAGTCAGCCAAGGCTTTAGTACGCGCGGTTTGGCTCTTGTTTCCATGAATTGCAGCGGCTTTAATGCCAGCATCTTCAAGGCTTTTCGCCAAACGGTTGGCACCATGTTTAGTGCGCGAAAATACTAACACTTGTTGCCAATCGTGTTGTTTGATCAGTTGGATCAACAACGCTGATTTTTGGCTCTTATCAACAGGGCAAATCCACTGTTTGACTGTGGTCGCCGCCGCGTTACGTGGTGTGACCGAGATTTCGACCGGATTGTTGACTAAGCCTTTTGCCAGCTCGCGAATTTCATCGGAGAAGGTGGCTGAGAACATCAGGTTTTGGCGTTGCTTAGGTAAAATGGCCAGAATCTTACGGATGTCGCGGATAAAGCCCATGTCGAGCATGCGATCGGCTTCATCTAACACTAAGATTTCAAGCTGGCTAAATTTCACCGCTTTTTGATTGTACAGATCCATTAATCGACCTGGGGTTGCGACTAAAATATCAACACCGTGGCGCAATTTAGCGATTTGTGGATTGATAGGCACGCCACCAAATATCACCGCCGAACGCAGTGGTAAGTTCTTACCATAGGTTTCGACACTTTCAGCAACCTGAGCCGCCAGTTCGCGAGTCGGAGTTAACACTAATGCGCGCACTTGGCCTGCTTGAGCACGCATACCTTTACTCAGGAGTTCGAGCATAGGCAGAGTGAAACCTGCTGTTTTACCTGTTCCTGTTTGGGCGGCCGCCATCACATCTTTGCCTTCAAGCACAGCGGGAATAGCTTGAGCTTGGATTGGCGAAGGTGTGTCGTAGCCTTGTTCGGCAACGGCTTTAAGTATCGGGGCCGATAAGCCCAGGGAGGTAAAACTCATAGATTGGTCTCTTGTGGCAACGCTTTGCTGCATTTATGGTCTGTTGCCAGGTCTGCTGGCGGGCGTGCAGCTTACAGGATTAGGCCCTTAAGTGCCATCAAATATGGACTTTTACAGCAGTTTTCATTCAGATTGGCACACAAATAGCTTGTCAGACTATTGAAGAGAGATTGGTTAACCTTTTCAGCATAAGTAGGATGGCGCAACTTAGTGGCTAAATATATGTCATAGATTAATCAGACGGACTATTACCAGTAATTTGTGCGGTATTACATCCGCCTTTTTTATCTATTTAGGGGCGATAATGGACTATTTTTTAACATGTTATATAAGTGAACGTTAGATCACTTCGTCCTGATTAGATTGGTATAAAATGAATGCTATTAATCTATCGCACTTAACACCGTTTTATAGCTGATATCACTTAAGATTCCGTCAGTGTATGCTTGCGATAGCGAGGATGTTTATTTTAAGGTAAACCATCTTCCTAAACGGTTAACTACCTCTTTAATAGGTGAATTATGACAGCCATACAGCATATTGAACGCCTTGCTCGTGGACGCAGCGAACAGGCCGTTGCTGTGATTAAAAATGTGCAACAGATGTCAAATATCCCTATGCATGAGATGCAACTCGCGCTCAAGCAGTTACTCCATTGCGGCCGAATCGCGCTGCATTTCCATCCGGATAAAATTGATAGCCGTGGCATGACAGTCGCTGAAGGTTTACTGCGTGATGGCCAATACCGCAGTCAGTTTGAAACGCATATTTCTAATGGTCAGTTGTCACCTGAGTTAGGTGGCCCGCGAGATCATTGGGAAAATCAGCTTTTTGGTCATGCTTATAAAGGCACTAAATCACGGCCTAAGTATGGTGCACTTGATTTGGGCATGTGGCAGGATGGCCCAGCGCCCCGTTTTGGCAGTTGCTATTTACTGACAAAAACAGATGTGCTGGCACGCGCAACTTTTAGTTATCTTGATTCGTACCGTAACCCCAAAGAAAAGGGCACGTTATCCTGTTTTGATGACATTTTAGCGGCGCTGTTAACCGAGAGTTTTGAGCGTCATTACGCTTTAGGTAAATCAGATTTTAAGCCATTGAATGTAGTCCAGTATATGGCGCATCAACTCAATGCTTCTTTGTTATCACGTTTTGAGCGACCTTTATCAAATAATCTTGATCATTATATTGAAGCGCAGATCCACGGCGATGTATTGCTTAGTGAGGATATTGCCATGTTGGTCGCTGATCCCAGCTTTAAGGGAACGGATATTGGTTCAACCTTAAGTAATGTGTGCGATAAATACGATATCGAGCTGCAATACCACAACGGTTTTAGTTTGCACACTGCGCAAATTCCGAGCGATTTTCGTGGTCCGACTATGCCATCGCTGGCGAGTCGTATCGCAATAGACGATAAGGTTGATGCCCATGCTATTGGCGTGGCTACGCGGGATTTATACCATTCACCGCAGCATTGGCGCGAACGCGGTAATCGCGCTCAAGTCGCCCACGAACTTAAGTTGCTCTGGCATGTGCTAGTGAAATACGGCGCGGTGCAGTAAGGGCTAAGCCATTTAAAAATCCTTTCATGGTAAGATTTAGCTCTAACAAAAACAGCGAGCCAACTTAAAGTTAACTCGCTGTTTTTTTATTTTTACGGGTTTTAAGGTCATCTTAGCAACCGGTATCAACTTTGTTATAGGTGGGAACACCAGTCGTTTCCCATTTGTAACTGATGTAGCAATTGGTTGCTTCGACTTGAGCTTGATTTGGCGTGGCAAGGTCTAGTTTTTGCTTTGGCGCGGCAATAACTTCATAGGTGCCGCTAGTAGTGTGAATGCGGTAGGACCATTCATTAACATTGAGCCCTGCAGCCTTAAAAATTTCTGGCGCAGTAGTGTAAGCATCGCTTGGGGTTATACCGCTGGTGCTAGCTGCCCAAGGTTGGTAGTTTTCACCACGAATATCGTCGTAAACGACTCGATTGGTGGTGCCGCTGTTAGCAATTTCAGATTTCGCTTTGAATAAAGTGACGGCGGATTTCATCGATGCAAATGCTCCAGATAACTGACTTTTATAGGCATCTGATTGTAAATTGATGAATTTAGGAGCTGCAACTATGGCTAATATTCCTAGAATAATAATGACCACAATGAGTTCAATTAGGGTGAAACCGGCATTTTTATTTGGCATAGGTAGCAGGCACTTAATATAAAGAGCTTAATGCTATCGAAATTTTGGCTATCAGGCTAGTGCTAGGGAAAGTTCCGTTAACTCAGGTATTTTTTTATCTTTAGCGCGTTTCTGTGAGTCTGCTAGCAAAAGTCTGTGGGAGGGTTTCATCTGCTGTAGATGCCTGCGATACTGCGTCCCTATCGAAACGTTTTCGCGGTTACAAGTACTTTAACTCAGTCGTTATCGGTATACATTTCTGCTATTCATCGCTTAATTTTTTTCTTGTTGGAGCACCATGGATAAGTCGTTAGAAAAATCCCTTCTTGTTTGGCTAAAAATACAAAAAAGAGCCTGTGGCTTGTTCCTTAAGTTGTCATTATGGCTGGGCATGCTAAGCGCTATCGCTATGGTGGCGCAGGCGTACCTGATTGCGACGATTCTTGATGGCGTCATTCTTGGCGGAAAGTTCATAAATAGCGAAGCTATAGCCGATAGCGGTACTCAGTCTTTAACGGTTAATATCGCCGCTTTTATGCCACATTTTATTGGTTTAATTGCGTTAATGTTGTTGCGCGCATTACTTGCCTATGGGCGTGAACGCGCTAGTTTTGAGGCGGGTAAACGCCTACGAGGTCATATCCGCTCAGCAGTAATGGACAAGCTGATTAAGCTTGGGCCTGCGTTTATTAAAGGTAAGCCCGCCGGTAGTTGGGCCAGCATAGTGTTAGAGCAAGTTGAAGATTTACAAGACTTTTATGCCAGATATCTTCCGCAAGTGAGTCTGGCTGGTTTTATCCCAATGTTGATTTTGGCCGCTGTATTTCCCCTCAACTGGGCAGCAGGATTAATTTTATTGCTCACCGCGCCATTGATTCCTCTGTTTATGATTTTAGTCGGCATGGGCGCTGCTGATGCTAACCGTAACAACTTCAATGCACTGGCCAGGTTGAGTGGTCATTTTATGGATAGATTAAAGGGCTTAAGCACCCTAAAACTATTCCACCGTGGCGATGCTGAACTTAACGTCATAGCCACGGCTTCGGAAGAGTTTCGCAGCCGTACTATGTCGGTACTGCGGCTCGCATTTTTAAGCTCGGCGGTATTAGAGTTTTTTGCGGCGGTGTCGATTGCGGTGTTAGCGGTGTATTTTGGTTTTAGTTATTTAGGTAACTTAGATTTTGGCTACTATGGCGCTCATGCCAATATCAGCGCGAGTGCCGATCCTGAACTGGGTGGAATTCCTTTTAGTTTGTTTACTGGGTTGTTTATTCTCATCTTAGCCCCTGAGTTTTATCAACCACTGCGGGATATGGGCACTCATTATCACGCTAAAGCACAGGCCATTGGCGCAGCAGAGGCCTTGATTACCTTGCTTGAATATCCTGAGCCCGAGTTTGCGGGAACAATCCGTATTGATAGCATCCAGACGCTCCGCGCTGATAATCTTGAAGTATTCAGTGTAGATGGCACGCGTTTATTAGGCCCATTGAGTTTTGATGTCCAAAATGGTGAACATTTAGCTTTGGTTGGCCCAAGTGGCGCGGGTAAAACCAACTTGCTTAATACGTTACTGGGGTTTTTACCCTACAAAGGTCATTTATTGATTAATGGCCATGAGTTATCTGCAATCGACTTACCCCACTGGCGGCAACACTTAGCTTGGCTTGGACAAGAGCCGCAGTTATTTCACGGCACAGTGCGCGATAATGTTGCCTTAGCCAATCAAGCGATGCCAGAAGATAAGATTTGGCAGTTGTTAACTGCGGCCAATATAGCCGAGTTTATTACAGCGCAGCCATTGGGTTTGGACTCGCCGATTGGGGAGCAATCTTCAGGGTTGTCCGTTGGCCAAGCCCAGCGTATTGCGCTAGCAAGGGCGCTTGGACAGCAGGCAAGTTTATTTGTACTTGATGAGCCTACTGCGAGTTTAGATAGCCAGAGTGAGCAAGCGGTAAGCGCAGCCTTAAACACTGCGATGGCTGGCAAGATGTGCATTATGGTGACTCACAGATTAGATAAGCTCGATGAAATGGACAGCATTCTCGTGCTTGATAAAGGCTCGATAGTGCAGCGCGGCAACTTTACCACTTTGTCTAACACGCCAGGGTTATTTCAAACGCTATTGCGGGAGAATGTTGAATCTGTGGCGGATATTGAACTTGCACCGTTATCAAACACTAGCTTAGTTGATTCCACGCTCGATATTGCCGCAGATATCACTCAAGGAGACCGCCAATGAAAGTGCTGATCCCCTTTATTCGATTGTTTTCGCGCCAATGGCTCATGATGTCCGTAGGCTTATTGTTGACCATTATTACCCTCATCACAGGTATAGGTTTGCTGTCACTTTCGGGCTGGTTTCTTTCTGCTACTGCGGTAGCGGGTTTAGCGATAGTCACAGCACAAACATTTAACTTTTTTACGCCCGCGGGCGGGGTACGATTTTTCTCAATAGCGCGCACCGCCAGTCGTTACGGTGAGCGTTTAGCCACCCACGAAGCAACCTTTAAACTACTGACCGAGCTGCGCGTTTGGGCGTGGCGTAAGTTGTTACCGCTCAGTGCTAAAAACCTACAAGGGTTACGCCGTGGCGACATGCTCAATCGCTTAGTTGCCGATATTGATACCCTTGATCATCTCTATCTTCGTCTGCTCACGCCAATGGCGGCATCATTATTGATGACGGGGCTGTTGTATCTGTTCCTCGCTTGGTTTGATGCCAAGCTTGCCCTGAGTCTTTGCCTGTTCTTAGTGGCGGTTTGGTTAGTGATGCCATTACTATTTTATCGACTAGGACACACGCCAAGCCGCACGATGCTCGAAACAAAACGCCAGTATCGGGTGCAATTATTAGATGTGTTGCAAGGCCAAGCCGAGCTGAGCTTATTTGGTGCTAACGACAGATTTAGGCAAAGACTGAATGAGGCAGAGGCTAGTTTGTTCAAAAGCCAAAGTACGATGGCCAATATTACCGCGCTTAGCCAAGCAATGTTGATTATCTCAACGGGTTCAGCCTTGATTATGATGCTGTATTTAGCCGCTCAAGGAGTAGGCGATGCAGTGCCGCCAGGGCCTATGTTTGCGCTTATGGTGTTTGCCACAATGGCCTGCGTTGAAATGATGATGCCGATTGCGGGCGCGTTTCAGCATTTGTCTGGCTGCGTGCTCGCGGCGACGCGGATTAATGAAATTATTGAACAAGAGGCCGATATTCAATTTATGACCGATACAGGCTTAAGAGCCAAATCGGGGGCGCTGTTGATTGAAGATATCCATTTTGGCTATCGTGAAGGGCAAAGTGTGCTGCAAGGGTTGTCCCTTGAAATCAAAGCCGGAGAAAAAGTTGCGCTACTTGGGCCAACTGGTTGCGGTAAGTCGAGCTTGTTGTGTTTGTTAGTGTCGGGTTATCAAGTTTTTTTAATGATTTCTAGTGCTGCTCGGGTGGTACTGGCTACTGAGCATGGCTTACAACTTAGCGCCAATAGCGATAAAGCCCATGCACAACTATTAGCTTTATTGCATGAAAAAGGCGTAAGTATCACTGGCGAGTTAGTGGTATTAGGCAAAGATGAATGGTTTTCACCACCGGCGTCAGGTAGCGCCGCACCTAAGCAAATGGTGATTTGTCCTTGCTCGACGGGCACGTTAGCCGCTGTGGCCACCGGAATGAGTAATAATTTACTTGAACGCGCCGCCGATGTGGTACTTAAAGAGCGCGGCCAATTAATCCTAGTGCCAAGGGAAACACCGTTTAGTGCCATACACTTAGAGCATATGTTAAGTCTTTCTCGCCTCGGCGTGACGATTATGCCTGCCGCTCCTGGCTTTTATCACAATCCCCAATCGGTTGAAGATCTGGTAGACTTCATGGTCGCTCGAATTCTCGATCATTTGGGCGTTGACCATGCATTAACGAGTCGCTGGGGTTATGACAAACAGTCTAACCGCGACCTCGACAATTGAGACTTATATGAAACACACCACCGAAGTGATGATCTCTGCAGAAGAGATAAGCCAGAAATTAGATGAACTAGCCGAGCTGATTAATGCTCATTATGCCAACAGTGAGCGTTTGCTGATGGTTGGCCTACTAAAAGGCTCAGTGGTCTTTATGGCTGATTTATGTCGCCGCATTAAAGGCCATGTTGAAATCGATTTTATGTCAGTTTCTAGCTATGGCAATACCATGACCAGCTCACGGGATGTGAAAGTGCTGAAAGATATACAATCCGATATCGCGGGTCGCGATGTGCTGATTGTGGAAGATTTGATTGATTCAGGTAACACCTTAAGTAAAGTGCGCGAAATGCTGTTACTGCGTGAGCCAAAGAGTTTGGCACTGTGTACTTTACTGGATAAACCTGAACGCCGTGAAGTCGATGTGAAGGTTGATTTTATTGGCTTTACGATCCCTGATGAGTTTATTGTCGGCTATGGTATTGATTATGCGGAGCAGTATCGCAATCTACCTTATATCGCCAAAGTCGTGCCACTCGATTAAGTGTCCGATATTGTTTAAAACTCCCGCAGCAGGCGGGAGTTTTACTTTTTGCGCTTATACAAAAGTTAGAATAAATAAGTGAACCATTAAAGGCTAGTTTTTCAATCAATTAGCGAATTTATTCACCTTAGTTCTACAACCCATCATTGCAATTGTGTTTTTTAGCACCATCTTATGACTTTCTTAATATGTAAGGAACGGTACAAATATGGTAGATATTACCCATGCTCTGGTACTCGAAGGGCTTAAAAAAACCTATAAAGGCGGCGTCGAAGCGGTTAAGGGTATTAGTCTAACTGTGAACAAAGGGGATTTTTTTGCTTTACTTGGCCCCAATGGCGCGGGTAAATCAACTACGATTGGGATTATTAGTTCCCTAGTGCAGAAGAGTGCCGGTACGGTCAAAATCTTTGATTATGATATTGATAAACAATTAGAACATGCAAAGCTGTGCATTGGTTTGGTGCCTCAGGAATTTAACTTCAATCAGTTTGAAACCGTGTTGCAGATTGTTGTGAATCAAGCGGGTTACTATGGCGTGCCTAAATCTGTTGCCCTTGAGCGTGCCAAAAAATACTTAAGCCAACTTGATTTGTGGGAAAAGCGTCACAGTCCATCGCGAGAATTATCCGGCGGCATGAAGCGACGGTTAATGATCGCCCGTGCGTTAATGCACGAACCTAAGCTATTGATTTTAGATGAGCCTACCGCAGGTGTAGATATTGAACTACGCCGTTCTATGTGGGAGTTTCTTAAACAAATTAATCAACAGGGCGTGACGATCATCCTGACCACCCATTACCTCGAAGAAGCGGAAATGCTGTGTCGTAATATTGGCATTATCGATAACGGTATTTTAGTGGAATGCACGAGTATGAAGGCGCTGCTGAGTAAGCTGAATATGGAGACCTTTATCCTTGATCTTCGCCGCGATATTCAAACAGCCCCCATCCTTGATGGCATGGCTTGTCGGTTAACCGACCCACACACCTTAGAGGTGGATGTGGCGAAAGAGCATAATCTTAATGATGTGTTTAGCCAATTAAGCGCGGCCAATGTGGAAGTGTTATCGATGCGTAATAAAGCTAACCGATTAGAAGAACTCTTCGTTGAGTTGGTGAAGAAAACTCAGGAGGCCTCTGTATGAACCAGCTCTACTTTATTGCTTTTAAAAGTATTCTTGCTAAAGAGATTAATCGATTTACCCGTATTTGGCTGCAAACATTAGTGCCGCCAGCAATTACCATGACCTTGTACTTTTTGATTTTTGGTAATTTAGTCGGTAGCCGCATTGGTGAGATGGGCGGTGTAACGTATATGGAGTTTATCGCACCAGGTTTGATCATGATGTCGGTGATCACTAACTCTTACTCTAACGTCGCCAGTTCTTTCTATAGTGCTAAGTTTCAGCGTAATTTAGAAGAATTACTGGTTGCGCCAGTGCCACATTATGTACTGATTGCAGGTTATGTGGGCGGCGGCGTAGCCCGCGGATTATGTGTCGGTTTAATCGTGACATTAGTGGCAATGTTCTTTGTCGACATTAGCTTACATCACGTAGGGCTTGTGGTTATGACTGTGTTCCTAACCTCAGTATTGTTTTCATTAGGTGGCTTAATTAATGCGATTTATGCCAAAAGTTTTGACGATATCAGTATCATCCCAACTTTTATACTTACGCCATTAACCTATCTTGGCGGTGTATTTTATTCGCTATCTCTCTTGCCATCATTCTGGCAAGGCGTATCGGCACTTAACCCTGTAGTTTATATGATCAACGTGTTTCGCTATGGTTTTTTAGGCTTTGCAGATATTAGCGTGCCGCTCTCAATCGGCATCATGGTTGGTTTTTGTATTGCACTGTGGACGTTAGCTTATTATCTGGTTTCACGTGGGATAGGGCTTAAGGTTTAGTGTTGGTGTCTTAAACCTATAAAAAAACGCCCAACTCCGTGTGGAGTTGGGCGTTTTTTATTAAGAGTATTCACTCAAGTACAAAGAGGACTGCAAACTAAGCTAATTTGCTCTGTAAATTAGTCCTGCGAGTTTCTCGGGCGACTTGCGCCATTATTTGGACGACGAGTATTTTTCTTCGGGCCATTAGCGTAAGGATTGTCACCTGCTTGGCTACGATTCTCACCTGA
The DNA here is from genome assembly GCF_003028295.1 of Shewanella morhuae. Taxonomy (NCBI): domain Bacteria; kingdom Pseudomonadati; phylum Pseudomonadota; class Gammaproteobacteria; order Alteromonadales; family Shewanellaceae; genus Shewanella; species Shewanella morhuae. The sequence goes on along the minus strand of NZ_PYSG01000002.1, from coordinate 2,804,621 downwards.
GCTAGAACGGCCTTCACTCGGGCGACTAGCGCCTGAATTATTTGCACGACCATCGTTTGCACGCTGTGGGCGTGCTTGAGCATCGGCGCGTGGCGCACTCGTAGCATCATTGCTGTGTCGTGGGTTTTTATCGTTTGGTTTATGACCGCGCGCTACGTCACCACTGCGTTGACCATCTTTATGCTCAACACTTCTTTGGGCGCCCTCGCGTGAGGTTGATGGCGTTGAGCTGCGGCTATTTCGACGAGTCGCTACTGCTTTATTGTTACTTTTTCCACCACTACCTAAACGTGATTCAGGTAATACATGGTGGAAGCCTTCAACCATTTCACGATCTAACACGCGATTGATCAAACGCTCAATATCGTTCAGTAGTTTAATTTCTTCGTTACTGACCAGTGATACCGCTTGACCCGATGCACCTGCGCGGCCAGTACGGCCGATGCGATGCACATAATCTTCTGGCACGTTTGGTAAGTCAAAGTTAACTACTTGTGGTAATTGATCAATGTCCAAACCACGGGCAGCGATATCGGTCGCAACCAATACGCGGGCTTGGCCATTTTTAAAGTCAGCCAAGGCTTTAGTACGCGCGGTTTGGCTCTTGTTTCCATGAATTGCAGCGGCTTTAATGCCAGCATCTTCAAGGCTTTTCGCCAAACGGTTGGCACCATGTTTAGTGCGCGAAAATACTAACACTTGTTGCCAATCGTGTTGTTTGATCAGTTGGATCAACAACGCTGATTTTTGGCTCTTATCAACAGGGCAAATCCACTGTTTGACTGTGGTCGCCGCCGCGTTACGTGGTGTGACCGAGATTTCGACCGGATTGTTGACTAAGCCTTTTGCCAGCTCGCGAATTTCATCGGAGAAGGTGGCTGAGAACATCAGGTTTTGGCGTTGCTTAGGTAAAATGGCCAGAATCTTACGGATGTCGCGGATAAAGCCCATGTCGAGCATGCGATCGGCTTCATCTAACACTAAGATTTCAAGCTGGCTAAATTTCACCGCTTTTTGATTGTACAGATCCATTAATCGACCTGGGGTTGCGACTAAAATATCAACACCGTGGCGCAATTTAGCGATTTGTGGATTGATAGGCACGCCACCAAATATCACCGCCGAACGCAGTGGTAAGTTCTTACCATAGGTTTCGACACTTTCAGCAACCTGAGCCGCCAGTTCGCGAGTCGGAGTTAACACTAATGCGCGCACTTGGCCTGCTTGAGCACGCATACCTTTACTCAGGAGTTCGAGCATAGGCAGAGTGAAACCTGCTGTTTTACCTGTTCCTGTTTGGGCGGCCGCCATCACATCTTTGCCTTCAAGCACAGCGGGAATAGCTTGAGCTTGGATTGGCGAAGGTGTGTCGTAGCCTTGTTCGGCAACGGCTTTAAGTATCGGGGCCGATAAGCCCAGGGAGGTAAAACTCATAGATTGGTCTCTTGTGGCAACGCTTTGCTGCATTTATGGTCTGTTGCCAGGTCTGCTGGCGGGCGTGCAGCTTACAGGATTAGGCCCTTAAGTGCCATCAAATATGGACTTTTACAGCAGTTTTCATTCAGATTGGCACACAAATAGCTTGTCAGACTATTGAAGAGAGATTGGTTAACCTTTTCAGCATAAGTAGGATGGCGCAACTTAGTGGCTAAATATATGTCATAGATTAATCAGACGGACTATTACCAGTAATTTGTGCGGTATTACATCCGCCTTTTTTATCTATTTAGGGGCGATAATGGACTATTTTTTAACATGTTATATAAGTGAACGTTAGATCACTTCGTCCTGATTAGATTGGTATAAAATGAATGCTATTAATCTATCGCACTTAACACCGTTTTATAGCTGATATCACTTAAGATTCCGTCAGTGTATGCTTGCGATAGCGAGGATGTTTATTTTAAGGTAAACCATCTTCCTAAACGGTTAACTACCTCTTTAATAGGTGAATTATGACAGCCATACAGCATATTGAACGCCTTGCTCGTGGACGCAGCGAACAGGCCGTTGCTGTGATTAAAAATGTGCAACAGATGTCAAATATCCCTATGCATGAGATGCAACTCGCGCTCAAGCAGTTACTCCATTGCGGCCGAATCGCGCTGCATTTCCATCCGGATAAAATTGATAGCCGTGGCATGACAGTCGCTGAAGGTTTACTGCGTGATGGCCAATACCGCAGTCAGTTTGAAACGCATATTTCTAATGGTCAGTTGTCACCTGAGTTAGGTGGCCCGCGAGATCATTGGGAAAATCAGCTTTTTGGTCATGCTTATAAAGGCACTAAATCACGGCCTAAGTATGGTGCACTTGATTTGGGCATGTGGCAGGATGGCCCAGCGCCCCGTTTTGGCAGTTGCTATTTACTGACAAAAACAGATGTGCTGGCACGCGCAACTTTTAGTTATCTTGATTCGTACCGTAACCCCAAAGAAAAGGGCACGTTATCCTGTTTTGATGACATTTTAGCGGCGCTGTTAACCGAGAGTTTTGAGCGTCATTACGCTTTAGGTAAATCAGATTTTAAGCCATTGAATGTAGTCCAGTATATGGCGCATCAACTCAATGCTTCTTTGTTATCACGTTTTGAGCGACCTTTATCAAATAATCTTGATCATTATATTGAAGCGCAGATCCACGGCGATGTATTGCTTAGTGAGGATATTGCCATGTTGGTCGCTGATCCCAGCTTTAAGGGAACGGATATTGGTTCAACCTTAAGTAATGTGTGCGATAAATACGATATCGAGCTGCAATACCACAACGGTTTTAGTTTGCACACTGCGCAAATTCCGAGCGATTTTCGTGGTCCGACTATGCCATCGCTGGCGAGTCGTATCGCAATAGACGATAAGGTTGATGCCCATGCTATTGGCGTGGCTACGCGGGATTTATACCATTCACCGCAGCATTGGCGCGAACGCGGTAATCGCGCTCAAGTCGCCCACGAACTTAAGTTGCTCTGGCATGTGCTAGTGAAATACGGCGCGGTGCAGTAAGGGCTAAGCCATTTAAAAATCCTTTCATGGTAAGATTTAGCTCTAACAAAAACAGCGAGCCAACTTAAAGTTAACTCGCTGTTTTTTTATTTTTACGGGTTTTAAGGTCATCTTAGCAACCGGTATCAACTTTGTTATAGGTGGGAACACCAGTCGTTTCCCATTTGTAACTGATGTAGCAATTGGTTGCTTCGACTTGAGCTTGATTTGGCGTGGCAAGGTCTAGTTTTTGCTTTGGCGCGGCAATAACTTCATAGGTGCCGCTAGTAGTGTGAATGCGGTAGGACCATTCATTAACATTGAGCCCTGCAGCCTTAAAAATTTCTGGCGCAGTAGTGTAAGCATCGCTTGGGGTTATACCGCTGGTGCTAGCTGCCCAAGGTTGGTAGTTTTCACCACGAATATCGTCGTAAACGACTCGATTGGTGGTGCCGCTGTTAGCAATTTCAGATTTCGCTTTGAATAAAGTGACGGCGGATTTCATCGATGCAAATGCTCCAGATAACTGACTTTTATAGGCATCTGATTGTAAATTGATGAATTTAGGAGCTGCAACTATGGCTAATATTCCTAGAATAATAATGACCACAATGAGTTCAATTAGGGTGAAACCGGCATTTTTATTTGGCATAGGTAGCAGGCACTTAATATAAAGAGCTTAATGCTATCGAAATTTTGGCTATCAGGCTAGTGCTAGGGAAAGTTCCGTTAACTCAGGTATTTTTTTATCTTTAGCGCGTTTCTGTGAGTCTGCTAGCAAAAGTCTGTGGGAGGGTTTCATCTGCTGTAGATGCCTGCGATACTGCGTCCCTATCGAAACGTTTTCGCGGTTACAAGTACTTTAACTCAGTCGTTATCGGTATACATTTCTGCTATTCATCGCTTAATTTTTTTCTTGTTGGAGCACCATGGATAAGTCGTTAGAAAAATCCCTTCTTGTTTGGCTAAAAATACAAAAAAGAGCCTGTGGCTTGTTCCTTAAGTTGTCATTATGGCTGGGCATGCTAAGCGCTATCGCTATGGTGGCGCAGGCGTACCTGATTGCGACGATTCTTGATGGCGTCATTCTTGGCGGAAAGTTCATAAATAGCGAAGCTATAGCCGATAGCGGTACTCAGTCTTTAACGGTTAATATCGCCGCTTTTATGCCACATTTTATTGGTTTAATTGCGTTAATGTTGTTGCGCGCATTACTTGCCTATGGGCGTGAACGCGCTAGTTTTGAGGCGGGTAAACGCCTACGAGGTCATATCCGCTCAGCAGTAATGGACAAGCTGATTAAGCTTGGGCCTGCGTTTATTAAAGGTAAGCCCGCCGGTAGTTGGGCCAGCATAGTGTTAGAGCAAGTTGAAGATTTACAAGACTTTTATGCCAGATATCTTCCGCAAGTGAGTCTGGCTGGTTTTATCCCAATGTTGATTTTGGCCGCTGTATTTCCCCTCAACTGGGCAGCAGGATTAATTTTATTGCTCACCGCGCCATTGATTCCTCTGTTTATGATTTTAGTCGGCATGGGCGCTGCTGATGCTAACCGTAACAACTTCAATGCACTGGCCAGGTTGAGTGGTCATTTTATGGATAGATTAAAGGGCTTAAGCACCCTAAAACTATTCCACCGTGGCGATGCTGAACTTAACGTCATAGCCACGGCTTCGGAAGAGTTTCGCAGCCGTACTATGTCGGTACTGCGGCTCGCATTTTTAAGCTCGGCGGTATTAGAGTTTTTTGCGGCGGTGTCGATTGCGGTGTTAGCGGTGTATTTTGGTTTTAGTTATTTAGGTAACTTAGATTTTGGCTACTATGGCGCTCATGCCAATATCAGCGCGAGTGCCGATCCTGAACTGGGTGGAATTCCTTTTAGTTTGTTTACTGGGTTGTTTATTCTCATCTTAGCCCCTGAGTTTTATCAACCACTGCGGGATATGGGCACTCATTATCACGCTAAAGCACAGGCCATTGGCGCAGCAGAGGCCTTGATTACCTTGCTTGAATATCCTGAGCCCGAGTTTGCGGGAACAATCCGTATTGATAGCATCCAGACGCTCCGCGCTGATAATCTTGAAGTATTCAGTGTAGATGGCACGCGTTTATTAGGCCCATTGAGTTTTGATGTCCAAAATGGTGAACATTTAGCTTTGGTTGGCCCAAGTGGCGCGGGTAAAACCAACTTGCTTAATACGTTACTGGGGTTTTTACCCTACAAAGGTCATTTATTGATTAATGGCCATGAGTTATCTGCAATCGACTTACCCCACTGGCGGCAACACTTAGCTTGGCTTGGACAAGAGCCGCAGTTATTTCACGGCACAGTGCGCGATAATGTTGCCTTAGCCAATCAAGCGATGCCAGAAGATAAGATTTGGCAGTTGTTAACTGCGGCCAATATAGCCGAGTTTATTACAGCGCAGCCATTGGGTTTGGACTCGCCGATTGGGGAGCAATCTTCAGGGTTGTCCGTTGGCCAAGCCCAGCGTATTGCGCTAGCAAGGGCGCTTGGACAGCAGGCAAGTTTATTTGTACTTGATGAGCCTACTGCGAGTTTAGATAGCCAGAGTGAGCAAGCGGTAAGCGCAGCCTTAAACACTGCGATGGCTGGCAAGATGTGCATTATGGTGACTCACAGATTAGATAAGCTCGATGAAATGGACAGCATTCTCGTGCTTGATAAAGGCTCGATAGTGCAGCGCGGCAACTTTACCACTTTGTCTAACACGCCAGGGTTATTTCAAACGCTATTGCGGGAGAATGTTGAATCTGTGGCGGATATTGAACTTGCACCGTTATCAAACACTAGCTTAGTTGATTCCACGCTCGATATTGCCGCAGATATCACTCAAGGAGACCGCCAATGAAAGTGCTGATCCCCTTTATTCGATTGTTTTCGCGCCAATGGCTCATGATGTCCGTAGGCTTATTGTTGACCATTATTACCCTCATCACAGGTATAGGTTTGCTGTCACTTTCGGGCTGGTTTCTTTCTGCTACTGCGGTAGCGGGTTTAGCGATAGTCACAGCACAAACATTTAACTTTTTTACGCCCGCGGGCGGGGTACGATTTTTCTCAATAGCGCGCACCGCCAGTCGTTACGGTGAGCGTTTAGCCACCCACGAAGCAACCTTTAAACTACTGACCGAGCTGCGCGTTTGGGCGTGGCGTAAGTTGTTACCGCTCAGTGCTAAAAACCTACAAGGGTTACGCCGTGGCGACATGCTCAATCGCTTAGTTGCCGATATTGATACCCTTGATCATCTCTATCTTCGTCTGCTCACGCCAATGGCGGCATCATTATTGATGACGGGGCTGTTGTATCTGTTCCTCGCTTGGTTTGATGCCAAGCTTGCCCTGAGTCTTTGCCTGTTCTTAGTGGCGGTTTGGTTAGTGATGCCATTACTATTTTATCGACTAGGACACACGCCAAGCCGCACGATGCTCGAAACAAAACGCCAGTATCGGGTGCAATTATTAGATGTGTTGCAAGGCCAAGCCGAGCTGAGCTTATTTGGTGCTAACGACAGATTTAGGCAAAGACTGAATGAGGCAGAGGCTAGTTTGTTCAAAAGCCAAAGTACGATGGCCAATATTACCGCGCTTAGCCAAGCAATGTTGATTATCTCAACGGGTTCAGCCTTGATTATGATGCTGTATTTAGCCGCTCAAGGAGTAGGCGATGCAGTGCCGCCAGGGCCTATGTTTGCGCTTATGGTGTTTGCCACAATGGCCTGCGTTGAAATGATGATGCCGATTGCGGGCGCGTTTCAGCATTTGTCTGGCTGCGTGCTCGCGGCGACGCGGATTAATGAAATTATTGAACAAGAGGCCGATATTCAATTTATGACCGATACAGGCTTAAGAGCCAAATCGGGGGCGCTGTTGATTGAAGATATCCATTTTGGCTATCGTGAAGGGCAAAGTGTGCTGCAAGGGTTGTCCCTTGAAATCAAAGCCGGAGAAAAAGTTGCGCTACTTGGGCCAACTGGTTGCGGTAAGTCGAGCTTGTTGGCGCTCATTACCCGTGAATGGCAGGCGCAGCAAGGACTTATCAAGCTCGATGGTTATGCACTTTCAGACTATAGCGAGCGCGGTCTGCGTGAGGCGATTACTGTGGTGAGCCAACGGATTTATCTGTTTGCAGGCACCTTGCGTGAAAACTTAGTATTGGCCTTACCGGTTATTGAAGGTGAAAAACGCACCGCCCATGATGCGCGTTTGATTGAAGTGCTGCAAAGAGTCGGGCTTAGCGCCTTACTTACCGGTGATAAACCGCTGGAGCTATGGATTGGTGAAGGCGGGCGGCAGCTTTCAGGCGGCGAGCAGCGCCGTATTGGTGTCGCGCGAGCCTTGTTGCGTGATGCGCCATTGCTCTTGCTCGATGAGCCCACCGAAGGCTTAGATAAGCGCACTGAGCGAGAAATTTTAAGTTTACTATTTGAGTTTGCTAAAGATAAAACCTTATTGATGATCAGCCACCGTTTGACGGCAATGGCGAAGATGGATCAAATTCACTTGCTGCAAGAGGGCAAAATTAATGCCTCTGGCAATCATCAAAGTTTGATGGCAAACAGTAAAGAGTACCAAGCCTTATATCAAAGGCTTGCATAAGTTTTTATACAAAATATCTCACGCTATATTAACACTGGAATTATGTCGATGAACCCTGCAATGCCAGTCGCCTTTGCCCCTCAAATTAATGCCCACTTTAGTGGCAAATTTGAGGTTGAGCTTAAATATCGTTTACTAGACCGCGATGCCTTTTTTGCAGTTTTGCAAACAAGGAACCCCGAGGTGATGCTCGAAGATAATCTAGAGCATGACTGTTACTTTGATTTAGCGTCACACTCACTGATAAGCGAGCATAAGAGTTTGTGTATCCGTGAGATGCAGCCATCGGGCATTATGTTGTGGATAGTCAAAGGCCCTGAGAAAGACCGCTGTGAAGCAGTCAATATCACCGATGCGACTAAAGCTAAGAGCATGCTGCATACCTTAGGTTACGAGTGTGTACTTGAAATCAAAAAGCGCCGTAGTATTTATTTTCTCGGTAAATTTCATCTAACACTGGACCATCTCGATGGGCTAGGGGATTTTGCTGAGCTGGCGATTATGACCGATGATGAAGCCCTGATGCCTGAATTTGAAGCGCAATTAGTGCAACTTGCTACCGAATTAGGTTTATGTGAAGCGCAGCGGGAGTTGTTATCCTATCGACAACTCTCTCAAGCTTTGAAGACCAACGGGCTTTAAAAATGATGTTGCCCCAAGATGATTGGGGCTTGTTAACTAGGCACTAATATTGTAGATAAGCTCGTAATACTTATGTATTCGCACAACATATTAGCAGGCTATACGGCCAGATATTAACGATTAACCTAAGCGTTGCGAAAATGAAAGGTAACGCTTTACTTCAGCTTCATTGAATTTTAATTCGTTACCTTCTTGCACGCTCGATAGTAAGTTTTCTCGTGCAAAGCGTTTTATTGTTGCTGGCGTTTTATCGAGCATTTTGCACACTTCATCTAAGGTCAGTAAGTTCTCATTCATGTGACTTTCCTATCATTCCATTGCGTTATGATACCAACAGTATAGGACAATAATTCACAGCTGAGACACGCGTTAATCAGCGTGTGTGTTTCCTTTTATTTGACTTTCTATCAGTAAGTGACCTTTTGCCGCAGTAATTGCCGTGACCGCGCGGGATTTGAATTCGCGGCGATATAAGGTTGCAACTACGAATAAACTCGCGGAGATAAACAGTATCGGGTGTACAAACCAGCACAATACCGCCATCGAAAAATAATAGGCTCGCAGTCCATAGTTGTAAGAGTGCGCTGCTTGATCTTGCACTGTTGCCATTTGTCTTGCGTAAGCTTTGAGATTATCGTTTGAGCCATCGCTGTCTAATGGCCCTGCACCTATCATCACATTCACAAATCCATATTGACGCATTGACCAGGTAAACTGAAAGAAGGCCATCACAAAGATGCCAACTAATAGGGCAAGCTTTACTTGCACCAGTGAATGATTTGGAGGCGCAGCAAACGGAATGGTCGATATTACGCTCTCTAAGCGTTCAACTTGAGCAAATAAGGTCAGTACACCTGCGAGCACAAATAAAGTGGTTGAGGCAAAAAAAGCAATGTTTCGTTCAAGGTTAGCCAGTAATGCTGCATCACCTACCCGTACTCCGCGGGTCATCACCTCAAGCATCCAATAAATTCTATGCTTATGTAGGCCACGGGCAATACAGTCGGTATCTTTCGCCTTAAGACGGGCAAAGGCGGTATAGCCAGCCCAAGAAACGATAAACCACACCAATGCAGAAATATCTAATAGCGAAAATGTCATAGCAACCTTAATAAAATTAACATTAGGATAAAACAAGAATAGCGTCGGGTGTTAATTATGGGGTGTTTGAAAGAGTCGGTGCAACAGAGAAACGATGACCTTGGAAAGTTTTTTTCGATAGTGGATATGAGTTCACAATAAACCGTTTCGAAAACACATAGGCGTTAGTCGTTGAAGCCATTTTAGGTAGGAAATCACTTAAAAATTTAAGCTTTAATTAATGTTTTGGTTACATAAATGTCAACTTTAGATTGACTTTCCAAGGCTGATTTACTCTAATCCTTAACTTATTTTATCTATAGAATTCCGTTTGAATTTTAAAAAAAGTTAGGGATGACGATGAAGTCTAATTTCAAATCCATATCACTAGCCGTTGCTGGTGTATTATCGCTCAGTAGTTGTGCCATCACTCAGTCCGTCGAAGATAATAAAGAAACCGTTATTGGTTGTGCTATTGGTACCGGTTTAGGTGTGCTCATTGGTAATTATTTGGGCGGCAAAAAAGGTATGGTTTATGGCGGTGCGGCTGGCGCAGCGATAGGTTGTACCGTCGGTTATGATTTTCAGAAGAAACGCGAAGCGTTAGAACAATTGGCCAAAACTGAAAATCTCGATATTCAATTCACTTCAATCAGTGCTTCAAAGGCCAGTGATGAGCAACAAAGTAGTTTGTTGATCAGTTCTCCTGAACAAACTATGTCTAAGGACGATCAACAAAAATATGCAGATTATCAAGTTGTGGGCATGGCTGCAACTGTGTCTAGCAATGAGGTGATGTTTGCTTCAGGATCTGCAGAAGCCACGGCAGAAGCTAAGAAAAAGTTTCAAAAACTCGCTGCGATTTATAAAGATTCTAAACAAAATATTTTGATTACTGGGCACACAGATGCCAGTGGTGGAGAAGCGTTAAATCAAGAGCTTAGCGAAGCAAGAGCACGCTATGTAGCGACAATTTTTAATCAAGCGGGTATTCCTACAGAACGATTATTCTTCCAAGGTGCGGGCGAATCACAACCCGTTGCCGCCAATAGTGATGACGTGGGCAAGGCTAAAAACCGCCGCGTTGAGATTATTGAAATTGATGGTAAACCTGATCAATTACTGGCTTATTCCTATAAACAAAAAACGAATTTAAGCTATTTATCCCGCCGTTCGCAGGATAAAGTTGCCACGGTTCAACCGACAAAAGCGGTGGCTCAAACCACCCCAAGCCCATCAACTGCTGAGTCTGCATCAATTGACATGACGCAGTCAGAAATCGTGAAATTACTTGATCCCGTCAAGCAACAAAAAGCCCTCGTCGATTTTGGTGGCAAAAAAATGGCAGACGCCTCGACTAACTTTGCCCAATTGGTCGGAGTTAAGAAAGAGAGTGGTTTTGCACTATTTAGTAAGGCTTATGCATCAGAGATATCAAGTTTAAACTGCGCCGTAGAAGGGCCTCGGGTAACGGGTGATGTCAAAAGTTTATCTACGGGTGAGAGTTACAATCGTAATGATTACAACACCGCAGATTACTTACCGGGCATGAACGGGACGGTTTGGGTGAGTAAGGTTAACGGCCATTATATTGGCTTAACGCCAGTGGCTGTTATTAAAGACAGCGGCACCGCGATATCTGCACCTAAAGTGAATATTTGGAAAAATTATAAAGGCTCAAGCAAAGATGCGCCTAATTATCAACTGACTAGCCATGTAGAAACGTATTATGGCGATAAAGGTTTGTTATATCGTGTGTTTACAAGTGAGAAAGACTCGCCAGTGCGTTGCATGGATTTAGTGATGCCTATTGATCGTTCAGCTGCTGCGATTGCTGGCAAGCTGTATTACGAAAAAAACAAAGCGGTTTATGAAGCCGATTTTGAACCAAAATTGTTATAAGAAATGCGCTTAGGAGTTAGAAATGGATTTGGTGTCAACGCTGTTTAACGAGTATCGCGCATTAGTGTCGCTGTTACTGTCTTTGATGGTCTTAGTGGTCGTGATGACCATTTGGTGGGATAAAGTGAGCTTTTGGTGGCTCAATATGTGGTACGCCTTCCCATTGATCGGTAAGGAAAGTCGCTTAGCGAAAGATTATGAAACTCAAGTTAAGATTTACGATAAAGATTGGCTGAACACTGAAGTCGCGCTGTGTACCGACTTTGCTGCTCATTACGAAAAAGTAAATAAAGACGAAGAATTGTTCAGTAAAAGCCAAGATTACTTAGGTAAAGTGACTGAAAATGGTCGTAATAACTTACACATTTTAGGTTGGATTCTGATCGCCGCTTTAGTATTTGTTGAGGCGATGGGATTTAGTTATGTGCTGTCTGGTTTTACTATCCCTGGCGCATCAGAAAAGCTGCAACAGCAAGGCGCAGTGGGTATTGCTTTTATTATTTCAGTTTTACTGGTTGGCTTAACTCACTTTACTGGGCATGAATTACATGCAAACTCGCTGATTAAAAAAGCGAAAGTATGGTGGAAAAATGCTAAAAATCGTGACAAAGCCACCCCAGAACTCGCGCCTAATACCCGCATTAATTTAGATAAAACCTTTGACGATGATGATGAGCCGCAATACAAACAAGTCATTAATCGGATTTCTACAAATGCTGAAGTTAAGCCCCGTTATTTCATCACTACAATAACTGCGATTGCGATTATTGTTATTGCAGTGTTGGCTACATATGTTCGTGGCCAAGTGCTTGAAAAAATGCACATTGACGAAGTCATGATCAAAACCTCCGGTGAAATGTATCAAACACAGGATCCCTACGCAGAAGCGCCGCCCGCATTTTTAGTGGCAGAAGCGAAAAGTGCCGACGATAAAGCCGGTGGTGATATTTGGGAGCGCGAACAGAAAGGCGGTTGGGGAACCTTCATCTTCCTCGCATTCCTGTTTGTACTGTTACAAATTTTCGGTATTTTGATTGGTTTTAAAACCGGATTTGCAGGTAAGCACTCTAAAGATGCCCGTAAAGAAATCGGTAACTTTAAGAGTGAGCGTGAGTTTAAGACGCATTATTCACGCTTAAAGCAGCAAGTTGCACGTGTGGCGCAAAAACGCTTAACCAACTTACAACAAAGAATGAATCAAAAGGCTGAGATTAACTGCCAAGATCCTAAAGTGTTGCAAGTATTAGAAGCGTGCGGCGATCGTTCATTTTTGATGTATATGGAAGATTTAGGTAATGCTGAAAATCGTTATGATCAATCGGTACGGTTACGCGAGCATCAAACGTTAGCCAGTCATCAGGCGATGAAAAATACCCCAGCCGCGGCAGAGAAAGCCGCTGTGGCCAAAGTAGTAGACGATGTTGTTACTGAGTCGCCAGAGCAAATGGAAGCCAGACTTAAAGCTGAGTTGATTGCCGATGCAGCCGCAAAGCAAGCAGCTGAAGCAGCTGCTCAAATAGAAACACCAGAACAGGCTGAGCAGCGTATTCGCCAAGAATTGCTTGCTGAAATGGCGCCGCCGCCAAAAGTGGCTGAAACGGAAGAACAGATGCGCGATCGTTTACGCAAAGAGTTGCTAGGAGAATTAAGTTAATGGCATGCGTGACAAAGCTCGCTAAGTTCGTTATCGGTGGCCTATTGGGCTCTTTCGCTATTTCTGCGAGTTTACCGCTCATCGCTGCTGAGCGAAATGACATTAAAAGTTGCTACGAGTTTGCCAAAATTGATCCCAGTACCGCGACATCAGTACCAGGACGGCACTTATTTGTGGCAATCGATGGTACCTTTTCCCCTGATCTTAATATCAAACAGTCAGTACATGAAAAGGTGCACCTTTTTCTTCAGCCGGGCGACAAAATCACCATCATCAGCTTTAGTGCTTATGTGAAAGATTATTATACCGATGTCTTGTTTAGTGGCCGATTGGACACCAACATTGCTGATAGAGATGATGTTTCAAAGAAAAACCTGATGACCTTTGATAGCTGCATGAATAAACAGGCTCAGTTTGTTAAGACTAAAATTGATGCCCATATCAAGCATGCTTTTAAACCTGATGATGTGGATTTACCTAAAACGGAAATTCTTAGCAACCTTTCGCAAGTGATAGCGCCGCAAGTGGCAGCTGATAACCAAGGGCGACGAGTGTTGTTACTGGTCTCTGATATGGTTGAGAACTCGGATGTCACCAGCTTTTACAGTAAAAATGCCTTAAAAGTTATTGCTCCAGAGCAAGAAATGCAAAAAATTACTAAGGCTAATATGCTCAGTGATTTTAAGCAGGCAGATATTTATGTGTTAGGCGCAGGCTGGGTTCCGGCAACGTCAAAAGGATTTCGTGGTGGCCAAGTCATGTTGCCGCTAAAGCAGTTTTGGCAGCAATATTTTGAGTCCTCCCATGCTGAACTTAAAGGTTTTGGTCAACCGGTGTTAATGACAGATATGTGATGCAGTTTTGGTTCAATAGCACTTACACTTAGTTAAGCACAGCAAAATAGCAGATCTGTAGTGGTTATCGAAGTCTTAAACGTAGTGTTGGGTTATGCGATTGATTTAAAGTAAAAAAGCCAGACGATAGTCTGGCTTTTTTAATGGCTTAGCGATTAGTTTTGATAGTCACGATATTTCAGAACGATACCAAGAAATATCGCGACTATTTAACACAAAGATGCTGTGAGTTTATTCGTCGCCATCACCCAGTGACAGTAACGTCGCGTTACCACCGATGGCGGTGATGTTGTTGGTGCGAGTCTTTTCAGTCACAAAACGGGTTAAGTAATGCGGACCACCGGCCTTAGGACCTGTACCAGACAAACCTTGGCCGCCAAAAGGCTGTACGCCAACCACAGCGCCGATTTGGTTGCGGTTAATGTACACGTTACCTACGTTCACTTTATCGGCAACTTCAAGGGCATGGCCTTCGTTACGGCTGTGGATACCTAAGGTTAAACCAAAGCCTGTGCTGTTGATTTCATTGATCACTTGGCTTAGCTCTGCAGCCTTGTAGCGGATAATGTGTAGGATTGGGCCAAAGTGTTCTTTCTCAAGCACTTTAATCGAATCGATTTCAACCGCTGTAGGCGAAACGAAGTGACCATTTTCAGTCCCCGCAGGCAGCGGCATTTGCTTGATAAGCTTACCGACTTGCTTGATATGGTCGATATGCGCATCTAAGTTAGCTTTTGCAGTGGCGTCAATCACAGGACCCACGTCAGTTTTCACTGAACTTGGGTTACCAATGACTAATTCATCCATCGCGCCTTGCAATACTTCAATCACGCGATCGGCTATGTCTGTTTGCAAGAAGAGTACGCGCAGCGCCGAGCAGCGTTGACCGGCGCTAGTGAATGACGATGACACCACATCGTTAACCACTTGCTCAGGTTGCGAGGTTGAGTCCACCACCATGGCATTTTGACCGCCAGTTTCAGCAATTAAAGGAATAATTGCGCCTTCACGGTTGGCTAATGTGCGGTTAATCAGTTTTGCTGTGCCAGTTGAACCGGTAAAGCACACACCGCCAATACGCTCGTCCGCTGTAATTGCGCTCCCCACAGTGGCGCCAGTGCCGGGTAAGAATTGCAGCACCTCAACAGGAATACCCGCTTGGTGAGCCAGCTGCACTGCACGGTAACCAATAATTGAGGTTTGCTCTGCAGGTTTGGCGATAACAGTGTTACCCGCCGCTAATGCCGCAGAAACTTGGCCAAGGAAGATTGCTAGTGGGAAGTTCCATGGGCTGATACACACGAATACACCGCGGCCTTGCAGAAACAGTTCGTTCAGCTCACCCGTTGGGCCTGGAAGCAGTTCAGGCTTAGCCATCATCTTCTTGGCTTGTATGGCGTAGTAACGACAAAAATCAACGGCTTCACGCACTTCATCAATACCGTCTTGAATGCTTTTGCCTGCTTCACGGGTACAAAGAACAATTAACTCTTCACGGTTTTCTTCTAATAAATCCGCTAATTTTTGCAGCGCACAAGCACGTATTTCTACAGGCGTACGCGTCCATGAGGCAAATGCTGCGTCAGCAGACGCTAGCGCTAGCTCTATGGCAGCATCGTCGGCAAAGGCTATTTGTCCCACGGTTTGAGTGGTGTCGTATGGGCTAACAACGGTCTTGTGCTCGCCGATTAAGGTTTTGCCGTTAACCAGTGGACCCGCTTGCCATTGGGTATCTTTAAACTGTTCTAATGCGGCGAAAAATGGCTCAGATTCGGAAATGATGTTCATATTGAGTCCCTTGGAGTTTTTGCGATCACTACCGAAAATATCGGTAGGTAAAACGATTTTTTTGTTAGCTAGGGTTTTGTAACCCATAAGCGTTGTTAGCGGATGTACCACTAATGACTCGATTGGGGTTTTTGGATCGACCAATTTGTGGACGAACGAGGTGTTAGCACCGTTTTCTAGCAGACGACGCACTAAGTAGGGTAGTAAATCTTTATGGGCACCAATGGGGGCATAAATACGCACTGCTTTAGCGCCTGCTTCTGCCAAAATAGTGTCATATAATTCTTGTCCCATACCATGCAAGCGTTGGAACTCATGGTTACGGTCGCCCGCCATATCTGCAATTGCTGCCACGGTTTGCGCGTTATGGCTGGCAAATTGCGGGTAAATAGCGCCACGAGTTGCCTCTGATAATAGATAACGAGCGCAAGCAAGGTAAGAAACGTCAGTACCGGCTTTACGTGTATAAAGTGGGTAAGCGGCTTCACCCGCTTGCTGAGCCCATTTAAGCTCGCTATCCCAATAGGCGCCTTTTACCAGACGTAAGGGGATTTCGTCCCCTTGCTCTTTTGCAAGGCGGGTTAACCAAACTAGCACAGGTAGGGCACGCTTAGAGTACGCTTGCACTACGATACCTAATAATCCCCAGCCTTTTGCTGCTTCTGAATTAAATAGCTTTTGGAACAGCTTTAGTGATAACTCGAGGCGATCGACTTCTTCTGCATCGATAGAAATACCGATATTTAGGCCGCGCGCTAATTTAATCAGGCGGATTACAGTATCGTACAGTTCAGTTAAGACGCGATCTTCATTAGCGACCTCATAGCGTGGGTGTAATGCCGAGAGTTTGATTGAGATGGTTGGTCGCGGTGATTCGTTTTCGTTATAGTTTTGCGCCCCCAGCTCAGTGATGGCATTGGCGTAATCGGTAAAATATTTATCGGCATCTTTACGGGTTAATGCCGCTTCACCGAGCATATCGTAGGAATGGGTATAGCCGAGTTTACGTTTGTCTTCACTGTTTTTAAGGGCTTCCTTCATATTGCGCCCCAGCACGAACTGTTTACCCATGATCTTCATTGCGGCCATCATGGCTTGGCGGATCACGGGTTCGCCAAGGCGATTGACTAAACGGCTCAGCAGGTTGCTCGGGGAACCATCAAGATTTTTATCAAGCTTAACGATTTTACCTGTGAGCATTAGCCCCCAAGTCGATGCGTTGACCAGCACTGAGTCACTTTTGCTCATGTGCTCGTCCCACTTAGCCCCTGAAAGTTTATCTTCAATCAGTGCATCTGCAGTGGCCGCATCGGGAATACGCAGTAGCGCTTCGGCTAAACACATCAGGATAATTCCTTCTTGTGTCTCTAAGCTGTACTGTTGCAGGAAGGCGTCTATACCGACCATTAAGCCTTTTTTATCGAATTGACGAACCTTACTGACCAATTCATGGGCACGACGAGTGACGCGCTCTATGGCTTCATCACTGGAGGGAACAAGTTTGATTAGCTCTGACAAGTATTGTTCTTCGTCGACAATATAGTTATCGCTGACAGCTTTGAACAGTTCGTCGAGATTGGCAGAATCGTAGCGGCCTGCCAGCACTTCACTCGCTTTGAACATAGTAATCGCTTCCATCTTGGCCGTATTTAGGGCGTTATTGTTGAAACAAATGGGGAGGCGCTAAACGCATTTAGTATTTTGTATACAATATGAAGGTTTGCGCGCGCCGATTATACAACCAAAATGTGACGGGCAACACCATAGTGTGAGTAATTGTGAGGTTGTTTGATGGGTTTGTTAATAGCGAGATGTAATGCTGAGTTGACAAAAAAGCCAGTGTTTAAAAACACTGGCTTTTAGTGGGTAGAAAAAGGCTGATAAGATTACATCCAGCGTTTCTTACTGCGACGCTGTGGCCTAGGTAAGTAAACTAAAATAATCCCTACGAGTAACCCCATACCAGCAATTAATCCGCCTTGGCGCCATAATTCAAACCGCTCATCTTGCGCGGAGCTATCCAAGGCATTTTTGAGTTTGTCACGTTCTTGAGTCGTGGTGGCTAAGTTGCTTTCTAACTCGCTTAACTTAGTCTTTAGCTCCGCAACTTCATCAGCATGGTTATTCGTTGAACCGAGCACTTCAGTTAACTTAGCTTTAGTTTGGGCTAACTCAGCAGTTAAGGCTGGCACTTGTTCGCGAAAACTTTGAGTCGAACTAATTAAGTTCGTTTGCACCCAACCTTCACGATTTTTATGATCGATTATTTTGGAATAATCGCCTTGAGTTTCATTGAGCAGTGTCACAGGTTGGCCTGCTTCGATTGAGCCTACAATTCGAAACTCAGTACCCGGGCCGCCTAGAAGATAAAGAAACACATTATCCGATATATAGCGGGATTGGCCTTCGGCCAGCAGGTTGGAAGACAATAACATCATTCCTACCAGAGTCAGGAGTCTAAACACTTTTGTATTCTCATCAACGAAATAGTCTGCACATGCTATGGATTTGAAGCCTGTAATGCAAGAGGGAAGTCATAGACTTCCCTCAATTTTACGGCATCCATGCTATGTCAATTCCAATTTAAAGCACTCTTTTTGACAATCTTCTTACGGAACGACCTGATGGTAATCAGCGCTCCAACAAGGCGGATTAATTAAAGACGCCTTTAATCATAAAGAAGAAGATGATCGATAAACCCGCACCAGCCGGTAGGGTTACTACCCAAGAGACAACAATATTACGGACAACACCCATGTTAATGGCTGCAATACCACGAGCCATACCTACACCTAATACCGCACCGACTAAGGTTTGTGTGGTGGAGATAGGTAATCCGGTACCAGAGGCAATAACAACGGTAGAAGCTGCTGCTAATTCAGCTGCAAAACCACGGCTCGGGGTTAAGTGAGTGATATTTTTACCAATTGTTTGCATTACGCGCTGACCAAAAATCGCCAGACCCAATACAATACCAACCGCACCTAAAGGCAAAATCCACCATGCGAGTGCTGATTTAGCTGCTATCTCACCACCGCTATTGACCACAGCTACAACTGCCGCTAATGGGCCAATGGCGTTGGCTACATCGTTTGAACCATGGGCGAATGCCATACAGCAAGCGGTTAATACCATCAAAATCGCAAACACTTTTTCGACGTTTTTGAACTGGGTTTGGCGATCGTTTTTCTCACTCATCTGCAAGCGAGAAATAGCAATCTTACCGAAAATACCAACAACTAGGCCAATGGCCGCTGCAAGTAAATAGGCTTGAGCCCCTGTAATATGGATACCCACATGGGATAAACCTTTTAAAATGGTCACCAGCGACATGATAAAGCCAGCAAATGCCATATAAAACGGGACATAGCGCTTAGCATTACTCAGAGGATCATCAGTGTTGAAGATAAGCTTCTGTACGCTTTGAAATATGATAAAGGCCATAAAGCCTGAGATTGCTGGGGTAATGACCCAAGAACCAACGATACCACCGACTTTAGTCCATTCAACCGACTCACTGCCTACACCCACGGCCGCAAAACCAATGATAGCGCCGACAATAGAGTGAGTGGTTGATACTGGCCAACCGAGAGCTGAAGCGACGACTAACCAAATACCAGCGGCTAATAGCGAACCTATCATGCCGTAAACCAGTAATTCAGGTGTATCAGTAAAATAATTTGAATCAATAATTCCATTACGAATTGTACTGGTGACTTCGCCACCGGCTAAAAAAGCGCCCGAAAACTCAAAAATCATTGCGATAATAATCGCTTGCTTGATCGTAATTGCGTTTGAACCTACAGAGGTTCCCATTGCATTGGCTACGTCATTAGCACCAATACCCCATGCCATCAGAAAACCAAATGCAGCCGCAACGGCAATAAGCCACGGGCCATTAGTGACCAAGACGTTAGCCACCTCAATACCTGCATCAACCATATTGATACCTTAGATAACCTTAATTTATTAAGCGCGAGCTAGCATAAGCTCAAGACGCGAACCGACGCGCTCGGCAAGATCTGCAAGACCACCGACCCACTCAATCGTTTTGTAGAGGAACATCACATCGATAGGATTCAATTGTGATTCCATAGCGAACAACTGACGGCGTAACTGAATTTGTAAATCGTCAGTATCTTCTTCGATGATATCGAGTTCGTTAATCATTTTGGCCACTAAGTCGAGCTCACGACCACGGAAACCGGTTTCGAGTAGATCTTCGAGTTCGTTAATGACTTGCTTTGCAAGGGCAACCGCATCTATACAACGTTGTAGATAAGCGATAAAAGGAACTTGCATGACCTGGGGTATTAACAACTGACGGCCGATAACACGGCCAGAAATATCTTTTGCCTTATTGGCGATCTTGTCTTGTTGCGTTAATAGTTCCAATAGATCGGTACGTTCTACAGGCATAAACAAACCGCTCGGCAGAGTAAGACGAATTTCACGCTTCAGTGAATCGGCTTGCTTCTCGGCTAAACTAATTTGCTTACGTAATTGAACTGCACTGTCCCAGTCATCTGCGAGAGTCGCTTCGAAAAAGGGGACCAGTAACGATGCACAATCGTGTACTTTGTCCATGTGCTCTTGAAGTGGCTTAATTGGCGATTTTGCAAACACGCCCAAAATAGAGTTTACTGGCATTGCCGTTTACCTATTTAGATTGTTCCATTATTGGAAAAAGCGGGCGCATGTTAACCTAAGCGTCCGCATATTGAAACTGTGTTTTTTTAAGAAAAAATCACAGCTTTATTCTAACGGGTTATCTACCAACTACAAAAGCAAATCCTACGGGATTTTTATGACACATTTGTGACATTATGAACTAAACATGACGTATCAATGAATATTTGATGACAAAATGAGCGGCTATGCAATGAATGCTGAGATTGAACTAAAACTGTTTTTTCTACCGATATATCAACAATCCCTGATAAATAAGTTAGATAGCCTCGATAATAGTGTGCCTCAAGGGCTGCGTCGTTTGGCAAACGGTTACTTTGATACGCCTGATCTGCAATTGCGCCAATGGGACATGGGACTGAGGGTCCGTGGCTATGATGCACACCGAGAACAAACTATAAAAACCGCGGGGCAGGTCATCGGTGGCATTCATTCTCGACCTGAATATAATGTGACTATCCAAGCGGATAGCCCAGATTTAAGTCTATTTCCTCGTGAAATTTGGCCAAGCAATGCAGATTTAATTTCCACCCAAGCTCAATTGGTCTGTATTTTTCACACTGATTTTTATCGCCGCGCTTGGCATGTTCAAATTGATAACAGCGTGGTTGAAGTGGCGTTAGACATAGGTGAAATCAGCGCTAATGGTCGGCAAGAAGCTTTGTGTGAACTGGAATTTGAGCTGCTCAGTGGTGATACCGAAGCCTTACTCAAGCTCGCAACTCAAGTGGCGAGCGTTGTGCCAGTTCGTTTAGGTAAGGCCAGTAAAGCCCAACGAGGTTATCGCTTAGCGGGCCAATCTCAGCCACTCGATTTAACCGTATTAGAATTTTTGCCGCTGGCGGAACACCGCGAGACTGCAGCCGCAGACTTAACTGCAAGTTGTCAAAGTTTGCTCGAAATCGCCCTTGAGCGTTGGCAATTATTAGAAAGTATGATTGCAGAGGCGCATACACCTGAAGCTTGTGTTGCGCTCTGGTGGCGAATGCGTGCGTGTATTCGTTTATTACGAATGACCTTAAGTCAGTTTGCGTTACTGGATGCGACGCTTTTGAGTCAATTTATGCAGATTGAAAAACAGCTCGATTTTATTGAGCCTGCGCAAGCGCTAACAGCGTTACTGGGTAGCCAATATCGTTTGTTTCATCGGCAGCCGCAGAGTCGTCAATTAAAACCACAGCTGCAGCTCGATTTAGACGATATTAAGCTTGATGAACAATTAAACTTGCTTTGGCAGCAGCCTGAATATGGTCAATTGCAGTTAGCAGTCGTAGAGCGATTACTTAAGGTGAGTGCGGGTGATCTTGGCATTAATAAGCTGACAAGTTTGCGTCAGCATGCTGATAGTGTCCTACAAGCCTCTTGGCGGGCCATATTCGAGGTGATGTCAGTTAACAATGCCATGGCAAGCAAAAATTACCAGCAAGCAGCTACAGTGCTTGATGAGAGTATTCTCGTCGGTCAGGCTTATGGTAGTTTATATGACGTTAAGTCGCGGGATACATTTCGTGCTCCTTGGCTCGATTTAACCTTAGGAATTAAAACCTTGGCATGTTACAGCGCTTTAAATAATGCGGGCCATAAGCTGGGTATTGATTTACACGAGTGGCTTGATGATAAACAGCAAAGCCTGCTGTTTGCGATGGAGTCAACACGACATAATGCGATACAACAATCTGGCTATTGGTAGTCTGTAACGGTTTATGATCCGAATGTGTAAATAAAAAGGCCCAATCCAATAATGGATTAGGCCTTTTTATTGTAATTAATCGTTAGATTTTCTGTCAAAACTCTGTTTTAACTCAGCAATTTTAGCGAGCATTTGTGCTTGATTCTGCTCCATCTTTAGTTGATTTTCTTCCATTCTTGCTAACGCTAATTCAAGCTCTGATTTGAGTTCAGCTTTACTGGCGTCTTGGCGTTCTTGACGTTCAGCTTCATCGGGTGCGACAAACACAGAAGCCATATAGCCTGAAATGACACCGAAAAAACTCACACCACTGATAATCACTATGCCGCCGATAATATGGCCAGCCGTACTCACAGGATAATAATCACCGTAGCCTACGGTCGAGATAGTCACCAATGCCCACCAAATCGCTTGCTCAGCGGTTTGAATATTCGCGCCCTCTGTGCCACTTTCGACGATGAGCATAATGACAGAAGCTAACGCTAAAATTGTCACCATAGCGACCAGTAAACTGGCTAAGGTGGTTTGTTTGCGTTGTTTTATCAGCGGTAAGAGTAATGATCGGCTCATACGGATCAAGCGTATAACGCGTAAAATCTGGAACAAGCGCGCCATGCGCAATGCTTCTATTGCCGGGATACTGGCAACAAAATCGACCCAGTGATGCTTAATAAAAAATAATTTATCACGAGCGCGGATCAATCCAATAAAGAAGTTAAGCATGAAAATCATGCAAATACCGCTATCGATGAAGAAGAGTAAGCGATAGGTTTCGCTATCGAGGCGGCCAAAGGTCATGACGAGCACGATAATCACTGACAGCAAGGATAAAATCATCATCGCCATTTCGATTGGAGAAGGCGTATCGAGGGTGCGAAGTGACCACGGGGTTTTATCTGTCATGCCAAACATTATTCCTGTTTTAGTGCGGTGGATCACTAAAGTAAAAGACTTTTGATTGCGAGTAAATTTTTTTAGTGAATTTAAAGAGCACTTTTTTTGGGGGGGGGGCTTCTTTATTACAGCGCATTTGACTCAAGGATTGCAGACCGATTTGATGTATGAGTATTAGGCTTTATCCACAAAATGGACGAGGTCATCAAGTACACGACGTTTAATTTCGAGTTGTGAATCGGCATTTAAACCATACTTTTCTGCTAGCTGAACGTAATCATCGGCGTTGAGTGATACGGTTAGGCGTGGGCGAGAAGGGCGTTTTGAGACCGTTAAGCCCAAAATAGTGCGAATTTGATCGGAGGGGCTAACGCCAGCATCTAATGCGGCTTTACGAATCGAATATTGAAATTTTTCATCGAGATCGAAAGCCACTTGTGTTGCTTTCGCGGCCTGTTGGTTTTTTAACCATTGCTCAGGGAGAGCGTGCTTGGTTTTACTCATAACGTATTACCTATTGCTATCAATCGTTTCTATCGCGCTTATCTGTGAGATTGTATTGGGATTATTGATAAAGTGCGAGCTCACACTTTATCTTATTTATACATTATTTTGCTGGCCAGTAATCGCGAATATCCGTTAGTGGGCGATATAGAGTCAATACGACATCGGTATCGCCGCCCTCATAAACTTCAACTTCGACGGCACGGTTCTCATCGTCATTGAGGAGTAAATAATACTCGAAGGGTTCACCCGTGGCACCATTAGCATCTTGTGGTGGCTTTTGGCCGCGGTAATCCTGCCGATGGAAATAGCCAAAACCTGCAAAAGTGACTTGATGGTACTGTTTACCAAGCCATTGTTCAAATTGCGTAGCAAGCTCCGGAGGCAGTGCTTGAGTTGTGAGTTCGGCGTGGCCGGGTTCATCAAATATGGCACTGAACTGCTCAAGATCGAATAATTGCTCCACTTGGGCGCGAGAAATCTTAATCGAAAAAGCAAGATAGCTTTCATCGTCTTCTTCAATACTTAAAAACAGCGTGTCGCTACCATGACCTTTAAGCAACCACTCCGGCTGTTGATCCCGCTCTGATTCGTAGGTATTGACAGCTTCAACCCGTAATTGCTGGCCACGCAGTTGTGGTGGTAGGGCAAAGCTATCATCGAGGGTAATCATATCGCCCACATTAAGTTGTGATGGGTGATTGAGCTCGCGTGGCGGCGGCGCTTTTTTACCAAACATGCTATTGAAAAATCCCATCGTAACTCCTGCTGTGATTTACATGTGATAATAATGCTTACTCGGGCGCGGCTTTAAATTGACTAGCTGCGTATATTCACGGGCAAGATGATCATTATTTGATGAATAAAACAAAAAATGCCGAGTTCAGTAGGGGATTATCCCTCTAGAACTCGGCATTCGGTCAATCATAACTTAGCTTTTACGTGCTTTAATTCGATCTAACACGGCATTTGCATTTGATTTCTGTTCACCAATACCTGCTTCAGCTAGCTTAGATTGCAGTGATTTGTCACTGTTTTCATCGGCTAAGGTTTCAGCAGCTTTCAAACGGTCATCAAACTGTTGCTGACGAGCCTTGATGCGCTCTAATGAATCCTTGGCGTTCATCAACTTAGAGTTGCTAGACGCGAACGAGTCTGTAATGGTTGCCGTCGCTTTTTGTACGCTTTCAGTGGTTTTAACCATGCTTAACTGGCGTTGATAATCAGACAGTTGGCGCTCGGTCTTTTTCACTAAGTCTTTCAAGCGCGTTGCATGGGCGCTAAAGCTGTCGTTAGCACTTTGTTGCTCGGCTAACTCTTGATCTAACATGGCAATTTTTTCAGCCACTTCAATCGCTAATGCTTCATTACCTTTATCAAGAGCTTGTGTTACATAACTTTCGTGTTCGGCGATTGAACGCTTTAGGCGGTCGATTTCACGACTGGCTTGCATTTCTTTCGCCATCACGTCAGTGAGTTCACGTTTAGCATTGGTTAAGTGCTTTTCAGCGTCACGAACTTCCTGTTCGAAAATACGGGTTGAGTTGGCATCAACAATACTTTGGCCAACTTCGGTGGCACCGCCGCGAAACGCTGTTAAAATTTTATTTAAAATGCCCATTTTGTGGCTCCTTATTTAAGATAGTCGACCATTTCATCAATAACTTCTAAACAGTTATCGGATAAAACTGCTAATTCTTGTTCAATTTCAAGCATGCTAGATTGAAGTGATAGCGCACCGTAAACCACGTATTTGTCATCAATTTTTGCAAAGGCTGACAAGGGCATTGGAATGTTGAGCTCTAGCATAGTTTCAAACATTTCACTGCGACGCTCTTGGTTTACTTCGTTCTCGCCCCACAAATAGCTGATGCACAAAATCTGATTGTCCGTTACCGATACAAATACCGGGATTTCTTCACGGCCAACGACATTCACTTGCAACACTTCGACTTCACCAGTAATTGGATAGCAATCAAACTGGAAGCCTGTTTGGCTGTTGTTGCCCAGACTGTTGAGATGGTTGGCAATGGTATGGATATTCATATTTGTCCTTGTTGACATATTATGTCTGTGTTCAAAGATAGCACTGAGACATAATATGTCAAGCACTATCGCATCCTATTAAAAAAGATTCAGCCCTTGATTCTCTGACCAATCTTGCAAATGGTAGTGATACAGTTGCAACGAACCCAATTCATTGGGTTTAATCTTAGTGGCATCTTGGTAAAAGTTTGCCGGAAATTCAAAAGCACCCTCTACTAAGCCTAAGGTTAGCCAATCATCTTTGATGGGTAACTCAGTCAGCTTGGCTAACCGGTGCTGTGCATCAAGGCCATCTAAGGTTGCAATACTCCAGCCCCATTCACCAAAACTGGGGACATTATGATGATACTGTTTGACGTTAAATCCCGCTAAGGCCAAGGTTTTTGCAATCGAAATAAATGCCTTGGGGGCATGGTACGGCGACGTTGACTGTACTGTCAGAGCACCATCACTACTGATAAGTTCCTTTAATTTACGGTAGAAATAATCTGAATACAGCTTGTTAAGATCAGGATGGCTCGGATCCGGTAAGTCCACAATAATCGCGTCATATTTCACACCAGTGGCAATCAGTTTGTCGACTCCATTAAAGGCGTCATCGTTGATCACTGTGACGCGGGGATCGTTCAGCGCATTACCGTTGAGCGCGAGCATAGCGCGGCTGAGATTTTCAGGCATATCGGTATCAGGCGATGTAAATAATTGCACTAAACCTACATCAAGATCGAGAAGTGTAACTTGCTCAGGCTGCCAACGGAGCACTTGTTTGAGGCCAAGCCCGTCACCACCGCCAATGATCAGCACTTTGTTGTGACGTGCACTGGCGGCAAGTGTGGGATGCACCAGAAACGCATGGTAGATGTGTTCGTCTATGCTAGAAAACTGCAAGCGACCATTGATATATAAGTTATATACGGGGGCGAGACCATTGCCACGTAACCGCTCAGTAAAGGTCAGTTGCTGGAAACGTGTAGCTTTGGAATATACCACCTTATCTTTATAGATCAGGTTGTTGAAGTGCTGCTCCCAGTGCGGGCCTTGGAATGCTAGGACTAGCAAGACACCCGTGACGATAACATGTCCAGTCAACAGCAGTTTTGCACGACGGATTTTAGACCAGAAACGCCAGATAAATACAAAACCCGCCAACAGATTAAAACTAGCAGTCAAAGCGGCAGCGAGCTGGATATCAATGGCGAGCATAAAACCAACCCAAATGGCGGCACCTATGCCAGCACCAATATAATCAGCGCCATAAATCGTCCCCGCATTATGCAGTAAATGTTCATCTGAAAGCGATTGACGCACCCGTGCAATTAATGGGATTTCCATGCCGATCATCAAACCCAGTAACACGCCCCAAACATAGGGTAAATATTCGCTGAGTTTTTGCAGTGTTCCTATCATGCCGCCTTCAGGCAAGTGATCTGGCGGCAAGCCTAAGGTGTTAGCAATCATCAACGGTAGTTGTTGGCCAAAACCAATGACCGCCGCAGTGATTAAAATGGCGAGCGAGCCACATAGCGCAACAGTGAGCTCTAAAATCACAAAACCGGTAAAGGCATCACGGATCTTACGGGCGGCGAAGGCGCCTATGCCCATGGAAACGATCATCAGACCAATCATGGTATAGATGGCGGCTTCTAATGCGCCTAAAATGCGCCCCGCATAATGGGATAAAAGATATTCGTAAATCAGGCCGCAGCCTGCTAATACCGCCATAATGCCCAATAATAAGACATCATCGAACCAACCTAGGCGGCTAGGTTTAGCCGCCGAGGGAGTTAAACTATTTTGTTGCATTTGATTAGGCCATCAGTGCCGTAAGAATAAGTGCGATAGCGATGCAGATCGCCATTTCTACCGCAGCAATACCGATATTGTGCTGTTTTTCTACTTCATCAGCTAAATCGATACGGGCTAATACCAGTTTTTTCACGATAAATAGCAGTAAGGACAGCACGAGCAGCATGATGATTGAAAACACTAACCAGCCGATTACGTTGGTTACATAAGCGGTTGGATTAAAAATAATAAAGTGACTAGCAGCATTAAAGCTCAGCGCCATGGCAATCATATAACCGGCATGACGTAGCGCTAATGCGGTATGACCTTTTACTAGGGCTTGCTGCATGGACGAGTCTTGATTGCGACTTGCAAAACGGTTTTCGCGCCAGCGCGTCAGCAGCACTAACATTAACTGTGAAATTGCAAAGGCGCTGAAAATAGCAATAAAAGTATCTAAGGTTAAGTCTTCTGCCCATAACAACACGGCGCGGATAATAATTGCAGTGGCGATGGCGGCACTGGCATCAACAATCGCGACTGACACATTGCCTTTGATGATTTGCTCATTCTTATCAAATTCATTTAGCGCTAATTTATCGTGCAGGAAACGGCCAAATTTAATCAGCACTAAGCCGAATAAACCATAGGAGCTCATGCCAATCGCTTCAGTAAGATAAGAGTGTGCAGCAGCCCCTGTGATCGCGCCCGTTAGCACTATGCCCAGTGCGGCAACAGCGCCAGCGGTACTGATACCAAAGGCGAAGTTATCCCGCTCCGCCAGCTCTTTGCTGCTGTTGACTTTGACACTCCAACCCTGCAAGTAACGCATCAACGTTAGCAGAATCACCGCAATAGTGAGATCAATCGCCAGAATGGTAGCTAGCTCTGACGTGATACCGAAATCTTGAAATAATATCATTGATAATCCTTAGTTACTTACCGCGGCGCACACTGCGGGTCGTACGATTACTGGAATTGCGAAAACTGCTGTCTTTAGCATAGTTAGAGCGAAACTTACTTTTTGAGTTGTTCGCTGAACTCTTGCTTGCGCTAGTGGTGTTGGCTTTGGGAGCGCTGGTGCTTTCACGGGATAACGCCGTGCCACCGGTGCGTGCTTTCGCATAGGGGCTGTCAAAGCGCTTACCTTGGGAATCAAAGCGCTTTTTCGTCTGCTCAAATGTCTTAGTCTGTGCGCTGGCTTGTTTGGGTGAGGTATAGCGGTAACGACCTACGTCATTATAATAACTATAGCCTCGGTTCCCTGACCAGCGGTCGTAGGACACTGGCCGATTGAAGATATTGGAAAACATCGAATACATGCCATACCAAGCCCAAAATGAGGTACCGCTTGAGTTTGTTTGCCAATTACCATAAGCCGGATTACCCACCAGTTGGCTACCTGGGCCAAAGTCTTCGCCGCCATTAGCGAGGGTTGCGGCTTCGCGGCTAATCGAATTGACTCGAGCCAGTTTGCCGTCAGACATATCGGCGACGACGTTGACAGGATCTGACAGCATGTCGTTATACAAGCTGGGATCTGCAGCTTGATAGAGGTTTTCAGCCTCTGCTAGCTGTTGATCGAGATCGGCAAAGTTACTCGCTACTTTCGACTCATCTAAACGACGTTTTAGTGAGGTATACATGGGGCCTTGAGTGCCTGCATCCTTAGCTAATTCATCGAGTAAGGGGGCTAACTCAGGCTTCTGTTGCGTCAATAATGTGGTGTATTGTTTTAATAGGTTAGCGTTACGCAACTGCCCATCGTCGAGCATAGTCGTGAGTGTGGCAAGGCGTTGCTGCGTGAGTTGTTGATACTTAGCAATTTTATCCGGTCTGTCATCGCCACAACCCGTTAGCGCTAGCGCAACGGTTATAAAGAGTATCGATGTGAGAACACGGGTTAGCATTCCTGCCATGTTTTCTCCAAAAGGTAATGAAATAAAACGCAAATAGTTGCAGACAATCATAATCCGCTTGCTCAATATGCCTACTGCAAGGTTATAGTACCCTTAAATGTCGCAGATAAAGCCTATAGCTTTACGTGTGTGCTACATCTGGCAGCTGTAAGTCATGGCAAACATAACATGATGCTGCATTAATTTATATCATTACGACATAATATGTCGATAGCTAAATTTGTTAGGAACCATTATGGCCATGCAAAAAGACAGTAATAAGTCATTGTCTATTCTCATTAATCAAACTGCGGAGCGTAATTTACAGCGGTTGGAGGAAGTGTGGTCCGAAGGGCTGGCTCAATTAACGCTTACACAACAGCAAGAGCTAAAAACGGTTTTAGGGCTCAGTGATTATGTGGCCGCCCAGTTATGCCGACATCCCGAGTGGATTAACATGTTGTTTGCCGGCGAGTTAAGCTTGATTGAGCGTAAAAATTTTGATCTTGAATTGCACGAAGTATTGAGTAGCACCACAACCGAAGAGATGGCCAAAGCCAGCTTGCGACAGTTTCGTAATTATCAAATGGTGCGCTTAGCCTGGCGTGATTTTTTAGACTACGCCAGTTTAGAAGAATCACTACTGGATCTGTCGGCGCTAGCTGAAGCCTTAGTGATTTGCGCCCGCGACTGGCTCTATAAAGAGATGTGCGCCCAATATGGCACGCCGATGGACAAAGAAGGTAATGCACAGCCGTTACTGATTTTGGGTATGGGAAAATTAGGCGGCCGCGAGCTGAATTTTTCTTCTGATATTGATTTGATTTTTACCTTTCCAGAACACGGTGAAACCGTCGGTAGCCGCCGTAGTATAGATAATCAACAGTTTTTTATCCGTATGGGGCAAAGGTTAGTTAACTTGCTTGACCAAGTTACGGTAGATGGATTTGTGTTTCGCGTAGATATGCGATTGCGCCCTTA
This sequence comes from Shewanella morhuae, assembly GCF_003028295.1. NCBI lineage: Bacteria > Pseudomonadati > Pseudomonadota > Gammaproteobacteria > Alteromonadales > Shewanellaceae > Shewanella > Shewanella morhuae. The sequence continues at coordinate 2,774,612 of NZ_PYSG01000002.1, read as the reverse complement.
TGGTGAAAGTGGCCCGCTGGTGGTGAGCTTTAGTGGTCTTGAGGATTATTACCAAGAACAGGGCCGAGACTGGGAACGCTACGCCATGGTCAAGGCGCGTGCGCTAGGACCTTGGAACCATTTCTGCGATGAACTACACAGTTTGCTCAGGCCCTTTGTGTATCGCCGTTATATCGATTTCTCGGCGATTGAATCTCTGCGAAAAATGAAGCAACTTATCGCCCAAGAAGTGCGTCGCCGGCATTTGACCGACAATATTAAACTCGGCGCGGGTGGTATTCGTGAGGTCGAGTTCGTGGTGCAGAGTTTCCAATTAATTCGCGGTGGCCGCGAACCAGCACTGCGCCAGCAGAGTTTATTCGGCGCTATCGATACGCTCTACAGCTTAGGACAATTTGAATATTTGGCAGTCGATGAGCTTAAACATAGCTATTTGCTACTGCGCCGAGTCGAGAATTTACTGCAAGCCATAGACGATAAACAAACCCAAACCTTACCAAATAATCCGCTAGATTGGGCGCGACTCTGCCATGTACTTGATATGGCCAGCGAGGTCGATTTACGTACCCATATTGAAGCAGCAATGAGCAAAATCCATCGTCACTTTAAAGCCACTGTGGGCGGAGAAGAAGGCGAGGATAAAGCTGAACACTGGACGGCGCAGCTGTGGAATGTACAAGATGTTGATGATGCCGTCGCGTTATTAGCCGAGCAGCAAATCGACGATGACAAATTATGCCCTATGCTCAGCAGTTGGCGCGAAACGGTCACTAAGCGTTCTATTGGTCCACGTGGGCGGGAAACCTTAGATAAATTAATGCCAAGATTATTGGAAGAGTTAATTAATCAACAGAGTCCATCGGCTGCTTTTGAGCCTGTGTCTAAGGTGATGGAACAAATTTTAACTCGCACTACTTACCTGGAACTTTTGTGTGAAAATCCAGGCGCGCGGCAACAGCTAGTGAGCCTATGCTGCGCCAGCCCTTGGATTGCGGCGCAGTTGGCTAAGTTTCCTATGCTGCTCGATGAACTGATTGACCCTTCACAGCTCTATGACACCACCTCCATCGATGATTATCCTAGTGAGCTGCGCCAGTACATGTTGCGTGTGCCCGAGGATGATATGGAGCAGCAGATGGAAGCGCTGCGCCAATTTAAGCTGTCACAACAACTTAAAATAGCTGCAGCCGATGTCACAGGGGTTTTACCTGTGATGCAAGTGAGCGATCACTTAACCTTTTTAGCTGAAGCGATTATCGAGCAAGTGGTAATGCAGGCGTGGCAACAGGTTTCAGTGCGCCACGGCGTGCCCGCTCACCTTGAGGGCAATGACACAGGTTTTGCCGTTGTTGGTTATGGCAAGCTCGGTGGTATCGAGTTGGGTTATGGCTCAGATCTCGATTTAGTTTTTTTGTGTGAAAACAAAGCAGATAACAGCCAGACCAATGGTGAACGGCCAATCGAAGTCGGCCATTTCTACCTCAAACTCGCCCAGCGTATTCTGCATTTATTCTCGACTCGTACCACTTCGGGTGAGTTGTATGAAGTGGATATGCGGCTGCGTCCCTCGGGCGCCTCAGGATTAATGGTCAGTGAAATTGAACGCTTTGGCGAATATCAAGCTAACGAGGCGTGGACGTGGGAACATCAAGCCTTAGTGCGCTCGCGTTTTGTTTTCGGCGACAATAGTCTAGCGGTCAAATTTAGCCATATTCGCGCCTCGATATTGGAAAAACCAAGGGATAAAGTTGAGCTAAAAAAAGCGGTACGTGAGATGCGCCAGAAAATGCGCGACCATTTACTTAAGGCAAATGAAGGCATATTTGATCTAAAACAGAGCCCCGGTGGTATTGCAGATATTGAGTTTATTGCTCAGTATTTAGTACTGGCTAACGCCCATGAGTATCCAGAACTGACGATTTGGTCTGACAATGTGCGGATTTTTGGTGTATTAGCCGAGCTTGAACTACTACCTATGATGAGTGCCCAGCATTTAACTCAAACCTATTGCTTACTCAGGGATGAAAATCATCGATTGACGCTGCAGCAAAGACTCGGCCTATTACCCGTGCCAGCGGTGTCTGAATATACGGAGCGAGTGTTGGAGATTTATCGAACGATACTTGAATAAGTGTGCTGTGAAATAATACGTTACTCTGTAGGTAAAGCGTTTAAGGAAGCCCGCAAGAACACCTAATTTAGGCTAGAGTTTAATAAGAGTCGTTAGCAGAGAACGCTATGATATTACCTATAATTCCTGACAATGAACTGCAACGTTTGGCTAAGTTACGTGCACTAAATGTGCTTGATACTGATACCGAAGAGCGTTTCGACCGAGTCACCAGGCTCACTCGCAGAATTTTTTCTGTGCCTATTTGCCTTGTGACGTTAGTCGACGCTGAGCGCCAATGGTTTAAATCTCATCAAGGAATCGAGGCGACTGAAACATCGCGAGATATTTCCTTTTGTGGCCATGCGATTAATTATGACGGTATTTTTATCGTTAACGATGCACTTAACGATCCGCGATTTTGTGATAATCCATTAGTAGTACAAGAGCCCTTTATTCGCTTTTATGCTGGCTATCCATTAACGATTAGTGATGGTTTTCGTGCTGGGACTCTATGTGTTATTGGTACAGAACCTCGGCAACTAACTAGTGAAGAGATTGAGATTCTCACCGATTTAGGGAAAATGGTAGAAGCTGAATTATTGTCAATTGTGCAGAATACCCTAGACCCTTTGACGACTATTTCTAATCGTCGTGGTTTTGAGGTATTAGCACATCAGGCATTAGCGAGTTGTCGACGTACAAAGATGGCTGCTACGTTGGTCTTTTTTGATCTCGATTTTTTCAAAGAAATTAATGATTGCTTTGGCCATCGTAAGGGCGATCAGTTGTTATGTGATTTTGCCCATATTTTGTTAACGGCTTTTAGAGAGTCAGACGTCATTGCTAGAATGGGAGGGGATGAGTTTGTCGTGTTGTTAAGCTTTGTACACAAAGATACGGTTAACCATGCTATTGAACGCTTTAAGTTATTGCTTGAACAATATAATCAACACCATCAGCATAAATTATCTACCAGTATTGGTATTGCGCACTGGACACCCGATTCGGAACTTGGTTTGGATGATCTTTTAGATTGTGCTGATAAGGCCATGTATCAAGATAAAGCGATTCGTCGTAAATCGTGATTTTAAGCGTTAGCACAATGAACTCAATAAAAAACAGGTATGAATCTCCCTTCTTTATTACTACTTCTATGCAGTAGTAAGCATGGCCCAATCTTGATATAAAGCTAAGCCAATTAATACGTTAATTGGAAGATAACTCCAAGTGATGCCGACATGGCTAGACTAATATTGACTTCAGGTATCGCTGCCTGCGCGGCAATATAAGATGCAACTGCACTCTTAACCCCGCCAGCACCTAAATACTCCCCGAGGTGACATCCAGCCATAAATCGGCACTAATTCCACAATATGCAAATACAAACGGAATAATCGCGGTAAACACCAGTAACCGCCCAATTTTGATTGTTGGTAATCACTTCGAATATGGCACAGTGATGCCGTAGTGGGAGGAGACCATCACATCAGGTTAAGTATACTTTAGCGCTGACTAAACCCATTTCACGTAAAAATAATGCAAGTAACGTTTTATTGTGCACGAAGCAGATTTTGCTACTTGCTTGATGTTTGGATTGTTAGTGGTGCTCAAGGCGTCACGCTCGGTGACACAATATAAATTGAGAGTAATGAGATGATACTGCTTAGCATCGCTTCAGGCTTAAGTTAGTTATTTCATCGAGCACATTACAAGAAGGTTGTGAGAAACCAGTAATCCCACTACATTTTTTTTGCTTAAAACTATCTTTAATGAATTAAAAAAGTAATAAAGAAGCTTAAAGTCCAAATTTGTCCATTAAACACCACTTCAGCTTTGCGTCTTTGTAGTAACGAGGACAGCACATCACTCAGCAGTGCTTGTTTTAAAAGTTTCTACACAGATATTTGCATATCTTTACCTGTTAACGACACTTCCTTCGTCTACTAAGTTTGGCTAACTCTATATACTGCAGAAATAATTTTGGTTTCTTAACAAGCTTGAGCCAGATAATGGCTTGCTGTCTTTAGCATTGATGGACATGACAATACCGATGAAAAAATCCTCAAAGCGTAACTTACTGCTCGCATTTAGCGGCTTAATTATTCTGGGCGGCGGTGCTTATTTTCTGTGGCATAAGCCTGATACTGCGCCTACTTACGTGACTGAAGCAGTGCGCCGTGGCGATATTGAAAACTCAGTACTCGCCAATGGCATGTTGCAAGCCTCTAAACTGGTAAGTGTGGGCGCGCAGGTGTCAGGTCAGATTTTAAGTTTGCCTTTGGCACTCGGGGATGAAGTGAAGAAAGGCGATTTAATTGCCCAGATTGACAGCCTTGCACAACAGAATAATTTGAAAGATGCGCTCGCATCACTTAAGAGCATCAATGCCCAGTTCCGTGCCAAACAGGCGCAAATTCGTCAAGCAAAATTGGAGTTTACTCGCCAGCAAGCCATGCTCGCCGATAGCGCCAGCTCCCGTGCCAGCTATGAAACTGCAGAAGCTACTCTGACAGTTTACCAAGCTGAACTTGAACAATTAGAGGCGCAAAAACAACAGGCTGAGATTAATGTTGATAGTGCCAGAATTGATTTGGGTTATACCAAAATTACCGCACCTATGGACGGCACTGTGGTGTATTCGGCGGTGGAAGTCGGCCAAACCGTTAACGCGAATCAAACCACACCAACCATAGTCGAAATGGCGCAACTCGAAACTATGACGGTTAAGGCGCAAATCTCCGAGGCTGACGTGGTCAATGTCCACCCGGGGCAAGCCGTGTATTTTACTATTTTGGGTAAGCCCAATCATCCTTACCTTGGCACATTAAGGGCGATAGAGCCTGGGCCGATTTCGATGAATGGTGACGACAGCAAGATGAGCTCAAGTGACTCAGATGCGATTTACTACCATGGCTTGTTTGATGTAGAAAATCCTGATCGTACCTTACGTATAGGTATGACTGCGCAGGTTTCAATCGTGTTAGCTAAGGCTGACGCTGCGTTGTTAGTGCCCGCGCAAATACTACGTATCAAGCCGAGGGACAAATCAGCGGCATCAGATAAGCCTAGTGAGCGCAAAACTCGCCGCGGTCCGCAGTATCAAGTGCCGGTATTAGTTGATAACCAAGTGCAATATATGGATGTGACAGTGGGCATTAATAACAAAATCAATGCTGAAATTACTGCAGGGTTGAAAGAGGGCGATCAGGTTGTGTTGGGTATGCCATCTTCAGACAGCGGCAGTAAGCTGCGTCGTCCACCTAGTATGAGGTTTTAATAGTGACAACGGCATTACTTGAAATTTCAGGTTGTTACCGCACCTTTCAAGCAGGCGATCAGCAACTTACTGTACTGAAAGATGTTAATTTGTCGATTGGTCGTGGCGAATTGGTGGCGATTGTTGGCGCTTCTGGCTCGGGTAAATCGACCTTGATGAATATCTTAGGTTGTTTAGATAAGCCATCAAAGGGTGCGTATTTTATTAATGGCCAAGATACGTCGACTATGGATGTTGATGAGTTAGCGCAATTACGCCGTGAGCATTTTGGCTTTATTTTTCAGCGTTATCACTTGCTTGGCGATCTCACCGCCATAGGTAATGTCGAAGTGCCCGCTGTATATGCTGGTAAAGAACGTAGCGCGCGTAAGCTAAGAGCCGAGCATTTATTAACGCGCTTAGGTTTAGGCGATAGATTAGATCATAAACCGAACCAGCTCAGTGGTGGTCAACAACAACGGGTGAGTGTTGCGCGGGCGCTAATGAATGGCGGTGATGTCATCCTCGCTGATGAGCCCACTGGCGCACTCGATAGCCATAGCGGCGAAGAGATGATGCGCTTATTGCAAGAGCTACACCACGACGGCCATACCATCATTATCGTGACCCACGATATGCAAGTTGCCCAGCATGCTGACCGTATTATTGAAATTAAAGATGGCGTCATTATCAGCGACGAACCTAATCGTAGCATGCGTGATAATGCAGAGCCGCAAGGGGCTTACACTACGAGTGCAACTGGTGTTACTCAAACGGTAAAACCGACACGTATGGCTTCGTGGGACAGATATGTTGAAGCATTAAAAATGGCTTTGCTTGCCATGTCGACCCACAGATTACGTACATTTCTTACTATGTTAGGGATTATTATTGGTATTGCTTCGGTAGTATCTGTTGTGGCACTGGGTGAAGGTTCACAGCGTGAAATTCTTAATAGTATCAGTTCGATGGGCACTAATACGATTGATATCCGCCCAGGCTCTGGCTTTGGTGATAGGCGTTCTGCACGGGTACGTACCTTAACGGGTAATGATGCCAGTGCCCTTAAAAACTTGCCCTATGTTGATAGTGTCACGCCGAGCATTACCTCTAGTGCAACGGTGCGCTTTGGTAATAAAGCCGTATCGGCATCGATTAATGGGGTCGGACCTGAGTTTTTTAGGGTACGCGGTTATGAATTAGCACAGGGGCAATTCTGGGATGATGCCAGTGTAACTGCCTTAGCTCAAGATGCCGTGATTGATGATAATACCCGTAAACAAATCTTCCCCGATGCCTCGGCAATTGGCCAAGTGATTTTTTTAGGTGACTTACCCGTGCGCATTATCGGCGTGACCCAGCCAAAGGAAAGTGCTTTTGGCAATAGTGATGCGCTGAACGTATGGGTACCTTACACCACAGTTTCAGGGCGTATGGTGGGGAAAAAATACTTAGATGGGATAACCGTGAGGCTCGATGAATCCGTACCCAGTAATGCCGCTGAGCAGGGTATTATCAGCTTGCTAAAAATGCGTCATGGGACTCAAGATTTTTTCACTATTAATACCGATACCATAAGGCAGAATATCGAAAAAACTACTGCCACTATGACCTTGTTAGTTTCGGCGATTGCGGTGATTTCTCTTATTGTTGGTGGCATTGGGGTGATGAATATTATGTTGGTGTCTGTTACCGAACGTACCCGCGAAATTGGTGTGCGTATGGCGGTAGGTGCGCGTCAAAGTGATATATTGCGCCAGTTTCTTATCGAGGCTGTGCTGGTATGTTTGTGCGGAGGTGCCTTAGGCATTGCCTTAGCTTATTTGATTGGCGTTGTATTTGCGTCGGCGGGTGGCAGTTTCCAAATGATTTACTCAACAACATCCATCGTTGCCGCCTTTGCCTGTTCAACATTAATTGGTGTGCTATTTGGTTTCTTACCTGCCCGCAATGCGGCGCGATTAGATCCCGTTGATGCATTAGCAAGAGAGTAATAACACCATGGAACATAAAATCTTTAATCGAAAACTAACTCTTTGCGCTGCAGCGATTGCGGTTGGGATAGTGCTTGGCGGCTGCGGTAGTTTTATGCGCTCAGATTTTGAGCCGCCCGCACTGGAGATGCCTGTCCATTGGCAAAATATTGCTGTGAACGAGCAAGTGAAGCTTGACCCTTGGTGGCAGCAGTTCCATCAGCCAGAGCTTGATAAGCTAATCACTCAAGTATTAAGCACCAATAATGACTTAACGCTTGCCACGTTAACACTGCAAAAAGCCCGCTTACAGGCGGGGTTAACGCGGGATGATTTATATCCGCAGCTATCTTCAAATCTGAGCGCTTCACGCAACCAACCCCTTGATGGTGGCGATGCGACAAAAAGTTATCAAGCCAATTTATCGGTGAGTTATGAAGTCGATTTATGGGGTAAGGTTTCGGCTAATATCGACCAAGCTCAATGGGCGGCTTTGGCTAGTGCCGAAGATAGAGAAAGTACCGCCCAAAGCCTAGTTGCAACCACCGCATCTCTTTACTGGCAGTTAGGCTATTTGCATCAACGAGTGGATTTGAACAAAAAAAGCATAGAGTACAGTCAACAAACTCTCGCATTAACTCAGCGGCAGTATGATTCTGGCGCCGTCACTCAATTGGATGTGCTTGAATCAAAGCGCAGCCTTGCAGGGCAAGAGGCGGCTCACAGTCAGCTAGTGCAGCAATTAACTGAAACACAAAATGCCCTTGCTATTTTATTGGGTAAGGCGCCAGGGCTTAATGAAGTATCGGGGGAGAATGGGGTTGAGATAACGCAACTCCCCGAAACAGCGGTGCCTGAGATTAGCGTTGGCGTTCCTGCTGATTTATTAGTGCGCCGCCCCGATGTTAAGGCGAGTTTGTATCAATTGCGTTCAGCCTTAGCGAGTAAAGATGCCACCTATGCGAGTTACTTTCCAAGCCTCAGTTTAACCGGCAGTGTTGGTGAATCGACCTCTGAGTTAAAGGAATTACTACGTAACCCCATTGGCAGTTTAGGCGCAGGCTTAGTGTTACCTTTTTTGCAGTGGAATCAAATGCAGATCAATAACGATATTGCAGATATCGATTATCAAACTGCGGTAGTGAATTATCGCAAGACACTCTATTCCGCTTTTAAAGATGTCGATAATGCGATTTCAGCAAAGCAGCAATTTGCTTATCAAGGCGATAAACTCATGCAGCAGTTTACGGCTGCCGCTGAGGTTGAAGCCATTTATGCTAGCCAGTATCGTTACGGCGCGATTGGTATTCAAAATTGGATTGACGCGCAAGAGAAACGCCGCAGCGCTGAGGCGGCTTTACTTGAAAACCGCTACAACCAATTCACGGCACAAGCCACGCTTTATCAAGCGCTTGGCGGTAGTGATATCGCCCCTCCTTTAATGCAGGAATAACCGTTTATACCGAAAAACAAAAAAACGCTATTAATAGCGGTTTTTATTTTTTGAATCGTTCAATTAGACGTTGTTAACCCTATTAGCTACGTAATATTTGTAGTGGTAGGCTGAGCATATCATCGCCTGAACTCGCTAAGTGCCAGATAATGCCAATCAAGGCGCCGACAGTAAGTAAGTACCAAATAATTGAGAATATTTGTCCATATCTGTCTAACGGTAACAGATGGCTTTGGTGGCGAGTGCGCCACTCAAAGATAATTTCTAAGCTACCGATTAATAGCAAAAATCCTAATAATGCTAAGCCCAAGGTATAGCTGATATATACGCCAAAAGCTGCGCCCGCAGCACAGGCGACTAAGCCCATAATACTGTTCATTGAAAAGCTAATACTCTTCAAAATATGGCCGCCGTCTAAGGGTAAAATCGGCAATAAATTAAATAGGTTAAGCAGGGCGTTGAAGGCGGCAAGGCCAGCAAAAAATACATTGTCTGTCGCGTGGTAAGCGATGAGCGAGGCTATCGACATCAATAGACCAAAGGTCGGCCCCATGATGGATATCACTACATCTTGCCAGCGGGTGTTAATTTTTTCATCTGAGAGCGCAAGTCCGCCCATAAAGGGGATAAGGTAAATGCCTTTAGTTTTCATGCCGAAATATTTCATTGCACGGATATGACCGTATTCGTGAAATACTAAACAGGCGATAAGTGCCAGAGCAAACTGGAATGAAAATAGCCAAGAGTAGGCTGCAATACTGGCGCCGGCTAATACGACCTTGATGACCTTAGCACTTTTTAGCAGTTTAAAACCGAGAGACGCTAACCCCACCATGCTAAGTTTTTGCTGTTTAACGATAGGTGTTTCAGGGGTTTGGCGTTCGATATCTTTTTCGGTACGTTGGCCTTGTGCGATGACTTTATCGTCTTGAAGTAAGCAATAATCGAGGCGAAAAGGTTGCCAAACGAGATCGATTTCAAGGCGCATTTGTATTGTCGTTGCTGCGATAGCATTAGCCTGTTCGCCGCCTTCGAGGACTGGAATACTGCTATGGTGTGTCAGTTCAAAGACATGCACTTTGAGGCCGCCATTATCGACAGCTGCGGCTTTTTGTGAGACTAAGTTGTTATCCCAGAAGAGTTGTTGCCAACCTGCGAGCGAGCCTTCTAAGCGCAGTTGTTTACCTAAACAGTCAATCTTAAGTAGTTCCAATTTCGGTTCCATTTGTTCGTATATCTGAGTGCTAACTCATCAGTTATTGTTAGAGTTAACACCTGAAATTGCCATATTTTAGCGTATTGGCAGCGTTTAATCACCGCCTGAATAGTTGATATTGTTACGTTGCAGTAAATTATGCTGCTGATTTGCCAATTGTGTGTGCTTTATTCTTCAAGGGTACGGACGATTTCAAACCCTTGAGTAACGGTGGTAAAAGCGAGTTTAGCCACACAACATTGGCCTAGTGCTTGGGCATGGTTTTGCACCCATTTTATAAACTCTGTAAGCGGGAGTATTTGTGGTTGACGCAGTAATTGAGGTAGTTCGCTCACGGGATCTTCATGGATGGTCTGTGGTGTGGCACAGATAAAATAAAGCTGACTTTTTGAGTCTAATAATTGATCCGTTTCAATAAAATGGTGCTGATAAAGACAGGCTAATTCGAGCCAATCCCTTTGGTGTTCAAGGTAGAGCAATTCATCATGTTGAGTGAGCTTTACAATTGCAGGCCACTCAATACTCGACATATTAACGCTTGTCATTTTAGATCCTTAAGATATTAATCCTATTGGCAGCAGTAACAAGCATGAAGGTTGAAGAAGAGGCTTTGACATACTGCTGCCAATGTTGCTATTGAGCAGTATGCCATGCTTGGAGAAGATAGATAGAGGCTAGAGTGGCTTGGCTATTTAGCAAGCGCTTAACGGTGGTTTCTCCGTCAGGGTAAGGCTTACGCGATGCCATAATGCTATTTTATGTCATGGGTAGCGCAACGGCTTTAGCATTATAATCAAAGTTGATTTCTTGATTTACATTGGCAATACAACAAGTGCCATGTTCGCGCGCAGTGCGATGATTGAGTGGACCGATATGTACTTCAACGTTAAGAAATACATGTTTGAGTGCATCGATACGGTATTTCTCGTAATAACTTTCAACTTCTAGCTTTAAATTATCAAATTCAAGCTCTTCACGGGCGCGCTCATCCATTATTCGATTTTTTTCATCGAGCATCATTTTGATTTGTTCAATCATAGCGGCATCACCTTGCCACTCTGACTTAGGTGGTAACTTATTCAGACGAGCGGTGATATCTAAGCTCGCAACAACCATTGCTTGAACGCTCTCATCGAGCAGCTTAAGATCTTGTTTCAGCGCAGCTTGTTCCATTGCGCAGTAAAGGTCGGTTTTAGTTCCTGCTGTTGCACCTATAACAACCGCAGTGATACCTTTTTCAGCATGGGCGATGCCACCAACCAGATCGCCACGACGACCGCTAGGATCGCTCACCGTTAAACTACCCGCCGTTTTGGTATTACTGTGTAGCAATTGTTTAGTGACTAAGATATTGCCTTTGGCAACTAAATGGGAATATTGCACAAATTGAGCGCAGATCTGCCCTTGAGCATAAAGATTGGTAGAGAATTCATTCACTTTTACTTGTCTGCCGATGACTCCTTTACTGACGATAATGTCCCCTTCGGCTTCTAAGGTTGCCGAATCAACAAATCCCATTACGGTAATATCACCTGAGCTTTTTACAACCATGCCTTCGTGCACATCGCCGGTAATTAGAATACTGCCCTTAAACGTAATGTGGCCAGTGCCAATATCGACATCTTTAAGTTCTAACACATCATCCACATTCATTCCTGTGCGGGTTTCAACGGGTTGGCCCGCCACCGTCGCAATCAGTATATTGTGATCTTTGGGATGAAAAGCCGTGCCTGTTCCTGCTTGGAGTACGATGTCTTTACCGGACTTTTGCTTGAGCACTTCGCCTTTAATATTGTAGCCAGGAGTGCCTTCGGTGACAGGGTGTTTGATCATCAGCACATCGTTTGCCTTGACCATAATCATTGAGCCGAGATTGCGCATATCGACACTGCCGTCTTCACGTTCTTGCGGCTGTAACAAACGCTCGCGAGCAAGAAATACTTTTCGCTCAAATCGAGCATTTTTACCATTGACGGCAGCTTTACCTTGGGCGATTTCACTTTGGCAAGTTTCACCGGCTTTAAGTGTGCCGAGTTGCTGTAGTAGCGCTTGAATTTTGAGCTTACTTAAGCCCATGCAAACATTATTTTTTTTCAGGTAAGTGAGGATTGCTGGTAGATCGATTTCTTTTCCGCCCCACGCTGCAGTTAGCGTAAGGCTAGCTTGCATTTTATCTGGCGAAATTTCGATAGCGATACCGCCATCACGTCGCTCGGCTAACACAGCGAATAGTTCAAACTTACCCTCGTCCTTATTACAAACGGAGTTAATTTTAGTGACGGTTTTAGTTATGGTGGGTTCGAGTGGGAATAAAGAGGCCAATTCGGGTAAAGATAACAAGCGCATTATGGCGTCGTGAGTTACAGGGCCATGGAGATTCGGAATTAAACGCAACTCGGCTTTGGTCTTATCGCTATTTAACTCAAGGAGTTCAGGATCCAACATAGAGAGCTTCCTACCCATTTGTTTTATTATTGTTTGAATTACTGCTTGAGTATACCAGTAGACTCTTTACGTAAAGAAGCCCTTTGGCTGGCAAAGTGAGTAAATGTTGCTATTTGGTTTGTTGTGGTCTAAGTGAAACATGTTGGATGAGGTTTTATAGGGAGTTGAAGCTGTTTTTTATATTGCATATTACTGTTTTTTATATGAAAAATATTTTATTTTAAGTTTTAAAAATCCACTTTCATCTTGTTGTTTTAATGTTGACATTTGTGCTGAAGAAGAGTGTTTTGCGGTGATCACTGGTTTTTATCAAAACATATTGGCATGTTGTAGATCACAATATTGAATTTTTTAATGTTATCAAAGTGTATCTTTGGCGGAGGGTTAATCTGAGTTGTAAATAAGTAGGCGAAGAGTAGCCACGCGCTTAGTGCTAAAGCCTAAGCGCGTTTGGGGCGTTCAAGTTACTTCTGTTGGAAAAAATACAGTTTGTACTTGTTGTTATCGGCAACCACTTTTAATTGGCCAAATTCAGCGGCGATGATATCTGAATAGGGTAAATGACGGTTGGCGACGATTTGCCAAATACCGTTATGCTGTAATTGTTTAGCGCTGTCACTGACAAAACTCTGCGCTATGCTGGTGGTACTGGCGAGGCCATCGTGAAACGGTGGATTAGAAATAATCCCGTTAAATTTACCCGTGGTTTGTGCTAGTCCATCGGAGGGATACACTTTGGCTGTCATGCCATTGGCGGCTAACGTGAGCTCGCAAGAGGCCAGTGCCATCGCATTAATATCGATACATTCTAGGGCTAAGCTTGGCTGCGCCTTGAGCAGTGCTGCAGTAATCACGCCTGCACCACAACCAAAATCGAGCACTCGGCCCGATAACGTCGGTAGGTGCGATAGTAATAATTCTGTACCTAAATCTAAGCGTTTCTCGCTAAACACCCCGACTAAATTACAAATGTTAACCTCACCTTGGGGTGTGGTGAGCTGATACTGGCTGACCCAATCACTGAGTTTCATTGCCGGTGCACTGCCTTCTAAATTACTGCCAAATAGCAGGCAGTGACGGGCGTTATCGAGTTTCATCCCAGTCGCAAAATATTCTGGTAATAGCTTAACCAAAGACTTAATACCACCCTTATTTTCACCTACAACGAGCAATTGCCCATTAGGTAGCAGATGATTGGCGGCGAGGTTAAACAGATAAGGCGCAAGGGGTTTCGCCTTGGGAAAATAAACAATAACAGTGTCGTATTTTTCGGGTATCAGCGGGTCTTGGTGCGGCAGTTCATGGCCGAAATAGCAGCGTAGTTTGGAGTTAGCGTGCGGCGCTAAGTGTAAGTGATGGTGATAATCCAAGGCGAGCGCATCGACCGATGCCGCGATATCAAGCAAGGCTTTTGGCAGTAGATCGGCTTCATGATTGAGCACTAATACCTTATGTTGGTTTAGGCTGTCTTGATTACGAATAATGACTTGCGATGGATTGGTTAACACTGTTGTAGGCACCGATAGACTTAAGTACGGGCATTATACCCGTTATTTACCCCCGAGCCAGTTGCTAAGCAGCGGGCAATAAAAAAAGGCAACAGCGACATGCGGTTGCCTTTGATTAACAATATCGATTTAAACTTAACTCTTAGGTTTTTTAGGCTTAGGTAGCAAGCTAAAAACTTTATTGGCGATATCGGTATTGTCTTGATGACCGTTAAATAGCTCTGATGCCGGGCCTGCGGCAAATACTTGTACGTCGGTGCCAGTATGGCCGTCAGTTGTCCAACCGGTATTGGTACGTTTATCAATCAGGTGACGAATCGCGATTGCTAACGTTTCTTGCCCTTGCATTCTGGCTGCATCTAACCCGGTTAGTTCTTCTGCGCTAAGCTCTACCCCTAAACCACGGGCAAGATCAGCTTGCCATTGCTCACCATTAATGGCGGCCAAGGCTAAAGTATCGGAGCTGGCGGACATATTGCGCAGAATTTCAGGGTTCCAGCTGTATTGGCCATGTGCGCCGATAGAAAGTCCACCGGTATTATGATCGGCTGTGATGACCATGAGGGTATCGGGGTTTTCGCGCACAAATTGTTCAACGACTTCAATGGTATTGGAAAACTCATCCATTTCACCCATTACCGCCGCGATATCGTTATTGTGACCCGCCCAGTCAATCAAGCTACCTTCTACTAACAGTACAAAACCTTGATCATTTTGCGACAGTAAACTGAGCGCTTTTTGGGTTAAGGTGCTGAGCTTTTTCGCTTCTTTCTCATCAATCACCCAGGGTAATTGCACCTGCGCAAATAACCCTAACACTTTAGGTTGGGTGATGCTGGCAAGATCCTCAAAGCGAGTAATGTGTTGGTAACCTTTTGCTTTGAACTGCTCTAATAGCTCAGGAGAAAAATACTTTTGGCCACCGCCTAAAAACACATCGGCATTGGTGTCTAAATAGCTCAGCGCTAAAGCGTCGTAGTTTTTACGACTTTCGTTGTGAGCTAAAAAAGCCGCCGGCGTGGCGTGGTTTATTTGTGATGTAACGGCCACTCCGGTACTCAGACCAAGACTTTTGGCTTTTTCGAGTATGGTCGGCAGCGGTTGCTTTTGGGTATCGACCGAAATCGCCCCATTGTAGGATTTTACCCCAGTAGCGAGCGCGGTTGCCGCGGCAGCCGAATCGGTAACATAACCACTGACGCTGGCGGGATAAGTGCTTGCCATACCTACTAATAAGCGGTCGAATACAGTTTGTTCGACTTCTTCAGTGTCAGGGTTATCTTTGTAGTAGCGATAGGCGCTAGTGTAAGACGGCCCCATACCATCACCAATCATGATGACAATATTTTTGGGGCGCGAAGGCGCTTTGGCTGGGCCTATTTCGTCGGCGCCGGCTTCTTTGGCAAAAGAGGGCGTCGAAAATAGTAAACTTACGCCGAGTAGCAAGAATGGTGCTTTGGTAAAACTCATATCACATCCCTATAGAGTCACTGGGCGCAGGCTAAGTAAAGCGCCTTACATAACAAACGATAACAACCTGTTTAGTTTAATTTTATTGCTGTGCTTATGCTTTAAGACGCGCTTCGATAGCATCCATCAACATGCCAGTAATATCAACATCAAATGCCGCTTGGATCTCACGGATACACGTTGGGCTTGTCACGTTAATTTCGGTGAGTTTGTCACCAATTACGTCCAGACCGACAAAAATCAATCCACGTTTTTTAAGCTCTGGGCCAATGGCGCGGGCAATCGCCCAATCGCTGTCGGATAAAGGCTGCGCCACACCGCTACCGCCGGCGGCTAAGTTGCCACGGGTTTCGCCTTTCATTGGGATACGGGCTAATGCGTATGGCACTGGCTCGCCATCGACCACCAAAATGCGTTTATCGCCTTGGGTGATTTCAGGAATAAAGGCTTGTGCCATTGCATATTGTTGGCCGTAGCTAGTCAAGGTTTCGATGATCACCCCAAGGTTAGGATCGTCCTGCTTGACGCGGAAAATTGAAGTGCCGCCCATACCATCTAACGGTTTTAGAATGATATCGCCCTTAGCTTGATGGAACGCGCGGATACGCTTGGCATCACGGGTCACGATCGTTTCTGGGGTGAATTCGCTAAACCATGCGGTGAATAACTTTTCGTTAGCATCACGTAGGCTTTGCGGTTTGTTGACGATTAACACGCCTTGTTCTTCGGCGCGCTCAAGCATGTAAGTGGCGTAGATAAACTCAGTATCAAATGGCGGGTCTTTACGCATTAAGATTACGTCAAGTTCGCTCATTGGCGTATCCACTGCTTCGCCTAGCTCATACCACTTACTGGCATCATTGATAACCGTTAACGGACGCATATTAGCCATCGCTACGCCGTTGACCATGGCAAGATCGGCCATTTCCATATAAAACAGCTGATAACCTCTGTCCTGCGCGGCCATTAACATGGCAAAACTGGAGTCTTTCTTAATGTTGATCTCACTGATGGGGTCCATCACTATGCCGAGTTTTATCATTAATCTGTTCCTTATTTGTCGCCGTTTGCAGGCAAAAAAGCATTTGTTGGATAATGGAGTCTGTCATGCCAACGCAGTTTGCAGCTGCGGTTTAGCCTAAATCACCAAATCTGAGTTGCAGTGCCGTAATGGCGGTGAGCGAGGCGGTTTCGGTGCGAAGCACTCTGGGGCCAAGCAACACATCGGTAAAGTGATGAGTCTCTGTCATGGCGATTTCCTCTGCCGACAAACCACCTTCAGGGCCAATTAATAGGCGTACACGCGTGTGAGTTAAGTCTAACCCATTGATACCGTGAGCGGCGCGTGGATGTAGATTAAGTTTTAGCGCCGAGGTTGGCTCACTGCACCAAGCGTGTAAATCCATCGCCGGGCGTACTTCTGGTACATGGCTACGGCCCGATTGCTCACAGGCACTGATAACAATTTTTTGCCATTGCTGAATTTTTTTCTCAAGGCGTTCGCCGTTAAGTTTTACGCCGCAGCGGTCTGAAAACAGCGGCGTAATCGTATTAACGCCAAGCTCTACTGATTTTTGAATGGTAAATTCCATTCGATCACCACGGGAAATCACTTGGCCTAAATGCAGGTTAAGCGGCGACTCGGTGAGATTTGCCTCAACAGAGATAATGTTAACCGTTACTGATTTTTTACCCGCATCGATAATTTCAGCAAGATAATCATTACCATCGCCATTAAACAGACTGATATGCTCGCCGTTACCCATACGTAATACTTTACCGATATGGGCCGCGCCATCTTCGTCTAAGTTCAACGATAGGTTGATGGCTAATGGCTGAGATTGATAAATTCTTGGGACTCTCATTGTTGACCTTACTCGGCTAATTGTTGACGCTGTGGCGGCGCATTACAGGCATTTTGCACAAAGGGATTATGGTTACCTTGAGTGAGTGCAATCGCGTTATCGCGTTTGCACTCAATAGTATCAACTGGATAGGTTTTATCCCATGCCTTAAATAATTTTAATTGACTGGACGCAATTTTAAGCCCGTAAGTATGCTGCATATATAAGTAGGTTCTGGCTATTTTGCCGCGAGCCTTGGCAGGTGGCTGCGCTTGACGATTCTTAAAGTCGACCACCATAGCGCATTGGCCATATTGATTAGCTTTACCATTCCATTGGCTAAAACGGAAATTACTGCGATCACCGTTCACTTCACCAATCGCGGGCACTAGATTGTGCATGTCAGCTTCCATCGTATTGAATTCTTTGCTGTTGCCAGCACAGTTTTTTCGACCACCTTTTTGCCAACATTGGAGTTGATGACCAAATTCCCATGCGGGCACAACATGCTCCCATTCAATACGATTAGCGCGTGTTTGTTGTTTGCGTACTTGATAACCGCAGCTGGCTAAATCGGGCTTCCAGGATTTGCCTTTGATTTGGATATCGCAGCCACAGTAAAAACTGACGGCAGGCAGTGCACCTTGGCGAGTGCCAACATAAAGCGCTTGTGACTTAGTTTTCGCTTGACCGAAACTACTTGGGTGCGATGGCGAAGCCTTGACTGGCGCAGATAAGAGTACGGCCCAAGCCAATAGGCACAGCAAAATGTGCCGTGAATGAGCACTTAAAAAAGTTTTGTTCAAAATTTATCCCAAAATAACCAACACTACGCGAGCCTTTGGCTCGTCTTTTATGGCGTGATGGTAAGGGAAATGCCATTGCTTATGCAAATTGAGTCGTACTTAGGTGTGAAGATTTTATGCCGTAGTCTGCTATGCCGCGATTAAATGGGCTTTGCAGCGTTTGCAAATATAGCGACTCTCACCACGTAGCACCTTGTTATGGCGACGAATGCTCAAGCGAATTGGCCCACAATCACAGCGGTATTCAACGTCTTTACTTGCAACCGAAGTGGTATTAAAACTGTGGGTGGTGCTCGGCTTGACCTTAAATACAGTGAGCATTAAAGATTGCCATTCTTTGCCGTGGGGCTTAGTTTTGCCAAAAAGTTGAAAACACAGTAAATGACAAATCTCATGCGGCACGACCTCAGTTAAAAATGCTTCACTATTTTCACGAAGTAATACGGCATTAAATCGTAAACGATTTTGTTGTAAATGTGCCGTGCCGGCACTTTTCCCTCTGAGACTAAATTGTGTGATGGGGCGTGGAAAAGCGTGTTTAAGCGCTATTTCAGCTTCTTGATAACAGATTTCGACCCGTTCAAGTATTTGGATTTGCAGTGATGAAAGTGGCCGTGATGAACCCGAAAAGCTATGCGAATGTACAGCGGTGTTATTAGTTTTGCTAGCTAGCAGAGGTTGATTAAGAGCAAAAGCTGCCAATGTTGATGGTGCCAGTGGTGCAAGAACTTTACTGCCGCCACGACGTAAGGCATTGAATAAATCAGCAGGTTTCAACATGAAATTAACCTTGGGTCTTATCGGTTAAAGGTAACAGTGTAACGCTACACTTTTACCTATTTATCTCGATTTTGAGTTATTTAAAACCCATTCAAATAAAGGGAGCGAACTTTAGCGTTTAAGTGCTTGTATAATAGCGAACGACTTAAAAGCATACCAGCACAGCCTTATTATAAACTCGCAGCGGCTTGCATCACCATAGTGCGTACTTGCTCGACAATGGCTTGTTCGGTATCGGCATCATAGCCTTTGACTCTTGGGGTATGAATGTGGCCGACTTTCGCATGGCTATTGAACTTTTGCTGCAACACAATGGCGCGATAAGAAATTTCATTAGAAAGATAACCGCCGCCAGAGCCTTCGACAGAGGTTTCGTTTTGCAGCTCATTCAATGATGTTGAACTAAACTCGCCGCGGGCAAGGGTGGTGACAGTGTGGTTATCGTTGACTTTCCATTGGCCATCTTCGACTTGCATCGCTGCAACGGGCAGAGAAAACTCAACAAACTCGGGGCCAACAAAATCTTGTCCATTGAGCTTAGGCGCAACTGGGGCGGTCTTAGTGCCGCCGGTGAGTACGTTTTGGTTATCAAAAGCGGCAGCGCTTCGATTACGGCCAGGGAAGCGTTCGATATCAAAATCGCTGCGGCCCATACTGACGGTAAACACCAATTTAGTGTTAGGGTCGCGGTAAATTGGACTCAGTAACGACTCTATAAGGCCTTGATCAAAATCCTCAAAACGTACTGGGATCATCGCGGTTTCGATTTGCGCTATTTTGCCATTCACCTCAAAGCGCCAACCATCTAAGGCAAGAGCGACTAAACCGGATGGATTACTCTGGGTGATATCTGTATCGAGGAAAAAAGGATCGAAACCAGTAAGGAATATTTTGATTTGAACATCATTCCCATATTGAATATCACTAAAGCCCCGTGAGGCTTTTTCTACTGCGCTCAGTAATATACTCTGTTGCCAATCGGCCATTTTGAAGTTGGCGTGGGAGGTATTAAGGTTATTTAGCATGGCAAGGCGAGCCCAATATAAGGGGCGGTCGTCAGCATGGCCAGACTGCACATCGCGCACCGCCTGTTGCCATAATCTGTGACCTTGACGTGCGGCCAATTGAGTGGCATCAACTTCATTTTTTTTTGAGCCTAATTTATGAGCCAAACCATCATCTAAAGCTTGATAGCGGCTAATGACGTCGCTAATATTTTTTTCAGCTGTCGGTAGGCGAGAAGTTTCGACATTACCTAAGAGTTGTACGGCATTGGCGGTATTGATTAAGCAGCTAACAAGAATGATCGTGAATACGGGTTTTAACATAATTGATTTTCCTGTTGTTATTTTGTGTCATACACGCGAAAAATGAGACGTCTTTTTTGTGGCTGCTGGACGTTTATATCAAAAAGTATGCACTACATGCACATGGGAAGAAAGTTAACCCCAGTGTTCTTTGTTGTTCAAAGCCATTTTTTTGCCACAATTGGTCAGCAGTTTGCTAGGGAAAACAGAAATATAAGGTGGTAGCCTTCAGTGTTTTTTGTTATCTGCGGTTTATCTACAAGGAAATATTATGCGTTGGTTAGTTATATCGGCTGTACTTCTCATATCACCAATCTTTGGTGCAACGGCTTTTGCATCAACAACGGCCAAAGCATGGCAAGAAACCCGCAGTTGGGATGCCATTTTCACCCAGTACGCAATTGAGTCGCAACAAGCTCGGTTGCCAGCCGCTAAGCTACAAGCAAATCAACCGCAAAAATCGCAGGGTGTGGTGCTGTTGTGGAATGAAAATAAGCAGCAAGGATTCACTAATAATCTTAAACGCGCCAATCAAGGTTTTTTACCAGCATCGACGTTTAAAATTCCTAATAGCTTGATTGCGCTTGATTTGGGTATCGTTAAAGATGAGCATCAGATTTTTAAATGGGATGGTAAGACCCGCGATATCGATTATTGGAATCGGGATCAAACGTTAATTACTGCGATGAAATATTCAGTGGTACCAGTATATCAAGAGTTTGCTCGCCAAATCGGTGAGGCGCGTATGTCGAAAATGATTGCCTCTTATGATTATGGTAATGAGGATATCTCAGGAAATTTAGATAGCTTCTGGCTTGATGGCGCTATAAGAATTTCGGCCACTGAGCAAATCGATTTTCTGCGCAGGCTTTATCACCATAAAATACACGCCTCAGAACGCAGTCAACGAATTGTTAAGCAGGCTATGCTCACTGAGGCAAATGGTGATTATATTATCCGTGCAAAAACGGGTTATGCAGTTGGGGCTAAGCCGAGTATCGGTTGGTGGGTGGGTTGGGTAGAACTTGATGATAATGTATGGTTTTTCGCGATGAATATGGATATTCAAGCGGCAGATAGCTTGTCACTACGCCAGATTATCACTAAGGAAATCTTCAAACTGGAGCATGTCATTCCTTAAGCAGTGTTTGATATATCACCCAAGGATAACGGAGTTAATTTAAGTTGCGTGCTTGGCCTAAAACTAATTTTGACGCTAAAAGCCTAGATAACCGTCTAGGCTTTTTATTGGGCTTTTAAATAAGACTTTTAGCAGCATAACGAGAAAAATTAGCCCATTAGAGATTGCAGGCTTTCTTGGCTGCTGAAACGTTTGACGAAAAAATCTAAGAATACACTAATGTTAGTGGCCAGTTGGCGCCTACTTGAATAAACCCCGTAAACCTTAAAAGGTTCAATTGGCCATTCCTGTAAAATCGGTACGAGTAAGCCATTGGCAAGTTCTGTTTTACAAGCTGAATTAGATAACATCGCAATACCAAAGTGATCTACCGCTAACTGCTTCACCATGATAGGGCTATTGACCCGCACCTTACGTTGAAAGCTAGCCATTGTTTTGCGTGGTCCTTTACCCAGCGGCCAAATGGGTGCCGAACGAGACGTACCCAATAAAATACCATTGTGTAGACTGAGTTCTTTTGGTGTAGCGGGCGTGCCTTTGAGTTTTAAATAACCTGGGCTTGCGACTAAAATCGGTTGGCGTTCAAATAGTAACCTAGCGACGAGATCAGAAGATTGCAGTGGGCCATACTTGATCGCAATGTCATATCCTTCTCCGACTAACCCAATATCATTGTCGGTAAACTGGACATCTAATTCCACATTAGGATATAAACGCATAAACCCGCTACAGAGGTTCGCAATCAGTTCTTGGCTAAATGACACCGGGATCGCAATCCGTAATGATCCAGACACATCATCGTGAGTGTTCTCGATAACAGCCTTGGCCGCTTCTACCTCATTGCGAATAGAATCACAGTGTTGATAAAACAGTGCCCCGACTTGGGTTAAACTCAAATTACGGGTGTCGCGTTGTAATAATCGCACCCCAAGTTGTTCTTCAAGTTGGGCGATTTTGCGACTAATGGTAGATTTTGGATGGCCGGTTTCGCGGGCAGCTTGGGAAAATCCTTTGGCTCTTACCACGGCTGCAAATAGCATCATACCGTTTAAATCTGGCATGTTTTACCCACTGTCTCATATTTGGAACAAAGCGTCTTATGCAGTTTAATGGCATTTGACAGGATAACAAAGTTATATTTATTGGCTAAAAAATTTCAGAGGCTAAGCAGAGGATCTTTTGATGACCAGCAATAATCAGCCCAAACACATGACTCAAGCCCAAACGCCCGATCCGCTTTTTTTACAGGCCGAGCACTTGGCAAAGGATTTTTCTCTGTTTCCTAAGCACAGCAAACAGAGTTTATCGGAAGAAATTAACGGTCTTTTAAATGAGGATGCCATTCAGGCAAACTTGAAAGACTTGGCATTATTAGATGTCGATGGCTACGTGGCTAAAGTGATCCAGCCGACCCAAGATAAAGGTCGCCCTGGTGCAAAACGTATCATTGCCGATCTTAAAGGTCGTTTGATAACGGAAACGCACTTAGGCGCTTTTTACAGTGCTGAGGTCGAGCTTAACTTTGGTGTGCAAACTCGTCGTATTGGTTTTATCGCCCAAGAGCGCACTACTGCTAACGGTGCTTGGATGCCTGAGCATCACTACGCCGCCTGTAAAGCAATTCGCCACTTTGCCGAATTGTCTATGCCAATTATCTATTTAATTGACACTCCTGGCGCGGATGCTGGCGAAATCGCTAACAGCCAAAACCAAGCACATTCAATATCTAAAGCCATTGCAGAAAGTGCCAACGTTGACGTACCGACAGTCGGTATTGTTATCGGTGCCGGTTATTCTGGTGGCGCAATTCCATTAGCGGCAGCAAACATTTTATTATCGCTGCGTGATGGTATTTTCAACACGATCCAGCCGCAAGGTCTGCAAAGTATTGCCCGTAAGTACAACTTATCTTGGCAAGAATGTGCAAAATCTGTGGGTGTATCACCAGAAGAGCTTTATACCTCAGGTTGTATTGACGGTATTATTGACTTTTCACCGGGCGATCGTGACGAACGTCAGCATAATTTACGTCGCGCGATTATTAGCAGCGTAGAAGCTGTTGAGCGTGCCGCAATAAATTTTGTGCGTGATTCTAAAGATTTACGTGAACATTATGACCGCAGCTTAATGCGTTTCCTCGCACCCTCTAAAAACTTGATGGCGCTTGAGCAAAATGCAGAATTAGCCGTGGCCAGCAGCCCGACTAGTCACCATAACCTGTTTGGTAGCGCCTACCGTTATTTGCGTTATTTGACACTTCGTAGCCGTATTCATTCGATTTCGCAAGAGCAATATGGTCGTCTGTCGCGTGCTAGCGTGCCTGAAGGTGACTTGTTGGCGCGTATTCAGCAAGAACAAGATCGGGTATTCCAAGCTTGGTTATCTAACCCAGATAAACTGGTTTATGACGAAGAGTTAAATAAACTGTGGACTACCTTTGTCGCTAAGCGTGATGAAGTGTCAACTGAGCGTAACATGCTGACACGTTTGATTTTGGGTGAACCAAAAGAGAACTATAAAAAAGCACGTAAGGCGCTGTTATTTAACATCAGCTGGTCTTTGTATCACCGCTGGAAGAGCAATGCGGCTAACAACTTCAAGGGACTGATTCAGCACTTAGAAAGTTTGCCAAAGTCGGTGACTCAAGCTAAATGGCCTGAGCTAAATCAACTGACCGTACTCGATGTGGTTGTTAATGAAGAGCTGCGTGAAGACTTTATTTGGCAATGCCACAACATTCTGATCTTCAATGCCTTGTACGACAACGTTGTCGGCAGCTTAGCGTCAATTGCGAAAGAAGCCATGATGTCGAAGAGTTTGTCACGTAATTCAGTGAACAACCTACTGCACAAGTCAATTGACCATGCAATGTCGACACAAGATACCTCGAACGACAAAGCTAAGTTCTATAAGTGGCTTAAATACTTCATGGGTCAATCGAACCGTGCCGATTTGTTGGTGCGTGTAGAGCAGTGGAAGAGTGTGGGTTTCCCGCAGCTTAACGACAGTTTGTTCGTGGTGCTGACTTACTTCTTTGAGCGTTTACTGCCTGAGTACTTTGATAGCGAAAGCGATAACAGTAAATACACTGGCGCAATTAACCCGGTGCGTATTGGTCGTCGTAAAGACTTCTGGAACCGCTTAACCATGGGTTATCAAGATTTGTTAATCCAAAAAGTGCTGCGCGACGAAAAACGTAAAGGCAACATGACGTGGGAAAATGTGGTTAAGCAGTTCTTTACCCATTTTGAAGAGATCAATGGCGACAAAATGTCGGCCAACTTGCTCAACTTCCCAGGTTTCCGTTTATCGATTGAAGACGCGTTAGATAAAGGCATTCGTCCGTGTGGTTTGATTACCGGTATTGCTGACTTTAAAGAGAAAGGCCAAAAGGTCCGCGTGGGCGTGGCTGTGTCTAACACGGCATTCCAAGCGGGCGCATTTGATATGGCCAGTGCCGAGAAATTCTCAGCGCTGCTTATTGAGTGTGCGAAACGTAAATTACCTGTGGTGTGCTTTATCAGCTCTGGTGGCATGCAGACTAAAGAAGGCGCTGCGGCACTGTTCTCAATGGCTGTAGTGAACGACCGTATTACGCGCTTTATTCGTGATAACGAATTGCCTGTATTGATGTTTGGTTTTGGTGACTGTACCGGTGGTGCACAGGCAAGCTTTGTGACTCACCCATTAGTACAAACCTATTACCTGTCAGGTACTAATATGCCGTTCGCCGGTCAAATGGTGGTACCCGCTTACCTGCCATCGACTGCCACGCTGTCTAACTATCTGTCAAAAGTACCTGGCGCAATGGCGAGCTTAGTGCATAACCCATTTAGCGACACTTTAGATAGCCAGTTAGCAAGTATCGACCCTCTGATGCCAATGCCAACGGCTAAAATTAACGACGTGATTATCAATGCGCTATCGACCTTAGTGGTTGAAGCGGCCGTTGAAGAAGATGTGATCGTACAAAACGATCCGCGTAAGTTAATGAAACCCATTAACAAAGTGTTGATTCACGCTCGTGGTTGTACTGCGGTAAAACTTATTCGTAAGGCTCACGACAATAATATCAATGTGGTATTGGTGGCGTCAGATCCTGATATGACGTCAGTACCTGCAGATATGCTAAAAGACACTGATAAGTTAGTTTGTCTAGGGGGGAACACCTCGGATGAAAGTTACTTAAACGCGTATTCAGTGTTAAGAGTGGCAGATTACGAACAAGTTGATGCCTTGCATCCGGGTATTGGTTTCTTATCTGAAAGCCCTCAGTTTGCAGCATTGTGTGTCAATAATGGCGTTAACTTTGTCGGCCCAAGCGTGCATTCAATGACGACTATGGGTAACAAGTCGAATGCGATTAAGACATCACAAGCGCAAAATGTGCCTGTGGTACCAGGTTCGCACGGCATTTTGACCAATGCTGAGCAAGCGGTGAATGTGGCAACTGAAATCGGCTATCCAGTATTGCTTAAAGCGGTACAAGGTGGTGGTGGTAAAGGTATTCAGGTTGTTAAACGCCCTGAAGATATGATTGGTTTATTCCAAAAAACCGCGACAGAAGCTGCCGCTGCTTTCGGTAATGGTGACTTGTATTTAGAAAAATACGTAACATCATTGCGTCATATCGAAGTGCAATTACTGCGTGATAAATTTGGTAATACCAAGGTACTGGGTATTCGTGACTGTTCAGTACAGCGCAATAACCAAAAAGTGGTTGAAGAGTCTGGCTCAACCATGTTGCCTGATGAGCTTAAAAAGCGAGTGTTGGATTATACCCGCGCTTTAGGTGATGCGACCGATTACATGGGTGCAGGTACTGTTGAGTTCATCTATAACTTAGATGCCAATGAAGTTTACTTCATGGAAATGAACACGCGTTTACAGGTTGAGCATCCGGTTACTGAAGCGACTTCGGGTATTGATATCGTTAGCGCCCAGTTTGATATTGCTGCAGGTCGTTCGATTGAAGCGTTACAGCCCCAAGAGATTGGTTATGCGATGGAAGTCCGTGTGACGGCTGAGAAAGCCGCGCTCGATAGCCATGGCATACTGCAGCTTATTCCAAACCCAGGTAAGATCACTGAGTGTGTGTTCCCAGAACACCCAGATGTCGAAATAATTTCGATTGCCGCGCCAGGTAAAGAAGTATCGCCATACTACGATAGCTTGATTGCGCAAATTATCATGCGCGGTGAAAACCGTGAGGATGTGATTGCCAAACTTTACGAATACTTAGACAGTGTAGTGCTGAAAGGCATCGCGACTAACATTCCGTTACTCAAGCTTATCCTAAAAGACGGTACCTTTAACGAAGGTGTTTACGACACTAACTATCTGCCACGCTTAATGGCCGAGCTGGACATTCCGGCATTGATTGCTGAAATGGAAGCTGCGGCTGAAACAGTTGCAGTTGATACTGAGTCACTACGCGTAGGTGAAAGTAATGAGCTGAAAGTATTAGCTCAAGGTGCAGGTATCTTCTATACCTCATCGGCACCGGGTGAAGCTGACTTCGTAAAAGAAGGTGACATAGTTACGGTTGATCAAACGCTTGCACTGACAGAAGCAATGAAGATGTTCTCGCAAGTGACGTTAGCTGGCTTTAACCGTCAGAGTGCAATTTTGTACCCTGAAGATAAGAAGTATCGCATCGAGCGCATTTTGAACAGCAATGGTCAACAAGTGTCGCAAGGTGACTTACTATTCGTAGTATCACCCGTCGAAGAGTAAACCTTAGCGGTTAACGATACCGATGAGTTTGATAATACCCGCCATTGGCGGGTATTTTTTTAGCATAAATCTGATAAACGTGACCGCTTAAGTTTAATACCATGCATAAGGCTATAAACACAGAATTTGAATGCAAGTTTAAAGGTATGCAGGCCGATCATTAACAAACAAGCATTAGTTTGGCGCGAATTATGGGAAGCGATTTTGAGGTGTTAAACGCGGTTATCTAAGCCACTTGCTTGTCGTTTTATTGTTAGTCGATAGTGCTTATGATGATATTTTTTAACGTATTGCCGTTGGAAGTCGTTAAAAAATGTCCTTATTAACGCATGTCAGGCTTTTTTAATGGCTTTTATTTTAAGGTTAAAAAATAAGCTGAAGTGTTTTACTTATTTGTTTTAACTTATGTTTACGGTCATTTAGTTAAATTAATACGTGACTTTGTCGTGAAAAAGTACGCTAGCCATTTGCGCCGAGCAGGGTTCCAATTTACAATATGCGCCTAAATAATCTGATGTGCGGTGTGTCGGTGTTTGTCGCATACTCCGTCTACTCCTTAAACTACTCATTTAAAGTTGAATCATGACCGAATTATCCAAATACAGAAACATTGGTATCTTCGCTCACGTTGACGCGGGTAAAACCACGACCACCGAGCGTATCCTTAAGCTAACAGGCCGAATTCATAAAGCCGGTGAGACTCACGATGGTGAATCTACAACTGACTTCATGGTACAGGAAGCTGAGCGCGGTATTACCATTCAGTCTGCTGCTGTAAGCTGCTTCTGGAAAGACCACCGTTTCAACGTTATCGACACACCAGGACACGTTGACTTCACCGTTGAAGTTTACCGTTCTCTGAAAGTGCTTGATGGCGGTATCGGTGTATTCTGCGGTAGCGGCGGCGTTGAGCCTCAGTCAGAAACTAACTGGCGCTATGCGAACGACTCAGAAGTTGCTCGTATCATTTTCGTAAACAAGTTAGACCGTATCGGTGCTGACTTCTTACGTGTTGTTAAGCAAACTAAAGACGTATTAGCTGCAAATCCATTGGTTATGGTTCTGCCAATCGGTGCTGAAGATCAATTTGTAGGTGTTGTTGATCTATTAACTCGTCAAGCTTACGTATGGGATGACTCAGGTCTTCCAGAAAACTTCAGCATTCAAGATGTCCCTGCTGACATGGTTGATATGGTTGAAGAATACCGTGAAATGTTAATCGAAACTGCTGTTGAGCAAGACGATGCAATCATGGAAGCTTACATGGAAGGCGAAGAGCCATCTATTGAAGACATTAAGCGTTGTATCCGTATTGGTACACGTACTATGGCTTTGTTCCCAACATACTGTGGTTCTGCCTTTAAAAACAAAGGTATGCAACTTATTCTTGATGCAGTTGTTGATTACTTGCCATCACCAGAAGAAGTTGATCCACAGCCGCTGACTGACGAAGAAGGTAATGAAACTGGCGAGTTTGCTATTGTTTCTGCTGACTTACCGTTGAAAGCGTTAGCGTTCAAAATCATGGATGACCGTTTCGGCGCCCTGACTTTCGTACGTATTTACTCAGGCCGCTTGAAGAAGGGTGACACCATCCTGAACAGCGCAACGGGTAAAACTGAACGTATCGGCCGTATGTGCGAAATGCACGCTGATGACCGTATCGAAATTGAATCTGCTCAAGCTGGCGACATTATCGCTATCGTGGGTATGAAGAACGTTCAAACAGGTCACACTTTATGTGACGTGAAACACCCATGTACTCTTGAGGCTATGGTGTTCCCTGAGCCAGTAATCTCTATCGCTGTTGCGCCAAAAGATAAAGGCGGCAGTGAGAAAATGGGTGTGGCTATCGGTAAGATGATCGCTGAAGATCCATCATTCCGCGTAGAAACTGACGAAGATTCAGGTGAAACCATCCTTAAAGGTATGGGCGAACTTCACTTAGATATCAAAGTAGACATTTTACGTCGTACTTATGGTGTTGAGTTGATCGTAGGTGAGCCACAAGTTGCTTACCGTGAAACCATTACTCAAATGGTTGAAGATCAATACACTCACAAGAAACAATCTGGTGGTTCTGGTCAGTTCGGTAAAATCGAATATATCATCCGTCCAGGCGAGCAAAACACTGGTTTCGTGTTCAAATCTACAGTTGTTGGTGGTAGCGTTCCGAAGGAATTCTGGCCAGCAGTTGAGAAAGGTTTTGCGAGCATGATGAACACAGGTACTATCGCTGGCTTCCCAGTGTTAGACGTTGAGTTCGAATTAACTGACGGTGCTTTCCACGCAGTTGACTCATCAGCTATCGCGTTCGAAATCGCTGCTAAAGGCGCTTTCCGTCAGTCAATTCCTAAAGCTAAACCACAACTTCTTGAGCCAATCATGAAAGTTGACGTGTTCAGCCCAGATGACAACGTAGGTGACGTAATCGGTGACTTAAACCGTCGTCGTGGCATGATCAAAGACCAAGTTGCTGGTGTAACGGGTGTTCGTGTTAAAGCTGACGTACCGTTATCAGAAATGTTCGGTTATATCGGTACACTACGTACAATGACTTCTGGTCGTGGTCAGTTCTCTATGGAGTTCTCACACTACAGCCAATGTCCAGCTAGCGTAGCTGAGAAAGTTGTAACTCAGGTTAAAGAACGTAAGGCTGCTGAAGCTAAGAAGTAATTCTTACCTTCTATTCGCTAATTTAGTTAGTGAATAAAAACCGCTGTTGGCCCTAAGGCTAACAGCGGTTTTTTTATGGACGACATTTAGATAAACCACGTGCGACTAATGACCAAGTTCAACCTTGACCCTGTTTATCTAACGTTTGTTGTGGTGAGACTTCTCAGTACTCAATTTTTTGTTTACTCAATTCGAGTAAAGCGCTAGCCGCAGGGGTTAAGGGTAAATTTTGCCGCCAAATAAGCGCGAGATCCCATGTCATAGCGGGTTGCATTGGTTTAAATATTAATTTACTAGCGTTTAATCGATTACAAATTGGCTCAGGTAAAATCGCTACGCCCATGTCTGCTTCAACCATAGCAGCAAGAAAATCCCATTGGCCACTGCGAAAGGCGATATTAAGCTGTACACCTGCTTTACGGCTGAGGCGATTAATCAGTTTCGCGAGTGAGAAATCTTCGTTATAGAGAATGAAAGGATAGGGTTCAAAGTCCTGCCAATTTAAGTGGTCTTTCTCGGCTAAGGGATGTCCCTCTGGCAGACAAGCAAGTAAAGGATACTTAGTCAGTGGTTGATTGACGAGCTGCACCTCATGGGTTGTTGGCAGCGCAGTAAAGGCGATATCAAGGCTGTTATTGAGTAGGGCTTGTTCGCAGCCAAATCCACCGTACTCATACATTTGCAGCTCAACCCCAGGATAACGCTTACGATAGCTGGTGAGTAAACCAATGATAAGGCTACTCATCATAGGGCATACACCTAAGCGTAATCGCCCAGACTTTAGGCCGCTCAGATTACTCATGTCCTCTTGTAGTCGATGCCATTGGCCTAGAATTTCCCGCGCACTGTGTTCAAATAGCTGCCCCGCTTGAGTTAATACTACCTTCTGGTTATTACGGATCAGCAAGGTTTCGCCTAGGCTTTCCTCCAGCCTTTGGATCATTTTGCTCAGTGTGGGCTGGGTAATAAAACATTTTTGCGCGGCGCGGGTAAAGTTTTCTGTTTCCACTAAGGTTAAAAAAAACTGTAAGGTCTTGATTGGAATATTCATGCTTAAATGGAATCCATATTATGGAATTTATTCATTTTACTAATCATGGCTCGAGTATTACTTTGACCTTGTTAACAAAACAGGGGAATACCGATGAAATCCACTTCAAGTTTATGGGTAAGTGCTTTGTGGCAGGCTGCTATGCCTGTGGCAAAAGAGGTAGAAGCAGCAAAAGTGTCGCAGGTTATTAAAGCGGCGCCGGTGGGTGTTTTGCATAAAACAAAACCGCAAGTCAACCCAGCCTAGGCTGGGTTTTTATTTTCTGTTTTCTATTTAAAGTATTTTTGTTCCTTATTGTTTTTACCTCGTCTGCTAAAACTCGACTTAACCTCCTTTATCAGAAAGTATCGCTTAGCAATAAAATGGCTGATTTTTTCGTCTGCAATAAAATATAACTATATTTATCTTTGATTTACTCGAACACGTGACTCACGTACTGATAAAACCGTGGGGCACTGTCAATTATCGTTGCGTGTTTCTTCATCTATCATTAAACAAATCACCCGTTATGGGCATTACTCTTAGCGGCTAAGGGAGTATAGGTTTACACTAGCGTACTTTTGTAAATTTGATCACAGTTTACGGGTGTTTTGTGAGCTCGATCGTCAGCATTTATTCGTGCAAACATAATCAAGTGATATTTATAAACGGAATGTGAGGTTTTTGCCTCGTCTTTTTTTTCCATTAAAAACCAAAAAACAATGAGGCAATGTAATATGCGTAAACGCAGTTTATATAGCGTGTTTATTGCTGCTATCGTCGCTGTGGGCGCTTTTAGCATTTATGCTTGGCATCCATCGATGGCACCGATAACGCCACCCGTCAAAGACCAGTTTGCTGCAGATGTGATTGCGCAAGGTAAAGTGCTGGCCGCCGCAGGTTACTGTAGCACTTGCCATACCACGCCAGGTGGATCTCCGTATGCAGGTAATTACGAGATGCACACCGATTTTGGCACTATCTACTCCAGTAATATTACCCCTGACGTTCAGACCGGTATCGGCAATTGGTCAGAAGAAGCATTTATTCGTGCGATGCGAACCGGCGTGAGCCGTGATGGGCACCACTTGCTGCCAGCATTTCCATACGAGCATTTTAATAAGATGACGGATGAAGATATTAAGGCAGTTTATGCTTATATCATGTCGTCAGTCCCAGCTGTTAGTCAGCAAAAAACCGATAACGGTATCCCGTTTCCACTAAATATTCGTTTCTTGCAGTCGGGTTGGAAACTGTTGTTTGCCGACACCACCCTGTTTAAACCGCAAGTCGATGAATCAGCAGAATGGAACCGTGGTGCTTATCTCGCACAAGGCGTTGCTCACTGCGGGGCATGTCATACACCACGTAATGCGCTTGGTGGTGAAAAACGTGACCAAATGTACAGCGGAGCCGCTATTGATGGTTGGATTGCGCCATCGTTGACCGCTAGCAGTAAGGCACCATTGAAGTGGCGCGCTGCTGATTTTGATGAGTACCTACGTACTGGTAATTCTTCTTTCCACGGCAGTGCGGCGGGCCCGATGGCGCCTGTTGTGCATGCGGGTTTATCGGCACTGTCTGATAGTGATCTCAAGGCGATTAGTGTTTATTTTGGCGCACTTGCGGGCAATCATAGTGATAATCCAGCCAGTAGCCCAGCGCTTAAGGCGGCTCTAGAGTCACAACAGCTGCCTGATCCGCGTATTGATAATGGTGCTCGCTTATATGCGATTTCTTGTCAGTCGTGCCATTACAGTAGTAACGAGCTTAACAAGGGGCGCCCACTACTGGCATTAGGCAGTGCACTGCATTTGGATGATCCTACGAATCTTATTAATGTCACGCTTGACGGTTTCCGTGCTAATCAAGGTATCACTGGGGTGGTTATGCCTGCGTTCCGTGACGCATTATCGGATGAAGATATAACTGCGATTGCAACCTATCTACGTCAATCTGCCGGTGAACAACCTTGGCCTAACCTAAAACAAAAAGTGGCTGAGATCCGTCTTCAACCACGCTTTGAACATTAATCACGGGAGAAGTGAGCAATGGCTAAATTTATTTTGAATGGCAAGCCTGTAGCTGCCGATGTAGACGGAGAAACCCCGCTGTTGTGGGTTATCCGTGATGAACTGGATATGACTGGCACCAAATTTGGTTGCGGTATTGGCACTTGTGGAGCCTGTACAGTGCATGTTGGTGGCCGGGCGACACGCTCTTGCGTGACGCCTATCTCTGCCGTTGAAGGTGCTAGCATTACCACGATTGAAGGCTTATCTGAAACAGGGGCTCACCCACTGCAGATTTCTTGGCAGAAACATCAGGTACCACAATGCGGTTACTGTCAGTCTGGGCAAATTATGCAGGCAGCGGCGCTGTTGAAAGACATTCCACAGCCAACGGATGCAGAGATTGATGCAGTGATGAGCGGTAATCTATGCCGCTGCATGACTTATGTGCGTATTCGCGAAGCGATTCACGAAGCTGCTGATTCAATGAAGGAGGCCAGCCATGTCAAGATTGCCTAATAAAAATAAAGATTCTGGCATGACACGCCGAGGTTTTTTAATTGCGATGACCGCAGTGGGTGTGAGTTTTGGTTTTCCGCGTACGTCTTGGAGTGCGATGGACCCTGCTACTGAAGGTGGGGCACTATTACCCGATAACGGCTCGCTGTATGAACCATCATTATGGTATTCGATTGATGCTAAAGGCAAAATCAAGGTCAATATCATTCGCGCCGAAATGGGACAGCATGTGGGTACCTCCATCGCTCGCATTTTAGCCGATGAGCTGGAAGCCAATTGGGACGATGTAGAAATTGTCCACGTTGATAGTAATAAAAAATGGGGCTTAATGGTCACAGGTGGCAGCTGGTCTGTGTCACAAAGTTGGTCAGTATACCGTCAGGCAGGTGCTGCGGGTCGCACAGCATTACTTGAAGCGGCTGCCAAAAAATGGGCTGTACCTGTGGATAAATGTCACGCCAGTAACGGCAAAGTTATCTTTGGTAACAAAGAGATTAGCTATGGTGAGCTTATTGCCGCAGGGGTAAATCGCCAGTTCACTGAAGCAGAGCTTAAAGCGTTGCCGCTTAAGCCTAATGACGATTTGAAATTAGTTGGCAAGCAGGTAACGTCGCTCGATATCAGCAATAAAACTACCGGTAAGACTGTATTTGGTATTGATGCCAAAATCGACGGTATGGTTTACGCTGCCCCTATTTTGCCGCCGACTCGTTATGGCTCAACTGTGACGGCAATGGATGACTCAGCTGCCAAAGCGGTTAAAGGTTATCAGCAAACATTAGTGCTTGAAGATCCAAGTCAGACGGTACCTGGCTGGCTTGTTGTTATTGCCGACAGCTATTACGCCGCGCATAAAGCTGCTGCGTTAGTCAAAGTCAGTTGGCAAGCAGGCGCTGCGGCTAATGTGTCAGAGGTCGATATTATCAACCACGGCCGTGAGCTGCTAAAAGACAGCAGTAAAGGCGCCATTCTTGATACGGGCGATGTCAATACTGAGCCAGTGTTTAGCCAAGCCGCATCGACTATAGAGTATGAATATCTGACCAGCACTGTGTTACACGCGCAGATGGAACCGCTCAATGCGCTGGTGTTTCAGAACGAAGACGGTATATGGGAAATCCATTCAGGTTGTCAGTGGCAGTCGTTAACGACCTCGGTATTGGCTGCAGCGCTAGGTGTCGCGGAAGATAACATTCTTATTCGCGCTTATATACTCGGTGGTGGTTTTGGTCGTCGTCTTAACGGTGACTACACAGTGCCTGCTGCGCTGGTGTCTAAAGCTCTGGGGGGCAAGCCGGTTAAGTTGGTGTTTACGCGCGCACAAGATTTGCAGTTTGATAGTCCGCGCTCTGCTTCTGTGCAACAACTGAAAATGGCCTTTAACGCCGATAAAACAGTTATTGCAATGGAACATCATGCAACTGCGGGTTGGCCGACCGAGGTGATGATCCCTGTCTTTATGCCTAAAGGGGTAAATGGTCAATCGTTTGATCCATTCTCTATTGCTGGCGCCGATCATTGGTACAGTGTTGGCGCACAAAAGGTGCGAGCAGTCTCTAACGATCTTGCTAATGCCTCATTCCGCCCCGGTTGGTTGCGTTCAGTTGGCCCAGGGTGGACCAATTGGGCGCTCGAAAGCTTTATGGATGAAGCAGCGCACCATGCGGGTAAAGATCCCTTAGCATTTCGTTTAGCACTATTGACCGCACAAGGCCGTAATGCTGGCAGCGGCCCAATTGCCTCTGGTGGCGCCGCGCGCCAAGCTGCGGTATTGCAAAAAGCTGCCGAGATGATTGGTTGGGGGACTGCTTTACCTGAAGGCAGTGGTATGGGGATAGCATCGACCTTTGGACAAGAGCGTGATATGCCCACTTGGGTTGCCGTTGCTGCGCAAGTTCGGGTTGATAAAAGCACCGGACTTGTGCATGTAGAAAAACTGCAAGTGGTCGTGGATGCGGGCATTATCGTTGATCCTAATGGCGCGCAAGCCCAGTGTCAGGGTGCTGCTTTGTGGGGCTTATCGATGGCACTTTATGAGGGTACTGAGCTGGTTAATGGCAAGTTCAAAGATTCGAACTTTGACAGCTATACACCATTGCGTATTGGCCAAACACCTGAGATCAGTGTTGAATTTATCGTCAGCCCTTATGCACCATCAGGCTTAGGTGAGCCGGCGGTCACACCCGTTGCGCCCGCCATTGCTAATGCGATTTATCAAGCCATTGGTGTACGGCTGCGTAAAATTCCAATGACTGCGAATGATGTTAAAGCCGCATTGACTAAAGCGTAATCCAAAGGCCCGTAGTTAATGCGGGCCTTATTTATATTCTTATGAAGTAAACGGTAGCGTTAACGCCGTTTACTTTTATACAGGAACTGTTCATGTCGTATCTCTCCCAACCATTAGATGCCAAAGTACTACAACAAGCCGCAATTTGGGTGCAATCCAGCCCAGTATGGCTTTGTACCGTGCTGCATACTTGGGGTTCATCACCGCGTTCACCAGGCTCCTTATTGGTGGCTATGCAAGATGGGCGACAAGTGGGCTCCTTGTCTGGCGGTTGTGTGGAAGATCATTTTATTCGCGAGATAGCGAAAGGTCGCTGGCAACAACCCAGCCAAGTGATCCGTTATGGCGATGGTGAATTGGCACCCGATGTATCACTACCCTGTGGAGGGGTTTTAGAGATATTGGTGGAGTACCTTCCGGCAAGCGAGCAGAGCGTTTTTTATCTACAGCAGCAGCTAAAAGCCGTGCAAGGTTATCAAGCTATGCGTAAACAACTGCGATTGCCTGAAGCCTGTAGCGCAATAGTGCCCGAAGAGTTAACCGGGACTACGGCTATTAGTTACCAACATCCTGACATTGAAATTCGTATCGCCGCCGCGCCGCGCCTGTTAGTGGCCGGTTACTCACCTGTAGCGCATTACTGTTTAGAGTTTGCCCATGCTTTGGGGTTTGAAACTGTGCTGTTGGAGCCACGTGAAAATGTATTGGCAACGCTGGCTGAACAATGTCCACCCAATACGAATGTGATCAACAGCTTTCCTGCAAAATATCTGGAACAACATGGCTGCCACTCTAATACCGCCATAGTCGCCCTGACTCACGATCCGCGCATGGATGACTTAACGATGATGGAAGCGGTTAACACCCCCGCATTTTATATCGGGGCTATGGGTTCAACACGTAACAGTGCTAAACGCCGTGAACGTTTAGAACGCATTGGCGAACTGACAAAAGACCAGTTATCACGTATTCATGCACCGATAGGATTAGCTATTGGCAGTAAAACTCCGGCAGAAATTGCCCTAGCGATATTAGCCGATATTGTGCGAGTCAAAAATCTGGGCACTGCTTCAACCCGCTCCTTGCTACAGGGTGCGTTAGATCAACAGCTAAACATCGATGCTGACGTCGGCTCTAGCTGCATGATCTAATTGTTTTAAATGCCCAAAAGTTTGTCATTCACTCAATATCCCGTCAGTTCCATATACCCAGTGCCAGTATGGCTGCCAGAGAGCTGTACTGGGCCTTCCCAATAGGGCGTCGATAATGGCATGGCGCTATTAGGATTAAGTGGGGTGATAGTGAGATTGATATTCTCGCTGGGAATTCTAACCTGCCAACTGACGGGGTAATCGCCATTGACGGTATGTTGCCATTTGAGCGGCGTCATCTGAATGTCATTGGGGTTATCGGTAGAATTGATATTACGCCCCGTGCCATCAGCAAACATTCTTCTGGCGCTATAAAATGCCGAGATAGGGGTATTGGTGGCGGCCTCTGTTGGTGATTGATCCCGTAACTGAAACAACATCAGCGTCGTTCCATCGTTTAACCGGAGCGCGAACCAATCCCAACCTTGCTGTGTTTTAGTGAGGAACTGCGAACTCCATTCCCTGTCGAGCCAGCCTTGGCCTGTGACTCGCTCAACTTTGCCATTACGGCTAATTTCACCGCTGATTTCAATAAAGGGTTGGCTGTAATAGTAAGATGCGACTTGTCCATCGCGGCTTTTGAGGCTATAGCCGTTATCGCCTTGGTATTGCAGTGGCGCTTGGCTATTGAGCTTTAGTTGATAGCTAAAGTCAGGGTTTGCCACCGTTAATGTGGCGGGAAATAAGGCATTAGTCTCGCTCTGCCAGCGCCAGTTATCGAGGCGGATTTGATAGGGACTTAATGTCACATCGGCAAACTCGCTGTGACGGCGTGACCACTTTTCGTGGGCAAGATGAGTCGTGCTTGAAGTGAGTGCGCTGTGGGCCAAATACAGTTGGTCTGTAGCCCAAGTAGATTGGTCTTTAGGCTGCGTATCTTTTATTGATTGCTTGGACGATTTAAGGGCAACTCTAAATTGTGTCCATTGGGCACCGAGTTGCTCTCCTTTTTCGGTAGTTAAATTAGCCGTCAGATACCACCATTCTTGTCGAAAACCATTATGTGTTAAGTGATCGCGCGGGAATTCAAATTTATAGCCAGGAACGACCGGGGTGTATGCCTGGTCATCTTGAGTACCCGAGGTCTTCCCTACCACATTGGCCATCGATTTTGGCTGAGTGTTCTGCATTGATGGCGCTTTATCGCAGCCGCCGATAAGCATTAAGCCAATGGCGGCCCATAACATACACTTCAAATTAAGAGCCTTCATCACAGGGTCTCCTGTTGCAGACTGGCGACGAGAGGTTTGCGGGTTTGCCAATACAGTGGTAAGAGTACGGCTAATGTACAGGTGGCTAAAGCAATCAATATAGCATGGCCATAGGCTTGCCAATCCCAAATCATTTTTATCGTCCAACCAAAGGCTTGCAAGGTGATCTTGTTAATCAGCAAGTAGCCTAGCAGCGCGCCCGTTGGCATAGCGAGTAGGCAAGTAATCAGTACCACAATCAACATTTGCATAAACACCATGCCGCGCAGCGCATTACGACTCACGCCTAAGGAATACAAACGCGCCAGTGGCGCTTGCCTTGCCTGCGTCAACATTAAGCAGGCACTAAAAAGGCCAATAGCCGCAACAATTAGCGTCAAACTGTTCAGCACTAAGGTAATAGAAAAAGTACGTTTAAACATGGCGATAGCTTGAGTTTTAATCTTAGTTTGGCTGTAAATTTGTGCTTGGGATAAGCCTAGCTCGGCCGCCAATTCAACTTGGAGTTGGTCAAGCGCAGTCTCAGTGATTTTACTGCCTTGCTTATCACCGTGAAAACTCGCCGCTAAACTGATGGGCAGTAGCGGCAATTGCGCTTGTTGCCAAAGTGGCTGGCTGATAATGACCTCGTTGCGGGTATTACCATGGTCATAATAAATACCGCCGATAATCGCTTGGCTGTTACCGGTTTTTGCGAGCGCATTTAATGACACATTGTCACCCAGTTTGAGCTGGTATTTGAGGGCAAGGGGTTCACTCACCAAAATAACGTGGGCGTTAAAGTAGGATTGCCACAGTGTTGGTAGGCTTTCCTTTAGGGCGCTGGTGTGGCGAACCGAATAATCATCGCGGCTGAGTAGACTGACGGGAATCGTCTGTTCGCTCGCATTCTCTGCAGATGCAGGCAGTAAAAGTTCGGCTTCAATTTGCCATTGTTGATAAAGGCCGCTGACTCTAGTGTCATGCATCAGCTGGGTTTGTATAGTATCGATACGCTGACTCGGTGGGCGAATATAAAGATCGGCATGTAAGCGGGTCTCTAACCAAGTGCGCAGGGTTTGTTCAAAACTGCCAACGAGCGTGTTCATCGACACATTGGCGCTTAGCGCCAGCAAGATTGCCATCATAGCTAAGGAGAGCGGCGCGATAAGCTCGCGGGTTTCGGCAAGTAGATATTGCCATAATCCAGGGCGTGCCAAGGGCATTAAGGCGCTGACGCCCCAATGTAATAGTTGTGGCAACAGTAGCGGGATAGCGATAGTGACGATACCGAGTAACACTAAGCTGATGTTATAGCTTTGGCTGAAGGGAAACAACAACGCCGCTATGCCCAACAGACCACAAGCTGAGGCAAATTGAATACTGTGTGTTTTGCGGTGCGCCTGCATCTGCTGATAACGGTTCGCCCCTTGTGCCAGCGCTTGGCGCGTGAGATCTCGATATAAGGGTAAACAAGCGGCGAGGGCGGCGGCTAAGGTGAGGGCAATCGCCTCAAAAAGCCAAGTCCATTGCCAAATCCCGGGCAGCAAGTGGGCACCATACATTTGCTCTAAGGTCATGGCGACCATAGGTTGCAGCCAGTGGCTAAGCTGTAAGCCACTGATAAAACCCAAACTTGAGCCTATGACCACTAGCAAGACTAATTCAAGCATCAGCGCTGTCATTAAAGCGCGGCGCTCAATTCCCTGCTGTAATAACTGCACTAACAGTTTTTGCCGTTTCATTAGGCTGTAGCGCACACCGTTGTAAGCGATAAACAGGCCGACAACGAAGGCTAACATACTCATGGCATTGAGATTAAGATGAAAGCTGCGGGTTAGGGCTACCAGTGCTTGGCCTTGATCTTGTTGGCTAAAACTGGCCTTTTGCGGCGTAATTCCTAAGGCATCGAGCTGGGATTTTAGTTGAGGTAGGTCAGCTCGTTCACTGAACATAGCGATATAACTGAGCTGGCCTTGCATATTCAATAATTGCTGGGCGAGGGAGATATCCGCCAAAATGGCACTGCCTAGACCAAAGCTGTCGTCAATACTAATGACGTCTAAGCTGCTATTTTCTAAAATAAGTTTACCATCTGGCGCTACTTTAGCGGCGAGACTTTGGCTCATGATTACTGTGGGCGCGCCGCTCAGTAGATCGGCAAGCGGTAAGTCATTCATCTGCGGCGAGGAGGTGGGCGACATTTCAGCCGAGGCACTATTTCTGGATTGTTGTAGTGTTAATGCCGCAATCAGATCGCTGCCTTCCAGTTGCCAAAACTGACCATTCTTGCCGGATATTTTGCCATTAACCACGGCGAGACTTTGACTTAATCCGGCAGTTCTTAAGGCAAAATAAACTGACTCATTTAAGCTGTTTTTCCCAAGTGGTGGTGTAAGTAACACATCGGCGCGCTGGCTCAAAAGCTCAGTTGCGTCGCTATAACTGCGCACCGCATTATCGTTGGTCGCTTTTACTCCAATCAGTAGCGTCACGGCTAAGGCTATACCGAGCAAAATGGCGCCGGCTTGTAATGGCGCATGGCGGTAATGAGCAATAAAGACCTTTAAGCTGAGCCAGGTTAGGGTAAGCGAACGTGACTCAAGTTTTGTTGGAGCCGCTTTAGTGAGCTGTTTATTTTTCATAGATAGCCACTGCGCCTTGGGATAAATGCCAGCGTTTTTGCATAAAAGCGGCGCACTCTTCACTGTGGGTAACCATTAAGATGCTGGTTTGGCTTTCCTGAGCCAGTTCACACAGTAGTGCCATCACCTGTTTACCCGACACATCATCTAGATTACCTGTGGGTTCGTCGGCTAACAGCAGCGTCGGTTTATGAGCTAAGGCACGGGCAATGGCGACCCGCTGTTGTTGACCGCCAGATAGCGCCTCAACCTGTCGATGCAGTAGCGGCAGCAGCCCCAGTTTTTCAACCAGATAATCGCACCAAGCTGACCATGGCTGCGCCGTTAAACTTAAGGGAAAGGCAATATTATCTTTGACGTTGAGTGGCGTGAGTAAATTAAATTGTTGAAACACCACCCCTAAAGAATGGCGTCTGAAATGGCTCCAATCTTTATCCTGCCAATGTGATGTGGACGCTTGGTTGAGTAAAATCTCACCTGAGTCTGGCATTTCAAAACCGGCAATCAAGTTGAGTAAGGTGCTCTTACCGCTGCCGCTGGGGCCTGTGAGGGCGACGGTGTCGCCTCGATTAATTTGCAGGTCGACCGCTTGCAGTACCTGATGATATTGCTCGCCATCGCGAAAGCCCTTAGTAACTTGGTTAAGTTTAGCGACGTCGGCCATTGAGCCACTCCTTCATATCCATTGGCAGTGTGTGAGGTAAGCCGTAAGTATGGCAATAAGTTAGCATTGCAACCTCATGTTTAACATAAAGCATTTTCTATTCAAATAGATACTGGTTTTTCCTGTAATGGGATCATAAACATAACAATTAACTGTAAATCATCATTTGCCGTAAAAATAATCAATTGAATTAAATCTACTCCCAACAGTGGGTAAACGGCTTGAGCTGACGCCGTGTTTGTTGCATTCTGTGCGCCTGCTAGCGTGAGATTGATATTTTAGGCTAGCAATCCGTTCGGATGAAGGTAGCAGGAGAGTGGGGAATTGACCCCACACCGACGAGGCAACTTTGGTTTTATCGAAGCAAATCTTCTGATAAAAACAAAGCACTCTTTCAGGTGCCACAAGGCGAGGACTGTTACTGGACGAGCCTCTGGAGAGACTACCAATTGCACTTAACTTAAAGTGCAGTCAGGTGGCGCCGAAGGCGAAAGTGTCGTGATGTTAAACACTACGACGCGAAACGCTCAGGCAAAAGGACAGAGGAGAGGATGACTGCACAGTCCCTGTCGTTTGTCGTCGTGGGCTATTTTTACCTTTTGCTTGCAATAGCGCATTTTGCCGCCATTAAAAGCACTTGTTTAGGCTACTTGCTTGCAACGCTTTTGGCGTTCAGCGTGGGTGAGTCTAAACCGAGAACAGGCTTAAAATAGTTTGCTATAGCGTCCGACTGCGGCGCGTCACAGCCATTTCTTTTCCTCCTCCGTTTATTAATTTTGTTGTTTAATATTCGAGGAATATCATGAATTTTCAAGCTTTTCTTGCCAGCATTAATGGCATTGTCTGGGGCCCTATCACCTTGTGTTTGCTGGTGGGCACTGGCGTTTATCTCACCGTTCGTCTCAAACTTATTCAAGTGTTTCGCTTACCTATGGCGCTGGGGTTGTTATTTAAACCGGCAAAGGGTCACGGGGATTTATCTTCCTTCGCGGCGCTATGCACTGCATTGTCTGCCACCATTGGTACGGGCAATATTGTCGGCGTGGCGACAGCCATCAAAATGGGCGGTCCGGGCGCGTTATTTTGGATGTGGTTGGCGGCGTTTTTCGGCATGGCGACTAAATATGCTGAGTGCATGTTGGCGGTAAAATACCGCACCACCGATGCCCGCGGGCAGATTGCTGGTGGGCCCATGTATTATATTGAGCGTGGCCTAGGGTTACCTTGGATGGCAAAATTGTTCGCTATTTTCGGGGTTGGTGTGGCCTTTTTCGGTATTGGTACTTTTGCGCAGGTTAATGCGATTAGTGATGCGCTGACCATCGCCTTTGAGGTACCAACTTGGTTGACCGCGACTGTGTTAACTGTGCTCGTTGCCGCCGTTACTTTAGGTGGGGTTAAGCGAATTTCTAACGTGGCGCAAAAATTAGTGCCTACTATGTCAGTAGGTTATGTACTGGCGTGTGTGTGGATTCTGGTTGGTTTTTCCGATCAAATCTTACCCGCTTTAGGTTTAGTGATTGAATCGGCCTTTACACCACTCTCGGCAGCGGGAGGCTTTTTAGGGGCAACGGTGGCACAGGCGATTCAAATCGGTATTGCCCGCGGTGTATTTTCCAATGAATCTGGCCTTGGCAGCGCGCCGATTGCTGCGGCTGCGGCTAAGACGAATGAGCCGGTTGAGCAAGGGTTAGTGAGTATGACGGGCACCTTCTTCGATACCATCATCATTTGCACTATGACAGGCTTAGTGTTGATCATCACCGGCGTATGGAGCGGTGAAACGGCAGGTGCTGCTATGACCAGCGCGGCGTTTGCCCTTGGAGGCTCTGCGATAGTGGGTCAATATGTGGTAACAATAGCGCTTGTGTGTTTTGCTTTTACCACCATCTTAGGCTGGCATTATTACGGTGAACGCTGTTGGTATTACTTAGTTGGTGAGCGTGGACTGCGCGGGTATCAAGTGATGTTTTTAGTGCTGATTGCCGGCGGGGCTTTTATCAAGTTAGATGTGATTTGGCTACTAGCCGATACCGTTAATGGTTTGATGGCAATACCAAACCTGATCGCAATTGTGGGCTTAAGGCATATCATTATTGCTGAAACGCAGAGTTATTTTGGCCGTATTTTACCTAATCGCACCTTAGATACTGTTTATTAATGTTGTTAAAACAATAAATTACTTTATATATTTTTAGTTTTAACATTGTCGTCACTCGGTTCTT
Organism: Shewanella morhuae; assembly: GCF_003028295.1. NCBI lineage: Bacteria > Pseudomonadati > Pseudomonadota > Gammaproteobacteria > Alteromonadales > Shewanellaceae > Shewanella > Shewanella morhuae. The sequence continues at coordinate 2,731,162 of NZ_PYSG01000002.1, read as the reverse complement.
CGTTTACTTTATAAGCACTATTTAAAAATAGTGCTTATAAAATCGGAGACTTTAAGGCGGCGTTATGAATAAAAATAAACTTCGTACGTTTCGCAGCAAAATTTTATCTCACATTGCCTTGCCTTTGATTTTAATTATGGCGAGCGTTTATGCAGTAAATGCTTGGTTTAGCTATCAATCATCGGAGGAGCGGCTGTACCACAGCCTGACACAAGAGGTGAACTATTCCGCTTCTCGTCTACAGCATTTACTCGAATACGCACAAGCTAACACTCAAGGTCTTGCAGACTTCATCGGTTTTCTGTCTAGTAAAGAAGACATTAACGATGCAGATAAAGTCAAACGTGTCTTAATTAATCGACTGCAACGTAATCCTGACTTTTTTGGTTCTGCAGTTGCATTCAAACCCAACACCTTCACTACTCGAAAGCTGTTCTCGCCTTATGTTTATCGTGATGGACTCGATAATAGCGAACTGCATTATCTCGATATCGGCGCTGAAGGTTACGATTATACCGATGGTACTTGGGATTGGTGGAGTAACGCCATCAATCTAACTGGTGGTTACTGGACCGAAGCCTATTTTGATAAGGGCGCTGGCAATGCACTGATGGTGACCTATTCTGCTCCTTTTGGCGCAGTGGAGCATTATTTTGGCGTGGCCACAGTTGATCTAGCCTTAGAGCGATTGCCTGAGCAATTAGGGGTTACTCCCAATCGTTTAGTGGTTTTAGACGATCAAGGTCGGCTGGTATATCACCTCGATAGGGATAAAATATTAGCGAGCAGTTCAGCTGCATGGGTAGATAAAAACAAACCTATAAATGCCGACTTTTGGGCGCTACAGGATAAAGGGCTTGATGGTCAGGTTCGGTTTATCGATGATAAAAATGTAGTGTATCTTGCGAGTATTGCTACCGTTTCAAAGTTGAAGTGGCGAGTGATTGTGTTAGCGCCAGAGCAAGATTTATTTAATTTATTATTTGATGAGGTGCTGGCAAGTATTCTCGATTTAAGTTTATTAATACTGTTGTTATTACTGACCTGTTATTTGGCGGCTAAACGGTTGACTCGGCCGTTAGAATTATTAGAAGCGGATATTATGTCCTTTGGGCAAGGCAAGTTACAGCAGCTGGCGGTACCTAAAGGTGCGGTGAGTGAGATAGTGACCTTAAGCCATGCTTTTAATCACATGGCGACATTACTGGGTGAACGTGAACAAGCGATTCTCGATTCTCGCGGTAATCGGTTTGCCCGTTTAATTGATGGTATGAGTGATAAATCTTTTTATTGTTCTCTCGCTCCAGACGGTAATTTAGCGCAAGTCAGTGAGGGTGTGACTAAAGTACTAGGTATTTCTCCTGATTTACTGAAACGTAAATATCAACGACTCTTTTCGGTTAACCCTCTTAATGAAAAAAACTGGCAATACACTAATTTGGCTTTAAATGGCGAAAACGTCCCTGCACATCAAGTCGAGATGCTTGACGTTAATGGTCATGTGAAAAGGCTTGATGTATTCATGCAGCCCTTAGTTTCGGATGCGGGTGAATTAATGTCGGTGGAGATGCTATTCACGGATGTGACCGAACAATTCTCGGCGGCGGCTTGGTCAAATGCTGTGCTTGAGGCCGCGCCAGAAGCCATGCTGATTGTTGATAAGCAGGGCAATATTGTTTTTAGTAATAGTCGCTGTCAGCAACTGTTTGGTTACGATGCGCAAGCGATGCTGAGTTTGCAGATTGAAACATTAATACCACATGCACATGGCGATAAAAGCCTACTTGAAAAGCGACAATTTATGCGCTCTGGCTTTGATAGTACGATGGCAAGTAATCGCTATGTACGAGCGATAAAAGCTGATGGCAGTGATTTTACTGCAGAAATTATGTTGAGTATTCTTCCCGCTGATATCGATGGCAACAGGCAAGTGGCGGCGTCTATTCGCGACATGACACAAAAGCTCGCTGTAGAACAAAAAATCCGTGATAGCGAGCAACGTTTTCGTGGACTGGTAACCAATATTCCTGGCGCGGTATATCGCACTCGTCTTGGCGAAGTATGGGTAATGGAATATGTAAGTGACAATATTGCTGAAATTACTGGTTATGCGGCGAGCCAGTTTATTGATAATAGCCAGCGCACTTATTCTTCGTTAATTTTAGAAGAAGATAGAGCCCTGTGTTATCAACATATCGATGCTGCTTTAGCGCAAAAAGAAACCTTTGAAGTGGAATATCGCATCCGTCATCGTGACGGTAGCATTCGTTGGGTACATGATAAAGGTAAGGCAAGTTACACCGAAAATGGCAGTGCTCTGTGGTTTGACGGTAGCATCGATGATATTACTGCGAGTAAGTTTGCCTTAGAGCAATTAGAGGCATCGCGGCTGCAATTGGCCAATATTACCGAGACGATTCCTTGCACTGTGTACCAATTATTATGGCATTCGGCATCAGAACGTCGATTTGCTTTTTTGTCTAGTGCAGCGATAAAAATGTTTGGGCAGTCCCGTGATGAGTTAATTAACGACTTTAACATGATCTCGGAGCGAATTTTCGACGAGGATCGCTCGGACGTTGTGCAGGCGCTTTCGGGCCAGAGCAGCGATAAGTTGCAATGGATCCGTGAGTTCCGCTATCGCCATCCTAATGGCTGCATATGTTGGATGGAAGCGGGAGCCAGTGGGAATATAGGCACTGATGGGATGATTACTTGGAATGGTTATGTGATGGACATAACCCAACGTAAAACCATGGAGCAAGAGTTAGCGCTCAGCGAGGCACACTTTAAGGCGCTGTTCGATGGGGCGACAATTGGCATAGTTAATGTGGATATCAAAGGCGTTATTTTAGATTGTAATGACCAATTCTGCGCCGATATGACACGCACCCGTGATGACTTATGCCAGAGCACGATTTTTGAGTTATTCAGTGCAGAAGATAAAGTCATCGCTAAGATGCAATTTACGCAATTAACCGCTGGTAAAATTAGCCATTATCGTGCTGAGAGAAGCTTTATTCGCCCCACGGGTGAAACGCTATGGATGACAGTTAATGTGTCCGCGCTGGTAGATGTTGACGGTCATTTTGATTCGGCCGTGATCAGTATGGTTGATATGACAGAGCTTAAATTGCTCTCCGAACAATTGTTACAAGCTAAAGAACAAGCCGATGCTGCCAATAAGGCTAAGAGTGACTTTTTAGCGAATATGTCCCATGAAATACGCACGCCGATGAATGCCATTATTGGCATGTCTCAATTATGCCTGCAGACTGAGCTCGATAAAAAACAAAAAAACTATGTAGAGAAAATCGAGCGAGCCTCAAAATCTTTACTTTCAATCATTAATGACATTCTCGATTTTTCTAAAATAGAAGCGGGTAAGTTAGAAATCGATGCAGTGTCATTTCAGCTTGATACCCTACTTGAAGATCTCAGTGATATGTTTGCCGAAAAAGCGGCGCATAAACAGCTTGAGTTGTTATTTGCTGTTGCTCCTAATGTGCCTCGGTACTTATACGGGGATTCGCTGCGTTTAAGCCAAGTGTTGATAAATTTGGTGAATAACGCGATTAAATTTACCGAGCGAGGCGAAGTATTACTGTCGCTGAATTTAGTCGAGCAACAAGATGATGATGTGACGTTACGTTTTAGCGTGCGCGACACAGGTATTGGTTTAACCGCTGAGCAGCAGGATAAATTGTTTACCTCCTTTAGCCAGGCAGATACCTCAACCACCCGTAAATATGGCGGTACAGGTTTAGGCCTTGCCATCTCTAAACAGTTAGTCGAGCTAATGAGCGGCACCATAGGCGTTGAGAGTCAACTTGGTCATGGCAGTAATTTCTATTTTACGGTGAAGTTACAAATCGCTGATGGTCAAAAACTGGTACTTGAGCAAGAGTTAGAAGGCATGTCGGTGCTGGTGGTGGATGATAATGCTACCGCTCGGGACATTATGCGTACCACACTCGAAAGTATGGGGTTTAGCGTTGATACCGTACGTAACGGCGAAGAAGCCGTGGTTCGTTGCGCTCAGCAAACTTACGCCGTGGCGTTAATTGATTGGAAAATGCCAGAGATGGACGGGATAGAAACCGCTCATAAAATCCAATTGCAAGCTCAATCGCGGGCTCTGCCTGAGCCTAAAATTTTGATGGTATCAGCCCACGCTAACCATGACTTCCTCACTCAAATTGAGCAATTAGCATTGGCGGGATACATCAGTAAACCCATCAGCGCCTCACGTTTACTCGATGGCATTATGAATGCGGTTGGTCGCAGCGGTTTACTGCCCGTTAGGCGCAGCAGTGAGGAGTTAGACCTTCAATTATTATTACCACTACAAGGAAAACGTATTTTATTAGTCGAAGATAACGAGATGAATCTTGAAGTGGCGAGCGAGTTTTTAGAGCAAGTCGGTATTATTCTCTCGATTGCGACGAATGGTCAAATCGCCTTAGATAAACTGGCTCAACAGTATTTTGATCTGGTCTTAATGGATTGCCAAATGCCGGTGATGGATGGTTATCAAGCCACTCAAGCCATAAGAAAAATCCCCCAATTTGCTGATTTACCCATAGTCGCCATGACGGCTAATGCGATGGCTGGCGACAAGGAAATGTGCATCAGGGCAGGCATGAACGACCATATTGCGAAACCCATCGATGTGAATGTGCTATATCAAACATTACTAAAATATCTTGCGCCCTCGAATAACGGTTCTACCACCGAAGGTGCCGTCACCCCAGAACAAACAATAATATCGAAGCGGTTGTATGAATCTGTAAAAAACATAGAAAAAGCACGGTTATTTAAGTGGCCAGAACACCCAGAGCTAGATATTGATCGAGGTTTACAGCTAGTACAGCATTCGTCGCGGCTTTATCAACGTATTTTCGAGCGTTTTGTGATGAGCCAGCGCGATGTGGTGGCGAGAATTCAACAAGCTATTGCTGCGGAACAGTACGACGATGCCGTACGTATTGCTCATACTTTAAAAGGCTTAGCGGGTAATTTAAGTTCACCTAAGTTAGTCGAGTTAGCACGTTTATTGGAGTTACATTTAACTGAAAAGACGCCCTTTGACGATGAGCTTGCACAAATTCAACTATTAGTGAGTTCTATCTGCGATGCAATCGAAAGCGCTATGCCTGCAACGGCTAATCAGCTTGAACCACAAACGGCTGATTTATTATCTAATGAAAATTTGAAGGCCGAATTACATGCCCTGCGCCAAAGTCTCGATGAGGCTGATGCTAATGCAGTCGCTAAAATTGAGGCGTTAAAGCCCCAAGTCAGCTGTGCAATGTGGCAAGCGTTAAATCCAATATTGTCTATGATTAATCAATATCGGTTTGATGAAGCTATCGACTTAATTGACGATGCTCTTAGTCAGTTAGACTAAAAGAGCCACACCGTGAATGACCAATAAATAAGATAGATTGGAGTTGTTAATGGATAAGGCAACAGTATTAATCGTCGATGACACACCGGAAAATATCGATATTTTAGTCGGCATATTAAGTGATGATTACAAAATCAAAGTGGCGATTGACGGACCCAGAGCGTTAGCGCTGGTGGCAAAATCTCGGCCTGATTTGATTTTGCTCGATGTCATGATGCCGGGGATGAATGGTTATGAGGTCTGCAAGCTACTTAAGCAAGATCCGCTGACTAGCCATATTCCGGTGATATTTGTGACCGCCTTATCTGAGGTAGCTGATGAAACTCAAGGTTTTGCACTAGGTGCCGTGGATTACATCACCAAACCGGTGAGTGCAGCTGTCGTTAAAGCGCGCGTTAAGACACACCTTGCTTTGTATGATCAAAAACGCCTCCTTGAACAACAGGTTAAAATTCGTACCCAAGAGTTAGAAGCCACTCGTTTTGAGATTATTCGCCGGCTTGGGCGTGCAGCTGAATATAAAGACAACGAAACAGGATTGCATGTGGTGCGTATGAGCCACTATGCCCGCCTATTGGCCATCAAATTAGGCTTGCCGGATACTTTCTGTGACTTGATCTTTAACGCCGCCCCGATGCACGATATTGGTAAAATAGGCACACCTGACGCCGTATTGAAAAAACCGGGCAAACTCAATGCTGAAGAATGGGCGATCATGCAGCAACACGCTGTGATTGGTGCTGAAATCATTGGTGAGCATGATGATCCTTTATTAAAAATGGCTCGCCGCATTGCTTTAACTCACCATGAAAAATGGGATGGTTCAGGGTATCCCTGTGGCTTGGCCGGTGAGAATATTCCTCTTGAAGGGCGTATTGTCGCAGTTGCGGATGTGTTTGATGCGCTGACATCACAACGGCCTTACAAACCGGCTTGGACTATTGAAGCAACCATGGAATTATTTGAAAACGAAGCGGGAAAACACTTCGATCCTAAGTTAGTAGCAGAGTTCAAACAAATCTTGCCACAAGTCATCGAAATTCGAGACACGCATTTAGAGTATTGAGTGGCAATTGAAGAAACTAAAGGCGCCAATGGCACCTTTAGTTTCTCATTAAATCAAAGCCTTATGCTTCTTCTAATGAGTAGGGTAGGGCTTGAATCGTTAGGCTTGACTGTTCATCGCCAGCAAAACGCAGTTTAGTGTCATTTTCGGTATCATTGGCCAGCACCGCGGTTAATAACACTTGGTTACCGCGTTGTACAAACTCAATAATCTGACCGCCTCGACGAAAGCCGTCTTCTAGGGCAATTTCTAAACCTGATTCTAAGCTAATTTGCAGATCTGTGTGACCACGCAAAATATATAGGGCGCGCTTATTACCTCCACGATATTTCATCCGTGCGATAGTCTCTTGCCCCATATAGCAGCCCTTGTTGAAGCTAATACCGTTGATCGCTTGCAGATTACACATTTGTGGCACGTACTGACCAGCATGGCTGGCGGCAAGGTTTGGATAACCAGCTGCAATTTCTAACGTTTGCCATGCATGGGCATCAAATACACTGAGTTTTGATTGAGTCACTAAGGTTGATGCAGCATCAGGGCTGAGCATTAATATAAAACGCTCAGCGTCTTTTAAAATTGCGCCATGCTCAATGATTGTGAGCTCTTGATTTATTTCACCAAAATGCTCAGTGATAAATTGGCTTGCTTGTTCTCCAGCAACACCCAGTAGTGTCCACTCACCACTGGCATCACTTAGGGTTGCCTTGCTAAATACGGCATATTTTTGCAGTTGTGGTAAATCTACCGCGATGGTGTCTCTTGGCATTAACATAAACAGTGCATCTTTAATGGCAAAAGTTCTGAAGCTGGCCAGCATCTTACCTTTGGGATCGCAATGTGCGCCCCAGCGCCATTGGTCGGCAGTTAATGAGGTGATGTCGGTGGTCACCTGACCATGTATGAAACTGCGGCCTTGCTCGCCAACCACTTTGATAAGGCCAAGGTGAGATAAGTTAGCTAGCATAAGTGGAGGCAAAGAAGCATCCAGATCCCAATGGGGCGTAGAAACTGAAATAGTCATAGCGAGATCCTGAAAATGAAGACGATGAGAGGCTAGATTGTAACGGAATTCCTGCAGGCTCAACAGCATAAGGCGCACATATCTGTGAATGATATGCGCGCCTTAATATAGATGTCGTCGTTGTAAAGCGTCGTTCCGTTTAATCGCCGACCTTAAAGCTTAAAACAATACGCGGGTGCGCAATGTGCCTTCAATCGCTTTTAGTTCAACCAGTGCTTCTTCTGCTTGATTAGTATCGACCTCCATCACCACATAACCAATCTCTGCGGTTGTTTGCAGATATTGCGCGGCAATGTTGATGCCTTTTTCTGAAAATGCTTGGTTGATTTTAATCAGCACACCCGGGCGGTTTTGGTGAATATGCAGTAAACGTGAAGTGCCTTTATGCATTGGCAGTGAGACTTCTGGAAAGTTAACGGCAGAGACAGTTGAGCCGTTATCTGAGTATTTAGCTAACTTACCAGCCACTTCAATACCAATGTTTTCCTGTGCTTCGGCGGTACTTCCACCGATATGAGGCGTCAGTAACACGTTATCTAAACCACGCAGTGGGGTGATAAATTCATCATCATTTGATTGTGGTTCAATCGGGAACACATCAATTGCCGCACCTGCAAGGTGACGTTCTTTTAAGGCGATAGCTAATGCATCAATATCCACCACAGTACCGCGTGAAGCATTAATGAAAATACTGCCTTTACGCATAGCGGCAAATTCAGCAGCGCCTATCATATTTTTAGTTTGTGGGGTTTCTGGAACGTGTAAACTCACCACGTCAGCTTGTGCTAATAGCTGCTCCATCGAATGGATTTGCAGTGCGTTACCTAATGGTAATTTATCTTCGATATCGAAGAATACGACGCGCATGCCTAAAGTCTCAGCCAAAATACCCAGTTGAGTACCAATATGGCCGTAACCGATGACGCCCAAGGTTTTACCGCGGACTTCGTAACTGCCTGCAGCCGTTTTCATCCAGCCGCCACGATGGGCAATGGCATTGCGTTCTGGAATGCCGCGCATCAGCATAATGATTTCACCAATAACGAGCTCAGCAACACTGCGTGTATTGGAGAATGGTGCGTTAAATACGGGGATACCCAAGGATTCGGCAGTAGCAAGGTCAACTTGGTTGGTACCAATACAGAAACAGCCTATCGCAATCAGTTTCTCGGCGCGTTTTAGTACTTCGGCCGTTAATTGGGTACGCGAACGAAGTCCAACAAAATGCGCATCTTTAATCGACTCCAGTAATGCTTCGTCGCTCAATGAGGCTTTGTGGTATTCGATATTGGTATAGCCTGCACGTTCCAGTACATCAACCGCCGATTGGTGGACGCCTTCCAACAGCAGGATTTTGATCTTATCCTTGTCCAGCGAATGTTTCGCCATGATATGGGTACCCTCTGATTAATAGAAATGTTTCTTATGATATGCTGACAACCTTCACCGACCAAAGTAGCACTTTTTTTGCTCATTGTGGAGGGCTAGATGGCTAAAGTTAATATTCTAAATTTAGAACAATATCGCATAAGAGGGAACTATGTTGAATAACAAAATCGTGTGGTGTGGTATTTATCTCAGTGTATTAGTCTGGTCAGTGATCAACCCCGCAGATATGTTTACTTGGTGGCTTGAAGCCGCTCCTGCATTAGTGGCAATACCGCTGCTATTTTTCACCCATAAACGCTTTCCATTAACCTCCTTAGTGTACTTTTTAGTATTAGTACATTGCTGTGTATTATTTGTTGGCGCGCATTACACCTATGCAGAAGTGCCATTATTCGACACCATTGCCAATTGGATGGGCTCAGAGCGTAATAATTACGATAAATTAGGTCACTTTGCCCAAGGCTTTATTCCTGCCATGTTAGCGCGAGAAATTATGCTGCGTAATAAAGCGGTCAAACCCGGTGCTTGGTGTGCGTTTATTGTGACCTGCTTTGTCTTAGCTTTTTCAGCATTTTATGAGTTGATTGAATGGTGGGTTGCTGTTGCTACAGGTGAAGGTGCAGAGGCCTTTTTAGGGACTCAAGGTTATGTGTGGGACACACAATCTGATATGTTGATGGCGTTGATTGGCGCTATCGTTGCTCTACTTTTATTGTCTCGTGTTCAAGATAAACAAATCGCTGAACTCAAGTTAACATCTTAATCGGGCGCAGCGGTTACTGCATTACATTTGGATGGCACGTTATTTCTCCTCACAATTATCAAACAATCGAGTGATGACATTTAGTTGTCACACTCGAACGTTAGTTTAATGTTTATTTTGTGTTGCTAGTAACGGGCGTTGTCTGCATAGTCAAAATGTACTAGGAACAACGGGCGAGCTCAATGTAGTAGTTTTTTGCACTATTATTCCTTTTTATAGGGTGAGATAGTCCTTTTTATTAAGGCGAAGTAGGGAATAGTACATTTGGGTGATGTTTTTACCTCCTTAACTCGTCAGAATCGACAAGGTTAATAGGATGTTTAAAATTAAAACAACATAGGTTGGTCAAAGCATCCTCGTTTGCGCATTAAGACACCATACTTTTCAGGGAGGAGAGTCAGTGAGCACAATTAATGAATTGGTTTTTTTACATCAAATGGCTGCGCCATGTCATTTAGCTTTACTCGCCGAATCCATCGGGCTAAAAACCCGCATAGTGAAGAATACCGCAGAGTTAGATTTAGATAAAAGTAGTCGTAGTTTTTATCTGATTACCCAAAAAGGTGCTGCATTAGATAATAAAGGAATCCCTTTACTGGCTTCGCGTTTAGTCTCGCACGCCCCTGTAGCCTTGTATCAAGTTGAACGTGATTCTCTGGATCAAGAGTCGGCTATGTTACTGGGTATTCGAGGTATTTTATTCGCTGATCAACGTATGGATTTAATGTTGACTGGGTTACGTAAAATGGTAGCTGAAGAGCTTTGGTACGATAGAACGTTGTTGAGTAAGATGTTTCGGCGTGTCGTGCAAAAATTAGATGGTAACAATGAAATACCAGCTGATACTGTGGCTATGTTACAGATGCTGACCTCTCGAGAGCGCACCATTATTCAATTTGTTTCTAGTGGTGCGAGGAATAAAGAAATCGCTCACAGATTATGCATTAGCGAACATACTGTGAAAGCACATATTTCTTCTATTTTCCGTAAAACGCAATCCCGAAATCGTGTTGAGTTATTGCGTTGGGCGCAAACTTATCAAACTCACTTCGAGTTGTGCAGTTAATATTTATCTGTTCTTTAGCACTTATTTTATTGCTGATTTTATGGTTAGTTTATAGGCTTTGGTTGAGATATTTATTGCGGTTACGGTTTGAATCGTAAAATGGATACAGTAAAAAGCGGAAATGTTGATATCAACATTTCCGCTTTTTGATCTGCACTTTGGTTAACCGCCACATGATATGGCCGTTAACCATTATCGCAGCTGATTAGTATTGCACCACACTGGCAATGTTCATGTTGCCTGATTGGTTAACGCTAATGCTATTGTTATTACCCGCTTGAGAACCTACTACCAAGTTGTCATTGCCAGCTTGAGTAATCAACAGGCTGTTATTATCACCGGCGACAGTAAATGAACTCGTGTCATCACCGCCTACCCAGTTACCATTACCTGATTGAGTAATTAGTGCCGTGTTTTTATCACCTTCGATAATTAAATCGATAAGGTTTAAATCGCCATTTTGCAGTGCAGTGACATCAGTATTATTGTTTCCAGCAATTGAAATGACCGCTTCGTTTTGAAGGCCATCTTGCTCGACATCTACTTCGTTACCGCTACCCACTACATCGACATAAGCAAAGTTAGCATCACCCTCTTGGTTAACTTCGATGCTGTTGTCTTCACCTTCAGCGAAGGCAACGATTTCGTTGTTATCACCTTTAGAAGATAAATCGAAATCGTTATCAGTACCGTATGCACCAAAGGTTGCGAAGTTAGCATCGCCTTTTTGTTTCAAGTCAACGTCGTTGCTATTGCCCCATACTTGGAACTCAGCACCGTTGACGTTGCCTTTTTGTGTGATAGTAATATCGTTATCATCACCTTGGATATCGGCCACTAGCGTATCACCAATAGTGTTGTCACGACCATTTTGGGTAATATCGACACTGTTATCATCACCTGTTGTCATCGCAAGGTAAGCTGTGTTGCCTTTACCTTTTTGGTCCATTGAAATATCGTTATCGCTGCCAGCTAGTGCGTAAACGAAACCAACATGGTTATCACCTTTTTGAACTATGTCTACAGTGTTATTGTCGCCTGCAATACCCTTAGCTGCGCCAAAGTTATTGTTACCTACTTGTTCAACAGAAACGTCGTTGTTATTACCTACGTTAGCTGTTAGGCCGAGTGAGATTAAGCCCGCTTGGTTGTTATCACCGTATTGCGTGATTTTACCGTCGTTATCGTTGCCTTGAACGCGAAATACTGCCAAGTTAGCATCGCCGTCTTGCTCAACTGATACGCTGTTTTCAGCGCCAGTGATTTCAACTTGGCTGTCGTTGACTTCGCCTAATTGGCTAACGATTACCGTGTTATCGTTACCAGCAACATCGTTGCTGCTCTGATTAAAGAAACCATTTTGCGACACATTTACATTGTTGTTGTCGCCTACAACATTTGCACTTGCCACATGCCAGTCAACTTGTTGCGTTATTTTGACTGTGTTATCTATGCCTGTAGAATTAATAGTCGCTTCGTGCCACACACCGTTTTGTTGCACAGTTGCGACTTGATCTGTACCTGTCTGCACTACTAAAGCAGAGTTAATAGCACCCGTTTGTGAGACTGAGGCTTCCTGACGTTCGCCAGATTGCACTACGCTAATTTCGCTCACTGAGCTGGCTGCAAACGCATTGCCGCTTAAACCTGTTGCAATGGCCAAAGCAATAAGAGATTTTTTAGCTTGTGATTTCATGTGACGCTCCCTGTTTAATATTGAGTTATTGAGATTGCAGCACCATCTGCAATCTGTTGAATCGAAAAGTTACCGCTGCCTAATTGGTTCAGTTGCACTAAATTGTCATTGCCAATTTGTGTTACTGAGGCCGTATTTTGACTGCCGACTTGCAGTAGTTGAACTTCGTTATTTGAACCAATCTGTGTAATTAGCGCATCGTTCTCATTGCCCACCTGCATTACATCAGCCTTGTTATCGCTACCTGATTGGAACAGTAATCCTTGGTTTGCATTGCCTTGTTGAACCAGTTCGATAAGGTTATCGCGCCCAGAGCGTTCTAGTAATGCTTGAAGGGTTACGGGTAACTCGCTGACGTTCAACTCTTGTGCTGAGGTCATGCAACTACATAGCAAGATGAGCGATACCAAAAAACGTAGAGATAGATTTGGCACGAGTGACTCCTTGCATGCATCAAATACTTTGAATTATCTAAAATCTGAATAATCCAAATTCAGGTTCATAAAGTACTGGGCATGTGAATATCAATCAATTGGTCAAAAGGATATGAATAATGAAATACTACCTGAGCGTCAAATGCAGCTTTTTTTGTTAGTTTATTGATTAAATTGAGCTTTTATCTGTGTTATCTACTTTTGCTTATCGTCACTAACCTAGTCGGCCTAGTAGTTAAGTCGTATTCTGCTGGAGCATTTTTTGTCTTTAGATTGTATAAGGTAAGTATTGTATGCCATGACCGAGCGGTAACACTGTGATTGAATTTAGTTTGTAAATACAAGGTTGATTTTATCTGGGCGATTGTTAAGTCTATGATTTTAAATGATATTTTTGATTCTGCATGAGTGAGTGATTAACGATAAGGTATTGTTGATGGAGTATGTGCTGAAACAGAAGTATTCAACTACGGTAGATGTAATGGTGGGGAGTCGTTAATGTCTCAAATGGTATTAATGCAGTTCTGGCTCTTTAGATGTGTCAGTGCTAGTTTCGCGAGTGATTTGAGTTTTTCGATCGCTTAGCTGTTGTATTTTAGCATTATTATTTATTAATGACGCATTAAAGTGAGTGTTGATATCGCTCATTTCATTTATATATTCAGGATCGTTTTTTTCTTGGTTTTGCCAATAACGTTTGCGTTCTAATTTTTGTAATTCGCTGGCGCGCAAAATCTCAAAGTAACTATTTTCTTGTTTAAGACGATAAATCTCGCCATCAAGTAGTTGCAATAACTTTTCTTTTGAAATAGTTTTTTGGTTTAGTAATGCTTGAAATGGATCGATTAATATTTCTTTTTTATCTGAATCAACTTCTGTGGTCACTCCCAGTTGATACTCAATTTTATGCTGGCTAAATTCTTGTGGGCAAGCGGTTTGGCTAAAGATTACTTTATCCTCTTTACGGCACTTATAAATAGTATTTGCCTGAGCGAGACAGGGCAAAAGAACCCAAATTAGGGTGAGTATCAGTCTTGCCATTAGGCCACAAATCCTTTGTAAACGAATATAGCAATCATGATTAAGTCTTTTTAGCCTATGAGGTAAATCGTCATTAGCTCGTTTTATGATGACGGCTATTCAGTCTCTACTTTGAGGTGTTATCCAGCTGCTAATACTGAGTATTTTGACTGCTAACGGCAAGCTAAACCTCTCCAGCATAATTGCGCTAGTATACTTAAAATTAACATCTGCATCATACTATGACGTAATTTATTTAATAAAACCAGTTTTTGATAAGACAAAAGATTTGTATTTTAAGTTCTTGATAAAATAGGGAATAATAGAGTCGTGTAGCGTTTATGACATAAAAAAGGAGCACGTAGCTCCTTTTTTATTATTGATGCGCAAGATTAGCGATCGAATCTTAAATTATCAATAAGCCGCGCTTTACCAATATAAGCCGCCGCTAGAATGACTAAGGCTTGATCTTGTCTCTGCGCCGCTTCAAGTGTATGAGCATGGCGAATTTCAAGATAATCGGGTGTAAATCCCGCTGCGACTAAACTGGCTTTCGCTTGCTCAGTAACTGCATCAATACTCTCGCCTTGCTTGATCCCTTTTGCCATGGCATCGATAGCTATTTTTAGGGCTGGCGCTGCGGCTTTTTCAGTGGCAGTAAGGTAGCCATTACGTGAACTCATGGCTAAACCTGAGTCTTCACGTATGGTATCTACACCAATAATTTCAATCGGTAAGGACAAATCTTCAACCATAGTTTGGATCACTAATAGTTGTTGATAATCTTTATTACCAAAAAAAGCCACATCGGGTTGGACTATGTTGAATAGCTTACAAACTATGGTCGCTACTCCACGAAAATGTCCTGGACGACTGGCACCGCACAATACGTCAGAAATCATCGGCACTTCGACAAAGGTTTGTTGGCTTAACCCTTTGGGATACATCACCGCAGGCGTGGGCGTGAACAACAGTTCGGCTCCAGCTGCAGTAATGGCCGCGCTATCGGCCGCAAGTGTACGTGGGTAGGCATCGAGATCTTCATTTTGGCCAAATTGCATTGGATTAACAAAAATCGATACCACCACATGGTCGCACTTTTGCGCCGCTTCGCGCACTAAAGTAATGTGTCCCTGATGGAGGTTGCCCATGGTTGGCACAAAGGCGATGGTTTCGCCCTTGGCACGCCATGCACGCACTTGAGTGCGAATATCATCAATATGGGCGCTAGTGATCATTGAGCCTTACCTTGCATAAATCTATGACTAATTAAAAGTGTGTTCGTCGCTAGGGAATATCCCTTGGGCCACTTCGTCGATGTAAGCTCGCACAGCAGAACGGATTTCACCGGTTTGCTTTAGGTAGTTTTTCGAAAAACGTGGAATATAACCACTTGAAATACCTAGTACATCATGCATAACTAAAATCTGACCATCAGTTGATGCGCCAGCACCAATGCCAATCACTGGGATTGTTAAGGCTTCAGTGATTGCTGCGGCTAATGGCGCAGGAATACATTCAACCACCAATAGTAGAGCACCAGCAGCTTCCATCGCTTTGGCTTCGTCAATAATCCGTTGAGCATTTTCTGCATCACGACCTTGTACTTTAAAGCCACCAAATACATGCACTGACTGCGGCGTTAAGCCTAAGTGTGCACATACTGGAATGCCGCGCTCAGTCAGTTTAGTCACGGTTTCTAGCAACCAATGGCCGCCTTCGACTTTGACCATGTTGGCACCAGCCTGCATTAGCTCAGTCGCATTAACCATGGCTTGCTCTGGTGTGGCGTAACTCATAAAGGGCATATCGGCGATCAGCAGGGCACGTTCAATACCACGACGGACACAGCGCGTGTGGTATGCGATATCCGCTGTAGAGACGGGTAGTGTGTCGTCATGGCCTTGCAGCACCATTCCTAAAGAGTCACCGACGAGCAGTACCTCGACACCTTCGCTATCAAACGCGTTGGCAAAACTGGCATCATAGGCTGTAAGTGCCGTGAATTTTCTACCTTCCCGCTTATATTTCAACAGGGTTGAGCTAGTAATTTTAGACATATGGATGATCTTCAAACCAAATAGAAGTGGTGTTATAAGCTAACTGGAGACGGACTTCAATGATCAATGCCCAGTTGTTGTAACTCGGCCAGCATTTTAGCATCGATGAGACATGTAATTGCAGTGCCACAGGGCAAAATAAGACTCGGTGCAATAGCGGCTAAAGGTACAAGCACAAAACTGCGTTCTTTCATGCCGTAGTGGGGCACTTTGAGCCTAGGAATATCAATATTCTCATTGCCATACAAGAGTAAATCGAGATCTAAGGTTCTGGGCCCCCAGCGCTCAAGACGTATTCGGCCTTGGGTGTTTTCAATCTGCTGCAGTGCATCGAGTAAAGCTAATGGCGTAAGCTCAGTATCAAAACTGACTACGGCATTAACATAATCGGGTTGCACCACATCGCCCATGGGCACCGAGCGGTAATAGGGTGAAACCTGTAGGCGGTTTTCTAAGGCTAATATGGACAATGCCGCAACAGCATTGTCCAATTGAGCCTTTGGGTCTTCAAGATTTGCGCCTAACGCAACGTAGACACGAGGCATTATTCTGCGGCTTTTGTTTTTGGCGCAGAACCATCAGTATTTGGCGCACGAGGGCGACGGCGACGCTGAGTGGCATTACGGTTACGGTTTGGCGATTTACTGCCGCCACGGGCAATGGCTAGGCGCTCTGTTTCATCGGCTTCGACAAATTGTTGCCACCAAGCTGCACTCTTAGCTAGATTACCAGCTTCGACTTCACCTCTGAGCAATAGCAAATCATATGCGGCTCTAAACTTAGGATGTTCCATCAGTTTAAAGGCGCGGGTGCCTTGACTGCGGTCAAAGCGTAGCTGTAACTGCCAAATATCTTTTGCTGGTGTACTAAAACGGCGTGGAATGCTAATGGTTTGGCATTGCTGCTCCATTACATCGCCCATCGCGGCAAAAAAAGCATCATATAAAGTTAAGCCACTTTCAAGCGCAATATCTTCAGCCCGTTGGCGTAGTGGATACCAAAGAATGGCGGCATAAAAGAAAGAGGGCGTGACCGGCTTATCTTCGTTAACGCGTTGGTCGGTACTCTTCATGATAGCTTGTAGCATCTTCATGGGAGCGCCTTTAGGATCATCCTTTAGCAGTGCAGCCACTTGCGGAAACAGTGGTTCGAACAGTTTGTATTCTTGCATTAGCTCAAAGTTGGCTAAGGCTTTGCCTGCAAAGAAGAGTTTCAGCACTTCTTCATACATGCGTGCGGCAGGAATATCTTTTAACAACGGCGCTAATTGTTTAATTGGTGCCGCTGTTACGGTTTCGATAGTCATGTTGAGTTTAGTGGCGAAACGTACTGCCCTTAACATGCGCACGGGATCTTCACGGTAACGGGTTTCAGGATCGCCAATTAATCGTAAAGTCCCCGCTTTAAGATCGTTCATACCGCCGCCGTAGCTGCGAATAGAGTAGTCGCTGATATCGTAATAGAGTGCATTAACGGTAAAGTCGCGGCGCTCGGCATCTTCGTCAATTTCACCATAGACGTTATCGCGCAGCAAACGCCCTTCGGCATTAGCTTTAGAGACTTTCTCATTGCTTTCGCCATGGTGACCGCGAAAGGTGGCCACTTCGATAACATCGCGGCCAAAAACGATATGCGCTAGGCGGAAACGACGGCCAACAACACGGCAATTACGGAATAGCTTTTTGATTTCTTCTGGGGTTGCGTTGGTGACGACGTCGAAATCTTTCGGTTCAATCCCTAAAAGTAAATCGCGTACGCCGCCGCCGACTAAATAGGCTTTAAAACCCGATTTATTCAGTCTGTATAATACCTTAAGGGCATTTTCGCTAATTTGTTTGCGTGAGACGGTATGGGCATCTCTTGGCACTAACTCTAAGCTTAACGCACCAGAACTTTGTTCGGGTGTGGAGGGTTCAGTCTGAGCTTGAGTTGGAGCGGTCGTTTTAGGCGCGTCTTCAAATAGCTGTTTGCAGAATTGGCTGATACGGCGAAAAATGGGACACCTCGAAATATGATCTGTTATTTGATTAAAAATCTGGCGGCTATCATATACCAAATGCGGCCTAATGAGTATATCAGGGCTCGATCAGTATCTCAGATTGTTGCGGGATTGCAGATAATTGAAACTGAACCACAGCTTGCGCGAGCATTTGTGCCACATCAGTCTGGTTTTCAACTGGGGCTTGGCCTAAAAAAACCAGTGCCGCATTGAGACTCGTCTGTGGATTACGTGTATCAATCGCCTGCGCATGGTTTTGTTTGGAGAGCTTAAAGCCTTTACTGATACAAGCCAGCGGTAGGTGCAACCATTGCGGTGCAGTCAAACCAAAGTTTTGATACAAGCTCAGTTGACGGCAACTGGCTTCGATTAAATCACAGCCTCGAACCACTTCAGTAATCCCTTGATAGGCATCGTCGAGCACCACGGCCAATTGGTAGGCATACAGGCCATCACTGCGTTTGATAATGAAATCCTCTGCGGCAAAATGGCTGTCGACGTTAATATGGCCCATTAAATTATCATCAAATTCTTGCACTCTGGCCGTATTGACGATTCGCACTGCGCCCATCTTTAAAGCCTGAACGGCGGGTAATCGGTGGCAGCGACCATCGTAGACACCGCCCATGGCTTGAATTTGTTTGCGGCTACACTGGCAGAAATAAGCTTTATCTTGGGCGAGTAGCGCATCAATGTGAGCTTGATAGGCCTCAGTACGAAGGCTTTGATATAAAGGTGCATCATCCCATTCAAACCCATAGGCTTCTAGGGTGCGTAAAATATCATCGGCAGCACCTTTGACTTCACGCGGAGGATCAATATCTTCAATGCGGATTAGCCACTTGCCCTGTTGTGAACGCGCGCGTAAATAGCTACCAAGGGCAGCGATAAGCGAACCAAAATGTAAGGCGCCTGAAGGCGAAGGTGCAAAACGGCCGACATAAGGTTGGCGGGATAAATCACAGTGCAATCGATTCAGCATAATATTTAACGAGTATTTAAAAGCTGGGGTATTTTAGAGGCAGATAAGAATAAAAGCGAATGCTGGTGTATGGAGGCGAGTATGACGCTAGCTCTGATTTTGAAACTCTGATTTTGATATTGGGATATTGAAGTATTGAATTTTTTCACTACAAAAAAATAGGCGGGGAAGACCCGCCTATTATATTTGATTAACCAGCCATTTGTTTCTCTTTGATCTCTGCAAGCGTTTTACAGTCGATACATTGATCGGCTGTTGGACGCGCTTCGAGACGGCGAATGCCTATTTCAACACCGCAAGAATCACAGAAGCCGAAGTCGTCTTCTTCAATTTTTTGCAGTGTTTTTTCGATTTTCTTGATCAGCTTACGTTCTCTATCGCGAGCACGAAGTTCGAGACTGAACTCTTCCTCTTGTGCTGCACGGTCAACAGGATCGGGGAAGTTTGCGGCTTCATCCTGCATGTAGTTAAGAGTACGGTCGACCTCTTCACGCAACTGATTGCGCCAAGCTTCAAGAATTGTCTTGAAGTGACCCAGTTGCTTAGCGTTCATGTATTCCTCACCCGGCTTTTCCTGGTAGGGAGTTACACCTGCGATAGCGAGTACGCCAAGTTTTTTGGTGCCTTCAGGCATAACGCATCTCCTGTAATCATTTGCGTTTGTAGGGCGTCCTTAAGAACGGCCGCTATCTATACCAGAATCTTTACATCGAGGCAAACTTTTCATACTGAATTGTTTGAATTATTTGACTGCGTTCGCGAATGTAAACGAAATAACATTTAACTCAGTTTTAACATCATACTCGGACAACACAGGGGTAAGCTAGGTTAATCTCTGTGGGGGATATTTCACAGCGATAGGCTAATACTTCAACTCCACTTAACACAGCTATTTTCAGTAACTTAGCATATTCAGGGTCGATATGTGCCGCAGGAGCGAC
This sequence comes from Shewanella morhuae, assembly GCF_003028295.1. Lineage (NCBI taxonomy): Bacteria > Pseudomonadati > Pseudomonadota > Gammaproteobacteria > Alteromonadales > Shewanellaceae > Shewanella > Shewanella morhuae. The sequence goes on along the minus strand of NZ_PYSG01000002.1, from coordinate 2,711,312 downwards.
GCAGGTTATCTCTGAATGTTGTACTACAAATAACAGCACCGCCCTATGGCCAAGGCTCACCATATGCATTAATTCACGTAAGTGTTTTTGGCCTCGCAGACTCACGGCATCGGGGAAATAGCCTTGACCATCCTCAAGCAAAGTACAACTTTTGACTTCTATATAACAGGCGGGTTTTTGAGCAGCTTGCAACAAGATATCGATACGGCTATTTTCATCACCGTATTTTACTTCTCGGCTTAGGCTGTCATAACCTGTTAGTTCGCTGATGATACCTTTATTGATCGCATCCTCCGCTAAGGCGTTGGCTTGGCTTGAGTGAATGCCAATTAAGCTGCCGTTGGGCGTAGTCATTAATTCCCACGTATGGGCATATTTGCGTTTAGGGTTATCAGAGGTCGAAAACCACACGGTTTCACCGGGATACAGGCAGTTTCGCATCGATCCCGTATTAGGACAATGTAGGGTTATTTCACTGCCATCGCTTAGCTGCACATCGGCCAGAAAACGTTTATAGCGGCGTAATAAAATACCCTGTTGTAGTGGCGGAGCAAATTCCATCAGTAGACCTATCTCGGCTATTCTAGGCCACAAAGCCTAACAAATTTTGCAAATGTTTACAGATTTTACCCGAGTAACTTTGCTCAATTGCTTTGCGTCACCGACGGCTAGCAGTAAACTGCCGTCATACCGTTTGTTCAAATTGATTGTTCTAAAACGAATCTAAAAATAAGGATCCACAATGAGTGAACTAAAAATGACTGAATTGATGAAAGTACAATTAACCAAAGATGCACCTGCCGCCCATTGGGGCAAAGCCGATGTAACTTTTACTGCAGGCGGCGCGCAAATTCATTTAGCCGGTGGTGATGAACTACGTCAAATTCAAATGGCGGCACGTAAACTACGCAGCCAAGGCATTAGCTGCGTTGTATTAGACGGGGCGTTGTGGGATCTCAATAGCCAGTGGGTATTCGCCCAAGGTTTTGCGACAGCGAAAACAGGCTATCAAATCCATTGGTGCGGCGATGATGCGGTGCAAACTGAATTACAGCGTCGCTTTGATGTGGCAACTTTTGCCCGCCAGCTTATCAACGACACACCTGAAAACTTATCGCCAGTGAAATTAGCCCAACAAGCGGCGACATGGCTGGCAGATGTGGGTGGCGACAAAATTAGTTATCGTATTATCGAAGGCGAAGCGCTGCTTGAAGAACAGTGGATTGGTATCCATGCAGTGGGTCGCGGCAGTGAACGCCCACCAGCAATGTTAGAGTTAGACTTCAATCCATTAGCTGCCGATGCACCTGTATCGGTTGCGCTTGTGGGTAAAGGGATTACTTTTGATTCTGGCGGTTACAGCATTAAAGCCTCCGAAGGCATGTTAGGCATGAAATGCGATATGGGCGGCGCCGCCACTGTGACCGCTGCGCTCGGTTTAGCGATCAAATCAGGCCTAAATAAACGGGTTAAACTGTTCTTATGTTGTGCAGAAAACCTGATCAGCGGCCGTGCTTATAAGTTAGGTGATATTCTGACCTACAAAAATGGTGTAACTGTTGAAGTGGTTAACACTGACGCAGAAGGGCGTTTAGTGCTAGCCGATGGTCTGCAAGCTGCTTCTGCAACCGGTGCACCTTTTATTATCGATGCTGCCACATTAACGGGCGCTGCTGTAATGGCAGTTGGCTCAAACTACAACGCAATTTTCTCGCCACAGGCTGATGTATTGCAACTGGCTCAGCAAAAAGCCATCAGTGTTGCCGAGCGTGTTTGGCCGTTGCCGCTGGACGCTTGGCATAAAGAAATGTGCCCGTCGGCCTATGCCGATACGGCGAACAGCCGCGCCATGAAAGGCGGCGGTGCGGGCGGCGCTTCTAATGCGGCAGGTTTCCTATGGCGCTTTGTTGCACCAGAAGCAAAATGGTTGCATGTTGACTTAGCGGGCGCCTTTGAAGATTCAGCTTCTGCACTGTGGGGCGCTGGCGCCACGACTCACGGTGTATTGACCATCAGTGAATTAATCAAAGGCTAAACCTAGGTCAAAGTCAGCTATGTTAGCTAAGATCTATTGAGGTTTTACTGACTTGATGAAAACCGCCTTCGGGCGGTTTTTTATTGCGTGAAATCAGATACTACACGTTCGCTTGGCTATTACGTGGCTCCATGGCATGTTATGGCTAAGGTGTGTGTTGGAGAAACATGATGATAACGATACGAAAAGCGACTAAAGATGATGCTCAAGCCTGTTGGGATATTCGCAACGCGGCCATTAATAAAGGCTGTAGCGGATTTTATGATGCGGATGATTTACTTATTTGGACCGAGGGTGAATTAACCGAGCAGTTTAGCCGTATTGTTGCAGCACATTTTTATGTGGCAGAGCAGTTTAGTGTAAATACGCAGCTTAAAACCGTGGTCGGTAGCATTATGCTTGATGAACCCTATGCCCAGTTAGAAGCGCTGTTTGTCGCCCCAGATGCCATGGGAATTGGTGTAGGTAAAGCCTTATTACAGTTTATTGAAACCATGGCTTTTAATCAGGGTATTGCTCAACTCAGATTAGAATCAACCCTTAATGCGGTAGATTTTTATCGCCACAGTGGTTTTGGCGGTGAAGGCCTAGAAGAGGACTCTATTTACTGTTCGCCCAGAGGCATCGCCTTAGAATGTATGGTGATGTACAAGAATTTAGTGCGTAGAAAATGACGTTAAAATGGGATTGCTGACATATTCAAGGAAATCAACAGAGCAAGTATGGATGTGGAATTAACTCTGAATGTAATGGTCAAGGAAATCAACGGATCAAGCATGGATGTGGAATTAACTTTTCATGAGAGGTTGCTGACATATTCAAGGAAATCAACAGATCAAGCATGGATGCGGAATTAACTTTTCATGAGAGGTTGCTGACATATTCAAGGAAATCAACAGATCAAGCATGGATGCGGAATTAACTTTTCATAAGAGGTTGCTGACATACTCAAGGAAATCAACAGATCAAGATGGGGGAATTAACTCCCAAGAGTATGCCAACTATCGTTCTTTCGCCTGAAATCCCGATGCTGACAAGATTAGCGTTAATGGCTTAAATAAAACTTAATCCATAGGTAAAAGACTTTATTTAACCCCTTTTTTAGCTACTTATATTTCACACATGCTGAGCGTTAGTTTGCTTCTGGGCTATTGAGTTGTTGGCGCTTTTCCATTAAATCCTTAACTAAGGGTGTAAGAATTAACTCCATTGCTAAGGACATTTTCCCACCTGGAACTACTAAGGTATTGATTCGTGACATAAATGATCCTTGGATCATGTTGAGATAATAGGGGAAATCGACATTGTTGATGCCGCGAAAGCGGATCACCACAAAACTTTCGTCCAAGCTCGGAATATTTTTAGCGCTAAAAGGGTTAGACGTATCTACTGTGGGCACCCGCTGAAAGTTGATATGCGTACGGGAGAATTGTGGCGTCATGTGCTTAATATAATCGTCCATACTACGCACAATCGATCCCATTACCTTCTCACGACTATGGCCACGTTCAGAGGTATCGCGGATAATTTTTTGGATCCACTCTAAGTTGACGATAGGCACCATGCCGATCAGTAGATCGACATGCTGCGCGACATCCGCTTCATCAGTCACAACACCGCCGTGCAGGCCTTCATAGTAGAGCATGTCGGTGTTTTCAGGCAGAGGCCGCCATTGGGTAAACGTACCGGGCATTTGGTTGAAAGGCACGGCTTCATCGAAGGTGTGTAAATAACTGCGTGTTTCACCTTGACCCGTGCCACTGTAATCGCGAAAACATTGTTCTAGTCGGGCAAAGTTATTGGCCTCAGGGCCAAAATAACTGAGGTTTCGATTCTCTGTTTGAGATTTGCGGATCATCACTTCCATCTCAGCGCGGGTAAAATGATGAAAACTGTCACCTTCGACAAAAGCGGCGTTGATCCCAAGTTGCCGAAAAATATGGCTAAAGGCGGTGGTAGTGGTGGTGGTTCCTGCGCCTGATGAGCCTGTTACTGCAATAATGGGATGTTTTGCTGACATGTATTCTACCTAACTAGGAACCAAAAGAGCCGCTTATGAAGAAGCGATAAAAACGCGAGTACTATTTATACGGTACAGAGGTAGGACGGGTCAATCTTGCTGCTGTGCTATTTGATCTGCCGAGCGTATGGCGAAGGACTCGTCGTCCTCGCTGTACTCTAGCTTTAGCTTCCCCTGTTTAAGTGCTTGTTGACATTGGACTATCGCTTGAGATAACTCCTGTTCATCAAGGCTGCTAAAGCTGCCATCTTCCACTTGGCCGAGTAAATACTCACGGATTAAATTGACTAGGGTTTCTTTAGGGAGTTGTAACAGGGTTTCATAGGGAATGAGCATCGGTATTTCCTTGTGCGATAGCGTCGCGATTGATTGGACTAACATTCGATTGGTCAAGGTTATACTTGCCCACTAGAAACTGTAAAACTCGGCTTTCTAGATAGTAATGGGGTCTCCAAGGCGTGCCGCCATCGATAAAACCAACATGGCCGCCATGGGCATGTAATTCGTATTCCACATAGCCTGATAATTGACTTGGACGCGGGATAACTGCGTCAGTCATAAAGGGATCGTCCTTGGCATGTATAATCAGTGTTGGTTTTGAGATGCGGCTGACAAAGGGCAAGCCACTGGCACGAGTATAGTAATCGTCAACACCATCAAAACCGTGCAAAGGCGCGGTGACTTTATCGTCAAAATCATAGAAGGTGCTTAAACGGTCAACCTCTAACTGGCTTAGTGGCATAGATATAGCCAAGTCGGGATCGCTCAGCTTATGGCTTATTTTTTGTCGTAACTGTTTAATCAAATGACTTTGATAGACCCTTGAAAACCCGTGTTCTAAACGTTTTGCACAGGCCGATAATTGCAGTGGCGCCGAGACAACTACTGCGCGGGCTAATAAACTATCATCTTGATATTCACCTAAATATTTAGTCAGTACATTACCTCCTAAACTGTAACCCACGGCTAATAATGGTGAGTGTGGATAGGTATTTTTTAATATGGACAAACTAAACTGTAAATCGTCGGTGTCACCACTGTGATAACTGCGGGCGAGGCGATTGGCCTCACCTGAACAACTTCGGTGATGATGTACTACCGCTGCCAACTGTTGTGCTTTACAGGCTTGCAGTATCCGTCTGGCATAATGGGATTGAGCACTGCCTTCTAACCCGTGGATAATGACCACAATCGGTTTGCCAACTTGTGGAAGCCCCTGCCAATCTAAATCGATAAAATCGCCATCGGGTAACTCGACTCGTTGCCTTTGTAAGTCAGGTTTAGCCACTTTAGTGAATACGGGTAAAATCGTTTGTATATGTGGGCTCTTGGCCCACCAAGGTGGCATAAAGATATTTGGCATGGGTATTTATCTTGGTATCGGCTATTGCTGAAAATTAAAACGTGTGTTTAATTTATACCTAATTATTTAACAATGTAGAAACTCGTATGTTGAGGTCGCTTAGGTATAAACTGGCCGCTATTGTAGCACAATTGTTTTTTATACCGATATTTGGACGGATAGTTAGGAGCAGCAAATGAAGCGACGAACCTTTTTAATGAGCGCATTTGCCGGTACGGCGGCGTTAGCTTTAGGGGTTAATCTCTATTCGCCCGAGTTTAGTTTACCCGAAGACAGTGAGGCTAAAGATTACCGTTTGCTATTTAGCGTGCTGTTACCTGTGATACTCGATGGCGCCTTGCCTGATGTGACAACCCACAAGTTAGCGGCGCAAAATCGCACCTTAGATGCCATTAAGCAATCCATTGCAGTATTGCCAGATGAGCAGCAAACCGAGTTGTTTGAACTACTGGATATGCTTGAAAATCGCCTTGGGTTACTGGTGCTTACTTCTAGTATGACGCCGTTATTAATGCGCTCTCCCGCTGAATTAACTGACATGTTAGAAACGTGGCGTCACAGTTATTTTGCGCTGTTACAAACGGCTTATTTAGGATTGCGAGAACTCATTATGGCCAGCTTTTATGCCTGTCCTGAGCATTGGAACCGTTTACATTATGCTAAGCCAGAGCTATTTAAATCGTGAGCGTTTTAACGTTTAAGCCCTTTAAACCTGAGTTCCTTAAAACTGAGTTCTTTAAAACTTGAGTATTAAATAAAAACTGACTTGTAGGCGTATTAAAAGTCGAATAATAACAACCTTACCCGCGACAGTGGAGCACCCAAGTTGGCAATTATAGATCCCATAGTGAATGGCTTAAACTCAGGTTGGTTGTACACCGATGCGAGTCAATTGCAAGAAAACCAAACGTTTGAAGCCGATGTGATTATCGTTGGTACGGGGGCTGGCGGCGGCGTTGCGGCTGAAATCCTCACTCAAGCGGGGCTGAGTGTCATCATGATTGAGGCGGGACCGCTGAAATCGTCTAGTGATTTTAATATGGAAGAGCGCGTCGCTTACCCTAACTTATATCAACAGGCGGCGGCGATGAAAACCACCGACAAGGCGATTGGGATTTTTCAAGGTCGTGCTGTTGGTGGCTCAACCACTGTTAACTGGACCACTTCTATTCGCACGCCAACTGAGGCGTTAGCTTTTTGGGCACAACATAAATCAGTTGCTGGGCTCAATCGCGAGAGCTTAGATCCTTGGTTTGAAAAAATGGAGCAAAGGCTCAACATCCACGAGTGGAATTACGAACCCAATCGTAATAATGCCGCCCTAAAGCAAGGGTGCATAAACTTAGGCTGGGATTATACCGTGATCAAACGCAATGTAGCTGGTTGCTGGAATACTGGCTATTGCGGCATGGGTTGTCCCGTCAATGCAAAACAGTCGATGTTAGTGACTACGATACCCGCAGCGCTTGATAAAGGGGCGCAGCTGATCAGCCGCGCTAAAGTGATGAAGATTGAGCACCATAATGGTCAAGTTTTTGCGTTAAAAGCACAGGCGCTGGATACCCATTTACGCCCGACTGACGTTGAGCTGCTATTTAAAGCTAAACATTATATTTTGAGTGCTGGCGCTATCCATACTCCCGTGTTGTTGATGCGATCGCAGGTGCCCGATCCCTATCAGTTATTAGGCAAGCGTACTTTTTTACACCCAACACTATTATCAGGTGGTGTATTTGCCGATGCGATTAATGGTCATAGCGGCGCGCCGCAATCTATCTACTCCGATGAATTTGTCTGGAAAAATACCGCCGATGGTGAGCTGGGTTATAAACTTGAAGTGCCGCCAGTGCACCCAATTTTAATCGCCTCTAAAACCTTAGGCTATGGCGCAAGTCATGCCGAATTAATGTCGCAGTTCAATCAGTTGCAAGTGACTATTGCCCTTATCCGTGATGGTTACCATCCCGACAGTCAAGGCGGTGAAGTGCACTTAACGCCTAAAGGCTTTAATTTGGATTATCCGTTGACCGATGCCTTTTGGCGCGCCGCACGCCGCGCCTTTGCCAGTATGGCGGAATTACAATTTGCGGCAGGCGCGCTAAAAGTGCTACCGATCAGTGATGGCATGCCATATTTGTCGTCGTGGAAAGAGGCGAAAGAGAGTATTGCCAATATGGCGCTCGCACCGCTGCGCACTATCGTTGCATCAGCGCATGTGATGGGCGGTTGCCCTTTTGGGGAAGATGAAAAGCTTTCTATGGTCGATAGTTATGGTCAGTCGCACTATTTAGCTAATTTATCTGTGATGGACGGTTCTGTTTTTCCGACTAGCCTTGGAGCCAATCCTCAGTTATCGATTTATGGCATCACGGCACGTAATGCCACTAAGCTAGCCGAGAAGTTGACCGCTGGCTTAACTTAACTATCAGCTAAAATATTTAGCACAAATATCATCGAACCTATAACAGTATCACACCTATAACAGTATCAAAGTGCGCTCAACAATCTGATACTGTTATTCTTTTTACTACAATGTAGGGTAAGTAGAAACTATCGCAGATTAACCTAGCATTGTGATATCGACTGTTATCACTTTGATAAACTCACGGGTAAGTGCCCTGTTTTAACTAAGATAATGGTTTCTTCTTTTACAAACGGAAAATGGCCGCTCATATGTGGACTACGTATCCAAGTGTGGCGCGGATATTCGCCCTGTTCATCTTGAAACTTACCCGTTAGCACTAATATTTCTTCGCCACCAAAATGGCGATGGGGCTGAAAGACTTCATCTTTAGGCCATTTTACTAGCGCGGTATGCTCATGTTCAAACTCGTGCAGTGGCATAACTTGTAGGCCACCCATTCCTGTTAACCATTTAGTATGCTGGGTATTGAGTTTAACCACGTCAGTATCGCGCGGATCAAATTGATTAAGTTTCACAAAGATGATGCAACCTTCTTTACTAAAGGGCGCATGCTGGCTCCCCGGTGGATGGCGCAGATAACTGCCTGCGGGATAATCGCCATTTTCATCTGAAAATACGCCCTCAAGCACAAAAATCTCTTCACCAAACGGATGCTGGTGGGTCGCAAACTGCGAGTTCGCATCATATTTCACTATGCTACTGGTGTGCCCGGACTCTTTAGCTTCCCGTTCTAGCGGTTTGCGCCACACGCCTTTTGCAGGACTTGGCAGCCATGTTTGCTGCTGCGTATCGATAACGATGCGCTCGCTAAAGTTCATATTGAGCATAGTGTTACGCCTTATTTATCTTGAATGTCAGTACGTTAAGCGGCTTCATTTTAATCGTTGTGATGTAAAGTGATTGGCCTTCAATATCGGTAACGTTAAATTAATAGCATTTCAAATTTGAGCCACTGTTAATGTAACTCAGTTTTAATGTGGCTCACTTTTAATCTGCAAGGTTAAATCAGTTTCGTCCTGCCATCACGCCGCCGTCAATATCCCAAATGGCACCTGTAACCCAACTGGTTTCATCGGATAACAAAAAGCAAATGCTGTTTGCCACATCAAGCGCAGTACCTACTCTACCAATAGGATGAAAACCATTAAAGCTTGTCATGACTTGGTCAAGCTCTGCCGCGTCAATAAAAGCATGGTAGATGGGCGTGTTCACAACGGCGGGCGATACCGCATTCACTCTAATATTCTGGTCGGCAAGCTCCATAGCTAAGTGCTGCGTTAATGCATGTAATCCCGCTTTTGCCATCGAGTACGCCGATGATGGCGTTGCTTTTATAGCTTGCTTGGCCCACATAGAACCGATATTGACTATGCTGCCCCCTCCGGCTTGGATCATTTTATGGGTCACTGCTTGCGTAATTTTAAATAGCGCTTTATTTAAATCCATATAAAGATCGTAATCAGACTCTGAATGGTCGATAAAGGATTTAGGATTAAAGTAACCTGCGGCATTGACCAAATAACCTACTTTTTGTTCGAGCTGGTCAATGTGATTAATTAGGCGATTGATATCCGCAGCTTGGTAAAGGTTTGCTTGAAAACCCTCAACCTTCACGCCTTGTGCGCGGTAAGCATTGTTAAGTGTTGCTACTGCAGTGGTGAGTTTATCTTGCTGATTACCCACAATCAGCAGTGACACACCTTGCTTAGCAAGTTGTTTCGCTGTTTCAAAACCAATGCCGCTGCTACCACCGACAATAATCGCAAGATGTGCGCTATTAAATTTCATATTTTTATCCTAAGAATGATCAACGTGATAATCTTATGAATTCAATAACTATTTTAACAGTAAGTACAAATCGGTAAGTCAGGTACTTTTTGGTACATCTTTATGAATAACAATGAAAAAATTATTGTGAGAAAAACGCCGCCAGAACGCTCTGCCCGTATGGTTGAGACTATTTATGGCTGCAAATGGTCATTAACGGTTTATCAGCTTTTGGCCAGCGGAGTACAGCGGCCAGGAGAAATGGTGCGCTCCGTTGAGGGGCTTTCAACTAAAGTGTTGAACCAATGCTTAAAAAAGAACATCGAATTTGGCATTTTAGATAAAGTTATTTTTAACGAACTCCCGCCACGAGTTGAGTATCAAGTGACCGACTTTGGTCAAAAGTTTCTGCACATTTTGGATGAGTTAGAAAAGTTGCAGCAAGAAATCGACGCCTAATCTTACGGTTGGCGTCAATGTTTGCGATATTTTTATGGTTTGAGTCATGAACGTTAATAATGGCAGTCGGTTAATCTTGACCCATACAAGTGAGAATCATTGACTGTTTAGTGATGGTTAACGGTTTTATAAGACAGTCGCTTGTCGCTACAAGTTTGTAGCGCTAGCGAGTGATGAGATGTATTAACTAAATTGCAGTTACACAGAATCTGTTACCCCCTCTCGATAGAGCTTAAATACCTTGCCATGCAGCATTCAATCGCTGCTGCGCGGTCAACGTGTCATGCAATCTAAGCGATTAGTAGCATTTAACAAAGAGGCTAGAAAAAGCGATCACATCGCAATATATCTGCATCACCGAGTGCCTAGGGCGCTAACATGCCCATACTGTTGACATCAGCATCACCAAGACCAAATAAACTTAAATAACTCACTAGGTTACTCGACTGGCCGCTTGGCAGTATTCCACTGAGTTGATTTAAAATAGTCCGCTGGGCTTTGCGCTCCATCATTAATTCGACATCCAGCATTTGCTGATATTCGTTTTCAGCTAGGCGAGTTTTAGCAAGGCGACGCAGGCGGCGATAGGGCGACACAAAGCGTTCATCCCATTCGTTAATTGCAGTCGCCAGCATTTGCCACTGCTGCACGCTATATTCCCTTGGCCCCGCAACATCGAGGGTAATATCTAAATATTGCGCCAGCAAAAGTAGGTTTACGTTGACCTGGCAACTGTCTTGTAATTCGAGGCATAGGGCTTTATTTTGCCCATAACTCATATCACACCATTGCCAAATTTGACTGTCTAATTGGGTTACATCTGACATACTTTTCCTTCAAACACTAGGGTGCTTTTATGCGCGCGTATTACTGGCTCATGATCTCAAGTTCAAGAGCGTCAATCTCTTCTTGCAACTCAAGCCATTGCATTTCACTTTCTTCTAAGGTTTGCGTCAAGCGAGTTCGTTCGCTAAGTACCGCGGTTAGTTTCGCTTTGTTATCTTGATCATATAATTCGCTATCAGCCAATAAATGTTCTAACTCAGCAAGGCGCTCGCTCAGCTTATGTTGATCGGTTTCTAACTTAGTTTGCTTACGTTTTAAAGGCGATACTTTTTGGCGTACTTCAGCTTCAAGACGCTTTTGCAGCTTTTTATCTGCAGCAGGTTTGAGCTCGTCATTATTGCTGTTTTGGCTAGAACTTGCCTTTGCTGCATCGAGCAACCATTGATGGTAATCCTCTAAATCGCCATCAAAAGCGCGGACTTCACCTTGATCAACCAGATAGTAATCACTACAGGTTAAGCGCAGTAAATGACGGTCGTGCGATACGATAACCATTGCGCCTTCAAAGGTTTGTAGCGCCATAGTTAAGGCGTAGCGCATTTCTAAGTCTAAATGGTTGGTCGGTTCATCGAGCAGTAAAAGGTTAGGGCGTTGCCATACCAATAGCGCTAACACTAAACGCGCTTTTTCGCCGCCAGAAAAGGGACGTACTGGTGAGAGCGCCATATCGCCGTTAAAGCCAAAACCACCTAAAAAGTTACGTAATTCTTGTTCTCTGGCATTAGGCGCTAAACGCACTAAATGCTGCATTGGTGTATCGTCGAGGCGTAAAAACTCAATTTGATGCTGGGCAAAGTAGCCAATATTGACGCCAGGATTCGGTTCATACAAACCGGTTAGTGGCGACAGTTGACCAGATAACAGCTTGATTAATGTTGATTTACCCGCGCCGTTACGGCCCAATAATCCAATGCGCGCACCCGGCACTAAGTTTAAATGCACTTTACTGAGTATTTGTTTTTCACCATAGCCAACGGCGACTTGCTCCATCTTAATCAACGGATTTGGCAGGGCTTCTGGCGCACGAAACTCCATATAAAATGGGCTATCGGCTTGTGATGGTGATAGTTCAGCCATACGCTCTAGCGCTTTTAAGCGGCTCTGTGCCTGCTTGGCTTTACTTGCCTTGTAGCGGAAACGGTCAACGAAGGATTGTATATGCGCGCGTTCTTTTTGTTGGCGCTCAAAGGCAACTTGTTGCTGCGACATACGCTCGGCACGAATACGCTCAAAGGCACTGTAATTACCTTTATAGAAATTGAGTTTTTGATTTTCAACATGAACGATTTCATCAACGATTTCATCGATAAAATCTCTGTCATGGCTGATTAGAATTAGCGTGCCTTGATAGGATTTAATCCAACCTTCGAGCCAGTACATGGTATCTAAATCTAAGTGGTTGGTCGGCTCATCGAGCAGTAATAAGTCTGAGCGGCACAATAGCGCTTGGGCTAAGTTAAGGCGCATACGCCAGCCGCCCGAAAAGCTTTTTACCGGATTACTTTGGTCGGCTTCACTAAAACCTAATCCTGCTAATAATGAACCCGCGCGCGAATGAATCGCATAACCACCAATAGCGTCTATTTTGCCGTGTAACAATGCAATCGCATTGCCATCGTTATCTTCTTGCGCCTTGTGCAATAGGGCTTCTAATTGACGATATTCGCTATCACCATCGATCACATATTCCAGCGCCGAGACGTCGAGCGCAGGGGTTTCTTGGGCCACAGTGGCAATTTGCCAGCCAGAAGGCAGGCTAAACTCACCTTTATCTAGGCTTAAGTGACCTAAAATTAATGCGAGCAGTGAAGATTTACCTGTGCCGTTAGCACCGACTAACCCGACCTTATGGCCAGGATAAATCGTCAGAGAGGTCTCATCTAGCAGGGTTTTACTGCCACGGATTAATTGCGCTTGGTTGATGCTGATCATTGACTACAACTTGGTTAACACGAGAATTTATCAGGGCACAGATGATAGCGTACAACCCTGTTTCAAACCACAACCTGACTCGATAACTCGGACAATTAATCGACTTTTCAGGATGATCTTTCGTGAATCGCATCACATCGCCCTAAGGCTTCATACTTTAAGGTAACGCTGGTATTCAAGCATCACTGTGGCAAAATAGCGGCAATTCATTCGGCCGAATCACTTGGCCTCGCTATCTGGTCCTTTATCTATTATGACAAACACTAAAATCAAAAAGCGTTTCGTAGCCGGTGCTAAGTGCCCAAAATGCAGTGCTAAAGACACTATTTTGCTCTACAAGGAAAACGGCATCGAAACCGTTGAATGTACTGAGTGTGACTACCGTGAACAGCAAACCGATGAAAAGGTTGCTGAAAAAGCCACCGGCGCTGTGATCGGCGTGTTTAAACCGGATTAGGTTTCGCTAGGTAGTCCAGAAAATTAGATTCGTAAAAAACTCTTCGATGCGCAGTGTCGATTGGCAATATTACTTCAGTGATACGACGCCTATTGTTTTTAAAATAAGCTTCCCAGAGGGCTCGTCGGTGGCATCCATGCCACCGACGGCCACTTCCGTAATAATGCTAATCCTAACTAACCCTCTCACTGCTCATTCTGCTAAAAAACTATTGCCTCAACGGCTCAAAGATTAGCCATTTTTTGTTTGATAACTAGAGATACAAAAAGTAATAGATACTAAAAAGTAAGACCTGACCATGAGGGATTGCAAACATCGTTACAGTGAATCAGACTTGCCTAGTCTGGTTCACGCGCGAACGCGATCATTTTTCATGAGCTTTGGGCTAACAAATCTTTGCCTCATTCCGTGTTTCAGTTCGTTAGCTTAATCAAAAACTCCCGCTCCTGTTACCATACAAATTCTCGTCTTTTTTCCTAATGTTTGATCCTGCCGTAAATCGCCTAACAATGTATGGGTATACAGTCGTATTTAAATTTAGGTATTTTGGGATGATTTGAAGACAAGAACAGTGCGCACTAACTCCATCAGCAACAAATAAAACTCTATAAAATCAGGTGACTATAGTCGCTGACTTTGAGTTAATCGGTTTGGAAAACGCGCATGCGCGTTTTTCCAGATGGTTTATTTGGCAGAAAGCTGATAAGTTCTTTTCATACAAATAGTTAACCGTGCGCGTTTTCACTGGTCCAACGAGGTAAACGCGCATGCGCACGAATAAAATGTTAGGCAATCAATGAACTACGGATTACGATGAAAGCTTTATTTATTGGTGCTGGGGCAACATATGACTGCGGCATGCCTCTTGTCTGGGAGTTGACTGCTGAAATAAGACGTTGGTTAACTCCTGAAAAATTAATTGCATTCAATAAAAATTGGAAGTCTCAAGGTGGTGGCTGGGATCAAGATGTTATCTCATGTGTTGTATCTCTATTAGAAAATGAGAATTTACATTATGAGAACATCATTGGAGCCATTGAAGTAGAGTGCTCTAGGGAACGAGATCAACTTAAGAGGCAGAGTTATCATGCTGCGCTTGGCTTTCTACTTCAGGCTGTATATGGCTTACTGATGGAGCGTCAGGTGAAGAATACGAGCTATGCATTGGCCGCGTTGGAAGACTTTTCCTCAATCAAGGAAATGGTCAACAATAACAAACCGCTTTGGATTTTCTCCCTGAATCATGATTGCATCATTGAAATGTTGGCGCTCAAATTAGAAATTCCATTAAAGTCAGGTTTTAATGAGGAAGTTAATATCCCGATGAAAACCGCCAACGGTTCGATATATAGCTTCCCCTTTGAAAGGTTAAGTCGGAAATCCATTGAAGAAAATCAATATGATTTTTTTAGACACGGTGAGTTCGGCATTAACCTTATAAAGCTTCATGGGGCCTTAGATATATTTGGCCAAAATGACGAGCTTAACTACCTGAAAGTAAAGTCCGCTACAAGTAGCCCAGACTCTCTATCTTCACAGATTCAACTACTAGATAAAATAAATCAAGATATTGCAGTCCGAGATGGAATTGTATGCACGAACGAAAATATCTATGAAGATGAAAATGGAGAAATTCAGTTTCTACGGAAAAGCCTGCTATCAGGCGCTCACAAGTTTACTAATAAACTAAGCCAGATAGCGCCATCTGAGTTTCTATCGCTTTTCAAAGGGAATCTGAATTATGCCAATGAGCTTATTTGTATAGGTTATAGCTTTGGAGACAAACATATAGACGATCAGATAGCAGACTGGCTATCCTTCTCAGCATCTAGAAAGCTGAATATTGTCAACCCAGGAATCAATAGCTGCCCTGAGAGAATGAAGCATTTATCTAGTCAGGTGACATGCAGCCCACTTGGTGCTGCTGACTTCTTTACCCAATTAAGCAATAAGAAGCCAACGGTGTTTCAAGCCATGTTATGAAAAGCTAGAACATTAGCTCGTGATAAAATAAAACGTGATCTGACAGAAAATGCCTAACAAGCGCATGTTGTCGGACTGGTTTTTCGCGGTGCTCCAAACCAGCCGCAAATACGGGCGTTATCTCCATAGAAATTTGAATCCGAAACTGACGAGTTAGAGCAAATGGGCTATCACGCTTTTGTCCCAAAGTGAGCCAGTGAATCACTCTACATCAGACTGATTCACGCGAGCCCCTAAAACCCGCCCTAATCCCCCGTTTGCGGCTATTCTGGGGTGGTTTTTCCCCTTAAGATGAATCAAATCTCTAGAGAACTGATTCATCTTCCTGTTATGCCCATTCTGACTAGTTATATCAAGTGTTGATTGGTTTGTAGTTGAAAGAGGCGTTATTAATAGAATATCTAATCCGAATCTGGTTAATTAAGAGTAAATTATCTAACAAGGTTATGCTTCATATTTTTAGATGGCGATACAGTTGTATGGGGTGTGAGAATGGCCATTGGGGCATCAGTGACCGTTGGCGACATGGATGTCGCCGTCGAGCCCTCACGGAAGAGTTTACGGCGTGTCACTGGGGAGGCAATGGCAAGTGATTAAACGTTATTCAGTTTTTCTTTCAAAACGCTTAAGTGATAAGTCTAGTTTAAGCTAGCTAGAACGCTTTGTACTCAATCTTCAACCGTTCTATTTTATCGAATGTTTAGGCCGTGATTTCGCGTTATTCTTTTGTAAACTTCCTTGTTATTCTGCCTCCATCAGCAAAGCGTTTGCGTCTTGTGTTAGCCGTATAATCTTGACGTTTCACGCACCGCTTTGCTCAACCGATAGGAGAGCAGCAATGAAAGTATTAAGTCAGTTTTCCGCCAAAGCCGCGATGGATGGCGATGGGGTCAATATTCGCCGTGTCGCCGATTTTGTGACGACTAAATTTGATCCTTTCTTGATGATCGATGAAATTAAATCCGATGATGAACAAGACTTTATTGGCGGTTTCCCCGCACATCCCCATCGTGGGATGGAGACCTTCACTTATATTCGCAAGGGCGGCTTTGAGCACCGTGACCAAATGGGCAATGTGAAGGCGATCCGTGCAGGCGATGTGCAGTGGATGAGTACTGGGTTCGGGGTAGTGCATTCTGAAATGCCGCTGGCCGATGCGGTTGATGGTCTGCATGGGTTCCAAATTTGGGTCAACATGCCTGCCAAAGATAAGTTGCGCCCCGCGACGTACCAAGATACTGCGGGTAGTGCGAGCGTTGAAGTGACTAATGACACAGGTGCTAGCTTAAAAGCCTTAGCGGGTGATTGGGGCTTTAAAGATCAACCGCTGATTAGTGCGACCATTCAAGGATTAGCGGGCGAAGCTGCTATTGCTGATTTGAGCTTAGCGCCAAACGCTGAGGCTACGCTTGATTTGTCTCAACATGAGTTGGTGGCTTTGTATTTATATCAAGGTGACTTAAGCAAGGGTGAAGATTCACAATGGTCACATCATCAGGGCGAGTTTTTAGTGCTCGATAGTCAAAGTGTGATCAAATTTAAAGCTGATGAGCGCGGCGCTGGCATGTTACTGTTTGCGGGTAAACCTATCCGTGAAAAAATTGTCCAGATGGGCCCCTTTGTGATGAACACCCAAGCAGAAATTCAACAGGCGATCCGCGATTATCAAGAAGGGCGTTTTGGCCACATCGCGTAATTTATTAAATTAGCCGCACTGAGTTAATTCTGAAGCTAAATCTAAGCCCTGACTTCTAGCAGGGCTTTTT
The DNA here is from genome assembly GCF_003028295.1 of Shewanella morhuae. Taxonomy (NCBI): domain Bacteria; kingdom Pseudomonadati; phylum Pseudomonadota; class Gammaproteobacteria; order Alteromonadales; family Shewanellaceae; genus Shewanella; species Shewanella morhuae. The sequence goes on along the minus strand of NZ_PYSG01000002.1, from coordinate 2,694,259 downwards.
TGTTGCTGTTCAATCCTGTGGTTTGCATTGCTTAAGGGCTTAGGTAAAAGTCGCGCTTTGTTGCTACAATAGCCGTGCTTTTGGGTTGAGCTGGCTTAGATTTTTAATCTAGCCTAAAGCTAACCTTAATGTAAATAAATCAGTTAAATCGATAAGTAACGCAATTTCAGTAACCTAGCAGCCGCTTCGTTACCTACCACAGGATATTCACCTTGAGCAACTCTGATACTAAGCCTAATCCATCAATGGCTTTTTCGACTCTTAAGCTAAAACCCGAACTGCTTGAGAACCTTTCTTCTATGGGCTACAACGAGATGACGCCAATTCAGGCGCAAAGTTTGCCGCCCATTTTAGCGGGGCAGGATGTGATAGGTCAGGGTAAAACTGGCTCGGGTAAAACGGCCGCTTTCGGCCTAGGGTTACTGAACAAGTTAGATGTTAAACGCTTTCGTATTCAAACCTTAGTGTTATGCCCAACCCGCGAGTTGGCCGACCAAGTGGCGCAGGAAATCCGTACCCTTGCCCGTGGTATTCATAACGTTAAAGTGCTGACACTTTGCGGCGGCGTGCCTATGGGGCCACAGGTTGGCTCGCTGGAACACGGCGCGCACATTATTGTCGGTACGCCGGGTCGTATCGTCGATCATTTAGATCGCAATCGCTTAGATTTAAGCAATCTCAACATGTTAGTGCTTGATGAAGCCGATCGCATGTTAGAAATGGGCTTCCAACCCGCCCTCGATGCCATTATCGAACAAGCTCCGCGTGAGCGCCAAACGCTGCTATTTAGCGCAACGTTCCCTGAGCAAATTGAATCGATTGCTAAGCAAATCATGTATGAACCGACCATGGTTAAAGTGGAAGGTAATCACGACAGCTTAAGTATTGCTCAGCATTTTTATCACTTAGACGATGACAAGGCGCGCATGCAAGCGCTGCAATTATTGTTGTTAGAACATAAGCCTGAAAGTGCGGTAGTGTTTTGTAACACTAAGCGCGAAACCCAAAAAGTAGCCGATGAGCTTGAAGAGTTAGGCTTTAGCGTATTGGCTCTACACGGCGATTTAGAGCAAAGAGACCGAGACGAAACTCTGCTGCAATTTGCTAACAAGAGTGCTTGTGTGCTGGTGGCGACCGATGTTGCTGCCCGTGGTTTAGATATCGATGCGCTCGATGCTGTGTTTAACTATCACGTTGCCTACGACACCGAAGTCCATATTCACCGTATCGGTCGTACAGGCCGTGCGGGTAGTAAAGGCGCCGCTTATACCTTCTATAACGACCAAGACGGTTACAAGATTGCCTTGTTAGAAGAGTACTTAGATCGCGAAATCACTAGCGAATCATTACCATCTGAAAGCCTGCTCGGTAACACGCCCGCCGCGCCAACCATGATCACTTTGCAGATCGATGGCGGTAAGAAAGAAAAGCTGCGTCCAGGGGATATTTTAGGTGCACTGACGGGGGATAACGGTATTGAAGGCTCGCAAGTCGGTAAAATTCAAGTAACCGATTACCGCGCCTATGTGGCGGTTAATCGTCAAGTCGCTAAAAAAGCGTTGAACAAACTAACGGGCGGCCGCATTAAGGGCAAATCTTACCGTGCTTGGCCGATGAAATAAGACATATAAGCTGAATAAGGTTAATTGAGAGCCGACTCGATAAACCTAAGCAGCGGTGATTTAAGGGGAGTGGACTTAGGTTCATTCCCTTTTTTATATAAAAAATCCGAATGTATTAAATACATTCGGATTTTCATTTAGGCCAATAAGCGGCTAACTGAGTGTTTTATACCAACAATCGTTATTAGTCATCAAAATTGCCTTTTCAGTCGATTTACTGGTTATTTCATACGGCGGCGAATTGCTGCCAAAGGTAATAAAAAGGCTGTTAACCAACCCAGTGCACCGCCACCTGACGACTCGACTTTTTTAGCATTCACAGTAATCGTTGCAGTACCTGGATCACTCTCAAGTTTTCCGTCAGAAGCGGTCACTGAGAAAGTGAATACGTGGTCGCCAGCAGGAGCCGCGAAGTTAATTTTGCTACCACCATTGGTAAATGCGACTTTAGTGCCACCAGTTTGTACCCAGTTATAGGTTAACGTGTCGCCGTCAGCATCTTTCGCATTGGCCTCGGCTGTGACAACATAGCCTTCTGTGCTGACCATACCTGCCGGTGAAACCGTGGGTTTTGTATTATTAATCAATACAGTTACCGTTGCAGGTGCTGAAGTGTTACCCATAGTGTCCAGTGCAACAACTTCAACTTCTATCGTTTTGCTTTGTTGATTAATCACGGCGTCAGTACTTAAACGTACCGTGCCATCCTTATCGACTATGACCATACTGCTGCTAGAACCTAAGGTCACAAACTCAGAGAACGGGCTGGTAATCATATCAGGGTCGGTTGCAGTTAATGTACCTATAACAGTACCTGCTGCGGCACCTTTATCCACTGAAAGTGTCACGTCTGCTACTGTTGGTGCAGAGTTACCTTCATCTGAAGTATTGGCTGTAACTGACATAGAACCTGAATCGGATAAGAGCATAAAGCCGATTGCATTGTCGCCAACTTCAGCTTTTAAGGTTGCACTTGCACCTGGTTTTAGCTCAGTGACTTCATTACCTTCGGTATCAAGGAGCATGGCTGAGGTGCCTGAACCATCCAATAGCAATGTTGCAGTTACACTGTCTTCATCGCCTGAGGGGGTTGGCGCCCAGTCATTATCTTCAGTGCGAAAACGAACCGTGATAGTTTTACCTAAATCGGCTTGAGTTAGCCCTAAATCTTCAAAACAGGCGGTGCTAGTTAAAAAGTCATTACCTGTCACGTGGTACACAGGTTCTAATATCGTACCTTCATCGCCATAGGGAGAGACTAAGCCATAAATGACTTTAGGATAAGCTTCATTAAACCAGTTCAAATTGGCTGTGGCTACGGTGTAATCCCACTCGCCATCATTATTGAGGTCATAATCGACTGAATAATTACCCGCTAAAGGATGAATAATCGGATCGCGCATTTGGAAGGTGTTATAAATCGCAATACCTGCATTACATGAGCCATCTACTAAAGTCTCACTTGATACATTGAGCAAGTCGTGACGCTTGGTGATATCTACTGGGCTAGTTGCTAACAACGGCGCTGTAAATGGATCGCTAATGGATGTTGCACCTACGTTGGTGAGTGTACGCACTAAACCATCGGCAGTTTTTTCGGTAGTCACAGATATGGCTGCCGCTGCTTTCGGTAAAATGTGATAAACCAAATGTAATGCTTTTTCTTCGCCATCCATGAATTGAATCGCGCCATCGTATTCTGATAGCGTAAGTGCTGTTGATGCATCCTCAGCAGTGCCATCAAGCTCATAGGATGATGTGAGCGTCCATTCAGGCAGCTTTGTTGGGTCAATCGTTGCGGTCACATCGAAGCTAACCGTTTGTCCCGCTGGGATTGTCACACTTGCTGGTAATTCAAAGCTCAGCGCTCCAGAATCGATATCATTTTGGAAACGTTGCTCGGCTTTGAGCGTATAGGTTTTCTCTGCAGTGGAGAAGTTTTTTACTGAAACCGTTTTAGTGACTGAAGTGGTTTTATTGAGAGCGAGCAAACCAAAGGCTAATGCGGCTTGTTTTGTCTCTTTATTCCACGCGATAACAGGTAAATTAACTGCTTTTTCAATATCGACTAAACCTGAACCAATATAACTAATCGGTGCTAATTCGGCATCGGGATTAATCGATTTGGGTTCAAGTGTTACGTCTAGATTTGCGGCGTTCATCATCGTTGCTTTAATTTCAAAGGCATTACGATGAGGTAAGGCTTCACGTACGATACTGATAGCACCGGCTGTGATAGGGCTAGAGAATGAAGTACCACTAATTGGAGTTAAGCCATCACCTTTACCGGGTTCAGCGGTAAGGATATCGGTACCTGGAGCGGTAATTTCAGGTTTTAAAGTACCCGCAATAGAAGGGCCGCGTGATGTAAACGTAGCAATAGCACCCGCTGTCGTCACTTCAGTTGATGAAATACTAAAGGCAACATCGCCCGCAGCAAGAGCTGCTTTAATCGCATCACCGTCTTCTTTTGATACCATGACAGATGGAATGGTGATGCTATCATCCTCACCACCCATCACTATGGTGCCCGCAGCATTGTTTGCCACTACGACAAATGATGCCCCTTTAAGCTGAGCATTTAATACTTTAACGGCAAAGCCACATACACCACGATCGATTAGTACCGTTTTACCGGTTAAATCTTCAGTGTATGCGAGGCAACCATCCGTATTGGCGGCAGGATAGACCATTGGCGCTGTTGCATTGGTAAAACTGTACACATTTGATGTATTAAATCCGGCACCAATAGCATCAACAGCCCCGCCCATGAACATGGCATCTATTTTGCCAACTTTAGTGGTGGGGTGTGTCATCGCTCCAACTGATAGGGCACTATTGGTGGTACTCGGGCCGCCAACGATAAAAGGGGTTGCGCCATCGTTACCCGCAGAAATAACCAAGTTAACGCCAAGCTGCACCATTTCATCGATTAATACTTGAACGGCGCCGCCATCGGTATCACCAAAATCGCCGCCTAAAGACATGTTGACAGTATCAACGCGATCACTGATGTCTCCATCGCCATTAGGGTCCATTGCCGCTTCAAGAGCATTGAGCTGTGCAATACCTGAACAAGTTTTTTCACAAATAGAATAAACCAATAGTTCAACGTCTGGTGCAACACCTACGACAGAGTGACTAACATGGGTACCGTGGTTAGTCGTGGCGTCAATGGGGTTAGGATCGTTATTAACAAAATCCCAACCGCCAATCACTTTACCTTGTGGCCAATTAGGCGCTTCACTCTTAGCCGCAACGGCAGTGTTATAGTCAGCAATTAAGCCCGAACCGCCCAGCGCTTTGTGAGTGTAATCGACCCCTGTATCAAGAATGGCAACACGCTGACCTTTCCCTGAGGCAACGCCTGCTTCAATAACGGCTTTGGCTTTTATGTATTCAGCACTGGCGTCAACATTAAGCTTGTAGTCATAGACAGGTAATATCTCGGCGACTTCAGGATTTTTGAGTAAAGAGGTGATTTTTTTATAATCGCCCTGAACGATAATGGCGTTAACTAATTTTGACGTCGTAGCCACAACCTTAATATCGGCATCCATGCTCTGAATGGCATTTTTCACTTTTGATTGTGAACTTTCGATATTGCTCATTGCTGACTGACGATTAACCCCTTTTAACTGACTCTGTTGGGCAATCGAAGGCGCTTTTAAGCGGATCAGCCAAGCAGAGGCTTGTTTTTGATCATTGCTTTTACTTTTAGTGACACTGAGACCCGCATACTTATCCGTTGTTTGGTTAGTTGTATTGTATTGGGTGGGTGTACCGGCAAGTGCTGCGCCAGATAATAGGGCTGCAGAGATAGCGATTGATAGTTTCGTTTTCACAACTTCTTCCTTGTCAATTAATACGTTAGCACTTTATTTTCTAAAGTGCTGACGGTCGAATTGTTATAGTTATGCTTCGCTCTTTGGCGATAGCAATAGAAGTTGTAACACGGAAAGATAATATAGTTAACAGTTTGTAGCGAAAAAGATGTAAATCACACTTTGCCGTATTTTGTGTTGTTTGTGTGTTTTTTGATGATGTTAAGTTATGGCTTAACGGCTCTTACTATGGGGTTTTGTAGACTAATTAAGGTTTCTGTTGACTGGATTTCATCAATGGATTGAATGCGATTAATCAATACATGTTGTAAACCATCGATGGATTGGCACATAACCTTTACAAAAATACTGTAATTGCCAGTGGTATAGTAGGCTTCAACGACCTCTTCTAAGGCATTAAGTTTTGCAATCGCGGCAGGATAATCGCCCGCACTCTTCAGATTGATACCAATAAAACAACACACGTCATAGCCGAGGGCTTTGGGATTTACCGTGATCTGTGCACCGGTAATAATGCCCGCTTGCTTCATTTTTTCGACGCGCACATGAATCGTGCCAGCACTGACGCTAAAGCGTTTTGCAAGTTCAGCAAATGGCGTGCGCGCATCTTGCATTAGGGCTTCGAGGATATGGTTATCAAGTTGATCGCGTTGAAATGCGGTATCCATAATTAAATTCTCTATAACGTAATGAATTGTCATCAAGTTACGTTTTTTTCTAGAGAATTGCTATAGCATTTAGGTATATTCGCCGCGATTAGTGATCATTGTTCGCCTTGTGGCTCGCAAAAGGGAGCTTCAGCGTTAAAAGTCATACTGATTGCTGAATATGGGTGTTTGATGGTGAGCTCTGCAGCATGCAATAACAAGCGAGGTGCTAATGATTTTGCCAGTGGATCAGCATAAAAACCATCCCCTAAAATAGGGTGACCCAGCGCCATCATGTGTACGCGTAATTGATGTGAGCGACCAGTGATGGGGGTGAGTTTGACCAGTGTTGAGCGTTTGGCACGACTCAATACTTGGTAGTGAGTCAAAGATGGTTTGCCCACAAGATGATCGACCTTTTGTTTAGGCCGATTCGGCCAATCACAGATCAGTGGATAATCAATACTGCCAGTATCATGTTTGATATGACCAGCAACTCTAGCAAAGTAGGTTTTGCTGGTTTCTCGATCATGGAACTGGCGTTTTAATTCACGCTCAGCACTACGGATTAAGGCCACAACAATCACACCAGAGGTTGCCATATCCAGTCGGTGCACAATTTGGCTATGGGGATATTCGGCTTTAACGCGGGCATAAACACTGTCGTAATGGGCAGGCGAGCGACCGGGCACAGACAACAACCCCGAAGGTTTGTTAATCACGATAATGTCTTTATCTTGATAAAGGATATCTAGCCAAGGAGTGGTCGGTGGTTGGTATATAAAGTCAGTCATCATGAGGCCTATTCGTCAATGCGCGGCAAAGATACCCTGCTAGGCCTGAGGGTGCAAGTGCAGCGCCTAAAGATTGCCAGCGACATGAATCTTTCAGAGATACCTAAAGCACAGAAGTAAAGCGTATTAGTTGATGATTTGCTGATAGAGCTAAATTTTAGATTTTGTTATACTCACCTCCTTTTCGTTATTGATGATTTTGAGCCTGTAAAGCCATGAGCCAGCCAGATATTTACACCCCTGAGAATCTTTCTCACGTTCATAACCGCCTTGAGTTATTGGCGCCTGCAAAAAATGCCGATTATGGTATTGAAGCCATTCGCCATGGTGCCGATGCGGTTTACATTGGTGGCCCAGCATTTGGCGCACGGGCAACGGCAGGCAACAGTGTTGAAGATATCGCGCGTCTGTGCACTTATGCTCATCAATATCATGCGCAAGTATTTGTTGCTCTCAACACTATTTTGATGGATGACGAACTGAGCGCCGCCGAAAAACTGATTTGGCAATTGTACGAGGCAGGGGTTGATGCGTTAATCGTACAGGATATGGGCGTGTTGCAACTTAACTTGCCACCGATTGCCCTGCATGCCAGTACCCAAATGGATAACCGCAGCCCAGAAAAAGTAGCATTCTTAGAACAGGTTGGCTTTTCTCAAGTGGTACTCGCCCGTGAACTGGGCTTAAGCCAAATCCGTGATGTTGCAGCACACACTAATATGCAACTCGAGTTTTTCATTCATGGCGCGCTTTGCGTGGCTTACAGTGGTTTATGTAATTTAAGCCATTCTTTTAGTAATCGCAGCGCTAACCGCGGTGAATGTTCACAAATGTGCCGTTTACCGGGCAATCTTAAGACTCGCCAAGGTGATGTATTGGCACAAAACGAACATTTACTGTCCTTAAAAGACAATAACCAAACCGATAACCTTGATGCGTTAATCGATGCCGGTATTCGCTCGTTTAAAATTGAAGGTCGCTTAAAAGATTTAAGCTATGTTAAAAACGTCACCGCGCATTATCGCCAAAAGCTCGATGAGATTATCGCGCGTCGCCCAGAGTTTAAGGCGTCGTCCCATGGTCGTTGTGAGCACAGCTTTATTCCTGATCCCGAAAAGACCTTTAACCGTGGTAGTACCGATTATTTTGTTAATGAGCGTAGCCAAGGCATTAAAGATTTCCGTTCGCCTAAATACATAGGTGAAGAAGTGGGTAAGGTCATCGGTATAGGTAAAGACTTTATCCAAGTAAGCTCAAGCCATGAGTTTAATAATGGTGATGGTTTAGCATTTTTCCCAGCTAACTTTGCCACGGCAAAACAGTCCGACGATAAGTTGCAAGGCTTGCGGGTTAATCGTGCCGAAGGGCTTAAATTACATGTGTTGCAAGTGCCACGGGACTTAAATGTCGGCATGACACTGTATCGTAACCATAACCAAGCCTTCGAAACCCAGTTAGCCAAGGAGTCATCTAAACGGATTATTGGTGTTGATTTACGTTTGACTGACACCGATGATGGCCTAGCACTGACATTGACTGATATCTATGGATTAAACGCCACCGTTAATTTAGCGGTCGACAAAACGCCAGCCACCGATATTGATAAAACGTTGCAAAATACTCGCACTCAGTTGGGTAAACTCGGTAGTACCGACTTTGTTGCCCGCAGCATTAGTATCGATACCGCGCAGGCATGGTTCTTGCCCGCCTCAGTGCTTAATGGTCTACGCCGTGAAGGCGTTGCAGCGTTAGAGGCCGCCCGTGTGCAAGGTTATGTGCGTCCACTGCCGTGGAAACATAATCAAAATGCGGTGTATCCGGTTAAACATTTGAGTTACTTAGGCAACGTAGCAAACGAAAAAGCGAAAGATTTTTATCAACGCCACGGCGTGATTGAAATCCAAGATACCTATGAGAAGAATGGCGTAACAGAAGACGTACCATTAATGGTCACTAAGCATTGTTTGCGTTTTAATTTCAATTTGTGCCCGAAAGAAGTGCCGGGAATTAAAGCCGATCCTATGGTGCTTGAAATCGGTAACGATGTGCTTAAGCTGGTGTTTGATTGTCAAAAATGCGAAATGATGGTGGTGGGTGAGAATCGCCAAGTCAGAGGTAAAAAGGATCTCTGGACTGAAGCTTAAGTGAAACGGCTAACATCTTAAAGAATAAAAAAAGTGCGCTTAATAGCGCACTTTTTTTATATTTATTTTATAAGTCAGAAATAATTAGGGTCAGCATGAGATTGTTGGATACTTTGCCCACAAAACAGTAAAAATATATGTTTAGAGCATTCTATGTACTACTTAATCTAAAGTGATTTTTATTTGAACAATGAATCGATTTTATTATTCATAGGGGCTGATTAATTGCACCCGTTCGTCCAATTAATAAAATATCCGCATTACAGTAGCACTTTGTTGAGCACCCGTTGCCAGTTGCCGCCCATAAAACGGTCGCGATCAGTAGCTTTAAAACGCGCCTTAGCTAAGGCATCGTCGATACGACTCATGCGCTCAATATGGTTAAGCTCAGGGATCACCACATGTCTTGGCTCTGCATCGAAACCAAGTACACCTTTTGCTCGCAAGCTATACCACCATTGCTGATATTCTTTAATACCTTGGGTATTGTCGTTATCCAGTGCTAATAGGTTTTCTTGGCCACGCAGCGGGAAATCATTGGCGATTGCCACGCAATCGACACCGCCAATGCGCGACACGTATTCTAACTGACGAATATAATCGTCAATCGTAGGCACAGCATTATTGGTGAGCCAAAAACTCATCATAAACACACCAAATACGCCGCCGCTATCGCCAATGGCGCGGATCACTGCATCGGGAGAACAGCGGGCATTGTTTACAATACCGCGCGCCGCGCCATGACTTTGTACAATTGGTGATTTCGTTATCTTAGCGACATCTAATGCGGTTTGGGCGCTAGAATGACTCACATCCACCAAGATGTTGGCGTGATTGAGTTTGGCGATAAGCTCGCGTCCGTGGGCGGTGAGCGGATTATTAAGCCCACCATTGGCGTTGCTATCTAACGCGCCTCCCGCAAAGGTATTGCCATAATGGTGGGTAAGTTGCAGTACACGCAGACCTTGCTGATGGAACTCATCCACTCGCGCCCATTGGTTAGCGTCACTGTCTGCTTCGACGCAATCAGCCCCTTGGATTTGAAAAAATACCGCAGTGCGCTTGCTATCGCGGGCGCGTTGAATATCTCGTCCTCTCAAGCCTTGCAGTAAAATATCAGGACTTGCGCTTACCCGTTTAGCGGCTTGCTGAATGCTTTCCATGCAGGCTTTATAGGTGCGTTTATAGTTTTGCGTGCCATCGGCTTGTTCTATGGTCTCAATGGCCGAAATATCGCAAACATAGGCATCGAGTTTAGAGGCGGTTACATCACTTAAGTCATCGGGAAGAAAAGATAGACCATCAACATATATCCGCCTTTGTTCGGCGGCAAAGCTAGGTAAACTGGCGAGTGGGCTTAACAGGGTTGCTGCACCAAAACCTTTAAGGAGAGTACGACGGTAGTGATTGACTGCCTTGATGGGCATGCTTGGTTCCTATCAATAACGCAAATGTATCTTCTTTATACCTTTTTGGGATGTAGAAGTCTTTGATTAAATCCCTTTGTTGGCCTTTGTCCCTGAGCTAGATAGGTGATAACTGGCGATTAGCAAGTCGCTTTATCTCTGGCTTATCGCTGTTAACTAACTCCTTTGTCTATGATTATCTCGTGGCTTCAACCATAGCGTTTGCCAGTGAGTTAAGGCCGTTGGTACGCGATGGGCTGAGCTGGCCTTCTAGCCCTAGTTGTTTGAAGTAAGCCGTAGGATCAAAAGCTTGGATCTCATCGCGGCTTTTACCATGGCAGGCGCCAAGTAATAATCCGATCAATCCTTTAACGATACGGGCGTCACTGTCGGCTAAATAATAGTGTTTGCCTGCTTGCTCTAGATGATAAATCCACGCATCACTTTCACAGCCTTTGACCTGCGCTGCATCTACGCGAAACTCAGGGCTAAGCTTTGGTAAGTCTTTCCCTAACAGCATTATTTGACGATATCTTTCTTGCCAGTTAGGTGCCTTGGTAAAGCGCGTTAGCAAGGTTTCTGCACCTTGCACCGCATAGTGAAAATCTGCCTCGTTTGGTATCGGCATAATCGAGTCTGTCATTGCGCTACATCCTATCTTACTTATTTGAGCATCCTATACGTGGCATGCGGAGTCACGGCTAAATACTGCTTTATAGTAGTAAATCTTTTACCGAGGCTAACGCGGCAATAAAGCGGTCGATATCGTCTTTATGGGTGTAAATACCGATAGAGGCGCGGCAACAGCCCTTAAGGTTCAAACTGTGCATTAATGGCATGGCGCAGTGGTGGCCGCAGCGTACGGCTATGCCTTGTTGATCTAATAAAATGCCCACATCTTGATGATGTTCATCGGCAAGATTAAAGGCGACGACGCCGATATTGTCATCAAAGGCACCGTATAAGTGCACTTCACCGAGTGCGTGTAATTGGCATTGTAAATAGTTAAGCAGCTCGGCTTCATAGGCTTGAACTTGCTCCGTAAGCTCGGTTTGTAAAAAGGTAATGGCCGCACCTAAGCCAATTACTTCGGCAATTGGCGGTGTGCCCGCTTCTAAGCGGTTCGGCAGGCTACCAAATTCTGTTGCTTCAAAGCTCACGCGTTTAATCATCTCGCCGCCAGTTAATAATGGCGCGAGATTATCTAACACGTCAAAACGGCCGTAAAGCACGCCAACGCCCGTGGGACCGTACATTTTATGCCCAGAGAAGACGTAAAAATCACAATCGATTTCAGTCATATTCAGCGTTAAATGTGCAACTGCCTGCGCGCCATCAACTAAGGTGATGGCGCCTTGGGCTTTGGCTAACTGCACTAACTGAGCCACGGGATTGACTGTGCCTAGTGCGTTAGATACATGACATAGGGCAACGATTTTAGGCTTAAGTGCTAACAAAGCTTGATAGGCATTGATATCTAAGCGGCATTGTTTATCTAGTGGAATCGGCTTAATCACTGCGCCTGTGCGTTTTGCCAGTTCTTGCCAAGGGACAATATTGGCGTGGTGCGCCGCCGAGTCGATTAAAATCACATCGCCTGCGGTTAATTGTGCGGTTAATCCAAAAGCAACTAAGTTGATTGATTCAGTGGTGCCGTGGGTAAAAATGATTTCTTCGCGGCGTTTGGCCTTTAAAAAATGTTGTAATTGGTCGCGCACTTTTTCATAGCTTAGGGTCGCCCGCGCCGATAGCTGATGCGCCGCACGGTGCACATTAGCATTGTCGTTGGCGTAATATTGCGCCATCGCATCTAACACTATTTGTGGTTTTTGGCTGGTGGCCGCCGTGTCGAGATAACATAAGGGGTAGCCATCAAGCATCTGCTTTAAAACAGGAAATTGTGCACGGATGTTTGCGTTGTGGGGTGTTAGCAAGGCAGATTGAGTCATGGATGAGACTAAGGCAATGAAAAAGGCAAATAGATCTTCTGTTATCTGCAATATGAATGCAAGTGTTAGAGGATTTGCTAGCCCAGCAATAGTGTTTGTAGGTTTATGCCGTTATCTTTTTGCTTAATTCCAAACTTTACACTGATTACAAATAGCGACACCGTTATATAGGTCATGCGTTTTTCTACTTTTGCAGATACTGCATGACTGACCGTCAGTATTTTCATCTAAGGTTGCAGCATGTTCTACTTGGGGGATTTCCTGCGGCACTACCTCTGAGCCACAATGTTTACACCTTCGGGCCGCGCATTTTATTTCTTCAGCGCATTCTGGGCAGTCACGATAAAGTGATTTATCTTTTTGAACATTTTCATTTGGGTGTGCTTGAGCTTCATTTTTCGCGATTGCAGGCATACAAGCAACGCAAATAATGCCAATCAATGGGCTCACAATAAATGAGATGAAGAACCATAGAACGGCTGATCTGTTTTTACTCGAAGCTATAATTGCAGTGACAAAACATAGCATTAGCCAAAAAAATATATAGAACATGATAAGGTCCATTTAATCAATTGAGGTGTCATTCTACCGCTGAAAGCCTATGGCATCAGGTGGATTTACCTGATGCCATAGTTGCACTATTTAACCCGATTTAATCCGATTTAATCCGATTATCGACTATGGACAAGGTAATCTAAATTTCTCGGACAGTTGGTTTAAGCGCACGAGCAACTCAGGCGATAGCATAATGTTGAGGCTGTCGATATTTTCTTTGAGTTGGTACAAATCTGTGGCACCGATAATGTTAGAGCCGACAAACTTACGTGAGTTAACAAAAGCTAATGCCATTTGCGCGGGCGTAAGCTTAAACTCGCGCGCCAAATCGACGTAGGCCTTGGTGGCCTCAAGCGCCATTTGTGAGCCTGTGTAACGGGCGAAACGCTTAAATAAGGTGAGGCGAGCGCCTTCGGGCCATTGATCATTGCAGTATTTGCCAGTTAAGGCACCAAAGGCCAGCGGCGAATAGGCGAGTAGTGGCAGGTCTTCACGGTGGCAGATTTCACTCATACCCACTTCAAAACTACGATTTAGCAAGTTATACGGGTTTTGCACACTGACAATACGCGGTAAGCCGTGCTTTTCGGCGAGTTGCAGGTACTTCATCAACCCCCACGGAGTTTCGTTCGACACCCCGATATAACGCACTTTCCCTTGTCTGATAACTTCCGCTAGGGCTTCTAAGGTTTCGAGAATGGGCGTTTGTTGTTCATCATCTTGCTGTTCGTAAAATAGCTCACCAAAAAAGTTGGTATTACGATCGGGCCAATGGATTTGATAAAGATCGATAGTGTCTATTTGCAATCGCGCTAAAGATGCATCAACGGCTTGATGGATATTGTTCCAGTCCAGCGCCATATTTTTACGAATATAATCACTTTTTCCGCCAGGTGCCGCAATTTTAGTGGCGATAACCAGATCGTCACGGTTGCCCCGAGCCTTAATATATTGGCCTAAAATCCGCTCTGTTTCCCCTTGGGTTTCTGGCTTTGGCGGTACAGGGTACATTTCCGCCGTGTCGATAAAGTTGATGCCATTGCCTATGGCGTAGTCCAGCTGTGCAAATGCTTCGGCTTGGTTATTTTGCTCGCCCCAAGTCATAGTGCCCAAACAAATTTTACTGACCTCGAGATTGGAATTCGGTATGCGTCTGTATTCCATCTACTTCTCCTACTGAAACTATCTTAGTTTGAGGCTACCAAGCTTTTGCTGTAAAGCAAAGGTTAAACCATAGGCAGAAATGTTAATACGCTAAAAAATGACCAGTAAACTCATCCTTTTTATGCTCCATTAAAGGGGGAAGTTGGTTGTAATTTGTTCGCCGAGATACCGTTTCAACGCCTTGACGACTTTATTGGGATAGAAGCGTGATTTAGGGCTTATTTCACCAATATTCTGGTCAACTAAATCAGACTTAACGCATTAATTAATAAATGGTTATAAAACTACATTTACAATGTATGTGCCGGTAAATATGTCGATCAACATCACACTTAATAATAAATTCATGTATTTAACTTACGAATTGGCGGCAGAGTGTGACGCCAATAGCGGAATTTCTGTTCACAAAGCTATACCCTAAATGTATCTAAAAATTTTTTATGGTTGATATTTGTGATGGCAGATTTTTCAAACCAAATTGTAACGATTAAAAAAGGTCTTAATTTACCCATAGCGGGTGAGCCTTTACAGATCATTGAACCCAGCAATAAGCCATCTCTAGTGGCCATAATGGGCGAAGAATATATTGGCTTAAAACCGACGATGTTAGTCGAGGTGGGTGACAAGGTTCAAAAGGGTCAGCCATTATTTGAGGACAAGAAAACGCCTGGCGTACTGTTTACCGCGCCAGCCAGCGGTGAAATTGTCGCTATTAATCGGGGTGATCGCCGAGTGCTGCAATCTGTAGTGATCCGTTGTGATGGCTTAGATGTGCAGCAGCAGATCCGATTTGACATTCATGCCGATGTTTCAGCGTTATCTAGAGAAGTGATTCAAAAGCAACTGCTAAATAGTGGCTTGTGGACGGCTTTACGTACTCGCCCTTTTTCTAGGGTGCCGGCGGTAGATGCCATGCCAGCGGCTATTTTTGTTACCGCGATGGATACCAATCCCTTATGTGCTAATCCACGATTAATTATTGCCGAGCAAGCCGAGGCTTTTAAAGTGGGATTGCAAGTGCTGAGCCGTTTAACCGAAGGTAAAGTTTACCTGTGTCAGGATAAAGGTGAAGCCATTGTCAGCGAGTCATTGCCGCAACTTGAGGTGCGCCGTTTCGATGGTGTTCATCCAGCAGGTTTAGTTGGCACCCATATCCACTTTACTTTGCCCGTGAGTTTAGCGCGGCAGGTATGGCATATCGGTTATCAAGACGTGATTGCCTACGGAAAATTATTCCAAACTGGCGAGTTGTATACTGACCGCGTTGTAGCCTTAGGTGGCCCTAGCGTGCTCAATCCCCGCCTTTTACGCACCCAGTTGGGCGCTGAGTTAAGTCCCTTAGTCGCCAATGAAATCAAACCCGGCAATCAGCGCGTGGTATCAGGCTCTGTGCTATCAGGCCATACCGCTAAAGATGTGCATGACTTTTTAGGCCGATTCCATAACCAAATCTCAGTATTAGCTGAAGATGCACACCATGAAATGTTGTCTTGGGTACGCAGTGGTACAGATAAGTTCTCTATCACCCGCGCCGTGACTTCACGTTTGTTTGGCGCAACTAAGCTGTTTGAGTTTACGACGCATCAAGGCGGTTCTGCGCGCGCCATGATGGCCTTTGGTCAGCTTGATCGCGTTATGCCTCTAGATATTTTACCCACCTTATTAGTGCGAGACTTAGTCGTGCGTGACACCGATGAAGCGCAAGCTTTAGGGGCATTGGAGTTAGATGAAGAAGATCTGGCGCTGTGTACCTTTGTATGTCCCGGCAAATATGACTTTGGTAAAGAATTACGTGCCTGTCTAGATGTTATCGAGAGGGAAGGTTAATGACCAAACAAGTTAAAAAACCTGATTTACAGGAAGCCACTGATTTACAGCAAGCGACTGATTTACAACAAGCCACTGACTTACAACAAGAGTATTACGCCACCGGTAAGTCAATGAAGGGCTTTTTGCGCTCATTGGTGATAGCAAATGGCCGCAGTACTAAGGGTAAAGTGCATGTGCGTGATGCGATTGACGTAAAACGCACCATGACGCTGGTGGGCATATGTTTGTTACCTGCTATTTTATTTGGCTTATACAACATTGGTCTACAGGCTCAAGTCGCGCTAGCAAGTGGTTTAGCGACTCCCGACATCTGGAAACTGGCTATTTTTAATAGCTTGCTCGGTGGTCTTAGCCAAGACACTGGCGTACTGGGCTTATTTCTCTATGGCCTTAGCTTTTATCTGCCAATTTACCTCACTGCACTGCTCACTAGCCTGTTTTGGGAAGTGGTGTTTGCACGGGTACGCGGCCAAGAATTACATGAAGGTTTCTTTGTAACAGCACTACTGTTTACCTTGATTTTGCCGGTATCGACTCCGCTGTGGCTAGTCGCTATGGGGATTTCCTTTGGTGTAGTGGTGGCTAAAGAGCTGTTTGGCGGTATGGGGTATAACTTCCTCAACCCTGCATTGGCAGGTCTTGCCTTTATCTATTTTGCTTATCCGTCAGAAGTCGCCACGGTACAACAGTTAGTCGCTGTTGATGGTTTTACTGGCGCAACGGCGCTGGCGCAAACCGCTGCGGGTAAACTGAGTTTTGCTGATTATTCATGGTTTAGTGCCTTTAGTGATCCTAATTGGTTGAATAACTTTTTGGGCTTTACCGTGGGGGCGATTGGCGAAACCAGCACGCTGGCAATTTTGCTCGGTGGACTGATGCTGCTTATCACTCGTTTAGCGGACTGGCGTATCGTTGTTGGCGTGATGCTGGGCATGATAGTAACGGCAACTATTTGTAATTACATTGGTTCTAGTAGTAATCAAATGATGCACATGCCGTGGACTTGGCATTTGGTGACAGGCGGTTTTGCGCTGGCGATGATGTTTATGGCTACCGATCCGGTGACGACCTCCTATACCCGCCAAGGTAAATTTGCCTATGGTGCCTTGATTGGTTTTATGACTGTACTCATCCGTGTGGCAAATCCAAAAATGGCAGAGGGAGTCATGTTAGCGATTTTGTTCGCTAACCTTTGGGCGCCGTTGTTCGATTATTTGGTGGCCCGCGCCAACATCAAACGGAGAATTAAACGTCATGGAATTTAAAAAAGATACTGTAGCGGGGACTATGGTCTTCACCATTACGCTTTGTTTGTTGTGCTCTTTTATGATTACAGGCACCGCTGGCATATTAAAAGAACGTAAAGTGGCTAAAAAGCGCGACGAAGTACAACGTTATGTGCTGATGGCCGCCGATGTAGATTTAGGTCAGGGCAATGAGTTTAGGGAGATTTTCGCTAAATCCGTTCAGCCCTTATTGATCAACCTAGACACAGGTAATGTGGACTCAGACGCTAACGTACTCGATTTTGATGAGCGTATGGCGGCGATTAATCCTGAGACATCAAGTACACCTAAAAAAGATATCGCCAAGATTAAAACCCGTGCGAACGATGCCCGTGTGTTTAAAGTATTAGATGCCAACGGCAAGTTAACCAGCGTGGTGGTGCCTTTTTATGGCAAAGGTTTGTGGTCTATGATCTACGGCTATGTGGCGGTTGAACCCGATTTCAACACCATTAAAGGGCTAGTCGTTTACGAGCACGGCGAAACCCCAGGTATCGGCGATTTTTTAACGGATCCTAAGTGGATGTCACTGTGGAAAGGTAAACAATTGTTTGATGAAAAAGGTAAGTTTTCGATACGTCTTGTGAAAGGCGGCGCTAAACAAGGCGATGTTCACGGCGTGGATGCGGTGAGTGGCGCAACCATGACAGGTCGCGGCGTGCAGCGGGCAATGGAGTTTTGGTTTGGCGTGGAAGGGTTTCAAACCTTTTTCAACCAGCTGAAAGCGACGGCCGCGCAGGGTGAATTGCAAGGTGAGTTGGGAGAGGCAAAATGAGTAACACTTTATCCATGCGTGACATGCTAACCGGGCCAGTGTTTGCCAATAACCCCGTTGCGATGCAAGTGCTGGGCGTGTGCTCGGCACTGGCGGTCAGTAACTCAATGCAAACCGCAGTGGTTATGACGCTGGCGGTAACCTTTGTGTTGGTGTTTTCTAACCTAATTATCTCCGCTATCCGTAACTTTATCCCTAACAGTGTGCGTATTATCGCGCAGATGACCGTTATCGCCTCTTTGGTGATTATCGTCGATATGGTATTGCAGGATGTGGCTTATGAGCTATCAAAGCAACTATCTGTATTTGTAGGGTTAATTATTACCAACTGTATCATCATGGGGCGAGCAGAAGCCTTCGCGATGAAATATCCACCGCATTTAGCGGTTGTCGATGCACTCGGTAATGCCACAGGTTATGGCTTGATTTTGATAAGTGTGGCCTTTGTGCGTGAGCTACTAGGTACCGGTAATTTGTTCGGTCATCCGATATTTACCACCATTGAAAACGGCGGCTGGTATTTACCCAACGAGATGTTCAAGCTACCACCGAGCGCCTTCTTCCTAATCGGTGTGTTGATTTGGACCATCAATGTGATCCAGCGGAAACGGGGTTAAGGAGCTGATATGGAACATTATATAAATCTATTTTTGCAGGCTACTTTTATCGACAATATGGCGCTGTCGTTTTTCTTGGGCATGTGTACCTTCTTGGCCGTGTCTAAAAAGGTGTCTACCGCCTTTGGTTTAGGCGTCGCCGTGATTGTGGTAATGACCTTAGCTGTGCCGTTAAATCAGCTGATTTACGTCAAAGTGCTTGCGCCCGGTGCATTGTCTTGGGCGGGTTTACCCGGTATCGATTTAAGTTACCTGCAATTGATCACTTTTATCGGTGTGATTGCGGCGTTAGTGCAAATCCTGGAAATGTTTTTAGATAAATACATTCCTAGCCTGTATGACTCCCTCGGGATTTTCCTGCCTTTACTCACAGTAAACTGCGCGATTTTTGCTGGAGTGATTTTTATGGCTAACCGTGACTACAACTTCGGTGAGTCAGTGGTGTTTGCTATGGGCTCGGGTGTCGGCTGGGCGGTAGCGATTGTGCTGCTGGCCGGACTGCGCGAAAGAATGAAATTCAATGCGATTCCTGAGGGCTTACAAGGTATTGGTATTACCTTTATCACCACAGGTTTAATGGCGCTGGGCTTTATGTCTTTCTCTGGGATCTCGTTGTAAAGAGCTGCAGGCGAACCATTAGCTGAGAAAGCGTAACCGCATTCTTTTTAGAAAGAGCTAGAAAAGGGTAATACGATGGAAATGGCAATTGGCATAGGCATGTTTACGCTTGTAGTGTGTCTGTTGGTGATAGTGATTCTACTCGCCAAAAAACAATTAGTGACAACGGGTGAAGTCACTATCGGCATTAATGACGACGCTGAAAAAAGCATTAAAGTTGCGGCGGGTGACAAGTTGCTCGGCGCGTTAGCAAGCCAGAGTATTTTTATTCCGTCAGCCTGTGGTGGCGGCGGAACCTGTGGCCAGTGCCGCGTGACCATTAAATCGGGCGGCGGGGATATTCTGCCGACCGAAATGGGTCATATCACCAAGAAAGAAGCCAAAGAAGGTTGTCGTCTCGCTTGCCAAGTATCGGTGAAAACCGATATGGAGCTAGAGATCGACGAAGAAATTTTCGGGGTGAAAAAGTGGCCATGTAAAGTGATCTCTAACGATAACAAAGCAACGTTTATCAAAGAGTTATTACTCGAATTACCCGAAGGTGAAGATGTTCGCTTTAAAGCAGGTGGCTATATTCAAATTGAAGCACCCGCCCATGTGGTGAAATACGCTGATTTTGATATTCCAACAAAATACCGTGGCGATTGGGATAAATACGGCCTGTTTAACATTGTCTCGACCGTCAACGAAGAAGTGTTGCGCGCTTATTCTATGGCCAACTATCCCGATGAAAAGGGCCGCATTATGCTCAACGTGCGCATTGCAACGCCGCCATCGCCCAATGTACCGCCGGGTAAAATGTCATCTTATATCTTCAGTCTGAAAGCGGGCGATACCGTGATCATCTCCGGACCATTTGGTGAGTTCTTTGTAAAAGAGACCGATGCTGAAATGGTGTTTATCGGTGGCGGCGCGGGTATGGCGCCTATGCGGTCACATATATTCGATCAGCTTAAGAGCAAAAAAACCACCCGTAAAATGAGCTTCTGGTACGGCGCCCGTTCAACCCGTGAAGTGTTTTACCAAGCAGATTTTGACGCCCTAGCGGCTGAGAATGAAAACTTCGTTTGGCATGTGGCGTTATCTGAGCCCTTGCCTGAAGATAATTGGACGGGCTACACCGGCTTTATTCATAATGTGATTTATGAGAATTATCTTAAAAATCATAAGGCACCAGAAGATTGTGAGTACTACATGTGTGGTCCTCCAATCATGAACTCCTCAGTGATTAAAATGCTTGAAAGCTTAGGTGTTGAACCCGAAAACATCCTACTCGATGACTTTGGCGATTAGCAGTTAAACGCTTAGATTAAAGCTTGAAACTAAAAACTCGCGTTAAGTAAGGAAACTTAACGCGAGTTTTTTTTGTTTTGGCTATTAGGAGGGAAGCCTTAAATCAAACGCTAGTCGATTTTAAACGACTTGTAGGTGATTTTTTAATTAAGTATAAACTCACTAATAACTTTAACTAACTCAGGCTTAATAGGTAAATCCGGTTGGTTGTATGTTTGATAATTTGCTTGTTTATCAAGAGTAGCCTCTTTGAAAATATGATTCATTTCTTTAATCACAACTTTATCTGCCTTTTTATTTGCTGCTGCAAGCTTATCAGCATCCATTAAGCCAACTTGAATATCTGTAGAACCTTGAATAATCAACACCGGTTTATTAAGTTTAGAAATTTCTTTTTGTGGATCGTATTTGAACCAAGAAATCATATAAGGTTGTACACTTGGGCGAAATAATGAGTTTAAAAATTCAGGAACATTTTCAACTGTTTCTCCTTGCAATAGTTTATCTAAGATAGGTGTTGATTGCTCTATCACAACGGGAGGTTGAGCTGCTAATTGTTCTCGTATTGTTTGATCTATTGGCTGCCCTGAACCAGCTATAGAAATAAATTTATCTACATCTTTTTGCTGTGAAACAACCATACCAATTAATGAACCCTCGCTATGACCTATAACAACTATTTTATTAAAACGACTTAAATTATTGAGGTATTCAACCCAATGGCTTGCATCATCAATATAATTATCAAAACGCAGGTCAATTTCTTTTAACCCTGAGCTTTTACTTTTACCAATACCTCTTTTGTCATATCTCAACGATGAAATGCCTACTTTTGCAAGTTCATCAGCCAACATTTTTAAAGAATTATTTGTCATTGATGGGTTATTACCATCTCTATCAGTTGGTCCTGACCCTGCAATAATTAATGCAACTATTTTCGAATCTTTTACATCATCGGGGGTTAACAAAGTTCCCTCTAATTTTCCTGTGCCTGTTTCGATACTTACAATTTGCTTAATTGAAGTAGCGAATGAACTAAAAGTAATAAACCAAAGTAATACGATAAAAAATATTCTCATAATTTTCCTTATTAAAAAACCTAGTGATCCATTTTAGCTCAACAACATAATGCACTTTTGGTTTGCCTACAACTTTTACGAGCTAAAATTGCTTAAATTACAGTCATCAAAAGTTGAAGGGCTAAAGCTGAAAAAAGATGGTATATGCATAACTTCTAGGTCGAATGGGACCCTTTCACATCAACTTTTCTATAGGCAAAGCTTTACTTGGCCTATTTCCCTTTTTAGCTGTGAAACCCATTTCTGGGCAATAGTTCTTTAGCTAAACGAACAGTTAGAGGGGTGATGAGGATTGGCATTGTTGCAGCAGTGACCGTTGGCGACATGGTTGCTCACTCACATCCATGTGATCGCAACATTCGTGCATCCATGTGCTGCAGATGCCGTCGAGCCTATAGGGGTGCTTCTCTTAAAAGAAATAGACGTCGAGCCACTGTAAAAACAGTAGTAATAAAAACGTAACTAGCTTTGGGACTAAAGCATCTAGGACAATAGATTTATATTGCTTACGTTTGAGTCGCTTGTGAGGCGCAGCTTACAGGGGCAAACGAAACCATACTTATTCTTGGTCTGGCGGTGAGCCTGTATCACATTTCTTGCAGTTCAATTTAAAGCCAAGCATACCCGTCCTTCCGTTTTGTGATATTACCCATGGTCTTACTGACCACGGAGGGTTGTGGCGTACATGCTGAAAGTGACCGCAACTTAATTTCGCCACCCAATGATTCTCTGCATCAAGATGAAAATCTATTATCGGTTGTTCCACAAAACACCTATCCTTATTTTTAACTATATGTATTACATGTAATTTATTATTTTTCTATCGTTTTCATATACAAAAAACATCAGGAATGTACAAGTATATTGATTTATAAATGTTAAAAAGTAAGTAGTTAATATCGAGCGCCAAGGGGTCGTTAGGATTGGCATTGTTGCCCTAAATAACGGTTAACGATATAGATTTTATCATCGCGCTTATTAAGGGGGATGCTAATAAAGCTAAAGTGCGTCAAGTCAGTGGGGATCAATGGTAGTCATTATTGTTCCCCTTGACGCTTGCATCGATTTATTCCTACACGCCTTCCTCTAACACCGCTGCATGTTCTATTGATTAAGCTCTAGCAACATCGGTATTTCACAGGCATCGTGGCCTGTGTTACCTAGCGGTGCTGATAAATGCACAAAGCCCAATTTCTCATAGAGTTTTACCGCTTCATTTAGTACCGCTGTAGTTTCTAAATAGCAGTTTTGATAACCCGTTTTGCGGGCAAAATCGAGTGCCATTAACGCTAAGCGTGTCGCGAGTCCTTTGCCGCGAATTTCGGGCATAAAGTACATTTTTTGCAGTTCACAAATGCCATCATTGTTGGCTAAAGGCGCAATGCCAGCACCGCCTAAAATGCGGCCTTCTAATTCGATAATCCAATAGTTGGCGCCCGCTTGGGAGTAAATCTGGCTGAGGCAATCTAAGGTTGGGTCTGCCACGCCATAGCCTTTATCTGCGGTTAAACCGTATTCAGCAGAAACATCGCGGATGACTTTGGCGATTGCGGCATCATCTTGGGCTGTAGCTTGGCGAATCTGACAACCACTTTGCTGCTTGGCGTTATGTACGGCTTGGTTATATAACATAAGAGCTTCTTCTATTTGTGAGGTTTGTGCAGAGGTTAATTGGGCTAAAATTTCTTGAAATAATTGATTTTGCTGCGTATCTAATTTTACGAGTAATTTTTTACCCGCTGGCGTGAGTTGCACCACTAAGCAGCGGTTATCCCGTGGGTGAATTTGACTGTGGGCAAGATTTTTATCAACCAGATGTTTAATCGCTCGACTGGCGTTGGACTTATCGATGCTGAGTTTGCAGGCCAGCTCTTTGATGGTTAATGGCTGCTTACCTAGCTCAAATAAAGTATGTGCTTGCACGGGCGAGAGAGGCAAGTCTCCAAAGGCGGCGTTGAGCATGCCTAAATTTCTCACCAGATAGCGAGATAAGTGCCTGAGCTCTGTGGATGAATCTGGCTCAGCCGTTTGCCTAGTTTGAGGCGTTGGCTTAACTTGCGTCGCCATTATTGCAGAGCCTTGAGTCGATACTGCATCTGTTAGCGCCATAGCTGAATAGGTTTGGTTGTAGGTCACAACTAAGTTAGCGGGCTTCAACTGCGCTTGCAACATGTGACTAACAAGTTTGTGCGTAAATATCGGGATTTAGCAGTGGCGCCATGGCGAGAATTATCGCTTGAGTGTAATTGCTTTCACGGGTTGCATGCCCGTGGGTGAGTAAGCCAATAGCGCCACCTTTCTGCTTGATATTGATGGTGTTAAATAACCTATCCATCACATGCCCGAGTTCTTCGCCTGCTTCTAATGCGCGATAAACCTGCATTGGCAGCGGCAAAATTGCGCTACGGCCAATGGCGAGTTGGTCTTTATGACCAATAGCGATGTAGGCGAAAGTGGCTGGACCAAAGTCAAAGTTATCAACGCCACCCTCCATGGCAAAGTAGTAATCAGCCTTGGTTGCTTGCGTGTCTTGTTGTTGACAATAGTGCACCCGATTAATCGCGCCTTGGCGAGTTTCACTATCCGTCATTGGCTGCGCCGCTACGCCTGAAGGCGCATCCATACCCTTTACTTCGATAATGCTATCGGGGAACAGTTGCGCCATCGCCGTCGTTGCTGCATTGATTTTAACTGGGTTTTTAGAGCCCACTTTTATGTTAATTATTTTTCGCTGCACATTTTGTTTCATATATGTTGCTTATTTTGGTTATTAATGTGGACGCTCGTTTGAATCATTGCTTAAATGGTCTGAGGTGTCTAAGCGTTTGGGTTTTCTATTTTGCCACAGTCTTTGGTGAAGCTCAGTAAAAAAGCCAACAGTAGGGGAGGCAAAATAGCCAGCTTAGGCACTAGGAAGCGACATGCAACTATTGCTCCTTCAGTCATTTGTCTGGACAGGCAGTAAGGCAATGTCATTGAAGGAATCAAAACCAAGAGATAATAATAATGAAATTCAACAAACTCATGATCGCAATGGGAATGGCCTGCGGTGTCATACTCGCAGGTTGTAACGATAGCGACGATAGCTCTACGCCTACCGAACCTGAAACCCAATTACAAACTTTTGCGCCTAATGGTTTACTCAAAGCCAGTATTCGCCGTACTACCTACGGCGTGCCGCATATCCAAGCCGATAACTTAGAAAGCCTAGGTTTTGGTAGCGGTTATGCACAAGCGCAAGATAATTTATGTGTGTTAGCCGATGGCTTTATTAAAGCTAACTCGCAGCGCTCTATGTATTTTGGCCCCCATGCGTCAATTGATTTTACGACCGGTCTACCCACGGCTGAAGATAACGGCAACTTGATTTCAGACTTTGCCTATAAAGCATTAAAAATCAGGGCACAAGCCGAAGAAAAATGGCCTAGTTTTAGTGAAAACTCACGGGCATTAATCCAAGGTTTTACCTCTGGTTATAACCAATATCTTGCAGATGTCGAAGCGGGCAAACAAACGGCTGAACCTTTTTGTGGTGGTCAGCCTTGGGTGAAAGCCATAGCACCAGAGGATGTGGTCACCTATCTGTTTTCTATCGCGTTATTACCGGGCGCGGCTAATTTTCTCGATTTAATTTTCTACGCTAACCCAGGGGATGCGCAGGAATATATGCCGCGTATTGTTGGGCCTGCGCCAAGCCAAGACCAAACGGCATTTGTTGCCGATATGCAATCTAAGTTGATTGCCCGCGTGGCTCGTATTACTACGCCAGAGACCAATCCTGGTGAGTTAGGCTCCAACGGTTGGGGTTTAGGTAAAGATAAAACTGAAAATGGTAAAGGTATGGTGCTGGGTAATCCGCACTTCCCGCATACGGGCAACCTGCGTTTTTGGCAGTCGCATATCACTATTCCTGGGCATTTAGACATGATGGGTGGCTCGCTAGTCGGTATGCCTGGACCGATTAATATCGGCTTTAATAAAGACTTAGCTTGGACGCATACCTTTTCAACTGCTGAACATTTTGTGATATATAACCTTGAGTTAGTCTCAGGCGATCGGATGCAATATCTGTTTGATGGTAAGCCGTTGCCGATCACCAAAGAGACAGTATCGATTTTAGTTAATGGCGGCCCAGCGGGCATGCTGGTGGCTGAGAAGGATATTTATACCACAGCCAAAGGCCCTATGGTCGAAGCACCCGCTGCGTTAGCGCCATTTGGTTGGGATGATGGCGGCGCCTTTATGCTCCAAGATGCCAATATGGGCAATATGGATCCGGTTGACCATTGGCTAGCAATGGATATGGCGACCAATAAAGAAGAGTTTCAACAAGCCTTTAAAGATTACGACGGGGTTATTTTTAATAACACTATGTATGCCGATAAAGAGGGTAATGCCTTCTATATTGACGATTCTACTGTGCCGGGATTGTCAGAAGCGGCGGTAGTGTTACTCAAAACTTCGCCAGACATTAAGGCGGCAAAAGAGAAAGCTGGCTTTACGATTTTACCCGGTAATACTTCGCTGTTCAGTTTTGATGGCCCAACACCCTATGAGCGTGCGCCCAAACTTGAACGCACTGACTTTGTGCAAAACTCTAATGATTCATTCTGGTCAACAAACTTAAATGAACCACTCACTTATTTCTCGCCCATGTATGGTGTAGAAGCGGGGCAGTTATCACTGCGTACACGTATGGGGCTGAGCTTAATGCAAGATGCCGCTGGTGCAGATGGCAAGTTTAGTTTGGAAGAGCTTGAAGCAGCGGTGTTATCTAATCGCAGTTATTTAGCTGAGCTAGTGTTGCCTGATTTGATTGCCCAGTGTGATGCCCAAGGCAGCACGCCTGTGGTGGTGTCAGCGAGTTTATCAAAAGATGTCACTTCGGCTTGCGCAGCGTTAAAAGCATGGAATGGTAAGCAAGATAACGACAGCAAAGGCGGCGCCTTAGTGCGTGAGTTTGCCCACCAGTTTAGCCAAACGACGATGTTGACCCAAGGGTTTGATCCCGCTAATGCGGCCACAACTCCTAAAACGTTAACTGCCGATGGCAGTGCATTAGTCGCCTTGGCTTACGGTGCACTTAACCTTGAGGCGGCAGGCTTTGCCTTAGATGCACCATTAGGTGATGTGCAGTTTGTGGAAAAATCTTTGCCCGATGGAACGCCAAGTGGAACACGTTTACCTTGGCCGGGTAGCCATAATACTGAAGGTGGCTTTAACGTGTTCTCGACCAGTTTGTCGGGCGATGACACTTTGATCCCGCAGCACAAATACGCACCTGTTATGGATGTGGTCACGGGTAAGGCGATGAGTTCTGGTTTAACCGCGAAGGGATATCAAGTCCGTTACGGTTCGAGCTGGATGATGGCGGTGCATTTTACCGACGAGGGGCCAGTAGCGCGGGGGATTTTAACTTACTCTGAGTCGAGTAATATCTTAACTCCAGCTTTTGCCGATCAAAGTATCTTGTACTCGACTGAAAAAAGCTTCAGGCCGCTGTTGTTTAAAGAGGCGGATATCGCCCCTGCAGTGTTATCAACAACGGAGTTGAGTTTACAGAAACCTTAAACTCGATAGATTTAACTGCTCACCGTTTATTATTAATGGCTCACCGTGAAGTTTAATTCGCGCTGAGCCGTTTTTTATGCAGGGTAAAAACTGATAGTTATTTGTAAAAATTTAACATTGCCAATAGTGATCTAGATCAACTTTGCTTGCATGTTTGTGGTGTCGCGTCACATTTTATGGTTTTTTGTGATTCAAATTGATTTAGCTGTTTTTATCAACGCACAGGCAATGTCACGACATTGGGCTTTTGGTGAAAAACTTGTAATTTAATGGGGTTTTAGTGTTTGTTTTTTGCTGATAAATTGATGATTTATTACGTTAAATCAGAGATCTGCATCCCAATATTAGTTTATTATTAAATTCCCTTACATTAAGCGGTGTCAGATCAACTTTTATAGAC
Source organism: Shewanella morhuae (assembly GCF_003028295.1). Taxonomy (NCBI): domain Bacteria; kingdom Pseudomonadati; phylum Pseudomonadota; class Gammaproteobacteria; order Alteromonadales; family Shewanellaceae; genus Shewanella; species Shewanella morhuae. The sequence goes on along the minus strand of NZ_PYSG01000002.1, from coordinate 2,666,664 downwards.
TTTTTTTGGTTATCCTTAGCACGAATTTATTAAATCAGTCACATGTAAGGTAACTTCTATATGCAAAAAGATGTGATCAGTGTTCTTGGAACACCTCAAAGCACGCAAGAAAATAACACCACAAAAGACTTACCTTGGACACGCCAAGATACTACTTGGATGTTGAGCTTGTTTGGCACTGCAGTAGGTGCTGGTATTTTGTTTTTACCGATTAACGCGGGTATGGGCGGTTTTTGGCCGCTGGTACTAATGGCCGTAATTATTGGCCCTATGACTTATCTTGCTCACCGTGGTTTATCTCGTTTTGTGTGTTCATCAAGCATTCCCGGTAGTGATATCACCCAAGTAGTGGAAGAGCATTTTGGTATTGGTGCAGGTAAGGCCATTACAGTGCTGTATTTCTTTGCTATTTACCCGATTGTGCTTATTTACGGAGTGGGGATTACCAACACCGTTGATAGCTTTATCGTGAACCAGTTAGGTATGGCATCGCCACCACGCTTCATTCTATCAGGGGTGTTAATTCTTGGTATGATGGCTGTAATGGTTGCTGGTGAAAAATTTATGCTGAAAGTAACTCAACTTTTAGTGTATCCGCTGGTGGGTATTCTCGCTTTTATGTCCCTTTATTTAATGCCTGAATGGAAAATGGACGCGCTACAAGTGGTGCCAGAAGTGGGTGCATTTTTAGGAACCGTCTGGTTGACTATCCCTGTGTTAGTGTTTGCCTTTAACCATTCTCCTGCGATTTCACAGTTTTCAGTATCATTAAAACGCGACCACGGTGCTAATGCTTCTCGTAAAGCCGATGTGATTTTACGCAACACTTCGATGATGTTAGTCGGCTTTGTGATGTTGTTTGTATTCTCTTGTGTGTTGTCGTTATCGCCAGCTCAGTTAGCTGAAGCTAAAGCACAGAATCTACCGATTTTGTCTTACTTAGCTAACGTACATTCAAGTGGTTTTGTAAGCTACTTTGGTCCGTTTATTGCCTTTATCGCGATTGTGTCTTCTTTCTTCGGCCATTACATGGGCGCGACAGAAGGCATGAAAGGTGTGATTGTTAAGCAGTTACGTTCAAGTGGTAAATCTGTTTCTGATGTGAAAATCGACAAGTTTATCTTAGGCTTTATGTTCTTCACTATCTGGGCTGTGGCTGTGATTAACCCAAGCATCTTGGGTATGATTGAAGCCTTAGGTGGTCCAATTATCGCTGCAATTCTGTACATTATGCCTATGTATGCTGTGTATAAAGTACCAGCATTAAAAGCATATCGCGGCCGTATTAGTAATATCTTTGTTGTTATTGCAGGTTTACTCGCGATGACAGCAATCGTATTTGGTTTCTTTAGCTAGGGTTGAATGTTCGTCGACGCGCGGCATTAAGCTATTGCGTCATTTGTTAAAAAGGTCGAGCCACTGGCTCGACCTTTTTATTTTTGTGAATATTTTAAAGTGCTTATTTTTCTTCAAACATTAAGTAGTAACTCTGCTTCATTCCTAGTGCTTGGTAAGTCTGCTGGGCAGCAAGGTTTTCTTGTTCGACATATAAACGAAAACTTGCGGCGCCGCCATTGGTTTCGGCCAGTTGTTTAACTTGGTTATACAGTTTGCCATAGATACCTTGACGACGATTTTGCGGGCGAATATACACACTTTGGATCCAGTAATAATCCTTAGCACGCCAATCGCTCCATTCAAATGTCACCATCAGTGAGCCTACGATTTCACCAGCGATTTCGGCGACGAGATAAAACCCTTTTTGTGGGCTTTCAAGTAACGTGCCCACGCCTTGCGTGAGTGTGGTTTCATCTAAGGCTAAGCCTTCTGTTTCTTCGGCCATGGCTTGATTAAATTGCACTAAGGCCGTTAGGTCTTGGGCTTTCGCTTTACGGATTAACATACAACAACTCCTAGGCGGGTATCTTGATAGACCCTTCTTGTTAATAGAGGGATTTTTAGCGCCACTTTAACATAAAGTACAAAGCAAAAAACGACTAATGCCATAGCTAAATACAGGTTGAGATGATGACTATTAATCGCTGCTGTTAGCGTCGCTAACTTGGCGCAAGCTTAGTTTGTTACCGATTTATCGTTTTGTATAAAAGGCATTTTAGTCGACATTATTGACGTGTTTGGCTGATTTTGCGGCGGTTGATTCTTACGTGATACAGATCATCCTTAGATTTTTATCCTTTATGCTAGACTCTGCGCTCTGCTAATTAGGGGAATCGATTAGCACCTGCCAAGGATGGAATTTCGCCATATCTTCATTTCAAATTCAAGGTTATTAACATGTCAAAACAAACATCGTCAGCGTTAGGCCGCGTATGGTCCTACTGGATGTCAGTACCTTTATGGCTACAAATTCTTGTGGGTATGATACTGGGTATTACGGTCGGCGTGGTATTTGGTGAGCAAGCGACCGTGTTAAAACCGATTGGTACCTTATTTGTTAACATTATTAAGATGTTGATTGTGCCCTTGGTATTTTGTTCGCTGATTGTCGGTGTCACTTCAATGGAAGATACCGCTAAAATGGGGCGAATTGGCTTTAAATCTTTTGCCTTTTATCTTTGCACTACCGCAATCGCGATCAGTATCGGCCTAGTTGTTGGTTATGTGATTCAGCCTGGTGCGGGCCTTAATTTACCCCTACCTTCTGGTATGTCTGATGTGGTTAAAGAAGTGCCTTCTGTCATGCAGACATTGCTTGATATCGTACCGACTAACCCGATTGCAGCATTAGCAAATGGCCAAATTCTGCAAGTGATAGTGTTTGCCGTTGCCTTAGGTATCGCCTTGGTACTGATAGGTGACCACGGAAAACCTGCAATTAAAGTATTCGAAAGCTTAGCTGAAGCCATGTATAAACTCACCGATATGGTGATGAAGTTAGCGCCTTATGGGGTGTTTGGCTTAATGGCTTGGGTGGCGGGTGAATACGGTATCGATATGCTATTGCCGCTGCTTAAGGTGATTGTTGCTGTTTATATTGGCTGTATTATTCACGTATTAGGTTTCTACAGTATTGTTTTAAGCGTGTTTTCTAAGTTGAATCCTTTGCATTTTTTCAAAGGGATCAGCAATGCCATTGCAGTGGCTTTTACGACCTCAAGTTCTGCCGGTACGTTGCCCGCTAGCATGAAGTGTGCAAGTGAGTATTTGGGGGTTAATAAGAAGATTTCGAGTTTTGTATTACCTCTTGGCACCACAATTAACATGGATGGTACTGCGTTATATCAAGGCGTTACGGCACTTTTTGTAGCGCAAGCTTTTGGTATTGATCTCACTTGGGTGGATTATCTCACTATTATTTTAACTGCTACCTTAGCTTCTATTGGTACTGCTGGCGTGCCTGGTGCCGGTTTAGTGATGTTGACCTTAGTGTTATCGACTGTGGGTTTACCGTTAGAAGGCGTGGCGTTAATTGCGGGGATTGACCGTATTTTAGATATGGCGCGTACTGTCGTAAACGTCTCGGGTGACTTAGTGGCCACAACCGTGATTGCCAAATCTGAGGATGAGCTCGATATGGAACACTACAATGCCGATATGGTGCAAAGTGCTGTGTTAGCAGAGCAGAATATCATTCTCGAAAATACGGCAGCTAAAACCGTTAAGTCATAGCGATAAAACTGTATTTTGAGTATACAAAAACCGCCTGATGGCGGTTTTTCTCATTATTTATCTTATCTCGATTCCGCGTCAGCTTGATCTGAATCGATTGAGATATAATGCTTATTTCAGTTGGCTTAGCACCAACAGAGGTTTGTCGTCACTACCGAGTAAGGTCAGTCGACCTTGGACTAATTTGGCTTGGGTCACTAACGGCATCGCTTGCATCACTTTATGCTCCTGCTGCATTAAAGCATCAACGCAGGCTTTCATCGTACTACCTGCAGGAGATAGCTTAAGCTCTTGGCCTTGTTGGGTATATTGGCCAAAAAAGTTATTACAACTGTTGTTGCCGTGCAACTTACCTTCGGCTTCGAAGGTAATTTGTGCTGGGCTATAATCGATAGTGGGTTGACCTTGTACCATCTCAATTTGCCAACTGCCCAGCAATGGAATGGTGTCGTTTTTAGCGCTATCAGTACTCTCACAAGCAGTAAGCCCGAATAGTAACGCACTTAATATGAATGCTTTTTTTAACATTATCGCGGTTCCTTTTTCATTATTCTTGCCATAGTGTGACAAGTTTAGCTCAAAATCTAAAGAGGTTTATATGACGGATAGCATTAAAAATACTATGAATTTGTTGAAGTTTTTACATTGGTTAGGTGTATTGATGTTAGTTTGTGGGCTTGGTCTGTATATGTTGACTCAATGGAGTCTAGATATCAGTGGGATGTTAGTCATTGCTTGCTTGATTGGTTTAGGGCTAGTGCTTATGTCTCCTTATCCGGTAGTGCTATTTATCCAATGGGCTAAGCGCCAAGACGATATCGGTAAATAAAACCTTGGCTTAGCTGTGGCTCTATTTTTAAACTTGTATACTTACCACGATAAGTGCTCCCAAAATGATACTGCGAGAATGCTGTGAAGATTAGATTAGCCTTACCCCAAGACATTGATTTATTAGCGATGCTAGAGAAAAAACACCTCAATGACGAGTTAGCATCTGCCGCGATGGGGCTGCAAGGCCAAGCGTTTTCCCATCGTGAGTTAACTGAGCTAGTAAACAAGCATTGGGTTGTGGTGGCACAGGTTGAGCAGCAAATTGTGGGTTATGTTATTGCTGGTCGCTGGGGCTTTTTTGAGCATTGGCCCATGTACCGCACTTTACTCAATCGTTTACCCCAACTTGATTGGGATGGGCCTAAATTAACCAAAACTAACTCTTGCCAATATGGGCCGATTTGGGTGCAACAAGCCTACAGAGGGCAAGGTGTTTTTGCGGCGTTAGTTAATGAAATTCGCCGCCAAGTTGCCCCGCATTTTAGTTATATGTTGACCTTTATTGCTGAAGATAATGAGCGCTCTTTTGCCGCCCATTCAGGGAAAGGCCAAATGCAGGTGGTGGACTTTTTTACCGTAGCCGCACGAGATTATTATTTAATGGCGGCAAAAACACAGCTGTAATCACGCTAATTACTTTGCACTGGCTCAGGCTTATATATGCAAGATTTAGTATTAATGGCAGCCAATGCGACAGTGAATGATGGGAGTCGTACATGAGTACACAATTTGTTGAAGCATTATTAACGGCTTATGCGAGGGTTAATTTAGCGGCTTGGGATAATTTGAGAATTATCTTATCTGAGTGTGCTCAGCATGGGCATGAGGCGAGGGGATTGGAAGTCGAGTTTGCCTCATGCTCAGGGCAACAGCCGCACTATTGGGTACAAATAGGCCATATATGGCTCGATTGCGGCCGAACTAATGCGTATTCGGCGGCAATGACAATATTAACGGATGAAGATGTTATCCGCGCAAACACTCAAAAAACCTTAGAGTGCGCGATGTTATCTCAAGAGCAGATTGGTCTACTTTGTATGCAAAACGCCCATTTCGACCATTGTATTTAAGCGTTTTGCTAGGCTAAAAACAGTGCTAATTACGAGCTGTTTTGTGATGACACCGCAAGTCATGCTGTTGATTACCGCTTAAATGATGCTAAGCATAACGGCTAATGTATAGCCGTATTATTGTATTAGAGCTTTTATAGGTATCTAAAATCTACTGCTAGCATTAGTCATCTCAGCCATAAAATGTGTATTAATTATCCAATACACGCCATCAAATTGGCCGGCAAACTTTAGCTCTAAAACAGCGTTATTTTCCAACGAAACGGTTATCGGATAGCGTGGTTAAGGGATCTTGTCCATGCTCATACCAACCATCGCGGGTCGGGGTGATATTATCGAAAGCTTGAATATAGGGTTTGATATCGATAATTGGAGTCTGGTTTAATATATCGATCCCTTTTACATAAATACGATTGCCTTCGATGCGTTCAATTTCAACAATTGATAGCCCAATAGGATTGGGGCGTTTCGGGGAGCGGGTTGCAAAAATACCGCGTAATTGATTATCTAAAAAAGGCTTTACCTTTAAGGTGTAATCATTACAGCGGTGTAAGTGAAAGAGCACATATAAATGTGAAAATTCGTGTAAATCGGCTAATCCTTCAGTAAATTCAGCATCGATCACTAATACTCCCTGATTATTTGCCACTTTACATCCTTGAATTGGCATATTCGCTATGTCGTTATATTCGCTTTCAACAAAGCCTATTGCAGAGAAATTGATCATGATTAACTATCCTATGATTAACCCATTAAGGTTAATTTAAAACGATAAAGCCGCCATGCTGGAGGGCGGCTTTGTGCTTGAAAACAGATTGTCTCGTTATATTTTAACCTCAACACCTAACCAGTAATTGAGACCTTGTTCGATAAATCCTTCTGAATACTCATAACTATGGTCAAAAAGGTTATTGACTGAGGCATTGAGTTTTACATTTTCTGATGCAGTATAGTCAACTCGGATATTGGTTATTACAAACCCGGCAGCAACTTGAGAAGCATCGCTATTACTATAATTGGAAGAACGCGCTTCTTCTGCAAGTGTAATGCCGATAGGCTCCCATGGTGTAACCGTAATCCACGCATTCGCCATTTGGGTTGGTAAGCCAGTAATTTCGCCTATTTGACCACTTTTTACATCACTATTTGTATAGCTATAGCTCAGTCCCATTTCAGCAATACTGTTGATACGACCCTTGAGGCCTATATCGACTCCCGAATAATCAACTTGGCCTATATTTCGATTTTGTAATGTATTGGCATCAATATTTACCGCCTGAATTGCATCATCCACACGATTATAATAAATACTGGCTTCATAGCTCCAATCATCGTTGAATAAACCATTATAGGTAATATCAATACTACGAGCGCGCTCTGCATCTAAGTGTGGATTAACGATTGCCACTTGACCCGTAGAAGGCTTAGAGGTCGTATAGCGTTCTTTTAGTGTAGGGAAGCGGCTGCGATCAGAAAATGATACCGATAGATAATCCTGCTGACGAATTTGATATTTCGCCATTGCTTGCCAGTTAAAAGCATTTTGGTCATTATCGTCGTATTCAGTAATGCTACCGTTATTTTCAAATTGCATTGCTTGTAAGCTAGTGCGTTTATCGTAACTGATGCCCGCCACAATATTAAGCTTTTCATCGACAGCCCATTGGTATTCTGTGGATGCAGAAATAGTGCGATCTTTAAAGCGATCATAATCGCCAATAGGATCGTCTTTTTCCCTATGGATATCTTCTTTCCAATGAATTGCGAAAGCGAGTTGGTCTTGCTGGCGGACTTCTGCGGCTAATTGTAATCCTGCACCATTACTATAATCATCATAATGACTATAAGAGCCATTTTTATTATTTAAATCTTTTAATGAGTTATACATCATTAGGGTATTAACAAAATTATCATGGTAAACGCGGCTTTTAAGCGTAAAAATATCGCCTAATTTAGTCGTCCCTTGATAGTAATAACTTTCTTTATCATATTCAGGCCACTGCCAATACCGTGACTTTTGTGGGCTAGTACCTGCATAGGGTGGATTATTTTTTTCACTGTTTTGATTAATATAAGTAAAAACATACTCATCGTCAGCATTAGGGGTAAACCCCAGTTTTACTATGCCACGTTTATCATCTGCTGCAGAGTTGATTAACTCCCCATCTGAGCCAGCAATATCATTATCTGTGCCGTAAGGTAAGCCTAAGTAATCTTGTTTTAATTGGCTACCGGAAAACTGTAGATAGCCTAAATCATTACTCATACTTAATGAGGCATTAGCATCGTAGGCGTTAGTTTTATTACGGGTAAACCCTTGGCGGTAGCCTGCGCTGGCTTCTAACGTTTCTGTGGGTTTATGGGTGGTTAAATTAATTGAGCCGCCCATTTGGTTAGGCCCCTGTAGGAGTGAGGTATATCCTTTTGATACCTCAATCGAATCGAGGTTAGAGGTTAAAAATCGGCCTAAGTCTAGATTACCATCGTAGGGGATATAAATCGGAATGCCATCGTAAAACACCGGGACTTGGCGATTGTCAAAACCACGCACTCGTACTTGTAATTCGTTGCGACTCCCCGATTTTTGGAGTGAAACACCGGGAATCGTGCTTAAGGCATTAGCGACATTATTTTTACCTAATTTCTCTATCGTCTTTTGGTCAATGCGCGCACTGGTATCAGCAACGGCGCTCCCCCATATCGTTATTCTTTCTGGATTATTATCTGCTAATTGATTTTGTGCTATTTCATTAGCTATTAGAGGGTGTGAAATTCCCATTGCAATTAATAATGGAAGATAGATTTTTTTATATTGCATAGTAATCTCTTTCTTATAGATGTAGTTAAGTGAAATAGCAGCGCCTGATGACTGCTATTTTATTGATATTCAATTTTGGTCTTTATTAAAGTTGCAGTAGCTTGCTACTTATTTACTTAATGCCACTTTATCCCAATACACTAATGCCCAATCTCTAGATGGGGATATTAGTGCTTCTCCGATGCGGCTTTTATGTTGATAGTAATCAAATAAGCGATTATTCTCTTCATCTGTGAGTCCGCCTAATGACCAATCAATTGTTTTAGAAAACTGCTCGAAATTGTTATTTTTATCTAAACAATTATTTGATTTAATATAATCAACCTGTGGGTTAATCCCCATTTGATATAAAATGTTGACGGCAAAAATGTAATTAGGTAGTTCAATTACTTTTCGCCCGATTGCAGCTTGTATTTCAACATCCACAAAAGAGGTGGATACCGTATGTGTGGTATAAACCCTGAGTTTAGCTTTATCGTTAAGCTTAATGAGCGCCGCACGTAAGTCGGACACTAAGGTGGAGCGTGATGCAACGGCGATATCACATTGTGGAATATCCTGCCAATCATCTTCCCATGATTTATTCAGTAGGCTGACATTATTCAGTCCCATTGCGTTTGCCCGACGATGTGTGACATCTAACATGCCTTGGCTGTAATCTACGCCATAAACATGAGTTAGGTTTTCGGCTATGTTCAAACAGACTGAACCGGGACCACAACCCATATCGAATAAAGTTGAGGCGCCGCGCAAATCAATTTTTGCTAATAGTTGGGTCAAGTAACCGTCATTAGCAGGAGCACAATCGTTTGCCATGGCTTCTGCGCGCTTGTCCCAATGCTCTGGTTTTTTAGTGGTTCGCCCCGCTAATTGCATTTGCTGTTGGTATAATCCAGCGAAATCCAGCTCATCTAATAACATTGTTTTTCCTCATGTTTATCTTTAAATATCGAGGCCCAAGTGGTTTCTAATATCGCTTTCTTGGACACCATAAAGTGTGGTGAGACGCTTTGCGCTAAGCATGTCGTTAATCGAACCTTGTTGTATTGGTTGATCTTTTGCCACTAGTACTACCTTGTCTGCTACGGCCTTAGCATGCATAGGATGGTGCGTTGACATTAATACTGTCATGCCCTCTTTTTTAAGCGTGCGGATCCTTTCGAGTAAGGTAATTTGATGACCAAAATCGAGGCTAGCTGCTGGCTCGTCCATGATAAGTAGTGTGGGTTGTTGGATCAGTGCTCTGGCGATTAAAACCAACTGGCGCTCACCGCCACTGAGTGAAGGATATTGCCGTTTAGCGAGATGGGCGATATCAAGCATTAGCAACAACTCCATTGCCAAAGCGCGGTCTTTGACGCCAGGCTGGGAAAATAATTTTAGATGCGCGCAGCGACCCATCATCACCATATCAAGCACACTAAATGCAAAAGGACCATCATGTGCCTGCGGTACATAGGCCACGGTTTGTGCCAGCTCGGTGGTGTTCCATAAATGGAGGGCTTTATCGTGTAGTTGAATACAGCCACCCTTGAGCGGCAAAATTCCTAATAGGCTACGTATAATGGTGGTTTTGCCGCAACCATTCGTCCCCAAAAGACAGCACACTTCTCCCGTTTTTACGGTAAAAGAAACATCGCGGAGGACGGGATGTCGGTTATAACCGATATCGGCATGATTGAAATTGACGATAGTCACAGCCGCTCTCTCCTCATCAGTAAAATAAGGAAAAATGGCGCGCCAATCAGTGCGGTAATAATACCTAAGGGCAATTCTACAGTACCGACGCTGCGGGCAATGGTGTCGGTAAATAATAATAAAATGGCACCGACCGCCATCGACAATGGCAATAATTGTTGGTTATTCGCACCGATTAATGTGCGGCAGATATGAGGAACCACTAATCCAACCCAACCAATAATACCGGCAATGGACACAGTGCAGGCGGTGATTAAGGTCGCACTAATGATAAAGATAATCCGTAAGCGGGTGACATTAACGCCAATTGCTTTGGCTTCGTCATCGGGAAGGCTTAAAAGGTTCATGCGCCAACGTAGTAGAAATAATGGCAATAATCCTATGAGGATTAATGGCATAGCGATAGCAATATCATCTAAGGTAATTGAGTTTAGGCCACCAAGTAGCCAAAACGTAATCGAAGGAAGCTCAATATAAGGGTCTGCAAACACTTTTATTAGTGAAATCCCGGCACCGCATAAAGTGCCGATGGCGATCCCAATCAATACGAGTGATAACACCGGATCTTGTCGGCGCGTAAATTTGGCAATGACACACACCAACACGACTACTGTAATGCCCCCTGTAAAGGCAAAAGCCTGAATGAATAACATAGGTAATCCAAGCAAAATTGCCGCGCTTGCTCCTAAACCCGCTCCGGCAGAAACGCCTAAAATATCCGGTGAAACTAACGGGTTACGGAACATACCTTGATAGGCCGTACCTGCGGCAGAAAGGCTGGCACCCACCAATATGGCGGCCAACATTCTAGGCAGACGAATTTGCCAAAATACAATTGAAAGGCGAGGATCGCTGGATAAATGGGAAGAAAAAATCAGTTCGTTAATTTGCCCTAATGAGAGGGGATATTTGCCTGCTGTGAGCGCTAAAAACATACTCATTAAGAGTAGTAAGCTCACAACCCCGATGGTTTTTGACATCATCATGGCTGTTTCACTAATTGTTGGTATGACTCATCACTGAGCGTGCTATGGAAAAATAGCTCGAAGAAGGCTTGTGTATCTGCCTGTAACCCTGCCTGTATTTTAGGATCGAAATGGGCATGTAATCTTCGCAAACCTAATAAACGATTAATGCCCGGTGGTGCATCTAACCAACCAAACGGAAAACGAGGGTAGTGTAAAACCTGCTGTTGCTGCACAGCGTTAATACCTTGCCATTGGCTGTTGGTTAAAATGTGCTGATATGTGGATTCATCCTGTGTTAAAACTACATCCGGTTGCCATAGCAGTAATTGCTCCATTGATACTTGTCCAAGGCCATGGCGCCCAGCTTGTTTTGCTACATTTTCTAATCCAAGTAGTTCGGCTGCCTCGGTATGTAATGACCCCGCTAAACCGGTTTCTAATCCTTTTGCGCCTCTGGCGGCATAGAACCGCAGAGGTTTTCTTTGAGTTGATGAAAAGATGCGGGCATCAGTTAGTATTTTTTCAGCCATATTAGCTAAGGGTTCAGCCCTTGCTACCACGCCAAGAACATCAGCTACTTGCCTGATTTGTTCGGCTGAGTCAGACAATTTACCGCTAACTAAAAGATAGGGGATCCCCGTGAGTGCGGTAATACGCTCCGCCTGAGAGCGAAAAGTGTCAGTAACACTGCCGCTGTCGATAATAATATCTGGTTTGAGTGCGAGTAACTGTTCAATCGACAAGGTGCTAGCACGGCCCGATAATCGGCCTAGTTTAGGTAGTGTCTGTATGCTTTGTGAGAACCATGGGTTATTTCGTGGGATTTCAAAGGCTGAAAATCCAAGTAGTTTTTCGGGTACTAGGGCTAACAGTAATATATCAGCAGGAGCGCCAGCACTGAGTACGCGTTGGATTTTGTTAGCCGCAGGGAGCTTACCAAATGGGAAGACTAATGATTGATTCATCGCCCATAGTGTTGAGGGTACTGCAGTTAAAAGGCCGCAAGAAGCTAACGCTTTTAATAATAAACGCTTCTTTGTATCCATGAAATAATGCCACAATATTCGATATATAGTTATGTATATAGCGAAGGGTATGGAAACATTAAAATGATGTCAAGGTGTTGCAATTTACGCTGATAGAAATGTGATTTAGCTCTAAGTTGTATGATTTTTGTGAGTCTTAAGATTTGTTGCTTAGTAATTTTTATGCACTGGATTTTTATTAGCGCGCCGTTTTTCCGTGCATTTGCATGTAGTTCAGTTAAATCTGCTTGTTGCAGATTGAGTTAGCAGGTTTATTTAATCGGTTAAGTTAAATTTAGGATGTAAAAAAACCGCTGGGTAGCGGTTTTTATGTTTTGTAATCATAGCAGCTTAAATCGTAAACGATTTAAATTATAAACCCGCGTCAGCGCGCAGTGCTTCTGCTTTATCGGTCGCTTCCCAAGGGAACTCGTTACGACCAAAGTGGCCATAAGCGGCAGTTGCTTGGTAAATTGGGCGAGCTAAATCTAACATCGCCGTTAAGCCGTATGGACGTAGTTCAAAGTGTTGACGCACTAACTTGATCAGCAGTTCTTCAGACACTTTACCTGTACCGAAGGTTTCGATGCTGATAGAGGTAGGCTCTGCCACACCAATCGCGTAAGACACTTGGATTTCACAGCGATCAGCAAGACCCGCTGCAACGATATTTTTAGCCACATAACGGGCGGCATAGGCTGCACTACGATCCACTTTTGATGGATCTTTACCTGAGAATGCGCCGCCACCGTGACGGGCCATGCCGCCGTAGGTATCAACGATGATCTTACGACCGGTTAAGCCACAATCACCTACAGGGCCACCAATAACAAAGCGACCAGTTGGGTTGATAAAGAATTTAGTATCTTTATTTAACCATTGAGCAGGCAGAACTGGTTTGATGATGGTTTCCATCACGCCTTCAATTAAGTCGGCTTGTGAAACGTCATCTCTGTGCTGAGTCGATAACACGACAGCATCGATGCCGACAATTTTGCCATCATCATAGGCAAAAGTGACTTGGCTTTTCGCATCTGGACGCAGCCAAGGCAGGGTGCCGCTTTTACGTACTTCAGACTGGCGCTTTACTAATGCATGGGCATAAGTAATAGGCGCTGGCATTAATACATCGGTTTCGTTGTTGGCATAACCAAACATTAACCCTTGATCGCCAGCACCTTGCTCAGCAGGATCGGCACGATCTACACCTTGATTAATATCGGGTGATTGCTTACCAATGGCGTTTAATACTGCGCATGAGTCTGCATCAAAGCCCATATCTGAATTGGTATAACCAATTTCTCGCACGGTTCTGCGGGTGATTTCTTCGATATCAACCCAAGCAGAAGTGGTGACTTCGCCGCCCACTAATACCATGCCAGTTTTGACATAAGTTTCACACGCCACGCGTGCTTTTGGATCTTGAGCCAGAATTGCATCTAGCACAGCATCAGAAATCTGATCTGCAATTTTATCGGGATGACCTTCTGAGACCGACTCAGAAGTAAACAAGTGCTTTGCCATAGTAGGAAAATCTCGTCGTTAGCATTCAAACGTGTAGAAGCATCTACATCTAGACGGCTATTTTAGTGGAATTTCACTTTGATGACACCCCCTAAGCAAAATATTTGCGTATAAAGTGAGGTGTACCCCAAATGTGAAGATAATATCATCGCTTGGTTTATGATATAAGTTGATGAATTTAATTCATTTAAATTCATCTTTTCATTTTTAAATTAATCTGAAACCGTATGCGAACTCTCTCTAGCTTAGGCCATTTTATCCATAATGTTGTTAGGTATCAGTGACAAATAAGCCATGCTAATTTACATGCTAGTGCTATTAATACTGGGTATTTAGCGTGTTTAACGATCAATATACGTAAATTGGAGTGCTTTGGATCGGTTAAACTTAAGTGCTTTAGTGCATTTTCGTTTGCGTCCTCTTCGGATGTAGGGGAAAATATCCATCCAAATTGCCCGCTAGACCTCACAAACAAGCAGGAGAGAGCATGTCTTCCCGTAAAGTACTCGCAAACGCAATCCGTGCGTTAAGTATGGATGCAGTTCAAAAAGCTAATTCAGGCCATCCCGGCGCCCCAATGGGTATGGCAGATATTGCTGAAGTGCTGTGGAATGATTTCCTTAAGCACAACCCGACCAATCCTAAATGGGTAGATAGAGACCGTTTCGTTCTTTCTAATGGTCACGGTTCAATGCTGATCTACTCTTTACTACACCTGAGTGGTTATGAGTTACCGATTGAAGAACTGAAACAGTTCCGCCAACTGCATTCAAAAACACCGGGTCATCCAGAATACGGTTACACCCCAGGTGTTGAAACTACAACGGGTCCACTCGGTGCGGGCATCAGCAATGCTGTCGGTATGGCGATTGCTGAAAAAACCTTAGCGGCACAGTTTAACCGTGACGGTCACGATATTGTCGATCACTACACTTACTGTTTCCTTGGCGACGGCTGTTTAATGGAAGGTATTTCCCACGAAGCCTGTTCATTAGCCGGTACGTTAGGCTTAGGCAAACTGGTTGCATTTTGGGATGACAACGGTATTTCTATCGATGGCCATGTTGAAGGCTGGTTCACCGATGATACGCCAAAGCGTTTTGAAGCTTACGGCTGGCATGTTATTGCAGGTGTTGACGGTCACGATAGTGATGCTATCCGCGCGGCAATCGAAGCGGCTAAAGCGGTTACCGATAAACCAACAATGATTTGCTGCAAAACCATTATTGGTTTTGGTTCACCTAACAAATCTGGCAGCCACGATTGCCACGGCGCACCATTAGGCGATGCAGAAATTGCCGCAGCCCGTGAGTTTCTTGGCTGGCCATATGCCCCATTTGAAATCCCAAGCGAGGTTTATGCAGGTTGGGATGCTAAAGCTGCGGGTGCTGCCCGTGAAGCAGCTTGGAATGAAAAGTTTGCGGCTTACGCTACTGCCTATCCAGAACTGGCTGCTGAATACGATCGCCGTGTACTAAAAGGTGAGTTACCTGCTGATTTTGAAGAAAAAGCGCAAGCATTTGTTCAAGCATCACAGGACAAAGCTGAAGGTATTGCAAGTCGTAAAGCCTCACAAAATGCCATCGGTGCTTTCGGTGCTATGTTGCCTGAACTGTTAGGCGGCTCTGCTGACTTAGCGGGTTCTAACTTGACACTATGGTCAGGTTCTAAAGGTATTCAGGACGATCCAGCTGGTAACTACATCTACTACGGTGTGCGCGAATTTGGCATGAGCGGCATTATGAATGGTGCATCGCTGCACGGTGGTTTCATCAACTACGGCGCAACGTTCATGATGTTCATGGAATATGCCCGCAACGCAGTCCGTATGTCAGCGCTGATGGGGATTCAAAACATTTTCGTTTATACCCATGACTCTATCGGTCAAGGTGAAGATGGTCCAACGCATCAGCCCGTTGAGCAATTAGCTAACTTGCGTATGACGCCAAATATGGCCGTATGGCGCCCATGTGACGCGGCAGAAACAGCGGTTTCTTGGAAAGCGGCTATTCAACGTCGCAATGCTCCAACATCGCTTATCTTTAGCCGCCAAAACCTTAAAGCTCAAGCGCGTACTAGCGAACAGTTAGCTAATGTGGCTAAAGGTGGTTACGTATTGCAAGACTGTGCTGGTACGCCAGAATTTATCTTGATTGCAACGGGTAGCGAAGTACAACTAGCAATGGATGCCGCTGCGGCATTAACCGAACAAGGTAAACACGTTCGTGTGGTTTCTATGCCATCAACTACTGAGTTTGATAAGCAAGATGCCGCTTATAAAGAATCTGTATTGCCACGAGCAGTAACTAAACGTGTAGCGATTGAAGCTGCGCATAGTGACTTCTGGTATAAGTACATTGGTTTTGAAGGCAAAGTTGTAGGTATGACCACTTTTGGTGAGTCAGCACCAGGTAACGTGTTACTTAATCACTTTGGTTTCACTGTTGAAAATGTGCTGAATGCTGCAAAATCACTGGGCTAATGGCTTAAGAGATTAGATTCAATACAAAAGGTTAAACTTTTTAAGCGTTAATCTGTATAATACGGCTTGCAATGTTTTGCAGGCCGTTTTTGTATTTAGAGGAAATAGAGACCTCAATGATCCGAGTTGCTATCAATGGTTATGGCCGTATCGGTCGCTCTATTCTTCGTGCTTTGTATGAGTCAGGGAAGCGGCAGCAAATGCAGATTGTCGCGATTAATGAACTCGCTAAACCTGAAGCCATTATTCATTTGACCCAGTACGACACTACCCATGGTCGGTTTGCCCACAAAGTGAAGCTCGCAGACGATCACATGTTAATTGGCGATGATGCGATTAAAATTCTGCACGAGCCCGATCCCACAAAACTCCCTTGGCATGAAATGGATATAGACATAGTCTACGAGGCCACCGGTGTATTACTCGACCGTAAAAGCTGTGAAGCCCATATTCATGCTGGCGCTAAACAAGTACTGATTAGCCATCCATCCTCTGCCGATGTTGACGCCACGATTGTGTATGGCGTTAACCACGATTTACTCTGCGCAGAACATACCGTCATCTCTAACGCTTCTTGCACGACTAACTGTATTGTGCCGGTGATCGATGTACTCGATTATCATTTTGGCGTTAAAAGTGGCGCGATTACCACGATCCATTCCGCGATGAATGATCAGCAAGTGATTGATGCTTACCACGATGATTTACGTCGCACCCGCGCAGCGAGCCAATCTATTATTCCTGTAGACACTAAACTTGCACGTGGTATTGAGCGTATTTTGCCGCACATGAAAGATAAGTTTGAGGCTATTTCGGTGCGTGTGCCTACCATTAACGTGACCGCGATCGACTTGTCTGTAACCCTTGATAAAATTGTTGATATAGCCACGGTTAATCAGGTGTTGGAGTCCGCAGCCAACGGGCGATTTAACGGTATTTTAGGCTATACTGACGAGCCCTTAGTTTCATGTGATTTTAACCATGATCCGCGCTCCAGTATTGTTGATGGCACTCAAACCCGTGTCAGCGCTGGCCAGTTAGTAAAGCTTCTGCTTTGGTGTGATAACGAGTGGGGTTTTGCCAACCGTATGTTAGATACCAGTTTGGCGATGATTGCAGCCAAACGAGGCTGATAAAAAGTAGATTATTCACCGGTGGGTCATTCAGTTATATGCCAATTCGACGGGATGTCGAGTGCCTAGCGGCAGTAAATTGATACCGGCCATGTGTGAAACCAGTTTGTTTTTTGATTATAAAAGGAAGCGTTACCATGGCAATTATCAATATGTCAGATTTAGATCTACAAGGTAAGCGTGTGCTTATTCGCGAAGATCTCAATGTGCCCGTTAGCAATGGCGTCGTCACCAGTGATGCACGTCTGCGCGCCTCTTTACCGACTATCGAGTTAGCCCTTGCTAAAGGCGCCGCCGTAATGGTGATGTCGCATTTAGGTCGCCCGACTGAAGGTGAATACAATGCCGAATATTCACTGCAACCAGTGGTTGATTACTTGGCAAAAGCTCTGCCTTGTAAAGTGCGTTTAGCGACAGATTATTTAGACGGCGTCGATGTTGCTGTTGGCGAAGTGGTGGTGTTCGAAAACGTGCGCTTTAACGTGGGCGAAGGCAAAAACAACGAAGCGCTGTCGCAAAAAATGGCAGCATTGTGTGATGTCTATGTAATGGA
Source organism: Shewanella morhuae (assembly GCF_003028295.1). Classification (NCBI taxonomy): domain Bacteria; kingdom Pseudomonadati; phylum Pseudomonadota; class Gammaproteobacteria; order Alteromonadales; family Shewanellaceae; genus Shewanella; species Shewanella morhuae. The sequence continues at coordinate 2,648,932 of NZ_PYSG01000002.1, read as the reverse complement.
TGCCTTTGGTACAGCGCATCGCGCGCAAGCATCGACCCACGGTGTTGGCATGTTTGCTCCAATCGCCTGTGCTGGCCCATTATTAGCACAAGAATTAGATGCCTTAGGCAAAGCGTTAGATAATCCAGCGCGTCCTATGGTGGCTATCGTTGGCGGCTCAAAAGTGTCGACTAAACTCACTGTATTAGAGAGCTTATCTGGCATTGTTGATCAGTTAGTGGTTGGCGGCGGTATTGCAAATACTTTCATCGCAGCGGCAGGTTATAACGTAGGTAAATCACTTTATGAAGTGGATTTACTTGATGAAGCTAAGCGTTTAGTTGCCAATGCTAAGAGTCGTGGCGCTGATATTCCTGTGCCGACGGATGTGGTGGTGGCAAACGAATTTAGTCCAACTGCAGCTGCGACGTTGAAAGCAGTGGGTGATGTTAGCGACAGTGAAATGATTTTTGATATAGGTCCCGATAGCGCTGAAGCGCTGGCTAAAATCATTGAATCAGCGGGCACTATCGTATGGAATGGCCCCGTTGGCGTGTTCGAATTTGACCAATTTGGAGAGGGTACTCGCCGTATTGCACAGGCCATTGCCGATTCAAAAGCTTTCTCTATTGCAGGCGGTGGTGACACGTTAGCGGCAGTTGATAAGTACGGCATTGCCGATAAAATATCTTACATCTCTACTGGCGGCGGCGCTTTCCTTGAGTTTCTTGAAGGTAAAGAATTACCCGCAGTGGCGATGTTAGAAAAGCGCGGCGCATAAGATATAGATTTAAGAACGCGGCACGTAAGATGCCGCGATAAGCTTTGATAACATTAAAGCTTTCATAAAAAAGTAACATAATTATAAAAAAACCGCCCGTATTTAGTTAAGTGATTAGCTGAGTATGGGCATAAAAATCCATCCAAACGATAGCGACCTCGGTGATAGATATCACCCTATTATTGGAGTTACAAAATGGCGTTAATTTCCCTACGACAACTACTTGATCACGCAGCAGAACATGGATACGGTGTGCCTGCGTTCAACGTTAATAACTTAGAGCAGATGCGTGCCATCATGCAATCTGCTGAAGCAACAAATAGCCCTGTGATTGTGCAAGCCTCAGCGGGTGCGCGTAAATATGCCCGCCCACAGTTCCTTAAATATTTGATGGCAGCAGCCCTTGAGCAGTATCCAGATATTCCTGTGTGTATTCACCAAGACCACGGTACCGATCCTGACATCTGTCAGCGTTCTATTCAATTGGGTATGTCATCAGTGATGATGGACGGCTCTTTAATGGCTGACGGTAAAACGCCCGCCTCTTATGAGTACAACGTCGATGTTACCCGCCGCACAGTAGCTTTCGCCCATGCCTGTGGTGTGTCGGTAGAAGGTGAAATCGGTTGTTTAGGTAGCCTAGAAACAGGCCAAGCAGGCGAAGAAGATGGCATTGGTGCAGTAGGCACGCTAAGCATGGATCAAATGCTAACGACTCCTGATGAAGCCGCGCGTTTTGTGGCAGATACCCATGTTGATGCATTAGCGATTGCTATTGGTACTAGCCATGGCGCTTACAAGTTCAGCCGTAAACCTACGGGTGAGGTGCTGCGCATCGATCGCATTAAAGAAATCCACGCACGTATTCCTAACACTCACTTAGTAATGCACGGTTCATCTTCAGTGCCGCAAGAGTGGTTGAAAATCATCAATCAATATGGCGGTCAGATCCCAGAAACCTACGGTGTGCCATTAGAAGAAATCGTTGAAGGCATTAAGCACGGTGTGCGTAAGGTGAATATCGATACTGACTTACGCTTAGCCTCAACCGGTGCGGTTCGTAAGTTTTTAGCTGAAAACCCAAGTGAATTTGATCCACGTAAATTCCTTAAGGCATCAATGGAAGCAATGGCCGATATCTGTACTATCCGCTATGAAGCTTTTGGTTGTGCGGGTCAAGCATCTAAGATTAAGCCATTGTCTTTACAAGCAATGTATAAAGCGTACCAGTCTGGTGCGTTAGATCCAAAGATCAATATGTAAGCGTTATTGTTGTAGTAGAAACCCGCCTATGGCGGGTTTTTTTATGCTTTAAATAGATGCAATTTTCATTTTTTAATCGTCAATGCTAATATTGCGCAGATTTTCAGTGGGAAATACTAACCCTTATTAATATGTGTTTATCTAGTTATGTAGGACTAAACAGATATTTATAGGGATTGGATTTACAGAATAGGAACGAATAAAGATGAAGAAAGTACTGACAACCGCAATATTACTGACGACACCTTTTATGGCAACTGCCGGCGCAGATTTTGTTAAAGGCGATAGAACATTCGCTGGCGAAGCCGAGTTAGGTGCTACGTTAACTACTGGTAATACCGAAACCTCATCATTTAAGGGGCGTTTAAATCTTAAACATGAGCTAGGTGATTGGGAAAACCAATACTTACTCGAAGGCTTATACAAAGAGGATTCGGAGACCGTCACGGCTAAGCGTTATTTTGTCGGTGCTCAAGGCAACTATAAGATGACTGACCGTAGTTACTTGTTTGCCAATGCTAACTACGAAGTCGACCCGTTTACGGGCTATGAGTACACGGTTTCTGGTGCTACCGGTTATGGTCATCGGCTTTACGATACCACTAGAACCTTTTTAGATGTTGAAGTCGGCCCTGGTTATATCTATCAACGTCTGGATAATGAGCAAGCACTTATCGAAGGTTATGATACGAATGATAGTGTGGTGGCTCACGGCGTGATTAACTTCGAAACCGAAATTACCGACACCTCTAAATTCCAACAACGTTTTGTGGCTGATTATGGCGATAAACTCGATGCCCGCTCTGAGACCTCGTTAACTGCGAATATTATTGGTGCATTGGCGATGAAGTTTGCCGTTATCGTGCGTTATAACAGCGAGCCATTAGACGATAAAAAAGGTACTGATACTGAAACGAATATGACCTTGTTATATTCTTTCTAATAGTACGCAACCGTTTTAGAAAAGCACCTTAAAGGTGCTTTTTTTATGGATTATTTTTAGATTAAATCGAATGTAATTTAGTTAATCGTGCATTAGCGTCTACGATATATATACAAAAATTAATCTATTAAACTCCCTCTAGCGGCCTAGTAATATAAGAAGTATGCGTTTTATCAACATTTACGCTGGCATAGCTGTGGTAATTTTCTAACTAATTATCTTGGTAGAGATCAACTTTGATGAAATTACAACGAGCATGTAAAAATAGTGGGACAGCATTCCTGAGCTTATTCGGTATGGCGATACTGACAAGCTTGTTTTCACCTGCGACATGGGCAATGGCTGAAAACGTTGAACGGCTTAATTTAACCAGTGCAAGTGTGGGTTATATTGCAGTATGTATATTTGTGCTCGCTTATGTATTGGTTATGGCCGAAGAAACATTACACCTACGTAAATCGAAACCGGTATTGGTCGCGGCGGGGATCATTTGGGGGATGATAGGTTTTGTGTATGTGCAAAATGGTATGTCGGAATTATCTGAAGCGGCATTTAAACATAACCTACTCGAATACGCTGAATTATTGCTTTTTTTACTGGTGGCGATGACTTATATCAATGCGATGGAAGAGCGCAATCTATTTGATGCTATCCGCGGTTGGCTGGTGGGTCGTGGTTTTAGTTTGAGAACCGTGTTTTGGCTAACCGGGTTTATGGCATTTTTTATTTCGCCTGTCGCCGATAACCTGACCACCGCCTTATTGATGTGTGCCGTGGTGATGAAAGTGGGTGCGGGTCAGCGTAAGTTTATAACTCTCGCCTGTATCAATATTGTGGTAGCAGCTAATGCGGGTGGTGCGTTTAGTCCATTTGGTGACATTACAACCTTAATGGTGTGGCAAAAAGGACTGGTACATTTTAACGACTTTTTCCATCTATTTATTCCAGCCGTAGTCAACTTTGTGCTGCCAGCGGCCATTATGAGTCTGTTTATTCCTCATTTTGTACCAGAAAAAGCAAAGGAGCAGGTTTACACTAAGCCTGGAGCAAAACGCATCGTAGCACTATTTTTACTCACTATTGCGACCGCCGTTTGCGCTCATTCTTTTTTAGGTATGCCGCCAGTATTAGGCATGATGACAGGATTAGGTTTTTTACAATTCTTTGGTTTTTACCTGCGTAAAACGTTCAATAAATCTCTTGCCCGCGATCGAGCTAAAGCTGAGTTAATTCAAGATACATTGCGTCTACAGCAACTTGGCAGTGTGGTGCCATTTGATGTGTTCAGTCGAATTTCTCGCGCTGAGTGGGACACCTTATTGTTCTTTTATGGTGTGGTGTTATGTGTGGGTGGCCTCGGTTTTATGGGGTATTTGAGCTTAGTCTCCGAGGCAATGTATTCCCATTGGGATGTTACTTATGCCAACGTAGCTGTGGGGCTGCTTTCATCTGTGGTTGATAATATCCCGGTGATGTTTGCGGTATTAACCATGAATCCCGATATGCCGTTAGGGCAGTGGTTATTAGTCACGCTGACAGCTGGTGTTGGCGGCAGCTTGCTGTCGATTGGCAGTGCCGCAGGTGTCGCTTTGATGGGACAAGCTCGCGGCATTTATACCTTTGGTGCGCATTTACGTTGGACACCTGTGATTGCCCTAGGTTATGCGGCGAGTATTCTGGTACATCTGTGGATGAACTCATCCATGTTTTAACGTTTACTATCAATAACAAAAAAGGCATCCAGTGGATGCCTTTTTACTTAAATTGAGCAGTAACAATTAGATTGATGGCGCTTCAATTAAGCTCAGTTCGTTATTCGCCTTAGCGCCATAAATCTGAATCGCAACTTTGATTTGAGCAACAGCATGGCTGGGATCCTGTTGCTGCCAATCTAAAGCGGGTATTTCAAATTGATATTGCCCCGTCTGTATTTCTGTTAACTTACCGCCGCATTCCGTTGTATTTTGGCAACGATAACTTTGCGTGGTATGCCAGCGCTTCCATGCTTTAGGGTTTGAAGAAGCTTTATTGCTATCGGGAAAGCCAAAATAGTAAATATCATAGGCTTTTACCGCAGTAATGGCCGCTTGTTGCGCATCCGTTAATGAAAATTGAATCGTGCCTGTCTTTTGGTCAAACTGGTTGAGAGCGAGGTTGATTTGCATCGCCTCATCGATATTCACACTATTAACCGCTGGTGGTGATGGTGGCACCGGAGGGATGACTTCCTCTGATGTATTATCGTCACTGCCACATCCGCTAAGCAACAATATGCTTAAGGTTACTGCGAGTAATGGGTATTTCATTGCAGCCCCCTTAATTGAAGTGCCCTGTATGGCAAGTGGTGCATTCCATATCTGTTTTAACACTCGCAGCAGAACCTAGGGTGCTTGAACTGCCATGGCAGGTTTGGCAATCCTGTGCATCCGGTGTCGGTTTACTGCCAACCAGTCCGCCAATATTTTCACCTTGGTAAGCACGGTTTAATACATCAACTAAGTAATAAGCCATCGACGCAGATAGGCGGTAGCAACGTTCACCTTTTTTGGCAAATGGCAGACCAGAGGCCTTTGACCAGTTACTAATTGATGAATGACATAACACGCTTTTTGCCTTTGATGAGCTGACAACAAGCGCCGTTTTTTCTGCAGTGGAACCTATGCCAGCGACAAATTCGGCTGAAGCTAATGGCAGTGTTGTATTTTCGTAGTAGCGGAAGGTGTTACCAATTACAGCATTATTTTGACCGTTAATGTCATCTAAGATATTGACTAACATACCAATTGCATTGAGGTTGCCGCAAAGCGTGCCTTGACCTGCGACACCAGCAAAACCATAAGCTGCCAGTGCGGTTGGGATAGTTTTAAATTTAGCGGCATCGACACTGCTTGATTGAGCCAGCATGGTAATAACAGCATGAAACACTTGGTGCATACATCCCCCGCCGGTTTCATAGGCGAGCTTTGCCGTTGCCATCGGGTCAATGGGGGCGTATTTCAGTTTCTCTCCTAATGCTAAATAGTATTGTCCTTCTTCATTAGTGGCAGCGAGAACTGAAGTTCCCATCAGTGTTGCACCCGCGGCAACGGTGCTAATACCGATAATGCGGCTTAAGGCTTGGCGTCTATTGATACTCATCATCTATATCCTCTGTGTAGAATTACTTTTATTTATTAGGTGGCAAAAATAAATCTCTATGGTTTGAATGTTAAACACGCAGGCGATAAATGATGTGATTTAGGCCAGAGGATATGGACCTTTTAAGGATGCGAAAAAAACGTGCAATTACATGGGTTTTGCAGATTGAAATCCTATATTGTTATGCGTTAAGTAGATTGGTAAGTGACTCATACCTCGTTATTTGTAATATTTATGTAAATTTATGCGTAATTACACCAGTGCCAAGGAAGATTTATTTTTGTGAGCTAAAGCTGGCTTTGGTGGATTAGCCTTGAGCTTGGGGCTTGATTCACGAAACGTAACTATTTGCTGTCTTGGGTTAACAAGATCACATTAATCATCCGCTATTTTATCTAGACTTAATTCTATGTTTTTATGGAGTTGAGCGAATGATTATGCAATTGGGAGACTGCAGGTTTGATCGAGAACGAGGTACATTAACTGAATTGTCTCGTGATGAATGTTGGCATCTTCCTCGGGCTGAATTACAAGTGCTCTCTTTACTGGTTGAACACCAAGGTCAATTAGTTTCTAAATATATGCTTAAGATAGGGGAGGGGCAGCATCCACCGCTAACGGATACTTCGGTGGCCAGAGCCGTGTTTATGCTGCGATCCTTTCTCGGTACACGGCATGAAGGCTTAATTGAAACCGTCAAAGGCCAAGGTTATTTGCTACAACCATTAAATGGTAATAAACGTAAGTATGTCAATTATCTAAGACTACAGACAATCCCGTTATGGAGTGTATTGGTGTTGTTTGGCGCTATGTTAGCAGTGTCATTTTTTTATCTATATCAGATTGATCATAGTAAACCGACCCAAGCGTTGATGAGCTCCGAGATCTCATTGGCTTCTGGTGAGAATGTCCGATTACATCTCTATGCTAATTCTAATACCAATAACCTCTTACTCTTTAAATTAGGCGAGCGTTTAAGTGCTGGATTAACGGCCTGCGGCCAAAGTGATTGGAAGGATGTTTATGCTTCGTTATCCCATGATAAACAAGTGCTTAATGTAACCTTGCGTGGTGAGAAGTTAGGTCAGTCTGTGATCCGTAATATTAAGATCAGCGATTTTACGCAGCCAAAGGAATTTATTGATGCCACATGGCTGCGGGAGGTTGATATCTGTGGCTAGATGGCTAAAGTGGACGATTAATCTCGTTATTTTAACGGCATTGATTACGGCTTGTAGCGTGATTTATTGGCAGTTAATGACCAATCGGACACTGATTTTAAATTGCAGCTCTGAATTATTCGACCGCCATTCTCATGGTAATGTTGACGGTAAATACTATTTGCTCGTTGATGTATTAATTGCCGCTAATAATGCGCAGGTTAATTATCGTTACTTTAATTTCGATGGCACGAGTGCGGGCACGATTTCGATGCAAGGTAAAGTGGAGAAAATAGAAGCCAATAGTATGACCTATCAGATAGCAGTGCAGACGAAAACAGAGTCTGAACTTGAAAAACATAAAGACTGGCCTGAGCATATGAAATATCTTTCATACATCAGTAGCTTACATTTCAATGCGTCTGGGATACACAATCTGAGTATCGAAGTGCTTGATATGGATGACACTAAAGATTACGCGGTGGTTTTATTCCAACCGAGTAATACGGTTTGTGGTTGCCGAATCGTAAATAGTCGAATTTAATCAGTGTATTTGAGTTTATTTCAGTTAAGATTAGTACTCACTTATTCTCGTTTACTGCTATGAGTTATGCCTTTAACGGAGACTCATGAAAAGGATGCTGTGTCTAAGATACGTGTAAAGCAAGAAGAATCGCTATCGATTAAATTTAGCCATCAGATGGAAAAGGGCGATAGCCGTCAGCTCGATCTCTATTTCTTTTTACCCAAGGAAATGGGCATAGGCTCACATACGCTCAATGAAGAAGAGTACTATTTTAGCTCGATTGTCGGGCGCCGATCTTACTATTCTGAAGGTCTACATTTACCGCTGGTGCAGGGGCGTTTTGCCAGTTTGAATCGCCGTACCATTGAAGAGTTTCGCTTATACCTTAATTTATTCGCCTACCAGTTTGCCGTCGCTGTTGAAAACGATGTTAAAGAACTTAAACAAATATCTGACGTAGCTCACTTTTATCTCGCTCTTGATGAGCTGCGCGAACAAGTTATTCAATTACTGAAAAAGTTTCGCCGCAACGAACCTGAGGATCCTAAATGGAAATCCTATTTTGAAAACGCCGATAACTACTTGTCTTGGTTTTGTGAGCAGCAGTTACTGAAAGTGCTTGCTCATGCCACTCGTACCAGTGATTTTAATGATATTCAAGAGCGGGTATTAACCCTATGTCGCAATGAGTGTGCCTATCGGGATGAGCATAAATATAACTCAGTGCAAACGAAGCAAGACCCAAACAGAATATCTAATAAGATGTTGTTATTACGTCGGTTAATCCAGCAGGGCGTGGTGCTCAAAGAGGAATTAAAACCCTTAGGTATTGGCCTTAAAAAGTTCACCACAGGATTAGCGACCGCATTAGTGATGCTAGTGGTATCGGCATTGATTATTCAGGCTCAAGGTGCATTTAGTGGTTTCACCATTGCCCTAGTACTGACCTTGGCAGTAATTTACGGCTTTAGGGAAATTTTCAAGGACGATGTTCGTAATGCCATGTGGCGCTATGTGCAGCGCGGTAGACCTCGCTGGAGCCGCATTTTGCGTGATACAACCAGTCAGGCAATCATAGCTAAGCAATTAGTTTGGCTTGAGTTTATGCGTCAACAAGACTTACCAGATAAAGTCAGCGAAATTTTAAAGCACCGACATAGCCAAAATAAGGTCGATGCAGAAATTTTACACTATAAAATTGCCACTAAGGTGAATCAGAGCGAGTTCCAAGCGGGATATTCGACTATCCAAGAGCAAGTCAATTTTAGTTTAGTGCCCTTTGCCCGTTACTTAGAGCGAGGTAAAGCAAAGATTTATAAGGAAGTTGAAGGTAAAATCAGCCATGAATCGGTAGAGCGTCGCTATCAAGTTAATTTGATTTTAGTGTTACGTGAGAACCGTGAAGCCCCGCAGTATATTCGCTATAAAATTACCATGAACCGTTCAGCCATTATTGAAATTACCCAGAGCAAATTACCCGACTCGGTTAATGCTCCGGAATCTATCATTGATGACGAGTAAAAGCTTGGCCAATATTCTGCTCGTTATTTTGTTTAGCGCGCCTTAGGGCAATTTCAGCATTATTAAGATATTGCTCTAATGTTTGCCCCTCTTGATAACCCGCGATACCTATGCTGATACCTTCACTTAGGCCATTACCAGAGAGTTTTTCCATCATATTAAGCGCAAAACTATGGGCCTGGGTGGCGTCTGTGTCTGGTAACATCATGATGATCTTACCTAGTTGCCAATGCAAAATTTGATAATTAGCTGGGGTTTCAAGTAGTAATTGTACTTCGACTTCTTGTTGTCGATTCGCCAGTTGGTCTATGTCACTCATGTGACTCAACATACCCTCAGGGTTAATATCCATTAGCAATAAGCTAGAGCTAAGGCGGCTTTGCGGTGGTAACGAGCTAAAATAGCTTTCTAAATCGCCTAACCTTTGCAGTATGATATTTCGATGCGGGACTAGGTCACGTTTCTCTCTATTTGAGCCACGCTGATCTGCCTGTTCTAAAGTACATACAATATAATCAATCTCACCATCTGCTGTGACATGACCCTTTAAGGTAGCTTGCAAGCAATGGGATCGCGGCTCTTTGGGGGCACACAGTATTTGCCCTTGCCACTGACCTTGCATGGCGATTTGAGAGCTGATCCTTTGCCATTGATTACCTAAATCGTTGGCAAGTAATGAGGCTAAATCGTGATTTAAATCCCCATTGAGTTGCATCATGGCATCGAATGCCGGGTTAATTTTAATCAATTTACCATTGGCATCGGTGAGCGCGATAGCTACAGTGCTGTCGCAGAGTAGTTCATTGATGAAAGCCTGTTGTTTACTCTGGATTAGCTCACTAATATCTTCAAGGGTTATTAATAAATGTGGTGAACCTCGGCTTGCCCTTGGCGCTTGGCGTACATTAACCCTTAGCGTTGGGCCCTTAATGCTTTCTAGGCTGATATCTCCTGACCATTGCCCTATCTTATGCACTTGCTCCATTAACTGTGCGTATGTGGTGTCATCAAGGCACAAAGTTCGCTGCAGACTGCGGTCGGTCAACTCATCGAGTGGAACTAATGTTGCTTCAGCCGCTTTAGTATTGGCGCTAATCACTCGGGCATTTTCGTTGACCATCATAAAGCCGATATCACTGTTAAATAAACCATTAGCGACATCAATACTGTATTGGCGAGAACGTTGTTGTAAGCGATACATATGGCTAAGTAATATCACCCAAGCGGCTAACAGAGTGAGTATTAAAGATGCCGCGATAACAATATTTCGCCATTGATAAAATTGTGCCGCTATGTCTGAATTACGCACATAAGACAGTAAATAATACTCTCGGCGGGTCTCTGGCTGAGTTGTAAGCTCAAGCTTAAGGTAGACGAACGTGGCATCTTCACCGTGAAATTGACCAAAGTTACTCATCGACATATCACGCCACAATGCGGGGTAACTTTGCTTTAAACTCGCACCTAGAAAAGTGGGCACATTATTTAACGGGGCTAAGCTATTAGTACCAGTAAAGAGTAATCCCTGCGTATCGAGCATTAACATGGGCGATCGATTACTCGAAAATGCTGGCTTTATGGCCTCAAGCATTTGTTCCATAGAGTTATACGTCACTATATATCCCATCGAACTTTGATCAGCCTTTTCTAGCAATGCCATTTGATACAGATAGGCTTCTAACTTACCGTCAATAGGGACAAATTCTAGTGGTGAGGTATAGACTTCTCGGCCTCCCATCTGGCGACTCACACCAAGTAATGCGGGCGGTATGGGATCTTTGCTGAAATTAGAGGTGGTTGAAAATTTATAATTACCTTGTGGATCGTATAGCGCCACGCCGAGTAGCTCAGGAATTTTTTGAACCAATTCTTGCCAACTTTGTTGTAATTTGAGTTGTTGCTTGGCGGTGGGGTTGCTTAAGTATTGCTTTAGTCGTTCATCATTGGCAAAAATTAAGGTGCGAAATTGCTGAAAAGATATTTTGTCGGTGACAAGCGTGCCTATGGTTTGTAGTTCACTGTATCTCTGTGTAGCCCATTCTTCCTGCAGACGACGCTCACCTAAAGTAATAATCAAGTTAGTTAAAATGATCATGCCAACCACCAGCATGGAAAGCTGGCTTGCAACGGCTAATACACGTTGATGCGACCAGTAGATCCCTTGAGTTAATGAGAGTAGTGGCGCGAGGGAATACGTACTTGGATTATTCTTCAGCATGAATCGATTATGTAGGTGAACTGTTAATTACGCTATGTTAACACGAAAGAATTGTTACTACAGTGCCAGTTACAACGTAAAATTCCCATTGCAAAATTATGCTGGTTTTATGGGTAGCTTGGACGCAGCGATATAGCCAAATATTGTGATATTTTAGGCAGTGTTAACCTAAGGCGCCTAATAGACGATGCTTGAATTGGCAGCCATAACTCTCAACTTGTTCACGGCAACGAACGATATTAACCCCTGCTAACCCTTCAATCGCTGAAACTTGTACTGTGTCTATGTAGTGTGGGGCTAACGCAATAAAGGTATGCATTGCAGCATAAGAACCGGCGAGTTTTGGGCGACAATGTTCAATATAGGCGGCTTCATTATCTGCATTGAGAGAAATCGATAAGCTGTCTACGCAGCCAGCAAGTTCTGGCAGAATATTGCGTCTATGGACTAAATTGCCCAATCCATCGGTATTAATGCGTACTCGTCCACCTCTTTGCTTTATTTCTTTTGCCACAGCGAGCAGGGTTGGAAGATTTAAGGTTGGTTCGCCATAACCGCAAAACACATATTCTTCAAAGTCGGTAACTTTACCTAACAGAGGAATAATCTCTTCAGCTTTAGGTTGATGGCTCAAAGCCAATTGATATTCATGGATCTGTTTACTGCCATTATGTTTGGGGCAAAAAGCGCAGCGTAACGTACAGCGCCCAGTAATATTCAGGTAGCGACTACGGCGAATATCATAAACTAAGGTTTCTGCTGCACAGGTTCCGTTGGTGCAAACATCATCTGTAATGTGACCGTTCGCTAGGGTTTCAGTAGTGACAACGTGCGGGTTATCAAGGTGTTGATTATGCAGATACTTAGACATAATGACGGTTTCACTCTAACGACAACTGACGACTTAACCACAGTGTAGCGAAAGCGTAACGGCATAACTGTCAGCTAGATCGCAACTTGAAAGCTCAAACTCACTCACAGCAAAGTGACTTTGATGCTGATGTGGAATTGAGTGAGCACAGGCAATAAAAAAGAGAGCCTAAGCTCTCTTTTTAAGGATAAGACATTGATTAACTGTCTGTCGTTAACAGCCTGTCGTTAACAGCCTATAAATAGTCTTTCTTATAGTCAGTCGTGACAGCTTGCTCAAAATCCGAATGCTTAACGTCCTCATCATTGGTTTTTTTAGGCCGCCACCACCAGTTGAAAAAGCGGCTGCTAGCGTGCTTTATATCGTCGAGTATGATGTACAGCAGCGGCACTAAGATCAGCGTCACTACGGTCGAGAACAGGATACCGAAAGCGAGGGAGGTTGCCATTGGGATCACTATTTGTGCCTGTAAACTGCGCTCGAGAATAATGGGTACTAGGCCGACAAAGGTTGTGAGTGACGTTAAAATAATCGCCCTAAAGCGATAACAGCCTGAATCCACCGCTGCCTGTCTGACCGATTGGCCTTGCTCACGCGCTCGGTTCACAAAATCGACCAAAATCAAAGAGTCGTTTACGACAACTCCAGCAAGCGCCACGATGCCGCAAAGGCTTAATACGCTCATCGCGAGCCCCTGAATCAAATGACCAAACAGGGCACCAATAATCCCAAAAGGGATAACCGACATGATGATTAACGGCTGGCTGTAGGATTTTAGCGGGATAGCCATCAGGGCATAAATGGTAAACAGCGCAAAGAAGAAACCTTGCAGCAAACCGCCCATGGCATTCTGTTCATCTAAACTGCCGCCATCGAGCGCAGTTTGAATTTTAGGATACTTGGCTTGTAATTGTGGCAGGTAATCTTGTTGAATTTCCTGTACGACTTTTGAAGGTTCAACGATGTTTTTGTTGGCATTTGCCGTGATGGTAATTGCTCGCTTACCGTCAACACGGGTAATTGAGGCATAGGATTCACCTTTCTCAATTTGTGCCACAGTCGAGAACGGAACTGACGTGCCCTTTGGCGTACGGATCAGCATGTTTTCCAGATAACCCACAGTACGACGCTGCTCTAATGGATAGCGCACCATTACCTTGATTTCTTCTTTGTTGCGTAAAATACGTTGGGCTTCATAACCATAAAAACCATAACGTACTTGGCGGGCTAAATCAGAAAGGGTTAAACCAAGGGCTTCCGCCTCTGGACGTATCTTCAGGCGAATTTCATGGCTGCCCGAGGAGAAGTTATCAGCAATATCGTACACGCCCTCATAACTGGCGAGTTTTTGCTTTAGTTCTTTTGATGCCGCAGACAGTTCATCGAGATCGCTTGAGGTCAACCTGAAGGAAATATCGCCACCGGCATCATTGGTGCTCGCGTTAAAGCTGAGTTTTTTAACCGATAACAGTTCGGGCAATTGTTCACGCCACGCCGCAGCAATCGTCACGCCGTCGACTTCGCGGTCTTCGCCTTTGGTCAGTTCTGCAAAAATAAAAGCAGAGGTACGTGAACTCATGTTAATAAAGCTGTGCTTCACTACTTGATAGCCGTTATCTTGCTCCATTTTATCGTTCATTTTATACAGGGCTTCTTCTATGCTCTGTACCACCTTTAAGGTGTTATCTTCTGAGCTGCCCTCATCCATTTCAAGTTGAACTTGAATAAAATCTGATGGAATATCAGGAAAGAATACCCAACGTACTTTACCACTGGCAACTAGGGCTATTGACAGAATCAACACCCCGACAAAAACAGCCACTACATTGTATCTGTGCTTGATACAACGCTCGAGAAAGTGGCGATAACTGTGGTGAATAAAGTATTGCACTCTGTCGTTGAAATTAGCTTTAAAGCGACCCAAAAGTCCCCTTGGTGCGCCAGGCTTTTTAAACTTCATATGCGCTAAATGCGCTGGCAGGATGAGCTTAGATTCAATCAATGAGAACACTAAACAGAGAATGACTACCATACCGATGGATTTCCAGATAATCCCCATCGGGCCAGAAACGATCAACATAGGGATAAAAGCGGCAATCGTGGTTAATACGCCAAAGGTAGCGGGCATTGCCACTTTTTGCGCGCCGCGGATCACGTTTTCAACCGAGTGACCGTGGCGTTCGACTTCGGTGTAAGCGCTCTCACCAATGACAATAGCATCGTCGACCACTATCCCGAGCACTAAAATAAAGGCAAACAGGGTTAGCATGTTAATGGTCATTGAAAAAGGATCAAGTGGCATAATCAGCATAGTGCCAAGAAACGACACAGGTATCCCCATCATCACCCAAAATGCTAACTTCAGATCAAGAAATAGGGCTAGGATGATAAACACCAGTAAGGCACCGTAAAACATGTTTGACGTCATCATGTCTAAACGGCCCTTTAGGTAGTGAGTCATATCACCCCAAGTATCGAGCTGTGCGTTAGCGGGAAGCGTAGCGCGGCGTTTCTCAACATATTTTTTAACTTGGTCTGCAATATCTAAGGCGTTTTGGTCGTCAATGCTGGTGACTTCGATAATCGCCGCAGGTTTACCGTTGAAGCGGGTGTATTCCAAGCGTTCTTCAAAACCGTCTTTGATGCTTGCCACCTGCGGTAACATCACGCGGCTACCGTCTGGGCGAGTGGTGACAACGATATTCGCAAAGTCATCGCCGGTGTAAGCTTGCCCCTTAGTGCGTAGCAGAATATCGCCATCTTGAGCGCGAATAGAACCGCCGGGTAAATCAAAAGAGGAGTTTTGTACTGCTAACGCTACCTGTGAAAAAGTCAGGCCGTATTCACGCAGTTTGTCCTCTGAGGTTTCGATAGCGATTTCATAATCGCGTACTCCAGTGACTTTGGCGCGGGTTACTGCGGGGAGTTGGGTTAAATCATCACGTACTGATTTAGCCAATTCTTTCATATCGTGCAGTGATATATCGCCATAGACAGATACCCAAATAACGTTATTCTCGGGCTTAATTTGGTAGATGTTGGGTTTTTCAATGTTTACCGGAAAAGTCGAAATAGCATCTAATCGTAACTTGGCTTCATCGAGTACTGCTTGTACTTCATAGCCGTCCTCGACTTCAACTGTAATAGAGCCCACGCCTTCGCTCGCAACTGACGTGACTTTCTTAATGCCATTGATATCTTGAATGGCTTCTTCAATCTTGATGTTAATGCCTTCTTCAATTTCCTGTGGTGCAGCGCCGGGATAAGCGACGGAGATATTCAGTAAATTGAGTTCAAAAGAAGGGAACACCTCTTTATTGATTAAAACCGTACTAAATAAGCCGCCGATTAACAGCACCCACATTAGCAGGTTAGCGGCCACACTGTTGCGGGCGAACCACGCTAAAATCCCTGTTTGAGTGTCCATCATTTAACCTCAGTGGCCGCAAGACTCGATTCAGGCGTGTCTTCTGTTTGCATATTAATGGGTAGTGCTGCTTCGCCTAATACTTTGACCAGTTGGCCATTTGCCATATTGTTAAAGTGAGTTGTAGCCACTCGTTCACCCGTTTTTAAACTGTCCTTGATAAATACACTTTCAAGATCGCTACGAACGACATTGACATGGCGGATCTCAACAATATTTTTATCATTCACAAGCACAACTTGATCGTTACGGACCACATGGCGTGGTAATTTAACTATGCCATCGACAGTGCGGCCTTTAATAATGGCATTAACAAAAGCGCCGTATTTGAGCGGTAAGCTACCGACCACTTTATTAGCGCGTAAATACGGATCTTTTATTTCAGCAACTAAATACACCATGCGATTTTCTGCATCAATCACACCTTCGCTACGGACAATATTGCCTTGCCAGCTATTGTTTTTTCCGGCTAGAGAGGCGCTAAGCGTCACTTCGGTATCGGGATTATCAACAGACTCTAGGTAGGCTAAATCATCATTTGAAATCGGCAAGCGGATTTCGGCAATACTGGTATCGTAAAGCTCCCCTAGATTAGTGCCTAAGCTAACGTACTGACCTAAATCGACATTTCTTGCCTTGATGATGCCATCAAAGGGTGCGCGGATAACGGTGCGCTCAAGATTGCGTTGGGCACGTGCCAGTGCTGCTTGGGCATATTTTACGTTGGCTTGTTCTTTTTTGAGCTGCGGAATACGTAGGCCTAACTCAGGCGGTAAGCCCTTGTCATAGCCTTTAAATTCAATTTTAGCCACTTCACCGCGAGCAATTTCTTCGTTCAGTGCCGCAGTGGCTTGAGCTAAAGTAGCATCAGCCTGCATTAAGTCGGCCTCGTAATCTGAGGGTTCGATTTGGGCTAATTGTTCGCCTTTCTTGACTATGCCACCAGCAACAAAGTTTGCTGAAATTGTTAATAATCTGCCTTGAACTTCAGTTACCAATTGAGTTTTATATTTAGGGGTAACCACACCGTAAGAAGGTAAATTGAGTGATACAGTTTGTTGAGTCACCTGCAGGACATCGACAATAGGAACAGGTATCTCTTCAGCTTTTTGTTCTGGCGCCTCCTTCGTTTGCATTAATAAGGCTGCGCCCAAAACAAACAGTAGCAGAATAAAAAAAGGAGATAATCTCCTTAATAAGGTCTTCATCATATTATCGTTACATCCATGCTAATCGCGTAATGGGGGTTAAAGTATCAGAGTCGGCCACAGCAATAAATTTATTTTTGTAAATAAAATGTATCTAAAGAATAATGTTGTAAAATCTAACGCTTAGCTGTGTACGTTTATTGATGGCGGTAAGATCAACAGCGTGTGTGATTCGGGTTCGCTTTTTTGTTCGCTGAATGTGTTTTTACTGTCTATTTATAAACTTAGTCAAGTTGATAGAGGATCATGTTTAGGCTGGGTTCGTGGTTCGCTTTGTTGTTGTGTTCATCTTTATGTTATGGAGTATGTGCATAACCTGAGATCGGGATAAGCTCTGCGTCTCTACAGGTTATTTCTCCCTTTATCTGCGTTAACTTTGCTACTAATAGCCCACTATTAGGTATGTAAACTTGCCTTGATAACGGAAAAACTACCTCTGTAGAGTTAATTTTGCGAATAAGGTAATAAGATTAATCAGTTACCACAGCCACTATCTTGAGCTCAGGTTACATAATAAAAATGTAGCCAATATGCTGATAATAGGCGTGATAGGTATAAAAAAAGCCGCAAAAGCGGCTTTTTTTATAGAGTGCTAAAAAATGAATTACTTGTTCTTTTTTCTAGCAATCTTACTGGCTTTTTTAGCGGCTTCTTTCTTGCTGGTTTTCTTTGCAGCTTCTTTCGCTTTCACTTTGGCTTTTTTCTTACCCGGTGTGCGCGCTTCTTTATTCTTTGGACGCAGCTCTTCAATCACACGGCGTTTCAACGGCTGCTCGATATAACGCTCGATTTTACCTACGATACGCATGTCGTGGGCTTCGGCAAGTGAAATGGCAGTTCCTTTTGCGCCAGCACGGCCAGTACGACCAATACGGTGAATATAAGTATCGGCAGAGCGCGGCATATCAAAGTTGATTACATGGGTGATATCGTCGACATCAATACCGCGTGCAGCCACATCGGTCGCCAGTAATACGTTAACTTCACCTTTAGTAAAGCGGCTCAAGGCTTGGAAACGTTTCTTTTGCTCCATATCGCCACGCATGAAGGCGCAGGGAATGCCAGCTTTGAGTAACAGACCGTCTAAGCTAGAAACGAGCTCGCGCGTTTTCACAAATACGATAGTGCGTTTAACATCTTCTTGGCGCAGTAAATGACATAGCAGTTCAAACTTATGTTCTTTATCGTCCGCTAAGTGGATCCACTGGTGGATTTTAGCTTTTTCGCTACGTGGGGCTTCAACATCGATTTCAATCGGGTCGTTGAGTACTTCACGGGCAAAACGTTGTACGCCGCCGCCTTCTAAGGTGGCAGAGAACAGCATATTTTGTTTACGGCCTTGGGCTTCAATCGCAATCGCTTGCACAACCGAAGAGAATCCCATATCTAACATGCGGTCAGCTTCGTCGATAATTAAAATATCGACTTCTTGAGCGTTGAAGTTACCTTTATCAAGATATTCCATCAAACGGCCAGGGGTCGCAACTAGGATGTCCACGTTGCCGGCTAAGGCTTCTTCCTGTGGTCCGTAAGGCACGCCGCCAGTGACAATCGCGATATCTAAATCTTGGCCTGTGGCTAAATGGCAGGCATAGCGATGAATTTGGCTAGCTAACTCACGGGTTGGCGTGAGAATAAGGATACGAGCTTGCCCTGCAAAACGACGAGGGAAGTCAATTAAATGCTGTAGTGAAGGCAGTAAAAAGCTCGCAGTTTTACCTGTTCCTGTCGGGGCGCGCGCTAGAATATCTCTTTGCTCTAGGGCATAAGGGATAGTTTCTTGCTGAATAGTGGTGGGTGAATGATGCCCCATGGCATTAAGCGACTCTAATAAGCTAGGGTCAAGCTGGAAATCTTCAAATTGCATGCGCAGCGTCTCGACGGATATATAGCGCAGCATTATAAAGGTTATAGCGGTTAACTTAAATGACTTACTCTAGATCTCCGGTGTTTATCTTCTCAGTCGCTCAGGTTTTATGGTCGTAGGTATTAGCTAAATGCTTTTAGCTCAATGTATTAGCATTTGATTTGCGGGGTATTGCGCCTTTCATTAACTTTATCAAACTTAACTCTCTTTATGTAAAGTCTCAGAGGTGAGCCCAGTATCAGTATTTAAGGTAAAAATCTTGTATCAATTGCACCATAGTTTGGGTGTATTGGCCTGAAAGTTCTCGGATAATGATGTCACTGCTTTTAGGAGCCATTTCAGGCTGAGTTTTATGTGCAAGTACGCAAAGCACTCGATTGGCACTTTTCCCTACAACGCTGATAAGGTGAGTTATTTCAATCAAGCTGAGTTGTGAGAGTGCTAAACAATCATTAAAACGCGCCATACTCTGCATCGGTAATATAAGGCTTGCGTTTCCTTGCGGTGCTAGGCACACATGAATAGCATCGAGTAATGCGGTAAAACTTAAGCTATCAGTGTGACGGGCCATCGCGCGCTGGGATTGTATTGCTTGTGTGCCTTGTTCAAAATAGGGTGGATTACAAATGATATGCTCAAACTTCCCTTGATATTCAACCTGTTGGCAAAACTCTTGTATGCTGCTATTCACTAAGGTCAGTCGATTAACCCATGGGCTATTACCAAAGTTATGTTGGCAAGCATGGGCGGCACTTGCGTCTAACTCAACTGCGGTAATCTGTGCTTGGCTACGCTGCGCGGCCATTAAACTGAGTAAGCCACTACCGGCGCCGATATCTAAGACAGTTTTTGCTGTGGTTAGTTGAGCCCACGCGCCTAAGACGACACTATCTGTGCCTACGGCCATGCCGCAATTCATGTCGTCGATATGAAATTGTTTAAAAGTAAATGCCATTGATAGTTTGCTTTGCCGTTTGAGTGTGATGAGCGTTCAATTGGGAATGGGCATTATTCTAAAGCCTGCCTTGGGTTTTTAGCTACCGCTTTTAAACAAATGCAAAGACTTGAGTGACATAAGCCCTATTGCAGAGGGAGCTCATTTTTATCCTAACAATCCAGATTTCACTTAATTACCGCTTTAATTTATTGCCTCGATAACCTGTAGTTAGCAGTACATTAGCATTATTTTACCTTTTTAAGCCGCCAAGCCTAGTTATCTTGCATTAGCGTTGCAAGTTTGGTATTAGTTTCGCCCCCATTTTTAATCACTTTATTGATTAACGGATAGGTAAATGAGTTTTGTGGTGAATAAATAGACGGTTACGTCATGTTTAGCTTCGTCACTGTTTATTAACTCAGCAGATATTCAATATATTTACCACGGAAATGTGTAAACATAGATTTGCATTCCAAATGGGCTTTGTTTTAGCTATGGCTAATCGACACATAATCACTTAAGTTTGTAAAAAAACAATAAGACTAAATGGGGCTTCCAGTGCAAGACAATCACATGAGTATCGGGGATACATTGGGCTTAGGTTTTATGACCTTTGCATTTTTTTTGGGGGCAGGTAACTTAATATTTCCGCCGTTTGCTGGCATGTTGGCGGGGGATAATATGCCCTTCGCTATGTTGGGTTTTTTAATTACCGCCGTAGGTTTACCTTTAGTCGGACTGATAGCTGTCGCTAAGGCTCAAGGTAAGGTTATGGCTATGCTGCCTGTATTTGCAGCAACGACATTGGCTATCGCGATTTATATTATTATTGGCCCTGCTTTTGCGGCGCCGCGTACCGGTTTAGTGGCCTATGAAATAGGGGCTAAACCTTTTATAGATAACACCACAGCTACGTTTTTATTAGGTAATTTAGAACTCAACCTGTCGCAGTTGTTGTACACCTTGTGTTTTTTTGCTGTCACTATGCTATTAGCGCTTTTTCCTGGGAAATTGCTCGATAGTGTCGGTAAAGTATTAACACCAATCCTACTGATCTTATTGGTTGGATTAGCAGCCTCAGTGATCTTTTTACCCGCATCTGAAGTCGGCCAAGCGATGGGCGACTATCAAAAACATCCGCTTACCAAAGGTATTTTGGAAGGCTATAACACTATGGATACGCTCGCGTCCTTAATGTTTGGTATGTTGATTATCGATATTCTACGAAAAAAGGGCATATCAGAACCGAGCGCCCAAACTCGATACCTGATCCGCGCCGCCTTTATTGCTGCTGCAGGTTTAGCCTTCGTTTATGTGTCGTTGTTCTTTTTGGGTGCAACGGCAGGTGATATCGCGATTGGTGCTAAAAACGGTGGCGAAATTTTAACAAACTATGTCACACGTGAATTTGGCGATTTGGGTTCAATCTTACTTTCTACCGTAGTGACCTTAGCGTGTTTAACCACTGCTGTCGGTTTAGTGAGTGCTTGCTCTGAGTTCTTTAATGAACTGATGCCAAAATTGTCCTACCGCTTTTTGGTAATCTTTTTAAGTATAATTTGTGCTGTGATTGCAAACGTAGGGCTATCTCAGTTGATCGCGATTAGTATTCCAGTGCTAATGACTATTTATCCGGTAGCCATTGCGCTTGTAGTGGTGACTTTTCTGACGGCTTATTTTGCTAATCCGCAGTTTGCGCACCGTGCAGTGTTGAGCGTGGCGTTACTGTTCGGTATTTTCGACGGCCTTAAAGTGGCAGCGAGTAGTCTGACAGGCGCTGACGGTCAAGCGGTTAATGGCATGGCGCAGGGATTTATCCATATCGTTGATTCAATGTCTCCGGTGTTGTCTATGCTGCCGCTGTATGAAGAAGGTATGGCTTGGTTACTCCCCACAGCTGCAACGATTGCACTGTGCTTAGTATTCGGTCGTGGCCGAGGTCAAGTGGCTGCAGCTTAAATTTTATGATGAAGACTTACAGGCTCAGTTCAATTAAGCCTATATAGATTTAACCACATTTAATTTAATATCAACGGCGTATCATTTGATTACGCCGTTTTTTTATGGAGAATCTGTGCCTAAGACTTATCAGAGTGACCCACTTATTGATGCTTTTCTTGATGATATTTGGTCAAGTAAAGGGCTGAGTGATAACACGCTATCGGCTTATCGTACCGATCTGTGCCATTTTGAGCGTTTTCAAATTCAGCAAGAGGTTACGCTACTCGCGGTTTCTCAAGCTGATATTCGGGCGTATTTAGCCTTTAGGGTCGAACAGAATTTTGCGCGTACCAGTAGTGCTCGGCTACTCAGTAGTTTACGGCGTTTCTATAGCTACCTTATACAGACTAAACACATCACAACGGATCCCTTGGCGTTAATCGAGTCGCCCAAATTAACCCGTCATTTACCCGACTCATTGAGCGAGCCGCAGGTCGAGCGTTTGTTGTCTGAGCCCAATGTAGAAGATGCCGTTGAATGCCGCGATAAGGCGATGCTGGAGCTGTTATATGCCACAGGTTTAAGGGTGAGTGAACTCGTTAGCCTGACGATGGAACAAATGAGCCTGCGCCAAGGGTTAGTGCGGATTGTCGGTAAGGGCGGTAAAGAGCGCCTGGTGCCACTGGGTGAGTTGGCGATTACTGAAGTCGAAAGCTATATGAAATTTGCTCGCCAAGAACTGCTCAGTAATAAACAATCCGATGTGGTGTTCCCGTCCAAACGCGGACAGATGATGACTCGGCAAACCTTTTGGCATCGAATCAAGTTATATGCCCTGCGTGCTGGGATTGAGACTGCATTGTCACCACACACATTACGCCACGCTTTTGCTACCCATTTGCTCAATCACGGTGCCGATCTGCGGGTGGTGCAATTGCTGTTAGGTCATAGTGATTTGTCGACAACACAAATTTATACTCATGTGGCGCGCGCAAGGTTGCAGGAGTTGCATCAACAGCACCATCCTAGAGGTTAATAAAGGATTTAGTTACAGCATAAATTTGCTTTCCGAACGGCTTGCCTGTAACTTTTCGCCCCCATAGAGGGTCTATTAAGTATATCGAATTTGAACGACCTCAAAATCTCTTCGTAGAGACTCAATTTATAGGATGCCCCATGAAGTTAACCCGAGCATTATCTTTAATTTTTGCCCTTGTTGTTGCGCCTCTTGTGAACGCAGCAACGGCGACCTCGCCAGATACTGCGGCGATTAAGCAAAAACTGACCGAGACGTTAGATGTTGAAGTCATTTCTATGCAAGACTCACCCATTGACGGTTTGTATCAGGCTATGACCAACCGCGGTGTACTTTATATCACTCGTGATGGCTCAAAACTGTTTCACGGCAGCGTATATGACTTAGATAAAGGCATGAAAAACTTAACCGAAGCCGCATTAGCTGGCCCACGTTTGGAAATGATGAAGCCGCTTGAAGATAATATGTTGGTTTATAAAGCCAAAAACGAAAAGTACGTCGTCACTGTATTTACCGACGTTAGCTGTGGCTATTGCCGTAAATTGCACAGCCAAATGGATGAATACAATAAACTAGGTATTACCGTGCGTTATTTAGCGTTCCCGCGTGCGGGTGTACCTTCGGCCAATGCCGACGAGATGCAGGCGATTTGGTGCGCTAAAGATCCTTTAAAAGCCATGACAGATGCCAAAGCGGGTAGCAAAGTCGTCGCGGCTACATGCGATGCTAAGATTGCCGAACAGTATGCTTTAGGGGCAACATTTGGTGTTAATGGTACACCTGCAATCGTGTTAGACGACGGTAATATGATCCCCGGTTATCAACCCCCTGCAGACTTATTACGCACCTTAGAGGCGCGTCAATAATACTCAGAACCGTAAAAATTATCCCACTAAAGGTGAGCTTAACGCTCACCTTTTTGTTATCTTATCGCCACGATTCCCTCAGAGTAAGAGTCCCTTGATCCATAAGATAGTCCGTCGCCCAACCGTTGATGATAGCCATTTACCCGCTCATCTTTCGCCGCTATTAAAGCAGCTTTATGCTCGTCGCGGCGCGCTAACTCACGAGTGTGAACTTGCTCTGAAGGGGTTGTTAAGGCCTGACACCATGAAAGGTTTAGCTGAGTCTGCGGCACTTATCGCTGATGCAATGCAGGCGAAGAAATCGATTTTAATTGTCGGTGATTTTGATGCCGACGGCGCAACCTCGACCAGCGTGTGCATGTTGGCGCTGCGGATGATGGGCGCGACCAAAGTGGACTATTTGATTCCCAATCGCTTTGACTACGGCTACGGCTTAAGCCCTGAAATTGTTGCTGTTGCGGCGACTAAACAAGCCGAAATGTTGATTACGGTGGATAACGGTATTTCATCCATTGATGGCGTAGCCGCGGCCAAAGCCTTTGGCATGCAAGTAGTGATTACTGACCATCATCTACCCGGACATGAATTACCTAATGCCGATGCAATCGTCAATCCGAATCAACCCGGTTGTTCATTTGCCAGTAAATCGATTGCTGGCGTCGGGGTCGCTTTTTATTTGATGACGGCGTTAAGAGCCGAACTGCGAGCGCGAAACTGGTATCAAACGCGCGGTATTACTGAACCTAATTTAGGCTCTTTGCTCGATATCGTTGCCCTTGGCACCGTTGCCGATGTGGTGTCACTTGATGCCAATAATCGTATTTTGGTCGAAGCGGGTTTGCAGCGTGTGCGTGCTGGGCGCTGCCGAGTGGGAATTACCGCATTGCTTGAAGTGGCGAAGCGAAACCCTGCGCGTATCGTTGCATCCGACTTTGGTTTTGCCGTAGGCCCAAGACTTAATGCCGCAGGGCGGTTGGATGAAATGGCGCTTGGCGTTGAAACACTACTTTGTGAAGACATGATGCTTGCCCGCCGCATGGCTGCGGAGCTTGACGGGTTAAACCAAGAGCGGCGTGAGCTTGAAGTGGGTATGCAGCAAGAGGCATTGAAAACTCTTGAGCAATTAAAGCTCAACGAAGCCGAATTACCTTGGGGCATCGCTTTATTTCAAGAAGATTGGCATCAAGGCGTGATTGGTATTTTAGCCTCGCGCATTAAAGATAAATACCACAGACCGGTAATAGCCTTTGCCGATGCGGGCAACGGTGAAATTAAAGGTTCGGCGCGCTCGATTAAAGGGCTGCATATGCGTGACTTACTTGAACTGGTGAACACGCGTAACCCTGGGCTGATTATCAAGTTTGGCGGTCATGCGATGGCGGCTGGGTTATCACTTAAAGCCGGCAGTTTTGCTACGTTTGCCAAAGCCTATGATGATGCGGTGCGTGAACAGCTTAAAGCGGAGTTATTAACCGGTGAGTTTTGGTCCGATGGTGAACTTACCCCAACAGAGTTGAATCTGGAGATGGCGCAGTTATTGCGCAATGCTGGACCTTGGGGGCAAGCCTTTGAAGAACCGCTATTTGATGGTTACTTTACCATAGTGCAACAACGTCTCGTTGGTGAGCGTCACCTTAAGTTGGTGCTTGAAACCCAATGCGGCACAGTGATGCTTGATGCGATTGCTTTTAATGTGGATTTACACACATGGCCCGATGCAACTATTCGCCACGCCCGTATTGTTTATAAACTTGATGTGAATGAGTATCGCGGTAACTTCTCGTTGCAACTCATGGTTGAGCAAATTGAAGCCATGTAGCTACTCGCATGTTGTATCGCTTGACTATAAACGCACGGTCAGAGCACTGAATTCATCATACTTTCGCGGCGGGCGGAGTTAAATTCGGGCATTAACATTTAATTGCTCTTTGGTGTGATTGAATAGATATAAAAATAGCCAGCAATGCTGGCTATTTTATTGGGTTATCTCAAAGCGTATCGTAGATTAAGCAGCTTTGGTCTCAGCGGTTTCTTCATCACTATG
Source organism: Shewanella morhuae (assembly GCF_003028295.1). Lineage (NCBI taxonomy): Bacteria > Pseudomonadati > Pseudomonadota > Gammaproteobacteria > Alteromonadales > Shewanellaceae > Shewanella > Shewanella morhuae. The sequence continues at coordinate 2,623,206 of NZ_PYSG01000002.1, read as the reverse complement.
GCGAATTAAGTAATCAAATGCGCCCAATGATGCATTTGCGCCGCTGCCCATGGCAATAATGATTTGCTTGAAAGGGGAGTCAGTCACATCACCTGCGGCAAAAATACCTGGAACAGAAGTTTGTCCGCGTGCATCAACAATAATTTCGCCCCTTGGGGTTAAATCAATGGTGCCTTTCAACCATTCTGCATTGGGTACTAAACCAATTTGTACGAAAATACCTGCAAGTGTGACATGGTGGCTATCACCTGTTGCTCTGTCTGTGTAGTTAAGGCCATTCACTCGGGTGCCATCGCCAGTCACTTCAGTGGTCATCGCTTGGGTAATAATAGTAATGTTACCCATAGAAGCCGCTTTACGTTGCAGTACATCGTCGGCGCGTAGGGTTTTATCAAACTCCAGTACCGTTACGTGCTCGACAATATTCGCTAAATCGATAGCAGCTTCAATACCTGAGTTACCGCCACCAATCACAGCTACGCGTTTACCTTTAAATAACGGGCCATCGCAATGTGGGCAATAAGCCACGCCTTTGCCGCGGTATTCTTTCTCACCGGGGACGTTCATTTCACGCCAGCGGGCACCTGTGGCCAATAATATAGTACGGCTACGTAATTTAGCGCCGCTTGCTAACTCAAGTTCAAACAAACCGTCAGTGCCTAACGACACGGCTTTCTGGTTGTCCATGATATCAACTTCGTAGTCTCTTACATGGGCTTCAAGGTTTGCTACAAGCTTTGGACCTTCAGTCGATTTGACTGATATAAAGTTTTCAATACCTACTGTTTCAGCCACTTGTCCGCCAAACTTGTCGGCAACAATACCAGTACGTAAGCCTTTACGCGCGGCATAAATAGCCGCTGCAGCACCTGCTGGGCCACCGCCAACCACTAATACTTCAAACGGGGCTTTTTCAGCAATTTCATCAGCCTTACGGCTGGCGGCATTGGTGTCGAGTTTATTCAAAATCTCGCCAATACTGATGCGACCTGCGGCAAACACTTCGCCGTTTAAGTAGACGGATGGTACAGCCATTATGTTGCGGCTATTCACTTCGTCTTGGAACAAAGCACCGTCAATCATCACGTTAGTGATATTTGGGTTGATTGCGGCCATCATGTTCAGTGCCTGAATGACATCAGGGCAGTTTTGGCAGGTCAGAGATACGTAAGTCTCAAAGGCATATTTGCCGGGCAGATCGCGGATCTGCTGGATAATCTCATCGCTGAGTTTAATTGGGTGTCCACCCGTGTGCAGTAAGGCCAGCACAAGTGAAGTAAATTCGTGACCCATAGGCAGACCAGCAAAACTAATTTGCGTATTAATCTGTGGGTTTATTACTGTCATTGCTGGGGTGCGTTCGCCCTGAATTTCTTTCAGGCTCACCAAAGAAGAAAGGCTGACAATGTCTTGCGCTAAACTTTTTAATTCTTGAGATTTTTTAGACTCGTCTGCAGACACGACAAGTTCAACTGGTCTCTTGAGGTTTTGCAGGTAGGTTTGCAGTTGATTTTTTAAATTCGCATCTAACATGTGATAACTCCAAAATTGCTTAAAAGGGAGAGATAAAAGGCGCCAGTCTAGGCCCATGCAGGGGCGGGCTTAGTCCTTTGCAATGTGGCGTTGCAGTTTCGGGGTGCAACGCCACTTAACTCAGGGTGCTAGACTGGCGGGGTTGACGCTTTGGGCTAAATTAGATTTTGCCAACTAGGTCTAAAGATGGTGCTAATGTGTCATCACCTGGCTGCCATTTAGCTGGGCAAACTTCACCATCGTGAGTCGCAACATATTGAGCAGCTTGAATTTTACGAACTAGCTCTTGAGCGCTACGGCCAATACCTAAATCGTGAACTTCGCTAACCTTGATTTGGCCTTCTGGGTTAATAACAAAAGTACCACGCAGTGCTAAACCGTCTTCTTCTATCATCACGCCGAAGTTACGGCTGATAGTGCCTGTTGGGTCAGCCAACATTGGGAAGTTAATCTTCTTAATGGTGTCTGACGTGTCATGCCATGCTTTGTGAGTGAAGTGAGTGTCAGTAGAGACTGAGTAAACTTCAACACCCATACCTTGTAGCTTTTCGTAGTAATCAGCCATGTCGCCTAATTCAGTTGGGCAAACAAAGGTAAAGTCAGCAGGGTAGAAGAATACCACTGACCATTTACCTAACAGGTCTTGCTCTGTCACTGGAACGAATTCACCATTGTGAAACGCAGTGGCTTTGAATGGTTTGATTGTGCTGTTGATAATTGATTGAGTCATTTTTATGCTTCCATATAGTTGATGATTGCTTAAGTTCATAACGAGGACGTTTGCTTGCGTCCTGTCGATGTGAAGCATACTACCGACTCGCTAATAATTAAGATAACGGATAAAAGCTATCATCCTAATCGGTTTAATAGAATACAAGTGAGATCTGGCCGGACTCAATCGGTTTACCACGCCCACTGCAGGTTTGGTGTGATTGGGGTTGCTCAGGGTTTTAGGCGAGTGCTTATCTGTGAAGGATGTGGGATAAATTTCAGGTATAAAAAAGGGATATCTATGATATCCCTTCAAACATAAATTCAATTAGAACAAGACCATTTTACAAATGCTTAGGTGCTGGCAAGCTAAATGTGATTACTGAGTCTTAGGCTGAGTTAGCCAAGTGCTGAGTAAACGTACGCCATAACCTGTTGCGCCAACTGGCACTACGGCGGTATCGGTGGCGGTTAACGCATTACCCGCGATATCAAGGTGTGCCCAAGGTTGTTCGCCCGCAAAGCGTTTTAAAAACATCGCCGCAGAAGAAGCGCCAGCACTTCCTTCTTTACCGGTATTTTTTAGATCCGCGATCGTGGATTTAATCTCATCAGCGTAGGCTTGATCTAACGGTAAACGCCATACTCTTTCATCAACCTGTTGTCCTGCATAGGTTAACTCTTTAACTAAGGCCTCAGAATCGGTAAACAATCCCGCATACACGCTGCCAAGTGCGCCGACTTTAGAGCCAGTTAACGTCGCGACATCAATGATAATCGAGGGTTTGTAGTGTTCTCGGGCATACCAGAGGCCATCGGCTAACACTAAACGACCCTCTGCATCGGTATTGAGCACTTCAACAGTAAGCCCTTGGGCCGTTTTAATCACGTCCCCTGGGAGCATCGCATGGCCGGATATCATGTTCTCTGCCATAGGCATAATCGCCACAACGTTGACCGCAGCCTTTTGAATCGCCATGGCTTTAATGGTGCCAAGTACCGTCGCCGCGCCCGCCATATCTGACTTCATCCGTGCGATTGAAGTGCCCGTTGCTTTGATATTGTAACCGCCCGAGTCAAAGGTAATGCCTTTGCCGACCAGTGCAATTGGCGCGTCTTTACTACCTGGCCAATGGGCGACGACTAACTTAGGTGGGCGCTCACTACCTTTACCCACCGCAGCTAAAGCGCCTAGTTGTAAGCGTTCGATATCTTTTGCTTCTAATACTGTGACTTTAACGCCGAGGGATTTAAGTTTTCTGGCTTCATTGGCAAAGCTATCGGGATACATAATGCCAGCAGGTGCGTTGGTTAAGTCGCGGGCTAAAAACACGCCTTCTTCAACCGCTTGTAAGTTTTTGTGGCGTTTCTGGTTGGCGCTTAAATCATCGACGGCAATTTGATAGTTTTTTTGCTTATGGGTACTGGCTTTAAACTGAGTGTAACGGTAGCTACGTAGCTCTATCCCATGGGCAAGCTCAGCAGCAAATAGTGGCGCGGCCGTTAAGCCTTGGGTAAATATACGCACCGTGGCCTGCGGAACAGTATCGAGTTTTGCAGCAATATTGCCCCCAATAGTATTAATGGAGCCTGGGGTTAAGATTTTTGCATCGCCAATGCCTACCAGTAATATCCGTTTAGCATCGATTTCGCTCGGTACTAAAATCTCGAGGGTTTCTCCCTGCTTACCTGAAAAAATATTATCCGCCGTTGCAAGGTTTAGTTGGTCTTGGGTCGACTGAGGTAAAAGGTCGATACCATAGGTGGTTGAATCAGCACTTTGGAATAGCACTAAGGTATCTGAGTTCAGTGAGCTACGAGTATCAAAACTAAAAATTTCGGCGTTAGCATTGAGAGGATTAAGGCCCGCCAGAGCCATAACGCTTAACATAAATTTGTGCTTATTTTTCATGGTACAACTCATATCATTGGAGTGTGAGAAGAATATCAAAGCTCAGCCTTAGGGTTAACTAATTTAAGCTATTTGGCTGAGATTAAGATTAAATCCAAGGCCCAAACCGCGTTAACGATCGCTCAAGGGCAAAGCCTAATTGCTGGGATAACGATTGGGCATTGCTTTTAAGGGCCGATGTACCTAAAAGCTGGGGTGTTTGGCTAGCAAAAATCACCCAATTACCGCCGCCCGTCAGGCAGGCGTCAACATGGGCAAAGTGCTGTTGTAAGTCGGCTAATAATTCGCGATTTTGGCTATGCTCTTTCCAGCAGTTCAGTACTAAATAACCGTTAGGTTTGATGAGTTTGGTGCATTGCTCTAGGAATACTGGCGAAAGCTGGCCTGCTTCGACTCCTTTGGCGGTGTATATATCGGCAAAAATCACATCGACTTTTTTATGCTCGCCAGCGGCTAAAAATGCGATGGCATCATCATTAATAAGATTCAGCTTTTTACCTATGGGGAGTTGGAAGTAGCGTTTAGCTAACTCAATCACTATAGGGCGTAATTCCACCGCCGTTAACTTTATGGCTGCGTCGAAATTGCGTAGAGAGTGAATAATCGAGCCACCACCTAAACCTAAAACAATAGCGCTCTTGGGCTTACAAAATAGCAAAACTAACAACATGGCTTGCACATAAGTATGCTGGGGGATATGTGGCGCAGCTTTTAAAATTTTACTCTGCTCATCATTATCCCCAAAGGACAGGATCCGTGAGTCGTCATAATCGATTACGCGAATTGGGCCTAATTCATCTTGAGTTTCATATAAGAGGGTAGAATCAACCATATTGAATCAAATACTCGGTTTTGCTGCATGGCTTGTTTGCGTGTGCTATAACTCAGCGCGCAAAAAAGTTAGAATTCAGACAGTTTAGTTAATTGAGCGGCTATTATGACAAATCAAATCCTGCTTGCCTGTATTTATCTTGCAGTGTTTCTCTTTTTACAGCGTGCATTAACCCATTGGGTGCGCAAACTTGCGCAAATGAAGCAGGTGAGTGTAACGCGCACCAGTTTAGTTACGCGGTTTATCTCATATGTGATGTTCTTTATTACACTATCACTGATGGCGGTCTCTTTAGGGCTTGGCTATCAGGATGTATCGCTATTTGTTTCCTCTGCTTTTGCGGTAATGGGCGTCGCGTTAGTGGCGCAGTGGTCAATATTAAGTAACTTAACGGCGGGTGTACTGATTTTCTTTGTATTCCCTTACCGCATAGGCGAACGTATTAAGGTGGTTGATAAGGATGAGGACATCAGCGGCGTTATTGTTGAAATCGCTTTATTCCATGTACTCATTCACCGTGATAACGGCGATATGGTGACTTACCCTAATAACTTGATGTTGCAAAAGGCGGTACTAAAGCTAGCCGATCAAACTCCATTAGCTCAGCGGCAAGCTCAGTCAGACAGTAAAAAACGCTTTGACCCAGAATAACCGGCAAACTTTCGCACATCTTGATAGCGCATCTACCTCGCTGTGAATGTGTTAGCTCGCCTTGATTCATAACATGAGGTTGAGCTCAGCTGTTATGATCTTAACCTTATTACCTACTTCTACTTCTACTTCCTCTTCTTTATATAGCTAGTTAACCAATGATGAAGTCATAACGTGCGTTTGGAGCATCCATGTCACTTTCTTTGACATGGCTTGTTTGCTGTATGACAAATGCCGACTTAAATTGATTCACAGGCATTAAATAGCGGTTTTATCCCAAATAGTATTGCTCCTAGCTACATGACTTGAGTCATCAACACACTTATTCGCCATTATTAATAAGCCAAAGTTGCTGGTTTTGTGGATAAGTCTGGGGGTAAGCGGTGGGTAGGGTGTGTCTAGTGTAGACATCGGCAATTAACGGCTAATTTAGTGAAAAAAGGGGTTGCACAAAATCTCCTGCTGCCTATAATGCGCATCCACTGACACGGCGATGCGCGTAAGCGATACGGCGAGTGAGGTTGAATTGAACAGGTTACTCTCTGTTGAGAATGGCACTTAATTCAACAGCAGCAAGAAGTTGTAAAAAACTCCTTGACGCACAATGGGAAATGCGTAGAATACGCAGCCCTAGCCACCTGGAAGCATTTGATGCTCAGCGTGGTACTCAGATTCTCTGATGAGATTGAGTTGCTCTTTAACAATATAAAACAAGAAATCTGTGTGGACACTCACAGGTGTTGAGTTAATCGAAACTGCTTAGCCTTTGGGTTGGCAGTCAAAAATTTAAATCAATGTAACAATGAGTGTTCATAGCAATATGTACAGTTTGTTTCTGCTTCCTTTATAAGGATGTGGAAACAAAAAATCAGAATTCATTGAGCCGCTGATTGGCTTCTTATTTATAAGAGGTTGAGAAGCAAAAAAACTTTAATTGAAGAGTTTGATCATGGCTCAGATTGAACGCTGGCGGCAGGCCTAACACATGCAAGTCGAGCGGCAGCGCAAGGGAGTTTACTTCTGAGGCGGCGAGCGGCGGACGGGTGAGTAATACCTAGGGATCTGCCCAGTCGAGGGGGATAACAGTTGGAAACGACTGCTAATACCGCATACGCCCTACGGGGGAAAGAAGGGGACCTTCGGGCCTTTCGCGATTGGATGAACCTAGGTGGGATTAGCTAGTTGGTGAGGTAATGGCTCACCAAGGCGACGATCCCTAGCTGTTCTGAGAGGATGATCAGCCACACTGGGACTGAGACACGGCCCAGACTCCTACGGGAGGCAGCAGTGGGGAATATTGGACAATGGGGGCAACCCTGATCCAGCCATGCCGCGTGTGTGAAGAAGGCCTTCGGGTTGTAAAGCACTTTCAGTAGGGAGGAAAGGTAGCGTGTTAATAGCGCGTTACTGTGACGTTACCTACAGAAGAAGGACCGGCTAACTCCGTGCCAGCAGCCGCGGTAATACGGAGGGTCCGAGCGTTAATCGGAATTACTGGGCGTAAAGCGTGCGCAGGCGGTTTGTTAAGCAAGATGTGAAAGCCCCGGGCTCAACCTGGGAATTGCATTTTGAACTGGCGAACTAGAGTCTTGTAGAGGGGGGTAGAATTCCAGGTGTAGCGGTGAAATGCGTAGAGATCTGGAGGAATACCGGTGGCGAAGGCGGCCCCCTGGACAAAGACTGACGCTCAGGCACGAAAGCGTGGGGAGCAAACAGGATTAGATACCCTGGTAGTCCACGCCGTAAACGATGTCTACTCGGAGTTTGGTGTCTTGAACACTGGGCTCTCAAGCTAACGCATTAAGTAGACCGCCTGGGGAGTACGGCCGCAAGGTTAAAACTCAAATGAATTGACGGGGGCCCGCACAAGCGGTGGAGCATGTGGTTTAATTCGATGCAACGCGAAGAACCTTACCTACTCTTGACATCCACAGAAGAGACCAGAGATGGACTTGTGCCTTCGGGAACTGTGAGACAGGTGCTGCATGGCTGTCGTCAGCTCGTGTTGTGAAATGTTGGGTTAAGTCCCGCAACGAGCGCAACCCCTATCCTTATTTGCCAGCACGTAATGGTGGGAACTCTAGGGAGACTGCCGGTGATAAACCGGAGGAAGGTGGGGACGACGTCAAGTCATCATGGCCCTTACGAGTAGGGCTACACACGTGCTACAATGGCGAGTACAGAGGGTTGCAAAGCCGCGAGGTGGAGCTAATCTCACAAAGCTCGTCGTAGTCCGGATTGGAGTCTGCAACTCGACTCCATGAAGTCGGAATCGCTAGTAATCGTGAATCAGAATGTCACGGTGAATACGTTCCCGGGCCTTGTACACACCGCCCGTCACACCATGGGAGTGGGCTGCAAAAGAAGTGGGTAGCTTAACCTTCGGGGGGGCGCTCACCACTTTGTGGTTCATGACTGGGGTGAAGTCGTAACAAGGTAGCCCTAGGGGAACCTGGGGCTGGATCACCTCCTTACCTATACGACTAACTTAATGTTTGTTGAGTGTTCACACAGATTGCTTGTTTAACTTCTCTTAGGAGAAGCAGAGCGAAACATCCCTCTTGCAGGTAGATGTTGTTCTTTAACAATTTGGAAAGCTGATAGTGATTAACATGATGATGTCTGTCGTTATGTTAATTACAAACCGATGTAAGTGTGGAAACACTTGCATCATGAGTTCTCAAACACTTTATTAAGTGTCTTGAATATTCAAAGTGAAGTATTTTGCTGTGGTGGCAGAGTATTTCACGTCTAAGGCGCGTCCACTTCCTGGTCGGGAGTGAGACAAGTAAAACCAAGCTGGTCGCAATGCGGCGCAGATGAGTGAAACTCATTTGGGTTGTATGGTTAAGCGACTAAGCGTATACGGTGGATGCCTTGGCAGTCAGAGGCGATGAAGGACGTAGTAACTTGCGAAAAGCGTTGGCGAGCTAGTAACAAGCATTTGAGCTAACGATGTCCGAATGGGGGAACCCAGCAGCATAAGCTGTTATCTGCACATGAATACATAGTGTGTAGAGGCGAACGAGGGGAACTGAAACATCTAAGTACCCTTAGGAAAAGAAATCAACCGAGATTCCCCTAGTAGCGGCGAGCGAACGGGGATTAGCCCTTAAGTCTATGGGGTGTTAGTGGAATGAGTTGGAAAGCTCAGCGGCACAGGGTGATAGCCCCGTACATGAAAACTAACCATAGATGAAAACGAGTAAGGCGGGACACGTGACATCCTGTTTGAATATGGGGGGACCATCCTCCAAGGCTAAATACTCCTGACTGACCGATAGTGAACCAGTACCGTGAGGGAAAGGCGAAAAGAACCCCTGTGAGGGGAGTGAAATAGAACCTGAAACCGTATACGTACAAGCAGTGGGAGCGGTTCTTGAGACCGTGACTGCGTACCTTTTGTATAATGGGTCAGCGACTTACATTTTGTAGCGAGGTTAAGCGAATAGCGGAGCCGTAGGGAAACCGAGTGTTAACTGCGCGTTTAGTTGCAAGGTGTAGACCCGAAACCGAGTGATCTAGCCATGGGCAGGTTGAAGGTTGAGTAACATCAACTGGAGGACCGAACCGACTAATGTTGAAAAATTAGCGGATGACTTGTGGCTGGGGGTGAAAGGCCAATCAAACTCGGAGATATCTGGTTCTCCTCGAAAGCTATTTAGGTAGCGCCTCGAGCGAATACCACTGGGGGTAGAGCACTGTTAAGGCTAGGGGGTCATCCCGACTTACCAACCCTTTGCAAACTCCGAATACCAGTGAGTACTACTCGGGAGACAGACGGCGGGTGCTAACGTCCGTCGTCAAAAGGGAAACAACCCAGACCGTCAGCTAAGGTCCCAAAGTACTAGCTAAGTGGGAAACGATGTGGGAAGGCTTAGACAGCTAGGATGTTGGCTTAGAAGCAGCCATCATTTAAAGAAAGCGTAATAGCTCACTAGTCGAGTCGGCCTGCGCGGAAGATGTAACGGGGCTAAGCTAGTCACCGAAGCTACGGGTGCGGTCCATTAGGACTGCGCGGTAGAGGAGCGTTCTGTAAGCCGTTGAAGGTGAAGGGGTAACCCACGCTGGAGGTATCAGAAGTGCGAATGCTGACATGAGTAACGATAAAGGGGGTGAAAAACCCCCTCGCCGGAAGACCAAGGGTTCCTGTCCAACGTTAATCGGGGCAGGGTGAGTCGACCCCTAAGGTGAGGCCGAAAGGCGTAATCGATGGGAAACAGATTAATATTTCTGTACTTCCGCTAACTGCGATGGAGAGACGGAGAAGGCTAGGCTAGCGCGGCGTTGGTAGTCCGCGTTTAAGGTGGTAGGTTGATTTCTTAGGCAAATCCGGGGAATCGCACTTTAGTGTGCAGACTGAGAGCTGATGACGAGGTCCTAAGGGACTGAAGTAGTTGATGCCATGCTTCCAGGAAAATCTTCTAAGCTTCAGGTTAGTGGGAATCGTACCCCAAACCGACACAGGTGGTCGGGTAGAGAATACCAAGGCGCTTGAGAGAACTCGGCTGAAGGAACTAGGCAAAATGGTACCGTAACTTCGGGAGAAGGTACGCTCCTGTTGGTGATGAGACTTGCTCTCTAAGCTGACGGGAGTCGCAGATACCAGGTGGCTGCAACTGTTTATCAAAAACACAGCACTGTGCAAACTCGCAAGAGGAAGTATACGGTGTGACGCCTGCCCGGTGCCGGAAGGTTAATTGATTGGGTTATCGCAAGAGAAGCTCATGATCGAAGCCCCGGTAAACGGCGGCCGTAACTATAACGGTCCTAAGGTAGCGAAATTCCTTGTCGGGTAAGTTCCGACCTGCACGAATGGCGTAATGATGGCCACGCTGTCTCCAGCCGAGACTCAGTGAAGTTGAAATTGCGGTGAAGATGCCGTATACCCGCGGCTAGACGGAAAGACCCCGTGAACCTTTACTATAGCTTGGCACTGAACATTGAACCTACATGTGTAGGATAGGTGGGAGACTATGAAGTTGTGACGCTAGTCATGATGGAGTCGTCCTTGAAATACCACCCTTGTAGTTTTGATGTTCTAACCGCGGCCCCTTATCGGGGTTCGGGACAGTGCCTGGTGGGTAGTTTGACTGGGGCGGTCTCCTCCCAAAGAGTAACGGAGGAGCACGAAGGTTGGCTAAGTACGGTCGGACATCGTACGGTTAGTGCAATGGCATAAGCCAGCTTAACTGCGAGACATACACGTCGAGCAGGTACGAAAGTAGGTCATAGTGATCCGGTGGTTCTGAATGGAAGGGCCATCGCTCAACGGATAAAAGGTACTCCGGGGATAACAGGCTGATACCGCCCAAGAGTTCATATCGACGGCGGTGTTTGGCACCTCGATGTCGGCTCATCACATCCTGGGGCTGAAGTCGGTCCCAAGGGTATGGCTGTTCGCCATTTAAAGTGGTACGCGAGCTGGGTTCAGAACGTCGTGAGACAGTTCGGTCCCTATCTGCCGTGGGCGTTGGATGATTGAAGGGAGCTGCTCCTAGTACGAGAGGACCGGAGTGGACGAACCGCTGGTGTTCGGGTTGTCATGCCAATGGCATTGCCCGGTAGCTACGTTCGGAATCGATAACCGCTGAAAGCATCTAAGCGGGAAGCGAGCCCTGAGATGAGTCATCCCTAGGAATTTAATTCCTCTAAAGAGCCGTTCGAGACTAGGACGTTGATAGGCATGGTGTGTAAGCGTTGTGAGGCGTTGAGCTAACATGTACTAATGACTCGAGAGGCTTAACCATACAACCCAGATGGGTTTTATATGGCCTTAGACGAATAGTGACACTTAATAAAGTTAAAGACTCAAAGCAAATCAGCTTTCCGAATTATTAATTAACAGGTTAATTACGCAGGTAATTGTTAGGCTGACAAAGCCGTGACGAGCGAGGCGCGGAGTGTACGTTAGTACATGAGCACAGTAGCGAGGAGACAATGCCGTCAGACGGACAATTAACCAGTAAGAATTTGCTTGGTGACAATAGCCTTGTGGAACCACCTGATCCCATCCCGAACTCAGCAGTGAAACGCAAACGCGCCGATGGTAGTGTGGGGTCTCCCCATGTGAGAGTAGGTCATCGCCAAGCGCCTAATTTAGGTTAATGTGTAAACGTTAACTTAAAGGAGCGGTAGTTCAGTTGGTTAGAATACCGGCCTGTCACGCCGGGGGTCGCGGGTTCGAGTCCCGTCCGCTCCGCCAACATAAAGACAAAAGCCTCATCGAAAGATGAGGCTTTTTTCGTTTTAGTAAATTGTCATTATCTATCAAAAAACGCCGCTTAGAATCATCTATTTGCGACGTCAACAGTTCTCTATTCTTTCAAAAATTAACGTAAAACTCGTTGGAAAAATGCCACAGCTTGCAGGTACATTTGCAGTGCTAACGCGGCATCGTAGCGTTCGCCTTCATCACGCATAAAAGCGTGCTGTGCATTGACTTCAAGCCAAGTGACATTACGGTTTAATGCCATTAATCGTTGATGAATCAACACTCGACCTTCTGCGGATACATGGGGGTCTTGTTTGCCAAACACCAGTACCAATTCCCCTTGAATATCGCCGCTGCGGCTCAGAGAATCATTACCATAAGCACAGGGTAGGGTATTCGAATGGATGTCAGTTGGATAGAGGCAAAATGCGCCGAGTATAGTGGGATTTAATGCGGCGCGGTAAGCTAAGTGCCCGCCGATACAAACGCCCATACTGCCAATTTTGCCGGTGCAATAGGTTTGTTGAAGAGCAAAGTCTACCAGTGCTTGAGTGTCACTATCATGATGCTCTAAAGGCTTAGTAAATTTATCGGCGTTACCTTTATCTTTACCTGACTCATCGTAGGCTAGCACTGTACCTATGGGATTGAGTTCGTGGAATACTTCGGGGACTAACACTACAAAACCGTGGCTAGCGAGAATATTAGCCGCGCGCGCGATAGGTGCCGTTTGCTGAAATATTTCAGAATAAAAGATTATGCTTGGAAATTGTCCCTGTGCTTCTGGGCGGTAGATATAAGTGCGCATTGGCCCTGAGGGCGTAACAATATCTTGAGTTTCCTGGATCACTAACATATTAAGGTCCACTATATGAGGCTTCAAAGGTGAAGCCTCACTTTAGCAGTCAGAATTTTATCTGTCAGTTAAAACAGTTCGTTACCTGATAGTTCCCCTGCAGATAATGCTTTTATGTTGCTTAAGGTCGTTTTGGCAATGGCGCTTAGAGCTTCTTCAGTAAGGAAAGCCTGATGACCCGTAAAAATCACGTTATGGCAGGCTGATAAACGGCGAAATACATCATCTTGAATGATTTCATTCGATTTATCTTCAAAAAATAGGCCTTTTTCGTTTTCATATACGTCTAAGCCAAGTGAACCAATTTGGCCTATCTTTAACGCTTCCATTGCATCAAACGCATTTAGCAGGCCACCACGGCTAGTGTTAATCACCATCACACCGGGTTTCATTTTGGCGAAACTGGCTTTATTGAGTAGATGATGGTTATCAGCCGTGAGTGGGCAATGTAGGCTGATAATGTCGCTGTTAGCATAAATCGCGTCAAGATCCTGATACTCCACATTGAGCGCTAACACTTCTGGATTAACGTAAGGATCTGCTGCGACGACTTTGCAGCCAAAGCCAAGTAGCACTTTAATCGTCGCCACACCTATTTTACCAGTACCGATCACTCCGACTGTTTTGCCAAACATATTAAAGCCGACTAAACCCTCAAGAGAGAAGTTGGCATCGCGGGTGCGTTGATAAGCTTTATGAATTTTGCGATTGAGTGTCAACATTAAGGCGACTGTGTGTTCAGCAACAGACTCAGGGGAATAGGCTGGTACGTTAACGACTTGCATGCCCAAACGTTTAGCGGCGACTAAATCAACATTGTTGAAGCCCGCACAACGCATTGCGATCACTTTTGTGCCGCCCTTCGCCAGTTCAATGAGCACTTCTTCGCAGAGTGAGTCGTTGACAAAAGCGCAGATAATTTCAAACCCTTCAGCAAGCTTCACGGTTTGCATGCAAAGACGATAATCAAAATACTCAATTTGTGCGCCAAAGGCGGTATTAGTACGGTCAAAATACTGTATGTCGTAATGCTTTGCGCTAAAAAATCCAATTCTCATTTCAATCTCCCACCGAATTTGCTGATATTGTTATCTGCTAAAGAGTGTAAGTGACTTAAGGCTCTTTGTCCTAAGCCTTAGAAAACCTACCATTAAAAGAGTGAGCTTTATCATCAAATTTTTAAATGGTTATAAAAAAGCGAGCCAAGATGGCTCGCTTTGAATGATGATACCTAGCTTTACGCTTTTTAATTTACAACTTTTGGCTAGTGATCCTTGGCAAATTTAGCCGCTTCAGCACCGGCAATACGGCCGTAAGTGACGATGTCGGATACTGCGTTACCACCTAGGCGATTAGCACCGTGAACGCCTCCGGTTACTTCACCCGCGGCATAGAGACCTTGGATGGGTTTACCCGTTTTTTCACTCTTCACTTCGGCTTTAGTATCAATTACAACACCACCCATAGTGTGGTGAACAGCGGGTGCAATTTCTAATGCGTAGAAAGGCCCTACATTAAGTTCACGCGGTAAATCAGGACGTTCAAATTGAGTATCTTTACCAGACTTTACAAAACCGTTATATGCAGCGATAGTTTTTGCTAGTTCAGCAGCAGGAACATTAAGGTGTTTAGCCAACTCTTCAACGGTTTTACCTTCTTTAACGATGTTTAGGTGCACATAACCTTCAATCGCCTTTAAGCTCTTGCGGATGGAGTCATCAAATACTAGATACGCACTTTCGCCTTTTTGTTGCAAAATGGCCGCAGAAGCTTTGTCACGAGTAGTAATCTCGTTCATAAAGCGGTTACCTTCACGGTTAACTACAATAGCACCGTTACCACGAACCGCTTCGGTGATCATTACGCCACCCGCTGGTGAATAGGTTGGGTGAGCTTGAATGAACTCTAAATCACGAGTTGCCGCGCCAGCTTGCTGAGCTACGTCTAAGCCATCACCGGTTGCACCTGGGTGGTTAGTGGCTTTAAAGCCTTTTAGCTTAGGATCGTATTTAGCTACGCGATCGTTATTTTTGGCAAAACCACCGGCAGCAATGACAACGGCATCGGCTTTGATGACGTAATAGCCAGTGTATTCGCCTTTGACTAGTACACCAGTCACATTACCTTTAGCATCTTCAATAATGCGAACAACACGGCTATTTAAACGGATATCAGTACCGCGTTTAACGGCGTTGTCCCATAGGACTTGTGCCACATGTGCACCGACACCAGCGCCACCCGTTGGACGGTGACTGCGGTTAACACTAGCGCCACCCATACGGCCAACGTCAGTCATATCGGCACCCATAGAGGTTAGCCAATCGATAGAGTCAGAAGAGTTATTCGCGAGGACCTTAACCAGCTCAGGATCGTTGATGTTACGGCCACCTTTCATGGTGTCGTCGATCATGATTTGCTTTTTGTCTTTAATATTTAACTTAGCTTGCGCCTTGGTTTCGGCAGCGTTCATACCACCTGCGGCAAGTTTAGTATTACCGCCAGGAACTGGTTCTTTTTCTAACAGGATAACTTTAGCGCCAGCATCACGGGCTGATACCGCTGCGGCAAGACCTGCACCACCTGAACCAATAACGACCACATCAGTGGTTTCTTTTACGCCCGCAGCAATGGCTTTATCTTGTGCTGCCTTGTCGGCATCAACAGGGACAAACTTACGTTCCCATTTGCCGCCGTAAGGCATGTT
Organism: Shewanella morhuae; assembly: GCF_003028295.1. Classification (NCBI taxonomy): domain Bacteria; kingdom Pseudomonadati; phylum Pseudomonadota; class Gammaproteobacteria; order Alteromonadales; family Shewanellaceae; genus Shewanella; species Shewanella morhuae. The sequence goes on along the minus strand of NZ_PYSG01000002.1, from coordinate 2,607,793 downwards.
GAAGTCAAAACTATGGCAAGCATCGCAATAGGTGACTGATTTTTCGTGACCTTTATGGCAACTGGTACAAGCAATTTCGCCTATAAGGTGAGATTTATGTGGTGATACTTTATCTTTAGGTGCGGCGGCGGCCAGTTCTTTTAAATCGCCGTGACAGCTAATGCACTGAGCATTTTCATGGCTAAGATTGTCATCGCTGACGCCACCTTTGTCTGAAACATGGCAGCTATCGCAACTGCCCATTTCAGCGTGAATTTGCTGTTGCACGTGTTTCATAAAGTGTTTTCATAGTATTGACCTTCTAAGGTTAAGTATTAATTTAAGTTGCACGCAACTCAATTGCGGTAAACTATAATTCGATCTTTGGTGTGAATGCAAGTATATTGTGCGCAATATAGTTAATGTGTCGGATCTTCCTATGGCAACAACTCAACCCAATACCTGCGTTAATTCTGTCGATATAGCTAAAAATGTTAGTGCAGATGATGCCTTATGCCTTGAAAATCAAGTATGTTTTTCACTTTATAGCGCTGCGAATGCGATGGTGCGAGTTTATCGCCCTCTGTTAGATAAATTAGATTTAACCTATCCGCAGTATTTGGTCATGTTAGTGCTGTGGGAAGAGCAGGGGATTAGTGTTAAAACCTTAGGCGATAAACTTTTTCTCGATTCAGGCACGTTAACGCCATTGCTAAAACGATTAGAGGTAAAAGGATTTGTGACGCGTGGCCGCAGTGAACAGGATGAACGGGTGAGAGTGCTCGCCTTAACATCAGCAGGAATTGCCCTCAAAACACAGGCAAGTGAAATCCCCCATTTAATGCGTTGTAAAGTCGGCGGCGAGGCGAGTGAGTTACAAGCTTTAAAGGCCATGTGCGATCAAGCACTTAAAAAATTACATGCCAGTATTGATTAAACTCTTATGTCGATATTTGATCTAAGATTAACTTATTGACATATTAACGCTTATTAGCTGTTCGACTGAGATTGATTGATTGATTGAGTTCAGTAGGTCGGTCGTCTATGGAACATTAGCGAGAGTGAGTTATGGCTTGTTTCGATATAGCGATTATTGGCGGAGGGATTAGTGGTGTCGGCATTGCCCAATATGCGGCTGCGGCGGGCTATTCCACGTTGTTGGTCGAAAAAGGCGACATAGGCGGCCAAACGTCGGCCAATTCCAGCAAACTTATCCACGGCGGTTTGCGTTACTTAGAAACGGGTCAAATTAATTTAGTCCGTAAATCTTTACTTGAACGACGCCATTTGCTCAATCTGGCGCCAACTCTTGTTAAGGCTGTACCGTTTTATATTCCTGTATATGACAACAGTCAGCGTAGCCCTTTGACTATACGCGCTGGGCTGAGTTTATATGCGCTGCTAAGCCAGTTTGATCCCTTAGGACAATTTGTATCATTACCCGCCGTACATTGGCACCGTTTAACCGGGCTAAAACTCACAGGGTTAAAAGCGGTATTTCAATATTGGGATGCACAGACCGACGATAAATTATTAACACAAGCCGTCGCACGTAGCGCACAAGCGCTTGGCGCTGAGGTTTATGCAGAGGCTGAGTTGGTAGCATTAACGCATAGACACGAGAACTGCGAGCTGAGTTTTAGCCATAGAGGCGAGATCTGCAAAGCCGAAGCTAAATTAGTAATTAATGCAGCTGGGCCTTGGGTGAATGCGGTTTTGAGTAAAGTGTTACCTCCGCTAGCGGGTGTCGAACTCGATTGGGTGCAAGGCTCGCATGTGCTACTGGATATACCCGCCCCCAATGGCATTTTGTACTTAGAGTCTTGTTTTGATCAGCGAGTCATTTTTGTGATGCCTTGGTATGGTCAAACCTTGGTTGGCACCACCGAAACTGAGTTAGCTTCTTTGGATACACCGCCCAAGGCAACGGTGTCTGAGATTAATTATTTACTGGGGATTTATAAGCATTATTTTCCACTAGCGCCAGAGTTAGATGCCCTTAAAGCCAAAATAACCCAAACCTTTTGTGGTATTCGAGTTTTGCCTAAGCAAAATAGCCAAGCCTTTGAACGGCCGCGAGATACCCTGATGCAGACATCGATTTCCCATCCGCGAATACTCAGTTTGTATGGCGGGAAGTTAACCACTTTTCGCAGCACCTCGGCAGAAGTGCTTGAATGGATTGAAAAGGCGATTGGTAAGCGAGTATCGATTGCCGATGTGAATAAACTCACCTTATCTTGAATACGTCATAAATTGTGTGCTTGATGCGGATTTGAGTGCGCTTCAAGGTGATTTTTATCCGTAAAACCGCTACAGTGTGGCGCTTTTTACTGATACCTAGGATTTTTTGTGAGTGCTGCCACCGTGAACACTGTCATTGTTAATACCGTCAAACAATGTGATTATTTTAATCAAGGCCAGTGTCTTTCTTGCCGACATATTCAATTGCCTATGGCGCAGCAAGTGGCGGCTAAAAGCCAAATATTACAGCAATTACTCACACCTTTTATTCCCGCAAATTCGGCAGAACTTTTTCTACCTCCCATCACTGGCGATGACAGCGGCTTTCGTAATAAAGCCAAAATGGTCGTGCTCGGTGCCGCCCATGAACCCGTGTTAGGGATTATTAGCCCAAGTGGTGAGGCTGTTAATCTTTGCGACTGCCTGTTATATCCCACTGATATGCAAACGTTATTACACCGCTTAACCCGCTTTGTGCAGCAGGCAGGCATTCCTCCTTACCGCGTCGATAAAGCTAAGGGCGAACTTAAATTTATTCTGCTCACCCGAAGCCAAGTGCGCGGCGAGTATTTGCTACGTTTTGTTTTACGCTCTACCAATGGTATCGAACGTATCGAACGTGAATTGCCAACATTACTTGCGGAATATCCGCAGATCAAAGTGGTGTCAGTCAATATCCAACCCGTTCATATGGCAATCCTTGAGGGCGATGAGGAGATTTTCTTAACTGAGAATACTAGGCTTGAAGAGCGTTTTAATCATGTGCCTTTGTTTATTCGGCCTAAAAGTTTTTTCCAGACCAATCCGCAGGTTGCGGCTCAGTTATATCAAACAGCCCGTGAATGGGTTGCCGAGTTCTCCCCTGTCTCATTATGGGATTTGTTCTGTGGTGTGGGCGGTTTCGGACTGCACTGCGCATCGAAAGATATCAAGTTGACCGGAATTGAAATCGAAGCCGAGGCGATTGCCTGCGCACAAATGTCTGCGCAAATGATGGGGCTTGAAAATGTGCAATTTATGGCGCTTGATTCCACCGACTTTGCCAAGGGCAAAAGTGCTGCCGATAAGCCCGATTTGATTATCGTCAACCCACCGCGGCGTGGTATTGGTGAGGCGCTGTGTCAGTCCTTAAGCGAGTTTTCCCCTAAAGCGATTCTCTATTCCAGCTGTAACCCTAAAACCTTAGCTAAAGATCTCGAGCACATTAAAGGTTATCACTTAACCAAAGTGCAGTTATTTGATTTATTCCCGCATACGGAACATTTTGAAGTGTTAGCCATGTTAGTAAAAAATTGATGTTTTATTGCTTCTCTATTTTAAGCTAACTTATTGTGCCGGTTTATTTTATTAATCTTTTCGTTCCAGTTAATCATCTTAAGGGCTCTGCCGTGTGGAGCCTCTTGCCTTACGTTTATCAGCATTGCTCGCGTGATACTTCATCATAATGTCTTTTTAGTGACATAATCTTCAGTACTTTAAGCATTGATGGACGGCATTTTATGCTACAGATTTTCCTACGTTTTTTTACCTTGGGCTTGATGAGTTTTGGCGGGCCTGCGGCGCACATTGGTTATTTTCGGCATACTTTTGTTAATGAGCTAGGTTGGCTTGACGATAAGCGTTATGCCAGTTTGGTCGCCTTAAGCCAATTTATACCCGGACCAGGCTCGAGCCAAGTGGGCTTTGCCATTGGTTACCACAGAGGCGGGCTTGCTGGCGCGTTGGCAGCCTTTATAGGATTTACTTTACCTTCCTTTGTGTTGATGTATTTACTGGCAGTAACGACGGCCGCATGGCTCGCTAACCATTACGTTCAAGGAATGATTTACGGGCTTAAATTGATGGCAGTCGTTGTGGTTGCCGATGCTGTTCTGGCAATGTTTACACAGTTTTGCCAACGTCAATCTGCACGTTTATTAATGTTAGTCAGTGCTGCAGCAATGTTGATGGCGCCATTTATGTGGACACAAATGGCGCTATTACTCGTTGCTGCGACTGTGGGTATTTATACATTGAGCGCGATGCAAGATGATGTGACTCCACTTGCGCCGATTCGATTGAACTATGTCTATCTACTGCTGTTTTTAGTGTTACTCATTGGTAGCTTTTTTACCGTGCAGCTTGGGCCTGAGGCATCGATATTTGGTGAGTTTTACCGTGTGGGGAGTTTAGTATTTGGCGGCGGTCATGTTGTACTGCCGCTGTTAGAAACGGCGGTAGTCGATACCTTAAGTGGCGATCGTTTTCTAACGGGTTATGCCTTTGCCCAAGCTGTACCTGGGCCTATGTTTACCTTTGCCAGCTTTTTAGGCGCTGAGATGTTGCTCGATAGCCCATTGAAGGGCGCTGCGATTGCGACCGCTGCCATTTTTTTACCGGGTTTTTTATTGATGCTGGTGGCCCTAAAAAGCTGGCACGCCATTGCGGCAAGACCCAAAATTGCTGGCGCTATCGCGGGAGTCAACGCTTGTGTTGTGGGGTTACTCATCGCGGCGCTCTATCAACCGGTTTTTTCCCAAGCGGTATTTTCAGCTAAGGATATGGCTTTAGTGCTACTCGGTTTTGGCGTCTTAAAGTTATTTAGACCATCAATGCTATTACTGGTCGTTGGTTTTAGTCTGAGCGGAATGTTGCTGCATTCACTTTGATTCTTTATTAATTTTTTTGAATAAAGCTAATAATTTGTTAACTAAATAGCATCAGTATTTATTCATTTTAGCTATACTCAAAAAATAAATATAAGCAGTATCCCTTTGGAGTATCTAGGTATGTCGGACTTTAGTTTACGCAATAAATTATTAATGTTAGCGCTATTTCCATTAATCTTGGCACTATTGGTGTTGATGTCGGTATCTTATTATATCGAGGAAGATGCGCTTACTAATACAGTCGGCACCTTTAGAACCAAGCTTGTTGATGAGCGTAAACAACAAATCAAAGAAGCCACTGAAATAGCCGCTGGAATTGTCAGTTATCAACTGTCGTTAAAAGAACGGGGCGATGTAAATCAAGCGTTAAGGGATATACGTTTTGGCAGTGCCGGTTACTTTTTTATTTATGACTCTCAAGGAAAAAATATTTTTCATGCCACGATGCCCAATCTTGAGGGGCAAAATAAGATGGATATGACTCTGGCGCCAACTCTTGTTAAGGCTGTACCGTTTTATATTCCTGTATATGACAACAGTCAGCGTAGCCCTTTGACTATACGCGCTGGGCTGAGTTTATATGCGCTGCTAAGCCAGTTTGATCCCTTAGGACAATTTGTATCATTACCCGCCGTACATTGGCACCGTTTAACCGGGCTAAAACTCACAGGGTTAAAAGCGGTATTTCAATATTGGGATGCACAGACCGACGATAAATTATTAACACAAGCCGTCGCACGTAGCGCACAAGCGCTTGGCGCTGAGGTTTATGCAGAGGCTGAGTTGGTAGCATTAACGCATAGACACGAGAACTGCGAGCTGAGTTTTAGCCATAGAGGCGAGATCTGCAAAGCCGAAGCTAAATTAGTAATTAATGCAGCTGGGCCTTGGGTGAATGCGGTTTTGAGTAAAGTGTTACCTCCGCTAGCGGGTGTCGAACTCGATTGGGTGCAAGGCTCGCATGTGCTACTGGATATACCCGCCCCCAATGGCATTTTGTACTTAGAGTCTTGTTTTGATCAGCGAGTCATTTTTGTGATGCCTTGGTATGGTCAAACCTTGGTTGGCACCACCGAAACTGAGTTAGCTTCTTTGGATACACCGCCCAAGGCAACGGTGTCTGAGATTAATTATTTACTGGGGATTTATAAGCATTATTTTCCACTAGCGCCAGAGTTAGATGCCCTTAAAGCCAAAATAACCCAAACCTTTTGTGGTATTCGAGTTTTGCCTAAGCAAAATAGCCAAGCCTTTGAACGGCCGCGAGATACCCTGATGCAGACATCGATTTCCCATCCGCGAATACTCAGTTTGTATGGCGGGAAGTTAACCACTTTTCGCAGCACCTCGGCAGAAGTGCTTGAATGGATTGAAAAGGCGATTGGTAAGCGAGTATCGATTGCCGATGTGAATAAACTCACCTTATCTTGAATACGTCATAAATTGTGTGCTTGATGCGGATTTGAGTGCGCTTCAAGGTGATTTTTATCCGTAAAACCGCTACAGTGTGGCGCTTTTTACTGATACCTAGGATTTTTTGTGAGTGCTGCCACCGTGAACACTGTCATTGTTAATACCGTCAAACAATGTGATTATTTTAATCAAGGCCAGTGTCTTTCTTGCCGACATATTCAATTGCCTATGGCGCAGCAAGTGGCGGCTAAAAGCCAAATATTACAGCAATTACTCACACCTTTTATTCCCGCAAATTCGGCAGAACTTTTTCTACCTCCCATCACTGGCGATGACAGCGGCTTTCGTAATAAAGCCAAAATGGTCGTGCTCGGTGCCGCCCATGAACCCGTGTTAGGGATTATTAGCCCAAGTGGTGAGGCTGTTAATCTTTGCGACTGCCTGTTATATCCCACTGATATGCAAACGTTATTACACCGCTTAACCCGCTTTGTGCAGCAGGCAGGCATTCCTCCTTACCGCGTCGATAAAGCTAAGGGCGAACTTAAATTTATTCTGCTCACCCGAAGCCAAGTGCGCGGCGAGTATTTGCTACGTTTTGTTTTACGCTCTACCAATGGTATCGAACGTATCGAACGTGAATTGCCAACATTACTTGCGGAATATCCGCAGATCAAAGTGGTGTCAGTCAATATCCAACCCGTTCATATGGCAATCCTTGAGGGCGATGAGGAGATTTTCTTAACTGAGAATACTAGGCTTGAAGAGCGTTTTAATCATGTGCCTTTGTTTATTCGGCCTAAAAGTTTTTTCCAGACCAATCCGCAGGTTGCGGCTCAGTTATATCAAACAGCCCGTGAATGGGTTGCCGAGTTCTCCCCTGTCTCATTATGGGATTTGTTCTGTGGTGTGGGCGGTTTCGGACTGCACTGCGCATCGAAAGATATCAAGTTGACCGGAATTGAAATCGAAGCCGAGGCGATTGCCTGCGCACAAATGTCTGCGCAAATGATGGGGCTTGAAAATGTGCAATTTATGGCGCTTGATTCCACCGACTTTGCCAAGGGCAAAAGTGCTGCCGATAAGCCCGATTTGATTATCGTCAACCCACCGCGGCGTGGTATTGGTGAGGCGCTGTGTCAGTCCTTAAGCGAGTTTTCCCCTAAAGCGATTCTCTATTCCAGCTGTAACCCTAAAACCTTAGCTAAAGATCTCGAGCACATTAAAGGTTATCACTTAACCAAAGTGCAGTTATTTGATTTATTCCCGCATACGGAACATTTTGAAGTGTTAGCCATGTTAGTAAAAAATTGATGTTTTATTGCTTCTCTATTTTAAGCTAACTTATTGTGCCGGTTTATTTTATTAATCTTTTCGTTCCAGTTAATCATCTTAAGGGCTCTGCCGTGTGGAGCCTCTTGCCTTACGTTTATCAGCATTGCTCGCGTGATACTTCATCATAATGTCTTTTTAGTGACATAATCTTCAGTACTTTAAGCATTGATGGACGGCATTTTATGCTACAGATTTTCCTACGTTTTTTTACCTTGGGCTTGATGAGTTTTGGCGGGCCTGCGGCGCACATTGGTTATTTTCGGCATACTTTTGTTAATGAGCTAGGTTGGCTTGACGATAAGCGTTATGCCAGTTTGGTCGCCTTAAGCCAATTTATACCCGGACCAGGCTCGAGCCAAGTGGGCTTTGCCATTGGTTACCACAGAGGCGGGCTTGCTGGCGCGTTGGCAGCCTTTATAGGATTTACTTTACCTTCCTTTGTGTTGATGTATTTACTGGCAGTAACGACGGCCGCATGGCTCGCTAACCATTACGTTCAAGGAATGATTTACGGGCTTAAATTGATGGCAGTCGTTGTGGTTGCCGATGCTGTTCTGGCAATGTTTACACAGTTTTGCCAACGTCAATCTGCACGTTTATTAATGTTAGTCAGTGCTGCAGCAATGTTGATGGCGCCATTTATGTGGACACAAATGGCGCTATTACTCGTTGCTGCGACTGTGGGTATTTATACATTGAGCGCGATGCAAGATGATGTGACTCCACTTGCGCCGATTCGATTGAACTATGTCTATCTACTGCTGTTTTTAGTGTTACTCATTGGTAGCTTTTTTACCGTGCAGCTTGGGCCTGAGGCATCGATATTTGGTGAGTTTTACCGTGTGGGGAGTTTAGTATTTGGCGGCGGTCATGTTGTACTGCCGCTGTTAGAAACGGCGGTAGTCGATACCTTAAGTGGCGATCGTTTTCTAACGGGTTATGCCTTTGCCCAAGCTGTACCTGGGCCTATGTTTACCTTTGCCAGCTTTTTAGGCGCTGAGATGTTGCTCGATAGCCCATTGAAGGGCGCTGCGATTGCGACCGCTGCCATTTTTTTACCGGGTTTTTTATTGATGCTGGTGGCCCTAAAAAGCTGGCACGCCATTGCGGCAAGACCCAAAATTGCTGGCGCTATCGCGGGAGTCAACGCTTGTGTTGTGGGGTTACTCATCGCGGCGCTCTATCAACCGGTTTTTTCCCAAGCGGTATTTTCAGCTAAGGATATGGCTTTAGTGCTACTCGGTTTTGGCGTCTTAAAGTTATTTAGACCATCAATGCTATTACTGGTCGTTGGTTTTAGTCTGAGCGGAATGTTGCTGCATTCACTTTGATTCTTTATTAATTTTTTTGAATAAAGCTAATAATTTGTTAACTAAATAGCATCAGTATTTATTCATTTTAGCTATACTCAAAAAATAAATATAAGCAGTATCCCTTTGGAGTATCTAGGTATGTCGGACTTTAGTTTACGCAATAAATTATTAATGTTAGCGCTATTTCCATTAATCTTGGCACTATTGGTGTTGATGTCGGTATCTTATTATATCGAGGAAGATGCGCTTACTAATACAGTCGGCACCTTTAGAACCAAGCTTGTTGATGAGCGTAAACAACAAATCAAAGAAGCCACTGAAATAGCCGCTGGAATTGTCAGTTATCAACTGTCGTTAAAAGAACGGGGCGATGTAAATCAAGCGTTAAGGGATATACGTTTTGGCAGTGCCGGTTACTTTTTTATTTATGACTCTCAAGGAAAAAATATTTTTCATGCCACGATGCCCAATCTTGAGGGGCAAAATAAGATGGATATGACCGATCCTCGCGGCACTAAAATTATTGTTGGCTTGCTGGACGCCGCGAAACGTGGTGATGGTAGTTTTTCCTATTACTATCAAAAACCCAATACCAATGAGCAGATTGAGAAAATTAGTTACGTGATGATGGTGCCAAGTACCGAATGGATGTTAGGTACAGGAGCTTACATTGATGATATTGAGGCGGTCGTTGAGGATTATCGAGCGACAGCTGCAGCAGACATGGCTGATAAATCCTTTACCATTTTAGTCATCGCATTATTACTGACCGTGATCACAGGCTTTATTATCGTGATAGCGGCTCATCGTATGGTGTCACCAATTAAGAATATGGCCGATAACTTAAATGATATCGCAAAGGGAGAGGGAGACTTAACCAAGCGACTTAGCGTAAAAGGCGAGGATGAAATTGCGCAGTTAGGGAAATCCTTTAATCTTTTTGTGGATAAACTCCAAACGATTATTGGTGATGTAGCGGGGGCAACATCACGCGTTAAAGATGCCGCTAATGCGATTCACAACCAAACGAAAGTGATGTCAAGTCAGTTGGTGAGCCATAACAATGAAACTGACCAAGTGGTGACTGCGATTACTGAAATGTCGTCCACAGCTAACGAGGTGGCTAAAAATACCACCCAAGTGGCCGAAGCAACCCAAGCTGCTACGGGTGACGTGGCGAATGCCCAGCGCTGTGTTGATGCTTCGCTAGAGGAGATTGCTTCGTTAATGTCGCAAATCAATAATGCGGCGGGTAGCATTCAATCTTTGAGTGAGCAATCGCAAAAGATCAACAGTGTGTTGTCAGTGATAGGCGGTATTGCTGAGCAGACCAACCTCTTGGCGTTAAACGCTGCTATCGAAGCCGCTCGCGCTGGCGAACAAGGCCGCGGTTTTGCTGTGGTGGCCGATGAGGTGCGTAACTTAGCTAGTCGCACTCAAGCCAGTACTTTGGAAATCAACGAAATGTTGTCGGCGTTACATCAGTTAGTGACGCAAGCCGTTAAAGCGATGGAGGAAAGCCAACAAAGCTGTGTTCGTTCGGTTGATTCTTCTCGCACCATTTCAGAAAGTTTAGGCTCAGTAACATCTGCCGTGACGGCGATTAATGATATGAGTACCCAGATTGCGGCTGCGGCGACAGAGCAAAGCTCAGTGACGGAAGAAATTAACCGCAACGTGTATGCAATTCAAGAGATTGTGAATGAGCTGCTTCATTCAAGCGAAGATGCCGCTAGAGTGAGCTTGACAGTCTCAGAGGAAGGTATTCATTTAGGTAAGCTGGTGGGGCAGTTTAAGATTTAACCTAGAATCAATCTTAACCAATAACGGGAGGCTTTATGTCTCCCGTTTTTATTTGGTTTTTCAATAGTCATTTATCAGTAGCTTCCATGCTGCCGTTTTAATGGTTAGTCGGTGTTGAATTTGGGAGTGAGTATTTATTCTACTGAAAGTCTAATTTGCACTGCAAAGTTGCAGATCCTAAACCGCGTTAGCTCTGCCTAATAAACTCGCGTTAATATTGAATATGAGTTTTGGATAGGAATTAGCATCCAGTTTATTCACCTTAATATCAGGGTTAAGTTGATTCAACCCTTTTGGTTCGCTAATGTGGCTTAATGCTTAGAAATAATCAGTGTTATCCCATTTTATGAACAGTGCCCCACTAGGTTTACCCGCTGTGTTAGGTTAAAATGTGCGGTTATAAATACTGTTAATCATCGCCTCTTTTAGCGGAAGATCAATTAAAGCGGCCAAATAAAGAAAGTTGAAAATTCATGTTTGAAGTTAATCCCGTAAAATTCAAAATTAAGGAGCTTGCCGAGCGCACGCAGCTTCTTAGGGGGTATCTTTGACTACGATGCCAAAAGTGAGCGTCTAGAAGAAGTGACCCGTGAGCTTGAAAGTTCAGAAGTATGGAATGACCCTGAGCGCGCCCAAGCCTTAGGCAAAGAACGCGCCGGTTTAGAAGCTGTAGTTAAAACTATCGACGATATGGACTCAGGTCTTGAAGATGTTGAAGGCTTACTTGAGCTTGCTATTGAAGAGGAAGACGAAGATACCTTCAATGAAACCAGTAAAGAGCTGGATTATCTCGAAAGTCGCCTTGCTGATCTTGAGTTCCGCCGTATGTTCTCCGGCCCGCAAGATGCGTCAAACTGTTATTTAGATATTCAGTCTGGCAGTGGCGGTACAGAAGCCCAAGATTGGGCCAACATGGTACTGCGTATGTATCTACGTTGGGGCGATGCCCATGGTTTTAGCCCTGAATTAATGGAAGTCACCGATGGTGATGTCGCTGGTATTAAAGGCGCGACCATTAAATTCACTGGCGAATATGCTTTTGGTTGGTTACGCACCGAAACAGGCGTACACCGTTTAGTGCGCAAATCGCCATTTGACTCATCGGGTCGTCGTCATACCTCATTTTGCTCAGTATTTGTTTATCCAGAAATCGATGACGATATCACCATTGATATCAATCCATCGGATCTACGGATTGATACTTACCGCGCATCTGGCGCGGGTGGTCAGCACGTTAACAAAACGGAATCAGCCATTCGTATTACTCACTTACCGACAAACACCGTCGTGCAGTGTCAAAACGACCGTTCTCAGCATAAAAACAAAGACGCTGCGATGAAACAGTTGAAAGCCAAGCTGTTTGAGTTAGAAATGCATAAGCAAAATGCGGATAAGCAAGCTGCTGAAGATGCAAAGTCTGATATCGGTTGGGGTAGCCAAATTCGCTCTTATGTATTAGACGATGCCCGTATTAAAGACTTACGTACAGGCGTTGAGACCCGTAACACGCAGGCGGTGCTCGATGGTGATCTGGACAAGTTTATCGAAGCCAGTTTGAAATCTGGGCTGTAATTAATTCAAGCTATAGACGAGAAATTAAGATGACTGAACAAGTAATAGACGAGAACAAACTGATCGCCGAGCGCCGTGCCAAGCTAGATAGCATTCGCCCAAACTGCAGTGCTAATGCACATCCTAATACGTTCCGTCGCACTCATAAAGCGGCTGAACTGCAAGAGTTGTATGGCCATAAGACGAAAGAAGAACTTGAAGCCTTAGGTTTTAAGACCAGCATTGCTGGCCGTATCATGGCCAAACGTGGTCCTTTTTTAGTGATCCAAGACGTATCTGGCCGTATTCAAGCTTATGCTGAAAAGAGTGTACAGGGCGATTTGAAAGAGCGTTACCAAGGTCTAGATATCGGCGATATTATCGGCGTGACGGGTCAGTTGCATTTATCTGGTAAAGGCGATTTATACGTCAACATGGAACAGTACGAGCTACTGACCAAGGCACTGCGTCCATTGCCTGCAGATTATTATGGTCTTGCCGATCAAGAAATGCGTTACCGTCAGCGTTACGTTGATTTGATTGTTAACGAAGATTCGCGCAATGCCTTTATTATGCGTTCTAAAGTGGTTTCTGCAATCCGTAACTTCATGATCAAAAAAGAGTTCATGGAAGTTGAAACCCCTATGATGCACGTGATCCCAGGTGGTGCTTCGGCCCGTCCTTTTGTCACTCATCATAATGCTTTAGATATGCCAATGTATTTGCGTATCGCGCCAGAATTGTATTTAAAGCGTTTAGTCGTTGGTGGTTTTGAGCGAGTGTTCGAAATCAATCGTAACTTCCGTAACGAAGGTCTATCGCCACGCCATAATCCTGAATTCACTATGATGGAATTCTATATGGCTTACGCTGATTACAATGATTTAATGGACTTAACCGAAGAAATGCTCAGCTCAATTGCGATTGAATTGCTCGGCAGTGCGCAAATGCCATATGGTGAGCACACGGTTGATTTTGGCGGTCCATACGCGCGTTTAAGCATGTTAGAAGCGATTCAGAAATACAATCCTGATAACGCTACTATCCAAGCTATGACCTATGAACAAGTTAAAGATGTTGAGTTCATGCGCGATTTGGCAAAAAGCTTAGGCATGAAAATTGAAAAATTCTGGACTTGTGGTCAGTTGCTTGAAGAAATCTTCGGTGAAACAGCTGAAGGGCAATTAATGCAGCCTACCTTTATCACTGGCTACCCAGCAGATATTTCACCACTGGCACGTCGTAACGATGACAACCATTTCATCACCGACCGTTTTGAGTTTTTCATCGGTGGCCGCGAAGTGGCTAACGGCTTTAGCGAGCTGAACGATGCTGAAGATCAAGATAAACGCTTTAAAGCGCAGGTTGATGCGAAAGATGCTGGCGACGATGAAGCTATGTTCTACGATGCAGATTACATCACTGCACTGGAACACGGTTTGCCACCAACGGCAGGTCAAGGTATTGGTATCGACCGTTTAGTGATGTTGTTCACTAACACTCATACTATCCGTGACGTGATCCTATTCCCTGCTATGCGCCCACAGGCGTAATACTGTCAATAGCCCATGATAGCGCTCGCTGTGTGGGTTTATTTACACTATAACGAATGGATTATTGCTCTCCACTATTACAGATATGAATACGATAAAAACCAGCCAACGGCTGGTTTTTGTTTTTTACACATTAATGCTGAGTGACCTCGGTGAGTATGGCGGAAGATATGTCACGATAAAGTATTGCGATTTAGCTACACCGATTAAAAATCGTTTGCGCCAATGCAGAATACTAACAGTTGAAGAGTTCACAATAATAGAAAATACCTAGATACAGTTCGATACATTTTTAAATATTTTTTAGAAAAATAGTACTGCTGTGGCGGTTTTAAATAATCTACTCGACCTTAGTCTAGTGCTCAGTCGCTTGACCTAGATAGCTAACTCAATGAAACTCTACGTCATATGACCTTCTAAAACATGGATAATAAAAAAATGTTGATTTTCTTTATTTGTATTGCACTTCTCGTGCTTGCATACAAGTTTTATAGCCCCTTTGTCGAGCGACAAGCGGGTATAGACCCTAAAGCTAAAACCCCACAAGAAAAATTTCAGGACGGCGTCGATTACGTGCCAGTTCATCCTGCAAAAGCGTTTTTAATCCAGTTTCTTAATATCGCGGGTATAGGTCCCATTTTTGGCCCTATTTTGGGAGCACTATATGGCCCCATCGCTTTAGTGTGGATTGTACTGGGTAATATTATCGGCGGTGCAGTACACGATTACTTTTCTGGTGTGCTGAGTATTAAAGAAGATGGTAAAAGCTTGCCTGAAATTGCAGGCCATTATTTTAATATCTACTTTAAAGGCGTAATGTTGTTATTCACCGCTATGCTGTTGTTTTTTGTGGGCGTTGTTTTCATCATGAGCCCAGCAGGATTACTCAGTAATCTCGACTTTTTTAAAGATACTATTTTTAGCAATAATACCTTTTGGGTGTTAGTCATTTTAGCTTATTACTTTTTTGCTACTATGCTGCCAATTGATAAAATTATCACTAAATTGTATCCCGCGTTCGGTTTACTGATGATCGTTATGACCACATCAATTGCGGTCGCATTATTAATGAATGCACCTCAGTTGCCAGAAATTGGCGATATATTTGCTTATTTTGATCACAGCCATTACAACAACGATTTACTCGCACCAAACCCTGATGGTCTGCCAGTATGGCCGCTACTATTTGTAACCATTACGTGTGGTGCAATTAGTGGTTTCCACTCAACTCAAGCGCCTATTATGGCCCGTTGTTTAACCAACGAGAAGTATGTTCGCCCTGTGTATTATGGCGCTATGGTCGCTGAAGGTGTGGTGGCGTGTGTATGGGCGATTGCTGGTATTGCTGCATTCCCTGGTGGCTACATTGAACTTAAAGCCGTACTTGCACAAGGTGGTCCAGGATTAGTCGTTAATCAGGTTGCAACCTCATACCTTGGCGTGTTTGGTGGTGTGATGGCAATTCTTGCGGTGGCAGTATTCCCTATAACTTCGGGTGATACCGCATTTAGATCGCTACGATTAACCATCATTGATGCGTTCCACATTCCACAGAGTATGCGAAATCGCTTATTCGTAGCAGTACCAATTCTGGTAATTGCGTACTTTATGACTAAAATCGATTTCACATTGATTTGGCGTTACTTTGCCTTCTCAAATATGTTGTTGTCGACCAGTGTGTTGTGGTTAGCGACTAAATATTTATTTGATCGCGGTACTTTCCATTGGATTGTTAGTTTACCAGCGATTGGTGGCACCAGTGTGACAGTGTCTTATATTATGACGGCAGGTATTGGCTTAGGTTTACCACAATCTTGGAGTCAGCCAGTTGGTATTATTGTTGGCGTTGTCTGTTTAGTCGCATTAATTATTGCGCACAATAAGCGTAAACCTGTCGCAGAGGCTAAGTAGGCCTCAAGCGAATAGGTGAATGAGCTTATTTAATAATTGAGCTAAGTATAAATAAAGGCTGCATTTTGCAGCCTTTATTTTTTCCCATTGCTAGACCCAACAGCTTTTTAGTGCACCAGTTTGGATTGGCTTATCGTCATGTTGCAGATTTCAGCTAAAGAAAAGTAATAGGCCTACTCTGGCTGTGACAAGCTTTTAATGACGAGTGATGATCTTTGCGTATGGTAAGTTTTTGTGCTGAAAAAACGTTAAGTTTGTTAATTCTCTTTTCATAAATAAGTATCAATATTGAAAATAGCTAACATCACATATTCCATTCAATAGAAAGTATGTTAGATTCTGGCGAATTGCTGCCGATAGCTGTATTGTTACTGCTGTCATCAACAGTTCTCCATAGGGCTATCGCTGCAAATTAGTTAAACTTGCAGAGAAGTGTCAGGAAGTTACACCAATTCAGAGTCTGCTTATGCAACCCAACTTATTTCTCGAACAAAAAAATGTTTATCCGCAATCGATGATGACAGCATCGTCGATTGAAGCTCAATCCTCTAGTCGTCGCGGCCGTTTGCAGCGTATGGTTGGCAGCGTATTGTTAACCTGTAGTGTATTACTAAGTCTTTCAGCTTGCGCTGCGGGCAAACAAGCATCGCCAGAAGGTGAAGAGTTTAGTTATGCTTGGCTTAAAGGTTATGCCCGAACTATGGCATCACAACCCTATGAGAGCCATAAAGGCGAATTGCCTAAAAGCCTGCAAGGCATGAGCTGGGATGATTACCAACAATTTCATTTCAAGAAAAAAGCCGCCTTATGGCGTGATCAAGAATCTCAGTTTCGTGCTGAGCTATTTCACCTTGGGCTGTATTTTGACACGCCAATTCATATTTATGAGTTAAATGAAGGCAAGGCGAAACCCATCGACTATTCGCCTTCGATGTTTGATTACGGTAAGTCAAAGGTCAAAGGCAGTCAGTTACCTAAAGATCTTGGATTTGCGGGTTTCCGTATGCAATTCAATACCGATTGGGAGCGTGATGTTGTGGCTTTCCTCGGTGCTAGTTATTTCCGCGCTGTGGGCCAAGAGATGCAATATGGTCTATCTGCTCGAGGTTTAGCGGTAGATACGGCGATGCCTAAGCCAGAAGAGTTCCCCATGTTCACTGACTTTTGGTTAGAAAAACCTAAACCAGGGTCGAATATTACTACAGTATATGCCTTGTTAGATTCGCCGAGTGTTACAGGAGCTTATCGCTTTGATATCGAGCCAGGCGAACGTTTAAAAATGAAAGTTGATGTTGCTGTGTATCCACGCAAAGCCATCGAACGTTTAGGTGTGGCGCCACTGACCAGTATGTTTATGGTGGGTGAGAATGATCGCCGCACTGGCTATGATTGGCGTCCAGAAATTCATGATACTGATGGCTTAGCGATGCACACAGGTAACGGTGAATGGATTTGGCGTCCGTTAGGTAATCCAGAAAATCTGCGATTTAATGCATACAGTGATGAAAACCCAAAAGGTTTTGGTTTACTACAACGTGATCGTAACTTTGATCACTACCAAGACGACGGTGTTTTTTATGATAAACGCCCCAGTTTATGGATTGAGCCGACCAGTAGTTGGGGTAAAGGTTCTGTGCAGTTAGTTGAAATCCCTACGCTGGATGAAACCTTCGATAACATAGTGGCTTTCTGGAATCCGGCAGAGCCGATTTTACCAGGACAAGAACTGCTGTATAGCTACAACATGTATTGGGGCGGCATTCCACCAGTACAATCGCCCCGCGCTCGTGTTGTCGATACTTTCACTGGCATTGGTGGTGTTGTTGGTCAGAAACGAAAATACTACAGTAAACGTTTTGTGGTAGATTTTGCCGGTGGTACTTTACCTATGATAGGTAAAGACACCCAAGTTAAAGCTATGATTAGTACCTCTGCTGGCAAAGTAGAAATTGAATCAGCGCGCCCGCTGGCGTCTATCAATGGTTACCGCGCGATGTTTGACATAGTGCCGCCAGATGACAGCGTTGAGCCGATCAATTTACGAGTGTATTTAGAAGTTGATGGTCAGCCGTTGTCTGAGACATGGATGTATCAATGGAGTCCACCTGCTCAAAATGACCGTGAACTACATAACGCAGGTCATCTGCAATAAATAATAGATAAGTGAATAACCTAAAACGTCAGCTAACTTAGCTGACGTTTTTATTTTAATAATACACTTGGTGTTTAACGGTGCAAAGAGACGCTGTTTTGTTGCAAGTTTAGCGCTGAATTATTGAGGGCTAATTCACTTTTTGACTATTTAAATCATTTTTCACTGTAACAGAAGCCAAACTTGGGCGTAATCTGTAGCCGTTACCATTTAGGGTCAGTATTTTATGTTTGAGATGTTCGCTACACTCGGTTTTGGCTGGTCAGTGGGATTAGTGCTTGCGGTCCTTTTTGTATTGGCATACGAATTTATTAATGGTTTTCACGACACAGCCAATGCCGTGGCAACGGTTATTTATACCAAAGCTATGCCTGCAAACCTCGCTGTTGTTTCCTCTGCATTATGTAACTTTGCTGGTGTGTTGTTAGGCGGCTTAGGCGTTGCTTATGCGATAGTGCATTTACTGCCGGTAGACTCTTTGCTGGGTATGGATTCTAGCCAAGGTTTATTGATGGTGTTTTCGTTGTTATTTTCGGCCATTATCTGGAACTTAGGTACTTGGTATTTTGGTATTCCGGCATCGAGCTCTCATACCTTGATTGGCTCGATTATGGGTGTGGGTGGGGCATTTGCATGGATGAACCATCTACCTATTCTACAAGGTATTAATCTTTCTAAAGCATCACAAATCATGTTGTCCTTAATCATTTCTCCTACGTTAGGGTTTGTGATGGCCGCAATATTTCTACTTGTGATGAAATTGATTTGGAAGAAACATAAAATTCATCGCACCCCAGATGAACAGATACAAATCAATGGCAAGAAACATCCGCCGTTTTGGGCAAGGGTAAGTTTGATTGTCTCTGCTATGGGCGTAAGTTTTGCCCATGGTTCTAACGATGGGCAGAAAGGCATTGGCTTAGTGATGCTGGTGCTTATTTGTGTTGCACCAGCTTATTTCGCTTTGGATATGGGTAGCCAAGCCTACGATTTGGAAAAAACGCAAGATGCGAATAGACGCATTATGGCGATTTACGATCGCAATCAAGCGGTTATCGCTGAGATGATTGATTTTAATGCTACTTTAAATGCCCCCGACAATATGTTAGCCCATTGCTCTTCAGCCAATGTTTTGCCTGCGATGTCACGACTCGACCATCACTTAACCAAAGTCTCGACTTATAAAGACATGAGCATAGAAGAACGACGAGAAGTGCGACGGTTATTACTCTGTATTGATGATACTGCTCGCCAAGTCGCAAAATTAGATCTGCCCGCTAAAGATTTACGTTCGTTAGCTAAGTGGCGTCAAGACCTTACTAAAACCACTGAATATGCGCCTCTTTGGGTCATTATTGCCATTGCGACAGCGCTGGGTTGTGGCACCTTAGTAGGCTGGCGACGCATCGTTTATACCGTTGGAGAAAAAATTGGCTCATCGAGTATGACTTATAGCCAAGGTATTGCTGCGCAGGTGACCGCAGCGGCCTCGATTGGCATTGCAAGCTTAACGGGGATGCCTGTATCGACAACGCATATTTTGTCCTCTGCTGTGGCAGGCACTATGGTTGCAAATCGTTCGGGTTTACAGAGTCAAACGATTAAGCAAATCATGCTCGCTTGGATACTCACGTTACCTATTACTATGCTGCTGGCTGCTGGAGTGTTTATTCTCGCCAATACACTTTTTGGCTAGTTCATTTATCCAGTCATCTCGTTCGATACTAAGTGCTAACACTATTTTCTGCGTTAGCGCTTAGCGTTTTGATTTAGAGGTTTACCAAGAGAGTCCCATCTGTGCGCTAGTCACTTCAGGTTTTTTCTCAAGCAGGTTTATCTCGGCGAGTTGAATTTGTGCTGCAATTTGGTTTCGCAGTTTTTGATATAAACGAATCGCGAGTTCGGGCGCGTGGTGATTATCGGGCGTATGGATAAATAGATAGGGCTCTCGTCCTTCTTTAAGCCACTGCGGCAGTTGGGCTAGCCAATTATCGAAAAAGACATCGTTATCTTTGGGTAAAGCACTAACACCTTGCTGTGATAGTTGCGCTACGGCATCGTCAGGTTGCCCAATAAAACGTACTACAGGATGATTAGCGGTCGCGATAGCATGCACCGGGACTCGCGGTTTTTTCTTATGGGCATCGATAATAGCTACGTTACTCGGTGATAAGGCGAAGAGTGGGCGGCTGTCCATGATGATACGATTGACCTTCTTTTTTATTAATAATCGATTCAGTTCTCGCTCTGCATCACCTTTGGCGAAAAAAGCTGGGTGCCGCACCTCAACACCATAGGTCAATCCCTGTGGGACTTGCTCTAAAAATTGGTTCAGCACAGAGAGTAACTCTGGGCCAAAATGTGCTGGAAGTTGAATTTTCCACATGCCGGTTTTGTCGATTAATGGCGCCATAATTTGAAAGAAGTCTTTTAATTCTTGGGCGCAATATTGTAATCGTTTTTGATGCGTAATCGTTTGCGGCAGCTTAAAGGTAAAGCGAAAATCATCGGGCGTGGCACTGTTCCAATTCAGCACGGTTTTCTGTGCTGGCGTAGCATAAAAACTGGTATTACCTTCTACAGTATTAAAAATAGTTGCATAGCGTGCGAGCCTTTCAGCCTGCTTAACCCCTTGGCCATAAATACTCTCTTGCCAATGAGGGTGTGACCACATAGCAAGTCCAAGGCGTAAATTTGTGGGATTATGTGAGGAAGAAAAGCGTTGTTCCAAAAATAAATTCCTTCAGTCTAACTAGCGTTTGTGGAATGTTGAGATTTAACCTAGTTGTTATCATCTGGTTTTATGCTGCTAACGTTATTTCATTTAAGCTTAAGTGGGCAGCTACACATTATCCGTCAGTACATTTGTTCAGATTATTGTGAATTTAGTTTAAGTTAAGCTGAACTATCATGGAATGATTTAAATAATTAACCTACTCTAATAGTATGATTTACGTTTATTATTAGACTTAGCTGGTTATCGATATTTATTGGAGCCTTGTGTGAATAATGATGGCTACACTTCCTTAAGTAATTTTATAGACCTTCTTTTAGATGCTATCTGTGTTGTTGATAAAACGGGACGATTTGAGTTTGTTAGTGCTGGAGCCGAGCGTATCTTTGGTTATACTCCTGACGAAATGGTCGGTATGCAAATGCTTGAGCTTGTCTTACCTGAGGATAGAGAGCGCACCCTTGCAACGGCTAATGAAATTATGGCAGGTCGATTTAAAGTCGATTTTGAAAACCGTTATGTGCGTAAAGATGGTGTTGTTATTGATATTCTATGGTCTGCCCGTTGGTCTGAGACTTACCAACAGCGGGTAGCCGTTGCCAGAGATGTCACTAAAAACAGAAATGCAGAGCGCAGACAAGCCGCCTTATACCAGATTTCTGAAGCCGTGCATGTTGCAGAAGATCTCCTTGCGCTATATCGCAGAATTCACGAAATTATTGCTAAACTCCTACCGGCTACAAATTTTGCTATCGCATTGTATGATCAAGATTTAAACGATCTCAGTTTCCCCTATAAAGTGACGGCCCAAGAGAATACACATCTTGATATTAGTCGTTTTTGTGTATTCACAGAGCAAGTTATCCACAGTGCAGAATCATTATTACTGTGTCCATCATGTTTAGCTGGCTATCCCGAGATGATGCAGGAGGAGCTCGATAGTCACAATTTAAGCTGGCTAGGCGTGCCGTTAAAACTACAAAAAGGCGTTATTGGTGCTTTGATGATGCATAGTGAGCCTGATTCTGCTTCTTATACCCATCAAGACCGTGAACTATTGGAATTTGTATCGACACAAATTGCCTTTGCTATTGAGCGCCGCCAGATGCTTGCCCGGCTAGAGCATATTGCACTTTATGATCAACTGACACAGTTACCCAATAGAGAGCTCTTCTATGATAGGTTTCAAAAGGCGTTATATCGCGCTCATAGAGAATCAAGTTACTTCTCCTTGCTTTACTTGGACTTAGATAAATTTAAATGGATTAATGACACCTTTGGACACAGCGTGGGGGATTTATTACTGCAAGAAACAGCCCAGCGGATAGTGAGTTGTGTGAGGGGCACTGATACGGTTGCACGTTTTGGCGGGGATGAGTTTGTTATTTTACTCGAACGTGTTGACTCTGCTCAGAATACTTTGATTGCTGCTCAAAAAATATTACAAGCATTGAATCAACCTTTTGAACTTGCTGAACAACAGCAATTCATACTGCCAAGTATTGGCATTGCCTTGTATCCAGAGCATGGCTTGGATGAAAAGCAGTTACTTTCCTGTGCAGATGCAGCTATGTATAAAGCAAAAAAGAATGGCGGAAATCGAATTGAAATGGGCTATCAAGGATTAAGAACCGTACATGTGATGTCTCAATCAGTTCGTTCTGACTTTGATGCTCCCGATGAAGTCGCGGCTAAAATGAATTAAGCCCAATTTATTTAGATGATTTATTGGGTTAGAACCATTTTATCGTTTAACAACTAAGAGTTAAAAAGCATAACGTCACTAATTAAATACCCGCGAATATCAGTGACATTCGCGGGTATTATTATACTAGCGGTCAGGTAGCGTCTTGCTTTAAAGCTTAAAGCTATTCACTTCCTGCTGTAGTGACGCAGCTAAATGTGCTAGTTCTTGAGCTTGGACCATAGAGGTTTGTGCTTCAATCGAAAGGTTTTCCGATACCTCACGAATCGACTCAGTATTGCGATTAATTTCGCTAGTGACCGAAGTTTGTTCTTCCGCTGCTGTTGCTATCTGGCTAGCCATATCTGAAATATCATTAATCGCTTTGCTGATGAGTATTAAACTTTCGCTGGCTGAATTGGCATCATTCACGCTAGTTTCTGCCATTTCATGGCTCTGAGTCATAGACTTAACGGCTTTGGCTGCAGTTTGTTGTAAGGTTTCGATCATCGCCTGAATTTCTTGTGTCGATGAATGAGTGCGCTGTGACAGTACACGAACCTCATCTGCAACTACTGCAAAGCCACGACCTTGTTCACCTGCTCGTGCGGCTTCAATGGCTGCATTAAGTGCGAGTAAGTTGGTTTGCTCGGCGATACCACTGATAGTCAGCAAGATACTGTTAATTTTTTGTGAGTGCTCATTCAGCTCACCAATAATACGCCCAGCAGTTTCAACTTCACTGGCTAAATTACGGATGGATAGTTGGCTTTGGGCGACTTGTTTATGACCATTATTTGACAGCCCAACCGCATTTTGTGCTGTCTGCGCTGTATGCTCTGCATTGCTGGCAATTTCTTCGGTTGCGCTGGCCATTTCGGTCACGGCGGTGGCTACCATTGTCACTTCATCCTGTTGTACTTCAATACGCTGGCTGTTATCGGTTGCCGATGCACTGCTGCCTTTGGCTTGATACTCGAGTTGACCTGCAATCTTATGCATGCGAGAGATCATGCCGTGAAGGCGTTCGACAAAGCGGTTAAAGCCCGATGCTAACATACCAATTTCATCGTGCTTGTTTGCTGTATGAATACGCACGGTCAAATCACCTTCACCTTCGGCTATGTCATTGAGGGCTTGAGCAACGCGTTCGAGGTCTTTAAATTGTACTTTGAATATAGCGAATAAAATTAAACCAAATAGTATTAAAAGAGCGATACCCACGGCAGACATCCACCAAGCTAATGTCGTGGCGTTTGTCATTATTTCTTTTTTATCCATCACGAATACTAGCGCCCAATCCGTTGATGGAATTGCTGCTACATAGACTAATTTAGTCGCCCCATCGAGGGTACGTTCTTCCATAGTATTGGCATTGGTACGCAGTGCTAACCAGCTGTTACTAAAATTATCATCAATTTTAGTCAGTTGTTGAGTATTTAGCTGACTATTAGGGTGGCTGATGATAAGTCCTTTATTATCAACCATCAATGCATAACCTTTACCTGGTACTTCTAAGCGTTGTACTGCATCTGTTAACTGATCTATGGTTAAGTTAGCCGCTGCAACACCTATTAGTTTCCCCGCAGTCATCACTGGCTCAGCAATAGTGACAACTTGTTTTTTTAATGTTGCGCTGATATATGGGGCAGTCATGATTGTCGCATTAGCAGCCTTTGCATCTGTGTACCAGCTCCGAACTCTAGGGTCATAATTTGCTACATATAGCGCTGGATCTTGGCGGTACATATTACCTTGCTCGTCACCATAGTAGGTGAGGGCAAAGCCCATAGCATTATGGGCTTGTAGTAAAAATGGTGTAACGTCAGTATTAGGATTTGCTTCGATAGTTTTCTTCAAGCTCGTTATGGCTGTCTTTCTATCTTGTACCCATAAACCAATCCCTTGCGCAAAAGTATTGGCTAATTGATCAATCTCGTTTTGAGTATTTATCAATGCATTATTTCTAATGAAATAACTGGATATGCTGACTAGCACTGCAATCGTGAGCAGTACTGCAAAAAGGCTGCTTAACAGCAGTCTTGCTTTGAGTGTTGTTTGCATAATTTATTACCTTTAACATTTAGTTATCATTTTGGCTTTGTTCTAGTATAGCGACTGTAATCGCAAAAACATTAGACATGAATGAGATAGTCCAGTACGAATAACCTTGATTTAACGATGTCGAATCTTCAGTACTTGTATACTGATAACCTGGATTAGAGAGGCAGAGATTAAGCCGACAGTAAAGCCAGTTATTTCCTCAAATACAATATAGTCTTAAATAACGTAAATGTTATGGAGAATGACACAGCACTGAAGGCTGTATTTCTATCATTCATCAAACATCAATTTATATTGAGTGGGTGTTGCAGTATGAAATGGATTTTACCGAGCTGGTGTTTAAATCGTTGGCTGCATACAGCCTTGTTATTTCTCTCTCCGCTGCTAATCGCAGCCTTAGTGCACTCTTGGTTAACTGCTGTAGTAATGGAAAGGAGAGTGATACGAGATCTTGATGAAATTCATCATACTTTTGCAAAAGGTTTACAAGCTTTTGAGCGGATTAATATAAAATCGCCCTTTGCTACGCTATCTTTTACCTGTTCAGAAGATGATGTTAGCCAACTCAATAGTCATTTATTAAGCCCTGTTACGGTGAGGTTTATTCAGCTTGAATTGGACAATGGAGTAAAGTGCTCCAATATTGGTCCAGCCCTGAACTATCAAATTGATCAACGTCGTACGCTGCAAGTCGCTGAACAGTCGATTATGATTGCGACGATAATCGCGGCCGATGATCGTGCTCGTAGTTTGATATTTATATTTCCTTTAGGCCCGCATCAATTAGTCGTATTAACCAACGGTTCTGTGACTAACAATCTACTATCAACGCTGTGCCATGATTGTTATCAGCTGCAAATTAATTATCGTGGTCTTAAATCGCTTGAGCGCGGTGTGGATGTCTTAAGTCAACGGCGAATATTAATAGAAAAATCATACTATGATGAAGTGCTTGATGCGAATTTTATCTTAAGGGCGGGTGATAAGCAGTACCAAAAAATTGGGCTAACAATAGCAATGTTTCTGTTGATTATGGCGTTACTGCTGTCCAGCATCGCGGTGATCTTTTATTGGAATTGGTTTTCTGCTCGAGTCTCGACAGATACTCTGATTCAAAATGGCTTGAAACGTAAAGAGTTCGTCCCATATTATCAAGTCGTTATTGATTGCCGCACTGGGCAAGTTGTCGGTCAAGAGATGTTAGTGCGTTGGCGTAGACTGGATGGGGTGTTAGTTCATCCCAATCAGTTTATTCCCTATGCCGAAGACTCAGGTTTGATTTTACCGATAACTGAACACTTACTTGAGCAGGTTTATCTGGATTTACCGCAACTTAAGGGGTGGGTAAGCGTCAATATTATTGCGCAACATTTAGAGGCTGGTCTACTCAGTAAATGGCTTTTATCCCATCAAGATGTGCGAGTAAAGCGGATTTCATTTGAGTTAACAGAGCGTAAACCGATCACCGAATTTGAGTTAGCATTAGCTGAAATTAGCGCTGCTTCCCCCTTATGCCATGGCTTTAAGCTTGACGATTTCGGTACGGGTTTTGGCGGTTTTAGTTATTTACATCAGCTGGGTATTAACAGTATTAAAATCGATAAGATGTTTATCGATACCATTGGCACCGAAGATTTAAAAGGCGCGGTATTGGATGCCATTATTGCTTTTGGCCACGAATCAAATATGGATATGGTGGCAGAAGGCGTTGAAACTCAAGTGCAAGTTGATTATCTCGCCGCTAAAGGTGTATACCTTCATCAAGGTTATTTTTACGCGGAGCCATTACCGTTAGATAAATTAATCCATTTTTATAATAATTCTCCCCATTAATAAAGAAGAGGCTCAGTAACGCCTCTTCTTTAGGGTATGGCTTAGTTTAGTGAGCCATAGTATTTTTTATGAGTACACAACGCTGCTCTTTTTGGCGGGTCTCGAGTAAAGTGCGGCGAGCGAGATTCGATAATCCAGTTTGACTATCGAGGACGTTATTTAATGCTGCAATACTTGTGTAATTACAATCTGTAGGGATCAGGTTGTAACCGTAGTTGCGCATAAATACCGGCCCTTTTTTGTCCATATCGTTTAAGCTCGACAGGCGTTCTTCAGCGGTTGCTGCACTTAATAGCTTTTGCTCTGCAGGATAAAGGTTGGCCATGACAATCCGTTGTTTAGCAAAGGGCAAGCTGTCTTGGTGGACTTTACTTAACCAACGACGTTTTGCGCTAGCCTCTGGGCGAATAACCTCTGCAGCAAGTGCCGCTTTTTCGCCTGCATCAGAATTATCTTTTGCAGCTTCAGTGTTTAAACGCTGCAATGCATTGGGGAAATCATAACGATTCAGTTGAATAATGATTGCCCAACGTAAATCTTGATCTAAGGTTAATCCTTTAATTTTGGTATCGCCGTCCAGTAGCTGCGCTAAATGACGCAGTGAATCCCTATCGCTCGCTAAACTGACATAGGCATTAAACCAGCGGCGCTGAAAGTCATTATCGTCTTTACTTTCCATCGTCTTTCTCAGGCTCATTTGGCTTAAGCCTTTGATGGCATTTTCAGCGTAATTTTGTTGAATCGGTGCAATTTGCGCTAAATATTCCTTTGAGCGCAACATGCTATCAATAATCTGACCGACGATAGTGTAATCAGACTCTGCTGGCGCGTTCACAAAAACAGTACTGAGATATTGTTCTAGGCTTAATTTCCCCTCGCGAACACTGTCCCACAGGCTTTGCCATAGCATAGAACGCAGCAGTGGATCTGATACATTACTCAGTTGTTGCTGAGCAGTTTTAAAGGATTTTTTATCGAGCTCTACTTTGACAAAACCCCAATCATCAAAGTTTGGATACACTAAATCAGGGCAGCGTTCGCCAACCAGTTGGCTGACTTCAGTACGGCTGCCCTTGTAAGTCACAGGCACGGTAATGTCATTTCTCAAGCCAGAACGTGATTGAGTAAACAGGGCCACTTGAACTTTTTGTTCGCGCAAGGTGGGCAGTTCAGCACTTGCTGGCAGCTGCACCAGACTAAACGCGCTAATGCGGTTACCATTACAACGGTATTCCGCTTTAATCGTATTGACACCAGCGCTATAGAGCCATTCTTGAGTCCACGCGGTTAAATCACGGCCTGCGGCTTTACTGAGGCTATTGATAAAATCGTCTAATTCAGCATTTTGATAGCTGTATTGCTTTAAATAATTACTTACGCCACGGCGAAACACCATATCGCCTAGCAAGTGGCGCAGTTGTTTTAGTGTTGATGCGCCTTTTTGATAAGTAATCGCATCGATATTATCAAAGGCATTTTGGGTTGTCGCGACAGGCACTTCAATGGGGTGAGTGGTGACTAGGCTATCTTGCTCGTAGGCTTTTTGTTTACCGGTGGCATAAAAATTACGCCACGCATTAGTAAACTCAGTTGCTTCTTGAGTCGCGAGTGTGCCCATGAAAGAAGCAAAGCTTTCATTAAGCCATAGACCATTCCACCATTTCATGGTGACGAGATCGCCAAACCATTGATGTGCCATTTCGTGCATGATAACGCCAGCAAGACTTTGCTTTTGATCGGCTGTCATCGCCGCTTTATGCAGGAAAATATCTTCAGAAAAAGTCACTGCGGCTGCGTTTTCCATGGCGCCATAGAGAAAGTCTGGCACTAGAATTTGATCGTATTTCTTAAACGGGTAAGCAATGCCAAAGTAGTTATCAAAGAAAGTTAACCCTTGTTTAGTGTAGGTAAACCAATCTTGTGGTGTCACTTGATTTGCCACTGATTCACGGGCAAATAAACGCATTGGATAACGACCTGAATTATCTTGCCACACATGGTAGGGGCCAGCGTGCATCGAGAAGTTATACGGACTCAGTTTAGGCGTGTCAGGAAAGCTCCAGCGGTTATAAGCACCTGCTGGAGTGACTTGTGTTTCACGCATTGAGCTAATCACTTGCCAGTCTTTAGGGGCGGTGACAGTAATTTGATAGTTAGCTTTGATATCGGGTTGATCAAACACCGCAAACATCTGTTGAGCTGCAGCGGGTTCAAAATGAGAATAAAGATAAACTTTGCCATCTACCGGATCTTGGAAACGATGTAAACCTTCACCGTTGGTACTGTGAGCGCGGGTAAATTGCACCTCAACAGTGTTTTCTCCCGAGGTTAGTAGACGCGTATTTAAACTGATGTAGGCGCCATTATAGTTGGGGTATATCGCTGTGCCATTGATTAAAAATCGTTTTATCTGTGCTTTATTTAAGTCTAGGCTTAACTGTTTTGGGACTTCACTTAACCTAAATGTGACCTTTGACGTGGCAGAAAACTCAGCCTCACCCGTGAGTTTAAAATCCAGTTCATAACGAACATCTGAAATGACCTGTGAGCGAAGTGCCGCCTGATATTGACTGATATAAGCACTGGTATCGCGCGGTGCGGTATTCAGCGTGCTATGGGTTGCGCACGACATTAATACACTACAGGTAAGGGCAACCAAACTGGCTTTAAACAAGTTCACAACTTAAATCCTTCAAAAATTGATTTTTAAGCTGCAGAGTGAGCGGTCGCTATCACACAAGCTTGCATGGCTAAGGTGAGCCCTTAGCTGGCAGCAGGGGTAATTTATAGCATCATCATTGCAGGGTATTTTGGCCGAGTACACTACCTTATTTACCTAGGATAACCAATGTTAAATATGTAAAAAAAGCCAGCATTTAAGCTGGCTTTGTGAAAACTCGATACGTGCAGTATTGAGTTCGATAAGATAATTATAAGCCCAAGAAAGACTTAGACTTTGTTTTACGGATTTCTTTTTCATCAGACCATTCAATTAAGCCTGTTTCTAAATCCATTAAACGCATTGTCATCTTGTAGTACACGTCTTTAGTGCTACCGTCTTGCTTAACGATGCTGGATAAATTGCCGTATAACATGTATTGAGCGCCGATTTGACGACCAAACTTAATAGCAGTTGAGGGATCAACCATGCCAGTGTTGTTTTGGTAATCTAGCTGCTTACGAACGGCATCTACTTTGGTCATATCGATAAAACGGAACTTACCTGAACGTAATAGTTTGTTACTGATAGTATCGGTCACTGATTCGGTATCGATATGCTCAGAGGTTTTATTTTTGATGCTATCGACGAACAGAATCGGGCGATTGTTGGCTGTCATTGCCACAATCGGTGGGAATGTCATCATGCTATCGACCATTTTGGCCGCAATAGCTTGAAGATCGGTTGAGCCAAAGTTTTCGTTGACGGTTTCAACTTCGGTGGCATCGCCATACTCAACTTTAGATTGACATGCAGCCAGCCCGATCACCGCAGCCAGCACAAAAATCAGTTTAAATTGTTTCATAGTCAGTTCCATTTTGTGATTGTATAAACCCAATAACACGCGTCTTATCCAAATTCATCTTGCGCTAGACTAGATGATTATTGAATAAATACGGGTGTAATTACCAGTATCAATTGCCCAGACTAGAGTGGTTTTGCCTGCTGCAACATCAATTTTTGCCGGTGGCGCTTTATCTATCTGCAAAGTGTATTCACCTGCGTTTAGATAACGCCGCCCGATTTGTGCTTGTTTTGGAAGCGTTAACCAACTACGGCGGTCAGCTTGCTCTGTTACTACGTTAAAAATCTGCATGGCAATACTTCCGATATTCGCGGCATTATTACCAGGGCTGCCACTTTTTTCAACTTGATAGGCCATTTCCGACTTAGCGTACACCCGAGCCACTTGGCGCACTAACGTGGCGGGCAGTTCTTCTTTCAGTGCAGTGATAGCTAACGCATCTATATTAGCAATTGGTTCTGTTTTCAGCACTGTACCTAAGCCTTGTACTTGCGTCTCTGGTACAAAAGTATTGTTTGGCATATAAGTCGCTAACGACACGGTCTGCCAGTTGCCGTGGATGGTAAAGGGTACTGTGAGAGATTGTTTTGCGGGCACAAAGCCACGCTCGACCATCAAAATAACTTGGCCATCCTGTGGATTAGGTAGCTTAGCATCACCCCAACGGCGTTTAAACTCATCATATTGTGGCATAGCAAGTTGCTTAGCTAGGCGCACAAGATCTTGTTGTAAATAAGTATTATCGGGAGTGATTTGTGCGGCTTTACGATAATCGATATAAGCATCATTAGGCTCGCCCAACACTTCATGCAGCAGACCAGTAGTGTAATAACTGTAGGCGTTTAAGAAGGAGCTGGTCACTGTCCCTGCCGCCTGACCTAGCTTGTTCACTTCGGCATCGATAGTGCCGTTTGCCATGGCTTGTACTGACTGTTGTGATTTTTGATAGCGCTCTTGCTCGCTACTTTGCAGCTCGTTACTGCGACGAACCTCAACTAAAGCGCCTTGATAATCGCCACTAAACAAATAGTTAAGTGCCTGATATTGATGCAACATAATACGTTCATATCCAGGCCCTCGATAGGGGATTGCATTATCGTTTAACACTAAACTACTTGCGGTGGCGCCAATGCCGCTAGCACTAATTTTGGCTTTATCATCAAAGGCGATATAGGCATCGACCGCTTGTTGGTAATATTGTTTACTGCGCGCAAAGTCACCTGCTACTTGGGTTATACGGCCAGCTTCTTGGGCGTAGAGTAGGGCATCTTTACCTGTGATATTACTTGTTAGTTTATCAATATCCGCCAAGGGAGTTGCACTATTAAGTTGCTGTTTAATCGGCTCAATTTGTGCAGGATAATTAATAAAAATACTGTTGTAAGCGCATCCTGATAAGCCTAATACTAAACCTAGCGTTAATACTGGCACTGTAAAAGGTCGGCATAAAGGGGTAACGAAGGACAGTTTCATTATTGTGCTTCACCTTTTACGGTAGTAGGTTGGGTTGACAAAGTGTGTGTTTGTTCTGGCATCCGCGAACGCTCAAGCAAGGTGATCCCTTGAAGGTGATCGAATTCATGTTGAAAAATACGTGCAATAAAGTCAGTTAATTTTGCCTGTTGCCACTCGCCTTGTAAATTCTGATAACGGACTTCAATGGTTTTATGTCTTTGTATGCTAAATCTTTGTCCAGGCACAGACAGGCAACCCTCTTCCCCGCCGACTAAGTCACTCGAAGCATAAACAATGCGCGGATTAACCACCACCACAGGCGCCATGTTCGGTGCATCGGGATAACGTTCGTTGGGGCGTGAAGCCATAATAAATAGGGCTAAAGGGCTGTGTACTTGCGGGGCTGCAATGCCAACACCTTGGGCCGCGGTCATACTGGCAGACATTTGCTCGGCAAACTCAGTAAGCGCCGCGTCAAAGTGTTGCACCGTGATGGCCCGTTGCGTGAGAATGTCTTCACCCACTAACGCTATGGGTAATAAAACGGGAGGTGTGGGTCTTAAAAATGTCAACATCGCATTCCCTGGATATTTTGCGTTGCCCGCCAGTTAATCAAAGTCTTCACTAACAGTATTAGGTTAATAATGTGGTGGCGGCGTTTCTTCAGCCTGAGTGGCCATATTACTCGGCTCCATGTCTTGCAACTTACCAATTAACATATGAATTTGGTGCTGCTGATGGGAGACGAGTCGATTTAACTTGATCACTTCTTGGTTTAATTCTTCGACGGTGAGCTCCTGAAAAGCCAATTTAGTTTCTAGCTCTTCAATCTGTGTTTGTACGCCTTGCATGACTAACCTCTATTGCTGCCAAGTTTCAACTAAGCCTTGGCTACTGATACTAACGATTTTATTGGTATCTCTAATTGCTACTGAGTATACAACGGCTCCTCGACTTTGGCTGTTTTTAGTAAGTGAAATCTGCCATTTGCCGATTTCCTTACCGGTATCTCGTTGCCAGAGTATCACTTCTCTGGCGGGGGTTCCTGTGAGTATTTGGCTATCTTGATTGACAAACCTTACCGCCGAAAAGTTCATTTGCCGGCGCTGAATATCCAGTTTATTTAATAAATTACCACTAGCGCTATCCCAAATTTTTGCTTCATTGGTACTGCCATTGGTAAAGCTTAAACTGCCACTATCGTTAAGTGCCACTTTGGTTATACGGCTGTCTAAGGTCCAGGTATGTAACGGTTGTCCGGTTTGTGCTTGCCAAAGGATTGCTTGCATATCATTTGAGCCCGTTAATGCTATACGGCCATCTGCGGAGAGTGCCACGCTATTAACGCGATCTTTATGACCAAGAAATTGGATTAAAGCACTTTGGGCTGCATTGAGCGACATCACCGAACCATCGCTTAAACCAATAAGCAGCGCACCATTGTCTGCTATTGCGACGCTTTCACCGGATGAAGGTAAAGACCACCAACCTAAAGATTTACCATCGGCAATTTTCCACATAGCGACAGAATCTCGGCTTAGGGACGCGGCAAATATCCCATTGGGAGAAATTGCTGTGCCAGTGACTCCGGTATTGATATTGCCATGTATCCATTGGTATTTAAGTGTATGAGTATTGAGATCCCAACATTGCACTCCGCTACTTTGGGTTGCAACTAGGGCAAATTGCCCATTACTTGACAAGCTAGCGCTATAGCTTGGTTCTGTGGTGAGCACGCTAATATCTTCTGCTTTGGGGTGACAAGCAGCAAGAAGAACCGTACAAATTACCAGCAGTAGGTTTTTCTTCATGAACTTGCTCCCTAAGTTGCTGTCTTTATAGTTGATCAAGTGAGATTAATCACTGTTAACCCGTAAAGAATCTAGTTGGTATAACCGAGATAATTAGGATAAAGTTGTCGCGCTTAGGTTATTGTAACCGCTTGAGGATGCTGAGGAAGCTTTAATGAAATCGATTTATAAATTATCGTTAGTAGCATTGGCCATTATTGGGCTATCTGCTTGTAATAAAGAAGAAAAAACAGAAAGTGCTGGTGCTAATGTTGAGTTAACGACAGAAGCGCAAAAAGAAGCTTACAGTGTCGGCGCTTCAATCGGTCGCTACATGTCAGGTCACATTAAAGAGCAAGAAGAGTTAGGTCTACCAGTAGATCGCACTTTAATTGTCACTGGTTTCACTAATGGCTTGAATGACCAGTTGAAATTAACTGAAGAAGATATGCAAACCATTCTTCAGAGTTTAGATAAAAAACTAAACGATAAGCGTCAGGAACAAGCTACTGCCATTTCTGCAAAAAATATTGAAGATGGTAAAAAATACCTAGAAGAAAATAAAGCGAAGCCTGGTGTTGTTACCACTGAGTCGGGCTTGCAATATGAAGTATTAACGCCAGCAACGGGCGAAAAGCCAGCAGCTGAAGACACTGTAGAAGTGGATTATGTGGGTACTTTACTCGATGGCACTGAGTTTGATAGCTCTTACAAGCGTGGCGAAACGGCTAAGTTCCCGCTAAATCGCGTGATTCCTGGTTGGACAGAAGGCGTTCAGTTAATGCCTGTTGGTGCTAAGTTTAAGTTTGTTATCCCATCAAGCCTAGCTTATGGTGATCGCGATACTGGTACTATTCCACCAAACTCAACACTGATTTTTGAAGTTGAATTAAAGTCAGTTGAAAAAGCAGCCGTTGAACCTGCTGTTGAGCCTGCGAAAAAATAATTGGCCATATAATATAGCCATTAATAATACCGCTCCTTAATGGGCGGTATTTTTTTGTCTTTTAAAAATAATTATCAGAATTCTGACTTAACTTAATACTTAGAATTAACGGGTTTACAGACTTTTATAATGTTTCATTTCTTATTTATTACCGTTGCAGTAAACATATCGCCATCAGTGTTAACTGCAATTACATTTCAAAATAATGAACACTAAATTAAGCTTTAATGATATTTTTATGTATCTAAAGCATCCTGTTTCTTATTTATTAATAAGTACCCCATACCGAATAATGTCTTAAAAATATCATATCAAAATGTTGTTCATAATTTGTTGTATTCAACGACAGATTTCATCTGACATGTATTTTGCTTACTGATTGTTTTTACATGGTTAATGTTTTTAATTTATTATGCTGTTCTGTTTTATGAACAAGCATTTACGCATAACAACTTACTCATCAATATGTTACGTTTGTAATGTGCGAGCTGCACCTCTGTTTTTTCACATCCAACTCTGGAATAATCCCTTTGCACGTTAACAGAACGTTAGCGGTAATATTATAATAATGGGGTTGGTAATATGGAAAATGTTAAAAAATTAACGGCTGTTTCTTTAGCTGTCGCGGCGGCTTTGCCTATGATGGCAAGCGCCGATGTGATGATTACCGAGTATGTTGAAGGTAGCTCAAATAACAAAGCAATTGAACTTTATAACAGCGGCGATACAGCAATTGATCTTGCGGGTTATAAACTGGTCCGTTATAAAGATGGTGCAACCACAGCATTAGATATGGTGGCACTCGATGGTCAATCGATCAAATCTAAATCCACTAAAGTCATTTTAAATACGGCTGGCGCAATTACGCTTCCTCAAGGCGTAGATAGTTACTCTGGTAGTTTAAGCTTTAATGGTGGTGATGCCGTTGCTCTGCTTAAAGATGATGCAATTGTTGATATTATTGGCGATGTGCCAACTCCTGTCGGTTGGGGATTAGACGTTACCCTAAAGCGTAAGTTAGATTCATTAATCGCCAATACAGTATTCAACGCGGCGCAGTGGGAACAATTACCTAAAGATACCTTCTCCGGTTTAGGTTCACTAGACACGCCGGCAGAGCCAGAAACTCCCGTCTTTAGCTGCACTGGCGCTAAAATTGTACCTATATATCAAGTGCAAGGTGCGGGTGAGTCTAGCCCGTATGTTTCTGAAGGAGCATTTGAATCTGAAGCTGAAGTGACCGTGCGCGGCGTAGTTACTGCCCGCGGCGAAAGTTTATTTAAAGGTTTTTATTTACAAGAAGTTAAAGGTGATAACTCACCGTATACCTCCGATGGCGTATTTGTATTCTTAGGTGAAGCCGTACCTGAATCGATTCAACCAGGAGTCGAAGTTTGCGTACAGGGTAAGGTAAAAGAATACTTTGGCTTAACTCAAATCGATATTAAGGCCGATAAAAAATTTGAAGTCGGCGCTAAAGGTGATGTTCCTGCCCCAGTACCATTTTATGTGGCCGATGGTGAAACGTTAGCCCAAGCGTTAGAGCGCTATGAAGGTATGAATGTTGTGTTAGATGCGGGTAGCGATCTTAAGATTAGCCGTACCTTTAGCTTTGACTATGCAGGTAGCCGCAACAACATGTTAGTGTCTTATCAAGCGCCTTTGATGAAACCAACACAGTTATACCCTGCACTTTCTGCTGAAGCGACAGCGTTAGTTAAGTCTAACCTAGAAAACCAACTTTTTATTGAGTCCGATTACAAACCTGCCGATGGCGAGATCCCATACTTCCCCGATTTCAACGTGGAAACGGGTTACATCCGTGTGGGCGATCAACTGACTAATCTGCAGGGTGTTATTGGTTATAGCTA
The DNA here is from genome assembly GCF_003028295.1 of Shewanella morhuae. Taxonomy (NCBI): domain Bacteria; kingdom Pseudomonadati; phylum Pseudomonadota; class Gammaproteobacteria; order Alteromonadales; family Shewanellaceae; genus Shewanella; species Shewanella morhuae. The sequence continues at coordinate 2,571,990 of NZ_PYSG01000002.1, read as the reverse complement.
CGGCGCTTATCGTTTAGTGGCAACTAACAAAATTACAGCGGGTGATTTTATTCGTGGTGATGACAGAACCGATGCGCCCAGCGTTGCGACTAAAGGTGATATTCGCGTTGCCAGCTTTAACGTGTTGAACTTTTTTAACGATGTCGATGGTGGCAACACCAATCCATCTGGTAGCAATCGTGGCGCATTAACGCTTGAAGAAATGGTGTTGCAACGCACTAAAATTGTTAGCGCAATTACTGCCATGAACGCCGATATTGTTGGTTTGATGGAAATTGCTAACAACGGTTTTGGCGAAAAAAGCGCGATTAAGGATTTGGTTGATGCGCTGAATGACAAACAAACGCCTGAAAATGCTTATAGTTTTGTTGAAATTGCAGATGCCGATAAATATGACGGTCAATACTTTGGTACTGACGCGATTACCGTCGGCATGTTATATCGTGGCGGCAAAGTGGCCTTAGCGGGCGCAGCCCAAACGATTATAACCCCTGAACAATATGCTAGTGCTGGTTCTGTCACGCGCACTAAAGATGATAAAGCTGAGGTAAATCCGGGTAACGATGCTTACCAACGTCACAGCTTAGCGCAGGCATTTAAGATCCATAACGAATCCTTAACTGTTGTTGTTAACCATCTCAAATCTAAAGGTTCAGGATGCTTAGAAGATTGGATTAATTTCGAAGACTCAATTGATCCAGCCGATCAACAGGGCAAGTGTAATGCTTTCCGTGTATCCGCGGCTAAAGTGTTGGGTGAAACGCTAAAAGACGTTAAGGGCGATATACTGGTGATTGGTGATATGAACGCCTACGGTATGGAAGATCCAATCCGAGTGCTGACTGACTTTGATGCGAGCAAGTCAGATCGTGACATCATGACGGCTTCTTGGACGACGCTTGATGGCAAAGTGTTTGAACGCCAAGGTAGTAAGATTGAAAAAGGTTATGGCTTGATCAACCTCAACACTAAAGCTCATGGCGTAGGCACATATTCTTACAGCTATAACGGTGAGTTAGGTAACTTAGACCACGCTTTAGCTAATGCTAGCCTTGCTAATCGTTTAGTGGATATTGAGGATTGGCACATCAACTCAGTAGAATCTAACCTGTTTGAATATGGTAAAAAGTTCTCTGGTAAGTTGGCCAAATCTGAAAATGCTTTCTCGGCATCAGATCACGATCCTGTGATTGTTGCCTTAAGCTATCCTGCCCCTGTTGTGACCCCCACACCGACACCTAAACCTAAAAATGATGGCGGTGCTTTGGGCTACTTAGGCTTAGCCTTACTATCCCTGTTTGGTTTGCAGCGTCGTCGCCGTTAGGCTGGCTTGTGCTCACAAGGTAAATTTGTGAGCTAAACTGATAAAAAAGGATGGGAAACCATCCTTTTTTTATTGTTTTTAACGCCTTATTTTTAGATATTGGTGTATTAATGACACCGGACAAATATATTTTGAATAGGCTTGGCATATCAAATACCGTGGTGATTTAGGTCTCTTTTAGCTTGATTTAGCCACTGTAGGTAGTTGCAGCCCTAGTCAGTTTGAGTCGCTTTTATACTTAGGTTAATAACATGAAGGTTAATAACATGAGTATAAAGTAAATAAGTTGAACTTCATCCACTTCGCAGTAAACTGCAGATTGGTTTTATTGACTAGGAAGTTGCAATGAGTATTTGGTTTAGACCCATCACCTTAGAAGATTGTGTGCGTTTAGACGCTGGGATGAGTGGTAAAGGCACATTAATGCAGACCTTAGGGATAGAAATTAGTGAGATTGGTGACGATTATTTAAAGGCAACGATGCCAGCAAGCCCGGCGGTGCATAATCCTTTGGGCATAGTGCATGGCGGCGCGAATGTTGCTCTTGCTGAAACGGTTGCCAGTTATGCTGCAAATTTTGCGGTTGATTTTGAACAATATTATTGCGTTGGACAAGAGATTAACGCCAACCATCTACGCGCTTCTCGTAATGGCGTATTAACGGCTACAGCTAAGCCTATCCATTTGGGTAAACGTAGCTCAGTGTGGGAAATTTTAATCCACAACAGTGCGGGTGAATTGACGTGTATTTCTCGTATGACTGCAGCGGTTGTTAAACGCTAAACGCAATAGACTAGCCTACTGCCAGTAGTGTGAGTAGCGTATCAATCGTTTGATCTAAATAACATCTGATTAAGGATTCGCTATGGATAGTGCAACAATTTGGGAATGGATTGGTTATTTAGCTTCGGTGGTAGTAGCAATTTCGCTGATGATGTCAAACATCAAAAAGTTACGCTGGTGGAATCTCATCGGCGCAGCTTTATTTGTGGCGTATGGTATCGCAATTAGTGCTTATCCCGTTGCCTTAGTTAACTTTTTTATCGTATTAATTGATACGTATTATTTGATTAAGCTTTACCGTGAAACCGACTCACCCGCTCCTTAACCCCAATCTATACCTTCTGTTTGCTCGTATCTAACCAGCCCCTTTGATTTTCGATAGTCGCTTATCGCAGCTCTGGGGCAGCTTAGCTTACGCCATCGTTTAATTGTCTTATCGTAATAATGTTTAATCTTATTTGCAGATTGTTTGAATCTATTTTAATCGCTTTATTATTTTGCGGTGATTATCTATTCTTGTTCCATCGACAACACGTCGCCCGCCAAGGAGACAAGCCATGGCTACTGTTTATGATCTAATTGAAACGTGGTTAATTACCCATCAAGATTGAGGAACAAGATATGAGTCAACAGAATTTAACAAATCAGTACTTAACGAGCCAAAATGGTGCCCCCGTTGCAGACGATCAAAACTCTCTGTCAGCCGGTGAGCGCGGGCCTTTATTATTACAAGATTGGCATCTGATTGAAAAATTGGCCCATTTTAACCGTGAACGTATTCCTGAGCGTATCGTGCATGCTAAAGGTACCGGTGTATATGGCACATTTACGCTGACTAAAGATTTAAGTGATTTTACCATTGCCGACCATTTCAATGGTGTGGGCAAGCAAACTGAAACCTTTATACGTTTCTCTACCGTGGGCGGCGAAATGGGTTCTGCCGATGCAGAACGCGATCCACGCGGCTTTGGTCTACGTTTTTATACTACTCGCGGTAATCACGATATTGTGGGTAACAATACGCCAACGTTTTTCATCCGTGATGGCATAAAGTTTCCTGACTTTATTCACACGCAAAAACGTAATCCGCAGACCAACTTGAAAGATCCTCAGGCTATATGGGACTTTTGGTCGCTAAACCCTGAAGCCATGCATCAAGTTACGATTTTAATGTCGGATCGTGGTATTCCGGCCAACTACCGTCAGATGCATGGTTATGGTTCACACACGTTCTCGCTATGGAATGCCAAGGGCGAACGTTTTTGGGTGAAGTTTCACTTTAAATCTCAGCAAGGCGTGGTCAACTTAAGCAATGAGCAGGCAGATAAATTAAAAGGAATTGATCCTGATTCATCCCAGCGCGATATGGTAGCGGCGATTACTGATGGTAATTTCCCGCGCTGGAGTGTCAATGTACAGATTATGCCCGAGGCAGATGCGAATACTTACGCAATTAACCCATTCGATTTAACTAAGGTTTGGCCACATAGCGACTATCCATTGCTTGAGATTGGTGTGTTAGAACTGAATCGCATGCCACAAAACTACTTTGCTGAAGTTGAGCAAGTGGCATTGGCACCGAGCAATTTAGTGCCCGGCATAGGCGCCTCGCCAGATAAAATGTTACAAGCGCGTTTGTTTGCCTATGCTGATGCTCAGCGTTACCGTATAGGTGCTAACTACAACCAGTTACCGGTAAACTGCCCACACGCAGCTAAGGCAAATCATCATCAACGTGGCGGTGCTATGGCAGGTACACAATGCCCGTTTAGTCATAGTCAAACCGGTGGTGATGCTAGTCCCAACTATGGCCCAAACAGCACCCCATCGGCCTTAGTGGAACCGGTTAGCTTTACTGAGCCACCACTTCGATTAGAAGGTGAGGCTGCGCGTTATAGTCGTTATAACCAAGACGATTATACTCAGGCGGGTAATTTGTATCGCATCTTTAGTGAAGACGAAAAAGCACGTTTAGTAGCGACTATTTCAGGTTCCCTGTGCCAGGCGAGTTTAGATGTGCAGCAACGCATGGTAGGGCATTTCACCCAAGCCGATGCTGATTACGGCCAACGTATAAAGCAAGCGTTAGGTTTATAGAGTATTAGTCATACTTATATAATGGCTTAAATGAAAAAACCGAGGTGATATTCACTCTCGGTTTTTTACCTTTAAATAGCACCCATTAAATAGCGTTCATTCGTTGATTAATAGGCAAGTAATGTCTAAATCAATGTCAAATCAGGTAATGCCAACGCCGTCATTAAGCTGCAGCGAGCACAGTATTAGGGCTATTGAGTTGCTTTAATAATCCAAAAGCTTGTTTCATTTTATCTTCTGTTACGATAAATCCGAGTAACATTTCATCTGCATCTAATGCTTTAATACAGGTGCCTTGGGCATCAATATCGACTCGCCAGCGGTGAACGTTACTAACCGTAATACCGCCTAATTGCATCGGTAATAAGGGGGTTTTTACTTTAACGAGCATCGCAGGGAAATTCACCGCAGTGGCTTGATTTAACAAGGTGCTTGCCAGTGCGTTGGCACTCAGTAATGCTGGTTGCAAATAGGCCATGCTTTGACCATTGATGTGAGCACAGTCTCCTAGTGCATAAATATCGCTATCACTTGTTTGTAAGTACTCATTAACTATGATGCCTTTATTGACCTCAAGACCCGCATTTTGCGCAAGTTGGCTGTTAGGTATTAGGCCTGCTGCGCAGATCACCGCATCACAAGTAAAGTGCAGGTCGTTATCGAGACTTACAGCAATACTGCTATCTTGGTGTTGCAGTTGACTTACCCTAGTTTGTAATTGCACGGTTACCCCTTGCTTGGCTAACACCGCAGCAAGTTTTTGGCTTAGCATCTCAGGCAATAAGTTTGCCATTAGGCTTGCCTGCGGGTCGACTAAAAAGACCTGTTTACCCGCAGTCGCTAGATCCATTGCTAACTCAACTCCGACTAACCCCGCGCCGATAACGAGTACTTTTGCTGCACTACGTATATTGGCTTGGCAGGCTTGATACTCGCTTAAGCTGTTAAATGTATGAATAGCATTAATGGCATCGCCACTCATTTTAGGAATAAAAGGCCGTGCGCCTGTAGCGAGCACTAACTTCTCATAGGCGACTTCGCGGCCCTGAGTGCAAAAGACCACTTTGCGATCTTTGTCTATGTGAGTGACCTCACTGTGATTGAGCAAATCAATTTGTTGTTCTGTAGCAAACTCTGCGGCCGTTAATTTAATCAGATCTGCCGCCATTTGCTGGCGACTAAATACATGGCTTAAATCTGGTTTATGGTATTCATCACCCGAGTCAGCGGTAATCAAGGTAATAGCCTGCTCAGTGTTTAATCGGCGTAGCGTTTTCACTAATTGATACGCCGCAAAACCACTACCAATAATGACGATAGTTCTAGGCATGGTTCACCTCACTTTTCTTTACCGCAAAGACGCTTTTACCAAGGCCACATTCAGGGCAGAGGAAGTCATCAGCCACTTGTGCCCAAGGTGTACCAGCCGCGACATCTTGATTGGGCTCACCGTCTTTAGGATCGTAAACCCATTGGCAAACAGTACAAATCATAGATTGTGCATCATCCACTACAAGGCTTGCATTTTTTACTGGCGCTGGCGTAATGGCAGGTGCTGCGTTTTGATTAACGGCTTGACTAGGTTTAGACATAACCTGATTGATAATCGAACGACTATTTGCGCTGTCGAGTGGGCGCAATGCCCATTCTTTGGCAATACGTTGTCCGTGTTGACGGCATTCTTGCATCGCGTCACGATCAGGGCGCCATTTAACTTTTAAGCCGACAGAGGTTTCAAATCCAGCATCCATTAAACGGGTATGAATTCTATCGACAGCGCCACCATTCCAGCCATAACTACCGAAAGCTGCGGCTTTTTTATTACGAAAGCGTAAGCCAGTGATTTCTTCTAACATAGCGGCAATTTTAGGCATCATCACGTTATTCATAGTGGATGAGCCCACCAAAATACCTTTAGATCTAAATGCTTGTGCTAGGATTTCATTTTTGTCATGGCGGGCAACGTTATATACTTTTACTGCAACATTTGGGTCAACATCATGAATACCTTGGGCAATGCCATCTGCCATCATACGGGTGTTGTTTGACATAGAATCGTAGAAAATAGTGATGCGGTCTTCTTGATAAGCATCAGCCCAAGCCAAATACTGGTGAATAATTTGCGCAGGATTGTCGCGCCACACAATACCGTGGGCTGTCGCAATCATATCTACTGGTAAATTAAAGCTTAATACTTCGTGGATTTTAGCGGTTACTAGGCTGCTAAATGGCGTTAAAATATTGGCATAGTAACGTAGACATTGTTCCATCAATTCATTTTGGTCGACTTCATCGTTGAAAAGACGCTCATCACAATAATGTTGACCAAAGGCATCATTACTAAACAAAACCGCATCCTCAGTCAGATACGTCATCATGCTATCAGGCCAATGCAGCATTGGCGCTTCAATAAAAATCAGTTGCTTACCATTACCAACATCGAGACTGTCGCCAGTTTTAACGGTAATGAAATTCCATTCTGGATGGTGATGGTGACCTACGATAGAGTCGACAGCATTTTCAGTGCAATAAATCGGTGTATTAGGGATTTTGGCCATGAGAGCCGTTAGCGCGCCGGAGTGATCTTCTTCGGCATGATTCATCACAATATAATCGATATCGTTTAAATCAATTTCAGCTTCAAGGTTTTGTAAGAATTGCTGACTAAAGCGATGATCAACCGTATCAATTAGCACGGTTTTTTCTTCGCGGATCAGATAACTGTTATAGCTCGTGCCTTTGGTGATTTTATATTCAGTACCATGAAAATCTTGAACTTCCCAATCGCGTTGACCAACCCAGTGGATATTGTTTTTTACATGAATTGTCATAAATACACCTATTAGATAAGAAAGATACGTTAGAGGATCAGTATGTTATAGCCGCGGCTTAACTCTCTGCTTCCCTTAAGTTTGCACTTCTCATGCCAAATTCGTAACTAATTGAAATGTATCCGTTATATATTTAAATGCAAATGTCAGTGTCATTATGACTATTGAGTGCGGTATCATAATGACAGTGTTTGTTGTCATTATGATACCGCGAGTCTTTAATATGTATGTTCAAGCCGATCTCACCCAATTAGCATTAGATTTAACGATTGGTCTTTCAGCCGAGGATAGATTCGAGCGCTTGCTCGCTGTTGTAAGGCGCCGGGTTAATTGTGACGCAGCAGCCTTACTGGTTTTTAAGGATCAGCAATTTATTCCGTTGGCGATTGATGGCCTATTTACTGAGGTGTTAGGGCGGCGGTTTAAGATTAGTGAACACCCAAGATTAGAGGCCATTGCCCGTGCGGGTGATGTTGTACGCTTTCCTTCTGATAGCCAACTACCTGACCCATATGATGGGTTAATCCCTAATCATAGCGATAACTTACAGGTGCATGCGTGTATTGGCTTACCGTTAATCGCCCATGATCGCTTGATTGGTGCATTAACTATCGACGGTTTTAATCCACAGCAGTTTGATAGTTTTAGTGATAGCGAACTGCGAGTGATCAGTGCACTTGCCGCAGCCAGCTTAAATACGGCTTTGTTAATGCAAAAGTTAGAATCTCAAGTCGTGGAAGTATCAAGCGACACCGAAGTACTAAATCGTCATGCTAGCCAGCAGGAGATTATTGGGCAATCGACTGAGATCCAATCGTTAAAACAACAGATTAGTGCGGTAGCCAACACCGATTTATCGGTTTTAATCACTGGTGAAACCGGAGTAGGTAAAGAGTTAGTCGCAGCGGCGATACATAATCAATCGACGCGAGCCGATAAGCCCCTTATCTATTTAAATTGTGCAGCACTGCCAGAATCCGTTGCTGAAAGTGAACTCTTTGGGCATGTCAAAGGCGCGTTTACTGGCGCGATTAGTCACAGACAAGGCAAGTTTGAATTAGCCAATAATGGCACTTTATTTTTAGATGAAATTGGCGAGTTACCTTTAAGTTTACAGGCAAAATTATTGAGGGTTTTACAATTTGGTGAATTACAGCGGGTAGGCAGCGATAAGAGTCTAAAAGTAAATACTCGGATTATTACGGCAACTAACCGTATTTTACATCAAGAGGCGACAGAGGGCCGCTTTCGCTTTGATCTCTATCATCGTTTAAGTGTGTTTCCTATTCATGTTCCGCCATTGAGGGAGCGTGGCCGAGATATTGTGCTACTCACAGGTTTTTTTCTGGAACGCTGTAAGACGAAGTTGGGGCTTACCCATGTGAGTATCACGCCATCAGCACAGTTATTATTAGAACAATATGCCTGGCCGGGTAACGTGCGCGAATTAGAGCATGCGATACACAGGGCTGCAGTATTAGCTAAAGCCGAATTAAAAACCGCGTATATCAGCTTAAGTGATAAACATTTTCAGTTTGATCCTGTGGTTATTCAACCCCAAGTTAATGTGAGTAATGATCCAGCGGTGCAAGTCGTGCCCGTGGTGCAAGCCATTGAGGCCCCATCTGCAATAGCGGCCGAATTTCGCGAATCGTCATTATTAGATACCACAATACTAGGGCTTAAGGCATCAACTGAGGCTTATCAGCGTCAACTTATCCGTCAAGTTTTAGCTGCCAATCAACAAAATTGGGCGATGTGCGCCAGAGTCTTGCAAGTCGATACCGGTAATTTACATCGACTCGCAAAACGGTTAGGTCTGAAAACGTAAAAAATTAAATGGCGATGTTTTATCTCCACTTACTTGAATTATGCAGCTCTTAGACAAACAAGGTCGCTACCCCTAATAAAGCAAATAACATCGCGCAGGCACGGTGTATCCATAGCATGGGTAATTTATCGGCGCTGAAATGCCCCACAATCACTACCGGTACGTTAGCAAGCAACATACCTAAGGTTGTACCAGCAACCACCATAGTTAATGAATCGTATTTTGCGGCTAACACTATCGTGGCGATTTGTGTTTTATCGCCCATCTCGGCGATAAAAAATAGGATAAAGGTGGCTAAAAATGGGCCCATTTTATAAAAACGGCTCTCTTTTACATCGATTTTGTCGGGGATTAATACCCAAAGGGCGATGGCAAAAAACGATGCGGCAACTAAATAACGTGCGACATCTGGGCTGACCCAATTGATCGCCCATTGGCCAAGCCAAGCTGCGGCAAAATGGTTGATTAGAGTCGATAAAAACATGCCTAAAATAATCGCAGTTTTATTCTTAAATCTCGCAGCGAGTATAAGGGCGAGTAATTGAGTTTTATCACCAATTTCGGCAATGGCAACCGTAAAGGTTGAGGAGAGTAGGGCTTCCAAGTGTGATCCTTTAGGGGTGGTTAAGACATAAGCACAATAAACTGTCCACCCCTAGGTGCAGTTATCATGCTCAGGTCTTGCCGGGCAAATCATTGATTTGCTGTGAACACCATGGCGTATGGCCAAGTATGTTGATGTTCACCCTAGATGACGATGGCTCGAAATCCAGTTAGCTACTCCCCCGAAGCGAGGCGGGCATTATACCTAAGTGAAATGCGCTTTCAAGCGGAAGTGGATGAAAGTGGGTTAAATGATGGCAAGTTTGTGTTTTTTCGTTTATCGCCTCGCTATAAGCTTGTTACTGTATTTAATGCCATTCATCTTTGTTCACAACTGGCTTGCCCACTGGGTTTGGCTCTGTTAATGTCCCAAACAATTTATTTAATCGATATCATTATCGGTTTGTTAATTTGGATAATCACCATTGAAACTCATGCCATTTTTCAGCGCTCGATTTAGTTAGCCTCAATGGCGACTGGATTGAAACATTCAAAGCTATTGGGGCCAATTGATCCGTTATGCACAGATCCGCTTGGATGCTTTAGGTGATATGTCGCTTAGTTTGCTTTAAGGCATAGAGGTTATCGGTTCAAATCTTACTGAGATAACACTCAACTAAAATTTAAATAAAATAATAATTAATCATTGAACAGGACTATTGTGTGAATCCAAAAATGTTAGGTTCAGTCGCCATTGTTGCCGGGACGGCCATTGGCGCAGGTATGTTAGCTTTACCTCTTGCTACTGCAGCCTTAGGTATTATTCCGGCGTTAGTATTACTGGTGGTTATTTGGGGCGTATCTGCCTATACCTCATTGCTTATGCTTGAAATTAACTTACGCACTGGTGTAGGTGATAATTTACATGTTATTACCGGTAAATTACTGGGTAAAAAAGGCCAGATAATTCAAGGCGCTTCTTTTTTAAGTTTATTATTTGCTTTGACAGCGGCTTATCTCACGGGTGGGTCATCGCTATTAGTGCTTAAAGCGAAAAATATGTTTGATATCGCACTTGATAATCAAGCGGCAGTACTGATATTCACCTTAGTGCTTGGCGGGTTTGCGGCGCTCGGAGTGGCTTGGGTTGATAAAGTTTCACGTTTCTTATTTTCGTTAATGATTCTATTGCTGGTGGTCGTCGTATTATTTTTATTGCCTGAAGTCAGTATTGCCAGCATGGCAACAGGCGCTATTGCCGAGTCGATGACCAGCAGTTGGATGGCGGCGATTCCAGTGGTATTTACCTCTTTTGGTTTCCACGTTTGTATTGCGACGCTAGTGCGCTATCTCGATGGTGATGCGGTATCTCTGCGTAAAGTATTATTAATTGGTTCGACCATTCCGCTGGTGTGTTATGTGCTTTGGTTATTGGTGACGTTAGGCACAGTGGGAGGGTATGACATTAATGGATTTGAAGGTTCATTACCTATGCTTATCACCGCATTGCAAGAGATTGCTCATACGCCTTGGATCAGCAAATGTATCTCGTTATTTGCTGATTTAGCGCTAGTGACCTCATTTCTTGGGGTTACCTTAAGCTTGTATGATTTTGTCGCCGAGTTGACCCGCGCTAAAGAAACATTTGTAGGCCGGATTCAGACTTGGCTATTAACCTTTGTTCCGCCAGTATTGTGTGCCTTGTATCTACCAGAAGGTTTTGTGGCAGTACTCGGATTTGCTGCTGTGCCATTGGTGGTGATGATTATCTTTTTACCCATTGTGATGGCGCTGCGCCAACGTCAATTACAACTGGGTGGTTATCAAGTATCTGGTGGTGTAGGTGCGTTAGCCTTGGCAGGTTTATTGGGCGCCGTGATTATTGGTGCCCAGCTATTTGTTGCTATCTAACTGATTGTCATTAATTGGCGATTAGAAGAGGTAGCTTTAGCGAATGCCATCAGGTAACTTTGATGAGATGTATTTGCTTTGTAAGCGAATTTGTCTGAGTCTGTTGTAGCGTGTGCTCAATGTGATAAAGTCAGGCCCTGTGCCTGACTTTTTGCTTTTTAGGCTTTAAAGCGCGTTATCACAGGGTTTTACGCTAAATATTTAAAATTAAAACAACAAGATTAACACCATAAAATAGCCCAGCTTGCGCGTGGCTTCATTTATATAAAATGGACTTAACACAATGAAAAAATGGTTACTCACCGTTGCCGTAGCCGCCAGTTTTGGCGCTCAGGCTGACGAAGGTATGTGGCAGCCCCACCAATTGCCTGCTATGGCCGATGAGCTAAAAGCAAAGGGGCTAGAAATTGATGCAACATCAATTTCTAAACTGACGCAATTCCCGATGAACGCCGTAATAAGCCTTGGCGGCTGTACCGCTTCATTCGTATCACCAAAGGGATTGGTGGTCACTAACCACCACTGCGCCTATGGTGCGATTCAATACAATTCAACGCCGGAAAAAAACCTGCTTGAAGAAGGCTTTTTAGCCAAAACCTTCGCCGATGAATTACCTGCCACGCCAGGCTCTCGCGTGTATGTCACTGAAGATGTGACCAATGTAACTGAGCGCGTACAAAGCGGGCTTGAAGGTAAAGTGGGTAGCTACCTTTATCAAGGCGTTGAAAATCAAGAAAAAGCCTTAGTTGCCGAATGTGAAAAAGAAGAGGGCTACCGTTGCCAAGTGTATAGCTTCCACGGCGGGCTTGAGTACTATCTGGTAAAACAGTTAGAAATTCGCGACGTACGTTTGGTTTATAACCCCGCGGCGAGCGTGGGTAAATATGGTGGCGACGTTGATAACTGGATGTGGCCACGTCACACCGGCGATTTCTCTTTCTATCGTGCCTATGTGTCCAAAGCAGGCAAACCTGCCGATTTCAGCAGTGATAACGTGCCATACGAGCCAAAAAGCTTCTTAAAAGTCTCGGCTAAAGGCGTGAGTGATGGCGATTTTGTCATGGTGGCTGGCTACCCAGGTCGCACTAACCGTTATCGCACCGCCAATGAAGTACAAAATCAATTTGAGTGGGCTTATCCTGAAGGTAAGTTACTGCGCGAACGCTTTATTGAGATCATTAAAGATACCGCTCCAGAGGGCAGTGACGAGCGAATTAAGTACGAGAGCCAAATTGCTGGCCTTGCTAATTACGCAAAAAACTTCACCTCAATGATTGAGTTTTACGGCAAATCAACCATGTTGAATGACCGTAAAGCCCGTGAAGCAGAGCTTGCAGCGTGGATAGCTAAAGACAGTAAGCGTGAAGCGAAATACGGCAAAACCTTAGCGCAATTAGACGCGTTAATTGCTAAAGGCAAGGCGCATCAAGAGCGTGACATGCTGCTAAGTTACATCGGCAATACCACTCTATTACCGACAGCACGCGATTTATATCGTTTAGCGAATGAGAAACAACTACCTGATATACAACGTGAACCAGGTTTTCAAGAGCGAGATATGCCGCGTCTAATAGCCAGCATGGAACGTATTGACCGTCGTTATGCGCCAAGTGTTGATAAAGCCGTGCTGTTCGATATGTTAAAACGCTACGCCGCATTGCCAGAGGACAAACGTCTACCAGCATTGGATAAAGCTTTTGGTATCGATAAAAAGTTCAGCGAAGCTAAGCTTTCGAAAACGCTGGATAAAATGTATGCCAAAACTGAGTTAGGCAAAAAAGACGTGCGTCTGGCGTGGATGGATAAATCGGTTGCCGATTTTAAAGCCTCTAAAGATCCGTTTATTCAATTCGCTGTCGCTATGTACGACACTGATATGGCTGAAGAAAAGCAACAAAAAGAACTGGATGGCGAGCTGATGAAAGTGCGTCCGCAATATATGGATGCCATCATTGCCTATAATCTAGAGCAAGGTAAGCCTGTGTATGCCGATGCAAACTCAAGCTTGCGTGTTACGGTTGGTCATGTGAAAGGCTACTCGCCAAAAGATGGTCTACAAGCTTTGCCCTTCACTCGCCTTGAAGGCATAGTGCAAAAGGACATAGGGGTTGAGCCATTCGATGCACCGAAAAAAGAGTTAGCGCTGATTAAGCAAAAGCAATACGGTGATTTCTATGTGAAAGCCATCGATTCTGTACCGGTTAACTTCCTGTCGACGTTAGACACAACCGGCGGTAACTCAGGTTCACCCACTTTAAACGGCCGCGCTGAGTTAGTCGGTTTATTGTTTGATGGTGTGTATGAAAGCATAATCGGTGATTGGGCGTATGACGATAACATTAACCGTTCTATCCAAGTCGATAGCCGCTATATGTTGTGGGTAATGAAGTATTTAGATCATGCCGACAATTTATTAGCTGAGATGGAAATCGTTAAGTAAGCCATTGCCGCACCAGCAATGGTGCGGCCTAGCGTTATTCGGATTACTAGCATTTAAGCGCTCTTTGACAGCCATAACAGATAATAAAATAGCGATAAACACTTACTGGGTTTACCGCTATTTTTTGTGTAATCGCTTGTGGTAGCAGTTTTGATAGGCTTGCCATGGCATTAGCTCACCGACACGCAGCAAGTCCATCCGTGGATGCTCGACCGCCCCGTCCATGGGGCGGACGGTCGTCTCGCAAATCACCATGGCTCACCTTTTTAGTGTTAACGTAACCTGTGGATTGAAAAAGATTACGCAACATACTTTTGGACATAAACGTGATTGACACTTTGCTCTAACTCGTCAGTTTCGGATTAAAATTACTATGGATTAACGCTCCGCGTATACTCGCGAACTTGTGAGCGTCTAAGGGCCGAATAACACGGTTTGTTAACTGCCTGTACCAACATTTCTCTTTTCCATGTAAGCACATAAACTGGCAGCATTTAAATCCTTAGATTTTTGTAAACTCGCAAATACTCCCTTTTGATCTTCTGGTTTGCGATGTTGTCCTAATTTTTCTTTAGCTTGAATCTCGTCAATTGCAATTTTGAATCCGACAACACCGCTACGAAGCTTTAACTGATAATCAGCAGGCATAATATCAATGTTATTTAACAACTCAGGTTCATATTTAACAATAAGTTCAGCCATAACCTGCTGATTCTCATCGTCATCAAGAATACTGAGGTAACCATAACAATGAACCGCTGAATAATTCCAAGTTGGTACAGCTGGTTTAGTTACATACCAACTTGGTGAAATATAGGCATGTGGCCCTTGAAAAATAACTAAAACCCTCTGATTCTCAGCAATTTCCCAATGGGTATTTGATTTAGCAAAGTGACCAAATAGAAAACCAAGCCCTTTATCATCCGGTTCGTAAATGAGTGGTAAATGTGTAGCAGTTAGATCAGCACTGATTAGTGTTCCAAATCCATTTTCAGCTATTAGCTCACTGATTACTAATGGATCTTTTACTTCAAGATTCTTAGGTATGTACATGATTCTCTACTACGATAGCGGTTAACGGCTTAGTATTTATGCGCTTCGCTGTTTGCAGGGCATAAATCGTTTGTTGACTCAATCTTAAATATGGCCACTGCCGCATCCATGTCAATTGGTATAAATGATGCTATAGGAATTTGCTTTTTTGCGGTAGCTGTTTTTTATACAGTTTGGTGGGTAATTACTTGATATCGTTTTAGCTTTCTCATTTTTCGCGCTTATTTTTGCTGATGAATCGCTATCTAACGACTCAAAACTCCAAGGAATACACCTCCCCTCGGAGTTGCCGCAGGGCGAATAGAGCTCTTGATTTAATAAAGAGTGCGTGAGTTCGGTCATGGATGACCGACTAGCTTTCGCAGGTGCAGGGACGCATCCTTCGGAAGCGATAGCAAATTTGTCAATGAGCACAAGGGGCTTTCAACTCCGTTGGGGGCATCTTGGAGCATCCAAGGAGGATAGGACGAGCAGTCCTCCTTGGTCGGGTGTGGGGTGAAGCCCTACGACTTTGATTTTGATTAAAGCATTCAAACTAAACTTGGAAGGCTCTAAGATCTTGCTTTGGGGCAGAAGATTAACAACTACTTGCTTAATGTAATATCCCAACCAACCATCTATTTATTTTATCGCCAGTACTGCTTTTAGCTCTGCAACTTCCGATTCTGTTAATGGCCGCATTTGGCCTTCTTGTAACTCACCCAATGCTAATTCGCGTAAATTCAGTGTCATTATGGCAATACGCTCAAGATCGATAACGCGATACCCGAGCGCCTTGGACATACGCCGAATTTGTCGATTCAGTCCTTGAGTCAGTACGATTTCAAAGCTGTCCGAACTAAGTCGCTGGACGTGGCAGGGCAGGGTTTGCAGGTCTTTATAACGTACTCCACTGGCCATTTGTTCAACAAAATCATCAGTGAATGACCTGTCGAGGCGCACATGGTAGGTTTTGCTGTGGGAAAAACTGGGGTGCATCAGTTTATGGGTTAGCTCACCATCGTTAGTTAACAGCAACAGGCCGCGAGAATCTTTATCGAGCCTGCCGACGGGATAGAGTCTTGGTACTTTAGGAAGCAAGTGTATAAGGCTAGTTTGATCTTGCTCCAGCAGGCGGCAGTCTGTGCCCACAGCTTTGTTAAATATCCAATAGGCGAGTGTTTCAGCTTTAGTGATGGGCGCGCCATCAAGCTCAATGTTATCGAGGCAGTTTAATGACTCGTCTAAATGGATAGGATCTGTGTGGCGGGCGATGTGGCCATTGAGCGTGATGCGCCCTGCCTCAACCAAACGGCAGGTTTCACGGCGTGAGCCTATGCCACATTGGGCGAGGTATTTTGCGAGGCGCATAGTAATCCAATGTTGATGAATTTAAACATAAAAAAGGAGCCGAATCCGGCTCCTTTAGTGGTACTTATCGGTGTTTAAATGAGTTATTACAAGCTGCTTTTTAACACGCGATAAGTACAGTGCTACCTATCAATGACGTTTGCGTAAAATCACAATCGCAACGGCCACTACGGCTAAAATCATGCAATACCAAGCGTGTGATACCGCAGCCAGTGGTGTGATGCTAAAGGTCGAGGCGATAAGTAAAGCTTGGGCGCCGTAAGGGATTAACCCTTGGATAATACATGCGAATATATCCAATATACTGGCGGCACGTTTTGGACTAACGCCATGTTTTTCGGCTAAGTCCTTGGCAATATCGCCGGTTACAACGATAGAAACCGTGTTGTTGGCCACGCAAGTGTTAGTCACTGCGACTATGCCAGCCATACCGAGCTCTGCTGCGCGGCACGATGCTTCACCTTGCGCTTTTGAAAAGCGCGCAATCAGCTTTTCAATCTGTTTGCTAACGAAGGCGAGCCCACCTTGTTGTTGCATCAGTGCTGCTAAACCACCAACCAACATAGACAGAATAAAAATTTCCTGCATGTTACTAAAGCCGGCATAAATATCTTTACCAAATTGGATCACGCCGTAATCCATGGTCAATAAACCAGTTGCGCCCGCGAGCAAGATACCTAAGGTCAACACTACAAATACGTTCAGACCCGCCACGGCTAAGATCAAAATGGTCAGATAAGGAATGACCTTAATAAAATCAATATTCTGTGCGGCTAACTCCGCTTGGCCTTGGCCTGCGAATACAAACGCAATTAACGTTAGCAATGATGCTGGGATAGCGAAAATCAGGTTTTCACGGAATTTATCTCTCATATCACAACCTTGGGTACGAGTGGCTGCAATGGTGGTGTCGGAAATAATCGATAAATTGTCACCAAATAGGGCACCAGACATCACGGCGCCCGCCATCAGCGCATAGTCGATTTGGGCTTGGTCGGCGACGCCAAGGGCGATGGGTGCGACAGCGGCGATGGTGCCCATTGAGGTGCCCATAGCAGTTGCAATAAAAGCGGCAATGACAAAAAATCCGGGTAATAACAGATTCGATGGGATTAATGATAAACCTAGCGCAACCGTGGCATCGACGCCACCAGTAGCTTTAGCTACGGCAGCAAAGGCGCCAGCTAACAAATAAATCAAACACATCGCAATAATATTGCTGTGACCAATACCGCCAATAAAGGTATCAATTGATTGATTTAATTTTTGCTTCGATAAAATTATCGCCAGCATGATCGCGGGTAAAATAGCGATAACACTCGGTAATTGATAAAAAGCAAAGTCGACACCTTGGCTTTGAAAATATACGCCAGCGCCAATAAAAAGACCTAAGAAGACAAATAATGGCAACAGGGCAACGAAAGATGCCGGGCTGTGCTGTGATGTTACTGTTGATGAATCGCTCAATGTTATCTCTCTTTCGCTTGGCGTTTTTCCGCAATATCCTTAGCGGTAAAACTCGTTTAAATGGGTGTCGCTTTAGCATCGTATCCTAGCAACTTAAGGCGAAGCATATTTGATCCTCTGCATTGTGTCAATTTAGACGTCTAGACGTTCTTACTTCTAATGTGATCGTGAGGTTATTATTTGGTTGTGCAACATGATATTTGATGGGTATTTGATAATTTAATCAATACTTTATTATTTTAAACTAACGCTGAAATAGTTATTTTCATATGGTTTTCTATGATTATTTTGAGGCCATAAATCGAATATTAAATTGAATTTGCCCAAGAAAGGCATTTTTTGGCTGAAGGGTTATTGAATGATGCTGCGAGATTACTGCGATGATAAGAGTGTATGTTGCTAGGGATTAACATTTATCTTTAATCCATAGAGGCTCAAAAAGTAGTATTAGTTTTAGCTATAGTGGCAGCAACAGGCCCATAAAAGGCTTAAATAAAGAGTGCCAACACTGAGCACTCTTTATCGCGACAATCGTTTCCTGTTATAAACTAGCCAGACTATGCAACTTTAAAGCGTGCCACTTCTTTTTGAAGATTACTACAAATGGTTTTTGTGTTGATCACGATTTGCTGTGTTTCTTGAATCACTGAATTACAGTATCTTGTTTTATCAGATAATTCTGTCAAGTTACGGTTAATCTCCTCAGTCACGTGGGTTTGTTCTTCAGTCGCAGTTGCGGTTTGGGTGGACATGTCACTGACCTTAGCGGTGGAATTTAAGATTTCATCTAAGGCATCTTGAGTTTGGTTGGCGAGGCTGACTGTGGACGCGGTCAAGCTGGCGCCTGATTCAATACTTCTCACCGCATCGTTTACACCGCGTTGTAATTCTTCAATCATGCGCTGAATATCTTGGGTTGAAGAGCCTGTTCGGCTCGCTAAGGTACGTACCTCATCGGCGACAACAGCAAAGCCGCGGCCTTGTTCACCTGCGCGAGCGGCCTCAATAGCAGCATTAAGCGCTAAAAGATTTGTTTGCTCAGCAATGGAGCGGATCACATCGAGTACCGAGGCAATATTGGCTGAGTTAACGGCGAGTTTTTCGATCACGACCACCGCATTTTTTACCGATTCAGAAAGTTGCTGAATATGATCGACTGACTGCGATAATACTTTTTTACCTTCTATCGTTTGATCATTCACCTTAGTGATTTCGCTGGCTGTGTGCTGAGCATTTGTGGCAACTTCTCTCACCGCCGCACTCATTTGATTAACAGCGGTGACTATAGTATCGACAAACTGCTCTTGTTCATGGCTGATGCTAATTGTTGTCGCCGATTTTGTTGCTAAGTTTTCAACAGTGTGACTCACATCTTTGGTTTGACTAATAATTGCGATAACCATGTCTTGTAACTGCGCGACAAATAAGTTGAAAGCATGGGCAAGAGCACCTATTTCATCTTGGCGAACGATGGGAATGCGCTGGGTTAAATTGCCGTCACCATCAACAATATCATTGATTCTGCTGGTAATATCCTTAATAGCATCAACGATGATTTTAGGGCCAAAATAGGCAATTAGGAGGGCGACAATGGCCACTAAACTGGCAATAGTTAAGGATATTTGACTTTGAGTCGTAGCTTGTTCAGTTGCTTGTAAATCTAACTCTTTCACTCTGTTATCAGCAGCTTCCCCAGCGGCATTATAGATGCTTCTTAACGCATCAAACTCTTGTTTAGCTTTAGTTTCGTGCAGCCGTTTAGCGCTTTCAATATCATTACTTTTGACGGCATTAATGACTTCAGATGAAGCTTGATACCAAAGCGAAAATTGCGCATCAAACCCATTGGTGGATTGCAGAACTTGAGGATGGTCTTTTAGGATTTTTTTAAACTCACCCATTCTATCGCGGGCTTGATCGACGTTTTCTTGCCAATTATCAATTTCACTTTTGCGATTATCAGTGTTTAGCTCTGGTTTTAGTAACACTTCTTCGCTTAATTGCGCTTGGTAAAGATCGCGATCAGCATTGAGTATTGCTGAAATTGCCGGATTAAATAACTGACTAAACTCTTGCATTTGTTTCACAGTAGCACGGCTCTGCGTAGCGTCGGTTATTGCCATAATAATCAGTGCAGCAGCCATAATTGCAAACATCAGTGAAAACTTAACACGAATACTATTGAACATAGGGACATCTCCATTAATAACTTACTAAATAGCTTAGCCGTTATTTATGGAGTTGCCTTTATTTGCAGCCGATTGCGGCGCTATTTTGTGTTAATTACTCGCGTGTGAATCGCCTTCACAGTGTTGCCAAGGCTTTGATTATTTAACCTATATTAGTCAGGGCAAGCTAACGTAGGAGCTACTTTGGGTTTAAATTTAATCTGTACCAGCATGACACCCATAATAACCATAGAGCCGCCAATATAATGATAAATGGCTAAGGTTTCATCTAGAATAATTGCCGCCAGTACCGCTGCAACAATAGGCATCAGATTGAAAAATACACTGGCGCTATCTGCCCCGAGTCGATTGATACCATTGATCCACGCCCATGGTGCTACAAGTGATGCCGCTATGGCTGCATACATAACAAGCGGCGCGGATTGGGTGGTAATGGCCATACTTGAACCGCTAAATAATAGTGGTAACAGTAAAACCACAGCTATCACTCCTTGAATATACACGGATTCCCAAGTGGCTAACGGTAGTTGCCAGCGTTTGATTAAAACACCATAGAGGGCATACATAAAAGCACTGATCAGCAGCAGCATGTCGCCTTGGGTTACCCCAACCGAAAAGTTTACGATATCGCCATGACTCAACATAAAAATCAATCCAAACAGTGAAATAATCATTCCTATCAATGCAAGTGGTGATAACTTTTGTTTGAGTAATGGCACGGCTAAAAATAGGCTTATCATCGGTACTAATGAGGTGATGAGTGCCATATTCGTCGCCGTGGTCGTGGCCGCTGCAAAATAAGCCAGACTCTGATTTAACACCATACCAAGCAATGCGAGTGTGGCAAATTTGGGTAACAGTGGCTGAATGATATGGCGTTTTTTCCATACAGGCTTAATAACGAATGGCGTCAGTATTAGCATGGCGAAAAACCAGCGGTAAAAAGCGATCGCCTCAGGCTCAATCATTCCAAAGGACAGTTTATTCACAATCGAATTACCCGCCCAGATAAAGACAGCCAATAGGGGAAATAGGTACAACATAATTTTGCCTTAATCTAGCGTCGTTAAGTATCGACATCACTATAGAAGCCGCTATTATCTATGGTCGGCTACGATATAAATATCGCTTAACAGACAAGGTCAATTTCGCTTCGGACAGAGTACGATTAAATATTACACCTTGCATGAGCATTCTTGACTTATTGCATTAATACCAATCGTATTAACTATCTGTTCATTCAGCGGGAGTTCAACGCGCTTTAGATAAGGCGAAGGCTTGAAGGCATAGTGGTGCTCTGTCGAAAGCCTTAAACGCAGTATAAAGCGCGTTGAAACCCGCCCTTTGGGAGCCTCACAGGCATCCCACTCCCGTGTTGCATTAACTTAAAAGGGAATAACCATTTCTGCGTCAATGCGCCTCGGATTGAAATACCTGTGAGGCTCTGAACTGATTAGATAGTTAATGTGACTGGTATAATACCGTAGTGCGGGGCTGAGCCCGTTAGCATGAGTGACGAAAGTGATACCCGCTTGAGGTGAAAATATGAACACACAAATTGTTTACCATCCTTTATGGGCAGAGCAAAAGCCCCTAGCGGATATCTTTTTCAATTATGAAGCATTTCTGCCTAATACGGTTACGCCTAAACACCAACATCCTTGGGGACAGTTGCAGTTAATCAGTGGCGGTATTATGGAGTTACATGCCGCAGGACAGCGATTTCTATCACCATCACAATATGCTATTTGGGTGCCAGCAGGCATAGAGCATGAAAGCTATACTCGGCGCAGTATTCATTATTGTTCAATGAACATAGTCGTAGGACAGACATTAGGCTTTCCCCTTGAAACTTGTCTTTTAAGCGTAACGCCGATTGCCCAATCGATTGTTAATGATTTGCGAGAGCGAGGCGTGAAAGTGGCGGAAACACTAGCAGATAAACGTTTAGTGAAGGTTTTACTCGATCAATTAACCTTAGGACAAGCCTTGCCGCAGTTTTTACCTAACGCGACTGATAAACTATTATATCCGCTGCTGCAAGCCCTTGAGGCTGATCCTGCGAGCCCAAAAACCTTTAAGACTTGGGCGGGTGAGTTACATACGACTGAACGTACTTTGGCTCGCCGCTGCCAACAAGTATTAGGAATGAGTTTTACTGAGTTAAGGCAAAGACATAAATTTATTTATTCCCTGCAATTATTACGGCAAGGATTAGCGATAAAAGAAGTTGCATTGACGCTTGGCTATAACCAAACCTCACCTTATATCGTGATGTTTAAAAAATATGCTCAGTGTTCACCAGAGCAGTATCGACGCCGATTGGGATAGTTTATGGCGTTAGGATGTATGAGACGATAAATCACTCAATGATAATTGGATTGCAGAAATAGCATGGCTGAACAATAAATCGATAAAATAAAATAGGGTGCTAAAGAATTTAGCACCCTATTTTTGACTTAATTTAAGAGAGGATTGAAGAGATTTTTATAATATAGGATAAGTTTAGTCGGCTGCTTTTGGGCGATTCCGTTTATCCTGACGCTTCTCTTTTAAGGTTTTCATTGGCGGTTTTTTATTTTTTTCTTTACTCATAGATATTGTCTCCAAAACGAAGGTAACTAAAGTGAAGTTTACTACCCAATCCCGCGCCGCAATTCGGTTTTGATAGTGAGGCTCAATTCTTTAAACTTCAATTGAACCAGATTATTTATAGTGATGCATGACCATATACGATACGTGATGTATAAATTTAACAATCGAGGTGTAGTGCTTAAGCCTCGCAACATCATGTTGTATAGTTAATAAAGCGCTGCCTTGACTTTATATAAGCTAATTAACGAGTTAGTTTAAATGTTATGTTTTTACATTGTATCGCCTGGTCAATGCGCATCATTAATAAATAGTGCGGCCTGTTAATGACTTCAAAATAAAGTTTCCTCTTATTCCACAGTGTTAAAAGCCGCTATAAGCAGTTGCTAAAGCGAGTTGACAGTATGTTGCCACTGAATTGAACATACTGTTATTTAAACATTAGCATTAAAGTTTTATATAAATAGTTAGAGGTTATAATTATTTTTTAGCTAAAATAACGTCTTTAATCATAAACAAAACGGGTTTACCTAAAATATTAACCTCTGCCATCTCACCCTTCGAGCGTCCAAGCAGACTGACACCTAAATCAGATATCACAGAATAGCGTCCCGCACTGGGTTTATGTCTTTGTGGATACACAAGTTCAACTTGGTACTCCTGCTGGTCCTGCAAATTAACTAAACAGATTTGCCTTCCAACTGTGACATTATCGCTTGTTGTATTATTTTTTAATTGTTCAAGTTTACTGATCACCCCTGCTAACGCTGTTGGGCGTAGAGAGGTATTGAAACTATTCTGCAAATAATATGTTTCTGTTTTTAAAATAAGATTCTGAAAAAAATTAGTAAATAAAGAGAATGTCATTGCTACCTCTGAAATAACGAAGTTACAAAGATAAACAGGGAATAATATAATGTTATTATTAGTATTCTTAGTTTATTTTAAATAATTGTTTGATACCTGCCGAGCGTGAGTGACGCTCGGCTTAAACTGGGAATTTTAGAGAGAAGCGAATGGCGTTTGCTGAGTGAAGTCTGATAGCAAGCCCATTTAAATGTTGTGATGAAAATGCATTGTTAAACATAGTTTTACATCTCCAGTCAAAATGAATGTTTAGCGGTTTAACTTTTGCTTAACGCCATAAAAATCAAACTTATGATAACTGATTTTTAGCCTGTTTTTTTATTTAAAAGTTATTTAAAATTTTATTAAAACATTAGTCGTTATTGGCTAATTAAATACATCATAAGTGCTTGGTTGATACCATAGGACAAGTAAAAAAATAAAGCAAGCCTGACTCTGCGAATGTCGATAAATAGATTTGTTTACCGGTATAAGTGAGTTTTACGCTGAAATAACACTCGTAAGGCATGACTTACGCTAATCAAATAAACTGTGAGATTTTAGCGCATCGCTAAAATAACCCCATTATGTAGCAATAGTGTGGTTTAGCGTATTTAAATCAAGGTTAAAAAAAATATAACGAGGTGTTTAAATTAAGACCTTAAGCTTGTTAAATCAACGCTATAGAAGTAACCCGCAGGTAAATGCACCGCAGGTGGTCATATTTAGAGTGTCATATGGGGGCAGCCATATTCAGCAGTTAAAAATATTTAGACTTCCAGATGGCTATCTGTTAGCTTGTTGAACATGCATAAATCCAATGCTGTCCCAACATTGTTTGGCTGAAGGTTGGCATTGTGATTAGCGAAAATACAGATGCGTGAGGATGCTGAAAGCTAAGTGTTGTCACTCACCACGGCAAAGCGTTGAAACGTAGGCATCGTTAATAAGCGATATCAATAAGGAAGAGAACATGAAACTAGAGTCACTGGCATTGCATCATGGTTATGAGTCAGAAGCGACCACTAAGTCGGCCGCTGTACCTATTTATCAAACAACCTCTTATACCTTTGATGATACCCAACATGGTGCTGATTTATTTGATTTAAAAGTCGCAGGTAATATTTATACACGGATCATGAATCCCACGACTAGTGTGTTAGAGCAGCGTCTTGCAGCCATTGAAGGTGGTATCGGTGCGCTGGCTGTGGCATCGGGTATGGCGGCCATTACCTATGCGATTCAAGCATTGACTCAGGTGGGTGATAATATTGTCAGTACTAGCCAGCTTTATGGCGGTACTTATAATCTGTTTGCCCATACGCTGCCGCGCCAAGGTGTTGAAGTCCGTATGGCCGCCTTCGATGATTTTACAGGGCTCGATGAGTTAATCGATGATAAAACCAAGGCTTTGTTTTGCGAATCTATTGGTAATCCAGCAGGTAATATTGTTGATTTACAGCGTTTAGCTGAGATAGCCCATAAACATGGCGTACCTTTGATTGTCGATAATACAGTGGCGACACCTGTGTTATGTCGTCCGTTTGAATATGGTGCTGATATCATTATCCATTCTCTTACTAAATATATTGGCGGCCATGGTACAACGATTGGCGGCGCAATTATTGACTCAGGCAAGTTTGATTGGGTAGCGAATAAAGAGCGATTTGCGTTATTGAACCAAGCGGATCCTTCTTACCATGGCGTGGTGTATACCGAAGCCTTTGGACCTGCCGCGTTTATTGGTCGTTGCCGCGTTGTACCACTGCGTAATACTGGCGCTGCACTTTCACCACACAGTGCATTTTTACTGCTGCAAGGGCTAGAAACCTTAAGTCTAAGAATGGAGCGTCATTGTTCTAATGCTCTCGCTTTGGCTGAGTATCTTGTGCAGCATCCCGCGGTCAGTTGGGTGAACTACGGCGCCTTAGCCAACAGTCCTTATCAAGCAAATTGCCACAAAATCACCGGTGGAAAAGCCTCTGGCATTGTTAGCTTTGGTATTAAAGCGGCCACGCCTGAAGATGGTAAAATTGTAGGTGGACGTTTTATTGATGCACTGCAGATGATTTTACGCTTAGTTAATATTGGTGATGTAAAATCGTTAGCCTGTCATCCTGCGAGTACGACGCACAGACAATTGGATGCTAATGAATTAGCCAGGGCAGGGGTATCAGAGGATCTCGTGCGTATTTCGGTTGGGATTGAGCATATCGACGATATTATTGCCGATGTTGCACAAGCACTTGATAAAGCATTGCTTTAATACGATTAGTATAATTGCAGTGAGATTGAAATCTTTTAACGTTTTATTCTTAACTTTATGATTAATAATTAAAATCCGCCACCGACTGAGTCGATGGTGGCTTTTTGCCGATTAAGTTAACTGTGGGTTTTATTCACGTTAATGCAAGATAATCTACTTGATTTAATGTGCTATTTTTTCTGTGCTTGCAATATTACAAATTTACCGTTGGAGGCAACTGTGGTGCAGTTCTGAAATAAACGCTGTAATTTCACGTGATAATTTAAATGACGATTACCCACAATATGTAAGATACCGCCATCTTTTAAACGGCGGCGAGCGTCTAAAAACATTTGCCACGCGATATGATCGGTAATCGCTTCGCCTTGGTGAAAGGGCGGGTTACACAGCACCAAGTCGGGTTGCACTTCATCTGGCAGATGTGTCATGCAATCGTCCCAATAGAAGTGGCCTTTATCTGCGGGCAATGAGTTGCGCGCCCAGTTGGCTTTAGCGGATGCAACTGCCATATCAGAATCGTCGATAAAATGGATATCAGCAGCCGGGAATAGCTGCGCAGCTCGTAAACCCAGTACACCATTGCCACAACCCAGATCCACAATCGACGTAAAGTCTCCTTTAGGCAGATTGTCTAACATAATACGTGCGCCAATATCGAGTTTGTTCGCGGCAAATACATTGCTTAAATTACTGATCTCGAATTGATATTCAGGTATGGCCCAAGTGACTTCTTTAGCTAATGCTCTTGATTTACCATCGCTAATACAGGTGATCACCCGAGTGTTTTTCCAGGCTAAGCTGGCGCTTGCAGGGCCTACGTTTTTAGCAAAAATATCGAGTAAGGCACCATTGATTGATTTCGCTTTTGCTGCCACTAATATACGCGTCCCTGCGGGTAATACTTGCGATAGACGCGTTAACTGGTGGGCAAAGTAGCTTAAGTTTTTAGGTAACTTCATTAAAACTAAAGCTAAGTGATTTGGCAAGGTATCACGGCTGGTAAACCATTGGAGATTACTAGCTGATAGCTGGTTGCGGCCATGGTTTTGCTCAGTGCCTAAAAAGCTGGTTTTGGCATCGGTCTCAACAAACAGCGGCCAGCTAGAGTTTATTTTGGATAAACCACAACTTAATACGCCAAAATTATCGTTGATAATGGCGGTGGCAACGGTGGGTTGTGCAGCTTCAACCAGGCTTTTGAGTAAGTGTTCATCGGCGGCATCCCAAGCTTGAAGATGAGATTCTTGCTCTGCTGGATAGCGTAAAAGTTCGAGTTCAACACCCGCTACTGAAAATTGTGTTGTCATGTGCCACACTGCGCCAATAAATTAGGGCGCTGATTATCGCAGATTTAATGGCGTAGTGCGACGCCTTAGCGTGTTGGCTCAGAGCAGAGTGTAAGCCGCTCGACAGGAGAATGTGTGAGTAAGCATGATGACGACATAACGCCGCAAAAAGCTCTGCTAACATTAGAGCCAAAACCTCCCATCACCTTAATACGAGGTTATCTTAATAACGAGCAGCAAGTCGCGCTGATAAATGAAGCGCAGGCTTATCCCTTGAGTCGTCCTGAAATCCAAGTCTTTGGTAAATTTCATGCCATTCCCCGCCAGCAAGTTTGGTTTGGCGATCTAGGCTGCGACTATTTATATTCAGGTCTTTTTATTCGCGCCTTACCTTGGCCTAAATACGCTAATAAGCTTAGACATAAACTAGCTAAGGATTTTAGTTTGGGCAGTAATGGCGTATTAGTGAATCATTACGTCGACGGTAAAGACTGCATGGGCGCCCACAGCGATGATGAACCTGAAATTGCCAAGGGCAGTGATATTGCTTCGATTACCTTGGGTGCATCGCGGGATTTTGTGCTTAAGCATAAACACAGCCCTGCTCGATATAGCATTAATTTACAGAGTGGCGATTTATTGATTATGCATTGGCCGATGCAAAAGGATTGGCAGCATAGTTTACCTAAGCGTTTGAAAGTAAAAGATCCGCGTTGGAATTACACCTTCAGGCAGTTAATGGTTAATTTTCATGCTTAATGCCTGTGTTTAATGCCTGTGCTTAATATCGAATGTTTGATATCTATCTATGAACTCAATCCTTACGCCAATCATTTTGGATTCATGACGGTAAAAATATTTAGCCGCGTGATAAAGCATAATGAGGGAGCGTTGACCAACAGCGTCGCAATTTGATCTTTGCCACTCGAAGCATTAATCTTCGCCCACTGGATTTCCCATTCTGAGACTCAAATATGTCCAACACTCAAGCTCAGGGCACTGCGGCTAACACGATCACGCAAAAGTTAACGGCTGGTTTCTCACCAAGCCACTTAGAAGTGATCAACGAAAGTAATCGCCATAATGTACCGCCCAATTCAGAAACTCATTTTAAAGTGGTGTTAGTGAGTGGACAATTTGATGGTTTACGCCTACTGGCTCGCCATCGATTAGTGAACACGCAATTGGCCCATGAGTTAGAAAATGGCGTACATGCGTTATCTATTCATACTTTTACCCAAAGTGAATGGGATGCTGATGCGCAAGTGGCGAACACGCCAAATTGTCGCGGCTAAACCTATTTGTTCAATTTAAAGCCACTCCTAACACGAGTGGCTTTTTTGTATGGCGCTAATATAAAGTGCGGTTCTCGTTGGTTGATTTTTTGGGCGATTATAGATGAGATGATTTCATCTTTGATTATGTTGTTATCGGCATAATTTATTTAGTGTTATGCTTTCAAACCATAAACCCACTGTTATAGCGGCATTGTGTCGCCTTGAGAATTTGGAGATCTTTATGCCACTACTTGATAGCTTTACTGTCGATCACACTAGAATGAATGCACCTGCCGTACGCGTAGCTAAGCATATGAGTACACCTAAGGGTGATGCGATTACGGTATTTGATTTACGTTTTTGTGCACCGAATAAAGATATTCTCAGTGAGCGGGGTATTCATACGTTAGAGCATTTATTCGCCGGCTTTATGCGTGATCATCTAAATGGCAATAACGTTGAAATTATTGATATTTCGCCTATGGGTTGTCGTACTGGGTTTTATATGAGTTTGATTGGTGAGCCGACTGAGCGCCAAGTCGCCGATGCTTGGTTAGCTGCAATGGAAGATGTGCTTAAAGTGGTTGAACAATCTGAAATCCCAGAGCTGAACGAATACCAATGCGGTACGTATGAGATGCATTCATTAGAACAAGCGCAAGAGATTGCTCGTAATATTATTGCAGCTGGCGTAAGCGTCAATCGTAATGATGATTTGAAATTGAGCGATGAAATTTTAGGTAATTTGTAATTATTAGCGTACCGTTTTTTCGCTGGATAGCTTAACAAATTCAGTTTCCTGCAGTTAATAAAAAAAAGCGACCAAAGTCGCTTTTTTTTTCAAGTAAACTCAGTTACTTTACAATCCAATAACAAAAGTGTCACGCGAGTGCCGTGTGCTAATAAAGTTTTTGGGAGTTTGGTATGTCTACTCATTACTTCACTGTGTCGCTCTGTGCTATTTCGGTATCTTTGGCTTGTTCTAGCAATATCCTTGCCGATGACCTTCATAGTCAACTACTTGAGCTTAATGAACTTAATAGTGCATTCCATTCATCCGCTAGCAGCTTAGCTTTAGAGCAATTAACGCCATTGACGGTTTTACCGGCAGATCTCAGTGGTAACCCTGCGAATATCAGCATGCGTAGCGCGAGCCAAGGCGTAGCGATATTACAAGATAGAGTGTATTTTTCTCCTGCGCCTTATGCTGCACCGCAATTACAATTATTACCTAATTTACTTCAACAACAGAATGTTACAGCGACGCCGATGGCCAATATGGCAGTGGGTGGCCAAGGGGCATTTGGAGTAGTGAGTTATCAAACTTTAGCCGTAGCCGAAAAATCAGCGAATAAGGCGACTCTCGAGGGTAATACCGATTCGGATTACAGCGTTGATGTAAATTGGGGCGTGAAAACAAAAGACTATGGCATGATACTCGCCGTTAATTACAATGACGGTGGCAGCGATTACTTGCTTAATGGTCAGGATACCGAACGTCAAACCACAGATATTTTATTTAAAATCAATGCCTCCAGTTTACTTGGCGCCAGAAGCCCGCAGATAACTGAGTTTACCTATCAATTCCTTGATGATGATAGCTATCGCTCCTTACTTGGGTTAACGCAGGCCGATTGGCTGCAAGATCCAATGAGTGTATATTCGGTAACCGCAGCGGATAAACACCAAGGACGACATCATAAGTATCAGCTCTCGCATCAAGTTGCACTCGCCGGAGGCCATAAGGTCATCACCGATTTCTATTATCAATCCTACTCACAACAATTAAATCAACTTAATCAATTTGATGGTCAAAAGATAGATATTCAGAGTCTCACTGCGATTGCAGCATTTGAACGTCAACCAACCGCTAATGGCGTAGCGGTGGCTTCACTACAGCAAGATAATGATTACAACTCCTTTGGTATGCAAACAGAGTCGGTGAATCAATATGGTGCTCACCAAATTATCTACAGCGCCCGTTACCATACCGATAAAGCCGAAATGCACTTTGGTTCGCAGCAGAGCTTATGGCAGCAAGACCTAAGTTTAATCGGTGATGCCTCCAATGCGCTGTTAGCCTATACCGACGATGCGACCGCATTCACTTCAGCAATCGACTCGTTATTTAATTGGGAGGGATTGCAATTCAAGCTTGCGTTAGCTTATGAGCAAGTCGATGTTGCCCGTAAGGTCGACATTGCCTATGCCGGGCTTGATGCGGTCGATTTTTCCGATAGCGATTGGATGCCGCAACTGGGCGTTTTGTATGATGCAGGAAATTGGCTCCTCAGTACGGATATTCGCCGCTCATGGACAGCGGCGAGTGCGGGCAATCTTGATCAAGAAGCCCAAGTGTCGTTGCACTATCAAGTCAGTGCCCAATATACCAGCAATCGTTTTAATGCTGGCGTTAAAACTTATATTCAAGATTTTGATAACCTGCATGTTAGCTGTGATGCTTATGCAAGTTGTGCTGATAGTCGTTTGTGGGTTCAAGGCAATGTGACTGATGTATTAACTAAAGGCGTTGAGCTGGATCTTGGCTATCAATGGGATGTAGGTAGTGTGCAGTTACCTTTGGCGCTGAATTATCATTATTTGAACGCAGAGTATCAAACCGATAGTTGCAATGAAATACAGGGCTGCGTCGTGGCTGGCGATAGAGTGGCTTGGTTACCTGAGCAGCAACTGCAGTTGAGCGCAGGGATGAAGTATGGCGAATATGCATTGAATGCCAATGTCTTTTATCAATCAGAACGAGAAATGGGTCAGTTTGGTGCACAATTACAACCTGTAGCGGCGCAGTGGCGGGTTGATTTAGCAGCGAACTATCATTTTGACCGCCATAATGAGATTTATTTTCGCATAGAAAACCTCTTCGATGAGACATTAGTCACTACAGCAGCAAATAGCGGAATTCGATCTGAAAATGGGCGTATTAGCTATTTAGGCTATCAATTACGCTTTTGAGTTGAAGTTAATGTTGTTTAAATTTAAATCAATCGAAACAAATAAAATCGATTTCACCGTGTTTAACTTTTTACTAAATTAAATCTTTAAATATTAATGTTATAGTAGCCTGTGATCGTAATATTCTCTCTTTCCGACCTCTCACTAAGTCAGAAGGTGAACTCTGTAGTGCACGATTCTTTTAAAACCGAATTTTAGGTTTGAAATCACCTATAATTTTCATGGCGATGCCAAGTCAATTGGGGTAAACTGCGCGCGACCAGCGTGATTGCGATCGCATTTCTGTGATAAACCTGCGCTAGCTCAATGCAGTAGGTTTTTATTTAAAACCTACGTATTTAGCAGGAACGCGGCGCATTGTCTTTCCTTCAAACGTAGTGCTTGTGGATATGATTACAATTAAGAAAGGATTGGAACTGCCTATAGCAGGCGGACCAGAGCAAGTTATCCATAATGGCCCAGCCATTAGACATGTAGCGACTTTGGGTGAAGAGTATATTGGCTTACGTCCAACGATGAAGATCAAAGTGGGCGATAAAGTACAAAAAGGCCAGGTTCTTTTTGAAGATAAGAAGAATTTAGGCGTTAAATATACGGCTTTAGCCAGTGGTACTATATTAGACATTAACCGGGGCGCTCAGCGTGTTCTGCAGTCTGTTGTCATTGAAGTGGAAGGAAACGATAGCGTTGCCTTTGCTAAATATGATGCCACTGCGCTCGATACGCTTGACTCACAGTTAGTCCGTGACAATCTGATTGAATCAGGTTTATGGACTGCTTTGCGAACTCGTCCTTTTAGCAAAGTGCCCGCTGTAGACTCTTCTGCTGCTGGTATTTTTGTCACCGCAATTGATACTCAACCTCTTGCTGCTGATCCTGTTGTGGTGATCAGTGAGCATAAAGAAGATTTTGCTAACGGTCTTAAGATTTTAGCAAGACTTACTGACGGTAAAGTTTACCTTTGTAAAGCGCCTGGCGCTGATATTCCTGCCGCAAACGCCCAAGTTGAAGAATTTGCCGGTGTACACCCAGCAGGATTAGTGGGTACTCACATTCACTTCTTATTGTCTGCCTCTGCAAAACGTACCGTTTGGCATATTGGTTACCAAGATGTAATTGCTGTTGGTCAGCTATTTACAACGGGTGAACTCAATACCGAGCGTGTTGTTGCGATCGCAGGCCCTAAAGCGGCTAAACCAAGACTGCTACGCACTGTAATGGGCGCGAGCATGACGGAACTAACTGCCGGTGAAGCCTTAGATGGCAATGTTCGTCTGATTTCAGGCTCAGTTCTGAACGGCCGTACAGCTGTTGGTCCTCAAGGGTATTTAGGTCGTTACCATACTCAAGTCAGTGTGTTAGAAGAAGGCATAGAAAAAGAATTTTTAGGCTGGGTTTTACCAGGCTCAGACAAATATTCTATTACCCGTGCATTCTTAGGACATCTTGTTCCTTCTCGTCTATTCAGTATGACGACCAGTACAGGTGGTTCAGACCGCGCAATGGTACCCATTGGTAACTATGAGCGTGTAATGCCATTGGACATTCTTCCTACTATGCTGCTGCGCGATTTAATTTCGGGTGACTTTGACGGTGCTGTTACTTTAGGCGCATTAGAGTTAGATGAAGAAGATCTCGCACTGTGTACGTTCGTATGTCCAGGCAAGTATGACTATGGTTCATATCTGCGTGACTGTTTAAATACGATCGAGAGGGAAGGCTAATGAGCTTGAAAGATTTTTTCGAACGTATTGAGCCCGACTTTGAGAAAGGCGGTAAATACGAAAAGTTTTATGCCCTGTTTGAAGCGGCATATACGATTTTTTATACCCCAGGCAAAGTGAACAAGGGCAAAACCCACGTTCGCGATAACCTTGACCTAAAACGTATGATGATTACGGTTTGGGCTTGTGCTTTCCCTGCGATGTTTGTGGGCATGTACAACGTAGGTTTACAAGCTCAAGTTGCATTAATCGCGGGTTTTGCGACTCCTGATGTATGGCAAGTGAGCTTGTTCAGCCTATTTGGTACTGAACTGACCGCAAACTCTGGTTGGCCGGCACTAATGTGGTACGGTGCTTGTTTCTTCTTACCTATCTATGCGGTGACTTTTGCCGTAGGTGGTATTTGGGAGGTGCTATTTGCGTCTATCCGAGGCCATGAAATTAACGAAGGTTTCTTCGTTACTTCTATCCTGTTTGCTTTAACGCTACCAGCTACTATTCCATTATGGATGGTTGCGCTGGGTATCACCTTTGGTGTGGTCGTGGCGAAAGAAGTATTCGGTGGCACAGGGCGTAACTTCTTAAACCCTGCACTAGCGGGTCGCGCTTTCTTGTTCTTCGCTTATCCGTTGAACATGTCCGGTGATACCTCATGGGTTGTGGCTGACGGTTACTCTGGTGCGACTGCACTGAGCCAAGCCGCTGCGGGCACGTTAGATTACGCAATTAACCAAAACTGGTGGGATTCGTTCTTCGGTTTCATTCCTGGTTCTGTCGGTGAAGTGTCTACATTAGCGATTCTGTTAGGTGGTTTGGTCATCATCTACACTCGTATCGCGTCATGGCGTATCGTTGGCGGTGTAATGGTCGGTATGATTGCCGTTTCTATGCTGCTTAACTTTGTCGGTAGCGACACTAACCCAATGTTTGCAATGCCTTGGTACTGGCACTTAGTGTTAGGTGGTTTTGCTTTTGGCATGATGTTTATGGCGACAGACCCTGTGTCAGCGTCATTTACTAATCAAGCTAAATGGGCATACGGTATCTTGATTGGTGCAATGGCTGTGTTTATCCGCGTGATTAACCCTGCATTCCCTGAAGGCATGATGTTGGCAATTTTGTTTGCTAACTTGTTCGCGCCATTGTTCGACCACTTTGTGGTTCAGGCAAATATCAAGCGGAGGATTGCCCGTGGCTAATAATAAAGATTCGTTCGGCAGAACCTTATTTGTCGTCGTTGGCCTGTGTTTGATTTGTGCGATATTTGTATCTACCGCAGCCGTATTGCTAAGACCGACTCAGGCAGAAAATAAACTGCTTGATAAGCAAAAGTATATTCTGGAAGCAGCAGGTCTTATCGACACTAAAGCTGGCAAAGTTACTAAAGCGCAAATTCTGGATACATACGGTAAACACATCGAAGCTAAACTGGTCGATTTGAAAACGGGTGCTTGGGTTGAGGGTGTTGATGCTGACACATTTGATCAACGTAAAGCGTCTCGTGATGTGAAAACCTCATTTGTACCTGTGAATGACATCGCCTCTGTGAAACGCGTAGCGGATAACGCTGTGGTTTATCTCGTTCGTGATGAACAAGGTAAGTTAACAAGTATTATCCTGCCAATCCATGGTTATGGCCTGTGGTCAACTATGTACGCCTTCTTAGCTATGGATGCTGACCTAAATACAGTGCAGAGCTTGGTCTACTACGAGCAGGGTGAAACTCCTGGCTTAGGTGGCGAAGTACAAAATGCACAGTGGAAAGCGAAATGGCATGGCAAAAAGTTATTTGATGAGCAAGGTAAACTCGCAATCAGCGTAACTAAAAACCCAGCAGTTGCTAGCACTGAATATGGTGTTGATGCATTGTCTGGTGCAACCTTAACCAGTAACGGTGTGCAGCATTCACTGACATTCTGGTTAGGAAAAGAAGGTTTTGCGAGTTTCATTGAAAAAGCACGCAATGGAGGTCTCAGCTAATGTCTGACGCTAAAGAACTGAAACAGGTTCTGACAGGACCTATAGTCAACAATAACCCGATTGCTTTACAAGTACTGGGTGTATGTAGTGCATTAGCAGTAACGAGTAAACTCGAAACTGCACTGGTAATGGCGTTGGCGTTAACTGCGGTAACTGCGTTTTCGAACCTGTTTATCTCAATGATCCGTAATCATATTCCAAGCAGTGTGCGTATTATCGTGCAGATGACCATTATTGCCTCTTTGGTGATTGTGGTTGACCAATTGCTTCAGGCTTATGCTTATCAGATCTCTAAGCAGTTGTCGGTATTCGTGGGCTTAATCATTACGAACTGTATTGTAATGGGACGCGCCGAAGCCTACGCGATGAAAACACCGCCAATGTTGAGCTTTATGGATGGTATCGGTAACGGTTTAGGTTACGGTGTCATTCTGTTAGCGGTTGGCTTCGTACGTGAACTGTTTGGTAACGGTTCTCTGTTCGGTGTTGAAATCCTGCACAAGATCTCTGATGGTGGCTGGTATCAACCAAACGGTTTGCTATTACTGCCTCCGAGTGCGTTCTTCCTGATCGGTATTCTGATTTGGATTATTCGTACCTATAAGCCAGAGCAAGTTGAAGCAAAAGGGTAAGCGCGATGGAACATTATATTAGCCTGTTAATTCGCTCTGTTTTCATTGAAAACATGGCACTGGCCTTCTTCCTAGGTATGTGTACTTTCTTGGCTGTGTCTAAGAAAGTAACCACTGCTATGGGCCTAGGGATTGCGGTAGTTGTAGTGTTAACTATCTCTGTCCCAGCAAACCAAGTTATCTATCAAGGGCTACTAGCTCCTGGTGCACTTGCTTGGGCTGGCGCACCTGAAGCTGACTTAAGTTTCTTGAAATTCATTACCTTTATCGGTGTGATTGCGGCTTTGGTTCAAATTCTAGAAATGGCACTGGACAAGTACTTTCCACCTTTGTACAACGCATTGGGTATTTTCTTACCTTTGATCACAGTGAACTGCGCGATTTTCGGTGCGGTATCATTCATGGTTGAGCGTGACTACAAGTTAGGCGAAAGTTTGGTGTTTGGTTTCGGCTCAGGAGTGGGTTGGGCATTAGCTATCGTATTGATGGCCGGTATCCGTGAGAAGCTGAAGTATGCCGACGTGCCTAACGGTCTGCGTGGTTTAGGTATTACCTTTATTACTGCAGGTTTAATGGCCTTAGGTTTCATGTCGTTTTCTGGTGTGTCTCTGTAAGAGATGCATAACGGCTTCTTGAATTGGACCTTCTAAGGATAAGTTAATGGATATTCTTGGTATTTTTAAATCAACTCCGCTTGAGGTTTACCTCGGTGTGGGTATGTTTACTGCTATCGTCCTCGTCTTGGTGTTAGTGATTTTATTCGCTAAATCTAAGTTAGTGGCTAGTGGTGACATCAAGATCGGCATCAATGACGATCCTGAAAAAGTAATTACAACTGGTGCGGGTGGTAAGTTGTTAGGTGTTTTGGCTAACAGCGGCATCTTCGTATCGAGCGCGTGTGGCGGCGGTGGCTCATGTGGCCAATGTCGCGTAGTGATTAAGTCTGGCGGCGGCGATATTCTGCCAACTGAACTTGACCACATCAGCAAAGGTGATGCCCGTAAAGGTTGTCGTCTTTCTTGTCAGGTTAACGTTAAGAACGATATGGAAATCGAGCTTGACGAAGAAATCTTTGGTATCAAGAAATGGGAATGTGAAGTTATCTCTAACGATAATAAAGCCACTTTCATTAAAGAGCTGAAGCTACAAATTCCTGATGGCGAGTCTGTACCATTCCGTGCTGGCGGTTATATTCAAATCGAAGCACCTGCTCACCACATTAAATATGCAGATTTTGATGTACCTGCACAGTATCGTGGCGACTGGGAACACTTTGGTTTCTTCAATCTTGAGTCTAAGGTTGATGAAGAAACGATTCGTGCATACTCGATGGCTAACTACCCAGAAGAGTTCGGTATTATTATGCTGAACGTGCGTATTGCTACGCCTCCACCACGTAACTTGACCTTGCCTTGCGGCAAAATGTCATCTTACATTTGGAGCTTAA
Organism: Shewanella morhuae; assembly: GCF_003028295.1. Lineage (NCBI taxonomy): Bacteria > Pseudomonadati > Pseudomonadota > Gammaproteobacteria > Alteromonadales > Shewanellaceae > Shewanella > Shewanella morhuae. The sequence goes on along the minus strand of NZ_PYSG01000002.1, from coordinate 2,535,148 downwards.
AAGCCGGTGATAAAGTCACCATATCAGGCCCATTTGGTGAATTCTTCGCGAAGGATACCGATGCTGAAATGGTATTTATTGGTGGTGGTGCAGGTATGGCGCCAATGCGTTCACATATCTTCGACCAACTGAAGCGTCTGCATTCTAAACGTAAGATTAGCTTCTGGTACGGCGCACGCTCTAAGCGTGAAATGTTCTACGTAGAAGACTTTGATGGCCTCGCTGCTGAGAATGATAACTTCGTATGGCATGTGGCACTTTCAGATCCTCAACCAGAGGATAACTGGGATGGTTACACAGGTTTTATTCATAATGTTTTGTATGAAAACTATTTGAAAAACCATGATGCACCAGAAGATTGTGAGTTCTACATGTGTGGACCTCCAATGATGAACGCTGCCGTAATTGGTATGTTGAAAAATCTTGGTGTCGAAGACGAAAACATCTTGTTGGATGACTTCGGCGGCTAATGTTCATTAGTCCTAGATAGAAGAGTTGCAGATGCTGAGGATATCCTTTCATCTGCAACTTTTGCGTTTAAGGGCACAAATAAGAGTGGTAGGTCATTATGTTTCAGACCTTAAAAATCAATAATTCAGCATTAAAGCATTCAGTAAATTGGCTGGTCCTTCTCGGGCTGGCCTTTTTTGTTTCAGCCTGTGCTAAACAGAACGAGATGATATCGTTGTCTGGTAGCACCATGGGCACCACATATCATATTAAAGTGGTACCGAACGAGCAGATGCCAACGGCGCAGTTACTCCAAGAGGAAATTGATTTAGCCCTTGAGCGCGTTAATGATCAGATGTCGACATACCGACCAGATTCAGAATTATCTCGTTTCAACCAATTGCCATTGGAGCAGAGCGTTGAAGTGTCGCCAGATACGATTAAAGTCGTCGAAGAAGGGATCCGTTTATATCAAGTGACGGACAAAGCGTTGGATATTACCTTAGGTCCTTTAGTTAATTTGTGGGGCTTTGGTCCAGATAAACGCCCGACAAAAGTGCCAACGCAAGCGGATATTGATGCCGCTAAAGCAAAAACGGGTATTAATGAACTTTCCATTGAGGGTAATCGTCTAACTAAACATAACGCGCATTTGTATGTGGATTTATCATCCATTGCGAAGGGCTTTGGGGTTGATAAGGTTGCTGCTATTCTTGAACAATACCATGCTACAGGCTATTTGGTTGAAATAGGTGGTGAGCTGAGTATCAAAGGCACTAAAGCCGATGGCAGTGCTTGGCGCGTTGCGATAGAGCAACCGACTGACGATGGTGCTGAAGCGATACAACAAGTTATCGCCCCGGGTACTATGGCAATGGCAACATCAGGCGACTATCGTAATTATTATGAGGAAGACGGTCAGCGCTTTACGCATATAATCGATCCGCGTACAGGCATGCCGATTAATCATAAGCTCGCATCCGTAACAATATTGCATCAAAATTGCATGACAGCTGACGGTTTTGCGACAGCGATGATGGTTTTAGGGACAGAAGCATCATTGGAGCTTGCCAAGCAGCAACACTTGGCGATAATGCTAATTGAAAAGCAAGGCGACGGATTTAAGGTCTATTACAGCGACGCCTTTAAGCCTTTCCTTATTTAGTTTTTGGAGTAAACCATGACCTCTTTTATCGCGGCATTTGTGATTTTGTTATTATTCTTTTTGCTCATGTCGATAGGTTATCTCATCAAGCGCAAGGCCGTTGAAGGAAGTTGTGGCGGTTTGGGTGTTCTAGGGATTGAGAAAGCGTGTGATTGTGATGACCCTTGTGACAAACGTAAACGTCGTATGGCCGCTGAAGAAGCGCGTCGTGAGAAGTTAACAAAAGATCGTATTATTTAATTGTATTCACTAAATAACCTGTCGAGACGCAAAGTTTATCTCGAGTCAGGTAAAAAAACAGCCTCCCGTTTTGGAGGCTTTTTTTTGCCTCAAATTTATCTATATGCCCTAACCGTTTGAGATTTATCCTTATGATATGAGTGATACGGCTTGTAAATCTAAGTGTGAATGAGAACGGTTTTTATCATTAAGTGGGTGAAATATAAAGATAATTTGAGTTATTGGCTAAATTGTACTAGGCTAGTCGTTTGATATAGATCAATCTTTTCTCGTTTACCAAGGATAGTAACTTATGAAAGGTCATCCTAAAGTGATTGGACAACTGAATCGGGTGCTTACCTGTGAGTTGACTGCCATCAATCAATATTTCCTCCATGCCCGTATGTTTAAACATTGGGGCTTTGAGAAGTTAAATCACGTTGAATACAAAAAATCCATTCAAGACATGAAACATGCCGATAAGCTCATTGAGCGAGTATTGTTTTTAGAAGGATTACCTAATCTACAGCAACTTGAAAAGCTGCGCATTGGTGAGCACAGCGAAGAAATACTCGGCTGTGATGCGGCCATGGTGCAAGAGCAACTCATCATACTGCGCAGTGCGATTAGCTTATGTGAGGCAGAGCAAGACTACGTGAGCCGCGATATGCTGGAAGAAATTCTTGAAGACGAAGAAGAGCACTTAGATTGGCTTGAATCGCAACAAGAGCTCATTAGCTTAACTGGTATTCAAAATTATCTACAATCGCAAATTAGCGACCAATAGGAGCAGGATATGAAAGGCGATAAAGACGTTATCGATGCGTTAAATCGACTCCTAACGGGAGAACTCTCGGCAATGGATCAATATTTTGTCCATGCCCATATGTACGAAGATTGGGGATTCAATGAGCTTTATGAGCGTATTGCCCATGAGTCAGATGATGAAAAAGCCCATGCTGCTAAGTTAGTGCAGCGTATTTTGTTCCTTGAAGGTACACCTGATGTTGCCGCCCGTGAGGCATTAAACATCGGTAAAGATGTGACAGAAATGCTGCGTAACGATCTCGCCTACGAGTACAAGGTTGCAGATGATTTACGCCAAGTGATTGCACTGTGTGAGCAAAAGCAAGATTACCAGACCCGCGAAATTCTCGAAGTGTTACTCGACGATACAGAAGCGGATCATATGTATTGGCTTGAAAAACAACTCGGGTTAATTGACCGTATCGGGTTGCAAAATTATTTACAAACTAAGATGTAATTTATAATCCCAGCGCCAAAAAACACTTAGCGCTGGGATTTATCTAGACTACCCTCCTACACGACAAGCCCGCGATTCACACCTTGCAACTTTTCTATCGCCCTTACACTACCAGCGCCAGACTAATAACACCCTAGTAGCCTTTCCTTAAACTCAAATCCAGCATTCCAAGTTTAATAGACCCAAATAGCTCTCTGGCGTGTTTATCCGCCATAAAAGTTGTGCGGTGTACATCACAATGCTTGATAACTGTTTTTATATACAGTATTTTGGCGTTGGAGGATTCAACGTGCAAAAAATTATTCACATCGATATGGACTGCTATTTTGCCGCAGTGGAAATGCGTGACTTTCCTGAGTATCTTGGCAAACCGTTAGCGGTGGGCGGTAGTAGCGATCGCCGCGGCGTTATCAGCACCTGTAGCTATGAGGCGCGTAAATTTGGTGTGCGTTCAGCGATGGCCACAGCTTATGCTTTTAAATTGTGCCCTGAACTTATTCTGGTACCTGGTCGTATGCAGGTTTACAAAGAAGTATCGTTGCAGATCCGTGAAATATTTTCCCGTTATACGCCGTTGATTGAACCGCTTTCACTCGATGAAGCCTATTTGGATGTGAGTGAGTGCCAGCAATATAAAGGTTCTGCTACCTTGATAGCCCAAGCTATTCGCCGTGATATTTTAATCGAAACGGGGTTAACGGCCTCTGCAGGTATAGCGCCGATTAAGTTTCTTGCAAAGATTGCATCGGATTTGAATAAACCCAATGGTCAATATGTGATCACGCCAGATACTGTGCCTGAGTTCGTTAAAACCTTATCCTTACGAAAAATTCCCGGTGTAGGTAAAGTTACCGCTGAAAAGTTAGCCTTGTTAGGGCTCCATACCTGCAGTGATGTACAAGCCTATTCTAAAACTGAGCTTGTGGCGCGATTTGGCAAATTTGGCAGTGTATTGATTGAGCGTTCTCACGGTATAGATGAGCGTGGTATTTCTGCAAATAGGGAGCGTAAATCAGTCGGTGTAGAAACCACTCTGGCAAAAGATATCTATCATTTAGAGCAATGCCAGCAAGTTATACCAGCATTAATCCAAGAGTTGCTGCAGCGCTTGAATCGCAGCGCTAAAAACAGACAAATATGTAAACAAGTGGTAAAACTCAAATTTAATGATTTTAAGCAGACTACCATTGAACATCGCAGTGATGAGGTCTCAATTGAGATGTTTTATGAGCTACTTGCACAGGCAATGGTAAGGCAGGAGGGACGGGGCATTCGGTTACTGGGTATTTCGGTTGGGCTCGCTGATTCTACCCTTGCTGTTCCCGCAACTATCTATGCCCAAACACAGCTAGATTTAGCGCTTTAGCGACTTTATTAGGTTTTTAAGCCAATAATTCCTCATTTTGAGTAGTGCTAAAAAATAAGCCGCATCGGCATTAAGCAGATGCGGCTTTATATTAAAAGCGCACAGAGTAAGCAAGCTTCGTTGAAGGCTTAAGCCTTAACGGGAATGCGCTCGAGTACAGCCAGTAACAAGGTCCAGTACTGGCCAACTGTGGTGATGTTCACCATCTCGTCTGGCCCGTGTGGATAACGGATCGTGGGGCCAATCGAGACCATATCCATCTCTGGGTAAGGTTTCTTGAATAGACCACACTCAAGACCTGCATGGATAACCATGATCACCGGTTCTTTGTGGTAAATATCTTGATAGGTTTCGCGCACTATCGCCATTACAGGCGAGCTGTTATCTGGCTTCCAACCAGGATAGGCACCGCTTAAATCAATATCGGCTCCGGCTAAGTTAGTCAACGCAGTCAACATGCCTTCAACTTGGCTGCGGCCAGAATCAATCAGTGAGCGAATAAGACACAAGATAGTGACTTGTTCATCGTCAGTGCTGATAACGCCAATGTTGAGTGAGGTTTCAGTGACTCCTTCGACTTCATCGCTCATGCGGATAACGCCATTTGGGCACACATGCAGCAAGTCAATTAACGTATTTTGGCTATTTTCGCTCATCACCCGTTTTGGCGTAGGGATAGTGTTTAGCACTAAACGTATATCTGGATCGGCAATGGCGAGTTCGGTGCGGATCAGGGCCTCAAACTCAGCGACTTTCTCATGTAAAGCACTGAGGTTTTCTTCAGGCAACATAAAGCTGATGTTAGCTTCGCGTGGGATGGCATTGCGTAGCGAACCACCGCTAAATTGGGTCAGCTCTAACGCTAAATCATCGGCGTTTTCAAAGAGGAAACGCGCCAATAACTTGTTGGCGTTGCCACGACCTAAGTGAATGTTTACCCCTGAGTGGCCACCTTTTAAGCCTGATATATGCAGGCTAAAGGCTGAGTAACTTTGCTCAGACGCTTGCCACACCATAGGCAGGGTGATTTGTGCATCAACGCCACCGGCGCAGCCCATGTAAATCTCACCTTCTTGCTCTGAGTCGGTATTGATCAAAATCTCAGCGTCTAACATACCCGCCTGTAAACCGAAGGCGCCAGTCATGCCCGCTTCTTCATCTATCGTCAGCAGCACTTCTAATGGACCATGCTTGATATCATCAGAGCCTAAAATGGCTAAAGCTGATGCCATGCCGATACCGTTATCAGAACCTAATGTAGTACCTTTGGCTTTAACCCAATCGCCATCGACATAAGCTTCGATAGGGTCTTTAGTAAAATCGTGTACTTTGTCGGCGTTTTTCTGCGGCACCATATCGATATGGGCTTGAATGACCACTATTTTACGATCTTCCATTCCGGGCGTAGCCGGTTTACGGATGATCAAATTACCAACGGCGTCTTCGACTACGGCAAGTTGTTTGCTTTTAGCCCAGGCTTGTATGTGCTGGCTTAAGGCTTGCTCATGCTTGGATGGGTGTGGAATGGCACAAATTTGTTCAAACCATTGCCATAATGGCTGTGGGTATAACTGACTTAATGCTGTCACTTGAGTGTCCCTCATAAGGTCTTGTGGGTATAGGGCAAATTTGCGGCCATTCTAACACATTCTGTGCAGCCAATTAATGTCAGTGCCATAGGCTTTTGCTGAGCTGGCAGCCAAAGTTTCCAGTTCGGTTTTTTCTGTGAGTGTAGACATCACTTTTAGATTGGTAATTAGGTGATAGAGCGGGAATAATGTAGGCACAATAATGAAAAAGGATGGGTCATGTTTCAAGTTAACTTCGTTGATGTAAAAGCAGAAAATGCTATTTTTGATGGTGAAGGCTGGGATGCTGTCGTGGTGATAACGCCAGATCTGGACTCCATCATTTTTGATGAGATAGGTTTATTGGCTCAGCACGGTGCCCATGTCGATAAGCGTGTCGGTAAGAGCCCAACATTACTGTTTGCGCCAGGGCTTGCGGGAGGTCGTTTGATCATCGCGCCTGTTACCCAAGTGAACGACGAGTATGTCGATGTGCGTGTGTATGCCGATGCCGCAAGGGCGGCGATTACCATTGCAAAAGAGGCGGGCGCCAAACGTCCGTTATTATATGTGGTGCCATCGAAGGACTCGCGTTTTGGTTTTGCCGCTGAAGTCGCGGCGTTAGCCTGCGGTCAAGAACTGTGGCAAACCTTAGAGCTGCGTGAAGCGACACGTTTAACACCTGCATTTGAGGCGATAGGATTATTATCCTTATCAACCCACAACAGCAATTTACTCAATGCGTTAGAAGCGGGCCGCGTATTAGCGCGGGATTTATGTGGTACTGAACCTGAGCGCATGTCGGCTAAAGCCTTTGCCGATTATTGTCTGCAATCCTTAGCGGGCAGCGTGATCAAAACTGCGGTAGTGGAAGACCGAGATATTTTAGAGCGTGACTATCCATTATTAAGTGCCGTGGCGCGTTCTTCTTTTGCTGTCGGTCGTCATCAACCCCGCGTAGTGAAATTAGAATACCTACCCGAGGGTGAAGTGACTCGTACTTTCCTGTTTGCGGGTAAGGGCGTTATTTACGATACTGGCGGCGCCGATCTCAAAGTTGGCGGTGCTATGGCGGGTATGAGCCGCGATAAGGGTGGCGCTTCAGCTGTGGCGGGGCTATTCAAAACTCTATCAATGCTCAAGCCTAAGGGCATTCGCGTGATTGCCGAGTTAGGTTTAGTGCGTAACAGTATCGGCAGCGAAGCCTTTGTGACTGACGAAATCATCACCAGTCATGCGGGTGTGCGAGTGCGGATTGGTAATACGGATGCCGAAGGGCGCTTAGTGCTGGCGGATTTACTGAGCCATTTACGCATCAAAGCCGTGTCGGCGGTGAAGCCTGAAATGTTTTCGGTGGCAACACTGACAGGGCACGTGGTGCGTTGTTATGGGAGTTATCCTGCGGCGGTGGAAAACTCAGTGGCGAGTTCACAGCAATGCGCTGTCACTTTACAACAGCAGGCCACTCAATGGGGCGAACCCTTTGAAGTGTCGACGCTGCGCCCCGAAGACTTCGCTAAAATCCGCGATGTATCTGGCGCTGCTGAAATGTTGTCGTCAAATAATGCGCCTTCATCGATTACTGCGCGTGGGCATCAATATCCGACCGCATTTTTACTGAAAGCGTCGGGGCTATTTGACCATGGTGTAACCGCACCTATTCCCTTATCTTATATTCACTTAGATATCGCAGGTAGTGCAACAGAAGGCGATCCACTCTATGGTAAACCTACGGCTAGCCCGCTAGTGGGCTTGTATCAATATTTGGTCAATCGCTAACGAGTAGGGCGTATTGACGTTTCAGGATTATTTTTTGTAGTGAGTTAATTCTTTGATGCAAGACAAACCCGTTGATGTCGTTTTTCTACATCAGCGGGCGATAACGCCAGCCAAATGCTGCCTTAAAGGGTCGTTTGGCAAGGTCTTGCTGTTACTTTCTCTTTATTACGAGACGCACGTCATTTGGGTAGAGTAACGATATTTCACTCTTCGTTTCGTGATTACAGGCTTGTCAGAGTGAACAAAATTCAACCTCTTAACATCACACATCCTAATAACAAACAGAAATAATCCTGTAATATCTTATTTATTAGTTGGTTACAGTCTTATTTGTGTTTTTATGTGAAGTAGGTCGCTATTAACCTCATTATAATTGTGTAATTTAATTACATTAAATGGCATTAATTAAAAAAAATACAAATAAAGGTTGTAATAAAACTACAAAACCATATAATTGTTCTCGTGGATTAGGCAGTAGCCTATTCCCTCTAGTCTATCCAGGATGGATAAATTTCTCCAAGGACCCGAGTGACAAGTCGTCTCAATGGATTTGAGAAAATCTAGTTCCAAGGAACCGAGCCAAGCTTTACTAGAGTACTTAATCACATTTACGAGGAGCATTGACTATGTCTTATACAGGCACAAAACATATTTATTGGCAGAACACTTGGTTTAACACTGATGTTTTGCGTGGCGGTTTGTTCGCCATGAGCTTTAAGGTTTAACCCTCCTTAAAGTTTGAGTTTCCATCATCCATCAACCCTTGTATCGCCTTTTTGGCGTGTTTAGACTCAAGTAGTATGTTTGTGTTTTTGCATGAATATACCAGGTTTTTCCCGTTAGCGCGGTAATGTACTTCCCCGAAAGGGACGCTTGAAATATGTCTTTGCCTGCTCATTGAGCAGGCTTTTTTTTGTCTTTTTTTTTACATTAATCAATTTTTATAAAAGTAGATCTAGCATTAGAAAGTTTGAAAAAAGAAAGGTTGGAAAAATGTTTCACTGTAAGTCAGAGAGCACCAGAATCATTCTATTTAGTCTTGGATTTAGCTTTCATCCTATCTAACTACTTATCCGTATTGATATTTGTGTTTAGATAGTTTTCCTTTGTTAGACTCTTGCCAATTTTCTGGCCTGACCAGCCTAAACTCCCTATACTTGCAACGAATATCGCTATATTAAAAAATGGTGATATGTAGTGACCCTACCTACTTAAAATAAAAAGGCATCCAGTTTCATGTTAGAAAAATTGTTCAAACTTAAACAAAATCAAACGAGCCTCAAGCAGGAAGCTATCGCAGGTTTGACCACCTTTATGACCATGGCTTACATCATTTTTGTGAATCCCATGATGTTAGCTGATGCGGGCATGGACCATGGGGCTGTGTTTGTTGCCACTTGTTTAGCTGCTGCTGTTGGCTGTTTAGTGATGGGCTTGATGGCGAATTATCCTATCGCGCTTGCACCTGGCATGGGGCTTAACGCCTTTTTTACTTATACCGTTGTCGGTGAGATGGGTTACAGCTGGGAAACTGCCTTAGGTGCAGTATTCCTGTCGGGAATTTGCTTTTTAATCTTATCTTTAGTGCGTATTCGAGAGTGGATTGTAAATAGCATCCCTATGTCGCTGCGTATTGGTATTGCCGCGGGTATTGGTTTGTTCCTTGCGCTGATCGGCCTTAAGAGTGCGGGTATTGTGGTGGCAAGCCCTGCAACACTGGTGACCTTAGGCGATATTACTGCCTTTCCGGCTGTGATGGCGGTGTTAGGTTTTTTCCTGATTATTGCGTTAGTGCAACGTGGGATGAAGTCGGCGGTGATGTTAAGCATCCTAATTATCACTGGCCTTGGGCTGATATTTGGCGATGTGCAGTATAACGGTATTGTGTCTATGCCACCGTCTATCATGCCAACATTTATGAAGATGGACTTATCTCAAGTATTTGAAGTTAGTATGTTATCAGTGGTGTTCGCCTTCTTGTTCGTCGATCTATTTGATACCTCTGGTACCTTAGTTGCCGTTGCGCAGCGCGGTGGTTTTCTTGACGATAAGGGTCGTTTACCACGTTTAAATCGTGCTTTAACTGCCGACAGTTTAGCAACGATTGTAGGTGCAGCGTTTGGAACGTCGACGACAACCAGTTATGTAGAAAGTACCGCGGGCGTCAGTGTAGGCGGTCGTACTGGTTTAACCGCTGTGGTGGTGGGATTACTGTTTATTGCTGCATTATTTGTATCGCCATTGGCAGGCATGATCCCTGCTTACGCCACGGCGGGTGCATTGTTTTATGTGGCTATTTTGATGATGTCAGGGCTTATGCATGTGGAATGGGAAGATTTAACCGAAGCCGCCCCTGTCGTTGTGGTGTGTATTTTAATGCCGCTGACCTTTTCTATCGCGACGGGCATTGCCTTCGGGATGATTTCCTATGCGGCGATTAAGTTAATGACCGGCCGCTTTAGCGACCTCAATGTGGGTATATTAGTGATTGCAGCACTGTTTTTAGCTAAATTCATTTATAGCTAACGGTATTTATAGTGAAGCGCCATAGGCCATATTCGAGTGTCCGATAAGTCAGCTTTGCTAGCGGAAATCAGTATGCATATTGTCTACAATAGACAATATTTTTTGAGGGTCATCCAACAGATGACCCCTTTTTTATGTGCAATTTCTAGCAAACTGCAAAATTTATCTCTCGTTAACCACTCCTTGCTACCAATTACCCAGCGGATTAGGTATAAGGATTGTTCGGTTATTTTTTACAAATTAATAATGAACTTAAGTGATATTGCGTACCGCCGTGTGGTAGTGAAATTAGGGACGAGTGTGCTGACCTCTGGCAGTAAACAGCTAGATAAAGCCCACATGGTTGAGCTTGCTCGTCAAATGGCCGCGCTGATGAAGTCAGGGGTCGAAGTCGTATTATGCACCTCAGGAGCCATTGCCGCAGGGCGTGAGCATCTCCAATACCCGATACTGCCCGACACTATGGCCAATAAGCAGTTATTAGCCGCTGTCGGGCAAAGTCAGTTAATCCTCGCTTGGTCACAACTCTTTAGTATTTATGGGCTGCATGTGGGCCAATTGCTGCTGACCCGTGCCGATTTACAGGATAGAGAACGTTACCTTAATGCCCGTGACACGCTTAATGCCTTGTTAGCCAATAATATTGTGCCAATCATCAATGAAAACGATGCGGTGGCTACTAATGAAATCAAAGTTGGTGATAACGACAATCTATCGGCCCGTGCCGCGCTGCTGTGTGATGCCGACTTATTGATTTTATTGACGGATCAGAAAGGCTTATTTGATGCCGATCCACGCACTAATCCCGATGCTAAATTGATTTCGCAGGTAGTCAAAATTGACGATAGCCTACGGATGCTGGCGGGCGGTTCTGTGTCGGGTTTAGGCACTGGCGGTATGTCGACGAAATTAGAGGCGGCCGATATTGCTCGCCGCGCGGGGATTGAAGTGGTGATCGCCTCTGGCCATCACCCTGATGTGATTAAAAAAGTGGTGAGCAAGGAATCGGTTGGCACGCATTTTAGTGCCATCGAAAATCCGCTCGAAAGCCGTAAACAGTGGATTTTAGCGGGCCCTGCAACCCAAGGCTCTTTAGTGCTCGATGCCGGCGCGGTCAAAGCCGTGACTGATAAGGGCCGCAGCTTATTGTCTAAAGGTATCGTAGGCGTTAAAGGCCAATTTGAGCGCGGCGCAACACTGCAATTAGTCGATCAACAGGGTAAGGTAATAGCCAAAGGGATGACACGCTATTGTGCTCAAGCCCTAGGTTTAATCGCAGGTAAACATTCCGACGAGATCGAGTCAGTACTCGGTTACGATTATGGTGATGCAATAGTGCACCGCAACGACATGGTAGTCCTATAAGTGAGGTCCGTTTTGAGTCAAATTCAGCAAGAGCAATACATACAGCAACTTGGTATTAATGCTAAACAGGCAAGTTATGCTTTAGCAAGCTTAACTGCAATCCAAAAAGCTGAGTTACTCAAAGCCATCGCCGATGCGTTAACTCAGAATACATTGGCGATTTTAGCCGCGAATGCTAAAGATGTGGCTGCGGCTAAAGCGGATGGGCTAACCTATGCGATGATTGACCGATTATTGTTAGACGAGGCGCGTTTAGCGAGCATCATTAGTGATATTGCTGATGTTGTTCGCCTTGCTGACCCCGTTGGCGAAGAGTTCGGCAGTCAATTACTCGATAACGGTTTAAGGCTCACTCGCCGCCGCGTACCGCTTGGGGTTATCGGGGTTATTTATGAAGCGCGGCCCAATGTAACCGTTGATATTGCAGTGCTGGCACTCAAAACTGGCAATGCCATCATTCTTCGTGGCGGCAAAGAAACCCTGCAATCTAATAAACTCATTAGCGATGTGATCCGCAGCGCTGTAGTCGCCCAAGGTTTACCTATTGATGCGGTGCAATTTATCGACTCGCCAGATAGAGCCTTAGTGACAGGTTTACTTAAGCTTGACCAATATGTCGATATGATAGTGCCTCGTGGTGGTCAAGCGTTGCAGCGTTTATGCGCCGAGCAGGCGACAATACCAGTCATTTTAGGGGGTATTGGTATTTGCCATTTATATGTCGATAAAAATGCCGACTTTGAACGCGCGCTCGCGGTGATAGCTAACGCTAAAGTGCAGCGTCCTACCGTGTGTAATGCGCTCGATACCTTGCTGGTGGATGAGCAGGTAGCGAGCACGTTTGTGCCGCAAATTGCCGAATATCTACATAGTTTAGGTGTGCGTTTTTCAGTCTGTGAGCAAACTTATACATTGCTTGATGGCTTAGGTTTTGATGTTTCCCTTGCCAAATCCGAAGATTTTGGTATCGAATGGTTGTCGTTAACCTTAGGTATTAAAGTGGTCAGTGACATTGACGCCGCTGTTAGCCATATTCGCCACTATTCTAGCGGCCATTCCGAAGCTATTTTGACTGATGACATTCACGCCGCGGCGCACTTTATGAACGAAGTGAACTCAGCTGCTGTGTATGTCAATGCTAGCACGCGCTTTACCGATGGCGGCCAGTTTGGTCTTGGCGCTGAGGTTGCGGTGAGCACACAAAAACTCCACGCCCGTGGCCCAATGGGACTTGAGGCATTAACCACTTATAAATGGTTAGCATGGGGCGATTACACCAGCCGCATGTAATGTTTTTCTGTTAGAAACAAACAGCCGTTAACGCCTTGCGTCGACGGCTTTTTTATGCGAATTAATCGATAGATGCCGCTTAATACGATTGCTATAACAGCATGTCGTGGTGTGAAAGATTTTGTGAAGGGTGGTGTAAAGGTTTGCAATGAAGGAGCTAAGAGTTAAAAGTATTAAAAATAAAACGATGATAAACAAGAAGCTTAATGGAATAGCTGCAGACTCGTGGCGATGATCCAAATACACAAAAATATTAATGACATTAGTGCCGTAAATTTACGAAATGGAACAATATATTCCAAGGTATAGATAAAGTATTTTTCTTGCACGCTGCGGGTGAGTAATACCGCTGGCAACATAAAACTGCAATACAACATCACCACCATAGTAGTGAAGTCGTTACCCCAAAAATATTCGAAAACAAATAAGCCAATACAGAGCAGCATCGCCACCCAGCTGAGGCGGCTTAAGCCATTTTCTGGCATCCATTGCGTTGACTTTTCCATATGACTATCCTTAGTCTCGTTGACTTCTGTACAATTTATAGCTTGATGTAAGCGGTTTTTCAAACGTTTTAAATATTACATGGCTATCGTGATGGCGGTAATTGTTATATTTAGATGCAGATTATAGCTAAGTGACGGTTATAGCGTCTTTATGTCGGCAAACGATCCCTTACACAGCTTGGCTAAATCTGTAGCCGCTAAGCTAATTTCTAAACCGCGGCGGCCGGCGCTCACATAAATCCTATCAAAGTTCTGCGCACTAGCATCAATCAAGGTGGGTAATGGTTTTTTTTGTGCCAGCGGGCTAATACCGCCCACAAGATAACCCGAGGATTTTTGCGCTAATTCTGCATCGGCCATTTGCAGCTTTTTTTGTCCTAAGCATTTAGCTACGGCTTTTAGATTGAGCAGATGATCAACCGGCACTAAAGCGACCGCAAGCGGAGCGTGCATTTTATCCGTGGCAACTAATAGGGTTTTAAATACCTGTGCCGGCTCTAGCCCTAATGTGTTGGCGGCTTCTTCGCCGTAGGCCGCACAATGTGGGTCGTGGCTGTACTCAAGGATATCAAATGGGATCTGGTTTTTTTTCACCAGACGAACAGCAGGGGTCATTTTCTACTCCTTTACAATATCGATACTTACTTGGCTAGCTTTGGGCCAAGCTTATTATTGCGGTCAATATAACGCGGTAAAAGTTGCTGTAACACCATACCCGACAGAATAAAAGCGAGCCCGAGATAGGTTGCCATGGTTATGGTTTCTTGCAAAATCCACGCGATAAATCCAATTGACATCACTGGCGATAAAAACACCATAGTGCTGATGTTAGCTGTGCGGGTAGCCGTTTTTAGTGCCATTAACCACAGCACAAAAGTAATGCCCATCTCAAACAATCCTACATACATACCTGCGAATATTGCCTTAACACTAAAACTCGGTATCACATCGGTTAGCATTAACGTGACTGCGATAAAAGGTAAACCGATGAGAAAACTGAGTAATAAACTCACTACGGGATCCCCTTGATCTTTGGTATTGACGATCCAATATAAGCACCAGAGCAAGGTACTTGTGAGGGCAAGACCAATGCCGAGCGGACTATCAAAACTAAAACCGCTGATATCGCCACCAGTGGCAATAATAAAAACCCCTGAGTAGGCAATCAATGCCGCGGCAATGTCACTTTTACGCAAATGTTGTTTTAACAAAGGCGCGGCGAGTAACGGCAGCAATACCGCCCAAGTGTAATTAAGTGACAAGGCTTGCTGTGCGGGCAATAAGGCATACGCCTTAAATAGCACCACATAGTAAAGAAAGGGATTGATAAGCCCTGTGACTAAATAAAAAGTGGGGCGGCGCAAAAACTGTTGTTGCAGCAAAGAGAGTTTACGTTGCCAGGCGAGAATACCACCAAGGGCAACAATGGAGGTGAGTACCGCCACAAAGACTAATTGCAGCGGGCTGTAATAGCTCAAGGCAATCTTAAATGCTGTGGCAACCGTAGACCATAGAAAGACCGCCGCCATACCATACACATACGCTAGATTTGAAGCCTTCACACTAATGACCTTACATGGATAAATACCCGCTCAATGGGGGCTGATTGAATAACAGCCTTGGCTGATAAGCAAGACTATTTTGTATTGATAAATGTTTTATCTTGATACTGCTACGGGAAAGAAAAATTAGAAAAATTTTTTGTTCACCCTTGTAATTAAATTCCCTGTCCCAATATAGGTATCAAGGCAGAGAAGGTGGCTAGTGATGGACTTGATATTTAAACCATCTAGCCTCATATCAACACCAACTAAACAAATTTAGATTGAATGAAATTTTCCGGAGGACCTCATGGGTAAAATTATTGGTATCGATTTAGGCACAACAAACTCTTGTGTTGCAGTCCTCGATGGCGGCAAAGCACGTGTTATTGAAAATGCTGAAGGCGAGCGCACAACACCGTCAATCATCGCTTATACAGACGATGAAATTATTGTTGGTTCGCCAGCAAAGCGTCAGGCTGTGACTAACCCAACTAACACATTCTTCGCGATTAAGCGTTTGATCGGTCGTCGTTTTAAAGATGATGAAGTTCAACGTGACGTGAACATCATGCCATTCAAAATCATTGCAGCCGACAACGGTGATGCATGGGTTGAATCGCGTGGTAATAAAATGGCACCACCACAAGTGTCTGCTGAAATCTTGAAAAAGATGAAGAAAACAGCAGAAGACTTTTTAGGTGAAGAAGTAACAGAAGCAGTTATTACTGTTCCTGCCTACTTTAACGATTCACAACGTCAAGCCACTAAAGATGCCGGTCGCATCGCAGGTCTTGATGTTAAGCGTATTATCAACGAACCAACGGCAGCTGCATTAGCCTACGGTATTGATAAGAAGCAAGGCGACAACATTGTTGCGGTATACGACTTAGGTGGTGGTACGTTTGATATCTCTATCATCGAAATCGATAGCAACGATGGTGACCAAACATTTGAAGTATTGGCAACTAACGGTGATACCCACTTAGGTGGTGAAGACTTTGACAACCGTTTGATCAACTACTTAGCTGATGAATTCAAGAAAGAACAAGGTCTTGATCTGCGTAAAGATGCCTTGGCAATGCAACGTCTGAAAGAAGCGGCTGAGAAAGCGAAAATTGAGCTTTCAAGCACAAATCACACAGAAGTTAACTTGCCATACATTACAGCAGACGCAACTGGTCCTAAGCATTTAGTGATTAAAATCACTCGTGCTAAGTTAGAAGCACTGGTTGAAGACATGATTATGCGCACATTAGAGCCATTAAAAGTTGCCTTGGCTGACGCTGATTTATCAGTATCAGACATCAACGAAGTGATTCTTGTGGGTGGTCAAACACGTATGCCTAAGGTTCAAGAAGTCGTAACAAACTTCTTCGGTAAAGAACCTCGTAAAGACGTGAACCCAGACGAAGCCGTTGCCGTAGGTGCTGCGATTCAAGCCGGTGTTCTGTCGGGCGAAGTGAAAGACGTATTACTGTTAGACGTAACACCACTGTCTTTGGGTATTGAAACCATGGGCAGCGTAATGACCAAGCTGATTGAGAAAAACACTACTATTCCTACTAAGGCGCAGCAAGTGTTCTCAACAGCCGATGACAACCAAAGTGCAGTGACAATTCACGTACTGCAAGGTGAGCGTAAGCAAGCGAGCGCGAACAAGTCATTAGGTCAGTTTAATTTAGATGGTATTGAGCCTGCACCACGCGGCCAGCCACAAATTGAAGTGATGTTCGACATCGACGCCGACGGTATTTTACATGTGTCTGCGACAGACAAGAAAACCGGCAAGAAACAAAACATCACCATCAAAGCCTCTTCTGGTTTAAGCGAAGAAGAAGTGGCACAAATGGTACGTGATGCTGAAGCTCACGCAGATGAAGACAAAAAGTTTGAAGAGTTAGTGCAAGCACGTAACCAAGCTGACGGCTTAGTCCACGGGACTAAGAAACAAGTAGAAGAAGCGGGCGATGCACTGCCAAGCGAAGATAAAGAGAAGATCGAAGCTGCTATGGCTGCTGTTGACACTGCCATCAAAGGCAATGACAAAGAAGCCATTGAAAAGGCAACTCAAAACTTAATCGAAGCGTCTGCTAAGCTGATGGAAATTGCTCAAGCTAAGTCTCAAGCTCAAGGCGGCGACAATGCCGACGCGGGCAAACAGGCTAACGCTGCTGCCGATGATGTTGTCGATGCTGAATTCGAAGAAGTGAAAGACGACAAGAAATAATGATTTGTTCTCAATCAAATCGATTGATTTCAAATAGTTAATTTCTAGGCGGGCGTTACGGGGCAACCCTAACGCCCGTTTGTTCAACTTAAGCCAGAAGCATGAGATTATGTCAAAGCGAGATTATTACGAAGTATTAGGTGTCAGTCGTGACACCAGCGAACGTGAAATTAAAAAGGCCTACAAACGTCTGGCCATGAAGTTTCACCCAGATCGCAACCCAGGCGACAAAACCGCAGAAGCTAGCTTTAAAGAAATTAAAGAAGCTTACGAGATCCTAACCGACGCAGACAAAAAAGCGGCTTATGACCAGTTTGGTCATGCAGGTGTCGATCCTAATCGCGGTGGCGGTGGTTACGGTGGTGGACAGGGCGATTTCGGTGATATCTTCGGTGATGTCTTTGGCGATATTTTCGGCGGTGGACGTCGTGGTGGCGGTCAACGTCAAGCGGCCCGAGGCTCAGATTTACGTTACAACCTCGAATTATCACTGGAAGAAGCGGTTAAAGGTTTCACCAAAGAATTACGTATACCCACACTGGCAAGTTGTGATCTGTGTGACGGCAGCGGCGCTAAAAAAGGCACCTCTGCAACCACTTGTGGCACCTGTCATGGTCAAGGCCAAGTACAAATGCGTCAAGGATTCTTTGCCGTACAACAAGCTTGTCCAACCTGTCATGGTCGCGGCAAGATCATCAAAGATCCTTGTACCAAGTGCCATGGCGATGGCCGTGTTGAAAAGAGCAAGACCTTATCAGTTAAAATTCCAGCTGGCGTCGATACGGGTGACCGTATTCGTTTAGCCGGTGAAGGCGAAGCAGGTGAGTTTGGCGCGCCTCCAGGGGATTTATACGTTCAGGTCAGTGTGCGTGAGCATGCGATTTTCGTCCGTGATGGTAACAACCTCTACTGCGAAGTGCCGATATCTTTCAGTAAAGCGGCCCTAGGCGGTGAGATTGAAGTACCAACACTGGATGGTAAAGTGAGCCTTAAAATCCCAGCCGAAACGCAAACGGGTCGTATGTTCCGTTTACGTGGCAAAGGGGTTAAATCGGTTCGTAGCCATGCTGTTGGCGACTTGCTCTGCAAAGTGGTCATGGAAACGCCGGTTAGCTTAAACGAACGTCAAAAAGAACTGTTACGCGAATTTGAAGCCACCCTAACGGGTGAGTCAAGAAAGCATAGCCCAAAGGCTGAAGGTTTTTTTGATGGCGTGAAGAAGTTTTTTCAAGACTTGAATAGCTAACTTGGCCTAGTGGCGCAGCGGCTAGCTGCGCACTAGAAGAAAAAAGCCCCGCAGTGTTTAACACCGCGGGGCTTTTTTATGTCACAAATCTAGTTTGAGATTTCGATTCTTTTTAAAAGAAAAGTCAAAGTCGTGGGGCTTCACCCCACACCCGACCAAGGAGGACTGCTCGTCCTATCCTCCTTGGATTCTCCAAGACGCCCCTAACGGAGTTGAAAGCCCCTTGTGCTCATAGCCAAATTTGCTATCGCTTCCGAAGGATGCGTCCCTGCACCTGCGAAAGCTAGTCGGTCATCCATGACCGAACTCACGCAATTTGTCTATTCGCCCTGCGGCAACTCCGAGGGGATGGTGTATTCCTTAGATTCTGGTGTTATTGGTAAATCATTAAGGCATAAAAGTTATGCCTGTCTGGTTTTTCCTATCTAAATTTACAACAATAAAAGTGTGTTATCATCCATAAAGTTGACGTGGTTTATATCAAGTTAAATGGATTTGAAATGAAATTTATCTGTTTTTATACAAAGAACTCTGTTTGTGCAGTTAAACCTATCACTGCTGAAGAAATATCAAATGCAGATACAGAATATAAGAAGTTAGAGTTATTTAATTCGGTTGTATTTACAAAGGAGTGTGATGAATTTTTATTGGAGGTTCAACGTGATGGGCAATTAAGGTTTCACTCAAAAGTAGTTGAGCTAAATCATCCAAAGGATGAAGACTTTTTATTTGATCGTTCAGTTAATTGGCATGAAAAGTGGTTTCGCTATTTAGAGTTAATTAACGCCTTTCATTTGACACTTTATTCCTCAGTTATACAGTTCAAATGGGGTAGTGGTTTCTCCATTGATTTTATGGGTTTTTATGATGTAACTAGAAATGATGCTTTTCTTGATGATACTTTATGGGCTGGTGTTGCATATTATTCAAATAACAATTCAGGTCAAAATAGAAGAATTCAACATCGGCAGTTTCAGATACCATTTTCACTTCGAGAACAATCAATTGGGTTAGATACCATTATTTTAAATAATGCAGCAAATGAATTCTCAAAAATATCAAAAAATCATAAGGTAATAAGCCTTCTTGCTGAAATGGCAAAGAGTTTTGCTGAGTATAAACAATTTAATAACACCGCATCTCTGATTTTTTCGTGGTTTGGTACTGAGAAAATACTTTTGAGTATGTGGAAAGAGCTACTATGCTCATCATCATTTAGTAAATACAAGTCTGCTATCGATGAACGGAATAAGCATGAAAAACATGGCGTAGTTGCTTTTAAAAACTATAATACATTTCACATTATCAATGGGTTATGTGTTGCTGGGGGAGTTAGTGTAGATGATTGTAATAATTTACACACAATTCGAAAATCTAGGAATAAAGTAGCACACTCTGAACATAATAAAATCTCTGAGTATGACGCTGAGTTATGTTTAAAGCTTTTTGTTAAATTGATGAATGGACTTTACAGTATGAATATCAGCCTTAATTTCGATTATACGACTGAGGTTATGTAGGGGCTCTAAGTAAATAAATGGCGTAAGCATTACGACTGTAAAATACGCCATTTAATATTGTGGAAGCATGGATACACCTTTCCCTGCGAAGTTGTCGAAATATGGAGATAGTTCTTAGTTGTTTGGGTGGGGCCGTGGCGACATCATGGATGATGGCGCAGGCTCTGGGGCAGATGGATTTGCCATCTGAGGCGTTAGGCGATTTTTGTTGGAGTATGAGACCTTGCTGTTATTAATGAATGAGCAATGCAGTTAACTTCGCTAGGGTGAGTGCTGCGTAGCAGCGTTTCGAACGAGAGCTAGGGATGGCGAACTGGCCGTTAGACATGGAGGTTGTTCGTCAAGGGAGCCTCCAAGGAGGATAGGGCGAGCGTCCTCCTTGGTCGATTCTCTAATAAAAATCAGGGGGCGAAGCGCCACGACCTTGATATGGATTTTGACTTTGATTTCGATTCGAAAATCCAAACGAAGTTTGGAAAGCTAAGTGTTTTACTCTTCTGGAACAGTAAATGCGGCTTCTGCTTTCTCTAACTCTTGCTCGGTTTTAAGCTCAAACGCTTGCTGCTTTTTAAGCTTGGCTTCTTCTTCGAGTGCGGCTTCTCTTTGTTTAAATTCGTGTCTCTCTGGTTTAGTCAGAAACTTAAACGCGAGCTTGTTGCCCAGCACGTAGGCGACCACGTCTTCGCCCTTTGTGCGGCGTTCATCGACGCGTTGTGAAAAACGGGCGTTATCGCGGGCTTTACGTTCTGCGGCATTTAACTTACTCATAATCTTGTCTCTTCATTTAGTTAATCACGGTAGTGTTCCACTACGTTCAGTTAAACAAATGAGTTGTGTTGCACATTCATAAAGCTGATTGGAGGGGATTCTACCATAAGCTAGCCCGAAATCAGTGGAGTAAAAGCCGAAACAATATTGGTATTCCCATTCGACACTGAGTAAACTTTCGCTCCCATGTGTTGATACGGTGCTGTGATGACCTTTCCCGAGCTTTCTTCTTCCCCTGAGTCGTTAACTTTTGCCAAGCTTGGCTTAAATTCGGCATTACTTAAGGCGTTGCCTGCAGAGTTGGTGCAACCCTCTCGGGTGCAGCAGTTGGCTATTCCTGTGGTGCTAGCGGGGCAAGATGTATTGGCTTTAGCGCAAACAGGCAGCGGTAAGACGTTGGCCTTTGGTTTGCCACTGCTACAAAAACTGCAGCAATCATTACCGCCGTTATCTCAATCACTGGTATCGCCAAAATCCATAAATACCGCTAAGCATAACGCCAAAGGTGGCGGTGTTTATCAGGCCGAAGCTTTTGCATCTGTGCTGATATTAGTACCAACCCGCGAGTTGGCAATGCAAGTAACCGAGGCGCTGCAAACCTTAGCGAGTAATCTATTCGCGCAATATGCGACGTTACAGCCGATTACTATTCAAACCCTTTGCGGCGGCGTTGAGCTTGAAACGCAATTGGCAGAGTTAGCCGCCAAGCCGCAGGTGTTGGTGGCAACGCCGGGGCGATTACTCGATTTATGCCAGCAATCGCATATCGGCCTTAGCGCAATAAAGTATTTAGTGTTCGATGAAGCCGACCGTTTACTTGAGATGGGCTTTTGGCCTGATATACAAAAGCTATTAGCGTTAATGCCTAAATCTCGCCAAACCTTGTTATTCTCAGCGACCTTTCCGCCAGCGTTAGAACAAGTCGCGAGCCAATTATTAAACCATAGCGCGCAGCGTATTGAAGCCCAACAACTTAACTCTGTGGTCGCTGAGATTGAAGAACAGCTGTATTTAGTCAACAAGGGCAGTAAGGCGCAGGTGTTAATTGCGTTATTAAAACAATATCAATGGCCGCAGGTGCTAGTGTTTATCAGTGCCCGTGATGATGCCGATGCGGTTGCCAAACGCCTTGCTAAAGCGGGGATGAAAGTTGCTGCGCTGCACGGTGAAAAAGATCAAACTGTACGCAGCCAAACCTTAGCCGACTTTAAAGCCAATAAGCTGCAAGTATTAGTGGCCACAGATTTAATGGCGCGTGGCATTCATGTCGATGCTTTGCCTGTGGTGATTAATTTGGATTTGCCCATGAGCGCGCCAGTGTATGTGCACCGAATTGGCCGCACTGCCAGAGCAGGTGCTAAAGGGCTGGCTATTTCCCTTGTGTGCCATAGCGAAATGCCAACCCTAGCGGCAATCCGCACCTTGACCACACGGGAGTTGCCACTGGCATTATTGGCCGATTTTCCGGTAACGGATAAGCCAAGTGAAAAAGCTAGTGATGTTGTAGAGGGTGACAAGGTTGAACGTAAACGAGCGCCGCGGGATAAACAGGCAAACCGCCGTAGCATTAATAAGCACAGCGCCAAAGAGTTTAAAGGTAAGCGTTGATTGCTTGAAGCTGAAAGGAGTTAAGTGATGGCATCAACCTTAGGGTTAAGTAAAGCACTGCATAACATGGTGAATAACGGTTTAACGACTCAGCACTTTATGCTTCGACCATTTCAGCGAGCGGATCTTAAGGCTTTTGCTGCCTATCGCGCCGACCCTCAGGTTGCTAAATATCAAAGCTGGAGTGATTACAGCGATAGCGATGCTATAACCCTTTATGAAGGCATGGATTATACGCAATTTGGCGCCGCAGGAAATTGGTTTCAGTTAGCGATTGTCTCTACGGCGGGGGCCACTTTGACCAAGCTCGTTGGCGATCTGGCGCTACATTTTATCGATGAACAACAGGTTGAAATTGGCTTTACGATTGCGCCTGAGTATCAAGGTCAACATATCGCTTTTGAAGCCGTCAGCGCATTGCTGGATTACCTCTTTATTGAACTCGATAAACATCGGGTGATTGCCGTCACCGATACACAAAATCTTGCCAGCTGTCGTTTACTGGAAAAACTCCATTTTAGGCGCGAAGCCCATTATGTAAAAAACACCTTTTTTAAGGGCGCATGGGGCGATGAGTATCTTTATGCCATGTTAAAAAATGAGTATTAATTCCATACGGGCGATATCGGCGAAAAAGTATTAATAGTATGCGATGCCGCTAAGGATGGTTAATTGGCTTATCTCATCCATAGCAGTAAAATCTTGCGATAAGTTGCATCAATATGTTGCTCTCGCTTTCAAGCTCATAATGGATTTAAGGAGTTTTAGATGAAATCTATGCGTTTAGGCTTAGTGGCAGTGTCTGTCGTGCTCGGATTAACCGCTTGCATGAGTACCCAATCGCCAACGGGACGTGGGCAAACATTGCTCTATTCATCAGCACAAATGCAGCAGATGGGTGATGCTTCTTTTGAAGAAATGAAAAAGCAGCAAAAGGTGAGCAGTGATAAAAAGCTCACACAATATGTAAATTGTGTGGCTAATCGCGTCACGGCAGTGCTGCCGGATCAAACTCAGCGCTGGGATGTGGTGTTGTTTGACTCAGAACAAGTTAACGCCTTTGCACTGCCTGGTGGGCATATCGGCGTGTACACAGGATTGCTCAAGGTCGCTAATGGGCCCGATCAGCTTGCCACGGTATTAGGTCATGAAGTGGCGCACGTGTTGGCGCAACATGGTAACGAGCAGGTTTCTCGCGGGCAGTTAACGGGTGTGGGTATGCAAATTGCCGATGCAGCGCTTGGCGTGAGTGGGGTGGCAAATCGTGACTTATATATGTCAGCCTTAGGTCTTGGTACTCAGGTCGGAGTGATTTTACCCTTTGGCCGTGCGCAAGAGAGCGAAGCTGATGTCATGGGCTTAGAGTTGATGGCGCGGGCAGGCTTTGATCCGGCTCAGAGTGTGCTGTTATGGCAAAATATGTCAAAGGTGGGCGGTAGCCAAGGGCCCGAATTATTATCGACTCATCCATCAAACAGCCATCGCATCGAGCAGTTGCAACAGTTACAAGCGCAAATGCAGCCGTTATATGCCACTGCTAAAGCGCAGGTAAAGAATCAGTGCGTTGCCCCCAAATAAATGGGTCGTACGCTAATAGCAGTAAAGCTCTAGTGTTTGCTATTCCTTTGGTCGCATTGAGATAAAGGGCGGATGAGTTAAGTTTTTGGATAAATACGCATTAAGGAGCTAAAAAAGCCTCTTTAATTAAATAAGCAGTCAGTTTAACGGCATAGACGGCAGAACTATGATAAACTGGCGCGCAAAATTCCACTGAGCAATTGAGAGTCGTTAATTATGTCTGATAAATTCAGTACTGTTGAACAACAAGCAAGTTACGGTGTAGGCCGTCAAATGGGTGAGCAACTGGCCGCCAATTCTTTTGATGGTGTCGATATTTCTGCCGTTCAAGCTGGTTTAGCCGATGCGTTTGCTGGTTTAGAAAGCGCAGTGTCTATGCAAGATCTGCAAGTGGCTTTCACTGAAATCAGTGGTCGTATTCAAGCGGCTCAAGAGCTATCTGCAGCTGCTGCCACTGAAGAAGGTGATGCGTTTTTAGCTGAGAATGCTAAGCGTGATGGCGTAACTGTAACTGACTCTGGTCTGCAGTTTGAAGTATTAGTCCAAGGCGATGGCGCTAAGCCTACTTACGAAGACACAGTACGTACTCATTACCATGGTTCTTTCATTAATGGTGATGTGTTCGACAGCTCTGTGGTTCGTGGCCAACCCGCTGAGTTTCCAGTATCTGGCGTTATCGCTGGCTGGACCGAAGCACTGCAACTGATGCCTGTCGGTACCAAGTTAAAATTATTTGTGCCACATCACTTAGCTTATGGTGAGCGCGGCGCGGGGGCATCGATTCCTCCTTATTCAACTTTGGTATTCGAAGTTGAATTATTAGATATCATCTAGTACTGATAAAACGCCTAAGCCTGTCTTAGGCGTTTTCTTATGTAAGTCAAAAAGATTGAGGAAGTTGAAATGAGTGGACAAGTGAGAGTGGCAATCGTCGGTGCCGGTGGGCGTATGGGACGCACTCTTATTGAAGCGGCTTACCATCACGACCATATTATGCTGGGCGCTGCCATTGCGCGCGCGGGCTCAAGTTTGGTGGGCGTGGATGCGGGTGAGTTTGCTGGTGTGGGCAAATTACAGGTCATGATCATGGATTCGCTCGATGATGCGACCGATGATTTTGATGTGTTGATTGATTTCACTGCGCCAGAAGCCAGTATTGTCCATTTAGATTGGTGTGTGCGTCATCATAAAGCGATGGTGATCGGTACGACCGGTTTCAATCATGCTCAAAAAGAACAGATCAATGCCTTTGCCGAGCAAACGCCGGTAGTGATGGCGCCTAATATGTCAGTGGGTGTCAACCTGATGTGGAAGTTGCTCGAATTGGCTGCAGAAGTCATGGGCGATTACACCGATATCGAAATTATCGAAGGTCACCACAGATATAAAAAAGATGCGCCGTCGGGCACCGCCCTAAAAATGGGTGAAGTGATTGCTAATACCTTAGGTCGCGATCTTGAAAAATGTGCCGTATATGGCCGCGAAGGGATTACCGGTGAACGTGATCGCAATACTATAGGTTTTGCGACCATTCGTGCCGGAGATCTAGTCGGTGAACATACGGCGATGTTTGCCGATATCGGTGAGCGTTTAGAGATCACTCATAAGGCCTCGAGCCGGATGACCTTTGCTAACGGCGCGATACGCGCCGCCCACTGGTTAGTGGAGCAAAAGCCGGGCTTGTATGATATGCAGCAGGTTTTAGGTTTGCATTAACAAATATTAAAAACGCCTATATGGCGTTTTTTTTTGCACCCAGTTACCAACGGGTAGACGATGAGATGTTTTTGCTGTAAACTCGTCTGAATTTGTCAAAATTTCGTAAAAACGCGGAAATTGGTATCTTAACATAACATAAAAACACTATATTTCAGTGGCTTGGCTCTTTATGGAGGTCGCGTTGACAAAGTCTGCCTTACTCGTACTCGAAGATGGAACTGTATTCTCTGGCACAGCAATTGGTGCCGATGGTCTCAGTGTTGGTGAAGTTGTTTTTAACACTTCAATGACAGGATACCAAGAAATTTTAACTGATCCCTCCTACTCACGCCAGATTGTAACCTTAACTTACCCACACATAGGCAACACTGGTACTAATAATGAAGATATTGAATCCGATGGGGTTCACGCTTGTGGCCTTATCATTCGCGATCTTCCGCTCATTGCAAGTAGTTTCCGTAATCAACAATCCCTCAGCGATTATCTCAAAGCGAACAATGTTGTTGGCATAGCAGATATCGATACCCGCAAGTTAACGCGTATCCTTCGTGTAAAAGGAGCTCAAGCCGGTTGTATTATGGCGGGTGCTGACTTAGACGAAGCAAAAGCATTGGCTGCGGCGAAAGCCTTCCCAGGTTTAAAAGGTATGGATCTCGCTAAAGAAGTCACCACTAAAGCTGCCTATCCATGGCGCAAAGGTAGCTGGCGTTTAGTGGGCGGTTTACCAGAAGATACCCCAGCAAATGAGCTTAAATACAAAGTAGTGGCCTACGACTACGGCGTTAAACAAAACATTCTGCGTATGCTGGTTGATCGTGGTTGCGACGTCACCGTTGTGCCCGCTAAAACCTCAGCCGCCGACGTGCTGGCGATGAATCCCGATGGCGTGTTCTTATCGAACGGCCCAGGCGATCCAGAGCCATGCGATTATGCGATTGAAGCGATTCAACAAATACTCAAAACCGACATGCCAATTTTTGGTATTTGTTTAGGCCATCAACTGTTGGCTCTGGCCAGTGGCGCAAAAACCTTAAAGATGAAGTTTGGTCACCACGGTGCCAACCATCCAGTGAGCAATATTGAGCAAGGAACTGTGATGATCACTAGCCAAAACCACGGTTTTGCTGCTGATGAAACCACATTGCCTGCCAACATTAAGGTGACGCATAAGTCGTTATTTGATGGTTCACTACAAGGTATCCATCTGACCGACAAACCCGCGTTTAGCTTCCAAGGTCACCCTGAAGCAAGTCCAGGCCCGAACGATGCCGCCCCGCTGTTTGATCACTTTATTGAGTTGATAGAGCACTATCGTCAGACCGCTAAGTAGTCCCTAGGAGAAGAGAAGAACAATGCCAAAACGTACCGATATAAAAAGTATTCTTATCCTAGGCGCCGGCCCAATTGTGATTGGTCAGGCATGTGAATTTGACTATTCTGGCGCGCAGGCGTGTAAAGCGCTGCGTGAAGAAGGTTACCGCGTTATTCTGGTGAACTCTAACCCAGCCACCATTATGACTGATCCTGAAATGGCTGATGCAACCTATATCGAGCCGATTCAATGGGAAGTGGTTCGTAATATTATTGCTAAAGAGCGCCCCGATGCGATTTTGCCAACCATGGGCGGCCAGACTGCACTGAACTGTGCATTAGAGCTTGAAGCTAAAGGCGTACTCAAAGAATTTAACGTCGAGATGATTGGCGCAACAGCCGATGCTATCGATAAAGCTGAAGACCGGAGCCGCTTTGATAAAGCGATGAAAAGTATCGGTCTTGACTGTCCACGTGCGGGCATTGCCCACAACATGGAAGAAGCTTACGGCGTGCTCGATCAAGTCGGTTTTCCTTGTATTATCCGTCCCTCATTCACTATGGGTGGCTCGGGCGGCGGTATTGCCTACAACAAGGAAGAATTCGAGGAAATTTGTTCACAGGGTTTAGATTTATCACCTACCAATGAACTCTTAATCGATGAAAGCTTAATCGGTTGGAAAGAGTATGAAATGGAAGTGGTACGTGACCGCAATGATAACTGCATTATCGTTTGCGCTATCGAAAACTTTGATCCTATGGGCGTGCACACCGGTGACTCAATTACTGTAGCGCCAGCGCAAACCCTGACGGATAAAGAATACCAAATCATGCGTAATGCCTCTATGGCCGTACTGCGTGAAATTGGAGTGGAAACGGGCGGTTCAAACGTACAGTTTGGTATCAATCCGCTAGATGGCCGTATGGTTATCATCGAGATGAATCCACGGGTATCGCGCTCATCTGCATTGGCATCAAAAGCAACCGGTTTCCCGATTGCGAAAATCGCGGCAAAATTAGCGATAGGTTACACCCTTGATGAGCTGATGAACGATATCACAGGTGGTCGCACACCAGCCTCATTCGAGCCTGCTATCGATTATGTTGTGACTAAAGTGCCACGTTTCAACTTTGAAAAGTTTGCTGGCGCTAATGATCGCTTAACCACACAGATGAAATCTGTCGGTGAAGTGATGGCAATTGGCCGTACTTTCCAAGAGTCACTGCAAAAAGCGCTGCGCGGCTTAGAAGTGAGCCGTAACGGTTTAGACCCTATTACGGATATGTCTAAGCCTGAAGCGATGCAACTAATTCGCCATGAGCTGAAAGAGCCTGGTTGTGACCGTATTTGGTACATTGCCGATGCGATGCGTGCAGGTTTGAGCCTAGATGAAATCTTTAAGCTGACCAATATCGACCCTTGGTTCCTTGTGCAAATTGAAGAACTTATCCAGCTTGAAGGCGTCGTTGCCGATGCGGGTCTAGCGGGTTTAGATTACGATTTACTGCGTAAGCTTAAGCGTAAAGGTTTTGCTGATGCGCGTTTAGCCGATGTATTAGGCGTGAACGAAGCCGAAATACGTAAGCTGCGTGACAAGTTTGACCTGCACCCAGTGTACAAACGTGTCGACACCTGCGCGGCTGAATTCGCCACCGATACCGCTTACATGTACTCCACGTACGAAGAAGAATGTGAAGCCAACCCATCGACCCGTGACAAAATCATGGTGTTAGGTGGCGGGCCAAACCGTATCGGGCAAGGTATTGAGTTCGATTACTGTTGTGTACACGCGGCATTAGCGTTACGTGAAGACGGTTACGAAACCATTATGGTGAACTGTAACCCTGAAACCGTTTCGACTGACTACGATACGTCAGACCGCTTGTACTTTGAGCCTGTGACACTGGAAGACGTGTTAGCCATTGTGCGTATCGAGAAGCCAAAGGGCGTTATCGTGCAGTACGGCGGCCAAACGCCACTGAAACTGGCGCGTGCCTTAGAAGCGGCTGGCGTACCCATTATTGGTACTAGCCCTGACGCGATTGATCGCGCTGAAGACCGTGAGCGTTTCCAGCAAGCTATCCAGCGTTTAGAAATGAAGCAACCAGAGAATCAAACGGTGACTACCGTTGAAGGCGCTGTGATTGCCGCTGAACGTATTGGTTATCCATTAGTGGTGCGTCCGTCCTATGTATTGGGTGGCCGTGCGATGGAAATCGTTTACGATAAGCAAGATTTACTGCGTTATTTTAACGAAGCGGTGAGCGTGTCTAACGCATCTCCGGTGCTACTTGACCGTTTCTTAGATGATGCGATTGAAGTAGATATCGATGCCATTTGCGACGGTGAAACCGTGGTGATTGGCGCGATTATGGAGCATATCGAGCAAGCAGGGGTGCACTCTGGTGACTCTGGTTGTTCTTTACCTGCATACACGTTAAGCCAAGAAATCCAAGATCGTATGCGTGTTCAGGTCAGCAAGCTGGCAATGGAACTCGGTGTTATTGGCTTGATGAACGTGCAGTTTGCCGTGAAAGATAACGAAATCTATATGATTGAAGTTAACCCACGTGCTGCCCGTACCGTACCCTTTGTGTCGAAAGCCACCGGTGTACCGTTAGCTAAGATTGCTGCGCGAGTCATGGCTGGCCAGAGCTTGAAATCGCAAAACTTCACCCAAGAAGTTATCCCACCTTTCTATTCAGTGAAAGAAGTGGTGTTGCCATTTAACAAGTTCCCCGGTGTTGACCCCCTATTAGGCCCAGAAATGCGCTCAACGGGTGAAGTGATGGGCGTGGGCGATACCTTTGCCGAAGCCTATGCTAAGGCGCAGTTAGGTGCGACGTCAGAGGTGCCGAAATCTGGCCGTGCATTATTATCTGTGCGTAATAGCGATAAGAAACGTGTTGCTGATTTAGCGGCTAAGTTAATTGAGCTCGGTTACCAAATCGATGCGACCCATGGTACTGCAATCATTCTAGGTGAAGCGGGTATTAATCCGCGCCTAGTGAACAAGGTACACGAAGGTCGCCCACACATTCTCGATCGCATCAAGAATGGTGAATATACTTATATCGTTAACACCACAGAAGGTCGCCAAGCGATTGAAGATTCTCGTCAATTGCGCCGCGGAGCACTGCGTTACAAAGTAAATTACACTACGACAATTAACGGCGCATTTGCCACCTGTATGGCCCATACAGCTGATGACCGTAGTAACGTTATTTCACTACAAGAATTACACCAGCGTATTTTGGCTAAATAAGCTAATGCTCTGATGTACAATGTTAAGGCCGCATAGCTTAGGTTATGCGGCCTTATTATTTAATCTGCAATCTGCAATCTGCAATCTGCAATCTGTAATCTGTAATCTGTAATCTGTAATCTGCAATCTGCAATCTGTTTTGTGTTTAGTCTATTCACTTATTTATCTTACTTATTTTTCGAGAGTTGTTATGCCTTCGCCAGCCGATAGCCTTGCCAAAGTTGATACCTTTATTGCACCGCCTTGCCTTGGTGAAATCCGTGTTCTCTATCAAGACAGCGATATTTTACTGATTGATAAGCCCAGTGGTCTATTAAGTTTGTCAGGTAAAAATCCGCTTAACATTGATTCAGTACATTATCGTTTAGTGCAGGATTTTCCGACGGCCACCTTGCTGCACAGACTCGATTTTGGCACTTCGGGCATCATGCTGGTGGCACTGAATAAAGCCGTAAATGGCATGCTAACAAAGCAATTTCAGGCACGTACCATTGAGAAGCGCTATACCGCCTTGCTCCACGGGCATTTAGTCGATGACAGCGGGGTGATTAACCTGCCGATAGCTAAAGATGTGGAACATTTTCCGCTACAAAAAATTTGCCATAGCACTGGCAAGCCTGCCATCAGTCAGTATCGGGTATTAGAGCGTCTTAGTGATCCCTTTGCGACGCGGGTAGAATTTACGCCTGTGTCGGGGCGCACCCATCAACTGCGTATTCATAGCCAGCAATTTGGACATTCGATTTTAGGTTGCGATCTGTATGGTGGCGTTGGCGCACTTGAAATCAATCGAGCCAATACATTGATATCTGACACACTTATACCAGATGCTCATGCTGAGCGTTTAATGTTGCATGCCACGCGTTTAGCTTTTTTGCATCCGGTTACGGGCGAAGCCATCGACTGGTTGTGTGATGCTCCTTTTTAAGCTTGTACGAGTAATACCAGTCGTATTAACTATCTGTTCATTCAGCGGGAGTTCAACGCGCTTTAGACAAGGCGAAGGATTGAAGACATAGTGGTGCTCTGTAAAAAGCCTTAAACGCAGTATAAAGCGCGTTGAAACCCGCCCTTTGGGAGCCTCACAGGCATCCCACTCCCGTGTTGCATTGACTTAAAAGGGAATAACCATTTCTGCGTCAATGCGCCTCGGATTGAAATACCTGTGAGGCTCTGAACTGATTAGATAGTTAATGTGACTGGTATAATGTAAACGATTGGGTTTTCGTTGCGATAGTTTACGATGGCAGTATTTTACTGATTGTTATTTGAGGAGCCGACTATGTCGACTAAAGTTACGGCAGAAGGCGTTACCGAGCGGCCGACTGAGCTCGCATCATCCCATGGCGCAATGCTCGAGGCTCAGGCAAGCAGCGTGCTAAGCCACAGCACCGCCATCAATAGCACTCCAATCAGTAACATTAAGATTGCCAGCATTAACTTGTTTAACTTTATTGAGCCGCCTTTGGCGTACTACGATTTTGAAAATATCTATAGTCACGGTCAGTGGCAAAAAAAGTGCCAATGGCTGAGTGAGTTTTTAGCGCACCGTCAACCCGATATCATAGGGTTTCAAGAAGTCTTTAGCCCTGAACCACTAAAGCGTATCGCCAGTGAGCAAGGCCTAGTGCATTTTGCCGTAATTGATGAGCCAACGCTGGTCAGTGATTACATTTATCGCAGCCCTGTGGTCGCGCTGGCATCACGTTATCCCATTATTGAGGTGAGCAGTGTTGAGCCAGACTCGCGCTTAGTGGCGGCGATGGGATTGTCGAGTGAATTTGCTTTTAGTCGTAAGGTGCTGCGCGCAACGGTTGAAATGCCGTATATCGGTAAGTGTGACTATTATGTGGTGCACTTTAAGTCTAAGCGCGCAGGGCTTGCGCTCGAATCGAAACCTCTAGGGCAAGATGAGGGGGTAGGCAGCGCCTCTTGTATAAAACTGCATGCTGAAACCCAATTACTCACCGAGCAAGCCTTAGGTCGCTGGGCGTCAACAATGCAGCGCGGCGCAGAAGCGGCATTACTATTTAATGGCATATTAGTACGTAGGCAAACGTCTAAGTATCCCGTCATCGTGATGGGCGATTTTAATGACAGTCTCTCGATGGGCGCCTTAGATGCATTAACAATACAGGGCGATAGTATCCACAGCGGCGATATTAAGGCCGCAGGATTAGGACATTTGTCTGACGCCGCACTGGCCGGCATATTCGCTCAATACCAGTTACAAGATGCTTACGAATTATTTGTTGAGGCGAATTTAAGGGATAATTTGCACAGTAATACGGCTTATTATAAAGAGCGCAGGCCAGCGACGCATTACTATGGTCCTAAAGGCTCGGTGCTGGATTACATTTTATTATCGAGTGAGTTTGATGCCAGCCATGGCCGCAGCTTAGCTCAAGTCGTGGATTATCAAACCTGTGATAGGCACTTAGTTAG
This sequence comes from Shewanella morhuae, assembly GCF_003028295.1. Lineage (NCBI taxonomy): Bacteria > Pseudomonadati > Pseudomonadota > Gammaproteobacteria > Alteromonadales > Shewanellaceae > Shewanella > Shewanella morhuae. The sequence continues at coordinate 2,502,418 of NZ_PYSG01000002.1, read as the reverse complement.
GCCTGAGTATGAGCGTGATGCTTACAGTACGGATCATGCACCTGTAGTCGTCTCTCTCGCACTTCGTCGATAAATTATCCTAATGCTGGGCATTATTATGGCTATTTATTAAGTGGTTCACGCTTAGGTTGTGGCGCTAATTAGGCGCTAGCGCGCACAGTCGATGACATTGGCCAATTCTAGCGTTTAAATCGAAACAGGTAGAATAATCGCGCTGGGGCACGCTAGTTTCTCGCAATCAGGCCTTTTTGGGTATATTATCGCTGTCCTATTTTTTAGAAGGCGACATCATGGCTATCCGAATCAAACTTCACCCCGGGCGCGAAAAGTCGCTCGAACGCCGCCATCCTTGGGTATTTTCCAATGCTATTCATAATATTAAGGGAAAACCTCAAGCGGGTGAAACCGTCGATGTGGTTGCCCATGATGGTCATTGGTTAGGTCGTGGTGCTTGGTCGGGCGAATCACAAATTCAAGTACGGATTTGGACATTCGATCGCGAAGAAGAAATTGATCGCGATTTTTTTGCTAGACGTTTGCAACGTGCTCAAGCAGGACGTAATGATCTCATTCGTGAGCAAGGCTTAACCGGTTATCGTTTAGTGGCCGCTGAATCCGATGGTTTACCTGGAATTACCATTGATAGATATGACAATGTGTTCGTTTGCCAGCTATTAAGCACGGGTGCTGAGCTTTGGCGTGATACGTTAGTCGAGTTATTGGCCGAGCAATACCCAGGTTGTGCCATTTACGAGCGCTCAGACGTAGATTCTCGCAAAAAAGAAGGCCTGCTGCCCGTTACTGGTTTATTACACGGCACCCTACCTGAAATGCCGGTAATCATTGAAGAAAATGGCATTAAGATTGCGGTTGATGTGATTAAAGGTCATAAAACCGGTTTCTATCTTGATCAACGAGATAACCGCGCTATTGCTGCCCGTTTTGTTAAGGGCAAATCGGTATTGAACTGTTTTTGCTACACAGGCACCTTTGGTGTGTATGCGGCTAAAGCCGGTGCTGCGAGTATTGAAAACGTCGATGTGTCTTCTCTAGCGCTAGCAAATGCTCGCTATAATATGCAAATTAACGGCTTGAGCGATGACAATGTGCATTACAACGAAGCCGATGTGTTTAAGTTGCTGCGCCAATACCGTGATGAAGGCAAAACCTTTGATGTGATTGTGCTCGACCCACCTAAGTTTGCCGATAATAAAGCACAACTGAACGGAGCTTGCCGCGGTTATAAAGACATCAACATGATTGCATTGCAGTTGTTGAATCCGGGCGGGGTGTTATTGACCTTCTCTTGCTCAGGGTTAATGCCTGCGGATCTATTCCAAAAAATCGTGGCTGATGCCGCGTTGGATGCGAAACGTGAAATCCAGTTTATCGAACGCTTAAGTCAGGCAAGCGATCATCCTATTGGTAGCGCCTTCCCTGAAGGATTCTATTTAAAAGGTTTAGTCGCTAGAGCTTGGTAGCCTAAATTTTTATAGGCCTTAGATTTAAAAATTGAACCATAAAAAAATGCCAGCCTCTTGTATAAAGTGGCTGGCATTTTTACATCAATGCCTTATGGCTGTGATGCAATAATTAAAGCTGAACTTATTTGGCAGTAAAAGTTTTTACGCCATCAGGCGTACCCACTAACAACACATCGGCGCCACGATTGGCGAACAGACCGTTAGTTACTACACCAACTATCTGATTTATCTGCTTTTCTAATTCCTTAGGATTAAGAATTTTCATGTTGTAAACGTCGAGGATAATGTTGCCGTTATCAGTCACCACACCTTCACGATACACAGGATCACCACCAAGCTTAACAAGCTGGCGCGCCACGTAAGAGCGAGCCATAGGAATGACTTCAATCGGCAGTGGGAACTCACCTAAAATGTCGACTTGCTTAGTGTTATCAACAATACAGATAAACTTTTCAGCCACAGCAGAAACAATTTTCTCGCGTGTTAATGCAGCGCCGCCGCCTTTGATCATATCCATATGGTCGTTGATTTCATCAGCACCATCCACATAGACAGATAAACGATCAACGCTGTTTAAGTCGTAAACAGGAATACCCAGCGCTTTCATTTTCTGTGTTGATGCCTCAGAACTTGAGACAGCACCTTCGATATCGGCTTTCATGGTCGCTAATGCATCAATAAAGTGATTCACGGTCGAACCCGTACCAACACCAACAATACTGTCTTTTTCAACGTACTTGAGTGCGGCCCAAGCGGCTGCTTTTTTCATTTCATCTTGAGTCATGTTGACATCCTGTAACGGCAAATGAGTAAAAAATTCTACGCCTTAGTATACGCTTTTTCGACAACAATGCGCCGTAATTACATTGCTGATGTGATCTTGCTTACGCGCTTTTTGATAAGCGAAAGGAGTACCGATAATCTAAGTAACTTAGGCAGTTAAGTTAGAAAGCATTTCGCTATACGTCATTAATCTAACTAAGCTACTATGGCAAAAGTAGAATGATTTATCGATGATGCATAGAGGGATTTACTATGGCAGGCGCGAGTTTATTAACCTTACTTGACGATATCGCATCGATTTTAGATGACGTAGCATTAATGAGTAAAATGGCGGCAAAGAAAACTGCGGGAGTGCTTGGGGATGATTTAGCCCTTAATGCACAGCAAGTCACCGGCGTCAGCGCCGAGCGCGAATTGCCGGTAGTTTGGGCTGTGGCTAAGGGATCGTTTCGTAATAAATGTATTTTAGTACCCGCAGCCATGTTGATTAGTGCTTTTATTCCTTGGGCTGTCACGCCGCTATTAATGTTCGGCGGGCTGTTCTTGTGTTTCGAAGGATTCGAGAAACTGCATCACAGCTATAGCCACAAAAAAGGTCAGCAACACAGCGAAACACAACAAAGCAATGAACTACCCGACATCAAAGATTTAGCCGCCTACGAGGCTGAAAAAGTCAAAGGTGCGATTCGTACCGACTTTGTATTATCCGCTGAGATTATCGCCATTACTTTAGGCATAGTGGCGGACAAATCTCTATCAACGCAGTTTTTTACCTTAGCGGTGATTGGCATCATTATGACTATTGGCGTGTATGGTTTAGTGGCAGCAATTGTCAAAATGGACGATGCAGGCTTGTATCTGAGCCAACGTCAAGGCGACTCAGCATTAACGCAAATAAACCGTAAACTGGGCTTAGGCCTATTGAGTGCAGCGCCTTTATTGATGAAAAGTTTAACCGTTATTGGCACTGCGGCCATGTTTATGGTGGGTGGCGGTATTTTAACCCACGGTTTGCACTCGGTGGCTGAGCAAATTCAGCACGCTGAGCAAGTAGTCGCAACGATTGATATTGTAGGGCCAGTGCTTGCCCTGCTGACACCCACTGTGCTCAATGGCTTATTTGGTGTACTCGCTGGCGCTGTAGCACTCGCGGTGATGAGTGGCTTACAGAAACTCCGCAGCAAGTGAGGTGCGCGTATTGGTAATTAGGGATTAGCTGAACAAGGAAGGGCGACGATGAAGTTAATGAGGCACTGTATTTCTTCAAGTAAGCTGGCATGGTTACGTAAAGAATTTGGTAAAGATACTGACGGGCTGATTGCGGCAATGGATGCGGCAGGCACTGCTTATCTGGATAAGCTTAATACTTCGGCAGAATCAATAGAAGATGAAACGTTAGAAACTCAGAAGGGTATAGCAAAGACTACAAGCAGTGTTAACGTTAACCCACAGCTGCAAGCGCAGCGTAAGTTAGCCTATTTATGGTTGCAACAGCGTATTGCTTTAACCACTCGTATCGATGATGCAGAGCTTGTGGCATTAGCGGACTTTGAATTGCAACATATCCACATTGAAGTGGTGCAGCCATCGGGGTTCGATGCAGTTGTTGCGCGATTACAGGCTGAGCAAATCTTGGGTTTTGATACTGAAACCCGCGCTAGCTTTGAGCGTGGTGTGCAATATCCTTTAAGCCTTATCCAAATCGCCACAATGGATGCTTGTTATTTATTTCAACATGCCATTTTAGGTCAACAATTCACTCAGTTAAAAACCGTATTGGAAGATGAAAACATACTCAAAGTCGGAATTGGTTTACGCAGTGATTCGCAAGCATTCAAGCGGCAATGGGGTATCAGTGTTGCTTCAACGTTAGATTTAAACTGGGCATTGGCGCAACTTGGTGCGGAGAAAGAAATGGGAACGCGGCAGCTGGTGGCGACTCTGCTTGGGAGGCGTATCGATAAGCCGAAAAAAATGACCCTATCGAATTGGCAGCATGTACCTTTATCTGGCGCGCAAATCGATTATGCCGCCGCCGATGCCTTAGCGGCACTCCTGTGTTTCAATGCGTTAATCACTCAGCTGACACCCTTTTATCATGCCGCTAGCGGTACAAATACCGCGCCGTTAATTCCTTCAAACTTGATGATACTATTGGCGAAATATATTAAAAATGTGTAATCAGGTGCAGGCCAAAAGTACGATTAACGTTGAAATAACGCCGTAGCAATCAGATATTTGCACTTAGGTTTGTTTATCAGTTTGAACGCTGTGTTACTTGGTAAAATCGCTAAAAAGGAAAACGGGATGTTAGATGCTATTTGTGAGCTCGAAACTGAGGAACATTTAACAGCGAGAACCACTTACAGTGTTTTTAAGTTTCAACAATTGCCCGATGATGATATCGAACGTTTACGGCAATGGCTAATTTGCCCTGCGTGTGGTGGTAAAGCGTATTTTCGTAAAGCGTCAAAAGATGGCAAAGCCGCTTGTTTTGGCTCGCGCTATCACCAAGCCGACTGCATTGAATTTAAACCCTCGGCGCAAAAATCCCGCGAGGAGCAAGATGCCATCGAAGTGCATCAGCAGTTGGTGGACGCCGATGCTTTAATGATTGATTTTAGTCGCAAGCCCCGCCGTCATTCTGTGGCAAACAAAGCCGCACCAACGTCTAAGTCATCTTCTATATCTAAGTCATCACAAGTATCAGTTGCATTGCCAGCGGGCGCTCAAGTGCAAGAGTCGAGAACAGACTATCAAGTTAACACTGCGGCACACACAACCGAAAAACGTTTGGCAAGCCAAGGGCTTGAAAAGTTACTGCACAGTTTATTACGAGGCACTGACTTGGCGAAATCTAACCTTTGGGTATATACCGATAGCGAACGTAAATATCGTTGGCGGGCGAAGAATTTATTCGTGAATTTTGCCGATGCTGATCCGCTCGATAACAAACCTCACCTATATTGGGGCACAATATCCCATACAGACAAGGCCATGGACTGGCTTAATCCTGCTGACAGTAAAGATATCGGTATTCCTATCGATGGGATAAAACAGCCTTTATGGGCACAATTTGAAATAGAAGATAAACGCTGCCTTGAAGGTGCGGGTTTGATTTTATTTGGAAAATGTTTTTGGAATAAAGACAAGACCCGCAAAATTATTCAGCTATGGAATAATGACTTGCAGCGAATTTTTATCTCGAAACTGGAAGATTAGCTTTGGGCTGGAACTAAAATGCGGGCGAAAAAGGGGCTATTCCCGACGCACAAAACGTCACAGTAAAAGTCCCTATCTATTTTATTACTCATAACGCTGATTAAAGTGTTTACTTGCCGCAGCACTTCTTGAATTTTTGACCGCTACCACAAGCGCAAGGCTCGTTACGGTTTGGTTTTTTCTCAACCGTCATCGCTTTAGGCTTATTCAGTAATCCTTCTAACTCAAGGATATCTTCAGCAACGTCGGCATTGACTTCGATATTAGCAAACAGTTGGTGCTCGGCAACCAGAGCGGCGACTTCGAGTTTACGCGCTTCATCGGTAACGATTAATTGTAGAGGTAAGGCTTCAGTACCCGGTTTAGCGGCACGCTTAGTGTTGTAGCCAAAGCTCTCGTGTTTTGGTTTAGGTGTTTTACGACCTTTGAAGAAAAATTTATCAGACATGATGGTTCCGTCGAGCAGTGTATGAAATTGATGATGCTTATACTATAAAACGTCGATGTTATAAATCGAACTCAGCATTTTTTTCGATAAATACGCATCTTTAGCCACTAAATAGACGAAGAAGACCTTATTTGAACAATCGATTGAGATAAAACACGATCGTTAACTGTCGCTACCACTGAGATATTGCATACTTTAAATGACGGCTTTTTAATCTCAATGGCAGTAAAATCAACAGTCATGGCCGGACTTGTTTGAAAAACCTGCAGTTAATGAGTTTTGTCTTAAAAAGTACTTTACCTTTGGAAGTGATTTTTGCATAATGCGTCTCGTCAACAGGGGTGTAGCTCCAATTGGTAGAGCGGCGGTCTCCAAAACCGCATGTTGTGAGTTCGAGTCTCCCCACCCCTGCCAAATAAAACAACGGCTTGCATAGAAATATGCGAGCCGTTTTATTTTATCTGCTATTTAGCTTTAATATATTCTGCACTATTCCTATTAATCGTAGTTATCAGCTTATCTCACAACCCATTGATACCTCTTGTAACATTTAAGCCCTACGGCTTAGGTAAATCGGTTTGCAACTTTAGTTATGCTTAACATACAATCGTCAGCCAAATTATTTGAGGAAGTATGGTTTGAATAGTGTGATGCAAACAAGACGCACCCTAGCGATATGGCTTGCCGCCATGTTGGTGCTATTGTCTGTGGCCATTGCTGTTCACAGTATTTCCCATGTTCATGAAGACCCTAAGTCCCATTGTTCACTGTGCTTGCATCAGCACCAGTTGCAAGATGCGATAACCAGTACTTCCTTTTATTTTCCACTGGCTCAGCAGAGTTATATCTCGGTTGAGTTCCAAGCTATTTCCTTTAAGCGACCTTTTAGTCGTTTCTTCAATAGTCGCGCTCCGCCCATAACAGCATAAGTTACTGTTTATTCAATTTATGTTAATTAACTTTGAGCGCCTTGGCTTAGCTAAGGCGTCGATGCTGTTTATTTTCGGAGTGAAAATGACCTCTTTTTATATTCCCAAGCGCGCTGCGCTTTTGTTGGGCGCTTTGTTTGCGCTCAATCCTATCTTAATGCTGTTGGCCTCAGAGAGCAGTCAATCGAGTGATCTAGCTCTTAATGCAGCTAGTGATACAGACATTGAACGTCTAAGTATCCACTACCGCCAAGCGTACCATGGCAATGTATCCTCAACTGAGCTTCCCCAAGCGATAAGTGTGTTAGACGAGCAACTGATAAAAGATGCGGGGCTGACGCGGTTTCAGGATGTACTGGATTATTCCGCCAGTGTGGCGCGGCAAAACAATGGCGGCGGTTTATGGGATAGCTTTTCCCTGCGCGGTTTTCCGGGCAACGAAAACATGCCATCGGGCTATTTAATCAATGGCTTTAATGGTGGCCGAGGTTTTAGTGGACATAGGGATTTATCGAATGTGGCCTATGTTGAGATTTTAAAAGGCCCAGGTTCGGCGCTTTATGGCCGCTCTGAGCCCGGCGGTACAGTCAATATTGTGACTAAGAAACCTCAATATCAAACTAGCGGTTATTTAAAGGCATCGGCAGGAAGTTTCGATCAATATCGTTTAGAAGGGGATGTGACTTCAGGTTTGACCGATAACTTGGCATTTCGGATTAATGGCGCGTGGCAGGAATACGATAGTTTTCGCGATTATGTGTTCAGCGATAAAAAAATTATCACGCCGTCAGTGCGTTGGCAGATTTCCGATAAAGCTTCGTTACTTTATGAAATGGAATACCTCAAGCAAGAACAGTTATTCGATCGCGGCATTATTGTGCTCAACAACGATATCAATACTGTGCCACGCTCGCGTTATTTAGGTGAGCCCAATGATGGCGCAACTGTGGTCAATGCCACTGGGCACCAGTTGACCTATGACTATGCATTAAATGATGATTGGTCATTAACCGCGGGCTACAACTATCGCGATTCTAGCTTGAAGGGCTATTCGTCCGATGCTGAGTTGGCAAAGGTGCGGCAATCACTATTTGATGATGGTCGCACGCTTACCAGACAGCACAGATACCGAGATTATGCATCCGAGGATAATTCACTGCGTCTAGAGTTAAGTGGTCATGTGGATACTGGCTTTATTCGCCACAATTTGCTGCTCGGCGCCGATACCTATCACTACAGTTTAAAGACAGGCTTGTATCGCTATCGCGGCCAAAAGGGCGAATACGCTATCGATATTTATGCGCCGCAATATGGCGGACCTCAGCCTGAGGTGAGTTTACTTTATGAGAATAATGAAACCCAAAAGGCGTGGGGTACATACCTGCAAGATCAAATGGATCTCACTGAAAAGTGGAAATTGCACTTAGGGTTAAGGTTTGATCGCTATCAGCAAGATATTAGTGAAGTTGTAAAAAATACCCTATCAGAGCAAGCCGATAGTAGGGTTAGTCCTAAAGTCGGTCTGGTGTATTTATGGTCCGATGCCTTAAGTTTCTATAGTTCTTACTCTGAAGGTTTTTTGCCGCTTTCGGGAACCGATTTTGCGGGGCAGCCCTTCGAAGCCGAAGAGAGCAAGTCGGTTGAACTAGGCATGAAGTTTCATCGTACTTGGCTAAATGATCTGGCTGTGAATGGCAGCTTGGCGGTGTTCGATGCGCAAAAGAGCAATATTTTGACCTCAGATCCGCTTAATGTTGGTTTCTCTGCCACTTTGGGTAAAGCAAAAAGCAGCGGCGTTGAACTCGATTTAGCCGCCGAGCTGACGGAGGCTTTGCAAGCCAAATTATCCTACGCCTACCTTAATACTCGCACCGCTAATGACAGCTTGAATCCCGACTGGGGCGTGCTTATTCCTGCGGGAAGTCCACTGGTTAATGTGCCAAAACATACTGCGAGTGTAATCCTGAAGCAGGATTTGAATGCATTTTCTATTGATGGGAATGCAGGGTTTAGCTGGCGTTATGTGGATTCACGTCTTGGTGATTCTGCCGATCCGAGTTTCCAATTACCGTCCTATCAGTTGCTTGGGGTGTTTATGAATACGCACCTGAGCGATAACTTCATCCTTGGTGTCAATCTGGACAACTTATTGGATGAGCATTATATCGCCAGCAGTTACTCGGCGCTTTGGGCGGTGCCAGGTGAGCCACGTAACATCAGAGTGAGTATCAGCTATGAGTTCTAATATTAGTCGTTCTAAAAACCGTTCAAATATTAATACGGATCAAGCGTTGTCAGCCAATAAAATGGACAAAGAATCGACTCCAGCGATTAGCCATTCTCGTATTAAGAGTCGTATCAATAGTATCGATATGATGCGTGGCGCCGTAATGCTTATTATGTTGCTCGACCATGTGCGGGAACGATTTTTTCTGCATATGCAGGTGAGCGATCCTATGGATTTGACCACGACCTCTTGGGGACTTTTTCTAAGCCGTTTTGCTGCACACTTTTGTGCGCCAGTTTTTGTGTTTTTAACTGGGGTTTCTGCATGGCTTTATGCCAATAGGGGGCATGGACAGCCGCGTTCAGCGCGGGCGTTTTTAATTAAACGTGGCTTATTTTTAATCGCGCTAGAAATCTTAGTGATAAATATCTCTTGGATGGGCAACTACCACACGCTTTGGTTGCAGGTCATTTGGGTGATCGGCCTGAGCATGTTAACACTGGCGGCGCTGATAAATCTGCCTAGACCTTGGATGGCTGTTTTAGGGTTAGCGATTGTCTTTGGTCACAATCTATTGACGCCAATTGGTTTTCAGCCGAATGAGTGGGCTTACGGTCTGTGGACCATATTGCATGACCGCGGATATCTCGTTAGTGAAGGTGCGCTTAAGATCAAAGTGAGTTATCCGGCGCTGCCTTGGATGGGCGTGATTTTACTCGGCTATGTGGCAGGGCCCATTTTTAGTGACAAGCTTGATGCGTCGGCGCGTCAGCAAAAGCTGTTACTCTTGGGGGGTAGCTGTTTTGCACTTTTTGTATTGCTTAGGGGGTTTAATATTTATGGCGAAACCTTACCTTGGCAGGCTGGAGCTCACTTAGGTGAAACCTTAATGTCGATATTTAACTTAACGAAGTATCCGCCATCATTAAGCTTTTTACTGGTGACATTAGGTGGCATGTTCTTCTGCTTGGTGGCGTTTGAGCGGCACTTTACATCAGCGGGAGAAACAGATGGCAGATTGGCACGAGTTGGTCATGGATTGTCTGTGTTTGGTTCTGTCCCTATGTTCTTTTATATCTTACATTTGTACGTGCTGTTGCTGCTTTATACCTTAGCTAAGCTCACCTTTGGTGCTAACCATGGCGAGTTATTTGGGGTGAATAGTATGGGATGGATTGGGTTAATAGCCGGCGTGTTAATTATCGTACTGTATTACCCCGTTAAGCAGTTTAGTGAGTACAAAAAACACAGCACTCAGGCTTGGATTAAGTATTTGTAACAAAGCGTAGTGTGGTGCTTTAAACTAAAAAGTCGCCAAGCAGTTATGTTTGGCGACTTTTTTGTAAGTTAAATAACTCTTTCCAAATTATTCAGATAGCAAGCTTCGCAGCATCCAAGCATTCTTTTCATGCTGTTGAATACGCTGGGTAAGTAAATCTGCTGTCGCCTCATCATTTGCTTGATTAGCTAGCGGGTATAAGGCTCTGGCATTACGAATAACTAACTCTTGATCGTTCAGTAATTCGCGGATCATATCTTCAGCTTTTACTACGCCGTTATCTTCTTTAATCTCAGTCAGTGCCGCATAGGCTGAATATGAACCGAGTGCTCTGGCACCTAATGCTCTAATGCGTTCTGCAATAACGTCAACCGCAAGGGCCAGTTCAGTATATTGCTGTTCAAACAATAAATGCAGACTCGTGAACATTGGGCCTGTTACGTTCCAATGAAAACTGTGGGTCTTAAGATACAGGCTATAGCTGTCAGCCAATAGTTGGTTTAGTCCCGCAGCGATTTCTTCTCTGTTAGCTTGATTGATACCTATATTAATCATGGCGTTCTCCTTCTATTGTTTAACTTAGTATATATAGTCTAGCGATCTGAGATTCAATGTAAAACGAGTAAAATAGATTCTAAAAATCTATAAATGCGATTGAACTTTAACCAACAAAGTTTAGTTGGTTTTTTTGTGATGAATTGTTTAGAGACGCTTTCCATATCCTAGATACAGTAACAATACCGTGGTTAAAATGCTATTCTAGTTGCATATTATGAGACGATACTTGAGTTGAATAAAACTGACCCTAATGAATAAATCAGCCTATTTAGCCGCTATGAATGTGACAACTTGGCGAGTGCGCGACACTAAAGTGAAACCTTATTTAGTCATTTGGGACGAAAACGGTGAATTGGCTGAGGCTGAACCGCTGATCGATATGGTACTAAAGCTTATTGACGTCAAACGTGAAGAATGCGATTTCGATAGCGAGCCCCATACGGGTAAGCAGATAGTTTGGGATTTGCGCCGCCATAAAGTTAGACCCCGCACTGCATGGTTGGTGTCTGAACCGTTAGTGGATTTATTGACGGGTTTTGAGGCTAAAAGTGCACTGTGGCAACAAATTTATCAATGGCGTGAGCAGGTCAGCGGCCAAGCCTTTAATAAATCATAGCGCTTAACCGTAAATGTATTAATGATGAATATTGTGGGCACATGCTTTGAATACCTCAGTTAACGATAACTTATTTGTAGAACCTACGGCACAATTTACTGCCAATCCACCTGTGGAACTTGTGGCTCTTACTCTAGCCGATGTTCCTCAAATGGCGCTGCTTGAATCTATGGCCCATACGCATCCTATGAGCGAGGGTAATCTTGCCGACAGTTTTGGACATTTGTACCGTGTTCTGGGTTTAAAGCTAAGTACCGATTCTAATGCTAATGTTGACGCGGATACTGAGCTAGTCGAAGAGCTTTTAGGTTTTGCTATCGTTCAGCAGATTATCGATGAAGTGACGTTATTAGATATTTGCTTATTACCAAGCCTACAGGGTAAAGGTTACGGCAAGTTATTGCTTAATGCAGTGGTGACTTCGGCTAAAACATCTGGCGCTGTGGTATTGATGTTAGAAGTGCGAGAGTCCAATGTTGCGGCTCGCGGCTTGTATCAAAAATTTGGCTTTATTGAATCGGGTCGGCGCAAAGGTTACTACTTGATAGAGGGCGGTAAAGAAGATGCTATCTTGATGGATTTAGCGATAACGCCTGAATGAGTTTAGCCAAAACAGTCATAAATCTTGGTGAGGCTTGTTAATCATAGTAATAAAAAACAGCGCTTAAGCGCTGTTTTTTTTAGTTAAATAACCCTGATGTTATATCAAGGATTATTGGACTCTCTACTACAGGCTACTTAACTTCTTTACCTTGGGCCTGTAGATCCGCATGGTAACTTGAGCGCACTAACGGGCCACAGGCTGCATGGGTAAAGCCTAGCTCATCGGCTAAGGCTTTCAGCTCGTCAAACTCAGCTGGTGGCACATAACGTTCAACCGGTAAGTGGAATTTCGACGGTTGTAGATATTGGCCTAAGGTGAGCATTTCAACGTTGTGGGCGCGTAAGTCTCGTAATACCTGTGCGATTTCTTCATTGGTTTCACCTAAACCCATCATCAGGCCAGATTTAGTCGGCACATTTGGATGACGTTCTTTAAAGCGTTTGAGCAAATCGAGCGACCATTGGTAGTTAGCACCAGGGCGCGCTTTACGATAATGCATTGGCGCTGTTTCTAAGTTGTGGTTGAACACATCTGGTGGCTCAGTCGATAAGATATCTAACGCTGCATCGATACGACCACGGAAATCGGGCACTAAGGTTTCAATCTTGATCGTGGGATTGAGTTTACGAATTTCGCGGATACAATCGGCAAAATGTTGCGCGCCACCATCACGTAAGTCATCACGATCTACTGAGGTGATAACCACGTATTTCAGCTTCATATCGCGGATAGTTTGCGCCAATTTAACCGGCTCTTCAGCATCTGGTTTAAGTGGGCGGCCATGGGCAACGTCGCAAAATGGGCAACGACGAGTACAAATTGCGCCCAAAATCATAAAGGTAGCTGTGCCGTGGTTAAAGCATTCTGCTAGGTTAGGGCAAGAAGCCTCTTCACATACCGAGTGCAGACCATTGGAGCGCAGTGCTTGTTTGATTTCTAAAATACGTTGATTCGATGCTGGTAGTTTTACCCGTAACCAATCGGGTTTACGCAACATAGTATCGCGTTCAGAAGGAACGATTTTAATTGGAATACGAGATACTTTATCGGCATCTCTTAATTTTACACCGGGTTGTAAACGTTCAGGCCTATTCATGACGCGGCTAATCCTTGATGATGAACTAGATGTTGATAGCCCAGTAATTGGCTAAAAGTAAGGGTAAGTTGTTCGCCGGCTTCGGTCACCGTTTGGGGTCCATCAAGCTCTTTACATTGCACCATTTCAAGACCGGCATAACCACAAGGGTTGATACGGCGAAATGGCGCTAAATCCATGTCGACATTGAGGGCTAATCCATGGAATGAACAGCCTTTACGAATGCGCAATCCTAGGGAGGCGATTTTGCGTTCATTCACATACACGCCCGGCGCATCGGCCTTGGCATAAGCGTTAATATCATACTTGGCTAGCATGTTAACAATGCTTTGCTCTATGTGGGTGACGAGTTGACGTACGCCGACTTTACTACGTTTAATATCAATAAGAGGATATACCACTAGTTGGCCTGGGCCGTGATAGGTCACTTGCCCCCCGCGGTCTACTTGGATAACCGGAATATCACCAGCATTTAAAATATGCTCGCTTTTACCAGCTTGGCCTTGGGTAAATACGGGAGGATGCTCGACAATCCATAGTTCATCATGGCTTTCGCTGCCCCGCGTATCAGTGTAATGCTGCATTGCATGCCACACTGATTCATAATCTTGTTTTCCAAGATGTCGAATATGCAAAGTCGTGTCTTGCAAGGGCAACCTCTCCCCTTAGAAATGAGTGCTGCTATTATACGCCTCTTGACCATAAATGTAAGACAGATCACATTTCATGGCCTTGAGAAATAGCTATAGTACGCGGCGTACACCATCGATTGCGGCAAGTTCAGTGTACAAAACTTCGATATGATCTTTGCTGGTAACTGTCACGCGGATAGTGATGGAGTGATAGCTACCTTTGCTCGATATTCTGGTCGAGGGTGAGTAATCACCTGGAGCGTGTTTTTGAACTACTGCCACGACTCTGTCAGTTAACGTTTCATGGGCTTCACCGACAACCTTGAAAGGAAATGCACAGGGGAAATCCATCAGTTCATCAAATTTAGTGTCTAACATGCTCTGTACTCTTAGCGGCTATATTGGATATATATGGTGACGATTATAACTGATTCAAGGGTGATACACTCCCCAAAAAATAAAGCCACCTAAAGGTGGCTGTATTTATCGGATTAGACTTAGCTAAACCAACCTGAAAACAGTTGTTTGAAGTAATCAACTAACTTGCTAAACCAGCTACCTTCGTTGACTTCTTGTAATGTCACTAACGGGAATTGAGCGATATCTTTACCGTCAAGTTGGAAGAATAAACGGCCTACAGTCTCACCTTTCTTTAATGGCGCATCTAATGGCTTAGTGAGCTCAAAATTCGCTTTTAAGTCTTTACCGCGGCCACGGTTGATGGTGATCGGTGTGTCAGTTGCCACGCCTAAATCAACAGTGCTCTTGTCACCGTACCAAATTGGTTGAGTGATAAAGCTGTCGCCCGCTTTATAAGGTGTCACAGTTTCAAAAAAGCGGAAACCGTAGGTTAATAATTTCTTGCTTTCAGCTTTACGAGCTGACTCACTTTGAGTGCCCATCACCACAGACACTAAGCGCATACCGTCTTTAGTCGCAGAGGCGACTAAGTTGTAACCTGCTCCTGAAGTATGGCCAGTTTTGATACCGTCTACGTTCATGCTGTTATCCCACAACAAACCATTACGGTTATATTGTTTGATACCATTGAATGTATAAAATTTTTCGCTGTAGACGCGATATTCTTCTGGTACGTCACGAATTAACGCAGCGCCCAATAATGCCATATCATAGGCGGTCGATTTGTGGTTTTCAGCGTCCAAACCGTGGGAGTTCTCGAAGTAGCTATCACGCATACCAAGTTGCTTCGCCCATGAATTCATCATATCAACGAAAGCGCCCTCAGTACCGGCGATATGCTCTGCCATGGCTACACACGCATCGTTGCCTGACTGAATAATAATTCCACGGTTTAAATCACCCACTTTTACCGTTGTGCCGACTTCGATGAACATCTTAGATGAATCAGGGAAGTTTTTGGACCACGCATTTTTACTGATTGTTACATCATCTTCGGCAGACACATTGCCCGCTTTCATTTCTTGACCGATAACATAACTGGTCATCATCTTGGTTAAGCTGGCAGGATTTAGACTTTCGTATGCGTTACTTTCAGTAATTATCTGGCCCGAATTATAATCCATCAAGACGTAAGCCTTGGCGGCAACTGCAGGCGCATCAGGTGTAATAACAGGCTGCGCAGCATAAGCGGGGAGTGAAACACTGGAAATTAGCAGCAATGTTTTAATGGGACTTTTTACAAAATTCATCATTAACTGGGCACGTCTTTTGGTTATATTAAATGGAAAGGATTCGAGAAGATCTTCAACAGTGTACCACTTTCGGACAGTAGTTTTTAGTGAAGGTTCCTTCATCTCTATTTTAAATCTATTCTTGTCAGAGCAAATAATGATTACTCATGGACGATATAACTCTGAGGAAAACCATTTTGCTGAACTTTATTTAGCAACTTTTCGGCTAACTCAGGCTGCCCGATAGGGCCTAACTGTAGTCTAAACATATTGTTTACTGCCTGTACACGGGTCTTAACTTGATATTTTTGTTCAAGACTTTTTGCCATGGCATTCAGTTTTGGCTTATCTTTTGAGGCGACTAATTGAACGTAATGATGGCCAGTATCCTGTGCACTCGCCATACCTGAATAGGTTGCGGCTTCACTACCAATATAGATCACATCTAATTTTATCCGTGCGGTGCCAGTACCCAACATACCAAGCTTATAGGCCGCGGCGTAGGATACATCGAGTATACGATCCGAATGGAATGGTCCTCGATCGTTAATACGAATGATGACCTGCCGATTGTTATCTAAATTGGTAACCCTAGCGTAACTGGGTAATGGCAGGGTTTTATGGGCGCCGGACATAGAATACATGTCGTAGGGTTCACCATTAGAAGTCTCGTAGCCGTGGAATTTTTCTCCATACCAAGAGGCGCGGCCCGTATCACTATAGCCTAGGCCTGTATTCATCACCGTATATGATTCGTCATACACGGTATAAGGTTTATTACCGCGGCGACTATAGGATTCAAATTTAGGTACTGCGTTCTGCACATGATCCACATTCGGTGGATTAAGCGGCAATTTGTCGTTTTTCAGCGAATATCGACCCTTATTAGGATCCATATTTTTTTTGCTGGCTTTGGTACTGGTAGGGCTCGATTTATTCGTACTTGGGCTTGAAGAACACGCTGTAAGGGCAAAGCACATCATCACAGCCGCAAACGCGAAAAGACTATTTTTGAGTTGCATGCTGTTCCTTTAATTGTTGGCTAAATTGATAAACGGCCATTGAATACAAAGGACTACGATTATAGCGAGTAATTACATAAAAGTTATTTAAGCCAAGCCAATAGTCACTGTGATCCGCTTGCTCAAGTTCAATCAGTAAAGCCTTTTGTGAGATATCGATATCTCTTGAATCTGCTAAAGCTAAAGTTGGCGTTAAAATATTGGCCACTTTATAGTTTAGCTTTTCACCTGCCCATACTTTGGCTTTGGGCGCAGTTTTGCTGTTATTGACCAAAGGCAGGGCAACCGGAGCATTGGCTTGCCAACCATGTTGATGGAAATAATTAGCCACACTACCAATGGCATCCTCTGGACTTTGTAATAAATTACGGCTACCACTATTATCGAAATCGACGGCGTAATGGCGGTAGCTTGAGGGTATAAATTGCCCGTAGCCCATAGCACCCGCATAGGAACCTTTAAGGTTATTAATATCTAAGTGTTCTTCTTTGACTAAGGCCATTAACTCACCAAATTCTTTACGGAAAAAGGTGGCTCGAGGTGGGTAGTGGAACCCTAAAGTATAGAGAGCATCAATAACAGGGTAATTACCCATGTATTGGCCGTAGAAGGTTTCAATTCCGATAATGGCAACAATAATTTGCGGGTCAACCTGGTACTTAGCCGCGGCTTTAGCAATGGTTTCCTCGTGTTTTTTCCAAAACGCGAGCCCAGCATTAAGACGCTTTTCAGTTAAGAATATGGGGTAGTAGACATGCCAAGGCTTGGCTTCCCAAGGTCGAGTCATCGCATCGATAACACCTTGGTTATATTTTGCTTTGTTAAGGAAGGTGAGCACCTCTGTGCGCGTAAAACCTTGTTTAATTTGCGCTTGAACAAACTCTTCTTTTAGTAATTCAGGGATCATCGGAGCCGGAGTATTAACCGCCTCAATAACCGTTGGCGTACTTGTTAGTGCGGTTTTCGGCGGTGTTGGTTCATGTGCGGTTGTGCACGCGACTAGGCATGAACTGACACAAAAAAGACCTAGTGGAGCCAAATAAGCTCGAAGAATAGGCATAAAAAAGTCCCTAAAATTATCTATCTACAAAACGTCTATGGGTATGAATGCTCATAAGAATGCCAAACCCTGTCATCAATGTCAGCATGGAAGTTCCACCATAACTCACAAGGGGCAGTGGTACACCCACCACAGGCAGGATACCTGAAACCATGC
The DNA here is from genome assembly GCF_003028295.1 of Shewanella morhuae. Lineage (NCBI taxonomy): Bacteria > Pseudomonadati > Pseudomonadota > Gammaproteobacteria > Alteromonadales > Shewanellaceae > Shewanella > Shewanella morhuae. Next base: position 2,484,650 of record NZ_PYSG01000002.1, on the reverse strand, counting down.
CAATATTCACAAAAACATAAACGAAGAAGGTCAATGTGATACTACCAGCGAGTAGACGTGCGAAACTGGTTTGCGCCTGAGAGGCGATGACTAAACCGCGACCTATGATGTACAGATACATAATGAGCAGCAAGATACTTCCGACTAAACCAAACTCTTCACCTATCACCGCAAAGATAAAATCAGTATGGCGCTCAGGAATAAACTCGAGTTGTGACTGAGTTCCATCAAGCCAGCCTTTACCCCAGAGTCCACCGGAACCAATAGCAATTTTTGACTGAATAATGTGATAACCCGCACCGAGAGGATCTTGCTCGGGATCAAGCAGGGTTAATACCCGTGTTCTTTGGTAATCGTGCATCAAGAAATACCAAAGAATGGGCAGAAACGCTAAGACTGCTACAGTAAAACTGCCTAGAATAGCCCAACTCATTCCGGATAAAAACAGCACAAAAATACCAGATGCTGCGACCAAAATCGAGGTGCCTAAATCGGGTTGTTTAGCAATTAGCAGTGTAGGGACGAGTAAGATCACCGCGGCGCCTGCAAGGTAGCGTTTTTTGGGTGGCAGAGGAAACTTACTGATATACCAAGCCATAGTAATGGGGAAGGCGAGTTTTATCAGCTCTGAGGGTTGAAATTCCATAAAACCTAAGTTCAACCAACGCTGGGCACCTTTGTTTATTTCACCAAAGAAGTGCACCCCAAGGAGCAAAACGATCCCCGCTAGGTAAATAGGTAATGCCCAACGCTTCAGTGCTTCTGGGTTAATTTGCGCCATGGTAAACATGATGCCCAGCGACAACAGCATGCGAAGCAATTGTCGCTCCATCATCTCGAGATCTTCACCGCTGGCAGAATAAATAACGAACAAACCAAAGATCATTACGACGAGTAGACCAAGCAATAATGGCACATCGATATGCAGGCGTTGCCAGAGGGTTTGATGTTGACTGTGGCGACTCATGGTGTGGTTTTCCAAGTATCTCTAAGCATATATTCATCGAGTATGGCGCGGGCAACAGGGCCGGCATTTGCGCCGCCCCAACCTGCGTTTTCCATCACGACAGAAATAACAATTTTGGGGTCTTCGAAGGGCGCATAGGCCACAACTAAGGCATTATCGCGAAAGTGTTCAGCAATCTTGCTGGCATCGTATTTGGTATTTTCAGCCACGCCAATCACCTGCGCCGTACCGGTTTTCATCGCAGCCGTATAAGGCGCATCAGTAAAGCGTGATTTATGAGCTGTTTGACGCATGGCTTCGTTAATAATATTCCAGTTACGCGCATTTTTTAGCTCAATGGGCGGCAATTCATTAATTGGCGAATCCTCAGTCGTGGTATTGCTTTTAACCGCTCTTAGTAAATGGGGTGGAAAACGGCGGCCTTTGTTAGCCATAATACCTACCGCATTAGCCAGTTGTAATGGCGTTGCTGTCCAGTAACCTTGGCCAATACCCACAGATATGGTGTCACCAATATACCAAGCTTGGTTGTATTTCAATCGTTTCCATTCTTTAGACGGCATATTACCGGCCGACTCTTCAAAAATATCAATACCGGTATTTTGACCAAAGCCAAATTGCTCCATAAATCGGGCAATATGATCGACGCCAACCTTATAAGCGAGTTCGTAGAAAAAGGTATCGCAGGATTCTGTAATGGCATTATAAACATTGACCCAACCGTGACCCCAACGTTTCCAGTCTCGGTATTTACGCTCAACGCCAGGAATTTGCCAGAAACCGGGATCCCATACACGCGTATTTTCCGTAATGGCTTTCTCATCTAAGCCAAGCAGTGCGAGGTGAGGTTTGATAGTCGATGCTGGTGCATATTGGCCTTGAGTCGCCCGGTTGATTAAAGGGCGTGACTTATCATTGAGTAACGCGCTGTAATCTTTATTATTAATCCCTTGTACAAACTGGTTTGGATCGTAACTTGGGCTCGATACCATGGCTAAAATACCGCCATCACGGGGATCAATAGCCACAATAGAACCGCGCAAACCACTGAGTAACTCAACGGCTTTTTGTTGTAGTTTGAGATCTAAAGTGAGGTAAATATCTTGGCCAGGTTCCGGTGGAACAATTTTTAAGGTACGAATTGCGCGGCCACGGTTATTAACTTCTTCTTCTAAATGCCCGGGTTTACCGTGTAGTAATGCTTCATAAAATTTTTCAACGCCTTGTTTGCCCATATCCTTAGTCGCGGCATAGTTTTTCCATAAATCACTGCGCTCTAATTGGGCTCTGTCGCGGGTATTGATTTTGCCAACATAACCCAATACATGAGTGATCTGTGGACCGTAGGGATAATTCCGTTTCAGACCTGCTTCGACGGTAATGCCAGGAAATAAATGTTGGTTCACGCTAAAAATTGCGACTTGTTCTTCGGTGAGCTGATTTTTTAGTGTCAGTGGTTTGAAACGGCGATGAAATTTTAGCGCCTCGGTAAAGGTTTCGCGTTCATCCTCACTGATCGCTATTAATTTGCCTAATTCATCTAAGGTATTAGACATATTACTGATTTTTTCAGGCACGATATCGAGGGAGTAAAAAGGTAAATTCTCAGCTAAGAGCACACCGTTACGATCGTAAATAAGGCCACGACTTGGTGCAATCGGGACAACGCGGATACGGTTATCGTTAGAGCGAGTTGCATAATCTCTATAGGATTCAACCTGTAAGTGATAAAGGTTGGCCACTAATATGCTTAATAGAGCAAAAACGGAAAAAAAAGTGAATAGCGCTCGGCGCTTAAAAAGAGACGCCTCTGCGGCGTGATCATGCATTGTTATCCGCTTTTTTGGCGACACTTATGCTATCTCCGGCTGATCCCATGACGGGTGACTGACACTCGTTAACATCAAGATCCCGCTATTCTCTATGGTAGGGGTGATTCGTGTTCACGCTCCACGCGCGATACAAACTTTCGGCGACCACAACCCGCACAAGTGGATGGGGTAAGGTTAATGCAGACAGGCACCAACTTTGATTTGCCGCTTCTTTGCAGGCTGGCGCTAATCCTTCTGGTCCGCCAATGAGTAAACTAACGTCGCGACCATCGAGTTGCCATTTAGTCATTGCGGTTGCCAGCTCGGGAGTCGTCCAGTTTTTACCCGGAAGATCTAAACTAACAATATGATTACCTTTGGGAATAGTTGCCAACATTTGTTCGCCTTCCTTTTGCAGGATCCGGACAATGTCGGCATTTTTCCCCCGCTTTCCAGCGGGTATTTCGATGAGCTCCAGCGCCATATCACGGGGAAAGCGGCGCTGGTATTCTTCGAAACCACGGGTAACCCAATCGGGCATCCGTGTTCCTACTGCGATGAGCTGCAACTTCATCAGTCTTGCTTTTCTGACCAGAGTTTTTCAAGCTGGTAGTATTCACGGGTTTGATCTTGCATAACGTGCAGGATCACATCACCCATGTCCACAAGAACCCATTCACTGCTTTCACGGCCTTCAACACCTAAAGGTGGAATTCCAGCTTTTTTTGCTTCAACCACAAGGTTTTCGGCGATAGCTTTGACGTGAGTCTTTGATGTACCTGAACATATGACCATGTAGTCAGTGATGTTAGATTGCTTGCTGACATCCAGAACAATAACGTCTCTGGCTTTCAAGTCGTCGATCTTGTCGACAACAAATTGTTTTAATTCCGCGCTTTGCACGCTGGCGTACCTCATTAATTTTAAATAGCGCGGTAGTATACCAGTGTTGTGCCTCGGAATACATTGCCATTGATAGTTGAGTGAGCGATATCTACTTAAGGTTGGGGTTAAGGTAAGTAAAGTCGTTGATTTTGGATGTAATCTAGTGTGATGGGCATCAGTAAATTGGTAGGGATTACACCTTGTGCCAGTTGTTCACGTATTTGCGTCGAGGAAATATCCTGTGGCGTAACTGTGACGGGGAAAATTAGCCCACAATTTTTTTGTTTATAACTGGCAGGCCTTTCTAGCGAGCCTTGGCTGCGAGCTGTCAATATCTGCTGCATGGGGTGACTTACATCAAGCTGCCAACCGGGCCGCTGGCAAACCACAATATGCGCAAAGTCAAACAGGCGTTGCCACTGATACCAGCTTTGCAATTGGATAAACGAATCCATTCCCATGATAAAAAATAGCTCATCTGTAGGGTATAGGTTGTTGAGCTTTTCAAGCGTGATAACGGTATAGGAAGGAGTATTGCGTTTGGCTTCGATATCGCATAGCTCAAAGCCATCGAGCTGTTGACAAACATCATCAACCATTTTAAGGCGCTGCGCTGTAGTGATATTAGGTTGTTGTTTGTGGGGCGGAATATGGTTAGGCATCAGTAAAACTTTATCTAACGCTAATGCCTGCTTAACCTCCATTGCAGGGCGAATATGTCCATAATGGATAGGGTCGAAAGTGCCACCTAAAATACCAATACGCATACAAACCCTCTGGTTAGCAGATGATTAGTCAATAGTTATATGTGCCAGATGCCGGTGGGCTCTAGGATCAAATAATAGACACAGATGGCTTAGGCCTGTCCAATCCTCTTTACCCTGTTGTTTTAAATTGAGCTCAAGTTTTGAGGCGAGGGCGAGCATATGCTCGAGCTGTTCAAGGCTAAGACGTTGTAACGCCGCTTGATACAGAGGTTTGCGCTTATCCCAAATCCGATGTTTGCCCCAAAGTGCGCTCAGCGCCGCGCCTTGAGCTTGTTCGCATTTTAAATTGAATAACAAACCAAGTTCTTTAAACAAGGCCCACAGCAGGATGGGTAAGGCAGTGCCTTCGCCATTGAGTTGGGTCAGCATATGCTGGGCGCTATTTTGTTTATTATTTAGTAGTGCATCGGTGAGCTGGAATACAGTGAAGCGTGACTGGTCTTCAAAATAGTGGCTTAGTTCATCGGCACTGATAGATTGCGTCGGGCTTAGGAGTTGCAGTAACTGCATGGCTTGGTCGGCCGCCAGTAAATTACCTTCATACAAGGCATGCAGCATAGCGCGGGCATCAGCTTGTAGATTGAGCTTAAAGTGCTTAATACGGCCATCAAGCCAGCGCATAAACTGCTCGCCCTCGGGCGTAGCACAGGGCAGATACATGCCATGGGCATCTAATGTTTTAAACCATTTACTATTAGTTTGCTCAGTCGCAAGCTTTGGCCCTTCGATAATCAACAGCATATCGGGATTAGGCGTCTGCAATAGTGCTTGCAGTGTGCTAGAGCCTTCGGCGCCGGGTTTAGCTTGGGGAAGCGTCAGTTCAATCAGGCGTTTACTGGAAAACAGGCTCATAGCCTGCCATTCCTGAGTCAAATCGTGCCAATTAAACCCAGTCTCTTGGATGAGCTGGACTTTTTCATCAAAACCTTGGCGCTTGGCTAATTGGCGAATTTGATCTTTGCTAGTTTCTATCAACCAAGGATCATCACCAAAAATCATATAGCAAGGCAATAGCTGGTTAAGATGACGGGAGAGTTGATCGGGATAGACTCTCATTTAATCGTAGTCCCGCATTTAATGATTGCCCTGCATTAATTCACCTCAGTGCCGGCCATTGCTTGCAGAATTTGATCAGCAGCTTGGATACGCATTTCCTTGGTCAGCAATTCCATTTCGCGGCTCTTTGCTAATGCGGTACGTGGATCGTCTAAATAGTCGCGGCGGATTTCAACCTTAAAAGGCTGTGCCTCTTTGCCCGGTAGTGCCACAGCAAACTCGACTAAATAAATTAACTCATACTCGGCAACGTTACCCGTGGGATACAAAGATAAGGTCGAGCGTGCTAAAGAATCGGTGATTAGCCTTAATACCGGGACGTCATTGGCCTCCTCAACAACTTTAATATTGTTCAAGCGTAGGCGTTCACGCACTAAGCGGGTGAGTTCACTGTATTCATCCGCGCTACTCAAACTTAGCTGATTGAGGGCATCAGGGATCTGATAGCTACGTTGAAGCTTAAAACCGCAACCGGCACTGGTCATGATGACCAGTGCCATGATTGCGAAGCATATGCGTTTGATTAGCATAAGTTTTCGCGGTTTCCTATTAATTTGCCACTATGCTGAGCAGTTTGCCCGGCACATAGATAACTTTACGCACAGTCAGGCCGTCTAGGTATTTGATCACGTGTTCATCACTCATGCCTAAGGCTTCTACTGATTCTTTATCAGCATCGGCGGCTACGGTGATTTTTGCGCGAACTTTACCATTGACTTGCACAACGATAAGCTTGCTGTCTTCAACTAGCGCAGCTTCATCAACGATTGGCCATTGGCTATCTTCAATGTTGCTTGCATTGCCTAACTCGTTCCACAGGTTAAAGCTAACATGCGGAATGATAGGGTACAGCAAACGCACTATGGCCGATAAAGCTTCGCCGATAATGGCGTTGTCTTGACCTGTGGTTTGTGGCGCTTTTTGCAGATGGTTCATCAGTTCCATCACGGCGGCAACCGCAGTGTTGAACATCTGACGGCGACCGATATCGTCGGTCACTTTCGCAATCGTCTTGTGGACTTCACGGCGCAGCGCTTTTTGTTCAGTATTTAACTTGCTGACATCTAAGGCTTCGCTGTTGTCTTGGTTTACATGCTCGTTCGCCAATTTCCACAGACGTTTAATGAAGCGGTGTGCGCCTTCAACGCCTGATTCTTGCCATTCCAGAGTTAATTCTGGAGGCGAGGCAAACATCATAAATAGGCGAACCGTATCGGCGCCGTATTTTTCGACCATCACTTGCGGATCGATACCGTTATTTTTCGACTTAGACATCTTGCTCATGCCAGTATAAACCAGCTCGTTGCCGTCTTTGTCGATAGCTTTAGTAATACGGCCCTTGTCGTCTTTCTCTGTGGTTGCTACATCTAAAGGTGATACCCATACGCGGGCGCCTTTTGGATTGATGTAGTAAAACGCATCAGCCAACACCATACCTTGGGTTAGCAATTGCTTGGCTGGCTCGTTAGAGTTAACCAGACCCGCATCACGTAGCAACTTATGGAAGAAGCGGAAATACAACAAATGCATACAAGCGTGTTCGATGCCGCCAATGTACTGATCGACTGGTAGCCAGTAGTTAGCTTTAGCAGGATCGAGCATTTCGTCTGCATGCGGGCTGCAGTAACGGGCGTAATACCAAGAGGATTCCATAAAGGTATCAAAGGTATCGGTTTCGCGCAGCGCATCTTGACCGTTAACCTGGGTTTTTGCCCATTCTTTATTGGCTTTGATTGGGCTTTGAATACCGTCCATCACCACATCTTCTGGCAGTAATACTGGCAGTTGATCAGCAGGCGTTGGGATCACAGTGCCGTCGGCTAAGGTCACCATAGGAATAGGTGCACCCCAGTAACGCTGACGTGAAACACCCCAATCGCGCAGGCGATAGTTAACTTGGCGCTTGCCTTTACCTTCAGCGACTAACTTATTCGCGATGGCATTAAAGCCCGCTTCAAAGTCTAAACCGTCGAATTCACCCGAGTTAACTAGGATGCCTTTTTCGGTGTATGCGGCTTCGTCAATGGCGACTTCACCATCAACTGGCTTGATCACGGCTTCAATCGCTAGATCATATTTTTTCGCAAACTCGAAATCACGTTGATCGTGGCCAGGAACCGACATCACAGCACCAGTGCCATAGTTCATCAACACAAAGTTAGCTGCCCAAATAGGTACTTGCTTACCGGTTAATGGATGAATGGCGAAAAGACCTGTAGCGACACCGCGTTTTTCCATAGTCGCAAGTTCGGCTTCTGATGTTGTGCTGTTTTTGCACTCGTCAATGAAGGCTGCAAGCTCGGGATTGGTTTGCGCGGCAAGCTCAGCTAATGAGTGACCGGCAGCAATGGCTACATAGGTTACGCCCATTAAGGTATCTGGACGGGTGGTATAAATATCGAAAGTGTTGGCTGTGGCAGAGCCGTTGCTATCAGCCACGCCAAAGGTGACCTCAACTCCTTCACTACGACCAATCCAGTTACGTTGCATGGTCTTAACCTGTTCAGGCCAGCCATCTAAGGTATCCAGATCGTTTAATAATTCTTCGGCGTAATCAGTGATCTTAATAAACCACTGTGGAATTTCTTTCTGTTCGACAGGTGTATCACAGCGCCAGCAGCAGCCATCTTGTACTTGCTCGTTTGCCAGTACGGTTTCATCGTTTGGACACCAGTTGACCGAAGCCGTTTTTTTGTAGACTAGACCTTTCTCGTACAACTTAGTGAAGAACCATTGTTCCCAGCGATAATATTCTGGGGTACAAGTGGCGATTTCACGGCTCCAATCGTAACCAAAACCTAATAGTTTCAGCTGATTCTTCATGTACTCTATGTTTTCATAGGTCCATGGCGCAGGCGCAGTCTTGTTGTTGATTGCGGCATTTTCTGCAGGCAAACCAAATGAGTCCCAACCAATAGGTTGGAGCACGTTTTTGCCTTGAAGACGTTGAAAGCGTGCAACTACGTCACCTATGGTATAGTTGCGTACGTGTCCCATGTGGAGTCTGCCAGAAGGGTACGGAAACATTGAAAGGCAATAAAACTTTTCTTTGCTTGCGTCTTCAGTGACTTCGAAGGTTTTGTTGTCATGCCAGTGCTTTTGCACTAAGGCTTCAATTTCTGAGGGATTATATTGCTCTTGCATCACTCTATTTCCGGCAGTGCCGCCTATTATTTGATCTAACGCCATATCAGCGCGAGTAAGATCTGCATAGAATAAACTAGAAGCGATGTATTAAAAAGGTTCGTATGAAGGAGTATTGGTTATGAATGATAGAAGTAACGTGTTATTAGGACTGTATCAATCCTTAATTGCCGAAGTGAAATCTCAGTTTGCAGAAGATAACACTATGACTGTAAAGAATTTATTTAATTCTGTCACTCAAGGGAAAGAATTTTTACGCCTTAAAGAACAGGCTGGGGAAGATGAGCTAGCTTTAGTGGAACAATTTTTAAAGCGTGATATAGCGAGCTTTCTGCGTGAACAAAACGCTGATAGCTTTAGTCATAGCCCAACAGTTATCACTTTAGAGAATACGCTTTGGCATTGGCTCAGCGAAATAACCGACCGCAGTCAAGTAGAATGGCATGAGTTAACGCAAGACTTTAAGCATCATGGTTATTACCAGAGTGGCGATATTGTGAACCAAGGCATCATGGTATGCACTAACTGTGGCAATGAAATGAGTATTGAATTCCCAAGTACGATTTCTGATTGCCCTGAATGTGATAATGGAGAATTTACCCGCGAACCCCTCACGCCTTAATGAGCTTATTGTGTAGCAATAAAAAACGACGCATTTGCGTCGTTTTTTATATAAGAACTCGACGCTAGGACTTATTAACTACGTTACCTATCATCAACGAGTCAACCTTAGCGATTGATAACATATTGTGCCGCAGACTTACATCGCTGGCTTTGCTGGCTAGGTAATTGGGCGCTGTATAGGTTAGCGTGGTGGCTGTTTTAATGCTGGCTTGTAATTGGTTTAGAGTTTGTACCCAAACCTATTAACTTCAATCGATAAATTTAGACGCGGCAATCCCCGCCAAAATCCCAAGTACAATAATCATCATGACGAACTCAATTAAGCTAAAGCCTGCCGTTTATTTTTATTGACTTGGTCATATTGGTTTAAATCCTATTACCCTTTAAAACGTCGACCAAGGCCTAGTAAAACCAGTAAGCCGCAGACTATGAGTAATGGCGTTTGGCCTATTTTTGCAAACCAAGTTTGTCCTGTGACTAATGGAATCGTTGCGCTGAGTACGCCGGTTTCAAACTGGGGTAATGATGCGGTGATATTGCCATGTTCATCAACCACAGCCGTTACGCCATTATTGGTTGCCCGCAATAAAGGTCGTCCCAATTCAACAGCGCGCATTTGGGCGATTTCCATATGCTGTAATGGGCCGTTTGAGCTACCAAACCAAGCATCATTAGAGACAGTTAATAGGATATCGGTTCCTAGATTGACGCTGTCGCGTAATTGCTCAGGGAAGGCAATTTCATAACAAATGGCTGGCGCAATTTTATGGCCTAAGGCACTTAGATTTGGCTGTTGATATTCGCCTCTGGCAAAGGAGGACATAGGCAAATTAAAGAAAGGCGCAATCGGGCGCAACAGTGCTTCAAAAGGCACAAACTCGCCGATAGGCAATAGGTGATGTTTCTTAAATTGATTACTGCCATCGCCCTCATAATCTGGGCCTGTTTGTTGTTTTTGATTGTGATTACCAAGCACAATCAATGAATTATAAAACTTATTGTTTTGATGGCTAATAATGCCAGTAATGATTGATGTATGATTTAGATTGGCGACTTTATTGGCGTTATCTAAAAATTCTTGCACCATAGACTCGGGCGCAGGGATAGCGGCTTCTGGCCAAATAATGATATCGGCATCCAGATGTTCGCGGGATAAATCCATATATTTTAACAGTGTTGGCCATAGCGCGTCGGGTTCCCACTTCATGCTTTGGGGGATATTACCTTGCACCAGTGCCACTTTGACATTTTCACCCGTAGGATGAATGTTAGACTGTGTCGGTGTTATCCAAACGGCTAAAACACAGGCTAGCAGTACAAACAGTAAACTTTTATAACGCTTAACAAAGCACAAAGCCAATGCGCCAGCGAGCATTGCCAGCACAAAACTTAAGCCTAGTGCACCTATAATACTCGCAAGGGGTTTTAGCGGCCCTTGAGTTTGCGAGTAACCGGCCCATAACCAGGGGAAACCGGTCATCACCCAGCCGCGAGCCCACTCGGTTAAGGTCCACAGCGCGGGGAAGAGGGCTAGATTACGCCAAAGACTTAACTTGGTTGCACTATCATCACTATCATCGTTGTTGCACGTTTTGGTTAACCACGACAGTACTAAACCGGTTAGCGCGGGATATAAGGCTAAATACAAGGCTAGCAAGGCCATCAAGCCAACAGAGGCGATGAGCGGCATGCCACCAAAGACATCCATGCTTACATGTACCCAGCTGATTCCTATAGCAAAACAGCCAAATCCAAAGCTTAGCCAATAGTAAAAGCTCGCCTTCGTGCTAAGCATTCGGCTATGCCAGAGGGCAATGGCCATAGCAAACGGATAGATAATCCAAATGGAATAGGGCGCAAATGAAAGCGCCGTACTGGCGCCAAGGGCAAATGCCAGTATGAGTCTCAAAGCACAAGGTCGGGACTTTTGTTGGGCAAAAGCCCGAATTTGTTTAAGCACGAGTGATTAGTCTATGTCTTGGTTAGTATTAGTATCGGGGAGTTTAATTCTGAGTTGGATCAAACGTCTGGTATCAGCACTAATAACTTTAAATTCAATGCCTTCAATGTTGATGCTCTCGTTACGTTCAGGCAAATGGCCAAAGGCATGTGAGACTAAACCACCGACGGTATCAAACTCTTCATCACTAAATTCAGTATTGAATTCTTCATTGAAATCTTCGATTGGCGTTAAGGCTTTGACCATATAAACCGTGTTGCTTATTTTACGGATCTCGGTTTCTTCGGTGCTATCGTGGTCAAACTCATCTTCAATCTCGCCGACAATTTCTTCTAAAATATCTTCGATAGTCACCAGTCCCGATACGCCGCCATATTCATCGACCACGATCGCCATATGGTAACGTTGCGAGCGGAATTCTTTGAGTAGCACATCAACACGTTTGCTTTCTGGCACCACAACGGCAGGACGGATAACGCGTGAGAGAGAGAAAGGCTCGTCACTGTTAGAAAAACCATAAGGGATTAAATCTTTGGCCAGTAAAATACCTTCGATGTGGTCTTTATCTTCGTTGACGACAGGGAAGCGCGAATGGCCAGAACCTATTACAGTAGCCAGTAACTCTTCGACCGAGTTATCTATCTGGAGGGCGACAATTTGAGCTCTTGGGATCATAATATCCCGAACACGCATATCAGAAACATCTAATACACCTTTTATCATTTCGCGGGTGTCTTGGGTGATCAAATCGCGCATTTCTGCACCATCAATCACATCGACTAGATCTTCGCGATTTTGAGGTTCGCCCTGAAATAGCTGACTTACTCTATCAAACCAACTTTTTTTGTGGGCGTTTGTACTAGGGGGGGTGTCGTCGCTCATAGTTTTCTCATTAGCGTTGATAGGATTATCTTAGCTAATTTACTGTTCCTTATATGGGTTTGTAAAACCTAACGTTTCAACGAGCTGGATCTCTAAAGACTCCATCTCTTCAGCTTCTTCATCTTCAATGTGATCATAACCTAATAGATGCAAGCAGCCATGTATAACCATGTGTGCCCAGTGTGCCTCTAAGGTCTTTTGCTGTTCACGGGCTTCATTTTCAACGACAGCCGCACAAATAACAAGATCTCCGAGTAAAGGAAGATCAATTTCTGGCGGAGCCTCAAAGGGAAACGATAATACATTAGTCGGTTTATCTTTGCCGCGATAGGTATTATTGAGCATTTGGCTCTCGCGGTTATCAACGATTCGTATGGTGAGTTCAGCTTCATCCATACAATTGCCAATCGCAGTGCGAGCCCACAGCGTAAACTGCTCATCGGTGGGCAACCAGTCACTTGTGGCAGCATGTTGGATATCCAGTGCTAACTTAAGACTCATGTGCTGCGGTTTCCTGCTGTTGTTTTTGATACTGACTTTCTTTATGCGCTTTTAAGGTTTGTTCTTTTAAATCAAAGGCCTCATATGCCTCAACAATGCGCGCAACGATAGGGTGGCGTACCACATCTTGCGCGACAAAAAAGTTAAAGCTGATTTCTTCTACTTGGCTTAATACTTCAATAGCGTGGCGTAAGCCTGACTTTTGATGCTTAGGTAAGTCGGTTTGAGTAATGTCACCGGTGATCACTGCACGGGAATTAAAGCCTATGCGAGTTAAGAACATCTTCATTTGCTCTATGGTAGTGTTTTGACTTTCATCAAGAATAATAAAAGCATCATTTAAAGTACGACCACGCATGTAAGCCAGTGGTGCCACTTCGATGACATTTTTCTCGATTAAACGTTCTACTTTTTCAAAACCCAACATTTCAAATAACGCATCATAGAGTGGACGTAAATAAGGATCGACCTTTTGACTTAAATCACCGGGTAAGAAACCGAGTTTTTCACCGGCTTCGACCGCTGGACGGGTCAGTAAAATTCGGCGTACTTCTTGGCGCTCTAAGGCATCGACTGCCGCGGCTACCGCAAGGAAAGTTTTACCGGTTCCCGCAGGGCCTATACCAAAGGTAATGTCGTGGCGAGTGATATTAGCCACATATAAGCTTTGATTGGGGTTGCGTGGCTTAATGACACCTCGGCGGGTTTTGATATTGATACTGCTATCATCACTGTCGTCAGCTTGCTCTAAGGCGATAGCTTCTTGAATGGCGATATGTACTTGCTCAGGTTCAATATCGGGCGTACTGCCTTTAACCGTTTGGGTTTCAATATAGAGTTCTTTGAGCAAGTTATTAGCGCTTAAACAATTACGTGGCAGGCCAGTGATCTGAAAATGATTATTCTTGCGGACAATCTCAACACCGACACGACGTTCTATTTGTTTAATATTGTCATCTAATGGGCCACATAAAGAAGCTAAACGGCGAGTTTCTGCGGGTTCGAGATACAAGTTCATGGTGGTTAATTTACTGGACAAATAAGACTCCCAATCGCAAATAATAAAATGTAGGCACGATATTATTTCAGTATCGTTATATATCCTCAAACCAGCTTAACATACTGAAACCGCTATCTTGAGGACTTGAGTTATGCTGTCAGTTTACGAGCCGTAATTGATAATTGCTAACGGAAAATCGCAATCGATAGCGTTAATAATATAAAGTACAACAAAACAGAAGGGCGACAATGTCGCCCTTTTAGATATAGGTACGGTTTACGCTAATTTAAAGCCTATGGCTTAAATTGTGTCACACCTAGCTCATCATCTTGCTTATGCTTAGCTAAAATATCTGATGGGCGTAAGCTACGGCGTAGATCCATTTCATCTTCACCACGAACAAAAATACCGCGCAATGAGTTAGTGTAAACGTCAACAATTTCCACATCTACAAACGTGCCAATGTGCTTTGGTAGACCTTCAAAGTTCACTACTCGGCTATTTTCGGTACGGCCGCGCAGTTCCATTGGATTTTTTACCGACGGACCTTCAACCAGAATACGCTGTACTGTGCCCATCATATGGCGGCTGTAGCGCATAGCTTGCTGAGTAATACGGTCTTGCAAAATGGCGAGGCGCTGCTTTTTCTCTTCCATATCAACATTATCGGGTAAATCTGCTGCTGGTGTACCCGGACGTGCACTGTAGATAAAGCTAAAGCTGTGGTCGAAACCTATGTCTTCAATCAACTTCATGGTGTCGGCAAAGTCTTCTTTGGTTTCGCCAGGAAAACCAATGATGAAATCAGAGCTGATTTGAATGCCTTCGCGGGCTTTACGCAGACGGCGAATAATTGATTTATATTCAATCGCCATATGACCACGTTTCATTGCCGTTAGAATACGGTCAGAGCCCGATTGCACGGGTAAGTGTAAAAAGCTCACTAGCTCAGGGGTATCTTCGTAAACGTCGATAATATCCTGCGTAAATTCAATTGGGTGGCTAGTGGTAAAACGCAGTCGGTCAATGCCGTCAATTGCCGCGACATAACGCAGTAATTCTGCAAATGTACAGATAGCCCCATCATGGGTAGCGCCGCGATAAGCGTTCACGTTTTGGCCAAGCAGGTTCACTTCGCGCACACCTTGTTCCGCCAATTGGGCGATTTCAAGAATGATGTCGTCCGATGGACGGCTGACTTCTTCACCGCGCGTATAAGGTACGACGCAGAATGAACAATATTTACTGCATCCTTCCATGATCGATACAAACGCAGTTGGGCCTTCGGCGCGAGGCTCTGGCAGGCGATCGAATTTTTCGATTTCAGGGAAGCTGATATCAATAACAACTTTGTCACCACGACGAACTTGATCGATCATCTCTGGTAAACGGTGCAAAGTCTGTGGGCCAAAAATAATGTCAACACACTGGGCTCTGTCTTTAATCGCTTTACCTTCTTGCGAGGCAACGCAGCCGCCCACACCAATAATCAAATTGGGATTTTTATCTTTAAGCGTTTTCCAGCGCCCTAGCTGATGAAACACTTTTTCCTGCGCTTTTTCGCGGATAGAACAAGTGTTAAGCAAAAGGATATCTGCTTCAGACGCTTCGTCCGTCAAGGTGTAACCTTGATATTCGTTTAATAGATCAGCCATCTTGGATGAGTCATACTCATTCATTTGACAGCCCCAAGTCTTGATATGGAGTTTCTTACTCATCAGTTGTGTCGCCTAAGATGACCAATAAAAATAGCGCGACATTTTACCTGCAGTTACGGCTGCTGACTAGCTTTGTCCGCAATATTAGCCGTTGGCTTTTATAGTGCGTAATCCCCCTATAAATACTAGGTTTGATATGCTGACTGCGACACTGTTGTTCTAACTTGCTGAGCATTAAGGCTTTCCGCTTAAATCGAGGCAAGAATAGCGATTGTCTCACGGATTTTTATACTCAAACCACTCAATATTTCCGTGAAATCTTGAACTAAGGCATAATCGAACGGGTGCGATCGAACATGGGTTTAGGCAGTGTGGGATAAATCGCTTGAGTACATATAAAGGAAGGGCATTAGAGTGGTAACTAAGATGAGCCAGATTAAAGAGACCCGTGCAGCGTTGGCATCCGATGCGCTGCATTCTGACATTATCCGTTTCGATGTGATTTTAGTCGGTGGCGGTATGGTCGGCGCAGCGACGGCAATTGGTTTAGCCCAGCAGGGCTTGCAAGTGGCAGTAATCGAATCTTTCGCGCCAGAGACTTACGATGCGGAGCAGCCGTTAGATGTGCGCGTATCGGCGATTAGTGTCGCCTCTGAAGCATTACTTGAACGTCTTGGCGCCTTAGAATCACTACTTAACATGCGTAATGTGCCTTATCTTGGCTTAGAAACCTGGGAACTTGATGGCTGTATTACCCAATTTCACAGCGCACAAATTGGCGCCAGTCACTTAGGCCATATAGTAGAAAACCGTTTAGTCCAACTTGCACTTTGGCAACAGATGGCGCAACTGGATGGCATCGCCTTATATTGTCCAGATAAAGTAACGGCGTTTAGTCGCGATAGTGACGGCATCACTGTGCAGTTACAATCTGGGATCAAACTCGCGGCTAAGCTCCTAGTGGGCGCCGATGGTGCTAACTCGCAGGTGCGTCAATGGGCAGGAATTGGTATTTCAGGTTGGGACTATGCCCAGTCGGCCATGCTTATCAATATCAGCACAGCGCAAGGCCAGCAGGATGTGACTTGGCAACAGTTTACACCCCAAGGGCCACGGTCCTTACTACCGTTGCCCGGCAATAATGCTTCGCTGGTGTGGTACGACGATGCCAATCGAATAAAACAGTTAATGCAGCTTAATCACAAACAGCTTGCTGAGCAGATAAGAGTGCATTTTCCCGCGCGTTTGGACGCTGACTTTACCGTTGACAATAAAGGCAGTTTTAGCCTCACTCGTCGCCATGCTCAGCGTTACTACAGTGATAATATCGTCATTTTAGGCGATGCGGCTCACACCATCAATCCGTTAGCTGGCCAAGGAGTTAACCTAGGTTTTAAGGATGTAGAAGCATTTGTAGCGGTCATAAAAGACGCGTTAGCTCAAGACAAAATGTGGTGGTCAAACGAAGTGCTTGCCCAATATCAGCGCCAGCGTTATCGCGATAACCAACTGATGATGACAGCGATGGACTTGTTCTACGCAGGGTTTAGCAACGATATTCTGCCACTTAAGCTACTACGTAATGGCGCGTTAAAGCTGGCAAATATCAATTCACCGATCAAAAAGACTGTGCTCAAGTATGCAATGGGGCTTAATTAATTCTGAGTTGTGCGGTGTTCTTACCCTGTGGGTTGACGTGACATTTGTTGACTGGGGCTTTGAGTGCTAAAATGCCGCGTTTTTAGTAGCTATAGTCAGTTCAGTCGATACTTTGCGCGACGGGCTTTGACGAAATAACGATATTGAGTGCCATGAGCGAAATAAAATTAATCGTGGGTCTGGCGAACCCAGGCGCCGAATATGCACAGACTCGTCATAATGCCGGTGCTTGGTACGTACTTGAGTTGGCTCGAATTTGCGGCGCGACTTTGGTGGCCGACAGTAAGTACTTTGGGTTAACAGCTAGAGTCGTGTTGCACGGTAAAGATGTCCGTTTATTGATCCCTACCACTTATATGAATCTAAGTGGTAAAGCGGTTGGCGCATTAGCGAATTTTTTTCGCATTTTGCCAGAAGAAATTCTAGTCGCACATGATGAGCTCGATTTACCGCCTGGCGTGGCTAAATTCAAACTCGGTGGTGGCCATGGCGGCCATAATGGTTTGAAAGATATTATTGCTAAATTGGCTAATGATAAAAACTTCTACCGTTTACGTTTGGGTATCGGCCATCCCGGTGATAAAAACCAAGTGAGTGGTTACGTACTAGGTAAAGCGCCTGCCAAAGAGCAAGAGCTTATCGAGGCGGCGATAGATGAAGCTGTGCGCGCCACTGAAATATTGTTCAAGCAAGACATGGTTAAAGCCATGAACAGATTACACGCTTTTAAAGCGGAATAGGTTTTGCGTTAAGTGAAACTTGCGTTAAGCAAATTAATCATTCAGTAATGTGCTGCCACAGGGCAGCACAACTAAAACTCGCTGATGAGTGTGACTTGTCAGCCAATAATTGAGAGAAAGGTAAGCATATGGGTTTTAAATGCGGCATTGTTGGTCTTCCTAACGTAGGCAAATCGACGCTTTTTAATGCGTTAACTCAGGCAGGTATCGAAGCGGCAAACTTCCCGTTTTGTACTATCGAACCTAACACGGGTGTTGTGCCTGTGCCAGATCCACGTCTAGATGCGTTAGCGGCGATTGTGAACCCACAACGAGTGCTGCCAACAACCATGGAGTTTGTCGATATTGCAGGTTTAGTGGCGGGCGCATCTAAAGGCGAAGGCTTAGGTAACAAATTCCTCGCTAACATCCGCGAAACTGACGCGATTGGTCATGTTGTACGTTGTTTTGATGATGACAATATAGTGCACGTTGCTAACAAGGTTGATCCCGCTGGTGATATCGAAGTGATTAACACTGAATTAGCTTTAGCAGACTTAGATAGCTTAGAGCGCGCGGTACAACGTCAGCAAAAGCGTGCTAAAGGTGGCGATAAAGACGCTAAATTTGAAGTAGACGTATTAGAAAAAATGCGCCCGATTTTAGATGAAGCGAAAATGCTGCGTTCAATGGATTTATCCAAAGAAGAACTAGATGCTGTAGCTTATCTGAACTTCTTAACCTTAAAACCAACTATGTATATCGCAAACGTGGCAGAAGACGGTTTTGAAAATAACCCACATCTTGATGCCGTGCGTGCGATTGCGGCGACTGAGAACGCGATTGTCGTTCCAGTATGCGCCGCGATTGAATCTGAACTTGCCGAAATGGAAAGTGAAGAACGCGAAGAGTTTATGGCGGATTTAGGTTTAGAAGAACCCGGTCTTGATCGCGTTATTCGTGCTGGTTATGAATTACTTAATCTGCAAACCTATTTTACCGCGGGCGTAAAAGAAGTACGTGCTTGGACTGTGCCCGTTGGTGCGAGTGCTCCGCAGGCCGCAGGTGTGATCCATACCGATTTCGAACGTGGTTTTATTCGTGCCCAAGTGATGTCATTTGATGACTTCATTGCCCATAAAGGCGAAGCAGGTGCGAAAGAAGCGGGTAAATTACGTGTAGAAGGTAAAACCTATATTGTTAAAGATGGCGATGTAATGCATTTCCTCTTTAACGTATAACGACGACTGTATAAGCTATTAGTATTGAAAAGTTAAGCTAAGTACGAGTAATAGTGCGTTATTTAGCACATCTGTTGCTCAGTTTGGTGAAGTAATAGCCGAACAGCTTAGCCTAAGGGAAATAGCGGAAAAAAGCTGTTGACCTAGATACCTCGAATAAGCATAATACGCCCCGTTCCTCGCTGAGAGGGGCGCGTAATATTAAAGTGGCAATGTAGCTCAGTTGGTTAGAGCACAGCACTCATAATGCTGGGGTCGCAGGTTCAAATCCCGCCATTGCTACCATTATATGAATAGTGTTGTACAACATTCACTTAATGAAATACTACACATTGACGGTAACGTTCATCTTTCTAGATGTTAAACAGAGCAGTGCGGGAATGGTGAAATTGGTAGACACGCCAGATTTAGGTTCTGGTGCCGCAAGGTGTGAGAGTTCAAGTCTCTCTTCCCGTACCATTTAAAATGTAATTTAGAAATATCGGCAATAGCGGATGTTTGTAACAGAGTTAGTTGGGGTATCGCCAAGCGGTAAGGCACTGGGTTTTGATCTCAGCATACCTAGGTTCGAATCCTAGTACCCCAGCCATTTTTCTGAGTTTTAAGCGTTAAGTAGTTTTGGGGTATCGCCAAGCGGTAAGGCACTGGGTTTTGATCTCAGCATACCTAGGTTCGAATCCTAGTACCCCAGCCATTGGCAATGTAGCTCAGTTGGTTAGAGCACAGCACTCATAATGCTGGGGTCGCAGGTTCAAATCCCGCCATTGCTACCATATTTAGCTCTATTAAAGTCATTTAACAGAGAAAAATCCAAAGTTGTTGAGTAAACAATTTTGGTACATTTTGATGCGGGAATGGTGAAATTGGTAGACACGCCAGATTTAGGTTCTGGTGCCGCGAGGTGTGAGAGTTCAAGTCTCTCTTCCCGTACCATCAAAATGCAATCTTCGATAGAAGATTAAAAACAGTTTATTGGGGTATCGCCAAGTGGTAAGGCACTGGGTTTTGATCTCAGCATTCCAAGGTTCGAATCCTTGTACCCCAGCCAAAGTTAAAAAGCCTGTCTTCGGACAGGCTTTTTGCTTTCTGGCTTTTCACTATTTACTATTTACTACCATTTTATTCTACTATTTTGTTTTTGCGTTTTCATTTGTTTAATTGCCTCCTTTACCAACATTTATTAATAGATTATTCCTCTCTGTTGTTATGTTTATGCCACCTTTATCGGGTTGATAGATGCTTAGCTTAATAGAGAATATATTGAGTATGGCTGGAATTTCAATACAGGTTAGTGCTGAGGTAACCAGGGTTTGATGATCAAATAAGGATATTGAGCAGTGGAGTCGATGCATAGATAAAACAACAAACACCACAGTACCTTTTCTATTCGGTACTGTGGTTATTCGTTTTATGGCTTTTTAACTTCAACAACAGGTAGTGATTTTATTTCTGCTGGAACCGCTGGAACCGCTGGAACCGCTGGAACCGCTGGAACCGCTGGAACCGCTGGAACCGCTGGAACCGCTGGAACCGCTGGAACCGCTGGAACCGCTGGCATTGCAGGTGCTGTGGGTTTTGCCGCTGATTCAGTGATATTGGTTGGCATTGCTGCTTCCTCCATTACTGTCTCTTTTACATCAGCAACACCTTGAGCGGCGTTAACACCGTCCGCGTCAGGTATTGCTAACTGTTGCTGCACTTGGCTGGTGCCTGCCTCCAATGCTTTTTGTTGTAACTTCTGTGGATCGGTATAGTCGGCTAATTCTTTTGGCCAACTCGGAACCAATTTTTCTGTTTGATTACTCAATTGTTCTGAGATGATTAAAGGCGCACCGCCTTTCATTAGCATTACGGCCATTTGATTAGTATCAGAGTTCCATACGAGGCCTGCTTTTTCTGCCATCTCGGGGATCGGAGTATAAGTCGATACTAAATAGATAAGCGGACCTTCTTGCTGAATTTTGTCGGCGGTTTTGAGTAAAGACAATGTAGTGTCGTAATTTTTACCCAGTAATTCTCGCATACGGTTTTTGATCAACGGTTGTTCAAATAAGCCGACATCATTGGGGTCTAAACCAACCAGCGGTTTGAGTAAGGCCCACATTAGTTGACCTTGGGGTGACATTAATAATAACGGAGCAACACAGGCGTTGAGCATTAACGCTAACCACACAATGTGTAAGCAACGTATTTTTTTGAGCAAAGATGTACTCAAGATAATAATTCCTTGGGGGCACCAGCAAGTCGCCGGCGGCGGATTGTAGCCGATTGGCATGAGGTAAACGATAGGGGGTTAAAAGTAAATATTAAACCCGAAATGCTTCTTCAATGTTAATTTTTATCTCTATGAATTTAATCAATATTTATAAATGTTACCTTAGATGATTTACGACTAATTTAATCAACTATGATAGATTTTGAATGCTAAATGTTGTTTTGCCTGTAAGCGCTTTATTTTTAATAATTATTTCTTAGCGGCTTTAGAAGTGTAAAGTTTGTAAAGATTGTTCTGTTTGATAATCGATCTCATTTAATCTCACCGTATTAAATTAGTTTAATGCGACTTATCTAAACCAGTAAGCAGCATAGATAAAAGCAATCAAGTCGGTATTATGCATGCCTTGTGGTTGCCTTTGAGATTGTGTCATTGAAATTAAGAGTTAGTAAGTCGTCTTTATCTTTTGCCCGCATTATCCATGTGTACGTGTCTATGGCCTTGCTGTTGCTGATGCTGTTTTTCGCAGTAACCGGTATCACACTGAATCATCCTAATTGGTTTTCCCAATCTGATCAGGAACCTGTGCGTGAGCAAGCCGTTATTCCTAGCTATTTACAACCCTATGCTACCGAAGATCCACAGTGGCGATTGGCTGCTGGGCATTGGTTAAAAAGCGAGTGGGCGATGGATATTAGCACTGCCGATATTGCTGAGGATGAAATTAGCTTAGTCAGTAAAGGACCCGGTACCTACCGCAGCGTGACACTGGACTTACTCGATGGTAAAGCTTATATCGAAACCTTAGATTACGGTGCTGTAGCCGTGCTTAATGATTTGCACAAAGGCCGTAATACTGGCATTGCCTGGGCTTGGATACTGGATCTCAGCGCTGTACTGATTATTCTATTTTCACTTACAGGCGCATATTTGTTGTTACCTCAAACTAAGCGCCTTAAAAAGTCATTGCTATACATGGTGTTGGTAAGCAGTGGCTGTGGGCTGGTATATATTTATTTTGTTCCATAAGGAGTTTCAATCGAACATGCGTCATCTTATTCGTATCATTGCAGTGAGTGCTTTATTTGCCAGTTCTGCTGTATTGGCAGCCCCTAAACTGACCGTCGATTTGACGTTACCTGAGATTACTGAAGGCCAATATCATAGACCTTATGTGGCCGTTTGGGTTGAGGACGCTAAAGGACAACCAGTTAAAACCTTGAGTCTTTGGGTGTGGGATGAAGGCCATAAATGGTTAAAGGATATCCGCCGTTGGTGGCGTAAAGCGGGTCGCGAAGATATGAGTTTTGTCGATGGCATAGCATCGGCTACCCGTCCTGCTGGTCACTACAAAATTGATTGGGATCTAAAAGATGAGTCAGGGAAATCAGTCACACTTGGCACTTACACAGTATTTATTGAAGTGGTGCGTGAGCATGGTGGCCGTGACTTAGTGCGTCAAAACATAGATTTAGCTGCGGGAGACTTTACTTCACAGTTACCCGCAACCACAGAAACGGGCGTTATCGACATACGCTTAAGCGGTATGGCTCACTGAGCCACTACAGTTGGTTGTTTAACTTCTTTAATTTAAGGGAAAAAGATGAAATTACGTCTTGTGGCATTATTAGGTACGCTGTGTGTTAGTCCATTGGCTAGCAGCCATGATCGATGGATTTTACCTAGTCATTTTAACGTTTCTGCAGAAAGCCAAGAAACAGTGTGGATCACCTCTGATGTATCGGCCAGTAATCAAGTGTTTATGATGGATAAGCCTGTTACTGCCAGTGATGTGCGTATATCACTACCAAGTGGCGATTCAATTTCCCCTAGTTCAAGTTACACCGGTGGACGTAAATCGGTATTTGATGTGCAGCTGACTCAAGATGGGACTTATAAGTTTGAAAAAGAAGTCACACCGCGCTACTTCTCTCGCTATAAAGTGAAAGGAAAAGAAGGTTTTGTGCGTAGTCGTTTAGATAAAAAAGCAACGGCAGCCATAATGCCTAAAGATGCCTATGAGTTAGAAGGATCTTTAAACGTGTCACGAGTGGAAACCTACGTCACTCGAAATAAACCAACTGACAAAGTATTAGCTGCAAAGGGCGAATTTTTAGAATTAGTCCCAGTGACTCATCCAGCTGATATCGTCGAGAATGAACCCGCTACTTTGCAGTTTGTGTATGATGGTAAGCCAGTTGCTGGCGTCAGTGTTGCTATTATTAAAGACGATAGTGTGTATCGTAACAAACCTGAAGAGATGGAATTAACATCTGATAAAGATGGTAAAGTGGCAATGACCTTGCCTACTGCTGGGCGTTATCTTTTACATGCTTCAATTGAACGCCCAAGTTCAGATAAAATCCTTGCCGATAAAACGGTCAGTGAAATATTTTTAACGTTTGAAGCTGGTTTAGAATAGTTATGTATTTGTTGCTATAACCAGACTCTGCTTTATATTTAATGCCCACGGAGCTTTGTAGCGAGTGGGCATTTTTGCATTTAATAGCACACATATCAGTGATGATTAATTGACGAGCCATTTTTTATTTTATCTGGTTCGCGGATTTAGATTTCATTACTGGTAACTGGGTTTAAGGTTGGGTAAGCTGCTTAACTGCATTGTTGTTGATGCATCAAAAGCGCATAACGATTAGAATAGCGCAATTCCACCCCCATTTGACTGTGTTGACCTTAGCGTCGACACGGGTTGCTTTTGTTTTAAAGGAGACGAAAGAAGCTATGACTAAGGTTCCTATGACAGTTGTCGGTGCAGAGCAGCTGCGTAAAGAGTTAGATATTCTCAAGTTTGAGCGCCGCCCAAAAATCACAGAAGCGATTGCCTCAGCGCGAGAGCTTGGCGATTTAAAAGAAAATGCGGAATATCATGCTGCTCGCGAAGACCAAGGGATTTGTGAAGCTCGTATCCGTGATATTGAGGGTAAGTTATCTAACGCACAAATTATCGATGTCGCTAAAATGGTGAATAACGGCCGAGTGATTTTTGGTGCAACTGTGACGATTTTAAACCTTGATACTGATGTTGAAGTCACCTATCGCATAGTCGGTGATGACGAAGCGAATATTAAAGAAAATCTGATTTCGGTCAATTCACCGATTGCCCGTGGCTTAGTGGGCAAAAATGAGGGTGACGAAGTGTCTATTACTACCCCTGGTGGCGTGACAGATTACGAAATTATCTCAGTACAGTATTTATAATTTGCTGATGATATCGTGAGTGTGAGTCACGAATTATCCAAAACCGCCCTAGGGCGGTTTTTTTGTTATTGGCAAGCCTAACTTATCTTGTTGCTTAATACTTGAGTTGAAGGCTTACGCTTAGTGCTTTAATTTAAGTTTTTTAATGATGGCGATCGCGTTTAGATAAGATGGACAAAGATTAATTTGTCTCTAGATGGACTTTTATCTAAGCTGCAATTCTAGCAAAATCAGCATAATTATTGTGTGTTGCTTGTACCTTAGTTGCGAATTGTTGATTTTACGTCAATTTAGCAGAGCCATTTATCTAGACCGGCGGTTGAGTACCAAACAGTTAAGTTTTAACGAGTATTGTTCGTTTTATTAAGAGGCACGTTTTGGTTAAACATTGGCGTACGGGATTAATGTTAGTTTGCGTGGCGATCATGTTGATTGCACACTCGGCTAGCTATTCGCCAAAAATCTATAGTCAAAAAACATATGTACAGCAAAGTGATTCTGCTAGCCATAGTGTTCAGCTGGATTCGGTTAGGCTTGATAACAAGACCAAAGCGCTAAACTCAGCTAATACAAGCGCGATAACCCAATCGGATGCACAGGTTGTTAAAAGCTGCGGTGCATTGAACAACAATGTTACTGATGCCAGCAGTGTCGATTCAGCAACCACCTTGCCAATACCCTGCTCAAACTCCGATTATGTGAGCCACTCAGATGACTTAAATTTTGCTCCTATAAATTCGTCACGATTTATTAGCCTTGCACAGCATGATATGCGCGAGGTTAAACCTACTTATTTACTTGCAGTAGATTTTACTGTTGAGTCTACGCCTAATTTGATTGAGCCAATTAATGTGGATATCACATCTGATTGGACGCTTGCTGCTGCATCTTCCCCCGCCCGTATATCGGGTTGGAAAGTCTCAAACCTTCAATATCGATTTAGCCAACAAGCCGCTTAACTCGCCTATTTAGGTGTGCTGTCGACTGGAGTTTGCTCCCGTTGAGCTTGCATGCCATTGCATTTTTGTTCTTACCGAAACGCTTTACGGCTTAATTCGCCGTAATGATTTGAGTTTATCAAGCTTAGTTTGCTGGTACTCAATGGCTTGTTTCGTAATGATATCAATATGTTCGCCTAAAACTTTGATGAAAGTACTAGGCGATAAATAACGAGTTAATCCCATGGAAATAAAATCCAATAAACGACTGCTAAATCATTATTCAGCTTGGAAATACCTAGTCCTCATTGTCAGCCTTATAGTGATGTTATTCAGTGCCTTGCCTACATTGTATGGTGAGGATGCAGCGGTGCAAGTGGGGGCTAAGGCAGGGTTAACACTCGCGCCGGTAGCACTTCGAGATAAGCTGCAAGCGGAAGGCGTGACGGTGAAACGTATCGACCAGAAGGATGGCGAAACCCTGATTGTCCTTGATGAGGATAATCAACAAACCTTAGTCAAAACCTTGCTTTCGTCTATGGTTACAGAGCCAAAAGAGTTGACCTTATCCCTTGCCAGTGCTGCGCCAAGTTGGTTGCAAAACTTAGGTTTTCAGCCAATTAAACTCGGACTCGACTTACGCGGTGGCGTGCAGTTTTTACTTGATGTGGATATTGAGCCTGTATACCAAACACAGGCTGAGGCACTGGTCGATTCGCTACGCCAATTTATTCGTGAGCAAAAAATTCGTGGCACGAGTGTCCATTTAGATCAAGACAACCAGTTAAACCTCACTTTGCCTGATAACGATGCCCGTGCCGCTGTGCGGCAGATGATGAAAGAATCATATCCTAATTGGCTATTATCTAACCTTGATGGCGCAAGTTTACAGATTAAGTTGAGCCAAGAAGAACAAATAAAACTGCGTAATTTAACCGTACAACAAAACTTGCAGGTGATGCGCAGCCGTATTGAAGAACTCGGTATTACTGAAGCATTAGTGCAGCGCCAGGGCGATCATAGAATTCGGATTGAGTTACCCGGCATACAAGATCCCGCAGCTGCAAAAAATGTGATTGGTGCAACGGCGAGTTTGGCCTTTTTCGAGGTGAAAGAGTCGGGCTCGGTAAATGCAATGGTGCTCAATGACCAGTCGGGTAAGCCTATTTATGTGAGCCGCACGCCCGTGCTTGGCGGCGATCATATTATTGATGCGAGGGCGAGTTTAGGTGAGATGGGCATGGCCGAGGTGAATATTAATCTTGACCGCGTCGGTGGGCAGAAAATGTCTGAGTTTTCCCGAACTAATATCGGCAAACCTATGGCGACGTCTTACAGCGAATACAGCCGTGATGAGCAAGGTAAGGCCAAGCAAATTCAAGAAATCATTAGTGTTGCGACCATTCAATCGCAGCTGGGCGATCGTTTCCGCATCACTGGCGCTGGCACCTATCAAGAAGCGCAGCAATTAGCCTTACTGCTGAGGGCGGGCTCAATGACAGCACCAGTAACGATTGTTGAAGAGCGCACTATTGGCCCAACACTGGGGGCTGAAAACATTGCAAATGGCTTTGCCGCGCTCGGTTTAGGAATGGGCATTACCTTGTTATTTATGGCGCTTTGGTATCGCCGTCTGGGTTGGGTGGCAAACATAGCGCTGATCTCTAACATGGTGATCCTGTTTGGCCTGTTGGCGCTAATTCCTGGTGCAGTATTAACGTTACCCGGTATTGCCGGCTTGGTACTAACGGTTGGTATGGCGGTCGATACCAATGTACTAATTTTCGAGCGGATAAAAGATAAGTTAAAGGAAGGCCGCAGTTTTGCACTGGCAATTGATACGGGCTTTGATAGTGCGTTTTCTACTATTTTTGATGCTAATTTCACCACGATGATCACCGCCGTGGTGCTGTATTCCATCGGTAATGGCCCAATCCAAGGTTTTGCCTTGACCCTAGGTCTAGGCCTATTAACCAGCATGTTTACCGGTATCTTTGCCTCAAGAGCGTTGATCAACTTAGTTTATGGACGTGATGCTAGTCGTCATGTGAGGGTATAAGTATGAAGAATATCAATTTAATGGGTCATTTAACTCTGTGGCGCTATGGCTGTAGCGCTATCTCGATTTTGCTGATGATAATGTCATTAACCATTATCGGTGTGAAAGGGTTTAACTGGGGGCTAGATTTTACCGGCGGCGTAGTCACTGAAATTCAGCTCGATAAAAAAATTACCAGTAGTGAGTTACAGCCTTTGCTTAACGCCGCCTATCAGCAAGATGTTACAGTGATTTCGGCCAGTGAGCCGGGGCGTTGGGTACTGCGTTACGCTGATATCATTAGTACAGATATGAACACAGCCGATGCTGAGCAAAGTCATGTCGATATTCAGCAAGTGTTAGCGCCGCTTCACTCTGAAGTACAAGTACTTAATAGCAGCATTGTGGGGCCGCAGATTGGCCAAGAGTTGGCGGAGCAGGGTGGCTTGGCACTGTTAGTCGCAATGCTGTGTATTTTAGGTTACCTAAGTTATCGCTTTGAATGGCGGCTTGCATCTGGCGCTTTGTTTGCGCTATTGCATGACGTGGTCTTTGTATTGGCATTTTTTGCACTGACTCAAATGGAGTTTAATCTAACGATATTGGCAGCAGTGCTAGCTATTTTAGGTTATTCCTTAAATGATTCGATCATCATTGCTGACCGCATTCGTGAATTATTGATTGCTAAGCCAAAGCTTTCGATCCAAGAGATTAATAATCAAGCGATTATGGCGACATTTTCCCGCACTATGGTGACATCAGGGACAACTTTAATGACAGTGGGTGCGCTGTGGATTATGGGTGGTGGGCCATTGGAAGGTTTTTCAATTGCGATGTTTATTGGCATCTTAACCGGTACGTTTTCTTCTATTTCTGTTGGCACCTCATTACCTGAATTTTTAGGTTTAACGCCTGAGCATTATAAAGCACAAATTATCTCTGACGCGCCTTAGCCATTATTGTTGGACGAAAGCCAAAAACGTAAATTAACCGCAAATACAAAGAAGCCACTCAAATGAGTGGCTTCTTTGTTGACACAATAAAAATCAAGAAAAATTACTTTGCCTTTGGCAAAGCAACTTTCATTTCTGGTGATTGACGATAAATCACCAGAATATGACCAATAAGTTGCACTTTTGCAGATTGAGTTTCACGTACTATGGCATCAACGATGGCATTTTTTAGCTCTCTGTCAGCAGAGGCTACTTTCACTTTAATCAATTCATGATAAGCGAGTGCGCTTTCAATTTCAGCGAGTACACCTTCAGTCAATCCATTGGCACCAAGCAGCACCACTGGCTTTAGCATGTGTGCTAAGCCTTTTAAATGCTGTTTTTGTTTGGTTGTTAAGTTCATTTCTACCAACTTTTGCTGAGTTACTGTTGAAAAGCGGCTATTCTACCCTTATATAACCCTTGTGTAACTCTCAATTGTTGCGGATTTTAAATGTCAGGTAAAAAACGTACGG
This sequence comes from Shewanella morhuae, assembly GCF_003028295.1. Lineage (NCBI taxonomy): Bacteria > Pseudomonadati > Pseudomonadota > Gammaproteobacteria > Alteromonadales > Shewanellaceae > Shewanella > Shewanella morhuae. The sequence goes on along the minus strand of NZ_PYSG01000002.1, from coordinate 2,455,898 downwards.
CCAGTTCCAATCGCTGGATGCTAGAACACTTTGATGATCATTATGTTAAACTCGCACAGAAAATGGGGTTACGATCTCGCGCTGCGTTTAAGCTTGAGGAAATCCAACAAAAGGATCAACTTATTCGTCAAGGTATGACAGTCGTTGACCTCGGGGCCGCGCCAGGAGGCTGGTCTCAGGTGGCGGTTAAGTTAGCGGGAGATAAAGGTAAGGTCATCGCCTGTGACATTTTGCCAATGGATCCCATCGTTGGGGTAGACTTTTTGCAAGGGGATTTTCGTGAAGATAAAGTCCTTCAAGCATTGCTTACCCGTGTCGGTGACGCTAAGGTTGACGTTGTGTTATCTGACATGGCGCCTAATATGAGCGGTTCAGATGGCGTCGATCAGCCGCGCGCCATGTATTTGGTGGAATTAGCGTTAGATATGTGTCATCAAGTTTTGGCACCCAACGGCTGTTTTGCGGTGAAAGTCTTTCAGGGGGAGGGCTTTGACGAATACATGAAAGCGGTAAAAGAAGCGTTTAAAGTAGTTAAAACACGTAAACCGGACTCTTCGCGGGCGCGTTCCCGTGAAGTCTATCTTGTGGCGACTGGATACAAGTTGTAGTAATCTAGCGTTAGTAATCGCAAGACTTAATGAGGTCTAGTAATTTGAGTGACATGGCAAAAAATCTAATACTCTGGGTTGTCATCGCCGTTGTGCTGATGTCAGTGTTTCAGGGTTACTCCCCCTCTTCTTCGTCATCGCAGAAGATGGATTATTCTACCTTCTTAGATAATGTTCGTGATGGGCAGGTAGCATCGGTTGAAGTTAAAAGCGACCTACGCACTATTGAAGGTGCTAAACGCACTGGTGAAAAGTTCACTACTATCATGCCGTTATATGACCAAGATTTAATTAATGATCTTGATCGTAAGGGCATCACTATGAAGGGCCAAGAAGCCGAAGAATCTGGGTTCCTAACTCAAATTTTTATCTCTTGGTTCCCGATGTTATTGCTTATCGGGGTATGGATTTTCTTCATGCGCCAGATGCAAGGTGGTGGCGGCAAAGGGGCTATGTCCTTTGGTAAGAGCAAAGCCAAGCTGATGAGCGAAGATCAGATTAAAACCACTTTTGCTGATGTTGCTGGTTGTGATGAAGCAAAAGAAGAAGTGAAAGAACTGGTTGATTATCTGCGTGACCCAACTAAATTTCAAAAATTGGGTGGCCGGATTCCAACGGGCGTACTGATGGTGGGACCACCAGGTACCGGTAAAACCTTACTGGCAAAAGCCATTGCGGGTGAATCTAAGGTACCTTTCTTCACTATTTCGGGTTCTGATTTCGTTGAAATGTTCGTTGGTGTCGGTGCATCCCGTGTGCGTGACATGTTCGAGCAAGCGAAAAAGTCTGCACCTTGTATCATCTTTATCGATGAAATCGATGCGGTCGGTCGTCAACGTGGCGCTGGTTTAGGTGGTGGTCATGATGAACGTGAGCAAACACTGAACCAAATGCTGGTTGAGATGGATGGCTTCGAAGGTAATGAAGGCGTTATCGTTATTGCAGCAACTAACCGTCCAGACGTACTCGATTCTGCGTTATTGCGTCCAGGCCGTTTTGACCGCCAAGTGGTGGTTGGTTTACCTGATGTACGTGGTCGCGAGCAAATTTTGAAAGTACATATGCGTAAAGTACCACTTTCAGACGATGTGAAGGCGAGCGTGATTGCCCGTGGTACACCCGGTTTTTCTGGTGCTGACTTAGCTAACTTAGTCAACGAAGCGGCGCTGTTTGCGGCTCGTGGCAATCGCCGAGTTGTCGGTATGGAAGAATTTGAGCGTGCTAAAGATAAAATCATGATGGGTGCAGAGCGCCGTTCTATGGTGATGTCTGAAGCTGAAAAAGAAATGACGGCGTACCACGAAGCCGGCCATGCAATCGTAGGATGTTTAGTACCAGAGCACGATCCTGTGCATAAGGTCACTATTATTCCTCGCGGCCGTGCGCTGGGTGTGACTTTCTTCTTACCGGAAGCTGACTCAGTGAGCCAGAGCCGTCGTAAATTAGAAAGCCAAATTTCGGTCGCTTACGGCGGTCGTTTAGCGGAAGAACTGATTTACGGTAGTGATAAAGTGTCGACTGGCGCATCACAGGACATCAAATACGCGACATCAATTGCGCGTAACATGGTGACTCAGTGGGGCTTCTCGGACAAATTAGGTCCATTATTGTATGCCGAAGAAGACGGTGAAGTCTTTTTAGGTCGCAGTATGGGTAAAGCCAAAGCCATGTCCGATGAAACCGCAACCCTAATTGATGCGGAAGTAAAAGTCTTTATCGACAAAAACTACGCAAGAGCTAGGCAGATATTGACAGATAACATTGATATTCTGCACTCAATGAAAGAAGCTTTGATGAAGTATGAAACCATTGATTCACTTCAAATTGACGATTTAATGAAACGTCAAGAAGTACGTCAACCTGCCGATTGGCAAGTCGATGACAATGGTTCTAACGATAAAGGCAGCGGCCATGGTGAACCTACAGCGAAAGCTGAAGATAGTGTTACTGCAGCGCCCGTTGAGCCAGAACTGAAAGATGTTGATGAATCACCTGCTAAGTAATTGTTAGTGATACTAAAGAAAACCCCGAAAGGGGTTTTCTTGTTTTATCTTGTTCGGTATTTGACTACGCTGTCATTGAATGTATGCACCAATAGTGTTTAGTTTTTTGTCACTTTCATCTTGTCTTAAAATAGATGACGACAGCTCTGCCCATGGATAAAATCATCGATAGTGGTATTACTGGAGTACAAGTGTGTTTGAACTGATTGTTGGCACTAAACGCCTCGCGTTATCTTCGCCCATTGTAATGGGGATTCTTAATGTTACTCCCGATTCCTTTTCCGATGGAGGTCAATATTCCTCCTTTGAACTTGCCTGCCAGCATGCCGATGACATGGTGACTCAAGGCGCGGGAATGATAGATATTGGCGGCGAATCGACTAGGCCTGGCGCCGCTGAGGTGAGTCTTACTGAAGAACTTGCTCGGGTGATCCCATTAGTGAAATATGTGGCTACTCACCATGATGTGTGGATATCAATCGACACCAGCAAAGCTGAGGTGATGCGTCAAGCTGTTGCTGCAGGCGCGCACCTGATTAACGATGTGCGTGCTTTGATGGAACCTGGTGCGCTCGACGCTGCCGCAGAGTTGCAAGTCCCTATTTGTTTGATGCACATGCAGGGCGAGCCCAAAAATATGCAATCTTCACCGACTTATTATGATGTAATTGAAGAAGTTTCTAATTTTTTAAGCGGGCGGATTGAGGCTTGTTTGCAAGCAGGGATCCCTCGGGAGTTAATATTACTCGATCCAGGGTTTGGCTTTGGCAAAAGCGTAAAACATAACTATGAACTACTGGCGAAGTTAGATCGTTTTGCCAAGTTTGACTTACCCGTATTGATAGGATTATCTCGTAAGAGCATGATAGGCGACCTCTTAGCAAAACCGACCTCAGAACGTCTTGCTGGGAGTCTTGCGGGTGCGATGATTGCGGCGCAAAAGGGAGCTCATATCATTCGCGTGCATGACGTTGCTGAAACTGTGGATATGCTCAAAGTGTTACAAGCCACACAAGTGTATTTTTAAGCACCGTTATGCTCTGGTTAAGCATTTAATTAATATTATGATCCCAAATAATTGGGACACATTTCAGTTTATGGGGCGATATGAAAGAACGTAAATTTTTTGGAACCGACGGTATTCGTGGCAAGGTCGGTTCAGGTCAAATGACACCCGAACTTACGCTGAAGTTAGGTTGGGCTGCGGGGCGCGTGTTATCCCGTAATGGCACTAAAAAAGTAATAATAGGTAAAGATACTCGCATCTCTGGCTATATGTTTGAATCGGCATTGGAAGCGGGTTTTTCAGCAGCAGGTCTTAATGTTTTATTAATGGGACCGATGCCAACACCAGCTGTAGCTTATTTAACACGAACCTTTCGTGCTGAAGCAGGGGTGGTGATTAGCGCATCACATAATCCTTATTATGATAATGGTATTAAATTTTTCTCCACTGATGGTAGTAAGTTAGATGATAACTTAGAGCTAGAAATCGAAGCAGAACTTGAAAAGCCCCTCGTGTGTGTTGAGTCGCATCTATTGGGCAAGGTATCTCGTATTGAAGATGCGCGTGGCCGTTATATCGAATATTGCAAAGGCAATTTTCCTGCTGAACACACGTTAATGGGTCTGAAAATTGTGGTTGATTGTGCCCATGGTGCCACTTACCACATTGCGCCGGCAGTATTTCGTGAATTAGGTGCAGAGGTCATTGCTATTGGTGATCAACCAAACGGCATGAACATTAACGATAAAGTGGGCGCTACGTCCATGGCCAAGATTTGTGAGACTGTTCTTTCAGAAAATGCCGATCTTGGCATCGCACTCGATGGTGATGGCGACCGCATTATGATGGTCAACAGTAAAGGCGAAGTGATCGACGGTGACCAAATTCTATATATTTTAGCCTGTGATGCTAAATTACGCGGTGTATTACGCGGAGGTGTCGTTGGCACACTCATGTCAAATCTTGGCCTCGATTTAGCCTTACAAGCACTTGATGTTCCCTTTGCACGTTCAAAAGTGGGCGATCGTTATGTAATGGAACTGCTAAAAGAACTCGACTGGCGTATCGGTGGTGAGAACTCGGGGCATATTTTAAACCTCGATCACGGTACAACGGGTGATGGTATTGTTGCTGGGATTCTAGTATTAGCTGCTATGCGCCGACAGAATGCGACTTTAGATAAGCTTACCTCGGCGATGACAATGTTACCGCAGGTGCTTGTTAATGTGCGCTTTGAAGGTAGCCATAATCCACTTAATTCAGATGCGGTGAAACTTGCTCAAAAGCAAGTTGAGTCACAACTGGGTGCCCGTGGCCGTGTATTATTGCGTAAGTCTGGTACAGAACCTTTGATCCGAGTCATGGTAGAAGGGGACGATCATAGTGCAGTATTAGCCCATGCCAATTTGATTGCAGATGCCGTCAGATCCGCAAGCTAGTGCTGAAGTTTTTTGTAATGAGTGCAGTGGATACCGATTTAAAATGAAGGTGTTAGCTGCACAAATGTACAGATATCATTTTTTGAGTGTAAAAAGTAAGCACTCCAACCTGATATCTGAAAATATTCGACTTTAGCTATTGTAACTTAATAAGTGGTTCGCTATTATTCACGCCGCTTTCAAAGGAGACAGTGATGGCACTCAGACGTCCTATGGTTGCTGGCAATTGGAAAATGAACGGCAGTTCGGCACTCGCCGAAGAGTTATTCAAAAAATTTGCCTCTAAGCTCCAAAATGATTCAGCTGAAGTGGTTTTATGCCCGCCTTCTATCTATCTAGAGAGCGTTAGGCAACTGCTAGAAGCAAACAAGGAAGCGTTAGACGGTTCACTTGTTAGGATGGGCGCGCAAAATTTAAGTCAACATGACTTTGGCGCTTATACCGGAGAAGTTTCAGGTCAGATGCTAAAAGATTCAGGATGTCGATATGTGATTATCGGGCATTCAGAACGTCGCCGTATGTACGGAGAGACGAGTAATATCGTAGCGGAGAAGTTCGCCGCTGCACAAAAGCATGGCTTAACTCCGATTTTATGTGTGGGTGAATCCGGTCCAGCACGTGAAGCAAGGCGCACCTTTGAGGTGATTGCGGAAGAGTTGGATATAGTGATCCAGAAAAATGGCACTATGGCTTTTGATAACGCTATTATCGCCTATGAGCCACTTTGGGCTGTAGGAACAGGTAAAAGTGCTACACCAGAGCAGGCACAAGAAGTACATGCGTTTATTCGCAAACGCCTCTCTGAAGTATCTCCGTTTATTGGAGAAAATATCAGGATTCTCTACGGTGGTAGTGTAACACCTAGTAATGCTGCAGATTTATTTGCCCAGCCTGATGTTGATGGTGGACTGATTGGCGGTGCTAGCTTAAACTCTAGCGAGTTTTTAAGCTTATGTACCATAGCGATGAGCGCATAATATGTATGAAGTTCTAGTAGTTGTATACTTGTTGGTTGCATTAGGTCTAATCGGTCTAATATTAATTCAGCAAGGTAAGGGAGCTGATATGGGAGCCTCTTTTGGCGCCGGTGCATCAGGTACTCTGTTTGGTTCTAGCGGTTCAGGTAATTTCCTGACTCGTACTACGGCTGTTTTAGCCATTGGTTTTTTTACCTTGAGTTTGCTGATTGGCAATTTAAGTGCAAATCACACCAAAAGTGAAGATTCATGGAAAAATTTAGGTTCAGATACTGAACAGGTAACACAACCTGTTGAGCAAGCAACCGAAAAGTCAGAAACAAAAATTCCTGACTAGTAAAAGGTGTCGCCGAGGTGGCGAAATTGGTAGACGCGCAGCCTTGAGGTGGCTGTGACCTAACGGTCGTGCGGGTTCAAGTCCCGCTCTCGGCACCAAATATAACTAAGATAAAGTGATAAGTTTTTCTCTTAGTTATTGCAAGAAATGACGATAGTCAATATACTTGCACATAGTTGACGCGGGGTGGAGCAGCATGGTAGCTCGTCGGGCTCATAACCCGAAGGTCGTCGGTTCAAATCCGGCCCCCGCAACCAGCTCCTAGTAACGAATAGCATTTTGATTCGTTATGGTTTACAGGTTCTTGAAATTAATAACCTCGTCCTCACGGGGTTTTTTGTTATCTGGGACTTTTAAATTTGTCGCATACTCCGTATGTGGCGTTGTACTAGGGCTTTTAGCCCTTTTTTGTTTTTTCGGGGGTCAATCTTGGCAACATTAGAATTCAGACTGGCAGAAATGCTCAAAGTACCTGTGGAAGCATTAGGCTTTCAGCTATGGGGCATTGAATATGTTCAAGCGGGTAAGCATTCCACACTGCGAGTGTTCATTGATGGTGAAAATGGTATCAATATCGAAGATTGTGCCAGTGCAAGTCGCCAAGTCAGTGCTGTACTTGATGTTGAAGATCCTATTTCTACAGAATATACCCTAGAGGTTTCTTCGCCAGGCGTTGATAGACCCTTATTTACTGCTGAGCAGTATGCGGGTTATGTAGGCGAGGATGTAAAGCTTCAATTGACTATGCCGGTTGACGGCAGTCGTAATCTAAAAGGCGCCATCACTAAGGTTGACGGGCAAATGCTGTCACTGAAAGCGAATGGTAAAGAGTTGGTTGTCGCCCTGGATAATATCCGTAAAGGCAACTTAATCGCTAAGTTTTGAGTTTCAAGGTGAACGAGGCAAGAGATGAATAAAGAGATTCTGCTAGTCGCTGAGGCGGTTTCAAACGAAAAGGCCGTTCCTCGCGAGAAAATTTTTGAAGCGCTAGAGACTGCTCTGGCCACAGCAACCAAAAAAAAATACGAAGGTGATATTGACGTTCGTGTTGCTATCGATCGTAAGACGGGTGGCTATGAAACCTTCCGTCGTTGGATGGTGATTGATGATCATGGTGAAGCGTTGGAAAACCCTTACCGCGAAATCACATTAGAAGCGGCACGTTACGAAAACCCGGATATTCAGCCGGGTGAATTTATCGAAGACGATATTGAATCAGTGGTATTTGACCGTATTACTACTCAAACGGCTAAGCAAGTTATCGTACAAAAGGTACGTGAAGCTGAGCGCGCTCAGGTAGTGGAACAATTCCAAGACCAAGAAGGTGAGTTAATCACCGGTATCGTAAAAAAGGCGACACGTGAAAGCGTTGTAGTTGATTTAGGTAATAACGCTGATGGCGTATTATTCCGTGAAGATTTAATTTCGCGTGAATCTTTCCGTCCAGGCGATCGTGTGCGGGCATTATTGTACTCAGTACGCCCAGAAGCTCGCGGCGCACAGTTATTCTTAAGCCGTACTAAGCCTGAAATGCTGATTGAGCTTTTCCGTGTAGAAGTACCTGAAATAGCTGACGAACTGATTGAGATTATGGGCGCAGCCCGTGATCCAGGTGCTCGCGCTAAAATTGCCGTTAAGTCAAATGATCGCCGTATCGATCCTATCGGTGCATGTGTGGGTATGCGCGGTGCGCGTGTTCAAGCGGTATCAAATGAACTGGGTGGCGAGCGTGTTGATATCGTATTGTGGGATGATAATCCAGCGCAATATGTCATCAATGCTATGGCGCCAGCCGATGTGGCTTCTATCATTGTCGACGAAGATAACCATTCTATGGATATCGCCGTTGAACCAGATAGTTTGGCACAAGCCATTGGACGTAATGGCCAGAACGTACGTTTAGCGACACAACTGACAGGTTGGGTGCTGAACGTAATGACAGTGGAAGATATGAATAAGAAACACCAGGCAGAAAGCGCCAAGGTAGTTAATTTATTTGTTAATTCACTGGATGTCGATGAAGATTTTGCACAAGTGCTAGCAGATGAGGGCTTTACGTCGCTCGAAGAAGTTGCTTATGTACCTGTGTCTGAATTATTGGCGATTGATGGTTTTGACGAAGATCTCGTTGAAGCCTTACGTGAACGTGCAAAAGCGGCGATCTCAACCCGAGCTCTCGCTACTGAAGAAGCACTGGATGGTGTGGAGCCGAGTGCTGAGTTACTTGCACTTGAAGGTATTGATAGACACTTAGCCTATGTTTTTGCTAGCAAAGGTATTGTGACTCTAGAAGACTTGGCTGAACAAGGCATTGATGATTTGATCGAAATTGAAGAATTGACAGAAGCAAAAGCAGGTGAGCTCATCATGGCAGCCCGCAATATCTGTTGGTTTGGCGAAGAAGCATAAGTCGATCAACAGAGGGGGATTTAACTGATGGCAGATACGACCGTAGAGAAATTGGCCACGGAAGTGGGTAAAAGTGTTGAACGTCTGATAGAGCAATTCTCTCAGGCTGGAATCAAGAAAGACCAAGCTGATAACGTAACTGAAACTGAAAAGCAGCAGTTATTGGATTATCTGAAAAAGCAGCACGGTGGCGAAAATGCGCCAACGAAAATGACGCTGCAGCGTAAAACCGTATCGACCCTAAGTGTGGCTGGTAGTGGTGGTCAATCTAAAGATGTTAAAGTTGAAGTTCGTAAAACACGAACTTTCGTTAAGCGTGATGCTAGTGAGGCTACTCTGAAGGCTGAAGAAGAAGCGAAAGTCGAAGCAGAAGCTTTGGCAAAAGCAAAGGTTGAAGCGGAAGCTGCTGCGGCAGTAAAAGCTAAAGCTGAAGCAGATGCAAAGGCAAAAGCCGACGCAGAAGCTAAGGCGAAAGCCAAAGCGGCAGCTGAAGTGAAAGTGGCTAAAGATATGTCACCAGAAGCAGAAGCAGCTCGTCTAGAAGCTGAACGTTTAAAAGCCGCTCAAGAAGCTGCAACTAAACGTAAGCAAGATGAAGATGCAGCAAAAGCGGCTGAAACAGCTCGTCTATTGGCTGAAGAACACTCTAAGCGTTGGGCCGAAGAAGAGCGCCAACGTCTAGAAGCTGAAAAGAACGGTGATCATCATATCACGACATCTAAAGTGGCTCGTGCCGCTGAGGATACTTCTGATTTAGATGAAGAAAAGCGCGGACGTCGTGCTCGTAACAAGACGAATGCCAAGAAGCGTGGCGGCAAAGATGCTCGTGACGGCCGTGAAAAGCACATGCGTAACCGCAGTACAGCACCTGAATCTATGGCGCACGGCTTTAATAAGCCTGTGGCAGCGGTAAGTCGTGATGTGCGTATCGGTGAGACTGTGACTGTAGCTGAACTGGCACATTTAATGGCAGTAAAAGCGACTGAAATCATCAAACAAATGATGAAAATGGGTACCATGGTCACGATCAACCAAGTGTTAGATCAAGAGACTGCCCAGATGGTTGCTGAAGAAATGGGTCATAAAGTTGTACTTATTCGCGAAAACGAACTAGAGCATCAAGTGATGCAAGATCGTGACGATGAAGACGGTATCAAATTAGAGTCTCGTGCACCGGTTGTCACTATCATGGGTCACGTTGACCATGGTAAAACGTCGTTACTTGATTATATTCGCCGCGCGAAAGTGGCTGCTGGCGAAGCCGGTGGTATCACACAGCATATCGGTGCATACCATGTTGAAACTGAAAACGGCATGATCACTTTCCTTGATACTCCTGGTCACGCCGCGTTTACCGCAATGCGTGCCCGTGGTGCCAAGGCAACGGATATCGTGGTGTTAGTTGTTGCTGCCGATGACGGTGTAATGCCGCAAACTATCGAAGCAATTCAACATGCTAAAGCCGGTAACGTGCCACTAATCGTGGCTGTGAACAAGATGGATAAGCCGGAAGCGGATATCGATCGCGTTAAGAGCGAATTGTCACAACACGGTGTTATGTCTGAAGATTGGGGTGGAGACAACATGTTTGCCTTCGTTTCAGCTAAGACAGGTGAAGGCGTTGACGAACTGTTAGAAGGTATCTTACTGCAAGCTGAAGTTCTCGAACTGAAAGCGGTACGTGATGGTATGGCTGCTGGTGTGGTCATTGAATCACAATTGGATAAAGGTCGTGGCCCAGTTGCTACGATTCTGGTTCAAGAAGGTACTCTGCGCCAAGGTGATATCGTTCTTTGTGGTCTTGAGTACGGTAAAATCCGTGCAATGAAAGATGAGAACGGTCGCTCAATTACTGAAGCGGGTCCATCTATTCCGGTTGAAATTCTGGGTCTGTCAGGCGTACCGTCTGCTGGTGATGAAGCAACAGTGGTCCGTGATGAGCGTAAAGCTCGTGAAGTTGCCCTGTATCGTCAAGGCAAGTTCCGTGATGTGAAATTAGCGCGTCAGCAAAAATCTAAGCTAGAAAACATGTTTGCGAACATGACTGAAGGCGAAGTGAAAGAACTCAATATCGTTCTTAAAGCAGACGTACAAGGTTCATTAGAAGCGATTACTGACTCGTTAACAGGTTTGTCTACTGACGAAGTGAAAGTCAACATCATCGCTCGCGGTGTGGGTGCTCTTACTGAAACTGATGCAACCTTAGCGGCAGCGTCTAACGCAATTCTGGTTGGCTTTAACGTGCGTGCTGATGCACAGGCCCGTAAGACAATCGACAGCGAAAGTGTAGATTTACGCTACTACAGCGTTATTTATCACTTGATTGATGAAGTTCGTGCTGCGATGACGGGCATGTTATCACCAGAGTTCAAGCAACAGATTATTGGTCTGGCTGAAGTACGTGATGTATTTAAGTCGCCTAAACTGGGTGCTATTGCTGGTTGTATGGTTACCGAAGGCCTTATCAAGCGTAGCGCACCAATTCGCGTACTACGTGATAACGTGGTGATCTACGAAGGTGAACTTGAATCGCTGCGTCGCTTTAAAGATGATGTTGCAGAAGTTCGCAATGGTATGGAATGTGGTATTGGCGTTAAGAACTACAACGATGTTCGCGTAGGCGACCAAATCGAAGTGTTCGAAACTGTCGAGATTGCTCGTACTCTGTAATGATAAAAAGGGCGGCATTAGCCGCCCTTATCAATTTAAGCTATGGTAAGAAATATTATGGCAAAAGAATTCAGTCGTACTCGTCGAATCGCTCAACAGCTTCAGCAAGAACTTGCTCAAGTGGTACAGCGTGACATGAAAGATCCGCGTGTTGGCTTTGTTACAGTCAATGATGTCGATGTTTCACGGGACTTAAGCTACGCCAAAGTTTTTGTCACTTTCTTTGAAGAAGACAAAGACGTTGTGCAAGAAAAACTTAACGCATTAATCAGTGCAGCCCCATATATCCGTACATTAGTCGCGGGTCGTATGAAGTTGCGTGTGATGCCTGAGCTACGTTTTATCTACGATAGCTCGCTGGTTGAAGGTATGCGCATGTCTAACTTAGTTAGCCAAGTGATTAACCAAGACAAAGCGAAGCAGCAGCAATTTGGCAGCGAAGACGCATCAGTTGAAGATGAAGTCCAAGCTGACGATATTGCCGATGATGCAGATGAAACTAAAGGTAAAGATTAATGGCTCGTCGTCCAAAAGGTCGTTTTATTGATGGGATCGTACTGTTGGATAAATCCACAGGCATGAGTTCTAACTTTGCATTGCAAAGGGTAAAGCGCTTTTTTAATGCGAACAAAGCAGGGCATACGGGCGCACTCGATCCGTTAGCAACAGGCATGTTACCCGTGTGCTTAGGCGAAGGGACTAAGTTTTCTCAACATCTGTTAGATGCTGATAAACGCTATTTAGTTACTGCTAAGCTGGGTGAGCGTACTGATACCAGTGATTCCGATGGTGAAGTGGTGCAAAGCCGCGCTATTGATTTTACGCAGGAGCAGTTACTTACTGCGCTTGATTTCTTCCGTGGTGAGACTCAGCAAATCCCTTCTATGTATTCCGCGCTTAAATATCAGGGCCAGCCCCTGTATAAATATGCCCGTGAAGGCATTGAAGTGCCGCGTGAATCTCGTCCGATTACGGTATTTGAACTAAATTTTATCGGTCTTGAAGGCGATGAGCTAACCTTAGATATTCATTGTTCTAAGGGCACTTATATTCGCACTATCGTTGACGATTTAGGTGAAATGCTCGGCTGTGGTGCCCATGTCATCATGTTGCGCCGTACTCAAGTTGCACAATATCCGTATGCTAGAATGGTTACTTTAGATCAGCTTGAAGCACTTGTTGCTAAAGCACAAGAACAACAGATAGATCCGAGTGTATTACTCGATCCACTGTTATTACCCATGGATACGGCAGTGGCCGATTTCCCTGAGGTGAATGTGCCTGATGCGATTGCTCCTTACTTAATGCAAGGCCAAGCTGTGAGAGTACCAGTTAATGCAGACTTGAAAATCGATGAGCTGGTGCGTATCACCTTAGGGGATATTCGTCGTTTTGTCGGTATTGGCACTTTGAACGAAGACGGGCTACTTGCGCCGAAACGACTCATAGTGATCCATAACGAGCCTGCAGAAACGAATTAACCCGTTATCCATGAATAAATTTATTAGTTCATGGATTAGTATCCACCTTTTATTGCGCTAACGTGGGTTTCTGGGTAGAATAGCGCGCCCTCTGGCTGAGTTAGTGATCGGCTAGAGATTCATATTATTTATTTGGAGATATACATGTCACTAAGTACTGAAGTAAAAGCAAAAATTCTGGCTGATTTTGGCCGTTGCGAAAATGACACTGGTTCAACTGAAGTTCAAGTTGCCTTGTTAACTGCACAAATCAACCATTTACAAGCTCACTTCAAAGAGCACATCCATGATCATCACTCACGTCGTGGTCTGTTACGTATGGTTAGCTCACGCCGTAAGTTAACTGCTTACCTGAAGCGTACTGATGTAGCACGTTACACTGCTCTGATCCAAAAATTAGGTCTACGTCGTTAATAGCGCGTCGATTAATATAGAAAAGGAGGCTTAGCCTCCTTTTTTATTGCCTAAAACTAACGTGCAATCTACGTAAGGTTGTCACACATAATTGCATAATCGATTTTATATTTAATGTTCACGCTGCTGTCCCTGAAATCATTATACCCGTAAGGTATTTAAAAAAGAGTGCGTTAGAACTCTAACTAGCTACGGTATAAGCCGCTGACGGTTACTGTTTGGGTTGCAATGTACAAAGCTTCAAATTCCGCTTGTGGCAATGGTTGGCTAAAATAGAATCCTTGACCAATTTGACACTGATTTTCCTTTAACCAATCCAACTGTTGCTCATTTTCAATCCCTTCAGCCACAATTTTTAAATTAAGCTGTTTACCTAACATTAAAATTGTTGAAGCAATTGCGCTATCTTCTGGCAAATCGGACACGAAACAGCGGTCGATTTTCATCGTCGTAATAGGCAAATGGCGTAGGTAAGATAGTGATGAATAACCGGTGCCAAAATCATCAACAGCGATGCCAAAGCCGGCGGATTTAAGCTGTTCAAGCTTAACAATGGCTAACTCAATATCATTCATTAACGATGTTTCAGTAATCTCAATTTCTAGTAACTCAGGTTGAATTTGGTAACGCAGCGCCATCTGTTTAATATCCGGTACTAGGCTGGCATCAGCAAACTGTTGCGAGGCAACATTAATCGCAATTGGTATGGCATAGTTATATTTCTTTTGCCATTCTCGTAATACCTTACAGGTTTGTTCTATCACCCAGCGACCAATCGGAATAATGATCCCTGTTTCTTCGGCTACTGGAATAAAAGAAATTGGACTGATGAGCCGGCCGTCTTTTTGCCAGCGAATTAACGCTTCACAGCTGACAACTTTGCCAGTTTGCAAGTCAAGTTTAGGTTGGAAATATAGCAAAAACTCATTGTTTTTTAAGCCATCGTGTAATGAAGCCTCAGTGCGTAAACGTACCGCTGCACGTTCAGTCATTTGTTCTTTAAAGAAAGCCCATTGGTTGGAACCCGCGGCTTTAGCGCTATACATGGCAATATCAGCATGCCGAATAAGATCCTCTGCGGTGCTGCCATCTTCGGGGTAAATAGAGATACCAATAGAGGCTGCTGGATGAATTGCGTGTTCATTGAGTTGTATCGGAATATTAAGTTGTATCAGTAGCTTCCTAACAAAATCAGCAGCGTCATCTGGGCTATGGATCGTGTCAGCTAAAATTACAAATTCATCTCCACCTAAACGTGAAACAGTACCTTTATCGCCCACAAAACGCTCCAGCATCCGAGCAATGCGCGCGAGAAACTGATCGCCTAAGGTATGTCCCAGTGAATCGTTGATATTTTTAAAACGATCTAAATCGATAAACATCAGTGCAAAACTGCGTTTTTGTAGGCGCGAGCGTTGAATCGTGACGGCGATAGTTTCGAGTAATAATGTGCGGTTAGGCAATCCGGTGAGAGGATCTCGAGTCGCCATTTTTCGAAGTTTAGATTGGGTTTGGCTAAATTGAATCAAAATTTGGTTAAATTTTTTGGTCACTAAACCTAGCTCATCGTCTTCATGGGCATCAGATATGGGCAATAGGTTTTCGTCTGGCGAGTCAGGATCAATTTTATCAATGGCTTCACTTATACGGGCAATCGGCTGGGTCAAGAAGCGATGGAATACTACAGAAAGAACTAAAGTGAGTAATAGTGCCCGGATGAGAGTGGCAAAAAAGCTAAATTGTAACTGAGAAAAAAGACTATTAGTGAGCTCTTGGGTATCGTAAAAAACCGTTAGAGTGCCTATTAATTGCTGTTTTTGAGTCCCTTCAAAATAAAAAGGGCGGTAAAGAGGACGAGAAATCTCTTTCAGGTTATTAAATAGTTTATTGCCGATACTGGTGAAGGTGAGAGAGTCATTTTTTTTGTTATTACTGACGGAAACAAACATCGACCCGTCATCAAGCTCAATTACTGCTGAGCTTACATGCTCAACTTTTATGGCTCCTTCTAGGGTTTGGCGCGCTAAATTATCATCCAAAGCCCAAACGGCATTCGCAGCGGGTTGTTCTACTGAATTTAAAAGCTCTTGCTGAGTCGTCGTGAGTTGTTGTTTAGTCGAAACGACGACGAGGGCTATTTCAATAATAAAAATGACAATAGCAAAAAATAAGGCTGTAAAAACAACTAGATTAGTTTGTTTCCAGGTCAACGATTTAAAACGACTTGTCATTAAGCTAGCCCTTTATTATTTTCGCCGTAGGAGATAATTATTTTTTTATTTCAGCTTTAAACACAATTCTTTGTTGATTTATCCACTTTAGTTAAAAGATAAGCCTTTGTCACCATTATCTACTCTTTCTCTATTGCGGCGAATTGCAGTATACTTACGCGCGTAATTCAAGGTCATTAATTAAGGAATGGGTCACGTGAATCCTATTGTAAAGAGTTTTGAGTATGGTCAACATACAGTCACCCTGGAAACAGGTGTTATAGCGCGTCAAGCTGATGCAGCCGTTTTAGCAAGTATGGGTGACACGACAGTGTTAGTCACTGTTGTCGGTAAAAAAGAAGCAGATCTTGGTCGTGACTTTTTCCCTCTGACTGTTAACTATCAAGAAAAAACCTACGCAGCCGGTAAAATTCCTGGTGGTTTCTTTAAGCGTGAAGGCCGTCCTTCAGAAGATGAGACATTAATCGCTCGTCTGATTGACCGTCCAATTCGCCCTCTTTTCCCTAATGGTTTCAAAAACGAAGTCCAAGTCATCATTACCGTAGTATCTGTCGATCCACAAATCGAACCAGATATTATCTCTATGATTGGTACTTCTGCGGCACTGGCGATTTCTGGTATTCCATTTAGCGGACCTTTGGGTGCTGCACGTGTGGGTTACATTGATGGCGAATACGTGTTGAACCCAAGTGTTGAGCAACTTGCCACTAGCCAACTAAATTTAGTGGTTGCTGGTACTGCTGGCGCAGTATTAATGGTGGAATCAGAAGCCCAAGCATTACCAGAAGAAGTGATGTTAGGTTCTGTTGTTTACGGTCACGATCAACAACAAGTGGTTATCAAAGCGATTGCTGAATTTAAAGCAGAAGCTGGTAAACCAACTTGGGATTGGACTGCACCAGTACAAGATGCCGATTTAGTTGCCCAAATTAAAGCGCTTGCTGAAGCTGGTTTAGGTGATGCGTATAAAATCCAAGTTAAACAAGATCGTTATGCTCAAGTTTCTGTGGTTAAAGCCGCAGCAAAAGAAGCCTTGTTAGCGAGCAATCCTAATGTTGATTTACGTGAAGTAGACAACTTACTGGGTAGCCTAGAGAAGAAAGTTGTTCGTGGTCGCATCATCCGTGGCGAACCACGTATCGATGGTCGTGAACCTGATATGATCCGTGCTTTAAGTGTATTAGCTGGCGTATTGCCACGTACTCACGGTAGTGCATTGTTCACCCGTGGTGAAACTCAAGCGCTAGTGACTTGTACTTTAGGTACTGAGCGTGATGCACAGAAGATTGACAGCATCATGGGCGAGCGTACTAACCGTTTCATGCTGCACTATAACTTCCCTCCATACTCTGTCGGTGAAACTGGCATGGTGGGTTCGCCTAAGCGCCGTGAAATCGGTCATGGTAAGTTAGCTTGGCGCGGTATGAAAGCCGTTATGCCTTCAGCTGCAGAATTCCCATACAGCGTGCGCGTTGTATCTGAAATCACTGAATCTAACGGTTCAAGCTCTATGGCATCAGTTTGCGGTACTTCACTTGCACTGATGGATGCGGGCGTACCAATCAAGACGTCTGTAGCCGGTATTGCTATGGGTCTAGTAAAAGAGGGCGATGATTTTGTTGTTCTTTCTGACATTTTAGGTGATGAAGATCATTTAGGTGACATGGACTTTAAAGTAGCCGGTACTCGTGGTGGTATTACTGCACTGCAGATGGATATCAAGATTGAAGGTATCACTAAAGAAATCATGGAAATCGCACTGCAACAAGCCTATGGCGCACGTGTGCATATCCTGAATGTGATGGATCAAGCGATTGGCTCACACCGTGATGATATTTCTGATCATGCTCCACGTATTACTATTATCAAAATCAACCCAGAAAAAATCCGTGACGTTATCGGTAAAGGCGGCGCAGTTATCCGTGCTTTAACTGAAGAAACGGGTACTACGATTGAATTGGAAGATGATGGTACAGTGAAGATCGCATCTTCAAATGGCGAAGCAACGAAAGAAGCGATTCGTCGTATCGAAGAAATCACTTCAGAAGTTGAAGTCGGTCGTATCTACGCGGGTAAGGTTATCCGTATCGTTGATTTCGGTGCTTTCATTAACATTCTGCCAGGCAAAGACGGTTTAGTGCACATTTCACAAATCAGTGATGAGCGTGTAGCTAACGTGTCTGATCATCTTGTATTGAACCAAGATGTAGCTGTTAAGGTTATGGAAGTGGATCGTCAAGGTCGCGTACGTCTATCAATCAAAGAAGCACAAACTAAAGAAGCCGCTGAATAGTCATTCTTTGACTTATTATCAGCAGATACTTTTTAAGTGATTGCATAAAAAGGAGATCGAATGATCTCCTTTTTTGTTTTTGATATTCAGAAACTCAATATTAATCTCAATTCCCCAATAGCAGTCCTGTGATGGGATTGCTATCATGAACATTCTTCTGCGTATGTTGGGAATCTAAAAAGGTAGAAATGGATGAGTCTTAAAATTAGAACCGCTGTCGTTGCTGTGCTGGCGGGCGCCAGTCTGTTGTTAGCCGGATGCGCTACCACCCAGTCTCCTTTAGATAACCAAAATGATGTTGAAGGTAAATTGGTTATAGCCCCCGTGATGCCAGATTATAAAGTAGAGGTCACGTTAGCTAAGCTAAATGAGATTTTGTCTGCGGTCGAATTAAGTAATGAACAAAGATCAAGGTTTCACTACGATCGCGGAGTGATCTACGACAGTGTGGGTTTAAGACTGCTTGCACGTATTGATTTTATTCAAGCGTTGAAATTACAACCGGATCTCGCAGATGCCTATAATTTTCTTGGAATTTATTACACTCAAGAAGGCGAGTTCGACAGTGCCTATGAAGCCTTTGATGGCGTATTAGAGCTCGCGCCTAATTATGATTATGCTTATTTAAATCGTGGTATTGCCTTGTACTATGGTGGGCGTAATGATTTAGCCACTAAAGATATGCAAGCATTTTACGCAGGCGATAATACCGACGGCTATCGCGCATTATGGTTGTATTTAGTTGAATCAAAAGACGATGTAGTTACAGCTAAAAAACAGCTCATGGAGAATCGTCAGCATTTAGATAACGATGCTTGGTCTAGCGTAATTGTTGATTATTATTTAGGTCAAAAAAGCCGTCAACAGGTGTTTACTGCGGCTAAAGAAGGGCTAACCCATCCTAAAGAATATGCTGAACGTTTATGTGAGGCTTATTTTTATCTCGCTAAAATGTCGATAGAGATAGAGCAGTATCAAGATGCTGCCAACTATTTCCGCCTGGCGTTGGCAACCAATATCCATGATTTTGTTGAACACCGATATGCACGAATTGAACTGGCTAAGGTAAAAGATTTACTCGAAGCTACAAAATAACCTCCTTTCGCCCGAGCTCATCTCGGGCTTTGCCTAGCCAAGCTTGAACTGAGGCGCTATAATTTGCGCCTTTTTAGCGATACTAGTGCATAGGTTAACATGTCAGGCAATAAAGTAGAGGTCGATAAACGTCGCACCTTCGCGATCATATCGCACCCCGACGCGGGTAAAACAACCATTACCGAGAAAGTGCTGTTATTCGGCAACGCTTTGCAAAAGGCGGGTACCGTTAAAGGTAAAAAATCGGGTCAGCATGCTAAGTCTGACTGGATGGAAATGGAGAAGGATCGTGGTATCTCTATCACTACATCCGTCATGCAATTTCCCTATGCTGGCGCCCTCGTTAACCTACTCGACACACCTGGCCACGAAGACTTCTCTGAAGACACTTATCGTACACTAACGGCTGTTGACTCCTGCCTTATGGTGATAGATTCGGCAAAAGGTGTTGAAGCTCGTACCATTAAGTTAATGGAAGTGACGCGTCTGCGTGATACGCCGATTGTGACTTTTATGAACAAACTCGACCGTGATATTCGTGATCCTATCGATTTGATGGATGAAGTCGAAGATGTGCTTAATATCGCCTGTGCACCTATTACCTGGCCTATTGGCAGCGGTAAAGAATTCAAAGGCATTTACCACATACTGCGTGATGAAGTGGTGTTGTATCAAGGCGGTATGGGTCATACCATTCAAGAGCGCCGAGCGATTGTAGGGATTAATAACCCTGAGCTAGATAAGGTTCTGGGGAGTTACGCTGTTGATCTGCGTAATGAAATGGAATTAGTGCGCGGCGCATCACATGCATTTGATCATGATGCCTTTCTTCAAGGCAAGCTGACACCGGTGTTTTTTGGTACCGCTTTGGGCAATTTTGGTGTGGATCATATCCTCGATGGAATTGTTGAGTGGGCGCCTAAACCATTACCGCGTGACAGTGATGTGCGTAAAGTAATGCCAGATGAAGATAAATTCACCGGTTTCGTTTTCAAAATACAAGCAAACATGGATCCTAAGCACCGTGACCGAGTCGCATTTATGCGTGTGTGTTCTGGTCGTTATGAGCAGGGCATGAAAATGCACCATGTACGTATTGGTAAGGATGTCAGTATTAGTGACGCTTTAACCTTTATGGCGGGCGACCGTGAGCGTGCTGAAGAAGCTTATCCTGGTGATATCATTGGCCTGCATAACCATGGCACGATTCGTATTGGTGATACTTTTACTCAAGGCGAAAAGTTTCGCTTTACTGGTGTGCCTAACTTCGCCCCTGAAATGTTCCGCCGCATTCGTCTGAGCGATCCGCTTAAGCAAAAACAGTTGCTTAAAGGGTTAATGCAGTTATCAGAAGAAGGTGCAGTGCAGGTATTCCGTCCGCTCGATACCAACGATTTAATTGTAGGTGCCGTGGGTGTGCTGCAATTTGAAGTGGTCGTTGGACGTTTAAAAAGTGAATATAATGTTGAAGCGATTTACGAAGGAATTAGCGTGTCAACGGCACGTTGGGTTTACTGCAAAGATGAACGTAAACTTGAAGATTTCCGCCGTAAGTGTAGCCAAAACCTTGCACTCGATGGTGGCGATAACTTGACGTACATTGCGCCAACGATGGTGAATTTGAACCTCTCTATGGAGCGTTATCCAGATATAGAGTTCACTAAAACCCGCGAGCATTAATCGATTATATTTATTGTGATTAGCTAAATGGCGGTAATTTACCGCCATTTTTGTATCTCATTGACTGTACTGAGCACTCTTATGACCAATTGGGTAATTAAAGCATGGCGAGCTTATATTCAGTGGTGTGATCATATGGGACTCACGCCTGAAAATCGTCGTTGTTGTATGCCGCGTCTTGAAGATCCACCACTAATGATTAAATCTTCTAAAATTACTACACAAGCTCAAAGCACTCCGCTCAGCAAAGCGCATTCGAGCGACACTACGCCATCCGAGTGAGATAGTTTTATGATAGATACCCACGCGCATATCGATTTTGCTGAGTTTGATGCTGACCGCAGCGATGTAGTGCTACGAATGCACAGTGTCGGTATTGATAATTTAATCATCCCTGGTGTCTCCCCTAAACATTGGCAAAAACAACTCGCAGTCGCAGAACAATACCAATTTTATTATGCTCTGGGCATACATCCTTGGTTCTGCCCTGAAGATGTTGATGCGAGTATCTTTGCATTAACATCTCAAGTGTCAGCGTTACTCGAATGTCCTCGTTTTGTTGCTATTGGTGAATGTGGCTTAGATAAGCTTTATGCGTCAACTTGGCCAAGACAGTTGGCGGTTTTTGAGGCGCAGCTCAAGCTTGCTCAGTCGGTAAATTTGCCAATTATTATTCACAGCGTAAAAGCTCATCCAGAGATTTTAGCCTGTCTAAAAAAGCATCCATTACCTAGAGGTGGCGTGATACATGCTTTTTCTGGCAGTACAGAAATTGCGCTTGAGTATCTTAAGCGAGGCTTTAAATTAGGTATCGGCGGTTTGATCATGAATCCTAATGCCAAAAAATTACTCAAAACCGTATGTGACCTACCTCTCGATAGCTTCATACTTGAGACTGATTCTCCCGCAATGGCACCTATAAATGTAATTGAAAAACGTAATCAACCCGCTAACCTTGTACTATTTATAGACAAAATTGCAACTTTGCAAAAAAAAACAAGTGTTCTAGTATCAGAACACTTGATGTCAAATTCGGTGCAACTGTTTGACCTTTAATTGTTTTTAAATAAACAGGTGTAGGTCGCACTAGTGGGTAACACTAAACAGTTGAAATTAAACTCCAAAAATATGATCAAAACGACGATTTTCGACTTTGCCTCGGGTATAATCTGACTCGGAAATAGGTTGATTAACAACATAATTAAAAAGTGTTAACAATAGGGTGATGGTTAATGAATATATTGATGAGTTTAGTAGGGGTGGTCACCCTGCTTGCGATAGGTTTCCTCCTATCGAATAACAAAAAAGCAATTAGCGTGCGTACAGTGGGTGGCGCGTTAGCCATTCAAGCTGCCTTTGGTGGTTTTGTTTTGTACGTTCCCATTGGTAAAGACATTCTGAAAGGTATGTCTGATGCTGTATCTAGCGTTATTGGTTATGCACAAAACGGTATTGGCTTCCTGTTCGGCGATTTAGCTAATTTCAAACTTGGCTTTATTTTCGCTGTTAACGTATTGCCTGTAATCGTGTTCTTCTCTTCTTTGATCGCGGTTTTATATTACCTAGGCATTATGCAGTGGATCATCCGTATTATTGGTGGTGGTTTACAAAAAGCATTAGGTACAAGCCGTACTGAATCAATGTCAGCAACAGCTAACATCTTCGTTGGTCAAACTGAAGCGCCATTAGTGGTTCGTCCATTCATTCCAACTATGACGCAGTCTGAACTGTTTGCGATCATGGTCGGTGGTTTGGCATCAATCGCGGGTTCAGTATTGGCTGGTTACGCGCAGATGGGTGTACCTATCGAATACTTAGTTGCCGCTTCATTCATGGCAGCACCAGGTGGCCTGTTAATGGCGAAACTGATGCACCCTGAAACTGAAGTTGCTAAAAATGACATGAGCGATTTGCCAGAAGATCCTGACAAACCAGCCAACGTGTTAGACGCAGCAGCAGCAGGTGCTTCATCAGGTATGTACTTAGCACTTAACGTTGGTGCTATGTTGTTAGCCTTCGTTGGTTTAATTGCAATGGCAAACGGTATCATTGGTGGTATCGGTGGCTGGGTAGGTTACCCACAATTGACACTCGAATTGATCCTTGGTTATGTGTTTATGCCTTTAGCATTCCTTATTGGTGTGCCATGGAATGAAGCATTTGTAGCAGGTTCTTTCATTGGTCAAAAAATCGTTATTAACGAATTTGTTGCCTACTTAAACTTTGCTCCTTACATTTCTGATGCTGCAACCGCTTGTACTGCTGTCGCTGCAGAAGTAACTAAAGGTTTGCCATTATGTGTTGCTGAAACACAAGCTGTGATGTCACACAGAACTCAAGCGATTATTTCGTTTGCACTGTGCGGCTTTGCTAACTTGTCTTCAATTGCAATTTTGCTTGGTGGTTTAGGTTCAATGGCACCAACTCGTCGTCATGATTTAGCAAGAATGGGTATCCGTGCAGTTATCGCCGGCTCT
The DNA here is from genome assembly GCF_003028295.1 of Shewanella morhuae. Lineage (NCBI taxonomy): Bacteria > Pseudomonadati > Pseudomonadota > Gammaproteobacteria > Alteromonadales > Shewanellaceae > Shewanella > Shewanella morhuae. The sequence goes on along the minus strand of NZ_PYSG01000002.1, from coordinate 2,432,778 downwards.
CTAGCTAACTTAATGAGTGCAACAATTGCTGGTCTGTTCTTAAGCTTAGTTTAAGGCTGACCTGGGGTAACACACCCCACTAACTAGGTCCTGACCATGCAGGGCAGGGCCTAAGTTAATTCAACCATTTTCCAGTAGTGATTCCTGTAGTGAATAGTTTCTCCAATTGAAAAACACAGAATGCAACTGAAATGTCGCTGTCGTTCTGTCTTAAATGTCGTGTAACTACGGTTGAGTTAATTAATCGTAATGCCGAAGTCGCGACTTTGTTCACAATTAAGAATTTTGTGTTTGTGATTTTGCACTAGATTATTGAGGTTTTCTTTAATTTAGGTAAAATGCAAACGCCACAAAAAGAACGCTACCCTCGATGGTAGTAAATAAGATAAATGGGGTTGATGATGAAAAACGTTAAAACTTTAGCTTTAGCCGCTACTGCCGTAGCAGCAATCTCTGGTAACGCATTTGCCGCTGATCGTACTGATCTTCATGGTACTGATTACAAATGGATGCAGTTCAACGCTATGTACTCTATTGGTGAAAAACCAGAGAACCCAGCGTCTGGCGATCAACATAACTATTTAGAAATGGAATTTGGCGGCCGTTCTGGTGTATTCGATTTATATGGCTATGTTGATATATTTAACCTTGCTAATGAAACATCAAGCCATGGTGATAAGAACCCTGGCTCTGGTTCAAGCAAAATTTTCATGAAGTTTGCACCACGTGTATCTATCGATGCGCTGACTGGCAAAGATTTATCTTTTGGTCCAATCCAAGAAGTATATTTCTCTACTCTGTTTAACTGGGATGGCCTTGTCGGTGAAGGTGTTAACTCTACATTCTGGGGTGTGGGTGCTGACGTAAACGTGCCTTGGTTAGGCAAAACAGGTATGAACCTGTACGGCTACTACGACATGAACGCAAAAGAATGGAATGGTTACCAGTTCTCTGCTAACTGGTTCAAGCCTTTCTACTTCTTCGATAATAAGAGCTTCATAGCATTCCAAGGTTACGTTGATTATCAATTCGGTGCAGATGCAACTGATGACATATATGTTCCTAAAACCACTAACGGTGGAAACGTATTCTTTGGCCTATACTGGCACTCAGATCGCTATGCTGTCGGTTATGGTCTAAAAGGTTATAAGGATGTATATCTAATTGAAGATGAAGGCGGTCTAGTAGGTTTAGAATCAACAGGTTGGGCACACTACCTGTCAGCAACTTACAAGTTCTAATCTCTTGTAATCCTTGCTTGTTGGAGCCGCATTATGCGGCTCCATTTTTGTTTTACTCTTGAGTCTTTATCTAAGCTTATTACGCGAAACAATGTGTTTATATAAAGGTTTACGTTTTTCTCGCGCTAAAATGGATTTTTCGCGGAAAAGTAGGAACAAGATTTTATTCGTCTCCTCTCTTCCGGTCTTCAAGGATTCAAGTCGTGGTCACTTATGCGTTATTTAAGTGTCAGGATGCCTATTGCGCTTTAGGGCTAGGCAAGATTGAATACCTACTACAAGATAGTTTGTAACAGCAAATTACTCGGCACCGCCTGAAGGCCCGGCCATATAACAATAATCAAATAATGCCACCTCTTAAGCGTTGCTTTTGTGCAACTCATTTCTATTCATTTCATTTTATTTTGGAGAGCAATTATGACTGATTTAAAAAAAACGGCACAACGCGCCATTGAGTTAATGGATTTAACCACGTTGAATGACGATGATACCGATCAAAAAGTCATCGATTTATGCCACAAAGCGAAAACACCTGCGGGCAATACTGCTGCTATTTGTATTTATCCTCGCTTCATCCCTATTGCACGTAAAACCTTAGATGAGCTCGGTGCTGAAGATATCCAAATCGCCACGGTAACTAATTTCCCCCATGGTAACGATGATATTGCTATTGCAGTGTTAGAAACCCGCGCGGCCGTTGCTTATGGCGCTGACGAGGTTGACGTGGTATTCCCTTATCGCGCGCTGATGGAAGGCAATGAAACCGTTGGATTTGAACTCGTTAAAGCCTGTAAAGAAGCCTGTGGTGAAGTGTTACTAAAAGTCATTATCGAATCTGGTGTATTAGCCGATGCCGCGCTTATCCGTCGTGCGTCTGAATTATCAATCGATGCGGGTGCTGACTTTATTAAAACCTCTACCGGCAAAGTGCCTGTCAATGCCACGCTTGAAGCGGCTGAAATCATGCTGACCGTGATCAGCGAGAAGAATACCCAAGTAGGCTTCAAGCCTGCCGGTGGCGTTCGTGATGCGGCGCAAGCTGCAGAGTTTTTGGGTGTTGCGGAACGTATTTTAGGTGCTGATTGGATTACTCCACGTACCTTCAGATTCGGCGCGTCAAGCTTACTTAATAGCTTGTTAAATACCTTAGAATTAGCCGATGCACCTAAGCCAACTCAAGGCTATTAATCGTTATATCGCGCTGATTAATACGATCAGCGTATAGCGAACCTAATTAAGTGTGACCTAAATCTATTTGGCGAACTCAAAACTTCGATAGTATGAATTTGTAATATTGCTACAGTTTTGATTTTTCATTGCAAAGGTAAGCACTAGTAATTCTATTGCTGGTGCCTATCTTGGAGGCAGTATCATGTTTCTAGCTCAAGAGATTATTCGTAAAAAGCGTAACGGTTTAGCGCTAAGTTCTGAAGAAATACAGTTTTTTGTTCAAGGTATCACCGCCAATACCGTGTCAGAAGGTCAGATTGCTGCATTGGGCATGGCCGTGTACTTTAATGACATGAATATGGATGAAAGAATCGCATTAACAACCGCAATGCGTGATTCTGGCACTGTGCTCAATTGGCAATCATTGGGACTCAACGGCCCAGTTATCGATAAGCACAGCACTGGCGGTGTGGGTGATGTGATTAGCCTCATGCTTGGCCCTATGGCTGCGGCTTGTGGTGGTTATGTACCAATGATTTCGGGGCGCGGCCTTGGCCACACTGGTGGAACTCTGGATAAGTTTGATGCTATTCCAGGCTATCAAACCGAGCCTTCAAGTGAGTTGTTCCGCAAAGTGGTTAAAGAGGTCGGTGTGGCCATTATTGGTCAAACGGGCGATCTGGTTCCTGCTGATAAACGTTTCTATTCTATCCGCGATAATACCGCGACTGTTGAATCTATCTCCCTTATCACGGCATCGATTCTGTCTAAGAAATTAGCTTGTAATTTAGACGCACTGGCGATGGATGTAAAAGTCGGCAGCGGAGCTTTCATGCCGACCTATGAGGCATCTGAAGAATTAGCTCGCAGTATCGCCGCCGTTGCTAATGGCGCGGGTACTAAAACGACAGCTTTGCTTACTGATATGAATCAAGTGCTTGCATCTTGTGCTGGTAATGCCGTTGAGGTGAAAGAAGCCATCGACTTTTTAACGGGGGGTTACCGTAATCCACGCTTATACGAAGTCACTATGGGTCTTTGCGCTGAAATGTTGCTGCTTGGCGGTCTTGCAAGTAATGAAGCTGACGCTCGCGCTAAATTAAATCGTGTACTCGATAATGGCCGCGCAGCTGAAATTTTTGGCAAGATGATATCGGGTCTGGGTGGTCCGGTTGATTTTGTTGAAAACTACAGCAAATACCTATCTCAGTCACAAATCATTCGTCCTGTTTTTGCTGATATGCAAGGTTATGCCTATAGCATGGATACTCGCGAGCTTGGTTTAGCTGTGGTGACTCTAGGTGGTGGCCGCCGTAAGCCTGGTGATGCACTCGATTATAGTGTTGGGTTAACCCAAGTGTGCGCCTTAGGCGATAAAGTGGATTCTTCGACTCCGATTGCCGTTATCCACGCACAGTCTGAAGCCGCCTTCGCTGAAGCAGAAGCCGCGGTAAAAAAAGCGATTCACATTGGTGAAACTGCTCCAGAAAAAACACCTGAGATCTATGCCTATATTCGTGCATCGGATCTTTAAGGAAAGATTATGAAACGTACCATTATTATGATGTTGGACTCCTTTGGAGTCGGTGCTTCTGCAGATGCAGCAAGCTTTGGTGATGTCGGTTCCGATACTTTTGGTCATATTGCCAAGGCCTGTGCTGAAGGCAAAGCTGATATTGGCCGCGAAGGTCCACTTAAATTACCTAATTTATCGCGCTTAGGCTTAGGCCATGCCGCGATGGAAAGTACGGGTGCCTTTGCTCCTGGGTTTAGCGATAATGTTGAACTGATTGGTGCTTATGGTCATGCACAGGAGTTAAGTTCAGGTAAAGATACTCCGAGCGGTCACTGGGAAATGGCGGGTGTACCCGTACTATTCGAATGGGGCTACTTTAGCGAGCACCAAAATTCTTTCCCTAAAGAACTGACGGATAAGATTTTAGCCCGTGCGGGTCTGGATGGTTTTTTAGGTAATTGTCATGCTTCTGGCACAACTATTTTAGAAGAGTTAGGCGAAGAGCATATGCGCTCTGGCATGCCTATTTTCTACACCTCAGCCGATTCAGTATTCCAAATTGCCTGTCATGAAGAAACCTTCGGTTTAGAAAACCTCTACCGTTTATGCGAAATTACCCGTGAAGAGTTAGAACCTTACAACATAGGTCGCGTCATTGCCCGCCCATTTGATGGTACTGGCCCAAGTGACTTTGCTCGTACTGGTAACCGTAAAGATTATTCGCTTGAGCCACCAGCAAAAACCGTCTTAGATAAGCTAAAAGACGCGGGTGGTGAAGTGGTGAGTGTGGGCAAGATTGCCGATATCTATGCATATTGCGGTATCACTAAAAAAGTGAAGGCAAATGGCCTTGAAGCTCTTTTCGATGCGACGTTAGCCGAAGTTAAATCTGCTGGCGATAACACTATCGTGTTTACTAACTTTGTCGATTTTGACTCTCATTATGGCCATCGCCGCGATGTAGCAGGATATGCTAAGGGGCTGGAATATTTCGATGCCCGTTTACCTGAAATGCTGGCATTATTAGGTGAAGATGATTTACTGATTTTAACTGCGGATCACGGTTGCGATCCAACATGGCCGGGTAGCGACCACACCCGTGAATATGTGCCAGTATTAGCTTTTGGCGCTGGATTGAAAGCAGGCTCTTTGGGTCGTCGTAACAGTTTTGCCGATATTGGCCAATCTATTGCGAGCCACTTTAAGCTTGAGCCTATGGCCTACGGCGAATCGTTTTTATAGGCTAGATTAGTATTCAGTTCGATTTGGCGGCTAACATTTGCCGCCAGTAAACAAAGACTTAAGTCTTAATAATATAAACAGGGGTTATTTCGATGGCAACACCACACATTAATGCTGTAGAGGGCGCATTCGCTGAAACTATGTTGTTTCCAGGCGATCCATTACGTGCAAAATATATTGCTGAAACATTCTTAGAAAATGTTGAGCAAGTGACTGATGTTCGAAACATGCTTGGTTTTACAGGTACCTATAAAGGTAAACGTATTTCAGTAATGGGTTCAGGCATGGGCATTCCTTCATGCTCAATTTATGCAACTGAATTGATTCGTGATTATGGCGTTAAAAACCTGATCCGTGTAGGTACTTGTGGTGCCATTAGCACAGACGTTAAAGTACGTGACGTGATCATCGGTATGGGCGCTTGTACTGACTCAGCGGTTAACCGTTTACGTTTTAAAGGCCAAGACTTTGCTGCCATTGCTGATTATGAGCTGATGAATGCAGTTATCGAGTCTGCTAAAGCCAGAGGCACTAAAATTCGCGTAGGTAACATTTTCTCTGCGGATTTATTCTACACGCCTGATCCACAAATGTTCGACGTGATGGAAAAGATGGGCGTACTCGGCGTCGAAATGGAAGCGGCTGGTTTATACGGCGTAGCCCATGAATTTGGTGCTCGTGCTCTGTGTGTTGTGACTGTATCTGATCACATCCGCACTGGTGAAAAAACCTCTGCTGAAGAGCGTCAAACCACATTCAATGATATGATTATCATGACATTAGAAGCCGCTATTACGCTGTAATTATGCCGTAGTTAGTGACTATTAAAAAAAGGGTTCGCATTGCGAACCCTTTTTTATGTCAATTCTAGCGTGTTATCTATTTATCTGCGGTGACTTAGGTTTAGTGACTTAGGTTTAGTGATTTCCCGCTAGCCCGTTGGGTCGGTATCGCTGGGCTTTATTGAGGCTTGAGCTTCTGCGCTACCTTTCGCTACATGGCTTACGCGGCGGACTGTTTTCACTTTAGGTTTCACCTTAATGGGTGCTGTTTTCCTCGCGTCATCAGTGGTGCTTTCTACTTGGTCATTCGTTTGTGCCTTTACTGATGCTTTAGCCGCCTTTGTTTGCACGTTTGCTTGATTGGACATATCAGCGGCCTCTTTTACTATTTTTTGTGTCTCAGTGTGCGCTGCCACTTTTTCCGCTGCGGGCAAGCTCTCGATTGGCTGCACTATTTTATCAGGCTCTTTAATGGTGGATTCTTTCTTAGGGTGCTTAGGCGTTTGACGTAATTTAACGCGAGTACGACGGCGATCGAAGTCAGCACGTTTAAAAGATAAAGAGCGTGAAAGCAACATACCAATCAAGCCTGCAATGAGCAGCATAATTTGCTGCTGTTCCATATTTAAATTATGAACCTCTTTGATTTCGTTAAAAAATAATTTGGTGTCCAGCCTAACTTCGACATAGCCTAAGTTTTTACCCTCTTGCAGCACAGGCTCCACATAAGGAGGGTATTTGCTGAGCAGCAAATTCATTTCTTCGGAGTCAGGATCGATCACCTCGTTGGTAATGCTTTGGGCGAAGGATAACCGTATGCCTTGGTCGCTGAAGATAGCGGCGGACATCACCTTAGGATCTTCCACTAAAGCACTGGCAAGCCATTGGAGCTGCTCATCATTTTGCAACTGTAGCGCGGGGGCTGCACCGTAAGCGGCTTGTTGCACCAGTAATCTTGCCATCTTTTGAGTTTGGCTCTTTAGAAGCAGCTGACCTTGTAGTAGGCTTGTTTGCCACAGTTGCACTAGGCCGATGATGAGGGCGAATGCCACAGCTATTTGGATAAGCCTACTGATTTTATGGCTTTTCTTTAGCCCTTTAAGATATAACACTTTGACCCTTAACATGTAGAGCGCTTGCCTAATCATAATTGATTCTGAGTAAGCCCGATAGTTGGAGAATTTAAGTCAGATGGAAAGCTTGAATCAAGATACGCTTTTTTTGTGGTTAGCTGCTGATCATTCCCTAAGGTTTGAACGCCAAGGGCAAGTGTTTGAACGTTATCAGGAGTCAGCGATACCTACTGATACCTCACGTTTACGGATTATCTACCAAGATACATCAGCACAGGTGAGTTTATCGGCGTGGATAGCCCTGTTGGCTCAGTCCTCCCAAATTATCGGCATTAGCGATATTGAGCGCCAAGTTGGTTTACATTGTATCGAGTTGGCACTGGTTAGCCCTTTATCACAGGCGCAACTCGAGGCATTTCCCCTGTCTGTCGCTGAGCTTCATGTGATCACGTTGGCTTTACCCCGTTTGAATCATCCCGGCCTTCTGGTCATGGACATGGATTCAACGGCAATTCAAGTAGAGTGTATTGATGAATTAGCGGCAATGGCGGGCGTAGGTGAGCGCGTAGCGGCGATAACGGAGCGCGCCATGCAAGGCGAGCTGGATTTTGAACAGAGCCTGCGTCAACGTGTGGCGCAGCTTAAAGGAGCCGATGCCAATATTATATCGACCTTGTGCGATAACTTGCCTTTGATGCCAGGGCTTGAGCCTATGTTAGTGGAACTCAAATCCCATGGTTGGCGTTTAGTTGTTGCATCTGGTGGCTTTACACCGTTTGTTGGTCATTTAAAGCAGCTGCTAAACCTAGATGCCGCCTTTGCGAATGAGTTAGTGATTACTAACGGAAAACTTGCTGGGGAAGTGACGGGCAAAGTGGTGGACGCGCAGTTTAAAGCAGACGTGGTTGAGCGTTGCAGCGAGCAGTGGAACATAGCCAGAGGCCAGAGAGTTGCTATTGGCGATGGCGCTAATGATATTCCTATGGTGATGGCCGCTGATTTTGGTATTGCTTTTCATGCCAAACCTAAGCTTGCAGCGGCCGCGGATGCGAATATTCGTCAGTTAGATTTGCGGGTTTTGCCATACCTTTTACAAATGTAAACCGTTAGATATCAGTTGGAGTAAGACTTTGGCTATAAGGCTTTGGGCATAGACTTTGAATATAAGACTAAGGCAATAGTTAGAGTAATGGCTCTTGTCTTTTATTAATGAGCTGGTAGTTTAGATAAATTGATAAACTACCTGTGACTTATTTTGACTCCGCTGACTTCAAACGCTATTTCGACCATTTCACAATCCTCAATTTATCTGCCGTACCGCGATGGTCAGCTGCATTTACGCCAGTTATTACCGGCAGCGGCTGATTTTTCTAAAACCCCTATCTTAATGCTCCATGGCGCTATGTCTAATGGCCGAGTTTTCTATAGCCAGAGTGGCCGCGGTCTTGGCTGTTTTCTCGCTAAAGCGGGATTTGTAGTATATGTACTCGACACCGCGGGAAGAGGGCTTAGCTTACCTAAAATTAATCGAGATTTTACCCTTGGGCAAGGAGAGGTTATTCGCGAACAATTGCCTTTAGTACAGCAAGCCATTCTCGATTTGCATCAAACAGCCTGCCAGCAACAAACAATGATTCAAGCGAAAAAAATCGTCGCGCCCTCACAAGTGCATTGGTGCGCTCATTCTTGGGGCGGCGTGCTAATGGCGAGTAGTCTGGCGCGTTATCCTAGCTTGCAGCAAAGCGTTCGCTCGCTGCTGACATTTGGTAGCAAGCGTACGATTCGAGTGAAGTCATTTAAAAAATGGTTGATGGTCGATGTTTTTTGGAATCGCCTAGCACCAGGCCTAGCGATGGGGCAAGGTTATCTCGCTGCCGATAAGTTGCGTATCGGTATGGACAACGAGAGCCGAGCCTCGTTAGTGCAGAGCATTGATTGGGTGCGAGGTGATTGGCAAGATCACGATGATGGTTTTGATTATGCTAACGCTGCCAAGCACGCGGATTGGCCCACTGCTTGGTTCATCTCAGGGCAAAATGATACAGTCCTTGGTCACCCAGAAGATGTCGCAGATATGGTTAGTGAGTGTGGCTTTAAGCGGATAAAATCGACTTTGTTATCTAAGGCGAATGGCTTTAAACATGATTATGGCCATGCGGATATGTTAACGCATTTAGATGCCACTACGGATCATTTTCCTAAAATCCGCGATTGGTATTTAAGCTTTGATCTTGCAGTATTAAACCGTTAATACCGTTATTGATATAGCGTTGGATATCTTAATTCAACTGCTTGGGTGATATCGAGCAGTTCTCCGACACCTATAATTCGCCATAGCTGATCTTCTAATTGTTTTGCTTTGTGGTTTGCATGAATATTAATGTATTCAATCTCATGGCGTAGATAATTCATATCTGGTTTTTCTGTTGCACCGCGGAAAATACGTAGTGCAATGAAACGACCAGTAGCTTTACTTTGTTTAATAAAAGCAATTTGACTTTGCGTATCGCCGACGCTGGTTGCTAACACACACTTTAGGTGTATTTTTCCGCGTGACTGACGCGTGATTTGGATAAATACCTCAATAAAATCCATATCTTGCTGCGGTTTCATTTTACGAATGGGATCGAGTATATCTCGCTTGAATAGGCCATCCTTTAACAGCGGTGTTAAATCATATTGCAGCGTATCTGAAGTACCTGCTGCAAAAATATCGCATATATCATCTTGTTGAGTGCTGACGCCTAAGCAAGCAATTTGTGCAGACTTTGTCGTTCTCTCAATAAAATAGGGCACCGAATTTAAGGTGCGCATCAAAATATTTTTTAAGCCCTCGGCGAGTTCCTTACTTTCGCCATTACTCTCCGTGAGTTGCTCTAATTTCGCTTTATTATGGCTAATGAGTTTATTTAAAAACTCAACCCCAACATGGGGGGTATGGCTCATTACGGCCGTTAAATGCAATGTTACACCATTTTTTCGGGTACGAACTAAACGATAGGGCAGGTGCTCTAGTTGAGTTTTACCTGCAATCGTTTGTAGCTTGGGAAAGCTGAGCATCAAGGGTTTATTGGATGAGAAATCAGTAGCATTATCTAATGTCAGCTGCATGCCTCGACTAGAAATATCTAACGTGATCCCTGTGCTGGTTAGCCCGCCTTGGGAAACATTGACTAAGGTTTTAAAAGCAAAGCGAGCCTCTTGGCGTCGCTCACTAAATTGCATTGCTATTGATTTAATTTGATGAGTCGTCGAACGTTGCTGGCCAAAGGTTTTTAGGGCGTTGGCATTGCTGTCATCTTGCCATGCTTTGTAATGGCCTCTGGTGTCTTCGTTACTGATATCAATAAGCTGAAGTAGGTGACTAAATTGCGATAGTTGCTGTTCAACCAGTGGGCTAAATTTTGCTTCAGCCCCTGGTAATGTCGCGTGGCGATACCCTTTGCCGTGATAAATTTTATCGGCGGTTAATTTAAAAATTCGCCAGCTGGGCTTGGTGGAAGCAAAGCCTAAGAATAACGGCATCATGCCCTTAGCTTTTAACTCTGCTAAGGTGGCAGAATAGAAATACAGATTACCTTGGGCGTTATAGGTAAAGCTAAAAAATAACCCATGGTCGGGGTTTTGCGGATGATTAAATAATGCCGATAACCGCTCTGAAGTTAGCATTGACGGTATTTGGCTTATATCATTTTCATCTTGAAAGTAATGCATTATTTGCTGGTTATCTCGACTGAGCAGCATATGACTCAAAGCTTGGGTTTGAGTATTAAAATATAAGGGTAAGTGCGGTAGGTGTGGTAAAAAATGGCGTTCAAACCCGAGTCCCGATGCTGTGACTACCACATCATTGACATCGATTTTGTATCTTAACTTATAGCCACGAATAAGATTTCCTAACATCTCAGCTAACGCTTCAGATCCACTGATGCGCTGGAGTCTTAACCAAATATATTCACCATTGGTTTGGCTATCGACTATCCCATAGTCAACGCCGAGTTGCAGATCGGGAAAGTAAAATTCTTCACTGAGTTCTAGTAATTTTATTTTAAGCGGCAGGTCGAGATTAAAGGGATGATTTGCCGCAATACGAATTCGTGCCCCTCCAATGGATAAATCAGTGGTGATGCCGATAATTTCACTGCGACCTTGTGATGCGCTAATCCGAATGCTGTAGTTCATGCGTTCTTCTGCGCGGTTAAAATAGCTGCCTAATACTACGCCCGGTACTATAAAAGGTTCTGGCTCAACGATTTCAATCTGTGGTGCGCTTTGGCGTAACTTTTGCCGACGCTGTTGATGAGCCGCAAGGACATGCTCATACACTCCCAAGGTATACTGATTTCGAAACAAGGAGATAGCTTGATGCAGACTGTGTTTAGCGGGTTCATCTAAAAAGTGCCTTTGTTGACCTAGTTGTACTTCTGTACAAGGTAACTCAGATTTATCCCTAAAATCGATAATCCGCGTGCAAGGTGAAGCCAACCGATTTAGCTCCATTTTCAATAGAAAACGAGTCGAATTGGATTCATCAATCGTCAGCTGCTGAAAAATCTCTAGGAAGTTAGGTTCCATCACTAGAGGTTTGAGCTGTTCGATTATCGCGTTGTGGTTATCTAAACTCATTTAGGGTTCTTTTTAATGCTTATTTTGTATTGGACTGTTAGTCTTATGTCTGCAGTATTCGCAGTTACTTAAATTGATTTTATACAGATTTTAATGAGTTATGGCAAAGAATAAAACAGCATACGTGTGTAATGAGTGTGGGCAAGATTTCCCCCGCTGGCAGGGGCAATGTAGCGCGTGTCAAGAATGGAATACGATTACTGAGGTTAGACTTGGTGCGGCTTCACCTGGACAGAGCACTAAGTTTGTCGGTTATGCCGGTGCCGGTAGTAATGAAGTAAAGACATTAGATCAAATTGATCTCAATGCTTTGCCACGAATATTAAGCCATTTCGGCGAACTCGACCGTGTGCTTGGCGGCGGTATTGTGCCTGGCTCAGCCATTTTAATCGGTGGCCATCCTGGGGCGGGTAAAAGTACGCTGTTACTGCAAACGCTCTGTCATTTAGCCGAGCAAATGCCGGCGTTGTATGTCACCGGTGAAGAGTCTTTGCAACAGGTGGCCATGCGTGCCCATCGTCTTGGACTGCCGACTAATAAACTGCGGATGCTATCTGAAACCAGTGTCGAGCAAATTTGCCAAGTTGCCCTTAAAGAATTACCCAAAGTCATCGTTGTTGATTCGATTCAGGTTATGCACATGAGCGACGTGGCATCAAGCCCTGGCAGTGTGTCGCAGGTACGTGAGTCAGCCTCCTATTTAACGCGTTTCGCCAAAGAAAACGGCATTGCCGTGATCATGGTGGGTCACGTCACTAAAGATGGTAGCTTGGCTGGCCCTAAAGTATTGGAGCACTGCATCGATTGTTCGGTGATGTTTGAAGGCGATAGTGATAGTCGCTACCGTACTTTGCGCTCCCATAAAAACCGTTTTGGCGCTATTAATGAGTTAGGTGTATTTGCCATGACCGAGCGCGGCCTAAAGGAAGTTGCTAACCCATCGGCAATCTTTTTATCTCGCGGTGAAGAAGAGTCTTCGGGCTCTTTAGTTATGGTGGTGTGGGAAGGTACTCGGCCACTACTGGTGGAGTTGCAAGTGCTGGTGGATAGCTCGGCCATGTCTAACCCGCGGCGCGTGGCGGTGGGGATGGACGCGAACCGTTTAGCTATGTTACTTGCGGTAATGCATCGCCATGGCGGGTTACAAATGTCGGATCAAGATGTATTTGTTAACGTGGTGGGCGGCGTTAAAGTTACCGAAACCAGTGCCGATTTAACGCTATTGCTGGCGATGGTATCGAGTTTTCGTGGTGATGTTTTACCGAGCGACTTAGTTGCTTTTGGTGAGGTGGGTTTATCTGGTGAAATTCGTCCAGTGCCTAATGGACAAGAGCGATTAATTGAAGCTGCTAAACATGGCTTTAAACGGGCGATTGTGCCTAAGGCTAATGTGCCTAAAAAACCGTTAGTTGGGATGGAAGTAGTGGGTGTTTCTAAGTTGTCTGAAGCCCTAGAGGCCATTTAAATTGTATTAACGGCTATGTATGCCTTAAATCAAAACAGCGCCATTGGGCGCTGTTTGTGTTTATGAGTTTATGTGTTAATCAGTCGTATTATGTTTTTCGATAAATAACATCAGTTCACGATTAAGCAAGGAAGCATCACCAAGATTAAGTTCAACCATGCGCTTTAGATGGCTAATGCTGTCAACGTCGATAAAATTGCACTTAAGCCCGAGTTGGGTATTTTTTTGATGCACTAACTCAGTATCTATACTGATTTCAATATCAGATTCTGGCAGAGTGAAACTGAGTGTAATGGCCTCTCCCGAGTTGCTAAAGTGTGCTGGTTCTTCGACCAAAGCACCATTGAGGCTCAGATCAAGAATAGTTGTCTCCCATTTCGTTTCGCCTTGCGCCAGATGAGCATCAGTGGCAAATAGAATCCGCGAAAACATACGTCTTTCGTCCATACCCAATCCTTTTTCTTTCATAGTCAGCTAAAGAGTAGCCCCATCAGTATGCCTAAGCATAAGTCATATTGATGTGACTGTAAAAGCACCGTTATTTTTGGGCGATAAGGTTAGCTAGATCGCATATTTCACCTATCACTGATATGCAAATGTGAAAAAGTATGAATAATTCACTAAAGCAAATAGGGGAAGTTGAAAATGACTTATAGCGTGTTGGTTGTCGACGATGAAGCGGTTATTCGTGCGAGATTAAAAGGATACTTTGAAAAAGAAGGTTATCGCGTTATTGAGGCCGCGGATGGCGAGCAAATGTGGTACGAGTTTAATCGTCAACATATCGATTTAATTATGCTGGATATTAACTTACCCGGTGTTGATGGTTTGAGTTTGACCCGTGAACTGCGCAGCCGCTCCCATGTAGGTATTATTTTGGTGTCGGGGCGAGATGAATCTATCGACAAAATTATTGGCCTTGAAATGGGCGCCGATGATTACGTAACAAAACCATTCGAACTGAGGGAGTTACTGGTTCGGGTGAAAAATCTCCTCTGGCGAATCTCATTGGTAAAACAAGCTGAACAAGCAGTCGTCGAGGCGTTATCTCAGCCAGATGATGTGATCAGTTTTGATGGTTTTCAATTAGAGTTAAATAGTCGTAAGTTACGCTACGGTGAGGTGTTAATTAAACTCACGAAGGCGGAGTTTGAGTTATTGGTCGCCTTTGCCTTACATCCACAACAGGTGTTATCCCGTGAGCGTTTGATGCAGCAAACCAGTCATCGCAATCAAGATGTCAATGACAGAACTATCGATGTGATTATTCGCCGCCTGCGTAATAAACTCAATGCAGACTTGTTTGTTACCATTCATGGTGAAGGTTATCTTTTTGCCGCTAAAGTGGATGATTAATGGACTGTCGGCCTAACTTGATACAAGGGGTAAAAGTCGGCCGCTGCTAGGCTGAAGGTTAATGTTGATAAAGCGTTAGACGGCGTTCGCGCTATAATCGCAGGGCCAATATCACCAAACTCCTTAGCGCCTTCAAGTTGTTTTACGGCAATGTCGATAGCCAGTTTTCCCTGTAATACGACTAAATCATCATTACTGTAGAGGACTTTTTGCCGCTTGATTCCGCGTAAAATAGCAGGAGATAAGTAACTGCTCACTAGCTTAACTTGTTGGCTTAATCCTTTTTGCTTTAAAGTGCTGATGGCAGACTCAATCGCTACCGCGCTACCGAGAATATAATCTGGCTGCTGGGCTTTAAGCAGCATTTGCAGCTGGTCGCGATAAAGATTGCGATTATTATCAGCATGCTGGATGGCGCTAATCGAGACTTGGCTGCCTTCAAGTGCTTGACGAATACCTTGTTCAACCCAATCAGTGCCACCTAAGTTTTCTGGCCCCGCAAGGAGCGCTAAGCTTGCTGTTTTATTGGGATGTGTTGCTTTGGCATCGGCTTTAATGAATTGACCTGCAGTTAGCCCCATTTGATACCAATTTACCCCAATATGGGTTTGCACTTGGTTGCTATTGAGCCGATTAACTAAGGCTATGACGGGTTTGCTGAGCGGTAGTGTAAATTGGGCTAATAAATCTGGGCTCACGGCGCCAAGCAGTATGGCGTCATAATTGCCTTGCATACAGGTTTTGAGCTGTTCGAGTTGTTTTTCTTGGTGGTAATAACTGCCCGCTTCGAAAAGATCAAGGGAGATACCGAGCGTTTTAGCGTGGTGAATTAATCCATAATCGATGCCAATCCAGTAGGCATCTTTAAGGTGCGGTACTAGGGCGCAAAGATGCCAAGGCTTTTGTGCTGTTGTCAGGGGTAAGTAAGCTAACGCTTGAGCTTGCTGGGTTTTTACATTGAATGGCGTACGCTGCTCTAATGGCCAAGTGATTGTTTGACTAGCCGTAATGCTTGAAAATATCAGGCTAAAGGTGGCGAGTGTGAGCGTGGCAAATAGGTGTAATCGCCGCCAATATTTTTGCATCATCCCGTAGTATCCATTTAGCGTTATTTGGGGTGATATTGTAACAGTTTAAGGAAGATGTGTGGCTCCTTTATCTTTATCGCGCACCAGTTTAACCGGTCGATTAATGCTCGCCTTTAGTGTGTTAGGCGTATTGTTATTACTGCTTGTGAGCCTAGGTAGCTTGAGTTTGCATTGGCTAAAACAGGCCGATAGTTATTTATATGAAGAATCCTTGCCAGCATCCCAAGCCGCACGCCAACTCGTACAAGCCTCTAATGCGTTATCCGATGGTGTACAACAACTTGGGCGGGTTGAGAATGAACGACAACGTGAGTTTATTGGCCGTAAACTGAGTATTGAAAGTGCCAATATGCTAAGTGGAATTAACTCGTTAACGACTTTAGGCGTGAACGACGCACAACACTTATCGCAATTAGCTAAACAGATCATCAGTCAATTAACTTCGTTAGGGAACAGTGTTGGCCACCGTTTGGGCATGGGCAGTGAGCTACAACTGGCCGCGGGGAAATTGTCTGTTGCGGCTGGGCATACCTCTGAGTTACTTCAGTCTGAACTTGCAGTTGTCGACTCTGCTATCTTGGCTAAGTTAAGTCAGGCATATCCTGACATCGCTGGCACGAGTCGTAGTGGCCAGTTGCTCGACGATGTTATTGACCGCGAGTTAGACATTCAAGAGCAACTTAATCGCGCTCTGACGTTAGTTCATCAAATTGCTCTGTTAGGCCAATTATTTGAATCCTCCGAGTTACAGTCGCAATTGCAGTTAAGTGTGCCAAGTTTACTGGCGACCTTTGCAAGCACTAATTCTGTCTATCGTCCTAACATTGCTGAGCCCACATTGGCGAGCGCAATGGACAGAGCGTTAGTCCATAAAGTAGAGGGCACCGCGCCAAGTGACACGAGTATCGATTTAATGGGGCTTGATAATGTGCCTGAGATTATTCGCGATCCGGGTCGTCTACAGGCCTTAAACACCGAATTGGCGGTACTGGCAGAAACCCCGAAAATCATTAAACAGCAAAGAAAATTGAGCTTAACGCTACAACAGCAACAGCGACAACAACAAGAGTTAGCTGAAAAACTCTTTAGGCTTAATACCTTGGTAGATAGCGCACTTAATCAACAGCAACAGCAGGCTGAAGTGGCACGCAGCGATTATTTACAGCAGATGTCGCTTGCTCGGCTTGGGCTTTGGGGCACGGGTGCCTTGATGTTTATTGTAATGGGATTGGTGATTTATCGGGTGATTTATCGTGGTATCGCATTAAGGTTAAATCAGGCAACTAAAGCGATGTCGCGTTTGAGCTTAGGCGACACCGATGTGAGCTTAGATGCCCATGGCGATGATGAGCTGACTGTAATGGCGAATGCTATCGAAGCCTTCAAGCGGAAAACAGCCCATAATCTTAAATTACAGGCAGATTTACGTCAGGTTGCCGATGAATTGATTGAACACAAAAAGGCGTTAGAGCAAACCGTTGTCACTCGTACACAGCAACTTGCTGAGACGAATATCCGCCTTGACGCCGAAGCTAAAGGCCATGCTAAGGCACGGCAGATAGCCGAAGATGCAAGTCAGGCAAAATCTCAGTTTCTTGCGACTATGAGCCATGAAATTCGTACACCGCTAAATGGTTTACTTGGCACCTTAACCTTACTCGGCCACAGTCACTTGCCTCCCGCGCAGCAGCAAATGTTAGCGTTATCGCAATATAGCGGTACGTTACTGCAAACTGTGTTGAATGATATTTTGGATTTTTCGCGTTTAGAGCAAGGAAAATTAACCCACGAGCCAAGGCCTACCGATATTAATAACTTACTTGATGAAGTGCTGGCGATCATGGTGGCGGGCGCCAATTTGGCAGGGCTTAGCCTAACAGTGAACAAGCCTAAATTACCCCGCTGTATCAATATTGATGGTCCTAAATTGCGTCAAGTGCTGTTTAACCTAATTGGTAATGGCATTAAATTTACTCAGAAAGGCGGCGTGACGCTTAATGTCAGCCTGCAAGGGGCTAAATTGTCTTTTGTCGTGCAGGACACTGGCGTAGGTATTACGCCTGCTGCACTAGATACTCTGTTTGTGCCTTATGCCACCACACCTAACCCCGGGCGCAGCCGCGGTACAGGGTTAGGGCTCGCGATTTGTAAGCAATTGGTTGAGTTGATGGATAGCAGTGACCGTGGGGTTTGGGTTACAAGTCAGCCTGGAAAGGGCAGTGAGTTTGGCTTTGAACTGACCTTTAATGAATGCGATATAACGGATGCCCTAGAAGTAAAGAGTCATGCGTCTGTGCCTGCTCGTCAAGTGCTGGTGGTAGAGGATAATAACGTTAATGCTATGGTAGCGCAGGGGTTTTTAGCACATCTAGGCCATGAGTCAGTGCTTGCTATGAGCTGCCAACAAGCGCTTGAGTTTGCAAGTTCAAGTGGTTGGCGCTTTGATACTGTAATGCTCGATATTCAGCTCAGTGATGGGTCTGGTATCGATTTATTGCCGCAATTAAAAAAATTGATAACCACTCCTAATGTGAAGTTTGCTGCCTTCACTGCCCAGATACAAAGTGAGGACTTGCAGCTTTATCACAAAGTGGGATTTGATACCGTACTCGCTAAACCACTGAGTCTACCAACTTTAACGCAATGGTTAGGTGTTGCCGTTGCTGCATCACCCATAGCCACACCGCCCATTATCGCATCAGCAGCCAATGGCGCTGAGCCAGTGGTATTGGCTCCAGTTGCATTTGCCTCTAAAACGCCAGCGACCATGCTTGTGATTGATGATGAACCATTATTAGATGTAACACAGTTAGAGCAAGATAAAGAGGTGCTTGGTGTCAATGCGCTGATTTCTATGCTTGAGTTATTTAGTGAGTCCAGTAGTGAGCAAATTGCCAGTCTGTCATCCACAGCAACTAATTGTGATGCGGCAAAACTGCTACACGGACTTAAGGGCAGTAGCGCCAGCATGGGGTTGATAGCGTTAGCGCAATTAGCTAAGAGATTAGAAGTAGTGCAAAAAAACAGTGCTAGTAACCTGTTAGGATTTGCTCAGTATCAGCAACTTGAGTCTTGCCGGCAGGCATCGATCGCCGCTTTACAGCAATGGCTAGAACGGCAAAGTTAGTTCACTTATCGGTTTACTGGCTATTTATGGTCGATAGCCTGAATCGGAGTGGGTTGATATAGGCAATCAAGCGAATGTCATCGGCATGATATTCGCTTGATTGATTAACTCAACACTAACCGATTAATGCAAGCTTGAGCCAATTTATGCCATCTGTGGTTCAAACTGTAAGGTATCTTGCTTCACCCACTCGAGAGTCAGTACTGCCACCGCGCTATAAAAACCATTTTTGTCGCATTTGATCAGTTGTGCTGTAAACGTGGCTAACCAAGAATTGATGCAGGTTTCCAAAAAGCGCAATTGGGTGCTGTCATCACTGTGACAACATAAGTGCGCCATATAGGCGAGCATAACGGCCAAGTGGTCTGCAGGCTCTGGAAAATGGCTTTGTACCTGTAATTTACTTTGGTGCAAAAACTCACTCATTTGTTGATGTTGCTGGCCAAACAAGAGTGGCTCATCTTCGGTATTTAAATACAGGCTCGCATAGGGTGAAGCGCTGTACTTCGTGCCGACAAGGAAGATACCGCAGTAATCGGCTGCGAGTTCGAGCAGTGCCTCATTGTCTTGTATTTCATTGAGTCTACTGCGTATTTTATCTACAGATGGCGATAGCTGAGTGTCGCTACCAAGCTGGTTCCAGAATTGCTGCGCCGCTTCGCTAGTAAGCTCTTTAAGTCTTTTCTCATCAATTTCGCGGGCAAACAGTGACGATAATAGTTGATAAACCAAGGCTCTGGCATGGTTGATATCGACTTGACTCATTGTATATTCCTCAATGTTGATGCTTAAGTTTGGCGCTAAGATTGAATACTTAGATTTTGTGGATTAGATTTTTACACGCAGGATACGCCATATTCGGCGCACCCAACGTGATGGTTTTAAGCTTATATTTCAACTTCCAGTGGGCCATCGAAGGAGCTGACCTTAGGCACTTTACCTTGGTATTTCTCAAACTCAACTAAGCAAGTATAAGCAGAGCAAGCTTGGGCAAGCTTTGATGTGCCTATGTCCAAGGTGAGGGTGTTAGGATCGCCATAGCTACATAACGCGCCCACTTCAGCGCCGCCCTCAACACTGCCATCTTTACCCACAGGGCCATACCAGGCGCCTTCGTGAATACGCACAACGCCTTTAGGGAAATTGTTTGATATCACAGCGCCTGCCAGTAATTGGCCACGGTCGTTGAACACTCGCACGATATCACCCTCTTTGATACTCCGCGTTTTAGCGTCAATTGGGCTGATATATACAGGTTCGCGGCCATTAACTGTGTAGGTTTCGCGGTACTCTTGCGATTCACACATCTGTGAGTGCAAACGTTTATCAGGATGGCAAGATTGTAACCACACTGGGTGTTTGTCTGAGCCAGGCCCGCCATGGCTACGCTCGGCTTTTTCCATCCAGGTAGGGTGGCCTTTACAATCATCGTAACCAAACTGGTCTATTTTACGGCTAAATATTTCAATTAAGCCTGATGGCGTGCCTAGTGGATTGATTTCAGGATCGTCTCTAAAGTCGGCATGGCGCGTCCATACTTCTCCATCGCCAAAATGTACATAACCTTGTTTCCAGAAGGTGGCAAAGTCTGGCATAGCAAATTTGCCTGCATTAGCGGCTTTGCAATCGTTATAGAGGTTTTGGATCCATTCCATTTCGCTTAAGTTACGAGTGTATTCTTTTTCCTTGCCAAGCACGGCGGCAAAACGAGTAAAAATTTCAAAGTCAGACAAACTATCAAATAGCGGCTCAACCATTTTTTGCATAGCCAAAATACCGCGGTTGGCGTAAGCACCATAAACATCAAGATCGTTGCGCTCATAGGTCGTACAAGCGGGTAGCACAATATCCGAGAAACGGCAGGTGGCGGTCCAGTTCACATCGATGCTGACCACACACTCTAACTTATGGAAAGCCTGCTTCATGCGGTTTCTATCTTGATGGTGGTTCCATGGATTATTACCGGAGAACACCATCATTTTAATATCGGGATAGACCACTTTTGAACCGTTGGCGTCAATAGTTTTGCCAGGTTCGAGAATCGCATCAATCCAGCGGGCAACCGGAATAGTACTGCTGGCACCTTTAAAGTCAGTGCTATCGAAAAGCGGTTTTTGATTTTCGTCTAAGTTACGTGGAAAAGCCCCCGGTGCTGCGGCGCCCGATGCAGGAACACCAATACTCGAGTAGTGGTGACCATAGCTAATACCACCACCTGGCAAACCAATTTGACCCATCATGGTCGCTAACACCGCTGCCATCCAATAGGGTTGTTCGCCATGCTGTTGGCGCTGAATACACCAACCCATCATAAATTGGGTACGGCCTTTGACTAAGGTTTTGGTGAGGTCGCGAATAACATGGGCCTCAATACCGCAGATGGGCGCGGCCCATTCAGGGGTTTTAGCTATGCCATCTTTAGTGCCCATCACATAGGGAACAAACTCTTCAAAGCCTAGGCTGTAAGCTTGGATAAATTTATCATCATAGAGTTTTTGGCTGATCATCTCGTGGGCGATAGCCAACATTAACGTCACGTCGGTTTGTGGGTTGACGTAAAGTTGCTCGCAATCTAAATAGGTTTGGGTTTTTGATACCACGGGATCGATACTGATCACCCGAATCTTGCCTTGTTTGACCTTTTCTTTTAGTTGCGCAAGGTAGGCAAATGATTCGTGAGTTTCAGCATTCCAACCCACTTGTAGGTTTTTATACGGATCGTTTGACCACAGGATAATAGTATCGCTGTGCTCTAAAATCAGTGGCCAAGAAGTACCTTGGGCATAAACCTCAGTTGAGCCTAATACGTAAGGCATGATGGTTTGGCCTGCGCCAGTTGAATAATCGCCAATTTTCTTCACATAATTGCCGTGCATACCCACAGCGCGCTGCATATGGCTGGTGCAAGAGTGCAGTTGACCCGTGGCGCGCCAACCCGTTTGTCCCGCATGTAGGCCCGATGGGCCATATTTGGTTTGCACTTCATCGAGTGAATGCTTAAACAGTTTTAATGCCTTGTCCCATGTGACCCGAACGAAGCGAAAATCACCCCGTTGCAAAGTATTGCTTTTATGGCCTTTGAGTAAAAAATCTAAACGTACCATAGGGTAACGCACGCGAGATGGGTTATAGACCATGCCGCGGATACCGTTAATCATGTCCGTTGGGTACTTGTCGAGGTCAAAGGGTTTTACCTCGGAAATTACGCCATTTTTGCGCTTAATTTTAAAGGCGCCAAAGTGTGAGCCTGTAGTTAACCATTCGTCTTCATTAATGCCTGTTTTGGCTAAGGCATTTAAGGGCGCTAACACTGAGCTGCCACCTAAGGCGACGAAAGAGGATGAGGCGATGCCCTTTAAAAAATCTCGTCTGTTCATAGTATTACTCCCGAATTAGTGCTCTTTTTTCACAAAAGTGGATGAATGTTCCTGCAGATACTTCTGCACTAACGCTTGGGTGTCTTGATCCATATTCACAAAGGCCAACATGCCTTGGAACATCCCCGGCCAAGTATTGGCATCAAAGTGCGCTTCATCTGGTTGGGTATGGCATACACTACAGCTTGAGCGGAAGGTCGTTTTGGCGTAACCCCAAAGCGGTTGCAGATCGGTCAGCAGGTAATCTTTTTCAGTCCAAATCTGCGCTTCAATCCGCTGCCATTTTAGGCCAGTCATAGGGTCTTCTTTTTCTTCAAAAGTTTGGATTACGCCTTCGGTTTCAGCGGCATCTTTGCTCAGCTGCGCGGACAAAATATTCACGCCAAAGTCCATGTAGATCACGCGGCCAGCACCAATCTTTTTACGCCAACCTTCGATAGCTATTTTGATGCGTTTACCTTGGGTATCAAGCACTTTTACTTTAGTCGCTACGTTGAGTGTGCCTGCTTCCACATCGCCTTTGTCTGTGAAGAATAAAGGTTTAGTTAGAGCGCTGTAATAGCTTTGATTGGTTTCTACTGAGCTAACACCTGAGCCAACTTCGGCAATCAGTTCTGGCGCCCGAGCAGTGCCCATTTCTGGTAAATGGTGAGCAATACCTTTGTGGCAATCGATACAGCTTTGGTCGATTTCGGCGGCACGTTTCATCTGTTTTTGGGCCAGTGTTGACATGGTTTCCCATTTCATCGAGTTGTAGTTGTGGCAGTTTTTACAGGCTAAGGAGTTATCTCTGTCAAAACGTTTCCATTCACGGCTCGCCATTTCTAAACGTTTAGCTTCGAATTTCTCAGGAGTATTAACCGTGTTAAATAACCAGCCCCAGACATCGTGCGAAGCTTCCATTTTTCGGGCGATTTTACGGCTCCAGTTATGCGGTACGTGACAATCGGGGCAAGTGGCGCGCACGCCAGAATGATTCGACCAATGCACGGTTTCTTGTAATTCTTGGTACGGCTTACTTTCCATACTATGACAGCTGATACAAAAAGCTTCGGTATTGGTGGCTTCAAGTGCGGTGTTAAATCCGCCCCAGAAAATGATGCCCATGATAAAAGCGCTGATACTTACCGCGCCTAAGGTGAGCGCTTTAGTAGGTTGGTTCAGTGTGCGCCAGAGGTTGGTTAACCACTTCATAATCGCGTCCTCAAAAAAGTAACTGCATGTTAAATAACGGTAGATTTAGTGGCCGGCAACGCCGCCGAAAGCTTGGATCATCCAGATGACGAGCCCATAAAAACCGATCCCGGCGATGGTGAGTGCGGGGAAGAGTAGAAATATGATGAATCCAAGCGCTTTAAATTCACGACTGCGCGTGGATGATTCTGGTGTTTGTGCTTGCATATTGGACTTTGTCATTGGAATAGACTCCGATCGAAAGCGATGTTTGATAGGGTTACTATAAAGTGTAGGTGTGAATAGACTTGCGTGTAGGCATGAACGAGATTTGATAAAATATGAAAGATTATGAAAATTTGTAATGACGATTTATTGTTGGTGATGACTTTAATCTAGGTTATTTTTTTTCAAACAACAGAGTTCTATTTTTACTGCTAATTATTTGCCAAAGTCTTTGCTGTGCCTTAGCTTTTTTCGGTTTTTTCCCGTATTATCCGCGGCCAACAATGGCTGTGTTTATTGGGTTAACTACGGTTAACTCTCGAAAAGCATACAGCTTGCAGATCATGGATTTTCCCCATAGTAGGAAAATGATATGGATCTCTCACCTAAGTCTTACTGAGATTTAGGGCTCTAATCTGCCGCAGCCCGTGTCGCTAATTGCATTTTAAGCCAATTGGTATCGACCCTATTTTAAGAGATCACAAGGTATAACCCTATTATGTCTGAGCAATTGAGTTCAACAGCCGTACCCTCAGGTTCGTTTCTGGACCGTTATTTTTCTATCCAACAACGTGGCAGTACTGTTCGCCAAGAAGTGATTGCGGGATTGACAACTTTCCTCGCGATGGTTTACTCAGTAATTGTTGTACCAAACATGCTAGGCCAAGCGGGGTTTGATCCTGGCGCTGTATTTATTGCCACCTGTTTAATCGCCGCCTTTGGTTCTTTATTGATGGGGTTATGGGCTAATTTACCTATGGCCATTGGTTGCGCTATTTCGCTGACGGCCTTTACTGCTTTTAGCTTAGTGCTCGGCCAAGGCATGTCGATTCCGGTCACATTAGGCGCTATCTTCTTGATGGGGGTGACCTTCACATTCGTGAGTGTGACGGGAATTCGCCAATGGGTGCTAGCTAATTTGCCCAAGGGGATAGCCCATGGTACGGGTATCGGTATTGGCTTGTTTTTACTCTTGATTGCTACCAATAGCGTGCAGTTGATTGTGGCCAATAGCGCGGGTCTACCGGTGAAATTAGGTGATATTAATAGCTTGCCAGTTATCGCCACCGTTTTAGGTTTAGCGGCGACTATTGGCTTAGAGCGTCGCGGCGTGCCTGGCGGGATTTTGTTGGTGATTATCGTCTTATCGGTATTTGGCTTAGTGTTTGACCCGAGCGTTAAATACCAAGGTTTATTTGCCTTACCTGATTTAGCTTCTGAACATTCACTGATTGGTCGGCTTGATATTATGGGGGCTTTTAATCCTGTGGTATTGCCTATCGTACTCGCATTAGTCATGACGGCGATTTTTGATGCGACCGGGACTATCCGCGCTGTAGCAGGGCAAGCAAATCTACTTGATAAAGATGACAATATTGTTGGTGGTGGCAGAGCTTTAACTTCAGATTCTGTTAGCAGCATGGTGGCAGGCTTGGTTGGCGGCGCACCTGCAGCGGTATACATCGAGTCTGCAGCAGGTACTGCTGCTGGCGGTAAAACAGGGTTAACGGCGACGATTGTTGGCGTACTGTTTTTATTGATGATGTTTTTAGCGCCGTTAAGCTATTTAGTCCCTGCGTATGCGACAGCGCCAGCGTTGATGTATGTTGGACTATTAATGCTGAGCAATGTGGCAAAACTCGACTTTAACGATAAAGTGGATGCCATGGCGGGCTTAACCTGCGCGGTGTTTATTATTTTAAGTTGTAATATCGTCACCGGCATTATGCTGGGTTTCGTCACGCTGGTGGTAGGTCGTATTTGTAGCGGTGAGTGGCGCAAACTAAAAGTAGGCGTGTTAGCAATTACCCTCGGTTTAGTCGTATTTTATATGGGCGGCTGGGCGATTTAAATACTCAAACGTGACACTAAAAAGCGAGTGCTAACTGACTTAGCACTCGCTTTCTGCCAATGAAAGATGTTCTGAATAAGCTCGAAGTAAGTCTTTCCAAGTTACGATACCCACTAAGCGGCCATTATCGAGTACCGGTAAGCACCCAACATGATGGTCTAAAATAAGATGGGCGGCGGTGTCTAAGCACACATTTGGGGCAACGGTGATGGGGTTTCGAGCCATGACCTGATGCACGCGTTTTTGTAAGGTTTCTAAGTCCTTAACTGTCTCGCCGATACTGCCAATGTGTGGGCTAATGGCACGTAATAGATCTCGCTCTGAAAGTACGCCTTCTAGTTTGTTATTATCAACCACTAATAAATGATGGAAATTTGCCTGTTCGAATATCTCTTTTACCACATTGAGACGATCGTCCATTTCAATTGTGACGATGCGGGTGCTCATAATATCGGCGACAACAATCGACATAATATTCCCCTTCATGCTTACCTGCCCTGAGGCTGGTTGATTTAACACGCTTCATTACAGCTACTTATAACAGAGTGCCAATTAATTAGCTAACCTGATTACAAATTGTTAACGCAAATATTTGTTCTACCAAATTATGCATCTATTCAGCATCAGTGCGGCTTTCTGCACTTAGCTCAATAAGGTCATGATAGTTTTTGTTAGAAATAATGGTGACGTAATGTGGTGGTGTCGGTTGATAGAAAAGTACGTGATGTATTTTTAAAACGATAGGCATTGGGCATGATAGTGATAGTAATAGTGTTGAAATATAAACAAAAAAAGGAGCCCAGTAGCATGGACTCCTTTTTTAATAGTTTTATTGCTGTTTACTAACCTTGATTAAATGTATCGAGCTTCTATTCAAAGAGCATTAAAAGAGTAAATGCGCCACACCCGCGATAACAGGCAGTGTGACTAACGTCCGTAGAATAAACACCACAAATAGCTCAACAAAGTTCACTGGAATTTTACTGCCAATAAGCAGGGCGCCGACTTCACTCATGTAAATCAATTGGGTTACCGACAACGCTGCAATCACGAAGCGGGTCATATCCGATTCAATCGAGCTGGCAAGAATCGATGGAATAAACATATCTGCAAAACCGACGACGATGGTTTTAGAGGCTTCAGTGGCTTCTGGAATATGCAGCAATTCAAGTAAGGGAATAAACGGCATACCGAGATAGTTAAAAATAGGAGTGTACTCGGCAATAATCAGTGCGGTAGTACCAATGGCCATGACCACGGGAAGAATACCAAACACCATATCGAGAACGTTTTTAATCCCTTCATTTAAAACAGCTTTGATGCCACCAGCGTTGGCTGCTTTCTCTAAGGCTTTATCAAAACCCCAAGATAACGCGCTGTGTCCTGCGGGGATTAGCTCGTCATCAGGCGTACGTGGGGTATCGTCGATGTAGTGGTCTTTCTTCCACGATAATGGTGGCAATTTCGGCACAATCACTGCTGCGGCAAAACCGGCTAAACATACGGTTAAATAGAAGGGCACAAACATGTGCTCTAACTTAACCTGCGAGATCACCACTAAGCTGAAGGTAATCGATACCGCCGAGAACGTGGTGCCAATAACGGCGGCTTCTCTTTGGGTATAAAAGCGTGCTTCATACTGTTTGCTGGTCAGTAAAATCCCGACACTGCCATCACCTAGCCACGATGCCATACAGTCGATTGCGCTACGACCCGGTAGATTAAATACTGGACGCATGATTTTAGTTAGCAGTGTGCCAAATAGTTCAAGTAGACCAAAATTAAGTAGGAGTGGCAGTAACATGCCGGCAAAGATAAAGACTGAGAATAATACCGGCAGTAAATCGTTTAGGACTAAAGCTCCAGTACTAGATGAGTTAATGGCTTCAGGGCCTAAGCCTAAGTAAGTCAGTACGATAAACACTGCACCTACGATACGGGCCGTTAACCATAAAGGGCTGATATTTAATAAACCATTTAAAAAGTGGTTTTGAGTCACAAACTTAGGTTTAAGCACTTTTGATAGTAAAGATGCTAGCGCCATTGCTACCACAATAATGGTCACAATCAGAGTTAACACACCGCTTAATGCACTTTGTAATGCTTTAGAAATGATCGCGATAGGAATGGTAATCGCATCGTTATAGCTAATAGGTGTCATAAATAGCAACAGACCGATCAGCGAAGGGACGATAAAGGTGAGTATCGTCTTTATATTGCGGTTTTTATTTTTAGTAGCCAATTTTGTACACCTTAAAGTACGAGTCGTACATGATAAATTTGAAATTTTTAGGCGGATCTAACGAATTTTTACTGCCCATTTAGATGCATTTAAATTCAACTCAAAAATGAGAAGGGGGAAGGTTACTCGCTTAGCCTTGCTATGTAAACGATTCGCTAGTTAGTTTGGTATTAAGCAGCAAAACAGCATAGTTATTTTGCTTGAGTGATTGATGATATTTCTACCGCGCGATTAATATTTTAGGTCTTTAATTTTTATAAACAATCAGTTACTACCATTTGTTAAGGGTTAGTTTTGGTAGTGTTTTATTTTGTGAGTAAGTTCACTCGCGGACCTTTTTTGAATGAAAAACCCCAAAAATGCGAGGCGTAAGCGGTATTTGTTCAGTTACCGTTCGATTAATGCTCGTTAAGCCCATGTCGAGTTGACTAAAGCTTACATTAGTAATTGTTAATGGGTGTCGTCGTGTCATTAAATATATAGGTGTGCAGGAATACATGTTTATGCGTAAAATTTTTGAGTTTTAGTTTCTATCACAGTGTTTTAGCAAGTTATGTTGCCATTTAATAAAGCCAAGTCAACTGACTAAAAAGTCGTTAATAACGATAAAAATAAAGTTTTACTCATAAACAGGACGTCGGCCGCTTTAAATGTTCTTATTTACATGTAAATTAGTCACATGGTTATCTCACTTCTGTATTCATGATTGTTAACGTAGAGCAGATTACGACAAAAGGCGCCTCAACATTAGCCGTTAAATTTGGTTTTTTGGGGATTTACGGGCTGTTAGTCGGAATTATTACTGCAGTTTTGGGCTTTGATGGTCCTGGAGTGCGAGGCTTCAATTTTTTAAATCATACCTTAAGCGAATTAGGCACCTATGGTGATTCCTCGTTGGCTGTTGTCCTTAACGGTGGATTATTTTTTGGTAGTTTAAGTGTGGTTTTATACTGCTTATCTTCGTTAGCGCATTTGCGCTCTCCATGGGAATCTTGTTTCTTTATTTGTTTGGCATTAACGTTTTTAGCACTAGCAAGCATGGGATTATTTCCGCTAAACGTGTATCACTTACACGTTTTTGGCCTGAAATGTTTTTTTTACTTAGGGAGTTTAAGTGCGATTTTGCACTTATGTTTAATTGGTTTTGGTCAATCTCAATTTAGCCGTTGGACAGGATTACTGGCGTTAATTGTTTTGTGCAGCATGATGACATTTTTATACGCGCCGCAATTACAGTTAGGCTTAACCGAGGGTGATAGACCATTTTATCAAGAGATGGTGATGCAGTTACCTCGTCCACGGTTGTGGTGGCCAGCCCTATTAGAATGGATAGGGCTGGGGAGTTTATTAACTTGGACAAGCGTATTGTTGTTCAGTCAGTTAAGGACCAAGCTTAGATCGTAACCCTGCCTCTCTCTTCTATTTATACTCTATACGATCAGCAACTTTGTGCTAATAGCCTGTTTAGCGTATCCATTACTTCAATATTGTCCTTTGATAGCGGCATGATTTTTTACTGGATACATGGTTTATTCACCGAGTTGCATCGTTAATCCCGCCTCTCCAAACCAATAGCCATTACATTGTTCTGCACTTAACGGCACTGTATTAGACTGAAGCGCTGATGGCGTGTTAATGCTATCGACTAAGGCGCTGGCGTTGGCAATACACTCCATGCTACTGGGCGATACTCGAAATACATCAACTCCCATTTGTTCCATGTCGGCGAGTTCACTGCGTAAATCTAAGCAGGCCGCCGATTGAGTTTGAATGCCATTTAAGCGTAATAGTGGCTGCTGTTCTTGGGTTTGCGCGAGTAGCCCTTTACTGTATTGACGGCAAATAGTCTCGCAACTGTCTTTGGTGAGTTGTTTATGACGCGCAGTAAAACAGCGCGCCGAATGGGCTAAGGGCAGATAGCCGTGTCCGAGGACTTCAACTTCAAACGCAGGTTTATCTTGAATCACTTGGCCAAGCCATGCCTTGGATAATTCAATCGGCATCACAAATCGTTGCATACCAAAACGCGCTAAAATATCTAAACTGGCGCGATTATAATTGTTGATACTTGCACCACACACAAAAGGTAGCTTATGTTCTTTGGCCAGATAAACCGCCGCCATGTCGTTGGCTTCAATAATAAACTCGCCATTATCGACTTGGCGTTTAAGCTCGGTATATTCCGATGGTGCTTCAATGAGTGCCAGCGTTGAAATAACCACATCTTTACCCGCTTGTTTAAGCATCTGCGCGAGCTCAAGATAATCGCCCCATTTGAGTTCACGTCTACGGCTACAAACCGCTTCACCCAGATAAACTAACGGAATGTTACTGGCTGCAACTTGCTGATAAAAATCTGATACCTGTTGCTTTTGCCAGCAATATAACAATGGGCCTAGGGAAATATTCATAGGTGTCCTTTTTTGTCTTAGGTGTTATTGCCAGTTGCGTTCGTACGCACCGAGTGTGGTGATTTGGCCTTCAGAGACCTTAGCGAGGGCTTGTTCCCAGTGCGATTGAGTTTGAAATTTATCGGGATGCTGCAAATAGGTATCTATTGCTTGGCGCCACACTTTAGTGACTTGCTCAACATAGGCTGGACTGCGTTGGCGACCTTCAATTTTAAGCGACACAATGCCAGCTTTGGCGAGCTCAGGGATCAAACTGAGTGTATTTAAGCTGGTGGGTGATTCAAGTAAATAGCTGGGAGAATCTTGCTCATCGGTCAAGTATCGTCCTTTGCAAACAACGGGATAGCCCATTTGCTCATCAAGGGTCGATTTGTCAATTAACACATCATTGAGGCGGGTTAATCTGTCTTGACCTTCCTCTTGCCAGCGTACATGTTTAGCGGGTGAGCATGAGCCGCCTGTATTGGGGGATTGCCCTGTTACATAGGAAGAAAGATGACAGCGACCCTCGGCCATAATGCACAGACTACCAAAGGCAAATACCTCAAGATCAACAGGGCTCACCTTAGCAAGATCGCGCACCTGCTTCATTGATAACACCCGTGGTAATACAACGCGGGCAATATTGAACGCTTCTTTATAAAAATTCAGTGCGCCAAGATTGGTGGCACTGGCCTGCACTGAAAGATGTAGCGGCAGTTGCGGATAATGTTTATGGGCATAATCGAGTAAGGATATATCGGCGACAATTAGGGCATCCATACCGAGTTTTGCTGCTAAATCAATGGCCTGGTACCAGCGGTGTTCTTCTGTCGGCTTAGGAAAAGTATTGAGGGTTAAAAATATTTTCTTACCACGGGCCTGAGTAAACTCAGCGGCCTCTTGTAATTTGTCAGGGGTGAAGTTTAATCCTGCAAATGAACGCGCATTAGTATCGTCTTTTAATCCTAAATACACCGCGTCGGCTCCGGCTTGTATAGCCGATTTTAGCGAGGCGAGATTTCCTGCTGGACACAACAGTTCCATAATGATGCTCCCGATAAAAAGATAGTCGCAGAGTTTAGGGAAGATTGAATGACGGTGAATTGATTTAAAACAGGTTTAAGATCATAAAATCTCGTTAAACTGCGATATATGTATTTATTTTTACTAGGTAAGCGCACATGTCTGCTGTTTTTTCTGCAAATTTAGCCAAGCAACTTCTTGAATTTACACCTAAGGTTATAGGCTTTCCTCTTGCTAAGGTGCCTTTTAGCCTTAAGGCAAAAGTCATTAGCCAATTACTTAGAGTATTATTAGCGCCGCAAACTCATCTCGATGAGCTCAATTTTTTGGAAGATAAGTGGGTGGCCATTTGCGTTGAAGACTTACAACTGGCATTTGAGGTCAGTTTTGATGGCCAGTGGCAAGTCAGACCGTTAACTGATGCGCAGGTCACTTTTAGTGCTAATTCGGCAGAGTTGATTTTAGTGGCAGCAGCGAAGGAAGATCCCGATAGTTTATTTTTTCAACGTAAACTGAGTATTCAAGGTGATACAGAATTAGGGCTCGAAGTCAAAAACCTATTATTAAGTATAGAGTTTGCCACTATGCCAGCGCCTATTCGCCTTAGTGTGGCAAAATTAGCCGCAGCCATTGAGCGGTTACAAATCGAAGCTAAACCAACGAGCATTCTGGCTAAATTAGCGAGTTTTTAATGTAAGTTATTGGTATTCACCATTGCGCTCAGCCACAGCCTTATCACTGATAGGGCTGTTTGTTTATGCTGTTATTCGGTTTTTTGCGTTAATACAGCAAATTTGACTAATAGCTCATCGTTGGATTCGACGTGGTTAGGATCAGGATCGATACAATCAATCGGGCAGACTGAAACACAAGTGGGCTTATCGTAGTGGCCAACGCATTCAGTACAGCGGTCAGGATCGATTTCATAAATCTCCTCACCGAGCGCGATGGCCTGATTCGGGCATTCAGGCTCACACATATCGCAGTTAATACAGCTGTCGTCGATCAATAGTGCCATCTGGTTAACCTAGTTCATGTGGGTTACGGGTATCTTGGCCCTGTGGCAAGTTACGCAGTAAAATTCCGTGACTGACATCCACCTCTTTAGGTACAGGTAAATAAACGGTATGTCCAGAGCCGAGCCCAGCTTCAACTGATTCAGCCTTTCGGTTTTCAAGCTGTTTAATTGTCAAGCTGATATTACCTTGTGGTGTCATCAACTCGACGCTATCACCCACTAAAAATTTATTTTTGACTTCAATTTCAGCCAAGCCTGCAAGATTACGTTTACCCGTAAGTTCACCGACAAATTGTTGGGTGTCGCTGATAGAGTAGCCATAATCGTAATTTTGATATTCATCATGCACATGGCGACGCAAAAAGCCTTCGGTATAACCGCGATGGGCTAAGCCCTCTAATTGGTTCATCAGGCTGCGATCAAAATCTTTGCCCAATGAGGCATCTTCAATCGCTCGGCGATACAGTTGCGCGGTACGTGCAACATAATAGAAAGATTTTGTTCGGCCTTCAATTTTGAGCGAGTCTATACCCATCTTAGTTAGGCGTTCTACGTGCTGAATCGCTCTTAAATCTTTGGAGTTCATAATATAAGTGCCATGCTCATCTTCAAAGGCGGGCATATATTCGCCCGGACGATTGGCTTCTTGTAGTAGGAATATTTGGTCCGTTGGTGCCCCAGCGCCCAAGGTTGTTGGGGTTTCAATTTGCACTGCACTAGGCATAGCTATGATGTCGCCACTGTCGTTTTGCTGTGCCTCGTGCACATCGTATTTCCAGCGGCAGGCATTAGTACAAGTGCCTTGATTTGGATCGCGTTTATTCATATAGCCCGAGAGTAAACAGCGGCCAGAATAAGCCATGCATAAGGCGCCGTGAACAAATACCTCAAGCTCGATATCTGGGCAACGTTGGCGAATCTCTTCAATTTCATCTAAAGATAATTCACGGGATAAAATCACCCGTTTAATCCCTTGGGTTTGCCAAAACTTGACCGAGGCCCAGTTAATGGCATTCGCCTGTACGGATAAATGCACCACTTGATCGGGAAAGGCTTCACGCACCATCATAATAAGACCGGGATCTGACATGATCAGCGCATCAGGCTTCATCGCCACTACGGGCTCCATGTCTTTGATGTAGGTTTTAAGTTTGGCATTGTGCGGCGCAATATTACTCACCACATAGAGTTTTTTACCAAGCGCATGGGCTTCTTCAATCCCTGTGGCAAGGTTTTCCATTTTAAAGTCATTGTTACGTACCCTTAAACTATATCTCGGCTGACCGGCATACACTGCATCTGCACCATAGGCAAAGGCGTAGCGCATGTTTTTTAAGGTTCCAGCTGGAGACAACAGCTCAGGTTTAAACATAATAACTCTCAAATTGATTAATATTGACGCAGTGCGCGGGGGCAGAATTTTACATAATAGCGGTCAGCTTGTGCAAATTGCCTTAGTTAACTTTAGCGGTACTTCACACTTTATGAATATAGCCTGTTTGACTTTAGCTTAGGGGGGGGCAGTATTTGATGGGCTTAGTGTTTGAGGCAAAATAATTAACGTCATCATACAAATTATTAATATCTGCTAGTTTTGTACGCATCTAATTACAAGCAACTGATATACTGCCATTATACTGTGTTCATGTTTACATATTGATGGGAGCCAAGATGTCTACCGAACATCTATTATTAGTCAGTTTATTAAAAAAACTAAAAGATGATGTCTTAGTTTTACCTACCTTGCCTGAAGTGGCAATGCGGGTACAAGAGGTTGTTGGGCGCTCCGATGCAAGCCTTAAGCAAGTTGCTGAAGTGATTGGTCAAGATGCGGCTATTTCAGCGCGTATCATTAAGGTCGCCAATAGTGCCTTGTATAGCCGTGGTATCCCGGCTGAAAGTATTAACAGTGCCGTTTCACGTATTGGTTTATTCCAAATTAAAAGCATTGCGACTTCTGTCGCGATGGAACAATTATTTATATCTACCAATGAAATGGTATGGGAAGTGATGGATGAAGTTTGGCGTACTTCAATTGATGTTACCGCAGCAGCCTGTGCGATGTTACAGATATATAACCAATGCCATTCAAGCAGTAAATTAAATATTGATACTTTGACTCTTGCAGGGTTGGTACACAATATTGGTGCCTTGCCAGTGTTGACTGAGGCCGAGGCGCAGCCGCACTTATTTACCAGTATTGATCAATTACGGGCACTGGTTAGAAAAATGCAGGGACCTTTGGGGCGTGCAGTGTTAAAAAGTTGGGATTTTTCTAGTGAAGTGATGGAAGTGGTTGAGCGTTGGGCTGATTTACCTTATTTACCCGATGAAGTTACTTATCTTGATTTTATTCGCGCAGCAGCATTTTACACGGGTGAGTTACGTGCAGGCTCTGAATTAGAGCAACGTCTTGGTGTATTTGTTGCTCGTGGATTGCCAGTGACAACAGATAATTTGGCAAGTGATGAATTTATAAAACAATTCCATTCGATTAGAGAAAGTTACCAATAATTAGTTGGCTTTTGTGGCATACAAGTGAGCTTGATATCACGACACAAAAAAGGCCATGTTAAAACGTTACAGATAAGGTGAGGTTGAAATGCTTATAATAGGATTAGTTGTCGCCACCCTCACTTTATTGATTGTTTTACTGTACCTCCTACAAGAAAAATTCCGCACTTTACGATCACAACAACAATTCTTAGCCCAGCTCTGTTTCCAGTTAGAGCAACAAAATCTTGAACGCAAAGCGTTAAATATCACCATTGTCCCACAGGAGTTTGCCGCGCTTTATCATACCCTTAATGAATTATTAAAGGCGTTACCAGCCAATGTCGGTAAAGACAAACTGACAGGTTTAGCCAACCGCGTGGGGCTGAAACGTGCACTCACTGCAATGATGCCGCTGACTCAAGGCACCATAGTGTTGATTGATATTTATCGATTTCGTTATGTGAGTGATCTGTTCGGGTTTGTGTTTGGAGATATGTTACTAAAGCAATTTGCTGAGCGTGTAAACACCTTAAATTTAGCGCCAAGATTAGTGGCAAGGCTTAATGGTGATGAGTTTTTTCTATATTACGAACAAACATTAACAGAAGAGCAACTTGTGCAGTTACGCGGGCGTTTACAAGTACCGTTCAATATTAAAGGCAGGCCATTGAGCGTAAAACTTCAAATCGGCTGTGTGCATTTACAACAACATTATGCTGATACGAGCCAAATGTTACGTCGAGCCGATTTAGCACTCAAGAAAGCGCGAAACACCCGCAGTGCCATTGCATTCTATGCCAAGAATGATGATATTCGTCAGCTCAGAGAGTTAAAAATTGTTGATAGTTTGCCTAAATGCCTACTGCGTAATCAGCTTTATATGGTGTATCAAGCTAAACAAGATATTGCTACGGGACGATGTTTTCAGGTGGAAGCATTAATGCGCTGGGAGCATGATGAACTGGGCTTTATCTCCCCAAGCGAGTTTATTCCTTTGGCCGAATACGCAGGCATGATTGATTTAGTCAGCCAATGGGCACTCGAACAGGTGTTAGCGCAGCAAGCCAAATGGCGCGCCGCAGGAATGCATCTTTGTGTTGCGGTCAATCTATCGACGCGTGATCTTGATAGCGACACACTCCCGCAAGACATAGCAGCAAGGCTGGCTCATTATCAGTTACCGCCTGAGTCCTTGATGATTGAGATCACTGAAAGTACCTTGATGACCGACTTAACCAAAGCGGTTAAAACTTTAACGCAGCTCCGAGCTATAGGCGTTAAGCTTGCGATTGATGATTTTGGCACAGGTCATTCATCTTTAGCTTATTTAAAGCATTTACCGGTTAATGAAGTCAAAATCGATAAGGCGTTTTTACAGGATCTTGGACAGGATAAGCCATCGGAATATATTCTTGAGGCCAGCATTAATATTGCCAAAAAACTGGGTTATGAGGTGACAGTAGAGGGAATTGAAACGCTTGATATTAGAGATATGCTCGTAGCGATGGGGGTCGATACCTTACAAGGCATGTATTATGCCAAACCAATGCGTGCTGCAGAGCTAGAAACCAATTGGGAGCAGTTGCATAACCTCGCTTAAACCTTAAACCTTAAACAGGGCATAAATTTAGTTTAAAGCCTGCTGTTGAGCCTTTTATTCTTTTATTCACTTCATGCAGGTCGTCACAAGGTTACTCCTGTGCATTGATAACAAATCCACGACTTAATACCGTAATCAACTCTGCCGGCATAGGTGCTAATTGACGAGCTTGGTTCATGCATACCATTTCAATTGTCGCGGTGACTGCAGGTTTTTTACCTTGAGGTCGCCAAATCTCCTGTTGCCATACCGTGCGGTACTTACTCTCGAAATAAAACTGAGTCCGGACATCGATAATATCGGCAAACTCCACCCCTTCATGGCACAGCATATCACTGCGATATACGGCAAAGCCGAGCTGGTTTTGTTGCCATAAAGCACTTAATCGTTCAGCGCCAATGACATGCTCACGGGCACGCTCGAAATATTTTAAAAAATTTGGGTGGTATACCACACCCGAGAAATCGGTATCTTCGTAGTAAATTTGAACCGGAAAAGAGAAGGTCGGGCTAAATTGTGGCATCGAATTTACATCAGTTTAGGTGATTAGCGTAGCGCGTCAGTTTAGCGGTTTATGGACTTAAACAAAACCTCTAATACTGATATACAAAGTGCACTTTTTTAAAATATCTCAGTAATCAGATAGTAGATTTATACTCTCGTGTCTAATTCATTAATCCCTTTTTTGTGTTGATTTGCGAGGTTGAGGGCTTTATATAAAATAAAGAAATCAGAAATATTGACAGAAAGTGGTACCAGTGAACTCGAAATTATTGAGTTTCATCTGCATAAGATACTGCCTAACGGTGACCATAAAGTATGTCATTACGGGATTAATGTCGCTAAGGTTAGAGAGGTGATTAGGGTGCCTGAGACTTCAGATTATCCTAATGCTCAACGGCACATGGTTGGGGTATTCTCCTTACGGGAGAAGCTGATCCCTTTAGTCGATCTTGCTGGTTGGCTAGGAATATCGACTCCAGATGATTTAACGCATAAAGTCGTTATAGTCACTCGAAGATGATGTTCTTTTTAGTTAATTATCGCCATGTTTAGCCGCGACATTAGTGCACCAGTCGTAAGAGTATTGATTCGCTATTCGTGTATTAGAGACACTTATGTGACAAATGATGTAAAAGCAAAAAAGCCATATTCACTTCCGCAAATATGGCTTTAATCGAATCGTTGACGCTATGTTAGCGAATGATCATTTGATCGCGCTCAGGTCCAACAGATACCATGCTAACACGCACACCCATTAGGGCTTCAATACGTTCAACATATTGTTGGGCACCGATAGGCAGGCTTTCAAAGGTGCGACAACCGGTAATGTCTTCGCTCCAACCCTGCATTTGTTCATACACAGGCGTTAGTGCAGCAGTTTGCGGCCAAATCGGGTTCTCAGTGTGCTCGCCTGCATAGGCAACACAGATTTTGAGATCTTTCATGCCAGATAAGCAATCAATCTTGGTTAAGGCGATTTCGGTAGCCGCTTGTAATTCAACACCGTTACGAGTTGCCACAGCATCAAAATAACCCATATCACGTGGACGACCAGTAGTTGCACCAAACTCGTTAGCACTTTCACGGAATGCGTCTTGCTCTTCCATTGCGGTTACTAAAGTGCCTGTACCTACAGATGAGCTAAAGGCTTTTGCTACAGCAATTATGCGCTCAGGACGCAGTGCAGGTAAACCACTGCCGATACCAGCATAAGCTGCAGTGACGTTTGATGATGTGGTGTAAGGATATTCACCATAGACTAAATCGCGGCCAGCACCCAATTGCGCTTCAAACAGTAAGTGAGCATCTTGTTTTTGCAATGCTTTTAACGGTTCAGTGACGTTGCAAATAAATGGACGCCAAGGAGCGGTCACTTCTAATAACCATGCGGTCATTTCAGCGGCCGTTTGCTCAAAATCGCAGCTTGGATAAAGTGCCTTTAATTGTGGCATTTTCCAATCAAGCATAAATTGAATGCGCTCTTGTAGCACTTCAGGTTGGTTTAACCAGCCGACTAGAATGCCTTTTTTCATCACGCGGTCGCCATAGGCTGGTGCAATCCCTTGACGGGTTGAACCATAGGCTAAATCGCCTAGACGCTGTTCTTCTAAGGTGTCTTCTAATGCATGCAAAGGTAAGCACAGTGTTGCACGGTCTGAAACGCATAATTTAACGTCAACACCCGTTGCTTGTACTTCAGCAATTTCTTGGCTCAGTGCCGCAGGGCTTATCACCATGCCAGGGCCTAATACTGCAATGCAGTTAGGATTGAATATGCCACTGGGTAATTGGTGTAATTTAAAGGTACCATAATCATTGACTACAGTATGACCTGCGTTGTTACCGCCTTGGAAGCGGATACTCGCTGCA
The DNA here is from genome assembly GCF_003028295.1 of Shewanella morhuae. Taxonomy (NCBI): domain Bacteria; kingdom Pseudomonadati; phylum Pseudomonadota; class Gammaproteobacteria; order Alteromonadales; family Shewanellaceae; genus Shewanella; species Shewanella morhuae. The sequence goes on along the minus strand of NZ_PYSG01000002.1, from coordinate 2,394,320 downwards.
GCATTAGCGGCTAAATAATCTACGATGCGGCCTTTGCCTTCATCACCCCAATTTGCACCCACAACCACGATCGACGGCATAACAACATCTCCTCATTGGATTAAGAGGCTATGCTAGACCTGTCATTTGAATAAGAGAAATTAATTATAGTTATCATCTCAATAAGGATTTCATATATCATTGGTTATTATTAACTCTAGTTCTACTTTGGTGGTGAAAAATGCTCGATATTCATTGGTTAAAAACCTTTGTCACCTTAGCGCAGCACAAACACTTTGGTAAGGCTGCCATTGCGCTGCATATGACACAACCTAATGTCAGCTTGCATATTAAGCAGTTGGAGCAAACGACCCGGGTAAAGTTGATTGAGCGTAACCCTTTCAAGTTAACCCAGGCGGGATTTCGTTTATTGGAAAGTAGCGAAAGGACGTTAATGGAGCTACAAATCTGTCAAGCGGATCTCAATGCGATTAATAATCTTAGCCAAGGTACATTAACGATTGCCGCAAGTGATATTATCTCGCGGTTATTATTGATCCAGCCATTTCAGCTTTTTAAAGCGGAGTTCCCGGGGATTGATTTTTCATTGCTCAATACTACTTCATCGCAGGCTTCTGAATTAGTGACTAATGCCGAAGCTGATCTTGGTTTTGTGATTGCGCAAAAAGAGAGTCAACCACTGCACTTTACTGAGTTACAACAAATTAAATGGTGTGCATTAGGGGATAACTTGCAACAATGGCAGCAGGCAAAACGGTCTATCGATACCTGTTTAAGCGAGCAACCCACCTTAATTTTACTTGGCCATGATACCCGTACTCGTGAGCTGTTAGATCCCGCATTACCCTCACTTAATTTATCGAATTATAGGATTATGGAAGTCGGCAGTGTCGATGCTCAAATCGATTGGGCTGAAGCCGGATTTGGCGTTGCAATAGTGCCTGAGTTTTCTGTTTATACTAAGTCGAGTCTCACCACAAAAATTACTCCTCTCCCACAATTTCCGACAACGAGCTTAGGCTATATTGTGCGGCAGAATCAGGTCCTGTCTAAAGCTATCAAACAATTGTTATATTGGGTAAATCAAGAGATTATACGCTCACAACGCTAGCTATTAGTGAGCTGCTGAGAGTAGCGTGTCATACTGTCCGGTTGTTTTTAGCAGCGATAAGCCTTCATCGAGCTGTTTGGCTAAGTTCTGTGCTTGCGGATTTTGCTTAGAAAATGCGAGATAAATATCGCTACTATGATTTGTAAATACGGGGGTAATATCATGGTCTACTCCCATTTTTTGCAGATTTTCCTTTGCGACTAAATCGAACATCAATGCTGTATCAATGCGGCCTATCAATAGTAGATTAATCAACTGATGTTGGGTGGCAACTGTGACAATATTAAGCTGTTGCTGCTGCACTAACTGAGAAAATTCATCCCCGTATTCATAGCTTTTAATTACGCCAATCACAGTCCCTTTTGGCAATGCCCACTTATTAATCGCATTCAGTGGTTTTTGATTTTTTTGATAAAAAGAGGCTGTCGCAACAAAAAGTGGAATTTTACCGAAGATGAAGCGTTGTTCAGTACTCGCTTCGCGAGTGACATTAAATACCCCGTCAACACTGCCTTTTTCAGCCATCATCAAAGCTCGTGTATAGGGTAAAACTAAGCTTTTTACTTCAATTCCTGAGGGTAAAAATGCAGCCTTAATGATCCGATGGGATATTCCTTGACCTAATTGATCGGCAAAAGGCGGCCAGCTGTCTTCAGCTGCGAGGGTAATACTGCTCAGATGCTGTGCTACTTGTATAGGTTTATCGTCTTGCGCAATGCTATAAGATGTCGACAGCAATAATAAAATAGCGCCAAGCAAAAACGAGATCAATATATTCAATTGCTGTCGTCTTTTACCTATGGATCGTATTTCGTGGTGCATTTTATTGCCATTCAGTTACGCGGTGTAAGGCTTTTATAACACAGGTTTTATGTGCTAGACCAATGGTTTTATGGGGCTTGAGTCATTTCTGAAAGCATTACCGATTATAAAGCGTCTTCTTAATATTGTGATCTTAGGCGATGATTTTTATATAACCAACCATTAGAATAATCTGATTGAATAAAATCTAATGGAGTATTTATCAATGGCTGAAAAAGTAATTGAAGTAACAACACACATGGCTGGTGATTGGAAAGTCACGGCTCAGATCCGTGAGCATCTTTTAGTGATTGATCAGCCTACAGCAACAAATGAGGGTGCTAACCCTTTAGAGACGTTCTTATTTTCTTTGGGCGGTTGTATTTCTGCGATTGCTAGGATGGTTGCTCGCGAACAGAAGATTGAGTTGCGTCAGTTTGACGTACATGTTCGCGCTGTGATGAATAGTGCTGGTTTGCTTGGTCAGCCTTCGGATGACCCTGTGGGTTTTAAAGATATTGCCATTAACGCGAGTATAGATGCCGATCTTACTGAGGAGCAGAAGCGTATATTTTTAGATGCTGTGTGCCACCGTTGTCCAGTGCATGACAACTTATTGCATCCCACACTCGTGACCCATGCCGTTAAAAATTAAGTCATTAGCGTTAATATTTAGCGTTTGCATATCCCCCTGTTAGATAATTGTCTTATCGGGGGATATGATTAGGATTATATTCTTCTTAGCACCTATATAGGGAAATATAGGGTTAGTTTTTAGAAAAAGCGTCCCGAAAATGTGTCAGAACCAGCTCAGCCACACTGCGCAGTTCTTTTGGACAAATGCCATTGGTTGCTTGAACGGCCATACCTTGCAACATAGTGCCTATGTAGCGTGCCAGCAGTAAAGGATCGGCATGTGCGGGTAAATCCCCTTCATCTTTAGCGCGTTGTAAGCGCTCACAAAGTGCTATTTCACCGTCGCGGCGACGATTGATCAAGGTTTGTTTGATGGCTTGTCCCGCTTCACTGCAGGTCAAGGCACCTTGAACAATCAAGCAGCCTTGCGGGTGGCTTTCATCAACTAAGGAGCTGGCAGCACCTAATAACATCGCTTCAACAACTTGATAGGCGGTTTCTTGTTCTAATGAAGGGTAGAAAAATGCACAGGGACGTTGTTCATATAATTCTATTGCTTTGATAAATAACTGCTCTTTATTACCAAACGCGGCATAAAGGCTAGGTTTATTAATGCCCATTGCTTGGGTTAAGTCCGTTAATGACGTACCTTCAAAACCTTTGCGCCAGAAAACTTCTAAAGCTTTTGCTAATGCATCCTCAGTGTCGAAAGCGCGTGGGCGACCTACACAGGGCGTCTGGGTGACGGTTGACATCATTAGGCTCCTCAATTCTCAATTGCCCCTAGGATAGACATGGGTTTAGCTGGTGTAAAGCCACTCTTGCTGACTAATCACAGATACAAGTGAATATGCCTACTTAGTCATCCTAGGTGGCAGTTAAGTTCATCGTTCAGTGTATAACAGCCATTAAACCCCTTCAAATTCACTAATCAGCTATAAAAATCAATTGTTCTTCCTAAGACCTGCTCATGCAATACCTTGTAATAATCCGTTCGCTAATTAAATTTGTACCGATTGGTACATAATTTTATTGACAACGTCATTTTACGCTATATATTACCGCTCAGTACAGAATATTCTTTACCAATCGGTATGTATTTTTTTTGAGTTCGAATAGCGTGAAATGCCCGCCACTTTAAGGATTGCAATATGATAACGAATAACTTTTTACGAATGATGACGTTAACGGCTATAGCCGCTTTCGTTCTTTCTGCTTGTGGTGAGCAAACCGCACCGCAGGCGCAAGCGCCCAGTGCACCTATGGTTGATGTAGCCCAAGTCTTACATGAGCGAGTTACCGAATGGGATGAGTTTACCGGCCGTTTACAAGCGCCAGAAAGCGTCACACTGATTCCGCGCGTGTCGGGTTATATCGACTCTGTCAATTTTAAAGAAGGCGCCTTAGTGAAAAAGGGCGAGGTGTTATTTCGCATTGACCCAAGCGTGTTTGAGGTTGAAGTGGCCCGGTTAAAAGCAGATCTTGCTAGCGCTATCTCTGCTGAGCAACTGGCCACAAATGACTTTGAACGGGCACATAAATTGTTTGATCAAAAGGCGGTGTCGGCCGAGTTGCTCGATACCCGTAATTCCAATAAGCGCCAAACGGCCGCCGCTGTTGCCTCAGTAAAAGCCGCGTTGATGCGCGCCGAGCTTGATTTAGCTTATACCCAAGTACAAGCACCGATTGATGGCCGCGTGTCCTACGCCAATGTGACCGCGGGTAACTATGTGACCGCAGGGCAGAGCGTGCTGACCAGCTTAGTGTCTACCGCCAGCATGTATGCCTATTTCGATGTGGATGAACAAACTTACCTTAAATACGTCAAGTTAACCGCGCAGAATAAACGTAATGATCCGCGCGCGGGTGATAATCCTGTGTATATGGCTTTAGCAAATGAGCGCGATTACCAACATATCGGCATGGTCGACTTTGTTGATAATGCGATGGATAAGCAAACCGGTACCATTCGAGTTAGAGCTATCTTTGATAATGAAGACAATAACTTGCTGCCTGGCTTGTTTGCTCGCCTTCGCACTGCAGGTAGCGGCGCCTACGAAGGTATTTTGATTGATGATAAAGCCATTGGTACAGATCTTAATAATAAGTTTGTATTAGTGGTTGGCACCGATGGCACGCTTGAATATCGCGGCGTGACCTTGGGCGAAAAAGTACAAGGGCTACGCATAGTCACTCAAGGTTTAGTGGCGGAAGATCATATTGTTGTTAATGGCATGCAGCGCGTGCGACCTAAAATGCAAATTACTCCGCACATGGTTGAAATGGTCGACAGCGATAAGCTGGATGCAATACGTCAAGCTCAGTTAATGCTCGATAAAAATCAACATCATTTAACGGCGCAAGCGGTTGAAACGGCTAGTCGCGGTTAAGGAATAACATACCATGTTGTCGCAGTTTTTCATTAAAAGACCGATATTTGCAGCCGTATTGTCATTGCTGTTTTTTATCACAGGGGCGATTGCCGTTTGGCAGTTACCGATAACAGAATACCCAGAAGTCGTGCCGCCCACAGTCGTGGTGACCGCTAACTACCCTGGCGCGAACCCTAAAGTGATTGCCGAAACCGTGGCTTCGCCGCTGGAGCAGGAAATCAACGGCGTTGAAGACATGTTGTATATGTCATCGCAGGCAACGTCTGATGGACGCATGACGCTAACGGTTACCTTTGCCATTGGTACAGATGTCGACAGGGCACAAACCCAAGTGCAGAGCCGTGTTGATCGCGCTATGCCGCGTTTGCCGCAGGAAGTACAACGCTTAGGCATAGTGACTGAAAAGTCTTCACCCGATTTGACCATGGTGGTGCATATACTGTCACCGGATAACCGTTATGACATGTTGTATTTGTCTAACTACGCCGCACTAAACGTCAAAGATGAGTTAGCCCGCATTAAAGGCGTGGGCGGAGTGCGTTTATTTGGCGCTGGCGAATATAGTCTACGAATTTGGCTCGACCCGAATAAAGTCTCGGCGCTGGGTTTATCGCCCGCTGATATTATTGCCGCCGTACGTGAGCAAAATCAACAAGCGGCCGCAGGTAGCTTAGGTGCTCAGCCCAGTGGTAGTGCTGATTTTCAGTTATTGATCAACGTGAAGGGCCGTTTAACTGAGCTGTCTGAGTTTGAAGATATCATCATCAAAGTCGGCCAAAACGGTGAAGTAAATCGTCTGAAAGATGTGGCTCGGGTTGAGCTTGGCGCGACGAGCTATGCACTACGTTCACTGCTAGACAACAAAGATGCGGTGGCGATTCCGGTATTCCAAGCATCGGGTTCAAATGCGATTCAGATTTCCGACGATGTGCGCGCCAAAATGGCAGAATTATCTCAGTCTTTCCCTGAAGGTTTAGAGTACGACATCGTTTATGACCCTACAGTGTTCGTGCGTGGCTCGATTGAGGCCGTGATCAAAACCTTGCTTGAAGCCGTGCTGTTAGTGGTATTAGTGGTAGTGCTATTTTTACAAACGTGGCGCGCCTCGATTATTCCGCTGGTGGCTGTGCCTGTGTCGTTAGTTGGTACCTTTGCCTTTATGCATCTGCTGGGTTTTTCACTCAACGCGCTGTCGCTGTTTGGACTGGTGCTCGCTATCGGTATTGTGGTCGATGATGCGATTGTGGTGGTCGAAAACGTTGAGCGTAATATCGCCGCTGGTTTAAGCCCAATTGCCGCAACGCAAAAGGCGATGAAGGAAGTCACAGGCCCTATTGTGGCAACCACCTTAGTGTTGGCTGCGGTATTTATTCCAACGGCGTTTATGAGTGGTTTAACCGGGCAATTCTATAAACAGTTTGCCTTAACGATTACTATCTCAACCTTTATTTCGGCGATTAACTCACTCACATTGAGCCCAGCATTGTCCGCATTATTGCTCAAGAGCCATGATGCACCAAAGGATGGTTTAACTCGCTTGATGGATAAGTTACTCGGTGGCTGGTTGTTTGCGCCTTTTAACCGCTTATTTAGCCGTGCATCTGATGGTTATGGTTGGTTAGTGCGTAAAGTGATCCGTTTTGGTGGCATTATCGGCCTAGTGTATTTAGGTATGGTAGCGCTAACAGGCGTACAATTTGCTCACACTCCAACGGGTTATGTACCAGGGCAAGATAAACAATATTTAGTCGCGTTTGCTCAGTTGCCGGATGCCGCATCCCTTGAGCGTACTGATACAGTGATCAAAAAGATGTCTGAGATAGCCCTTAATCATCCTGGTGTGGCGCACTCGATTGCTTTTCCTGGTCTTAGCATCAACGGTTTTACCAATAGTCCTAACTCAGGCGTGGTGTTTGTTGCGCTTGATGATTTTGACGCGCGCAAGAGTCCACAGCTGTCGGCTAACGCCATCGCTGGGCAATTGAATCAAGAGTTTGCCGGTATTCAAGACGCGTTTATTGCCATCTTCCCGCCGCCACCTGTGCAAGGCCTTGGCACCATAGGAGGGTTCCGTCTGCAAATTCAAGACAGGGCCAACCTCGGTTATGAGGCCTTGTATCAGGTGACCCAACAAGTGATGTACAAGGCGTGGGCCGACCCTCAATTAGCCGGAGTGTTCTCTAGCTATCAGGTGAACGTACCACAACTTGAACTGGATATTGACAGAACTAAAGCGAAGCAGCAGGCCGTATCGCTTGATCAAATTTTCCAGACATTACAAACCTATATGGGCTCGACCTATGTCAACGATTTCAATCGTTTTGGTCGAACCTATCAGGTGAATATGCAAGCTGATGAGGCGTTCCGCCAAAGTCCGCAGCAAATCAGTCAGCTAAAGGTGCCCAATCTGAATGGCGATATGATTCCACTAGGGTCATTTATCAACGTCAGCCAAAGCTCAGGTCCTGACAGAGTAATGCACTATAACGGTTTTACTACCGCAGAAATTAATGCAGGTCCAGCAGCAGGTGTCAGTACCGGCCAAGCACAAGCCGCAATTGAGAAAATTCTCGCTGAGACGCTGCCAAACGGTATGAGTTATGAGTGGACTGAGTTGACCTACCAGCAGATATTAGCGGGTGATACGGGCTTGTTAGTATTCCCTCTGGTGATCTTGCTGGTGTTTATGGTGCTCGCAGCCCAGTACGAGAGTTTAAGCTTGCCATTGGCGATTATCTTAATCATTCCAATGACCTTGCTCTCAGCCCTCAGTGGAGTGTTAATTTACGGAGGTGATAATAATATCTTCACTCAAATTGGCCTCATAGTGCTGGTGGGGCTGGCAACTAAGAATGCTATTTTGATTGTCGAGTTCGCAAAAGAGAAACAAGATCACGGTATGGCACCGATGGAGGCGATATTAGAGGCGGCAAGATTACGTTTACGTCCTATCTTGATGACATCTATCGCCTTTATTATGGGTGTGGTGCCTATGGTGTTCTCTACTGGCGCGGGTGCTGAGATGCGCCAAGCCATGGGCGTGGCGGTATTTGCCGGTATGATTGGGGTGACAGTGTTTGGCCTTATCTTAACGCCGCTGTTTTACTACACATTGGCAAAGCGTGGCAGCAAAAAAGTCGATAACGATAATGAGGCTAAAGCAACTTAGGTTGCGCCTCCTTATTGAATGATGAATTACATCAGGGCTTACATAACGTAAGCCCTTTTTATTTGTGGTACAACAGGATGAGATGCAGCGTTAAACTCTTTAGATTAGGATCGCGCCATTAACGCCTCTAGAATAGATTTTTTTGTTACTATTACTGGCAGTACATAATACGAAACGACTGTTATGATGTGCTGCTGCATGATTGGATTGAGTATCGCTCTTGCGCTCAATATAAGTGGCGAATGTTAAAACGAGATTAAAGTGAAACGGTTTACTTTACATGGCGTTTTTAATTAATACTGGTAGGCATAGTATTGTTAATCTTTGAGGTAACTGATGATTCTATTTCGTATTGTATTTTCTCTCGTGCTTGGCGCTTGGGTGACGTTTACTTATCCAGTTATGGCATCTGAGCTTAATATCAAGGTGGTTGATTTGCAGCAGTTGTCGATTACCGACGCTGTGGTAGAACTTATTCCTGCGGTAACGCCAACTCAAGTCGCCGATGTTCAGCATTATCAAATGTCGCAAAAAGATCGAACCTTTGTGCCCTTTGTATTAGCAGTGCCTAAAGGCGCTAAAGTGGATTTTCCTAACTTAGATCGCACTCGCCACCATGTATATTCCTTTTCAGAAACAAAGCCATTTGAGCTTAAACTCTATGTTGGACAGGCTGAAGCCCCGATCTTATTCGATAAATCGGGTTTAGTCGCGCTGGGCTGTAATATTCACGATTATATGCAAGCTTTTATCTATGTTGCCGATAGCCCATTAGTGGCGGTTGCAAACGACAATGGTGAGATCCAATTTAATGGCCTAGCAGTGGGTCAATATAAAGTTAAGTTGTGGCACCCATGGCAAAAAATGGCCACGGAACCAACTGATTTATTCATTACGCAAGGACATAATTCATTGAGTTTATCTTTAGATATTGTGCGTCAGGCTAAGCCGTCGGCGCCGCCAGCGGGATTTGGCCATTTTGATGCTGAGGGCAATTCATTACATGTTGAATAGTTTTCGCGCGCGGCTCATTTTAGTCTTTTTTATTGTGTTGACCTTAGTGCAGTTTGCTACTGCATTTTCTGTGTTGACGGCGACGCAAAGAGACAACTTTTTACAGCAACAGAAAAGCCTCGATATTGGCGCTAACGTATTCCTCGAGGTGTTATCTAATCGCGGTATACAACTAAGCCAGAGTCTCTCAGTGCTCAGTGCGGATTTTGGTTTTAAACGGGCGATTGCAACGGGTGAGCAAGAGACAATTGAGTCGGTATTATCTAATCATGGCTCGCGTATTGGCGCCGATGCCGTGGTGTTGTTATCACCTAAAGGGGAATTATTAACCTCGAGTATTCCTGGGCTTGACCAAGAGGATATTCAGTCTTTATTTGATATGACTACTAGCAGTAATAATGCCTTGGCGATATTAAACTTTGACCATGTAAGTTATCAGTTTGTACTGCAACCGGTTAAAGCCCCTACCTTAATTGCGTGGGTTGGCATGGGCTTTGTGTTAGATGAAAAAGTTGCCCAGCAAGCTAAAGCGATTACGGGTATTGATGTCAGTTTTGTCAATCAAGATACTGGCCGCACCGAAATAGCTTCCACTTTATCTGATGATGAAAAATTGAGTGTATTAACGCAGGCGAGCTTGTTACCTAATTTACTTACCATACCCAGTGAAACGATTCCGGTAGATCATCTGACCATGGCTCTCAAGTTGTACGACCGCAATGGTAGCCAGTTAGCGTTATTGCACCAATCGAACCTTAAATGGCAACAAAGTTACCAGCAGTTACGTAATAACATGCTGTTTATTTTTGCCTTAACCTTAGCGTTAGCCATCGCGATAGCCATCTGGTTATCGGGTAGCTTAATGGCACCCGTGCACCAATTGGTGACCTATGCGCGTAAAATAGGCCAAGGCGTAGTACCTAATAAAATCCAAGGTGCTCCCGCTGAGTTAGAAGTGTTAGCCAGCAGTTTATCGTTAATGCGTGAAGATATAGAGGCGCGTGAAAAGGATTTAGTGTATCAATCTCGCCACGATAGCTTAACGGGTTTACTTAATCGTTTTGCCGCGAAGCAGTGTTTGGCTGAGCTTGGGCAAGGTTTATCCGGTGCTATGGTATTACTGGATATTAAACATTTTCGTCATATTAACGACATTATTGGGTTTGCCAATGCGGATAACTTATTAATCTTATTTGCGCGCCGTTTAGAGCAATTAGCACCGACGCCCGATTTACTTGCGCGTTTAGATGGCGATTCGTTTTTACTGCTTTATAACCAAGGAATACGTCCCGAACACTTACTTAAATCACTGGATATGCTCGAAGCACCATTTCCTGTTCAAGGTTCGAATATATCTTTGACGGTAAGGACTGGGTTACTAGTAATCGATGGCAATGGTACCGATGTTGATGTGTTAGTGCGCCGCGCCGAAATTGCCCTTAATCAAGCCTGTCTCGAAGAGCTGCGGGTGGTGAGCTATCGTCAGGGCGATGATGAGAAATACCAGCGCGAACTCACGCTTATTCGTGATTTACCGATAGGCTTGGCACAAAATCAACTCTATCTCGTGTTTCAACCAAAAGTAGATTTGCATTTAAATCTATGCACTGGCGCTGAAGCATTAATCCGCTGGCAACACCCAACATTAGGGTTTATTCCTCCCGATGAATTTATCCAACTCGCTGAAAACTCAGGCAACATTGATATCGTCAGTCAATGGGTGCTCACGCAGGCTATTAAACAATTAGTTATATGGCAACAACAGGGCCTAGTGCTTAAACTGGCCATTAACCTGTCGGCCCACGACTTAGTTGATACCCGCTTACCGAATCAAATCGCCAGTTTATTAAAGGATAATAATCTGCCGAGCGGGGCGCTATGCATTGAAGTCACCGAAGGCGCTGTGATGAAAGATGCACAAACAGTCGTGGGTGTATTGCAGCGTTTTCGTGACATTGGTGTATCGGTTGCCATTGATGACTTTGGTACAGGTCAATCATCGCTAGCCTATTTGAAAATTTTACCCGTCAACGAAGTGAAAATTGATCGTAGCTTTATTAAAGATATGCTAACCGACAGCCAAGATGTGATGATCGTCAATACCAGTATTCAATTGATCCACGGCTTAGGATTTACGGTTGTGGCTGAAGGTGTTGAGGAGGCTGAGGGTGTGGATATTTTACGTCATTTAGGTTGCGATATGGTTCAAGGCTATGTGTTTTCAAAACCGTTAAAAGTGGCTGATTTTGATCTGTGGTTTGAAGCGTTTAATCATCAAAAAACCACTGAAGCATAAGCATAAGCATAAGTTAGTTCGTTCAAATTAACCTTAAAAAAACATTAAACGAAGCTTTGTCTTCGCTCAACATAATCGCGGAGTATCTAGTGAACATTGCCATCAATTCATTCGTTTTGAATTATGTAAAGGCTTTACCTTGGCTATGTTTGCTACTGGGCTCAACGACTGCTTTAGCCGAAGGTAGCCGTGTAGTGGCAACGGGCGGCGCGACAACTATTGAGGGCAGTGCAGGCGGAGGCATAGTGCCGTGGGCGGTGATCAATGGTTATGGTAGTAGCGGCGAATGGTCAGCAACAGCGATGGCAACGGGTGTTTATGTCGATGATTTTACGCTTAAGGTTATTGGCGCATCTTTGAGTTTTGATAATCGATTTGAGCTGAGTGTGGCTCGACAAACCTTTGATTTAGATACAATGGGCGGCGAGTTAGGCCAAGATATTGTTGGCGTTAAATACAAGGTGGTAGGAGAGCTACTTTATACTGCAATGCCACAAATCACCTTAGGCGCACAGTATAAAAAAGTCGATGACTTTACTCTCCCTCAGGCAGTTGGCGCACGGGATGACAGTGGAATTGATTGGTATGTTGCGGCCAGTAAAATATTTTTTGATGCGCTGGCGGGACGCAACTTATTACTCAATGGCACAGTGCGCGCGACTAAGGCGAATCAAACTGGACTATTGGGTTTCGGCACTCAAGCCAGTAATGATTACCTGTTTGTGCTCGAAGCGTCTGCAGCGGTGTTGTTAACGGATAATTTAGCGCTGGGTATTGAGTATCGGCAGAAACCCAATGAACTCGGCTTTGCCCGTGAGGACGATTGGCAGGATGTGTTTTTAGCGTGGTTTATCAATAAACATCTTTCCGTCGTTACCGCTTATAGCAAATTAGGCAGTATTGCAGGTTTTGATGATCAGCAAGGCTGGTATGTCTCGATTGAGGGCAGTTTATGAGCCGTTTATGGATAACAATGATGGCGTTAACCTTTGTGCTACTCAGTAGCGGATGCGCCGACAAATCGGTTCAACCCGCCCCTTTGCAAGCGGATACTACAAGCCTATATCAAGCTTTAGGGAATGATGCGGGCGTCAGTGCGATCATTGATGGATTATTAAAACGTATCTCAACAGACACGCGTATCGTACATCACTTTGATGCAACCGATATTGCGTTATTTCGTGAGCGATTAATTGAGCATATTTGTTGGGTTGCCGATGGTGATTGTGCATATCACGGTGAAAGCATGGAAAAAACACACCAAGGTTTAAATATTACCCAAGCGGATTTTGATGCCTTAGTTGGGCATTTGATAGCATCGATGAAAGAGCAACACATACCATTAGCGACCCGTAATGCACTACTAAAAAGGCTTGCACCTATGTATTCAGACATTACCTATCATTAGGCATGTTGTAACGCACAAAAATCGCCGCTCAAAATAGTGAACTTCATATGCTGCTGTCACGATTGATAGCAGCATTTTTTTATGGGCACTAGAGCAAGAGTGCTGCATCAATAGGATGAAATTGAGATGCGGAATCCCTTAAGGATTTAGCCGTTAGGGCAGGTACGCCATAGACTTGGGTTTCAACGCCATATTTTTGATGAATTTTTTGCAGTAATAAATCGAAATCACCATCACCAGACAGCAAGATCACTGAATCCACTTCACCCGCGGCTTCCATTATATCTATGGTGATCCCTACATCCCAGTCGCCTTTGGCCGAACCATCGCTGCGCTGAATAAACGGTTTTAGCTTTACCTCAAAACCGATGTGCTTTAATGCGTCTTGAAATTTTAATTGACCATCGTCGCCCTTGTGGATGGCATAAGCCACGGCCAATACAATATCGCCCTCATAACCTAAGTGTTGCCACAATTTACGATAGTTAAACTGGCGGCCATAGGCTTCACGGCAGGTGTAATAGATGTTCTGCACATCGACAAATAAAGCTATTCTTTTCAATACAGTGTCCCACCTTGGTTGAGAAAATCACTATAACATACAAACATAATTACAAAGGCTAAGGGAGCACTTATCACTTGGATCCGTCTGCAGATATAAACTAAGCATATGCACTTGGCATTGTTTACTCAAAAATTTGCAGGGTGTTAGGATTTGAAGGTCAAAAATAAAAAGCCAAGGCATCAACACCTTGGCTTTATGACATCATAGCGGTTTACACTTTAGGCATGAGTTCCTGCTGTTTCGCTGCTTCTTGCGCCGCTAATTCTTGGGCTTTAATTGCCGCTTCTAGCTTAGCTTCAACATAGCCTGGGGAATGGGTCGCTGCTGAAATTAATCGATACATAGCTGGGATAACGAGTAGGGTTACAAAGGTGGCAAATGCCATACCAAAGAACACCACAGTACCCACGGCAATACGGCTTTCTGAACCTGCACCGGTTGAAAATATTAACGGTACCGCGCCAATTAATGTCGTAAAGGCGGTCATCAGAATAGGTCGTAATCGGCGTGATGAGGCGTCGATAATGGCTTTATCGAGTTCAAAGCCGCGGTCACGCAATTGGTTAGCAAACTCGACAATTAAAATACCGTTTTTGGTCACCATGCCAATTAACATGATCATGCCTATCTGGCTATAGATGTTAATCCCTTGACTGGTAATTAGCAGACCTAAAAAACCACCGAATATGCCCATTGGTACAGTAAACATCACTACTAGTGGGTTGATAAAACTCTCAAATTGCGCGGCTAAGACTAAATAAGCCACCAACAAAGCTAAACCAAATACAATAAAGATACTGCTCTGGTTTTCTTTAAAGTCTTTAGACTCACCGGTATAACCAATCGAAATGTCTTTAGGTAACAACTCGATAGATTTATTTTCGAGAAACGTTAAGGATTCCCCTAAGGTGTAGCCTTCACTGATATTGGCTTTAAGGGTAATGGATTTTTGTTTATTGGTGTGGCTTAGCCTTTGCGCCGAGGCGATTTCTTCAATATGGGTGACGGTATCAAGGGTGATAAGTTCGCCTTTGCCTGAGCGCATATAGATCTGGCTCAAGTCGCCGACGTTATTGAAACTGTTTTCATCACCGCGCAAATACACATCATACTCTTCACCGCGATCGACATAGGTGGTTTCTGTACGACCGCCCAGCATGACTTCTAAGGTTTGTGATACATCATCAACACTGATCCCAAGCTCTGCTGCGCGCTCCTTATCGACAGTCACAATCAATTCAGGTGTGGTCTCGGCGTAGTCTAGGTCAGCGCCTTCCATCATGGGGCTGGCGTTGGCTTCTTCTTTTAATACCTGTGCCCACTTAAACAGCTCGGCGTAATCAGAGCCGCCGAGTACAAACTGTACCGGTTCACTCGATTGGCCTCTAAAGCCCGGCATCATAGGGCGAACCATCACATCGGGAATATCTTTTAAGGCATTACTCACAATGCCGAGGGCTTGCGGAGCCGTAACATCACGATTCTCCCAATCTTCTAACTGCATGATGACGAAACCAGTTTGATCGCCAGCACGGCCACCAAACGCGGGGGCTTGTACGCTAAAAGAGCGTAGTACGCCTTGGCCTAATAATGGCATGAGTCTGTCTTCGACAATGTCCATATTGGCGGTCATACGATTATAACTGGTGCCTTCAGCGCCTTTAACAAAAGCATACAATACGCCGCGATCTTCCTGCGGTGCGAGTTGCGCCGGTACTTGTTGCATTAACCAAGCACTACCACCGATACAGGCGAGGATCACTAAAGGGGCGAGTAAACGCAGTTTAATCGCCCGAGTCACCGCGACGCGATAGACTCTTTCCATGCGGGCGAAACCACTATCAACCCAGCGGTTAAAACGATTAGGTTTGACGTTGGCCTTGAGTAACTTGCTACTCAACACAGGTGTAAGCGTTAGAGCAACGAGGGATGAAAACAGCACTGAGACGGCCAACATCACCGAAAACTCGGTAAATAGCAGACCGACCATGCCATCCATAAAAGAAATCGGTAGAAACACCATGACCAATACGGCCGTGGTTGCAACAACGGCAAAGCCAACTTCACGGGTACCTTTGTAGGCGGCGAGTAACGGTTCTTCGCCTTTTTCGATATGGTGGAAAATGTTCTCAACTACCACAATCGCATCATCGACCACCAGTCCGATAGAGAGGATTAATGCCATTAATGTGAGTAAGTTAATCGAATAACCTAACATGTTAGCAGCGATAAACGCCGAAATTAATGAGACGGGTACTGTTACCGCAGGGATTAAGGTCGCCCGTGCTTGCCCGATAAAGATATACAGCACCAGTACAACCAAAGCCCCTGTCACATAGAGCGTGTTATAAACCTCATTAATAGAACGGTCGATGAATACGGTTGAATCAAAGTCGACAATCAGGCTGGTGCCTTCAGGTAAAAAGTCTTGCACCCGATCGACTTCTTTATGTACTTCTTGGGCGACAAGTAGCGGGTTAGCATCGGATTGGGAAATAATCCCTAAGCTGATATTAACGATACCGTCACTTTTAAAAGTAGAGTTTTCGTTTTGTGCGCCTACGGCAACATCAGCGACATCTTTTAAATAAATCGGGGTGCCGTCACTTGCCGTGCGAACAACCAGATAGTCAAAATCCTTTGCTGTGTAATATAAGCGTTTAGTGCGAACCGACATCACCGTGGTGTCGTTACGTACTTGCCCGCCTGGCGTCTCGATATTTTCTTTACGCAGAGCGTTGGTGATATCTGTGACGGTAACATTGCGTCCAGCCATTTGTTCAGGCCTGAGCTTGACGTACATCACCTTATACAAACCGCCAGAAATACTAATAGAACTTACGCCACTGATAAGGCTAAATCTGTCTTCTAATACACGCTGGGCGTAGTCGGTTAACTGCGTGCGATCCATCACGCTGGAGCTTAAGTTTACATAAACCGAGGGTTCTCCAGAGCCGTTGTCCTTAGAAACAATAGGATCTTTCGCATCCTCAGGTAGTCGGCGCTGGGCACGGGCTACCGCATCACGTACGTCACTGACCCCTTCGGTTAAGTTCCAACCGAGGAGGAATTGAACTGTGATACGTGAGCTACCATTACGGGTGGTTGAAGTGATTTCGTCGATACCACTGATCCCTGTCAATTCATCTTCTAGGGTTTTAGTGATCTGGCTTTCCATAATGGCAGCCGATGCACCGGAATAACTGGTGCTGATAGTGACCACAGGGCTTTCAACATCGGGCATTTCCCGTATCGACAGTTTAGTGAATGATACAATACCAAATACACACAGTAGTAAGCTTAAAACGATAGCAACGACAGGGCGTTTAACTGAAACATCGGACAGCCACATTATTTAGTCTCCGCGGCTTTAGTGCCTGAAAGTTCAGTAGTATTTGAGACTTCAGCGGTATTAGCCGATGCTTTCTTATCAAGCGCCACTTCATTAATAAGCAAGCCATCGCGCATATTCACAAGACCTTGTACCACCACCTTGTCGCCTACGTTTAAGCCGTGCTCAATCAAAACTTGGTTATCGATACGTGCGCCGAGTGTCACTTCGGTGCGGTGAGCAATATGGTCGGCAGTCACTACGTATACATAGCGTTTAGTTCCTGAGTATTCAAGCGCTTGTACTGGCACCATTGGAGCTGAAATAGCAGGGAAAGTAATCGTTGAGGACATCATCATGCCTGGCTTTAAACGACCTTTTTGATTATTGAATTGCACCCGTACTTTAAGGTTTAAGGTTTCTTCATTGACGCGCGGATCGATTGCAACCACTTTGCCGTTAAAGGTTTCGCCAGGCCAAGCACGGCTGGTCGCCGATACTTGCATACCAATACTTAACTGCGACAAAAAATGTTCGGGCACGTGTAGGTCAAGGCGCATGCTGGATAAGTCATCTAATGACATTAGCTCAGTCCCCACACTAACCATTTTGCCTTCGCTGAAATTGATAAGCCCCGTATTGCCTGCAAACGGGGCAGTAAGATAGTGATAATGTAAATCAGCTTGCGTTGAGGCTAAACGAGCTTGCGCCACATCAACACTGGCTTTTTGGGCATCAATCTCGGTTTGAGTTATGGCATTGCGGCTAATGAGTTTTTGAAATTCTTTGAGTTTACGTTTTTCATCATTAAGAAAGGCATTGGCTTCAGCGACTGCAGCTTGGGCTTTCATATCATCGAGTTCGATGAGTATCTGACCTTTTTTTACTGCTTGGTTTGAGGTCACAGCGATTTGTTTAATTTTACCTGTGACCTGCGGCGCGATGATCACTGCGCGCTCGGCTGCAAGTTTGGCTATTAATGCAACGGATTGTGCTAGCGGATATTCAACCACTTCCCCAGTCACTACAGGAACCGTTCGCATCAAGTGGGGAGCGCTTTCTGGTTTAGCCGCTTGCAGGACATCACTGAAACTTACCGCAGTGGCGATAACTGCAAGCAGGGCAATGGCAATAATGGTTTTTTTCATTGTAATTATTATCTCGTGCAAAGGCAGTTAAAAAAGACGATCGCTCTAATGCGGCTATTCTAGTGAATAACGTCTGCGAGTTGGGTAAAAGTTTGTAAATTTTAGCGAACGAAAATGAAAGAAATTGTGTTTTTTGGCATAGATTGCCATTAGATGCCCATTTTTGTCGCTTTTGGACTGTGGATTGTCAGTGTCATGATAGGCGATGTTAAGGATGTATTTTAATCGTGGGCGGATATAGACCTTTTTTCGATAGGAGTTTGGGTTGTCTCAACTTGAGAATATTGATTTAATATTTCAGCCAAACGGCCATCGCTACGCATACTTTCTAGACCTTTATTGAAAGCATCGACTAATTGCGCGTGGTCGTTTACCGCTAAAGAAATACCTAAGTGGAACACTTCATTTGCAATAGGTTGACCCACTTGTTCAAAGACATTGGTGTATTCAGTTGGGCCTTCTTCGATTAAATATCTGGCAATGTTATGTGCTATCAAGACTAAATCAATGCGTTTTGATAAGAGTCTTTTAAAATTCATCTCATCTGAGTTGGCTGCTTCAGTCATCAATCCCGCGGCAAAAATCTCGGGCGGATTAGCATAACCGCGACCAATCCCAATCGTATAAGGTTTGAGATCGGCAAGTTTACTGAAGCTTAACGCGTTATCTTTACGTTTATAAAATACAATCTGCACGGGTTGAATTGGTGCTGAAAAATCGACCCATTGTTCACGCTCTTTGCGATACCACAGCCCAATCATTCCATCAGCTTTACCATTTTTAACTAGCAATGTACCCCGAGCAAAAGGGTAAAACTTGATGGTGGCATGATAACCTTGGCGCTTAAATGCCTCTTTCACTACCTGAGACACTCCACCCTGTTCAGGCAAGCCTTCGGCATAAAATGGCGGATAATTGGTGGCGACTAAATTGATTTCTCTGCCCGCAAATGCGGGTTGGTAAAAACCAACCATCAACAAACATAAGCTTGATAAGATGAATAACCTTTTTCCCATTTCTACTCCAACCGGTTTCACATCAATATTCAACTCAAAAAACTTAACCGGAACCTAGGATGGTTTCTGTAGTAACTGATTTATTTTATTACCTTTTTAATAAAAACAATCAGTAATAGCTGCAGAGCTTGTTCCGAATTTAGGTGACTGAGCTTTAGGAGAGTAAATGCCTATTAATATTGACATTTACTCTTAACCGACATGTTTAATTCAAGCTTAGCATACCATTATATGAGAGCGAGTCTTTTGGCGTGTTACAAAGTAACCAACTCACCATGGTAAAGACCGCGGCTGAGCTTATTCGGCTTAATGAGTAATAACTCACCGGATTTTCCTTCTTTAATACTGCTATCTATCGCAATGATTTTATTGTGGTATAACCCAAGCACTTGTTCCTGTGATGTGTGTCCAACGACGATATGTTCGACCTTGAAATAGTCCAGTATATTATCGATATCCGACTCTTTTAGCTCATTTTTAAAATAACCGCGATACCAAGTTGGACCATTGGTGAAAAATAGGAAATTGAGTAAATCATCTTTCTTTAAATCGGCTTTTTTATCATCTAAATGCTGACGAAATAGTTGGTTAGCATCGCTGATATGTAATTTACGCTCGACCCATTCAGGGCTGATGCCGCCATGCATAAACAAGATATTATTGATTTTGACTAAGGTGTGTTTGCTGCGTAGCCACTGGCCTATTTCAGTGTCTTTATTGTAGAGCGCATCGTAGCTACGAGTGAGTAAGTCAGCCGAAACTTGATAACGTTCATTGACGTAACGTAAATCACCGCGAAACACCATTTGCTCATGGTTGCCCATGAGTAGATGTAAGCGTCCACCTGCAGCTTGAGCTTCTTGATCTAAGGCATATAAAAACCACAATACTTCATTGACCTGATGGCCACGGTCAAACATGTCTCCCGTCATCACCATATGACCGTCACTAAAGGTCCAGTGGTTATTTGTGTCGATAATCTTATGGGCTTTTAGCAAGTTAATCATCACATCAAATTGGCCATGCACATCGCTAAGGGCGACAATTTTGCTGACATGAGTAAAGGTATCGGGCTCAACGGTGGCTACTTGTGTGTGAAGATGGGGCTCTGGTAATTCACCGCAACTGGCAGGGCGAGTTAACTGCGCCTTTGTAATCGGCGTTTGTTTTAGTTCACTCTGGCAAATCCAATAGGCAGTATCTTTTTGAGTTTTGTCTAAAAACACATAAGGGCCATCGGTGACGCTGTTTTCTTGGGTTTTGAGTGCTGGCTCGGCTTCGCTTGCATTGGCCGCCAGTGAAGTAAAAGAGAGTGAGGCCAAAGGGAGTACGGTGATAAGCCATAACAGGGGCGTGATTTTTTTCTGTTGCGTCAGCACCCATTGGCTGGCTCGGCTCAGTCGCGTGATAGAGAGCATGATTGGGTGAAACCCGACTGGCATCGAATTGATTAGCATTAGACTGCATCCTTGTTCTTATTTTAGTTATTCATTCTGTCATTTTAGACACTTGCTCTGATGAGCCATCGAATATGTAACTTTGCGAAGTTAATCTCAGGTGTTTAATTTCAAACGCTCAGACTCAAACGCTTAATCTTAAGTACTTAATATCAAGTGCTCAACATATTGCAAACACTAAATCATACGGGTAAGGCTTAGGGTCGACAAGTCACAAGGCGGGCCAAATTAAACTTGCCACCTATTTAATCAGTTATTTCATGCTTGTATGTCTATAGCTAATGATTGTAGTTGCGTAGCATTCACCGTTGTACGTATTGCACTTGCATGGCATTGACTACGGTATGGCTATCGACAAACTGCTCGAAACTGACGATTTCTCCGCTGTGTATCTTCCATAAATGGGCGACTCGGGCGCTAAAATACTTGTCTGTCTTGACATAGGTTCCTGAATAAGTGCCAAAGGCAAAAACCTTATCGTCTTGGGCTACATAGTCTTCGATATCGACGCGATAGTTATCCCATTTAGTTTCGAGGCGGGCGAACATGTTGGCGGCTATTGCGCTAAAACCTACATAAGTGCCCGCATAAGGAAACCCCGCCGCTTCCGACCAGCGCGCGTCACTCGCTAAGGCATGCTGAAAACTTTTGGCGTTCTCGGCTGAGCTACTTCCCTCATAGGTGCTTTTAACCAGTACAAGATTCGCATCAGTCTGCCTTGCTGTTTCTATAAGACTTAACTGAGCAAGCTCATTCACTAATGAGCCTTCTGAAATACCATTAAGCATTGGCATAATTATGACTCAAATTGCGCTTCAAGATGGCTTAACCACTGGGCGGGTTGGCCGTAGAAGCGATTGATATTAATGGCAGTGATATTGCCGTCATCATCCTCTATAGCCATCGAAGGGAAACCTTGGGTACCTATCAGATTCAACAATGCTCTGGACTCAACGATATGCTCATACAGCTTGTCTTCATCTTGGGCATAATGCTTTGCAAAACTTATAGAGTCGAGCCCAAGTTCAGCGGCTAACCTTGCGAGATTACCTTCATCACTGGCGCAGTGACCATCGCGGTAATGGGCCAGTTGTACTGAGTGTAGATAAGCCAAACTATCGCCGCCCATCGCATCGACTGCGAGCATGGCTTTAATGGGGGGCGCCGAGTCGAGTACGACTGTGGTATTGCGCAGCAGACCATCGAAATAGTTCTCACCAAAAGGCTGTCCGGTTAGCTCGGCAATGCGCAGATCATGTGGCATAACATAGTCGCACCAGTTGGCATCGATTTGTTTGCGTCTTGGGCCTGTGAGCATACCGCCGCCGTGGAGCTTAATGGTAAAGCCAGCTTTGGCTGCAGCATCGAGCAGTGGCGCTGCGGCATAACACCAACCACATAAAGGGTCGATAATCGCGTGCAGAGTACGCACTTTGGCCGTTGGTGTGCTGTTGGCTATGCTAGCAGAATGAGTTGTTGGGTGAGTCATAGTATTAAACCTTTTGGCTTAAGTTCGTCGCGACATTAGCGACTTAAGTCCTTTGAGATCATTGATTAAAATAGTTAGGTTGGTACGGTTATTGGGGGACAGTTATTTAGGTAAAGACAGGCATACAATCGCTTATGTGCTTGTCTTTAATTGTTTGCACTTAAATGCCTATATTTCATCGCCAGTATATTAAGTGTCGAGATAGGTATAGCAGGGCTTACATAGGCCAGATTATTTCGCCCATGTAAACTTTGGCGCTGATCTCAAGTCCTGCATCGACTGGCATTTGTGGATATAGCGCCCGCATCTTTTGGATTAATTCGGCTGAATTTTTCGAAGCTTTTGCCGCGACGTCAAAGGCTTTTACATAGTCACGGGTAAAATTGATAGCGCGGATATCAAATCGCGCTTTGCCTAAGTAGTGCCCTGGGATCACTGTGGTCGGCAGCAGTTTTTCCATTGCATCTAAATGAATTAACCATTCTTGACGCTCAGAGGTAGTTTGGGTGTCTGCCATCCAAACATGGGTGTTATCAAATACTTCTACGCCACCTACAATAGTTTTTATCGATGGTACCCACAGGAAAGTGTGTTTAGGGTGTTTATCATTAAAACCTTCGATAATCACTTGCTCACCGTCGATAGTAAACGTATCACTATGAACCGCTTTGGGTAGCACTAATTCGCTTGGCGCATTGTCTTTTAAAATCGGACCCCAGTAGGCGAGCTTGCCTTCCATTGAGGCTTTAATGGCATCGACAGTGGTTTGAGTGGCGACGATTTGTGCATCGGGGAAATTCTTTTTAATCACGGCTAAGCCGAAATAAAAGTCAGGATCGCTATGGCTGATATACACCTGAGTCAGTTTTTTACCGCTGGCCTTGATGGTATCGACCAAGGTTTGGGCATCGTTATTTTGAAATTGTGCATCGACTAACATCATCTCATGTTCGCCGCTGATAAAACTCGATGACACGGCAAAGATACTGTTTTCGCCCGGATTAAAATGGCTCACTTGTAATGGCGCTGCATTGACCGTGCCGAGTCCCGCTAGCAGTAAGGTAGCGGCTAAGCTGATTTTAGATGAGGCTTTGAATGTGGCGTTAACTATGTTGCGTATTGCATAGGTCGATGTGTTCATTTTGGGCTCACTTATAGTCACAGGATGAAAGAGTAAAAGCTTCGTTTAGCATTTGTTTATTTGCAGCTGCTGCAAAAGTGAGCTCAGTATAGGTTGCATAAATTAATAGATAAATGCCATTATCTGCCCATGATTGTTGCATCAATCGGACTAATGACTGGGTGTAATCTTGCTCTCTTAGTCATGTTAGGACGCAAATCTGTAAGCGAGCCGTTGGTTGAAAGTGATCATTGATTGAAAGTGATTATTGGTTGAACGTGAGTGGAGATAAGTAATGGATAGACTCGAAGCGGCTAAAGTGTTTGTGACTATTGTCGAGCGCGGCAGCATGATTAGCGCCGCCAATGCCTTAGATATGTCGCGGTCTATGGTGACCCGTTACTTGAGCGAAATGGAGGAATGGTCCGGTGCTAGGTTACTACATCGTTCGACACGTAGCCTGAGCTTAACGCCAGCGGGTGAGCAAGTGCTGGATTATTGTCATCGCTTACTTGAACTGGCGAACGAAGTGCCAGCGGTTAATCATGCTGCTGTGGCGATTCCGCGCGGATTGTTGCGTATTAGCTGCTCCCAGTTTTTAGCGCATCAGATTTTAATGCCCGTGGTGCGCCAATACTTAGCCAGTTATCCGCAGGCGAGTGTGAACCTTCACGTGAGTAGCCAAACCGTCGATCTGGTCGCTGAGCGGATTGATCTGGCGATTCGCATCACCAATGAACTCGACCCCAATCTTATCGCAAGGCGCTTGGGGGAATGTGAATCTGTGGTGTGCGCCGCACCGAGTTATCTTGCCGCGCGCGCCGCCGTGCTGCATCCCGAAGATTTGACTCAACATAACTGCTTAACCTATTCCTACTTTGGCGATGTGATGTGGCGCTTTTATCAAACTGCTGTGGCTGTAAAACAGCATCAGGCGCTGAAATCCGATCCTAAGTTAAACCAAGGTCAGGCGTTTAACGTGCCTGTGAATGGGAATTTTAGCGCCAATGATTCTATGGTGGTGCTCAATGCTACGCTGGCAGGTGAGGGGATTGCTATGCAACCGCTGTGGGCAGCGAAACCCTATTTAGATTCGGGTCAGTTAGTGCCTTTATTAACGAAGTTTACGCCGCAATCCCTTGGTGTGTATGGTGTGTATCAATCCCGCAAACACATGCAGCCTGCACTCAGGGTGATGATGGACATGCTGGTGGCCTATTTTGCCAGTTTGAAATAGCATTAAGTCTTTTGAGTAATCAATGCCGTTAGACTTGAAACATAAAAGCCATGGCCAATGTGTATAGAGTAAAGTACGCGAATAAAAAAGGCTCAGTTCTATTGAACGGAGCCCTTTTTTCACGCATTTTGAGATAAAACCTATTTAACCATGCGCTTGTATTTTAAGCGGTGCGGCTCAACGACATCGGCGCCATAGGTATTTTTCAACCATGCCGAGTATTCGGTGTAGTTACCTTCATAGAAGTTCACTTGGCCTTCATCGCGGTAATCTAAAATGTGGGTCGCAATACGATCTAAGAACCAACGGTCATGCGAAATCACCATAGCGCAACCTGGGAATTCTAGAATTGCTTCTTCCAATGCGCGCAGAGTTTCAATGTCTAAGTCGTTGGTCGGTTCATCGAGCAGCAATACGTTACCACCGGCTTGCAGCAGTTTAGCTAAATGTACGCGGTTACGTTCACCACCAGACAGCGTGCCGATAATTTTTTGCTGATCGCCACCACGGAAGTTAAAACGGCCAACATAGGCACGGCTTGGGATTTCCATGTTATTGATGCGCATGATGTCTTGACCACCGGAGATCTCTTCCCAAATGGTGTTCTTATCATTCATCGAATCGCGGAACTGCTCAACGGATGCCAGTTGCACGGTTTCGCCCAGTTCAATGCTGCCGCTATCTGGCGTTTCTGCGCCGGATAACATGCGGAATAGGGTCGATTTACCTGCGCCGTTAGCACCGATAATGCCGACGATAGCGCCTTTAGGTACTGAGAATGACAGGTTGTCAATCAATATACGGTCACCGTAAGACTTAGTCAGGTTATTCACTTCAATAACCTTGTCGCCTAAACGTGGTCCGGGTGGAATAAACAGCTCGTTGGTTTCGTTACGCTTTTGGTAATCGTTAGTGTTCAGCTCTTCAAAGCGCGCCATACGGGCTTTGCCTTTTGACTGACGGCCTTTGGCACCTTGACGCACCCATTCTAATTCTTTGGCAATGGTTTTTTGACGGGCGCTTTCGGTAGCAGATTCTTGCTTTAAACGGGCATCTTTCTGCTCAAGCCATGAAGAATAGTTACCTTCCCACGGAATACCTTCACCGCGGTCGAGCTCTAAAATCCAGCCAGCGGCATTGTCGAGGAAGTAACGGTCGTGGGTAATCGCCACCACAGTACCGGCGTATTCCTGCAAGAAATGCTCAAGCCAAGCTACAGATTCGGCATCCAAATGGTTGGTCGGTTCGTCCAGTAATAGCATTTCTGGCTTTTCAAGTAGCAAACGACAAATCGCCACACGGCGACGCTCACCACCCGATAACACTGCAATTTTTTCATCCCAATCTGGCAGACGCAGGGCGTTAGCGGCGCGCTCAAGGATATGCTCTAAGTTATGCGCATCTTGGGCTTGGATAATCGCTTCAAGCTCGCCTTGCTCTTTTGCTAAGGCGTCGAAATCCGCATCTGGCTCAGCATAGGCGGCATAAACAGCATCAAGGCGAGTCAGGGCATTTTTTGCCTCCGATACGGCTTCTTCAATCGCTTCACGCACGGTCTGAGTCGGATCGAGTTTAGGTTCCTGCGGTAGATAACCTATTTTCAATCCCGGCATTGGGCGCGCTTCGCCTTCAATCTCGGTATCGATACCCGCCATAATGCGCAGTAGCGTCGATTTACCTGAACCGTTAAGGCCTAATACACCAATTTTGGCACCGGGGAAAAAGCTTAAAGAAATGTCTTTAAGGATCTGCTTCTTAGGCGGAACAATCTTACCCACCCGTAGCATGCTATAAACAAACTGAGCCATTTTTCTCTATCTTAAGTGACTAATGATGCGGCTGATTCTACTTGATTGTGCGCCGAACTCAACTCGACAATGAGCTAAGTTCAAGCTAAAACGCTAGGAATTTCATGTTTCAAATACTGGGATTGTGGCCGTGTTCCGAGTAGAATACCGCGCAACCCTACCTATAAGAATGAGCCGTTGGAGTAAGCAATGCTGAAAAAAGATATGAATATCGCAGATTATGATCCAGAACTGTTTAAGGCAATTCAGAACGAAACCCTGCGCCAAGAAGAGCATATTGAACTAATTGCTTCTGAAAACTACACCAGCCCACGCGTGATGGAAGCGCAAGGTTCACAACTCACCAACAAGTACGCTGAAGGCTATCCAGGCAAGCGTTACTACGGTGGTTGTGAGTATGTGGACGTGGTTGAAACCTTAGCGATTGAACGTGCAAAAGAGCTTTTTGGCGCAACTTACGCTAACGTACAACCTCATTCAGGTTCTCAGGCAAACAGCGCTGTTTACATGGCATTGTTAAAACCTGGCGATACCGTACTGGGCATGAACTTAGCCCATGGTGGTCACTTGACCCACGGTTCACCAGTTAACTTTTCTGGCAAACTGTACAATATTATTCCTTACGGTATCGATGAGTCGGGTCAAATTGACTATGACGAAATGGAACGTATTGCGATTGAACATAAGCCTAAAATGATGATCGGCGGTTTCTCTGCTTATTCTGGTATCGTTGATTGGGCAAGAATGCGTGAAATCGCCGACAAAATCGGTGCTTATTTATTTGTGGATATGGCACACGTTGCAGGCCTTATTGCTGCGGGTGTTTATCCAAACCCAGTACCGCACGCACACGTAGTGACCTCAACGACCCACAAAACCTTAGCCGGTCCCCGTGGTGGCGTGATTTTGTCAGCAGCTGATGATGAAGACTTATACAAGAAGTTGAACTCTGCAGTATTCCCTGGTGGTCAAGGTGGCCCATTAATGCACGTTATCGCTGGTAAAGCGGTAGCGTTCAAAGAAGCGCTAGAGCCAGAATTTAAAGTTTACCAGCAGCAAGTGGTTAATAACGCTAAAGCGATGGTTGAAGTGTTCCTTGAGCGCGGTTACAAAATCGTCTCTGGCGGAACTGAAAATCACCTAATGCTAGTTGACCTGATTGGTCGCGACTTAACCGGCAAAGAAGCTGATGCCGCTTTAGGTAGTGCTAACATTACGGTGAACAAAAACTCAGTGCCAAACGATCCACGTTCACCTTTTGTTACATCAGGTGTGCGTATCGGTACGCCAGCGATTACACGTCGCGGCTTTAAAGAAGCGGAATCAAAAGAACTGACGGGCTGGATTTGTGACATCCTCGATGATGCCCATAATCCTGCTGTGATTGAGCGTGTGAAAGGCCAAGTGTTGGCACTGTGCGCACGTTTCCCTGTTTACGGCTAATTTGCTTGTCATCTACGCTTAATTAGATGACAGGCTGAGATCGACTACTGAGACTTATATTTAGCATCAGGTACTTAACATTAGGTACTTAGCGCTAGGTACTTACATCAGGTAGTTAACCTCAGCCCATAAATAGGATAAAATCCCATGGCCGCATCTAGCGGCCATTTTTATTGGTAAAATCTTAGGCCTAAATCAATTGAGTTTGGCAGAGACTTAGCAAACAAGGCTATTTACGGCTTTATCTTTATCTACAGGCAGGAGGTTCAATGTATTGTCCATTTTGCAGCGCGACAGATACTAAAGTTATCGATTCCCGTTTAGTGGCAGAAGGCCATCAAGTGCGCCGTCGCCGAGAATGCACCGAATGCCATGAGAGATTTACCACTTTTGAAGGCGCTGAGTTAGTGATGCCGCGGGTGATTAAGCGCGATGGTTCACGCCAACCCTTCGATGAAGAAAAACTCCAAGGTGGCATGCTGCGCGCCGTTGAAAAACGCCCCGTGTCTATGGATGAAATTGAACAAGCGCTCAGTAAAATCAAATCGACCCTGCGCGCGACAGGTGAGCGAGAAGTGCCGTCAGAAATGGTTGGTAACTTGATGATGGAGCAATTAATGACGCTCGATAAAGTAGCATATATACGCTTTGCTTCTGTGTATCGCGCCTTTGAAGATGTATCCGAATTTGGCGAAGCGATAGCCAAACTGCAAAAGTAGTTATTCAGCTTTGCAGCCTTTAGGTTAGGCGTTTGGTCACATAGATTTGAAAGATGGCTTTTATTAAATAGCTTTAACAGACTGATTTTATTAGCAAGGTGAAAGACGAAACCTTTAACAATAGGGTTAAACATGAGCTTGAACATAAGTTGGTCGGTGCTGGATATTCAAATGATGAGCCGCGCGATTCAATTGGCGCGTAAAGGCTTTTACACCACAAGGCCTAATCCTAGTGTTGGCTGCGTTATTGTTAAAGATAACCACATTGTCGGCGAAGGTTATCATCAAAAGGCGGGAGAGCCCCACGCTGAAGTCCATGCGCTGCGTATGGCGGGTGAAGAAGCTCGCGGCGCAACGGCTTATGTGACTTTAGAGCCCTGTAGCCATTATGGCCGCACGCCGCCCTGCGCCTTAGCGCTGATCAATATTGGCGTTAAGCGTGTGGTGGTAGCGGTGGAAGATGCTAATCCACAAGTCGGTGGGCGCGGTATTCAAATGCTACGCGACGCTGGCATCGAGGTTGATGTCGGCTTACATCGCCATGAAGCTTATGCCTTAAATGCGGGCTTTATGAAACGTATGGAATTAGGACTGCCAAGAGTTACAGTCAAATTAGCGGCAAGTCTTGATGGTAAAACAGCACTGTCTAACGGTGTATCTAAATGGATCACTGGCCCTGAATCACGCCGCGACGTGCAGCGCTTACGCTTACGTGCTTGCGCACTGGTAACGGGGATTGAAACCATACTGGCGGACGACCCTTCGCTCAATGTGCGTTATCAAGAGCTGGGCAGTTTAAAAGACAGGGTAACTGAGGCGCAATTACTACAGCCATTAAGAGTGATACTCGACAGTCGTGCCCGTTTGCCGTCAACAGCCGCTTTTTTGTCTATCGCATCGCCAATATTGTTGGTGTCGACCGTGGCATATCCCGCAGCGTTTCAAACACAATTGCCCTCCCATGTGAGTTGCCTTGTGTTACCCGCAATGGCAGGTCGCGTGTCATTACCTGATCTATTACGCTATTTAGGCCAAAGTTGTAATCAAGTGCTGGTGGAAGCGGGCGCAACCTTAGCGGGCGCGTTTTTAGCGCAGGGGCTGGTCGATGAGTTAGTGCTATACCAAGCGATGAAAATCCTCGGTGGGCAAGGGTGTAATTTATTACAATTGCCCGATTATCAAACCATGGCGCAAATTCCGGCATTAACCGTGGTCGATGAGCGTAAACTAGGGCCAGATACCCGTTTGACCTTGAGCCTTATGCCAGATCCCTCTTTATCTAACTAAGTGAGTTAACCATGTTTACTGGGATTATTGAAGCCGTGGGCACCCTGCGCAAACTGGAGCGTAAAGGCGATGATATTCGTCTTACCGTGGCGAGCGGCAAATTGGATTTAAACGATGTACGCTTAGGCGACAGTATTGCTACTAATGGCGTGTGCCTAACAGTGGTGCAGCAATTAGCTGACGGTTATGTGGCTGATGTCTCAGCCGAAACTGTAAGCCTAACGGGTTTTGCGAACTATAAAGTAGGCACTAAGGTTAATCTAGAAAAAGCCGTCACCCCAACTACGCGTTTAGGGGGACACATGGTCAGTGGCCATGTGGACGGTATTGCTACGGTTGAGCAGCGTCTTGTTCGTGGTCAAGCCATTGAGTTTTGGTTAGCGGCACCCGCAGAGTTAGGGCGCTATATTGCCCATAAAGGTTCTATCACCATTGATGGCGTAAGCCTAACGGTGAATGAAGTCGACGGCAGTCGTTTTCGCTTAACCATAGTGCCGCATACCGCAGGAGAAACCACCTTAATTAACCTGCAAGCGGGCGATAAGGTGAATATCGAAGTAGATTTAATTGCCCGTTATCTTGAGCGCTTGATGAATTACGATGGTAAAGACAATAAGAGCGGTGGCGTAACTATGGACATGTTAGCCCGTGCCGGCTTTGTGCGTTAGTGCACTGGCAATCGCACTGCTAAGGTGTAAAATTTCATAACAACAGCAAAATCATAAGGTCCTACAATGGCGCTGCACAGTATAGAAGAGATCATCGAAGATATTCGTCAAGGTAAAATGGTTATTTTGATGGATGACGAAGACAGAGAAAACGAAGGTGATTTAATCATGGCGGCCGAATTGGTAACGCCAGAAGCGATTAATTTCATGGCGAAATATGGCCGTGGATTGATTTGCCAGACAATGACCAAAGCACGTTGTCAGCAATTGAATCTGCCTTTAATGGTAACAAATAATAACGCCCAGTTCTCGACTAACTTTACAGTGTCTATTGAAGCAGCGACAGGCGTCACTACTGGTATCTCGGCTCACGATCGTGCCGTTACGGTAAAGGCGGCAGTGGCTAAAGATGCCAAAGCGTCTGATTTAGTGCAACCTGGGCATATCTTCCCGTTAATGGCACAGGATGGCGGCGTGTTAATTCGTGCTGGCCACACAGAAGCGGGTTGTGATTTAGCGCGTTTAGCCGGGCTTGAGCCTTCTGGTGTGATTGTTGAAATTCTAAATGAAGATGGCACCATGGCACGCCGCCCTGATTTAGAGGTTTTCTCAGAATTACATGGTATTAAAATTGGCACTATCGCGGCATTAATTGAATATCGCAATACCCAAGAAACCACGGTTGTGCGTGAGGCTAAGTGTAAGTTACCTACTCGTTTCGGCGAGTTCGATATGGTGACCTTTAGAGACACTATCGACAACCAACTGCATTTCGCTTTAATTAAAGGCGAAGTGAAGAGCGATTGCTTAGTGCGAGTGCATTTACAAAATACCTTCAATGACTTACTGCATTCTGAGCGCGATCAGCAACGTAGCTGGCCACTTGAGAAAGCAATGCAGCGTATTGCAACCGAAGGTGGAGTCCTCGTTTTATTGGGTAGCCAAGAACCCGCCAGCGAAATACTTGCTAGGGTAAAAGCTTTTGAAGCTGAAGATCAAGGTCAAGCGCCTGCTTCTGCCAAATGGCAGGGTACTTCGCGCCGCGTTGGCGTGGGCTCACAAATCTTAGCCAGCCTCGGCGTGACTAAAATGCGCTTACTTAGCTCGCCTAAACGTTACCATTCGCTTTCTGGCTTTGGCCTTGAAGTGACCGAGTATGTCGCTGACTAAAACTCAAAGTTACACTGAAGTAAAATTAACAATTTCTGATAATTTGCATAGGGCTCTGGGCAATGGGCTGTGATATCATGTCGCCACTTTTCGCCCCGAGCTGGGTGCTTTAGCTAAATTAG
Source organism: Shewanella morhuae (assembly GCF_003028295.1). Lineage (NCBI taxonomy): Bacteria > Pseudomonadati > Pseudomonadota > Gammaproteobacteria > Alteromonadales > Shewanellaceae > Shewanella > Shewanella morhuae. Next base: position 2,362,912 of record NZ_PYSG01000002.1, on the reverse strand, counting down.
GTAAGATAATGAACGTAGTTCAAGGTAATATCGAAGCGAAAAATGCCAAAGTTGCGATTGTAATTTCGCGTTTCAACAGCTTTTTAGTTGAGAGCTTGCTTGAAGGTGCACTTGACACGCTGAAGCGTTTTGGCCAAGTCAGCGACGACAATATCACTGTTGTCCGTGTACCAGGTGCTGTTGAGTTGCCGCTAGCTGCGCGTCGCGTAGCTGCCAGTGGTAAATTCGACGGTATTATCGCATTAGGTGCGGTGATCCGTGGTGGTACTCCTCATTTTGATTTTGTTGCAGGCGAATGTAATAAAGGACTAGCTCAAATTGCTTTAGAATTTGATCTACCTGTTGCTTTCGGCGTGTTGACCACAGATACCATAGAACAAGCTATTGAACGTTCAGGTACCAAAGCGGGTAACAAAGGCGGCGAAGCTGCTTTAAGCCTGTTAGAAATGGTCAATGTTCTGCAAGAACTTGAACAACAGTTGTTATAGTAGGAAAAATAATGAAGCCTTCTGAGCGCCGCAAGGCCCGCCGTTTAGCCGTTCAAGCCATCTATTCATGGCAACTAAGCGGGAATAATATTGCCGATGTCGAGCATGAGTTTTTAACTGAACAAAGTCTCGATGGTGTTGATGTAGCTTATTTTCGTGAGCTATTTTCAGGCGTTGCAACGAAGAAAACCCAATTGGATGATTTAATCATCCCGCATCTGGAGCGCCCGATTGATGAAGTGTCTCCAGTTGAGAAAGCCATTGTTCGTTTAGCGACCTATGAGCTGACTTTCCGCAAAGATGTGCCGTATAAGGTCGCGATTAATGAAGCGATCGAATTGGCGAAATCTTTCGGTGCGGACGAGAGTCATAAGTTTGTAAACGGACTGCTCGACAAACTGGTTGCACGTAAGTAACAAAGACAAACGGTATCTTAGGATACCGTTTTTCATTGCTAACAAAGGTGGCCGATGTGAGTCGTGCCAAACTGTACAGTGAAAGAATTCCAATTAATTGAATGTTATTTTAGCAATCGCGGCCCCACTCGCCGTGATGTCAAGCTAGGCATCGGCGACGATTGCGCTTTAGTGCAACCGGCAGAAAATAAGTCGATTGCTATCTCCTGTGACACCTTAGTCGAAAATGTTCACTTCTTCCCCGATATGCCTCCAGCTGCTTTAGGCTACAAAGCCTTAGCGGTAAATTTATCTGATTTGGCTGCCATGGGCGCAGAACCTGCGTGGATGACGCTTGCTTTAACCCTGCCTGACGTCGATGAAACTTGGCTCAGTGGTTTTAGCGAGGGGTTGTTTGAAGCCGCCAATTACTATGGTATAGCTTTAATTGGTGGTGATACCACTCGCGGTCCGCGGGCGATTAATATTACCGTGCATGGCCAAGTTCCACAGGGTAAAGCCCTCACGCGACACGGTGCTAAAGCGGGTGACTGGATTTATGTTACCGGCACGCTTGGCGATTCCGCCTTAGGTCTGGATATTATCCGCGGTGCTCAGCAAGCCAAAGCCGAAAACAAAGAATTCCTTATCAATCGTCATTATCGTCCAACGCCAAGAGTGTTAGCAGGCCAAGCGCTACGATCATTAGCCTCTAGTGCGATTGATCTTTCTGACGGTTTTATTTCAGATATTAGCCATATTCTTAAAGCTGCAGAGGTGGGGGCAATTGTTGATGTTAATTGCATTCCGTTATCATTGGCGATGAAAGATACTGTGAGTGAGGAGCATGCATTAGGTTATGCACTTACGGGTGGCGAAGATTATGAACTGTTGTTCACGGTTCCAGAGTCCCAAAAAGGTGCCCTTGAAACAACATTGAACCATACGGGGACTAAATTTGTCCGTGTTGGGCAAATTTGTGCTGGCAGCAAACTAAAATTACAACTCAATGGTGAGCCTTTTATTCCACCGTATTACGGTTTTGAGCACTTTTAAGCGAAGAGCGTGTTAATGAAATGGTTGTCAAAGGATAAGGCGTTAACTCGCCTATCATTAAAGAACCCTGTGCATTTTTTAGCACTCGGTTTTGGTAGTGGACTTGCCGCTAAAGCGCCCGGTACTTTCGGTACTTTTGCAGCTATTCCCTTGTATTTGCTTATGGCGCCATTACCGCTGGCTTGGTATCTCGGTTTAACCTTAATCAGTGTTTTGGCGGGTTTTTATATTTGTGGTAAAGCTGCTAATGATATGGGCGTACACGATCACGGCGCTATTGTGTGGGATGAAGTGGCTGGGCTACTAATCACTATGATAGCAGCGCCAGCAGGCTGGGTTTGGCTATTAGTCGGATTTGGTCTATTTCGCTTTTTCGATATCATTAAGCCTTGGCCGATTCGTTGGCTTGACGCCAAAGTTGAAGGCGGTTTTGGCATAATGATCGATGATGTTTTAGCTGGCGTGTTCGCCTTTATTTGTTTACAAGGGCTAGTGTGGTGTTTTAGCTAACAGCTAGCCCTTTGTTTTAACTATGGTTATATATCAATTTGGTTCTCTCATCGTGTTGTCCTTGACTCTCTTTGTTCCTACTATTGCAGCAGTTCTCTAGCGTTTGCTAGCGTATTGCTGGTGATAGTGTCGCCGCCTAATAGTCTGGCGAGTTCTTGTATACGTTGCTCACGATCGAGTGATTTCATAGTTGTTTCAGTGCTGCCCGCTTTATTAAACTTATCGACAAACATATGTTGGTGCCCATTGCCCGCAACTTGGGGTAAGTGAGTTACGCACAATACTTGAGTCGACTCGCCTAAGCTGCGTAACATACGGCCAACCACTGCGGCGGTTGGGCCAGAGATACCCACATCTACCTCATCAAAAATCAACGTTGGTGTGGCGACTTTTTTCGCCGTAATGACTTGAATACCTAAGCCTATTCGTGAAAGTTCACCGCCTGAAGCCACTTTAGAAATGGGTTGTAAAGGCTGGCCTGGGTTAGTGGTCACCATAAATTCAATATTGTCACTGCCATTGATGGACATCTGCTCTGGGTGGAAATTGACTTCGATAGTAAATTTCCCCTTGGGCATATTCAGTTCGTGGATTGACTGAGTAACGAGTTTATCAAGCTCTTTAGCATATCTTGCGCGGCTTTGACTGAGCTTTTGTGCATTGCTAAGATAAGCGCTTCTGCTGGCATCAACTTGTAACTGAATTTCTTCGAGTTTGTTTTCATCGCTGTCTAAGGTGCTCAGTTCAGTCTTTAAGGCTAAGTGATGGTCGGCTAATTTATTCGGGCTAACATGGTGCTTACGCGCCAGTTGCATGGCTTTTGATAGCCGTTCTTCTAAATAGGCAAAATGGGTTGGATCGAGTTCAAGTTTACTTAAATAATGCTGTAATTCACCGGCACTTTCTTGTACTTGGATTAGTGCATCATTCAGCATAGTGCTGATATTACTTAATGCGGGATCGTAGCTTTGCAGATCTTCTGCCAGAGAAACAACTCGATTGAGTAGTGATTCTATATTACTTTCTTCGCCTTCAGTGAGTATGTCTAAGCTTGCCTGACAGGTATCAATGAGCTCAGTGCCGTTAGCCAGTCGTTTGTGCTCTTGTTCAATTTCATCAAATTCATCGACTTTAAGATCAAACTCATCAAGTTCTTCTACTTGATATTGCACTAGTTGTTTACGAGCAATCCGTTCATGCTGAGAGGCTTCTAGCTGTTTTAGATCGGCTTCAATTTGCTTACAACGCTGAAAACTCGCACTTACAGTATCAATCAGTAATCTATGGTTTGCATAGCTGTCGAGCAGGGTGAGTTGATGCTCACTTTTTAACATTGCATGGTGTGCATGTTGGCCGTGAATACCAATGAGTAACTGACCTAGTAATTTGAGTTGTGTCAGTGGTACTGGATTACCGTTGATATAGGCCCGTGAGCGGCCATCACTGCCAATGGTCCGGCGTAGGATACACTCATTGTCGAGCTCAAGATCGTTATCCTCTAACCAACGTTTGGCCAGTGGAATATCATCCAAAGAAAAGCGCGCACTAACCTCTGTTTTACTGGCTCCAGGGCGAATGCTGCTGGCATCGGCTCTATTACCTAGACATAGGCCTAAAGCGTCGATAGCGATCGATTTACCAGCTCCCGTCTCACCTGTAATGCTGGTCATACCGGGACGAAAATCTAATTCTAAAAATCGGACGATAGCAAAGTTATTAATGCTGAGTTGGCAAAGCATAGCGAATCCCTGTCGAAAACACACCAAACCACTGTATTGATAAACAGTATATACTGATTTTATATACAGTAAAGCGGCTTGAGTAAATAATCAACAAAATTGCTAGTTAATATTTTTAATCTATTGATTATGAGTGAGTTCTTACTAGAGATTCTAATATGGGTAAACTGAAAAAAGTCACTATTGTACCGAATAAAATACCCTGAGCACTGCTTGATGCCTGAGTATTGTAGCGCTGAGCGAGTAAGTAGGCGCTAGCCGCAGTAGGCAATGCACTTAAGATCACGCCCATAATTAAATAGTCCCCAGTTACAGCAAAACTTTTAAGCATAAAATAAATAAGCAAAGGTTGAATCACCAGTTTGAACAGGTTGATAAGGCTAAGTTCTATGACGCTTTTAAGGCTAAATACCTTGCTATCTTTTTGATAGCGCATCGCTTTGGCTAGCACCATGCCGATTGCAAATAGTGCGCAAGGGCTTGAGGTATTGCCTATCTGCTGGATCATCAGTGCGAGCCCAGGAGGTAATTTTATCTCCAGTGCCGAAATACCCACACCAATTAAGCTGCCAATAACAATAGGATTTTTGCCTATTGCCATTGTTATTATAACGAAGGCGTGATGTTGTCTTTGTGTATTTATCGCTAGTTCCATTGATACTAAAGCTACAGCAAACATCAGCACTGATAATAAGCTGGCAATCGCTGCTGCAATTAAAGCGCTTTGTTGTTGCGGGAACAGGATGATAAGTAACGGGATACCAATAAAAGCTGTATTGCCGAAGGTGGCATTGAGTGCTCGAATGGCGGCAATGGCATGTTGCTGAGGATCCACCAGCAGTGAAAGCCCAAGACAAATAAGATAAGTGGTGATCATAGCCGTGCTGTAGCCGGCAATAAAACCCCATTGCAAAATCTCATCAATTGGTTGCTGTGCAAGGGCAATAAGCATGATTGCTGGGAAGGCAATATAATAGACATACTGGTTAAGTACTTGATCCGTATCAACGGGTAAGATTTTTAGTTTTTGTACTAGCGTGCCGAGCAACATAATCCCGAATACGGCAAACAGAGGGGTTAAAATAGTCATTCCCTCACTCATCCTTACAATTAAATGGTTATAAACTCACTGCGGTTATTTTTCACTGGCGCATTAACTCTTAATGACCGCGTTGCAGTATTTATTGAGTTTATGTAGTTAAAGGCATCAGAGCTATTTTATATACTTTAAGGGCTGAAGATAGAAAACATTATCAGCGTTTTTTGGCTATAACGGTATTTTTAGGCATCATATTTTGTACTTGTTTCACATCTTGAAGGCTTACACGTGTCTCAGGTAATACGCCTAATTCTAAATAATATGCGACTAAACGGCGTAACTCAAACAATGAACCAATACGATGTTGATCTTTAATTGTGAGTTTCCAACTATCGGTATGGCCTTCGCTATTAGTTAAGATAAATCCTTGATAAATAAGTTTTCTCATAGGGATAACTCCAAATTAACAAAGGATCATAGTTAACGATAGCACTTATTTATTATGGAATTTACCTCACCACAAGATATTTTAGTGAAGAGCATTGGCGATTATTTTTCTTAATGAGTGCTTGAGTTGCCCCAAGCACTTGGCCAATTAAGCTATGCTAATACCGATATTTGATACGCCAGCTTCAATAATATCTTTGCGTAAACCCTTTACCAGTTCTGCAGTAATTTTTGGGTTTTCTTCGATAATTTCGAGTAGCGAATTTTGTAGCTCTTTTTCTTCTTCCATGACTTCATGGGCGAAAACAAAATCATCTAATGCTTCGTCGACTAAATCGACATCGCTGATAGCTTCAATATAGTGAGCAACAGTGCTTGAAGAAAGTTTACTGATATTGATGATATCTTCTTCTATTTTATCTTGGATAGCACTCAATAATGTCGAAATGGCAACTACGGTATCCATAGCAGGATGAGCACCATAGGCTTCAAAATTAGCAGGATCTGGGGTGTTATCCTCTAGGCGTTGCAAATGCACATCAATATTGAATTTAAGCTTAGAGTCGTACTGGGACTGCCACAGTAACTCTAATGCCGTACTTAATACGCTAGGATCACCAAACTCACACACCTCAGAAAATAGCTGATAGTTCGGCAGCATACGTTGGCAAAGTGCAGTAGCAAAGAGTTGTTTTTGTGGCAGTGTTAACGCCTTTAGACGTTTAAAAAAGCCCGTTTTTTTGGTCATCTGTTATTTCCGCTGATAGCTGTGATATCACTTGATTTGCTGCCGATTCTACCTTAGTTAACTCATCAAGTAACTCTAGTATTTCTGGGTCAAGATCTTCAACAGCACTTCCTCGCTTTAGTGCTGATTCAATTTCTTGGCATAATCTTTGTGTGGTAGGCACACCACAGTAGCAGCTCGCACCATGCAACTTATGGATCGTGCTGAGCATAACGGCATGATCGTTTTGATTTAACGCTGTTTGGATTGTCTCCACCGTTTCGGGTAGGGAGTCGAGTAACATTCTTAGCATGTCTAAGGCGAGGCTAGCCTTATGATTAGCTTGGGTTAAGCATAAATCCCAATTCAAAGTATGCAGATCAAAATGGGTAAACTTAGGCCTTGTGATCCAGCGATGAATTACATCTTTAAGCGCCGCTTCATCAATCGGTTTGGGTAAGTATCCATCCATACCACTGCCTAAAATCAACTCGCGTTCTTCAGCTATTGCATGGGCCGTTACCGCAATAATCGGTGTGTTGCGGTTCATTGAGCCTTGGCGAATGAGTTTTGTCGCACTGATACCATCGGTACCCGGCATCTGAATATCCATAAAAATCAGATCGAAAGTACGAGTTTTGGCTTGCTTAACCGCCTCATTACCATTGTTAACGGCAACGACGGTCGTCACCAGTTCGCTCAATAAGGTATCAATCAGTTTTAAATTGGCAAAGTTATCATCCACCGCTAATACGCTTAAGGATTGGCGAGCTGCCAGCGTCGTTATCGTAACGGGAGCGATAATATTGTATTCCATTGGTGGGTAAATTAAGTTGTGGGCGAGTTGGTGTTCACTGATTGGCAGTGATAACACGACATCGGCATTAGGGCGAATAAACTGGGTTAAAATATCTTGTTCTTGGCAATCGAATAACACCACAAGGCAATCTGTTTTGGTTTTTGCAAATATTAATGTGTCCACTAATTGCGCTGAGTTATTAAATCCGTGGCAACTTAGCAGCACATAATCATATTTGCCTTCAACAGTGTTGAGTGTGGCCAGTAGGTTTGGAATATGTTGTTGATGGGTGACACTGGTTCCCCACTGATGGAGTTGGCGACTTAATACCGTATGAGTCAGAACACGGGGTTCGTAAAATAATACCGTTTTATTTTTGAGTTTTTCAAGCGGCAGAGAATCACTCATTTGGAACTGGCCTAAGCCGAGTGGCAAACTAAACCAGAAGTTAGAACCTTTCTCTGGCGATGATGTAAAGCCAATATGGCCACCCATTTGATTAACTAGGCGTTTAGTGATGATAAGGCCAAGCCCTGTACCGCCAAAGCGGCGTGAAATGGAGGAGTCAGCTTGACCAAAGGCTTGAAATAAAAAGTCTTGCTGGCTCTCATCGATACCGATACCCGTGTCTACTACATCACAGCGCAATATCACTTGTTCATCTGACTGGCTTTGCAGCTCAATTTTGACCATTACACTGCCAGAGTCAGTAAATTTAATGGCGTTACCGACTAAGTTATTAATAATTTGGCACACCCGCATGGCGTCGCCATGGACACTATCGGGAACATCGGCTGCAATATCAACGACCAGTTCTAGACCTTTAGCTTGGGCGCTTGTTGAGATCAAGGTTATGGCATCAGCGATGGTTTCTCTAAGGCCGAATGGCATGTTTTCTAACACCATTTTACCGGCTTCTAACTTAGAAAAATCGAGGATATCATTAATGATACCTAAAAGATTAGTGGCGCTGCGTTCAATAGTTTTGATGTAATCGACTTGGCTTGAATGCAGAGGTGTTTTAACTAATTGCCTTGCAAAACCAATAACGCCATTAAGCGGAGTACGTAATTCGTGTGACATATTAGCTAAAAACTCAGATTTAATCCGGCTGCCTTCTAAGGCACGTTTTTTGGCTAAATCCAACTCGACGTTTTGGATTTCAATCTGCTCTAGGGTTTCGCGTAAATCTGAGGTGGCTTGGTCGATGTTTTGCTGCATTTCATCATGGTATTCCGAGAGCGAACCCGCCATGGCATTGATACCACGTTTGAGCAAATCGAGTTCACCAATCAAATTACCGTTTAAGCGCGCATCCAATTTACCCTCACGGATTTTAGCGACAACGCGCACCATTTCAGTTATAGGCCGAGTCACGTTTTTTACGAGACGGAAAGTAAATAACAGGTTTAATTGCACGCCAATTAACACAATAATAAAGGCGGCAACCGCGGCTCTGTGCTGTTCGAGTAAGGCACGTTCTTTATTGATAATAATAGAAATGTAGCCCAATAATGGTCCATTATTGGTCACAACATCAAAACTGGCTGGAGCGATTGTTGACGGCGTAATCGCAAAAATTGGCGTCCGTAAAATAAGGCTGTCGCCTACATGTTCAACCTCAGTTTTACGTAGGGTATTAAGAGCTTCTTTGTAGCGCATGGTTTCAAAATCTTTGTGGTAGTGTGAGGTCACAAAGAGTTGGTTATTGATATCAAAAATGGCGATAGATTTTACTAACGTTGACTTATTGAGTTGCGCCGCAGCGAGTAAGCGCTTGGTTGCTTCGCGATCCTTTGCCGCTAACCCCATTTCACTGACAATTGACAGTGGTTCAATAATATTGCTGCCTTGTTCGACGAGCGTATCTTCGAGCTCATAAAATCGGTTTATGGTAAAGTAGCTTCCTAGAAGGATACCGACCAAGATTGTTGGCGCCAACGCCAGCATAAGAACCCAAGAACGTAGGCTGTATTTGGTCATGTTATTGACAGGCTTCATAGCAGCGGCGGTTTTTCCCGTGACATAGACGAAGATAATTTTATAAGACTGCCAGAAACAGGGCGGTCTTTGCCAGTATTTTATTGATTCAGAGGCCTAAATGGCACAATTTTTTAAAGCAAAACCCAATAGTTCCAAACAGTTGTCAGCCAAGTTGTCGCTGAGCGTGAATCAACTTGAACACCTAGGCGCAGGTATAGCACAACATCAGGGCAAAGTCGTGTTTATCCCCGGCGCGTTGCCTAATGAAGTGGTGACTGTGCAGCTGACGGAGCAAAAGAAAAATTATGCTCGCGCTAAGCTTATCAACATAGATACAGCCAGCGCTGAGCGAGTAACGCCCGAGTGCCCACACTATCACACCTGTGGTGGTTGTGACTTGCAACATATGTCATTAGCGGGTCAGCGTGAGCATAAAGAAGCTGCGCTGCTAGATATTATGGCAAAGTTTGCTGGCGCTGAAGATGGCGCTTTATCGCCGGCATTAACGGGTGAAGGTTGGCATTATCGCCGCCGCGCCCGTCTTGCGACATTATTTGATAAAAATACCAAGCATTTAAGTTTAGGTTTTCGTGCCGCTAGCAGTAGCAATGTAGTGCCTATTAGCCAGTGTCAGGTATTAGCTAAGCCATTATCCGATTTAATAGTGCCGTTTGCTAAGCTGCTGAATCAATTATCAGCTAAAGCGAGTTTAGGCCATCTTGAGCTGATTGCCGCCGATAATGGTCATTTTGCCGTGCTGCGCGTGACTAAGGCTTTAAACGATAAAGATATCGCTAAGTTGTCGGCTTTTGCTGAGTTACATCAAATTTATATTTGTCTGCAGGACAATGAAGGCCAGTTCCAAGCTATTGGCGCTGAGTTAGTGTTACCGGTTTATCAATTGTTAGATGAAAATGCACCGTCCAATGCGGTGAGTTTAAGTTTTACACCCGGTAACTTCGTGCAAGTGAACGGACAAATAAATAAGGCTATGGTCGCTCAGGCGATGGATTGGTTAGCCCCTGCAGCGGATGAGCGCATTCTAGATTTATTTTGCGGTATGGGAAATTTCAGTTTGCCCTTAGCAAAAATGGGCAGCGATGTGATTGGCGTTGAAGGGGTTGCTGAAATGGTAACCCAAGCTCGCGTCAACGCTAAAGCCAATAATTTAGATAACTTAACCTTTTATCATGGTGATTTAAGTGCGGATTTATCCCTTGAACCTTGGATGGGTAAAATCGATAAATTACTGCTCGACCCCGCCCGTGCTGGCGCTTTTGAAAGCTTGCAATGGCTGAAAAAAATGAAGCCGCGCAAAGTGGTATATGTGTCTTGCAATCCAGCCAGTTTGGCCCGCGACAGTGCCGTGTTGTTAGAGCGTGGCTATAAACTACAACAGTTGGGACTTATTGATATGTTCCCACAGACGCATCATATTGAAGCGATGGCATTGTTTGAATTAACCAAGTAAATTGCAGCGTTTGGGTAAATAGAACGTTGAAAAAAATATAAAATGAAGTATTTATCCCCGTTAGGTTTGACAAGTTCACGCTAATGCTGAAGATAGAAGAGCTGAAGTGGTGCCCACTTTCTCTGAGCACAGATAAGGAAATAAAGTAGATGGTCTCTGTTCGCGAAGCGCATTTTAATGATCCTGACTTTCAATTAGAAGATTGGGTGGCTCGCTATGTTGGTCATGCCGATGAAGCACAGATGCTGCTCTCCTTAATTGGACAGATTGATGCCTTGCCCGCTCAAAGCCCTGCTGCGAAGAGAGAACTACTCGAACGTGCCCGCGAGATGGTCGAAATCCTTGCGCCAATGAATATGGATATCGAAACCTTACAGGCAGCGATTCTATTTTTAGTGTTAGATGCAGGCTTATTGACCGAAGAAGCGATTCAAGAGAAATTTGGTGAGCCTCTGGCCCGTCTGGTCGCAAGTGTCGTGACCATGAATGCCATTGGCGCGCTGAAAATTAATCCAAATAGTCGCTCAACCGAACCGCAAATCGACAATATCCGCCGCATGTTACTGGCTATGGTCGAAGATGTGCGCGCTGTGGTGATTAAACTGGCTGAGCGTGTGTGTTTGCTACGCGCAGTAAAAAATGCCGACGAAGAAACAAGGGTGTTACTGGCCCGCGAAATTGCCGATATTTATGCGCCACTGGCCAATCGTTTAGGTATTGGTCAATTAAAGTGGGAGCTAGAAGATATTTCGTTTCGCTATCTGCACCCAGATATTTATAAAGATATTGCCAAGCAGTTAGATGGCAAACGGCTCGATCGCGAAGTCTTTATCGACAAGTTTGTTAGTCAGCTACAACAACGCCTCGATGAAGATCAAATTCGCGCTAAGGTCTATGGTCGGCCAAAACATATCTACAGTATCTGGCGAAAAATGAAGGGCAAGCACCTTAAATTTGACGAGCTGTTTGACGTGCGCGCGGTGCGTATTGTGACTGAACGCCTACAGGATTGTTATGGCGCATTAGGTGTTGTACATACCCTTTGGCATCATATTCCGCGCGAATTTGATGACTATGTGGCTAACCCTAAGCCTAACGGTTACCAATCAATTCACACCGTAGTGGTGGGGCCTGAGGGTAAAACCGTTGAGATTCAAATCCGTACCCAAGACATGCATGAAGATGCAGAGCTCGGCGTTGCGGCGCATTGGAAATATAAAGAAGGCCATCATTCTGGTAAGCAAAGTGGCTATGAAGAGAAAATTAATTGGCTGCGTAAAATTTTGCAATGGCAAGAGGACGTAGTCGAAAGTGGCAACTTGGTTGAAGAGATTCGCAGCCAAGTGTTTGAAGACCGAGTTTATGTGTTCACCCCAAGCGGTGAGGTAGTTGACTTGCCTCTAGGCTCAACCGTACTCGACTTTGCCTATTACATTCACTCCCAAGTAGGGCATAAGTGTATTGGCGCTAAGGTCGATGGCCGTATTGTGCCGTTCACCTATCAGGTTGAAACGGGCGAGCGTATCGAGATCATTACCTCGAAACAGCCTAACCCTAAGCGCGACTGGCTCAACCCCAATTTAGGTTATATCCGTACTTCGCGAGCGCGCTCGAAAATTCAGCATTGGTTTAAGCAGCAAGACAGAGATAAAAATATTATCGCTGGTAAAGAAATGCTGGAAACTGAGTTAGCTCGGGTTTGCCTTAAAATTAAAGACGCCGCCATTGCAGTTGAGCGCTTTAATATGGCGAGTATGGAAGACTTACTGGCGGCCATTGGCGGCGGTGATGTGCGTCTGCATCAAGTGGTTAACCATATTCAAAGCCGATTGCGACTCGATGAAGTATCGGAAGAAGATGCCGTCGAAGAGCTCGTTAAGAAAAGTCAAAATAAACCTATTTCAAACAGCCGCGGTCAAGGCCAAGTTGAGGTCAACGGTGTGGGTAATTTACTTAACCATATCGCCCGTTGTTGTCAGCCCGTTCCCGGTGATGAAATTTTTGGCTTTATCACCAAGGGGCGTGGTATTTCAGTGCATCGTGCTGATTGTGAACAAGTTAAAGAGTTAATGCGAGTTCACCCTGAGCGCGGTGTTGAAGTGGTTTGGGGCGAAAATTACTCTGGTGGCTACCGCATGCGTCTGCGGGTACTCGCCCACGATCGCAGCGGATTATTGCGCGACTTAACCTCAGTGCTAGCTGCTGAGAAATCCAATGTATTGGCTATGAGCTCGTCATCGGACACTAAAAACCAGACAGCAGCGATTGAGTTGGAGCTTGAGCTTTATAATCTGGACGGTTTATCGCGGGTGCTATCGAAACTGACACAAGTCGATAGTGTGATAGAGGCAAGACGGCTTTAAGTATCATTCACTACAGTAAAAAAAGCGGCAGGGCGAATTTCATCTGCCGCTTTTTTATTTTATGGGGAATTGTGCGGCATGGCCGTACGCCATTTCAGCTATTGAGAGCTTAGCTTGTTCTTATACCATGGATACAGGGGCGCCATGGCATCCACTCACCGACACGGTGAATAGAAACCTAGGGTTTCAGAACTTATGAACGAGAGCCATGGATGGCGAACTGGCAGTTAAACATGGATGTTGTTCAAGTCAGTCCGTGGTGCTCGACCGCCCCGTCCGTGGTGCAGACGGTCGTCTCGCAAATCACCATGGCTCACCTTTCACGTATCAGCGTAGCCAGTAGGTTCAAAAATTAAGTCATGAGTATTTTGCTAAATTGTTCAACCTGATTAGGTTTGAGCAAAGTCATTCGATTAAACATAAAAAACTTTTGGACAAAATCGAGCTGAGTTTTTTCGTGATTATTTTCATTTTTGATAAGTAAAAATAATACCTAAAGTTGCATAGTGAGCAGTTATGAGCTTATTAATTTAAGGGTGTAACGCTTGGCTTGACACTTTACCTTTACACCATTTCCCACTGTTGTGCTGCTTTTTAAACTCGCACATGCTATCCCATCGACCACTTATGCCACTGTATTGACGACGAAACTCTTTGGCTGAAGTGAGCCATGCATCGGGCGAAATTCCTAATTCATTGAGCAGTTTTGGCCGTTGATTATCGATATAGCCTTTTTTATCATGACGAATCGCCCGGCTTGTCCAGTCGATGAGTTCCAGATAATCGGCAAAGTGAAACGGGATGCCTTTTTGTTGGCTAATGTGGGTAGCACCTTCGAATTTTACGAGGGCTTTATGTAGAATTGGCTGTAGGTTATCTGCGGTAGTTTTGGCCAGTTGGGGCGCGTTGATATGAGGATTAAGCGCATTCACGCGCTCCTGAATCGATGTAAAATCAGAGGATTGCACAGAGTCGGCAATCCCTGCTCGAATAGGATTTAAATCGACATACATCATGCACGCCAGCAGTGCTCGCTCATCTAACAAGGCTTGTGACTTAAAACGGCCTTCCCAAAAAGCGCCTTTACACTCATCTTCACGATTGGCCTTACGGGCAATTTCTTCATTTAAACAGCGCATAAACCAAGAGATACTGCTCAGTCGCTCATGCCACTCGGCGAGTAATGCATCAAGTAACATCACTTCACCGTCGATTAAAGCATCACCATTCATATACTTAGTGGCGACGGCATGGCCTTTAGTGATTTGACACCAGCGACGAATAATATCTTTTTGCGTTAGCGATTTCGCCTTGTCGACATCAATTTTAAGAACTAAATGATAGTGATTACTCATCACCGCATAGGCGCAAATATCAATGCAGAAAATCGCAGATAATACCTTGATTCTATCAACAATCCAGCCGCGTCTATGCTCGAAACTGCGGCCCGTGAGTTTATCCTCACCACACAAAAAAGCCCTGCGAACACAGCGATTAATCACATGATAGTAGGGCGTCGCATTAGCATCAATTAACTGTCTTCTGGCCGAGGTCATCACAGGCTCCATACAGAGAAAATCAAGGTAATGTAAAGCCTAGTAGAGGAGTGCGCAGAACACAAAATATGTGGCTGTCCTTACTTTTCCAGCAACCGAAGTTAGAAGCATAATTGCGCAATGGATAAGTGCTGCAATCGATCTCTCGATTTTCACTATCCCCATTTTGTAACATTGCGAAACTGATATATTTAGACATTGCCTGTGCAGTAATTGCAGGAGATATGCCAGCATTAAGTAATTTTTTGTGTAGTTTTGCTGAATCATTCAATTTCATAATTGAATGATTCAGCGGATATGACTTTATCGAAGGACATGATTTCATTCTCGGCAACTGAATTAGCCGACGAATTAAAAGTTACCATAGCAAAAGCCATTGCAGTTATTAATTTAGTTTTGTGTAAGTGCATCTTTCATATCCTTAGCGTTGTAATTTTTATTCTAGGTTGATTGCATGGGCTTAAAGCCCATCGGTCGAGTTATTTATACGCTACTTAATAAGTTATCTATTCTACCGCCCCTAAAACTCTTGCTGCATTATACATGGTAGTCATGACATTAATACTCTTTGTAACTCAATGGTTTGATTGAAGTGGTATAGTGAGTTTGGCTACCTAGAAAGAAATATTATGATCTCATTCATAGCGAATTTAGGTGACACAATGAATAAAAGTAAACGTGCACGATATAGCGCAGCGATTAAGCTCGAAACTACTCGATTAGTCATTGGCCAGCGCATCCCGAACTGGCCGAGGTTTACCCCAATCGGTTTGTGTTGCCATCGCCGGCGTCAGTCAAATGTCATATGACGATGCCACTCTTATCTGAGCAACCTGTCAGCCTGACACTGACGCCAGACCGCACCTCTGAGCGCACGTATCTGCCTAAAGCTGAAACGCTGATGGATACCCTATTGCTGGCCGATGCTGGCTATATGGATCTGGATTATCTGGCAAACTTAACCCGTCACGGCGGCTATTTTCTGATGCGTGCAGGTAAACACCTCAACCCGAACGTAATGCAAGCCACAGATGCGAAAGGAAAAATACTCGACAAACTGGCCAATAAACCGCTGAAGGAAGTACTGAGGAGCAAGGGCCGCAAGCGTGCTGTACTTGACTTGGATGTGGCTTGGAAGCACTACTCATGTCGCATGGTCGCTATTTGGCATCAGCAAGATAATCGTTACCTGTGCTGGTTAACCAACCTGCCGCGCCCCCGTTTTAGTACCGAAGATATTAGCAAGCTGTATCGACTGCGTTGGCAGGTGGAGCTGTTATTTAAGGAATGGAAAAGTCATAACAATCTCAAACGATTTAGCACTGTTCAGCCTCACCTCGTGGAAGGATTGATCTGGTCTAGCCTGCTCAGCTTATTGCTGAAGCGTTATCTATGCCGTGCCGCCGCGCAAAAAGTGGCCCTGAGATTGCCGATGTTCAAAATGGCGAAAACACCGATAGGCTGGTTTGAACCGATAATGAAATCCTTAGCGTTACAGGCCAAAAGTCAACTTGAGGCTGACGTAGCGTGGGCGATAGAATTTATAGGCAAAACGTGCAAACGCAGTCAACAGGCAAAATCAAGGAAAGACAATAGCTTGGATGACATTTGGCGACACTTAAATGCTTAAGGTCCAGTGTATGTGGCTGTCCTTATTTTTTTTAACGAAAAACTCTGGCATGGAAGGTTATACCTTTGAAAATAATGATTCACTCTGGGCTAGGGGATTAAACCAAATATCTAAAAGCCATGACTTTTGGAACTCAGATATATCAAAGTTGGTTGGTTTTCACGGGTATGATACTGCAACGGGAATGGTACTTTCAGGAGCTGAAGCCTACAACACGGCCTTTCAAACGTGGAGTTTGCTTGGCATGGTACCCATTGCTGCATTCACTGGTATATCAATGAGTGCCAGCACTCCTTATATCTATCACTTTTCGAAAAGGAATTATTATGAATAGGATCTGGGGATGGGGATTAACTCTAATGTTATTCAGTTGTACGAGTATTGAAAATGGTTTTTCTGAATTAAACAGTAGCCACCCGTTCAAAAAATGGTTGATTACATTGAATAGTGACTATGGTGAAGGGCGGTATTATATGTTTTCCGCTGTCGATTTTACTGAAACGGGTATTAGGCACCCAAGTTTAGAACGGCTAAAAAAACTGATTAGCCTACATGCGAATATCCCTGAAGATTGTAAAAAATATATGAAAATCATTGATAGTACTAGGCATTTGTATGAGGGTGGTGGGGAAAGTATTATCGTCAAGTGCAGTGAATGATAGGATAAAATCACAGTTACATGAGCAGGCCTATATTGAAACTAGTTATCCGTTATGTGATGTTTGCATGTTTACTCAGTGCCTGTGCTTCAGAGCCGCATTTTCGGGCTTTGGAAGACGCCGAAAAAGCACATAATAAGAAACAGCGAGAAACTTCTTTAGTGTTAATGGATTTGGATGAGATATTCCCTGATCCTCAAGTCAGAGCATTGGCGAAGGCGGCAGGAAAAGGCGATGTCAAAAAAATCCGTGAGTTAGTGGCAAATGGGGTCGATGTCAACGCTCAGGGCAGGTCGACAGGCACACCCCTGTTTTGGGCAATTTATAAGGGTAACCTTGAGGGCTTTGAAGAATTACTAAAACAAGGTGCCACACCCAATGTCAAACTTGAGGGCTCTAGTACTGTAATGCATTGGGCGACTAGAAATAAAGATAGTCGCTTTTTACAGTTGGCATTAGCCTATGGTGGCGATCCCAATCTTAAAGGGGGAATGTTTGATGCCCCACCTATTGAGGAAACAGTAGAATTAGGCGGAAAAACGATACCCAGAAATTATTATCTGCTCATTGAAGCTGGCACAGATCTTAATATAAAAACAAACACAGATGCTACCTTGTTAACTCAAGCGGCCGGTAGACGTCGATACGATGTTGTTTTAGATCTATTAAATCGTGGTGCAGAATTTCAAATGGTTAACGGAATAGGACGCGTTGGTCTGTATTATTGGTTAGCTGAGCATGAGCGGGTAATGGATAAAAATGAAGACGCCTATAAACAGAAGAAAAAAGTTGAACAGTGGTTACAAGACAGAAATATTGACTTCAGCATAATCACTCCTGGATCAAAGGGGAATTCTGGTTAATAGTGTCCGAGGATTTTTTTGAGAGGGTGTAACATATTACTGCTCCTGCTTTCCCTATCCCAAGTTCTGGTTAATCAATAACGCCATGCTAATTGATCATGAATATGGCTCATGTTCTAGGTGAAATAAAACCGTTTTTGTTCATGTGCCGAACCACGTATAAATGACTCCAAGCTAAACATTAGAAAAGCTTGAAGTTGCGCCCTAGCTAAGCAATTAGGACTTAAGTCATCGGTACTTAAGTTAAAAGCAAATAGCCCCAAAAGACTGTGAGACAACTGAGTGAGAATCTCAGGACAGAACATGAATAATGTCTATCAGAGTCAGGTCTAGAAGCTAAAAGAGCAGGGTATAAACTCAGGTTTGAAATCAGACAATTGGATACTGGATCACTATGAATAACCATTTTACATTTACGATTAACAGCATTTGTCTTGATGAAAATTATCATCCGTCAGATAAGACGCGTATCACCACCAATTTTGCTAATTTGGCCAGAGGTAGTCATCGCCAAGCGAATTTACGCAATGCGTTAAAGATGATTGATAACAGTTTTAATGCCTTAGCGCATTGGGATAACCCTAAGGCTGATCGTTATACTGTCGAACTCGAAATCATCTCCGTTCATATGGATGTTGATGGTAGTGGCCAAACTTTCCCATCGATTGAAATTTTAAAAACTAATATTGTTGATAGTAAAACCAATAAGCGCATTGAAGGCATTGTCGGAAATAACTTTTCTTCTTATGTCCGTGATTATGACTTTAGTGTCTTGCTGGCAGAGCATAATAAGGGCCAAGCCAAATTTAGTATTCCAGATAATTTTGGTGAACTGCACGGCAAGCTTTTTCAGTATTTTGTTAATTCAGATGCTTATAAACAGAGCTTTAATAAGCCTCCGGTTATCTGTCTCAGTGTGTCAGACAACAAAACCTACCATAGAACTGAAAATCAGCATCCCGTATTAGGGGTTGAATACCAACCAAATGAGTCGTCTCTAACTGAGCAATATTTCCAAAAAATGGGCTTGCAGGTACGCTATTTTATGCCACCAAATAGCGTGGCGCCATTAGCCTTCTATTTTTTTGGTGATTTACTCAATGATTACACTCACCTTGAGTTGATAAGCACCATCAGCACTATGGGCACCTTTCAAAAAATCTATCGTCCTGAGATTTATAATGCCAATGCTGTTGCCGGAAAATGCTACCAACCTAATTTGAAAAACCTGGATCATTCGCTCACTCAAATTGTTTATGACCGAGCAGAACGTAGCCAGTTAGCGAATGAGCAAGGTAAATTTGCTGCGGAGCATTTTATCAAGCCATACCAAACGGTGCTTGAGCAATGGTCAGCTAATCATTTGTAATCGCTCAGCTTAATCGCATCGTTTAACTGCTCTGTTTACGGTGCCATTTAATCGCTTGATTAGATTGTTATATTCAATCATTACGTTAAAAGCTAATCCCAATTTACGGTATCAATATTATGACTAAATCAGTTAACAAAACACTTAGCAAAACACTGTTACCGACTTCAACTGCTGGCAGTTTGCCTAAACCTTTATGGCTTGCAGAGCCTCAAACACTCTGGTCGCCTTGGAAATTACAAGGCGAAGAGTTAGTTGCCGGTAAACACGATGCACTGCGTTTGTCATTACAAGATCAACAGCAAGCAGGCATTGATATTGTTAGTGATGGCGAGCAAACGCGGCAACATTTTGTCACTACCTTTATTGAGCATCTCAATGGCGTTGATTTTTCCAAACGTAAAACCGTAAAAATTCGTGACCGCTATGATGCGAGCGTACCCACGGTTGTTGGCCCAGTGAGTCGCCAAAAGTCTGTTTTTGTTGAAGATGCCAAATTTTTACGTCAGCAAACCACGCAACCAATTAAATGGGCGCTACCTGGTCCTATGACCATGATAGATACGCTTTATGATGACCATTATAAAAGTCGCGAAAGGCTCGCGTGGGAATTTGCCAAAATTCTGAATGAGGAAGCTAAAGAATTAGAAGCGGCGGGTGTTGATATTATTCAATTTGATGAACCTGCTTTTAATGTGTTTTTTGATGAGGTCAATGATTGGGGCATAGCGTGTTTAGAGAGAGCGATTGAAGGGCTTAAATGCGAAACTGCGGTACACATTTGTTATGGTTATGGCATTAAAGCCAATACCGATTGGAAAAAAACCTTAGGCTCAGAATGGCGCCAATATGAAGAGGCTTTTCCTAAACTGCAAAAATCGAATATTGATATTATCTCGCTAGAATGTCATAACTCCCATGTGCCAATGGAGCTACTTGAGCTCATTCGCGGTAAAAAAGTCATGGTCGGCGCGATTGATGTTGCCACAGACACGATTGAAACCGCAGAGGAAGTTGCTGACACGCTTCGAAAAGCCCTTAAATTTGTTGATGCCGACAAACTCTATCCTTGCACTAACTGCGGCATGACGCCTTTATCCCATCACGTAGCAAGAGGTAAACTCAATGCCTTAAGTGCAGGCGCTGAGATAGTCAGAAAAGAACTCTTGGCACTAAAATAAGACGCGTTAAGTGCTGCTGTATGTTTTACCGCAGCATGTTTTATAGCAGCATGAGTCCAGCTTTGTTGAAGGGATATCGACGTTGGTGTTAAAAAAACGGGATTGGCATTTTGATACCAATCCCGTTGTTCATTTCTAAACTCTTACATTTAGTGCTTACATTTACATAGGCTTATGCATTGTCTTAGCACTTATTCACCAAGCTTTGGCGTGCGCGCTGGGATCATGCGTTTACTACCAGTTGCCTCAAATGCGGCTGCAAACTTAAGCAGGTTATTGTCATCATAAGCACGGCCTGCGAAAGTTAAACCGACTGGCATGCCAATATCAGCCATCACGCCCATAGGCACTGTCACCGTTGGTACACCTAAGTGACGAATCGCTAGGTTGCCATTAGCGACCCAAATACCGTTGCTCCACGCAATATCAGCAGAAGCAGGATTAATGTGTGCATCTGCAGGGCCAACATCTGCCATAGTTGGAAACAGCACGGCATCGAGTTTGAGTGCATCCATCCAGTCTTCGAGATCTAGCTTGCGGGTTTTCTCTAAGCCACGCAGACCATCGGGTATGCTGTCAATCTGGTCATAGGATTTAAGACCGCGTTTGGCCATGTTGACGTACTCATCCATACCAGCGGCAAGGTCGCCCTCACGGTTTGGCAAGGTGCCTAAGTCATGCGGGAAAATCAAATGTCCCACCACATCTTCAAGCTTGTTGAGTTTAGGGTCATTATTGGCACGCAAGAATTCATCGAACGCCCAGCCCGAGAGTTCCCACAGTTCATCGTTGAGGAACTCAGGCGTGACTATGCCCCGATTAAACACGGTTGGCGTACCTGGTCGGTCACCTTCGCAATTTGATACCAGCGGAAAATCAACTTCAATGACGTCAGCTCCCGCAGCTTTTAGCGCTTGGCGCGCCGCTTCCCAGAGGTCGATTACTGATGAGCGAGTATTGATGCGCTGACCAGTCGGGCCGCCGATACCAGGGTTTTCGCTGGTGCCCGCCAATTCATCCTTATTGATGTACATGCGCGGCACACCAAAACGCTTACCTTTAAGCGTGTCGGTTTGAGCGGCAAGGGAGAGATAAGATGCTGGACGAACAGCTGATGCTTTGGGGATCTCAACCCAAGGTTGCAGACGCCATAGGTCGCCACGGGTGATAGGGTCATCGGCCACAATTACATCCAACACTTCAAGCATATCTGCCATAGTACGAGTGTAAGGCACCACCACATCCATGGTCGGTGTTAACGGCCAGTTGCCACGTACCGAAATCACGCCGCGTGACGGGGTATAGGCGCACAGCCCATTGTTTGATGCCGGCCCACGCCCGCTCGACCATGTTTCTTCGGCAAGGCCGAATGCAGAATAACTGGCAGCGGTACCTGTTCCTGCGCCGTTAGAAGATCCCGAGGCGAACGGTGCAGTAAGATACTCAGCATTGTATGGACTTTCGGCGCGGCCGTAATGACCGCGCTGCATGCCGCCATTGGCCATTGGTGGCATGTTGGTTTTACCTAAACAGATAGCGCCCGCAGCGCGTAGGCGCTCGACGGCAAAGGCATCGTATTGGGCAACTAAATTCTTAAACGCAGGGCTACCAGAGGCCGCAGTCAGCCCCTTAACCAGATAGCTATCCTTGGCGGTGTAAGGAATGCCATCAAGTGGGCTAAGTGGTTCACCACGCGCTCGGCGTGCATCGGAAGCTTCTGCTTCTTTTAACGCATCGGGATTGCGCACTACCAGCGCATTGAGTTTAGTCTTTGTCGCAGGGCCATCATAAGCCTCAACCCGCGCAAGATACGATTGCACCAATTCAACCGCTGTGGTGCGGCCCGATTCAAGTGCCGCCCGCAGCTCGGCAATAGAAACTTCTGTTACTTCAAACATTTTACTGCCTCCCGCTGAAAACCAATGGTGTTGCAACAACAGTGACATCAATCGTCATTCTGTGCTCCTTGAGATTACTTTCCAGAGGGGATCTGCTGGGTAATACAATGGATATTGCCGCCTCCTAATAAAATCTCGCGGGCAGGCACACCGACAATCTCATATTCAGGAAAAATTTCTTGCAGTTTTTGGGCGGCGATATCGTCGGTTGCAGGATCCAGTAGCGGGAAAACAATACGATTATTGGTGATTAAAAAGTTCACATAAGAACCCGCTAAACGTTCACCCGCTGTGCGTGGTACGCCAGTGCCTTCTACTACGCCTTGTGATTCTTCTTCGGTACAATACAGAGGACCCGGTTGTGGCAATAGATGGATTTTTAACTTACGACCCTGTGCATCCACGGTATTTTGCAGCACATCGAGTGCAGCTTTTGAGCGAGGATACTGGGGATCGGTTTCATCATCTGTCCAGTGTAAAACCACTTCGCCTGGGCGAGCAAAACAGCACATATTGTCAATATGCCCGTCGGTTTCATCCATGTAGACGCCTTCTTCCAACCAGATAAACTGCTTAACATTTAAATAATCACGCAGTAATGCTTCAATCTGTTCTTTGGTTAGATCTGGGTTTCGGTTGGCGTTGAGTAAGCACTCGGCACTTGTCATACAGGTGCCTTCACCATCGACATGAATGGATCCCCCTTCAAGGATCAACGGCGCGTTGTAACGGGCAAAACTATGCTGCTTAAGCATCTGCTCTGCGACTTGCTCATCCTTGTCCCATGGCGAGTACAAACCACCGTTATCACCACCCCAAGCATTAAAGCCCCAGTCAACACCACGGCATTCGCCTGTGGCATTCACCACTATGGTCGGTCCGGTATCGCGAGCCCAGCAATCGTTGCTATTCATTTCGACTAAAGTGACGTGGGCAGGCATAACCGTTTTTGCCTCTGCCAAAAACGCCTTGGGTACGCCCATATAAACAGGGGTCGCCGCACCTATGGCATCGGCCACCTTAGCAAAGGTTGCCTGAGCATAAGCCCCTGCTGCGCGCCAGTTATCGGGGCGATATGGCCAAATCATCCACACCGCTTGCTGCGCTGCCCATTCTGCGGGCATGTGGAAACCATCTTGAGATGGCTTAGTTGCTAACTGCGTGGCATTCACTGTCACGTTTGTCATGAGTTTTGTCTCCAGTAATGCTGAAAAACTATCAGGGCGCGTCCTACCTAGGACGACAGAATAGAAATACACCTAACATCAATCAAATGAATAAATTGAATAACCGCATTCATTATGTAAAGAGTTAGGTCGACATTGCCACGTATGCACTTGGTGAGTTGTAGCTTCGTTGACATATTGCTGTATATCTTATCATTTAAGACGGCTTGCGCTAAAGACTTGTATGCAGGGCATGGATGAGAAGTTGTAGGGCAAGTTTATTACTTATTCGGATGAGTGCCATCACGACATGGGGTAAATACGCTTTAGTTAAAATAAGCAACTCAGAGCTGATCTTTGGATCAAAATAGCGCTTTTATGTTACCTAACTTATCATTACCCCTTTATTTTAGTGTTCAGCTAAAGCTGCTGAGGCGTATTCTGGTTCTTTCTCAATATTCGCCCGTTGCAGTATTTATCTTTAAAGGATATCAGCATGACTTCCCATACTGCGCCATCAACCTCATTTTCGACTACCGAACCTTTTACTACCAAGCTTTCAACAACGGATGTTGAGCCGTTACTGAAAATGATGGAAACATTGCGCGACCCACAAACAGGTTGTCCGTGGGATAAGGCGCAAACCTTCCAAACGATAGTGCCCTTTACCTTAGAGGAAGCCTATGAGGTCGCCGACACCATAGAGCGTTTAGCGTGGGATGAGTTACCCGATGAACTAGGGGATTTATTATTTCAAATCGTATTCTATTGTCAGCTAGGTAAAGAGCAGGGCAAATTTGATTTTGCCACTGTGATAGAGAAAATCAACGACAAGCTCACTCGCCGTCATCCCCATGTATTTGGTGATAAAAATTTACAAATTGGCGATAGTGCCCAAACGATGAAAGCCAATTGGGAGGCGATTAAAGTCCTTGAACGTGAACAAAAGGCGCTACAAGCGGCTGATGGAGCTAAAACGGATATCATTGTTTCTGCATTAGACAATATTCCCCGTAGCCAACCTGCATTGTCGCGCGCCATCAAAATTCAGCAAAGAGTCGCGCGAGTCGGATTTGATTGGGCCGAGCTTGAGCCTGTGGTCGCTAAAATCCACGAAGAAATCGATGAAGTGTTGCATGAGGTCAATCAACCCGAGCAAGACCAAGAAAAAGTGCAGTCCGAAATGGGTGATTTATTATTTGCCGTGGTCAATTTAGCTCGTCATCTTAAGGTCGACCCTGAGCAAGCATTACGTCAAGCCAACCTTAAATTTGAACGCCGTTTTCGTGGTGTTGAACAGTTGGCGAGTGACAGCGGTAAAAGCATGCAAGAGCACACATTAATGGAGCTAGATACCTATTGGGACCAAGTAAAAGCAACTGAGCCAAGATAAACGGCAAATTATCCCGATTGGTGTTTGTCGAATCGACTCGTCTTTGGTATACTACTGCCCCGTCCTAGTGCTTTCTTACAAGCACGTATTTTCAAACTCATTTTCTCAGGTTCAGCATGACTACAAGGTATATCTTCGTTACTGGTGGCGTGGTTTCATCACTAGGTAAAGGCATTGCAGCAGCGTCATTAGCGGCAATTTTAGAGGCCCGCGGTCTCAATGTAACCATCATGAAACTGGACCCTTACATTAACGTTGATCCGGGTACCATGAGCCCAACCCAACATGGCGAAGTATTTGTTACTGAAGACGGTGCAGAAACAGATCTCGACTTGGGTCACTACGAGCGTTTCATCCGTACTAAGATGAATCGTCGTAACAATTTCACTACCGGTCGTATTTACGAAGAAGTATTGCGTAAAGAACGTCGTGGCGATTATTTGGGCGCAACCATTCAGGTTATCCCACACATCACTAATGCGATTAAAGAAAAAGTATTAGCAGGTGGCGAAGGCCATGATGTAGCTATCGTTGAAATCGGTGGCACTGTGGGTGATATCGAATCCTTGCCATTCCTTGAGGCTATTCGTCAGCTCGGTGTTGAGTTGGGTCGCGATCGTACTCTATTCATGCATTTAACCTTAGTGCCTTTCTTAGGTGCTGCTGGCGAAGTGAAAACTAAGCCAACGCAACATTCTGTGAAAGAGCTGCGTTCAATCGGTATTGCCCCAGACGTGTTAGTTTGTCGTGGCGACCGAGCGGTACCTGCTAATGAAAAAGCCAAGATTTCGCTATTCTGTAACGTTGAAG
The DNA here is from genome assembly GCF_003028295.1 of Shewanella morhuae. Lineage (NCBI taxonomy): Bacteria > Pseudomonadati > Pseudomonadota > Gammaproteobacteria > Alteromonadales > Shewanellaceae > Shewanella > Shewanella morhuae. The sequence goes on along the minus strand of NZ_PYSG01000002.1, from coordinate 2,337,370 downwards.
AACGTGCGGTTATTTCATTAAAAGATGTTGATAGTATTTATAAAATCCCAGCCTTGTTACGTTCACAAGGTTTAGATGATTTAGTGGTTAAGCGTTTCGGTTTAGAATGCCGTGAAGCCGACTTGTCTGAGTGGGAAAATGTTATTTATCAAGAAGCTAATCCAAACGGCGAAGTCGTGATTGGTATGGTGGGTAAATACATTGAACTGCCAGATGCCTATAAGTCAGTCAACGAAGCATTAAAACATGCGGGCCTTAAAAATCGTGTGTCTGTGACGATTAAGTACATTGATTCACAAACCGTAGAAGCCAAAGGCGATGAAGTTTTACAAGGCTTAGACGGTATCTTAGTACCAGGCGGTTTTGGTGAGCGTGGTGTTGAAGGTAAGATACTTGCGGCAAAATTTGCCCGTGAAAACAAGTTACCCTATTTCGGTATTTGTTTAGGTATGCAAGTTGCTCTGATTGAATTTGCGCGTAATGTTGCTGGCATGGCCGATGCACATTCAACTGAATTTAATAAAGAAACACCATTCCCTGTGGTCGGTTTGATTACTGAATGGATTGACGAAGAAGGTAACCTAGAGCAACGTCATGAGACGTCTGACTTAGGTGGCACTATGCGTTTAGGCGCTCAGTTGTGTCATTTACTTGATGGTTCTAAAGCCGCGCAAGCCTATAAAAGCAATAGCTGCGTAGAACGTCATCGTCACCGTTATGAAGTGAACAACAAATATAGAGAACGTTTAGAGCAAGCTGGCATGATTTTCAGTGGCTTGTCTTCTGATCGTAAACTGGTGGAAATGATCGAATTAAAAGATCATCCATGGTTTGTTGCGGGTCAATTCCACCCTGAGTTCACCTCAACTCCGCGCGATGGTCATCCATTGTTCGAAGGGTTTATTGCTGCGGCAAGTGTGCATCAAAAACGTGATTTAAAATAAGAATATTTGAGGCCGGACCCGCGACAGTGGGGCCGGCCTTTTGCTACACTCATCTGCTCGTTAACGATAAAACTTAATACCTCTGGGTATAACTCTGTGTATCAACGTCACCCGTATTGAAAGTAAGTTACAAATAGTATGTTGATGATTCAGTGCTATGTGGGAGATTTATTCCTATAGGTATTAATTTTTCTTTTATTTTTAAACTTAAATCGAGGGTATTATGGCTAAGATTATTAATGTGATTGGTCGCGAGATTATGGATTCTCGTGGTAACCCAACTGTTGAAGCTGAAGTGCATTTAGAAGGCGGCTTTGTTGGTATGGCAGCAGCGCCTTCTGGCGCATCAACCGGTAGCCGCGAAGCGTTAGAATTACGTGATGGCGATAAAAGCCGTTATTTAGGTAAAGGCGTATTAACCGCCGTTGCTAACGTAAATGGCCCAATCCGTGCTGCATTACTGGGTAAAGATGCGACAGCTCAAGCCGAGCTTGATCAAATAATGATTGATTTAGATGGCACAGAAAACAAAGACAAGTTAGGCGCAAACGCGATTTTAGCTGTGTCTTTAGCGGCGGCAAAAGCGGCTGCTGCATTTAAAGGTATTCCTTTATATGCCCACATCGCAGAATTAAACGGTACACCAGGCCAGTATTCAATGCCTGTGCCTATGATGAACATCTTAAACGGTGGTGAGCATGCTGATAACAACGTTGATATCCAAGAGTTCATGGTGCAACCTGTTGGCGCAAAAACCTTCCGTGAAGCACTGCGCATGGGTTCTGAAATTTTTCACACACTGAAAAAAGTATTACACGACAAAGGTCTAAGCACTTCTGTTGGTGACGAAGGTGGTTTTGCACCTAACCTAGCGTCAAATGCTGATGCGTTAGCCATTATCAAAGAAGCGGTTGAATTAGCTGGCTACAAGTTAGGAACCGATGTGACATTAGCGCTTGATTGCGCCGCATCTGAATTCTATAAAGACGGCAAATACGATTTAGCGGGCGAGGGTAAGGTATTTGACTCGAACGGTTTCTCTGATTACTTAAAATCATTGGCAGACCAATACCCAATTGTTTCTATTGAAGATGGTTTAGATGAATCAGATTGGGATGGTTGGGCTTATCAAACTCAAATTATGGGTGATAAGCTGCAATTAGTGGGCGATGATTTATTCGTCACTAACACTAAAATCTTAACCCGTGGTATTGAAAACGGTATTGCTAACTCAATCCTCATCAAGTTCAACCAAATCGGTTCACTGACTGAAACCTTAGCCGCTATTCGTATGGCGAAAGATGCAGGTTATACCGTGGTTATTTCACACCGTAGTGGTGAAACTGAAGATTCAACTATTGCTGATTTAGCTGTAGGTACTGCAGCAGGTCAAATCAAAACCGGTTCACTGTGCCGTTCTGATCGCGTGGCTAAATACAATCAATTGCTGCGTATCGAAGAGCAATTAGGTGAAAAAGCCCCATACCGTGGTTTGAAAGAGATCAAAGGTCAGGCGTAATTTAACGTTTGATTTAAAAAGGCCACCACTTGGTGGCCTTTTTTGTTGTACTATCTGCAGTATATTTTTTTAATCCAAGATACTGACGCTAATTCCTCCATGAAATTTTTTGTCATTGCACTCATAGTGCTACTCGCTTTACTGCAATTTCGACTTTGGACGGGAAACAATAGCCTGCCCGAATACTTCGTCCTGGAAAAGCAAATTGCCGCCCAGCAGGATGGTAACGCCAAGCTTAATGAGCGTAACCAAGTGCTAAAGGAAGAGATTATCGACTTGAAAAGCGGCACTGAAGCTATTGAAGAACGTGCGCGCAACGAACTCGGTATGGTGAAAGAAGGTGAAACCTTTTATCGCGTCGTGGGTGGCGATCGCTCAGTATCGAATCCATCTCAGTAATATGGAGTTAGGATGACAGCGTTAGAATGTGTGGAGCATGGATTAATTACCTCAGCTAATCTTGAAAACCAATCTGAACCCGCTATTCAAATTGAGCATGCGACTCAGGCTGTGGTGGCCATTGTTCCTGCAGCGGGTATTGGCAGCCGTATGGGCGCTGATAGGCCTAAACAATACCTTGAAGTTTGTGGCCAGAGCATTCTTGCTCATACCTTAGATAGACTGCTTTCCCACCCGCAAATTTCTCAAGTGATTGTGGCTTTACATCCTGATGATGATATTTTCGACTCCTTGCCTCAGGCTATCCATCCTAAGTTAATCAAAGTATTAGGGGGAGGAGAGCGCGCTGATTCTGTATTGGCGGCATTGCAGCTTGCACCGCAAAACAGTTGGGCCTTAGTGCATGATGCAGCAAGGCCGTGTTTAACTGCAGCTGATATTGATAAGTTACTCGCATCCCGAGGGCAATTCCCCCAAGGTGCCATTTTAGCTATGCCAGTACGAGATACGATGAAGCGTGCGAATCAGCTAGGTGGAATAGGCACGACAGTATGTCGTGATGATTTATGGCATGCACTGACGCCGCAGTTGTTTCCGACAGGGCAACTAAAAGGTTATCTCAATGCTGCTATGGCCGCCGGCGCGGTCGTGACAGATGAAGCATCGGCAATGGAATGGGCAGGTATATCACCTGGGCTCGTTTCTGGCCGTGCCGACAATATTAAAGTGACTCACCCTGATGATTTGGGGTTAGCTGAACTATTTTTAATGCGCGCGTTATCGTCGCGGTAATCAAAACTAAACAATAAATTAGGAGCAATAAATGAAAATCCGTATTGGTCATGGTTTCGATGTTCATAAGTTTGGCGCGGCGCAACCCCTTATTCTCTGTGGTGTTAACGTACCCTATGAGACAGGCCTCATGGCGCATTCCGATGGTGACGTAGTGCTGCATGCTATTTCTGATGCGATTCTAGGCGCATTAGCATTGGGTGACATTGGTAAACATTTTCCTGACACAGATGCTGCATATAAAGGGGCTGATAGCCGTGTATTGCTGCGCCATTGCTATGCTTTAGCCCAAGCTAAAGGGTTTGAATTAGGTAATCTCGATGTCACTATTATCGCCCAAGCTCCTAAAATGGCGCCACACATTGAAGCAATGCGGCAAGTATTAGTTACTGATTTAACAGCAAAACTTGACGATATTAATGTCAAGGCGACCACAACTGAACAGCTAGGATTTACCGGACGTAAAGAAGGTATAGCGGTAGAAGCCGTGGTACTGATGGTCCGTAAACACGATTAACTTGAGAGTAAAAGAGTCCCATGAGCGAATTACATTATCTGTATGGCAAACCTTTAGGTACAGCAGATCTAAGAACCCAAAATAGCGATTTTATCGTCAAAGAGATTTTACCTTTTAGCCCAACGGGTGAAGGTGAACATCATATGCTGCATGTACGTAAAGAGGGTTTTAATACAGTACAAGTGGCTGAAATGATCGCTAAGTTCGCTAAAGTGCATCCCAAAGAAGTCACTTACGCAGGGCAAAAAGACAAAAATGCCATCACAGAGCAATGGTTTGGTGTACGCATTCCGGGTAAAGAAACGCCGCTTTGGAATGATCTCAATAGCGAGCGTTTAACCATTTTATCAAGCAGTCGTCACAGTAAAAAACTGCGTATTGGCGCTTTGCTGGGTAACCGCTTTATTTTAACGCTGCGAAATGTCACCCACGTTGAAGACATTATTAGTCGTATCGAAAAAGTCGCTCAGATTGGAGTACCTAATTATTTTGGTGAGCAGCGGTTTGGTCATGATGGCAAAAACTTAGTCTTTGGCCGCCAAATGATGGCGGGTAAAAAAGTTAAAGATAGAAATAAACGCAGCATGTATTTGTCTGCTGTGCGCTCAAATCTATTTAATACCGTAGTGTCATACCGTTTAGCTAATCATGGCACTAAGCCCCTAGCAGGTGATTGTGTGATGTTAGCGGGTAGTAAAAGCTTTTTCGTGACGCCAGAGTGGGATTTAGTCGTATTAAAACGCCTTATCGAAAAAGACATTCAATTATCTGCACCGTTATGGGGCCGTGGCATGATGCTGCCTCAAGGCGAAGCTGCCGCAGTAGAAACCTTAGCTTTGACTGAACTGGCTGACGATTGTTATGGTCTTGAACATGCAGGGTTAGAGCAGGAGCGCCGGCCATTACTCCTTGAGCCACAAGCGCTTAAGTATGAGCAAACAACTGAGGGCTTAGTGCTGGAGTTTGTATTACCTGCTGGCAGTTTTGCGACCTCGTTATTGAGAGAATTAGTCAATTATCAAGATGTGAAAGAGCAGCAATGGCAAGCGACACTGGTGCAGGAGCCGGTATCTGAGACAACAACTGTCAACATAGCAGCTAATACACCTGCGACTAAGACTGAAAGTACTGAAGCTGCATCTAGCATTGAAGCCAAATTATGATCCGTATCCTTGTAAGCAACGATGATGGAATTAATGCGCCGGGCATCAAAGCACTATCTGAGGCGATGGCTGAAATTGCCACAGTGTTAACCGTGGGGCCCGATCGTAATTGTTCTGGGGCAAGTAACTCATTAACCTTGACTAATCCATTAAGAATTAATAGGTTAGATAATGGTTACATTTCAGTCCACGGTACACCGACCGATTGCGTTCATTTAGCAATTCGTGAATTGTATGACGGCGAGCCCGACATGGTGGTTTCAGGCATCAATGCGGGCGCGAACATGGGTGATGATACCTTATATTCTGGGACGGTAGCTGCTGCGATGGAAGGGCGTTTTTTAGGTTTCCCTGCGGTTGCGATTTCGCTTGATGGTCGAAAATTTGAACATTATCAGACTGCGGCTGTATATGCGCGGCGGATAGTGCAAGGATTACTCGCTCAACCTTTGGCAAAAGATCAGATTTTAAATGTGAATGTACCAGATTTACCACTTGATCAAATCAAAGGCATAAGAGTGACTCGCCTTGGCGCTCGAGATAAGGCTGAAGGTGTTGTTCGAACCCAAGATCCTGCCGGACGAGAGATATTTTGGCTTGGCCCACCAGGACCAGAGCAGGACGCAAGTGAAGGCACTGATTTTCATGCCATCGCCAATGGTTACGTTTCTATTACACCTTTGACGGTAGATTTGACCGCTTATGGACAATTATCGGCATTGCAAAATTGGGTAGATAAAATATGACTCGAGTTGCCTTAACATCGGCGGTGAATTTAGCTAAAAAGCTTCATGATGCGGGTATCCGCAATCAAGCCGTGTTAAAGGCGATATCGTGTACGCCACGGGAAATGTTTCTCGACAATGCCTTAGCCCACAAAGCCTATGAAAATACCGCTTTGCCTATTGGCCAAGGCCAAACTATTTCACAGCCCTACATAGTGGCTCGCATGACTGAGCTCCTATTACATAAGATGCCACAGCGGGTCTTAGAGGTCGGTACGGGATCGGGCTATCAGGCGGCAATTTTGGCGCAGTTAGTCCCGCAACTGTGTACCGTTGAGCGGATAAAAGGGCTACAAATTCAAGCTCGGCAGCGCTTAAAACGCTTAGATTTACATAATGTATCGTTTAAATATGGTGATGGTTGGCTAGGCTGGTCTAATCGTGGTCCATTCGATGCCATTATGGTGACTGCGGCAGCGGCGACCATCCCAGAGGCTTTATTGTCGCAACTCACCGAAGGTGGAGTGTTAGTTTTACCTGTGGGAGAGGATACCCAGCAATTGATGAGAATAACTCGAACTGCAGACCGCTTTAGTTCTGAAGTTATTGAAACGGTTAAATTTGTGCCGCTGATTAATGGGGAGCTAGCTTAATGGCATTATGCCCCTGTCCTGTATAAATATCTTTGTGGTCGCACTTTTCTCATCATAAACAGTAATGCAACCAGACCAAGGAGTTTTTATTGTTCAATGCAGGTTTACTCCTAAACCTATGTTTTATATTTCTGCTTGTAGGCTGTAGCTTTCAGGCCAGCCGGCCTGCACCTGTCGAAAATGCCTCTCACAGTTATGCTAAAAATGGCAGAGGCCACATTAAATCGAATTCATATAAGGTTAAAAAAGGTGACACGCTTTACTCTATTTCTTGGGCGGCAGGAAAAGATTTCTCTGAAATAGCCAAATTAAACCAATTAGATAACGCTTATACAATCTATCCAGGACAGGTGTTATCTCTCACAACGGCTAAGAACAGTGTTAAATCAAAACCACCCACTATAGATGGCAGAACCACGACGCCTAAGAGTAGCGCTGGAGGTAAAGGCATTGAAAATCAGTCTGTTAAATCAGTTTCAAAAACTGATATCCAGTTAAAGCAAGAACAAAAAATAACACTTGATCAGAAAGTAAAGCCTGCGTACTCTGTAACAAGTTCAAAACAAAGTGTTAACGATATTCGGGTCGCACCTACTTCTACACTGCCAACGAGCGTGAGTCGGTGGGAGTGGCCAGTAAAAGGAGCGTTAATCGGAACTTACTCTGCCAATGAGCAGGGAAATAAAGGAATTAAGATTGCAGGAAATCGGGGAGATATCATTAAAGCTGCTGCAGATGGGCGGGTGGTATATGCGGGAAATGCTCTTAGGGGTTACGGTAATTTGGTCATTATTAAGCACAGTGACGATTACCTGAGCGCTTATGCTCATACGGATACGATCTTAGTCAAAGAGAAGCAACATGTCCTCGCTGGGCAAACTGTTGCGAAAATGGGTAATACGGGTGCGAATCGGGTAATGTTACATTTTGAAATTCGTTACCATGGAAAATCTGTAAACCCACTTACTTATTTACCTAAACAATGATGGTTTAGGGCCTTGTTGGCAAATGGAGGATATAAAATTGTAATTATTCAGCTAGTTAATTAGGTTTGGGAGATTTAATTATGAGTCGCACAAATAGCACTGCCGCAGAAGCACTAGTCGATTTTTCCATTGAAACCGTAGACATTGATCTTGAAAAAGACGTCAACCCTGATTTAGTCCAAGAATTAGGTATAGAACAACAAGTCCAAGAAGACCTTCAAAAAAATCTTGATGCCACTCAACTTTATTTAGGTGAGATCGGTTTTTCCCCATTGCTTAGCGCAGAAGAAGAAGTTTACTTTTCCCGTAAAGCCTTAAAAGGCTGTGCTAAATCCCGTAATCGCATGATTGAAAGTAATTTACGTCTGGTCGTTAAGATTGCACGCCGTTACAACAATCGTGGTTTAGCTCTGCTTGATCTTATTGAAGAAGGCAATTTAGGCTTAATTCGCGCCGTCGAGAAGTTTGATCCCGAAAGAGGTTTTCGTTTTTCAACCTATGCGACTTGGTGGATTAGACAAACCATTGAACGTGCAATTATGAACCAAACTCGCACTATTCGTTTGCCCATCCATGTTGTTAAAGAGTTGAACGTGTACTTGCGTACAGCCCGCGAGTTAGCGCAAAAACTCGATCACGAGCCTACAGCAGAAGAAATCGCTGAAAAATTACAGGTTTCTAGTTCAGATGTTAGTCGTATGCTTAAATTGAATGAAAAAATTACCTCTGTGGATACCCCATTAGGCGGTGATAGCGAGAAGGCATTACTGGATATTTTAGCCGATGATGATAGCGTTGGTCCTGATTATAAAGTGCAAGATGAAGACATTTCTAATTCAATTGTTAAGTGGCTTAATGAGCTCAATACTAAACAAAGAGAAGTATTAGCCCGTCGTTTTGGTTTGTTAGGTTATGAACCTTCTACGCTTGAAGATGTGGGGGCTGAAATTGGGTTAACCCGTGAACGCGTACGCCAAATCCAAGTGGAAGCGCTAAAACGTCTACGTGACTTATTAGGATCGCAAGGCTTATCGGTTGAAGCTTTATTTCGAGACTAACGGTAGTTTTCTGCAGCTCTTTGGAGAGTGCCAGATAATCCCATTAGTGTTTGATACGGTAGATAAAGTAAAACGCCCACATTGTGGGCGTTATTGTTTTCATTATTTTTTTTAGATATTTATTCTAAACAGATTCAATAGAAACCGTTATATCAACTCGCTCAATCCACTCATTCAATCAAATCATTTAGCTCAAACGTTTCAGTTCATAGAGTAAATCAAGTGCCTGTTTTGGAGTTAGATTATCTGGGTTAATACTGCTTAACTTCGTTAACGCTGGGTTTTCAAGAGGCTCAGGTAATGCGAGTAAGCTTTGGATTGGCGTTTTTGTACCTTCTGATTGATGATCACGGCTCTCTAATTGTTGTAACTTATGTTTAGCCGCTTTAATCACTTTACTGGGTACGCCAGCCAGCGCTGCAACTTGTAAACCGTAACTTTTACTAGCCGCGCCTTCCTGTACTGCATGCATAAAAGCAATGGTGTCTTCGTGCTCAATAGCATCAAGGTGCACATTATAAACACCGGCAATGAGTTCAGGTAACTGAGTAAGCTCAAAATAATGTGTTGCGAATAAGGTCATGGCTCCGACCTGCTGGGCTAAATATTCTGCTGCTGACCAAGCGAGCGATAAGCCATCATATGTCGATGTTCCACGGCCAATTTCATCCATTAATACTAGGCTGCTAGCAGTGGCGTTGTGTAAAATATTAGCCGTTTCAGTCATTTCTACCATAAAGGTTGAGCGGCCAGATGCTAAATCATCTGATGCACCAATACGCGTAAATATGCGATCAATAGGGCCTATAAGGGCATATTCGGCAGGGACAAAACAGCCAATATGTGCCATAAGCGTAATCAAGGCCACTTGGCGCATGTACGTTGATTTACCACCCATATTAGGGCCCGTAACAATCAACATACGTCTTTGAGGGTGCAAGGTGACAGGGTTAGCGATAAAAGGCGTTTGGCTGACGCGCTCAACCACAGGGTGACGACCAGCATTAATCAGCACACCAATATCTAGGCTTAATTCAGGGCAGGTGTAGCCTAACGTTTCTGCGCGCTCGGCAAAGTTACTTAACACATCAAGCTCAGCTGCTGCTCGTGCAAAAGCTTGCAATTCATGTAATCTTGGTAAGATTAGATCGAATAACTGTTCCCATAACTGTTTTTCGAGTGCCAGCGCTTTACCTTGGCTCGACAACACTTTTTCTTCGTATACCTTAAGTTCGGGCGTGATATAACGCTCCATATTCTTAAGAGTCTGGCGACGTTGGTAATCAAGCGGTACTTGTGCTGATTGTAGGCGGCTTACTTCAATGTAATAACCGTGTACGCGGTTATAACCTACTTTAAGTGTGTTGATACCAGTACGTTCTTTCTCTCTGGCTTCGAGTTGTACTAAATAGTCACTCGCACCTTCACTTAGTGCCCGCCATTCATCTAATTCGCTGTTGTAGCCTTCACGGATCACGCCGCCATCGCGGATGAGCATCGGCGGGTTATCTACTATTGCGCGCTCGAGTAGCGTTTGTTGCTCAGGAAATTCGCCCAAGTATTGACATAATTTGACTGTATGTGGTGCGCTTAGTGTACTTAAACTCTGTTGCAATTCAGGTAATAAACTCAGAGCTTGGCGTAAACGGGCAAAATCCCTTGGACGCGCGGTGCGCAGGGCAAGTCTTGCCATGATACGTTCGATATCACCAAGTGCTTTTAACTGTTCATGCAGGCTCACGTGAGCGGTGTTATCGAGCAGTTCTGTTATGGCCTGTTGGCGTGCGCGAATTTGATTTGGATCGCGCAGCGGTTGATGGATCCAGCGCTGCAACATGCGGCTGCCCATAGGCGTTGCTGTGTTATCCAAAACGGCGGCTAAGGTATTATCGCGACCACCAGCAAGATTTTGGGTGAGCTCTAGGTTACGACGAGTTGCGGCATCCAGCACTATGCTATCGCATTGATTAAAGCGAGTAATAGCATTGATATGGGGCAGAGCTGTGCGCTGGGTATCTTTGACATATTGCATCAAACAACCCGCCGCCTGTAAGGATAGGCGTGCATCAGCGACCCCAAAACCATGCAAATCTTTGGTGCCAAACTGGGTTAGCAGTAATTTAAGGCTAGTGTCGTAATCAAACTCCCATTCTGGGCGACGGCGTTTACCTTTAAAACCGCTGAGCAACCCAAGTGCACCAAAATCTTCACTGTAGAGAATTTCTACTGGGTTTGTGCGTTGTAACTCAGCTTCTAATGACTCTATGGTATCAAGCTCGGCAATGACAAAACGTCCAGATGACACATCTAACGTCGCATAACCAAAGCCAATCTTACCTTGATAAACCGCCCCTAACAGGTTGTCTTGGCGTTCTTGCAGCAGTGCTTCGTCGGTTAATGTTCCAGGCGTGACGATACGTACTACTTTACGTTCAACCGGCCCTTTAGAGGTTGCTGGATCGCCAATTTGTTCACATATGGCCACCGATTGGCCAATTTGAACTAATTTTGCAAGATAGCCTTCTACAGCATGGTAAGGGAGCCCAGCCATGGGAATTGGGTCGCCACCACTTTTACCCCGTGCAGTGAGTGAAATGCCCAATAGTTCAGACGCCCGTTTAGCATCATCATAAAATAACTCGTAAAAGTCACCCATTCGGTAGAACAGCAACATGTCGTGATGTTCTGCTTTCATCGCCAAGTATTGACGCATCATAGGGGTATGTTTTTCTAAATCATTGGTATCAATTGCATTCATTAAATCGTTATCGTCCGTTGTGACTGCCTAAAGGCGATATCAGTTTGCTAGGGGGATTAGGCGCTATACCCAGCAGGAGACTGCTTTGTAAATTTAACCTAAAAAATCACACAAAATTAGTTATGCCAATCTTAGCAATAATTTATCTAAAATTGCGCTCTTAAGTATGTATATTCGGTAAAGTGATAGCTTATTTGATTTTATTTTTGCTAAAACCTTAGCCAGATTGAAAAATGTCCTAAGCTAAAAATAATTCAGTCACAGGTCTTGATACTGTATGATTGTACAGTATACTAGGCAGCAGAATTAAGGCAAAAAGCCCTGCTTTTTGAATTACCCGTTTTTAAATTGAATATCACTTTTGACAGCTTATGGCTTGTCTTAATGAGGGAACTGGAATGAAGGTCGATCCAAATAAAGAGAAAGCACTTGCTGCGGTATTGAGCCAGATTGAAAAACAATTTGGTAAAGGCTCCATCATGAAGCTGGGCGAAGATCGCTCAATGGATGTTGAGACCATTTCTACCGGTTCTCTGTCTCTGGACGTTGCTTTAGGTGCTGGTGGTTTGCCAATGGGGCGTATTGTTGAAATTTACGGCCCTGAATCATCAGGTAAAACGACATTAACCTTAGAAGTGATTGCCGCCGCGCAACGTCAAGGTAAAACCTGTGCGTTTATTGATGCTGAGCATGCTCTAGATCCTATTTATGCTAAAAAATTAGGCGTAGATATTGATAATTTACTTTGTTCACAACCTGATACGGGTGAGCAAGCACTGGAAATTTGTGATGCATTAACTCGTTCTGGCGCAGTTGATGTGATTGTTGTTGACTCAGTGGCGGCTCTAACACCTAAAGCTGAAATTGAAGGCGAAATTGGTGATTCTCATATGGGCTTAGCGGCGCGTATGATGAGCCAAGCAATGCGTAAGCTTGCGGGTAACTTAAAGCAATCTAATACGTTACTTATTTTCATCAACCAAATCCGTATGAAGATTGGTGTGATGTTTGGTAACCCAGAAACGACCACTGGCGGTAACGCACTGAAGTTCTATGCTTCTGTACGCTTAGATATTCGCCGTACTGGCGCGATTAAAGACGGCGATGAAGTTGTTGGTAACGAAACACGCGTTAAAGTCGTTAAAAACAAAATTGCGGCCCCCTTTAAGCAAGCCGAATTCCAAATTCTCTATGGCCAAGGTATTAACCGTACCGGCGAGTTAGTCGATTTAGGTGTAGCGCATAAATTGGTTGAGAAAGCGGGTGCTTGGTATAGCTATAAAGGCGAGAAAATTGGTCAAGGCCGTGCCAATGCAGGACGTTTTTTAACTGAAAACCCGGCTATTGCTGCTGAGATTGATACGACATTACGTGAATTGTTGCTTAGCAAAGGTGGCATACCTGCTACTGAAAACACATCACCTAGCGATGATAATGTTGATTTAGAGACAGGCGAAGTATTCTGAGCCAGTCAGCCCGTCAAATCGCGGTCGCGCTGTTAGCGCGCCGCGATTATTCCCGTCAACAAATCCGCGACAAACTGCTCGAAAAGGGATTCGAACTTAACGATATCGAACCTGTGCTCGATGCTTGTGAATCCTCCGGTTTTATCAATGACAATCGTTATGCCGAGCTATTAGTGCGTAGCCACATTAGTCGAGGCCACGGTGCCATTCGAATCCGCCAAGCTATTGCACAAAAAGGCCTATCTAAAGATTGTATTGAAGCGGCAATAACCAATAGTGATTGTGATTGGTTTGAGCTTGCAAAAGAAAAAGCCATAAAAAAATACGGTATTCCACGCGTCACAGAGGTTAAGGGTTCAACGGCTCGCGATCTTATTGCCAAAGAGAAAGCAAAACGGGTACGTTTTTTAATGGGCCAAGGTTTTAGCTACGATCAAATTAGTTATGCGTTAGCTGTAGATCCTAATGATCTTGACGAGAATGATTAATAGCCCAGTTTAAAAAATAACGGTACAAAATAGCAGTATAAAAAGCTCATCCTCAAATATTCACATTTTTAGACTTTCTCACCTCATCCCGTTGTATATCTATTCGCTTAGATATTGCCGTTATTACTCAAATGACAGAGTCTGCGATTAGCATTTTGGGGATGTTTTACTTCTCGCCACTCTATCCTAATTGCTGGCATTTACTCGCTGATAAAGTATTGCGTGCTGCATTGGCGATGGTTTACTTTGCCCGTTAGTTTTGTAAATGGTCGTAATCTAGATATATAGCGTGGATCCCATTTGTGCAGAGCGATTAATAACCTTACCTAAAGCGCGTTAAATAGTGGGTTAAATTCCCGTTAAATCGGTACTTTTGAGCCAGTTTGGCGAGATATATCCCTAATCAACACTGGTCGTCCCTTCTCAGTCTGCTTATAATGCTGGGCAAATAGAAATACGGCTAGCCTAAGGCGTAGCTGGTAATGCTTACCCAATTCAGGACGATTTCATGTATCAAACTACAGCAGAGCTAAGAAGCGCTTTCCTCGAATTTTTCCGCAGCAATGGCCATCAAGTTGTGGACAGCAGTTCATTAGTGCCAAGCAACGATCCGACACTTTTATTTACCAATGCGGGCATGAACCAATTCAAGGACGTGTTTCTTGGAATGGACAAACGCAATTATACGCGTGCGACCACTGCTCAACGTTGTGTACGCGCGGGTGGTAAGCATAACGATTTAGATAACGTAGGCTACACCGCACGTCATCACACCTTTTTTGAAATGCTGGGTAACTTCAGTTTTGGTGATTATTTTAAAGAAGAAGCGATTCGTTTTGGCTGGACGTTCTTGACCGAAACACTAAAGCTGCCGAAAGAACGTCTGTGCGTTACTATTTATCAAACAGATGATGAAGCCTTTGAAATCTGGAATAAAAAGATTGGTGTTGCTGCCGAGAACATTATCCGTATCGGCGATAACAAAGGCGCAGCTTATGCGTCAGATAACTTCTGGCAAATGGGTGATACTGGCCCTTGCGGTCCATGTTCTGAAATTTTTTATGACCATGGCGACCATATTTGGGGTGGCCGTCCTGGCAGTCCTGAAGAAGATGGCGATCGTTTCATCGAAATCTGGAACATCGTTTTCATGCAGTACAACCGTCAAGCATCTGGTGAGATGCTGCCTTTACCTAAGCCATCAGTTGATACTGGCATGGGAATTGAGCGTATTGCCGCGATTATGCAAGGCGTTCATTCTAACTACGAAATAGACATCTTCCGTACTCTGATCGCTAAAACGGCAGAAATCATCGGCGTCAGCGATTTATCTGAAAAGTCGCTACGAGTGATTGCCGATCATATTCGTTCATGTGCCTTTTTAATTGCTGATGGCGTGATGCCATCGAACGAAGGCCGTGGCTATGTACTGCGCCGCATTATTCGCCGCGCTGTTCGCCATGGCAACAAGTTAGGCGCGACCGAAGCATTCTTCTACAAGCTAGTGCCATCTTTAATCGCGGTGATGGGTGATGCTGCAAAAGGGCTAGCTGAAACTCAAGCCATTGTTGAAAAAGCATTAAAAGCAGAGGAAGAGCAGTTTGCTCGTACGCTTGAGCGTGGTTTAGGTATTTTAGATACCGCCTTAAACGAGTTAAAAGGTGCAACGTTAGATGGCGAAACTGTATTTAAGTTGTATGACACCTATGGTTTCCCAATGGATTTAACCGCCGACGTATGTCGTGAACGTAACATCATTGTCGATGAAGCCGGTTTTGAAGTCGCTATGGCAGAGCAACGTAGCCGCGCACAAGCTGCCGGTAACTTTGGTGCAGATTATAACGCGGCGCTGAAAATTGATGCGCAAACTGAGTTTTGTGGTTACACCGAATTAACCGGCCAAGCTAAAGTGACAGCGATTTATCAAAACGGTGAGTCAGTGCCGGCTATCAAGGCGGGTGACGAAGCAGTTGTGGTACTCGATGTGACACCATTCTACGCTGAATCTGGCGGACAAGTGGGCGATAAGGGCCAATTGGTTGCTAACGGTATTGAGTTTACGGTTAACGACACGCAAAAATACGGTCAAGCCACGGGTCATCAAGGTATTTTATCTACGGGCAGCTTAAGCGTTGGCCAAGTGGTCGAAGCTAAAGTCGATAAAAATCTGCGTCACCGCACTCAACTCAATCATTCAGTTACCCATTTGCTACATGCTGCGCTGCGCCAAGTGCTTGGTACACATGTCACGCAAAAAGGTTCTTTGGTGGACCCTGAGCGTTTACGTTTTGACTTCTCTCATTTTGAAGGCGTTAAAGCTGCTGAATTAAAACAGGTCGAAGAATTAGTTAATACTCAAATTCGCCGTAACCATGAGCTGAAAACTGCTGAAATGGACATCGACGAAGCCAAAGAAAAAGGTGCTATGGCACTCTTTGGTGAGAAATATGACTCGCAAGTGCGTGTTGTGACTATGGGGGATTTCTCCATCGAATTGTGCGGTGGTACCCATGTTGGCCGCACTGGTGATATCGGCTTGTTCAAGATCACCTCAGAAGCGGGTATTGCTGCGGGTGTGCGTCGTATCGAAGCCGTTACCGGTGCAGCAGCAATAGCTTATGTCGCGCAGCAGCAAGCGCAGCTTGAAGAAGCGGCTGCCTTATTAAAGGGTGATGCTAGCTCTGTGGTGGCTAAGTTAAAAGCTCAGCTCGATAAGATGAAGCAACTTGAAAAAGAAATGGCGCAGCTGAAAGATAAGTTAGCGGCAGCGGCGAGTGCTGACTTAGTCGGTGATGCTGTGGTGATCAATGGCGTTAACGTACTCATTAAAAAGTTAGATGGCGTTGAAGCAAGCTCATTACGCGGTTTACAAGATGAATTAAAACAGAAGTTGAAGTCGGCCATTATCGTTCTTGGCACTGCGCAGGAAGGTAAAGTAAACCTGATCGCTGGCGTGAGTAATGATCTAATCAGCAAAGTGAAAGCAGGTGAGTTGGTTGCTATGGTCGCTGCACAAGTCGGTGGTAAAGGCGGCGGTCGTCCTGATATGGCTCAAGCGGGCGGTAGCCAACCAGAAAATCTGGATGCGGCATTGGCTCAAGTATTACCTTGGATTACTGAGCGTCTAGCTTAAGAGGTTGCTGTGCCCCAAAAACGAAAGCTTAGTGGTAGCAAGCTTTTTGTGAAAAAGTTTGGCGGCACTTCGGTGGGTTCTATTGAACGTATCGAAGCGGTCGCTGAGCAAATTACAAAGTCAGCTCACAGTGGCGAACAACAAGTATTAGTCTTATCTGCTATGGCAGGAGAGACCAATCGCCTGTTTGCCCTCGCTGCACAAATTAATCCACGCGCCAGTGCGCGCGAATTAGATATGTTAGTGTCAACCGGTGAGCAAGTGAGTATTGCCCTGATGTCGATGGCGCTGCAGCGCCGCGGTATTAAGGCTAAATCTTTGACCGGCGATCAAGTGCAAATTCATACTAATAGTCAATTTGGACGCGCCAGCATTGAGCGAGTCGATACTGAGTATCTGCAATCTCTGCTTGATGAGGGTGTGGTGCCAATCGTCGCTGGGTTCCAAGGGATAGATCCTCACGGTGATGTTACAACATTAGGACGTGGCGGTTCAGATACCACAGCCGTTGCATTAGCGGCCGCTTTAGGCGCCGATGAGTGTCAAATCTTTACCGATGTTGCTGGGGTATTTACCACTGATCCTAATATCGATAGCAGTGCCCGCCGCCTCGATGTGATTGGGTTTGATGTCATGCTTGAAATGGCCAGACTTGGCGCTAAAGTGCTGCATCCCGATTCGGTTGAATACGCTGAACGTTTTCGGGTGCCACTGCGGGTTTTATCAAGCTTTGAAGCTGGGCAGGGCACGTTAATTCAATTTGGCGATGAGTCAGAATTAAGTATGGCCTCGTTAGTCCAAGGCATTGCAGTGAATAAAGCATTGGCGACACTGACGATAGAAGGATTATTTACTACAAGTGAGCGCTATCAAGCCTTATTAGGGTGCTTAACTCGGTTAGAAATCGATGTAGAGTTTATTACTCCATTACGTATACATGAAGACTCACCCTCCGATCGAGTAAGTTTTATGCTCGCTGAAGCAAAGGTGGAGACTTTGCTTAATGAGCTTGAAGGATTAAGCGAAAGCCTTACTCTTGGACCATTGATTATTGAACGGCAACGTGCAAAAGTATCTTTAGTTGGCAAAGGTTTACAGGCAAAAATAGGATTGTTAACTAAGATGCTAGAAGTCTTGGGTAATGAAACTATTCATGCTAAGTTACTCTCGATGTCAGAGAGTAAATTGTCAACCGTTATCGATGAAAGGGACTTACAGAAGGCGGTAAGAGCGTTACATCACGCTTTCGAGCTAAATAAGGTCTAATTAAATAACCGTTTGCGTATTGAATACTATTAATTTGTACTAAGCTGACCTTATAATAAGCCCATCTACCGGATGAGTGCCGTGTGTAAGCTGAATTAAGAAATAAAGGAGCTATCGAATGCTGATTTTGACTCGTCGTGTTGGCGAAACATTGATGATTGGTGATGAAGTCACCGTTACAGTGCTAGGTGTAAAAGGCAATCAAGTGCGTATCGGTGTAAATGCACCTAAAGAGGTTTCAGTTCATCGTGAAGAAATCTACCAACGCATCCAATCTGAAAAGTCAGGTACACCGTCGGAAGATGGAAACTTTTAATACTTTGTTTAGGCAAGAGTATAGCGGTAACAGAAGAGTCAGTTTTTTAGCTGGCTTTTTTATTTTTAAGTTTAAAAGATTGGCGCAAATCAATACATTGGCTTGATATAACAGCAATGTGATTAAAAACAGTTCAAATGGAATCTGTTTCAGAAAAAGGGTTTGACTTATTTTCGTCAAACAGTAATATGTGCGCCAAGAAAACGGAGAGGTGGCCGAGTGGCCGAAGGCGCTCCCCTGCTAAGGGAGTATGGGCTTTAACTCCCATCGAGGGTTCGAATCCCTCCTTCTCCGCCATTTCTTACCGATAGAAAATAATGCGCGTGTAGCTCAGCTGGATAGAGTACCTGGCTACGAACCAGGCGGTCGGAGGTTCGACTCCTTCCACGCGCACCATTTTTTATTCGAGTGTGATATAGGATTAGATACAAGTCGCGCGTGTAGCTCAGCTGGATAGAGTACCTGGCTACGAACCAGGCGGTCGGAGGTTCGACTCCTTCCACGCGCACCATCTCTGGATTAGTTAATTTTTAACTCATCAGTTTTGAATTTCAATTAGAAATTTTGTAAATAGTTGCTTAAAGCGAAGTGTTAACATGCGCGTGTAGCTCAGCTGGATAGAGTACCTGGCTACGAACCAGGCGGTCGGAGGTTCGACTCCTTCCACGCGCACCAATTTAAGTTAGTATGATTACGGTTGTACTAATGTTTCACCATTTAACATGCGCGTGTAGCTCAGCTGGATAGAGTACCTGGCTACGAACCAGGCGGTCGGAGGTTCGACTCCTTCCACGCGCACCAATTTAAGTTAGTATGATTGCGGTTGTACTAATGTTTCACCATTTAACATGCGCGTGTAGCTCAGCTGGATAGAGTACCTGGCTACGAACCAGGCGGTCGGAGGTTCGACTCCTTCCACGCGCACCAATATCGTTAATGAGATAATTCTTGTTAATGTACAGCGTTAAATGCGGAGAGGTGGCCGAGTGGCCGAAGGCGCTCCCCTGCTAAGGGAGTATGGGCTTTAACTCCCATCGAGGGTTCGAATCCCTCCTTCTCCGCCATTCTATTCTTTTAGTCGAGATGAATAGAATGATTTTACAGGGTAAAGTGCTAGTTTTAGTCTTTACCTTGAAAACTACTTTAGCAAGTAGAACACGATTTTGCGCGTGTAGCTCAGCTGGATAGAGTACCTGGCTACGAACCAGGCGGTCGGAGGTTCGACTCCTTCCACGCGCACCATATAGATAAGCCCTGCAAGCAATTGCAGGGCTTTTTTATTGGCATTTAATTCAGTTCGGTTTATGCAGCTGGGTAACGATGACATGCAGTTGCTTGGTAATACCAATCGTATTAACTATCTGTTCATTCAGCGGGAGTTCAACGCGCTTTAGACAAGGCAACGGCTTGAAGACATAGTGGTGCTCTGTCGAAAGCCTTAAACGCAGTATAAAGCGCGTTGAAACCCGCCCTTTGGGAGCCTCACAGGCATCCCACTCCCGTGTTGCATTGACTTAAAAGGGAATAACCATTTCTGCGTCAATGCGCCTCGGATTGAAATACCTGTGAGGCTCTGAACTGATTAGATATTTAATGTGATTGGTATAATAGCCCTGTTGATTGCTCAGGGTTAGTTATAGGCATGCTAGTTGCCAACATAAGCTTGAGACTTAATATTGGCGCTTGATAGACTCTAAGTGGATTATCTAATCACAGCAAGACGTTAATGGAGTTATTAACGTGGCAGATAGCGATTTTATGCCAAGGAACGATTTTATGGTGCCATTGGCGATGTGTATTCATTGAACCGTGAGTACAAAAAAGCAGCCTAATGGCTGCTCTTCATTTAACACTTAACTAAAGCAAGTGAGTAAATTAAGCTTCTAGCTTAGCGAACTCAGTTTTTTGCTCGTTGAGCTTGTCCATATCGCGTTTTAGCTCGCCCATTTTAGCGCGTTCTTTATCGATAACCGCTGGCGGTGCTTTAGCCACAAAGCCTTCGTTAGATAACTTGCCTTCGATACGAGCAATCTCTTGACCTAGCTTTTCAAGCTGTTTATCGATACGCGCCATTTCGGCGGCCACATCAATTAAACCAGCCATAGGGATAAGTAGCTCCATTTCGCCAATCAAGCCTGTAGTTGACATAGGCGCTGTTTCGCCGTCAGCCAGAATAGTCATGCTTTCTAAGCGAGCAAGGGTGGTGAAGAAGGTTTGATTCGCTTCAATACGGGCCTTATCCTGCGCACTAACACCACGTAATAGGGCATTTAGCGGCTTAGAAGGAGCAATGTTGAGCTCAGCGCGAATGTTACGTACCGCGGTAATCACTTGCTTAACCCACTCTAAGTCGGCCATCGCTGCGCTATCTACTTTTGCAGCATCAAATGCAGGGAACGGCGCCAGCATAATGGTATCGCCACCTTTAGGTGCTGATACGCCTGCTAACGGTTTAACGCGCTGCCAAATGGTCTCAGTGATATAAGGCATCATAGGGTGCATTAAACGCTGCAGGGCTTCAAGCACAGTCACTAAGGTGTTGCGAGTGCCGCGCATTTGCGCTTCGCTGCCATTTTGCAATACCGGCTTTGTCAGCTCTAAGTACCAGTCACAGAATTGGTTCCATGTGAACTCATACAGGGTATTGGCCGCTAAGTCGAAACGGTAGGCTGTCATGTGGTCGTCAAAGGTCTTAACGGTTTGATTAAATAAACCGATAATCCAGCGATCGGCCAGCGATAATTCCATCTCGCCGCCTTTGTGCTCTGGTGAGCCTGGGCCGCAATCTTGATCTTCTGTGTTCATCAGCACGTAGCGTGAGGCGTTCCATAACTTGTTACAGAAGCTACGGTAACCGTCTAAGCGCTTCATATCCCAGTTGATGTCACGACCCGTTGATGCCATTGCTGCAAGCGTAAAGCGCAGTGCATCTGTGCCATGGGCTTCGATACCTTCGGCAAATTCTTTGCGGGTGCTCTTTTCAATCTTGGCGGCCAGTTGTGGCTGCATCATATTGCCGGTACGTTTCTCAACTAACGCTTCAAGTTCGATACCGTCAATCATATCTAATGGATCGAGTACGTTACCCTTAGATTTTGACATCTTGTTACCGGCTTCATCGCGGATAAGGCCGGTAACGTAGACTGTTTTGAACGGAACTTGTGGCTTGCCGTCTTCATCTTTGATGAAGTGCATGGTCATCATGATCATGCGGGCTACCCAGAAGAAGATGATGTCAAAACCTGTCACCAACACGTCGGTTGGGTGGAAGGTTTTTAAATCTTCTAAATTATCAGGCCAACCTAAGGTAGAAAATGTCCACAGGGCTGAGCTGAACCAAGTGTCCAGTACGTCTTCGTCTTGGCGCAGTGCCATTGAGTCACTGATATTGTGCTTAGCACGTACATCGGCTTCGTTGCGGCCGACATAGACTTTGCCATTTTCGTCGTACCAAGCTGGGATGCGGTGACCCCACCATAATTGACGCGAAATACACCAGTCTTGAATGTCACGCATCCACGAGAAGTACATGTTCTCGTATTGCTGCGGCACAAATTTAATACTGCCATTTTCAACCGCTTCGATAGCGGTTTTCGCCATTGGCGCCACAGCTACATACCATTGGTCGGTCAGCATTGGCTCGATAACTACACCTGAGCGATCGCCGTAAGGCACTTTCAAGGCGTGTGGTGCAATTTTTTCGAGTAGACCTAAAGTGTCAAATTCAGCGACGATAGCATCGCGCGCTTTAAAACGGTCAAGTCCGGCAAAACGTTCAGGCAGACTGCCATCGAGCGTTTTGTTAAAGGTACCGTCAGAGTTCACTACTTCGGCGCTTGCACGAATGGCGGCATCTAAGGTCAGCACGTTGAACATGGGCAGGTTGTGACGTTTACCGACTTCATAATCGTTAAAATCATGGGCTGGGGTAATTTTCACACAACCCGTACCAAAGGCCATATCAACATAATCGTCAGCGACGATAGGAATGCGGCGGTTAACAATCGGTAATAAAATAAACTTGCCGATAAGCGATTGATAACGTTCATCTTCATGGTGCACGGCAACGGCACTGTCGCCAAGCATGGTTTCAGGGCGTGTGGTGGCGACTTCTAAATAGTCTTTACCCTCGGCGGTCAGTTCACCGTCGGCCAGTGGATAACGCAGATGCCACATGTGACCCTGCTTTTCTTTACTTTCCACTTCTAAATCAGAGATAGCCGTGTGCAGCTTTGGATCCCAGTTGACCAAACGCTTACCGCGATAAATCAAATCGTCTTCGTACAGGCGCACAAACACTTCTTGCACGGCCTTGGATAAGCCTTCGTCCATAGTGAAACGCTCGCGATCCCAATCAACTGAAGCGCCCATACGACGTAGTTGCTTAGTGATCGTGCCGCCCGATTGCGCTTTCCATTCCCACACTTTATCCATAAAGGCATCGCGACCTAGGTCATGGCGATTTTTGCCTTCTTCAGCTTCAAGCTTACGCTCAACCAACATTTGGGTAGCAATACCCGCATGATCAGTACCGACTTGCCATAGGGTATTTTTGCCTTTCATCCGTTGGTAACGGGTTAAGGTATCCATGATGGTGTCTTGGAAGGCGTGGCCCATGTGCAAGCTGCCCGTCACGTTGGGTGGCGGGATCATGATGCAATAATTGCCTTGGGATTCATCGCCGTGTGGCTTGAAGTAACCTTGCTCTTCCCAGTTTTGGTAAAGAGTTTGCTCGATGGACTGCGGATCGTATGTTTTTTCCATGGGAACGTGTCTGTCTCAAACTAATTAAGTGGATGTGTTGCTAAGTCTTGGGTCTGTAAATTGACCCCTAAGCCGCGATACTGTCGATAACGTTCGCGAGCGACCGCTTTATGCTGGTCGTCATTGGCAACAAAATCGATGATGTGGCCAAAGTTTACCGCAAATGGAGGCGCTTGGTCTGCAAGATTAATCAGAACTTGTCGACTTTTGTTGGCGCCGATGCGATCAAACCCAATTTCAACTGGCGATCCCGTCATCGGACCTTCACCTTTGAGATTGTGAGGCACAAACGCACTGGGTTCAAACTGCCATAAAAGTTCATCAATTGCATGGGCTTGCTGCTTGTCTTGGCAATGAATATACACCCATTGTTGTTTCACAAAAGCCTGCTGCGCTAGCTGGCAAGCTAAAAGATGCATTGCGTAAAGTGCAGGGTTGGTGTTTGCCGTTACAACGGGCGAATTTGTCGTAGCCTCAGCAGACGATACCACCGGCGGCATGAGATAAAACAGCACTTGAGTCATGATTTCAATGCCTTACTTCACTTGTTTTCGTGGCGAACCAGAGCTGCAGTTTACACTAAAAGTGAGTATGGGTTAATGCTTGGGTGAAGCTTGGGTTTAGGTTTGATGAATCATTGTCTTTCAACGTTTTGTTGGCAGCTTTAAAATCGCTAAAGATGACTTTAGTAACGTAATTATTCATTGAAAATATTCGATGTATTACTGTTTTTAGCTTTATTAACTCAAGTCATAAATTGATTATTAACATGAAATAGATAATAAAAAAGGCGAAGATTTTTATCTTCGCCTTTAATTCATCGAGTCTTTAACAAGCTAAGACCGGATAGTCGGTTATTCGCCTGCTTCAACGCCAGCACGATTGATCAAGAACTGAGTCAATATTGGCACAGGACGACCTGTTGAACCTTTATTAGCTCCGCTATTCCATGCTGTGCCAGCTACATCTAGGTGCGCCCAGTTGTATTTTTTAGTAAAGCGCGAAAGGAAACATGCTGCCGTAATTGCACCCGCTGGACGGCCACCTAAGTTGGTCATGTCAGCAAATGGGCTGTCGAGCATATCTTGATACTCATCCCATAATGGCATACGCCATGCGCGGTCACCACTTTGCTCACCGGCGCTTAATAGCTCGTGTGCGAGTGGATTATGCGATGAGAACAGACCTGAAGCATGTTTACCAAGGGCAATCACACAGGCACCTGTTAGCGTTGCTGTGTCAATAACCAGTTCAGGATTGAAACGCTCAACATAGGTTAAAACGTCACACAGCACTAAACGACCTTCAGCATCGGTATTTAACACTTCAACGGTTTGGCCTGACATAGTAGTCAGAATATCACCTGGACGGTAAGCGTTACCTGACGGCATATTTTCACAGCCTGCCAGAATACCGACAACGTTGATAGGTAACTTCATCTCACAAATGGCTTTCATGGTGCCAATAACGCCGGCTGCGCCGCCCATGTCATACTTCATTTCATCCATGGCTTCGCCAGGCTTTAATGAAATACCACCTGAGTCAAAGGTTAACCCTTTACCGACTAATACAATGGGTTTTTCTGTGCTATCGACAGCGCCCTTGTATTCCATCACCGTCATAATGGATTCGTTGGCACTGGCGCGGCCTACTGCGAGGTATGAGTTCATGCCCAACTTGGCCATTTGCTCTTCACCAATAGTGGTTACATGCAGTGTGTTGTGTATTTCTGCCATTTGGCGCGCTTGCGAGGCTAAATATGCAGGATTACAGATGTTAGGTGGCATGTTGGCGACATCGCGACATAAATGCATGCCGGCAGAGACTGCCATGCCATGCTCAATGGCACGTTCACCTGGGGTTAATTCACGGCGAGTTGGTACATTGAAGACTAATTTACGCAGTGGACGACGAGTTTCACCTTTACGTGTCTTTAGGGCATCAAAGCTATAAAGACTGCTATTAGTGGTTTCAACCGCCTGACGTACTTTCCAATAGGTATCGCGTCCTTTGACGTGCAGTTCAGTTAAAAAGCACACGGCTTCCATTGAACCCGTTTCGTTAAGGGTGTTGATTGTTTTAGTGATAATTTGTTTGTATTGGCGCTCGTCTAGTTCTCGTTCTTTGCCACAACCCACTAATAATACGCGTTCACTCAATACATTAGGAACGTGGTGCAGCAATAACATCTGGCCAGGTTTACCTTCCAGATCGCCGCGGCGCAACAAGTTACTGATGTAACCTTCGCTAATTTTATCTAATTGCTCTGCGATGCCTGACAGGCGGCGGGGTTCATAAACACCGACCACGATACAGGCTGAGCGTTGTTTTTCGGGGCTACCGCTTTTTACGCTAAACTCCATGAGCACTCCTAGATTCTTAAAGACAAATTTTTATATTTATTAGATAATGTCTGCTTGCCCTGAAAAGGGCCTAAGTTACTACTCCAAAGGTGATTTATTCTCGGCGCTTAAGTCATACATTTAATGACGTTAAGTTTACCTATAACCCCTGAAGTTGGTCAGAAAACTATCAAAAGTAGTCAGTTTACATGAAAGTTACGCTGTTACCAGCAAAAAGATAAGTTTAGAGACCGGAACCTGCCTGTGATTGTATTTAAATACCTAATTCGAGAAGTTTTAAAGGCACAAGTTGCAGTGCTTTTAGTGCTGTTAACTATTTTTATTAGCCAACATTTTGTACGCATATTGGCCGATGCCTCCGATGGTGATTTCCCTGCCTCCTTAATCATGACTTTGATCGGGCTTAACTTGCCTTATCTGGTCATTTTAGTCCTACCTTTAAGTTTGTTTTTGGGGATTTTACTGGCCCATGGCCGTATGTATTCTGAAAATGAGATGGTCATTCTCCACGGCGTTGGCGTTAGCGAGTGGTATGTCACCCGAGTGACCTTAATTCTTGCTGTAATCAATATGTTACTTACTGGATATTTATCGCTTTATGTCGCGCCTTGGGCTGAAGAACGGCAAAACCAAGTGCTCGAAAAAGCCCAATCTGAAGCAGGGCTTGCGGCCTTGGTGCAAGGGCGTTTTCAAGCGAGTCCTAATGGCCGCGCAGTATTGTTTGTTGAACGTATTGGCAAGGATAACGAATTAGAGAAAGTATTTGTTGCACAATTACCCGATCCTGATGACGAAACGGGTGTCGCTAACGTAGTTGTAGCTAAGGGTGGACGTGTTCAAGAAGACAGTTTCGGTGCACAACAATTGAATTTGAACGATGGCGTGCGTTATCAGGGCAGCCCTCGATTGAAGGACTACCAAGTGCTTGAATTTGCTGGCTACAACATGCAAATCAAAGAGCAGCAAATCGATGAGCGTCGGCGTAAATTATCGGCACTGCCCGTTGATGAACTGGTTAAAGTTGAAGGTGCGGAAGCGGTTGCAGAGTTTCACTGGCGTTTAGCTATTCCGCTAGCGATTCCGATAATGACGTTAATTGCAGTGCCGCTAGCTAGAGTGAATGTACGCCAAGGTAAATTTGCTAAAATGTTCCCCGCGATACTATTGTACCTTGGCTATTTTGGTTTGATGGTCGCGGGACGTAAGGCATTGCAAGATGGCATTATTCCACTGTATTTAGGTATGTGGTGGATCCATGTTTCGGCGCTCTTTATGGGGATTTTTCTGCTGGGGAAAGATCGACCTATCTTTAGCCATCTATCGGGATTATTTACCCATAAGAAGGTGGCGGCATGAAGATTTTAGACCTTTATATCGCGCGGATATTGTTAAGCACTTCAGCGCTTTGTTTGCTGGTATTGACGGGTTTGTCGGGCATTATTAAATGGGTTGACCAACTGCGTTTAGTGGGGCGCGGCACCTATAGCATGATGGATGCGGGGATTTATGTGCTGTTTTTAGTGCCACGTGATATTGAAATGTTTTTCCCGATGGCTGTGTTGCTGGGCGCGTTGATTGGCATGGGAATGTTGGCATCGAACTCGGAACTTGTGGTGATGCAAGCATCGGGTATGTCCCGTTTGCAGATTACTATGTCGGCGATGAAAACCGCAGTGCCGTTAATGTTATTAGTTATGGCATTAGGTGAATGGGGCGCTCCCATTGCGGAACAAAAGGCCAATGAACTACAGGCGATTAAACTTTCTGGCGGGAGTTTAATTAAATCTCATCGTGGGATTTGGGCCAAAGATGGCGATTTTTTCGTTAATATTGGTGAAGTTGAAAAGATAGACAAACTCAATAATATTACACTCTATAAGTTTAATAGTGAGTTAAAACTCACTAACGTAGTGCATGCTGAACGCGCGGTTTTTGTTGAGAATAGTTGGCGTCTATTTGATGTGAAACGTACCGATTTAAGCTATGACAGAGTCATTCTAGAACACCACGACGAAGAACAATGGCAATCGAGTTTAACCCCAGATAAGCTCAGTGTGGTATCGGTTAAACCTGAAGCGTTATCGATTCGTGGTCTGGTCGGTTATCTTGAGTATCTAAAAACGAACAGCCAAGATCCTAGCCGTTATGAGCTCGCGTTATGGCGCAAGATGATGCAGCCAATGACTGTTGCCGTAATGATGTTAGTGGCGTTGTCGTTTGTGTTTGGCCCGCTACGAACTGTAACTATGGGTGCGCGGGTATTACTTGGGGTTGTGGCAGGTTTTAGCTTTTATATCAGTAACGAAATTTTTGGTCCCATGAGTATGGTGTATGAGTTACCCGCTTACGTGGGGGCTGTTGCGCCGAGCTTATTATTTACTGGAATTGCCTTTTACTTTATCCGGCGATGATGTTGCTATTACTTTGAATTTAGCCCATAAAAAGCGACGCCAATGCGTCGTTTTTTATGGGCTAATTTTCTGAAACTGCACTTACGCGCCGTGCCAGTTACGCATTTGGTTGGCTTCTTTAGACAACACAACCACTTCTGAGCGAGTCATGCTATCTTGCAGGGCAAGCTTGTTACCACTGATGAGGATCCACAGATTACCAATGCCGAGCAATGACCAAACAATACGCGCATAGGCGGTGATCAGGCTTAAATTTTGGCCATTAGGATGTTGCACTTTAAGGCGCCAAGCGCGCATACCTAAGGTTTGGCCACCTTTGCTCCAGAATAAGGCGTAAAAAGTGCCAACACACAAGACCAGCCAGAGTTGATAAATACCATGATAAATTGGCGTACCATTTAGGGCGTCTGAGACATGTTCAAAACCGTTCATACCCACTAACCCTAAAGTGGTTAAACCGTAGAAAATCCCAAAGCCTGCTGCGCCAGCAACCATATAAACCGCTATGGCTAACATTGAATCGTAAACAGCGGCGCCTAAGCGGCGTAAGAACCCCGCGCGGGGAAAGTTAGCATGTTCGGTATTGAGCATCACAGTGTCCTGTTTTAAAGTGCTTAAAGCGAATTCAAAAATCAATAACCTGCTTAGGCTTCGGGTTCTTCATCTCTAACAAAGTGGATATTGCTAAAGCCAAAGCGGGCAAATTCTACTTTTCTGAATTCTTTTTCTGCCTTTGCACCTTTGCGAGATGTCATGGCGACCTGTTGTTCCATCGCTAAAAATTGGGTTAAATCGATGCCTTCAGCTTCGGCAACCGCTTCATATAAATCGTGGTGTTTATCGTAGCTAAAGGCGATAGTTTTAATCTTACCTTTAAAGGTATAAGTGACTTGACGGGCCATGGGGGAGCTCTCCTGAAATAAGTCTGAAATTAATTAAATTCACTTCTAAAAATAAAATATACAGCACCTAATATGCACAATCCTGCCCATAGATAATCGAGCTTCAAGGGCTCTTTCATGTAGAAATAGGCAAAGGGGACGAACAGACTTAAGGTGATGACTTCTTGTAAAATTTTTAACTGGCCGAGATTCATAACCGTATAACCGATACGGTTAGCGGGCACTTGCAGCAAGTATTCAAATAGGGCGATACCCCAACTCACTAAGGCGGCGATAATCCAAGGTTTTGAGCCTAAGGTTTTCAAATGTCCGTACCAAGCAAAGGTCATAAAGATATTGCTTAGGCAGAGTAAGCCAATAGTGGTCAGGGTTGGATTCATCTTTCATCTCTATGATTAATTTTATAAATCATATACATGGCATCGTCAGTGTAACTGCCAAGACATTTATCTATGCTCTGAGGTTTAAAGCCCATTTTAAGCCAATAACTGTCGGCGCCTTGTACAGCAACGAGAGATAAGGAATTAAGATTAAAGCGATCCGCCAGTAATGTTAAACGGGTGAGTGCTTTAGCACCAGCACCCAACCCTTGGGCTTTTGCTGAAATCGCAATATCGTGCAGATATAAAGTATCAGCCTTAGGTAAATGGGTAATGGGCTGATAAAGCGCTGGTGGCATATTGACGGTCCAAGGATGCGCCAAACAATAACCCACAACCGCTTTATCGACTTCAAACACAAAACAGGACTGAGGCGATACCTGCCATTTACTCTGCAGTACATGCAATGGCTCAGGATCCAGTTGTGAGTAACACTCATCTTGGATGTTTAAAATAGCATCCCAATCCTGTGGGGTGATTGCTCGCAGTAACATGGCCGATATTTATCCCGCTCAATATATCTCTCTTAAAATAAGCTCGGCATTATAACCTCAAGCGGCTTTAAAATGCAGGTTTGAGCGGCAATATATAGCGCTTAAAACCCCATTAAAACTGAGCTTTCAGTGCTTTTCTCACGCATAACGGCTAAATACCTAGATATCGTTGGCGCAGGTGACGCTCAAGATATTGACTATATTAAGGTTTCACCCGTTGCTTGCTGAATTAGTTCATCTGTTGTGAGCAAGGATCCCTTTGACCAAATATGTTTGCTCAGCCACTGAAATACCGATTCCAGCTTGCCAGCATCGATTAAAGCCTCAATCGGCCCTAAGGCTTTTTCCATCGCAAAACGACACTGGGCAGCATACATGGCGCCTAAGGTGTAACTAGGGAAATATCCAAGTTCACCTACAGCCCAATGGATATCTTGCATACAACCGTCGCGATAATTGCCATCGGTATTGATCCCCAGTAATTGTTGCATCTGCGCCGACCAAAAATCAGGTAAGTCATCAACCGTTAAGCTGCCGTCGATAAAGGCTTTTTCCGCCTCAAAACGCAGTAAAATGTGGCAGGGGTAGGTGACTTCATCTGCGTCGACGCGAATAAGTCCGGGATTTACGCGGGTGTAATGCTGGGCTAATTCTTGGGCGCTAAAATCACAATTAAGATGCTGCGCGATTTTAGGCTGCAACTGACGTAAAAATGCCGAGTTTGCCCCGAGCTGCATTTCACAAAATAGACTTTGGCTTTCGTGTACGCCCATAGAACGTGCAAGCCCAGCGGGTTGACCGCGCCACGCTTTAGGTAAACCTTGTTCGTATCTGGCATGGCCAGTTTCATGAACTATGCCCATAATCGCGCTACTGAAATCGGCCTCGTTGTAGCGAGTCGTTATACGTACATCGCTTGGCACGCCGCCGCAGAATGGGTGGCTACTCATATCTAGCCTGCCATGATTAAAGTCAAACCCCAAAAATGTCATTACGTCACGGCCAAGGGCTTGCTGCGCGCTAATATCGAAGGGACCATTGAGCACAAGCTTAGGCTCGTTTGCCTGCTTAGTCAGCACTTCTTGGATGAGTGTCGGTAGCCAACCTTTAAGACCGCCAAAGGTTTGTTCTAGCTTTGCCGTGGTCATCCCCGGTTCAAATTTATTGAGCAGGGCATCATAGGGCGCAATATTTTGGGCTTCACCGCGGATCTGCGCTTCTTCCTTAGCAAGCGCAATGATCGCTTTTAGATTGGGCTTAAAGCCTTGCCAGTCATTATTTTTACGTTGCTCGCGCCACGCATTCTCACATTGATAGGCCATCTTAGTTTTGGCTTGCACTAGGCTGCCGGGTACTAAGTTTGCCTGTTGATACTGGTACAGCATTTCCCGTAGGTTGGCTTGTTGCTCTGTTGAGAGTGATTCGTCCGCCGCGCCATGTAAATGCTCGGCTAAGGTGTCTGAGGTTTTGAGTGCGTGGATATGCAGCGCCAGTTCTGCCATTGCATTACCGCGATCATTACCGCCACCAATGGGCATCATGGCTGCTTGATCCCAGTCACCCAAAGCGCTGAAATGTTCAAAGTGAGAAATTTTCTGAAAATGTGCCGTCAGTTTGTCGTAACGTGGCGTTGGTACTTTAGTCTTAGGTGTGCCCATGGAATTTCCCTTCTGGCGCATAAAACCTGCGCGAATAAATAACAATAACAGGATGATAATACAATGAAGTCAATATTCTATAGCACTAAAACGCTAGAGGTTGCGTAGTGCCTGACCCTCGCCGCTATCGTTTTGGTAGTAGACGTAGGCTGATTAATTGATGAACCGTTTAGCGTTAATAACGCTTAAACCTTGATAGAGGGGAGTCGGGCCTGCTTAACAGTGTTAAAACCAAATATTAAATTTTAGCCGTTACTGTTTTGAGGCTTAAAACGTCATCATTTGATGTGATCATTAGGGCATGATAAATAAAATATTTTGACTCAAGGCGAAGGCGCTCGCTTTATAACGAGCGCCTTTTGGGGCTAGATAAAACTTAATAGCTTATTGGTGTACCTTATCGACCCCCGATGAGCGACCTTCTGCATGACAGGTAGCGCATGACTCTTGTCCCGATTGATAAATACGCCCCCCGCTGGCATCACTTTGATACACCCCGCCAAAGCTACGCGCATGGATCACTAAGCTATCTTGTTGGGCGTGACAAGCTGTGCAGGTTGCCAAGGTTGGGGAATACTCAGCAATTTGACCATGGCTAGTTGCATCGGATGCGGAAATTATAAAAATATGGACAAGTGGCCTGTTCATGAGGTCGCCACAAAGGAAAAGATTGAATTAAGCCTAAGTTTAAGTTGTTGCAGTTATCTTAATAATGGGCGTACTAGAGCATTGGCTCAGCTTGCCAGAGTTTGGGTGTACTTTTTGACTATCTCATCAATCTTACCATTGGCTTTTAGGGTCGCTATTGCTTGATTGATGGCTGGTAGCAAATTGACGTGCTCCTTACGTAATCTAAACACTAGGTCCCCATCAGAATGTACCGCGGCAAGTGCCACTGGGATCCCTAGCTGAGTCGACCAATACAGAACAGGATAATTACCCGCAATAATCGCATCGACTCTGTGTTTGTCTAAGGCTTTAACTAACTCCTGCTCAGAGGTAAAGTCGGCACGAATAAAGTCCTTATCATCGTGGTATAAGTAACCGCGCACAGTGCCTATGTGTTTGCCTTTTATCTGGTTGATATCATTATATTGAATCACGTTTTCGGGCAGGGTAACTACATATTCAATGATTTTAATGATGGGTGTAGATTTAACAAACAACGGCCCTAAATCTTGTTTTACAAACCAGCTTGGACTGACGATATCAAAGTCGAGTTGACCTGTTTCGAGAGCATTATTGGTGCGCTTAGGTGGCAAGTCGAGGATTTCAGCTTCAATTTTAGCTAAAGATAAAATCATCGGGATCAGTTCTGTGATCATTCCAGGCGCCTCAGCTTGATGATCAATAAAGTAAGGATACCAAGAGTAAGAGCCAGTAATATTGTATTTAAGCGACTGTGCGAAGGCCGGTTGCTGAGTAAAAAAAAGATAAATAAAGCGAATTTAATTAAATGTTTATACTCTAAGCTCCGCTTAATCATCTTGTCTTCATCCCTGTTATCTTGATGTACTTCAGCACAATGTTGTGGCTATCTTACCTGACCTGTGTGAATAAAATGTTTCTTAAATCACACAAGTCATATTCAAGCAGTTCAACAGGTTAGGCAATTGTACTTTACGCTAATAGTTGGCACAGGGCGGGTTGTTGATTATGGGGATAAATTCGATAGGTTTTATGATGTTTAATTAAGCTAGTTTTCTTGTTGCTTTGGCTAAGCAATAAGCCATGGGATAACGCAATTCGCGTCAGTTGTTGCTCATCGGCACGGACATATAAGTTAATTGGCTTTATGAGCTGATCATCTTTGATATGTTGGTTAAATTCTTTCGCGTCAATCACTAAGCTGGATTGACCATCGCCATCGAGCTTAAGTTTTGCAGTAATGTCAGTATCCGTAAAGACTAGCCATTGTGCCTGTTTCAGTTCCTCAATCATGGCATTCAAACCTATTCCTAAGGCCGGCTCAGTTTTTTCAATAGCTTGATATTGATACACAATCCTTTCTAATAAATGTTTGAGTTCAGCGCCAGCACCTTGGCTGCGGGCTAAGCGGATCCATGCTGTTAGGTCGTCAGCAACCAGTTTAGAAAAACGTTTTTCTTTTAAGGATTCGACCATCCAGTTACACAAAAAATGGCTTTCTTGCGCCGGTGTACGCTGGGCTTTTTTCGTTTGTGCTGAGGCGGTTAAATCGGCAAGACCCGCAATGGCGAGTTCCAGCACAACTTGGTTATAGGTTTGAGAATTCATTATGGCTCCGCCGCAGGCTGAAGTGATGTTATCTGTT
Organism: Shewanella morhuae; assembly: GCF_003028295.1. NCBI lineage: Bacteria > Pseudomonadati > Pseudomonadota > Gammaproteobacteria > Alteromonadales > Shewanellaceae > Shewanella > Shewanella morhuae. The sequence goes on along the minus strand of NZ_PYSG01000002.1, from coordinate 2,303,922 downwards.
TGAACCATCAGCATAAATGATGCTGAGCTCGAACGCTTGGATTGCGGCGGGGCTAGTTTATCAAAGTGCCACTTAAATCGATATTGATTATTCTGTGGTGGCTCAGCCCTTGTGGTATTACATGCTTAGTATTAACTGCGTTGATTAAAGATCCCTTCTGCCCAAAATAGCGTATAGGCAGCCAGATAGGATAAGTCCAGCATATTAACTCAACTGTGTTACGGAGTTTTAATGAATAAAATCAATCCCAAAAAATTACTCAACAGTAAATGGACTGCGGTAAAACCGGCCCATAAAGAAAAACATTTTTTAATCACAGAAATTGAATTTGATGAGGAAGGTTTAGTTGTCTTATGTTCAATTGAAGCAGTGATGTCTAAGCGAGTGATACCAATAAACTGGCTTGATTTGAAAGATGAAACCCATTGGCTTCAAGGCTGGAAATAGCAGAGATATTTCGATTCGATGTTTTTTAGCAGAGCTTTTATCGTTTATATCGACTTAGCATTAAGGCGAGCACATGTTGAGAAATATCACTATAAAAAATCTGCCACAACAATTGTTGTGGCCGATTTGATTAAAATACGTGGGATGGGGTTAAACGCTATGGGTTTTACACCACCCGTTTTAGCGATTACTTAAGCTTTTTTGCTTTGCTCGGTGCTTGACCCACTTTCATTTTTACGCGGCGGCCTTGCATGTTTTTCTCTGCTGCAACTTGAGCGCCGACGTTGTCAGTTCTTTGTTGGTTTTTAGCAAAGCTGCGACGAGTTTGCAGTTGTTTTAACAGTAATTCGCGGCTACCGACTTCATAACCTGGCACTGTGACGCGGCGAATCTGTTGACCGATAAGCTTTTCGATATCAGCTAAAGTGCGTTCTTCTTCACGACTTACAAATGAAATCGCCACACCTGTTTTGCCCGCGCGGCCTGTACGACCGATACGGTGTACATAGTCTTCTGCGAGGAAAGGTAAGTCGTAGTTGACTACGTATTCAAGGCTTGGAATATCCAGACCACGGGCGGCGACTTCGGTGGCAACCAGTACGCGTACATCACCTGCCACAAATTCACGCAGGGCGCGGCGACGACTACCTTGGCCTTTTTCACCGTGGACCACTTCTGATGGAATACCATCTAAATTCAATTCTTTCACTAAGGTATCAGCGGCATCACGGGTTGCGGTAAATACCAATACCTGTTGCCAGTTTTTCTTACCGATAAGCTCAGATAATAATTCGCGTTTACGGCGCTGCTCGACCGGATAAACCACTTGGCTAACGGTATCAGCTGTGGTGTTTTGCTTATCGACGCTGATGACTAATGGTTTGACCATCATATCGTTGGCGAGTTTTTTCACCGCGCTTGAGAAGGTGGCCGAGAACAGCAGGTTTTGGCGTTTTTTGTTTACCGCTTGTAGAATTTTTTGAATATCGGCGCTAAAGCCCATATCTAACATACGGTCAGCTTCATCGAGGACTAAAAAGTCGACGTTTGATAAGCTTAAGTTACAGGCGGTAAGGTGCTCAAGTAAGCGACCTGGCGTGGCAACAATCACATCGGCGCCGCGTTTTAGCTTTTGCGCTTGAGTCTCTATTTTTACGCCGCCATAAATGGTTAATACGCTGAAATTTAGGTATTTACAGTAAGCTACAACGTTGTCGGCTACTTGCGCAGCAAGCTCACGGGTCGGCGTAAGGATTAATACGCGGGTATTCGACTTTAATGTTTCACTTGGCTTTTCAACCATCTTTTGTAAAATCGGCAAGGCAAAGGCAGCGGTTTTACCTGTACCTGTTTGCGCACTGGCTAAGACATCTTGGCCGCGGCGGATAGCAGGTATCGCTTGCTGCTGAATAGGCGTCATTTGTTGATAACCGCAATCTGAGATAGCGCGCAAAATCTCGGGGGAAAAACTAAAAGATTCAAATCTCATTTTGGATTCCTGTCATTTACTTATTCAAACATTCAAACATTCAAGCACCTAAAGCCGATTTTTTTACTGTTCTGCCGACTGACATTTATTGATATCAGTACCACTTAGGCTCCACAGTAGACGCTAGGCTAGCTCATTCTTCCACACAGATTTTAAGAAAAATGGCGGGCGCGGAGTATAGCAAAAATTTTGGTTAAAACCTGAACTTTTTAGTGTTTTGGCGTTTTATCTGAATGATTTAGTCAAGAAGGGATAAAAGTCTGAGTACGAGTCAGCCGTAGTGAGGTTAATTCTGCAATATCTAGGTCGAGAAGTCCCATTGATCAAGAACAGAAAAAAATACCGCAGCCTTAACTGCGGTATTTTACTGTTCTAAATACGTCTGTTTATCCGAAGGTTTGCCGCAGACCGAGAGCTTTTTCAGCATTATGTTTTAGTAAGTTAGCAGCATCACCAATCAGATGGGTTGCAGCTAGGTTTTCATGACTGACATGGGCGATAGAATGGATATTACTGGTAATCTCATTAACCACTTGCCGTTGTTGAGCGGCGGCAACGGCATTTTGTTGGGCAAAGTTATGTATGTCGCTGACTTCTTGATAAATGGTATTCACATTCTCGGCCGACAGTTGAATATCGCTCGCGCAACGCTCGGCGTGTTCGCGGCTTTGTTCCATTTCTTTTGCCCAAGCGTTAAGCATGGTAAACATCTTATCGACACTTTTCGAAATGCTGTTGGTTGACAGCTGGGTTCTGCTCGATAGCGCGCGAACCTCATCGGCCACCACGGCAAATCCGCGACCTTGCTCGCCCGCCCTTGCAGCTTCAATCGCCGCATTGAGTGCGAGTAGGTTAGTTTGCTCAGCAATCGAGTCAATTTCTCCCATCGCATTAGCGACTTGCTCGGCTTCTTTATTTAATTGCTGCGCATTAGTGGCAGCGTTTGCAACAGACTTTGCCAATTGTTCTACTTTTTGAGTATTGGCTTGCATGTTGGCGCTGCTTTTGAGGCAAAGCTCATGGGCAGTATTAATGCTGCTCGAGGTTAATTGGGTATTTTGAGCCACCTCTGCAACCGTTGAACTCATTTCTTCCATTGCGCTTGCAAGCTGTTCTAGTTGGTTTTTCTCTTGATCTAAACTGACATAAGTTTGCCCTGTTGCAACGACCAATTGATCGGCGATACCGTGCAGTTGATTGGCTTGATCTTGAGTGCGTCCAAGCACGCCATTCATTTTTGCTTGCAGCATAATTAACTGAAAGTCGAGAATCGATGAGGTATCAGCGCCAGAATAAATATAGCGACTAATCGAATCGTATTTAGTTTGCATATCAATTAATTTGGCGGGGATCAAAAATGCCTCATCATAGAAAATGGCTAAGTTGATACCCATCAGTACCGCCCCCGCAATAATCACTCCCCAACCCCAAAAATAGCCTGCAAGCAGTAAACCTATTGAAGCTACTATTGCTGAAACAATGCGTTTTTGGATTAAGCTCAGTGGTTTAGGGATTGATTTGTTTTGCTTAATCTTCTGATAAATTTCATTCGCTTTACTAATATAGTTAGCCTGAGGATAAATGCGAACCGATTGATAACCCACTATGGTGCCGTTTTCAAATAAGGGCGAGACGAAAGCATCAACCCAGTAAAATCCACCATTCTTACAGCGGTTTTTAACTATCCCGCGCCAAGACTGACCTGATTTTAATTTTTCCCACATTTCTTTGAAGGCTTCACGGGGCATGTCGGTGTGGCGCACAATATTGTGGGCACTGCCAATTAATTCTTGCGCGCTATAGCCTGAAATTTCAGAAAAACGGTTATTAACGTAAGTGATGGTACCGTGGGTGTCGGTAGTTGAAATAAGTTCATCGTTTGGGTGCAAACGAACTTCTTGCTCTACACGATTCATATTTATAGGCTTATTGAACTTAGGGTTACTCGGGCTCATTTAGTGTGTCCATTCCTGGCCGATACGATGATTTAGGATATAAATAGGTAGTTTAATCTGCGCTAGCACTCATTGGTGCTAACTTGTTATGTGACAAGGTTATCATTTTGTGTGGGTGTAGGAGAGACATATTTACTTGGTTTTAATGATAATCAATCGATTGTTGTATTTACAACCTATTGCAAAATATCATTTTTTCACTTAAAAGTAACAAGATTAAAACAAGCGTTTATATCAATCCGCCGCAATTCCCTTTGTTTTTATAGGGTTAATCATGTTAGGGGATTTATTGTATCCTATAAATTCAACACAAAAGGGTAATATATAGAAATAGGTATTGTTAATTGAGGCGTACAGAAATACAGCTTGGGTGGTACAGAAATCAGGATGTGAGCAATGCGTACGTTATCGGTTGTTTATTGTGCAAAATGGTGCGGTTATATTTTGCTTATCTATTAAGGTGTTTAGCTCAAGACCTTCAAAAGAAAGTGAATATATTGTGACAGTAAAAAACCGCTCAAATGTGCTGACTTGAGCGGTTCTGTGTACGGGAGCGATGATAAAGCAGCAATGCTTTAATACTCCTGCTTGCTTGTTTTATACTTAAATCGCCCGAGTCGCTTGGGTTAGCCAGGCTAACTCATCACCCGACATCAATGGGGCTAAGGTATCGTACACTTGCTGGTGGTAGGCATTGAACCAATTGATTTCCCCTTGCGTTAACATGTGTTTATCGATAAGGCGCTTATCCATAGGGATCATCGTTAGTGCGTCAAATTCATACATTTCACGCTCAGCGCCTTTAAGTGCCTCGCAGTGTTGCACTACCACTAAGTTTTCTAAGCGAATACCAAAATTGTCTGCACGGTAGTAACCAGGCTCGTTAGAAAGCACCATGCCGGGCAGCAGTGCAATACCGTTGACATTTTTACCTATGCGCTGCGGGCCTTCGTGCACACTTAAAAAGTGACCGACGCCATGGCCAGTGCCGTGGTCGTAATCAAAGCCATATTGCCATAGATATTGGCGCGCGAACGCATCTAGCTGCTGGCCTGAAGTGCCTTTAGGAAAGCGGGCTTGGTCAAGCGCGATATGGCCTTTTAGCACTAAGGTCACCATTTTTTTATGTTCATCGGTAACATTGCCAATGGCAATGGTGCGGGTTACATCGGTAGTACCGTCAATATATTGCGCGCCAGAATCCACTAGGTAGATGCTATTCATCGCCATCATGGCGGGCGTGCCATTGTTGTGATTGTAATGGCACATGGCGGCATTAGCGCCAGCAGCAGAAATGGTATCAAAACTTGGCTCGCGATAATGTTCATCCTGCAGGCGAAAGCTTTCTAATTTATCTGCAAGTGTGGCTTCATTATGCAGATGATTTGAAGCAACTTCGGCATCTAACCATGCAAGAAAGCGCGTCACCGCGACGCCATCACGGATATGACAAGCGCGTATTCCGGCAAGTTCTGCACTGTTTTTCTGCGCTTTGGGTAATGCAACAGGGTCGATGCCAGCAATTAATTTAGCTCCGGCTTCACGGGCAATATTTTGTGCCCAAGCGTTAGCAGAATTAGGATCGGCTAACAGTTTTACACCCTGCAAGCTGGCAAGTGTGTCGGCGAGTGTGGCCTCGGCTTTAAAGCTCACGCCTTTACCGACATGGGCCTCAATACCTTCAGGTAATTTTGCTAAGTCGGTATAAAGCACCATATCACCATTGGCGTACAATAGGGTACAACCGAGCACTACAGGCAGACGTGGTATATCGTTGCCGCGAATATTTAACAGCCAACAAAAAGAATCTAAAGCGGCAATTAAAGCCACATCGGCACCGGCTTTTTTCACTAATGCACCAATTTCGGTACGTTTTTGTATGCTGGTTTTACCGGCACTCTCGTTACTGAATAAAGTGATGGGCGCGCTTGATGGCGCGGGGCGATGTTGCCAATGTAAATCAATCGGGTTTTGCGCAATAGACACTAATTCAATTTGCGCTTTGTCTAAGATGGCTTTGGCGTTTTCGAACCAAGCTAAAGTATGCAATCTTGCATCAAATCCCACGCGAGAACCCGCTGGCAGTGCATCACATAACCACTCAATTTGTGGTGTGTCGGTAAGGCTCTCGTAGCTGAAAAGTGCTGCATCAACTTGTAGGCGAACTTGCACGGTATAACGGCCATCGGTAAAGATAGCCGCTCTATCTTTTAATACGATCGCCATCCCTGCCGAGCCAGTAAAATGAGTCGCCCAGTACAAACGCTCGTTATGCTCAGGTACGTATTCGCCCAGATATTCGTCGGCGCGTGGAATAATGAATGCATCGAGATTGGCAGCAGTTAATTCGCTACGAATAGCGCCGAGGCGGCTAGCGATAGAATGTGGCATATAGGCTCCAAGTGAGACCGGTACGTAATGCGAGTCGGTCGATAAAGGTTTTATATTGATTTGAGTTTTAACCCGTTTAGATTATCGCAAGTCTAAGGTTACAGATGCAAGGAAGTGAATGAAGGATTTTGTATACAATCGTAAGTGTGTGCTGGAATGAACGTTAACCGTGGTTTTTATGCCTGATTAAATGAAGTCATTTTGAGCAGGTAAAAAGCTAGCTGTATAACATATCACCTATAGCTAATTGATAGTTTGCCCCTTATAAATTAGCAGCTTAATACTTATTTTATCGCGAGTACTTTGCCAATATGCTAATATTTTGTACCTTCGCTCGGGGTCAGAGCGGGGGACATGTATCAGTGGAGCTGGCGATGCAAGTATTAACCATAGATGTAGGCGGGACTAAGGCCCTGTTTAAGCTTCAACTGGCGGAACATACAGAACAATATAAAATTCCTACCGGTGAAGGCTTTAAGATTGAAGAGTTAAATAACCAGATTGCCGCATTAGAGCGTGATTACGATTTACAAGATTACCAACTCGCGATTGCTGTGCCTGGACTGGTGCAAAATAATCGTTTGGTGTCGTGTAAATCATTACCTGGACTCAATGGTTTGAGTTTTGACACAGTAAAAACTCAAGGTGAGCTTAAGTTTATCTGCAACGATATCGAGGCGGGTATGCAGGCTATTTGCGATACAAAATATGCCTGTGAGCTGTTGGTAATGTGCGGCACCGGAATTGGCATGTCGATTGCCTTTAATGGGCAAGTCTTTACTGGCGCAACGGGTGTAGCTGGTGAATTAGGCCATTGCCGAGTGATGACAGAATCAGGTGAATTTAGTTTAGAGCAGTTGGCCAGTGGCGATTCAATACGAAGTCGTCATATTGCTACGGCAGATGAACTGTATCGGGCGGGGAGTTATCTAGGAATGGGGCTTGCTTGGGCGGTTAACTTATTGAATCCTAATCGAGTATGGTTAGCGGGAAGGATGATAAATAATGCGCCGTACTATAAAGGTTGCCTTGATAGTTTAAAGCAAATGGCACTGAGCACTCCCTTAGCTGGGGTGCAAATTAATCGTGTCGAGGATATGGAAACCTTAGTTTGCCGCGGGTTATCTGTGATGCTCGCAAGGGATTATCCTCGTTCGTAATACTCCACGGTGTAGATGGCTAAGTCGATAATCATTAGCCTGCTGCCACGCGGCTTTAAAATATAAATGCTTGAATATAAAGCAGGACTTGTAATGCCTTTGGCTTATCGAGTGCTGCTTTTTTATGTTGAAAGTCATCAGTAACCTCCTGATTACCCAGTTAATATTAGTAATAATTGAACGGCATTTAATTCCTTTCTTATCAGTCTACTATCTCTCTTGATGATATCTTGTTGCATTTATGTGTGGCTTATGTTTATGCTTGTTGCGGCATTGACAGCGTTGTCATTGCGTGTAAAAGGCAAACCAGTTGAAAAACTGGGACGCAAAGCCTCCGGTCTAAAGGTTTGTCTGTACCTATGATAGCGGGGATACCACAGGTTTTTCTTCATGCAGTTGTCAGTCGTTTTGCATGGTCTTAAGAGCGCAGTTTCCTGTCTAAGCTTTGTTTGCTTTATTGATGCATAAAAAATTCAATAGGGATATTTCATGTTTAAGACTCAAATTTCTACATCAGCTTTATTAGTCGCATCGACGTTAGCATCTACTATGAGCATTAGTGCATTTGCTGCTGCGCCCGGTAAACCAACGTTAGGTTGGGGTGAAACTAAGTTTGCGATTATTGACGTTAATCAAGCTGCTACGGCCTATAATCAATTGGTTACGGTAAAAGATGCCGCTGATGTTTCTGTCAGTTGGAATCTTTGGAGTGGTGATGTGGGCAATAAAGCCCAAGTGCTGCTCAACGGCAATATAGTTTGGGAAGGGCCATCTGGTGCTTCCGGAACCGCTAATTTTAAAGTGAAAAAAGGTGGCCGTTATCAGATGCTGGTGCAGTTATGTAATAGCGAAGGTTGCACTGCCAGTGATGTTCAAGAAATTCTTGTGGCCGACACCGATGGCAGCCATTTAGTGCCACTTAATGCGCCGCTTAAAGAGAATAATCGTCCCTATGTGAATAAATCCGGCAAAGTGGTTGGCAGTTACTTTGTTGAATGGGGAGTATACGGCCGTAAATTCCCCGTCGATAAGATCCCCGCGCAAAACTTAACTCATATTTTATATGGCTTTACCCCTATTTGTGGCGGTGATGGCATTAACGACAGCTTGAAAGAAATCGAAGGCAGCTTCCAAGCATTGCAACGTGCCTGTAGTGGCCGTGAAGATTTTAAAGTTGCGATCCACGATCCTTGGGCGGCGATTCAAATGCCGCAGGCGGGCGTGAGTGATTACTCCGACCCATATAAAGGTAATTTTGGTCAATTGATGGCGCTCAAGCAAGCACACCCTGATTTGAAGATTTTGCCTTCGGTCGGAGGCTGGACACTGTCAGATCCTTTCTTCTTCTTTAACGATAAAACTAAGCGCGCTACTTTTGTTGCGTCAGTAAAAGAGTTTTTGCAAACATGGAAATTCTTTGACGGTGTGGATATCGACTGGGAATTCCCTGGTGGTAAGGGCGCTAACCCCAATTTAGGTAATGCTAACGATGGTGAAACCTACGTTACTTTGATGCGTGAACTACGTGCCATGCTTGATGAGCTAAGTGCTGAAACGGGTCGCACCTATGAGCTAACGTCGGCCATTAGTGCAGGTGATGACAAAATTGAGAAAGTGGATTATCAAGCTGCCCAGCAGTACATGGATTACATCTTCTTGATGAGCTACGACTTCAATGGCGGTTGGACTAACACTGAACTTGGTCATCAAACCAATCTTTATGAAGCAGGTTGGGATCCTGATACTCGCTATACTACGGATAATGGCGTTAAGGCCCTGTTAGGCCAAGGCGTGACGCCAGGTAAAATTGTCGTTGGTGCGGCTATGTATGGTCGTGGCTGGACTGGGGTCAGTGGCTACAGTGGCAATAATCCGTTCACGGGCACGGCCACGGGCAAAGTGAAGGGCACATGGGAAGATGGCGTAGTGGATTATCGCCAAATAGTAAACGACTACATGGGTAGCGGTTGGGCCTACAGTTATGATGAAGTGGCCGAGGCGCCATCATTGTTCAAAGCATCGACTGGTGACTTAATCACTTTTGATGATGCGCGTTCTGTTAAAGCTAAGGGTCAATACGTGCTGGCCAATCAGCTCGGTGGCCTGTTTGCATGGGAAATTGATTCCGATAACGGCGATATTCTTAATGCAATGCACGAAGGCTTAGGTAATGGCGAAGGGGCAACATCACCGGTGAATAAAGCGCCCATTGCTAATGCTGGGGCAGATATCAATGTCACAGGCCCAAGCGATGTGGTGCTAAATGGTAGTGGTTCGCGCGATCCTGAAAATGGCGTGCTGACGTATCTATGGACTCAATTATCTGGACCTGAAACGGTTATTACGAATGCCGATATGGCCAGTGCAATAATTCAACTGGAAGCCACACAAACCGATATCGCCTATGGATTTAGCCTTAAAGTGACAGATCCTGAAGGGTTATCCGCCACAGATTTAGTGACAGTAACCAACAAGGCCGACACACCAAACCAAGCTCCCGTGGTAAGTGTGGCTGCAATAGCAACAGTGGAAGCGGGTAAAACGGTCAGTATCGTGGCGAGTGCATCCGATGCCGACGGCGATGCCTTAACCTATGCTTGGACTGTGCCTGTTGGCGTGTCAGCCACGGGGCAAAATAGTGCCACGCTAGTGGTCACTGGCCCCAATGTTACCCAAGCGAGCAGTTATGGTTTAAGCGTGCTGGTTTCCGATGGCGCTTTAGACGCGAGCGCATCGACAACCTTAACTGTCACGCCTAAAGCTGCGGATGGTTGCAATGTGAACGATGCTAATGTGGGTAATTATCCAGCTTGGCAAGCCAGTGTAGTTTACAACTCGGGTGATACTGTGAACCATAGTGAACTGGTATGGAAAGCTAAGTATTGGACTCAAGGTAATGCGCCATCTCGCACAGCGGATCAATGGCAGCTACTTAGCCAAGTTGATCTTGGTTGGGATGCCGCAGTAGCTTATAACGGCGGTGCAACCACTCGTTATAACAACCGTCAATGGAAGGCTAATTATTGGACTAAGGGTGATGTGCCTGGCGTCGCGGCTGTATGGGTTGATGTTGGCGCAGTAACTTGCCCATAATGGTTCAACTTACTAATACAATTTGATTAAAAAAAGCCCTGCGAAAATGCAGGGCTTTTTATTGATTTCGGTCTTTATGTCGCGTTAAGGACAATGCTGTGGATACAGATTAATACCTTGATACGGGTTCATTAAAGATAGTTTTAATTAATCTTCAGTAATTCCACATCAAAAATTAACATCGAACCGCCGCTAATTTTGCCTGCGTTACTGTTGCCGTAGGCGAGTTCACTGGGAATAAAGAAACGTACTTTATCGCCAACAACCATCAGTTGTACGCCTTCGGTCCAGCCTTTAATCACTCGATTAAGCGGAAAGGCGATAGGCTCGCCGCGATCAACTGAACTGTCAAACACGCTTCCGTCGAGTAAAGTGCCATGATAATGCACGGTCACAGTATCACTGGCTTTTGGATGAATCGTGCCATCGCCCTTGGTTAATACTTCATATTGCAAACCTGAAGCCGTGGTGATCACGCCTTCTTTCGCTTTGTTTTGGGTTAAAAATTCATTACCTAAACGGATATTCTCTTGGGCGGCTTTTTGGCCGTTCATCGAGGTAAAGAAGTAAAAAATCACCCCAGCTATCACCACAATGGCGAGTAATATTTTCATACAAAGAGCACCTTAAGTTAATTTCGGCCATGTTATCAGTTTTCTAACGATAGATGCTATCGCTACTCGTACAGGCTTTGAACTCGAACGCTGGTCATCTGCTACGACCAGTTCAAGCCATTAAAACTCCCTTCAAGGCTTTATCCTGCTTTAGATATCGCTTAACCTGTGGGCTTAAGACTTCACAAAAATCCAATAAAAACAGACAACAACTAGAATTAAAATAATAAATAAGGAAAGTCCATGCTAAACAAAGCGGCAAAACCTCTGGTCAAGCTAGTCGACCGATATCTACCCGATCCCTATATTTTTGTACTTTTACTCACCTTAGTGGTGTTAATTGCTGCCGTCGTTTCTGAGAACAAAACTCCGCTGGAAGTCATTAATTATTGGGGTGATGGTTTTTGGACGCTGTTAAGTTTTTCGATGCAGATGCTATTAGTGCTGGTGGCGGGGTTTATGCTGGCAAGCTCACCGCCGATTAAAAAGTTGCTTGATGCGATTGCGGGTTTGGCTAAATCGGCACCGCAAGCCATTATTTTAGTTACGCTTGTATCACTCGCCGCGAGTTGGATCAACTGGGGATTCGGATTGGTAGTAGGTGCTTTGTTTGCTAAAGCCTTAGCCCGTAAAGTGAAAGTGGATTACCGGCTGCTGGTTGCCAGCGCCTACTCAGGTTTTGTGGTTTGGCATGGCGGGCTCGCAGGGTCTATCCCGTTAACCATAGCCACAGCGGGGCATTTCGCCGAATCACAAATTGGTATTATCCCCACTAGTGAAACCATTTTCGCGAGTTTTAACTTATTACTGGTTGCGGTGCTGTTCGTGGTGATGCCTTTAGTGAATCGCTTTATGTTGCCTGACGAAAAAGACAGCGTTTATGTTGATTCGAGTGTCCTTGATGACAAAGGTGGCGAAACGGTTTCTTCAGTGCTAGAGGTTAACCGTGCAGGTGAGAGCCCGAGTCAACATAAGCGTGCAATGCGTCCTGCGGATATATTGGAGAATAGCCGTTTACTCGGTTGGAGTGTCGGTGGTGCAGGGCTTGTATATTTAGGTTATTACTTTTGGGTACAGGGCGGCAGTTTAAACCTTAACGTAGTGAACTTTTTATTCTTATTTCTCGCCATAGTGTTACATCAAACGCCACGCAGTTTACTCACCAGTTTAAATGAAGCTATTAAGGGCGGTGCTGGGATCGTGATCCAGTTTCCTTTTTATGCAGGCATTATGGCCGTGATGGTGCAATCGGGTTTAGCCCAGAGTATTTCACAAGGCTTTGTGGCGATAGCCAGCGCCGAAAGCTTGCCATTTTGGAGCTTTATTAGTGCAGGGATTGTGAATATTTTTGTACCATCTGGAGGTGGTCAATGGGCTGTGCAGGCACCGATTATGTTACCTGCCGCGCAGGCTTTAGGCGCCGATGTCGCTCGGGTTGCTATGGCTGTTGCTTGGGGGGATGCGTGGACTAACCTTATTCAACCTTTCTGGGCATTACCTGTGCTAGCCATTGCGGGTTTAAAAGCGCGAGATATTATGGGGTTTTGTTTAATGCAACTAATGATTACTGGCGTGATTATCAGTATCGCCTTGAGCTGGTTTTAAAAATAACTAAGCGGCTAAACGACATTATTTTCCATAGCTAAATAAATAAAAAGGGCAATCTTAGATTGCCCTTTTTATTCGGTTTTAGTCACAGATGAACTTAGCTATAGCCGACTAACCTCACGCGGATAGTTAGGTTTAAATAAACATATTTACGGCGCCAGTTTGGATGCCATAAGCCAGTACGGCTAAATTGGCGATAACGGTGAGCCAAAAAACGTTTCTAAATGAGGCCTTAACTGACTTGTGCCTTAATACGTTTTGGGCAAACAGGGCGCCGGGCCAACCGCCCATGAGCGCCAGCAGATGCAAAGTGCTTTCTTTAGTGCGCCATTTACCGCGTTTTGCGGCGGATTTATCGATGGCGTAGGCGATAAAACTGAGCAAACTGAGCGTGAGGTACATGCCTACAATACCAATGGGCAACATATGTTGCTGCGCGGCGCCAATTAAACCAGCAAGAAAAATAACCACTAACAACAATGGCATAATGCTTGATTCTGAACCGGTTGATTTAGGCTTTTGGCTGCGGTTGTTTGTGGCCTTTTTACTGCTGGTTGTTTTGGTTGGTTTTTTATTCGTCATGGTTTGGTATCAATCTCGTATCGTGGTTCTAAATGTGATTTTTTACGGGTGGTGTCGCGTACTTTTTAAACGCGAGGTAGCGCCAAAACTTTTCCAGTGGCCCTTGCTTGAAATAGCGTAAGTAAAGGCTGGCTAATAGCAGTTGCACGATTGAATAAACAATTGCCATGACCATATATTGCCATCTATCTAACTGTAAGAGTAATTCAGGGGCGAGGTGTCTAAACACTAACACGCCAACGATGGATTGCAGAATATAGAGGCTAAAGGCGAGTTTACCTACATTTTGTAATGAGGTCAGTATCTTAGGGCTGTTTTTACAAATTTTAACGATAATATGGATATAAATTTGCGCCATTGGGATCGCACTTAACATGGCTAAGGTATCTGAAAGCGCGACTAAAATTGGACGTTGTGTTAAGCCTAAAAGTATCGCTATTAGTGATAGCGATACACTGGCTATCACCAATTGTATGAGCGTAGTTTTGCTAAATCCCTGCTCAAAAGTTCCTTGTTGATATAACGCCATACCGAGCAACATCAAGCCTGCGGTTAACCACATTAAAGTAAAAGGGATCACTAACGCCATGTAACCCACCTGCATTAACTGCAACACGAGTTGGTCTGCATAGCTTGAGGTCCAAGCACTGTACTGCTGTGCAAATAGGCTTGATTCGCGGATAAAAGATTTATCTGCGCTGCTAACAGTGATGAGGGTAATGATCACTAAGGCGCCGAAAATAAAGATATTGGCTTTACGTTTAAGGGCATCAATACTTAAATCTTTGTAACATAGCGCTAAAAACCCACTGATCCCGTAGGTGAGTAAGATATCGCCAGACCAAATCAAAATTCCATGGATTAAACCCAATGCCATCAACCATTTTAGGCGTGAACGTAAGCGCGGATACGCATTGAGCCCTTGGGCATTAAAACGTTGATACTGAATAAAAAGCCCAACACCAAATAAAATGGAAAACAGACTAATAAAGCGCACTTTGATAAACAAGAGATTAAATGCTTCGATAACTTGATCAGATAACAGCGGTGTTTCGTGAGGGGCATAGCCATAAAAGGTCATCCCCATAAAATAGATATTCATGAAAAATATCCCCAACACAGCTAAGCCACGAATAGCATCAATATTGGCATTGCGCTGTGTGGATATGATAGTAGCGCTGGCTGGTAGTGTGGCTCCTGAAGGGGGCGTTGACCACTCGTCAATAGGCTGGTTGGCCGACACGTGAGCTGAGTTCCTTTCGCTAGTAAGCATGTTTGACTTTTTGAGCTGATTTAAGAAGACTAGCCTAGCAGGCGCTTGCCTCCAATCAAATATAGAAAGCCTAGAAAGTGGAATATAGAAAGTGAAATATCGGCGTAAAACCTAATGGAAAATATTGCCGATTAACGATTCGGCAATATTCTCGTTCACTGTTTAGCATAGTTAACGCTAACGTCATGTATCTGTTGTCATTGTAAGCTCGTATTAGGCCAATGCCTGTCACTTTAGCCTATTGAATACGGCAGCCTCGTTTCGCTATGGGTCATACTATTTTTTGCGGCTTTTCAGATATCCACAACTTGATATGTCCCTTCACAACGACCACACCTTCGGTATCGTATGCCCTAACGGGGACCAGCATATCGCCAGGAGTCCATTGCTCTGGCGTCACTTCTGCAATGCATAAAATATCGCTACCAGCCTTAGCGGTATAATCCAAACTCATGCCCTTAGGGATCCAACGTAAATTGGTTGGAATAGAGGCTTCGGCCATCACACCCATCGCCATTTCTAAACCATTACAAATCGCAATCACATGCACCGTTTTAATGTGGTTGTGCACTGCATGGCGTTTTTTTATTAAACAGGCACAATGATTAAGGCGTAATTCAGTGATCAGTGGTTTGATGGTGCCAAAATAGGGTGCCATGCGTGAAACCATGATTGAAAACAGTTTTTGGCCGAAGGGATATCGGCGAGTTTTGTGGTAGAGCGCGAGCACTTTATTGGTTTTTTGTTTGGCAGTGCTGACGGAATCGGTCTGGCGCATGGTCATCCTTAATAATATGCAAAGGGATATTGTTATCTTAAGACTATTCCAAGTTATGCTTGGGTAGTTCTGGTCGGATGAGTTTAACATTAGGGTAACAACAAATACCAGTCAGCTTAATCAAGCAAACTTCATTTCGTAGTTTTTAGCGTAACACCGTATAATTGCGGCCAATTTGTCGTTTAGCGGCAATGGCATTTTTATTTAGCAATAAGGACTCACAGTGAAATATTTGCTGACGTATTTTAAGGGAATGGCCATGGGTGCTGCCGACGTTGTGCCTGGCGTTTCAGGCGGCACCATAGCGTTTATTACCGGTATTCTTGATACCTTGCTCGACAGTGTAAAGCGCATCAATCCTTCGTTATGGGGCGTGATTAAGTCAAAAGGGGTAAAAGGGGCTTTTGTCCATATAAATGGCGGTTTTTTAGTGAGCCTGCTGGCGGGGATCCTAACCAGTATTTTTACCTTTGCTAAGCTGATTTCTTGGTTGCTCGCAACGCACCCAATCCCAATTTGGTCGTTCTTTTTTGGGCTTATCATCATCTCTGTCGTGCATATGCTCAAGCAAGTGAGTGGTTTTACGGTGGCACGTTTTGCTTTATTTGCCTTAGGCGTGCTGGCGGCGTGGGCGATTACTGTGCTAAATCCCGTGGCAATAGAAGCCAGTTATATCAACATATTCTTCGGTGGCGCGATTGCCATTTGCGCTATGGTATTACCGGGGATTTCAGGTAGCTTCATCTTATTATTGTTAGGCTTATATCCTGTAGTGCTCACAGCGGCTAAAGATTTTCAGCTCGATATTTTGGCCTGTTTTGCCGTTGGCGCAGTGACGGGATTATTGACTTTTAGCCATTTATTGTCGGCACTACTGCGGAAATATCACGATGCGACTATCGTGTTTTTAACCGGTTTAATGTTAGGCACCTTAGGTAAAATTTGGCCGTGGAAAGAAACCTTAACCTGGCGAACAAATTCACATGGCGAACAAGTACCTTTATTAGAGCAAAATATTTCGCCACTTAATTTTGAGCACATTACAGGTCAGCCTGCACAACTCGCTTTTGCCATCGTATGTATGTTGGCGGCAATAGCACTCGTTTGGGGGTTAGAGAAAGTGGGTAATAGGAGCTGAACCTTATCCACTCCGAGGTGATAGGTTTACCAAATAAAAAAGCAGCGATAAATCGCTGCTTTTTTATTGTTATCGAGGTTATGCCTGATTAGCTTTAATTTCCCGTAGATAACGGTAAATTGAATGCACTGAAATCCCTAATCGAGTCGCCGCGACTTGGGCGCTGTCTTTGAGTTCAAAAATACCTAACTCATGTAGTTGATTGACGATTTCGCGGCTCTTTTGTGAGGTCGAAATCGAAGGATTGGAGCGCACTTCATGATTGATACTGTCAATGGTGCTGTGCAATGCTTCATCAATATTACGGGCAAACGTTTCGGGTGAACTGGTGACTTCAATATTAAGTAAATTATCTGGCATCATAGTGCGTAGCACTGATTGCAGCGGCGCATCCATATCGCTATTAATACACAGTAAGGCTATTGGCTGATTTTTACGGTTACGGATCACCGTAGTAATCGATCTTAGCGTTTTTCCATTAGTGCATTTGGTGAGATAAGAATTAGAAATATCCTGACCGGTCTTAAGCTTAAGCAAGGCAAGGTTAGTGATTGGTGCGCCCACTTCTCTGCCTGTCACATGGCCATTGGCTATTTTGACTACCGACGGATGTTTAGCATCTAAGCTGTGTAATACCACTTCAGTATGTTGACCATACATGGCTGCGATACCATCGACGATATTTTCGATGGATTTAAGAATATCCAGATCACTTTGCGTTAAATCTTGCAGTTTCAAAGTTTCAACCTTGGGTTGTTAACCCGCTAATGATCAGCGGGTCAAAATCACTATGCCGACATAATATCGATAATAGTAACATCTGTGGATGACATACCATTGAGGATCATTTTACCAATATTTTTAATGGTTTTCTCTACATCGGTGGCGATAATACCTTGGCCGGAGACATTGTGACTACTGAGAGCCATCAAAAATGAGCGTACGGCCGCACTAGATGACGTGCTGACCTTCATGGCGCAGGAGGCTTTTGCTCCATCACACACCATGCCAGAGCTATCGCTGATCACATTTTGAATTGCGAAACAAGATTGCTCGAATGAGCCACCGGCCAGATACACCATCGCCATAGAAGCTGCGGCGCTGGTGACTGTATTACCACAAAATGCCGACAATGGTGGGTAATGGGATTTGATATAAATTGCCCCAAGGTGGCTCATAATCAAAGCTCGGGCGAGTTTTTCTTCCGAAGCGTTATAGCATTGTGCCGTTAATACCACTGGAATGGTTGCGGCAATGCCTTGGTTACCACTGCCAAAATTACTCATGGCAGGTAAGTTAGCGCCGCCCATACGTGCATCGGACGCCGCAGCAGTTAACATAACGATTTTATTGAGTAAGTCTTCACCAATAATACCCGCCGCGATACCGCTTTTCATAGTACGGCCGACTTCTAGACCATAGGGATTAGCCATGCCTTCATCGGATAATTTGCCATTTAATTCAGAAGCCTCAAGGATAAACTTGATATCCTCGAAGGGGACTTCATCCGCAAAGTGATAAATGGATTCGATAGTGATGTCCACGCCAGCACAAATTGAACCCGTTGCCGTTGCCGCTGTATTATCAAGACTGAAGACTAACTCGCCATTGAGGTGTTTTTCGGCAATCAGTGTATGGCCGCCACAAATTTTAACTAGAGCTTCACGACTGCCTTTTTTAGCTATCACGCAGCAATAAATAAACTCTGCCGTTTGTGTGCGTTCAACGGTTACTTTTCCTGCATCGATCAGTGCCTGTGCCTTTGCGACTTGCTCTGGTGTTATTACCGCCAACACTTCTAAACCAGCATCAGGGTTACCTGCAATAGCGCCAGCGGCAGCGGCAATTGCAAGGCCAATTTTACCGGTGCCTGGTACAAATACACCCATAGAATTCTTATAAAGATTGTCAGACACTTGTACTGCAATTGAATCGGGTTCAACGCCGAGTAAAGCGCGGGCTACAGCTGCGGCGTAAGCGGCAGCGATAGGCTCAGTACAACCTAATGCGGGCTTAACGACTTGTTTGATAATTTTAATATACTGTTGCCATTGAGGTTTCATGAGCTTTATAACCTTATATTAATACTTACATTTTAGCGTGTGCTATTGCTTCGACTTCCACTTTTGCGCCCAGCGGAAGATCTTTCACCGCAAAACAGCTACGTGCAGGGCAGTCGGTTTTGAAATAACTTTTATATACTTCATTAAAGGCGGCAAAGTCATTGATCTCAGCAAGATAGCAAGTGGTTTTGAGGACGGTTTCGAGACTGCCTCCACCTGCTTCTAGCACGTATTTGAGGTTTTCTAATGACTGAATCGATTGTTCCGTGATCCCACCGTTAACGATACTGCCCTTTTTCTTACATACAGGGAGCTGGCCTGAGGTGAAAATCAGATTGCCATAAGTTGTGCCATGGGAGTATGGGCCAATGGCTGCGGGAGCATATTCTGCGTTAATAATCGTTTTCATTGTTTCTCCATCTTGCAAATAAAATTGAATGTCGCAGTCGGACTATGTGCAACATTATTTGTATTTTTAAATTTTATTGCAATTATTTTTTAATGAATTTCATTTGCCTCTGCAATTTGTGCGTTATTAATCCCAATTTTAGCCAAGTTGTGAGCGTTAACGCTTTGTTCAATAAAAGTTGAACGTATTGGTTGCTGAGTTCATTTTGTTCAAATATATTTGCAACAAATAATAGTAACAAGGTAAAGATGAAATGATGGATGCAACAATGACGGCGGCTAATACTGCCCAATGGAAAATAGATACCCGCTTCGATAGTACGGATTGGGGCTGGATTATTATGAGTATCGGCATGGCAATTGGCGCGGGGATCGTATTTTTGCCCGTACAGGTCGGTTTAATGGGCCTATGGGTGTTCTTACTGTCTGGCGTAATTGGCTACCCTGCTATGTATATGTTTCAGCGTTTGTTTATCAACACCTTAGCAGAATCACCAGAATGTAAGGATTATCCGAGTGTGATATCGGGTTACTTAGGTAAAAACTGGGGCATGTTATTGGGCGGTTTGTACTTCACTATGTTGGTTATTTGGGTATTCGTTTATTCAACGGCCATTACTAACGATAGCGCCTCATTCTTACAAAGCTTTGGCGTGACAAAAGAATTACTGTCGAATAATCCCTTCTACGGTTTATTGCTGATTTGTGGTTTAGTCGCTTTAGCATCACGTGGTGAAAATCTATTATTCAAAATATCTACTTTTATGGTGCTGACTAAATTGGGCGTGGTTGCTGTATTAGGGTTATTAATGGTGGATAAGTGGGATATCAATAATATTGGCGTGATCCCAGCAACAGGAGATTGGTTAAAAGATGCCATCGTTATGTTGCCCTTCACACTAACATCGATTCTTTTCATTCAAAGCTTAAGCCCGATGGTGATTTCATACCGCTCGCGAGAGAAATCCTTAGCAGTTGCGCGTTTTAAAGCCATGCGGGCGATGAACATTGCCTTTGGTATCTTGTTTGTTGTGGTGTTCTTTTATGCGGTGTCATTTACGCTAGCGATGGGACATGATCAAGCGGTGCGTGCATCAGAAGAAAATATCTCGGCCTTAGCTATGGTCGCCCAAGGTATGCAGGGACAAACGCTTAAATTACTCAGCCTGACCTTAAATATTTTTGCGGTAATGACGGCTTACTTTGGGGTGTATTTAGGTTTTAGGGAGGCTTGTCAAGGTTTGACCATGAACATGCTACGCCGCTATATGCCTGAAGATCGTATCAACAAAAAGCTGGTTGGTTACGGCATCATGATTTTCACCATTTTACTATCTTGGGGTGCGATTGTATTAAATGCCCCAGTGTTAAGTTTTACCTCAATTTGTAGTCCTATTTTTGGTTTGGTTGGATGCCTTATTCCAGCTTATTTAGTATATCAAGTGCCAGCGCTGCATAAGTACAAGGGCGCATCTTTATACATTATTATCATTACCGGTTTATTACTCTGTATATCCCCGTTCTTAGCGTTTAGTTAACATTAAAGCGCTTGAGGTTAGCTAACTAACCTCAAGTCGAAGTTAAATTTAACTATAAAAAACAGGTGTTGAATTGATCAACACCTGTTTTTTATGTGAGATTTAACACTCTAGTAGTTATTTTGTTTAAAGGTTATGGGAAGTTGTCGGCTTAATGTGCTCTTTAGCGTGTTTTTTACGACTGAGATAACGGCGTTATTGTGCTGACAGTGAGAGCGCTTATAATGGCGCGCAATGACTCCAGTCATATCTTTTTTAGCGCTCAATAATGTGAAGGAATGTCATCATGCAAAGACGCAATTTTTTAAAAAGTGCGGCTATTTTGTCGACCGCGGGATTTATCACACCGGTACTGGCATCTTCCTCTCTACCGAGTGTTGTAGAGCATAGTTCAGCGGATGGACGTCGTCGTTTTACCTTAATCAACACTTACCATCTTGTTGCCCCAGAAGGCTCTGAAGGCGTGGTTAAGCTGTGGATCCCGCTACCTGAAGATACGCAATTTCAATGGGTGCGTAAGCTGAGTTTTACTGGCAGTTTTAAAGATGCCTACATAACTTCAAACAACCGTTACGGTGCTAAAACTCTGTTTGCAACGTGGCCAGATGCTAAATCAAGCATGACCATGACGGTTGAGCTAGATATTGAAACGTTGGATTGGGAACCTGTGAAAAGCGGCGCCTTGGTCCACTACCGTACGCCAACAGAAATTAGTTATCCTGCAGATGTTGAACACTATTTATTACCCACTAAACATATGCCAATTAATGGTATTGTGAAGCTAACAGCAGATAAAATTGTGGGCAGCGAAACAGATCCATTAAAACAAGCGCGGCTGATTTATCTTTGGGTCAGCGCCAATATGTTCCGCGATAATAGCGTAATTGGCTGTGGTACAGGCGATGTGGCCAGTATTTTAGCCAGTGGCATATTGGGCGGTAAATGTACCGATATTAACTCCGTATTTGTGGCGCTAATGCGCGCCGTGGGTATTCCTGCCCGCGAAATGTTCGGTATTCGCTTGGGACAGGCGATCAAGATGGGTCAATATTCTAAAAAGGCGTTTGGCAGTGCCGATGACAAAGGCGTTGCCGATGTCAGTGGTGGTCAACATTGTCGCGCTATGTTTTATTTAGCGGGTTATGGTTGGTTGCCTGCCGATCCTGCTGATGTAACCAAAATGCGTTTAACCGAGAAAAAAGAGCATAGCGATCCTGCTGTTCAGGCGGTGAATGATTACCTCTTTGGTAATTGGGAAATGAACTGGATTGGCTTTAATTATGGCCGAGACTTTGATTTATTCCCTGAAGCTGAGCAAACACCGTTGAATAACTTTGGTTATCCCTATGCCGAAGTTGATGGCGATCCCGTGAATTATTATGAACCTAAAGTATTTGCCTATGACTACCAGTCAACCGAACAACGCTAAGGGACTTTTTGCGACTATGGCCGCTGCTGTTATTGCTGCAGTGGTTTCGAGTCTGTGCTGCATTGCGCCACTTATTTATTTGGTGTTCGGTGTGTCGGCCGCGAGCCTGTCGGGGATAGAGCAACTAAGCTGGTTGCAAGTACCTATGTTGATATTGTCGACTGGGCTTATCTTAATGGGATTTTGGCGGCTCTATTTTGCGAAAAAGCCATTGTGCACCGCGACGTTAAGCCGTACTCAGATGGTATGGCTCTACTGGTTAACTGTGCCTGTTGTGCTGGCGTTTCAGTTATATCCCTTTGTATTACCTTGGTTATTAGAGGTTTTTGAATGAAGTTAGTGTTATTTCTTGCCTTAATTTTTTGTTCAGTATCGAGCTGGGCGGAAAATAGGCAAGTCACCTTAGATGTTAAGGGCATGACCTGCCCGCTATGTGTCACTGTCGTCAATAAAGCCCTGCGACAAACCGATGGTGTGATTAAGGCTAAGGCTTCGTTAAAAACTGAGCAAGCTATCGTGACTGTGCCTGAGGATTTTAATCTAGACATCTTACTCAAGGTGGTCGATAAAACTGGGTATAAGGGCAGTATTAATAAAATAGAGAACTAACTAAAAGCTGCGTTTATCGGAACACATAGTATCGTTAAGTGCGGCCAAATATCGGTTTTATCCCGCTCGTATAGGCCATTTTACGTCGTTTAAAATTGAGCGTGAAATGGCTTATTGGCAAACGTCAGTCAGTAATTGTTCGGCAAGATGTTGTAAGGTTTCCGCTTCAGGGTGAGTGTGGGCGAAAGTTCTTAAACCATAAATTCCCATCATTAAATATTGTGCTCTTTGCTCGCTGCTGCGATGACCTTGCAACAAACCGTGCAGTTTCGCGGCGGCGAATTGTTGCATCAACGCCAATTGCATGGCTTGCAGATACTGGTTGATGATGTTTTGGATTTCAACATCTTGTTCTGCAATTTCATTGAGCGCCTTAGTCAATAGACAGGCTTGGCTACTATCGCAACTTAAGCACTCAATAACCAGATAATCTAAGTAGGTTTTCAAATTGGCGAGCACATTATCGCTATTGGCAAACAAACTGTTAAATTGCTCGCTCCTATCTAGTTGATACTGTTCAATGGCTGCGATTAACAATCCGCGTTTATTGGTGAAAGCACAGTAAATCGACCCTGGATGTAACCCCGTGGCTTGAGTGAGATCTTGCATGCTCGTTTTAGTGTAACCCTTGTGCATGAAGGCGGCCATAGCGCCGCGAAGTACCTGCTCTCGATCGAACTCTGCATTACGCATCGAATTTAATTCACCTAGTTGAAATACTTAGGCGAAATTCTACCTAAATTTGAACGGACATTCAAAAATAAACTTGAATGATTGTTCAAATAATAATATCTTGAACGCATATTCAAGAATGGGACCAGAAAAATGACCACACAAACTGCGCCAAATCTATTGGCTAATCTATTCGAAACCTACTCGCTTAACGACACTATTAGCTTAAAAAATCGTATTCTTATGGCTCCATTAACCCGTTGTATGGCGGATGCTAATTTGGTGCCAACCGACGATATGGTTGCTTATTATGAACGCCGTGCCGAAGCAGGTTTGATTATCACTGAAGCGACGATTATTCGTCCTGATGGCCAAGGTTACCCTAATACTCCGGGTATCTTTACTCAAGCGCAAATAGCCGGCTGGCGCAAAGCGACTGATGCAGTTCATGCTAAAGGCGGTAAGATTTTTGTACAGTTATGGCATACGGGCCGTGTATCTCATCCACACTTTTTCGGTGGTGGCGATGTACTTGCTGCATCAGCACAAAAGATTGAAGGCAGCGTACCCAGAATGCGCGAACTGACTTATGTCACGCCAAAAGCTGCCACGCTCGAAGATATTCAAGGTTTAGTGCGTGATTACGCCAAAGCGGCAGAAAATGCCATTGAAGCGGGCTTTGATGGCGTTGAAATCCACGGTGCTAATGGTTATTTAATTGATACTTTCTTACATCATGACAGCAATCGCCGCACCGATGAATACGGTGGCACTCCGGCCAATATGTCCCGCTTTGCACTGGAAGTGGTTGATGCTGTCGCGGCGCGTATTGGTAAAGACAGAACCGGTTTACGGATTTCTCCGGGCGCTTATTTCAACATGGCAGCCGATAGCCGTGACCGTGCAGTGTTTGATTATTTTTTACCTGAGCTTGAGTCGCGCGATATCGCCTTTTTGCATATTGGTATTTTTGATGACAGCATGCAGTTCGACTATCTTGACGGCAACGCTTCAAGTTATGCGCGCGCCCACTATGGTAAAACCTTAGTCGGAGTCGGAAGCTACAGCGCCCAATCTGCGAGCGAAGCGATTGCAACGGATAAGTTCGACTTGATTGCTATCGGTCGTCCCTTTATTGCCAATTCTGATTATGTTGCTCGCGTGCGTGATGGCGTTGAACTCGTACCGTACAGCGACGAAATGTTAACAAGCTTAGTGTGATTGTGCTTAATAGCTGAATAACTTAATAAAGAAAGGGTTAGCATTTGCTAACCCTTTTTATTGTTATGATTTAATCTGTTTTAGCCAATGCTCTTAGTGCTGTGAGTTTTTGTTGGGCGATGCCAAAAATACTCTCTGGATCATATTGCCCAGAGTTAGGTAATGCCGTTGGCGACAAACCTCCCGCACTTTTACTCAGTAATAGTTCCATTGCCTGAGTTACATGGGTGATAGCCCAAATGTGAAACTCCCCAAGTGCAACCGCGTCGACAATATCTTTACGCAGCATTAGGTTGGCGACGTTCGAGGCGGGAATAATCACCCCTTGCTCTGCTGAGCGGCCCTTGATTTTGCAAACATCAAAAAAGCCTTCAATCTTTTCATTCACGCCGCCAATAGGCTGCGCCTCACCAAACTGGTTCATCGAACCGGTTATGGCAATATCTTGCCTGAGTGCTTGCTCACTAATGGCTGAGATAATAGCGCAACATTCGGCCATTGAGGCGCTGTCGCCGTCTACACCGCTGTAAGATTGCTCAAAGGTGAGATAAGTGGTGAGCGGGATGTGCGACGTTTTACCTAAAACCGAGGCTAAATAAGCAGTTAAAATCAGTACGCCCTTAGAGTGAATTTGCCCTCCAAGTTTGACTCTATGTTCGATATCCATCACTTCGCCTTTACCAAAGGCCGTGGTTGCAGTGATTCGATTAGGCATACCAAACTGGTGATCTGAGGTCGATATCACAGATAACGCATTGATTTGTCCGATCACCTTACCTTGAGTACTGATCAAGGTTGTGCCGTTACTGAAGCTTTGCATTATGTT
Source organism: Shewanella morhuae (assembly GCF_003028295.1). Lineage (NCBI taxonomy): Bacteria > Pseudomonadati > Pseudomonadota > Gammaproteobacteria > Alteromonadales > Shewanellaceae > Shewanella > Shewanella morhuae. Next base: position 2,278,628 of record NZ_PYSG01000002.1, on the reverse strand, counting down.
GTCGTGTAGGCGCGAGACTCGTTGCTCTTGATTACGTAGCGCTTGCTCAACGTGTAGCACTGAAATTTGTTCACTGCTTGCTAATTTTGCGCAGTAGTTGGATTCTCGCAGCAGGTTAGCCACATTAGCAGAGTGCAGCGACAGCTTTTGCTGATCCTCAGCTTCACGTGAGCTGTATTCGATGATACGGGCTATAGCGGCGCGGTCGCAGTGCAGCATGTTGTTATCGCGCACTATGCTAGAAATAAAACGAGCATAGTGCGCCTCAGAGGTTGGAGTTCTGTCCATCAGATCTTCAAAGTCAGCGGTAACACGAAATAACTCACTAAAATCAGGATCATAATGCTGTAACAGCTGATAGGTTTCATGATCGCCAAAAAGAATAATTTTCACATCTAACGGGATAGGTTCAGGTGCCAGAGAAATCGTACCTGATAGTGAAACTTCCCGTTCGAGTGAGCTTAAATCCAGTTTACGTGAACGCAGAGCACGCTTTAGTCCGTCCCACACATAAGGGCGCTCTAATACTTTAACCGCGTCCATCAACAGTACGCCGCCGTTAGCTTTGTGCAGGCTACCTGAGCGAATAAGCGAAAAGTCGGTGAACACAGTGCCCCTAAATGTAGCATTTTCTACATAGCCAAATAGACTGTGATAACTAGGGCTTTCTTCGACAACGATGGGGAATTTTTGCGTTCCTTGGCTGACTAAAACATTAACTTGATAGCGACGGGGCATTTTCTTTTCAAGTGAGGCGTAGGCTAAACCGAGTTGTTCTTCGCTTTCCTCTAAAAAAATATCCAGATTATCTAAGATATCAGCCTGCATACCGGTTAAAAAGGTGCGCGCCTCAGGCTGATGTTTAAACTTATCTTTGAGTGGCTTAATAAAATGAATTAACACTTCTTTGGCAACTTGCTCGTCATGCTCTTGCTGTTTATCGCTGAACTCTTCTTCCCATTCGGTTATCTGGCGAATAATGCCGCGCAGCTTAACTTCAAGTCCATTTATATTACTTTCAAATTGGTTACGCTCAGCCTCTGTCAGCGCTTCAAATGAGCTTTCATCATGGGGTTCTTCACCATTGAGCGCCACCATTTGATAGTCGCCCTGTAGGGTTAAGCTAAGCTCTATGCCTTTTTGCTTCGCTTCTTCGGTTAATTCTGATAATGCCGCTTCTTGTTTTCGTGCGAGTTGGCTTTTGAGCTTTTCGGTGCGGGCATAATACATTTCGTTATCAAAGGCTAAGGGCATAGCTTTGACCAGCTTTAACATTAACTTTTCAATGAACTTTTTAAACTCAAGCCCAGTACCTGCATTGAGTTTGAGCACTTTGGGGCTACGAGTATCATCAAAATTAACCACATAACACCAATCGTACAGAGTATGATCGCTAGGCTCGTGGCGGCTTAAATAGCGCAGCATCATAGTGCGTTTTCCTAAGCCGTTTTGACCGATAGCATAAATATTATAGCCCTTCTCTTTAATCCCCATTGCAAACTCTACCGCTTGCTGGGCGCGCTCTTGGCCCACAATATCGTCAAGTGGCGTGAGTTCAGCCGTAGACTGACAATCTTTGCTTAATTGTTCGAGCTCGCAAATGCGATATAGTTGTTTGCTGTCCAGTAGGGTGGCTTGGCGTGATACGGCGTCAGTTGGCATAAGTATCCTTGTTTTTAGCCTTATTATTTCCATTGTAGACAATAAGATAGCATTTTTGTCAAACATAAATTCGTAATCGACCATTTATGTTGTTAGGGCGAGGTGCTCTAGCGCGAAAAGAACTGCGTGGCACTGTATCTATACTTAACTCATTAGCGATAAGCCATTGTTAGTTATTCAACTTGTTGAAATGGCATGTTCATTTTTTGTGCTAAAGTTATACAGATAATATTGACTGAATTTAACTTGATTGGCGTCGCTCGTTACACAAGGAACACGGCAGTAAATGGTTTGACCTCTAAAGCGGGTAAAGACCGATATGATGCCGTTGTGTAGGAGCTGAAATTAGCATTGATTGATGTATTGAATTGAGATACAGAATGTATTTTTTGGTTGATTAACGCTTATCTGTAGAATTCTATTGAGTATATGTTTGGCTCTATAGCGTTCTAACCTCAAGTGTATTAAGTTGTAACTAGGTGTTAGACAAGATGATAAATATGCCCATTTCGCAGCAACAACTTGACCTCTGGTTAGCAGATTTAAATTTAATCGCTGATATATCAAGCTGTAAAGCCACGCTATTAACGTGGAGTGCTGTGGATGAACTGAGTTGTTTGTTATATTCAGACGCCGTTGTTGAAAACGAAATACAGGCAATTCTTACTCAGTTGAGTGGCAGGAAAGTCATCAACGCTAACTCTACGACTGCCTCACCTGCATTTACCGCTGACCGTTATATTAAAGATCACGCCGCTCAAAACACCACCATTCTGGATAAGCGGGTTAGCTTGAGTGAGCCCATTTCGCAATCGCCGCCGCTAGAGGTTAGTCAGCACTGCACATTTTTATCACCCTCGCAATTATCAACACTGGTAGGTAAGGCTGAATTGATTACCGATACTCAGCTTCATCCTGCTTGGTGCACATGTACTCCCGTCGGTAGTGTTATTTTTATCTCACTGTCTTGGCCATCCGAAACTAATTTTGGCTTCTTATGTTTTTACCATAATGATCCACAGGGTATTGATGGCAAAACATTTCAGCTGGCTAAGCTTGTTGGTGAGAGTATTCAACGGCAGCTAGCTGACATATTACGCCAATACAACGTGGCTGAATCGCTCAATCGTGGTACGCCAAATCATATTGATGTGATTGATTTACAATCATTCATCGATAGTTTTGACGAACATATTTGGATGAAAAATACCGATGGCATATACACTTTGTGTAATCGAAGCGTTGAACAAGCCTGGGCAAAGTCGCGCAGCGAGATCATTGGCCGAACCGATGTCGAGCTTTTTGGTGCCGATGCGGCTGATATCTATCTTGAAGGTGACCGGTTTGCGATTGAATCGGGTACACCTATTATCGTCGCTGAGTGTTTAGAAGGTGCTGAGCCTAAACAACATCTTTGGCTAGAAACGCTAAAACTGCCCACATTCAATGCAACTGGTGATTTTGCCGGTGTTATTGGGATGACGCGTAACATTTCAAAGCATAAAGCCGTTGAAGATCAACTTACGCTAGCGACCAATGTATTTAAACACTCCTTTGAAGGCGTTGTAGTCACTGACAGACACGGCAATATTACCGATGTTAACGGTGCGTATTTTGAGATAACAGGCTATACGAGGGAGGAGTTACTCGGTCAAAATTCACGTATTTTGAGTTCAGGTCGCCATGATAAAACGTTTTTCGATACCCTTTGGAATACCTTACTGATTAACGGTAAATGGAATGGGGAAATCTGGAATCGGCGTAAAAATGGTGCTATTTTCCCGCAAAATATCAGTATCAGTACCATCTATGATGAAGTCGGTGATATTCGTTATTTTGTGGCGGTGTTTGCCGATATTTCTGCACAGAAACAGAATGAAGCACAACTTACACACTTGGCGTATTTCGATCCGTTAACGCAATTACCTAATCGCATGAAGTTTATGATGCAGCTCAAACAAGAGGTGCGGCGCGCTAAGCAGCTAAATTTACAATTAGCGACTGTAATGATAGATGTCGATTTGTTTAAGCATATCAACGACAGCTTTGGCCATAGCATAGGCGATGAAATGTTAGTCGAACTTGCTAAACGATTACGCAGTCAAGTCGAGCAGCAGGATGTATTATCGCGCATTGGCGGTGATGAATTTGTAGTGTTAATTACGGATATTAATAGTGGTGAAGAGGCCACGCTTGCCACTAATCAGCTGCGCCAAGTATTTGATCAACCTTTTATTGTGAGCACTGGCGATCATTTACGTTTAACCGCGAGTATGGGGGTGTCTTTGTACCCGAATGATGGGCAAGATGCAGACACTTTATTGCGTAACGCCGATGCGGCTATGTATTGCGCCAAAAATGATGGCCGTAATAATTATGCTTTTTATACTGAATCTTTAACTCAACTGTCGCTTGAACACCTTAAACTGCAAAGTGCCCTCTATGGTGCAATTGAACAAAATGCTTTGTATTTGATGTACCAGCCGAAACTTGATTTAGTGACCCGTAAAACCGTTGGATTTGAAGCGCTATTGCGTTGGCATGATCCCCTGCTTGGTTTAATTTCTCCGGCGGTATTTATCCCTATAGCTGAAAAAGTTGGTCTTATCCATGACATTGGTTTATGGGTGTTAGAAACCGCCTGTCGTCAGGGAATGCGCTGGCTTCGCGATGGTAAATATTTTGGCCGTATTGCGGTCAATGTTGCTGGGCAGCAGTTGCAACGTAGCTCGTTTGTTGATGATGTAAAACGTGTTTTAGCTGAAACGGGTTTACCAGCCAAACACTTAGAACTTGAAGTGACCGAAAGTGTGATGATGCAAAATCCAGAGGTCGCCATTCGTGATTTAAAGCGACTTGGCGATCTGGGGATCGAATTATCGGTAGATGATTTTGGCACGGGTTACTCATCATTAAATTATTTAAAAAAACTGCCTATCCATAAACTCAAGATCGATCAATCTTTCGTGCGGGATATTCCCTTTGACACTAATAACACCGCCATCGCAAAAGCTGTGATTGCGCTTGGACATGCGTTGAAGCTCGATATTGTGGCCGAAGGCGTTGAAACCCAAGAGCAAGCTGATTTTCTGCTGCAAAATCACTGCGATCAAGCTCAAGGTTATCTCTTTAGTCGTCCACAACTCCCGCAGGATCTCGATAAGTTTTTATCGTGAAGTTCCTAATGGCATAGCAGGCTAGTGTCATGCTGCTAGTCGCTTAGGTTTGTGTCTGTTAACATTCTGCCATTATTTTCTGCGGCGATTTATAATGTCCTTTAGTGTTTTGTCCTTAAATTCCACGTTAGTGAGCACTTTAGCCAATCTGGGTTATGAGGCGCCTACACCTATTCAATTAGAAGCCATTCCTGTTATTTTAGCGAAACGCGATGTCATGGCGGGCGCCCAAACGGGTACCGGTAAAACCGCAGCATTTGCATTACCCATTTTGCATCATTTATTAGCACTTTGCCCTTCGCCAGATTTAGCCGCAGTTAGGCCGATACGCGCGTTAGTGTTAGTGCCAACGCGGGAGTTGGCGGTGCAGGTACAACAGAGCTTTGTTAAGTATGCCAAAGGAAGCGATATTCGTGTCGGTATCGCTTACGGCGGCGTGAGTATTGACGCACAGGTGGCCGTTTTTAATACTGGGATTGATGTATTAGTGGCAACGCCGGGCCGCTTACTCGACCACCTCAGACAAGGTGCGCTAAGCCTTAAGCAACTGACTATGCTAGTGTTTGATGAGGCAGACCGTATGCTCGACATGGGTTTTATGGATGAAATCCAAGCCGTGCTCAAGCAAGTACCCAGTGACAGGCAAACGCTATTATTTTCTGCCACTTTAGATGCCGCTATTTTTAGCTTAAGCAAAACCTTACTGCGCGATCCTAAGTTGATTGAAGTCGCCAAGCGCAATACTACCGCCGCAGAGATTGAGCAAGTTGTTTACGCCGTTGATGCCGACCGTAAAACTGAACTGGTTAGCCACTTAGTGCGCAGTAAACATTGGCAACAAGTGCTGATTTTTAGCCGCACTAAACAAGGCGTCGATAAGCTCGCTTTGCAGCTTAATAAAGCCAATATCATCACCCAGGCTTTTCATGGCGACTTATCCCAAGGTGCGCGCGAAAAAGTATTGCAGGAGTTTAAACAAGGTAAAATTCAAGTGTTGGTGGCAACAGATGTTGCGGCCCGTGGTTTAGATATTGTTGAGCTTAAATACGTGATTAATTTTGAGCTGCCGTTTATTGCGCAGGATTATATCCACAGAATTGGCCGCACAGGCCGTGCCGGCAGTGCAGGGCTGGCTATCACGCTCTTTAGTCAAGATGATGCTCTACTACTGGAGGAGGTCGAGGTGGTTCTCGACAAACGCTTACCGCAACAATGGTTCCCCGGCTTTGAGCCCGACTTTAATAAGATGGAAGCTGAACCAAGACGCAACGGTAAAGCGGCTCAAAAACAGCGTGCTAAGAAGCGTGCATTAGGCACAAAGGGCAGCAGATAGCTGAAATTGTAATGAGCATTAGATGCTCATCTACCGCGTTAATATTAGTAAAGCTGTTTGCATATCATGGATGATACATGGGGTAGTAAGCGGCTGATTTAACTGCATGGCAACGCGCTTTATACTGCTGTTTAAGGCTTTTGACATAGCACCACTATGCCTTCAAGCCTTCGCCTTGTCTAAAACTCCCGCTGAATGAACAGATAGTTAATACGATTTTTATCTTATGCTTATCCTGAGTTTAGGTTACTTATCTTGTAACTCCATTCTTTACTATTAAGTGCGCCAATACGCAGTGTTTTACGCGTTTCAGGAGATAATCCAGCAATATTAAAAAATATCTATACAAAAACTTGATCCTTGTACAAGTATGAGCCGTAATGAAAGCTATAGTTATACAAGGAGCTTACTTATGTACAAGTTTAACCCGCAGCGAATTCAGATAGGGATCAGTGCTTGCCTTTTAGGCGAGAAGGTTCGTTTTGATGGTGGACATAAAAATTCGACCTATTGTAATAAAGAAATTAAGCAATTTTTCGATTATGTTCCCGTCTGTCCTGAAATGGCGATTGGTCTAGGCGCGCCGCGTAAAAGCATCCGCTTAGTCCGTGATGGTGAAACCGTATTAGTGCAAAGCGGTGACGGCAGCTTAGATGTAACCGATAAGCTTAACCAGTACAGCGAGAGTAAGGTGCAAGAGCTAGATTTTCTCGGTGGATACTTGCTTTGCGCTAAATCGCCTACCTGTGGGATGGAACGCGTTACAGAGTACAAAATTGGCACAAATAATGGTTCTAAATCTGGTATCGGTGTATTTGCCCGTAAGCTAATGGAACGTTATCCGCTATTGCCGGTGGAAGAAGAAGGGCGTTTACATGACCTAGTACTGCGGGAAAACTTTTTCACTCGGGTTTACGCCTACCATGATTGGCAGCTAATGAAGCATGAAGGCTTAACTAAGCATAAATTGGTTAAATTTCACTCCCGTTATAAATATCTGCTGATGGCACATAGCCCTACATGGTATCGCGATCTTGGGCCAATAGTGGCGCATATCGACGATCTGGAACAAAGCGCAACCCGTTATTTTGAAGGCTTTATGACCGCCTTAAAAATCAACGCAACCCGTAAAAATCACACCAGTACACTGCAACATATTCAGGGTTACTTTAAAAAGCATCTGAGTAAAGAGCAAAAAAATGAACTGTCTGAAGCAATAATGAAATATCACGAAGGTTTATTACCGTTATTAGTGCCTATCACGCTTATTAACCATTATTTGCGCGAATTTCCAACGCCTTACATTGAAGAACAAGTGTATTTGCACCCCCATCCTGAGGCATTAAAGCTGCGTTATGCCTACTAGCCAAGCTTTGTTAGGCAGTCTTTTTTGCTTTGTTCGAGTGGGTGATATTGAAATATGAAACAGATGATAGCGTCCGCTAGCGACATTGAATCTAACGGCGATGCATTATTACCCATAGGTGAAGTGTCGGCGCTAACTGGGGTTAACGCGGTCACCTTAAGGGCATGGCAGCGCCGTTTTGGCTTAGTGATCCCTGCTCGCACGCCCAAGGGCCACAGATTGTATACCAGCGATAATATTGAAGAAATTCATGAGATCAATACATGGCTAGCTAAAGGCGTCGCGATCAGTAAGGTTAAACCTTTGCTGAACAGTGCAGCTAAATCATCAAATGAAATGCTTCAAAGCCAAGCTGTTGATAGCTGGGGCGAGCAAATCATTGCTTTGACAACGGCATTATTCGACTTCAATCAGCATAAGTTACAGCAGATTCTAGATGAGGCCATTGGCCTGTATCCATTTGTACTTGTGAAAGAGAAGTTACTGCAACCATGGCTGAATCAGTTAGATGATTTAGTTGCCGAGCGACTCGACGCTGACTTAATTATTGCTTGGTTAAAAAGCGAACTACTTAGCCGTGTCGGTGGTCGTCCAGCTTTTGCTGGGCAAACGCTGTCAGCACGAGTCGCTGTGATTAATTTAACCCATGGCGCACTGACACCGACTAATTCTACACGCAGCAAAACACTTTATTCACTGTTGTTGTTATTAGAGCTTGCGGCGCTGCGAGCCTCAGTTATCGACCTTGGCAACCAAACCATTGCTAGCGTGTCACTGTTGAGTAATCGGCTTAATCTTGATGCGCTTTTACTGCTGCCCGAACCGAATCACTCGGGGACTGAACAAGCAGAAATGCAGGCCGTGTTAGCGCAACTGACGTTTCCATGTCGGTTTGTTGGCCCCTTTGCCCCGACGTTAACGTCCTTGTCTGCTTTTTACACATCTTCAATTACAGACTTAATTGGGCAAGTGTCGGCTCGCTCGACGAGCAAGGCTCGTAAAAGTATCAAACACACTGAAAAAATCGCCGCAGTAAGTCACAGTGAACATCACAACGCTAGGAAAAATCATGACATCAGCTAAACATCATTCAATCACTTTACCGGATCAAAATGTGTTGATGTGGTTTCGCCAGGATTTACGTCTTGCTGATAATCAGGCGTTAACCGCTGCTTGTGATTGGGCGAGGGAGAATGGTACGGCATTGAAAGCGATTTACATCGCTACGCCAACCCAGTGGCAACAGCATGATGTTGCGCCCGTTCAGCTCGACTTTATTGAGCGGCATATTAATTTGCTTGCCCAAGGGTTAGCTAGCTTAGGCATCGCATTTGAGCTTATTCAGCTAGACACCTTTGCCGATGTGCCAAAATTTATGCTCGATTATTGCCAGCAACACAGTGTTACTCGAGTGTTTGCAGGCAAAGAGCCAGAAATTAACGAGCAACTACGCGACCAAGCCTGTATTGAGTCAGGCATACCCTTGGTATTAACTGACGAGCATTGTTTACTGGCACCGGGTAGCGTACTTAATTTATCCGGCGGCATGTATAAGGTTTTTACGCCTTTTAGCCGTAAGTGGCGAGAAATCGCCGCCCGCAAAGCCATTTTACCTCTCGCTGTTCCCGCGCCGCTTGGGCCAGTCATCAATGAGCCACAACAGCTGACCTTTATCAATACGCTTAAACTATCGAGCGCACTATGGGCCGCGGGAGAAGGGCAGGCTAAGCGCTTACTATCAGAATTTATTCAACAGAAAGTTCAGGATTATAAGCAAGATAGGGATTTCCCGGCCATCGATGGTACCAGTTCAATATCACCTTATTTGGCGATTGGCGTGCTCAGTTCAAGGCAATGCGTGGCTGCGCTACTGCACCATTTCCCCGAGGTGATTGTTGATGATACTAGCCCAGCTCGAACTTGGTTAAATGAGCTTATTTGGCGTGAGTTTTATCGTCACTTGCTGGTGGCATTTCCTGATTTATCTAAGAATCATAATTTTAATCGTCAAGCAGATAAAGTGCAGTGGCGCAATAATCCCGATGAGTTCACGGCATGGTGTGAGGGGCAAACAGGCTATCCAATTGTGGACGCCGCTATGCGACAGCTTAATCAAACCGGTTGGATGCACAATCGCCTGCGTATGGTCGTTGCCAGCTTTTTAACAAAGCATTTGTTGATTGATTGGCGTTGGGGTGAGCGTTATTTTCGCCAAAAGCTGATTGACGGTGATTTAGCCGCTAACAATGGCGGTTGGCAATGGTCTGCAGGTTGTGGCTGTGATGCCCAGCCTTATTTCCGTATTTTTAATCCCATAAGCCAGAGCGAAAAGTTTGATCCAGATGGCAGCTTCATCCGTAAGTACTTACCAGAGCTCGCATCTTGGGGAATTAAGCAATTACATCAACCTAGTGCAGCCAAAACACCGTCTTTGTTTGAAGCGCCGTTATTTAATACTCAAACGGCTTATCCAAGTGCGATTGTTGACCACAGCACCGCAAGAGTCAGGGCATTAACCGTGTTGGGCGTATTAAAAAAAGCCGCGATTACCTAGATTAGGATTGGAGCAATAACCAGATGATAAATAGTGCCGTGATTAAGCCTAATCCACTCGTGGATAATTTTATTGAACTGTATCAGGCGTTAAATAAAAATAATCTGCATCTGCTGGGGCAAGTGTATGGCGACGACATTATCTTCACTGATCCAATGCATCAAATCAGCGGTCTTGAGTCATTAACCCAGTACTTCGCTAAGTTATATGAGAACGTCCAACACATTCAATTTGAAATCAAAGAAGTGCAGCAGAGTGACAGCCAAGCTTCACTCTTTTGGCAAATGCAGTACCGCCATCCTAAATTAAATAAGGGTCAGTTGATTCGTGTTGACGGTATGAGTCAGCTCAAATTTAACGATAAGATCTATTTCCATAGGGATTATTTTGACCTTGGACAAATGCTATATGAGCAGGTGCCTTGTGTTGGTGGGCTTATTCGGTTGCTTAAAACGAGGGCGGCAAAGTGATCAACGCCATTAACCCGATGGCACTCAAAACTGTGCTTATTACAGGTGCAAGCTCAGGTATTGGGCTGCAACTGGCAAAGGATTATTTAGCACTGGGGTGGTATGTGATTGCCTGTGGCCGCTCCCTACAGAAACTCGAAGCGTTAGCACTTAAAGAGCTTGGAATTGTCACACTGCTAAACTTTGATATTACCCAGCGCAGCCAAGTGCAGCAGGCTGGCCAAGATTTAGCCGAGTCATTAACACAAACCGACCGTCAGCTTGATTTAGTTATTCTAAATGCCGGCAGTTGTGAATACATCGATGATGCTAAAGCCTTTGATGATGCGTTATTTGAGCGTGTTGTTCATACCAATTTAATTGCAATGGGATATTGCCTTGGGGCATTTTTACCATTAATGCCAAGGGGCTCGCGCATTGGATTGATGAGTTCTAGCGCTATTTATTTGCCCTTTCCACGTGCAGAAGCCTATGGCGCCTCAAAAGCTGGTGTGCAGTATTTAGCATCAAGTTTGGCGCTTGATCTTGTTAACAGTGATATTGGTGTCAGTCTAATTTGTCCTGGTTTTGTGGCGACGCCACTGACGGCTAAAAACGATTTTTCTATGCCGATGCAAGTGAGTGTACAAGCGGCCTCTAAAGCCATCCGTAACGGACTAGAACACAATAAACGCGAGATCCACTTCCCGCGCCGCTTTACCTATTTATTAAAATTGATGTCGTTTTTGCCGGCCTTTGTGTGGCAAAAAATGATAGCTAACGACACCCAATCCAAGTCGCTTAAGGACAAGAACTGATGAAAAACATCGCTATCGTCGGCACCGGTATTTCTGGATTAACCTGCGGGCATTTACTCAGCGAATCGCATCAAGTGACCGTATTTGAGGCCAATGATTATATTGGTGGGCACACTGCAACCGTCGATATAGAGCATCAAGGCCAAACCTATGCCATAGATACAGGTTTTATCGTATTTAACGACAGAACTTATCCGCGGTTTGAGCGTTTATTAAAGCGTCTTAAAGTCACGACATTACCGACTGAGATGAGCTTTAGCGTACATAATGCGCTCACTGGGCTTGAGTATAATGGCAATAATTTAGGCAGTTTGTTTGCCCAAAAGCGTAATCTACTTAATCCGCGTTTTTGGGCTTTTTTAAGGGAAATTCTACGTTTTAACAAAGGCTGTAAAGCTCTATATCAACAAGATATTTATCCTGATGGCAACTTAGGTGATTACTTAGATAGTGAGAACTTTTCGTCCTTTTTTGCTGAGCATTATATTTTACCGATGGGCGCGGCTATTTGGTCTTCCAGCATCGAAGATATGCGCTCCTTTTCATTAAAGTTTTTTATCCGCTTTTTCGAGCACCACGGATTATTAAATGTCAGTGATAGGCCGCAATGGTATGTACTACAGGGCGGATCTCGTAGTTATATTCCTGATTTAATTGCCCCCTTTAAAGACAATATCCGTCTCAATTCTCCGGTCTCGGCTATAGAACGCCATGGCAATGGCGTTAAATTACAGGTTAACGGGCAGTGGCTAGAATTTGATGAGGTGATCCTCGCCTGTCATAGCGACCAAGCGCTGCGGATGTTAAAGGATCCGACGGCCGCGGAACAGGCCATTCTGGGTGATTTAAGTTACCAAGATAATGATGTTGTATTGCACATGGATACTACCATTTTGCCAAAGCGCAAAGCCGCGTGGGCGAGTTGGAATTATCGTTTAGACGGCAATGCAAAGCGTCCGGCTTCAGTGACTTACAACATGAATATTCTGCAGCAGTTACCAGCCAATGCGCCGACTTTTTGTGTCACTTTAAATCAGTCAGAATTGATTGATACGTCCAAAGTGCTGCGCCGTTTTAACTATGCTCATCCAGTATTTAACGAGGCCAGCCTTAAAGCCCAAAGCCGTCGTGAAGAGATTTCGGGGCAAAACCATACCCACTTTGCCGGCGCTTATTGGCACAACGGTTTCCATGAAGATGGCGTACGCAGTGCACTTGATGTGTGCGCACATTTTGGGGTCAGCCTATGACACTTCTTAATATGCCAGAGCACAATGTGGCAGAGCTTAATAGCGGTATTTATTATGGCACTGTGTCTCACAGCCGTTTTACGCCGATTAAACATAGTTTTGACTACGAAATGGCGCTGATGGCCATTGATTTAGATGAAGTCGATAAAATTAGCGCTATGGGACGAGTTTTTGCGAGCCAGCATCGCGCTTTACTGCGATTTAATCCTCAAGACTACTTAAGATCTTTTACGAAGAAAACCAATGAAAGCAATGCCGTGGCTGTGGCAGATCCGAGCGTGGCAGCGCTCAAGAGTCGAGTATTGGCGCAAGTGAGCGAGTTAGGTGGGACTAAGCCATGTGACCGCGTACTGTTTGTTGGTCAGATACGTCATTTTGGTATTTATTTCAGCCCAGTTAACTTCTATTTTTGTTATCAAAATCAAACACCGTTATACATGCTTGCAGAAGTGAGTAATACCCCTTGGAATCAACGTCATTGTTATTTGGTGGATTTAACAACGCTAAAAGCCTCTGACAAGGTTTTTCACGTATCACCTTTTATGTCATTGGACATGCGTTATCTCTGGCACGTGTCAGCCCCAAGTGAGCGCTTGAATATTGGTATCGAAAACCAGTCGGCGCAAGAGGGCAGTAAAAAACTGTTTAACGCCAATTTAGTGATGAAGCGCCAAGCTATCAACGCTAAGAATTTACGCACACTTTTGTTTCGCTTCCCTTTTATGACGCTTAAGATCTTTTTCGGGATTTATTGGCAAGCGTTAAAACTCTTTTTCAAACGTGTGCCTTTTGTGCCGCATCCAGCTCAGGTGGAGAAATAACATGGAAAATACTGCTTCGCAAACCTCAATCACCACAGAGAAACTGCCCGACAGTATTGCGCGTAAGGTGTTACTTAAGGCGCTTGAAAGCTTACCTCATGGCTGTTTGACTTTAGTTGAAGGCGATAAGAGTTATCGTTTTGGTGAGGCTCAAACTGATTTGCATGCCACCTTGGTGGTTAAGCATCCGAGTTTTTATCGCCAAGTGATGCTTGCCGGTTCTATTGGCGCGGGTGAGGGCTATATCCAAGGCCATTGGACCAGCCCTGATTTAACTAAAGTGGTGCAATTGTTTGCCCGTAATTTAGCTTTGCTTGATAGGATTGAGGCCAAATTCTCTTGGTTAACAGGAACAATAAACCGAGTTAAGCATGTACTTAATCGTAATTCACAAGAGGGTTCAAAGCGTAATATTCTTGCCCATTATGATTTAGGTAATGCTATGTATGAGCAATTTCTTGACCGAGAAATGCTGTATTCCAGTGCGCTTTATCCCCATGAAGAAGCCAGTTTACAAGAGGCGCAGCAGTTTAAGTTAATGACTATCTGTGAGCGACTCGATTTACAACCGGGCCAAACTCTATTGGAAATCGGTACCGGTTGGGGAGCTTTGGCAATTTATGCGGCCAAACATTATGGCGTACATGTGACGACGACAACGATTTCTGATGCTCAATATGCCTACGCCAAAGCGCGTGTCGAACAGGAAGGGTTAAGCGATAAAGTTACCCTGTTAACGGAGGATTATCGCAATCTTACGGGCGAATATGACAGAGTTGTTTCCATCGAAATGATTGAAGCGGTAGGGCATGAATATTTACCCGGTTTCTTTAAAAAGCTGGAATCACTGTTAAAACCCGATGGGCGCATGTTGCTGCAAGCCATTACGATTGCTGACCAACGTTACGATAGCTATCGCAAAGGCGTTGATTTTATTCAACGGTATATTTTCCCGGGTGGCTGCTTACCTTCGGTTAGCCAAATGGCCGGTCATATTGCCAAGCAAACGGATATGGTGGTGTGGTCGCTCAATGATATGGGGCTTGATTACGCTAAAACCTTAAAGCATTGGCATGAGAATTTTGATCATGCCATAGATGAAATCCGCACATTAGGCTATGGCGAAGACTTTATCCGCATGTGGAAATTCTACTTAAGTTATTGTGAAGGTGGATTTTTAGAGCGTACGACTAGCACTGTACATTTGGTTGCAGTGCGTCCTGATTATCGTCTGCCCGCGGCACAATCACTGTAGTGGGAGGAGACCACCACATCAGGTTACTTAGGCATCAGTGAGGAAAAAATGAAATCGATGTTAGCTAACTCTCGCCACCTTCCGAAACATCAGGGTTTTGTTCTTTACAATGCCCTGAGTTTTCAAGTTGTATGGTGGTCTAGTGTGCTTTGGCTTAATTTGTCGCTTGTACTGACAATACCGCTGCTATTCGTGCATTTTATTTTATTGTCTTCATCGGGAAAGGCGCAATATCGCAAAATAGATTTAGGCTTGATGTTGAAGATTGCTGCTTTGGGAATAGGCATAGACACAGTGCTGTCAGTTTTAGGCGTGTTTGAGTTTGCTGTTTTTCCTTGGTGGCTTGGCTGTCTATGGTTGCACTTTTCGTTGAGTTTGAATCATAGTTTGGCTTTCATACGGCCTTTACCTCTGATATGTCAGGCGCTCATCGGCGGCATATTTGGCACATTAAGTTATTTGGCTGGGGCGCAGTTCCATGCTGTGAATTTACCCTATGGCACTGTGGTTTCGGCGTTAATTCTATTTGTTGTTTGGTCTATTTTACTGCCATTTGCGGTTCAATGTGCTAATCCATATGGTTTCAATCGTCGCTCTAAAGCTCGCTCTTTTACGATATTTTGATATTAATTAAATGGGTTAGCGCATGCTAAATGTGAGTAATATTTGGCAGTAAAGGAGAATTTCTATGGCAGTGATTTTAAACCGTTATTACAACTTAAAGCTTAGTTTATCTTTTCTTAACTCAAGCGGGTTAGGCTTACTGCTGCTTACTCTATTCACTGTGCCTTTAGCCGCACGAGAGGGGGATACTTTAGCGTCAACAACTGTCGTTGTTGAAAGTTCAGAGGTTAGCGAGCCTACGCAGAATTTCCTCGAAGTGGGCCGTGGAGAAATGGATTGGCTGTGGTTTAGTTTATATAAAGCCAAACTGATGACGCTAACGGGTCGTTATCAACAGGGACAATATCCTCTACTACTGGACATTGAATATTACCGAGATATTGCAGCCGAAGATCTGTTACAAGCGACGCGGGAACAATGGCAGCATTTACAGTTTTCTGCCGATGATATTAAACGTTGGCAAAGTTTATTAACTGCGACTTGGCCCGATGTGAAACCGGGCGATCATTTAAGCTTTAAGGTTATCGATGAGCAAACCAGTCAGTTTTTCTTTAACCAACAACCATTAGGTGTTATGCATGATGCGAATTTCTCTGCAGCATTTTTAGCCATTTGGCTATCTAAAGACACCAGCCGTCCGAGTTTGCGGGCGCAATTACTCGGAGAAAAATCATGCGATTGTTAAACACCTTGATGGGTAAAAAATTGATGGGTAGAAAGTTATTTTTAGGCTGCTTAATGATAGGTTGGCTATCGAGTTGCTCCTCAGTGGAAGTCACTGATTATAAAGATACTACCCCGACATTGGTGTTGGAATCATTTTTTAACGGTCCTTTAAAAGCTTCTGGAGTCGTGCATGATTTTAGTGGCAAAGTGATCCGAAAATTTAATGTCACAATGGAAGCCAACTGGCAGGGGAATGAAGGCGTTATTAATGAGTGGTTTGTCTACAATGATGGCGAAACTCAAACTCGAGTATGGAAAATTAAGGCCTTAGGCAATGGACAATACACAGGAACCGCTGGCGATATCTTAGGCACGGCATTGGGGCAATCGAGTGGGAGTGCATTACGTTGGAAATACGATATGTTGTTGCCTGTAGATGGTGATGAGTATCAGGTGCATTTCGATGATTGGATGTTCTTAGTGAATGATAATACCATTATAAATCAGAGTGATATTATTAAGTTTGGTATCACAGTTGCTCAGGTCACTTTAGTTATTCAAAAATAAGATTAATTAATGGCGTTAAGTTGAGCGTTGACTCATCAATTCCGCCATCATTTTGAAATACTAACTGAAATCACCGTTCCAGTTAGGTATTTAAACCCACGTCTATTAAGCCGCGAATTTAATTAACGTCTTTTGAGTATATATTTCGCTATTTTACTGTGCACTGACCTGGTCTATTTTAAACTTGTTTAAATCACCAATGATGCTAAATAGTAACTACTTGATTTTTATGCCAATATAGCATTAACCCGCCTGACGGCTATTATCTATTGATTTTTTATCGTAATACTCAAACGGAAATAAATTACGAATTCTTTGTTTCACATTGTCACTCACGTTGGCAGAAATGTGTAAGCGTACCTCTCCAGATTTTTCAGCTCTAACAGTGCACGTGAGTTTTTCGGTTTTGGCAATTTGGCGACATTCGCGCTCGAACCGTTCGGGGATCTTGCCTTTATGTTGAGTCATACGGCCATCTTTAAAACGTATTTCAAAAAGAGTCAGCCCTTTTTTGCCACCAAATATCAGCTTATAGATCAAAAATATTCCAATAGCGACAAAAATGAGTTTAAAAATATTGGCTGTCATAACGCCTCCTAGTTATGTTTATTAAGCCAAGATACCTTGTCATGGCTTGTTTTAACAGTGCGCTAACGCGCAAATTTGACTAGATAATAAAATGCACAACTAAACTCAAGCGCATGAGAGATAAACTGTTTAGGCTAATTTAGGATTTAGATAATAGATGGAATGTAACATTTTAGTCTAAACAGTTTGTGCCCACAGCTGAAAGCGAGAGTAAATCAGTTGTGATTATTGATGAGTTGTTAGCCAAAATACAGATACAAAAAAACCACTCATTGAGTGGTTTCGTTGTTTATATGGTGCCGGCACCAAGAGTCGAACTCGGGACCTGCTGGATTATTGAGAGTAAGTCAGTTACTACTCTTGATGAGTTGCTAGTTAAAATTCAGATACAAAAAAAACACTCATTGAGTGGTTTCGTTGTTTATATGGTGCCGGCACCAAGAGTCGAACTCGAGACCTGCTGGATTATTGAGAGTAAGTCAGTTGCGATTCTTGATGAGTTGCTA
Organism: Shewanella morhuae; assembly: GCF_003028295.1. Lineage (NCBI taxonomy): Bacteria > Pseudomonadati > Pseudomonadota > Gammaproteobacteria > Alteromonadales > Shewanellaceae > Shewanella > Shewanella morhuae. The sequence goes on along the minus strand of NZ_PYSG01000002.1, from coordinate 2,260,993 downwards.
GCTAAAATGCAGATACAAAAAAACCACTCATTGAGTGGTTTCGTTGTTTATATGGTGCCGGCACCAAGAGTCGAACTCGGGATCTACTGGATTATCGAGAGTAAGTCAGTTGTGATTCTTGATGAGTTGCTAGTTAAAATGCAGATACAAAAAAACCACTCATTGAGTGGTTTCGTTGTTTATATGGTGCCGGCACCAAGAGTCGAACTCGGGACCTACTGATTACAAGTCAGTTGCTCTACCAACTGAGCTATGCCGGCTAAAGCATCGTAAAAAACTCTACTGAAATTATCACTTTAGAATTTATTACTTTAAAAGTGGTGCCCGAACCCGGAATCGAACCAGGGACACGAGGATTTTCAATCCTCTGCTCTACCGACTGAGCTATTCGGGCAACTAACTAAGCGTTAGTTAACTACTACAAACTAAGTCGTAAGGACCTTCTTTGTTCGAAGTGCGCGTATAATATAGTGCTCGCTTTAGCTGTGCAAGCCCTTTTTAAATGACTGATTAACTATTGAACAGAATTTGAATATTTATGTGAGACTTCCGCTTTTCTGGTATTAAGTCGTCGAAATTTTCAGCATTTTAATCGTTATGGTGCTTCCTTTGGATTGATTAGATTAACCTCAGCCCCCGTTTATGTTGTGTTTCAAGAAGGGAAATTAACGCTAAGTCATTTAGCTTATGCGAAGAGGTGACACTGACCACGAAGATTAATTAGCGTTATAGCGCTTTTATTGACAGGCAGATTGTAATTATATTTGTCAGTAACTAAGCAAGACTGGCATCGGCTGTTCGAACAATCAAGAGTAGAACTCGGGAGCTACTGGATTATCGAGAGTAAGTCAGTTACTACTCTTGATGAGTTGCTAGTTAAAATACAGATACAAAAAAAAACACTCATTGAGTGGCTTGGTTGTTTATATGGTGCCGGCACTAAGAGTAGAACTCGGGATCTACTGGATTATCGAGAGTAAGTCAGTTACTACTCTTGATGAGTTGCTAGTTAAAATACAGATACAAAAAAACCACTCATTGAGTGGTTTCGTTGTTTATATGGTGCCGGCACCAAGAGTCGAACTCGGGATCTACTGGATTATCGAGAGTAAGTCAGTTGCGATTCTTGATGAGTTGCTAGTTAAAATACAGATACAAAAAAACCACTCATTGAGTGGTTTCGTTGTTTATATGGTGCCGGCACCAAGAGTCGAACTCGGGAGCTACTGGATTATCGAGAGTAAGTCAGTTGCGATTCTTGATGAGTTGCTAGTTAAAATACAGATACAAAAAAACACTCATTGAGTGGTTTCGTTGTTTATATGGTGTCGGCACTAAGAGTAGAACTCGGGAACTACTGGATTATCGAGAGTAAGTCAGTTGCGATTCTTGATGAGTTGCTAGTTAAAATACAGATACAAAAAAACCACTCATTGAGTGGTTTCGTTGTTTATATGGTGCCGGCACCAAGAGTCGAACTCGGGACCTACTGATTACAAGTCAGTTGCTCTACCAACTGAGCTATGCCGGCTAAAGCATCGTAAAAAACTCTAATTAAACAATCACTTTAGAGTTTATTACTTTAAAAGTGGTGCCCGAACCCGGAATCGAACCAGGGACACGAGGATTTTCAATCCTCTGCTCTACCGACTGAGCTATTCGGGCAACTAAACTAAGTGTTAGTTTACTACTTTGAACTCTCGGTCTAAGCCATCTCGTTCGAAGTGCGGCTATATTAGCGAGGGAGTTTGACCTCTGCAAGTGCTTTTTCCCAATTAATAACTCGTTCGGCGGTTTAATGTGCATCTTGGCTGTTTTTTATCTCTTATTTCTGTTAATTCAGGTCAATTTCATTCGTTGACTGTACTTTTTAAGGCAGAGGGATGCTGATGTTTACTATAGATTTATGCTCATAAATCCTAATTATTGGCTATCTTTCTAAAATTTAGAAAGATATGGGCGATTTTTACTGATTTTAGTTTTCAAATTTAGACCTATGATAATGAATATTATTTCATGGATGGCATGAAGAAAGTGCGAGTACGGAGTCGCAGTATGTTTCGAAATAATCAGTTTGCTTATGGGGTAACCGCAATTGTGACTCATTGGCTGAGCGCAATCGTCGTGATTGGGTTGTTTGCCCTAGGAGTGTGGATGGTGGAGTTAACCTACTACAGCACTTGGTACAAAACAGCGCCGCATCTACATAAGAGTATCGGTATTTTACTCTTGGCAGTGACGTTATTCCGCTTATTGTGGCGCTTAGTTAACCCTAAACCCGTATCAGAGGCGAATCATCAGCTTTGGGAGAAAAAGGCGGCTCACATTGCGCATTTAGCCATTTATGTCTTACTGCTGGTGATTATGTTTGCTGGGATTCTTATTTCAACGGCAGAAGGGCGTGGAATTATGTTGTTTGACTGGTTTGAACTACCCGGATTTGGCCCTTTTTTTGAAAACCAAGCTGATATAGCAGGCGATATCCATCAATACGCTGCTTATAGCTTAATCGCACTAATCGTGATCCACGCTGCTGGTGCGTTAAAGCATCACTTTATCGATAAAGACGCAACTTTACTCAAAATGATTAAATTTAATCGAGGATAATACAATGAAAAAGCAACTGTTAAGCGCACTGATTGGTGCATCTCTATTGGCTCCGATGGCGGCTTCTGCGGCAGACTATGTCATTGACCGTGAAGGAGCACATGCCTCTATTACCTTCAAAGTAAGTCACTTAGGTTATAGCTATGTCGTTGGTCGCTTTAATGATTTTAGCGGTGACTTTAGCTATGACGCAGCTAAACCCACTGCGGCTAAAGTGAATGTGACAGTCAATACGCTCAGTGTGGATTCAAACCACGCCGAGCGTGACAAGCATATTCGTAGCGCTGATTTCCTTAACACGAGTCAATTTGCGCAAGCGACGTTTACCTCAACCACAGTTGAAGATAAAGGTAATGGCGATTTAGTGATTAACGGTAACTTAACCTTAAACGGTGTCACTAAGCCATTAGCGATCAATGCCCATGCAGTGGGCGAAGGTCAAGATCCTTGGGGTGGTTACCGTGCAGGCTTTACTGGCACCACTACGTTTGCGATGAAAGATTTCGGTATCAAAATGGATTTAGGTCCAGCATCAAGCCATGTTGAGTTAGACCTTGTGGTTGAAGGCGTGCGTAAGTAACGTTTAGTTATTCTTCATTAGATGAATAAAAAAAGCGCCGAAAGGCGCTTTTTTTGGGGCTTTATTGTTAAGTTAACGACAATAATTAATCTTGGTCTTTTTCAGGCACAAAACCTTCAATTTCTACTTCTTTACCTTCAAATAGGAAAGCGGTCATTTGTTCTTCAAGAAACTTGCGATCTTCAACATTCATCATGTTGAGTTTTTTCTCGTTGATCAGCATGGTTTGCTTTTTTTGCCATAGGCCCCAAGCTTCTTTGCTGATGTTATCAAAAATGCGTTTACCTAATTCACCTGGATACAGTTGAAAGTCTAGGCCGTCGGCTTCTTTATCTAAATATACGCAATTGACTGTACGCGCCATGATTATTCCTTACTGACTGCGGATTGAATGAGTGATCCCAAATTGGCTAGCACGCGCTCAGTAGCAGCGGCGAGTCCCACTTTGGAAGGATGACTTATGTTATACCAGAGTGACTGGTTTTGTTCCATGACAGCGTCCACGCTCTCTATATCGCCGTGAGTTTTATCCAAATTAAGCATCATGGGCTGAATATCTAAATGAAAGTGGCTAAATATATGCCTAAAGCCGGTTAACCATTCAAGCTGCTGCGTTGCAAACCCTTGCTCTTCGAGGTGAGTTTCTAGGGCGGCTTGGGTGGCAAACTCAGGGAAACACCAAAGTCCACCCCAGATCCCCGCTGGCGGACGTTTAGCTAAAAACACTTCATTTTTTTTGACCAGCACTAACATCCACGCTGCTTTGGTTGGTATGGTTTTTTTAGGCTTTTTGCCAGGGAAATCAGTTTGTCTGCCAATAAGCTGTGCTTTGCAATCAATTGCCACAGGGCAAGCGGCACAGCTAGGTTTGCTACGGGTGCAAATACTGGCACCGATATCCATCATAGCTTGATTATATTTCTGAATATCTTGCTTTGGCGTATAGGTATCGGTCAGTTGCCACAGTTGCGCTTCAACTGTTTTTTGGCCTGGCCAACCAGCAATGGCGCCGTGTCTTGCCAGCACACGTTTCACGTTGCCGTCGAGAATAGGGTGATGTTGTCCCAGTGATAATGATAATACTGCACCTGCGGTCGAGCGCCCTATACCCGGCAGGGCGAGCACTTGTTCAAAATTTGTTGGAAATAATCCCTGATAATCGTCGCGGATGATCTTGGCTGCCTTATGCAAATTACGCGCTCTCGCGTAATAACCAAGACCAGTCCAATGATGCAGCACTTCATCATCTGGCGCGTTAGCGAGTGCTAACACATCGGGGAAACGCGCCATAAATTTAAGATAATAGGGAATAACCGTCGCAACCTGAGTTTGTTGCAGCATGATCTCAGAAACCCATACGCGATATGGGGTTTTATCTTGCTGCCAAGGAAGGGTTTTACGACCGTGATTGTCGTACCAAGAGACGATACGTGTAGCAAAGGAGGCTGTAGATTTCATCGGCGCAGTGTAGCGGCAGTTCCCTTCCTAGACAAGCGCCAAAGACATGTCATATAGAGGTTAATAAACCGAAAGTCATACTAAATTCGCACTCTCAAATAATCTTGGTATACTTTCGCCCCATTAGTGCTTGCACTGTATGTTGAACTTTGGATAATGCCCTTCTTTTATGAGTGTGTTGTCCACTAGACGAGGCAAAAATGAGCGAAGTTACTACCGCTGAATTTAATGAAGAAGGCAAGTATCTGCGTAAGATCAGAAGCTTTGTCCTAAGAGAAGGTCGCTTAACTAAAGGTCAAGCACACGCTATTGACAGTCAGTGGCCAGCCATGGGTTTAGATTACAGCCCAACGCCATTGGTACTGAGTGACGTTTTTGGCCGTGAAGCTGATACAGTGCTAGAAATTGGTTTTGGCATGGGCGCCTCTTTAGTGCAAATGGCTAAAGACGCACCAGAGCAAAATTTCATTGGTATTGAAGTGCATAAACCGGGTGTCGGTTCTTGCTTAAGCGATGCAGCCATTGCAGAGGTGACTAATTTACGTGTGTATCACCACGATGCCATGGAAGTATTAGAGCATGCGATTGCTGACAGTTCATTAGCTCGAGTGCAATTGTTTTTTCCAGATCCTTGGCATAAGAAACGTCACCATAAGCGCCGTATCGTGCAAGCTGAATTTGCAGAGCTTATCCGCGGTAAGCTAAAAATAGGTGGCGTGTTCCATATGGCAACCGATTGGGAAGAATATAGCGAACATATGCTGGAAGTGATGCAAGCAGCGCCTGGTTATAAAAACCAGTCGAGTGACGGCACTGTGGTGCCACGCCCTGATCATCGTCCACTGACAAAGTTTGAAGCCCGCGGCCATAGACTTGGCCACGGTGTATGGGATCTCATGTTTGAGCGTATTGCTTAAATTAAATCTTTCAATTAATTAGTTTTTTTAACAAAACGGGGAAAATCTTTATGGCAACTAATCGTAGCCGTCGTTTACGTAAGAAAATGCGCGTTGATGAATTCCAAGAGTTAGGTTTTGATATGGCTTGGTCTTTTGATGCATCAATATCTGAAGCTGATATCGATGCAACGGTAGATAAATTCATCGAAGAAGTGATTGAAGTCCGTAAGTTAGGTTTCCACGGTGGTGGTCACATTGAATGGGAAGGCATTATTGCAACCCAAACTATCGGCAAATGTACTGAAGAAGACGTCGCGGCTGTTAAGGCTTTCTGGGCTAAGCAAAACGTGTCTCAGCTTGAAGTTAGCGAACTGTACGACATCTGGTGGGGATAATGCCCGAGTTGGCATTACTTGAGGAAGTGGTCGACAAAGTTCGACCCTTGCTCGGCCAAGGAAAGGTTGCAAATTATATCCCCGCACTCGCCAGTGTTGATGCTGGCAAATTAGGTATTGCCGTCACAACCGTTGATGGCAATACCTTAGGTGCGGGTGATTATCTTGAGCCATTCTCGGTTCAAAGTATCTCCAAAGTTTTCAGCTTGACCTTAGCGTTAACGTTATATGAAGAAACCGAAATCTGGAGTCGTGTAGGCAAAGAGCCTTCGGGTCATTCATTCAACTCGTTAGTCCAAGTCGAATTAGAACGTGGCAAACCACGAAACCCATTTATCAATGCTGGCGCGTTAGTGATTGCTGACTTATTACAGAGCCGTTTAGGAGCGCCTAAACACAGAATGCTCGAGTTAGTTAGGCAGCTTAGCCAAAATGATAAAGTGAGTTTTGATAAACTAGTGGCCGATTCAGAATATCAACACAGCGCGCGCAATGCGGCGATTGCTTATTTAATGAAGTCGTTTGGAAATTTTCAAGGTGATGTTGATACAGTGCTGCGCACCTATTTTCATTATTGCGCTCTAAAGATGAATTGTGCTGACTTGTCCAAAGCCATGTTGTATTTGGCTAATCGCGGCAAAAGCATTACAGGGACTGAACTGATTTCTCCGGTACAAACTCGGCAGCTTAATGCTCTGTTGGCGACCTCTGGTTTATATGACGGTGCGGGTGAGTTTGCCTATCGTGTCGGTATGCCGGGTAAAAGTGGCGTCGGTGGCGGTATCATTGCCGTTATTCCTGGAGAACTGTCGATTTGCGTTTGGTCGCCAGAGCTTGATAACCATGGTAATTCACTTGCTGGCACAGCCATGCTTGAGCATTTAAGCCAACGTCTTGGCCGATCTATTTTCTAATCATCACCGCATTGTTACCATATTAGTACCTTAGTTTATCTAGTTGTAAAATAAGGTACTATTTTTAGCGAAATAGTGTGGTAAATAGTGCTTTTGATAAAACCTTGTAGAGTTACAATGCTCGATTTTTTATTTAAAGTACTTTAAATCAATTTGTTACGATTCTGGCATGTATTCTGCTAAAGATTGCCTAGTTATAGTTAATACCATTAGTTGGGCACTCATTTCGTTTATTGGGCCATTTAATTCAAAGGCCACTTCATTTACAGGAATCGTCAATATGAACATAAATATCGTTAGTGGATTGGTGTTATCAGCCGTGTTATTTGGCATGGGTAGCGGGCAATCGACCTTTGCTATGTCGTTTACCGCAGACAAGCGCTGCGACGTGGCGCTTAATTATGATATTAACATTGAACCTAAAAAAGTTATTGTGAGCGATAACGGAGCTGAACAATATCGTATCGATAGCAATAAATTATTTGTGCAAGGTAAGCTGGTTAAGTTAAATGATAAACAGCAACAGTTAGTTAGCCAATATGGCGCAGATGTGTCAACACAAGTCCCCGAAGTGGTGAGCTTAGTGAATGATGGCGTGACACTCGCAACGCAAGCGGTGAGTATGGCGCTCACCCCGCTATTGGGTGATGCCTCAGGTGTACAGATTGATAAGATCATGGATGGCGTACAGAAAAGAGTCGATGGCATAGCCCATCAAGATGGCAATAACTTCTATTTAAGTGCCACAGAAGGTTCAATTCAGGATTCTTTTAACAATGAATTTGAGGCTGAAATGGGCCAGATAGTACAAGGCTCATTAGGTACGATTATGATGACTATGGGTGGACAGTTAATGTCTGCTGATGGCGGCTCTTTTGAGGCGAAAATGAATGCTTTTTCTAAAAAAATTGATGGTTTAGGTAAGGGTATTGAAAAGCAAATTGAATCACAATCTGACGCCTTAAAATTACGCGCAGATAAAGTGTGCGCTAATATGGAATCACTATTGGTACTAGAGAGGCAAGTGCGCCAAGAGGTGCCAGAACTTGCACCGTTTCCCTTAACAAAAGCCACTTCGCCAACGGTATTAAAATAAAGTATTTTACGCAATTAGCGATGTGTTTTAAGTAGAAGTCATTCGTTATGCCTTATCATTCAAGCCCCTGCACTTACTCGTGCCAGGGGCTTTATTTTAATATGATTGAATATGAGGTTAAATCGCCTGTAATACGAATGACTGAGTGGGTTAAGCACTTAACATGACATCACTTACGCTAATTTGGCGTTGAATGTTACATTTTGCAGAGTAATGTTTGGTATACTCTTAAAATATAATTAAAAGCTGGCATATCAGTCAGATATTACTCCTACTTTAGTGGATGTTTTTGGTGTAAATCTTCGCCTTTTGTTCGTTAAATGCGAGATTTCAATGCTGTGGTTATTTTTAAGCAAAGATTGCGCTAAATCATTGTCAATGAACCAAAAATTAATATTATTGTCGTAAACAGCTTAAGGCGACTTCCATGTTAGAACTATTAGAACCTATTGCGATTTTTACCCATGTGGCCAGAGCTGGTAGTTTTAGTGCCGCCGCAAGAAGGCTTGGAATTTCTAAGTCAAAGGTTAGTACACAAGTCGCCGATCTTGAGCATAAACTTGGTGTTCAATTAATCCAACGTACAACGCGCAGTTTAAGTTTGACTGAAGCAGGGCATTTATTGTACCTACAGGGTGAAGAGCTTCTACGTGATGCAGAACAAGCCATTGCTAGCGTACATAACTTAAATGATGCGACTCGCGGCGTGCTTAAAGTGGGTATTTCGCAATCATTTGGGGTGATGCATATCATTCCCGCTTTGCCATCCTTTATGGCAAAGCATCCCGAACTAGAGCTACAAGTGAGTTTACTTGACCATAAAGTTGATGTGGTGAGTGAAGGCTTAGATTTACTGTTAACTATGTCGGAACAATTACCGTTAGGTATGGTTGCAAGACCACTGATGAAGTGCCAGTTTTTATTAGTCGCCTCTCCTGGCTACATTGCTCAACATGGCGAACCTTCTCGACCAGAACAATTGGTTGACCATAATTGTTTGGTTTATCAAGGTGAGTGGCATGAGCACAGTATGTGGCAATTTAAGAAAGGTGATGATTATTGTGAAATTGGCGTATCAGGCAATTTCAGGGTCGATAATGCGCCCGCATTAAAATCTGCCGCTATCAGCGGCCTTGGCGTCGTGTATCTGGCGAGTTATCTGATGGAAGATGAAATTCAGAAAGGTACATTAGTCCCGTTACTCAAAGATTGGCAATTGACCCATCATTTACCTTTACAGGCGGTTTATCCCCGTCGTAAACACTTAGCCCCTAAGGTCAGTTCCTTTATAGAATTTATTAAAGAACACATAGGAACGCCGCCTTATTGGGATGCACCCTATGTCGAATTATTCAGTAAACGTCAGTAAAACAGAAAACATTGTTCACAAAATCGACCCTGTTGAATTGTTTGAAAATTAATCCATTTACTTTTGCTTTGTAATCAAGTGGTTGCGTTTTGTTTTTGCGTGTATTTATTAATGGTTTTTTAGTGGATCCTAAAGCTTCAAACGCTAACATTATTGAAGTCTGTTTTGATTTGAGTACAATGACAATGGTTGATTCAGAGTGACCTGAGTCCTATACATTTATTGGAAATGACCCCTTTTAATTTTTGTATGCAGGTCAGCATTAATGCAATTCTGGAGCACCGCCAACAGAAGTTTGAGAACTAAAACCATGTTGGCTTTAAACCATCATCCTAGTTTTTGGTTTACCTCAGCTTTATTGCTGAGGTAATTTTTTATGGATGATCTGGATCTTATAAAAAATTTACTCCTTATTTTTAGTCCCGCTAAAGCCACTATTCTGTTTTAAGTGATGTGAAGACCTGTGTCAGTCCACACATAAAGCAATAGTCTAAATAAGTGGCATACCTTGAGATGGGTTGTATTATCTAGCTTGGTAATAAACCCAATAAAAAAGCCACTAAAAGTGGCTTTTTTATTGGACGTTGTTTAACGCTTCACTGGTATTTCTAACTATAAGACATTGGTAAAAGCGCTTTATAACTCAATACTATTAAGCTTTTCTCTGCTTGGCTATCCAAATATCGACTTGTTGCTCTAATACATCCAGTGGTAATGCACCGTTGGCAAGCACGAGTGTATGAAAGTCGCGGATATCAAATTGACTGCCAAGCTGTTGCTCTGCTTTATGTCTGAGTTCCTGCAGTTTAATCATGCCCACTTTATAGGCTGTCGCTTGCGATGGCATGACGATATGGCGTTCAACCATTTTCACCGCATCTGATTTAGCATTTGGCGTATTATCCACGTAATAGGCAATGCCTTGCTCGCGCGTCCACTTTTTAGTATGGATACCCGTATCAACGACTAAGCGACATGCACGCCATAGCTCCATTGCTAGGCGACCAAAGTCAGAATAAGGATCGGCATAGAGTCCCATTTCTTTCGGGAAAGATTCACTATATAAACCCCAGCCCTCAATATATGCGGTATAGCCCCCAAACTTGCGAAACTTAGGGATGTTTTGCAGTTCTTGGGAAATCGCGATTTGCATATGATGCCCCGGAATACCCTCGTGGTAAGCCAATGCCTCCAGCTGATATTTTGGCATGGCTTGCATGTCATATAGGTTTGCGTAATAGCTGCCTGGGCGCGAACCATCCGGTGCCGGTTGTTCATAGAAGGCTTTACCAGCCGATTTTTCTCTAAAGGCTTCAACCTGTTTCACTATCATGGCAGCCTTAGGTTTTACTTTGAACACTTCATCCAAGCGTGATTTCATATTGTCGATGAGCTTAGTCGCCTGTGCTAAATAGGCGGCTTTGCCTTCGGTGGTATTGGGGTAGTAGAACTGGGGATCATCACGCATGAAGCTAAAAAATTGCTGTAAATCGCCTTTAAAGTTGACCTTCTTCATAATGGCGCGCATTTCATTGTGGATACGTTCCACTTCCGAAAGACCTAAGTCATGGATTTGATCGGCGGTCATATTTGTCGTTGTAGTACGAGCCAAAGCATTATTATAAAAGGCGGCGCCATTAGGGAGCTTCCAGACACCATCACGGTCATCAGCTTTGGTCGCTAAAGTTTTGACGTAAGTGATGAGCTTGTTATAGGCGGGCTCGACTTGGGTCAGTAATGCTTGCTCAGCTTGTTGAAGTAGTGCTTGCTTCTCAGTTTCTTGAATCGCTAATGCGTTCACTTTACGGCGAAAGTCTGCGAGTAGCGCGCTGTCGTCGCCCTTATCAAAAGGCGCACCTTTGATGATGTTTTGGCTGTCTGAAATCACATAAGCGAACACAAATTTAGGCGCGATAATGCCTTTATCTGCGCGAACGGTTAATACTGTCTGTAATTGACTTAAGCGTTTGGGAACGCCATTTAAGCGGCTGATATAGGCCTTGGCATCGTTGGTATCAGTGATTTGATGTTGGTTAATCAGGAAGGAGGCGATCATAGAGTGGCCGCCATACATTTGATTTACAGGGTAATTATGATAGCGCCATTGGTCATCTTCAATGTCATTTTGCAGATTTTGTTTCAGTAAGCTGAGGCTAAGATGCGTTTGTGGATCGAGTTTGGCTGCATCAATCTGATTGATTTGCACCAGTTGTTTTTTGGTGCGCTCTAGGGTTTCATCATCGGCGGCATCACCCAGTTCATCCCATTTATCATAGTCTTGCTTGATCCCCATATAAGTTTGCGAAATGGGGCTCGCCATGATGTTTTCCATGAAGATGGTTTCGAACAGAGCATTGGCTTTGTCTGATTCGGTTTGTATTACCACATTCACAGGTTCATTTGCATTGTGTAAGGTTGGCGAGGTTGATGCTGCATATGTGGGAATGGTCAGTAGAGCTGAAAGGGTCAGTGCGACTAAGCTGATTTTAGTTTTTATTGGCATGATCGGGCTTCCTAGATTGAGTTGCATCAATTCTAAAGAAGCTGAACAAAAATGTATGGATATTAATGTTAGAAAATGTGTTAGTGGTAATGCAGTTAAACTGCAACATTGACGACTAACACATTATTTTATAGCTATTTTAACGTTTAAACTCAGCAGAATTGTGTCAGTAAATCATTAACAAACATATGACCTTTACTGGTTAGTTGCCAATGTTCTGCTGATTCTGTGAGTAAACCGCGCTGTTTGGCTTTTTCCATGCCGGCGATCAATGTCTCTCTGTGCTGTCCGGTGCGCAGTTCAAATTCTTGCTTAGGGATAGGTGTCATTAAGCGCAGGCGATTCATTAAATATTCAAGCGCGCGATCTTCCTCTGCAACTTCAATCGATTCGAAGGTGTAGTTGCTGGCACTCAGATATCCCTTGGGATGTTTAATTTTTACCGTGCGTATAATGCGGTTTTCTTCTGGCAGCGTCACTTTACCGTGGGCGCCACAGCCTATGCCTAGATAATCACCAAACTGCCAGTAGTTGAGATTGTGCTTACATTGGTAACCGGGTTTTGCATAGGCGGATATTTCGTATTGCTCATACCCTAATGCCGCCAGCTTTTGCTGACCTTGCTCATAGATATGCCACAGCGCTTCGTCATCGGGCAGCTGCGGCGGTTTTGAGTGGAATAGGGTGTTGGGCTCAATCGTTAACTGATACCAAGATAGGTGCGGCGGGTTCAGCGCTGCTGCCGTGTCGATATCGGCCATGGCTTCGGCAAAACTTTGGTTGGGTAATCCATGCATTAAATCGAGGTTAAAACTCAAGTATCCCGCTTGGCTGGCTTTTTGAGCGGCGACTTGTGCCTCGTTTTGATCGTGAATACGTCCAAGTAAGTTGAGCTTATCCTTAGAAAAACTTTGTACACCGATAGATAAACGAGTCACGCCCGCTGCACGATAGGCACTAAAGTCATCGTGCTCTAAGGTGCCAGGGTTGGCTTCCATAGTGATTTCAATATTATCACTAAAGGGAATTAGCGCATTGGCACCATCGAGTATGCGTTTGATTTGCAGAGCATCGAAGAGGGATGGTGTGCCGCCACCGATAAAGATGGTATGAACTTGCCGCCCTTGGACGAGATGTAAATCTTGGCGTAAGTCTTCTAATAGTGCATCAACATAAGCTTCTTGCGGCAGCTCACCATTTTGGCCATGGGAATTAAAGTCACAATAAGGACACTTTTGTACGCACCAAGGAATATGGATGTACAGACTCAGTGGTGGCAGTTCAAGCTTTATCGCAGTAGTCACAGCAGTTGATGACATTATTGTGCATTCCCGCCAGTTAACACGCCTTGGGCTTGCATGGCCGCAATGAGTTGCACTAGGGCTTTACCGCGATGGCTTAAGGTATTTTTCTCGTTGCTGCTTAGTTCAGCTGCGCTACATTGGAAGTTTTCAGGGATAAAAATCGGATCGTAGCCGTGGCCATTTTCGCCACGCTGACTAACGTCAATTTGGCCTTCCCATGACGCTTGGCAAATAATTGGGGTTGGGTCTTTCGCGTGGCGCATATACACCAGCACGCATTGAAATCTCGCACTGCGAGGTGCAGGCTTATCTTTTAATGTCTCAAGTAGTTTTAAGACGTTATCTTGATCTTTCGCATTTTCGCCCGCGTAACGCGCTGAATAAATGCCGGGAGCGCCTTGGAGTAAATCGACTTCTAAACCTGAATCATCGGCAATGGCTGCAAGTCCGGTGATTTCGGCGGCATGCCTGGCTTTGATAATGGCGTTTTCGACAAAGGTAGTGCCGGTTTCGGCCACTTCACTGACATTAAATTTGCTCTGTGGCAGCACTGTAACACCGTAGCTTGCGAGCATTTGATCGAATTCAGCGAGTTTGCCTTTATTACCACTGGCGAGGACGATTTGTTGCATGTAACACCTATATCATTGGGGCGATTTATACTGCGGCAATGATACCCAAGCTGAGGGCTAAAGGACAGAAAAAGGGAGGGACGGTACTGGCTTGTACCGTCCAAAAGTGACTTATTATTTGCGATAACCGCAACCTAGCTTATTCGACGTAGAATTTTTGCTTAAACTGCAAATTGGTATTTAACTGGTTACCGTGCTTTATCGCGATATTGAAATTGATCTCTTGATCATCGCGGTAAGGGATTTCTGCAATATAGTAAATCGCATCACCTTCGCGGATCTCTTTGAAAGTTAAGTTGATTCGTGCATCTAGTAAATTATTAGCGACACCGGTGATTTCAACAGGCACCGCGGGTTTATTGGTTTCGCTATTATCTAGTACGGCAATATTAATAATACCTCTATAGCTACTGCGCTGAATACCATAGGATTTAGCTATGCTAGGTGTTAGGAATGTACTACCAAGAGCCATATAGTGAATATCGAAATTACCAATAGTTTCTTTTTGTTCAGCATTTGCAACGCCGCAAAGGCTCGCAGTGAGAGCGAATATAGTGAGAAGATGACGCAGCATAATGGGGTACCTTTCTGTTATGGGGTGAGTACATTTTTCAATAAATTATTGGTATTTAATGTGGCTGTTTTTCAACTGTATCAACCTTAGTTACAGTTGCTCATCAGTTCAGTAATGACACTTGGGATTAGTTTGGGGTCGATAACTCGAATTTGCTTATGCCTGCCAAGTTCACCTTTTACTATATGAATATTACTCTTTGGCACTTTAAAGGCTTTGGCTAAGTATTTGCTTAAATGGGCATTGGCTTTGCCATCTATGGGCGGCGCGGTGATGGCCACTTTTAGCTCATCACCGTGTAATCCTACAATTTGATCACGACTAGCTTTCGGCTGAATATACAGATTAAGCAGCAAGTCACCTTGCTGCAAAGTCACTGCACACATTAGATCACAGCCCAATATGGAATATATTGAGCGAGTAGCATATTGAGGAAGTTCATTCCAATGATAACCAGCATTACCGATAAATCTAAGCCACCTATAGGCGGTATTATACGGCGGATTGGTGCAAGTACAGGTTCAGTGAGTTGACCCATGACCATCACAATCGGATTATAGCCTTGGTTAAACCAACTTAAAATTGCACGTATGATGAGCATCCAGAATAATAAAACACCGGCTTTTTTGATCACAGATACGACAGCAAACATCAAAAACAACAGTATATCTATACCACCGCCAGCGATAAGACTGATCAGCAATACTTTTACAATAACAACCAGTAATGCCAGCACGAAAGATGCGGTATCAAATCGCCCTAGTGAAGGCAGAATACGGCGCATTGGCGCAATAATGGGCTGAGTCGCTTTAACAATAAACTGGCTAAATGGATTATAAAAGTCGGCTCTTGCCATTTGGAGCCAGATCCGCAAAATCACTACCATCAAGTAGAGATCGAATAGAGTGGTGATTAAAAAGGTCAATGCATTCATCGATATTTTTACCTATTTAAGTTCGATACAAAACGCGTTAAGGGTATAAGTTAAAATGTCTTCGCCATTTCTTCTGCACGCTTAATGCAATTATCCATGGCCTTTTTGACTAAGCCTCGCATATCCGCAGCTTCAAAGGTCGCAAGTGCTTGCGCGGTTGTACCACCCTTTGAGGTCACATTTTCTCTTAGATTACCTAAAGTAAGCTGCGGATTTTGCTTTGCCATCATAGCAGCACCGAGTGCGGCTTGCTGCACTAAACTTCTGGCTTTAGCTTCATCCATACCCATTTCTTTGCCCGCATCTATCATAGATTCCATCAGCAAAAAGAAATAAGCTGGTGAACTGCCTGATAATGCAATCACTTGGTCTAATTCTGATTCTTCATTCACCCACACGATTTCGCCGCCGCTTGACATCAAACGATCGCAAATAGCTTTTTGAGTGCTTGAGATAGCTTGAGGCGCATAAAGGCCCGTCATACCCACACCTATTTGCATCGGTGTGTTTGGCATCGCGCGGATAAGTGTAATATTTTGTACTAAATAGTCGGTATAACGCTGTGCTTTAATGCCTGCTGCGATAGTAATGACTAACTTTGTTGACATATCAACAGTTTGTAATGCTTCACAAACCTGCTGCATTAATTGTGGTTTTACCGACAGCACTATGACATCGGCAGTTTGCGCTGCAGCTAAATTATCTTGAGAAACCAAAATGCCTAAATCCGCTTGGAGTGCATCGAGTTTACCTTGGCTAGGATTGGTCGCTTGAATAAGTTGAGCAGGGTAGCCACTGTTCACTAGGCCACTGATGATACTGCGCGTCATGTTGCCGGCACCGATAAAGCAGATTTTTTGTTGACTCATTTGATTCTCTTCAGTGTGTTAACCGTTATCTTGTAACAGATTCACCTTAAATTAAGATGATAAAACGGTTAGTCATTTGAATGTTAAAGCCTGATTGAACGGCTTAAGCTCGTTGATCTTATAATCGTTAAAACTTATGGAACGTAAATAAAGTATTTGGGCGAAATCCATTAAAAACAAGGCTAAAGTAACACGCTATCATTACATTTTATGCCAATGAGTCATTTTTATGCTGGATAATTGCGCTCACCAAAAATAGCACTGCCAATGCGTACCATAGTTGAACCGCAGCGAATGGCTGCATCTAAGTCATTACTCATACCCATTGAAAGCGTATCTATAGAGGGGTAATGCAATTGAAGTTCTTGGAATAATTTATGTAATGTCGAAAACTCTTTCAGTTGTAACTCGGTATCGGCGGTTGCTGTGGGGATCGCCATTAAGCCTCTCAGTGTTAAGTTAGGTAACTGAGTTATCAGTTTAGCGAGTGGTAGCATTTGGTCTGTATCTATACCCGATTTTGTATCTTCAGCGCTGATATTAATTTGAATACAGACATTTAATGGTGTTAATTCGTTTGGGCGTTGATCATTAAGACGTTGTGCAATTTTATCGCGAGACACGGTATGCATCCAATCGAAATGTTGCGCGACTATGTTGGTTTTATTGGATTGAAGTGGGCCAATAAAATGCCATTCAATATCAGGATAAGTCGCTTTAAGTGCGGTAATTTTTTCAGCGCCTTCTTGCACATAGTTTTCAGCAAAGCAGCGCTGTCCGGCTTGGTAGGCTGCTATAATGTCTTCAACAGGTTTAGTCTTGCTAACGGCAAGTAAGCGAATACTGCTAGGCTGGCGATCACATTTTTGTGCGGCTTGTGCAATCCTGCTATGGGCGATTGCGAGTCTGTCTGCTATTGTTGTCATGATGTAATTATCTAGTTGCAAGGATATCCCAAACGATGGAAATCACTGAGTTATTGGCCTTTAGTGTAAAACACAAAGCTTCAGATCTACACCTTTCTGCAGGGGTATCTCCTATGATCCGTGTCGACGGTGAAGTGAGAAAAATTAACCTGCCGGCGCTCGATCATCAAGGCGTACACAGTCTAGTGTATGACATCATGAATGATAAGCAGCGTAAGGACTATGAAGAACATTTAGAAATCGATTTCTCGTTCGAAGTCCCTAATTTAGCGCGTTTTCGTGTTAACGCATTTAATCAGTCCCGCGGTGCTGCCGCTGTTTTTCGTACTATCCCGAGTGATATTTTGTCACTCGAGCAGTTAGGTGCACCGGAAATTTTTAAAAAAATTGCCAGTTTCCCCAGAGGGTTAGTGCTAGTGACTGGGCCAACGGGTTCAGGCAAGAGTACCACACTTGCTGCTATGGTGGATTACGTGAATGAAAATCGACACGACCACATATTAACTATCGAAGACCCCATTGAATTTGTTCACCAAAATAAACAATGTTTGATAAACCAGCGTGAAGTTCACCGCCATACTCACAGTTTTAATGCCGCTCTTAGAAGCGCACTACGTGAAGATCCTGATGTGATCTTAGTCGGTGAGATGCGCGATCTTGAAACCATACGTTTGGCGATGACGGCCGCAGAAACAGGCCACTTAGTGTTTGGCACCTTGCATACTACTTCCGCAGCGAAAACCATTGACCGTGTGGTTGACGTGTTTCCTGCTGGTGAAAAAAGTATGGTGCGCACTATGTTGTCGGAATCACTGCAAGCGGTAATATCGCAAACCCTGATTAAAAAGGTAGGGGGAGGCCGTGTGGCTGCACATGAAATCATGATGGGCACACCGGCTATTCGTAACCTCATTCGCGAAGACAAAGTGGCACAGATGTATTCGGCAATTCAAACCGGTATGGCACACGGCATGCAGACCTTAGAGCAATGTTTGCAGAACCTAGTCAATCGCGGTCTTATTACCCGTGAAGATGCAATGGCGAAGAGTTCAAATAAGCAAGCGACATTTTAAGGATTTATGATGGATGTTCGTCCGTATTTAAAAGTGATCGTTGAGCGCAAAGCCTCTGATTTATTTATCACAGCGGGTTTTCCGCCAAGCGCCAAAATTGACGGTGAATTGCGTCCCTTGGCCGAAAGTGCTTTTACGCCTGCTCAATCATTAGATTTTGTCGAGTCGTTGATGACTGAGGCTCAGAAAGCAGAGTTTCATAGCAGTCGAGAATGTAACTTTGCTTTTGCCGTAAAGGATTTAGGCCGTTTTAGGGTTAGTGCTTTTTGGCAGCGAGAATCTCCAGGCTGCGTTATGCGCCGCATTGAAACAAAAATTCCTGATGTAGATGAGCTTAAGTTACCGCCAATCTTAAAAGATTTAGTGATGAGTAAACGTGGTCTTATCATTATGGTGGGTGGAACGGGTACGGGTAAATCGACCTCTTTGGCGGCATTGGTCGGTTACCGCAATGGCCATGCGCGTGGACATATTTTAACAATTGAAGATCCAGTTGAATTTGTTCACGACCATAGAAAGAGCATTATTACCCAGCGTGAAGTCGGTATTGATACTGAATCTTTTGACGCTGCATTAAAAAGCTCTTTGCGCCAAGCGCCGGATGTGATTTTAATTGGTGAAATACGTACCCAAGAGACGATGGAGTTTGCCCTGTCATTTGCCGAAACCGGTCACCTTTGTATGGCAACGTTACATGCAAACAACGCTAACCAAGCTTTAGATCGTATTATGCATCTCGTGCCACAGAATAAACATCAACAATTATTATTCGATTTATCATTGAATTTACGCGGGATTGTCGCACAACAATTAATTCCTCGACTTGATGGTAATGGTCGCCGCGCAGCGATTGAAGTGTTAATTAACACCCCAAGAGTGGCGAGTTTAATCGCGAAGAACGAACTGCATTTACTGAAAGAAACTATGGCGAAATCGAATGAGCAAGGTATGCAAACATTCGATCAAGCCTTATTGAAACTCTATGTAGATGGTGAAATTAGTTATGCAGATGCACTACATCATGCTGATTCGCCAAATGATTTACGTCTAATGATTAAATTGCAAAGTAAAGAATCTACCGGTTCAGGTTTTATGGAAGGCGTCACCTTAGACATGGATTAACAAGAGTTGATTTCGACGTTAAACGGCCTCTTTATGGGCTGTTTTTTTGTTTATGTAGATAAATTTTCATCAACTAAGTGGTTTCATTTCATCGCTATGCTGCGTCAAACATAGCTTTTATTTTTTAATTCAATATGATCTTTACCTTGCATGCTGACGTAATGTAAAGGTAAAGGAGAAAGCAATGAACAAATTACCCACAATATTGGCCTTAAGCGCGAGCTTGATGAGTGTTGGCGCTATGGCGGCAACTTGCCCCGAGTATCTGAACCTTGAAGTGCGAAAACTACATTCTGAAGAAACGGTGAATCTGTGTGAGTTAACGCAAGGGAAACCGGTGTTGATTGTAAACACAGCCAGTAACTGTGGTTATACGCCACAGTTTAAAGCACTCGAAGCCTTGCATGAAAACTATAAAGACAAGGGATTGGTCGTTATTGGTTTTCCGTCGGATGATTTTTTCCAAGAAGAAAACGACGAAAAAGATACCGCTAAGGTGTGTTACATCAATTACGGTGTCACCTTTACTATGCTGGCCACATCGCCAGTACGTGGCAGCGATGCCAATAGTGTATTTAAATACTTAGCCGAAAAAACAGCGGCGCCAAAGTGGAATTTTTATAAGTATGTTGTTAGCGGCGACGGCACAGTTGTGCAGCAATTTAATTCTAAAGTGAAGCCCGATAGCGAAGAGCTTAAACAAGCGATAGAATCGGTACTGTAATCTTATTGTTATAGACTTAATTAAGAGGCTGTTTTGGCTAAATTTTCAGGCTTATCCAAAGATGTTGGACACGGGCAACGCGGCAAAGTAGGCGTGTTATTATTGAATCTAGGCACCCCAGATGAACCTACAGCATCTGCAGTTAGGCGTTATCTTGCTGAGTTTTTAGCGGATACTCGTGTAGTAGAAATTCCTAAATTAGTTTGGGTGCTGATTTTACATGGGATTATTTTGCGTATACGTCCGGCTAAATCGGCGGCGTTGTACCAGAAAGTCTGGAGCGCTGCAGGCTCACCGTTAATGGACATTAGTTTACGCCAAACGGCAAAATTGGCCGAAAAGTTAAAAACGGATAACCATGACGTTTCGGTGCATTTAGCCATGCGTTACGGTAATCCTTCGGTAGCCAGTACGTTGCAGACAATGCATCAAAATGGCGTTGATAATATCATTGTGTTACCTCTGTATCCTCAATATGCGGCGCCAACAACTGGGTCTGCTTTTGATGCGATTGCGGCTGAGTTATCTAAATGGCGTTATATACCATCATTGCATTTTATTAATACTTATCACGATAATGCTGATTTTATTAATGCATTAGTAAGCTCGATAAAGACAGATTTTGAGGCTCATGGTAAACCACAAAAGCTGGTATTGTCTTACCACGGTATGCCCGAGCGTAATTTGCATTTAGGCGATCCTTATTACTGTTTTTGCATGAAAACAACTCGGCTTGTCACCGAAAAGCTGGGTCTAGGTAAAGACGAGTTTGTGATGACTTTTCAATCGCGTTTTGGTAAAGCAAAATGGTTACAACCTTACACCGATGCGACAATGAAAGCGTTACCTCAAGAAGGTGTGCGTGATGTTGCTATTATTTGCCCAGCTTTTAGTGCCGATTGTTTAGAAACACTGGAGGAGATTGTCGGTGAAAATGGTCACATATTTACTGAGGCTGGCGGTGAGAAGTTCCGTTATATTGCTGCGCTGAACGATAATGATGACCATATCACTATGATGGCAAACTTAGTTAAACCCTATTTTTGATTCGATAAATCATAGCGTAACCGTTATATAAAAAAGGATAAGCCCACTTATCCTTTTTGTTTTTACGGTGGTTTTATTTGCCGAAATTATTTTCAAAATAGCTTTCAATAATCAGCACCGCCGACACGGCATCGATTTGGCCTTTCGTCAGCGCCTTAAAGCCACCTAATTCAAACAATCTGGCTTTAGCATCAGCAGTAGTTAATCGCTCATCTTGAGTGGCTATTTTTACTTTAAATTTAGCATTAATACGATTAGCAAATTTACGCGCCCTATGGGTCATGTCTTGTTCTGTGCCATCCATATTTAAAGGGAGACCTACGACGACTAAGTCGGGTTGCCATTCTTTGATTAAATCCCCAATGTGATCCCAGTTGGGGATGCCATCGACGGCTTTAATTGACAATAATGGTGTGGCACTGGCGGTAATTTCTTGGCCAATGGCTACGCCAATACTTTTGGTGCCAAAATCAAAGCCTAATACAGTTTTCGAGTTCATAGTGTGCAGACTTATATTAATAAATTAGGTTTAAGCGTGGCCCGCTTGAGCTGAAACTTGCCAAGCATCAAACCCAAGAGTTCGGCTAGCTTGCGGCCAACGGTCTTGGTGTTTAATGTCAAATAAGAGTGCATGTGTTGCAGGGATCGTTAGCCAAGAGTTATCGGCAAGTTCTTGTTCGAGCTGTCCTTTACTCCAGCCTGCAAAGCCTAAAGCTACAAGGAACTTATCTGGCGATCTATTACTCCCTATAGCCGTTAATACATCGCGGGAGGTAGTCAACATTAAACCGCAGTTAAGGTCAGTGCTATTGGCCCAATAAGGTTGAGAGGTATGCAGTACGAAGCCACGGTCTTGAGAAACGGGTCCACCCATCATGACATTGGAGTTAAATATAAAATCTGAGGGAATTTGCTCAGCGGGCAATTCCATTTGTTCTAATAAGGAATTGACTTCGATATCAAGTGGTTTATTGATAACTAGCCCCATAGCGCCTTTAGCATCATGTTCACAGAGATAGATAACCGAACGTTCAAAAAACGTATCATGCAGTGAAGGCATGGCAATTAAGAAATGGTTCTGCAAACTCTCCATTAAACGACTCCGTTTGGTATGGCTAAACTGTGTTAGCACATAGGGTTATATTGCTGTGTTGAGTGAGGTTAACCGCCTGCTAATTTTACTTTGTAATTCAGCTTCTCTAGTAATAGCTTGAGTTGTTCACGATTGTCTGTTTGGACTTCAATGGTAAAATCTTTAACAGTTCCACCACAGCAACATTGTTTTTTAAGGGTTTGAGCCAGTATTTTTAACGCGCTGTCATCAAGACCCAAGCCAGAAATAATAGAAACACCTTTGCCTTTTCTGCCTTTACTGTCCCTGTAGATCCTGACGACACCATCAGATTCAGGAATAAGCGCAGCGACAGGCTCTGCATTAATACGGCCTTTATCGGTACTGTATACTAAGGACACATTAGGATCTGTTTTCATAGATTTTATTCATTAGTAATAGAAGTGGTTGGTACTCTTTGAGTTTACCAAATTAGAGGGAGTTCTGGGAGGTAAAAAAAAGACCACTTAAGAATTATTACTAAGTGGTCCGAACAAAATGCTAACTCTTTGCAGGGAGGTAAGCATATTTTTTAAAAAACTAAATTAACTAATGCGTAGGACTAGCATGATAATCAACGCTGCAGCAGTGAGTAAGGCACTGGGCATGATAAATTTATGCAATTTAGGTAATGCAATTAAGCAGGCTGTGATGACAAAGCCAAAAGCCGCGACGGTCGTAAGATTGGCGCCGTTAGCAAGAGCATTAATCACTAGCCAGCCTAATACTATGACAGGTAAAACAAGCAAGCTTGCGGGTAAGTGCCTTTTTAGCTTAGCGTTATTGGCTTCAAGTGAAATCTTTTCTGGTGCAAGAAAAAAAATAATAGACGCTACAATAAATGCGCTCGCAAACCAATACATGTACGCCACCTGCTACCTTTAATCTAATTGATAACTATTATCATCTAATTTTATTTTATTTAAGTCAAGTAAAATGAAATGCGAGTTTACACATCAATTTAGTTGTAGATAAGACTATTGCTATGTAAGCTAAATTCATATTTCTAGCACCTACCTATTTTTGTTCGGTTTGAACTTCTGAGGATATTAAGATGAAAAACATTTTTGTCGCGTTAGCCGTATTGGCACTCAGTGCTTGTAGCACAATGAAGTCAGGTTGGGACTACGATCCTAGCGCCAACTTTACGCAATATAAAACCTATGCTTGGGTTGCTCAGAAATCAGACTCCACAAGTTATCATCTCGATGGTTTAATGGACCAAAGAGTAAGAGAAGCCGTTAATGCACAGTTGGCCGCCAAGGGCATGACGTTAGTCGATGCCAAAGATGCTGATGTGTTAGTTAACTACTTTACTAAGGTTGATAAAAAAATAAATGTCGACACCTTTAACAGCAATTTCGGTTATAGCCCTTACTATGGTCCTGGTTGGGGATGGGGTGGCAATATGCAAACTCAGACTACGGTTAGAGAATATGAAGTGGGTACTCTGATAATTGATTTTGTTGATAATAAAACATCTAAACTTATCTGGCGTGGATCCGTCGTTGATACTATTCGTGATAAAAACACCCCAGAAGAAAGGGTCAAAATTATCAATGAAGCCGTGGGTAGTGTGATGGAAAATTATCCTCCGAAACCTGATGCTAAGTAGTAATCGCCTATTTAAGCCCCAGTTTGAATAGCATTTTAGTAAAAATTAGCAGCCTCATGGCTGCTTTTTTTTGGCTGATGTTTATGCGTTTGCACATTAAAATAGAACTTTGACTACTATTTACAATTTAGTTAAATTTGCTTTATTAATACTTATCATTAATTTATGTGAAATAAAGGGCCGTTAATGTACTACTTTTATAACTAACTATTATTAAAGTGCTTTGTATGATGTGGTTTGATGATGAATCGTAGGCGCTTGAGTTGCTATTTAATTAGTGCATTAAATTTACTAATGATTAATTAGAAAATAAATCATTATAGAACCTCCGTTTTTTCAGGCAGAATCGGCTCCTTTGAATTGTCGGTCGTAGTTAATATGCATGAGACAGAGATTATTGGGTTACTTTGGCTAATAGGTATTCTTGCCGAGGCTATGACGGGTGCTTTAGCGGCGGGTCGCAAACAGATGGATTTATTTGGTGTGGTGATTATTGGTTGCGCCACTGCAATTGGCGGCGGCACGCTAAGGGACATGATGCTAGGCAATTATCCGTTAATTTGGGTTGAGAACGTGCACTACCTCATTGCGATAGCTTTTGCTTCGTTACTTACTGTGGTTATCGCGCCTGTGATGCGCTACTTGTCTAAGTTGTTTTTAGCTATTGATGCGTTGGGCTTAGCGGTATTTTCTATCGTGGGCGCGCAGAAGACCTTAATGCTGGGATTTAGCCCGACGATTGCCGTCGTGATGGGATTAGTGACCGGCGTATTTGGCGGTGTGATCCGTGATATTCTGTGTAATCAAGTACCTCTGATTTTTAAGAAAGAACTTTATGCGGTAATTTCATTACTAACGGCAAGTTTGTATATCGTCTTAAAAGACTATCAATTAACGGAATGGATTAATTTACTTCTTTGTATCAGCGTTGGTTTTAGTCTGCGGATGTTAGCATTACGGTATCATTGGTCTATGCCAACCTTTGATTATCAGGCCAATGGCGATCAACACACGCACTAATTTTTATAGTGGTTGTTATAAGATAGGGCAGCTAAGGCTGCCCTGTTTGATCTGATAGTGGCTACTGAGTTTGAATAGTCTTCAGCGCTTCAAGTGCGGCATCATAGTTAGGATGCTCCGCGATGTTAGGAACTAACTCTTGGTATTGCAGTTTACCTTCAGCATCAATGATAAAAATAGCTCTAGCCAGCAAGCCATAATCTTGAATTAACAAACCATATTTTTCGCCAAAATCACGCCATACAGAATCAGACAGCACTTTAATTTTATCGACGTTTTCAACTTTACAGAAACGCTTTTGTGCGAAGGGTAAATCGGCACTAATTGTTAATATAACCACATCATCAGAAAAATGGCTCACTTCGCTATTGAAACGCTTGGTTTGTAATGCACAAACACCTGTATCTAAGCTTGGGACTGCACTGATGAGTACAGTTTTACCTTTAAAATCACTTAGCATTACAGGCGTAAATTGTTCATCAACGACTTTAAATCCTGGTGCCATTTGAGCTAACTTTGGTAATTTACCTTCTAAGGTGACCGTTTTTTCGCCCATGAGAACCTGTGTCTTGTCATTGGCGATAGCATTTGGACTTATTAGAACTAAGCCATAAATGCAGCTTGCGGCTAAAAATGAAACGTATTTTTGCATGAATCCCCCTCGCAAATGAATGTCAGTATCTTGGCAGCTATCTATCGCTTACGGTACGCTAAAATGGCACTCAGAACCATAAAAAAGGCCTTATCGCATAGCGATAAGGCCTTCGAGAAATATAGATGAGCTTAACTGCACACTATTACATCTATGATTAAGTTTTTGTTGCAAAACCGTTATTGGTTCAAAGGCAATGCTTTAACGTGAATATCCATTTGAGGATATGGGATACTGATATTAGCCGCATCTAAATCACGCTTTATTTCCTCAAGAAGTTGGAAACGGGCAGTCCAATAATCCGCCTTTTTGACCCAAGGACGCACCACAAAATTAACGGTAGAGCTGGCTAATTCAGATAGTCCAATCGTATAGGCCGGATCTTTTAGCACATATTGGTTATTGTCTAAGATATCTTGAAAAATCTTTTTAGTGAGCGCCATATCGGCAGAATAAGAGACGCCAATAACGAGGTCAATACGGCGGGTATCCATCGTCGAATAGTTAGTGATGGTGCCATTCATAATAGATGAATTAGGCGCGGTAATAACCTTGTTATCTGGCGTACGCAGCTTGGTTGAGAAAATAGTAATTTCATCAACAGTACCCGCCACGCCAGCGGCTTCAATATAGTCGCCTACGCGGCAAGGGCGGAATAAAACCATCAATACCCCTGAGGCAAAGTTAGATAAAGAGCCTTGCAAAGCTAAACCTATCGCTAGACCTGCCGCACCGATAACGGCGACCAGAGATGCCGTTTGTACGCCAATTTGCCCTAATGTAGCAATCACCGCAAATACAAACACCACTGCCCAAGCGAGGTTTGCAACAAATGAAACCACAGTAGGGTCTACTTTCCGGCTATTGAGTAACTTACGCGTTAATCTTTGTGCAACACCTGCAAAGTATTTACCAACAAAAAAAATAATAAGTGCAAATAATATTTGCAAACCATAAGTGACTAGTACTTCAGGCGCTTGGTTTAATAAACCTTCTAGGTTCTCCATTGACTCACTCCCTAAATTGATGAAAAAAATGACTTAGTGATTGACGATAAATTGTACTCGTCGATTTAAACTGCGCCCTTCGCTAGAGCGATTGTCTGCGACGGGTTCAGATATTCCTTTACCGATTACGGTAAATCTATTTGGATTAAAGCCATAATCTTCAACCAAAATCCGTTTTACGTTTTGAGCTCTTTGCAGGGACAGTTGATAATTAAACTCTGGAGTCCCGACCACATCAGTGTGTCCAACTAAGGTTAATGCAACATCATTTTGTTCTAAAAATGCTTTCACAAAAGCGAGTGTTTTCCATTGAGCAAAGTTAACTTCAGCGATCGCAAAGTCAAAATACACTACCGCTGAGGAAATATCATAACAATCAGCGCTGGTGTGATTAAGATTGCCAGAATCACAATCGAGTGATGAACCTGTGGCTTCAGCTGTTTCAACCATTGTTTCAACGGGCGTTGCAGGGCAACCATTAGCCATCACTATGGTATTTAGCGGCGTATTCGGACAGGCATCTTTGATATCAGGCACGCCATCTAGGTCGCTATCCGTCCAAGCGAATACGGGGGATATTAGGCTTAAACATAGGATTAAAAACCATACTTTAATCCAACTGTACTGGGAATAATTCACCACAAACCCCTTTATATATGATAAGCCTTAGCCAGAGTCACTAAGATTTGTGCCTTGTTGTGACGCAAATATCTTAGCGAGTAATTCTATCGAGTTAGACGCCTTTGGCCAAGTTAAACCGCTTATAGTAACGAGTGGAGCGACAGCGACAATCTATTGAGTATATTCAGGTTTACACTATTTTGTATGATAAAGAGATATCGTAAGCTTACATTTATTATCAGTTAACGTGCCTCTGGAGTATACCGCAAACTATACAACATGGTTTTTTGGCGCTAGAGTCCTGTGCCTATAAAGTGCCAAGCAGACCTTAAATCGAGGACAAGATGATAGATTTACGCAGTGATACCGTTACCCAGCCAACCGCCGCGATGCGTTTGGCCATGTCCAGGGCAGAAGTCGGCGATGATGTTTATGGTGATGATCCTAGCGTCAATCACTTGCAGGAGATGGCCGCCGACATGTTTGGCTTTGAAAGTGCATTATTTACCTGCTCAGGAACCCAGGCTAATTTATTGGCGTTAATGGCCCATTGCGAACGTGGTGATGAGTACCTGTGCGGCCAGCAAGCACACAATTATAAATTTGAAGGCGGTGGCGCGGCGGTTTTAGGCAGCATTCAACCACAACCTCTTATTAATCAAATTGATGGCAGTATTGCTTTAACTGATATTGAAGCGGCAATTAAGCCTGATGATATCCATTTTGCTCGCACGCGTTTACTGAGTTTAGAAAATACGATTGGCGGTAAGGTATTGCCACAGCACTATTTAGCCAGCGCACAGGCGCTGGCTTTTAATCGTGGTTTAAAAATTCACTTAGATGGTGCACGAGTAGCTAATGCTGCCATAGCGCAAAATATTGCGATAAGTGACATTACCGCGCATTTTGATTCGGTATCGATTTGTTTATCGAAGGGTTTATGTGCGCCCGTAGGCTCATTACTGTTAGGTGATGAGCGTTTAATTAACAAAGCCATACGCTGGCGCAAGATGCTTGGTGGCGGTATGCGCCAAGCCGGAGTGCTTGCTGCTGCTGGTACACTTGCATTAACGGAGCAAGTACAAAGGTTAAGTGAAGATCATGACAATGCGGCTTATTTAGCACAACAGTTAAGTCAGCTTAGCGAATTTACGGTTGATCTCACAGCGGTGCAAACCAATATGCTATTTGTCACCTTAGCGCCAGAGGTCGATATTGAGTTATTAGTCGCACGATGCCGTAGCGAAGGGATATTGATGAGCCCAGGACGCACGATGCGCTTAGTCACCCATAAGGATATTAGTCGCAAGGATATCGATAAAGTGATCCGCATTATTAAGCTGCATTTGCAGTCTTAGTGCTATCGCCTCTTAACTGTATCCACTTTTAATGGGAGATCTGAGCGGTTAAATGCCTGAGTTTTTACTCGGGCATTATTGTTTTACTCAGTCGGGGTTATATTATTGAGGCGCTGAATCACTGGGCGTTGCGGCTGCGACTTTTATTTCAGCCATTATCTGTTTGGCAATTGCATTAGGAATCGGAAAGCTCAAGTGGTATTGAGCGATTTTCCATTTGCCATCCGTTTTGATTAACGTCCCTGTGCCGCGACTCACTCCGTAGGTAGGGCTGGTGAGTAACTCGTCAAATAACATCACATCGCCATATTGAAGCAAAGCGCGTTTGGTTAAATCATAACGCCAACCTGTTGTCGGTCTTGAATAACGTTCGAACTCTTCCATCCCCCAACGTTCATTGGCATCGGTACCGATAAAAATTGCATCTGCACGATAAAGCGCAAAATAGCGATCCCAGTCAGCATGGCTCGAATACTCGTTGAGTAGATCGAGAACCTTAGCTGCGGCTTGCTGATCGCTGTTAGCCTGAACCTGTGTCATAGCATTTGTTGCTGACAACTGTTTTGTTTGATCTTTTGCATAGGTCTGATGGCAGGCTAATATGCTGAGTAACATCATTAACGTATAAAAAATCTTCAGGTTACGATGGCGCTGATTTGAGCTTGTGTATGTCATCATATTGGTCTCATTGTCAGGTTCAGATTATTTAGTGCCAGTTGATGGGGTCGAGCTGATAAAAATGGCTCAGCTCTCGATACAAGGCGGGGTGCTGCTGGTGGAAATCCTCTGGTCGTTCAAAAAAGGTTTCGGTTATTACCGCAAAAAACTCAGCCGAATTAGTTGCACCATAATAATTAAATATAGAGGGGGCACCTACTTTGGCGCAATGCTGTAATTGGGTAAAAGCATGGCTTAGTACGTCAGACCAAGTGCTGTAGTCTGCAAAGTGCTGCAAGATAGGAGCGCCATTGGCCTGGCCATCTTCTTGATCAAGCTGATGGGCAAACTCATGGATGACGACGTTATTACCATCATTGGGATCGGCGGCGCCAGCTAAGGTATTTCTCCACGAAAGCACCACTTTGCCATATTGCCATGATTCACCCGCCAGTACATTGCGCTGTTCCCACACAATACCACTCGCATCTTGATGCTGATTATTAACGATAAAGGCATCAGGGTAGACCAAGATTTGTGTCAGTTTGGGGTAGAAATCTGTTTTACGATTTAGTAATAAAAGACAAGCTTGGGCAGCGATGGTAACTTTAACTTCATCGGTGATTTCAAAGCCATCGCAGCCGACAAACGTCTTTTCATCGATAAAGATCTGAATATGCCGCTTGAGTTGCAGTTGTAAATCTGTTGGTAGCGCATGAAAGTAAGGTAGCCTTTGTTTAAGAATTACTCGCCAGCTTTTAGGGAACGGTCTTGCCGCTATACGACGTCGATGCAATGTTTTACGCCAACGGGTTGAGATTAACCAAGCTATTGTGGCCACACTAAGTAGCACTGTGAGTGAGATCGCGAACATAATGTGCCTTTAGCGAAATGAAATGTCATTACCTATATCAGTTAATGAGGACAAAGTCGGATGAAGTCAACCTTTGCGGCATTATTTTAACATTTATAGCCCTTGGCGCAGTAAGTCGCTGCTTATTTTTTGCGTAACAATTTATTTGTGGCGTCATAACGGTGATGATTTACAGTCGCGGTTAAATTGATTTACCCTAAAGTCTAAATTTCGTGTATTTACTCGTTTAGCAACAGCCTAAGTAAAGTGCGGTTAAATGCATTTAAGGAAACCATGAGAATACTCATATCAACTGATATTTTTGGTGTGACAGCGGATATTATAAGGCTAGTTGGTAGTATAAATAACGAACACGTTATAGTGGAGATTGTTGATCCATACGATGGGGAAATAAAATGCTTTATCAATGAACACTCTGCTTATGAGGCCTTTCTGAAAGAATGTGGCCATGAGCGCTATTTTGACAAAATTCACCATGCTGTTTCATCTTCAGTAGAAGATTTAGTCATTATTGGTTTTAGTGCGGGTGCGTCTGCTGCATGGAGAGTTATGGATTGCTGCTTTAAAGCAGCACCTCTGCATTTTATTGGATTTTATCCTGGGCAAATCAGAAATCATCTTAATGTAATACCCCAATATCCGTGTACATTGATATTTCCAAACCATGAAGAACACTTTAATGTGAGTCAAGTGAGCGATGTGTTGTCCAAAGTCGATAAGGTTTATTGTATTAATACAGAATTTGGACATGGTTTTATGAATCCTTTATCTGCACATTATTCCAGTCGTGGTGCAGATGCATTTAACGCGGTCATTAACCAAATCAGTCAGCTGACAGACGTCACTATGCTTCGTCGGTTATTACAGCGTTAATCTCAATTCACAATAGTGTTAAAATTATTTTTTCTATTGATATTTAAGCCTTTTTAATTATTACATTAAACAATAGTAGGGTATTTTTATAGCATCTTTCAGCTATTTGTTGCGACTTGAACACATAAGAAAATGACTTGGTTTTGCGGTAATATATAGTGCTGGATTGCGTGGAGAATAATGAAGTGGATCAACAGTTACTGATTGATGCGGTTAACCAGACTATGCCGTTTGGTAAATACGCAGGGCGTAAATTATTAACATTACCCGAGCCTTACCTTGTGTGGTTCCATAAGCAAGGGTTTCCTCAGGGGAAGTTGGGTGAGCAATTAGCCTTAATGTATGAAGTTAAGCTAAATGGCTTAGAAGGCATGCTAAAACCGTTATTGAAATGAGTTCCCTGCCTTGGCATAAAAATATTGCTTTTGCGATAAGTGTTGTATTTCGTGATAGAGATTAGCGATTTATTGTTGTTGGCGTGCTTTAATGCGGCATATTAGTAAAACAAAAGGAACATAGGCATGATAGCGAAATTAGTAAAATTAGCAGCGGTAGCAACGTTAGCATTAGGCATGTCAAGTGCTTGGGCGCAGGGCGTAACCCACGAAGGTACTGTTGTTGATACTATGAATGGTGGCGGTTACACCTACGTACAGATTAAAGAAGCTGACACGACTTTTTGGGCAGCGGGTCCTGAAACTCAAGTGAGTAAAGGCGATAAAGTATCTGTAGTTGAACAAATGTGGATGAACGAATTCACTAGCAAAACCTTGGATCGCACCTTTGATAAACTATTATTTGTGGGTCAAATCGAGAAAAAATAGTCAGTAGCATTCAGTGCGCCCTCTTGTGCGCCATACCGATTAAGCGGCTTCGATATTTTCGAGGCCGTTTTTGTTTCTATTGCTTGATGGTGTTAAATGTCAGTTTTTGGCTATCTCGATGGTGCTAAACGCGGCAAAATGTCACTATTTTTAGCTATGCTTTAATCGAAGGAGCAATTAAGTGGCGGCGTTTGAACAGTTTGAAATTCAGCCTTATCAATCATGTTATGCCCGTGAGGTGAGTGAATTATTTCATCTTTGTGTGCATAGCATCAATCATGCCCGTTATTCATCGGCGCAGCTTGCGGCTTGGTCTGCGGCGCCCAGATCAGCTAAGCATTGGGATTTACGCTTAAGCCGCTCAAAAGCGTGGGTGGTATTGGCCAAAGGTGCCCTAGCAACATCGGCAATGTGTATCGGTTTTATTAATATTGAAACCCATTTTAGCCAGCAAGGTTACCTTGATAGTTTATATATACATCCGGATTATCAGCGCAAGGGATTAGGCGAGTGTGCTTACCTTGTTGTAGAGGATTGGGCTAAGGCACAGGGGTATTCTCGTTTGAGCCTAGATGCATCCTATTTATCGAAAGGGTTATTTAATCAAATGGGCTTTACGCAGGTACAGGCCAGTTACCAGCAAAAACGAGGGCAAATTATTCGCGGTTTTTATATGATTAAAGAGATTTAAACATTGTTCAATTTTGGTTTTAGCTAGCTTTTAGTTTGATCAACTTTTGATTCTAAAAAGTGGTGTAAAGAATTGTGTAGTAAAGCATGGGCGTAAAGCAGTTGAAGCTGACTATTTTATTTGTAGCAAAATACCGTTAATCTCAATCTGTTAATCATTTAAGATAAGGGCTGAGAATGAAGATTCGACTATTTACGCCAGCGGACGTTTCGCAGCTCGCGCTAATCTTTGAGGCGAGTGTGATGCAAGGCTCAGGCGAGTATTACTCCTTTGCTGAACGTTCAGCTTGGGCTTATATCGAAGGCGAGAGCCGCAGCGACAGTTATTGGCTTGAGCGTCTTAAAGGAACCACTATTTGGGTGGCTGAGACAGAAAACATGCTAGTAGGCTTTATTAATCTTAAGCTGGGTGATGACACTGAGGTTGAGGCTTCTGCCGAAATCGAATGTTTATTTGTTCATCCTGAATATGCACGCTCAGGTGTGGCAACCACTTTGTATTTTGCGTTATTTGAACAAGTAAAAGGCTTAGCTCTTAAACGATTAACGGTAGAGGCATCCTATTTAGCGCGGCCTTTTTTTGAGAAGCAGGGTTTTCGTAATACGCGCCGAAATGAGCATAAACGCTTTTTAAATACGCTAGATAAGAGTAAAGGGCAGGCCGCTCAAGTTCTGGTTAACTTTAGCATGACTCTTGCCCTCTAATATTTAACTACCGCTGTCAACATACGTTAGCTAGCTATTAAACCTTGTGTACCAAACTTTAGGCATTAGCCGATAAATCAAATACTAACGCCACCGCTTGACCAGAAGTCGCGCTAAAGTCGACACTGCTAAGCTGAGTTAACTGCGCGCCATCTCCTGGCGTCAATGTCGTACCATTGATATCCAGTGTGCCTTCAATCAATTGAACATACAGATGACGACTCGCTTGAGCAGGTGTTCTGTTCATTGTTACGCTTTCACCTTCGTTCAGCACTAAACGATAAACGGTGGCATCTTGTTGTACTTTAAGCGTGCCATTGTCACCAGTGGGAGTCACCACGGCCGTCAGCGCTGAGCTTTGCTCGAAGGCTTTTTGCTGATAACCCGCATCGATACTTAAGGTATCTGGGCGGATCCAAATTTGTAAAAAGTGCAGCGGCTCAGTAGTTGAGGCATTGAACTCACTGTGGTAAATACCTTTACCCGCCGACATCAATTGAAACTCGCCTGCAGGTAAGGTTTTGATATTACCGAAACTATCTTTGTGGGCGATAGTGCCGGATATCACGTAACTGATGATCTCCATATCTTTATGGCCATGGGTATCGAAACCTGCGCCGGGTGCCACTGTGTCATCATTAATCACTCTTAAGGATGAAATTCCCATGTGGGCTGGATCGTAGTAGCTAGAAAAAGAGAAAGTGTGTTGACTCTTAAGCCAGCCTAAATCTGCCTGACCGCGATCCTGTGCTTTGCGTAGTGTGATCATCTTGATTCCCCTTATTTGATGCGGCTAACTAAAAGATTGTCGAGTGATAATTTACCGGCACCTGAAACAGCCAGTGACGCTGTGGCTGCCAGTAGCGCTAAACCAAATTCATAACCGTTGTTAGCAAGGAATAACCCATTACCTATATGCACTGAGAAAATCGCCACTATCATAGTAAATGACAGTATCAAAGCTGTTGGGCGAGTCAGTAGACCCAATAACAACAACAGTCCACCAAAAAACTCACTTGAACCTGCCATTAAAGCCATTAAGTAACCGGGCGTTAGGCCAATTGATGCCATCCATTGGCCTGTTCCCTCTAAACCGTAGCCACCAAACCAGCCAAAAAGTTTTTGTGAACCATGGGCGATTAAGATAATTCCGATAGGAATACGCAGTGCCAGAGGGGCAAAACTTGGTGCCGATTTCAGTATTTTTGTAATGAGTGTTTTCATGGTATGTTCCTTGTTTCAAATTATTTAAATTATGTTTAAGTAATATTTAAGCGTGTTATTAACGGGTTCCTCATTGTCTTTAGTCGTGCATCTGAAAGAACACTTCTATTGCTAAGCAGTGTAGACTTGATCTTTACTGAATAAAATCGGAACATTTTCAATTTGTATTTCAAATAATTTGAACAAGAGGTGTGTATGTTGCCATCTATTAGTCTTGATGGATTAATCGTGCTCGATGCGATTGATAAAAAGGGCAGTTTCTCTGCTGCGGCTGAGTCTTTGTTTCGAGTACCGTCGGCGTTGACTTACACAGTGCAAAAACTAGAAAGTGATTTAGGGACGAAATTATTCGAACGTAAAGGGCAGCGCGCTGAGCTGACTTTAGTTGGTCAACTGGTATTGCGCCAAGGTCGAGAAATCCTCGCCGCAACATCAAGGCTTGAAGAGGCAGTACGTCAATTGGAGACGGGCTGGGAGTCTTCGCTAACCTTAGCCATAGATACCGTGGTGCCAGATTTACCCCTGTTGCAGTTGATTGGTGAATTTACTGAGTTAGGCAAGCAAGTGACCGTGAATATTAGTGAAGAGTCTTTAGGTGGCGGCTGGGATGCACTTTATTCTGGCCGTGCCGATATCGCGATTGGCGTGACAGGTGATCGGCCCAAAGGCCAATATCATGTGGTTGAAATGGGTGAATTAGAGTTTGTGTTTGCCTTAAATCCTGCCCACCCATTAGCGCAATATAGGGATCCTATTCCGACTGAGGCCTTATTGCAGTTTCCCTCGATTGTGGTGGCCGACAGTTCAACCGCACTGGCGCAACGTTCAAGTGGTTTATTTGATAGTCGTCAAGTGATTAGAGTGCCGAACATGCAGACCAAAATTAAGGCGCAGCAATTAGGGTTAGGTGTGGGTTATATTCCACAACACCTGATCTTGGATGCATTGGCTACGGGGACGTTAGTTGCTTGCCACGTAGACATTCCGCGCCCAGCCCAAAGTGTATTTATGGCTTGGCGTAAAGATAAAGAGGGTAAAGCGCAGGCATGGTTTACTGAGCGCTTACTCCAATGTATTTGGCCATTTTAGATGTTTGAGTTTGCCATTTAG
The DNA here is from genome assembly GCF_003028295.1 of Shewanella morhuae. Taxonomy (NCBI): domain Bacteria; kingdom Pseudomonadati; phylum Pseudomonadota; class Gammaproteobacteria; order Alteromonadales; family Shewanellaceae; genus Shewanella; species Shewanella morhuae. The sequence goes on along the minus strand of NZ_PYSG01000002.1, from coordinate 2,225,626 downwards.
GAACAATATGCAGATACAAGATGCCGCGTTTATTTTCCACGCGGCCTGTGGCTGGTGTAATGCACATGTTGTGACCACAAATCCGATAAATTAGGTGAGCGCTTTAAAAAACGAATAAATGCCTGTGGCAACGTTAATGATTCCATCGACTCCTGCCAGCGAGCTTGCAGCAGTGGATGATAACCTTCTTTCCCTGCAGCGGTGTAAGAGGTTGAAACCCCCATGTACAATGATTCGTACTCTACAGTCTGCCAAAGAGATTGGCTGCCCTGTTGCATCATTTCTAACCTAAATAAACGTTCGCCCAATGGACGTCTGCCATCGTAGTAATAACGCAAACCATAGGTATACGGGAAACTACCCGCGCCTGTACCTAACACACTATTGTTAGTGGCGGAGTTAATAGCAGATTCTAGTGCCTGGTACAGAAACTGGCCTTGGATTTCATACTTTACTAGCGGTAATTCGAAGGGTAGTAATTGTCCCATCACATCAGCAAGCGTCAATTGCCCTTGGGAAACAGACTGGCGCACACCGCCAGCGTTATGCAGGGCAAAGTTTATCCGTGGGTCAACAAGTTTAGCCTCTTGAAACATGCTGCGACTCACCCAAGGCGCAATTTGACTGCCGTGGGGCAAACTTTTTGAGGGCAAACGAGTATGGACTAAATTTTTAGGAACTTGTGCGATGACATAATTTTCCATCTCGGCAATAGCGGGTTTGTAGATATCCCTAATCACACCAGCGATATCTGCATCGGCTTCGTCCCACAAAATATGTGGATGATGGTTGAGTTGCTGACGTACAGCTCGGTAGTCGGTATCGTTGACAGCGACGTTAGCACTTAGCACAAAGTGTTGATCGAGCATAAAGTAGTTGCCGCCGTTTAAGGTTAGCATTTTCCCTTCAGCATCAAAGGTTATCTGGGCTAAACCGACCACTTCAGCATATTTGCCCGCATGCACTATTGGCGTGTTATTGATAACCTCACCGTAGGGCATATTGCTCAAACCCAGCGCACGAAAATCGCCCTGTAACGTATGAGTGTGTCCACCTACGATAAGGCTAATGCCATCGATTTCGGCCGCAAGACGTTTATCCTGATCTAAGCCTAAATGACTGAGCACAATAATATGCTTGATACCTTGTTGTTTAAGGTGCTCAACTGTGCGCGCAGTGGTGGCAATGGCATCAACAAAATGGGTATCGGGGTCGGGACGTGCTATTTCTTTCATCTGATCTAAGGTAATACCGATTATGGCCAGCGTTTTATCGTGAAAAGGCTTAACGAGGTATTTAGCTAATTTTAGCTCATGGTCATAATCCAAAAGATTAGGCAAACCCCGTAGGCAACCCGGCTTATTAATATCCTCTTGGCTTAAATCCATATTGCCTGCAAGCAATGGGAAATCAATCTGCTTAGCAAACTCGGCAAGTGTTGCGTTACCTTCATCGATATCATGATTGCCAATGACCATCGCATCGGGCGCTAACAGGTTGAGTAAGTGAGCATTAGCCTTGCCTTTAAAGTGGCTGAAATAAAGCGTGCCTTGAAAGCTATCGCCGCCGTGCAAAAAGATAAAAGGTGTATTGGCTTCTGTCGCCGCTTGGCGCGCCTTGGCAATATGATGGCCAATACGGGCATAACCACCGCTATGGCTCGTCATATCAAACTTAAGATGACCTACTGTTAGATTAAATTGCACGCGGCTAGGTTCAAAATTGGAATGGGTATCATTAATGTGCGCGAGTGAGAGTGTGTAACTCTGTTTCATAACTGACCTCTATTACGGCGGGAGATGATAGCTGTCTCCCCTAAAACAAGTAAGGGAGCTAGGCTCCCTTACTTCATTAATTGCTGAATTATACGCGTTTTAGCCAGATTTGGCTTCATCGTCATCGGATGCGGCTTCAAAATCACCATCATCGGATAGACGAATGCCTTTTTGTTTCATGCGCTTAGTCCACAGTTTTCGGGCTAATTGTTGCATATCGGTGGCAGGATCGTTCAAGTCAACAATCTCCAGTCCTAACATAGACTCGATAATATCTTCTTGAGTAACGATTCCTTGGCTGCTGCCGTATTCATCAACGACCATAGCAATTTGGGTATTACGTTTAATCATTCTCTCAAATAATGGCAGGATTTTTGCCGTTTCAGGCACGACAAATAGACTGCGTTTGAGTTCACCAATCGGGGCGTCTGGTGTATAGCGCTCAGCCAGTAATACATCGGTGCGAGTGATATAGCCAATCACATCATCATGATCTTGGTCATACACAGGAATACGGCTAAAAGGCTTGTCGCGATACTGGCGCACAAACTCATTTTGGGTTAAATCAATCGGTAACGAGAACATCACTGTTCGCGGCGTCATAATTGCAGTGACTGGCATATCTCGAACTTTAAGCATTTGAGTTAAAATTTTTGACTCTTGCTCATCGAGTTCACCTGATTCATGGCCGATTTTTGCCATTGCGCTCATTTCTTGACGGATATATTGGCCTTCATCGCCTTTACCCATCAAACGAGTCACTTGCTGTGACATCCAAATCAACGGTTTGGTTACGCGCTTCATCCATGTCACTGCAATAGAAACACTCGGTGCAAGACGACGCCAATGGTTAGCACCCAGTGATTTAGGAATAATTTCTGAGAAGAACAGGATAATAAAAGTTAACACGCCTGAAAACACACCCAGCATGTCATCCCCAAAGATTTTTGCTGCCTGAGCACCCGCAACGGCAGCGCCAACGGTATGGGCAATCGTATTTAGAGTGAGAATTGACACTAAAGGAGCCTCGACATTCTCTTTCAATTTACGCAAACGCGTAGCTGCCGCTTTGTCAGTTTGTTCGAGTGAAGCGATATAACTAGGGGTAACAGAAAGAAGAACAGCTTCGAACACACTGCACAGAAAAGATACTGCGACAGCGACAAGCACTATAATGATGAGGGTTAACATATAGGTGGAATTACAACTCCGTATTTTAGGTCAACATTGGCCCAGCAGTATTCTACCATAGGTTAATTGAGTTACTGGCTAAAATTTATTTGCGTCTGTATAATTCGCCGCCCTGTTGCAGGATCCGGTTTTTGATGTTGAGGTTAGTTATATGAGTGAAAAGAAGATCAATTTGTTAGACCTTGATCGTAAGGCAATGCGCGCATTATTTGCGGATATGGGGGAGAAACCCTTTCGTGCCGACCAACTCATGAAATGGCTTTATCATTTCGGTGTCAGTGACTTCGAAGAGATGACCAACATCAACAAAGTGTTACGTCAAAAGTTGGCGGCGCGCTGTGAAATCGTTGCACCAGAAATAGCCAGTTTTCAAAAATCGACTGACGGTACCATCAAATTTGCAATCAACGTTGGTCAAGGTCAAGAAGTCGAAACGGTATATATTCCTGAAGAAGAACGTGCCACTTTATGTGTATCATCACAGGTGGGATGTGCCCTTGAATGTACTTTCTGCTCTACCGGCCAGCAAGGTTTTAACCGTAACTTAACGGTTTCTGAAATCGTCGGCCAAATCTGGCGTGTATCGCACTTTTTAGGTTTTGCTAAAGACACCGGCGAGCGTCCTATCACTAACGTGGTGATGATGGGCATGGGCGAACCATTACTCAATTTAGCCAACGTAATCCCAGCAATGGATATTATGCTCGATGATTTTGGTTTTAGTTTATCAAAACGCCGCGTGACCCTATCAACATCAGGCGTGGTTCCAGCGTTAGATAAATTAGGTGATGCGATTGATGTGGCTCTTGCGGTCAGTATTCATGCACCAAATGATGAGCTGCGTGATATTTTAGTCCCCGTTAATAAAAAATATCCGCTGAATGAGTTTTTAGCGGGTATTCGTCGTTATATTGCCAAGTCCAATGCTAACCGTGGCCGTGTCACAGTTGAGTATGTGATGCTCGATCATATTAACGACAGCACGGACCAAGCCCATGAGTTAGCTAAATTGATGGCAGATACGCCTTGTAAGATAAATTTAATTCCATTTAACCCTTACCCTGGTTCACCTTACGGCCGTTCGTCTAATTCTCGAATTGATCGTTTTTCTAAGGTGTTAATGGAATACGGTTTTACTGTGATAGTGCGTAAAACCCGTGGCGATGATATTGATGCGGCCTGTGGTCAGTTAGCAGGAGATATTCGCGATAGAACCAAGCGTTTAGCAAAAAAACGCATGCAAGAAAATCAGATATCAGTCACAATAGATTAACTCTTTGTTTGCACAGATTTATAGGCTTGCCAATGAAGCATGGATTGCCAAAGTTTTCGTTAGTGTTAACCCTGTCTTTATTAATAACAGGGTGCGTTACTGAGCGTACTTATACCGGAACCGATATTCCTGTTTCGGAGCGAAAGTTAGACAAGGTCGCCGCTGCGCGCGAGCGGATGCAACTGGGATTAACCTATTTAAATCGAGGCAATTCAGAACAAGCTAAATATAATCTCGATAAAGCATTAGAATATGCTCCAGAGCTTGAAGATGTCCATATTGCTTTGGCTTATTACTACCAAACCGTGGGCGATTTAGTACGTACCGAAGAGTCGTACATGAATGCCATTAGTACTAAGGACGCCTCTGGCGATTCCATGAATAATTTCGGGGTGTTTTTGTGTCAACAAAAGCAATACAACAAAGCTGAAAAAATGTTTTTGGCCGCAATTGAAATGCCCAAATATACGCGTACTGCTTCAAGTTATGAAAACTTAGGCCTTTGTAGCCGAGAAGCTAGACAAGCAGAAAAGGCAAGACAGTATTTTCAGATGGCGTTAAAGTATGACCCGAGACGTTCGGTGTCGTTGCTGGAGTTAGCTGAGTTAGAAGCCGAACAGGGTGATTATATACAGGCGCGAAATCAATTAGCGCGTTATCACCAAGTTGCCGAACAAACTCCAGAAAGTTTAGCGCTCGGAATTCAAATAGAGCAGGCAGTGAATGATGATGCCGCTGTGAAAAGATTTGGTATTTTATTGCTTGCCAAATTCCCAGCATCACCTCAGGCCAAGCAATACAGAGCTAATTTGCATCAATGAAAGATCATGAAACCCATGCACCAGTTGAATCCTTAGTAACAGAGTCAATTGCGCCAGATGTAACGCTTGGAACTTTATTAAGACATGGCCGTGAAAAAATGGGCCTCAGTCTTCAAGAAGCTGCAGTAAAACTGCACTTACGTCCTAGTGTTTTAGAGGATATTGAAGCTGATAACTTCACCAACATTGCTTCACCAACCTATACCCGTGGCTATGTTAAAAACTATGCCCGTATGGTTCATGCAGACACATCTTTAATTGAAGCAGGCTTATTACGGCAGGTGCCGGTAGCAACCGAGCCTTCAATGCAAAGCTTTTCACGTAAGACAACCTATCAAGCCAGCGACAAGCGTTTAACTTGGTTGAGTATTTTTATTGTCATCGTGTTGCTCGGTTTATTGGTGGTCTGGTGGATGCAAAAATCAACCCTACTGACAACCGTTGATTTGTCACAACCTACAGCAGAAGAGGTCGCGGCGGTTAATCAAACTTTGCCCGGTGACGTACTTTTGACCGAAACCGATGCGAGCCAACAGTTAACGGAAATAGCCGCTAATGGCTCTATGTCAATCGATGGCCCCATTAAAGATACTGATGTTAGTACTATCGATATCAGCACAGGGCCAACTGACAATAATTATGCACGAGCAGCTGACATAAATAATGAAGATGGTGGTTCTGTCATTGCAGCCACGACAACAACCTCACAAACGGCTCCAATAGTTCAACAGCCTCTTGTCGCGTCAACTCCTGCACCGATTCCGGTATCTCCAGCCACTAGCACCAATACCGTGGCAGTAGTTGAAGGCCAATCTACAATAGATCTTCAGCTGAGTGGTGATTGCTGGATAAACATTGTCGATGCTAAAGGCAAGGCCTTAGTCGATGGCGTTAAGGGGGCTGGCGCTGTCGTACAAGTGAGCGGTATGCCGCCGTTTAAAATTATTTTAGGGGCGCCCCATGTGGCAACCTTAAGCTTAGATGGTCAAATCGTTAATTTAGCGGATTTCCCCAAGGGGCGTGTTGCACGTCTAACCTTGCCTAAAGTCTGATGACCACGTAATGATCTGCAGCACGAACTGAAATAGAGCGTATTAAGCATGTATAATGAAACTCCCATAAAAAGACGTCCTTCCACCCGCATTTATGTGGGTAATGTACCGATTGGTGATGGGGCGCCGATTGCTGTTCAGTCAATGACCAATACTAAGACTACCGATGTTGAAGCAACCGTTGCTCAAATTCGTGCCTTAGAAAAAGTCGGTGCCGACATAGTACGTGTCTCTGTGCCGACTATGGATGCGGCAGAAGCCTTTAAGCTCATCAAACAAGCGGTTAATGTGCCTTTAGTCGCTGACATTCATTTTGATTACCGTATTGCCTTAAAAGTGGCCGAATACGGTGTTGATTGCCTGCGTATTAATCCAGGTAATATCGGTAATGAAGAACGTATTCGTAGCGTGGTTGAATGTGCCCGTGACCACAATATTCCTATTCGCATTGGTGTGAATGGCGGTTCATTAGAAAAAGATCTGATGGACAAGTACAAAGAGCCAACACCACAAGCCCTGCTTGAATCAGCCATGCGTCACGTAGATATCCTAGACAGATTAAACTTCGACCAATTTAAGGTCAGCGTTAAAGCGTCTGATGTTTTTTTAGCGGTTGAATCCTATCGTTTATTGGCCAAACAAATTCGCCAGCCGTTGCATTTGGGGATTACTGAAGCGGGCGGTGCGCGCGCCGGTTCAGTTAAATCTGCGGTAGGTTTAGGCATGCTATTGGCCGAAGGTATTGGCGATACATTACGTATTTCGCTTGCCGCCGATCCCATCGAAGAAATCAAAGTCGGTTTTGATATTCTAAAATCGCTGCGTATTCGTAGCCGCGGCATCAACTTCATTGCCTGCCCATCGTGTTCTCGGCAAGAGTTTGATGTGATAAGTACGGTTAATGAGTTAGAGCGTCGTCTCGAAGACATTACTACCGCTATGGATGTGTCTATTATCGGCTGCGTCGTTAACGGTCCAGGTGAAGCCTTAGTGTCACATATTGGCTTAACAGGCGGATATAATAAGAGCGGATATTACGATGAGGGCGAACGCCAGAAAGAGCGTTTTGATAACGACAACATAGTCGATTCCCTCGAAGCGAAAATACGTGCAAAAGCCAGCTTAATGGCCAACCGCATTCAAGTAAAAGATACTACTGAGTAATTATGCACTCGCATTTAGGCATCGATTGTTCTCAATAAATGTTGAGCCAGCCCTCGGAACCGATGGGGGCGTTTTACGTTTAGCCTTGAAAAGCCTATAATGCGTGACATTTTTTATTAATTTAGCGAAATTAAACGAGTCGATACAGTGGCAAAACAGATCCAAGCGATTCGCGGAATGAATGATATTCTGCCAACTCAAAGTCCTCTATGGCAAAAAGTGGAAGCAGTACTACGTTCAAGCGTCAGTGCTTACGGTTACAGCGAGATCCGCACTCCAATAGTCGAAAATACTGATCTTTTTAAACGCTCTATTGGTGAAGTAACTGATATTGTTGAAAAAGAAATGTATACCTTCGCTGACAACAATGGTGACAGCCTAACGTTGCGCCCAGAAGGTACGGCATCAACCGTGCGTGCGGGTAACGAAAATGGCCTACTGTATAACCAAGAGCAACGTCTCTGGTATATGGGCCCTATGTTCCGTCATGAACGCCCACAGAAAGGCCGTTATCGCCAATTTAACCAATTCGGTGTTGAAGTCTATGGCATAGGTACGCCTGACATTGATGCTGAAGTCTTAATGTTATCTGCCCGCCTGTGGGACAAGCTCGCAATTAGTGAGCATGTTTCATTAGAGCTAAACACCCTTGGCGATCCAGCCGAACGCGCGGTTTACCGTGATGCTTTGATTGCGTTTTTAGAGCAGCATAAAGATGCGCTCGATGAAGAAAGCAAGCGCCGTATGTACACTAATCCGCTACGGGTTTTAGATTCAAAAGATGCCAATGTACAAGCTATTTTAGCCGATGCGCCAGAGTTGATGGATTTCCTCGGTGAAGAATCAAAGACACATTTTTCGCAATTGCGTGAACTACTTGACGCTGTTGGTATCAAATACACCATTAATCCGCGCCTAGTTCGTGGTTTAGATTATTATAATCGCACGGTATTTGAATGGGTTACATCTAGTTTAGGCTCGCAAGGGACTGTACTTGCTGGTGGTCGCTACGATGGTTTAGTTGCTCAATTAGGCGGTAAAGATACTCCTGCAGTCGGTTTTGCGATGGGGCTAGAGCGCATTGTATTGTTGCTTGAAACCTTAGAGCTGACAAAAGATATTCCTGCAGCTGTCGATGTCTATGTTATCGCTCTGGGTGATAGTTGCCTTGTCGAAGCGATTAAAGCGGCGCAGGAATTACGTGATGCACTGCCAAGTCTTAAAGTGATGAGTCACTGTGGCGGTGGCAACGTGAAAAAACAAATGAAACGTGCCGATAAAAGCGGCGCGAGTGTAGCGTTACTGTTAGGTGAGGATGAACTTGCTGACGGCATGGTTACAGTGAAACATTTACGCAATAACAACGAACAACAACGGATAGCTCGACATGCCTTAAGTGCATATTTAGCTGAACTGGCCATTAAGTAACAGATTACATAAGAGGACGTGCGCGTGGAAATTTATAGCACAGAAGAACAACAAGTTGATGCTATCAAGCAGTTCTGGAAAGATTACGGCAGTTCAATTTTAATTGGGGCAGTAGTGGGATTAGGTGGTTTATATGCGTGGAATTACTATTCCGACGCAAAAGTGGCGCAGGCGGAAGAAGCCTCAAAAGCGTTTCACGAATTGACCACAAAATCTGCCGACGAAGCCGCAATGCTTGCGGGCGTTGCAGAGTTTGCTAAAAGTCATGATCAAAAGGGTTATCAAGCTTTATTAGAACTTATCGTGGCAAAAACAGCGGTAGAAGCGAAAGATTACCCTAAAGCTATTGATGCTTTAAACAAGGTAATAGCAGCAAAACCGGGTGCAAGTCTTGATGTGATTGCAACCTTGCGTTTAGCACGCGTTCAGGCAGAACAAGATCAAATGGATGCAGCGCTTGCAACATTAGAGCAAGTGACTGACAAAGCGTTTATTGCCCAACGCGAAGAATTGAAAGGTGACTTTTTAGTTCGTCAAGGTGAACATGAAAAAGCCAAAGTGGCTTATCAAGCTGCCATGGATAATGGTGGTGTGGTGACAAGCCCAGCGCTTAAAATCAAACTTGATAGCCTAAATCAGGCATAAGGGATCCTTTGATGAAGTCTTGGTGCAAAAACCTGCTGGCCGCTGGATTAAGTCTGGCGATGTTATCCGCCTGTTCGTCCAGCGATGTTGAAGAGGAGCCAGTGAGTGAGCTAACGGAAATTCAGGCAACTGTGTTTCCTGAAGTGAGTTGGAGCGCCTCTGTTGGTAGTGGCGTGGGTGACTATTATTCTCGCCTAGCTCCGGCTGTGAATTACGGCAAAATCTTTGCTGCCGATCGCTATGGACAAGTTATCGCCTTTGATCAAACGACAGGCGAGCGCGTGTGGACTAAAGATTTCAGTGAAGAATTTCGCGACAATGTCTTAGCTAAAAACAAAGGCGCGCGTATTGCCGCTGGCGTTACTGCTGCGCGTGATAAAGTGTTTATAGGTGGTGAAAGTGGGCTGTTAGCCGCGCTCAATGCCGAAGACGGCCAAGTATTATGGTATGTAGTTGCAGGCGGCGAGTTACTGTCAGCACCTACGGTTGCCGATGATGTGGTGGTGGTTAGCACGAGTTCAGGCTCACTCGAAGCATTTAACGTTGATACAGGCGCTAAGCTATGGGTGTATGAAATGCAATTACCGAACCTAACCCTGCGTGGGACTGGTTCAGCAGCTTATGAAGCCGGTGGTTTCTTCATTGGCACCGCCGATGGCAAAGTGGCTGTAGTGATCAAAAATAATGGTCAAGCAGCATGGGAACAAGCGATTTATAACCCAACCGGTGGTAACGAGTTTACTCGTATGGCGGATGTGGATATGACGCCGTTGATCCTAGGCGACAACCTATATGCAGTAAGTTACAACGGTAACTTAGTGTCGATGGAACTGCGCACGGGACGTGTCGTGTGGACGCGAAAGTATTCTAGCTTTAACGAGTTAGCCTCAGCGGGCTTAGGCTTGTTTTTAGTTGATGACCATAGCCGTATTTACTCGGTTGATAAGCGTAACGGTTTAGAGTTATGGAGTAACTCAGAGCTCGCCAATCGAACGTTGACTTCGCCCGCAGTGTATCAAGACTATTTAGTGGTAGGTGATTTTGAAGGTTACCTACATTTTATCGATCGCAGTACAGGGACGATTGTTGGTCGTGTCCAAGTGGACAGTTCTGGGTTATACAGCCAACCATTAGTGGTTGATGATAAAATCTATGTTCAAGGTCGCAGCGGAAAGTTAGCTGTTGTAACACTTCCATAGTTAACAGTGTTATCCTTGTAGAGCCCCTGGAAGTGTGTTCCGGGGGCTTTTTATTGAAAAGTTTTTTAGAGGCAAAATCATGATCCCTGTAGTGGCCCTTGTTGGTCGGCCGAACGTCGGTAAATCCACCCTATTTAATCGCCTTACGCGCACGCGTGATGCGTTGGTTGCTGACTTTCCTGGCCTAACACGTGACCGTAAATATGGTCGCGCATTCTTATCTGGCTATGAGTTCATTGTGGTGGATACCGGTGGTATCGACGGCACTGAAGAGGGGATCGAGACTAAAATGGCCGAGCAATCCCTTGCCGCCATTGAAGAGGCCGATGTCGTTTTATTTATGACTGATGCGCGCGCGGGTTTGACTGCTGCGGATCTTTCTATTGCTCAGCATTTACGTAGCCGTCAAAAAACCACTTTTGTGGTTGCTAACAAGGTTGACGGTATTGATGCCGACTCAGCCTGCGGTGAATTTTGGTCATTAGGTTTAGGTGAAGTTTACCAAATGGCAGCGTCTCAAGGACGCGGCGTCACCAACATGATTGAATATGCGCTAACGCCTTACGCCGAAGCTATGGGTATTGTGCGCCAAGAAGACGGTGAAGTGACCGAAGAGCGCGAATACACCGAAGAAGAAGCTGAAGCTGAGCAAAAGCGTCTACAAGATTTGCCTATTAAGCTGGCGATTATCGGTAAGCCTAACGTCGGTAAATCAACGCTTACTAACCGGATTTTAGGTGAAGAACGTGTCGTGGTATTTGACGAGCCTGGTACAACTCGTGACAGCATTTATATTCCAATGGAACGTGAAGGCCGCGAATACGTGCTTATCGATACTGCGGGTGTACGTCGTCGCAGTAAAGTACATCAAGTCATTGAGAAATTCTCGGTGATCAAAACCTTGAAAGCAGTTGAAGATGCCAACGTGGTGTTGCTTATTATCGATGCCCGTGAAGGTGTTGCCGAGCAAGATTTAGGTCTATTAGGTTTCGCACTTAATGCGGGCCGCGCGTTGGTGATCGCTGTTAACAAGTGGGATGGTATAGATCAAGGCGTTAAAGACAGAGTGAAGAGCGAACTTGACCGTCGCCTTGGCTTTATTGACTTTGCCCGTATTCACTTTATTTCGGCGCTGCACGGTACTGGTGTTGGCCATTTATTTGAATCGATTGAAGAAGCTTATGATAGTGCCACGCGCCGCGTCAGTACTTCTATGCTGACTCGTATCATGCAAATGTCACAGGATGATCACCAACCTCCATTGGTCAATGGTCGTCGTGTTAAGCTTAAATATGCTCACGCGGGGGGGTATAATCCTCCAATCGTGGTCATTCACGGTAACCAAGTGAGTCGCTTACCTGATTCTTATAAGCGTTACATGATGAACTACTTCCGTCGTTCACTCAAAGTGGTTGGTACGCCGATTCAACTGCGTTTCCACGAGGGTGATAACCCATTTGAAAACAAGATTGAAAAATTGACCATGAGCCAAGAGCGTCGTCGCAAGCGCGCGCAAAGCCATATCAAAGACAGAAAAACCAAATAGTGTTATTTACCATGCACATTTGAAACAAAAGGAACCCTAGGGTTCCTTTTGTATTTTAAGCGCGTTTAACCTTTGTGTGATGCGTTCTTTTACTTATTCGAGCGAAGTTATCTGCGTAACCGTTGAGATTAGCTGCCCGTGGCGCAAGCGGGTTTGCACACTATCACCGATTGCTAGGTTATCGGTACAATCTATGACTTGGTTATGCACATCGGTGGTAATGCTGTAGCCGCGGCTTAAAGTGGCAAGCGGACTGACGGTTTCAAGCTGATGGGCCGCGTATTTTATCCGCTGCTCACTTTGGCTCAGTTTGTCCTGTAATGCATCCTGTAAGCGACTGGTAAGGTAACTTAGCCTGTTAGCCTCAATCGCGAGCCTATGCTTGGGTGATTGCTGTTCAAGGCGACTGGTGAGCAATTGCTGGCAGCGGCCAAGCTGGTGTAATCGATTCGATAGCGCCGACTCTAGCCTTAATTGCATCTCATCGAATCGTTGTTCGAACTGCTGCAAGCTACGTTTAGGATCTTGGCGCTGCAGTCGGTGTTCAAGCAAACTTAAGCGCCGTTCCTGCTTGAGCTGATAATGCTTCGCACTTTGAGCTAGGCGCGATAATGCCATTGCCAGTTTCTGTGTTTTATTGTCGCTATCTTGGGATAACAACTCGGCGCCAGCAGAGGGCGTTGGTGCGCGAATATCGGCCACATAATCACTGATGGTGGTGTCGACTTCGTGACCTACTGCGCTAACAATGGGCAGAGCGCTGTTATAAATGGTCTGCGCGAGGGCTTCGCTGTTAAAACACCACAAATCTTCAAGCGAGCCGCCACCACGGGTGAGCAGTAACACGTCAACTTCTAGCCTTTGATTGGCGATATTAATCGCTTGGCAAATGTTGATGTCAGCATTAGCGCCTTGCACTTGAGTCGGGTAAATAATGACTTCAATCGAAGGGTCGCGCCTTGCTAATACGTGCAGCACATCACGAATGGCCGCGCCCGTTGGCGAAGTAATCACACCAATACGTTGGATATTTTTCGGCAAAGATCTTTTGGTATCTGCGGCAAATAGCCCCTCGGCGGCGAGTTTCATTTTGAGTGCATCAAACTGCTGCGCCAGTAGCCCATCGCCAGCGGGTAACATGGACTCAATCAATAATTGATAGTCGCCTCTGGGCTCATATACGCTGATCGCGCCTTTGACTAATACTTGCTGACCATTGATAGGCTTAAAACTGACGCTCTGATTACGCCCTTTAAACATAGCGCAACGAATTTGTGACGAGTGGTCTTTTAAGGTTAAATACCAATGACCTGAGCTGGGTGATGAAAAGTTAGAGATTTCACCATTGAGCCAAATTTTACCCAGTTGCCCCTCGAGAATTTGTCTGACTTCACCGTTGAGCCGCGAGACAGTGTAAATATTATTTTTGGTGCCTTGCATCGTTTTACTCAAAAAATGGGTGATATTTACTATTTTCCATTTACCAGTGGTGATATGCAAGGTATAATCCCGCCGCAATATTTCACCTCTAAAATCCTACTCAAATTGGGAGATGTTGCAAATGCTACGTTTAATTAAAGAAGCGCTTACTTTTGACGATGTGTTACTTGTTCCTGCGCATTCGACTGTACTCCCAAATACCGCCATCCTAAAAACTCGCCTGACCAAAACCATTGAATTGAATATCCCACTCGTGTCTGCTGCTATGGACACAGTAACCGAAGCTCGTCTTGCCATTGCTATCGCGCAAGAAGGCGGTTTAGGTTTTATTCATAAAAATATGAGTATTGAACAGCAAGCTGAAGAAGTTCGTAAAGTGAAAATTTACGAAGCAGGCGTGGTCCAACAACCTGTCACTGTTACCCCATCAACGACCTTAGCTGACCTCAAAATATTAACCTTGAAGAATGGTTTTGCGGGTTACCCCGTGGTTAACGATGCCAATGAACTCGTTGGAATCATTACCGGACGTGACGTGCGCTTTGTGACTGATTGGAGCCGAACGGTAGAAGAAGTGATGACGCCAAAATCGCGTTTAGTCACGGTTGCCGAAGGCACTAAATTAGATGAAGTGCAAAAGCTAATGCATTCGCATCGCATTGAAAAAGTCCTTGTTGTTGATGATAATTTCAAACTAAAAGGTTTGATCACGGTTAAAGACTTCGAGAAAGCCGAACGTAAACCTAACGCTTGTAAAGATGAGTTAGGCCGCTTACGTGTTGGTGCAGCCGTGGGTGCTGGTGCGGGTAATGAAGAGCGTGTTGACGCACTCGTTAAAGCCGGTGTTGACGTACTACTTATCGATTCTTCCCACGGACATTCAGAAGGCGTTTTACAACGTATTCGTGAAACCCGTGCTAAGCACCCCGATTTACAAATCATTGGTGGTAACGTTGCTACGGCGGAAGGTGCATTAGCGCTAGTTGAAGCTGGCGTTAACGCAGTTAAAGTGGGTATCGGCCCTGGCTCTATTTGTACCACGCGTATCGTAACTGGTGTGGGCGTACCGCAAATTACTGCTGTTTCTGATGCGGCAGAAGCATTGAAAGGCCTAGGTATTCCGGTTATTGCCGATGGCGGTGTGCGTTTTTCTGGCGATTTAGCTAAGGCTTTAGCAGCGGGCGCATCGTGCATTATGGCGGGTTCTATGTTCGCAGGAACAGAAGAAGCCCCAGGCGAAACAGAACTATTCCAAGGTCGTACTTATAAGTCATACCGCGGCATGGGCTCATTAGGTGCTATGTCTCAAGGTTCTTCAGATCGCTATTTCCAATCTGACAATGCTGCCGACAAACTGGTGCCTGAGGGCATTGAAGGCCGCGTACCTTACAAAGGTAAGCTGAAAGAAATCATTCATCAACACATGGGTGGCCTGCGTTCATGCATGGGCTTAACCGGTTGTGCCACGATTACCGAACTGAATGAAAAAGCGCAATTTGTGAAAGTGACCTCTGCGGGCATGGGTGAATCCCATGTGCACGATGTCATGATTACTAAAGAAGCACCAAATTACCGTTCAGGTTCTTAAGCGTTTGATGAGAGGGCGCTAAGGCGCCTCTTTAATACTTATGATCCAATACTCAAGGTTGGCCATGGCCGCGTTGAGCAATGTTAAAACAATAGATGAGATAAAGGTTCCCCATGAGCGATATTCATGAGCACAAGATACTGATCCTCGATTTTGGATCTCAGTACACTCAATTGATTGCCCGTCGTATCCGTGAAATCGGTGTGTACTGTGAATTATGGGCGTGGGATGTAACAGAAGCCCAAATCCGCGAGTTTGCCCCGAACGGTATTATTCTTGCTGGCGGCCCTGAAAGTGTGACGGCTGAAAACTCGCCACGTGCACCTGAATACGTATTTACTGCTGGCGTGCCTGTGCTTGGCATTTGCTACGGCATGCAAACCATGTCTGAGCAGCTGGGCGGTAAAGTCATTCAAGGTGTGGGTGAGGGCGAGTTTGGCTACGCACAAATAGAAATGCTGACAGATTCTTTGTTATTTAAAGGCATTGAAGATGCAGTCAGCGGCGAAGGCAAGCCACTACTAGATGTATGGATGAGCCACGGTGACAAAGTCTCGGTGATTCCTCAAGGATTTGTTGCGGTTGCTAAAACTGACACTTGCCCGTTTGCAGCGATGGCCAATGAAGAAAAGCGTTTCTATGGCGTACAATTCCACCCAGAAGTGACTCACACTCGCCAAGGGCAGCGCATGTTATCGCACTTTGCCTTAGACATTTGTGGCTGCGCGGCAAATTGGAAACCTTCATCAATTATCGAAGATGCGATTGAGCGCTTGAAAAAGCAAATTGGTGATGATGAAGTGATCCTCGGTTTATCAGGCGGTGTTGATTCATCGGTGGTGGCTATGCTGCTGCACCGTGCAATCGGTAAAAATCTGACCTGCGTATTTGTGGATAACGGTCTACTGCGTTTGAACGAAGCTGAGCAAGTGATGGACATGTTTGGCGATCATTTTGGCCTGAATATTATTCATGTTGCTGCAGAAAACCGCTTCCTTGACGCGCTGAAAGGCGAGGCCGATCCAGAAGCTAAGCGTAAGATCATCGGTCGTGTATTTGTAGAGATTTTTGATGAAGAATCAAAAAAATGCGCCAATGCAAAATGGTTAGCACAAGGCACGATTTATCCTGATGTGATTGAATCTGCTGGCAGCGCCACAGGCAAAGCCCATGTGATTAAATCTCACCATAACGTGGGTGGTCTGCCTGCTGATATGGCTTTAGGTTTAGTTGAGCCACTGCGCGAACTGTTTAAAGATGAAGTGCGCAAAATTGGTCTTGAGTTAGGCCTACCTTACAATATGCTTTATCGCCATCCGTTCCCTGGGCCAGGTCTTGGTGTGCGCGTATTAGGTGAAGTGAAGAAAGAATATTGTGACTTGCTGCGCCGCGCCGATGCTATCTTTATCGAAGAACTGCATAAAGCCGACTTATACAACAAAGTCAGCCAAGCCTTTACGGTGTTTTTACCTGTACGCTCAGTTGGCGTAATGGGTGATGGCCGTAAATATGATTGGGTTGTATCACTGCGCGCCGTGGAAACAATCGATTTTATGACCGCCCATTGGGCGCATCTACCGTATGATTTCTTAGGCCGCGTATCAAACCGCATCATCAATGAAGTCGATGGCATTTCCCGTGTGGTTTACGATATCTCTGGCAAACCACCAGCGACTATTGAATGGGAATAGGCTAAGTTATAAATAGCTATCCTAGTCGTTATAAAATAAAAAAATACCAGTCAGTAATACTGACTGGTATTTTTTACTTTTACTTTTCATTATGATGCTTGCCTACTATTTTTCATCGTTGCTGTATAGCAACGGTCCAGTTATAGAGTGTTGGTCTCTGTAGTGGAACACTAAATGTTTCAGGCTCAAAGAATGCTTCTTTGGAACATTAGTGGCTGTATCGGCGATTCTTCTTATTTCGAAACGCTTTAGTATTCCAGTTTCCTTCCCTGATGCTAGATAATTGTTGCAAATTAAGGGTGTTGAGAGGCCCTCTTTAAATTTGGTAAATATCAATGACTCCGATCCCATTGATTCTATAAAGCATAACAACGTCTAACACGCCTCCTTCAAGCTTTATCGCAGCGATGAAAAATATTGGGTAGGCGATTTACCCAATGCTTTTTTGAACATAGTGATAAAAGCATTAACTGAATCATAGCCTAGGTTACCAGCGACACTTTGCACCGATTTCCCCTCTGCCAATTGGCTCAGTGCGATCATCAGATGCAGCTGCTGTCGCCAGCGTCCGAAGCTCAATCCGGTGCTGTTTTCTACAAGTCTGGCTAGCGAACGTTCACTGGTTGCAAGTCTAGCTGCCCACTTGCGCAAAGTAGTACGATCGCTCGGGTCTGCAAAAAGTGCATCAGCAATTTGTCTAATTTTGGGGTGGTCTGATATTGGTAAATGCAGCTCTTTGAGCGGCGCATCAGACAGCTGTTCGAGAAGCACGGCAACAAGACGTGCTGTTTTACCCTGCGAAGGGTAAGAGGGATCCTGTTCGGCAAGATGTAGAATCAACTCTCGGACGAGAGGTGTTATGGCAACCGTGCAGCATGCATCGGGCATTACTGCCGCGCTAGGCTCAACAAACAAAAAGCAGGTACTAGCATTTTGGGTAATTCGGCAGCTGTGAGGGGTACCGCTTGGGATCCAGACCGCATGCTGAGGAGGAACGAGCCACAGTGCATCTTGTACTTCACAGCTCACCGCACCATTCAAAGACAAGATCAACTGACCTTTGCGGTGGTCATGCGGCCTAATACCTGAATGGTTCAGTTCAGGCTCAATCTGCAGTGCAATGGCTGCCTGCAAAAACTCATCGGAATCAAAATCTTCCGGTGAGGAAATCATTTTTTTAAAATCTGGCATAATTTAGGTATCGTCTGTCATATTGCCTATATTATACGTACTGCCGATACTTTATAGTTCTTTTTTTTCTAAAGTAAAGAAGGTTAGAGAACATGTTGGACACTAAAAACAAGTGGAATACCATTGCACTTGTGGCGGGAATTCTTTTTATTGCGGTTAACCTGCGGGTTCCTTTTACCAGTATAGCGCCCGTGCTGCCGCTTATTCAAAGTGATTTCGGCTTAAGCTCCTCAGCCGTAGGTCTGCTTACTTCATTGCCATTGCTGGCATTTGCCGCATTCTCGCCACTGAGCGCACCTGTTGCACGGAAGTTCGGGCTTGAGCGCACCCTTTTTGGCGCACTATTAATCATTTCGCTGGGTATTTTGCTGCGTACTACAGGAAGCGTATGGTCGTTGTATCTCGGTACAATACTAATAGGTACAGGGATCGCCTTGGGTAACGTACTGCTGCCTGGTCTAGTTAAGCGTGACCTTTCAGCAAATGTTGCGTCCATGACGGGGGCTTATTCCATTACAATGGGGGCGGCGGGTGCGATAGGGTCTGCTATCATGATCCCCATAACGCAGGTTTGGGGCTGGAATATTGCGCTTGTTTTATTAATCACAGCCCCGCTGCTTGCTCTTATTGTGTGGTTGCCGCAGCTTAAAAAGCATGAACCAGTAAGCCTGTCTAATCCGAAAAAATCAGCGACTGTAGCGGTCTGGAAATCGCCTCTAGCATGGCAAGTCACACTGTTTATGGGTTTCAATGCAATGCCTTTTTATGTCGCCGTAGGCTGGTTGCCGACAATTTTGATCGATCAAGGTATATCCGCCTCTGAAGCAGGGACCGTGCATGGGACACTGCAACTGGCTACGGCCATTCCGGGATTAATACTAGCCGCCACGCTGCGCCGCCTGAAAGATCAAAAACTGGCGGCCGTAACAACCAGTCTGTTGGTTGCCTTATCGCTTATCGGGCTTATTTATGCGCCTGAGTTTGCCATCTTGTGGGCTGCGCTTCTGGGCTTTGGTTCTGGTGCCAGCATGATGCTAGGCTTGACTTTCGTAGTGCTGCGTACAAAAAATGCTGGCGACGCGGCCGCTCTGTCAGGAATGGCCCAGTGTGTAGGGTATCTAATGGCAGCAGCAGGTCCCTTATTCCTAGGTCAACTGCACGACTGGTCAGGAGGCTGGACGGTGTCGCTATTAATTACGGCAGTTATCTCCATTGCTGGCGCATTCACTGGCATGATGGCTGGTCGAAACGTCCACCTTGAACCTGCTCCATCGATGAGTTAAACCAATATTTATGAGATACGTGATAGAACCCTTTCCCTGCATTAGCAAAATTACGGTTGTATAGGAAAATATGACCGTAATAGTAATCAAAAAAAGGGGTTTTAGTTATTGGCAATCAGATTGACGAATTGCTGCCTTAAATAAGTTCGGTTACCCAGTCGGAAAAGGCACGCATGGCTGGCGATAGAAAACGTTGATGCGGATAGAGTAAAGTAACAGGTACGGACGCGGGTTGCCATTCCGCCAATACTTCAATTAGCCGGCCTTCTGCCAGATGATCTGATACCACTTTCTCAGCAAGCTGCACCAATCCTAACCCTTCAAGACACATTTTTATGTAGAGTCCTGTCTCATTAGCGGCCATAGCGCCGCTGACCGAGATTGACATTTTTTCAGAGCCGCTAACAAAACTCATTTCATTCGCTCGCTTAGCATGTCCTGAAAAATAATGGACGGCTCGGTGGTCAGATAAATCTTCTGGCGTCTTCGGAATCCCGTTCTCTTTAAGATAAGCAGGAGAAGCACATGTCACCCAGCGAAATCGACCAAGCGGTCGGGCAATGAGCGCTGAGTCATTAAGCTCACCGGTTCGAATCACACAATCTACGCCTTCCTGAACGAGATCTACCTGCCGGTCGTTGACACCTATCATTAGATAGATATCCGGATATCGTCTGTAGAAATCTTGCAGATTTGGCATGATGACAAAATGTGCAATACCTCCAGGCATATCAACCCGTAAGCGCCCCTGTGGCCGTTTAACTGAATCGGTCAAGCTAGACTCTGTATGCTCTATTAATTTAAGTATTTCCTGACATTGCGCCAAATATTGTGCGCCCTCAGTCGTCAGGCTGACCCGTCGCGTTGTTCTGTTCAGCAAACGTACCTGCAAATATTTTTCAAGGTTTTTAATTGTGCTACTCACCGTTGAGGCTGGTAAGGACAACGTTTCCGCCGCGTGAATAAAACTCCCTGCTTCTGCTACACGGACAAAAATTTGCATTGCCTGAATACGATCCATATTGTTTCCATGATCCACAACAAAGCGCGCTATTGTTCGTGATTATTGAATAATGAAAACAGTTTAACTGTCTTTTTTGAAAGTGTCACTTTACGTATCTTTGCTTCACAAAATTTCAAAAAGGTGAATTAAAGATGACTAATTATACTCGAAATATAGTAAGAACCACTGAATCACTAGCTGCTCGGACGCTAATTAAAGGAGCTACTGTTCTAAGCATGGACGATGATATAGGCAATTTAGTCAGCGCTGATATCCTTATCGAAGGCAGCACCATCATAGCCATTGGTGAAAATCTTGAGGCCAGTGACGCCGTCATTATCGATGCGGCTGGCATGATTGCCATGCCGGGGATGGTGGATTCTCATCGTCACTCATGGGAAGGACAATTGCGCCGTATCAACCCTAATGCCACCTGTTTAGAAGACTATAGCAACGCCACACATTTCTCGTTCGCCAAATATTATCGTCCAGCTGATAATTATATCGGCAACTTGCTGACGGCTCTGGGCTGCATTGACGCGGGCATCACCACCGTTATTGATAATTCCCATAACAGCCGCACCGCGGAACATTCAGATGCCGCCGTTGAGGCCCTGTTTGATTCAGGTATTCGTGCCGTACATGCTTCCGGAGCACCGGTCGCCGGAGAGTGGGACAAAGCGCATTGGCCGGCTAATTGGCAGCGCCTGCAGGAAAAGTATTTTAAGAATAATCCTGACAGCCTTGTTTCTCTTGCGGTCATGGCTCAGTTAGAACCAGAGTTGTGGGCTGAAGCTCGCAGATTAGGGCTGCCCATTGTGACTGAGTTCTTTGGCTCTTTTATGGCATCTGAACTTGAGTCGCTGCATCAACGTGGTCTTCTTGGCCCAGATAATATTTTCAACCACTGCACGTCGTTGCCTGATGAAGGTTGGAAGATATTGAGTGAAGCAGGGGTTCGGGTGAACGTTTGTCCACGCTCTGATGCGCATTATGGCATTGAAGATGGTATGTATGCCATTGAGGCGGCGCAGCGTCATGGTATCGCTCCAGGACTTAGTGTTGATAATGAAACCTCTTACAGCACCGACATGTTTATGGAAATGCGCGTGGCCTTTTATCTGCAGCGAGTTATGGGCATGCATCAGCAACATACTTGTGGCTCTAAAAAGGCGCTAACAACACTTCCGGCCGCACAGCTTCTTAAATCGGCGACCGTCGATGGTGCTTACTGTGCAGGATTACAAGACAAAATTGGTAGTTTGACTCCGGGTAAACAGGCTGACCTGATTTTGATTAACGCCAATGACATCAACCTTTACCCATCTGGTAATGCTTTTGGCACGGTCGTGCATGCCACAGAGCGCAGCAACATCGATACCGTGATGATCGCCGGACGCATTGTTAAGCAGAACGGTCAGGTGCTGGGTGTAGACAGTGAACGTCTGCGCGCTGCCATCGATGAATCTCGTGCGCATCTGTTTGCTGCCTCTGGTTATCAGCCTGATATCTTTGCTGACGTTTTCCTGCCGCTAGAGTAAGCGAGCAAATAAAGGAATATGCATGAACATAATTTATTACTTGATTGCTTTTTTTGCTGGTTTGGGTATTACGTTGCAGACAACCCTGAACAGTCAGTTAGCAAAAGGGTTGGGTGGGGATTCAGTCACAGCCGCGCTGTTTTCCTTCTCGGCTGGAGCATTCAGCCTTGGGTTTTTCTCACTATTGCGAGGAGAGGGATTCTCCTCGCTTACCGCAATTCCTTCGCAGCCATTGTGGACTCTTGCGGGTGGCGTGATCGGCGCATGCGCATTATTTAGCTATGTCCTGCTCGCCCCCAAAATTGGTTTTTCAGCTCTGCTCGGATTGGCGATTGTCGGACAGTTGTTGTCATCACAGTTCATAGACCATTTTGGTTTGTTGGGCTCCATCCGCAGACCCATCTCGGCGCTGAAGCTAGGCGGTATGCTGGTCATGCTGATTGGGCTAGCCATTATGTTGTTTGGTGATAAGTTATCAACGCGTTTTGTGCACGGATAAAGGCAAGTTGCTTGCTAGGGACGAGCCCTCGCAAGCTTTGCCTAATCAGGTGTCAGCTCCGGAGAGTTAACATGTTTTCTATTTTTTGATGTTAGTAATGCGTTAAAAGTGTTCGCTCTGATGTGAACAAACACGCAGAGTGTTTTGGACAGACATTGAAGGTTGTGAGCTGCTCGCCTTGGTAGAAGAAAATGGCCTCGTCAAACTCTGGTCCTTGCCTGAGCGTCTTGGAACGTTTGCATTGACGGAAAACCTAGATGCTCTTTTGTTAGGGCTGACGTCACGTCTTGGCTTTTTTGATCTAAATACAAAACGTTCACGCCTGTTGTATCCTCAACAGCTATACCCAGCTACAAGTGGGAGATATTAGGTGGAGATAGCTACATCTGGTCCGCGTTTGCTTACTGCAGAAGAAAAATAAGAGCTTCGTCGTGATATGACAGAATCGTCAGCCTGGGCCAAAGCCGAACTAAAATGTCGAAGAGTAACAAAAATAAAAAATTCTACGCATGGTATAGATGATTGTATCGATAACGGCCACTTTTCTGACTAGCTGTTATGTAGGTGGGTTTTCTTCTTATTAATATTCGAGTGGGAATGAGTTCATCATTTTAATTAACGTGAAAGGCGCCAAGTGCGCCTTTTTTGTTGTTGATGGAGCAACCTGGGTTGAATGACTCTGTTATGAAATATGGTTAATTCACTGATATAATCCGCCTTATTTTTGGTGGTGAGATAGGGGCATGAGTGGATCAAATTGAGCTAGATGAGCCATCACAGCAAGACGAATATTGGATGCAAGTGGCAATGCAGATGGCCGAAAAAGCCGAGGCCGCAGGCGAAGTGCCCGTGGGCGCCGTATTGGTAAAGGACGGTCAGCAAATTGCCACTGGTTACAATTTATCGATTAGCCAACACGATCCTAGTGCCCATGCAGAAATTTTATGTTTGCGGGAAGCGGGGCGCTTAGTCGAAAACTATCGTTTGTTAGATGCAACTTTGTATATCACGCTTGAGCCTTGCGCTATGTGTGCTGGTGCTATGGTGCATAGTCGTATCGCAAGGGTGGTGTTTGGCGCGCGGGATGAAAAAACGGGTGCAGCAGGCTCTGTGATCAACTTACTGCAACACCCTGTATTTAATCACCAAGTTGAAGTCACTTCTGGAGTATTAGCCGAGGCTTGTAGCGCACAATTGAGTCGTTTTTTTAAACGTCGCAGGGATGAAAAAAAAGCCCTGAAACAGGCTAAAAAGGCGCAACAATCGATTGAGTGAACATTGATTTAAGCGGCAGAATTAATCTTGAGATTGGATAAAAGTGAAGAACAGTTTTTGACGATTTAGAATACGTCTATGACGTATTTTGAGTAAAGTGCGACGACGCGCAGCTGTGTTGCTGATGGCTTTTCTTTTCATATAGACCCCATTTATTGTTATTTTGCTGTCGGTTAACGCATTATCATCGCCGTTAAGCCACGACAGTAGCAGTTGCATTAGAATGCGGCAATAGCACGGGTTAGATAAGCTTAATTCAGCATGTATTTAGCCTACAGATGTGTTTTAGCCTGAGTCTCGGCTAAGCTTACGTCTTTAAAGGTGAGTGAGGTTATTTAGGCTGATCTGGGCTTAATGTTCCTGCTGGGAGTGTGGGTTGTTCTTCCTCTAAATCGCTACTATCGTCATCGGGATGGGGCTTGGATTGATTATCCATCCACACCAGCGTGTCATAATAGCGGCGAATACTATCGACATAATGTACCGCTTCACTGCCGCGAGCATAGCCATAGCGAGTTTTTTGATAGTATTTACGCTTTTGCAGTAGCGGTAACACCTTCTTTAAATCTCGCCATGCATTCGGGTTTAATTCCATTGATTCAGCGAGTTTACGCGCATCTTCAACGTGGGCATAACCTATATTGTATGACGCCAGTGCAAACCACATGCGCTGACTTTCAGGGATCGATTCTGGCAAACGGTTAATCATATCATTGAGATAAGCCGCGCCGCCGCGAATGCTTTCTTCCGCATCCAAACGATTAGTAATACCAATTTCTTTAGCCGTGGGTTGGGTCAGCATCATCATGCCACGTACCCCAGTTGCTGAACGAGCATTTGGGTTCCAGTGCGATTCTTGATAGCTTGTCGCCGCCAGTTTACGCCAATCTAAATTGCCAGCGTATTTTTCAAATAAGTGACGATAACGGGGTAATACGGTTTCGATGGCGCGGATAAATGCGCGAGTATCGACATAATCGAAACGTTTCACATGACCAAAGTATTTTTCATTTAAGTGGTCGAGTGTACCGGCGCGTTTTTCTTGATGCCAAAAGGCCAGCAATTGGCTCATAAGCTGGTCGCTATGATTGGGAGGTAATAACCAGACAACATCGAGCTTCTCTTCTAACACTGGGCCTGAACGTAAGTCGGGTAAATAACGGCGGTTGATTTGTACACTGCTTGAATCGGCGATGGTGTAGTCAATTTCCTTATTGGCGATCATTGCCAATAATTCTTCGCTGTCCTTGTCGGCAATTTGATCCCATACCAATGTTGGATAGTGTTTTTGCAACTGGGTTAAGGTTTCGACGAAGGCCGAATCGGCTATCACAGTAATCTTACCTTTTAAGTCACTGATATCTTTTGGGACAGGCATACCTTCACGATAAACTAAGACTTGATTAACACGGTATAGCGGTGGACCAAGGCGAAACTGCTCTCGTCTGGCGGGCGTTTCAGTCATGCCTGCGGCAATAATATCAATGTGATTTTTTTTAAGGGCTTCGTACAGTTCTGCATGATTAGTATAAGGCACCATTTTTAACGGCACGTTTAAGTATTCAGCAAACAGCACCGCCATATCGTAATCAAAACCGCTATCACCTTGGCCAGAGGTCATATAAATCTGTGGACCGTACAAGGTGCCCACTCTTAATTCTGTTAATTTTTTCGGCACAAATTCTGTTTCGTCCACGGTAGTAGGCTGACAGGCAGTCAGTAAAAAACCTAGGGAAAAAACTATCAAGAATCGAATCATCAAATGCGCTTATATTAAGTAAAATCAATGGTGTAAATAAAGAGTTAACAGTAGGGTATACGTGGTGAGCTGAGTAACAGTGGTGGGATTATATCCGTTTGTCGGGAATAACGTAAAAAAATCGTTCGTAGAGGTAAATGATGACTTAAAAATATGCCGCTTTTTATATTACAGGAAACACTGTTTTGCGTAATGACACAGGTGATTTGTGCTAGACATTTCCCTATAATAGCGCCAATTCTGACCCCTGCAATAATAAATAATAAGGTGAATAGACGTGATGGAAATCATCCGCGGAGCCCCTGCACTCTCGACGTTTAGAATGCAAAAGCTGATGGAGGCCTGCGAAAATGCGGCGCTTCCGGTACGCCAAATCTATGCTGAATATGTTCATTTAGCGGATTTGAGCGAGTTGCTCGACACTAACGAACGCCAGCAACTTGAAACAATTCTCACCTATGGACCCGCGATAGAAACTCATATCCCCCAAGGTTCACTTCTGTTTGTCACGCCTCGTCCCGGTACTATTTCTCCTTGGTCTTCAAAAGCCACTGACATTGCCCATAATTGTGGTCTTGGTAAAGTGAAGCGTTTGGAGCGAGGCGTTGCGTATTATGTTGAATCAGATGCACTGACTGCAATGCAGCAACATGCCTTAAATGCACTGCTGCATGACCGCATGGTTGACATCATTCTCGATGATTTTGCTAAAGCTGATGTGTTATTTAAACGCACCGAGCCAGCACCATTTAAGAGTGTAAATATTCTTGCCGAAGGCCGCCGTGCGTTAGAGGTAGCCAATACTGAACTGGGCCTCGCCTTAGCCGAAGATGAAATTGACTATTTAGTCGAAAACTTCGTCCGTTTAGGCCGTAATCCCCACGATATTGAATTGATGATGTTTGCTCAGGCGAACTCAGAGCATTGTCGTCACAAAATTTTTAACGCAGATTGGACGATTGATGGCGAAGTACAGCCAAAATCATTGTTCAAAATGATTAAGAACACCTTTGAAACCACGCCAGATCATGTGTTGTCGGCCTACAAAGATAACGCTGCTGTGATGGAAGGTTCAGTTGCGGGGCGTTTTTTCCCAGATCCTGATGGGGTGTACAACTACCACACTGAACCTATGCACATTTTGATGAAAGTGGAAACCCACAACCATCCAACTGCTATCAGCCCATATCCAGGCGCTGCAACGGGTTCAGGCGGCGAAATTCGTGATGAAGGCGCAACTGGCCGCGGCTCTAAACCTAAAGCGGGTTTAACCGGTTTTAGCGTATCAAATTTGAATATTCCCGGTTTTGAACAGCCGTGGGAAACCCATTACGGTAAACCCGATCGTATTGTGAGTGCGCTGGATATTATGACCGAAGGCCCATTGGGCGGCGCGGCATTTAACAACGAGTTTGGCCGTCCTGCGCTGGTGGGCTATTTCCGTACCTATGAGCAAGAAGTTAGTAGCCATAACGGTGTTGAAGTACGCGGTTACCACAAGCCCATTATGTTAGCCGGGGGTTTAGGTAATATTCGCGAAGAACATGTGCAAAAGGGTGAAATCACCGTTGGCGCTAAGCTGATTGTGCTCGGTGGCCCTGCGATGAACATTGGTCTGGGCGGCGGCGCGGCTTCATCTATGGCATCGGGTCAATCGAGCGAAAATCTTGATTTTGCTTCTGTACAACGTGAAAACCCAGAAATGGAGCGACGTTGTCAGGAAGTGATTGACCGTTGCTGGCAGCTTGGCGATAAAAATCCGATCCAATTTATCCACGATGTGGGTGCGGGCGGCTTATCAAATGCTTTCCCTGAGTTAGTCAATGACGCAGAGCGTGGTGGTCTGTTTAATCTGCGTAATGTGCCATCGGACGAACCGGGAATGAGCCCGCTAGAAATTTGGTGTAACGAGTCACAAGAGCGTTATGTGATGTCAGTTGCCCCTGAAAATCTCGCATTATTCACGGCAATCTGTGAGCGTGAACGTGCGCCATTTGCCGTAGTGGGTGAAGCGACAGCTGAAAAGCATTTAACGCTTAGCGACAGCCATTTTGACAATAACCCTATCGATTTACCGCTTGAAGTTTTATTAGGCAAAGCACCTAAGATGAGCCGTGATGTGGTATCAGCTAAAGCGGTATCTCCGGCGCTAAAGCAAGATAACATTGATGTAAAAGAAGCGGTTAAACGTGTATTAAGCCTACCTACCGTGGCGGATAAAAGCTTCCTTATCACCATTGGCGACCGCACAGTTACAGGTTTAGTTAACCGTGACCAAATGGTGGGGCCATGGCAAGTGCCAGTTGCCGATTGCGCGGTCACTGCGGCTAGTTTTGATACCTACACCGGTGAAGCTATGTCGCTGGGTGAACGTACACCTTTAGCGCTGCTTGATTTTGGCGCCTCTGCCCGTATGGCAGTTGCTGAGTCAATCATGAATATTGCTGGCGTTGATATTGGTTCGTTCAAACGGATTAAATTATCTGCTAACTGGATGTCTGCCGCAGGTCACCCAGGTGAAGATGCAGGTCTTTATGAAGCGGTTAAAGCCGTAGGTGAAGAATTGTGCCCAGAGCTGAGCCTGACCATTCCGGTCGGTAAAGACTCGATGTCGATGAAGACCGCATGGCAACAAGATGGCGCGGATAAAACTGTTACCTCGCCAATGTCCTTAGTCATCACCGCCTTTGGTGTGGTGCAAGATATTCGTAATACCGTGACACCAGAACTACGCACAGATAAAGGCGAGACGTCTTTATTGTTAGTGGATTTAGGCGCGGGTAAAAATCGTTTAGGTGGTTCTTGTTTAGCGCAGGTGTTTGGTGAGCTAGGTGATATCGCGCCAGATCTTGATGACGCTGCACTACTGCGCGGTTTCTTTGAAACCATGCAAAATTTAGTCGCTAAAAAGTCTGTTATCGCTTACCACGATCGCAGTGACGGCGGTTTATTTACCACGTTAGTAGAAATGGCCTTTGCAGGTAATACTGGTTTAGACATCGATATAGACGATTTGCATGGCACTGATTTAGAACGGCTCTTTAATGAAGAACTCGGCGCTGTGCTGCAAGTGAGCCGCGACAACGCCGCAAAAATTGCTGCTCAGTTTGCTATCGCTGGCGTACCTTGCCATGTGATCGGGACTTTAGCCGATGATCAACTCATCACTATTAACGATGGCGCGCGTGAAGTTTTCAGCGATACCCGTGTAGCGCTGCGTACTGTGTGGTCAGAAACTACTTATCGTATGCAAGCACTGCGTGATAACCCAGAGTGCGCGCTTGAAGAGTTTAAGCTCAAACAAGACGAAACCGATTTAGGCTTAACGGTTAATTTAAGTTTTGACCCAAGTGTTGATGTCGCTGCGCCTTATATCCTTAAAGGTATCGCCCCTAAGATGGCTATTTTACGTGAGCAGGGCGTTAACTCTCAGGTAGAAATGGCTGCCGCCTTTGATCGTGCCGGATTTGAAAGCCACGATGTGCACATGTCGGATATTTTATCGGGCCGTATCAGCTTAGATGAGTTCGAAGGCCTAGTGGCTTGCGGCGGTTTCTCCTACGGTGACGTATTAGGTGCGGGTGAAGGTTGGGCTAAGTCGATTTTGTTTAACGAGCGTGCCCGCGATGAGTTTTCACGTTTCTTTGAGCGTGATTCAAGTTTTGCCCTTGGCGTGTGTAACGGCTGCCAAATGCTGTCTAACCTGAAAGAAATTATCCCAGGAAGTGAGCATTGGCCACGTTTTGTGCGTAACCGCTCAGAGCGTTTCGAAGCGCGCTTCAGCTTAGTTGAGGTGCAACAGAGCCCGTCGTTATTCTTCCAAGGTATGGCAGGCTCACGTATGCCTATTGCCGTATCCCACGGTGAAGGTTTGGCTGAGTTTGCCAGTGCACAATCGCTGGCAAAGGCCGAAGCGTCAGGCACGATTGCACTGCGTTTTGTCAATGGTATGGGTGATATCGCGACTCAGTATCCACAAAACCCGAATGGCTCGCCAAACGGCTTAACGGGTATTTGTACAACAGATGGCCGCGTAACGCTGATGATGCCGCACCCAGAACGTGTGTTTAGAACTGTAGCTAACTCTTGGCATCCCGATGCTTGGGGTGAGGATAGCCCGTGGATGCGTATGTTCCGAAATGCACGAGTGACCCTAGGTTAAGTGATTAAAACACACTACTTTTACCTATGTTGAAGCGTAAAAACCGGTTTATGTCATCATAAAAAAAGGAGCGATAATTTCGCTCCTTTTTTCATATTTAAAATGCACTTTTACAAAACTCGATGTATTTCAGGCTATTAATTTTTATTGCAAATATTCTAATAGATCAAAGTGATAAAACGGTCGTTTCAACTATTAAGTACCCATTACTAAGTAGGTCGTAGCCAAGTTGATAAACGATAGCATGATTTACTTCTCTCTATTACTCAGGAAAACCATCTTGAGTGATAAGTAAAAAAAAGCCCCCATCTCAATGAGATGGGGGCTTTTTTATTAATAAAACGTCAAATTAATCCAATGAACTTTTCGAGTCATTCGGAGTGTTATTTCAGCTCGTTAGCGGTATAAAGTTCAACAAAAACACGCTTATAACTGTTAACCAGACGTTCAAATAATTTAGTCATATCAATATCTCCACACCAAAAGTTAATACCAATGTGCGCGAAGTAGGTTTGGGCTGGGCGACGACACCGTGTTACCCAATTGTCTCCTTAACACAGGCTATATATTAGACAAACCAAATGCGCTTATCAAACGAGAAAAAATACAATTAAGCATTAGATAAATTAATGAATGTTTTTTAGTTTTTATGGGTTTCAATTTGGTTAACGTGTTAAGTTGTTGTTATTTAGTGTTAATTTTATAAGTTGTTTATTTTGTTCTTTATTTGTTATTAGCCTGATTGTTGTAGTTTTTTTAATTTGTTTTTGTTTTGACCGTTAGCATGCCATTTTTGTGGCTAAGCTGTAAAAACATGGTTTTGTATAGAATGATGCGTGTTTGCTACTCCCATTGGTTGGTGTTGTCAATACCGCTGGGTGGGGAAGTGTGTGCCTTGCCGCAAAAACCATCTAAACCACTGAGTTTGATTGATTTGAATCAAACTCAGGCGTATAAAATACCGGTAGATGAGCGTAAATAAATATCTTAACTTGCTGATATTTATATTGATGACTCATTTGACCTATTAAGTAGTAAAGTATTGCTCCCAATGTTATGTAATAGTGTGACCCATGTCTCGATATGTTGTGAGGCTGAGGGCTTTTTACACCGTACAGCTTGGATGTAATGCGAAAGATTAAATTTAACGGTTTATACTGATGACAGATATAAGCACAAAATGAAACTCACTATCCTACCAAGGCACTTGTTGCGAATAATTGTGTATGTTCACAGCAATTGGACGCACCACGTAAGGAGTCACCGATGATTGTTGCAGAGGTTGTTGAGCTGTCACGGTTGCAGTTTGCGCTGACAGCCATGTATCACTTCCTATTTGTTCCCTTAACTTTGGGGCTAGCATTTTTGCTGGCTATCATGGAATCACTGTATGTGATGACCGATAAACAAATTTATAAAGATATGACGAAGTTCTGGGGTAAGTTATTTGGAATTAACTTTGCCTTAGGTGTGACGACGGGTTTGGCAATGGAGTTCCAATTCGGAACAAACTGGTCTTACTATTCGCACTATGTAGGCGATATTTTTGGCGCGCCATTAGCGATTGAAGGCCTGATGGCATTCTTCTTAGAATCGACCTTTGTGGGAATGTTCTTCTTTGGTTGGGATCGCTTCTCTAAACGCCAACATTTGATGGTGACTTGGTTAGTCGCTTTTGGTTCTAACATGTCGGCGCTGTGGATTTTAATCGCAAACGGTTGGATGCAAAACCCAGTCGGTTCTGTGTTTAACTACGAAACGATGCGTATGGAGATGGTCAGCTTCGCTGAGGTGGTATTTAACCCCGTCGCGCAGGTGAAATTTGTTCATACCGTAGCATCTGGTTATGTCGCTGGTGCCATGTTTGTATTGGCGATCAGTGCTTACTATATCCTCAAAAAACGTGATTTACCTTTTGCTCGTCGCTCATTTGCGATTGCGGCCAGTTTTGGTATGGCGTCGATTTTGTCGGTTATCGTATTAGGCGATGAGTCTGGTTATAAAGTGGGTGAAGCACAGCGTGTTAAATTAGCGGCGATTGAAGCTGAGTGGCACACTGAACCTGCTCCAGCGGCTTTCACTGCGGTTGGTTTTCCTAATCAGGAAACGATGCATACTGATTATGCAATTAAAATACCCTATGCAATGGGCATTATTGCTACTCGCTCACTTGATGAGGAAGTCACGGGTATTCACGATTTAATTGCTGAGCATGAAGTGCGTATTCGTAACGGTATGAAAGCGTATGCCATGTTAGTCAAATTGCGTGCGGGTGATGTCACTCCTGAACTGCGTGCCGCTTTTGACGCTGCAAAAGTGGATTTAGGCTACGGTTTTTTACTCAAACGCTATACCGATAATATTGTCGATGCGACCGAAGAACAAATTAAAGCCGCTGCTAAAGATTCAATTCCAAATGTAGCACCTATTTTCTGGAGCTTCCGTTTAATGGTGGCTGCAGGCTTTATTATGTTGTTTGTTTTTGCTGCTGCATTCTGGCAAAGCACTCGTCATCAAATTCAAGAAAAAAAATGGGTACTTAGAGCTGCGGTTTATAGTTTGCCATTGCCTTGGATTGGTATCGAGTGTGGTTGGTTTGTCGCTGAGTATGGTCGCCAACCTTGGACCATTTCAGAGATATTACCGACCTTTATGTCGGCCTCGAGCTTAACGACTAGCGACTTATGGTTCAGTATTTTATCTATCACCTTGTTTTACACTGTGCTGTTGGTGATTGAGGTATTCTTGATGCTTAAGTTTATCCGTATTGGTCCGAGTAGTTTAAAAACGGGTCGTTATCATTTCGAGACTAATGCTTCACAAAATTAGAAGCCTAAGCAGAGGATTTCATTATGTTTGATTATGAAACGTTGAGAGTTATCTGGTGGGCTCTGATCGGCGTACTGTTCATCGGATTTGCGTTAACGGACGGTTTTGATATGGGCGTGGGTGCGTTGCTGCCGATTATTGGTAAGGACGACACCGAACGCCGCATTATGATCAATACCATTGCTCCCCATTGGGATGGCAACCAAGTATGGTTAATCACAGCGGGCGGCGCGTTATTTGCCGCTTGGCCTATGGTGTATGCAGTGTCTTTCTCTGGCTTTTATATCGCCATGATGTTGGTACTGTTCGCGCTTTATATGC
Organism: Shewanella morhuae; assembly: GCF_003028295.1. Classification (NCBI taxonomy): domain Bacteria; kingdom Pseudomonadati; phylum Pseudomonadota; class Gammaproteobacteria; order Alteromonadales; family Shewanellaceae; genus Shewanella; species Shewanella morhuae. The sequence goes on along the minus strand of NZ_PYSG01000002.1, from coordinate 2,192,950 downwards.
GTCCAGTTGGCTTTGATTACCGTTCAAAAATTGAAAATCCACAGTGGCGCAAGTCATGGGATTGGGCCTTGTTTATCGGTGGTTTTGTGCCTCCGCTGATCATCGGCGTCGCTTTTGGTAACTTGTTACAAGGCGTTCCGTTTGAATTTGACGAGTTCCTACGTGCTAAATACCACGGTGGTCTATTTGGTCTGTTGAATCCTTTTGGTTTACTCGCAGGTCTAGTGAGCGTAAGCATGTTTATGATGCAGGGCGCTTCTTGGCTACAAATGAAGACAGATAGTGAGCTGCGCGTTCGTGCTGCAAAAGCTACGCAATTTTTTGCGCTATTAGTAGCGGTGTTATTTGCAGCAGCAGGCGTGTGGCTAGCCAATGGGATTGATGGTTATGTAGTGACATCGACACTCGATCATTATGCGGTTTCTAACCCTGCATTAAAAACGGTTGCGATTGAAGCCGGTGCTTGGCTTACTAACTATGATAAATACCCCATTACTATGTTATTCCCAATCTTAGGTGTGGTATTACCGCTGTTAGTGATTATAGTGAGTCGCTTTAACCGTTCCGGTTTTGCTTTCCTATTTAGTTCACTTACTGTGGCTATGGTGATTTTGACTTGTGGTGCAGCAATGTTCCCATTCGTCATGCCATCGTCATTAGATCCGAATGTGAGTTTGACTATGTGGGATGCAACAGCCAGTGAAACAAGCTTAGGTGTGATGACGGTTGCCGCTGCGATTTTTGTACCCTTAGTATTAAGTTACACTGTGTGGACTTACTTCAAAATGTTTGGTCGTATTAGCCGTAAACATATTGAAGATAATAAAGTCTCACTCTACTGATACTGACAATTTAAGGAGCATATACTATGTGGTATTTCACGTGGCTATTAGGGGTTTTGTTAGCCTGTTCTTTCGGTATCATCAACGCTTTATGGCTTGAAAATACTGAGAATATGGACAGAGCGGCAGATGACGCTGACTAACGTCTAAACTCGAATTGAAAACCTCGCGCATGCGGGGTTTTTTATTGGGCTATTTTTAATAATTTGAGGTGTGTAAAGAAGGAACAGTCCAACATGCAAGGCGTGATGATGGTTCGTTAGCGTTGACTTTATATGAGTTATTCCACTCTCGCCTCTAATCTACCTTTATCTTAATTCTACCCAATCTTATTTTATACCAATCACATTAACTATCTAATCAGTTCAGAGCCTCACAGGGCGGCTGATTTAACTGTATGGCAACGCGCTTTATACAGCGTTTAAGGCTTTTGGCAGAGCACCACTATGTCTTCAATCCTTCGCCTTGTCTAAAGCGCGTTGAACTCCCGCTGAATGAACAGATAGTTAATGCAATTGTTGTTAAATATTGTTTTATATACTTATTTTTCATCAGTAGAACATTTAAAAATGCCGCCCATGTGGACGGCATTGATGCGTCATTAGTGCTCAGCAGAATTGTTTTTAGGCTTTAAACTGGCTTATTTGGTGCTTTAATGTGGCGGCTAAAGAGGACAGCTCATTGGCTGAGTGGACTGTTTGCGTGGCACGAAGCTCACCTTCACTCGCAAGCTCGCTGATTAGGTGCAGGTTATGGGTAATTTCTTGCGCCACACTGCTCTGTTGTTCTGTCGCCGAAGCAATATTACATGAGCTAATCGCCAGCTCGCCAATTCGCTGAGTGATTTCCTTAAGCTGTTCACCGGTTGCTTCACCTTGGGCGGCCGATGTTATGCCTAACTGACGGCTTTGACTCATTTGCTCCATCGTATTTTTGACTTGAGTTTGCAGCTTTCCAATCGTCTGGCCAATTTCTAAAATGGATGACTGTGTTCGATGGGCTAAAACTCGGACCTCATCGGCCACCACGGCAAAACCTCTACCTTGATCGCCCGCTCGCGCAGCCTCAATGGCTGCATTGAGTGCGAGTAAATTAGTCTGCTCGGCAATGCTATTAATCACTTCTGTGACTTTGCTAATCGCTTCACTTTCTTGGCTAACTTTTTCTACCGATAGATGACTACTATTGAGCTGCTGACTTAACTTGAGTAAATCTTGTACAACTTGAACTTGCTGTTTTTGACCTTCTTTAGCTGCAACATCTACCTGTTGGCTCTGGTCAGCACCGGCTTGAGCATGATTGGCAACATCACGGATTGACGTTGACATCTCTTCAATTGCGGTGGCAATTTGATCGGTTTGTAGCATCAAAGCTTGCGCTTCTTCACCATTTTGCTGCGCCACGTTTTGCGCTTGTATGGCTTGTTGCTCTAAGCTAGTGACCGAGGTTTGTAGTGCGATAATGAGTTGCCTGAGCTCTGCAGACATTGCTGATACACTGGTGGTAATTTTATCAACTTCGTTTTCGCTTTGTGGTTCAGATGCCGTTAATTGGTGACTAAAATCACCGTGGCCTAAGGTTTCCATATGATTTTGTAATACATGTAATGGCTTAAGCGTTCTGATTAGCACCATTGACAGTAATGCGGTGATTAATGCTATGCCAGTAATAGCTACAATCGCGTTAATTTTGAGTAAATGTATGCTTTCTTCACTGAGTTCACTGACTTTTACCTGGCCGATAAGCACCCAGTTCCAACCATTCACCGTTTGACTGTGGGCAAACATAGCTTCATCTTTGCTATTAGCATAACGCCAGTCGGTATTATCCTGTGTGGCTTGGCTTAGACTCAAGCCATCTAACATGGTATCTGTGACCATTTCGCCAGCTGCAAATTGAGGGTGCGCGACCAGTAAATTGTCGACTTTGTGCATTAATAGGAAATGGCCTGTTTCTTCTAAGACTAAATTATTCACGGCTTGTTGGAGTTGTTGTAATACGGCGCTTATTTCAAAACCAATGTACAAAATACCAATGACTTGTCCCTGAGTGTCTTTCACCGGACGATAAACAGTCATGTAATCTTTGCCAAACAGCTTGGCATAACCTTCATAGTCTTTGCCGCTGATCAGAGTTTGATAGCCAGGATGACTTTTGCCTAGATAGGTACCAAGTGCTCTATGGCCATCGGCTTTCTTGAGTGACGTTGCAATACGTATAAAATCGTCACCATCGCGCACAAATATAGTTGCGTTACCGCCTGTTAAGTTCGCAAAGCGGTCGACCTTACTTTTAGAGGTATTGATCTGTTCTTGTTCGTGTAATAGCGCAGGAGTGCTCACGCCAACAACGTTAATGGTCTTATCCGGTTTGCTAAATTGCCCTGGATACATTTCTTTAAAAACATCAGCATTGCGCCTAGCAAGTTGTAACAGACTGTCATATTGCAGTTCTAGCATGCTTGATAAGGCACTAATTTCAGCATTCATCGCACTAATGCCTTTATCTTCAAGTACATTTGATGCCGCTTTATAGGAAAGGGTACTGAGTATACTAAAAATAATAAGGGTAAGAAAAAAGGCGAGGGCCCCAATCTGTTTTGCAATAGGCCAATGTTTATAATTCATTATGTGTTCCTATAGGTAAAGGTGCCGCGAATGTACCTGAAAATTTAGCTAGAGGTCTTGATGTGAGTCTAAGATTTATTATTTGTTATCGATTATGGGTTAAGTTATGACCAAATAAATGTTTTATCTGGTTGTTGTGGTGTGTGATTGAATGATATTGGCTTAAAAGTGGCTACCAAGCCACTGTTTACCCTTTATATTAATACACCAGCACCTTGTTAAAGTGATGGTGTATTAAACGGCTTTTTGTTTTGCACTTTTAGTTTTTTACTTTAGCCGCGCCATTATTTAGCACTTAGCATTGTCAGGCTGCGCCGTTTCATCAACAGTAAGTACATAGTTGGTACCCATACAAGTGAGAGTAGCGTGGTGAGTAATGTTCCGCCTGCAATCGCAATAGCAAAGGGCGGCCAAAAGCCACCACCAGCGATAATGAGCGGGATAAAACCGCCAACGGTAGTAATGGTTGTCGAACTGATATGACGGCCACAACGACTGACTGTGGTAATGATGGTTTCTCTATCGCCAAGTCGAGCGCTCGGCGTACTTTCTAATTCGGCTAAGATCACAATAGCTGCGTTAATGGCTAATCCCATTAGCCCTAATAACCCTATGATTACCGGAAATCCAAAGGGATATCCACATACAAATACTGCGAGCAGCCCAAGCCCAGCCGATTGTATGGCGCTTAGAAGGATAATCGCAGTAAGCCTAAAGGAGTTAAAAGACAACACCACAGTGGCTAATAGTAGGGTTACTACTAACATGACATTTGATAATAAATTTCCTACAGCCTCGTTGCGCTTAGCGCTTTCGCCACCAATTTCAATTCGATAGCCAGATGGCAATTGTAATTGCGCCACTTTATCCTTAACCTCATTCAGCACTTGGGCGGGCAGCACACCACTGACGATATAGGCTTCAATGGTATTAACTCGTTGGCCATTACGCCTTGGGATTGCCCCGCGGCTCACACGTACATCACCGTGAGATAAAGCTGATAATGCGACCGCCTCACCCGAAGGCGTCATGAGTTGAATCTCTGCCAGACGGCTGGTTTCTTCGCGGCTGCTATCACCTAAACGAACCCGAATAGGCAAAGACTCGGTTTGTTCTAATACGCTGCCACCGATAACGCCAGTGGTCGACATTTGGATCTGTCTGGCAATATCCGTAAGGCTCAGGCCACTCATTAAGCTGGCATCTTCATTGACTTGTAACCACAACTTAGGCGCGCCGGCGCTGAGTGTTGCGCGGGTATGCAGTACGTCCGGTGTTTGGGCGAGAATATTTCTTACATCGTCGCCAAGCGACCGCAAAGTATCTAGATTTGGGCCAAAGATCATTAACTCCACCGGTGCATTGAAAGGTGGGCCTTGCTCTAGCTTGCGTACCAATACTTGTGCCTCGGGGAAAAGGCGATCAAATTGCTGCTGTAATTCAGGTATAAGCTGATTGGCGCGCTGAAAGTCAGTCACTTTAATCATGGCTTGGGCATAATTACTGGCGCCTTGTTGGCGCTGGGTTAAGTTGTAATAAAATGAAGGCGTATTATCGCCCACGACCCAATCGACCTGAGTAATGCCTTTAGTAGCATGCAGTTGTTTATCCATCAGTTGCACTTGGTGTTGGGTGTTTTCTAAACTTACATAGGGGGCAAGATAGATTTCAATCTGAAACATATCCCTATCAGATGGCGGGAAAAACTGCTCAGTCATCTTACCTGATGCGTAAAAACCTAAGGCGGGGATAATGCCAATAATAAGTGCACTAACAATAGGACGTTTGAGGGCTATTCGAATACTTGCTTGAAAATAATAGCTTAACAGTGGCAAGTTGATCCCACGTTGATACCAAGCATCATTTTGGCCCTCGTGGCTAAAGCGTCCCGCGAGCCCTGCAATTAAAGTGTGAGAAATTACGTAAGAGCCGAGCAGCGCAAACATTACTGATATGGCAATTCCACTGACAAATTCACCAGCCGCTCCAGGCATGAGCACTATGGGCGCAAAAGCAAGAATGGTGGTCAGTGTTGAGCCAGCCAGAGGAAGCCAAAGGTGGTGTAAGGTTTTGCTTACCGCAGCCAGGCGAGTCATGCCTTGCTGGCGTCTTTGTGCAATAGCATCGACAATCACAATGGCATTATCCACCATGATCCCAAGGGCGACAACAAGCCCCGTTACTGACATTTGATGTATCGGCAAACCAATATATTTCATACAAGCTAAGGTAAATAAAGCCGTAAGTGGCAGAGATATCGCCACGATAATGGCATTTCTTAGCCCGAGTGTGATTAACAGTACTAATAGAATAATCACAAACCCTTGCAGTAGATTGATAACTAATCCCCCGAGGCGTTCGCTGGTATAACTATTTTGTTCGAATAACCATTGGATACGAATATTGGCAGGCATGTCGCGATTAAGTTCATTAACCACTTGTTCTACCTGTGCTTGCCAAAGGTCAACACGATTACTATTAAGCATGTGCGCGGCAACAAATACGCCTTGTTCACCATCGACTAACGCTAAGCTGTCTGCAGGAGTTTTTGTCTGGCGGGTGACAGTGGCAATATCGCCGAGTCGAATAATCTGGCCTTGGGTGTCAATTTTTAGGGGGACTTGACGAATACGCGATTGCGAGTCGAGTTCACCTGATACTTCGACTAAGGCGCGAAAGTACTGGTTGTTAATTTCACCGGCGGCAATTTTACTGTCGGCGCCGCTGAGGATATGGGCGATAGTGGCAGGGGTGAGTTGTAATTGGCTCATCTTATTGCCGTCAAGCTGTACGAGCATTTCTTCGGTTGGCGCGCCGTAGAGTTTGACAAAATCAGTGCCCGATAACAGTCTAAGTCGACTCTGTAATTCTTTGGCGTAGCGGTTAAGTATGTCAACTCGAACTGGTGTATCGGTATTCCACACTAGGCTTAAAATGGCGGTGTAGGCATAGCCAATTTGATCATCTAAAGTCGGAGATTGTATATCCTCCGGTAGGCTCACTTTAGCATCTGCCAATAAATCACGTGCCCGAGACCACACGGGATCGGTTTCTTGGACTGTGTCTTTCAATTCTAATTGAATGACTGAAATCCCAGGCCGTGAAATTGATTGAATTAACTTAATTTCTTCAAGACGTCTGAGTTGATTTTCAAGCACTTCAGTCACCAAGGCTTCAACTCGCTCGGCAGAAGCGCCAGGATAAGGGGTGATCACTGAAGCAAAACGATTAGTGATATGTGGATCTTCGGTACGCGGTAGGCTGGATATGGCGCCAAAGCCAGCCACAATTAATAGCGCAATAATAAGGCTAACTAGACGGCCATTTTCAACAAAAGCTTTAATCATATCTACCTCGTGGCCGCGGCAATAGGAGACACAGCTTGGCCTACGACCAGCTTATGCAGTCCTTGACTGACATAGATTTCATTAGGCTTAATTGCGCCTTGAATATAAGCCATGTCTTGGGTGGTGTAGAGGATTTCGACATCCCGTCGTTCAATGACTGATTGCTGCTCATCATTTGCGATAATATACAGATTCCATATTCCACGAATACCATCCGTCAGTGCTGAAATAGGCACCCAATAGCCCGTTTGCACTATTTGTTGTTGTTGATGCAGGTACGCAATTTCACCGTTAATCACACGGGCATCTTTAGGTAGACTTATTCTGAGTTGTAGGGTGCGACTGACGGAGCTTACTTCAGCACTGATACCGGCAATTTCGGCAGTGAAATTCTGATTTTGAACGCTGATTTTTACTTTTTCCCCAGCGTAAAATTGGTCGGCTAACGCAACAGGAATACCAATATAGGCTTCAGGATTGATATTTCCCACCAAGGTAAAGATAGGGCTACCTGCGGCAACCACTTCACCTAGATTATGTAGTCTCTGACTTATGGTGCCGTCAAAGGGCGCTATTAAGATAGATTTGTCGAGCTTAAGTTGATTGGCATGTTGTGAGGCGAGTAGACGGTTTTTTACTGCGGCTAAGCTACTTAATTGTGAGTGGTTTTCATCTAACAGTTGCTCAGAGACATAGCCCGATTTTTTTAATTGTTGATTACGTTTTAAGGTGCTGGTGGCTAGATCTACATCGGCTTGGGTTTGTGCCAGACTGGCTTGGATCTCTTGACGCTCAGCTTCGAGTAGTCGGGTATCGAGGATGGCAAGTATTTGCCCTTGCTTCACTTTACTGCCTGAATTTACTTGTAGTTCGTTTAACTTTCCCGCCAATTCAAAGCCAACACCAGTGGTATTGCCAGCGCGGATTGTGCCGGAATAGGTTTGTATGCGTTGATAACTTGGCGTTAGAGTTAATGTTTGACTCGTCACAGTGGGCAACGTGACTTCAGTGGCGTGTTCAGTTACTTCCTTTTGGCAGGCCGTTAATGATGCAAACGCAAACACGCAAATGTGAGTCGTGCGCCAAAAGCGCCTTGCTGTGAGATCCATAATCAGTATTTCCACTGTGAGTTAAACGTTAATACAATGTAACTAGACTTGCTAGTCTAGTTGCGAAAGACTGGACTGTCTAGTCTATTTCGTGCTTAACTAATGCAAATTTATTGTATTTAACCAGTTGAGAGTAGATATGACGCATTCCTCCAAACCACTGTTGCCGCTAAGCCGTAGCGAGCAAAAGCGTCAACAAGTACTTGAAGCTGCAATTGATTTATTCTGTCGTCAAGGTTTTCCTCACACCAGCATGGATGAAGTTGCAAAACTTGCGGGAGTGTCAAAACAAACCGTGTATTCCTATTACGGTAGTAAAGATGAATTATTTGTTGCGGCCATTGAGTCTAAATGTGTTAGCCATAATCTTAATGATGGGTTGTTAAGTGACCCGAGTGAACCCGAGTTAGCCTTGACCCAATTTGCGCTGCAATTTGGTGAGATGATAGTTAGCCCCGAAACCATCACAGTGTTTAAAACTTGTGTTGCCCAATCCGAAAGCCATCCCGAAGTGTCGCGGTTGTTTTTTGAGGCAGGGCCTCAACATATTGTGGCAATATTGGCTGATTATTTAGCTGCTGTAGATTTACTTGGAATATATTGTTTTGGTAATGCTCACCACAGTGCAGTGCGTTTTTGTTTAATGTTATTTGGTGAACTTAAATTAAAATTGGAGTTGGGGTTAGCCGTCGATGAACTCCTTGACGACAGAGAAAAATATATTTTAGGCTGTGCTGAAATGTTTTTAAAAGCGCATCGACTATAGCCAAAAAACGGTTTTAGAAGTATCACTTTGTATCTACACATGGATAGCGTGAACTTTTTTGTTTGATAGCGCGTATCATATGCGCAAAATATATTTCGACATTTACATGTAAGGATTGAGCGTGGCTAATCAACTACACCCACAACTGAGCACAAAATACCCCACACTGAAATATGGTTTATTGTTGCTGCCACTAATGAGTAGTGCGGTGATCGCGGCAGATAAACCATTGCAGGAAAGTAAGCCGTTTAGATTAAATATCTCCCAGGTGAGCACTCAAAGTGCAGAGGTTGCCAATGGCAATACCGAGCTGCAAAGAGACAGCTTATTGCTCAGTGCTGGCATGAATATACCGCTAGATCAGCAATGGTCAGTGGGTTTTAATGTCGGTTACGATCGGCTCAATTATGATTGGCGCAATATTAGTCTTACAGGACCCAATAATGTTTCATCATTATTTGGTTCTGACGGACAAAGTTGGGATCATATTAACCGTTATCGTGCTGGGGTTTCTTTAAACTACCGTATGGATAAACGTTGGTCTTTTTCGTTAGCACCGCAGATCCAATATGCTTACGCTGATACTGCATCAGCTGACCAAGCACAGAGCTATGGTGTTGTGGCATCGGTAATGTATGCATTAAAATCGGGCAATATGATTGGTTTTGGGGTCGCATACCTTAACGATATTGACGAGGTTCGGACAGTGCCTTATCTCGCTATGCGCTGGCAGATAGATGAACATTGGGCACTTGCTAACCCCTTCCAAGCCGGTTTTAGTGGTCCTGCAGGATTAGAATTGAGTTATAAATTTAATCCTGATTGGAATATAGGTTTTGGTAGCTCGCGCCGTACCGAGCGTTTTCTCATCGAAGATGATGATACCGTAGTAGAAACTAACGAATGGGTCAGTTATCTGCGCGGTGGTTGGCAAGCGACTTCCGCACTTTCTGTTAACCTGTACGCGGGTTACTACTTTGATAGTGAAGTAGAAGTGACCAACCAAACGGCTCTTAAAATCGATAACCAAGGTGCTGTTGCCTTGGATATCGGCTTCAAATTCTAAGGTCAAGTTAAGTTATTTGCCCAGCATGGCCTCTTTTAGGCTGTTCTGGGCAGGTTGATCACCTAGCCAAATTTTTAATAGTGCTTGGCGGAACATCTCACCTTCAATAGTCGCTTGTTCTTGACCATTTTTGTAAGCCGTCACGCCGCGGGATTTATTGGCGACTAAGGTAAATTGGTCGCCAGCTTTAATTTCTTGATTAAATAGCGCCATAAAAGTATCGATTTGCGGCTGAATGTCAGCGGTATTATCAGCAGTGGCGTGCTCAAACCCTTCGGTAATTGCATCGCGCATTTTTTCGGAGGTGATCATGCCTGAAGTGATGTTCAGTCGAATGACTGCAATCGGAGCATTAATGACGGCTGCCGTGCTATTCAAGGCTGTAGGCACGTAGAGGCTTCCCACATATAAATCCATAAAGAATTTACTACGAACGCCAGCACCATTAAGTGGTAAAACCTGGCTATCTAATGTCACACTATCGGCAACTTGCACACCTGAAACGTCTTTTGCAAAGACAGTGTTAGGTAATAACAGCGCGGTTGCGAGCGTAAGCGTGGAGAGTAACTTCATAATACACCTCATTTTTAGATTCTAATTATTGGGTTTAAAACTGGTTTTAATGAGTATTTGAGCAAAAACGTTAGTATCGATTTTGCAAACACTCAATACTGCAAACGGATGTTAATCTAAACAGAGGGGTGAGTGATAGACCAATGACGTTTAAGCATGATGTGGTGATGGGGAAATTAGGCATACATGCGTTAAGCATTAGTATGCCATTTGTGTGCAAACAGGATTAAATTAACCGCGAGTACCTAGCTTGTACTGCCCATTTTGTTCGAACATAACTGCTTGTTTTTGTTTTGAAGAAATCAGAATTGGACCGTCATCGAAAAATAAAAAACATTTCCAGTTGCGGACAAATACATCCCAACGGGTTTCAATTACTTGATATTTTTCATAGCAAAAATATACCAGCGTATCATCTGGCCATTTAATGAAATCGGCTAACATAGCAGGTAAACGGCCCTCTTCACTGTCCCAAACGCTCTGCCAGTCATCAGTTTCAGTCCAAGCATCAGCTTTGGCAGCCCAATCACCCTTAGTAAATTGCTCTGCTCGACTACTTTTATTACTGATCCATTGGTTCCATACCTCCATAGCACTTTTGTCCGTTAACGGTAGGATATGCGCCTTATCCTCATCGGTAACAGGTAAGTCTTTGTGGTTGAAAATCCACTTACGGCGGTAGGTCTCTAAAGGTATATAAGTATGAGCCAAACAAAATCTCCTTGGGTATGCGAGTGAACAATGTTGAAATGAGGCTAATTATACTGTCTAGTAAGGTAATATTGAAATCACCGAACATGAATATTAGTGTTCGGTGCGAGTTTTTAACATTATAGCGAAGAAGCCATTAATCGCGTGAGCTCTGCTAAGTACTCTTGTGCAACTTGATTATTGGGGTCTGCATCAATCGCATTGGAAAATGCAGTGTGAGAGGCTTCTACTTGATTGATTTCAATCATAAATAACCCTAGCTTTATCCATGTCTGCGTGTCCGAAGGATATTTTTCTAAATAATCTAAGTAAGCATTAACAGATTGTTGAGTTTTTCCTTGAAGCTTTAAAATATGTGCATACTGGGGCATATACTCATCACTATGAGTTAAAATTTTGACCAACGTTGCTTCCGCTAGTTCAAGGTTACTCAATTTGAGAGCGAGCAAAATAATATTTTTTAACTCCATCTCAGTGCAAAGTTCCTCGGGTATAGCAAGCAAGGCATCTAATGCTTGTTGGGGTTGTTGCTCTAGGCTAAGTTGGAAGGATAGGGCGAGGTGATATAGCCGATTTGCTTCAGTATTTTGTGCAATAAAAGGCAGTAAATTACTGGCTGTCAAAGCTAGACCATAATGATTTTTGGATTGGTTAAGTCGGATAATCTTAGTATAAACATGATTCATCGCTGAATTCGAATTAAGCACACCAGTATAAGTTTGTTTAACAGGTGTGATGTTTTGCTTAAATAATAGGCTGAGCTCTAATAATAAATCGCTTTCACTCTGAACTAAAATATGTTGTTTATGCATTTTTTGCCAAATAAGAAACCTACCAGGCTGGTTTTCTTTTTTCCATCTAACGGCTAACTCTGAGAGTGGAGTATCGCTCATTTCCTTTAGCCTAAATTGAATTTTTTCATGAGCATTCTCTATAAGAGATAACATTATTCCGCAAATAGATGAGAATGCATCATAATAACTTTTTGTCATATTGTTAATATGGGTTTGAGTCCAGTTATCCTTGTCTCGAGTAGTTAAAAAATTGGAAAATTCATGATAGCCATAAAATTTTATGAGTGTAGATAAATTACTATACTTTCTGTTTAACCTATCTTCTATTTTATTTATCTCATCCATGGTTTTTACTGATAGATTAGAGTTTAGGTTTAAAGTTAATGATAGCTTTTTTGCTTTTTTTACCAGAGAGAAAACTTTTTCAAAATCGACTGTCACTTTAGTTAACTCAGTTTTCATGGCCGTTAAGTCATGACTTGAGTATTTTATGTTGATATTTTCAAGGCTTTTTGATTGCAATGTATCTAATTGGATATTATCGGGGTTTACGTAAGATATACCCGTAATTTTAGCTGTTCTGTTAGATAAATTAATAATATCAACGTCAGGATAAGCTTGTGCCTCTTGCTCTAATGACTCCATAGCATGTCTAAGTTGCAATAACGTTTCCGCAGGATAACCCTCATAGGTCTCTACCCACACCGTATTATGCCCTAAACAGGGGCCTTGATTGGCTTCTGGCGTCCCGCTAGCATGGGTATAGCCTGATTTCGAGTAACAAAAATCCACACCACTTAACAGTATTCTAGTAAATCCCATCTCTATTGCGAGGCGTACTGAGCTATTGGTTACCGTTGGTCCAACTGTAATGATATTATCTCGATCATTTTTATCATCCCAGGGAAGGCGTTGTCCCATATAAAGGCACTGTCCTTGCCATTGAGATAATATCTTCGGACTAACATGATATGAATGAACGAGTATTGAATTATCGCTTAAATCAAACATATCGCGACTTACATTAAAGCTGACATCTTGTGGATCAACACTGACGATAATATCGGGAGTAATAGACAGTTTTGCTAATCTACCTGCAATGCGGGATACGCAAATGATAAATAGGTTATTTCTGTTCTCGTAGATCCAATCAATATTTTCATCTAATGAAGGACCGCCCGCAATAACAATGCAGGTTTGTCCTGAGAAGGTGTTTTTTAGTATTTTTGCTTGTGTATGATTATCTGATATATTCGCCAGTTGAGTATGAATGAATATTTTTTGTGTTGAGTCTATTTGGCTTTGAAATGACATGTTTTGTAATTTAGATTCAATGTCATTTAGTAGCGTGTTGTAATCATCAACATGCTTGGCGGTAACCGCTAGAGAGGGGAAAAGACGGTACTGACCTTTTGTGATATAAATTTTAATCTCGTCTTGGCTTAATATTTCATCTACAGCCGATTCATCAACAATGATAAGTTTTTTTTGTAAATGCTGGGGGATATCAATAACCAATAAAGGCAGTACCGATGATAGCTCGATAAATACAAACTTACTTCCGTCAGGAAATTTTGCTTCCAGTACATAGTTGGCTAGTAGTCCAGAGTCCATCCCAATGATAATATTTAGGTTGTCCTTCTGATGGAGTAGATTTTTGAAATTTTTCTCATAAATGGTCTTTGAGTCAATATTGTCAAAAGTATGACGGTTTATACTAGGTAAGTAGTATTCGTTGAAGCGACTTATTGCAAAGTTATTCAATATGTTAGTTTGTAGTTGCATATTTTCCTCTATATAGGGTGAACAACTCATGGGTTTGCTTTAAGAGTCATTAGGATAGTGTCATTTCTTGGCATGTCAGCGCAAGTACGAGCAATTTACGTTCCAGCTAAGCCCTGATGCATGTTATGGGTGAAGATATTTGCTTTAATACTTATTTAGGGGGCTACACGTCAATAAATCGATAAAAAATTTATATTTTATCGATACTTGCCTATAATCATATCCCAATGCTTGTATAATGTTTTAACTTATTTAATCATAATGAATATATTGGCGCGGATATTGCTTTAGATTTTGTCAATGATTTTTTAGTCTTGTCACTGGTCGCTAATCGAAGATGTATATACTTTGTGGGGAAGTTTATGTTTGATAATAAAACGATTTTGATTACCGGTGGCACTGGGTCATTTGGGCAAAAATACACTAAAACAATTCTAGAACGCTACAAACCCAAAAGGCTTATTATATTCTCTCGTGATGAACTTAAGCAGTATGAAATGCAACAAGTTTATAATGCGCCCTGTATGCGTTACTTTATTGGCGATGTGCGTGATGCTGATCGATTAAAGCAAGCATTTAAAGATGTGGATTATGTCATTCATGCAGCAGCATTAAAGCAAGTCCCTGCTGCTGAATATAACCCGATGGAATGCATTAAGACAAATATCCATGGAGCTGAGAACGTTATTCGTGCCGCGATCAGTAATAATGTTAAAAAAGTAATTGCCTTGTCTACAGATAAGGCTGCTAGCCCAATAAATCTATATGGCGCGACCAAGCTCGTCTCAGATAAACTTTTTGTCGCAGCAAACAACGTTGTTGGTGAAGGGCAAACACGCTTTTCCGTTGTGCGTTATGGCAATGTCGTTGGTTCTCGTGGTTCTGTGGTTCCGTTTTTTAAACAACTAGTTGCTAATGGTGCTAAATCTTTGCCTGTTACTCACCCTGAGATGACTCGTTTTTGGATTATGCTCCAAGATGGTGTTGATTTTGTGTTGAAAAATTTTGCTCGTATGCAAGGTGGTGAAATTTTCGTACCTAAAATACCATCTATCAGAATTACAGATCTTGCAGAAGCCTATGGTCCAGGGTTAACTCAAGATATTGTTGGGGTTCGTCCTGGTGAGAAAATGCATGAAATTATGTGTCCAGGGGATGACTCTCACCATACTATTGAGTTTGAAGATCACTTTGTCATTACGCCGAGTATTAAGTTTTTTAGCCAAGAAAATGATTACACCAATAATTTGTTAGGTGAACATGGTCAATTGGTGGAAAGCGGTTTTGAATACCACTCTGGAAATAATCCGCATTTTCTTAGCACCGTAGAAATCTTAAAAATGGATGAGATAGGATGATCCCATACGGTAAGCAAGATATTAATCAATTTGATATAGATGCGGTTGTTGAGGTCTTGAAGTCTGATTTTTTGACACAGGGCCCTAAAGTTGCTGAATTTGAAGATGCCGTAGCTCGTGCCGTTGATGCGCAATTTGCAATTGCAGTCAATAGCGCAACGTCAGCGTTACATATTGCGTGTCTTGCATTAGGTGTGAAAAAAGGTGATTTAGTTTGGACTTCACCCATTACCTTTGTAGCATCTGCTAACTGCGCCCTCTATTGTGACGCTGAAATTGATTTTGTTGATGTTGAACCGACAACAGGTAATCTATGCGCGCAAGCATTCAAAAATAAACTTGAACATGCCAAACTTCTTGGGCGTCTACCTAAAGTGGTTATTCCCGTGCATTTAGCGGGTCATAGTTGTGATATGCAAAGAATTAGCGAACTTGCTAAGCAATACCAAGTAAAAATAATCGAAGATGCATCTCATGCTATAGGTGGACATTTCCAAGGTAATAAGATTGGTTCTTGCCATTTTTCTGATATCACAGTATTCAGTTTTCACCCAGTTAAGGTAATTACGACCGCAGAAGGCGGTATGTTAACGACACAAGATAGTGAGCTCGCAGCAACATTAAATTTGTTGCGCAGTCATGGGATCACACGCGAGCTAAGCCAGTTGACACGTCCAAATGAAGGCGATTGGTATTATGAACAACATATACTGGGTTTCAATTACCGGATGTCAGATCTACAGGCTGCTCTTGGTTTAAGTCAAATTAAGCGCTTAGAATCATTTGTGGAGAGAAGAAATCAATTTGCTAAATATTATGAAAAAGTATTAAAAAATTTAAATATTGGATTTATTAAACCACTAGAAAATTGCCGAAGTGCATATCACTTATTTATCATTAGATTACCAGAAGATAAAGATCGGAAATCAATCTTTAATTTGATGCGGCAAGCTGGTATTGGTGTTCACGTGCACTATTTTCCAGTATACCTTCAACCTTTTTATATTAAAAAAGGATACTTTTCTGGATATTGCCCAGGCGCTGAAAATTACTATGCTAATTGCCTTACCATACCGATTTTCACTCAGATGAAAGAGAAAGAACAAGATTTTATTTTAAAAAAACTTCATGATATCATATTTGATATAAATTAGTTGCTAGAGAGTTGGTTTTTATATCGGTGGTAGCGAGGTTTTTCAAGGCAGTTGTAACCTAAATTATTACACAGCTTCTTTATTTTGCTCTGGATTTAACTCCGAAGCCATATTGGATGCCTGTTTCGCTCTTCTTTTGATCATTGTTCTGGATGTTCACTTCTTTTTGTTTGGTACAACGCTTGGGGTGTTGTATGTGTGACTAATAAATAGTCGCTGATTTAAGTGTGATATTAAATATCGGCTATGGAAATACTCCACATTTTAGATATTTTTTTCATTTTTTCTTTTGTTGGTGCATAGATTGGAATTATATATATAGCTTCGCTGGCGTGTTCTAACTCTGAGCTAGATAAGATACGCTGACCTTCAAAGGTATGCCCTGCGAGATCATAGTCATAAAGAGTAATATGTTGCTGTTTTATTGATTCAATTATAGATGGGTAGTTTTTTGTAAATAAATAAAAATCTCCACCAAGTCCCCAAAATCCAATTTTTTTGTTTTTTTTCAAATTTAGTTTCACTATGTCAAAAAGAGCATTTTGATATTTTTTATATGCACTAAAACGTTTTTCTACAGCATGCTTCGCAGTGTTTGTAATTTTAGGATCCATTATAAATTCAGTAGTTTTATCTTTTTCCAGTAGAAGCATTAATCTTGGAATGTTTCCAGTTGTCAGTTGTTGTTGCTTTACAATTTTAAATCCAGATTTTTTAATTAATAAGGCTATTGAATCTTTACTATAATAATGAATATGTTGGCCATGAACTAAGTTTGTCACAGCTAAGTTTTCAATAAATGCATCTTGACTACAATCAGGAACTTCGATGAAAATATAACCATCATCAGCTAAAATACTACCTATGTTTTGTAGAAAATAAATTGGTTCAATTATATGCTCTAAAACATGAGTGCTTATTGCTAATGAAATAGATTTTTTATTGAAATACTTTTTAATGTTGTCTAGCTTATTTAAATCAGCATCAATATGAGTAATAGTATTTGAATGTGTGTGGTCGTGAAAGTCTACGCTTGAAAATTTTAATGAGTAAGAAGGGTACTCTTGCGCAATATATTTTAATGTAGTGCCTGCTCCAGCTCCAAAATCTACTACATGAATATTTTCTGTAATATAGGGTGCAATAAAATCTACCATCTCCTCATAAGGAGATTTATTATCTATAGGAGTATCACACCACATATCAGGTTCTAAATTACTTGAAAAATAGAGTGAATTAAATATCTCATCAGTATAGGGCACTGTGACTTGTACATGATAGCAATGCTGACATTGAGCTATTGGAAAATAAAGTATTTTTCTGACGAGTTCGACATTACTTCTGTCCCAAATTCCAGAAATAAGTGTATCTATTATTTTCCAATTCGTATGGATACATATTTTGCAGGTTGTTTGCAGGGGGGAGTTTGTATTCATTATATTGCTCTCACTTTAGATAGCAGTCTAAAACGTTCTTCCAGTCGCAGCATACAGCCCGCATCTTAATGCGTGTTTCTAAAAGTAGAGGGCTAATTAATACGGTATAGTCGACTGTGGGAATATCACTGCTGCATAAAATTATTTGTGATTGAAACTCTTTACCTTTTAGGGCGTAATCAAAAAGTATCATTTTCCCTTGGGAAATAAGACTTTTAAGGTCGGCATGTTCATTAATTAGACTATAAAAATCAGCACCGATTCCCCAGAGTCCGACTTTTCCTTCTTGAATAATTTTTTCGCGTAATATGCTAGCTAATCGTGAGCGTAGTTCACTGCACTGTGCTTGATAATGGCATATCACATCAACAGCATTGAAAATTGGCACTGAAACATGAGCTTGCTCGATTAGATTTACTTTTAATAACATCTGTAGTCTAGGTATATATCCAGTAGTTATTCTCGCTATTTTTACTGCTTTTAGTCCGGCTTTGTGAGCAGCATAATTAAGTGAGTCAACAGTAAAGTAATGAATATGCTGCAAATTTATGAGATTGCTCATACCAATTGACTCGATATTATGGCGTTCCGAAAAATCAGGAACCTCAATGAAAATAGCGCCAGTAGGGCTCAATTGTTTTTTTATTTGTCGTAAAAAATCGACAGGATCTATTACATGCTCCAATACATGGGATGCCATTGCAAGATCAACCCCGTTGGGCCAATGGTCATTTGATAGATTTTGAAGCTGATTTAGATCGAATGATAAATAGCGAATATTCTTTTGTGAAAAACGATCATTAAAATCAATGCCAATTAAGGTACTTTTGGGTGTTGCACTATGTGTTGCTTCTAAGAGCTTACCTTCACCACAACCAAAATCGACGATTGTGTTAGGCGCTAAATCACTCAATGCAAAGCTAACCATCTCTTCATAGGGGCTATTACTATTTAAAAGCGATTCATGCCACATAACCGCTTCTTGGGCAGAGTGAAAATATAAATTTTTAAATAGTTCTGAGGTGTATTCGCTGCTGATTTGAACATGCCCACAATGCTGACATATTGACAGCGGATAGTCGGATGATTTACGCACCAGCATTGAGGTATTCTTGTCCCATACTCCAAATGAAATTTGAGAAAATATTCGCCATTGCTGAGTGTGGCAAAGTTGACATTGAACTGTGGGCATAGAGGTCATCCTAGGTTGTGATGCCACCATCAATAGTGAGAGTTTGTCCGGTAATAAATGCTGCGCCATCAGACAAGAGAAAGCTAATTGCAGGAGTAATATCTTCCACAGTACCGAGTCTGTGCATTGGCGTCCGGCGAATGATTTGGTCACGCTTTTTATCTGAAAGGATCGATGACATTTCGGTGTCTAAATATCCTGGAGCAATGGAGTTAATAGTAATATTTCGCCGTCCATTTTCTCTCGCTAATGCTCGGGTTAATCCATCAAGACCCGCTTTAGAGGCCGAGTAGGCTGCAAGTCCTGTATAACCTCTACTACCTATGATCGAGCTGATATTGATAATTCTTCCCGCACTATTTTGCCGTAAGAAAACACGTAACGCTTCTCGTGCTAAATAAAGCGCCCCATGCAAATTAACTTGCAGAAGGGTATCTGATTCGATATTAGGGAATGTTGCTAATATACCTTCTTTGGCAATACCAGCATTATTGATTATGGCCCACAGTTGCGTTTCTTTGGCCCAGTCACAGGCTTGCTTTACAAATAGTGCCGTTTGCGCAGCATTGCCAATTTCGGCTTGAAACCATTGGAAATATGGATATTGAGAGGTTAGTTGGTCAATCTCTGACGTTTTTGCTCGACTGCAAGTTGAGACCATATAGCCTTCTTCTAACAGATGTTTAACTATTGCTAGTCCTAGCCCACGGCTACCACCACTAACTATCACATGTTTCATTAGATCGTTCTCTGCTTTTTCCCTGCATCAGTTAATGTTATCTGCTCAGCAAAAATTATAATTCTAGGCTTTGCTGCCGACTCTAGATTATGACTATAGGCATCTAGTGATGCTCTAGCCAATATTTGATCTTGTGCGCAGAGTTCGATACAAACTAAAGACCCTGTAATTGGATTTGCCTTAGCAAACACTCTCGCATCAGAAATGCCTTCAAGTGCGATTATTTGGTGCTCTAAGGCTTCAAGATTGACTTTAACACCGCCAACATTGACGAGGTTATCTTGACGTCCGCTAAATAAAAAACGATCTTCTGTTTCTATAATGTTATCGCCTGTATCAAGTTGCAAATGATCTTTTTTTAAAATCAGTGACTGGGCAATTTTTAATTGCCAGCCGTTAAAGGACTGATTGGTCCAAGATTTAGGGAAGCCTGCTAGACCATCCTTGACCGTAAATATCACACCTGTTTCTGTTGTGGCATAAATATGCCTTAGTGCTGCTTTGGGAAAATAAGTTTTGATGTCATCTAGAATAGACTGTGTGGCAATTTCGCCTCCTAAACTAATCAGTTTAAGCTTGGGGAAATTCTTCCCCCAGGCAAGTAACATAGCCCTAAACATCGATGGTGTTGCACTGATAGCATTGACCTTATTGTTTAAAGCAATATCTGCTTTTTGCCTAATATTGGCATCGACATTGGCAATTAAAGTGTCATTAGACACTATGGCTTGTAATATAACCTGTATCCCAGCAAAGCTCATTGGGTTATAACATAAGAGCCATCGTGTCGATTCAGCATACGTTTTACTATTTTTCGGCAGTAGGGAATCGATAGAGTGAAATATAAGTTTTGGTGTTCCTGTTGTGCCTGAAGTAAATAGCCCAATCTTAAATGTATTGGGTACATCTTCACAATCAAAAGCTTGTCCATTCCGGTTAAAGATAACTGGAATATCCTGTTGTTGGCCTATGATCATGGCTTTTAGCATCTTTGAAACTAACGGGCCATTATTTTCAAGCTGGCAGTTTAATTGTATGTAGTTGAGCTGTTCATCAATCGCTAATGGGCCAAGGCTTGTGAGTTTGTAGCAAACATCATGTTCTATTAACTTAAAATCCGCATTTAACTTAAACATTAGGTCAACATGCCTTCATAAAGATGAATCAGTTCTCCTACAGTATGAAAGCTTTTAAAGCCTTCTCTGAACGGATCAAGTCCTGTAGACATTTCTAAGCTAACTATCAGGGTGGCAAGATCTAAGGAGTCCATAGGTAAATCGTTTAAGAAATGATAATTAAGTAAGATATCTGGACAAGTTTCACCTTTAGTCTCAATGATTCGACGTGTTTCCTCAATGATGATTGTAGTTAGATTTGTCATGCGAAGTCCCAATCGTTAAATGCTGCTGAAATTTTTTCTAGACTATAATGTTGCTTCTGGCTGAGCCAATCTTCTTTCAGTTGTTCAAAGATATAAACATCTAAAAATTGGTCATTTTTAAATATATGTTGTTTTAAATAACCTACTAATCTTGTTTTGTGTAAAGTCTGTAGCTTAACGACTTTTTCATTGGCGTTGAGTACATGATTAACAATTTTATTCATTTTTAATTGGTGAAAAACATAGTTACAAATATAGGTATGCATTGTTACACCATATTTTAATCTAGCTTGTCTTTCATAAATGTATGAGCCAGTGCTGCAGCGTTGGTTTAGATAATCAATATCACTAAAACAGAGAAAACCGATAGATATTCCATCGTCTTGAATCATGTAGCCTCGGTAGTCTCTGCGATCTTGCAAAGATTTAATCCAAGCTTGCTGCTTTTTAAGTGATGGTTCTTGCAGATCAGTAAACATATGCTGAGTTATTTCTGGTGATGTACGCCATTTCAACAGTAGTTCAGCATCATTTACATCAATTCGTTTAAAATTGAGTGCCATGTGTTACTTCTTAGTTTGCCAGATACCCGCCTTCGACGGGTAGCGTTACAGCATTAATCCATTTCGCCGCATCACTTAATAAAAATGCAACAGCATTTGCGACATCTTCTGGCTGGCCCATTCCCATTGGGTGTTGGTCCAGCATGTGCTGAAATTGCGCTTCCGTCATACTGTTTTTAGTTCGCTGCACCATTTCAGTGTCCACTAACGCAGGTGCCACACAGTTAACGCGAATATTATCTCTTAAGAGTTCCATTGATAACCCTCGAGTTAATGACATTAATCCTGCTTTGCTTGCGCCATACAGCGTATTCCCTGTTTGCCCTATTAAACCAGCTATAGAGGCAACAAAAACAATCGCTCCTTGCTTATTTCTATCCCGCTTAAGGCGAAAACCCTTTGTAATGGCCATGGCACTCGCCAGATTGACATGCATAGTTTCATCAAAAAATGCTTGGTCAAATAAGCGTATCGGTTTAGTTACTTGTATACCGGCACAATGCACAAATCCATCAAAATAGCCTTCAGCTTGGCTTAAGGATTTAAACCATTCACAGAGTTCATCGGTGTTAGCCATATCAAATACAGCAATACTGTGCCCACCACCTGACATCTGCTGTAAGGTGTCCTTGAGACTTTCAAGATGGCGGCCATTGATCACAACTTTTGCACCAAGCTGAGAAAGTAAAATAGCACATGCTCGACCAATACCAGCTGAAGCACCAGTGATGAGTATGCGTTTATCACTTAACACCATTGGGTTATGTAATACCATGATAACTTTGTACCTTAAGCAGTAAGGTGTTCTTGTACTAATGCAATCAGATCATTCACTGTTTTAATTTTCTCTAACTTGTCGCCTTGAATAACAATATCAAAATGTTCATCAGCCATAGCGATAACACTTAGAAATGCTAATGAGTCCCATTGTTCAATATCCATCAGCACTTCATCACCTTGTAAAGTATTGCTATCAAGCTCTAGGATCTCTTCAAGTAGATTTAAAAACTCTTGTTTATTCATTTGTCTTACCTCTTGCTATGATTTGTAATCGTTTCTTATTTGCTATCGGCTTACTAACCGATTGCATGAGATTAATGTGCTATTCGTTGTATTATATTGGCGTTAATACGAGCTATTTCGGGGTGAAGTTGTAATAATTGGCATATTTCTTTAGGAGAGACATTGAGCCAATTCTTATCCAATAGTTTAATTAATGTTGTTACGAGTTGTAAATCTTCATTTTCATCAACACATAGTCGGAATTTATTCCAACCTAATTCACCCGTTTCAACAGGAACTATAATTGTGTCAGGCTGTGAATAAAGATAAAGTGTCACATGTTCGCGCTCTGCTACAGTAGTCGCATTTTCGTAAGCTTTAGTTAGGCTTGCCATACTAAAAACTTCCACATCGAAGCCTCGAGGAAAATAACTTAAACTAATGTGTGTGTATTGCGAGTTATCACCTTGTCGATGTTTTGTAATCGCCTCATCAATTAATATTGCTGAAATTAATGGGCAGTCACCCGTAAGCCTAATTATTATATCCTCTGGCGCAGCATTTTCGTGCAGAGCAGCGTGATAAAATCGTGATAAAACATCTAATTCACTTCCACAAAAGAAGGGTTGTTTGTTGAGTTGGCAAAATTCAACTATTGGTTTATCAATCTCAGTGTTGCTTGTCGCAATAATATGTTTATCGACTAGTTTTGCTTGCCCAACCCTAGCAAGATGATATTCGAGCATAGGCTTGTCTTGTATAGCAGCTAATACTTTACCTGGTAATCTGCTCGATCCCATTCGAGCTTGGGTAATGCAGATCGCTCTTTGCATTGTCAATCCTGTTTCTTCAAAGGAATTGAAAGATGTTGCTCTGATAAGGGAGTGCCAAATGCAATATCTGTAATCGCTGTCTGTTCTAATATTTGCGGTAGATAACGAGTATGCAATCCCTTTGCTGGACGAACAGAACGAATATTTTCTTCTGTAAAATGCTCCCCCTTTTTTATCGCTTTACTCACGTACAAAGAACGCCGAAAATCTCTGCCTCCAGCTTCGCTTGGCTTAATGTCATAACCTACAGTGCCCAAGGCTTTGAAAACTTTAAGAGTTTCTTGTTTTAATGTTGCGAATTCATTTGGCTCAAGTGAGAAAGCAGAATCGACTGAGCCGTCTGTTTTATCTAGGGTAAAATGTTTTTCTATCACTGATGCACCAAGTCCCACAGCTATAATAGATGCTGTGTTATCAATAGTGTGATCACTTAATCCTATGGGGAAGTCAAATCGACGACATAAATCTGCAATTGTGCGTAAATTGCAATCTTCAAGTGGTGTAGGATAGCCACTTATACAGTGTAATAACGCGAGTTGTACACCACCAGCATTGGCAATCGCGCTAACTGCTTCATTGATTTCTTCAAGCGTGGCAAGCCCTGTGGACATTATGATAGGTTTGCCTGTTTTTGCTGCAGCGGTTATTAAGCCAATATCATTAATTTCAAATGATGCGATTTTATAGGCTGGACAATTAAGTGACTCGAGTAACTCAATTGCAGTCTTATCAAATGGCGAGGAAAATAAAGTAATATTGTTCTTTTTTGCTCGTTCAAAAAGCGCCTCATGCCATGACCAAGGTGTATGTGCTTCTTGATATAAATTATAAAGAGTTCTACCGCCCCATAATCCACCCTCGATTTGAAATTCTGGACCATCATGGTTTAACGTAATCGTATCTGCGCTATAGGTTTGAATCTTTATTGCATCCACTCTAGTTGCAGCTGCTGCATCTATCATTGCTAATGCTTGCGATAAATGACCTTTGTGGTTACCTGATAATTCAGCAATGACATAGGGCGGATGCAATGGTCCAATTTCACGACCGTTGATTGAAAGGGTTGTATTAAACATTTTATAGCCCTTCTAATAGTTCGTTGAGATCAAGACGCCAGGCATTATGAAAATGGCGGATTCTATCTTCACATTTGCCAAGTAAACCAGGAACATTACAGTGGGGCATATTTTTTTGGCAAGATTCAGCAATCACACGATCTTCTTCTAAAATTGTATGATTAAATTGGGTGAAATTAAGATTGATAGCTGTTTTTACAGCTTCACTTATTACTCTATCGTTTGGTTTACTTATCATTTTTAATTGATAATTTAATTTGGTATGCGTGGGGTCTATCGGGTCGTAAGTTTGTAGTGACATTAAAGAGCCATTAGTTAGGCCTATAGCGAGATTTGGGTAAATAAAAAAATGATTATATTCTTTAAAGTCAGAGTGTTGGTTGGTTTTTAAATGTTTTCGAGCACCTGCCCACCATTTGTGCGTGGCATCCTGCAGTGGAGTATTACCTGTTGTATGACCATTGAAATTTTCTATTTCACATTCTGCTTTCGCAAAATTTGCAAAGGTTTCAGGGTGAACTCCTGCGACATGATAAACTTCAAGCACTGTTTCACAAGCAATTTTCCAATTCGTATTCCACAGAAAACTGCCTTCTTGAACTTGTTCTGTAAAATCAGTTGACACTCGTTGTAATATACTGAAATAGGGCCCTAAAAATTCAATTAATGATGGCCCTCTTGCGGCAACGCGTACGAAAATGAGTTCCCCGCAGATATCAACTGTAAATTGCTTTAAAGCTAAGTGTTTTTTTGCTGCTTCGTCTAGGCCAAAATCAGTCCTATTTTGAGGCACACCTGCCAATACGCCATCGCTTTTATAACTCCAGCAATGATATGGACATCTGAGTGGACGATTACCTCGCACATCCCGTTGAAGAGTCGCTTTTCTATGGCTACAAATATTTAATAGCGCACTTATTTGACCATTAAAATTTTGCACCACCACTGGAGTATTACCGATTGTGATAGTGATAAAGTCATTATTTTTCGACAAGTGCTCTTTAAAACCGACAAAAATCCAATTTTGCTCAAATACACGACTCAGTTCTTGTTCGAACGTTAGTAAATCATAGTAATGTTTTGGAAGTATGGATTGTGTCGAAATCATTGATGTCCCAATTTATTATTTATGCCAATCATCAACTGTTCAATGATCCGCTGACAACCTTTAGTGTCAACCAATTGGCGAGCCTGTTCACCCATATGAACTCTTTTGCATGTATTATGCCAAAGAATAAGTACTTCTTCTCTGATTTTATTCAATAAATCTCGATTTTGCGATATGTCACCGTTTTCATCATTGAAGTTTCTAACATCTATGCCATGGTACCATGTGTTATTTAGTGGTGAGGTTAAAGCGGGTAACTGATTGTCAACAGTAATTAACGCTAAGGTTGGTACACCCATTGATGCGAGTTCGCCAAGTGTTCCCCCCGCCGCTGAAATGGCTAATCCAGAACGTGACATTATTTCAGCAACAGATTCAGGGTTGCAAATTAGATGAAAACAAGTGTTTTTTTTCTGCAAATTTTTAAGAGATAGCTGGTGTTGGTGAGTTTTACCAAGCAATAGTTGGATTTGTACTTGGGGGAGACAGTCAAGCAGTAATTTAGATAATGGGAGTGCCAGGGATTTACTATCAGTTCCACCTAAGGTTATGAGTAGATTTTTTCGTTCTTCAACAGGAATTAAATTACATCGGGAAAATTCTTGGCGTAAATAAGTATATTGAGGCCCCAAACAAAGCATTGCAGTTGGAGCGTGCCGTTTATATACATCTAAAGGAGCATTCGGAGCTGGATTGATAATAAGATCTGCAAAAAAAATAGCATTATTTAGACCATCATCGAGTTTAACAAGGTATACATCTAAATTTTTTAGTGTGTCCAATTCTGAATCTACTAAGTAATAATCGTCAACGACAAGTACCGTAGGTTTTAGAAGCATTAGTTCGTGTGTGTTTAATGGACTATTTATCGAATGAGTAGAAAAACCTTGTTGATGTAGTTTATGTAATAGGACATCTGTACACGACTTATAGGCAAACACCACTTCAAATTGAGTTTGTGCCGCTTGTGCTAATGCAAATAACCGCATAATGTGGCCTGCACCAATTTGCTGGCTACTATTTCCATAGAAAACAATACGTGCTTTATCCAGCAAGAAAGCCACCATCTACGATTAATGTTGTACCTGTTATTTTTAGACTTAAATCGCTTACTAGAAAATAGACACTATTAGCTACATCTTCTGGAGCGCAAAGGCCTAAAGGGTGTGCTGCGATCAGCGCTTGAGACTGGTGTTCACCTATTGTCTGAAACTGTTTATCTGCTTTTGCTCCGCTTACTATTGCAGGTGCAACACAATTGACTCGTATCGATTTTATCGCAAGCTCTAGGGCTGCGGATTGAACTAACGAAGATAGTGCAGCTTTTGATGCTGCATATAAAGTACGAGCTTTTAATCCTCGCTGTCCAGCGACAGAACCAATATAAACAAAACTTGCATTATGAGAATAATATTTTGTTCTTGAAAAAGCAGTCGTTAGCATCAGAGCGGCAGAAAAATTAACATCAAAATAGTTATTAATTTGCTTTGCAGAAATACTTCGTAAAGGACTATAACCTTGGAAACTCGCACTGTGCACTAATCCATCAATAGGTCCATACTTTTCATTTATAGTTTTTGCCCAAGGTAAAATGTCATCGAGTCGACTTAAGTTATAAGGAACAACGTAGTGATCGCCTACTAGCTGACATCTGGTGGCTTCTAGAGCTTCTTCTCGTCGCCCTATCAATATAAGTTTTGCACCGTGGGCATCTAATTTTTTACATATAGCAAGACCAATATCAGAATCAATCGCAGCCCCTGTAACGATATATAGCTTATCTTTTAAATTCATCATGATTATTGCTGAATGAGTGATAGGGCTTCAAAATCATCATTAATTTCAATGATCTCTGGCGCAACAATTGGTCCAATATCAGTGATGATAGCTCCCCAAGACCAACCAACGCCAAAGCCACCAAGCATCACTTTTTTAGTTTCCTTGGTAAAAAAATCACTTAATTGATGACAAATAGCCAATGGTACTGATGCACTGGAGGTATTACCGAAATCTTTCATATCAATTAAGTATTTATCACCAGGTACTTTTACTTTTTTACGTAAGTGCTCCAAAATGAAATGGTTAGCTTGATGCATTACAACCATGTCCAGATCATCTACTTCAAGCTGTGCGAGTAGGAGTGCGTCTTTTACTAATTTGGGTACTACTTTTAAAGTGAAAGAAAATACTGCTGCACCGTTTAAATACAATCGAGATTCTTTGTAGAGTCTTTGCTCTTCGTCACGGCTTCGAGACGATAATCCTGGCATAGTCGGATTTCGTCTGCCTCCCGCTTTTACTGCAATGTGTTGTCCACCAGTACCATCTGTTCCAAAAACAGCATAAGAATCTGGCCAGTTTTCATCATACTCTAGCGCAGTTGCCACTCCTGCATCGCCAAACAAAGGAAGTGTTCCGCGATCATCTGGTAGCAAGTGACGACTTGATGTATCACCGCATAGCACTAAGGCACGCTTACCATTTGAACTATTTAGCAATTGGCTTGCTATCCAAGTACCATAAACAAAGCCAGAGCAGCCTAAGCTAACATCTAAGCATGCAGCTGATTGAGGCAATCCAAGTCTATGCTGCATGAGGCAGGCAGTTGCTGGGAGCGCGTAATCAGAGTCCTGCGATACATATATCAGTATATCGATAGTTTCTGGTGGCCAATCAAGACGTTGAAGTAATGTTTGTGCTGCTGCAATGCACATGTCAGACGCACAAAGATGAGAAGGTAATATGCGTCTACTATGAATTCCAGTGCTTGCAAATATTTTATTTGCTTCTTCTTGAGTAAAGATATCTGGAGTATCTACATAGGAATGTCTGTGGGTAGGGACTGCAGCTTGCATTCCTGCAATTTTGACTGATTTTATCACAGCTTCCATAAATAGCCTTGTTGAGGTTAATATCGTTTTTAACTATAACATTGAATAATATAGCTTGAAAGTACAAGGCTCATAGTTAAAATAAACTAGCCTTTTGCGATTATAGTAAAAATCTGGAATACGAGATGACTGAAGCTTTAATTAAAAATATTACTATTTCTGGTATTGTATCTGTGTTGCCAGAAGTCGAAAAGGTGAATATTGATAAGCAATCAAATGAGAATAGCCAAGAGATGACCCGCATTATAGCTTCTACGGGTATACACTCTAGGCGTATTGTCAAGCCTTCGCAAACCGCTTTAGATTTAGGAGTAATAGCTTGCCAATCTCTCCTTAATGAGATGCAGTGGGAAGCTGGTGATATTTCTCTTATTATTTTTGTGACTCAAACTCCTGATTTCCCATTTCCAGGTAATGCCATACAGCTTCAGCACCGGCTTGGTTTGAGTAAGAGTACGCTAGCATTTGATGTTAATTTAGGTTGTTCAGGTTTTGTCTATGGTTTATGGCAAGTATCTCAATTACTCAGTGGCTTAGAAGGAGATAAGGCTATATTGGTCGTTGGTGATACGACAAGCCAACAATATAGCGAATCAAATCGTGCTGTAGCTTCGTTATTTGGTGATGCAGTGAGTGCAATTGCTATTGAAAAACGGCAAAATTGTGAAGATATGGTTTTTTCATTAGGGAGTGACGGATCTGGTGCACCGTACCTGATTCAGCCCTACGGTGGAGCAAGAAGACCTAATACCCAGCCAGAACTTTTTATGGATGGTATGCAAGTATTTGTATTCACATTAAGAGAAGTACCCAAATCAATCAATCAATGTTTGGATAGGAAGGGTTGGGCAGTAAATGACATTGACTTTTGCGTTATGCATCAAGCTAATGAAATGATGTTAAAACGTTTGGGAGATAAAGTAGGCTTTACAAGCGAACAAGTTATCATTTCAATGAGGGAGGTCGGCAATACCAGTTCTGCATCGATTCCTTTAGCACTTTGTTCAAGTCTGTCATCAAAGTTAACCACTCAAAAAAATAAATTATTACTCTCAGGCTTTGGCGTGGGGTGGTCTTGGGGAAGTGTGGCTATTCACCTTGATAAATTAACTATTTGTCTGTTAATTGATTTAAGTTGTTAGGCTCTGAGTACAAATTGATACAGTGTCACTTATCGATTATGCCGTTGATTGATTAATCCGACCGCAAGTGACTTAAATTTCAAATTTTTACTCTGCTCTAAGATTATCTAGTTTACTTAATCGTTCACATAAAATATGTTTTTGGCATGAAGTCATATTTATTTTATCGCATCTCTTTTATGGTGCTAATTATTCAATGGCTACTTTAGTTAAATCTTTAGTTAACTTTTTGGGTTGCTGTTTTATTCTATAGAACTACAGCAGATGTTCTAGTTTGGGATTAGTTGGACTGTCTGTTGTTATGTGTTAAAAGACACATTTAATAGTAGGGGGAGGTCATATTCAAGACTGTC
This sequence comes from Shewanella morhuae, assembly GCF_003028295.1. Taxonomy (NCBI): domain Bacteria; kingdom Pseudomonadati; phylum Pseudomonadota; class Gammaproteobacteria; order Alteromonadales; family Shewanellaceae; genus Shewanella; species Shewanella morhuae. The sequence goes on along the minus strand of NZ_PYSG01000002.1, from coordinate 2,163,102 downwards.
AGCTAAAGCTAGCCAGTCATGACGCTCTTGCGCTGCAAGCATCTCACGAAATAATTGTACAACTGTCATTGCGTTTGTTAATTCAGGCAACAGAGGCTTGAGCTGATCTATACAATGAGCAAAGTCATGTGAACCATCGGCTTCATGGCCTAATCGAAATTTACTCGCAGTCGTTATCAGTTTCATGACGAGTTCGTCAGTTGCTTTATTGCTCATGATTTGCATTCCAGATAATGAGTACCATCAATAGCAGCGCCATCTAAACTTACATTATAAAATATTACATGTGGTTTAGAATGGATGTAGTGTTCTAATGCAAGTAGATACCCACGAAAATTAAGATCAGTCGCTACTTTTTCCCCATGACCATTCATAACCCAATGCTGTTTCGCATGGGTTACGGAGGGCCCTAACTTACCGTCTTGCCAGAAAGCGTGCGTTTTATTATGCGGATAACTAAAATCACAACCAAATAATGTAATGGTTTTACTTTTTAAATATACAGCTAAATCAATAGCTGGGTGGATCACACTGCCATTAGTAAATAAGCGTAATTTAGGCGCGAGTTGGTGTAACTCATCATAGACTTGACTCTGTGAATAAGCGGCAAAACGTTGTCCTGGCCACCATTGCAGCACATCTTGTCGTGACTTGGGGAAATAGACCAACTTAACACTCGTGGGGATGTTATCAGGTAATAGCTGCCTTGATATGTTTTGATCTATGCTGACAACGATATCAGGGATAATATTTTCATTGAGTAATGCTTTTAATGCAGTATCGACACTAATCATTAGTGGCCGAGTTGGTTTTGGTAATGTTTGTTGCGCCCTTAAGTATGCGTAATGTAGCTCTAGTGTTGGACCCGTGGCTATGACTAGCGTCTTAGTCGGTTGGTAGTGGGAGCTTAAGTCTGCGGCATCTCTGTCTTTTTTTATAGTGGCGAGATTCTCCATCATCCGTAGCCGAAGCTTATCATCAACACTGCCATGGCTTTTATTTGCATAGGTCAGGTTATTATTAAATACCAATAAGTCACGCAGTCTAGCATTATCATCACTACTCAGTAATAGTTCTGGGGTAATAGCAATATATTGTTGTGCTAACCTGTGATGTTGAAGCTGAAATTCCAGCTCTAGGCGTTGATCGCTTAACCATTGTCGTTGATCGGTATAAGTCAATAATAAGGCAAATAGATTTACGTTGAGTATGCAGATACGAATATGTTTTATGGCTGAATTTTGCACGAGAATTGTAGGGACATCCCCCATGCCGACGCCGTAAACAGTTGCTTCACTACTGTTATTTGGCAGTTGACTAATTAAAAGCTGTGCTTCTGCAATACGATTGTGACGGCTGCTTAACTGGATACCATTTACGCTAATGGTTTGCTCAGTACCTTGCACTAAATGGGCACTTAAATCTAAGACTGAAGCTGTATTTAGCATTTGACTTAGTAATGGCCAGCGTTGATTTATAATTTCTAGGTTGGAGTCAAAAAGTACAGTCATTAACCGTATCCTTGAAAATCGTTGAAGTTTATCAAGATAAGCCTGTTAACTGGTCTCTCCACAGGGACTCGAACCCCGATCGGCCGCTTAGGAGGCGGCTGCTCTATCCTGTTGAGCTATAGAGAGACGAGCGTAATTATACTGGTTTTATCCTTGATTAAAAGGCTTAAAATTTAGTTGCTTAAATCTTAAGCGCTATGTCGTTTATCTGCACATTATAGGTAGCATTTTGATCTTCAAGTACTGCGGTTGCGCTTTCTTCGCTCACTTGTTCGATTTTTACTGTTGCTCGGCTCTTAGTGGCGATAGCGCGCATTTCGTTAAGGCGATCAGGCAAATTTTGTTGTAATACGACTTGGAATTTATCACCGGCACGAATGCCATGTTTACGGCCTAGATTTATAATAATTCTGTCTGCTTGGCGGCTGACAACTTGACCCAGCAATGGTCTGCAATTGAGTGCGCTGTCTAAGTCTTGAGTGGCTTGTTGCATTAATTGGCTGATACTTTTACCGTAGGACGAACGCCAGAATCTATCGCTATTAGGCGTAACGATTGCTTGTTCTTCAAATTCCCAAAGTGCCGACGCACTGTAGCTCTTACTCCAAACTTCTTCTCCACTTATCCCATGGTAGAGACTTAGTTTAAGGTGAAATTGTCTTGTCGGAGCCTCATCCCATAATCCAAGAAAGGTTGTTTGCACAGGGTCTACAGAAATATCGATAATTTGAGGCTGCAGTATATACTGGCTATCCGTGATTTCACTAAGCCAACTTGGGAGCCGATAACCACGAACATCGACAAGCGCTGGTGTAATATCGAGTCGCTCTTTAGCATGGATATGACTAAAACTTGTGGCTGAGTAATCTTCTATTATATTACCCAGCTTTTCGGAAATGACTTCTTCAAAACCTGACAGTTGTCCGTATCTTAGCTGAGCACGATCTTTAATTTGCGATTGTGGAATTAAGATGGCGGCTTTTAAATGAGCGTTAGGACATTGTGGCGTCTGCTCATCATTAAGATCAATTCTTAGGGAAACATTTATTTTATTCCCTTGAATCCTCTCATTAATGAGTTGAATGCTACTCGCTTGGGCATAACGATTTAATGCGAATTTATTCTGGGTAAGATTACCATTGGTTGTTTGTTGCTCGCTGGATATACGAATGCCGGCGTTTAACGTGGCATAACTTACCGCTTGGTTAATTGCTTCTTCCCTTGCTTGAGCTATATTGCCATTCACGATAGCGGCTTCCCCGCTGGCCTCTATCCATTCAGCTTGAGTCGGTAACGACAATAATGAAAAAATCAGCAAAATGAGCGAAGCTGAACGTGATATAAGCATCTATTCAATCCTTATCGCTAAACTAATAGCGATACAGTAAGCCAGTTTTCTGGCAACCTATCTAATATTATTGCTAAGCAATTTCCATGCCTAATTAGCTAGGTGTTTTGATAAAGGTTTGCCAGCAATGGCCGATAAAGTTCGTAATAAAATAATATTTTGGATTTGGATGCAACCTTGGTCTAAACCTTGCTTCCTTAATTCAAAACAATAGAGTGGGTCACTTTATTGTCAATAAATCGATACCATCAATGAGGTAACTACAATGCTAAAGCGCGTAATAATTCCCTTAACATTGTTAATGTTAGGTGGATGCGTTGCTAAACCAGTTGCACCGCCAAAGCCCAGCTTAGTGGATGGCAATGGTTTGCCGCCAACAGCCATGATTAACCATCTGGCACAGCGCATCGTAACTGAATTAGTTAAGCAAAATGATGCCTTACGTTCAGATCAGCCTATTGTGGTCACCACTCCCGTAATGGTTGGCGATATGCATAGTTCTAATGCGCTGGCGCAACAGTTACAACAGGGATTAATGACCTCACTACATAGTTTTCAATTTAATGTCGTGGATTTAAATCTAGCGGATGGCTTACAAGTCACCGCTGATGGTGATTTTATTTTGACGCGGGATTGGCAAAAACTTTCGAAAGACTTACCCGTAGAACATCTTTTGGTATCGACTATGAGCGCTGTCACCAATGGCATGGCAATTAATACGCGTATTGTGAGTCTAAGTAATAATCGTGTGGTGTCAGCTTCGCAAACGTTTGTGACTCAAAAAGAATTGGCTAACTATATGCAGCCTTCGGAGCAAATCGTGTCACAAAACGGCATCCTTTACCGGCAGGCTAGCCCTGGTATGAATGAAGTGCGAGTCTTAGGAGATGGAAAATGAAACGTTATTTGGCTCTTATTACTGCGCTGTTATTGAGCGGCTGCGCCGCAAAAGATAAATATGTTCAGTGGGAGGATGTACCGCCGCCCAGTTTTCCAAAGCTAACCGCTATCGGTTATGCACCTTTAGCCACTCAGCCAGCAAAAGAGCAATCACAGCGAGTTTTAATGGCGATGCAAGCTTCAAAAATTGTGGCCTATCGAGAGTTAGCCGAGCAGGTTTATGGTCAAAAAATTACTGCTAATAGCAGTGTCAGTGATTGGATGTTGACCGACGATAATGTCAAAGCCTCTGTTTCTGGGGTGATACGCGGTGCGCGAGTAATTAAGAGCTATCCGGCTGGCGATCATTATGTTACTGAGTTAGAGCTTGATTTCTCTCAGGTTTGGGCACTTTATCAGCAGCAGAGTCGACCGCAAAAAGTCAAAGAAGTGACTTACTTTTAGCTGTTTTAGTTATTTCAATTGGACTGTCGAGCCGCAAATTTGCGCGGCTTTTTTTACATCAACATGACATTTTACTCAAAGCGTCGGATAAAGAAATGCTAAGGGGGATATGCTTGTTAGGCTTTTAAATCATTGCCTAAGCTTGAGATAGTTGAGGTTTTACCTTTATCGTTATAAGTAAGGCTGGTTGCATTTCTACTCGCCTGTAAAGCTTGGGCAAAACGGTTTAGACTGGCCAAATTCATTTCTATTAGGCTGGCATTTTGTTCATTAAGTTCTTTACACTCAATTAATGCCGTTTTAATTATATCCATTTTATGGATAAGTTCTGTTTGCAAAGTGAGCAGTGCTTTATCACTGTGAGCGGCTAAAATATCATCATTAGCTTTTAGATCTTTCAAGCATTGTGATTTCTCACTAGCAAGTGACAGCAGTAAATCGGCGTTTTGGTCTGCCAAAGCGCCTTTTTCTTTGAGTATGATTTGCTTAAGTACAGCCAAATGGGCGTGTTGTTGATCTACCAGTTTAGCTATTGCTGTCATAGTTACTCTTTATTTAAGTCGTTAAGTTCGGCTTCAAAACTTGCAATATTAGCCGCTAATTTTTCAGGATCAATCTTGTAACGACCTTCTGCAATTGCTTGTTTAATTTCAGCGACTTTCTTTTGGTCAACTTCAGGAAGGCTCGCCATTTTAGACTGTGCTTTTTGAAGCTGTTGCGCTTGGGCGGTAATGACCACTGAATCGCTTTTTTGTGGTGTTGTCGATTTTGTAGCAACTTGAGCCTGTTGTTCGCTGCTGGTTTTAGTTGCCCCAGTTCGAACTTGTGCAGTGGTTGCAGTATTGAGTTTGCTAATGTCTATGGCCATTTTCAGCTCCAGCGTGTGTATTCGGGATTTCTTAACTGGGTATCGGCAGCTTATAAAAAAGCTTTAGGCTATTTTACATTCTTACTTCAACTTCGCCAATGCCCGTGACTATAGCATCTAGTTCTTTGTTTGAACTGCTATTTTTGATTCTTATTCGTTCGCCCTTATTTCCATCTTGCAGAGCTTCTCCCGCTGTTTTAAGTTCGAAAGAGTTAGAACGAACATGGATAGATATTGAGTCGTTCTTACAAACGAAGCATAAGTTATTGCTCAATATAGGAGAATCTTTGGCAACTCGTCGCTTTACGCGCACGCCCGCTAACTTGTTAGGGTCATCAAATTCAGCCCCTCTTAAACTATTTTGCTCAATATAGCGTATTTCAACCTGACTACTAGAGATGAGCTCTCCGGGCGCTAAGATTTCCGTTGAAACAACAACGGGAAATAATATATCGACACGGACTGAGATATATATTTGCCATGGGTAGGCTAAGTCTGGTGTGTCACAGCTCACCTTTAGGGTGTTATTACGACTAATTTCTCTATCGCTCGCCATTTCGATATGAAGAGATGATGAGCATTGCGATGGCAACATTCTCGCGTCAACTATTTGTGGTGTTATATTGACCTTAGCATTAGCTGGTGCTGATATCTTTTCAAGAATAAGCGCTTTAGCTAATTCTGATATGGCCGATATGGTTGGGGCAACAGGCTCTGCACTCGCAGAAGCGGGCGTTAAAAAGGTAAAAATACAAAAAAAATAGACTAAATTTACTTTCATAATGAAGAGACTAGCGTGTAACGCTAGAATACACCTATACTTTTATAAAGATCGAAGCTGGCCACTGGCATAATTATTTCTACTACAGTCAGAAGATTGACTCAGTTTCGACTATGTTTATCGATAGATAAGATGTAAGCAATTAATATGCCTATACTCACCTGAGTCATAGGGCCGTACATAAACAGAACAACAAGGCAGAGTTATGTCGAGTATTCTTGATTCAGTCAACCAACGAACCCAGCTCGTTGGTCAAAACCGTTTAGAGTTATTGCTTTTTAAGCTAAATGGTCGTCAGCGTTTTGGGATTAACGTTTTTAAAGTTAAGGAAGTGCTGCAGTGCCCACCACTGACCACTCTGCCTAAACTGAACCCATATGTAAAAGGTGTCGCTCATATTCGTGGTACAACGATTTCTGTTATTGATTTGAGTGCAGCAACTGGCGGTCGGCCATTAACCAGTACTGAAAACTGTTTTATTATCATTTCGGAATATAACCGTAGTGTGCAAGGGTTTTTAGTCAGTTCAGTTGAGCGCATTATCAATATGAATTGGGAAGCTGTGATGCCACCACCACAGGGCGCTGGCCGCAATTCTTATTTAACTGCGGTGACAGAAATTGAAGGAGAGTTAGTTGAAATCCTTGATGTTGAAAAAATTCTAGATGAAATTTCGCCGGTCAAAACTGCTATCAGTGAAGAGGCTAATGAGAAGCTAACTCTCGACAGAAATCAGCATTACCATATTATGGTGATTGACGATTCCGCTGTGGCACGTAAACAAATTATTCGCTCACTTGAATCATTAAATTTACAAATTGATACAGCAAAAGATGGTCGAGAAGCATTAAATAAGCTTAAAGAAATCGCGAAAGAGATGGATAACGTTGCTGATGAAATTCCACTTATTATCTCAGATATTGAGATGCCAGAGATGGATGGCTATACCTTGACTGCCGAAATTAGAGATGATCCTAAATTGAAGCATATCAAAGTGGTACTGCATACTTCATTAAGCGGGGTATTTAATCAGGCAATGGTTCAAAAAGTAGGTGCGAATGACTTTATTGCAAAGTTTAACCCCGACGAGCTCGCAGCTGCGGTGAATAAGCATTTAAGTTTATAAATGTGTAGGTTAGTACCTCGATAAGCTTTACGCTATAATCTCGATTTCATAACATAATAGTTTTGCACTGATTTTTGTGCATGCTATAAGATTTAGGATGTGAATGTGCCAAATAAATCACTCGCTGAAGCTGAATATAATCAATTTAGATTGTTCTTAGAGCAACATAGCGGCATCGTACTGGGTGAGAATAAGCAATATCTGGTGCGCAGTCGTTTAGCTCCTCTGATGGGGAAATATAACCTGCCATCCTTATCTGATGTGGTTAAGCACTCGATGAAGCCGACAGAGCGAGCGCTGCGGGCTGAAGTCATCGATGCTATGACGACGAATGAAACGCTCTGGTTTCGCGACCGTTATCCATTTGAATTATTAAACAACGTACTCTTACCCGAGTATAGTCGTCTGGGGCGTCCTCTTAAAATTTGGTCTGCGGCGTGTTCGTCTGGACAAGAGCCTTATTCCTTAGCAATGACGATACTTGAGTATCAACAGAAGAAGCCCGGTGCACTTGCGGGAAGCGCTTCTATTCAAGCGACAGATTTATCCCCCTCGATGCTTGAGCGTTGTAAAAATGCCGAATACGACGGTTTGGCATTAGCACGTGGTCTATCAGAAGAACGTAAACGTCAGTTTTTTGATGCATTACCCTCTGGAAATATGAAGTTAAAAGATAACGTGAAGCGCTTAGTAAACTTCAGAGCACATAATCTGCTTGAGAGTTATAGCCTGCTTGGCAAGTTTGATATTATTTTTTGTCGTAATGTGCTTATTTATTTTGCTCCGGAGGCAAAGGCAAAAATTTTGCGGCAATTTGCTGCCGCTCTCAATCCCAAAGGGATTTTATTTCTTGGAGCTTCCGAATCCATTGCTGGATTAACTGATGAGTTTGATATGGTTCGTTGTAATCCAGGAATTTATTACCAAAAAAAGACCTAAATTAGCCGCTTAAATATGAATTACCGATGAATAGTCGGTAATTTTCTATCTGCTTTTTGTTTATTCCCTTGTTATCTTACCTTTTTGTACATGTTGGCACATCAATTGCTTTGTTTCTGTTAGTGATACAAGGAGGCAATTTTATGGCGATCAATTTTGATAATGCACTCGGTGTGCATCAATATACACTTGGTATTAGAGCGCAACGAGCCGAAGTGCTGTCGAGCAATATTGCCAATGCTGATACGCCACATTATAAAGCCCGCGATGTCGACTTTTCTGCGGCAATGCAATCCGCTCGCGGTCAACAGCAGCAGCGTCGCAGCCTTGATTTGCAAGAATCTGACAAACATTTTGGACTGGCAGAATTAACTGGCCAGCATGTTAAGTTCCGTGTACCTAATCAACCCGATACAGGTGATGGTAATACCGTTGATATTCAGCAAGAGCAATCAGCATTCATGCAGAATGCGCTTGAATATCAAATGTCACTTGGATTTTTAGATAGTAAATTCAGTGGTATGAAGAAAGCGCTGAGAGGTGATTAATCATGAGTTTATTTAGCATTTTTGATGTTGCTGGCTCGGGAATGTCGGCCCAATCGGTGAGATTAAATACTACTGCGAGTAACATCGCTAACGCTGATTCAGTCTCTAGCAGCATAGATAAAACATATCGTGCCCGCCATCCTATTTTTGAAGCTGAAATGGCTAAAGCTAGAAGCCAACAACAAACCACTCAAGGTGTAGCCGTCAAAGGTATTGTTGAGAGTGATAAGCCATTGCTTAAAGAATATTCGCCCGATCATCCGATGGCGGATGCGGACGGTTTTATTTATAAACCCAATGTTAATGTCATGGAAGAAATGGCAGATATGATTTCTGCTTCGCGATCATACCAAATGAACGTTCAGGTCTCTGAAGCAGCTAAGTCTATGCTGCAACAAACACTTGGGATGGGTAAATAACATGCGTAATGTAGGAGGTAAGTTGTGAGCCTCATTAATCAAATTAATCAAGCGGCAGTGCCAACTTCTCAGAATACCAGTTCAACAGGAAACCCGTTTCTTGATGGCATACGCTTGCCAAAAGACTCGATAGTGCCTGAGGCAAAAAGTCAGAACTTAACACAAGAGGATTTTTTCTCTTTATTAAGTCAACAGCTGTCGATGCAAGATCCTTTTAAGCCTGTTGATAATGATCAAATGATTGCGCAAATGGCGTCGTTCTCTACGGTTGATGGTATTTCTAATCTAAATAAAGAAATCGTCAATTTAAATAGTGTAATGACATCGAGCCAAGCGCTGCAAGCATCAGGACTTGTTGGCCGTAAGGTATTAATACCAACAGATACGGGCAATATCTCTGCTGAAAGTCCTACGATAAAAGGTGTGATCAGTACACCGAGTAAAATACCTGAGTTGACGGTGCGCGTTGAAGATGAAAAAGGCCAAGTGATTACGACTTTTAAAGTCGATGGTAGCGAAGGTGGTAACGTCGATGTCACTTGGGATGGTTTAGATAAAAACGGCCTGCCGGTTGCCGCGGGTAATTATTCTATTAAAGCCAATGGTTTAGTTGATGGAAAGGCTCAAGAATTACCTGTGTCGACCTACGCCCACGTAAGTAGTGTGTCTTTAGGTACGGCAAGCACCGGGGCGATTCTCAATTTAAGAGGCGGAATGGGCATTAAGTTAACCGATGTATTAGCGGTATCTGAAACTTAAGTTCGCATAAAAAGGTTGAGTGATCGCAGGATCCGAATTGGGCGTTAATCGTCCGTAATTAAATTGAGTAAAATGTAGAGGTATTTATGTCGTTTAACATTGCATTGAGTGGCATTGCCGCCGCACAAAAAGATTTAAACACTACCGCAAATAACATTGCTAATGCGAACACCATTGGCTTTAAAGAGTCTCGTGCTGAATTTGCCGATGTTTATGCTAATTCTATCTTCTCAAATGCGAAAACAGCTGTTGGGGGAGGGGTTGCGACGAGTCAGGTTGCTCAGCAATTTCATCAAGGTAGTTTACAGCTAACCAATAACTCCCTCGATATGGCGATTAAAGGCGGTGGATTTTTTGTCACGTCCTCTGATTTAGGTACGGCAGACCATGCATTTACCCGTGCGGGAGCCTTTAAAGTTGACTCCAATAATTACATGGTGGATTCAGCCGGTAATTATTTGCAAACTTTTCCAGTAGATAAAGATGGTAATTCTACATCAGTGAGTTTAACGACGGCTAAGCCTGTGCAAATTCCTGATACTGCGGGTAGCCCAGTAAAAACGGAAAATGTCACTCTGCAAATGAATTTGGATGCTAAGGCTGCCGCACTTGATCCCGCTGCATTTGACCCAGCAGACCCAAAAACCTATAACAACGTCACTTCAATGACTATTTACGACTCTCTCGGCGAGTCACATATCATGACGACCTATTTTGTGAAGCCTAAAGACGGCGCATATAACGGTGAGAATAACTGGGTTGCTTATTATGCGGTTGATAATAAGCCGGTTAATTTGAGTGGTCCAGCAGGGAAATACGATGTCGATGCCGATGGTGATGGCTCTCCAGATGTACCACTTGTCTCTGGCGGTGGTGGTGTTTCAGCGCAAACTGCGGCAGGTTGGACAGGCGCAGTTTTGAAGTTCAATTCTGTCGGAGCATATATTGAGAGTAATCCTGCGGTGATTACTACTGAGCCACTGGGTAATACGGGGGCTAATGTCATCGGCCCAGGAGCTGACGGCACTCAATCTTTAACCGTCAAGTTTAATGCCCCTACACAATATGCGGATCCTTTCTCAGCAACAGAGTTGAAGCAAGATGGAACGACGGTTGGGCGTTTAACTAACGTTGAAATTGGCACCGATGGTCTTATCACTGCTAGCTACAGTAATGGCTCGACGGTCAACCTGGCTCGGGTGGCATTAGTTCGTTTTGCTAATGAACAAGGGTTAACACAAGTCGGTAATACTTCGTGGAAAGCCAGTTTAGCCTCCGGCCCTGCGTTAGCGGGTGAGGCAAATAGTGGCACGTTTGGTGGCATTAGCTCTTCAGCATTAGAGCAATCGAATATTGATTTAACGACTGAGCTAGTTGATTTGATTTCGGCGCAGCGTAACTTCCAGGCGAACTCTCGAACTCTTGAGGTGAATAACACTCTGCAACAAACCATTTTACAAATCCGCTAATTACTATGCTATTCAACTAAGTGTTGCCGCCTATGGCAACACTTAGCCTTTCTACTGAGTTATCTCCATTCCCTTTATATATTTCTTATTTCTATCAATCGATTAAACGCTAAATTTATTGGCATGATGCTTGCTTTGCTATTGTCATGTAGAAAATTTGACGGGGTCGTCTTGTGGACAAATTCCTTTATATCGCGATGAGCGGCGCTAAGCAAAATATGAACGAGCTGGCGTTGCGTGCGAACAACTTAGCCAATGCGAATACCGAGGGTTTTAAATCCGATATGGCACAAGCCAGATCGATGCAAGCCTTTGGTGAAGGGTTGCCTACAAGGGTATTTGCTATGACAGAGTCTCCGTCAGCAAATTTTAAGTCTGGTCCAATAAAAACTACTGGACGGGATCTTGACGTTGCGATCAAAGGTGATGGCTGGTTTGCCGTACAGACAAAAGACGGCACAGAAGCTTATACCCGTGCCGGTAGCTTAAGTTTTGATTCTACCGGTTTGCTACATAATGACAGAGGTAATCCTGTGATGGGTGATGCGGGTCCTATCGTATTACCACTTCCTATCGAAAAGGTTTCTATTTCTCAAGACGGGATAATTTCAGTGCGTCCCCAAGGTGCAACTGCCGAAGTAGTTGAGGAAGTGGGTAGATTGAAATTGGTTAATCCAGGTAATGCCCAAATGATGCGCGGTGAAGATGGGTTATTTCGGCTTATGTCAGGTAATGATGCCCCAGCCGACCCAAGTGTTGGCCTTGAAAGTGGCGCAGTGGAAGGTAGTAACGTTAATCCTGTCGATGAAATGGTGTCGTTAATTAGCCTACAGCGTCAGTTTGAATTACAAGTCAAGATGATGAAAACCGCGGAAGAAAACGATCGCGCTTCATCTTCATTAATGCGTATTAGTTAGGAGATAGACTATGCATCCGGCGTTATGGATTAGTAAAACTGGCTTAGACGCACAGCAAACTGATATTTCGGTAATCTCAAACAACGTGGCCAACGCCAGTACTGTGGGTTACAAGAAAAGTCGCGCAGTATTTGAAGATTTACTCTACCAAACCGTTAACCAAGCTGGCGGTGTTAGCGCTTCTAACACTAAATTGCCCAATGGTTTAAACATAGGCGCCGGTACTAAAGTTGTCGCCACGCAAAAAATGTTTACGCAAGGCAACATGCTAACAACGGATAACTCTTTAGATTTAATGATAGAAGGTCCGGGATTTTTTGAGATCCAATTACCCGATGGCACTGCTGCCTATACCAGAAATGGTCAGTTTACCTTAGATGATACAGGCCAAATTGTGACGCCAGGTTCTGGTTATGTGCTGCAGCCGTCGATAACAGTGCCCGATAATGCGACCAGCATTACGGTCTCTGCTGAAGGTGAGGTGTCTGTGAAAATACCAGGAACCGCTGAAAACCAAGTCGTTGGCCAGTTGACTATGACGGATTTTATTAATCCATCAGGTTTGGATCCGATGGGACAAAACTTATATACAGAAACGGGGGCGAGTGGCACACCCATCCAAGGGACTGCTTCATTAGATGGCATGGGAGCAATCCGTCAAGGTGCTTTAGAAACCTCTAACGTAAACGTGACCGAAGAGTTAGTTAACCTTATTGAAAGTCAGCGTATTTACGAGATGAACTCCAAAGTGATTTCGGCGGTAGATCAGATGCTGTCTTATGTGACACAGAATTTATAGAGGCGAATATCATGACTAGATATCTTGTGTTGGCCGTCGCGCTATTACTTGCAGCCTGTAGCTCGACGCAAAAGAAACCGATTGCAGATGATCCTTTTTATGCGCCTGTTTATCCAGAAGCACCGCCGACAAAAGTTGCAGCTACGGGGTCAATTTATCAAGAAAGTCAATCAGCTAGTCTATATTCAGATATTCGCGCTCACAAAGTCGGCGATATCATCACTATCGTATTGAAAGAATCGACTCAAGCGAAAAAAAGTGCCGGTAATGAGATTAAAAAAGGCTCCGACCTGAGCATAGATCCGCTCTTCGCCGGTGGTAGCAATGTGTCTGTTGGCGGAGTCCCCATCGATCTACGCTACAAAGATAGTATGAATACGAAACGAGAATCAGATGCGGATCAAAGTAACAGTTTAAATGGCAGTATCTCGGCCAACGTTATGCAAGTACTAAATAATGGCAGTTTGGTGATCCGTGGAGAAAAATGGATCTCTATTAATAATGGTGACGAATTTATTCGTGTTACAGGACTGATCCGCTCGCAAGATATAAATACCGATAACACAATTGATTCAACGCGAATGGCCAACGCCCGTATTCAATACAGCGGCACCGGCACCTTCGCAGATGCTCAAAAAGTAGGCTGGTTAAGCCAGTTCTTTATGAGCGACTGGTGGCCTTTCTAAGGATTATTATCATGAAATATAAATACGTGTTAGCGGTTGCCATGCTAGTGCTTTCCTTACCTAGTCAGGCAGAACGAATTAAAGATATTGCCAATGTACAGGGCGTGCGTAGTAACCAATTAATTGGTTACGGTTTAGTGGTTGGTTTACCTGGAACGGGTGAGAAAACCAGTTATACCGAACAAACCTTTATGACTATGCTAAAAAACTTTGGCATTAATCTGCCTGATAATGTCAAACCTAAAATTAAAAACGTTGCTGTTGTTGCTGTGCATGCCGATATGCCAGCCTTTATCAAACCAGGTCAAGATCTTGACGTTACGGTATCGAGTTTAGGCGAAGCTAAAAGTTTACGCGGTGGCACTTTATTACAAACCTTTTTAAAAGGGGTTGACGGTAATGTGTATGCTATTGCTCAAGGTAGTTTAGTTGTTAGTGGCTTTAGTGCCGACGGTTTAGATGGCTCAAAAGTGATCCAAAATACGCCTACGGTAGGCCGTATACCCAATGGTGCGATTGTGGAACGCAGTGTGACAAGTCCATTTTCGTCTGGCGATTATTTGACGTTTAACCTTCGTCGCTCTGACTTTTCTACCGCGCAGCGAATGGCTGATGCGATTAATGATTTACTAGGCCCTGATATGGCTCGCCCGTTAGATGCGACATCTGTACAGGTCAACGCGCCGCGCGATGTATCGCAGAGAGTCTCATTTTTAGCGACGCTAGAAAATCTTGACGTTATCCCCGCAGAGGAATCTGCCAAAGTGATCGTTAACTCACGTACCGGCACCATTGTTGTGGGACAAAACGTACGTTTACTGCCTGCGGCAGTAACTCACGGCGGTATGACAGTCACTATTGCTGAAGCCACGCAAGTTTCACAGCCAAATGCTTTAGCAAATGGTCAAACAACCGTCACCAGTAATAGTACGATTACGGCAACAGAAAGTGACCGCCGCATGTTTATGTTTAACCCTGGAACCACGCTAGATGAGCTGGTTAGAGCGGTAAACTTAGTCGGTGCAGCTCCCTCAGATGTGTTAGCAATATTAGAAGCGTTAAAAGTGGCAGGAGCTTTGCATGGTGAGCTTATCATCATCTAATTTCTGTCGGGAAAATCATGGAAAAGCTTTCAAGTTCATCACATTTTCTTGACTTGGGCGGGTTAGACTCTCTACGCGCCCAAGCGCAGAAAGATGAGAAGGGCACCTTGAAAAAAGTTGCCCAACAATTTGAAGGTATTTTCGTGCAAATGCTGATGAAAAGTATGCGCGATGCCAACGCCGTTTTTAAGTCCGATAGTCCTTTAAATAGCCAATACACACAGTTTTACGAGCAGATGCGCGATCAGCAGTTGTCGGTCGATTTATCTGACAAAGGTGTATTGGGTCTTGCCGATATGATGGTGCAGCAACTCTCCCCTGAAACCAGTAATTTTACGCCAGCCTCGGTATTACGCGACGATGGCGGCATGAAAATGCTCCATGATGATAAAGCGCTTAATTTACCAGTGCAAAGCACTACAGCTCCCACACTCAATATTGAACCCACGTCAGTGGTTAATGATGGCGTGCCTGCTGCTATCGCGCGTCCTGTATTTGAACCTGATAGAGCCGTCGATGCCAATTCATCAATGGATATTGATACTCCCCATCGGTTATTGGCTATCGATACGCCAAAGCCAAATTGGAGCGAGCAGGCACTTTCTGTCGTAGAACCTGTGATTAGTGGCCAAGTGTTGCCGACCACTGCGTTTAGAGAAACTCAAAAAATTGTCAGGTTTAGCAGTCGAGAAGAGTTTTTAGCAACTTTATATCCCCACGCTGAAAAAGCCGCCAAAGCATTAGGCACTCAGCCAGAAGTATTGTTAGCTCAATCAGCACTAGAAACCGGTTGGGGGCAAAAAATTGTTCGCGGCAATAACGGCGCGCCAAGTCATAACCTCTTTAACATTAAAGCCGATCGCCGCTGGTTGGGTGATAAAGCTAACGTTAAGACCTTAGAGTTTGAACACGGTGTGGCTGTTCAACAAAAGGCGGACTTTCGAGTTTACAGTGATTTTGAACATAGCTTTAACGATTTTGTATCGTTTATTGCTGAAGGCGATCGTTATCAAGGCGCGAAAAAAGTTGCCGCTTCACCAACCCAATTTATTCGTGCTCTGCAAGATGCAGGTTATGCCACAGACCCTAAATATGCTGAAAAAGTCATAAAAGTGATGCAGTCCATCAGCGAAGAGCTGAAATCAATTTTGCCAGGAGAAGACAAATGATGAAGCTTACAACCCTGTTTGTTCATAGGAGTATCAACTAATGGCCGTTGATTTACTTAATATTGCGCGAACTGGTGTGCTTGCCTCCCAGTCACAACTTGGCGTCACCAGTAATAATATTACCAATGCCAATACGGCTGGTTATCACAGACAGGTGGCAACTCAATCGACGTTAGAATCGCAGCGTTTGGGCGGTAGCTTTTACGGTACTGGCACTTACGTTAATGACGTTAAACGTATTTATAACGACTACGCCGCGCGCGAGTTGCGTATTGGTCAAACCACCTTAAGTGCGGCAGAAGCCAGCTACGGTAAATTAAGTGAACTAGATCAGCTATTCTCACAGATTGGTAAAATTGTGCCGCAAAGCTTAAATGATTTGTTCGCTGGGCTAAATAGTATTGCTGATTTACCTGCTGATATAGGCATTCGTAACTCGGCTTTAACTAATGCACAGCAACTCGCTAGTAGCCTTAACCAAATGCAATCACATTTGAATGGCCAACTTAATCAGACTAACGATCAAATCGTTGGTATGACTAAGCGCATTAACGAGATAGGTACTGAACTGGCGAACTTAAATCTAGAGTTAATGAAATCGCCAAATCAAGATGCACAACTGCTTGATAAACAAGATGCACTGGTTCAAGAGTTAAGCCAGTACGCCCAAGTCAACGTGATCCCATTAGAAAATGGCGCAAAGAGTGTCATACTCGGTGGCTCGGTGATGTTAGTTTCTGGTGAGATTGCCATGAGTATGGGGACTCAAGCGGGTAACCCATTTCCCAAAGAGTTACAGCTTAACTCAAGTATTGGTTCGCAAAGCGTCACAGTCGATCCGAGTAAACTGGGTGGGCAGCTTGGTGCCATATTTGATTATCGCGAACAAACGTTAATTCCTGCCAGCCACGAACTCGACCAATTAGCCCTAGGTATCGCAGATAACTTTAATAAAATGCAAGCACAAGGCATCGACCTTAATGGGCAAGTAGGATCTAATATCTTTAAAGATATCAACGATCCTACAATGTCGTTAGGGCGTGTAGCGGGTTTATCGGGTAATACGGGCACCGCAACCTTAGGTGTCACTATTGATGACACGAGTCTATTGACCGGCGGCGCCTATGAATTGTCATTTACTGCACCAGCAAGCTACACGTTAATTGATACACAAACGGGCAACGCTACACCACTGACCTTGTCTGGCTCAACGTTATCTGGCGGTTCTGGATTTTCAATTGATATTAAAGCGGGCGCTATGGCGTCAGGGGATCGTTTTGCCATCCGTCCTACCGCTGGGGCATCAAACGGCATTGAAGTGGTAATGAAAGATCCTAAAGGTATTGCCGCAGCATCGCCAAAAATAACCGCAGATGCAGCTAACTCGGGTAATACCCAAGTGAAGCTGACTCAAATTAATAATCGCAGTGCCGCAAATTTCCCTGTAACGGGCAGTGAGTTGACGATAAAGCTCGATACCACAGTTGTGCCTCCAACCTATGAAGCATTCGACGCCGCGGGAACATCCCTTGGGGCTGCAGCCCCTTATACGCCCCCGAGTATTAGCGCTTTTGGTTTTACCTTTGAAGTTGACAGCAAAGCGGCTGCAGGCAATGACAGATTTACCTTCGATTTATCCTTCGCAGAGGGGGATAACTCTAATGCCGTCGCTATGGCTAAGTTGAGCGAAAGTAAGGTGATGAATGGGGGAAAGTCGACCTTAGCGGACGTGTTCGAGAACACTAAGCTCGAGGTAGGCAGTAAAACGAAAGCGGCCAAAGTGCGTACAGGTTCGGCAGAGGCGGTGTATCAACAAGCTTATGCGCGCGTAGAGAGTGAGTCGGGCGTGAACTTAGATGAAGAAGCGGCAAATTTAATGCGTTTTCAGCAAGCCTATCAAGCCTCTGCGCGGATCATGACGACTGCACAGCAGATTTTTGACACCTTATTATCCTCAGTGCGTTAGGAGATTTAACTATGCGATTATCATCCGCGCAGCTCTTTAATCAAAGCATTACCAGTGTGCTGCAAAAGCAAACAGCGACCAGCAAAATTATTGAACAAATGGACAGTGGTAAGAAAGTGAATACTGCTGGTGATGATCCTGTGGCGTCACAGGGTATTGATAATCTGAATCAGAAAAATGCACTCGTCGATCAGTTTATGAAGAATATCGATTATGCGACGAATCGATTAGCCGTGACTGAAAGCAAGCTAGGCAGTGCTGAAAATTTGACCTCATCAATTCGTGATCAAGTATTACGGGCGGTAAACGGCACACTAGGCGAATCAGAGCGGCAAATGATTGCCGATGAAATGAAAGGCAGCTTAGAAGAGCTCCTTTCCATTGCCAATACGAAAGATGAATCTGGCAATTATATGTTCTCTGGGTTCAGTACTAATAAAGAACCTTTCGCTTTTGACAACTCTACACCTCCGAAAATTGTCTATAGCGGCGATTCGGGCATTAAAAATAGCTTAGTACAGGCTGGTGTTGCATTAGGTACAAATATCCCTGGCGATAGTGCATTTATGAAAGCGGCTAATGGACTTGGCGATTATAGCGTCAATTATTTGGCCAGTCAGCAGGGGGACTTTAGCGTTAAAACAGCAAAAATTGCTGACGCTGCAACCTATGTAGCTGATATATATGTTTTTAACTTTACCGACAACGGTGCTGGTGGCACTAATTTACAGGTGCTCGATTCTGCCAATAATCCCGTCGCCAATGTGATTAACTTTGATGCAACTCAACCTGTTAGTTTTAATGGAATAGAAGTGAGAATTGATGGAAAACCTAGCGCTGGCGATAGTTTCTCTATGGCGCCGCAGGCAGAAGTCAGCGTTTTTGACACGATAAGTCGTGCGATCGCATTAATTGAAGATCCTAATTCGGCTAATACGCCACAAGGGCGAGCTCAGTTGGCACAGATATTGAATAACATCGGTAGTGGTGTCAATCAAATTAGTTCTGCCAGAAGTGTGGCAGGGAATAATTTGAAAATTGTCGAAAGTTACACTGAGGTTCATATCGAAGAAAAAGTGGTGAATACATCTGCACTATCACTCTTAGAGGACCTCGATTACGCATCAGCGATTACGGAATTTGAAAAGCAACAGCTTGCATTGAACGCGGTCTCCAGTGTGTTTAGTAAAGTGGGTTCTGTTTCCCTGTTTGATTATATTTAAGCGTATTTTTCTGGTAATAACGCCAAGAAATTTATAAGTAGTTTCAAGATTGGAAATAGCCAAGCTTCGAAGTCTTGGCAAGATTCTTAGAAGAGGAAATAATTATGGCTATTACAGTTAACACTAACGTGACCTCAATGAAGGCACAGAAAAATTTAAATGCATCCAGCAGTGGGTTGGCGACTTCAATGGAGCGTCTATCAAGTGGCCTACGTATTAACAGTGCCAAAGACGATGCTGCTGGTCTAGCCATTTCTAACCGATTGAACAGCCAAGTTCGCGGTTTGGATGTGGGTATGCGTAACGCCAACGATGCGATTTCAATCGCTCAAATTGCTGAAGGTGCGATGCAAGAGCAAACGAATATGTTGCAACGTATGCGTGATTTGACCGTGCAATCAGCAAACGGCGCTAACAGTACCGACGATTTAAGCTCATTACAAAAAGAAATTGATCAATTAGCTGAAGAAATTACTGCCATTGGCAATAGTACAGCGTTTGGTGATACTAAATTACTCACGGGTGATTTTGCTGCTGGAAAAACATTCCAAGTGGGGCATCAGTCGGATGAGGCTATTAAAATTTCAGTGGGGAAAAGTAATTCAACTACGTTGAGTGTTGCTAAACTTGATGTCACTGCTTCAGTAGCAAGAGCTTCAGCATTATCGAAAATTGATGCTGCAATTAAGACTATTGATAATCAACGTGCTGATTTAGGTGCTAAGCAAAACCGTTTAGCCTATAACATTAGTAATAGCGCCAATACCCAAGCTAACGTTGCAGATGCCAAAAGTCGTATTGTCGATGTGGATTTTGCCAAAGAAACATCCGTCATGACGAAAAACCAGGTATTACAACAAACGGGTTCTGCTATGTTGGCGCAGGCAAATCAACTACCACAAGTGGCGTTATCTTTACTTGGTTAGCCTGTTACCGTGAGCTGATTATAACTGCTTTTTTGCCTGCTTTTTCTGCTTTTTTGTAGAAAGTGGGCAAAGTTTTTTATAGAAAATAAAATTATTAAAAATAATCCTAAAGATAAAAAAGCTGCTGCCGTTAAATATACTGTAACCAATTAGACCCGCCTGGCTTAAGTAGACAGGCAAGTTGATAAGCCAGGAATAAAGAGGAAACGAACCATGGCCATTACAGTAAACACTAACGTCACATCATTAAAAGCTCAAAAGAACTTAAATACTTCAGCAAGCGGTTTGGCCACGTCAATGGAACGTTTATCATCGGGTCTGCGCATTAACAGCGCAAAAGATGATGCTGCAGGTCTAGCAATTTCTAACCGCTTAAATAGCCAAGTACGTGGTCTTGATGTAGGCATGCGTAACGCTAACGATGCGATTTCAATTGCGCAAATATCTGAAGGCGCGATGCAAGAACAGACTAATATGTTACAGCGTATGCGTGACTTGACAGTGCAAGCAGAGAACGGCGCGAACAGTACTGACGACATTGGATCTATTCAAAAAGAAATCACTGCGCTATCTGAGGAAATCACAGCAATTGGTACTAATACCGCATTTGGTACAACAAAATTACTTAATGGTGACTTTGCTGGCGGTAAAACTTTCCAAGTAGGCCATACAAGTGCTGAAAATATTCAAATTTCAGTAGCTAAGAGTGACTCAACTACATTATCAGTCAGCGGTCTGACACTGACATCCTCAGCAGCGCGAGCAAGTTCTTTAACTAAAATTGATGCCGCGATTAAACAGATTGATAGCCAACGTGCTGAGTTAGGTGCTAAGCAAAACCGTTTAGCCTATAACATCAGTAACAGTGCAAACACTCAGGCTAACGTTGCCGACGCAAGAAGCCGTATTGTAGATGTCGACTTTGCTAAAGAGACGTCAACAATGACCAAAAATCAAGTGTTGCAACAGACAGGTTCTGCGATGTTGGCTCAAGCTAACCAGTTACCTCAAGTTGCCTTATCACTGTTGTAATGGTCAATATTAATCTTTAAAAGAGTGATAAGGGAGGTTCGGTAACGGATCTCCCTTTGTTACATTAAAGATAGATTAAGTTTATCGTGCATTTGCTTTGTTATGAAATAAAAGAACAAATGCTAATTGCCGTGAGGATATCGCTATGGACATCAGTGTAGCTAGTTCACCTACCCGAATGCACAATAAAATAGATTTAGTAAACGAATCACTAAAACCGACAACGGTATTTACTGAGCTCAAACAAAATGCAATTGTACTAAACTCTGAGCAACGAACCGAAAAATCGACGGCAGATGAGTCTAGCCCTAATAAGCTTGATGAAGTTGCTGCTGAGCTTTCTGATATGATGTCTATGATGCGTAAGGGATTAGCATTTAAGGTTGATGAGCATTCAGGTCAAGCAGTGGTGAGTGTGTTGGATAGAGATACGGGTGATGTGATTAGACAAATGCCAAGTGAAGAAGCTTTAGCGTTGGCAGAAAAATTGTCAGAAGTGACAGGGCTTTTGATGAAAACAGAGGCATAAAACACGTACTTACTAAAAGTATATAGTTGATGAGTGAGAGGTTTGTATGGCATTAACAGCGACGGGTATTGGCTCAGGTTTGGATATTTCTAATATTGTCAAAGTATTAGTGGATGCCGAAAAAATGCCTAAAGAAGCGATGTTTAATAAATCGGAAGACAGTATAAAAGCGAAAGTTTCTGCAATGGGAACATTAAAAAGCGAGCTGTCTAAATTTCAAGATGCCTTAAAAAAATTACAAACTGGCGATGCATTAAATCAACGTAAAATATCTGTTAGTAACCCAACGTATTTGTCAGCAACTTCTGATAAAACAGCTCAAGCAGGAAGCTATAACATTAAGGTTGAGCAACTTGCTACTAATCATAAAATAGCAGGGACTAATGTTACTTCGCCGACCTCACTAGCAGGTGAGGGAAGTCTAGATTTCGGTGTTAATGGTAAAAATTTCTCAGTCGATGTATCAGCAACCGACTCACTGGCTAGTATTGCAAAAAAAGTAAATGAAGCTTCAGATAATGTAGGAGTGACAGCGACGGTCATCACCAGTGATGCTGGGAGTCGCTTAGTTTTTAGCTCAAATAAATCTGGTGAAGATAATCAGATTACTATAACTGCGAACGATACCGCAGGTACTGGGCTTACCGATATGTTTGGCACTGGCAATACGACTACGCTGCAAGATGCTAAAAATGCAGTGATTTATATTGATGATCAAAAAGTCACTTCACAAAGCAATGATGTTAAAAATGCGATTACGGGTGTCACACTGAGTTTAACCGATGCCGATATCGCTAAAACGACTACGCTAAAAATTACCCAAGATAATGATGCGGTTAAAACTAATGTTAAAGCATTTGTGGATGCTTATAATAGTTTGGTGACAGCAGTCGACAAAATGTCGTCGTATGACCCTGACAAAAAAACGGCGGCAGCATTGCAAGGCGACTCAATGATTCGGTCTATAGAATCACAATTGCGTGGTATCTCAAGTGAGCGAGTACCAACCGAAAGTGGTGGGACAATAGCTTTATATGATATTGGTATTAAAACTGATAGATATGGCAAACTATCAGTAGACGATACCAAGCTTGATAAAGTGCTTTCGGAAGACATGTCCAGTGTTGAAGCCTTGTTTTCTACACCTAATAAAGGGCTTGCAAATCGATTTAATGATGTTGCTAATAGCTATGTTAAATCTCGGGGATTGATCGCGGATCGTCAAACGAGTTATACCACTCAGCAAAAACAATTAAGCGATCAAAGAGTTGCCTTTACACTAAAAATGGAACAGTTGACGGCTCGCTTGTCAAAGCAGTTTAATAAAATGGACTTAGTGGTTGGGCAGCTTAATCAGCAGGGCTCTGGTTTAATGGATCGTTTGAATTCGTTGCCAGGAGCAGTCAGAAAGCGTTAATTTGATACCATCGAAGGTATAAACTCAATGAAACAACTTGATAAATTAAATATTGAATTGAGTGAAGTTTTAAGTACATTAATTAAAATTCCTGCAGAAGAACTACAATCTGACGATCTGGTATCAAACTTGCTTGTGTTAGTCGGTGAGCGTCAAGCGTTGCTAAGTTTACTACTCAATGACGACAAAATAGATGATGCTGATTACCTTCAGCATCAGCTTGATTTAACTGAGAAATTTACAATTCAATCAAATGTTATCATGGCGGATAGACAAGCACTGTTGCATGCAAGCAGTAAAAACAAGCGCCAAATTAATGTTTACGAGACAATAGATTCAAATAGGTAGGTGTTTATGCGAGGGTCATTACAGTCGTATCGTAAGGTATCATTAGAAAGTGAAATTACAGTCGCTTCACCACATCGAATTATACAGTTAATGTTCGCAGGTGCATTGCAACGCCTTGCTCAAAGTCGCCTTGCAATCGAGCAGCGCGATTTATCAAATAAAGGGATTTATATAGGTAAAGCTATTGGTATCATCAACGGCTTAAACAATAGTTTAGATATGGAGACTGGTGGCCAGATAGCTCGAAATTTGAGCGATCTTTACGATTTTATGCTGCGAAAAATATCTGAAGCTAATCTTAATAATGATGTTCAAGCTATCGATGACGTGTGTGATATTTTGCGCAATATTAAAGAAGGATGGGATGCTATCCCTACTGATAAACATCACATGTCGGCTCACACAGAAACGAATTAATTATTTAGTTATCGTTTTACAAATGGCGCATTCCGTGCGTCTTTTTATTGTTCATCGTCAAGTTATTGACTAAATTGGCTGTGACTTTCTCTGAAATGAACTAAAATCAATTCAGTTTGGCATAATCCTCACCAGAGGCTTGCTTCTCGTCTGCTGATAATACAATATTCATCGTAGTCGTGATTGTGGACCAGATTGTTACATTGAATTTGTTAAGCTTTTACAGCAACTAACCATAAATAATTAATGCGAATTAATAAATATTAGCGCTTTACGGTCTATTGAATGATGCAAACAGATCAACGAATTTTACTTGTCGGACCACCATTAGAGCGACTAAGTCGCCTATGTTGTATTTTAGATTTTTTAGGCGAGCAGATTGATCAAATAACAGTCGAAAATTTAAGTGCAAGCCTCAAAGATACTCGTTTTCGTGCCTTGGTTATTTTAACTGATCCAACAGAGTCTGATGCGCTGAAAGAGATTGCTATTCAATATCCATGGCAGCCCATATTGTTATTGGGGAGTGCAGGAGAGTTACAAGCCTCTAATATCCTTGGGTGCATTGAAGAGCCATTAAATTATCCTCAGCTGACCGAGTTATTACATTTCTGCCAAGTTTTTGGCCAAGTTAAACGCCCCCAAGTACCAACTAGCGCGAATCAAACTAAGTTATTTCGAAGCTTAGTTGGACGTAGTGATGGTATTGCTAATGTGAGGCACTTGATTAATCAAGTTGCAACCTCCGAGGCAACAGTGCTTGTACTGGGCCAATCAGGTACGGGCAAGGAAGTCGTAGCCCGTAATATCCATTATTTGTCCGAACGTCGCGATGGACCCTTTATTCCTATTAACTGCGGCGCGATACCGCCAGAGTTATTAGAAAGTGAGCTTTTTGGCCATGAAAAAGGGTCTTTCACTGGGGCGATATCTTCGCGTAAAGGCCGTTTTGAACTAGCAGAAGGCGGTACACTATTTCTTGATGAAATCGGTGATATGCCCTTACAAATGCAAGTTAAATTATTGCGGGTGCTGCAAGAGCGAGTATTTGAACGCGTTGGTGGCTCAAAGACAATCAATGCAGATGTGCGTGTTGTGGCGGCAACTCATAGAGATTTAGAAGCTATGATTAGCGTTGGAGAGTTTCGAGAAGATCTCTATTATCGCTTGAACGTATTTCCGATTGAAATGCCAGCATTGTGTGAGCGTAAAGATGACGTGCCTTTGTTATTGCAAGAGTTGGTTAGCCGAGTTTATAACGAAGGGCGCGGTAAAGTACGCTTTACGCAGCGTGCGATAGAATCGCTGAAAGAACATATTTGGTCGGGTAACGTTCGTGAGTTGTCTAATTTAGTTGAACGGCTGACGATTTTGTATCCGGGTGGGCTGGTTGATGTTAATGATTTACCGGTTAAATATCGCCATATCGATGTGCCAGAATACTGTGTTGAGATGAGTGAAGAGCAACAAGAACGTGATGTTTTTGCTTCTATTTTTAGTGATGAAGAACCGGTTGAAATCCCTGAAACGCGTTTCCCAAGCGAGTTACCCCCCGAAGGTGTCAATCTGAAGGATTTGTTAGCAGAGCTTGAAATTGACATGATACGTCAGGCGCTAGAGCTGCAAGATAACGTCGTGGCTCGTGCCGCAGAAATGCTCGGAATACGTCGTACAACTTTAGTTGAGAAAATGCGTAAGTATGGCATGACGAAAGATTAACCTTCTATTTCATTGTTATTTAAGTAATTTTAACCTCTATATTTTAATTTTTAATTTGGCATAGATTCTGCAGTCACTCCGTTATAAGCAATTTATTGACGGAGTGACTATGTCAGCCAATCCACTAGCGCAAATTGAGTCATTCAAGCACACTAGCAAACAATGGAACCAACTGCGTGAGGCCGCAAATATGTCCAATCGAATGGAACATATTTTACAGGCTATGCCATCTGGCGTGGTGATTATCAATGGTAACGGCATCGTTACAGATGCTAATCCAGTTGCGGTTGAATTGCTTGAACGCTCGTTGTGCGGGGCTCGATGGATTGATGTGATCCATAGCGCGTTTGCTCCACAGGATGATGATGGGCATGAGATATCGCTGCGCAATGGTCGCCGAGTTAAATTAGCTATTACTCCTCTTACACCTGAGCCTGGTCAGTTAATCGTATTAACCGACCTCACTGAAACTCGATTATTACAAAAAAATATCTCCCATCTACAGCGTTTATCTGCGCTCGGTAAAATGGTCGCGACCTTGGCGCATCAGGTACGTACGCCATTATCAGCGGCACTGTTATATGCCTCAAATTTAGCGAGCCCTAAGTTGTCAGATGCCGCTAAAACTAAGTTTCAACAGAAGCTCGTTGATAGACTTAACGAATTAGAACGTCAGGTTAATGACATGCTATTAATGGCAAAAGGCCGTCAGGACCAACTCGGGGACTTAATTTCGCTTACCGATGTTATCGACAATGTTTTAGCTAATTGTGAACCAATAGCAGCACAGTATGGATGTGACTTGCTATTTAATAATGCATCAAGCAGCTCGATGTTGGCTAATTCGAACGCATTAAGCTCAGCAATTAATAACTTAGTGATGAATAGTCTTGAAGCTGGCGCGACTAAAATTCGGATTGAAGCGAAAGAAGAGGGCGAGCAGTTATTCTTGGATGTCATCGATAATGGCAAAGGTTTAGATGCGAGTATGCAGAATCAGGTACTTGAACCTTTTTTTACCACCAAAGCGCAGGGAACGGGACTTGGGTTAGCCGTGGTGCATTCTGTAGTCAGTAATCATGGTGGGCAGCTGCAACTCAGTTGTGTACCTAATAAGGGTTGTACAGTGTCTTTAGTTTTTCCTCGTGCTAAATCTGCGCGTGTATTACCTTTGGAGACATCTCATGTCTGAAGCCAAGTTGTTACTCGTTGAAGATGATGCATCATTGCGTGAGGCTTTACTTGATACTTTAATGCTCGCTCAATATGAATGCATTGATGTGGCCTCGGGTGAAGATGCGATATTAGCCTTGAAACAACATCAGTTTGATTTGGTCATTAGTGACGTACAAATGCAGGGCATCGGTGGTTTAGGTTTATTAAACTATTTACAGCAGCATCATCCTAAGTTACCGGTGTTGTTGATGACGGCCTACGCAACTATCGGCAGTGCCGTTAATGCGATTAAATTAGGTGCTGTTGATTACTTAGCCAAACCCTTTGCCCCTGAGGTTTTACTCAATCAGGTTTCGCGTTATTTGCCGTTAAAGCAAAATGTAGATCAGCCTGTTGTTGCTGATGAGAAAAGTTTAGCGCTGTTAGCGCTGGCTCAACGTGTTGCCGCATCTGATGCCTCTGTGATGATTTTAGGGCCAAGTGGTTCGGGTAAAGAAGTCTTAGCACGTTATATTCATCAACACAGCAGCCGTGCTGATCAAGCCTTTGTTGCCATTAACTGTGCGGCTATTCCTGAGAATATGCTCGAGGCAACGCTTTTTGGTTATGAAAAGGGTGCATTTACTGGTGCCTATCAAGCTTGTCCGGGTAAATTTGAGCAAGCTCAAGGTGGTACTTTACTGCTAGATGAAATATCTGAGATGGATTTGAGCTTACAAGCTAAATTATTACGGGTATTACAAGAACGTGAAGTTGAGCGTTTAGGTGGCCGTAAAACCATCAAGTTAGACGTGCGCGTGCTTGCCACATCAAACCGAGACTTAAAATCAGTGGTCGCGGCGGGCGGGTTTAGGGAAGATCTTTATTATCGGATTAACGTGTTTCCCTTAGCATGGCCTGCATTAAGCCAACGCCCTGCCGATATCTTGCCCCTTGCGCGCCATTTACTGGTTAAGCATGCTAAGGCACTGAATGTTGCCGATGTGCCTGAATTAGATGAGAATGCCCGTCGACGGTTATTGAGCCATCGTTGGCCAGGTAACGTACGTGAACTCGATAATGTGATCCAGCGAGCTTTGATATTAAGAGCGGGTCAATTGATTACTGCGAATGACATTATTATCGATACCCAAGATGTGATTTTAGGCAGTGAAGACCTAGAGCTGTTTGCTGCTGAGCCCGATGGTTTAGGTGAAGAGCTTAAAGCACAAGAACACGTGATTATTCTTGAAACGCTAAACTTATGTCAGGGTAGTCGTAAACTGGTGGCAGAAAAATTAGGCATCAGTGCTCGTACCCTAAGATACAAGATGGCGAAAATGCGTGATATGGGGATCCAACTGCCAAATTAGGTTTATATTCAATCGATAACACCACAGCCTCCATATAAGAAGAGAGGTTGGTGGTGTTAAATATCAATCACAAATGTAACCCGCTTTATTTTTTAATACTCCCACTATTGATGCCTTATTATCCCATTGATTGCTTATTAATAACGACCCTGTGAAACTTGGCCGTTATTTTGCATTATCCCATATATAGATATTTGAACGTCAAGATTTCGACGACTGGGAGCTCAGCATGCAAATAGGCGCAAATTCATTCCTGCAAGAAATGCAGAAACTCCAAGGCGAAATCACGCCGTCTTTCGGCGTTCAGCCAAATATCATGCAGCAAGTCAATAACACCAGTGGCGCTGACTTCGGTCAACTGCTATCCCAAGCTGTCGGTAATGTCAGCGGCTTACAGTCGACATCATCAAACCTAGCGACGCGCTTAGAGATGGGGGATACTACGGTTTCTTTATCTGATACTGTCATCGCCCGAGAAAAAGCCAGTGTCGCCTTTGAGGCAACGGTGCAAGTGCGCAATAAACTTGTAGAAGCCTATAAAGAAATCATGAGCATGCCTGTCTAGGCCAGTAAATAACCCAATTAGCAGGTACGAATCGTGAGTACAGAAATGATTGTTGGATCCAATTCCGACTCAATTGACCAAGGTGTCCAGCAAGAACATAAGCCTGGAATGATGGCAAATCTTGGCAGCGCTGATAGTCTACGTCAGATCACCATGATTTTAGCTTTAGCAATTTGCTTAGCCTTGGCCGTATTTGTCATGCTGTGGGCGCAGGAACCTGAATATCGTCCATTGGGTAAAATGGAAACAGAAGAAATGGTTCAAGTGCTAGATGTGCTTGATAAAAATAAAGTGAAGTATCAGATTGATGTAGATGTTATTAAAGTTCCTGAAGATAAATACCAAGAAGTTAAAATGATGTTGAGTCGTGCAGGCATTGACAACTCTACCACGAGTAAAGATTTTTTGACTCAAGACAGTGGTTTTGGTGTCAGCCAAAGAATGGAGCAAGCCCGACTTAAGCACAGCCAAGAAGAGAATTTGGCTCGCGCGATTGAGCAGTTACAAAGTGTTAGTCGCGCCAAAGTAATTTTAGCTTTACCTAAAGAAAACGTCTTTGCTCGTAATGCCTCAAAACCGAGTGCGACGGTAGTCATCAACACTCGCCGTGGCGGTCTAGGCCAAGGTGAAGTCGATGCTATTGTCGATATTGTTGCTTCTGCTGTTCAAGGGCTCGAGCCTGCACGTGTTACCGTCACTGATTCTAACGGCCGTTTATTAAATTCTGGCAGTCAAGATGGCGCATCAGCGATAGCGCGCCGCGAGCTTGAGTTAGTGCAGCAAAAAGAGGCTGAGTACCGTACTAAGATTGAATCCATTTTAGTACCGATTTTAGGCCCTGAAAATTTTACCTCGCAAGTCGATGTCAGCATGGATTTTACTGCAGTCGAGCAAACATCAAAGCGCTATAACCCGGATTTACCTGCATTACGCAGTGAGATGACCGTTGAAAACAATAGCACGGGTTCTTCTGGCGGTATTCCTGGCGCATTAACCAATCAACCACCAATGGAATCGAATATTCCTGAAAATGCAACGACGGCAACAGAGTCGGTGATTGCGGGCAATTCACATCGTGAAGCGACGCGTAATTTTGAATTAGATACCACTATTAGCCATACCCGCCAACAAGTGGGTTCGGTTCGTCGCATTAGTGTCTCTGTCGCTGTGGATTTCAAACCGGGCGCTGCTGGAGAAACGGGACAAGTGGCGCGAGTTGCTCGTACTGAGCAAGAGTTGAGCAATATACGTCGTTTGCTTGAGGGAGCTGTGGGGTTTAGTTCGCAGCGGGGCGATGTGTTGGAAGTTGTCACAGTTCCATTTATGGATCAATTAGTTGATGATTTACCTGCGCTAGACTTGTGGGAGCAACCTTGGTTCTGGCGTGCGGTTAAGCTAGGCATCGGTGCATTGGTTATCTTAGTGTTGATATTAGCTGTAGTGCGCCCGATGCTGAAACGTTTAATCTACCCAGATAGTGCAGACATGCCTGAGGATATGAGACTCGGTAATGAACTGGCTGAAATAGAGGACCAATATGCCGCTGACACTTTGGGGATGCTCAATACCAAAGAGGCGGAATACAGTTATGCTGATGATGGTTCAATTCATATCCCTAATCTTCACAAAGATGATGATATGATTAAAGCTATTCGTGCGCTTGTGGCCAATGAGCCTGAGCTATCTACCCAAGTAATAAAAAACTGGTTACAAGACAATGGCTGAGAATAAGACGAAAGACGTCACTGCACCTGCTTTTAATATCAAAGATATCAGTGGTATTGAAAAAACTGCCATCTTACTTTTGAGTCTCAGTGAGACCGATGCAGCCTCTATTTTAAAGCACTTAGAACCTAAGCAAGTGCAAAAGGTAGGTATGGCAATGGCGGCGATGGATGATTTTGGTCAAGAAAAAGTTATCGGGGTACACAAGCTGTTTCTTGATGATATTCAAAAGTATTCTTCAATTGGTTTTAACAGTGAAGAGTTTGTCCGTAAAGCCTTAACCGCTGCATTGGGTGCTGATAAAGCGGGTAATTTGATTGAACAAATCATTATGGGTAGCGGTGCTAAGGGCTTAGATTCGTTGAAGTGGATGGACGCGCGTCAAGTGGCGACGATTATTCAAAATGAGCACCCTCAAATCCAAACGATTGTTCTATCTTACTTAGATCCCGATCAAGCCGCGGAAATATTCGGTCAATTCCCAGAGAACACCCGCCTAGATTTAATGATGCGTATCGCAAACCTTGAAGAAGTACAGCCTGCGGCACTGCAAGAGTTAAACGATATTATGGAAAAACAGTTTGCTGGCCAAGGTGGTGCACAAGCGGCGAAAATGGGTGGCCTTAAAGCGGCAGCCAACATTATGAATTACCTAGATACCGGCATTGAAAGCCAGTTAATGGAAACCATGCGCGAGTCTGATGAAGAAATGGCGCAGCAAATCCAAGATTTAATGTTTGTGTTTGAAAATTTACTCGATGTTGATGACCGTGGTATTCAAGCTATGCTGCGGGAAGTTCAGCAAGATGTATTGATGAAAGCCCTCAAAGGCACTGATGAGCAGTTGAAAGAGAAATTCTTGAATAACATGTCTAAACGTGCCGCTGAACTATTACGTGATGATCTTGAGGCCATGGGGCCTATTCGTATTAGTGAAGTGGAAGTGGCTCAAAAAGAAATCCTATCGATAGCGCGTCGTTTAAGCGATAGCGGCGAAATTATGTTAGGCGGCACTGGTGGCGATGAGTTCCTCTAATCCAAGTGATAATAAATTGTCGAAGAAAATTGTGAGCGATAGCGATATCGAGTTTAGCCATTGGGCGCTGCCTGATGTGACTGAAGCTGAAGATGACTCAATATCCAATGTATTTGGTCGCTCAAACCACCAACAGCCTAAGCCTACAACCGTAGAGAGTGTGGCTCCGCCAACGATGGCCGAGATTGAGAATATTCGTGCTCAAGCCGAAGAAGAAGGCTTTACCGAAGGTCAGCAGCGAGGGTATGAGCAAGGGCTAGAAAAAGGGCGACTACAAGGCTTAGAGCAAGGCCATACAGAGGGACTCGCCCAAGGGCATGAACAAGGATTAGAGTCGGGTTTAGCCCAAGCTAAAACATTGTTATCTCGTTTTGAAGCTTTATTGACTCAATTTGAAACCCCGCTGCAATTACTCGATGGTGATATCGAACTTTCCTTGATGACATTGAGTATGACATTAGCCAAATCAGTCATAGGCCACGAATTAAAAACTCACCCTGAACAAATATTGTCAGCATTGCGCTTAGGTATTGAATCGCTACCGATTAAAGATCAGCCCGTAACTATCCGACTGCATCCGGACGATGCTGTTTTAGTTGAGCAGCTTTATACCAGTGCTCAATTAACCCGTAGTAAATGGGAACTTGAAATCGACCCCTCTTTAAGTTCGGGTGATTGTATTCTTAGTAGTCATCGTTCTTTGGTTGATTTAACCCTTGCTTCACGTATCGATGCTGTGTTTGAACCTTTACGGGATCAACACGCACACTTAACGGATAAACAGCGGCAATTGCAAGAGACGATAGCGGCTGAAAATACCGCTAAACAGCTTGCACCTTCAGAAATCGTTGAGCCTGAATTTAACGTAGAGTCAGAGTTGGATAGCCAAACTGTAGATTCTATTTCCCAACAAGCTGAAGATATTCAACCTGCCTCCACCAATAATCATTCAGATACAGGTTCAGATGCTAAATCGCCAACATCAACTACTGAATAGACTTAACCGTCATATCGATAAGGTTCCTCCCTTTCGCGCCGTGGCCAGCGGTCAGCTAGTGCGGGTGGTGGGGCTAACCTTAGAGGCAAGTGGTTGCCGTGCGCCGGTGGGCAGTTTATGTTCAATTGAAACCATGGCAGGTGAGTTAATTGCCGAGGTTGTCGGGTTCGATGGTGAACTCTTGTATTTAATGCCTATAGAAGAATTGCGCGGGGTATTACCCGGCGCACGCGTAGTGCCTTTAGGTGAACAAACTGGGCTCAATGTGGGTTTATCATTATTAGGGCGCGTGCTCGATGGTAACGGTGTCCCGTTAGATGGTTTAGGGGCGCTGCAAACCGATCAACAAGCGCCGCGACATAGCGCTGTGATTAATCCGTTATCTCGCCGTGCCATTACTGAACCACTCGATGTGGGTGTGCGTGCGATCAATGCTATGTTGACCGTGGGAAAAGGCCAACGTATGGGCTTATTTGCGGGGTCTGGCGTGGGTAAAAGTGTGCTTTTAGGCATGATGACTCGCGGTACTACTGCTGACATTATTGTGGTTGGGCTGGTGGGGGAGCGTGGCCGCGAAGTAAAAGAGTTTATTGAAGAAATTCTTGGGGAGAAAGGTCGCGCGCGATCCGTTGTTGTCGCGGCGCCTGCGGATACCTCGCCGTTAATGCGCCTTCGAGCCTGTGAAACTTCGACCCGAATTGCCGAATATTTTCGTGATTTAGGCTATAACGTTTTGTTACTCATGGATAGTTTGACTCGTTATGCCCAAGCGCAGCGCGAGATTGCTTTGGCTGTTGGTGAGCCGCCAGCCACTAAGGGCTATCCGCCTTCAGTGTTTGCTAAGCTACCACGTTTAGTTGAACGCGCAGGAAACGGCGGCCCTGGCCAAGGTTCAATAACAGCATTTTATACTGTGCTGACCGAAGGTGACGATCAACAAGATCCTATTGCCGATGCTTCTCGGGCGATTCTCGATGGGCATATCGTATTATCGCGTTCACTTGCAGACTCTGGTCACTATCCTGCGATAGATATTGAAGCGTCTATTAGCCGAGTCGCACCTATGGTCATTTCCAATGAACATTTGGAAGCGATGCGCCGCGTTAAACAAACCTATTCTTTGTATCAGCAAAATCGAGATTTGATTTCCATTGGGGCTTACGCTCAAGGTAGCGATCCTCGCATCGATAATGCGATACGATTACAGCCAGCAATGAATGCTTTTTTGCGACAAACCATGCGCGATGCTTTCAGTTTTGCCGACAGCCAACTCATGCTCGGGCAACTTGCCGCGCAATGTAAATAATGACGTTATTGAACTAATTGAGGTGGGGTATGGCTAACGCCGATCCGTTGTTGTTAGTGTTAAAGCTTGCTAATGATGCCGAAGAACAAGCAGCCTTGTTGCTAAAGTCAGCGCAATTAGAATGTCAAAAACGCCTGAATCAACTGAGTGCACTCAATAACTACCGTTTAGACTACATGAAACAAATGCAATCCCAGCAAGGTCAAGCGATTAGCGCTAATCATTATCACCAATTTCATCGTTTTATTCGACAGATTGACGATGCCATTATTCAGCAACATCGTGTCGTTGCCGATGGTGAGATGCAAAAGGACTATCGGCAACAGCATTGGTTAGAAAAACAGAAAAAACGTAAAGCTGTTGAATTGCTATTAGCCAGTAAAGAGAAAAAACGCCAAGTGGTTGAACAAAAACGCGAGCAAAAAATGACTGATGAATTTGCTTCGCAACAGTTCTTTCGTCGTCATCAGCGCTAGGGCTATTTTACATCACCTGAACTCGGGATAACGAGTGTCGGGAAATCTACATTTAACAAACTAAATCAATGCTATAAATGATTAGTTTGAAACAAAAAATCTATTTTCTGACTGAATGCGCAGATTTTTGCGCATATCAAGGCGTTCTGTCGTACGCCATAGCGAGCTATGATTAGACAGCGCAACGCAGAGAGGTCCGAAAAGATGTCTATTCAGCGGCTCTGCTTATCCCGAGCTCAGGTTACATACTCATCAATTGAGATTAATGCGGATGTTAGTTCGAAGCTTGATTTTCATTAGGCCGAATAATCACAATTCGAGTATATGAACACTAATTATACGAAATTTACCGTAAGTCTGAACGCTTGGCATCTTACTTGCTTTAATTTGTATTATACCTCTGCAATAGCAGCGATAAATTGACGTTCTACCTAGCTCTTTCGCCGTGAAGCTGGGTACTGTTTGGGAGTGCTTATGCAACAAATGACCAATGCCCTGTTGAGTAATACGGGAAATACTGCGGCCAACTCCGCGAAGATATCTTCTCAAACGTCTAATAATGATGACTTTTCATCTACACTGTCTTCTGTTTCCGCGAGTTCACATTCTGTTTCGTCAGCTAAAAAAACACCGGTCAATCTAGATGAACCTTCGCAGGTTACATCTAAAGATAAATCTGTTGACGAAGATAAATTAACAGATAGTGACGATGTTAATCTTATCTTTGCTCAAATAGATATGGCAAATGGTATGAAGAAAGCGGCATCGGAGGGAGAGATATTGCCGCTTACGTTTTTGGATACTGAAGGTGAAACCGTAATCACTGAAGATAAAGATGCGTTATCAGCAGACCCTTCATTGATAACGCCATTAAGCACCAATGCTGTTGTTGATACTCAGAATATAAGTAATGTAATCGATGATACGATGACATTAAGTAATCAAGATGTAAAAAACCAGTCAATGGCAACAAATATCAGTAATGCTATTAATAGCGATGAAGACAATCTGATTAATCAAGCTGCTATCGCAAAATCAATGGCTAATAACTCGGCACAGACTGGCCTAAAAACCGCTAACATTACCACGTCAGCAAATACTTTAGAGCTTGATACTTTAGGTTCTCCAATTGCATCTGAAGTATCAAAAACTGAAACAGGAAGCAAAAGTTCTCTTGATGCGGATAGTGATGCAGCAGCTAGTTTGTTACTTAAAGATGCTAAATTAACCGTCGCTATGGATATTTCGCGAGACAATAATCTCATTGATGATGACAGTAGCTTCTCAGATCTTAAGCCTGCATCGTCAACCCATGGATTATCACTGTCGCAGTTGAACCGTCAAGAAACAGTGTCAGTGCAATTGTCATTGCGTCAAGGTGTTGAGCAGCAGAATCAAATGCAAGAGATGATTCAACGGTTTTCACCTGTTATGAGGCAGCAATTGATTACTATGGTGAGCCAGGGGATTCAACACGCGGAGATCCGACTCGATCCGCCAGAATTAGGCCATATGCTGGTTAAAATACAAGTGCATGGCGATCAAACCCAAGTACAGTTTCATGTCACTCAGTCACAAACGCGTGATTTAGTTGAGCAAGCAATGCCAAGATTACGTGAGTTGTTGCAAGACCAAGGAATGCAATTGGCCGACAGTCATGTTTCCCAAGGGGACCAAGGCCATCCCCGAGAAGGTAATTTTGGCGATGGAGACGGTTCAAATCATACCGATATGGATGAAATTGCAGCAGAAGAACTCGATTTAGTGTTAAATCAAACCACAAGCATAAATTCAGGTATAGATTATTACGCTTAAGCAGGTAACCTATAGCAATAACTTACGCGAATAATGTCGTTACGATTTGATTAAGATAACAAAACATAATGCGTTTTCGCCTAAATTGAAGAGAATAGTGAATGCCTAAAGAAGAATCGCTTGAGTTAGGAAGCACTGATAAATCGAAAAGCAAGAAAAAGCTTTTTATCTTCGTGGGCGCGGGGATTATTGTTTTATTGGTTATCGCGGCCGTCTTATGGTTTTTGTTGGGTAGCAGTTCAGAAGATGCTGCCATCCCCGCTGATACTGTACAAACAGAAGTGCCAAGTGGGGCAGGGGTTGCAGCTTATGTTCCTATGCCACGTCCCTTTTTATTCAATCTTCCTGGTTCAGATAGAGCCCGCTTAGTTGAGATTAAAGTTCAACTTATGGTGCGCGGAACTGATGATGTACTGACACAAAAACATATTCCGTTAATTGAAGATGCACTTTTAACCACGTTTAGTGGCTCCAATGTCCAGAGACTCAGTACGCAAGCAGGTAAAGATGAATTACGCCAGCTAGCGCTGTTGAGTGTGCAAAATACTCTGCAGTCAGTGACGGGGCGTAAAGTGGTCGAAAAAGTGTTATTCACCGGCTTTGTTATGCAATAACAGCTGTGCTGTCAGTCGGAAATCTAAAGAGGCGAAGGCAATATAGTGAGTGATTTATTAAGCCAAGACGAAATTGATGCTCTTTTACACGGGGTCGATGACGTCGATGACGATGAAGATGACATCTCCCCAGAAGATGCGCGATCCTATGATTTCTCTTCGCAAGACAGAATAGTTCGTGGGCGTATGCCCACGTTGGAAATCGTCAATGAGCGTTTTGCTCGTCACTTACGGATCAGCATGTTCAATATGATGCGCCGTGCTGCAGAAGTGTCGATTAACGGCGTACAAATGCTTAAATTTGGTGAGTACGTTCATACACTGTTCGTTCCTACTAGTTTGAATATGGTACGTTTTAGCCCCCTAAAAGGGACGGCACTTATTACCATGGAAGCGCGATTAGTGTTTATTTTAGTCGACAACTTTTTTGGTGGTGATGGACGTTTTCATGCCAAAATTGAAGGTCGTGAGTTCACGCCGACAGAAAGACGCATCGTACAATTATTACTGAAGATTATTTTTGAAGACTATAAAGATGCTTGGGCGCCAGTAATGGATGTAGAGTTCGATTATTTGGACTCTGAAGTTAACCCTGCAATGGCGAACATTGTCAGTCCTACTGAAGTTGTGGTGATAAATTCATTCCATATTGAAGTTGATGGCGGCGGGGGAGATTTTCATATAACTATGCCGTACTCGATGATTGAGCCTATTCGAGAGTTGCTTGATGCGGGGGTACAGAGTGATAAACAAGATACGGATATGCGTTGGTCACAAGCGCTACACGATGAAATAATGGATGTGAAGGTGGGATTCGATGCCAACATTGTTGAACATGAAGTAACCCTCAAAGATGTGATGAATTTTAAAGCGGGTGATATTATTCCTATCGAATTGCCAGAATATATCATGATGAGAGTCGAAGACTTACCAACGTATCGTTGTAAAATGGGGCGTTCTAGAGATAATCTTGCTCTTAAAATTTGTGAAAAAATTCCGCGTCCAGAAACCGTCAAATCCGAGCTGCAATTAGTAACACGAAAAAATAAAACTCGCGATATATCAGAAATATAGGGTGAAGTAAGATGAGCACAGAAGATACCGATGATTGGGCAGCAGCGATGGCTGAACAGGCGCTAGAAGAAGCCAATGCTATTGAGCTTGATGAACTGGTGGACGATTCAAGGCCGATTAGTCAAGCTGAAGCGGCAAAGCTGGATACGATATTAGATATTCCGGTGACGATTTCAATGGAAGTAGGCCGTAGCTATATCAGTATTCGTAATCTATTACAGTTGAATCAAGGTTCTGTGGTGGAGCTCGATAGAGTCGCAGGTGAGCCACTGGATGTGATGGTCAACGGGACATTGATTGCTCATGGTGAAGTAGTAGTGGTAAACGATAAATTTGGTATTCGCTTAACTGATGTAATCAGCCAGACTGAACGTATTAAAAAGCTTAAATAATAGTGAATATAAACCGAGTTGGAATTTTTTGATGAATACATCAGTGATTATGAATTTAGCTGCAGCCTCGCAGACTCAAGGTAGTAGCCTACTGGCTGATAATGCGCCCAATGCCGCTAATGTCGCGAATTCTAGCGCATCATTACATGAGCCTTCGCAGATCGCGACGTTAGCGAGTATGTTAGGTGGCTTAATTGTTGTTTTATTGTTAATTTTTACTCTAGCGTATTTATTAAGACGTTTTAATCTTGTTCCTGCCAATAATAGCGTTTTAAAAACGCTTGCGGTCACCTCTCTTGGACAAAAAGAGCGCCTAGTATTGGTGCAACTGGGTACACAACAGTATTTGATCGGTGTTAGCGGGCAACAAGTAAACTTGATTGATAAACTGGCTGAGCCTATCCACATAGAATCAGACTCTTTTGCGAGTCGGCTACGTCAGGCGAAATCAAAACAATGACAACACGTATGCTTGCGTTACTAGGGGTAGTGATTTTGATATTTATGCCGTCGGCTTGGGCTGCTGATGGCGTTTTACCCGCAGTGACAGTCACTACGGCGCCAGACGGTTCAACAGAATACTCTGTTACCATGCAAATTCTACTACTGATGACATCGCTAAGCTTTTTACCTGCGATGCTGATTATGTTGACCTCTTTCACACGCATTATCATCGTGCTCTCTATTTTGCGCCAAGCCATTGGTTTACAACAAACGCCTTCTAATCAAGTCTTAATTGGTATGAGTTTGTTTATGACTTTTTTTATTATGGCGCCTGTGTTTGACCGAATTTATGATGAAGGAGTTAAACCCTACATTGAAGAGCAATTAACATTGCAACAAGCGTTCGATAAAGGCAAAGAACCCATTAGGGGGTTCATGCTAGGCCAAGTCAGAACAACAGATTTGAAAACCTTTATTGAAATTTCAGGTTATCAAGGGATTAAGTCCCCTGAAGAAGCGCCTATGAGTGTGCTTATTCCCGCCTTTATAACCAGTGAGCTAAAAACTGCTTTTCAAATCGGTTTTATGCTCTTTGTGCCGTTTTTGGTACTAGATCTTGTGGTTGCGAGTATTCTGATGGCCATGGGTATGATGATGCTTTCACCTATGATTGTGTCTCTGCCGTTTAAGATAATGCTATTTGTTCTCGTTGATGGTTGGAGCTTAGTCCTTGGGACATTAGCCAATAGTTTCGGGTAGCCAAAGGGAAATACGCATGAGTCCAGAAGCCCTAATTGATATTTTTCGCGAGGCACTCGCTGTTATTGTAATGATGGTATCGGCAATTGTGTTACCGGGACTCGGCATTGGGCTTATCGTTGCTGTATTCCAAGCTGCAACGTCAATTAACGAGCAAACCTTAAGTTTCTTACCTCGATTATTAGTCACGCTGTTCGGTTTAATGTTTATGGGGCATTGGTTGGTTCAAACCCTGATGGACTTTTTTATCGAGATGGTCAATCGCATTCCGCAAGTGATAGGCTAATCAAATGGAGGTGTTACTCGATACCATAACCCAAACCATAGCAGCATATATTTGGCCCTTATTTCGAGTGGCGAGTATGCTGATGGTGATGGTGGTATTTGGCGCAGCAACTACACCCGCACGTGTACGTTTATTATTAGCTATGGCGATTACTTTCTCTATCGCTCCTATTCTTCCCCCTGTTGAAAATGTCGAATTATTCTCTTTAGGAGCTGTATTTATTACGGCTCAGCAAATTATTATTGGTGTTGCTATGGGGTTTGTTACTCAGATGGTGATGCAAGTATTTGTATTAACTGGGCAGATTATCGGTATGCAAACCAGTTTAGGCTTTGCTTCTATGGTTGATCCAGGCTCTGGGCAGCAAACGCCCGTAATTGGTAACTTTTTTCTATTACTTGCAACGTTGATTTTCTTAGCCGTTGATGGTCATCTGTTAATGATCCGCATGTTAGTTGCGAGTTTTGAAACCTTACCTATTTCCAATCAAGGATTAAGCCTTACCAGTTATCGGGCACTAGCGGACTGGGGCTCGTATATGTTTGGCGCAGCATTAACAATGTCGATATCAGCAATCATTGCGTTATTATTAGTGAACTTGTCTTTTGGCGTGATGACCCGCGCCGCGCCGCAATTAAATATTTTCTCTATTGGTTTTCCGATCACTATGATCGGTGGGTTGTTTATTCTTTGGTTAACTCTAACGCCCGTGATGGCGCATTTTG
The DNA here is from genome assembly GCF_003028295.1 of Shewanella morhuae. NCBI lineage: Bacteria > Pseudomonadati > Pseudomonadota > Gammaproteobacteria > Alteromonadales > Shewanellaceae > Shewanella > Shewanella morhuae. The sequence goes on along the minus strand of NZ_PYSG01000002.1, from coordinate 2,122,997 downwards.
ATGAGGTTTGGTCTACCGCTCAGCTTTTGCTCTGCGATATGCTCAGTTTGCAATGTAACGCTGATGGCCTTATTTGATAATAGGAGTTGCAAATGGCTGAAGAATCAAGTGGTGAACGTAGTGAGGAACCCACCGGGAGGCGTCTAGAACAGGCGCGGGAAAAAGGCCAGATAGCTCGCTCAAAAGAACTCGGTACTGCAGCAGTATTAATTTCGGCAGCATGTGGTTTTTATATGTTGGGCCCAAGTCTAGCCATCAGCTTAACCCGAGTGTTTGAAACCGTATTTACCATGGATAGGGCACAAATTTTTGATACTGAAGAAATGTTTAATGTCTGGGGTGTGGTTGCAAACGAAATAGCCTGGCCTATGGCTAAAATTATGTTATTGATTGTCGTTGTGGCGTTTATCGGTAATATTTTACTTGGGGGAATTAATTTTTCAACTAAAGCAATGATGCCCAAAGCCAGTAAAATGAGTCCTATGGCAGGTTTTAAGCGTATGTTTGGTGTGCAGGCATTAGTTGAACTGACTAAGGGTATTGCTAAGTTTTCTGTGATAGCTTTTTCGGCATATTTTTTATTAAGCTATTATTTTAACGATATTATGCTTTTGTCTAGCGACCACCTTCCAGGTAATGTTTATCATGCTTTAGATTTACTCATTTGGATGTTTATTTTGTTATGTTCTTCTATTTTATTTATTGTCGTTATTGATGTGCCATTCCAAATTTGGAATCATAACAAACAGCTTAAAATGACTAAACAAGAAGTGAAGGATGAATACAAAGATACCGAAGGTAAACCCGAGGTAAAAGGACGCGTTCGGCAGATGCAGCGTGAATTGGCACAACGGCGCATGATGGCTGAAGTACCTAATGCCGATGTTATTGTGGTCAACCCCGAGCATTTTGCCGTCGCCATCAAATATGATATAAAACGTTCAACTGCTCCTTTTGTCATTGCTAAAGGGGTTGATGATGTGGCCTTTAAAATTAGAGAAATTGCGCGCTCACACGATATTACCATTGTTTCTGCGCCGCCGCTTGCTAGAGCAATTTACCATACCACTAAGTTAGACCAACAAATTCCTGAAGGTTTATTTACCGCTGTTGCACAGATTTTGGCTTATGTATTTCAATTAAGGCAATATCAAAAAGGGCGCGGTCGTAAACCTATTCCCATTCCGCTTAACCAACCTATTCCTGATGAATTAAAATATTAATTTTTTGAAGTGAATAGCGCAAATAACTCCCAGTATGAGTTGTAATACTCAAGATATTGATAGTGTTACCAATGCTTAGCCCTTATGTGTCGTATGACTCTCTGCACTGTTTTTAAAGCTATTTCTGTGGACCTATCAATCTATTGTGCTGATAATTTAGCCTGTCAGTTGTGTTTATATCAATTTTAGAGATGACGATGTTTTTGTTGGCTCATTTTTTGCTTTTCGATTGTTACATGTCAAAATTTTGGTTATAGCGAATGGATGTTAAAGCGACTCTTGGTCAAGTAAAACAAATGAAGTTGAGTTCATTCAAAGGCATTGGTACGCCTATGATTGTGCTTGCCTCATTAGCCATGATTGTGCTGCCCATTCCTCCATTTTTACTTGATATTCTATTCTCTTTTAACATTGCACTCGCACTTATCGTCTTACTCGTAGCTATTTATACCGATAGACCGTTAGATTTTGCTGCTTTTCCGACAGTGCTATTAGTTGCAACCCTATTACGCCTTGCGCTAAACGTAGCCTCAACCCGTGTGGTATTACTCGAAGGTCATAATGGCGGTGATGCGGCTGGTAAAGTTATTGAAGCCTTCGGTTCAGTTGTGATTGGTGGTAACTATGCAGTTGGTTTAGTCGTATTTATTATCCTCATTATTATTAACTTTGCCGTGGTGACTAAAGGTGCCGGGCGTATTGCTGAAGTAAGTGCCCGCTTTACCTTGGATGCAATGCCAGGTAAACAAATGGCAATTGATGCCGACTTGAATGCTGGCACATTAAACCAAGATCAAGCGAGAATACGTCGTGCTGAAGTGACCCGTGAAGCCGACTTTTACGGTGCGATGGACGGTGCTTCAAAATTTGTAAAAGGTGATGCGATCGCTGGGATCATGATTCTAGTAATCAATATTTTAGGTGGTTTTATCATCGGGATTGTGCAACATGGTTTGAGTTTCACTGAAGCCGTCGAAATTTATACCTTATTGACGATTGGTGATGGACTAGTCGCACAAATACCTGGACTGCTACTCTCTATTGCAGCGGCGCTAATGGTCACTCGTCAAAATGAATCCGGCGATATGGGCCAAATGATGATGAGTCAGATGTTTGACAGTCATAAGTCATTGGGCATTGCCGCTGGAGTGCTGTTTGTTATGGGTATTGTCCCTGGCATGCCACATATGGCATTTTTAAGCTTTGCAGTTTTAACGGCCTGTGCTGCATATTTTGTCTATAAGCGAAATGAGACTAAGCGCGTTGTAGCCCTAGAACAGGTCAAATCAGGACCGATTGAAAGGCAAAATTCAGAGCCGAAGGAGTTGGGGTGGGATGATGTGCATCATGTTGATACTATTGGTCTTGAGGTCGGATATCGTCTTATTCCATTGGTAGATAAAGCGCAAGGTGGTGAGTTACTTAGCCGTATAAAAGGTGTGCGTAAAAAACTATCTCAAGAATTAGGCTTCTTAGTCCCTGCAGTGCATATTCGCGACAATTTAGATTTATCGCCTAATGCCTATCGCATTACGTTAATGGGGGTTGTCGTAGGAGAAGCCGATATTCGCCATGACTGCGAATTAGCCATCAACCCTGGTCAAGTGTATGGGAAACTGGATGGTATTGAAACGCGCGATCCAGCATTTGGTTTAGAAGCTGTATGGATAGCGCCAGAATTACGTGAGCATGCACAAACTTTAGGCTATACCGTAGTCGATGCCGCAACAGTTGTAGCAACTCATATTAGTCAATTGCTAACAAATAATGCTGCTAAGTTGCTAGGTTATGAAGAAGTGCAACAATTGATGGATATGCTTGCAAAACACTCACCTAAACTTGTAGATGGCTTTATTCCCGACATTATGCCGCTAGGGCATGTCGTAAAAGTGATGCAAAACCTATTAAATGAAGGTGTTTCTGTCAGAGACTTGCGCACAATCGTACAAACTTTGTTAGAATACGGCACTAAGAGTAATGATACGGAAGTGTTAACTGCGGCAGTGCGTATAGCATTGAAACGTATGATAGTTCAGGAGATATCAGGGCCAGAGCTAGAAATCCCCGTCATAACATTGGCGCCAGAGTTGGAACAGATGTTGCATCAGTCAATGCAGGCAACTGGTGGAGATGGTCCAAATATCGAACCTGGTCTTGCAGAGCGTATGCAGCAGTCACTTGCAGATGCTGCTCAGAAGCAAGAAATGGTCGGACAACCCGCTATATTGTTGACGTCAGGTATGTTGCGCGCGACGCTGTCACGCTTTGTTAAACATACTATTCCTAATCTGAGAGTCATTTCTTACCAAGAAATACCTGATGAGAAGCAAATACGTATTGTATCTGCAGTGGGTCAGTAGAGGACGCATAAGTGAAGATTAAACGATTTTTTGCCAAAGACATGCGCGCTGCACTGGCCCAAGTGAAAGAAACACTCGGCTCAGATGCCGTTATTATGTCAAATAAAAAAGTCAACGGCGGTATCGAGATTGTCGCTGCGGTTGACTACGACGAACCTAAAGACAAAGCTGCACTAACCGCACCAGCGCCGACGTTTATGGACGTGAGTGATGATCTTGTTTCATTAGGGGCAAAGCAGCCGGTTCGGGTTGAAACCCGCGCTAAGCCAGCAGCACCAGCAGATTCTTTACAGGCTTTATTAGAAAAACAGCAAAGCCGTTTGAATCAACAAATGACACATCAACAAGCTGACGCTGAATTACCCGCATGGGCAAAAGGCTTGCAAGCGCCAGCAACAGCGGCTAAACCAGAGCGACGTGAAGCGCCTGCTATGTTTGATAAAAAGCCACAGACTTCTCAAAAGCAGACCGCTGATATTGAAGCTATGCGTGACGAGCTAGCCTCACTGCGTAATTTATTAACGCATCAGGTGTCCTCTTTAATGACAGAGCATAAAAAGCGTATTGATCCTGTTGGTGCTATGCTTGAAGCCAAGTTACTTGAGGCGGAGTTTTCTCCTGCTGTGGCAAAAAAATTAGCTGAATTAAGCCAGCATTATACACCAGCTGAATTAGTCAGAGCTTTGCCGCAGAGTCTAGCTAATATGCTAGATAATCAAGGCGATGATATTGTAAGGCAAGGCGGGGTTGTTGCGCTTGTTGGCCCTACTGGTGTAGGTAAAACGACTTCATTAGCTAAACTTGCGGCACGTTTTGCGGCTCATCATGGCGCTGAGCATGTGGCCTTGATCACCACAGATCATTATCGTATTGGTGCCTATGAGCAATTAGCTACTTACGGTAAAATAATGGGCTGTCCAGTAAAGCAAGCCCATGATCTAAATGAATTAGAACAAATTCTTTATCAGTTCCGTAATCGTAAGCTTGTTTTGATCGATACGGCTGGAATGGGACAGCGGGATATGCGTCTTTACCAGCAACTTGATAATTTAACTGCAAATAGCAGGATACCAATTCGCAGTTATCTGGTACTGTCAGCCACAGGACAGCGCCGTGTGTTGCAAGATGCTGTTAATCATTTTAAACGCATTCCTTTATCTGGTGTCGTTCTGACAAAACTTGATGAATCTGTATCATTAGCAGGAGCATTAAGTGTATTAATCCAAAATGGATTACCGTTAAGTTATGTTACTGATGGACAAAGAGTTCCTGAAGATATGAAAGTGGCGGATACCCTGACTTTAGCTCAGCAGGCGCTTGAAGCGTTAGATAGTACAGAACAACAATCATTACAAGACACAGCGTGGTCAGATAGCATGGCCTGTGCATTTGAGTAGATTTATGACCCTGGATCAAGCAAGTGGTTTACGTATGATGAATCAACCCTACAACGAAAAAGTGAAAGTAATCGCGGTAACCGGTGGTAAAGGTGGTGTCGGTAAAACCACAGTTTCCATTAATACTGCTGTGGCATTAGCCGAAAAAGGCAAGCGTGTCTTGGTGCTTGATGCTGACCTTGGCCTCGCCAATGTCGATGTTATGCTGGGTATTCGCGCTGAGCGTAATTTATCGCACGTTCTTTCTGGTGATGCTGAACTTGACGATATTATCGTTCGTGGTCCTAAAGGAATTGGGATCGTACCAGCAACATCAGGAACGCAAGGGATGGTAGAATTAAGTCCTGCGCAGCATGCGGGATTGATCCGTGCTTTTAGCGAGATGAGAACCCAGTTTGATATTTTGGTGGTGGATACAGCCGCAGGAATTTCAGATATGGTGCTCAGCTTCTCACGTGCTTCGCAAGATGTATTAGTCGTTGTATGTGATGAGCCTACTTCGATCACCGATGCGTATGCTCTGATTAAAATACTGAGCCGTGAGCATGGTGTGTTCCGTTTTAAAATAGTTGCCAATATGGTGCGTAGTTTACGCGAAGGCATGGAATTATTTGCTAAACTCAGTAAAGTGACTGACAGATTTTTAGATGTCGCTCTAGAATTAGTTGCAACAATTCCATTTGATGAAAATCTTCGTAAATCAGTACGTAAACAAAAGCTCGTGGTTGAAGCCTATCCTAAATCACCATCGGCAATTGCCTATCAAGGATTAGCGAATAAGATTATGAGCTGGCCAGTACCGCAGCAACCTGGTGGTCATTTGGAGTTTTTCGTTGAGCGTTTAGTACAACGACCAGATTTTCAAGAGGAAAAAATGAGTGAATAAAGCCGCTGCGTATACTTGTTTAGACAATAAATCATCTATCGTTGAACAGTATGCCCCGTTGGTTAAAAGAATTGCGCATCATTTACTCGCTAGGCTACCTGCATCAGTGCAGTTAGATGATTTACTGCAAGCTGGGATGATGGGGTTATTAGAAGCATCATCCAAGTTTGATGGTGATAAAGGTGCAAAATTTGAAACCTTCGCTGGCATACGGATCCGTGGCGCTATGCTCGATGAAATTCGCCGTGGTGATTGGGTTCCGCGTTCCGTTCATCGAAATAATCGTACGGTCGCACGGGCAATTGGCGAGTTAGAACAATCTCTGGGACGTGATGCACGCGATACAGAAATTGCAGAAAAACTTGATATGACACTCGATGAGTACCATCATATTCTTAACGATGTTTCTGTTGGTAAAATCATAGGGATAGAGGATTTAGGTGTCTCTCAGGATATACTGACTGACAGTGATTGGTCTGGTGATGATTCATTTGAAACATTAGCTCAGACTCAATTCCAGACAGCGTTAGTGGCGGCGATTAAATTATTACCCGAGAGAGATGCATTAGTCTTATCGCTGTACTACGATGAAGCATTGAATTTAAAAGAGATTGGCGCCATTCTTGAGGTTAGTGAATCGCGGGTTAGCCAGATATTAAGTCAGGCAATGTTACGATTGAAAGCTAAACTTAAGCAGTGGACATAATTATAATTTTTAATTGAGCACATAATGTCAGCTCACCGGAGGAAACCTTGGACAAGAATATGAAGATTCTTATTGTTGACGATTTTTCAACAATGAGGCGTATCATCAAGAACTTGTTGCGAGACTTGGGGTTTAATAACACCCAAGAAGCAGACGATGGCTCAACTGCCTTGCCGATGTTGCAAAAGGGAGGTTTTGATTTTGTTGTTACAGATTGGAATATGCCTGGCATGCAAGGGATTGATCTGTTAAAAGCCATTCGCGCAGATGATTCGCTTAAACATTTACCCGTATTAATGGTGACTGCTGAAGCAAAACGTGAACAAATCATTGCAGCTGCTCAAGCAGGTGTGAATGGTTATGTAGTTAAGCCTTTTACTGCGGCAACGCTGAAAGAGAAGTTAGATAAAATATTCGAACGACTCGCTTGAGCAAGGATGAGCTATGAAGTCACAAACATCAGGGCTCATTACGCTCGAACAAGCTCAGCACTTTGTTGAATTATTAAGTGCAGGTGAGCAAAGTCAGGCTGATGATTTATTTCGAGAGCTTGCCGTTCCACTTCAAAGGGAGCTATTCGAAGAAGTCGGAAAACTCACTCGACAGCTTCATAGCGCGTTGATGGATTTTCAAGTTGATAATCGTCTTGCTGAATTAGCCAGTACAGAAATCCCCGACGCCAAGCAACGGTTAAATTACGTTATTGACCTTACCGAACAAGCAGCTAATAAAACGATGGATGCGGTAGAAGAGTGTTTGCCTTTGGCTAATGCCTTAACCAGCAATATTCAACGTGTTATGCCAACTTGGGATCGGTTGATGCGTCGTGAGATTGCATTAAATGAGTTTAAAGTTCTCTGTCATGACGTACAAGACTTGATGACTCGCAGCGAGAATGACTCTACTCGATTACGTGAATTACTTAATCAAATTTTGATGGCGCAAGATTTTCAAGACTTAACAGGGCAAATGATACGTCGTGTTATTGATCTGGTTATGGAAGTAGAAAATAATCTAGTTTCTATGCTGACGGTCTTTGGTGAGCAGCCGGTGATCGATAATCAGATTGCTCAGAAAAATAATATTGAAGCTGAAGGCCCGATTATGAATGCTGAGCTTCGTCAGGATGTCGTAACGGGTCAAGACGAAGTGGATGATCTTCTGTCTAGTCTGGGTTTCTAACTGGGAGTCAATTTGATGGCCTTTGATGTAGATGAAGAGATACTCCAGGACTTTTTAGTCGAAGCGGGTGAAATTTTAGAGCTTCTTCAAGAGCAGCTTGTTGCACTTGAAAATAATCCTGACGATACCAATTTACTTAACGCCATTTTTCGAGGGTTCCATACCGTCAAAGGCGGCGCAGGATTTCTCAGCTTAAGCCCCATGGTTGACGTTTGTCATGAAGCGGAAAACACCTTCGATTTATTGCGAACAGGCAAGCGTAGTGTTAATGCCGAGCTGATGGATATTATTCTGCAGGCTGTTGATGCAATTAATACGATGTTTGCACAAACCCAGCGAGGTGAACAACAGGACCCTGCTGAATCAGGTTTGTTGGCAAGATTAAAAATGTTAAGTTCTGGAGCTCCTTTAACCTCTGAAACTGTGCTCGCCGCAGAGGTTATTGTTGACGTTGTTATAGAGACAGAACCTTCTGTTATTGAACCTTCAGTCATTCAAGAGATCCCCATTGATATTGCCGCTCATTCATCTTCTCTTGATGACATTAATGATGCAGAGTTTGAGGCTTTGTTAGATGCTCTTCATGGCTCAGGGAAAGGCCCCGCGGCTAATGTTAGTACATTGCCGACAGTAGCTAATAAGCCCGATTCAGCAAAGTCTGGTAGTGATATTACTGACGATGAGTTTGAAGCATTACTCGATGAATTACACGGTTCAGGTAAATTTAAAGCTGAAACTGAAATCACTAGCCCGCCGAAGGTTGCCTCGGCACCTCCACCTCAATCTATTGTTGATGCGGATGAAATTACCGATGATGAGTTTGAACGATTACTCGATGAGTTGCACGGTAAAGGCAGTACTCCAACTAAAGTTGAAACAAAAGCTGCAACAGTTGAAGTGAAAACAGTAATCGCAGCTCCAACACCAACTCCAGCTGTGGCAAGTGTTTTAGCGGTTAAGCCTAAAGTTGAATTAGCTGTCGTAGATAAAGCGCCAGCAAAAGCTGCATCATCGAATGTCCCCCAGGGTGAGACGACTGTACGAGTAGATACTGCAAGGCTTGACCAGATCATGAATATGGTCGGTGAGCTTGTATTAGTGCGAAACCGTCTCGTTAGCTTAGGCATCAGTCGTGATGATGAAGAAATGTCGAAAGCTTTAGCTAATTTAGATCTCGTCACCGCCGACTTACAAGGTGCGGTAATGAAAACTCGTATGCAACCGATCAAAAAAGTATTTGGTCGTTTTCCTCGAGTAGTACGCGATCTTGCGCGTACATTGAATAAAGAAATTGATTTAATTATGGTTGGAGAAGAAACCGACCTAGATAAAAACTTAGTAGAAGCACTTGCGGATCCACTTGTCCACTTAGTGCGTAACTCCGTCGATCATGGCATTGAAATGCCAAATGAGCGCGAAGCCAATGGTAAATCGAGAACGGGGACCATCACTTTATCTGCAAGCCAAGAAGGCGATCATATACTGCTCAAAATCGAAGATGATGGCGCAGGTATGGATCCAGAAAAGTTGAAACAAATCGCGGTAAATCGTGGTGTACTTGATGAGGATTCTGCCGCACGTATGACCGATAATGAGGCCTATAATCTCATTTTTGCTCCAGGCTTTTCAACTAAGGTTGAAATATCGGATATCTCTGGCCGTGGCGTGGGCATGGACGTCGTAAAAACACGCATTACTCAGCTTAACGGTACAGTGCATATTGATTCAATGAAAGGTAAAGGCACAGTACTTGAGATTAAGGTCCCATTAACATTGGCGATTATGCCGACGTTAATGGTTGATGTTGCCAAACAAGTATTTGCACTACCTTTATCCAGTGTTAACGAGATATTCCATCTTGATCTAACTAAAACCAATATTGTTGATGGGCAATTGACGGTCATTGTTCGTAATAAAGCGGTACCACTGTTCTATTTGGAGCACTGGTTACATAAAAAGAAAACCACTTTTAAACATGGCGATAAAACCCATGGTCATGTGGTGATAGTGCAATTAGGTATGATGCAAATTGGTTTTGTTGTCGATGGCTTAATTGGTCAGGAGGAAGTTGTTATTAAGCCCCTTGGCACTATGCTACAAGGCACACCTGGAATGGCAGGCGCAACAATTACATCGGATGGTGGCATTGCGCTGATCCTAGATGTGCCTGGTTTATTAAAGCATTATGCGAAAAGTAGAAATTAATTTCCACGCTAAGGAATGGAATGACCATTAAAGTATTAGTCGTTGATGACTCAAGTTTTTTTAGACGACGAGTGAGTGAGATAGTCAATCAAGATCCTGAGTTGGAAGTTATCGCGACGGCCTCTAATGGGGCCGAAGCGGTTAAAATGGCGGCCGAACTTAATCCTCAGGTGATCACTATGGATATTGAGATGCCCGTCATGGATGGCATCACTGCAGTTCGCGAGATTATGGCTAAATGTCCAACACCGATTTTAATGTTTTCTTCATTAACCCACGATGGTGCTAGGGCGACGTTAGACGCCTTAGATGCGGGCGCGTTAGATTTTTTACCAAAACGCTTTGAAGATATTGCAACCAATAAAGATGATGCAATTTTATTGTTGCAACAAAGGGTTAAAGCGCTTGGGCGCCGCAGAATATTTAGGCCAGCTGCGCGTGCAATTGTTACACCTACGCCATCATCGCGTCAGGCAACAAGCGGTTTAAGGACTTCAAATATTGTTGCTGCAACACCTGTTGCGGCGCCAGTACGCACCTCGCCAGCGGCATCGATTCGAGCCAGTGGCAAACAGTATAAATTGTTACTGATTGGCACCTCTACAGGTGGGCCGGTTGCGTTACAGAAAATACTCACACAATTTCCAGCAAACTATCCGCACCCTATTTTATTAATTCAGCATATGCCAGCAGCATTTACTCCGGCATTTGCGAGTCGTCTAAATGGTTTGTGCAAAATTGAAGTGAAAGAGGCTGTTAACGGTGACATGTTAAAACCTGGTTGTGCATATTTAGCACCGGGCGGCATGCAAATGATGATCGAACGGACAGGATCTACTGGTCGATTAAAAATACTCGCAGGTAGTGCGGATATGAATTATAAGCCCTGTGTTGATATAACCTTCGCTTCTGCTTCAAAAGCTTTTGGTGGCGATATACTTGCCGTTGTTTTGACAGGAATGGGAGCAGATGGAAGGGAAGGTGCACGCATGTTGAAATCTGCAGGTGCCACTATATGGGCTCAAGATGAGGCCAGTTGTGTTGTTTATGGAATGCCGCAAGCTGTTGCTAGCGCAGGTATAGCAACTCATTCAATTGCTTTAGACAATATGGCTGAATCAATTTTAAAAGAATCCACTCGTGGCTAAGCAGCAAGATCAGATGAGCACTAATATTGTGCTCATTATATTATTAATGGGCATTGCTATTTTATGCCTTAGTGCGTTAAGTCTTGATTATCATTATAAAAATAGTGTGTTGCGTGCAGATGTAGCACGATTAGAATCGAGTCAGGTATTATTAATGGTGCCCGATAGTCAAGCAGAAGCAATTGCCACTTGGCTGGCTTCTCACCCTGAACAAACCCAGATGATGTTGCAAGTTGCCTCAGATGGACAGAAAGCGATTACAATAGGAGCAGAACCTATTGTAAAGAGTGAGATTCCATATTTACTTGAAAAGCATACTTCAGAAATAACGGCAGAAAATGGGCATTCTACTCAAGAGTTCTCAGTTCCAAAACAGCTCCAAATACCTGATGTAAATCTGAAGCAAGTCGAGCCTGATAACGCCATTGTTATTACTGAGAATGTCGATGGTGTAAAAGTGATTAGCCTACCCAATGGTGGTATTCGAGTGACAACCAGGGAAAGTCAATGACGATTAAGTACGCATTTTAAAGATTAATAGGCAGTTAAATACACATTTGGAGCATTTTTTGAAAGTCTGGACTATAGCTAATCAAAAAGGTGGCGTCGGTAAAACCACAACGGTTGCGAGCTTAGCGGGTACACTCGCTAAGCGTGGTAAACGTGTTCTTATGATAGATACAGATCCACATGCCTCATTAGGTTATTACTTAGGTATTGATTCTGAAGAAGTTGCAGGATCATTGTTTGATGTTTTTCTTGCACATAAAAGTCTTTCTAAAGAACTGGTGTTATCTCATATTGTGCCTACTCTAGTTAATGGCTTAGATCTATTACCTGCTACCATGGCACTTGCCACTTTAGATAGGGCGTTAGGTCATCAAGAGGGAATGGGATTAGTACTACGTAATTTATTAGCATTAGTCGCCGATGATTATGATGTGGCTATTGTTGATTGCCCGCCAGTACTCGGGGTATTAATGGTTAATGCACTTGCTGCGAGTCAACATATTATTATTCCAGTACAGACAGAGTTTTTGGCTATTAAAGGGCTGGAACGAATGGTTAAGACCATGGACTTGATGGGGCGATCAAAGAAAACTCATTATAGTTATACGGTAGTGCCAACTATGTATGATAAGCGCACTAAAGCGTCTCCAGCCGCCTTGAAAGTTCTGGGGGCAGAATACAGCAAGACCTTGTGGCAAGATGTGATTCCTGTAGACACTAAGTTTAGAGATGCTAGCTTAGCGCATTTACCTGTATCGCACTATGCTAGTGGTTCTCGTGGTGTGAAAGCTTATGAAAGGTTATTAGATTTCTTATTAGTCGGGGAGTTTGGCCATGTCAAAATCGGTTGATGAAACTGTTTTTGATTTTTTCGCATTATTGCTGCAAGAAGATGATGATTCAAATTGTATTGTTTCACCTCAAAGCACTATAAACGTAGAATCTAATCGGAATGTTACTGTTAGTCAAACAGCTGCGGTATTACTCGATACCGCTATTTTGGCTGAAAATGGTCGCAGTGTTGCATTACATGATCTAGAAAAACCAGTAGTGCCTAAAAAACAGCTACAATCAAAGGCTCTACCAATAAAAAATGAGTTTACTACACCTGTAAGCGATATGTCTTCTCAAGTTAATAAGCAAGCGCTTGAGAAGTTATTAGCGCCAGTCTTAAAAACTAAACAGAATGATTCTGCGCCACCAGAGCTAGAGGTTGTATCACCAATTATTGAAGATATTGTCCAGTTTACAGCGAAAACGGTATCGAATGTTCAACCTACAATTATTGAAACTGATGATAAGCAAGATATAAAACTAGAACCTGAAACCCAAGTAGGTATTACGCCACCCAGTGTGACAAAAGACTTACAAGAAGTGCTTGATGATGAGTTTCAAGTGCTCTTTTTTAAGGTTGCGGGTCTTACCCTTGCGGTACCTTTGGTCAGCCTTGGTGGCATAGTTAAGGTTGAACGGATAAACCATATTTTTGGCCGTCCAGCATGGTTTTTAGGTGTGCAGGCGCATAGAGAAGAACAGTTGAATATTGTCGATACTTGTGCGTGGGTTATGCCAGAAAAATATACAGATAAACTAGCGCAATCGGTAGATTATCAATATCTTGTATTATTAGAGGGAAGTAACTGGGGATTAACTTGTGAGTCTTTAGTTAATGCAGTAAAGATAAACAAATCGCAGGTCAATTGGCGTAGTCAAGCTGGTAAACGCCCTTGGTTGGCTGGTGTAGTGAAAGAACAGATGTGTGGTATTTTACACGTACAAGCCTTAGTTGAAATGCTTAATGCGGGTTTAGGTTGTCAGGACTCAATGGGTTGAGGTAAACATGAAAGATACAAGAAATGTAGCAGCTGTCGCTGCAAGTAAAGACGATGCAGTATTACAATGGGTTACCTTTAAGTTAGATCATGAGACTTACGGTATCAATGTAATGCAGGTACAGGAAGTATTACGTTATACGGAAATTGCTCCCGTACCGGGCGCTCCGTATTACGTAGTCGGTATCATAAATTTACGTGGTAATGTTGTAACGGTTATCGATACTCGCTCACGTTTTGGATTACAACCTGCTGAAGTTGACGACTCAACTCGGATCGTGATTATCGAAGCGGAAAAGCAAGTTATTGGTATTTTAGTCGATAGTGTTGCCGAAGTTGTCTATCTACGTCGCTCTGAAATTGATAATGCACCGAATGTCGGCACCGAAGAAAGTGCTAAGTTCATTCAAGGTGTGAGTAATCGTGATAATGAATTACTGATATTGGTTGATCTTGATAAACTATTGTCAGATGAAGAATGGGTTGAGCTGACTCAGCTATAACAAATTGTGTGAAAGAGCTGAATGGGATCATTGCATTCAGCTTTTTCATTAATTTATTTGTGCAAGTTTAGTTTTTACGATTTGTTGATGCTTTATTTTGTTTTATAAATCAATATCTTGCCAATATGATAAAAGTGCTTCAAGTGAGTGTTTTAAGATTGATATGTCACTTCTGATATCTGCCAAGTGAAGGTTATTAATAGGTATAAGGATTTTTAATGGGCGATGAATTTTTAATCGCAGCGTTAGTCTATGTCATCGCGTGCTTAGGGTTAGTTCTCTATTTACAAAAACAATTGAGTAAACTAAAAAGTAAAGTTGAAGCATTAACTGTTTTAGTTAAAGAAGGCGATCGTCAACGAGAGTCATTTAAGCGTGAGTTGCAAGAACTACGCAGTGGCACAATTGGTGTTGGTCGTCGCGTGATTGAATTAGAAAAACGGTTGTTACAACAATCTGAGCGAATAGAAGAGTCAACACAACAGGATCCACAAGCAAAGCTTTATACACGGGCGATGAAAATGGTTGCTCTGGGTGCCGGTGTTGATGAGCTGATTAAAGAGTGTGAATTACCCAAAGCTGAAGCTGAATTGTTGATTCGCTTACATCGAAAATGATCCCTATTGAGTTAAATTCTATAAAGTAAAAGCTAGACTATCCTAGTCAGCTTTATTTTATTAAGTATTAAGCTTGTTCTACGATTTTTTGATGCATATTATTCCATTGTTCGGGGAATTTACCGTCTAGCATGTACACGAATGCGATGAGTTCAGCGATAAGAAGATAAAGCTCTTTGGGAATTTCCTCTCCTAATTCTAATAATTGTAAAAAACGGCTGAGGTGCGGGTCCTGATGGATAAAGACTCCGTTAGCTTTTGCTATTGCAATAATCTCATCTGCAATTAAACCTTCCCCAGTTGCTACAACTTTTGGTGCATTACGGCCATCGTAACTTAGCGCTACAGCTTGTTTGGGCTCATTGCTTTCGCTCATGTTTTAATCCTTATTTTTTATCCATCTCAACTAAACGTTAGTCATATTGTAATTGCTAGGCTTTTGTTTTTACTAAAAAATGATCGCCAGGGAGTAAAGTGGCAGGAACTTGTGCTATCTGAGTCGTCAGCTCGCCGGTGGTGAAACCTAGTTGTGTTAATTTCTGGCTTAAAGGTATTAAATAATTGCTTACTTTATCCAAAAGTATTTGATTATTACCTTGGAATTGAATATCCAACTTTTGCTCCTGGTGTTGCGCTGCAATCAGTAAAGGGCCTTGCGCTAGGTTAAATTTTAGTTGTAAGCGCCAACCTGATTTTTTTTCTGCATTATCTGGGTCGGTTCCCTGTTCAAACTTTCCCTCTAATTGTTCATGTCGTTGATTAATATTATAAGGTAATGCAAAAAACCATACTAAATTACCAGTAGTGTCTGTACTTGCCTGTGTGTATAAATGTAGGTTAGCAGCAAATTGTGCCATAGCTTCTAAACCGCCTGCTTTACCTAGTTGACCGAGTTGTTTAGTTGATAACCCAACTTTAGATTGTAATTGCTCTAGATAATCGGCTAGTTTTTTGCTCATTGATACTGAATTTTTATTCGCAGTAAAACCGAGAATCAGCTGAAATAGTGAACTAATTGCACTGGCATTTATAAAGGGAGAATTCGGGTTTATTTGTGAGGAGGCGAGGTTCAGACTCGCAAGCCCAAGAATATTAGTCTTGAGGAAATCTAAATCATTCAATTGGCTTAACGGCGGCAACCCTAAGTGCGGCATGTGCTTAAATAGCTCTGATGCTAGATTTGAGCGGCTATTAAAGTGTGATGCCTCTATAGGAAGCGCCCCTGTTTTATTGAAGGCTTTTTGTAAAACATCCACCACTTTTGTCGAAATATCTGCTTTAGCATCACTTTCTTGAGTTCCAACCCCTTTACCACTTGAACTTATATTATGAACTAACTTACCTACATCAATAGTGTTTGCCTCTACTTTAGAGGTATTTTTTGTAGGGTCCGATTTTGTTAGCTCAGATGAAGGCGGCAAAGCTTCTAGTTTTTTTAAGAAGGAAGCCATTATCTGCACGGGTTCTATTTTTGCGATAACAATATCAGATGGTAATTTATTTATGGGAATCTGAGTTTCATTTACTGGCGCACCAATAGCTATTTCAAGTTTGCCCTGTATTGGAGTGAGTAATAAAATGGGACGTCCTTGTTGTAAACTAATTTTTGCTAAGAATTCACCTTGCGTGAGTTGTGCTCCTGAATTTTGTGCTGCAACGGTGCCGTTGGTAAAGTGAAATTCTTTGTTAACGATAGTAACGTTGGGTAATGGATAGCCTTGGACACGGGCAGCAAGAGATTCAAGCTGTGCTGATGTAATTCCATTTTGCTGCGCCAAATTGATGATGGCATCTGGCACTTTAAGTACGATAGGGGGAGCTAATGCTAATAATTGATTGGTTGCGTTTAGTGCGGTAGCAGTGGAAGCTGAGCTGGCATTGGTATTTTGCATTAATAAAAATTGGCGTGTAGCCAACAGCGTTTGCCGTTGCTGAGCATTAACAAGCTTTAAATTATATTCTGTACCGTTTAGAATAATACTGTCTCCCTCTGGGGAAGTCTGTATCTGAACCGGAACAGGTCGTGAAGACGTATTTTGTACATCAGTTTGAGCCACAGTCGCTTGTGGCTGTGCATTTAGATTGTTAGTAAGTGGTATCGACTCCATTTAATGACCTTTCATAGTGACACGACGATATATTCGTTTGATAAAATTAACAATTGACCAATTTTTTTTGCTCAGTATGCTTATGCGCTTTGTGATAAACAACTGCCATACTGATAGTACGCTATTAAGACGAATTATCTTTATATCGTCATTTTTATCTCGTCACTTTAGCTAAAACTGGGTGCCTAAGCTGTATATTTATATTAAGAGAGTGATATGAAGTTGAAATGGATGGGGTTATCTTTGGGATTAATACTGCTGCCTCAGGCGCATGCAGTAGGACAATCCACGCTTGCGACTACAGCACAAACAACTCCAACGGTGCAAATTACCTATGATGATCCCCGCGATCCATTTGAAGGCTTCAACCGTGCAATGTGGGATTTTAACTATTTGTATCTAGATAGGTATATTTATCGTCCCGTCGCTCATGGTTACAACGATTACATTCCTATGCCGGCTAAAACAGGCATTAATAATTTTGTGCAGAACCTTGAAGAACCAAGCAGTTTAGTGAATAACTTGTTACAAGGAAAGCTAGGCTGGGCTGCAAATGCTGGTGGGCGCTTTACCGTCAACTCGACCGTTGGACTACTCGGTATTATTGATGTTGCGGATATGATGGGTATGAGCCGTAAACAAGACGAATTTAACGAAGTGCTTGGTTATTATGGTGTGCCCAATGGCCCATATTTTATGGCACCGTTTGCAGGACCCTACGTAGTGCGAGAACTCGCATCAGATTGGGTTGATGGACTATACTTTCCGTTATCGGAGTTAACCATGTGGCAAACCGTCGTAAAATGGGGGCTTAAAAACCTTCATTCCAGAGCATCGGCGATTGATCAAGAACGACTAGTCGATAACGCTCTTGACCCCTATGCCTTCGTTAAAGATGCATATTTACAACACATGGACTATAAGGTCTATGATGGTAATGTTCCTCAAAAACAAGATGATGATGAGTTACTCGAGCAATATATGCAGGAGCTTGAGTAGCGTTATTTGCCGTATTTGAGTGTGTTTCTTGATAGTAGCAAAGTATTTGCCTTATCTTTTTTAATGACTCTAACGGCAGCATGACTTGATTAACGACTATATACTGCATTTTATTCGGAAACCCTTATGGCGTTAAATGGTGTTGCGGTTTTGTTGGTTGAAGATGACCCAGTCTTTAGGCAGATAGTGACCCACTTCCTTGAAAAGCAAGGTGCGCAGGTCACGCAAGCTTGTGATGGCGAGCAAGGCGTGTCGTTTTTTAAATCGCAGCATTTTGATGTAGTTCTTGCTGACTTGAGTATGCCCAAACTTGGTGGGCTTGATATGCTAAAGGAAATGATAACATTAGCGCCTTTAGTCTGTTATATCGTGATTTCTGGTAATAATGTCATGGCCGATGTAGTTGAAGCATTACGGCTTGGCGCGAGTGATTATTTAGTTAAACCAGTTGCTGATTTATTTATTATCGAACAAGCTATTAAGCAAAACCTTCATCGCTCCCACATTGATGATATGTACGCGGCAGACTTTGATGCACTTTCTTTTCAAGAGTTGAGCAGTAACCTTACAATGTTAGAGCAAAGTGTTGCAGCAGCAAAGCAGGTTCAACAACAGCTTTTTCCTGCATCAAATATCAGTTACCCCGCGGCTAAAGTCGATTATAGCTTATATAAAAACAGTGATATAAGCAGTTACTTTATCGATTCATCCATGGTGGGGAGTCATCATCTCATCATGTATATGGCCCATTTATATCCTGAAGATAATCGAGCCGCCTTTGCTTGCGTTCTACTGAGAAGTTTTGTGAATCAGAAACTTAAAGATTTTCGTAGTGGGCAGAGTCAGGCCATTATCGAGCCATTTAATATGATGAGCTACTTGAATGAGCGATTAGTGAAATCGGGTCTCGATATTAAGGCGGATATGATTTATATCTCAATTGAACTGACAAAGTATCGAGCTGCGATTGCTCATGCGGGTAAGGGACTCCGTTGTTATTTACGTAATAGTGAAGGCCTAAGTCCGTTAGCGCTCTCAGAGAGCTCGCAGTTGGGTGTAGTCGATTGGGTCAAACCAAGCATTCAGTTCCGTAGTATTTTGCCACAAGAACAGCTATGTATTGCGACAAGTGAGCCAGAACATAGACAATTGTTGCTCGATGACCAATTTAAGGGATTGATTTATGATACTGATTTACCCGCTGGTGGTTTCTTGCAGTTGAGTTTTTAATGTATGCCTATCATTTCTACTTTATATTGAGTATCACTTCATATTTTTCAAAGTAATAAAAAACGCCTTACTCACAGTAAGGCGTTTTTTTTTGCAGTTGAGTAAAGTACTAGCGTTTAATTATCGCTTCATGCTCAGCTGTTACTGCTATTTCACTTTCTAATGCTTCGGCTTCTGTTTGATGTTTGCTTTCAGCACCGTGCATCCAATCGACTAACTTATCAGCCATAAAGTACAAGATCACGCCAGAAAGTGCAGCAGTGATTGCGATGCCAGAGAAAATTGCCATTGCATTCGCAAGTTGCTCCTCTTTTTCGCCGCCATGGCCAATAAACGAACCAACAACACCACCAATTTTGTTAGCGGCCGCAACGAATAGGAACCAAGCTCCCATCATCAAAGAAGCAATACGCAGTGGGGCAAGCTTAGTGACCATAGATAAGCCGATGGGAGATAAACATAACTCACCCATAGTGTGGAAGAAATAAGCGCCTACCAACCACCACATGCTTGATTTAACTGAAGCATCGCCGCCCATTTGCATTACAGCACCAATCATAAAAAGGAAACCGATGGCGAGTAAAAATAGTCCTAGTGCAAACTTAACGGGGGAGTTTGGCTCATTTTTGCCTAAGCGGATCCAAATAGAAGCAATCACTGGCGCGAATAATACAATAAAGATAGCGTTTAAAGATTGGAACCAAGTCGTCGGAACTTCAAAGGAGCCAACCATGCGGTCAGTGAATTCGTTAGTGAACAAATTCATTAAACCGCCAGCTTGCTCAAAACCCGCCCAGAAAATAATAGTAAATAAACCCATCACCATGATGACCTTAATACGATCACGCTCTACTTTAGTGAGTGGTTCCTTACGTTCTTCACCCTTTTCCTGTGCTTTTTGCTTTTCAAGCTTAGCTGCCGGCACTCTTCCTATATCGCCTAAATACTTTTGTGCGAACAAAAATTGAATGATTAATGAGAAAATCATTCCAACACCGGCACAGAAGAAACCTGCTTGCCAGTTATTAACAAAAACTTCCTCTCCATTAACGACAGAAGCATACCCGAAAGTGGTGTATGCCCAAGCCACGATGAAGCCAGACAGAGCTGCGCCTAGATTGATACCCATATAGAAAATAGTGAAAGCACCATCACGGCGGTGATCGCCCTCTTCGTATAGATCGCCAACCATTGTTGAAATATTAGGTTTAAATAGACCGTTACCAAGAATGAGTGTACCTAATCCTATATAGAATACGGTTGCTTCTAAACCGGGGATCCAGCTATGTGGCGCAGCCAGTAAAAATTGACCCGCTGCCATCAAGGCGCCACCAAAATAAATCGCTTTACGTTGACCCAGTACGTTATCTGCTAACCAACCGCCAATAAGTGGCGTTAAATAGACCAAACCTGTGAATGTGCCATAAAGTGATAAGGCTTCTGCTTGAGTCCAGCCTAAACCATGCCCGCCATCACTTTGAACTCTATCGACGAGGTACAGCACCAAAATGGCGCGCATTGCATAATAACTAAAACGTTCCCAAAGTTCTGTTGTAAACAGCAAGAACAATCCTTTTGGATGTCCAAGCATCGTTCCTTGTGGTTTTGCTACGCTCATGAAGTATTCTACCTTAAGCTCGTGATTGCCTGTGGGCCCCTGAAACAGGATGATGTCACCACAGAAAAATAATGATTACTCGTCCCAAATCGTCTGTGGTTTATCAACAATCATTTAGCACGATAAACAATAGCGTGCCTCCGTAATTGTTGAATAACCGCTAGTTACGTATGGGTTATTGTTACTTTTTTATAGTAAAAGTAATTTTTTTTAGTTTCAAATGTGTTGCTTCGCTAAAATCCCACCTTATATACCCCTTAAAAGCAACAAAAGTCAATTTTGGTAAGCACTAAGTGGTGACATTGTCGACAATTGAGTTACTTGGAAAAGTTAACACAGTTTTGCTAATGTAGAAGTGATTGTATGGATACTGAACGAGAGATGTTAATTGGCTAAAAACTACTTCCATGAGCTTAAACATCTTTGCTATGATTGCGCCCCGTGAATGGACATCACTTAAAATAGGGCAGTGAGATTAGTGTATGAAGGCATGGTACCTCTTGTATTGTAAGCCTCGTAGTGAAACGAGAGCACAACAAAACTTAGCACTTCAAAATTTAGAAACCTACTTACCGATGATCTCTGAAGAGAAATCTTTACGTGGGCGTAAACAAATCTGCCGTGTACCATTATTCCCTAATTACCTATTCATCAATTTTGACCCAAGCCAGACAAGTGTTAGGCAGGTCCATTCTACTCGTGGTGTGAATCGTATCGTTAATTGTCGTGAGCAAATGACGCCTATTGACGATAGAGTTATCCATGCCATTCGCATGAAAGAGTTAACGCCTTCCCAAACCGAATTAGCCGAAGAACCGGAGCTGAAAACGGGGGAGAAAATTCGTTTTAAAGATGGGCCTTTCATTGATTTAGAGGGTGTTTTTCAAGAGAAATGCCCTAATAAGCGTTGTCATATCCTTTTCAATATTATGGGTCAAGTCAAAATCGTTGCTGTGCCACAGCAAAGTGTAGAACGAATTCATATTTAATTTATAGACATCGCAGTAAGAGGTTTACCTGTTTTCTTGTAAGACATTAGCTATTCTTAAGCTGCTTTTGACTTGTTTTTTAGAAGGTGGATGATTATAAATCATCGATTAAACAGTAGGTTGCAGATTTTCTGTGCAGAATTTGACTCGCTGACAACTTAATAGGTTGAAATGTGAACGGCTAGGTGTTCAATTGAAGATTAAGTGCACAAAGTGAAGTGGTTTTTTAGAGTAATATGCAGTGTTATTGATACCGTGTTAATTGTTAAACGTGTTTTTATAAGCTGATGGTGTATCACGCGCTAGCAGTTGGATATTAAACGCTACATTTTGCTACTATAAAGGTATGCAATTATTGCTTTGTTCATGAAAAATAAGAATTTTCGCATCGCGAAGGGTAATTTAGAAGCCGTAATCTATGGGCGGTAGCGTGTCTGAAAGGCATGGATACATGACTAAAAGTGTCATTCGTTAAGCTGACGTCAAAAGCCACTACGTGGGTAGTTAGCGTGTTTAAAAGCATTAAAATTACAGCTTGGCTCTATATACAAGAACCAAAAATCTTGAACGTATAGTTGTCATTTATGCGCACAAGCTTCAAATAAAAGATTATCCCGCCTTTAATTGCTCTGAGTATTTAGCTGAAGGCTTAACTTAACGTTTTGATTGAATTATATTAACGGAGATAACTGGTGTTACAACAAATCAAAAAAATCATCATAGTTGGCCTTAGTACGACCATATTGATGGGCGCTCAGGCTCAGGCCGTCACGCCATCTCCGCAAATGATTGAGCAGTTCAAGCAGCTACCTAAATCGGAACAAACAAGGCTTGCTAAACAATATGGAATCGATCCAGCGATGCTTTCTGGATCTCAGGCACAAACTCAGCTTTCAAACCCAGAAGTGGTAGGGGCTCGAGATCTAAATGACAACGATAGCGAGACTGATGAACGAAGTCGTGATAATCGTAAAAAAACGGCTAAATCAGAGTTCGATTTTTCTGAAGATAGCAGCAAAATTAAATTGCGCCGTTTCGGCTACGAAATGTTCGCGGGTGAGCCGAGTACCTTTGCACCGGTGTCAGATGTGCCTGTGCCTAGCGAGTACCTTGTCGGTCCTGGGGACAATATTAAAGTCCAACTTTATGGCAAAGATAACAAAGAGTATGACTTAGTTATCAATCGTGACGGTTTTATACAGTTCCCAGAACTCGGGCCAATACCGGTTATGGGGCTTAGCTTTTCTGAGCTTCGCAACTCTTTATCCGAGCGAATTAAGCAACAGATGATTGGTATCGAGTCAAACATCACTATGGGTGAGCTACGCTCAATCCGTATTTTTGTGGCTGGGGACGCTTATAAATCAGGTTCTTACACCGTTTCAAGCCTTTCAACTATTACTCAAGCCTTATTTGTTGCTGGTGGCATGAATGAAATTGGCTCGCTACGAAATGTGCAACTTAAGCGCAATGGCAAGCTTGTAGGCACTTTAGATCTATATGATCTCCTTATGCGTGGTGATGCTTCAGGTGATTTAATGCTCCGTTCTGGGGATGTTGTGTTTATTCCCTCAATTGGTGGGCTGGTTACTGTGACGGGCGAAGTTAGACGTCCAGCTATTTACGAATTAAAACATAATGAAAATATGGCTGACATTATTGAAATGGCCGCGGGGTTAAACGCCGGAGCCTATCCCAAAAGTAGCTCTATTGAACGTTATAATAATAACTCGCTTAAAACCGTTGTGAATGTGGATTTAACAACCGAACAAGGCAAAGGTACACCAGCTAAAGCCGGCGATGTTATTAAAGTGAAAAGTGCTTCTGAGCAATACGAAAGTGCCATTTCTATCGCCGGTGCTGTAGTTCGCCCTGGTAAATATCAATGGTTTGCAGGTCAAAAAATTAGTGATGTATTACCTTCACTGTGGGGTGATTTAGCAGCCTCTGCCGATCTTGATTACGCGATTGTGATTCGTGAAGTCAATCAATATGGCGATATCGAAGTACATCAGTTTTCTCCAGGAAAAGCGATTGGTGCTAAAGATAGCAGTCAAGATTTAAATTTAAATGCACGCGATAAAATTGTTGTTTTTAACTTCTCTGATGATATTCAGAATCGTTATGAGTTAAACAAATTAGTGAAAGAACGCGTTGAAAAGGTGACTTCCTTAAATACCAATAACCTTTTAGGTTCGGATCTATTTAAAGCGGGATTTATACAACTGGATAAAAGTAAATTAAAACAACGTTCAGATCTAGCTGGTGTGGTATTAACAGATAAAACAGAAGCAGAAGAGGCCGAAGTCGTAAAAGGTGTTGTCAATAAAATGTTGGCTAATCTTTTTGATGACGTTGAGCTACTTAAACTAAGTGATCAAATGGGACGACAAGAGTTGCTGTATCCCGTAATGGTTAAATTGAATGGTCAAGGCCGCGCGGGTTCAGGGATTCAAATTGTTGCTATTGATGGTCAAGTCCGCGAACCTGGTGTGTATCCTCTCACTGTAGGTGCTCGTGTTAATGATTTAGTGATTGCCGCTGGCGGTTTAAAGGAAGGTGCTTATACTGCCAAAGCAGAATTAACCACTACCTCAACCGATATTAATGGTTCAAGTATTAGACATAATAATATTGATTTAAGACAAGCTCTGCAGGGATTCGACGGTGCCAATCTTCGTTTAACAGGGCGTGACATGTTAACAGTCATGACGACACCTGATTGGCAAGAAACTAAAGTGGTTGAAATCCGAGGTGAAGTCAAATTTCCTGGTCGTTATAATATTCACCGTGGTGAAACATTAAATGATTTAATTACCCGAGTGGGAGGCTTTACTGATTACGCCTATTTACCCTCTGCAGTGTTTGTGCGTGAATCAGTCCGTCAACAAGAACAAATTGAGATTAAAAAGCTAGCCGATCAGTTGCGCCGAGATATAGCCACGCGTGGAGTATCTAAAGACGGTTCGGTTGTAAATTATGCCGATGCACAATTGATGTTAGCTGATTTAGAAAATATAAAAGCAGTCGGTCGTCTCGTTGTTGATTTGCCGGCCATTTCGCTTGGGATTGAACAAGCTAATATTCAGCTCGAAGATGCTGATATTCTCTATATTCCATCAACTAAGCAAACTATTGCCGTAATGGGGGAAGTTCAACATCCTGCAACACATAGATTTAAAAATGGCCTAACGCTAGACCAGTATTTAGCTATGTCGGGCGGTGCACGCAAGCGCGCCGATGAAGACCGCACTTATGTTATTCAAGCGAATGGTTCTGTACTAATGCCAGGACGTTCAAGCTGGTTTAGTAGTGAAGATCAATTACAACCAGGCGATACCATCATTGTTCCTTTAGATACGGAATATAAAGATAACTTAAGCTTATGGACCCAAATTACGGGCATTATCTACAACACTGCCGTTGCCGTATCGGTTATTGCTGGACTATAACTGTAAATAGTGAACTTGCAAAAGTGAAATGTAACCGTCTTGAGTGCTGTTTCCTTATTTAGGTAAAGTGTCAAGAAGTTGTTATGTCGGTTTACTTCTATCTTAAAACCTTTTTATAAATTAAGCATTTTGCCAATGAAACGTTTGTATGTAAAATATTCAATTGGCAAAATCTTGAATAATGAGACAATTGCATAATGTCTACTGAAGTTTCAAAATGTATCGCTGACGGCAGATTACTTAATAAGGGATCTAAAATCATAGCAAATAATGAAGAAATTGATCTACGCGTACTATTTTCTGTCATCTTGCAAGGCAAGTGGCCAATTATGGTAATCACAGCTCTATTCGCTATTAGTTCAGTTTTTTTTGCTCTCATGCAGCCAAACATCTATAGATCGGACGTACTACTTGCGCCAGCTTCTGAAGCACAAGGTGGTGGATTAGGTGAATTTGCCTCACAGTTTGGTGGTTTAGCAAGTATTGCTGGCGTTAACTTAGGCGGTAAAGGCGTTATAAATAAAACCCAAATGGCAATAGAAGTGATGAAATCTCGCAAATTTGCTACTGAATTTATTCAAAAGCATAATTTACTTGCTGATCTCATGGCTGCTGATAAATGGGATATTAGTCAAGATAAACTCATATATAACCCAAACCTTTATAATGATAAAACAAATACTTGGGTCCGAGAAATAAAAGCACCATTTAAGCCAAAACCATCTATGCAAGAAGCTTTTAATGTTTTTACTAAAGCTGTTACTGTTAATTTATCTAAAGATTCTGGTATGGTAACGGTTTCTGTTGACCATGTATCGCCTAGTGCTGCTCAGCAATGGGCTACATGGCTCGTACAAGATATCAATAGAATGATGAAAGACCGTGATGTTGCTGAAGCTAATAGTAGTACTCAGTTTTTGAACAAGCAAATAGCTTTAACAAATGTTGCAGATATAAAGACAATTCTTTATAAACTAATTGAACAACAAGCAAAAACAATTATGCTTGCTGAAGTGAGAGATGAGTACATTTTTAAGACGATTGATCCAGCTATAGTACCTGAAGTGAAAACTAAACCCAAGAGAGCTTTAATTTGTATTTTAGGCACAATATTCGGTTTTATGCTTGGGTTAATAATTGTTTTAGTAAGATATTACGTAAAGGGTAGGTAAAGGGGAAATATTTACCTTGTTTGGTTTTGATGCAATTTTCGCGCTCAGTTTTTTTCGAGCTTAAATAATTCCGTATGGAAATTAATCTAATATCTTCAAAATGGATTTTGTGAGTCTCAGCTTTGATTAGATCTGCTGAGATATTGAAATGTTAATATTCAACTTCTCTATGTAGATGTTGCTCAATGTAGGCCAAGTGTAATGATTAAGACTAAAGTACTTACTGTATTTGGTACCAGACCTGAAGCTATAAAAATGGCTCCATTAGTTCACGCTTTAGCATCTGATGATCGTTTTGAATCAAAATGCTGCGTTACAGCACAACACCGTGAGATGCTTGATCAAGTTTTGGAACTCTTCGAAATTGTACCTGATTATGATCTAGACTTAATGAAAGTTGGTCAAACTCTTAATGATGTAACATCAAGAATAGTTCAAGAATTGAAGCCAGTTCTTCAAGATTTCAAACCTGATATTGTTTTAGTTCATGGTGATACTGCTACGACATTTGCTGCAAGTTTAGCTGCATATTATGAGCAGATTAAAGTTGGACATATAGAGGCAGGTCTTCGAACTGGTAATATTTATTCTCCTTGGCCAGAAGAAGCTAATCGAAGGTTAACAGGAGTATTAACGTCATATCACTTTACTCCAACCGAAACATCAAAACAAAATTTAATAAAAGAGAATTTTGATATTAATTCCATAATAGTGACAGGAAATACTGTTATTGATGCTTTATTAATAATAAAAGATAAAATTGACTCAGATGATGAGTTGAGAAAAAATCTTGCTCTTCAATTTCCTTTTTTAGATAAAGAAAAAAAATTAATATTGGTAACTGGCCATCGAAGGGAGAGTTTCGGTGATGGATTTGAGAGAATCTGTGAGGCATTAGTGATTACAGCAAAGGCACATCCAGATTGTCAAATTTTATATCCAATGCATTTAAATCCCAATGTTCGTGAACCAGTAAATCGTGTATTAGGTGGGTTTGAAAACATTTTTTTAATCGAACCGCAACAATATCTCCCATTTATTTATCTAATGACCCGTTCTTATATTATTTTAACTGACTCAGGGGGAATTCAGGAGGAAGCACCATCCTTAGGTAAGCCCGTCCTTGTCATGCGTAACACGACTGAAAGACCTGAAGCAGTTGATGCTGGTACTGTAAAATTAGTGGGAACGGATGTGGCGGCAATCGTTGAGAATTTGAATCTATTATTGACTGATGAATCAGCGTACAAAAAGATGAGTTTTGCTCATAATCCGTATGGTAACGGTAAAGCATGTGAAAAAATTCTTAATGTGTTAAAAATAAATTAAAAGGTAGTAATTTCATGTCTTTTGGCACAGTTTCAGTGATTGGTTTAGGTTATATTGGGTTGCCAACTGCAGCCATGTTTGCATCTTGTAAGAAAAACGTGATTGGTGTAGATGTGAACCAGAATGCAGTTGATACCATTAATCGCGGTGAGATACATATTGTTGAGCCAGAGTTAGATGTGATTGTTCAAGCCGCTGTTCAGAATGGTTTTTTAAAGGCGGTAATTAAACCTGAACCAGCCGATGCATTTTTAATAGCTGTGCCAACTCCATTTCTTCCTTGTTATTTTGGTGAGATACCACAACCTGACCTAAGTTATATAAAATCTGCATGTGAGGGGATTGCTTCTGTATTAAAACGCGGAGACCTAGTTATTTTGGAATCTACATCTCCTGTAGGAACCACTGAAAAGGTAGCAGAATGGCTAGCTGAAATACGTCGCGATTTATCATTCCCTCAACATAAGGGGGAATACGCTGATATTAATATTGCGCATTGTCCTGAAAGAGTCTTACCAGGACATGTGGTCAGAGAGTTAGTTATAAACGACCGCGTTATAGGTGGTATGTCAAGTCGATGTTCAGAACGTTCAGTTGAGTTGTATAAAACATTTGTTCTTGGTGATTGTGTTATTACAAATGCACGAACTGCAGAAATGGCAAAATTAACAGAAAACAGTTGTCGAGATGTGCAAATAGCTTTTGCAAATGAGCTTTCTATTATCTGTGATAAATTAGATATTGATGTTTGGGAGTTGATCTCATTAGCGAATAGGCATCCACGAATTAATATTCTGCAACCAGGTCCTGGCGTAGGCGGTCATTGTATCGCTGTAGATCCATGGTTTATTGTATCTAAAACACCCGATGAAGCTAAATTAATTTATACCGCAAGAATAGTTAACGACAGTAAACCTACTTGGGTTATTGATAAAGTTAAACTGGCTATTTCTGAGTATTTACAACTCGAGCCTACTAAAACGGTTAAAGACGTAATAATTGCTTGTTATGGCCTTGCATTTAAACCTGATATAGATGATTTACGCGAAAGTCCTGCACTATCAATTTCAGCTGAGATTGCATTATTACATCGTGGCGTAACTCTTGCTGTAGAGCCAAATATTGAAAATTTGCCATCTTCTCTCGATAATTTGAAATTAGTAGATTTGAGTACAGCTTATACAACTGCCAATATCCATGTAATGCTTGTTGATCATAAACAATTCAGGTTTTCTGACTCTCCTCAAGGAATTATTGTTGATACAAAAGGTATCTGGACAAAATGATTAATATAAAAGAAATTAAAATCGGCATTATTGGACTAGGTTACGTTGGGTTGCCATTGGCGGTAGAGTTTGGGAAAACATATTCTACTTTAGGTTTCGATATTAACAGAAATCGTATTATTGAGTTAAGCAATGCTACTGACTCTACCCTAGAGTGCTCTTCAGAAGAGATTTCTAAGGCTTTAATGTTATCATTCTCTGATGACCGTGAAGAATTAAAGCAATGCAATATTTATATTGTGACAGTTCCGACGCCAATAGATGAACATAAACAGCCAGATTTAACACCATTAATTCAAGCTTCAAAAATGTTAGGTGATGTTATTAGTGCTGGTGATGTCGTTATCTATGAATCAACAGTCTACCCAGGTGCAACAGAAGAAGTATGCATACCTGTTTTAGAGAATATCTCTGGTTTAGTATTTAATAAAGATTTTTATGCTGGTTATAGTCCAGAACGAATTAATCCAGGAGATAAGGAGCATAGGGTCACAAATATTAAGAAAGTCACTTCAGGCTCAACTCCAGAAGTTGCCGAGTTTGTCGATTCATTGTATCGCTCTATTATTATTGCAGGGACTCATAAAGCGACCTCTATTAAAGTTGCAGAAGCTGCTAAGGTGATAGAAAACACACAGCGAGATTTAAACATAGCATTAATTAATGAATTAGCGGTTATTTTTAATAAACTCAATATAGACACTGAAGAAGTTCTGATGGCTGCTGGTTCAAAATGGAACTTTTTGCCATTTAGACCGGGCCTTGTCGGAGGTCACTGTATTGGTGTTGATCCTTATTATTTAACTCATAAGGCTCAGTCTATCGGTTATCACCCTGAAGTGATCCTAGCTGGTCGCAGGATCAATGACGGTATGAGTCGATACGTTGCATCACAGCTTGTGAAGGCTATGTTAAAAAGGCGAATTCATATAGAAGGAGCCAATGTCTTAATTATGGGGCTTACATTCAAAGAAAATTGTCCAGATATTCGTAATACAAAAGTTGTCGATATAATAAAAGAATTAGCTGAGTATAATATAAACGTAGATATATATGATCCATGGGTCAGTGTCGAAGAAGCTAAAAAAGAATACGATGTTACTGTTTTAGGGGTAAAGCCAAAAAGTCAATATGATGGAATTATTTTAGCTGTAGCTCATGATGAGTTTAAAAAAATGTCAGTAACTGATTTTCAACGTCTTCGAAAATCAGAATCAATTATTTACGATTTGAAATATGTTCTTGATAAAAATGTTTCTGACCTTCGACTTTAACTTGTAAATATAAAGCACCGAGAATATTCAATGACTAAATACGAGCAAGTTCAAAAAGAATTAATAGCTTCTCCAAAAGTGTGGCTTATTACTGGTGTTGCTGGTTTTATTGGCTCAAATTTATTAGAAAAATTACTCTTACTAAACCAAAAAGTTGTTGGTCTAGATAATTTTTTAACAGGGCATCAGCGGAATCTAGATGAGGTAAAATCTCAAGTATCAGATGCTCAATGGTTAAACTTTAAATTTATAAATGGTGATATTCGTAATCTTAACGATTGTGCATTAGCTGTTGAGGGGGTTGATTATATTCTTCATCAAGCAGCGTTAGGCTCAGTACCCCGGTCAATAGCTGATCCAATAACCACAAATGCGACAAATATTACTGGTTTTATTCACATGTTACAGGCTGCAAAAGAGGCAAATGTAAAAAGTTTTACTTACGCCGCGTCTAGCTCTACTTATGGTGACCACCCTGCGTTGCCCAAATTAGAAGACAATATAGGGAGTCCGCTATCTCCCTATGCAGTTACTAAGTACGTAAATGAGCTTTATGCTGGTGTATATGCTAGAACTTATGGCTTTAAATCTATAGGCTTGCGTTATTTTAATGTATTTGGAAAACGTCAAGATCCAGATGGTGCATACGCCGCTGTTATTCCTAAATGGACTGCATCATTGATAATTGGTAATGATGTTTTTATTAATGGGGATGGTGAAACGAGCCGTGATTTTTGTTTTATTGAAAATACAGTTCAAATAAATATTCTTGCCGCAACAGCTCCTGATACTGCTAAAGATCAAGTATATAATGTTGCAGTTGGTGATAGGACTACACTAAATGAACTGTACGATGCAATTCAATTAGCGTTAAATGAAAATGGTCTTTCCGTAGATTCAAAGCCTATATATCGTGATTTTAGAGCTGGTGATGTACGCCATTCACAAGCTGATATCGGCAAGGCTAAATCTATATTAGGTTATCATCCAGAGTTTAAGATTTTTGATGGAATTTCAAAAGCAATGCCATGGTATAAAGCTTTTTTAGGAAAATAAATGAGAATTTTAATAACTGGCGGCGCTGGTTTCATCGGTTCAGCAGTGATTCGCTACATAATAAATAATACATATGACTCAGTTATTAACCTTGATAAATTAACTTACGCTGGCAATCTAGAGTCAATCAACTCTGTTAGTAATAATGAACGCTACTATTTTGAACAAGTTGATATTTGCGATCGTAAAGAACTAGATAGAGTGTTTAAGCAATATCAACCACAAGCAGTAATGCATCTAGCTGCTGAATCTCACGTTGATAGATCTATTACTGGTCCTTCAGATTTTATTCAAACTAACATAGTTGGTACCTACACACTTCTTGAGGCAGCTCGGGAGTATTGGAATACCTTATTAGGCTCTGAGAAGAAAGCCTTTCGTTTTCATCACATATCAACAGATGAAGTCTATGGTGATTTACCTCATCCAGATCAGCTAGCTGTAAATCAAGATCTTCCGCTATTCACTGAGTCTACATCTTATTCGCCAAGTAGCCCTTATTCGGCTTCAAAAGCATCAAGTGATCATTTAGTCAGAGCTTGGTTACGCACATACGGTTTGCCAATCATTGTAACTAATTGTTCAAACAATTACGGACCATATCATTTTCCTGAAAAATTGATTCCACTAGTGATCCTTAATGCACTCGAGGGTAAGCCATTGCCTATTTATGGTAAAGGCGATCAAATTCGTGATTGGCTATATGTCGAGGACCATGCTAGAGCATTATTTAAAGTCGTGACAGAAGGTAAAGTTGGCGAAACCTATAATATTGGTGGTCATAACGAGAAGAAAAACATTGACGTAGTAGAAACTATTTGCGTTATTTTAGATGATCTTGTCCCCAAAGAGACTAAGTATGCAGAGCAAATTACGTTTGTTGTAGACAGGCCTGGTCATGACCGACGTTATGCAATCGATGCGAGAAAAATAAGTCGAGAACTGAATTGGCAACCCGAAGAAACCTTCGAGTCAGGTTTGCGAAAAACAGTTAAATGGTATTTAGCTAATCAGCAATGGTGTCAACATGTTCAGGATGGTTCATATCAAAGACAACGCTTAGGTATTAACGAGTAGTATCAGGTTGTTAATAGTTTTTACGTAAATAAGAATAACTATTTGAGGTGCTATGAAAGGTATTATTTTAGCCGGAGGTTCTGGTACTCGCTTGTATCCGATTACTAAAGGCGTTTCAAAACAGTTATTACCTGTTTATGATAAACCAATGATCTATTATCCTATTTCTGTACTAATGTTAGCAGGAATAAGAGAAATATTGATTATTACCACGCCGGAGGACCAGTCTTCATTTCAGCGTTTGCTTGGTGATGGAAGCGAGTTTGGCATCGAATTAGAATATGCGGTTCAGGAGACACCCGCAGGGCTTGCGCAAGCATTTTTAATTGGTGAGAAGTTTATTGGTGATAGAAGTGTTTGTTTAGCATTAGGTGATAATATTTTTTGGGGACAAGGATTTTCTCCTATTTTAAAAAGAGCTGTGGCACGTCCAACTGGTGCAACAGTATTTGGCTATCAAGTAAAAGACCCAGAACGTTTTGGTGTTGTTGAGTTTGATGATAACCTTAAAGCCATCAGTATCGAAGAGAAACCAACAAACCCTAAGTCACATTTTGCTGTAACTGGACTCTATTTCTATGATAATAGGGTTATTGATATTGCTAAAAAAGTTAACCCTTCAGAGCGCGGCGAACTAGAAATTACCAGCATTAATCAAGCGTATTTAGAAATGGGTGAGTTGAGTGTTGAGTTATTAGGTCGAGGCTTTGCTTGGCTAGATACAGGAACTCATGAAAGCCTTTTGGAAGCGGCTACATTTGTTGAGACAATAGAAAAGCGCCAAGGTTATAAGATTGCTTGTTTAGAGGAAATTGCTTTTTATAATAAATGGTTATCTGAAGAGCAAATAATTTATTTTGCGAAGCCTATGATGAAAAATGCTTATGGGCAGTATTTAATGAGTATATTGGAAAATTAAATGAATATATTATTAAATAATCCACTTCAGCCTGATTTAAATAAATTAACTAAATATTTACAACAAGTAAATGAAAGTCATTGGTACACAAATTTTGGTCCATTACATCAAAAACTTACTAACCGATTAGAAGAATATTTAGGTGTAGAACATTTATTATTAGTATCTAATGGGACTTTAGCTCTACAAGTTGCTTGCAAAGCATTAGGCATAACGTCAGCAATAACAACGCCATTTAGTTTTGTCGCCACAACCAGCTCACTACTATGGCAAGGTATGGAGGTTGCATTTAGTGATATAGACCCCGAAAGCTATAATCTTTGCCCCACTAAGCTAGAAAATGCACTGACTGAAGATGAGCATTTTGATGCTATTGTCGCGACACATGTGTATGGAAATCCATGCAATGTGACCGAAATTGAAAATGTCGCGAAAAAATTTAACAAGAAAGTTATTTACGATGCAGCTCATGCATTTGGCGTTAAAATTGGTGAACAATCAATACTTAAATTTGGTGATGCCAGTACGCTAAGTTTTCACGCTACCAAGGTATTCCATACTGTAGAAGGTGGTGCGATTATTTTTAAGCATAAGGCTGATTTTGAAAAAGCTAAACAGTTTATTAATTTTGGAATTAATGCCGATGGTAGTTTAGGTGAACCAGGTATTAATGCTAAGCTAAATGAGTATCAGTGCGCTGTAGGTTTAACGCTACTAGATGATATTGATGCAATAATTAAACATCGAGCTGAATTATTTAAACTGTATTGTGATCAACTAAAAAACATTGTTGAATTACCTATATGGCATAGCAAAGCGAGCTATAATGGTGCTTATATGCCAATCTATATTGCTGATTCGGAACGACAACTAAAAATTATCGAGGCACTAACAGGTAATAATATACAATGCCGTAGATATTTTTTTCCTTCATTAGATGTAGCCTATGATAAACAAAAAAGTTTCGGATGCTTTAGTAGCCAAAAAATTGCACTAGGCGCAATTTGTTTACCATTACATAGTTATATGACAGAAAATGATGTTTTAGCTGTGACAGACATTATAAAGGAGAATATATGAGTTTTGCTGTAATGCAACCTTATTTATTTCCATATTTAGGTTATTATCAATTAGTACATGCCGCAAATAAATTTGTTTTTTATGATGATGTAACCTTTATCAAAGGTGGTTATATAAATCGTAATAATATTTTAGCTAATGGAAAAGCTCAACGTTTTACCGTTCCTGTTCCTGGAATGTCATCAAACACATTAATTAATGAACTTAGTTTTGATAATAATGTAAAAAAAATTCTCAAGACAATCGAACAAAGCTATAAAAAATCACCTAACTTTGCGAATGTATTCCCTCTGATAGAATCAGTTTTATGTGATGATAATAGGAGTGTAGAGTATATTTGTGCAAAGAGTATTTCATTAGTATTCGATTATTTATCTATTGCGAAAGATTTTTGCTTTTCTAGTGCGCTTGAATATAATCGTGATTTATCTGCAGCTGATAAGTTAATATCTATGGCAGGTGTTTTAAAATTAAATTGTTATATAAATAGCCCTGGAGGGAAATCTCTTTACAATAAAGACTACTTTTCTAATAAAGGGGTTGATTTGTTTTTTATCGAAATGGAATATTATGAGTATAAGCAAAATTCAGATAGGTTTATCCCACATTTATCGATGATTGATATACTTATGCATAACAGTAAAGCTGATGTAATCGATATGCTGACTAAATATAAGTTGGTTTAATAGATGGCTATTGGTGGTTACAACCAACTTTCACTGACAAGTTTTAATACTCAGTTAGATATTAAAGCATATCAATTTCAATCTGCGCGAGCGGCATTATATGCGTACTTAAATGTCGTAAAAATTAAAAAACTGTATGTACCAAATTATATTTGCGACAGCATTTTTTCAGCCCTTGAATCATTAAATGTCAATGTTATATTTTATTCTATTAATGATCTTTTGCTGCCTGATAATATCTCTGAATGTACAAGTACGAATGATAGTAAGATATTATTAGTAAACTATTTTGGCTTGTTATCTGAGCAGATTAAAATATTAACCACAATAAGACCTGAATCTTTTATTGTTGATAATTCACAAGCTTTATTTTGTGAACACATTGAGGGCACTACAAGTATTTATTCACCACGTAAATTTTTAGGTATACCAGATGGTGGTTTACTACGAACGTCAATAAATATTGAGATGCCTGAAGATTGTTATGATGCAAGTAAAAATTGTGGTCACTTACTGCTGCGCGCAGCAGGCTATGTGCAAGCAGGATATAGTCAGTTTTTAGAGGCAGAGCAAGCGCTTGAGTGTTTTATACCAAAAAAAATGTCAGTAATATCAGCATACTTAATCAACTGTGCTGACATTAATCGAATTAAAGAAAAAAGACAGCGTAACTATAAGTTTTTGTATGACAAATTTAAATCATTAAACCAATTACAGCTCCCGATTAATGGTCAAGTACCGCTGTGCTATCCGCTAAAAATCAGCCATGATGTTGGAAGTGTTTATAAACAGCTCATTGATAATGGAATTTATTTACCTCGTTACTGGAAAAGTGAATTCAGTGGTGAAGTTGGGGTATATATGTTTCAAAATACCTTGTTTTTACCCATTGATGAAAGATTAGAAGAAGATGATGTGCAAGCATTATCCGATATTATAGAACAGAGGATAGAAAATGAATATTCAAGGTAAAGTCGTCACTTTGCGAGCAATAGAAATGGAAGATTTAGCGTTATTACATCAATGGGCTAATGAACCAGAAATTTGGGAGGGTCTCGGAGGGTGGCATTTTCCTTACTCGAGCACTAGTACTGAAAATTGGATAAAAAATATAAATAATAATGATCCAAAAAACCAAAACTTTGCTATTGAGACACCTGAACACGGTTTGATTGGTACAATAAATTTAGTCAACATAGATTGGAAAAACCGCAACGCCTTTAGTGGTGTTAGCCTTGGGAATAAAGATACTCGCGGAAAAGGTTATGCCTTAGATGCAGTCATGACGATTATGCGCTATGCATTCGACGAGCTAGGCTTAGTACGTTTAGATGGCGATATGATAGCAACAAATAAAGTATCAATAAACTTTTTTCAAAAAAGATGCGGCTGGGAAATAGAAGGTATTAAAAAAAGCTGGTTCTTTAGAAAAGGAGCATTTCATGACAAAGTAGTTGTAGGTATTACAGCTGATCGTTATAAAGAGTTCTTGATAGCAAGTGATTATTGGAGATAGTTAAAGATGCTGAAAAGTGTGGTGGTTGGGGCTGGTACAATGGGGTTAGGTATTTGTTACCTGTTAAGTAAAAACAAAGGGTATGTTACAGTAATTGTTAAAAATTTAGCCAAAGAGACTGACAAGCGTGCCTTTTTAGAGCGTCTAGCAAAAAAAGATGAAAAGCGTAATAATCTGACCGATGGCGATACTGCGACAGACTTGATGGACCGGATTACTTTCTCTGATCATTATAAAAGTGTAAGCGATGCACAGTTTGTCATTGAGGCAGTATCTGAGAATATCGATGTCAAATTAGATATTATCAAAAATATAGCAATTTACAGTAAAGATACGACGATAGTCGCAACAAATACTTCAAGTTTGTCTATAACTGAATTGGCCAGTGTTTACCTATACCCTGAAAAAATTATCGGCATGCACTTTTTTAACCCTGCAACAATTATGCAGTTGGTTGAAGTAATCAAAGGTTTTAATTCATCACAAAGCACAGTAGATTTCGTTTTAAATCTTGCAAAAGAATTAGGAAAATCTCCTATCGTAGTTGATGAGTATCCTGGTTTTGTCGTAAATCGTTTACTTATGCCAATGATTAATGAGGCTGTTAATTTACTAGATTTTGGTGTCGCGACATTAAAAGGTATTGATACTGCGATGAGGCAAGGAGCTAACCATCCTATAGGACCGTTGGAGCTTGCTGATTTAATAGGTATTGATGTGGTCTATGCAATTTTAGATACTTTGTATACAGAAACCGGTGAGCGTAGATATAAACCATCATATACATTAAAAAAAATGTGTTTAGCTAATAAACTAGGCCGAAAAACTAGCCAAGGTTTTTATACTTATTAAGTGAACTTTTTTTGTTGTTTAAGTGAGATAGTTTATGTCGCTGAAAAAAAATATAATTGCAAACTATGTTAGTCAATTGTATGTGACGGCTGTTGGTATATTAATTTTACCTTTCTACATAAAACATTTGGGGGCAGAGGCATACGGCTTAGTTGGTTTTTTTGTATTATTACAAGCTTGGTTTAATTTACTTGATCTTGGTTTAACGCCAACTATAAGTCGTGAAACTGCTAGGTTTAAAGCTGGAGTGATGAGTGCTTTATCATTTCGTCAGATTTACAGAGCGTTGAGTTTGATTTTTTTATTTATTGCAGTTGTGGGAGGGATTAGTTTATTTTTATTAGCCGAGATATTAGCTAATAATTGGCTCCAGTTTGATAGTTTATCTTTATTTTCTGTTGTTATCGCTATCAAAATTATGGCTGCAATTGTAGCACTCAGGTGGCTTTGTGGACTATATCGTGGTGTTATAACCGGTAGTGAGTCTCTAATTTGGTTAAGTTATTTTAACATAGCTGTAGCAACATTTCGGACAGTCGGTGTTTTTCCGATAATGTTTAAGTTTGGGTTTACTATCTCCGTATTCTTTATTTACCAACTTTTTATCGCACTGCTAGAATCTCTAATTCTTTTTTATAAGTCTAGAATTTTATTGCCTAAATTAAGCAAGTTTTCAGAGCCTATTGGTTGGTCAGTCAAACCATTAATGCCAGTGCTAAAATTTTCTATGACAATTGCTTTCACTGCGTCCATTTGGGTTCTTGTTACTCAAACGGATAAGTTGATTTTATCCAGTATCTTGCCTTTAGCTGAATATGGTTATTTTACTTTAGCTGTTCTTGTTGCTGGAGGCATTATGATAATCAGCGGACCTATCAGTAATGCGTTATTACCAAGAATGACTTCTCTATTTGCACAAGAAAAGCATCTCGAGATGTTAGCTATATATCGAAATGCAA
The DNA here is from genome assembly GCF_003028295.1 of Shewanella morhuae. Classification (NCBI taxonomy): domain Bacteria; kingdom Pseudomonadati; phylum Pseudomonadota; class Gammaproteobacteria; order Alteromonadales; family Shewanellaceae; genus Shewanella; species Shewanella morhuae. The sequence continues at coordinate 2,084,826 of NZ_PYSG01000002.1, read as the reverse complement.
CGCAGTTCGTCGCCGTTATAGCAGGTTCCTGTGCAATTACTATGTTTTTTTGTGCGGAAAATCTTCTCTATGCATGGACTGGAGACCTTCATTTGTCACATTTCGTAGCCCCAATTCTACGACTTTATGTAATTGGCAATGGATTTCTAGTTATTGCTGCTTTCCCTTACTACTTACAATATGCTAAAGGGAACCTAAAATATCATCTTTATGGGAACTTAATTTTGGTTGGTATCCTTGTTCCCTTAATTGTGCTCGCAGCTAAGTATTATGGTGCAATTGGTGCTGGTTATACTTGGATGACAATTAACTTTTTATTCTTAATTTTTTGGGTGGCTTTTATTCATTATAAAATAGAACCCGGTTTACATTTAAAGTGGTTATTTAATGATGTTTTTATTTTAATTTTTCCAGCAGCATGCATTGGTTATTTCTTTAACTCCTTAAATTTTTCTTATTCGACACGTCTTGATAGTTTTTTAATATTGCTTATTGTTGGTATTCCTGTTCTACTAACGTCTTTACTATGCTCACCATTAATTAGAAAATACATTAACAAAAAATACTTAACGAAGGTGGTTGTGTGAGTTTAGTTAGTAAAGTGAAAGTTTCCGTTTGTGTTGTCACTTATAATCAAGAAGCTTTTATAGGTGATTGTTTAGATAGTATAGTAAATCAAAAAACTGATTTTGATTTTGAAGTCATTATTAGTGACGATTGCTCAACCGATAAGACAGCAGAAATTATTCAAGAATATGCAAATAAATACGATTTTATCCGACCTATTTCAAGAGATTTTAATGTAGGCGCTGGAGCTAATTATTTTAATGCCCATAGTTTAGCTATTGGTGAATATGTATGTCACTGTGATGGTGATGATATGTTTTTACCCGGAAAACTTCAAGAACAAGCCAATTTACTTGATTCTCATCCTTTATATTCAATGTCAACACATGCAGTAAATGTTATCGGCAGTGATGAAATTATCGGTTCTGCTCCAGGATTACCTGAAGTGGCTAATGTCGAGGAACTTGTTACCCTTGGTACATACTTTGTCCATAGTAGTGTAATGTATCGGCGTAATCTTAGACCCGCATATCCCAAGGGGTTCCAAGCTGTAGACTTTTATGTTTATATTGATATGGCTATAAATGGTCCAATCCATCTAGATAAGTCTGTTTATGGCTGTTATCGGAAGCACTCAGGAGGTGTATCATCGAATCCTCTCTATAAAGCAAAGATTGAAAGTTTTTATCGTGAAGCATATGAGCTAGCTATACGTTTAGGCGTAAATGAAGATGTTGTTAGGAATGCACAAGTCAAAAATAATATGAGTTTCTCTCTGGCTAGATGTTTTAATGGTGATTATATAGGCTTTAAGCAACTGATATTGTTAACAATTGAAGATTATCCTTATGCAAATTCGTTTCATCGTTTTTTACATTTTACACGTCATTTTTCTCTGATTGCACGTGGCTTAAATCTAGCGAAAAAAATTAAACATAAACTATTAAATTGAGAGCTTTGAATGTGTGGTTTTGTAGGATTTATCGATACTAAAATAGATTTTGATGTGAAAACTGTTTTAGAAAATATGCTGAGTAAAATTACTCATCGTGGACCTGACGATTCAGGTGTTTGGAATGAAGGTTGTGTGGCTTTAGGACATCAACGTTTATCAATCCATGACCTTTCTCCATTAGGCCATCAGCCTATGCATTCTCACTCAAATCGTTATGTAATAGTATTTAATGGTGAAATCTATAACTTCGAATCTCTTAAAGAAGAGTTAAATTTTGCTGGTATCTCATTTAAAAGTAGCTCAGATACCGAGGTATTATTGGCCTGTGTCGAAGCATGGGGCATTGAGTCGTCTCTTAAAAAGTTTACTGGGATGTTCGCCTTTGCACTTTGGGATAAAAAACAGAGCAAGCTTTATTTAGCTCGTGACCGTATGGGTGAAAAACCACTTTATTATGCTACTTTGCCAAATGGTGTTATTTTTGGTTCACAGCTGGGAAGTCTAACTCAACATCCTAGTTTTGATAAAGAGTTAGACAGAAATGCAATTGGCTTATATTTAAGACATGGTTATATTCCTGCACCGTCTAGTGTATATAAAAATATTAAAAAATTGCTGCCAGGTAGTTTTTTAATGTTTTATTTACATGGAAATAAAGTTATTTCTCAGCCAATAGTTAATTATTGGTCATTGAACCATATTGTCGAAAATAGAAAAAATGTTAAGTATCCAGATCAACCCCAAATTATAATTGATAAACTTGATGGTTTAATTAAAAAAAGCGTTGAGTTACAATCTAAAGCTGATGTGCCTCTGGGGGCTTTTTTATCAGGTGGAATTGATTCATCTTTAATTACAGCCTATATGCAATCGCAATCTTCTGTGCCGATTAATACTTTTACTATTGGTTTTAAAGATCCTAAATTTAACGAAGCAAAGTTTGCAAAAGAAATTGCAAATCATTTAGGTACTAGTCATACAGAGCATTATATCGATCAACATGATTTATTGTCAGTTATCCCTAAGTTAGCTGTTGTATACGATGAGCCATTCGCTGACTCTTCGCAGTTACCCACTTATATCGTCGGTGCTTTAGCAAAACAAAAAGTCACCGTTGCGCTATCAGGTGACGGTGGTGATGAGTTGTTTTGTGGTTATAGTCGTTACCAAAGAACAAATCAACGTTGGGAAAAAATAAGAAAAATTCCTAAACCAATACGTTCTGTCATTAATAAGCTTACCGATACAATTGGCATTCATTCTAATGTCCAAAATTTTAAATTAATGGGAAAAAGCTCTCATGAGTATATTCGAAGCTTTGAGTATTTAGGTTGTGTTGATTTTAACTCGTTCTATAAACGTTCTGTATCAACGTTATCTAGTGTGGAACGACTCGTTAAAGGGGCTTCACCACAGCTAACGATTTATGATGCAAAAGTGGCTAGTGGTCTGTATGAGCATATGATGAGTGTTGACACCAACCAGTACTTACCAGACGATATATTGGCTAAAGTTGATAGAGCATTTATGGCTTCAAGTCTTGAAGGACGAATTCCGTTACTTGATCATAATATTGTTGAGTTTGCTAAAATGATCCCAACAGATATTCATCGTTTCGATGGTAAAGGAAAATATTTATTACGACAGTTACTTTATAAAAAAGTACCTAAAAAATTAATTGAGCGTCCTAAAATGGGGTTTGCTATACCGCTAGATGAATGGTTAAGAGAAGATCTTAATGAATGGGCTAATAATTTACTTAATCCAATAAGATTAGAGACTGATGGAATTTTTGATGTGAACTTTGTAAGCAAAATGTGGCAACAGCATCAGTGTCGTGTCAATAACTGGGGGACTTTATTATGGTCGATTTTGATGTTTAATGCGTGGTTGGATGAGCAATGATTTTTCCTCGCTTTACACTTAATATTTCACAAGATGGTTTTTTATTCAAATCATTATTATTAATTTCGACTTTTCTTTATTTATTTCAGTTGAAGTTTTTAAGTTTTGAGTGGATGCCCACTACACGGTTTGTTTTTCTATTATGTACTTTTACCGTCGGTTTTAAATTGCTCTATTTTTTTAAGAAAGAAATAGAAAATAATATAATTTTTTATCTTATACAATGCTCAGTTTTTTTATATATTATATCGCAGATTATTTTACTTCCTACAGATTTTGGGATGCTAAGTAAAATAATTGTTTTTTTAGTTTTTACTCTTTATATGGCAGCTGCCGCGTCAATATTTTTTTTTGATGTGCGGCATTTTTTAAAAATACTCACTATATGTTGTAGTATTCAAGCTGTAATGGTGTTCGTTTCTTTTTTAGTTCCTGAATATAGAGATTGGCTTTCATCGATAATGGTAGAGGGAGGAAACATTCCTTTTTCTGATCCATTTAGGGTACCTGGTTTTTCAACTGGTTCTGGTGCTAGTTTGGCTTTAACAATATCGGCTGGGGTTTTTTCATCCATGGCGCTCTATTGGTGGTCAGAAAAATTGAAGCCTAAGCTATTATATTTATTGTTGTCTATATCAATGAGTGTGTCTTGTATTTTTGTAGGGAAATTAGGTCTGTTTTTGAGTTTGTTTTATGTATTAACTTTTTTTGTTTTGTCTTTTAATAACTTGAAGCATACAGGTTTTATTTTTTTTGTAACAGTATTTATCTTATTTTTAATATACCTTAGCTTAGATGTTGATTTGGATGCTATTGCATACCCTTTACAGCGCTCATTTTCAATTTTTTTAAATGGCGAAGACTCCTCTGTTGGTGCACTAGGTGAAATGCCGATACCACCTTTAGACATTACTACAATTATTGGTACTGGTCTAGCTTCTACTCCTAATGGTTTGAATGCCTCAGGTAGTGACATTGGCTATATTCAAACTTATTTTGGTTTTGGATTAATTATATCTATATTTTTCTATGCATCATTCTTTTTTTACTTGGTTTTTAATATACTTAAACTGCCGAAATCAAAAAATAAACTTCTATGTTTAATATTCTTTGCACCACTTTTTATTATAGAATTAAAAGAGCCTTTTGTTACAAAAATAACACATCCATTAATTTTACTCATTTTAATTTTTTTATCACAAAAAGAACTAGGAAGAAAAAATGCTCAAGGAAGACTTAAATAGAACTTATGAGTTAGTTCAAGGTGGTAAGATAAAAAAAATTATTGGATGCTATAGGGTACCTGGTTGCCATGCAATTGTAACGTATCGATTCGGTCAGTGGTTAGCTAAGCAGAATTTATTTACTCGGATTTTTTTAGAGCCTTTATATATTTTTCAGTACCATAGAATGCGTAGTAAATGGGGAATCGAAATTCCTAGAGCTGCCAATATAGGGTATGGTTTATATATTGGTCATAATGGTGGCATTGTAATATCAAGCCAAGTTAAAATTGGTAAAAACTTGAATATCTCGCAAGGGGTTACAATAGGTATATCTGGAAAAGGGGAGCGAAGGGGAGTACCGATTATTGGTGATAATGTGTATATTGCACCCGGCGCTAAGGTATTTGGAAAGATAACTATTGGTAACAATGTTTCAATTGGTGCTAATGCTGTTGTCAATAAAGATATTCCTGATAATTCTATTGTAGTGTTATCTCCCGGTTGTATCATTTTAGAGAAGAAATAAAGTTAATAATGAAAAGAAAAATACCTATACTATTAATGATAGATCATTTTGGATCTGGTGGTGCGCAAAGGCAAATTGTTAATATTGCCAATGGACTTGTTGATAATGGTGAGGATGTTCATATTTTTATATATTATCCTCAATATACACATCATAAAGTTAGTTTAGATAAAAGAGTTGTTATACATGAAGCTCTTAAGTCGGATAAACTCGGTCTGTCTGTTGTAGTGAAACTAATTAGTGTTCTATATAGATTTAAATATAAAAGTGCGCTTGTTTTTTTAAACACACCGGCCTTTTATTTAGAGTTAGCAAGTTTTTTTTATTTCAAACGCCTTGCTATCACCTATTCAGAGAGAACGTCTCTTGAGTTATTACCTACAAATTTTTTGAGTAATCTTAGGAATGAGTTTCATGGGGTGTGTAAAAATATTACTTCAAACTCTATTGTTCAATCTGAAAAGTTAAAACGTAAGTACGCAAAAAAAAATGTTGTTTATATTCCTAATGTAATGCCTGATCCTTTTTTTGATATAAATATCAATCCAGAGGCATTAAATGATAAGATATTTGTTGTGATCGCTCATACAACTCCATTCAAAAATTTTAGCTATATTGCGGAATCGTTAGTTTTATACAAGAAGAATTTTTCTACTAGTCTACCTGTAATTCATTGGTATGGAAGAATTATTGATTCTGAAGAGTTAATTCGTATTAAATCAATGTTGGCTGATAATGATTTAACTGAGAATTTAGTTTTTTGTGGTGCATCTAATAATATTCCAAAAATTTTGGAAAAGTCATTTATGTTAATTCACCCGTCAAAGTATGAGTCTTCATCTAACTCAGTAGCAGAAGCCTTGGCAACTGGAACACCTGTCATTCTTGGTGATATTGCAGATCATAAAATTATTTTAGACGAATCATCATCAGGTTTTTTGGTTAATATTGAAAAACCTTATGACCTTACTTTATCACTCAATAATGCGATGAATATTGACCCAGTTAAATATAGTGAATTATGTAGTAATGCAAAAAACTATGCCATTAATAATTTTAAATCTGTTAGTGTCCTCGATAAGTACGCAAAACTACTTTCTTAAAGAAAGTTAACGTTTTTACATCAAATAGTATTGTATATTAGTTATTGATGTGAATTATTTTACAATAAGTGGTTGGGTCGTTATGGATATTTGTATTGTGGGACGTTTTCCTCCTCCAATCGGAGGGGTTAGCGTATATGTTACAAGACGTTATTCTCATATGTTAAATAGTGGTAAACATGTGGGGAAGCTAGACTTTTCTAATAAGTTATTTTTGTTTGAATTATTTAAATTCAAAGCTAATCAGTATGAAGTTAATTCTATAAATTTATTTGTCGTGCTTATTTTCTTTTTTATGGGGAAAATAAATAAAAGTATTTTTGTAGATCATAATGCTTCTAGACATTGTAGCGGAGTTAAGAAAAAAATATTATTGTTTATTTTAAATTATTCAGCAGGTATATACATTGTTAATCCGAATTTGGCTGGGTTTTATCCGTCGAATTTTAAAATAAAACTAATATCACCTTTTGTTCCTCCAGACGAATCAGAGTATGATTCTATCTATGATAAATATCCAAAAGAAGTTAAAGATTTTATTCGCAATGATTCATTTGTAGTAAACTCTGCTTGGAAGTTTATACCTTGTGGTGATGGGGATTTATATGGTCTTGGAACTAGTCTTAAGTTACTTGATTCTATACCAGAAATGAAGTTGTTACTTGTTCTAGGACTTTATGAACCCGATTTTTTTCCTGAATATTGTAAAAAGTTAATTGTTAAACATATTGATTCAGGTCGTCTTTGTATTTTATCTGGACAACATCAGCTATGGCCTGTTTTTAAGGAAAAACCAATTTTTTTAAGGTTGACTCCTACTGATGGAGATAGTGTTAGTGTAAGAGAAGCATTACATTTTTCATGCAAGACTATTGCATCAGATTCAATAGTCCGGCCAGCCGGTTGTATTACCTATAATTACGGTTCTTTTGAAAGTTTACAATTAATATTAAATGAGCATTTATAATGAAACAAATTCTTCAAGATATGGCTAAAGGTGGCACTGCCATTGTTGAAGCCCCAGCTCCTCAAGCCACTAAAAATCATGTTGTAATCGATACCAGCACTACATTAATTTCTGCGGGTACTGAAAGAATGTTGGTAGACTTTGGCAAAGCTAACTTAATAGATAAAGCCCGCGCGCAACCCGATAAAGTTAAAATGGTACTCGAAAAAGTCCAAACTGATGGATTGATGACGACCATCGATGCCGTTAAATCTAAGTTAGCACAACCACTTCCACTGGGTTATTGTAATGTTGGTTTAATTCAGTCTGTTGGCCAAGGTGCTAATGATTTTAATATAGGTGATCGAGTTGTATCTAATGGTCCACATGCTGATGTTGTTCGTGTTGCAAAAAATTTAGTGGCTAAAATCCCTGATAATGTTAGTGATGAAGAAGCTTCATTTACTGTTGTTGCAAGTATTGGTTTGCAAGGTATTCGTTTAGCGAATCCGACGATGGGTGAATGTTTTGCTGTTACTGGCGTTGGGTTGATTGGTCTACTTACAGTACAAATGCTTAGAGCACAAGGGTGCCGCGTTTTAGCTATTGATTATGACCAAACAAAGCTTGATTTAGCCAAGCAATTCGGTGCCCAAACGTGTAATCCTGGTAAAGGAGAAGATCCTGTAGCGGCTGGTATGGCTTTTAGTCGTGGTGAAGGTGTTGATGGTGTGATTATCACAGCTTCGACAAAATCAAACGACCCTGTAACACAAGCTGCGCGTATGAGCCGTAAACGAGGTCGCATTATTTTAGTTGGTGTTATTGGGTTAGAATTGAGCCGTGCTGATTTTTATCAAAAAGAATTAACATTTCAGGTTTCATGCTCCTATGGTCCTGGTCGATACGATCCAAGCTACGAGGAGCAAGGTAATGATTATCCACTTGCATTTGTTCGCTGGACTGAAAAACGTAATTTTGAGGCTATTTTAGATATGATGGCGGGTGGGCAAATTGATGTTAAATCATTAATTTCCCATCGATTTAAATTTGAAAATGCCAGTGACGCTTATGATTTATTGACCTCTGATAAAAGGGCATTAGGCATATTGCTACAGTATGAGTCTGAAGCACAATATCGCCACGAGAAAACTATCTCTTTAAATACAGTTCCGCAATACAAAGCAGGTGATACAATCGTTGGTTTTATTGGTGCAGGCAATTATGCATCCCGCATGTTGATACCAGCATTTAAAAAGGCCGGTGCTCAATTTCATAGTATTGCTACCTCTGGTGGGGTAAATGGTGTTATTCATGGTGAAAAGGCTGGTTTTACTGAAGCTACGACAGACACCCAGGCTATGATCGAGAACCCTGATATTAATACCATCGTAATTGTCACGCGGCATAATAGCCATGCTTACTTTGTTGAACATGCATTAAAAGCGGGTAAAAATGTGTTTGTTGAAAAGCCATTAGCGATTTCTCATGAGGAATTAGCGGCTGTAAAACGTGCATACGGCGAAGCAATAAAGGCTAATAATGCGCCTAAATTAATGGTTGGATTCAACCGTCGTTTTTCACCACAAATACAGAGAATGAAATCATTACTTGAGTCTATTAAAGAGCCTAAGTCTTTCATCATGACTATGAATGCAGGTAGTATTCCTGCAGATCATTGGACGCAAGACAATAGTGTCGGTGGTGGACGAATTATAGGTGAGGCATGCCATTTCATTGATTTAATGCGCTATTTAGCTGGCAGTGAGATTGTCTCTATTCAAGCTCGTAGAATGGGTGATACAGATTCAGTTGCAATTGTTGAAGATAAAGCCGCTATCACTTTGGGTTTTGCTGATGGTTCATTTGGTACAATTCATTATTTAGCAAATGGAGCTGCTAGTTTTCCTAAAGAAAGGGTGGAGGTATTTGCTGCTGGTAGAATTCTACAATTAGATAACTTTATTAAATTGAAAGGGTTTGGTTGGAAAGGTTTTAAAAAGATGAATTTATGGAAGCAAGATAAAGGCCAAACTGCTTGTTCTGCTGCATTTATAGATTCAATTAAATTAGCGGCTCCATCACCAATATCTGCCGATGAGCTATTTGAAGTGGCTAGAGTTACCATTGACATCGCTGAGCAGCTGCGAACACAGTAATGAATTTCGTTAAAATTAAAACAGCAATTGCATTGGGTGTGCTTAATTTATTCCGCGTTGTTACTTATAAATTAGGTATCGAATTGGGTTTCAATAAAGTTAAGAAAATTACCGGTAATTTAGCTGATGGGGAACTTTTCAAACCTTACAAAGGCTTGGTTAATAATCTTGAATGTAACAAACAATGGCTAGATAATCATACTTATCTGGGCGTTACTGTTAAAAATAAAGCGATACCTAGTTGGCATCAAAGTTGTTTGACCCAAAGGTCTGCACCAAGTCATAAACCCTGGTATTTAATCGCCGATTTTAATGAGCAATTGGGCGATATTAAAGGAGTTTGGGAGGCTTCTCGTTTTGATTGGGTTATTGGATTTGTTCAAAAAACTAAATGTGGAGATGAATTAGCTCTAGATTCTTTAAACATTTGGCTCGCTGATTGGATATTAAATAACCCTCCGTATTTTGGTGTTAACTGGAAGTGTGGTCAAGAAGCTTCAATTCGTATTATGCATTTAGCGTTAGCCGCAATATTATTGGAGCAAACTAATAAAACTAGTATCCCTTTACTTCGTTTTGTTAAAGCTCATTTAAAGCGCATATCACCTACTATTATGTATGCAGTTGCTCAAGATAATAACCATGGAACATCTGAAGCCGCTGCTCTCTACATTGGAGGGTCTTGGTTGTCTTTGAATGGTGATAGTGATGGAGTTAAATGGCAACAACTTGGTATAAAATGGCTTGAAAATAGAGCCAGTAGGTTAATTGAAACTGATGGTAGCTTTAGTCAATACTCTGTAAATTATCACAGGCTGATGCTTGATACTTACAGTTTGGTCGAGGTGTGGCGATTAAAACATAAGTTACCTATTTTTTCAGCAAGTTTATATACAAAATTAACAGCTGCGACTCATTGGCTTTATTGTTTTACTAATTCTGAATGTGGTGATGCTCCAAACCTTGGGGCAAATGATGGTGCACGTTTAATCCCCTTAACTAGTAGCGATTACCGTGACTTTAGGCCTAGTGTTCAATTAGCTAGTTTACTTTTTTGTCAAGCTTTAGCATATAAAGGGGATGGCGGATTTAATTTACCACTTCTGTGGTTAGAGTTAAGTAGACCTGATGCATTTTTAATAGATAAAAAATCTAAAGATTTTGATTGTGGTGGTTATGCTTTTTTAAAGAATAGCAAAGCTGAAGTTTTTCTAAACTATCCAAAATTTAAATTTAGACCTAGTCAATGTGATGCTTTGCATATTGATTTATGGCTTGGGAACGAAAATGTATTCAGAGATGGTGGTACATTTAGTTATAATGCAGGTCAGAAATATATTGATTATTATGGTGGGGTGAAAAGTCATAATACTGTTGAGTTTGATGAACATGAGCAAATGCCGAGGTTAAGTCGTTTTTTATTGGGTGATTGGTTAACTACTCATTTTAAAAAGCCGCTTGTAGTTAATCAACATAGTCAAAGTATTACTGTTGGTTATAAGGATTATTATCATTGTGAGCATATACGAACAGTTGCATTGTTATCATCATCTTTAATAATTAAAGATGAGCTGTCTGGATTTCAAAGTAAAGCTATTTTACGTTTTAGATTAATCCCCTCAAATTGGAAGGTTTTTAATAACTCACTTGTTAGCGATTCCTGCACAATCATTTTTACTGCTGATGTGCATATAGAACGTTTTGAATTAACTTCTGGGTTTGAATCTCGTTATTATTATCAAGAATCAGAGATTCCGGTTATTGAACTTGAAATCAATAAGCCTGGAATAATTATTACGGAAGTAAAATTATAATCATGAGAGTTTTATATTTTCATCAACATTTCTCTACTCCGAGTGGCTCTACAGGGATTCGCTCATATGAAATGGCACAGCGATTAGTTGAGCATGGACACCAGATCACAATGGTATGTGGAAGTTATGGTGGCGGCGAAACGGGTATAACAGATAAGTTTGTCAGAGGCCGCAGAAAGGGTCTAGTTGATGGTATTGATATCATTGAATTTGACTTGGCCTATTCAAACACTGATGGATTTACTAAACGCGCGAGCACGTTCTTAATGTTTGCTTTAAAGAGTGTGGGTATTGCTTTGACACATAAGTATGATGTTGTTTTTGCTACAACGACTCCTTTAACAGCAGGGATACCGGGTATTTTTGCTAGATGGTTACGTTTTAAACCTTTTGTATTTGAAGTTCGAGATTTATGGCCTGAGTTACCAAAACAAATGGGAGTAATTAAAAATCCTCTTATTTTAAGTGCTATGTCAATTTTAGAGTGGTGTTCATACCGTTCTGCTCATAGATGTGTAGGTTTATCTCCAGGAATTGTTGAGGGAATCAAGAAACGAGGTGTAAAAGCAAGTAAAATAGCCTTAGTTCCTAATGGGTGTGATTTAAATATTTTTGCTGAAAAAGTTATATCATGGCGCCCGAGCAATGTTTTAGATACTGATTTTATAGCCATTTTTACAGGTACGCATGGTGTTGCTAATGGCTTGGATGCCGCGCTTGATGCGGCAGCTGAACTCAAACTTCGTGGTCGAACGGATATAAAACTTGTTTTTGTAGGGCAAGGAAAGTTAAAAGCTAAATTGCAGCAGCGAGTTGTTGAAGATAAGCTTGAAAATGTGATTTTTCATGCTCCGATCAATAAAAGAAAACTCGCGCAACTGATGAAAGGGGCTGATATTGGGTTGCAGCTATTAGCTAATATTCCCGCTTTTTATTATGGTACATCACCGAACAAATTTTTTGATTATATTTCAGCCGGTTTACCTGTTTTAAATAATTATCCTGGTTGGTTAGCGGGTATGATAAAGGAAAATGATTGCGGTTATACCGTGGAACCAGATAATGCTAGCGCATTTGCTGATGCTCTAGAGCATGCTGCAGACAATAAAATATTACTCCCTAAAATGGGTGAGAATGCTCAGGCATTGGCAAAGCGAGAATTTGATCGTCATAACTTAGCTAATAAGTGGGTTACTTGGGTTACAGGAGTAGCTAAATGAAACGTCTATTTGATTTTATTGTAGCACTTAGTGCTCTATTTATCTTATTACCTATTATCATTATTGTATCCTTATTTATTCGCGTTAAACTAGGTTCGCCGATACTCTTTACCCAAGCTAGACCTGGGTTGCATGGTCAAATTTTTAATATTATGAAATTCAGAAGTATGCTTGATACTAGAGATGAACGAGGAGACATCTTGCCTGACGAGTTGCGGTTGACACATTTTGGCCGTTTATTACGCTCAACTAGTTTAGATGAGTTGCCAGGATTATTTAATGTATTAAAGGGGGATATGAGCTTGGTAGGACCACGGCCATTGCTTGTGCAATATTTGCCTTTATACAACAAAGAGCAATCTCGTAGGCATAACGTACGTCCAGGAATTACTGGATGGGCGCAGGTTAATGGTCGAAATGCTATTAGCTGGGAAGAAAAGTTTAATCTCGATGTTTGGTATGTTGAAAACATCTCCTTTTGGCTTGATATCAAAATCCTGTTGTTAACCGTGAAAAAAGTTCTTGTTAAAGAGGGGATTTCTGCTGAGGGACATGTAACCATTGAGCCTTTTACTGGGCAAGAGCACCGAGGAAATACCAATGAGTAATCGCGCTGTTGTTTCATGCGCTATCCTTGGCGCAAGTGGTCATGGCAAAGTGATCGCGGAAATAGCTGAGCTTAATGGTTTTTCTGAAATTCACTTCTATGATGATCGATGGCCTGAGTTAGCACTGATTGAGCATTGGCCTGTGTCTGGTAATAGCGATACACTTATAAGACGAGTCCATGATTATGCAAATGTAGTGGTCGCAATCGGTCACAATGTTACTAGGATGAATAAGTATCGAACGCTGCTTGAGCAAGGCGCAAGTTGTTTACCTTTAGTTCACCCTAGTGCCGTGGTCAGTCGTTACGCCAAACTTGGTTACGGTACAGTTGTTATGGCTGGAGCCGTGATCAATCCATTTAGCTGCATCGGTAAGGGTTGTATTATCAACACCGCCGCCACGGTTGATCACGAATGTGTGATAGCTGATGGTGTGCATGTTAGCCCTGGGGCACATTTAGCTGGAGCGGTTGAAGTTGCCGAGGCTACTTGGTTAGGTATCGGCTGCCATATTAAGCAACGGATCAAAATAGGTTCAAACGCTGTTGTTGCCGCAGGAGCAACAGTGATCAACGATGTATTAGATAATCAAACGGTTGTTGGTGTCCCAGCTAAACCAATTTGCCCTAAGGAATAATCACTGTGTTAAATACGCCATTTTCCCCTTGGCCAAGCTTCACACAAGAAGAGGCCGATGCTGTCAGTTGTGTGTTACTGTCAAATAAAGTTAACTACTGGACTGGCAATGAGTGTCGTGAATTCGAGAAAGAGTTCGCTGAATGGACTGGTACAGAATACGCTATTGCTTTATGCAATGGTACTTTAGCTCTTGATGTTGCGCTTAAGGCTTTAGGTGTTGCTGCCGGTGATGATGTCATTGTTACCCCAAGGACTTTTTTGGCCTCAGCTTCAACCGTTGTTACTGCAGGAGCTAACCCAATATTTGCCGATGTTGATCTAAATAGTCAAAATATCACCGCTGAAACAATTGAGAAAGCAGTAACTCCTAATACCAAGGCGGTGGTAGTAGTGCACCTTGCTGGTATGCCTGCAGATATGGATCCTATAATGGCGCTAGCGGCTGAAAAGGGTTTTTATGTGATAGAGGATTGTGCTCAGGCTCATGGTTCTCGATATAAAGGTCGTGCAGTGGGTAGCATTGGCCATATTGGTGCTTGGTCTTTCTGCCAAGATAAAATTATGACTACTGGTGGTGAAGGTGGAATGGTCACTACTAACGACAAAACCCTGTGGCAAACCATGTGGTCTTATAAAGATCATGGTAAGAGCTTCGATTCAGTCTATCATAAACAGCATCCACAAGGGTTCCGTTGGGTACATGATTCATTTGGCACAAATTGGCGAATGCTTGAGATACAAGCGGTGATTGGACGTATTCAGCTTAAACGTATGGCAACTTGGACTGCCGCACGTGTTGCCAATGCCGCTCTGCTGGATGCTACTGCAAGTTTATACCCTGTACTTAGAATTGTTGATGTCCCAAATGATGTTGTGCATGCAGAGTATAAACACTACTTTTTTGTGAATAATGATAAATTAGCTCCTGGTTGGAGTCGTGACCGCATTGTCGATGAGGTTTTTGCATTAGGAGTGCCTTGTTATCACGGTAGTTGTTCAGAGGTTTATCTGGAAAAAGCCTTTGATGGTAGTCCTTGGCGGCCTGAAAAACGATTCCCTAATGCTAAGCATTTAGGTGAAACCAGCATTATGATGCTAGTCCATCCTACTTTAACAGCGGATGAAATGCATAAAGCGTGTGCCGTTTTATCTAATGTATTAACCCTGGCATCAATTAAATAGACATTTAGGGTGCAAATAAGCTGAACCTGATACTTGGTTTATTTAATTTTAGCGGTTGTTTTTATGAGTTTTCTTATTATTTGGGGCAAAGATGGAGTTTTTGCAGTGTTTATTTTCTTTAAAGCGGGCACAGAAGCGTTTAGTGAGTGTCGCAATTGATTCGGTATTCCTCTTAGTCGCATTTTGGGCAGCATTACTGGTACGTTTGGATGCCGTGAGCGTATTAACTAATAGCGCATACTGGTTGCTCATTATTTTTGTTGTGCCAGTGAGTATTTTGGTATTTGTTAAGCTGGGGTTATATCGCGCAGTGCTTAGATATATGGGATTGCAGGCGTTAACTGCGATTATTGTTGGCGTACTTGCATCGACAGTGTCGTTAGTGCTAATTGCGTATTATAGTGAGGCCAATTTACCACGTACTGTACCAATTATTTACGCAGCTTTTGCCTTGGTATTTATCGGTGGAACTCGCGCTATGGTGCGCTCGCTAGTGGGGGCTGGTCTAAAGCGAGTTGGTGAACCTGTGATTATTTATGGTGCTGGTGTGAGTGGTCGCCAACTGGTAACTTCACTTGTACAAAGTCATGAGTATTATCCCTTCGCATTTGTTGATGATGATGTCACCTTACATGGCACGGTTATTCAAGGAGTGCATGTTCACTCGCCTTCTATTATTAAAAAGCTGATCTTACAAAAAACGGCCACTAAGGTGCTGTTGGCAATGCCGAGTGCGCCACGATCTCGTCGACAAGAAATTTTATTGCAACTTGAGCCCTTAGCCGTTCAAGTTTTAACTTTACCCGCGATGGCCGATTTGGTTAATGGCACAAAATTATATAGTGATATTAAAGAAGTCGAAATTGATGACTTATTAGGTCGAGATGCCGTTAATCCGCGAAGCGACCTCCTAAGTGCAAATATTCGTAATAAAGTGGTGATGGTAACCGGTGCCGGCGGCTCAATTGGTTCTGAGCTTTGTCGGCAAATCCTCAAGCAACGTCCTAAAAAATTAATCCTATTTGAGCTGTCGGAATATGGTTTATATGCCATAGAACGCGAATTACGCGTTACGGCGCATGATTTAGGTTTGGATGTTGAAATTTTCCCCATGATGGGCTCTGTTCAGCGCGCAAATCGTATCGAAGCCGTGATGAAGGCTTTTGGTGTGCAGACGGTTTATCATGCCGCCGCGTACAAACATGTTCCGTTAGTTGAGCACAATGTGGTTGAAGGTGTTCGCAATAATGTGTTTGGTACCTTATATACCGCTCGAGCAGCCATAGCGGCTAATGTTGAGACGTTTGTCCTTATTTCAACCGATAAAGCGGTAAGACCAACCAACATTATGGGGACCACTAAACGTATGGCTGAGTTGGTTCTGCAAGCGTTATCGAAGTTAGATCATAACACGCGTTTTTGTATGGTGCGTTTTGGTAACGTACTAGGATCTTCTGGTTCAGTTGTGCCTTTATTCAGGAGTCAAATCGCTAACGGTGGGCCTGTGACGGTGACGCATCCTGAGATCACCCGCTTCTTTATGACCATTCCAGAGGCTTCTCAGTTAGTCATTCAGGCGGGTGCTATGGGGAAGGGCGGTGATGTGTTTGTTCTGGATATGGGGAAATCCGTCAAAATAGTTGATTTAGCGGCGAAAATGATCCGTCTAAGTGGATTTGAAGTTAAAGATGAGAAAAATCCAGATGGCGATATCGCAATTGAATTTAGTGGTCTACGTCCTGGCGAAAAGTTATATGAAGAATTGCTTATCGGTGATGATGTTACTGGTACTGAGCATGAGCGTATTATGACGGCCAATGAATTATGCCTGCCTTGGAATGAGCTCGATATTATTATAAATGGCTTAGATAAAGCTTGTCATGAGTTCAATCATGAGTGGATCCGCGATATCCTCCTAACCGCGCCGACAGGGTTTAATCCGACAGATGGTATTTGTGATCTTGTTTGGTTACAAAAGAAATCGTTACCGCTAGTTGAAACTAAAAAGAAAGTGGTTACTTTGTTTTCTTAGTTGTGTTTTTTATTTCAAAAGCCAAATCAGGATTGATTTGGCTTTTTTGTTTTTAAGACTTTTAAGCGCCCTAGGTGCAACTCCCAACAAAGACCGCAATAAAGCCCTTCTTAACTTTCCTTCACTAACCACTCGACCGTTTTTCTTAGCCCTGAATTGAAGGACTCTAATGGCTGCCAACCGAGCTCTTGCAGGATCTTGCTGGCATCAATAGCATAACGTACATCATGCCCAGGTCTGTCAGTTACATACTTAATTAAACTACGAAAACCGTCCCCATTAACGCAAAGGGCTTGCGGATGATGAGGCACTAACTCTTCGAGTAAATCGCAAATTTGATACACAACCTCAAGATTACTGCGCTCATTAGTGCCACCAATATTATAAGTCTCACCAACTCTTCCTTGCGTCACCACAAGAAGCAAAGCCCGAACATGATCATCAACATACAACCAGTCACGTACTTGTTGGCCATTACCATACACAGGTAAAGATTTCCCTGCCAATGCATTAAGCACCATTAATGGGATCAATTTTTCAGGATATTGAAAGGGTCCATAATTATTAGAGCAGTTAGTGATAACTATCGGTAAGTTATAGGTGCGATGCCAGGCTCGAACAAGATGATCCGCCGAGGCTTTACTTGCTGAGTAAGGAGAGCTCGGATCATAGGCTGAGGTTTCACTAAACAATCCTGTTTCGGCCAGAGAACCAAAGACCTCATCAGTTGAAACATGATGGAATCTAAACAGTGCTTTTCTCGAAGCATCCAGTAGCATCCAATATTGGCGAGATGCTTCTAACAAAGTGTAAGTGCCCACTATATTGGTATGAATAAATGCTGTAGGTCCTTCTATGGAGCGATCCACATGACTTTCTGCAGCTAAATGCATCACAACATCTGGCTGAAATTGCTGCAAAATAGAATCTACTTTGGCTGTATCACAAATATCAGCCTTTACAAATTGGTAGCGCGCATTATCGGTAATATCAGCCAAAGCATCGGGATGGCTAGCATAGGTTAATTTATCAACATTAAGCACATAATAGTCTGTTTGCTGGATCAGCATTCGAACTAAAGCTGAACCAATAAACCCCGCACCACCCGTAACTAAAATTCGCATAATATCTTCCACACAGCACAGCTTAACAAGCAAAAAAGTAATGAAGTTTATCAGAAAAACAGAGTATCGCTGTGCTCCTTCTCTAGAGTCTGAACAAAAGCCATCCTAGATTTTCCTCGTGAACGCGAGGGTTCAGCTTTCATGCCGTCATCCTAAACCGCAAAGTAGCATGCCTAGATTCTAGCGCGAAGTCTCCTAGCAGCCAAACAACGCCCTTGCTCTATTTATATTGCCAAAACTCATCAAAAGTTTCGCCATCAAACATAGCAATATCGTGAAGACTCCTCCGTCGGCTACGTTGCTTTAATTCCATTTGTAACGCTTGTACTGTTTTTATCTTAGCCATTTTTGCAAGTAACTCTTCAGTTTCAATCGTGAGAACATCAGCGTATTGTGCTAAGTCCTTAGCACAATACGCTTTTGAACCACTACCAAAACGTTGCCAAATCATACTTTTAATATCATTGTCATTCTGCATTGATTGATAATCTCGATTTAACAAACCAATTTTAACCTGCAATGCAGCCTCAATACGTTTGACCATATGTACATCGGCCTCAAGCCTATGTATAGGTTAAACGACATCGTCCTAGTAATGCGGGGATCGTCTTCGCTTAATATGTTAAGATCAGCTACATAAACATCACAGCAAAGTGCTAAATTTATTCATGAGAAAAGGTATTTTACTGGCAGGCGGTACGGGCTCACGACTTTATCCTATGACGCAAGTTGTCTGTAAGCAACTCCTTCCTATATACGATAAACCGATGATTTATTATCCACTCGTCACCTTGATGCAGGCTAATATTCGGGATGTTTTAATTATTTGCACACCTTATGATCTATCGTTATTTCAAGCATTACTTGGCGATGGTGGTCGTTGGGGGCTTAAATTACAATATGCCGAGCAAGCATCGCCGGAAGGATTGGCGCAAGCACTGATGATTGCGGAGTCTTTTTTAGCCGGTGAGGCTTGTGCGCTTATTCTTGGTGATAATGTTTTTATGGCCAGCACTTAACGACTAATTTGAATCGAGCTTGGCAAACCCAATCAGGGGCGACCGTTTTTGGTTACCATGTGGCTAATCCTCATGCCTACGGTGTCATTGAATTCAATGATGCGGGTCACGTTCTTTCTATTGAGGAAAAGCCTCTGCATCCTCGTTCACATTACGCTATGCCGGGATTATATTTTTTTGATGGTAGAGCCGCTATGTTTGCAAAAACAGTTGTGCCTTCAGCAAGAGGTGAGTTAGAAATTGTCGATGTCATTCACCACTATTTAGCATTAGGGGAATTGCGAGTCGATATTTTAGGACGAGGAACTGCTTGGTTAGATACTGGTACACCGGATGCGATGGCTGAGGCAACGCAATTTGTTGCCGCGATAGAGAAACGCCAAGGTTTGAAGATTAATTGTCCGGAGGAAGTGGCATTTCACAATGGTTGGATCACTGCGTCACAATTAGCTGAATTAGCTCAACCTTTACTCAAAAGTGGTTATGGCGAGTATTTACTCGGTTTACTCGATAAGCAGGTATTTGATGAAATGTAGTGAAACTGAGTTGGCCGAAGTGCTGGTATTTGAACCAAAAGTATTTGGGGACGAACGAGGGTTCTTTATGGAGACGTTCAGGCAATCTTATTTTGATGCTTGTTTTACGGCTAAAGGATTTAAGCCGCCTATATTCGTGCAGCAAAACCATAGTCGCTCGCAACATAATGTCCTGCGTGGTTTACATTTCCAGCAACGAAAACCACAGGGTAAATTGGTGCGAGTCTGTGCTGGGAGCATTTTTGATGTTGCCGTGGATATACGAACCGGCTCAACAACCTATGGTCAATGGGTGGGGCGCGTGTTGTCGGCAGAGAACCATTTGCAAATGTGGACTCCACCAGGCTTTGCTCACGGGTTTTATGTGCTCAGTGATTATGCCGATGTTATCTACCAATGTACTCAGTATTATGATCCTGAAGATGAACGTATTTTAGCTTGGAATAGCAGCGACTTTTCTATTAATTGGCCATTGAGTGCCACGCCAATTTTATCGGCGAGAGATAGCGCCGCCAGTACACCACTATAAAACCATTCACTATGTGTATAAAAAGGAATGACGATGAGCATGTTATTTTCGCCTTTAATGTTAGGTCAGCTTGAGTTAGCTAACCGTATTATTATTGCCCCTATGTGCCAGTATTCGGCTATAAACGGACAGGCAACTGATTGGCATACAATTCATTTAGGCAGTATGGCGTTATCGGGTGCGGGAATGCTTATTTTAGAGGCCACTTCCGTTTTGCCCAATGGCCGAATTTCCTATGCTGATTTGGGACTATGGGATGATAAAACAGAAGCTGCGCTAGCGAATGTTCTTAAGTCAGTTCGTCAATACTCATCTATGCCGATGGCTATACAGCTTGCCCATGCGGGGCGTAAAGCATCAACTCGAAAGCCTTGGGAGGGCGGTGGCAGCATTGCACCTGATGAACCTAATGGTTGGCAGACATTAGCGCCTTCCGCTCAGGCTTTTAATGAAGACACAGCGTTACCTAGTGCGATGACATTTGATGAAATAGATGAGCTTATTGCGGCATTTGTGAGTTCAGCGCAACGAGCTGAGCGCAACGAGCTGAGCGCATAGGGCTTGATGCGATTGAGTTACATGCTGCCCATGGTTATTTATTGCATCAATTTTTATCTCCCTTATCAAACCAACGCCTAGATGAATACGGTGGCAGTTTAGAGAATCGATTGCGTTTATTATTGACGGTCTTTGATGCGGTGAAAGCCGTGATATCGCCTAAAATGGCGCTGGGCGTACGTATTTCAGCAACGGATTGGGTTGAAGGTGGCTGGGACTTAGTACAAAGTATCGTGTTGGCAAAAGAATTAGATGCCCGAGGGTGTGATTTTATTCATGTAAGCACTGGCGGTTTGAGTCCACTGCAACAAATCCCTGTAGCGGAGCACTTTCAGGTGCCTTTTGCCAAAGCGATTAAAGCTGAGGTGAATATGCCGGTGATTGCCGTTGGATTGATAACCGATGCGAATAAAGCCGAAGCGATTTTGGCTCAAGGGCAGGCTGATGCTATCGCGTTAGCGCGTAGCATGCTTTATAACCCACATTGGCCTTGGCATGCAGCAGCGACAATGGGCGCGACGGTTAAGGCACCGCCACAATATTTACGCTCAGCTCCCCATGCCGTGAAACCTCCCATAGTATAAAAAATTCCGCTAAGTATTGATAAGTTTATTATTTAAACAATTTATTTAGCAAAAAATGGGCAAGAGAATCAAATCTCTTTCCCATTTTTGTTTTAATGACCTATTAATTACTTTGTAGAATCAGCAATAGGTTTTGTATACCAAGGTGCGCGAGCATCTGTTACATCAAACAAGTTGTACTTACGACCGAGCATTTGGCCACCGTCTCGAGTTAATGGCATCCAAGAAAGGAAACCACGACTTTGAGTCGGTCTAATTGTCATTAAATCGAACGGAATTGAGATATAGAAGCCTTTAGTAAAGCTACCCTCACCATATTCTTCCGCTGATAGATTTGTTTTAGTCGCAAAGGCACCAACAATCACGCCACTATCAAACTGTTTAGATAAATCGATAGTCACACCTTTATCATCGCTAAGGTATTGACCCGCACTGACTTGAAGCAATGTATTTGGGAACCACGCTGGCTGATAATATGCCGTAGCATGCCCTGTCACCACGCCCGTTTGTACTCGATAAAATCTTCCGCTTGTAGGATCAACTTGCTGCTCATCCTCGAAGAAACCGAACATGCTGTCAGGGTCGCGTTGCTTGGCATAATTGACATTAAAGCCGAAGGCCCATTGACTATTGAGCGGGCGATAGAGGAATTCACTGCCCACGCCGCCATACATCATTTCCAAATAACCGCCATAGGCTTGGTAATAAATGTTATCGCTCAGGTTATCCATCCAAGTGAGCTGCAAATTAGTTGCTCTAACTGTCGAGTCTTGTACATACTGGCGAATCAGTGTTCTCACTCGTTTTAAATCAGTACCGTCAGGTGGGACGTCGTATAAAAATTTATCGTAATTATCGTAAAGGTTAAGATAAAGCGAGCCTGAAAGTTCTAAATTATCATTAAAACGATAGGCTGAACTTCCCGTCGCGCCTATGTTAAACATGTAGAAATCTTCAGAACCGCCGAAGGATTGCACCATAGTCGGTGATACATCAAAACTGAGCTTATCTAGCCAGTCCACATCGGTTTGAGTGACTAATGTGCCCTGTGGTGACCTTGGTATACTGACTTCGGTGCTATCGGCCATATCAGCATTGATATAACCGTAAGTGGCTACTTGCGCAAATTTGTCGGCGTCGATACGTGTCTCTGTGATCGGTTGGTTATAACGGGTTTCAATCAGACGATACTCAGTGATCATCTGCTTGTCTGTGTTATTCGCCAGTATCGTTGCCGCTCTATGATGGGCCTCTTTACGGTCCATGTACTTAAGCTGATTGGCGACTATGGTGACGCTATGGGTATCAAGATAAATTTTAGGATTATCGTAGCCGGCTATTTTGCTGAGATCTGCCGCCACTTTTTTCCAATCAGTTTGATTGAGCATCTGTGCGTTGATGGCGTTAGTCGACAGTTTTGGTGTATCCGTCTGCGTTGAAGGCTGCGCTGGGGCTATTATCGTAGGCTCAACTTTATAGACTGAAGTTATTACAGGCTCATCTTGTCTCTGTTTTGTGTCAGATGGCTTGCTAGGTATTTTATTCGCCATAGGTACTGCAGCAAGTGGCTGATATTTATCTGCAGGAGTATCACGTTTAATTTGTCGCAAATCATTGAAATTTGTTTGTAAGCTAACGCCTAATGTCCAAGTATTACCTCGCTCATAACTTAAGTGGAAATCGCTCCAACTTGTTGCGCGGTAAAGTAAGCCATAGTTAAATTTATTGTCTTGTGACATATCTATGCCACCGCGTACTACGGGGTAGTCAGATTGATAATCGTTGCTATCATATTCTACTTTAACGCGCAGTGGCTCCCAGGGTGTTTGATATTCAATACCACCATACAAGGCTGCGCAGCCTTTAAACCAGCGCTGGTAATCAACAGTCCCCCCTTCACCTCCATAGGAAGTGTCGCGATCGCAGTTATAGTTGAGATCCTTTTTATCAGAAGTTAGGTTGCCACTATTGCCAATATAACCCCAACCTACGCCCAGAGTGAAGTCTAGTGGACCGACTCGTTTGGTCGCGGCAATAAACTCACCATCGAATAATCCCGTGCCGCCAAAATCACGTACACCGATAGACGTTTCTGGAAGCCAGTTAGTTTCTTCAAGCAACCGGAGTTTAAAGTCTATACCTTTATCAGTTAGCTTAGAATTTCCACTGAAACTAGGATCATTACTGTAGAGTAGATCTTGTATTTGGGTGTAACGCACTGTGGTTTCAAACCAAGGGAAGAGCTGTACAGAGGCTGAAAAATGCTGATACTCAGAGTTATAGGTAGTTGCAAAATTAAACTCACCCTCGGGTGCCATTCGACCCGTTGGCATTTGCATTAAACCAACCCCGCCAAAGTCCGACTGTGATGCTAATAATGGGGGATAACTCAACTCATCGGCTTGGGCATGAAATAAAGGAAACAGGGTAAGAGCAATGGCAGAAAGCTTACATAAGGTAAGATTAGAATGGGTAAGGTTATTCATTACAGAGCCCGATTCCTTAGTAATTCAATAATATTGTTGTTCAATGTGCTGTAATCTTCTATTAAGTCTGAAAACCCAACATAAAGTACGGCACCAGGCGCAATATTTTGCGTTTGAGCATTCCAATACGCTATCGGTTGTTTTAGTGCTTTACCATCAGGCTGAATTATCCATACAAAACTATCGTCAGCGTTTTCTAATGGTTGGGCTTTCGCTAGATATTCTTGGCTACTCATATTGAACTGCCAATCCACACTGCCTGTTTTAGCGACTGCACCAACAATCGAGATCGTGGTTGGGCGAGGAGGTAAAACCAGTTCGAAGCGACCTGTAATGAGCGGATTGTATGAGTCAGTTATGCGAATGAGATCGAAATCTAATGGCTGCATAACACGCTGGCCAAGTTTTATTTGTCTTAAAAACTGCGCTAATTGCGCCAGTTTGGCGATATAGAGGCTGTCATCTGCAGCTTCACCCATTTGTGCTAGCTGAGATAGTGCTTCTTTACGTTTTGCTTCTAAAACTGCAGTATTTTGAACATCGAGCAGCGCTGCACCTAACCAATAAATGGGGACGACTTTAGCGTCACTATTATGCGTTGGAAGCTGTTGTAGGCTGTCTTGTACTATTTGCTCAAGTCGAACCGCAGCAGGATAATGGAGCCGAACGGGTGCATCTTGGCTTGATGACGTTGTCACTAAAACCTGTGTATCAGCCTGAGTGATGGTACTAAAAACACTGCCAAGTAGTACTGAGAGTAATAAATAAGATCTCATCATATATCCATTAAGACGCAAACGATTTGAGTAAGGTCATTTCAATAAAAGGCTGATTTGGGGCAATTTTTTGACGGCTCTTAATCACATGTCCTGTCTCTGGCACGAGCCAAAATTCATTTTGATACTGAATATTCAGATTATCGACGACAACGGATTCAAGGTAATGTAGTGCTTGAGTCGGAGTCTCATTGATAAGAATGGTTTCTGTAGCAATAAAATCGAAATGTGAGTTGACCTTATAGCCAAAGTGGTAACCAGGCTGCCAATCAATGGTGCGAGTCCACGTTTTGGGCGTAGTGTCTAAATGCAACCCTAATAGTAGAGGGTCGGGTTGCTGACTTTCTACAGCGACTAAATCACCTGTTAAGAGATTATGCGTCTTCACCAAACGGCCATTGACTGTGACTAGCATGGCTTTATCGGCTGATAGCCATTTAAGTTCTTTAACTGCCGGAGTGGGTTGCTGATTTAAGGTAAATGGAAGTTCTGCGAGGGCAAGTACAATGAAAGCCTGTGGTACATCGTCAATTTTGGCATAAATACTGGCATAAGGAATGTCATTAACTTGTTGTGTTGACAGCACGGTATCTTTGTCACCGATAAATGCTAATGTTAAGGTGTCGTTAAGAGCACTGATCCTTTGGCTACAAGCTGTTGTATTCATTAATACAATCGAGATTGTAAGTAGTGATAGTAATTTTTTTTGTATACGCATCCGAGTTGCTTATTCTCAATAGGATTAAATATCGAATTTAAAAAGGAAACTGACAGTTTTAAGTGATGAGTTTAGCTATGTAAATGCTTTAAAAAAAACAACCGCCAATAAGGCGGCTGTTTAATAGTTTACTAACTAATAGTGGCTTAGTTGCCAGAGCCAGTAGTTGTACCAGTACCAGTAGTGGTAATTGGGTTACCATCAGAGCTGTTAGAGATAACAACTGCGCCAGCAATTGCAGCAGCAGCGGCAATGCTACCAGCAACGATAGCGCCAGTGCTTGCGCCTGAAGTTGTACCTGCTGTTTCACCTTCAGCTGCAGTTGCAGTCATTGAACCAAATGCAGTCATTGCAACGATAAGTGCTAGTGAAGTTTTTTTCATGGTGATTCCCTTTTTGAAAAATTACGTAATGCTCAGATAATCTAGTAAAACATAATAAGTGATGTAAATAAAATTATCAATGTTAAATCGATTAGCTGGCTCATACTAAAGTTGGAATTATTAGCGTTAAAATTCAAACCGTATGCTTTATTTCTATCGGGTATTTTCTAAGTCAAAAAATGCTTTAATTGAATCCATTTGCGCCATGGCATCTTTATAGCCTAAGTCTATAAGCGCGCTGGTATAGTTTTTTTCAAATAATAAATAGGACACAATACTCGAATCCGATTGCCTATCTATACCAATAAATCTGAGTAAGGTTTTTACTGCCCATGGCATGTCATCGTAGAAACGGGCAGCGATTTTACTGAGGTCTTCACTGGGCTTTATTACTAATGTTTTAATCGGATGTAGGGCGAGTTTAGCACGGCCTGCTTCTGGGATCTGAGTTAAGGTGTTATTAATTCTTTCGAGTCGCTCAAGATCGCTGTTCAAGGTGTCAGAAAAAATAGTATCCAGCAGATGGCCTGCAATGGTAGCTGTTTTAGGATGGTATTCAGCTTTCATCACCGCATATTTATGTGGATTGTCTAAGTTAATCACAAAAAGTTTGTTAGCCCCCAAGTGAATAGGGCTCGAAAGCGGCGCGAGTTGATGGACTGAACCATCGCCATAATAAGCTTGGTTGAGTTTAATTGAGGGGAAAACCATTGGTATTGCTGAGCTGGCGAGTAAATGCTCCGTGTTAAGCATCATGCGTTCGCCGCTGCGCCTTGCACGAGTCCAGTTTTCAAGATCGCGTGTGGCTTGGAAAAAGGTTACCGAGCGAGAATTATTATAACAAGAGGCATCGACGCTTAGAGCGTTAAGTGCACCACTGCGAATATTACGATCAATGCGTTTAAAATCGATTAACTTATTGAGCAATTTTCTGAGCGGTTCGTTATCGAGCAAGCTGCCAGCATCGGTATTAACCTTATCATCTTGCATGCCTTTGATTGCCATTTTAGCCAGATGACTCAACACGCCAATCACTGATGCGTGGTAGACTTTTTGGGTTTCAAAATGACGCCATACCCATTCGAGCTTTTTAACACCAAGATGAAAGCAAGAAGCATGGGTTGCAATGGACGTACCATTGATTGCGCCCGCCGATGTGCCACAAATAATTTTAAACGGAATGCCGTGATTGCGTGGGTAAAGCTGAACCAGTGCTTTTAGCACGCCGACTTGATAGGCGGCTCTGGCGCCGCCGCCACCTAATACTAATGCGGTTGATGTTGGCAATATTCAGACTCAATGTATTATTGTAATTATCTGATTAAAGCAATGCTGCGCTATAAAAAGCAAGTCAGGAACTTAGATTCGTGTATTTTTTATTAAAATGATTCATTGATGTGTGATATCCAGATAACTTCAAGCACCTTTAAATTTCAATTGTCAGTAATTAATAAAAAACGCACTTAAGCTGAGCCCAAGTGCGTTTGTATGTCGATATTGCGCTAAATCAAACCTAGCGTTTAGGCTTAGCCTTTAACAGCATTTTTCAGGAAATCGAGCAGTTGATCGAATGGAATATCTTGTTTTTCACCGGTGCGGCGGTTTTTGTATTCAAAAACGCCCGCATCGATGTTGCGATCGCCAATCACCACAGTATGTGGGATACCAATTAGTTCCATATCGGCGAACATCACGCCTGGGCGTTCTTTACGATCGTCCAGCAGCACGTCGATACCTGCTTCGTTTAAGTCTTTGTATAACTGCTCGGCGATATCGGTTACGCGGTGCGACTTGTGCATGTTCATTGGTAGAATGCCCACGCTAAATGGCGCAATCGCTTCTGGCCAAATGATGCCACGGTCATCGAAGTTTTGCTCGATGGCTGCCGCCACAATACGGCTCACGCCAACACCGTAACAACCCATCAATAACACCTGTGACTTGCCGTTTTCGTCAAGTACTGTTGCGTTCATTGATTTTGAGTAGCTAGTACCTAGTTGGAAAATATGTCCTACTTCAATACCGCGCGCCATAGCATAAGTACCTAAACCATCAGGTGTTGGCTCGCCTTCGACGACGTTACGGATATCGGCAACTTGTGCAGTCGGTAGGTCACGTTCCCAGTTGATACCCAAGTAATGTTTATCATCGATGTTAGCACCAGCGGCAAAATCGTTCATTACGCTAACGCTATGATCAATAACGATAGGGATGTTAAGACCGATAGGGCCAAGTGAGCCAGGACCTGCGCCAATGGCATCACGAATTAAGGCTTCTGATGCCATTTCTAATGGTGAGGCGACTAAGTCTAATTTGTCGGCTTTGACTTCGTTGAGTTCATGATCACCACGAACAATTAGTGCCACTAACGGCGTTGCTTCTGTCGCGCCCACTACAATCAAGGTTTTGACTGTTTTAGTGATATCTAAATTAAACTGCTCAACTAATTCAGCAATGGTTTTTGCATTTGGGGTATCGATTAAACGCAACTCTTCAGTGGCAGCGCCGCGAGGCTCAGTTGGCATGGGTGACTGCGCTTTCTCAATGTTAGCCGCGTAATCGCTGCCCGTTGAGTAAGCAATTAAATCTTCACCGCTTTGCGCTAGAACGTGGAACTCGTGTGACATGCTGCCACCAATAGAGCCAGTGTCAGCTAATACAGGACGGAAGGCTAAACCCATGCGCGATAGAATATTGCTATAGGCTGTGTACATGGCCTCATAGGTTTCATTCATGGTATCGACGTCAAGGTGAAAAGAGTAGGCGTCTTTCATCAAGAATTCGCGTGAGCGCATCATGCCAAAACGTGGGCGTACTTCGTCACGGAATTTAGTTTGGATTTGGTAAAGGTTCAGCGGTAATTGCTTGTATGAGCTGACTTCTTTACGAATAAGATCGGTAATCACTTCTTCGTGGGTTGGACCCAGTACAAAGTCGCGATTGTGACGATCTTTAAAGCGTAGCAGTTCAGGGCCAAACTTTTCCCAGCGACCTGTTTCAACCCACAAGTCTGCTGGTTGCACCATAGGCATTAGAATTTCAATTGCACCGGCTTTGTTCATTTCTTCACGAACAATCGCTTCGACTTTACGCAGTACGCGTAAACCCGTGGGAAGGTAGCTATAAAGGCCCGAGGCATTACGACGGATCATGCCCGCACGTAACATTAATTGATGACTAATGACTTCTGCGTTGGCAGGAGTTTCTTTTTGTGTTGATAGCAGGTACTTGCTGACGCGCATTACCGATGTCCAAATTTGAGTTGAATGGTCGCCATTTTATCACCTGCTTTGATGATGTCACCTATGGATTTAGGTTAAATTCAACTAGCTGGGAGACAAATAGCATTTTTGAGAGGATTACTGAGCTAAAGGAGAGCAATTTAACTGGTGAGGTGCATTGGCAGCTTTAGCTTTTATCACGCCTGTCGCCAATCACTTTGGCGGGGTTGCCTGCTACTATCGCCCAGTCGGGCACATCTTTAGTGACTATGCTACCCATACCAACCACAGCGTGATCGCCAATCGTCACACCATCGACGATACCGGCCTGAGCGCCAATCCACACATCTTTACCTATAACAATGCCTTTGGAGTTCGCAGGCTGTTGATAAATGGGCGTCTCTGGCGACATACCATGGTTAAAGGCGTAAAGGGTGACATTATTGGCGATGCGGGTTTGACTACCTATCTGGATACCGACTCTGCCGCCATCAAAGGAGCATCCATGATTAATCGCCACTTCATCGCCTAGCGTGATTGGCCCGTGTAAAAAACACTCGGCGGCGATCATGCAACGATTACCCATGCGGATATCACGATTGGGTTCAGCAAATAACTGTGCTTCGGGGGCGATAAAACAGTGCTCACCGATGCTGACCGTTTCGAGGGCGCAAAGTTTTGCTTGAATGTGATCTTGCCAAGGCTTTGCCCAGACTAAATGTTTTTCTTTTAAAGAAAAATACAGCCATGGCATCCAAGATAGGCGCTTCTTGTGTTGGCTTTGATAATCGGGCTCTATTGTTGATATGGGCGCTGACATTTAGCCACATTTCCCCGGTTTGAGTTCTAATACCAAGATGTATTCTTGACCATTATCATCGACAGCCATTTGCCAAAAAATGTCTAAGTCATAGAGCGCGACTTGATATAACTTAGGGTCGTCTTTGGCTTTTTTGTAGGCGGGGCGCGGATCTTGCCCTAGCACACCGCGGATAAGCACGGCTAAATCGGTGTAGGTTTCCTGCTGGGCGTAATGCTCTATCTGCGTCTTGGCATTGTCGGAATACACCACGCTAATCAGTTTAGGTGCGTCTTGAGCAATGCCGCCGATAGCATCAATAATTGAATCCGAAAATGGAATGTAAGGCTTTATATCGATAATCGGCGTGCCATCGAGCAGATCCATACCGGAAATCTCGAGGCATACTTTACCTTTGCGCTGCACCACGCCGTGCAGTTTCACCACTGATTGACCTATACCATTGGGGCGAAAAGTGGAGCGAGTGGCGAATACGCCGAGTTTTTCATTGCCACCTAATCGCGGTGGTCTGACTGTAGTTTTCCAACCTTGGGCAAGATTCTCATGGAAGCAAAAAAGCAGCCAGAGATGGGAATACTGCTCTATGCCACGTACCGCATCGATATGATTCACATGGGGTTCAAGTTCAACATAGCCGCGAGCCTCAACGAGCCCGGGTTGTCTTGGTATGCCAAATTTTTGTTTGTAGGGCGTGCGGCATGTCGCTACTGCAACAATTTGGTTGGTAAATGTCATGCAAAAATTACCTAAAAGGGTATGTATAACAACCGCCTAAGTTCATCATTTAACGCCCATTTTCAAACGCTAATTATGCAGCGTCAATAAGAGGCGTTAGCCATTAAGCGGTTGGTAGGACAATCTCAGAGCATCGAAACGCGAGCAGTTCGCTTGCTCTGCGTAGGATTTACTCTGCAGTAGCTGTTTTGATTGCTTGGCCAACGCATAAGGCGCGGCTAATACAGCCCTGGGCAGCCTCTTCAAATATCACACATTGCTTGATAACAATACCATTAGCGCCTTTATCTGCGGCGTTACGGCGGGCTTCGGTTCTTGCATCGGCTAATGACGCGGGTGCACCGTTAAGATCGGCCTGACAGGATTCCCCTTGTACCAAACCTTTTAATTCGTAATGACCTTTTGGCAAGGTATCGCCTTCATAAAGGGTGACATCGGATGCCTTAAAATAGTCATTGATCGCCTCACCATCCAAATTACTGTTAAAACTGTAGTCGCTTGCACAGGCACTGAGCAGGAGCACTAATGCACTTGAGAGGATAATTTTCATGGTTTGACCTGAGGTTGAGGGGAAAACTGCGCAACCTTGGTAGGCTGCGCCGATGCGATATTATTATCTGAGTAAATTCTACCGCTTAAGGTACTTTTGATAAAGCTGCTGATGGCGATTATTCAGATCTATCTGTCGCCCTTCAATCCAGATAGCGTCGATTTTATTGGTCATAGGGTCGAGAATGTCACCTTCGGACAGCACAACACTGCCTTGATACCCTACGGCAATCGCCCCTAAATCCTCGATACCTAATAGTTTTGCGGCATCTAAGGTGATGGATTTCAGTGCCTGTTCAGGTGTTAAACCATAGGCAGCACTGTAGCCTGCGGCATAGGGCAAGTTACGGCTATTCCAATCCGATGAGAACCCAAGAGCGAAGGGTATGCCAGCATTAGCGAGTAAAGATGGGATTTTAAAGGGTAAATCCACCGGCTCGTCTTTACGCCTTGGCAGACTCAAGGTATGTGGATAAATAACCCCAGCATTAACATCTTTAAGGCTTGAGGCTAAACGCCACGCATCATATCCGCCAACAATCACCAGTTTGAATTGGTACTTTTTCGTCAAGGCGATCACTTGCTCAATTTGGCCAACGCTATCAGCATGGGCAAACAATGTCGCTTTGCCTTGGTATAGCGGTAACATAGCCTGCCAGCGTAGGTTGTTGGTTGCAGACTGTGGCGTTTCATGTTTATTTTTGTCTTTGCTTTTGGCTTTATCACTTAAAAAATAGCGATAGCCATCTTCAAAAGCGATATTGAGATCATTAATCGCCTGCTGATTTTTCTCTAGCGCTTTAGCTTTTTTCTTTTCATCCTCAGGCATGTATTTGATGTGTGGCCAATAGACATGGAACTGACCCGCAGTGGGCGTTAACGCATCTTCAATTGTCCACGCATCAAGATTGACCAGTACCGATTGTCCCGCTAAACCATCGCCATTGGGGACGATTTGTGCATGGGTAATACCGTTGAAGCGTATGGTCGGGATCAGCTCAGAATCAGGGTTATAAGCTGTGGCGGTGCTGACTTGTGGATTGATATAACCCACCTCGGCGTTATCAACCGTGGGGCGGCTCATTTCAATTTCGACCAAACCTAAGCTGGTGTCTAGGGCGATTAAGCCCGGATACAAGTGTTTACCGCTGGCATCGACGACTTGAGTGTCATTGGTTTCTGCGGTTGCACTGTTGGTTTGGCTGGTCAGTTGAGGTCCAACGGCCGTGATCTTGCCATTTTCAATCAAGATGTCGGTGTTGTTGAGTACGCCTTGGCTAACGGTGTGCACAGTGGCATTTTTAATCAGTATGCTGCGGCTTTGTTTAGGCGTAGGCACGATATCGTTGGCTATAGCAGGGGATAGCGTGGTGAAAATTGCGCCCAGTAACGCCGCAAAAAAAACGAGTTTAGATGAATGTTGCATTATTTGGCTCCCTGATGAGCTTGGCCCCATGCCTGATAGTGGGTATCACAGTGCCACTGAGGCTCGTTAAGTGGCGTGACTTTTTCACCCGCTTTGGCTTGCTCATCACTGTTTAGAATTTTTTGAATAAGGGCTGCGCGCTCATTGACTATAACTTGCTGGGCGAGCAGGTCTTGGTCGCGGTCAAAATAGCGTTTGCCTTCAACCCAGGCCTGCGTCACTTTGGCATAAATGGATAGCGGCTCGGCGTTCCACAGCACAATATCGGCCACTTTCCCTGTAGTAAGTGAACCCACAAACTCATCGACTCTTAATTGCTTAGCCGGATTGATGGTGACCATGTTCCAAGCATCTTCCTTCGACATATTGCAATACATCATAGACTTAGCCGCTTCTTGGTTGAGTCTGCGCTGCATTTCATAGTCGTCTGAGTTAATGCTGGTGGTCACGCCTTTGTTTTGCATAAGGCATGCGTTTTGCGGAATCGCATCATACACCTCAAATTTATAGGCCCACCAGTCGGCAAAGGTTGAGGCACCAGCGCCATGGGCTGCCAGTTCACTCGCTACTTTGTAACCTTCAAGTACATGGGTAAAGGTTTGTACCTTAAAGTGATAGGCCTCGGCTAGACGGATAAACATCAGGATTTCTGACTGCACATAGGAGTGGATATGTACATCACGTTGCTGATTTAAAACCTCGGCCACCGCTTGTAAACGATAACTTGGGCGTGGCGCGATAGTTTTCTTTTTATCGCTGGCGCGCAAATCATCATAGTTTTTTAATGCGTCCTCATAGGCAAGTGCGGCATCGAAGGTTTCCTCGAAAAATGCTTTAACGCCCATACGTGTTTGCGGGAAGCGCTGTACAAATTTCTCCCCCCAGTTGCTCTGCTTAACGTTTTCACCTAAGGCAAATTTAATACTGGCGGGTGCGTTAGCAAACTTAAGTTGCTCGGCTGACTCGCCCCATTTCATTTTGATTAACTGGGCTTGGCCACCAATCGGGTTGGCACTGCCGTGGAGCAATTGTGCGCTAGTGACGCCGCCCGCTAAGGCGCGATAGAGTGAAATATCATCGGGATTAATCACATCACCAATGCGCACCTCAGAGGTAACCGCATCAGTGCCTTCGTTGGTGCCGCCATTTATGGCGATATGTGAGTGTTCATCTATTATGCCCGCAGTAAGATGTTTACCCGTTGCATCGAGTACTTGGTAACCAGATGGTGTACTTAATTGCTGACCAATTTTTTCGATACGGCCATTAGCCATCAAGAGATCAGCATGTTTGACAATGCCTTGCTTATCTGATGTCCACAGGGTGGCATTTTTGATATGCAGTTTTTCAACATTAGGCACTTCACTCAGGCCGTAAGCGACGTTAGGGAAGGTGAGATGACTCACTAAGTTTGCGCTGGCCTCATTCTTTAAAGTTTTTTTACTTTCATTATCAATACTGTTAAGCGCTACAGAGTGTGCTATCGCAATGCCTGTAACATTAGTGGTGCGACTCTTAGCATCAGTCATCCGCCCCTGTATGCCGTCTTTTGTCATCCATAACGTAAAACGACTCAGGCCATTGATACCCGCAGCGCTTAAATCTACGGTAAAGCTCAATTTGCCATCGTCATCTAACTGAGGTTGATTAAGAGTAATACTGTTATCGCCACTACTTAAGTTGCCTTCGATTTTTGGCTTATCATTTTTACTGACATCTTGTAGCGATAAATCTAGCGTAAGGTTATCAAGGTTTAATTGATAGTCGCCGAGTAATTTAGCCTGCGCGAGTGAACGAACTGTTTGCGCTTGCCCCTGTAACCAGACGCTATAAATCAGCCCATCTTTAAAGATATTGCCTTTAGTGATAACAAAGTCAGCCATATAACCAGGCTCGAGTTTGCCGGTAAAATTATCAGTACCTGCCATCTTCGCGGCTTGGGTCGTGAGTGCGGCTAAAGCTTGATCTTCACTTAGGCCTTGATTAATTGCTTGGCGCAGACGCGGCCAAAAATCTTCAGTCTTAATACCAAATTGTGTCAATGCAAACGGAATACCTGCTTTGGCAACTGTTGCTGGGTTCGTTGGTGCACGTTCCCATTGCCTTAGCTCTGCCAGTGACACTTCGCGCTCAGCGTCATCCGTACCAACATCGGGCGCCTGTGGATAGTTCAATGGCAAGATTAGCGGGTAGTTCAGCGCCTTTAACTCATTGATACGCGAGTATTCTTGACCATTACCTAAGAGATTGGCAGGTAATTTATGTGCTTTGAGTAAATGGGCTGCACGCAATTGGTCGTTGAGATTTTGGGTTTCAAAGATAATTTGTTTATCAGCTAAATTATCTAAGCGCTCAAAGGCAATATTAAATTCTATTTGATTGTTTATTGCGCTATTAGTGGGTTTGTTTTTATTTTCGTTATACCAATTGGCATCGGCAAAAGTTTGTCTAATAAGGGCAATACTGCCCATTAATGATTCTGGATAATCTTGCTCAGATGTGCCTTTATCAAATGCCATAAAAGGTTGGCTACGGGCGCGGTAAATAATTTCGTTGGCCGTTTTATCCGCGAGTGAAAGACTAACACCTGTACCGCGGAAGATACCGTCGAGCTTGCTACTTTGCACGCTAGTAAAGCCATTATTAATCCACTCTTTAGCGCGTTCTTTATCGGGGTATACGTAATTAAACCATTCTTTTTCAGAATGAATAGCGCCGTTGTCAGCGTTACCACCAATACGTTTAATATCATAGACTGGACGCGTAAGCCCAAGTTTAGGATATTTGAATTCAATACCATAATCGGTAAATGGATCGATAAACCCCGGGTAAATAGTATAACCACTTAAGTCGATTTCAAATGCCCCTGCGGGAATGTTACCGTGTTCGATAATGGCTTTAATTCGATTGTTTTCAACTAATAAAGTTGCATTACTTAAGTGCTTGCCGGGGGCGATAATTAATTCGGCATGGGTAAGTGCAGTTAGTTTATTGGGTGTTGTTCCAGTATTGTTTTCAGCAAATACTGTCAGTGATATTAAGCTAGCTATTATGCTGCAGCTTATAATTATCTTATTGTTTATCTGCATTATTTTATTCAATTTAGTAAGAGTGAATAAAGATTAACTTAAAGCAGATGTAAATACTAAGATTGAATTGTAACGTAATTTAAGTATGGAATTGCGGGTTGTAGCTTTAGATTAAAATAAAGGGGATATAAAAAAGCCCGCAAGAATGCGAGCTTTATGCAAAATAGGGTGAGATGTTGGACTCATCTATTACCCGATTAGATTAAGAAATCTTCCATAGAACGACCTTTGTTGATCTCGTTCTTAAATACAGTTGGCATACGGCCTTGACCAGTCCACTGAACCATTTCACCATCAACTTCAATTTGGTATTTCGCTGGGCGAGGAGCGCGTTTCTTTGCTGTTGCTTTAACAGCGGTGCCACCTAAGTCATCAATAGATAAACCAACGGCTTCCATTTGCTGACGGATTTCTTCAATTTTAGCATTACGAGCTGCCATGGCTTGTTCTTCTTCCTCGGCCATAGACTCGCGTTCTACTAAAATCTTATTCAATTTTTCGGCTAAATCACGTAGTTCTTCAACGCTAAGTTCTTTTACTGCCGCTTTAAAACGACGACCATGCGTTAATATTTCTAAAAATTCGTTCATATCTATTTTAGTCCTACTCAATTTTTAATACAGGATAATGGTGAACAACCCCTGAATGATAGAAACTAATATACCTCGAATCAAATAAAATTACGCATTTAATCAAAATTAAATATTATTTATTTTTGAACTTTTAACATTGAGCTAATTAAGTGTGTTAAAAAAAGGTCGATCAAGCTTATTAAAAATGCAAACAAGCGTTTTACTTTGGTTGACGTTAACGTTAACAGGACGTAAAGTTGCGGTATCTTGCATTGGTATTAACCAATGTGTGTCCATGTACATGAAAGTGTAGAAAGGAAACCCTATGAAAGTATTGGTGCCCGTTAAACGCGTTGTTGATGCCAATGTAAAGGTCAGGGTTAAAGCTGACAATACCAGTGTTGATACCGCAAACCTAAAAATGGCGTTAAACCCTTTTTGTGAAATCGCAGTTGAAGAAGCGGTTCGTTTAAAAGAAGCGGGTAGCGCTACAGAAGTGGTGGTAGTGAGTATTGGCGGTAAAGCGGTGCAAGAACAGCTGCGTACCGCGCTAGCATTAGGTGCTGATCGCGCTATTCATATTGAGACTGACGAAAGTCTAGTGCCATTATCTATCGCTAAATTACTTAAAGCAGTACAAGACAAAGAGCAGGCTGAACTGGTGATTTTTGGTAAGCAGTCAATTGACGGTGACAATAATCAAACCGGCCAAATGTTTGCTGCATTGATGGATATGCCGCAGGCGACTTTTGCTTCAGAAATCAAATTAGAAGCGAATGGATTACAAGTTACCCGTGAGATTGACGGTGGAATGCAAACGCTACAATTACCTTTACCGGCGGTCGTCACGGCTGATTTACGTTTGAACGAACCGCGCTACGCCTCACTGCCCAACATCATGAAAGCGAAGCGTAAGCCATTAGATGTATTCACTGTGGCGGATTTAGGGGTGACGTTAAAGAGTCACCAAACGATTGTTAAGGTCACTCCGCCAGCAGAACGTAAAGCAGGCATCATGGTAGCGTCGGTAACAGAGCTAGTTGAAAAGTTAAAAAACGAAGCGAAGGTGATCTAAATGGCCATTTTAGTATTAGCTGAACATGATAATAGCGCGCTGAAACTGGATACTGCGAAAATAGTTACCGCTGCTCGCGCTATCGGTGATGAAGTGCATGTTTTAGTTGCTGGTCACCAATGTGATGCAGTTGTCAAAGCGGCGCAAACGCTGCAAGGTGTTAGCCAAGTACTCGTGGCCGATGCCAGCGTGTATCAAGCGCACTTAGCTGAAAACTTTGCTAAGTTGCTGGTGGACTTAGCACCAAGTTATGGCCACATTTTGGCCTCGGCTTCGAGTCTAGGTAAAGATACACTGCCACGCGTGGCGGCATTGCTCGATGTAGCGCAAATCTCTGAAGTGATAGCGGTAGTGAGTGCTGACACCTTTGTGCGTCCAATCTATGCGGGTAACGCCTTAGAAACACTGCAAAGCCTTGATGCCATCAAAGTGATGACGGTGCGCGCCAGTGCCTTTGATGCAGCATCAGAAGGCAACAACGCGGCTGTGATGACACTCGATAAAGTGTTTGAAGCGAAAACACAGTTTGTATCGCAATCACTGACGGTTTCTGAACGACCAGAACTCGGTAATGCGGGTATTATTGTCTCTGGTGGTCGAGGTATGGGCAGTGGTGAAAACTTTGGCATGTTAGAGCAGCTAGCTGACAAACTTGGTGCAGCAGTGGGTGCATCGCGTGCTGCTGTTGATGCAGGCTTTGTGTCAAACGATTTACAAGTCGGTCAAACAGGTAAAATTGTCGCACCTAACTTGTATATTGCTGTTGGTATCTCAGGGGCAATTCAGCATTTAGCGGGCATGAAAGACGCCAAAGTTATCGTTGCTATCAACAAAGATCCCGAAGCGCCAATTTTCCAAGTGGCCGACTATGGGTTAGT
This sequence comes from Shewanella morhuae, assembly GCF_003028295.1. Taxonomy (NCBI): domain Bacteria; kingdom Pseudomonadati; phylum Pseudomonadota; class Gammaproteobacteria; order Alteromonadales; family Shewanellaceae; genus Shewanella; species Shewanella morhuae. Next base: position 2,046,866 of record NZ_PYSG01000002.1, on the reverse strand, counting down.
TGCTGACCTATTTGAGGCTGTGCCTGAGCTTATCTCTTGCCTCGGTTGATTTTATTTGCGATCTAGATCACACTAAGCGGCTTTGCACTAGCATCAGCTCAGCCGCTTATGTTTTTATGTGCCACGCGCTCGAGTACGAGCGTTCTTAGAAGTAGAGGTGCGCCAAATATCAGTAGTAATCAGTAGGGTGATTCCGTTGATCGATTATGAAAGGATTTGGTGCCGAAGCTGTTCGATTTATCACAATCAACGGCTGGGACTGCGCCTAATAGGTGCAGCACTGCCATAGTATTTTCCAATATGGATAATGGAAATAGTTACTATGGAGCGCTACTGATAGGACAGGTGACCTTGGGTATCTATTGCCTTCCCCCACCAGTTCAGTCGCCCTCCATTCGTATTTAACGAAGATAATAATCAATGACTGTTATGAATTATGCCGATTCGGCACTTTCCTTGTTGCCGCCTGCGGTGGCGATTGTGTTGGCAATTTTTACTCGCCGTGTACTACTTTCTTTGGGGCTAGGTATCTTGATTGGCGCTTTATTGCTCAATCAATTTTCACCCTTAGCCACAGGTGAATTTGTATTTAATGGCGTTAAAGGACTTTTTTGGACGAGTGAAGGCCTTAATTCGTGGAATTTATATATTCTTGGCTTCTTAATTGTACTGGGAATGATCACCGCGTTAATTACGGTAAGTGGCAGCGCTCGGGCTTTTGCCGATTGGGCTCGTTTACATATTCGTAATAAGCGTGACGCTAAACTATTAACCATGTTTCTAGGTTGCGTAGTGTTTATTGATGATTATTTCAATAGCTTAGTCGTTGGTTCTGTCGCAAGACCTGTGACTGACCGTTATTATATTTCCCGCGCTAAGTTAGCTTATTTACTCGATTCTACAGCTGCGCCAGTATGCGTGATTTCTCCGGTTTCAAGTTGGGGCGCGTATATTATTGCCCTCATCGGCGGAATATTAACCGCCCATGGTTTTGCCGATACAGGCCATTTGAGTATTTTTATTCAAATGATCCCCATGAATTTTTATGCCATCTTCTCCTTATTATTATTACTTTTTGTGGTGTTTATGGGATTAGATGTTGGGCCAATGCGCGAGCATGAGCTTAATGCCCAACGGGGTAGTTTATACGATGAGTCAAAAGGGTTACCGCCAGGGGCGAACGCCGATTTACCCGAAGCGGAAACCGGTAAGATCTTAGGATTATTTCTGCCTATTATCGCGTTAGTGTTTGCCACCTTATATTTTATGGTTAGCAGCGGGGCTCAAGTATTAGCCACTGAAGGGATTGAGTTTAATATCATTTCCGCTTTTGAGAAAACCGATGTTAGTTCATCACTGTTCTTTGGTGCGTTAATTGGCTTAGCCATTTCGTTACTGTTGAATTTAATACAGGGCGTTGAAAAGTCGATGATAGTCAAAGGTGTTGTGCAGGGCGCTCGCTCTATGCTGCCGGCGATTTATATCCTGTTGTTTGCTTGGACGATTGCAGGTGTAATTGGTCAACTCGAAACCGGTAAGTTTATGGCGAGCTTAGCGACAGGTAATATTCCGTTCGCTTTTTTGCCTGCGTTAATGTTTGTGTTAGCGGGTATTACTGCGTTTTCTACCGGAACTAGCTGGGGCACGTTCGGTATCATGTTGCCGATAGCGGCTGATATGGCGATGGGAAGTCACACTAGCATGATGTTACCTATGCTTGCCTCTGTGCTGGCTGGCGCGGTATTTGGCGATCATTGCTCGCCCATTTCAGATACCACTATTTTGTCGTCAACAGGGGCCAGTTGCCACCATATCGACCATGTGGTCACTCAGCTACCCTATGCCCTTATCGCGGCATTTATTAGCTTGGCGGGTTATGTGGTGCTTGGTTTTACCGAGTCAGTGGTAGCAGGATTAGTGGCTTGTAGTGTGGTATTTGTGCTCAGTATTATTGTGCTTAAAATAAAATCTAAAGAGGCGATTATCTAAAACGATAATTGCAATCTCTTACTATCCATAAATCAGCCAGCATTATGCTGGCTGATTTATTTGGATTAATACTGGGTTTTGCTATGAACGCGAGCAAAATTGGGCAATGAGTTGTCCACTAACATGCGTTTAAATTCAAAGATGAAACCAATACTATGACCATAGATAGCGCATTCTTCTTCATTGACGTTAAGGTTAATCGATTAATTGAACTTTAAATGATTGCAGCGAGCGGTATTTGAATAAAAAAGGAGCCCCATATTAGTGAGGCTCCTTTGGCAATTTCCTTGCAGGGAAATAGATACCATTCTTACTGATTACTTGCTCGTTTCTAAATCATGTAATGATGATTAGTTAACGAGTAAAGTTATGGTATTTATCAATACCCGCGCTTTTACCTGTGCTATGGCATACAGCACAAGACTCAGAGGTCGGTTGCTTAAACCAATCAGCCACACTTGGCACGCTGATTTCACCACCATTGCTTGCCATATGTGCCTTAGCTGAATCATTTGTGTGGCAGGCATAACAGTTAGCGGTGACAGGGCTGGTCATTTTATTGCCGGGTTCTAAAATGTATTGATTTGGAATGTTATCTAAATCAATCGCTTTAGCATGGCAAGCAACACAGCTAGTCACTGGATTAATAGCCCCAGCACCATTAGCGGTTTTTGCTTGAGTTCCATCAGCACTAACTTCACCCACTTTAGCACCATTGCCCCAATGCCAGCTGTGAACCATAGGACCAAAACCTGCGCCTAAAGCTGCTGAGGTACGCGCCATACCGTTGTCATGACAAGCAATACACCCATTACCACCATTATCGAAGGCACCATCTTTATGGAACGCAGTGGCATCGTTATGGCACGTTGTGCAGCTGTTCGCGCTGACTATTTCACGGCGTTCAAAAGCTGATACTTTTGCTCCAGTGGTTGGGTTAACAACATCTGAGTAGGCGGTAAAGGATACGCCCATAGAGCCATCATATCCGTCAGTTCTTAGGCTGCCATTGCTTTGATAACGTTGATTGCCATCGTCTGCCATCCAACCTGCGGTAGTAAATGTGACGCGGGCTGAATAAGCATAGTTAGCATTCACTGCAGTGATATCAGTCAATAAGTGACAGATATTTTTAGTGCCATCGGCATTATAACCATAGTAGTAGTTAGTGCGATTGCCTGGACGACCGACTAAGCTGCCATTTTCATAGGAATGTAAATAAGCACCGGCATAGACAATCGGTTTAGCTGCATTAAATACTGTGGTGTAATTAAATTTATCTTTGATATTAACAAGATTACCATCGATATCTTTTACCGTTAGGGTAGTACACCAACCTGGTGCGTTGACGGTCATTGCTGCAGTCGTTGGGGCGTAATGATCCGTTTTAGTCGAAATGTCATCTACTTTTACAGGTGTCGATAATGCTACTTTGTACTTAGCGCGTATGGCTTTGCGCTCAGTGATACCGGCTTTGTTTTCGTGCAAAATACGTAAATCGGCACCACTACTTGGGATTACAGCACCAGGTACGCCGCCACTGTCATGACAATCAATACAGCCAGGTCCTGCTACGTTAATGTTGGTAGGCGCTTCAACGTGGCAAGATGTACAGTTTTGTACTGAAAAGTCTTTAGTAAATTTTTGATGATTAATATGACCAATTTTAGACAGGGTGTTGGTCGCATAACTACCAGTTGAGAAGCCTTCAGCGTTTACTACAGCGCGGCTGACTGAGCCATGACATACTAAACAGCCCTCTACAAAGGTGACTTCACTGTCCATACCGGTTGCAACATAGTTTGCGTGGTGACGAGGGCTGGTAGCGTAATCGACGTGACATGAGTAGCAACTGTCTGTTGTCGTTGAATGAGTTCCTTCAGGTTTGTTAACGACTAACGGTTTAGATGTGGCAATACCATCGTTACCACCGACACGCAACCAAACAATACCTTCAGTGCCCGGGTTTACAACTTTCATGGGGACTTTAAATTGATAATGTCCATCGGCTAATGCTGTTAATTCTGCACCCGTTGTTGCTTGCGATCCTTCACCGCCAATATGGACATTATCAGCAATACCGTTTTTATCTGCTTCGGTACGGTTAGTGATAAAGCCTTTGTCTGTTAATGCTGCTACTTTGGCTTGTGCGTTCAGCAGCCCGTTGATTAAATTGTTGTTTTCATCTGTAACTTCAAATTCGTAACTAATACTGCCTTCTCCAAAGCTGTAGTTGATTACTTTGACGTTGGTCATCGTTGAGCTAGTGACTGCTGGCGGGGTACTTGGTTCTCCTGGGGTGCCAGGAATTCCGGGTGTACCTGGTGTTCCTGGTGTTCCTGGAACTCCCTGAGCGCCATCATCACCATCGCTTCCACAGCCAACAAGGGCGCCGGTTAGCGCTAAGGCAACGACATATGCCAGTTTTCTCGAAGTGAAAATTCTCATTCTTATCTCCATGTGATCCAATACGCGAATAAAGGACGGAGGGAAGCACTAAAATTTGCAGGGTAGATCAGTGCATTAACCGCTGGTTTTCATTCGCTCGTTATCGAATACTTTCTTTTTTTAATTGAGCACGATTTGTCTCGAATGGGATGATAGTGTTAACGGTATGTTTGTTTTTTGAGCAGGGTCCCATTTGCACCTATTACTTTGGGGGTAGATCTCAATTTTGCAATTTAGTGTTTATCACTTTTTACTTATAAAACAATAATTAAGTTTCAGTTAAGCTTGGGGTAACAATTTTGTTGTAATTGAGTTTTTTTGGTTGCATTTGTTTAATTAGGAACCGAGTTAGCTTGATAGGAGGTGCTATAGATGGTTGTGGAATAAAATAATGGATAACTTGGCATATTAGTCAATTTCATCAGAAAAGCTTAACGTCAGCTAGTGTTCTGATGTGAAACGCAATGTTAGACTAGCAACTAATTTAGCTCTGGTGACAGAGACGTATAGGTAACGTTTTTAAAAGGGTATAAGTCTTGGCTCAATTGTATTTTTATTACTCAGCAATGAACGCGGGGAAATCCACTTCTTTATTGCAGTCATCCTACAACTACCGCGAACGTGGTATGAACACCTTGGTGATGACAGCTTCGATAGACGACCGATACGGTAAAGGTAAAGTCGCGTCGCGTATTGGTATTGAGACCGAGGCACAGGTTTTTAGCAGTCAAGATGATTTAACGCAGATGATTACCGAGGTACATCAAGCCACGCCTTTAAGCTGTGTGTTGGTTGACGAATGCCAATTTCTGAGCAAAGAACAAGTTAAGCAACTTACACATGTGGTCGATAATATTGACATTCCTGTGCTCTGTTATGGTTTAAGAACTGATTTCCAAGGCGAGCTTTTTACCGGCAGTCATTATTTATTAGCTTGGGCTGATAAATTAGTTGAATTAAAAACCATATGCCATTGTGGCCGTAAAGCTAACATGGTGGTGCGTCTTGATGGTGAAGGTAAAGTGATGCGCGAAGGTGAGCAAGTCGCTATTGGTGGTAATGAAAGTTACGAATCAGTGTGTCGTAAGCATTTTCGAGAGTTCATTTGGGATTAGTATTATTCGTTACGACGGCCTCGTTAACGGTTGTGGGTCATGGATATGGCTGTTTATGGTGAATAAAGACGTGGCGAATAAATCATAGTGAATCAAAGTCGTAGATACAAAAATGGATAATTAAGGCTAAGTGAGTTTGCTATATTGCCTTATATGAGTGGCAACGGATTTGCTGAGTTGCATGAAAGATGTTTGTTTGAGTATTATTTGGAGCTGTTTTGCCTAATTCCACGTCTGAGATGAAGTTCGAAAATTATCGTCCTCGTCCGCCACAACCAGAGCCCAAGGTTAAAGAAAAACTACCGCGTAAAGCCAGATCAAAGGGGCGAGTGTGGTTTCTGTTTTTTATTCTTATTTGCTGCGCGGCGCTGCTGATTGGGCTTGAAGTTAAAACCTCCTATTATCAAGCCAAATACATCAATCAATATGCTAAAACGCTCACCTACGATTTAGATAATGCGCCGAGCCAAGCGGTTATTTACCCTAGTTATGGGCCTTTTGATGAACGCCATGGCTACAGTAAATTGCCGTTTTATATCGACAGATTATTGCAGCGTAATTTTCAGGTAACGCAACAGGTCGCGTTTTCGCCCGCGTTGCAACAATATGCCAAATTAGGTTTTTTCCCTCCATATCATGAAAAAGCCCAATCAGGGCTCACGTTACTCGATTGTCGTAATACCGATTTGTACGAGTTTACGTATCCCAAAAGGGTTTATCAGGATAGCGATAAAATCCCCAATGAAATCGTCAATACTTTATTATTTATTGAAAATCGTGAGTTGTGGACTACAGAAGCTAAACTTAACCCTGTGATTGATTGGCCACGTTTTGTGGTGGCGGGGATGAGTCAAATTGCTGAAATGGTCGGCATGAATGTTTCTACTGCTGGTGGCAGTACGCTGGCAACACAGATTGAGAAATTCCGTCATTCTTCCCAAGGTTTAACCTTAAGTATTAAGGATAAATTGCTGCAAATTGGTTCTGCCAGTGTGCGTGTTTACCAACATAGTGAAAATACTGAGCCTGCACGTAAGCGCATTGTGCAAGATTATCTAAATACAGTCCCGCTCTCTTCAGCGCCTAACCATGGTGAAGTCCATGGCATTGGCGATGGCTTATGGGCTTGGTTTGGTACCGATTTTGATACCGCTAACCAATTGTTATCCTCACCACAAATCAAGGGCAATGTAGCTAAACGTGGGCAGGTATTTCGTCAAGTGGTTGCTTTGATGATTGCCCAGCGACGCCCATCTTATTATTTATTGCAAGGCCATGAAGACCTTGAGAATTTAGTCGATAGCCATATTCGGCTACTTGGCCAGTATTATCTTATTGACCGTGGTTTGCGTGATGCCGCTCTCGCGCAGAAATTACATTTTAAAGTCGTTAAACCACAGCGCAACATTCAATCAGGAACCGACAAAGGTGTTAACACAGTACGCATTCGCACCGCAGGTATGCTAAATGTGGGCTTATACGATTTAGATAGGCTCGATTTAACGGTAAAAAGCAGCTTACACAGTGACTTGCAGCAACAAGTGAGCCATTACTTACGCAGCCTTGCGCAAGTATCTGCTGCGGAACAAGTTGGGCTACTGGGTGAGCGTCTGCTTGAGCCAAGCCAGTTACAAAATGTACTTTATAGTTTTACGCTTTATGAGCGAACTGATACCGCTAACCGCGTTCGGGTGCAAACCGACAGTACCGACCAACCCTTTGATATTAATGAAGGCAGTAAGCTAGAGTTGGGTTCAACCGCTAAATTGCGGGTAATGGCAACATACTTAGAAATTATCGCTGAGATCCACGATAAATATGCTAAGAAACACGGTATTGAATTGGAATCGATCATTATCGAACCGCGGGATCACTTAACTCGTTGGGCGATTGATTACTTGATTGTTAACCCTGGCAGGCGTTTAGATCGCATGCTAGATGCTGCCCTGCAGCGAGAATATTCAGCTTCAGCCAGTGAGCAATTCTTTACTGGTGGTGGTTTGCATGTATTTAATAACTTTAAAAAAACGGAAGATCTTAAAACTCCGACACTCTATCAAGCCCTGCAGGATTCGATTAACTTACCCTTTGTAAGGTTGATGCGTGACATAGTCAACTACAGTAGCAGTATGCAAAATGAGGGCAATATGGCCCAGCTACTGCGTAGTGATAAAGACCCGCGCCGTGACGAATATTTGCGAGTATTTGCCGATCGCGAAGGCAATACGTTTGTGACTAAGTTTTATCGTAAGTATAAAAAAATCGCCGCGAATGAGCGTTTTGCTATGTTTTTTGATGGCCAATCTCAGTCAGAACAACAATTAACCGCGGCGTACCGCTATTTATTGCCCGATGAGCCTATTTCGGCATTTAAAACGTTTATACAGCAAAGAATACCGCGAGTGAGCTATACCGATCGCCGTATTAAGGAACTGTACAACAAATACGGCCCTGATAAATTTAATCTGCCCGATCAAGGTTATATTGCGCGAGTACACCCGTTGGAATTATGGGTGCTGGATTATTTAAACCATAACCCCGAGGCCAACTTAAGTGATGTCAAACAGGCGAGTGAAGCGCAGCGCCAAGAAGTTTACCGTTGGCTGTTTAGAACGCGCCATAAAAACGCCCGTGACGTTCGGGTGCAAGTGATGCTTGAGGTCGAAGCCTTCCTCGACATACATCAGCGTTGGGCGCGTTTAGGTTATCCCTTTGATTCTATGGTGCCATCTTTAGGCTCGGCGCTTGGTAGCTCCGGCGATAGACCCGCAGCGTTAGCTGAGCTTATGGGCATTATTCAAAATGACGGTTATCGTTTGCCAACGGTGCGGATTAATCAGCTGCATTTTGCGAAAGATACACCCTATGAAGTCACATTGGATAATCAAAATACCCAAGGTGAGCGCGTGATGCGCCATGAAGTGGCACAAGCTTTAAAAGCCGCATTAGCCAACGTGGTGCAAAACGGTACAGCTAGGCGTTTAAAGGGTATTTTTACCGATGAGCAAGGCGGCATGTTGCCTATCGGCGGTAAAACCGGCACCGGCGATAACCGTATTGTGACTCAAATGCAGCAAGGTAAAAGAGTGGCAACCACAGCTATGAACCGTACTGCGACCTTCGTGTTTTATCTCGGTGATAGATATTTTGGTACTTTGACCGCCTTCGTGCCCGGCAGTAAATCCGATGACTTTAGTTTTACTTCGGCGCTGCCATTACAAGTGATGAAAGGCATGATGCCTATTCTGTCTCCCTATGTGAAAACAGAGCAGAGCATGTGCGTGGTAAATGAATAAAGGCAGGAATTTAGTGCCGCGCTAACAACCGTAAGCTAACCATAAAGAGCATTTTAAGAATGCTCTTTATGGTATTTTTCTGACATTAGCCGCTTAAACTTTTGGTTGATTGAGCTTATTACTGTGGGTAAAGCGCTGTTATTAAAGTGCAATGCTTAAGATTATTGCGGTGAGATCTGGTAAATTTTTGATTTAGCTTCATCGGTCACAAGATAAATTAGCCCATCAGGCCCTTGCACAACGGTGCGTAATCTTTGCCCCAGTTCGGTTTTTAGCAGGCGTTCTTCTTTAATAATCTTGTCGCCATCAAGTACTAAACGCACCAGTGTTTTTTCTTTTAAACTGGCGAGTAAAATATTATTTTGCCACTGCGGAAATTTATCTCCGGTGTAAAATATAAAGCCCGCGGTGGCAATTGAGGGGACCCATTTGTAGACGGGTTGCTCCATTCCAGCTTTGTGGGTGCCTTCGCCAATTTTACCGCCGCCATAATTCTCACCATAGGTAATCACAGGCCAGCCATAGTTTTTGGCCGCTTGGTCAATATTCAGTTCATCGCCGCCCTGCGGTCCATGCTCACCAGTCCACAATACTTTGCTGGTGGGATTAATGGCCGCGCCTTGCATATTACGGTGACCAATAGACCAGATCTCGGGCAAAGCGCCCGCCGTATTGACGAAGGGGTTATTCTGAGGCACAGAGCCATCGGCATTAATCCGCACGACTTTGCCTAAATGATTGTCTAACGTTTGGGCTTTATCTTTTTCACTGTAGCGATCGCCAAGCGTGATAAATAAAGTACCGTCAGGCGCCCACACCAAACGAGATCCAAAATGGTGGCCACTGTTTATTTTAGGTTGCTGGCTAAAAACGTGGGTGAGATTTTCAAGCTTGTTGCCATTGAGCACTGCAAAACTGACCGCAGTGCTATTGAGTTCGCTTGCCTCACCTTCAGCGGGTTCGGCATAACTGAAATAGATTTTTTGGCTGGTGGCAAAATCAGGCGCAAGTACCACATCAAGTAAACCACCTTGACCCTTGGCATACATCGGCGGTAAACCCGTTAGTGGTTCTCCCACTTTTCCTGTTGTGCTGACAATGCGCATTCTTCCGGCGCGTTCAGTCACTAGCATGTTGCCGTCGGGTAAAAATGCCATACCCCAGATATTTTCTAATCCTTCAGCGATGGTTTTTATCTGGATATTTCCCGCTTCTGTTTTGACATTAAGGGGGGCAGCGCGAGTGACTTCAGCGTAAACCTCTGCTTGGAATGCAAAAAGGCACAGGGCAAGAGTTAAGGTGGTCCGTTTCATAGCTATCCTTTAGTAACAGTGCTTTCCTAAATGCTAGGGCAGGGTAATAAAAAAATCGGTAACATACGCGCAGTTTATCGGCATAGTGGATCACGTACAAAAGCAAACGTATAAAAAGCCTAATGTATGAACAACCTAGCGTATAAAAAAGCCTAGTGCCATCGCTAAACCCACTATCACAATAAAACCTCGCAGTAATGGTTGTGAAATACGATAGGCCAGCACTGCGCCCACATAACCGCCGATGATTGCCATAACGGCCAGTAGTAACAGATATTGTCCATCGATGACATTACCCACGGCATAAATCACTACCGCAATGGCGGTTAGTAGAGCGGATATTAAATTTTTAAGTCCGTTCATCCCATGTAGATTGGTTTGACCCATCAGCCCAAAGCTGGCGAGTAAGATAATACCTAAGCCGCCATTAAAATAACCACCATAAATACACACAGCGGCTAGCATTAAAAGCGCTGTTATTGGGCGTAATGCCGGCGTAGAAGAGGTACTCATGCCTTGCAATGCCATTCTTCTCTTGATTAGCCAAGGGCCAATAATAAAGGCTGCAGTGGCCAGTAAAATTAGCCAAGGGATCAGTGTTGCGAACACTTGCTCGCTGGTGGTTAATAAAATGCCTGCACCAATACTGCCGCCGATGAGGGCAATCAAGATGAGATTTTTAAAGCTAAGGCTGGCAGGATATTCGATATCTTTTCTAAAGCGCCAAGCACTGGCGATATAACCGGGGAGTAGCGCTGCGGTCCCCGTAGCATTGGCCGCTATTGGCGGCACACCAACGAACACTAATGCTAAAAGCGTAATAAAGCTGCCACCGCCTGCTACGGCATTGAGCATGCCGCCTAAAAAACCTGCAAGTGCAATAATAAGCCAGTCCATAGAAAAAATCCTTTGGGCAATTAGTAATTTTATCTGAGAGTTAACAAGGTGTTTGTCGTTATGATGTAATCAACACACACTACCCTAGCAGGATGATTTGGGTATTGAAAGTTAAGTATTAACCGGAGGTGATGTTTGATACCGGAGCGCTTGATTAATATAAAAAGCCTAGAGACACTCTCTAGGCTTAGGTTAGCAAAGCAGGGACAACAAAATGTTAAAATGTCATTTCTGGCACATGCTCTGGCACGATTAACTTACCGGCTGTTTTGCTAATGATTTCGTCAACACTCACGCCAGGAGCGCGCTCTAAAAGATGAAACGCGCCATTTTTGATTTCGATAAAAGCTAAATCCGTCACTACGCGTTTAATGCAGCCGTAACCTGTCAGTGGCAATTCACACACGCTTAGCAGTTTAGAATTACCGTATTTGTCGGCGTGCATCATAGTCACGATAATGTTTTCAGCGCCAGCAACTAAATCCATCGCGCCGCCCATGCCTTTAATTAATTTTCCGGGGATCATCCACGAGGCGATAGAACCGTTAACATCGACCTCGAAGGCGCCCAGAACCGTTAAATCCACGTGGCCGCCACGGATCATGGCAAAACTTTCCGCCGATGAGAAAAACGAGGCGCCTTTGACTGCGGTAACCGTTTGTTTGCCGGCGTTGATTAAATCAGGGTCTATGGTGTCTTCGGTGGGGAATTCGCCCATGCCGAGTAGGCCGTTTTCCGATTGCAACATGACTTCCATACCGCTTGGAATATAGTTAGCCACCAGTGTAGGAATACCAATACCTAGGTTGACGTAGTAACCGTCTTTTAATTCTTTGGCGACGCGTTGAGCCAATTGTTCTCTTGATAATGCCATGATAATTATCCTTTGATATCCGTTCTTTAATCCGCAGTACGACGCTTATTTAGTCGCTTTTACTGTGCGCTGCTCGATACGTTTTTCGAACGTGCCTTGAATCACGCGGTCAACATAAATGCCCGGCGTATGGATATGATCGGGGTCTAACTCGCCCGGCTCGACAATAAATTCGGCTTCTACCACGGTAATTTTACCGGCGGTCGCCATCATAGGATTAAAGTTGGCGGCGGTTTTACGAAACACCAGATTACCCATGGTATCGGCTTTCCATGCGCGCACTAACGCAAAATCAGCAGTCAGCGATTCTTCTAACACGTAATGGCGGCCTTTGATTTCGCGGGTTTCTTTGCCATCAGCCACTGGCGTGCCATAGCCCGTGGCGGTGAAAAATGCCGGAATACCTGCGCCACCTGCGCGGATTTTTTCCGCTAGCGTACCTTGGGGAGTCAAAATCACGTTCAATTCGCCAGAGAGCATTTGCTGTTCAAAGGTTGCGTTCTCGCCTACATAAGATGCAATCATCGTCGCGATTTGGTGATGTTTTAACAGTAAACCTAGGCCAAAATCATCAACGCCAGCATTGTTTGAAATTGCCGTTAAGCCTTTAACGCCCATCTTAACCATTTGATTGATTAAGCCTTCTGGAATGCCGCATAGGCCAAAGCCGCCGACCATTATGGTCATATCGTTAGATAAGCCTTTCAATGCTTCTTCATAGCTGCTGACGACTTTATTGAGTCCTGCCATTGTGATGTCCTCTTATATACGCGCTAAATATCAGTATTTTTTGTTCTATTTGGTTATTGGTTTATTTGGCTAATAGGGCCGTGGCGACTTTTGAACCATTTTTGCGGTTCAATTGGGTGCTGATAGCTTGACCCGCTAACGCGAGTTTTTGTAACTCGATACCTGTCTCTAATCCCATACCATGCAGCATATACACTAAGTCTTCGGTGGCTAAATTGCCCGATGCGCCTTTGGCATAAGGGCATCCACCAAGACCGGCTACGGAGGAGTCAAATACTCGCACGCCTAAATCTAAGCAGGCCAAAATGTTGGCGAGTGCTTGGCCGTAGGTGTCGTGAAAGTGCAATGCCAGTTTATCAATCGGTACGCGCTCGCTCACGGTTTGCAGCATTCTACGGGCTTTTTTCGGCGTACCGATACCGATAGTGTCGCCGAGTGATATTTCGTAACAGCCCATTTTATAAAGGATTTCAGACACGCGAGCTACCTCACTGACCGCAATCTCACCTTCGTAGGGGCAACCGAGCACACAGGATACATAACCGCGCACTGGAATATTGTTAGCTTTTGCTAATTCCATCAAAGGAATAAAGCGTTCAATCGATTCTTCTATCGAGCAGTTGATATTGCGCTGACTAAAGCTTTGTGAGGCAGCGCCAAATATTGCCACCTCACTGGCTTTTGCATTCAGTGCCTGTTCAAAACCTTTAACGTTGGGCGTGAGTGCGCTATACACCACACCGCTTTGACGCTGTATTTGCGCGAATACATCGGCTGAATCAGCCATTTGTGGCACCCATTTAGGTGACACAAAGCTGCCGACTTCGATGCGCTTAAGCCCTGCATCTGCCAGAGATTCAATTAAAGCGACTTTAGCAGCGGTGGGTACGGCGACTTCATTTTGTAGTCCGTCGCGTGCGCCCATCTCAAAAATGCTCACGCTGTCACTTTGAGGTTTTTTACCCCAACTTGTTTGTTTGCTGCTATCACTCGTTTTCCAAGACATCTTAAGCTTCCTTGCTCGCTGTTTGCTCGTCGTCAGATGCTAATAATAATGGCTCTAGCGGCTCAACATTGAGCAAGGTTGTACCATCGGTTACCAGCTCGCCGGCCTTAAAGTAGAATTCAGTGACAGTGCCATCAAAGGGCGCTTCAATGGTGTATTCCATTTTCATGGCTTCCATCACCAATAAACCTTGGCCCGCTTTCACTTCGCTGCCCACATCAACTAAATGGGTCACGACTGTACCGTTCATCGGTGCTTTTAATTTGTCTGCACTGCTGGCTTGTTCTTCAACAACGACAGTTTGCACTGCTTTAAAGTGATAGCTGCCAGAAGGTAAAAATAGCGTAAAGTCATCGCCCTGTGCGCTCACTGGCACTTTACTCTTATGGCCGTTGATTTCGGCGAGCAGTAAGTCTTGTTTCAGTTCACCATTTAAAATCCAGTCCTGGCCGTGCAGTGGTAGCTGATACATGCCGCCTAAATCGAGCATTACTAACTGCTGCAATTCATGGGCGTCATCGAGCAGGGCAATATTGTGTTGGCTACAACTGTTAAGTCTAAAGCCACTCACTTGACCCCAAGGCGAGTAGGGATCAGCACTGTTAATGGCCAGTGCTTTAGCGGCTTCTTTACGGGCAAGCACTTGATACAGCGCGGCAAAGGCAAGCGCAGTATCGGCTTCGCTCGAGGCCGTACCAATTAAGGTATCGCCATAGCGGCCAATAAAGTCAGTGCTAAAGTCGGCATTGGCAAATGCTGGGTGCTCGGCAATGTTCGCTAAAAACTCAATGTTGTGCTTAAGACCGCTGATTTGATAAGACTCTAACGCATGCACTAAACGTTGCAGGGCGCGCGGACGCGATTCATCCCAGACGATAAGTTTGGCAATCATAGGATCGTAAAAGTTACTGATCACATCATTTTCGCGAATGCCTGAGTCGATACGGACAAACTTACTTTGCTCGGGTTCGCGTAGAAAATTGAGCTTACCACTAGCGGGTAAAAACTCATTTTGCGGATCTTCGGCGTAAATACGCACTTCAAATGAATGGCCGTGAATACGCACTTCATCTTGCTTAAGGGGCAGAGGCTGACCGCTGGCGACCAGCAATTGCCATTTAACTAAATCTTGGCCAGTGACCATTTCAGTGACGGGATGCTCCACTTGTAGACGGGTGTTCATCTCCATGAAATAGAAGCTATTGTCCGTATCTAGCAGAAATTCTATTGTGCCAGCGCCAACATAATCGATGGCTTTAGCTGCTGCCACTGCCGCTGCACCCATCTGGGCGCGCAGTGTATCGCTTAACCCTGGAGCTGGTGCTTCCTCAACCACTTTTTGGTGGCGACGTTGAATTGAACAATCGCGATCCGACAGGTAAATAGCATTGCCAAAAGTGTCGGCAAACACTTGCACTTCAACATGGCGCGGCTGGCGTAAATAACGTTCCATCAATAACTTATCGTTACCAAAAGAAGAGGCCGCCTCACGGCGCGCTGAGTTAACGGCTTCCATGATTTCGCCTTCGTTCTCGACAATACGCATGCCTTTACCGCCGCCGCCATAAGCCGCTTTAATCAGCATAGGGAAGCCGATTTTCAGTGCTTCAGCTTTTAGCACTGCATCACTCTGGTCATCACCATGATAACCGGGTACTAACGGCACGTTTGCCGCTGTCATAATCGATTTGGCGGCACTTTTGCTGCCCATGGCATCGATAGCATCACTGCCTGGGCCAACAAAGGCGATGCCTGCAGCCTCACATTTACGGGCAAAGTCGGCATTTTCAGATAAAAATCCGTAACCTGGATGAATAGCTTGTGCACCGGCTTTTTTGGCGATGTCGATAATCAAATCGCCCTTTAAATAGGAGTCTGCTGGCGCGCTGCCGCCTAAGTAGAAAGACTCGTCGGCCATGGCGACATGGCGCGCTTCTTTATCTGCATCGGAATATAAGGCAACGGTGCGAACGCCCATGGCATGGGCAGTTTTGATGATGCGGCAGGCAATTTCACCCCGGTTAGCAATTAATAGTTTGGTAAACATGTGCTTAGTAGACATCTAACGTGCTCCTTGGGTTTCACTTGGCGTTGGCTCTGACATTGCTGCGGCTTGCAGCCAGTTCGGCTGACGTTTTTCAAAAAAGGCGTTTAAGCCTTCTTGACCCTCAGTCGATACCCGAATGCGCGCGATACGCTCGCTAGTGTAATCAATGGTGTCTTGGTCTATCACGCCATCTTCAAGGCGCGACAGCAGTGTTTTTACCCACGCCATACCCTGTGGGCTATTGGCCAGCAGCGCGTCGATAATCGGCTTAGCTGCGGCGTCTAAGTCATCACAGATTTCACTGATAACATTAAGCTTAAGGGCGGTTTCTGCACTAAAGCGTTCGGCGGTCAGCATATAGCGGCGCGAGGCACGGTTGCCCATAGTGCGGGCAACATAAGGGCTTATTACCGCAGGAATTAACCCCAGTTTTACTTCGCTTAAACAAAAGCTGGCGCGGCTTGTCGCGATAGCGATATCACTAGCGCAAATCAGCCCCAACGCGCCGCCAAAGGCTGCACCTTGCACTAATGCAATGGTGGGCTTAGGAAAGGTGTCTAAATCCTGCATCAGTTTAGCGAGGGCTTTGGCATCATTTAGATTTTGCTCAAAGTCCATTTTGGCTTGCTTACGCATCCAATTGAGGTCAGCGCCAGCGCTGAAATTTTTGCCATTGGCTTTGAGTACCAACACTTGGCATTGCTTGTGCTCAGCAAAATAGCTAAGTACAGCAATCATCTCGCTAATCATCACTTCATCGAAGGCGTTGTGCACTTCTGCTCGGTTAAGGATTAACTCGGCAACGCCGTTATTGAGCGCGTAGCTCACGTGTTGTAAGTTGCTTAACGTGTGTGGTATTGGTTGTGAACTTGTCATGGTCGTTTCCCTATCTTGTTGATATGTCATTATCTACACGCATGAATTACATGCGGAACACACCAAAGCGAGTGTCTTCGATAGGAGCATTTAACGCTGCAGATAGGGCAAGGCCTACCACATCGCGGGTTTGCGCTGGGTCGATAATACCGTCATCCCATAAACGGGCGCTGGCATGGTACGGATGACCTTCTTTATCGTACTGGGCAACAATCGGTGCTTTAAAGGCTTTTTCATCCTCAAGTGACCACTCCTCACCTTTTCGGGCTAAACCGTCGCGGCGCACAGTGGCGAGAACGCCAGCCGCTTGCTCGCCACCCATCACAGAAATACGGGCGTTAGGCCACATCCACATCATGGTTGGCTCGAATGCGCGGCCACACATGCCGTAGTTACCCGCACCGTAGCTGCCGCCAATTATCACTGTAAATTTAGGCACATTGGCGCAGGATACTGCGGTCACCATCTTGGCGCCATGTTTAGCAATACCTTCGTGTTCGTACTTTTTACCCACCATAAAGCCGGTAATGTTTTGCAGGAACAGCAGCGGAATTTTGCGCTGACAACACAACTCAATAAAGTGCGCGCCTTTTTGTGCCGATTCAGAAAATAGAATGCCGTTGTTAGCGACAATACCCACTGGGTAGCCGTGAATACGGGCAAAGCCGCACACTAAGGTTGCGCCATAGTTGGCTTTAAACTCATCAAAATCAGAGTCATCGACGATACGGGCAATCACTTCTTTGACATCAAAGGGCTTTTTCAAGTCGGTGCCGACAATGCCATATAGTTCACTAATGTCGAATTTTGGCGGTTTGACTGGGCTTAACAGCGATTTAATTTCTTTTTGATGATTAAGGCGTGATACGGCGCGGCGCGCTAACTCTAAAGCATGATCGTCGTTTTGGGCTAAATGATCGGCTACGCCAGATATTTTGGTGTGCACATCGGCGCCGCCCAGTTCTTCGGCGCTGACTTCTTCACCGGTAGCTGCCTTCACTAATGGCGGGCCTGCTAAAAAGATAGTACCTTGATCTTTGACGATAATAGACTCATCTGCCATCGCAGGCACATAAGCGCCACCTGCAGTACACAGACCCATCACCACAGCAATTTGTGGGATACCCTTGGCCGACATTTGCGCTTGATTGTAAAAAATACGGCCAAAATGTTCGCGGTCTGGAAATACTTCGTCTTGGCGGGGTAGGTTAGCGCCGCCTGAGTCGACTAAATAGATACAAGGCAAGTGACAACGGCTGGCAATATCTTGGGCGCGAAGGTGTTTTTTAACCGTAATCGGGTAGTAAGTGCCGCCTTTTACCGTGGCATCGTTGGCGATGATCATGCACTCGACGCCGCTCACGCGGCCAATACCAGCAATAATGCCTGCAGCGGGTACTTCTTCGTCATAGACTTCAAACGCCGCAAATTGCGACAGTTCTAAAAAGGGCGATCCCGCATCGAGCAGTTTTTCAACTCGTTGACGTGGCAGTAATTTACCGCGGGATAAATGACGCTCTAGCGCTACAGGGCCGCCACCAAGTTCGATTTTAGCCAGCTTAGTTTTAAGATCGGCCACTAGGGCGGCCATATCATCGGATTTTGCTTTAAATTCATCGCTACGGGCGTTGATACGACTGCTTATTTGCGTCACTTTTATTGTCCTTCTAAAGCGGAAATTCGGTATTACTTGGCTCGAATGGGTGGCGCAAACTGTAGTTACAGTGAGGGGCTACCCATTCACTTGTGAGATTATTTGAACTCGCGTTATTTCGACTCATTGAACAATTCGCGGCCAATCAACATACGGCGAATTTCAGAAGTACCCGCGCCAATTTCATACAGCTTAGCATCACGCAGTAAACGGCCTGCGGCGTATTCGTTCACATAACCGTTGCCGCCCAGTAATTGAATGGCATCCAGTGCCATTTTAGTTGCGAGTTCTGCGCTATACAGAATCGCGCCAGCAGCATCTTTACGGGTGGTTTCACCGCGATCGCAGGACTTTGCCACAGCATAAACGTAGGATTTGGCGGCATTCATACCGGTGTACATGTCGGCTAATTTACCTTGTACCAGTTGGAATTCACCGATAGATTTGCCAAATTGTTCACGTTCGTGCACGTAAGGCACAACGATATCCATACAGGCGTTCATGATCCCTAATGGACCGCCAGACAGTACAACACGCTCATAATCTAAGCCGCTCATCAGTACTTTTACGCCGTTGTTGAGGCCGCCTAAAATGTTTTCTTCTGGCACTTCCACATCTTCAAACACTAATTCGCAGGTGTTAGAGCCGCGCATGCCGAGTTTGTCGAGTTTTTGCGCTTGGCTAAAACCTTTAGAATCTCGCTCAACGATAAAAGCGGTAATACCGTGTGCGCCTTTGGTTAGGTCGGTTTTAGCGTAAATCACATAGGTGTGGGCATCGGGGCCGTTGGTGATCCACATTTTGTTGCCGTTTAAGATAAAACGGTCGCCTTCTTTGCGGGCGTGTAACTTCATTGAGACTACGTCAGAACCAGCGTTTGGCTCACTCATAGCCAGTGCACCAATATGCTCACCGCTCACTAACTTAGGCAGATACTTAGCTTTTTGTGCGGCTGTGCCGTTACGGTTGATTTGATTTACGCACAGATTTGAGTGGGCGCCGTAGCTTAGGCCGATAGAGGCCGATGCGCGGGAGATTTCTTCCATTGCCACGACGTGGGCAAGATAGCCCATATTTGCGCCGCCGAACTCTTCTGGCACAGTGACGCCTAGCAGCCCCATTCCCCCTAGTACAGGCCAAAGCTCATTGGGAAAGGCGTTATCTTGGTCTACTTTTGCGGCAATTGGGGCAATTTCATGGGCGGCAAAATCTTGCACCGCATCGCGCAGCATATCGACGTCTTCGCCTAGGCCAAAATTCAGACTGGTGTAGAGTGAGTTCATTGCTTGTGTCCTTTCAAATGTTCTAATTTCAGATGTTTAAATTTCTGATATGTAAATTTATAGTTTTTATGATTTTTAGGTGCTTGAGTCTTTTAAATCTTGTACTTAAAGTGCTTACATCCTGCGTTTTTAGGCCTTATAGCCAATCATATTGACTTGATCTTGTTTCAACGGGGATTTAGGCTTTTGTCGTTTTGTTATCTTCTAAGGCTAAACGGCACTGTTGTTCGGCGGAATTGAGCTCCATCAATACCACTTTAATGTCATCCATTTGCTGTTGTAGGGCATATTTCTTTTCTTCTACTAGCGCCAGCATGGTATTGAGTTGTGAGGTGCTGCTCTTGTCGGCATCGTATAACTCAAACAAGCGGCGAGTTTCGGCCAATGAAAAGCCTAAGCGTTTACCGCGAAGAATCAGCTTGAGACGGACCCTGTCTTTAAGGCTATAAATACGGGTTTGACCACGGCGCTTAGGCTTAAGCAATCCTTGGTCTTCGTAAAAACGAATACTACGCGTCGTGATATCAAACTCTTTTGAGAGATCACTAATCGAGTAAGTCGTTTGTGGTGTGTTCGTTGCGCTCATCATGCACCCTAAATAATCAATTTCAAGCAAGATATATGAAGTTTACGTAAAGGTAAAGATTTAGGCTTTATTCTAGGCGCAAAAAGGTGTCAATCCCAATTGCCACAAGCCTGTATCGCTTGATTGAAACGAGTGCTTTAAATTAGTGTTCTCACATAAAACCACAAATATCTTCTGGTTATAGGCTAACGTCTAATAGTGGGCTTGGTGCACCCCTGTTAATAATGGTTGTTGGAAGGGGTAGTTATTGTGGCTGACGATTTTAGCCGCAGTCCTGATTGGAGGACATATGTTGACCGAACAGCAAAATGCATCTGTAGCGCAAGCCACAAATCAAAAACAGAACCAACAAAAACATCAAGCGTTGCATCAAGCATCCTTGCTTAATAAAGCCGAATTCTGGGGAGAAGCGGCCAAGGCGCTCGATTGGATTAAACCCGCTAAAACGGTGCTCGATGAGTCGCAGGCGCCGTTTTACCATTGGTTTGCCGATGGTGAAATGAACACTTGTTATAATGCTGTAGACCGCCATGTGCTCGCTGGACGCGGCGATCAAATCGCTATCCAATATGTGAGCCCAGTAACGGATACAGAATACGGCATTAGCTATGCGGAGCTGCAAGCTCAAGTGAGCCGACTCGCAGGCTTTATGCAATCCATTGGTATTGGCAAGGGCGACCGCGTGGTGATTTATATGCCAATGGTGCCAGAAACGGCTTTTGCTATGCTGGCCTGTGCCCGTATCGGCGCGATTCATTCTGTGGTCTTTGGTGGTTTTGCCGCCAATGAACTCGCAACGCGGATTAACGATGCCAAACCTAAATTGGTACTGTCGGCATCCTGCGGTATCGAGCCTTCGGGTGTTATCCCTTATAAGCCTTTGTTAGATAAAGCCTTGGCACAAGCTGTCCATCAAGTTGATCATTGCCTGATTTTGAATCGTAGCCAGTGTCATGCCGATTTGCTTGAGGGCCGTGATTTAGATTGGCAAGCTGCGTTAGCCACGGCACCTTGGGCGGATTGCGCTGCGCTTAAGGCTACCGATCCTTTGTATGTGCTTTATACCTCTGGCACTACGGGTCAGCCTAAAGGAGTGGTGCGTGATAATGGCGGCCACGCTGTGGCTCTGACTTGGTCGATGCAGCATATTTACGATATACAAGCGGGCGATGTATTTTGGGCAGCGTCCGATGTGGGCTGGGTTGTGGGTCATTCTTACATTGTGTACGGGCCATTGCTGATGGGCGCTACGACTTTAATGTATGAGGGCAAACCTGTTGGTACGCCCGATCCAGGAGCCTTTTGGCGTACGATTGCCAAATACAAGGTCAAAAGTTTTTTTACTGCGCCGACGGCCATTCGCGCGATCAAGCGTGAAGATCCCGACGGTGAATATCTGCAGGGCGTTGATTTAACTTGTCTTAAAAATGTTTTTTTGGCAGGGGAGCGTTGCGATCCTGATACCTTGGTTTGGGCACATGCTCAGCTTGCAAAACCGATTATCGATCATTGGTGGCAAACAGAGACTGGTTGGCCAGTAGCGGCCAATTTAATGGGCACGGCTCCTGTCGCTATTAAACCGGGGTCGCCTGCTTTACCTGTACCGGGATATGCCGTTGAAGTAGTGGATGAACTGGGTGAGCAAGTTGCGCCCAATACCTCTGGGAATGTGGTGATCAAACTGCCTTTGCCGCCGGGCACCTTGACGACACTGTGGCAAAATGATCAACGCTATCAAGACAGTTACTTGTCTATGTATCCAGGTTATTACTTAACTGGCGATGCGGGTTACACCGATGAAGATGGTTATCTTTACATTATGAGCCGTATCGATGACATCATAAACGTGGCGGGCCACAGGTTATCGACCGGACGTTTTGAAGAGGTATTATGTCAACATCCCGATGTAGCTGAAGCAGCGGTGATTGGTGTTGATGATCAGCTTAAAGGTCAAGTGCCATTAGGATTGGTAGTGCTGAAAAAGGGCGTAACGATCAGTGATGAAGAATTGCATAAGCAGTTAATCACCTTGGTGCGCCAAGAGATTGGTCCCGTCGCCTCCTTTAGGTTAGTCAGTGCGATTCAAAAATTACCCAAAACGCGCTCTGGTAAAATTTTACGCGGAACAATGCGTAAAATTGCTGATAATCAGCAATATACTGCGCCAGCGACCATAGAAGATCCGCAAACGTTAGAGCTAGTGCGTACAGCACTTACTCGCATGGGTTATGCCGATGCTTTAGTGTAAAATCCTATAACAAAGCTGAAATATCAAGGCGATAGTAAACTAACCAAGTTTACTATCGCCTTTTTTGTTTATTGTATTAATGATTAGGTAAAATCAACGATTGAAGTTTTTACCTTAAATTTGTTAGTCTTGAATTCTCATCATTACATGATAATCACATGGCTTAGGGACGACCCTAAATACGCCAAATCTATTATGGGGACGACCCCTTTTATGGGAGTTCACTATGAGCTGGTTTTTATTGATCCTTGCGGGGTTATTCGAAATTGGTTGGGCCGTAGGGCTTAAATATACCGAAGGTTTTACGCGTTTATGGCCAAGTATCTTTACAGTTGCGTCGATGGCCGTGAGTGTGTTGCTACTCGGACTCGCGGTTAAACAACTGCCTATTGGTACGGCTTATGGCGTATGGGTCGGTATTGGTGCTATGGGTACAGCTATCGCGGGAATTGTTCTTTTAGGAGAAGGAGTTAGCTTACTTAAAATTGCCAGTTTGGTACTGATATTATTGGGCGTTTTAGGGCTTAAACTCGCCCATTAACTAACGGCGTACTGAATGCTATGAGGCATAAACGATAGCGACTTTTGGTGCAATCGAAATTGCCAATCGTATGTTTCTGGTAATTAAGTTACAAAGCTCGCTATAATTATATTTCAAAATTGGTTAGCTCTAACCTTTGCGACACGTGGGAATTATATAATGCAAAACCACAAAAATCTTAATGATATCGGCGTAATAGGTCTTGGCGTAATGGGTAAAAACCTTGCGTTAAACATCGCGGATAATCAATATAACGTCAGCGCATTTGACCTCGATGCTGATAAAGTTAATGCTGTTGTACTGCAAGAAAAACACGAACGTGTTGGACTTGAACCTCGTATTCTTGGCTGTGCTAATCTTACCGAAATGTTAGCCAGCCTTACAAAACCCCGTATTTTAGTGCTTTCTGTTCCTGCTGGTGCCCCGGTTGATGGTGTCTGTAGTGCCTTGATTTCTGCCGGAATTGAATCTGACGATATCGTTATTGATACGGGTAATAGCCTGTGGACTGACACTATCGAGCGAGAAGCTCGCTATAAAGAACAATTTGTCTTTTTTAGTTCTGCGGTTTCAGGCGGTGAAGTGGGCGCGCGTTTTGGCCCGTCTTTAATGCCAAGTGGCAATATTGATGCTTGGCATCATGTCGCACCTATTTGGAAGGCAATTGCGGCTAAGGTTGATGCAAAAACAGGCTTACCTATTGAGCGTTTTGAGCCAGGTAACCCAGTGATTGAAGGCGAGCCATGTACCACCTATATAGGTCCTGCGGGGGCTGGTCATTATGTGAAAATGGTGCATAACGGTATCGAATATGCTGATATGCAGCTGATTTGCGAAGCTTATCAAATGTTGCATGATGGTTTAGGTATGAGCGCATCTGAAGTCGGTGACGTGTTTGAGCGCTGGAACAAAGGTAGCTTAAATAGCTATTTGATGGAGATTAGCGCCGAAGTATTAAAGCAGGCCGATCCTTTAACGGGTAAACCGTTAGTTGACATGATCTTAGATAAAGCAGGCCAAAAAGGTACAGGTTTGTGGACTGCCGTGAGCAGTTTACAAATGGGGTGCCCAACGCCGACGATTGCTGAAGCTGTGTACGCCCGCGCTTTAAGTACCCAAAAATCTTTACGTCTGCAATTAAATAAAAAATTGGCTGGGCCAAAAAGAGTTGCGATTGATGCTACGCAAAAAGTAGCATTAATTGATGCCCTTGAAAGCGCGTTATATTGCGCCAAAGTGTGTTGTTACGCACAAGGCTTTCAGTTAATGGCAATGACGGCCAGTGAGCAAAAATGGCAGTTAGACTTTGCTGGAATTGCAAAAATTTGGCGCGCGGGTTGTATTATTCGCGCCACTTTCTTGCAATCAATCACTCAAGCCTATGAAGAAAAAGCCGATCTTAGCAATCTGTTGATGGCCGACAGTTTTGCATCTGTTTTATCTGAAAAACAAGAACTATGGCGTACAGCCGTTGCGACTGCTGTCATGCAGGGGATTCCTGCACCGTGTATTAGTTCGGCTCTGGCATATTACGACAGTTATCGCTGCGAAACATTACCGGCGAACTTGCTCCAAGGTCAGCGTGACTTTTTTGGCTCCCACACCTTTGAGCGTACTGACAAACCAGCAGGTGAGAAATATCACTTAGATTGGAGCGCTAAAGAGCGTACTTTAGCTAAGGTTTAAGCCTAAGGTTTCTAGCTTATTATAAAAATGAAAAACGCCCCTTATCAAGGGGCGTTTTTTATGTCAGATTACGCCATAATGGCTTATAAATTGGTGGATTAGGCTTATTTAAAACACTAAGCATTCAGCTCAGATGAAAAGGCGATCAGTTTTTGCCACAGTGCTTGGGCAACAGGGCCTAAGGGGGAATGGGGTTTTCGCATTACATAATAGTCGAGTTGAATGTTGTTTTGTCTTTCACGCAAATCCAGTGCCAGCAATGTGCCTTGTTTGAGTGAATCTTCAATCATATAGTGCGGCAGTTTACCCCAACCCATACCACTTTGGATGAGCATTTTCTTGGTATAAAAATCATTAACATACCAACGTCGTTGCCCCGCTTGTACTCCAAACTCAATATTCGCAGTGCCTGAGCCCGTATCTTGGATTACGATTTGATATTCGTTAACGAGTTCTCTGGCGTAGGTCAGTGTTGGATGACGTTCAAGCATGCGCGGCGCGGCGACATCGAGCAGGCTACCGGAAAATAGATAGGCTAATTCTAAATGACTCGAGCGTATGGGCTCAATGCCGCCTGCGGAGATGATAATTTCGGCTTTATCTTGATTCATCGCTTCGAGTGCACCGGTTAAAAACTCTTGTTTAAGAATGATTTGGGTGTAGGGGAATTCATTTTGAGTCAGCTCTAAAATAGGCAAAATCCGAGCGAGATTAAAGGAGGCTTCAAAAGCTAAGGTGATACTGGCTTCGTTGCCTTTGGCCAAATGTTTTGCTACCTGCCTCATTTCCTGCGCTTCATTCAGTACCCGTTGGGTATGTTGCAGTAGTTTTCGGCCTTGTTCAGTAATGGCGAGTCGATAACCTTCACGATTAAATAAGATAAGATCAAGTTGTGATTCTAGCTGCTTAATACTTTGGCTTATTGCGGGTTGGGTTTTGTGTAGCTTGTCACTGGCGGCTTTAAGTGAGCCCGCCTCAGCCACGGTTTTAAACATCAGCAGTTGGTCTAAGGTCACAGGTGTTGCTCGCAAGTCATAAATTATTAGTTTATGAGATATTAGATTTTATTCCATATTTATTTATATTTTATCGGCTCATAATCCACGCCATTCTCGCTTGTTGACTGTGCATTGGTGCTCAAGATTGACGGCAATATTAAGTTTAATGGGGTATGAACTATGCGATTTTCAAGCTTATGCGGTGCTAAGGGACAAAGTATCAATGGCTTAGTTGCCGAGGTTGATACGCAGAAGCTATTCCTTTGTACCAATACACTTAATCGCGCCGCTGCAAGCGTCACATTGGCGCTGAGTATCGTGTTTTTCATCTCGGGATTTGCCAAGTTATTTGGTGTGCCTATGTTCCATGCTCCGTTCACTTTAATGAATTTACCGACAGGTTTTGGTTACGTGATCGGTTTGATGGAGGTGATAGGTGCCCTTGGTTTGTGTCTACGTGACTACAGAGTGTTATCGGCGAGCGGTTTGCTGGCGATTATGATGGGAGCGATTTATTTCCACTTTAACTATGAAATGCCGATGAATGCACTGCCAGCATTGAGTTTATCGGCAGGACTGTTCTTGATTATTAAACTAGATGAAACTATTGAGCGTTTAGTTCGATTTCAGCGGCAGTTGGCGCTAAGTCGTTCCGCGTTTTAAGCGATAAAAATTGAGCCTAAAGTCAGTTATACAGTTATCAGATCATCAACAAGAGAAAACCACGATGCAAGTTAACACGAGTCGTATGCCTGTGCTGTTTGTGCCCCACGGTGGTGGCCCAATGCCTTTACTCAATGATGTCAATCATCAGGAGTTATGTACATTTTTAACCTCAGTGACGGCGTCCATTCCAACACCTACGGCGATTGTGCTGATCACCGCCCATTGGGAAGAGTCTGTGGTGACGTTATCGAGTAGCCCAAACCCCGCGATTTTGTATGATTATTATGGTTTTCCACCACAAGCTTACCAGCTGACGTATCCGGCTGCTGGTGAACCAGAATTAGCCGCACAAATTGCGAATATGCTAAATGAAAAGGGGATTGCTGCCCGCTTAGATAGCAATCGTGCATTTGATCACGGCACCTTTGTGCCACTTAAGTTGATGTATCCCGAGGCGGATATTCCTGTGGTACAGATGTCTTTAATTAACCGTCTCGATCCTAACGCGCATATTGCCATTGGGGAAGCTTTAGCCCCACTGCGCGACCAAGGGGTGTTGATTGTGGGCTCTGGCATGTCGTTTCACAATATGCGGGCGTTTTTTTCAAGCGATCCTACAGTACAAAGCCGCAGCGCAGAGTTTGACTACTGGCTCACGCAAACATTAACGGCAAGTGCGAGCACTGCCGAGGCTAAAGCAGCATTAATCTACTGGGAAATGGCCCCTGAAGCGCGCTTTAGTCATCCGCGGGAAGAACATTTATTACCACTACATGTGTGTTTTGGTGCAGGGAGCTGTGATTCATCTCAAGCGCTACGTAACTTTAACGGTATTTTGTTAAACACACTGATCTCAGGCTATATCTGGCAATAATCAGATGTTGAGTGTGTGTCGTTGAATATGGCAGCAAACTAGATTTGGCTTCGCTAGCCAATAAAAAAGGTTCATATCTGTTGAGGATACGAACCTTTTTATATTCACGATTAAGCTGCGGCGTTTTGTCGCGGCTTATAGCATTAGCATAGCGGCTTTACTCTTATGCGGTAAACACTAGACCTACGCTAAACAAAGTACTGAAAATCATGGTTAACTTAGCTGTGCGGCCAAGTAATGGATTTAACGCTTCACCGGATACAGCATAAAAATCACTACTAAGTTTACGCGCGATAAGCAGTGATAAGCCCGCGAGTAATACAGGAAGTCCCGGTAAAATACCGAGCAGGAAGCCAGCGATAACGAGACCAAAGGGCAGGTAAATCAGTGCTTGATATAGCACTTTTGATTGCGCTTCGCCGATACGTACAGCCAGAGTGTGTTTGCCTGCTTGGGTGTCGGTACGAATATCGCGGGTGTTGTTGACCAGCATGATAGCCGCATTAAATAGCCCAATAGCACAACCTAATAACCACGCATTGATTGTGGTATCACCCGCCTGCAGATAATAACTACCGACAACGGCCACTAATCCAAAAAAGATAAAGGCTGCGACTTCGCCCAGTCCGTGGGAGGCGAGTGGATAGGGGCCACCACTGTAACCCAGTGCACCTAAAATAGCAGCTGCGGCGAGAATGGCGATAGGCCAGCCGCCATGCCAAATTAAATAAGAGCCAACAGCAAGTGCCATTAACAGACATAGGATCATGGCATTACGGACGCTAGAGGGCGAAAGCAAACCACTTTGAGTCACGCGAACCGGTCCTAAGCGTTCGGCGGTGTCAATACCATTTTTAAAATCAAAATAGTCGTTAGCGAGGTTGACTGCAATCTGTAATAAAATAGCGCAAAGCATAGAGGTTACAGCGATTAACCAGCTGTAGCTTTCAAGATGCAGGGCAAGAATATTGCCGATGAGTAAAGGACCTATGGCTGCGGGGAGCGTACGAGGTCTTATGGCTAAAATCCAAGGATTCATAGTGTCCAGTCGTTATGGGTAAATGGGAATAGGTTTAAGCTAGGGCTTTATTAATGGATAGCATAACAAGATTTAACTTGAAAGTGAGCACTATCTAATAAACGCATGTAGCAGAGTTTGAATTAGCGCACATATGTTGATAGATATTGGTGGATATTTGTCGCCAAGTCCAAAAAACATAAAAATCTGTATTTTTATCCTTGGTGCTGATGAGAGCCCGTCTCTATGCGTATGAACTACCCTAAGTGCCGTAGAATATCATATTTAACTAATTGTTCACATTGCGAATAATTGACAGAAAACTGGTCAGCTAAAGGTCAACTGAGTTACCCTTTAGCATTAATGGCTAATTATGTAATAGGATCCCCATGAGTCAGGTATTAGACGATCTTTTATCATTACTTTCCCTTGAACAAATTGAAATCGGTCTGTTTCGTGGTCAAAGCCAAGATCTGGGATTTGGACATGTATTTGGTGGCCAAGTGATGGGGCAAGCATTGAGTGCGGCGAAACAAACTGTCCCCACTGAGCGCAAAGTTCACTCATTACATTCTTATTTTTTACGGGCAGGTGACGAGAAGTTACCCATAGTGTATGAAGTGGAAAATATGCGTGATGGCGGCAGTTTTAGTGCCCGCCGTGTGAGTGCTATCCAAAAAGGCCGGCCGATATTCCATATGACCTGTTCGTTCCAAGAGCCAGAGGAAGGGTTTAGTCATCAAGCAACGATGCCACAAGTGGTTGGCCCCGAAGGTTTATTGAATCAACAAGAATTAGCGATGACGTTGCGGGACAAAGTACCGACTAAGATGCTCGAAAAGTTTATGGCCGATGCGCCAATAGAAATGCGACTTGTCAATCCATTACATCCATTTGCTCCCAATGAAACCCAACCCTATCGTTATGTTTGGTTAAGAGCTAATGGTCCCATGCCAAGTGATGCGCATATTCATGAATATTTACTTGCGTATGCATCCGATTTTAACTTTTTGGTGACGGCTGCTCAGCCCCATGGCGTGTCATTTTTGACGCCTGGCGTAAGAATGGCAACGATAGATCATGCTATGTGGTTTCATCGACCCATCAATATGGGCGAATGGCTGCTGTACAGTATTGATAGCCCTAATGCCAGCGGTGGACGAGGTTATGTCAGAGGACAATTTTTTAATCAACAGGGTGAATTAGTTGCTTCTGCTACTCAAGAAGGGCTGATTCGTATGGTAAAAGGAAATTAAGATGTATCTTAAAATTAAGGCGTTAATCGTATTCTCTCTAATGGCATTGTTGCTTAATGGCTGCGTGACAGTACAACCGGAACAGCCAGTTATCATTAATGGTGCTGCGGGTTATTTAGAAAAAATTCCCTTACCACAAGGTTGTCAAATTACGATTGCTATTATCGACTTTAATACTCCAGGGGTTATTGTTGCACAAAAAACCTTTGATATTGCCAGAGCACCAGTGCCGTTTAAGTTTACGCTGCCCGCCAAATCAATTGATAAAAAGATTCAATATGGCGTTGTGGCGATGATCAAATATCAAAACCAAGTGATTTTCCAAACCTATGACAGATTCCCGGTGATCAATAATGATAAATTCACCACTGAAGTATTAATGAAAGCAGTTATGGCAAAGTAGTTGTAGTGAAAATAGCTATAGCTGAAATAACGATGGGCGCAGTCACTATGACTATTGCCTAGTGTTAATCTAAGTCTGAATCTGATTTTGATTAAAAAAAGCCCTTTCAATGTTCGGTTGAAAGGGCTTTTTTGTGTGTAACAAAATCTATTGAGCGTTAAATTGCTGACCGTTTACGGTGTTTGAGTCTGAACCCATTAAATATAAATAGGTCGGCATGATCTCCTCTGCAGTTTTAAGATCCAATGGATTCTCAGCAGGATAGGCTTTAGCGCGCATTTCAGTGCGAGTCGCTCCAGGATTGATACTATTGACACGGATTGACGTGCCATCACATTCATGGGCGAGGACTTGCATCATGCCTTCGGTGGCAAATTTAGAGAAGGCATAAGGCCCCCAATAGGCTCTACCTTGGCGACCGACGCTGCTTGAGGTAAAAATAATCGAGGCACTTGGCGCTTGGCGCATCACAGGTAATAAGGCTTTGGTTAGCATAACTTGCGCGATGACGTTTACTTTCAGTACATCTTCAAGTGATGGAATATCTATATGTTCAAACGGACCTAAAGCGCCAAGCAAACTCGCGTTATGTAATAAGCCATCTAAAGAGTCAAATTGCTCAGCGATGGTATCAGCCATATCACGATAATGTTGTTCGGTCGCGCCCTTAAGATCTAATGGCACTATGGCGGGTTTTGGGTAACCCGCTTGTTCTATTTCATCGTAAACAGCCTCTAGTTTTTTTACTGTTTTACCCAGCAGAATCACCGTGGCGCCGTGCTTTGCAAACTCGATGGCAGCAGTACGACCAATACCAGCCCCAGCACCTGTCACTAAAATTGTTTTGCCTTTGAGTAAATCTTTTACTGCTTGATATTCCAACATGAGTCTCTTTTTCCTCTTGGCGAGAATGCCCGCCACTTCTACAGTCGCCGAAGTGACAAACGCATGTTTCAAACAAATGAATGAAACTTTGTTATTAATAGCGAAAATGTTTGTGACAAACTTGTAGCTAACTAAATATATTTACGTTAACTTGAAATGAGTTAGGGGCTAACATAAGCCCTATTAGTCACAGTGCCGACGGCTATTGTGACTAATTTATTGGGGAAAACAAAACTATTACAACAAGATTTGGGGAAATAAGATGAAAAGACTCATTTTGGGTGTTGCGATTGCATCTGCGCTGGGACTCACTGGATGTGGTGAGGACAGCTATAACGAACTCAAGGATAAGACAGAAGCACTCGTCCCTGAATCGCACATGGTGTTCGACCCTGCTAATGCTAAAGTGCCATTGCCGAACGATTTGCTCTTCAGTGGTACCACTGACGGTACCTTATCCATTCCCGGTGAAAACTCGGGCAATTATGTAGACCCACAAATAGCGCTTGGGGCGTTAGATGGTTGGTCGACAACATCACCCATTTCTATTGATATCGAGTTAGCGAAAAAGAATGATGGTACACCACTGACACTCGTGGCAGCATCAGTTGCACAACCAGGCGCGGTTAGAGTGTTTGAGGCTACGGTTGGCGGTCCATTGTCTTCTGATCCTGAATGTACGACTAAGCCTTCTGTATCAGCGTGTAAGGTGGGAGCCGAGTTACAGTTTGGCGTTGACTTTGTATCCACTGCATCAGGCAACAAAGTGGTAGTAGTGCCACTTAAACCTCTTAAGGCTGGACAATCGTATATTTATGCGACGACTAATCTTATTCAAGACTCTGAAGGTCGCGGTATTGCGCCATCAACCACCTACGGTTTGTTGAAGATGGATATCAATACGTTACCGTTAGAAACGCCAGACCAGCTCATGCTACAAACCTTAGTGAATAGCTATGAAAAAGGGATTGCAGCGGCTCACAATGTTGATCCATTAACCATCAGTTACTCTGGTTTATTTACAACTCAATCCGTCGCTAACGTATATGAAACCACCAAACTGCTGATGGCGAGGGGTGCTCCCTATGCACCAAGTTTTGTCGAAACACCAACACCAGCTGGCTATACCGTTGCAGACGCTGCAGGTTTAACGCCTGATGCTGGAGCGGCCTACGTAGTGTCAAGTTTAGCCGATGTGTATACCGCTAAAATTAAACTGCCTATTTACGGTGACTGTTCTTCAGTGAGCTGCTTATCTTCTGCAGGGCAGCCATTAATTAATGGTCATTGGAAAGCACAAGGCGATAGCCCTGTCTCGGTATTGCTCGCATTACAAGCAGGCACACTAAGTCAAACTAATTTTGGTATGCAAGCCGTCGCTAATGGTATTGCCAATCCTGCCGATGCGTTAGCGAATCCGTCTTTAATGGCGGGTAAAACTTGGTTGTTAGACGATGGTACTGCGGTAGATAAAACTAAGCATCTCACTAAGTTCAACCCCATTCCGGCCATCAAAAGCTATGAAACCGTATCTGTGCTGATTTCTATGCCAAATGCAGTTAAATTAGCGAATTTTTATCAGCAGCAAGGTATTCCTTTTACACCGCCGACTGCGGGCTGGCCAACAACTATTGCACTACACGGCTTAGGGGGTGGTAAAGAAATGTCATTGGCCTACGCTGGTTCATATGCGGCGATGGGTGTTGCAACGATTGCTATTGATATGCCGCTCCATGGGGCGCGTTCATTTGATGCTAACGGCGATGGTGTCTATGAAATATCGGCAACAGATCCTTCTTTTGGGGCTGTTGTTGGCACACCGGATGCCTTTAAAAATGGTAATCCATTAGTGTTCGTGAATATTTCAAGCACTCTGTCGGTGCGTGATAATTTCCGTCAAGCGACTATGGACCATTTAGGTGTGCGTCTTGCGTTGACCGGTTTAGCGCAGGGCTTAGCACAAGCTGGTCAGCCACAGGTATTTGATGTGTCTAAAATCAGTGCGCAAGGCCTTAGCTTAGGCGCTATCGTCGGTACTGATTTTGCGACCTATGCTAGTACTGGTATGAAAGATCCTGCAACGGGGAGTGCATTACCTAACCCTTATGCTATCAATGCGGTATCGCTAGTGGCACCAGCAGGTGGCTTAGCGGGCTCATTTGCCGGTTCTGCAACCTTTGGCCCTGTGTTGTTTAGCAATATCACCGCATCGCCAACTTTCCAAGCGTTGGTCAATGCAGCTAACACGGCAGGTTATGAGGTGGGTAGCCCTGAATATGCAGCATTAGTACAAGCCGTATATGCGCAGTTTATTCCGACGTTTGCCTTTGCTGTACAAACGGCCGTGGACTCGGCGGATCCTGTAAACCATGCCGCTATGCTAAAAGCGACAGGTTTACCTGTTCATTTGATTGAAATTGCAGGCGATGGTAATGGTAACTTACCCGATCAAGTATTACCGAACCGCGTGGATAGTTTCCCGTTATCGGGTACTGAACCGCTGATTTCTGCCATTGGTCTACCTTGCGTTGATAGCACGACAAAAGGTCACGGCGTAGTGCGTTTCTCTAAAGGTCACCATAGTTCGATTGTGAGCCCAGGTGAAACGGATGCAACAGATGGTATGGCAGGGGCTGCAACCGTGGAAATGCAGACTCAAGTGGCAACCTATGCTGCGACTGCAGGTAAAGGTGATGCGACTATTTTAGTGACAAACAGTGACGTCATTGCGACTTGTCCTAACTAATCTTGCTTTAATCTGAAGAACCCAGCCAATGCTGGGTTTTTTTATGCCCCTTTAGGCTGTTAGAATAGCCAGTAATTGATTGAATGAAGTACCTTAACGGAGAGCGCTTTGGAATTTTTATACGAGTATGGAATGTTTTTGGCGAAAGCTGCCACGATAGTTGTCGCAATTGTTGCTGTTATTATTGTGGTATTGGCTTCCACTGTTAAACATAAGTCAGATAAGGGCGAGTTAAGGATCACTAATCTGTCTGAAGAATTAGAAGAACTGAAGCACGGTTTAAAAGAAGAACTCCTTTCAAAGAAACAATTCAAAGCCTATGAAAAGCAATTAAAGGCTGAAGAAAAGGCAAAAGACAAAACTGCTGATGATGCCAGCACGGGCAAAGTGTTTGTGCTCGACTTTAAGGGCAGTATCGATGCCGCTGAAGTTGCGTCACTGCGTGAAGAAATCAGTGCCATTTTGGCTATCGCCGACAAAGGTGATGAGGTGGTTGTTAATGTTGAAAGTGGCGGCGGTATGGTACATGGCTATGGTCTAGCCTCTAGCCAACTTGATCGTTTACGCCAAGCAAATATCCCACTAACGGTGTGCGTTGATAAAGTGGCCGCCAGTGGGGGTTATATGATGGCCTGTGTTGCCAATAAAATTTACGCAGCTCCCTTTGCCATTGTTGGTTCAATTGGTGTTGTGGCTCAATTGCCTAACTTTAGTCGGTTGTTGAAAAAGCATGAAATTGACTATGAGCAGCATACCGCGGGTAACTTCAAACGTACCTTGACCGTATTTGGTGAAAATACCGATGAAGGAAGACAGAAGTTTCAAGAAGAATTAGAAGAAACCCATGTTTTATTCAAGGAGTTTGTCGGTAAATATCGGCCTGAACTGGATCTTGCAAAAGTGGCGACGGGTGAACATTGGTACGGCCAGCAAGCGATAGAACTAGGTTTAGTCGATGCAATTTCTACCAGTGATGATGTGATTATGTCTCTTGCCGGTGAGCGCACTGTGTACAAGATACGTTATCAAATTAGAAAAAAATTAGCTGATAAAATTGCCCATGGCGCTTCGTTATCCGTGAACGCGATTTTTAATCGTCTCATCGAGAAAAACCGCCCAATGTAACCTGAATTCTGTTATGTGATGAAAGTAGAGCGCCTGTATTTACCGGCGCTTTTTTATATCCAACACCCATAAAATACATTTAATCATCTTTTTATTAACAAATAAGTATCATTTTGTTAGGGTTAAGACTGTTCAAAATAAGTGAAATCTTATACAACTAATAGCTTAAGGATCTACATTGTTCGCTTAATAAATGTTAAGGGTTATACATGTTAAAAAGAGTCGATTATAAGACGAATTTAATGGTAGGCGATCAAACTTATCCAGCATTTGAGCTACGTAATATGCTCGACTTTATTGCCTTGCAATTAGGCGAAACGGCGCAGGATAAAGTCTGCTTGCATATAGGTGTTGGCCGTAAAGAGCTTGAGCATTGCCGTTTTGTCTATGTTTGGCAGGTTGAGTACGTGATGGAGTTTTTACGCTTACAGAGCGGGGATCCTGACATAGGAACCAAATTGGGGCTCAGCTATAAGGTGAGTAGTTTGGATGTATTACTGCCGCATTTATCCCAATTCACGACATTGCAGACTTGCCTACATTTTGTCATTAATCATCCTCAACTAGTAGGCAGCTTCACCGACACATTAGTACGACTTGAGGATGATTGTATCTGTATTCGTTGGTTAAATACGGGTCGTATCGACAGATATCAATATGGATTTCAGTTTCTTCATAGTATTGGTGCTTTGCTTGGACTCGCTAGAGAATTAACGGGGGAAACGATAAACTTAACGCAGATTAATTTAGCTGAGCCAACGCGTGATGGTAATTTTTTGGCAATAGCAACAGGTGCTCAAATTCAATTTGAAACTGAGTATTATGAGTGGAGTATCTCACTCAATTGTTTGACGCTGTTGATTAATTATCCTTTTCTTGATGCCGTCTATGCGACAAATGAAATGCTAAGTATTTCTTTTGTCGATACCGTACTCAGTGCTATCCGTAGTGATTTTCCCCATGTGTTGCATCTTGATAAAATGGCCGCACACCTTCATATGAGCGACCGAAGTTTTAGACGAAAATTAGCCCAGTTAGGCTCGAGCTATCAGCGTCTAGTTGACCAAGTACGTTGTCAAAAGGCGATTGAATACATTTTGGCGAATGAACTGAGTGTTGAAGCGATTGCCGAAACAATGGGATATGCTGATGTTAGCCATTTTAGGCAGTGTTTTAAGCATTGGATTGGTCATCCTCCCGGTTATTTTAGCCGGCTCAATCGTCATTAAATACATGAGTAAACGCTCACCCATTACACGCAGTTACCTATATTTGGCGCGAGTGAATCTATCCACTGCCTAATTAATTCAACACCTTCCTGATGTTCAAGGCTACGACCTATCGGCGGCATTCTATCCTTAGGCTCAGACAGTGTTTGTCGATATAGCAAAATAGAGTGCTCCGCATTGCCGGGGATAATATCGTAGTCGAGCCCTTTCGCACCGCCATCCCATCCCGGAGGCTGTTTGCAGATCCCATATTGATAACTGGTATGGTCGATGTAAAAGCCCAATCTTAAACCTGAAATACTGGCAAAGCCCTTGGCGTTATGGCAGTGAGCACAGTTGACGTCTAAATAGCCCTTAGCACGGGAGGTTAAATCGGCACTGCTATCCTCTATTGTATAGGTTTTTCCAACTTGCTTGATATCGGCTAGTGAACTAAGCCGTCCTTGCTCGGCCCAAAGGATCAATTGATTGACCTTATGTCCCTGATATATGACCTCTCGATTAAGCAGATGTGCTTTTAGACCGATTGGAATAATTTGGCTGCTATTGTCTTGATTCATTTGATGACAAATTTTGCATTCAGCACGGCTTGGTATTGTGTAATCAAAAGTTTGAGTTTGTCCTTGATTGGTGAGGGTGCTTCTCACCGTCGCCCCCGCAGTTAGGAGCAGCGCTTCATCCTGTCGCCATTGGTAGACTAAACTTGTCCAGCCTTTTATTCTTCTGATTAAAAGCCGAGTTTCAATCAATACTTCATTAGCCACTCCTGTGATGGCGGTATCGAGTGGTAAAGCAAAGGTTTTGACGAGTACTGCTCCGATGGGAAATTCGAATGCTTCCTGTGCATGGTATTGCATCGTTTGACCTGCGGGTAAATAAATAAAGCGATATTTACTGGCGTAGTTAGAAAATAACTGGGTCGCGAGTTGATAGTCAAATCCTGGTGTTTGTGGCTGTGTTGTGGGGTTGCTTGGATCGATAAAGAGTCCATATTGGCTTAATCGTGGGCAATCCTCAGCCATTAAAGCCTGCCAGTTTACTTGGCCATTTGCGTGTTCGCAGAGGCTATCGGGAGTGGTTGGTACGGTCGGTATCGTGGGGGAATCAGTGCTGACGTCTTGGTTATCACTCCCACCACAGGCAATAACTAGACAGCTTATTGCTAGAATAGAGCTGAAAATTAGGCGTTTTTTCATCGCTATATCCGCTGTTTAATGTAATCAATAAGGGGGATAAAAGGCTAACTTAGTCAGCCTTTTATCCTTTTAGGCATAAGCTGTGATGTACTTTAGTGCGAGCAACTTGCCGCTGGCAGGCGTTTAATCCATTCGCTGATTAGCGCTGCACCTTCATCGTGGGCTAAACTGCGACCGATTTCAGGCATACGATCGCCTGGTGTCGTGCTTTGCATCCTGAAATGCATAATGGACGCCTCGGCATTCCCTGGCACAACATCAAAGCTTAGATTACCACCGCCATAAGCAACGGGAGATTTGCAGGTACCGTGAGAGAAGCCCGCATCATCGCTATAAGCCCGCCAGTATTCGAGTTTAAGACCAGTATTGGAGGCGTTACCCTCAGGTCGGTGACAATGGGCACAGTTGATGTCCAAGTAACCTTTGGCTGTTTGCATCAAAGCGCTATCGCTTAAGTTTGCTACAGCCCCTTCATCACCATCATGGTAAGCAGGTACCTGTGGGACTTGGCTTAAGTTGGGTAGTCCTTGCAAAATACCTAGGCTTTCCCATTTAAGCAGTTGATTCATAGCGCCATCTTGATAGCTGTAGTTGCGGTTTAAGTGTCGTGCTTTAGGGCCAATGGGAACGAATACAGCATTGGTATTGTCGTTGACCTTATATTGGTGACACTGTTTACATTGGTTCATGCTGGGAACCATATAATTAAAGGTAAGGTTCTCTCCTTTATGTAACAGGCTTTGGTTGCTAATAGCGCCCGCTTTTGCCAGAACTGCGTCTGTCTTATCGGCATTCCATGCATAGGGAAGGGCGGTCCATCCTGTTGGACGATGGATAAGAAGACGTGTTTCGATCAGGCTTTCATTGGCTATACCACGTTTACTACTGTCGGCTGGCATTGCAAAGGTTTTAGTTATGACCGTTCCAATGGGAAAATCGAAAGCCTCGTTTTCTGAGTACGTTGCTTTTTGTCCTGAAGGTAAGTACACGAAACGGTACTTAGTGGCATAGTCGGTAAAGAGTTGGGTATTGAGATCGTAAGGGACACCGCCTGAATTAGGTGCCGTGGTTGGGTTTTTGGTATCACTAAACAAATTGTAATCTGACAGTTTAGGGCAGTTTGCCTTGAGTAGAGCATCCCAACTGACGTTTGAACCAGTCGCTTGGCACAGGCTTTGGTCGCCATCACCCACTAAGCCGCCTTCACCTTCTCCGATGCTACCGCCACCGCCTATAAGGACACCGCCATCACAACCATCAGTATTATCATCAACACCACAACCAAATACTTTACCTGCAAAAGTGACCGTGTGCACTGGCAAACTAACCTGTGAACACTTGAGCAGGTTGTTTTGCGTCTTCTCAAATTGCACATCTGCGACGTTAATATCTGTGTTGCTATTAGCGTATAATCTGCCGTAGGACACATCACCGTTATTGTTGGCACAGACGTTATCGCTACCATTTTCAGCAAAAGGTGTTTCCTTTAAACCGAGGTAAGCCGCAGTACCATTATTGGCTAGCATTTCGCCTAAACCATCGTAGAGTACACCGGGTAAAGTGCCATGAGCGATAATGTAAGCGCGAATAATATCTTGAATCAAATAACCTTTTGGCTTACTACCGTAGTCAGTTATCTTGTTATCGTGCAAATAAATATTACGAGGTACTGGACGCCAACCATCTTCAATGGCTTGACCAGGTTGACCATAATTACCCACAAAAGATGTCATATCGGGTTCGGCGATAAAAAAGCTAGTAATAGTGACACCCAAGGTATCGTGGTGGGTAATTTCGTTATTGAAGATTTCTACATCCGCAGTAGAAAGCACGATAACGCCAGTACCTGGTGGGACGATATGTACTCCTGCGGGATTAGCAGAAGCATTGGCGAAGTTTGGCGCGTTATTGTTATACACCTTGTTATTGAAAATTCGCACGCTGGAGCCGTATCTCTGATTATTAATCGGTAAATCAAAAACTAAGATCCCACCAGTGTTGCCCATTGCTTCGTTGTTATACACATCGGCATATTTAGAGTTTTCGATTTCTATCCCCGCTACGTTTTCTTTGGCGATATTGCGACGTAAAACGATGTATTGGGATTGACCAACATATATCCCCGCATCGGCACTACCACGAACATAGCTATCTTCAATTAAAATGTTTTCACATTCGACAGGATATAAACCATAGGCACCGTTATCTTGATCGAGCGTGCCTTCCCACACTGCAGCCACTCGGCGCAAAATGATACCATTGGTATTTTTAAGTTTAATACCGTTATTCTTAGCTTCATTAACCGACAGATCTTGAATGATAATGTTCATTGCATTTTGTACAAAAATGCCGTCTCCCGAGTTAGCTTGGGAGAAGTTCAATATTGTGTCGTTCATCCCATAACCCATGATAGTGACGTTTTTGGCAAAGCTGCCGTCGCCATCGACATCTCCATCGAATAGTAGCGTTGAGTCAATATTAAACGTCCCTTTAGGCAGAACGATAACAGCATTACTTTGTGCATTAATGAGGGCTTCTTGAATACGGATAGTGAGATTATCTCCCGCAGCGATTTTAATAGCTCCCTCTGGAAAGGTGGGCTCCGTTTCTGGCGGTTGAACTACAGGAGGCGTGACATCCGGAGGCGTAACGACGGATGCTGAATCATCATCAGAAAAACAGCCCGTAAGGTTAAAGGCCATCAGCAGTGCGACACTGGTAGGAATAAACCAATTCATCTTCTTGTTTTTAGCATCGTTACCTAAGGTGTGAGCCGCATTAATGTTAATATTGAGGTTATTTCCTTTCAGTTTCTTGGTCAGCAGTGGGTAAGCTTTTTTATTGAACATAGTTTCTTTCGCCTTTTGTTATCATTTGGTTAACAGAATGCGCTGTGAGTGGAAAAAGACAATGTGAAATATGGCCAAAATGGTGCAGCATCGGTTGAGCAGACATTAGTGCGCTGCCTGATACGATGACATAATCTGGAGGTATTACGGCAGTTAGTATAGGCAAAGTTGTAAGTCATTCTAGAATTCAACGATTTCCCGAATTCAACTCTGAAGTACATTATTGCCAAAAATTCATCACATTAATAAAATGTCATGTGACTTATGATCAAATTCATTGCCTAAGAAATTTTCCTATGTTAAAAATCCTGTCGAAAAGTGGCATTTAAATTAAGCTAAACTAAAGTTAATGTTTAACGCTACTTCAATAATAACAACATTCGTCTTAGAACATATATTTAGGGCGTTGGAGATTAACATGGGGAGACGAGTTCGGGCATTTATTAGCCTTGCTATATTTACGATCTCATTATTTTTACTTTATAATTTAGAACAACAATATCAATTAAATGACATTATTGGAGAGATTAAAACTCTTTCATTATTCCAGTTGTTGCTAGCATCGTTCTTGACTGTTGCAAGTTACATGCTATTGAGTTTATATGATTATATAGCAGTCCGTAACGTGGATGCGACAATATCTTATCGTAAAATTCTACCCATTTCATTTCTTGGTTTCACCTTCTCCAATACGATTGGTTTTTCATTGTTAACCGGAACATCAATTAGATATAAATTTTATTCTGAACTCGGTTTAAGTGGTAATCAAATTACTCAAATTGTCATTTCATGTTCAGTTACCTTTTTTCTTGGATTATTTTTCATTTGTGGTATATCTCTGATTTGTTTTCCTTCTGTGCCGTTATCTGAACTTCCACTTCCCACTTGGCTTTATTCACTCACCAGCTTAATTGGTGTTGGAATGCTGCTCTGTGTTACGGGTTATTTTATGATTGGCATGTTAAGACATAAGCCGCTCAATTTTAGAGGCTTTGAAATTACAATACCTCATATAATGACTTCGATAAAACAACTCCTAGTCTCATCAATAGATTGGATTATTGTTGGAACATTATTTTATAGTTTACTGCCTGCAGTAGATAATTTGGGATATGTTCAAGTATTAAGTATTTTCTTTGTCGCTAATGCGCTAGGGGTGCTTGCGCATGTTCCTGGCGGAATCGGCGTGTTTGAGTCAGTAGTTACTGTTTCCTTGTCGCAATACTTGCCAGTGGAGCAAATCCTTGGCGCCATTATTGTTTACCGAATTATCTATTATATTATTCCTTTTTTAATTTCTTTAACATATTTTGTTATAACCATCGCGCGTGCTAATAAAGACAATATAGTGAAACTCAATGCTAACGTTGCGTTTATGCGCCAATTATTACCGCCGCTATTGAGTGTTAGTGTGTTTGGTGCTGGTCTATTATTATTGCTATCGGTTGTCAATCCATCGATTGTGCATAAATATCATTGGTTAGGCGAACTTGTACCATTACCTATCGTTGAAATATCCAGTCTTATTCTTAGTGTGAGCAGTGTGTTACTTTTGTTATTATCACATGGTTTATTTAAACGTTATGAAAATGCTTTTTTATTGACTAAAAAATTACTTTTGATAAGTATGCTTTTTATTATCCTTAAAGGAGCTGGGTGGGAATTGTTATTCGCAGTTGGGTTCATCTATTTGCTAATAATCCCATGTGAAACGTTATTTTATCGTAAAGGTTCCGTTGTCGGAATTAAATACTCTCTGGGTTGGTTGTTATCACTATCCGCAGCCTTAGTGTTGATGATATGGGTATTGTTTTTCTCTTATCAAGATGTTGATTATGATCATTCCCTCTGGTTTACCTTCTCCCCTGATAGCCATGTATCGCGGGCATTACGTGGTGGAGCCGTTGCAATATTGATCGTATTTGGCTTTGCTATACGCTATTTTTGGTCGCGAACTCAGCTTCAATTACCCTTTATTGATAGCACTTCATTAACAGCTGCGATGGAAATTATAGATAAGTCGCCAAGCAGCCATGGCTATCTTGCGTTAGTGCAAGATAAATCAATCCTATTTAATGAGGATAAGGATGCCTTTCTTATGTACGCCAGAGCAGGACATTGCTGGGTTGTGATGGGCGACCCTATTGGTAACCCAAATAAATTTGATGATTTACTCTGGCAGTTTAGGGAGTTATGTGATGCTTATGATGGTTGGCCAGTATTTTATCAAGTGACCCAAAAATACTTACCGAGCTTTTTGGAGCAAGGGTTAGATTTATATAAATTAGGTGAAGAGGCGATTGTTACGCTCGAACAATTCGAGTTGCAGTCAAGCCAATACCGAAGTTTGCGCCAAAGTCATGCAAAAGCGCAACGAGACGGTTTAAGCTTTGCTGTGGTTGAGGCCCATCAAGTGGAAGGCATATTACCGCAATTAGAGGTAATATCATCAACTTGGCTTAATGAAAAGCAAGGGCGCGAAAAGGGGTTTTCAGTAGGGTATTTTTCGGCCGATTATTTGTGCTCCGCGCCTATGGCATTAGTGTACTCAAAGGGTGTGATTGTGGCATTTTCTAACATATGGGCCAGTGCCGCAAAGGTTGAATTTTCAGTTGATTTAATGCGTTACGATCCTAAGTTATCAAGTAGTAATATTATGGATTACCTGTTTACTGAATTATTGCAATGGGGAAAAAAGCAAGGCTATCAAACGTTTAACTTAGGGATGGCGCCTATGTCGGGCTTGACCGATAGAGCGTTAGTGCCTTTTTGGACTAAGCTCGCGAAGGAGGTATATAAAAGAGGTAGTAAATTTTACAATTTTCAGGGTCTTAGGCGTTATAAGGAAAAATTTAATCCTACCTGGGAGGCTAAATACTTGATTTGTTATGGTGGGCTCTCCTTACCGATAGTAGTCGGCAGTTTAGTGACGTTAAGCAGCCGTGGTGCAACTGGTGTATTTAAAAAATAGGTGAAAAATGAATCGAATTTTAACCCAAACCCTGGCTACGTTAATGGCGCTTTGCATGAGCTTTTGTGCCTTAGCGGATCAATTTGCAGATGATCTTGGCTTAACGCTCTTTCCTGTGCCAGTAAGTACTAATGCGAGTACTAATGCGAAAAAACCGCCCTTAGTGATATTTATGAGTGGCGATGGCGGTTGGGCTAATTTAGATAAGGGCTTAAGTGGCTTATTGCAGCAACAAGGCTGGCCTGTAGTAGGTTGGAGTTCATTAACATATTACTGGAAACAGAAAGAACCCAAAATCGTTGCGCAAGATACGGTGGCGATTATTGATAAGTATGAGGCTGAATTTGGCACTCAAAAAGTATTATTTGTGGGTTATTCTTTCGGTGCTGAAATCATTCCTTTTGTGTTAAATAATATGCCACTTATGTATCAGCAGAAGGTGATTGGCGGGGTATTACTGTCGCCATCTTTAACTTCTGACTTTGAAATACACGTGAGTGAAATCATTACGTCAAATAATGAGTCGGCTAGTTACCTCACTTTACCTGAGGTTAATAAACAAAAAACAGTGCCTATGTTGTGTTTGTATGGCAAAGATGATGATGCTCCACAGCATTTGTGCCCTGCGGTAAAACAATCGAATGTCACTGTGATGGAATTAGCGGGCGGTCATAGCTTTGATGATGATTATAAAAAAGTGGTGACAATTATAAAGCGCTGGTTGAAACACTAATTTCGGTTATCTGTTAAAAAAAGACCACTACTCCACAATCTCTGTCTAGATGCTTATGTATCTCTGAGTTCGAGCATTTAGCTTTTATTGCCAAGAGATACCTAGACTATTTTTCCATACATTCAGCTAACAGCTTGACGAAAAAGTCACTGCCTTTGCGTTGGCAAAAGGCGATATTGCGCTCTGGGATGGTTTCGGGATCAGTGTAGTTGGCTAATGCGAGTTCCATGCTGGCTTCGCGGATGATGTGTAGGGTTGGGTAGGGCGCGCGGTTGGTGAAATTGGCTGGAGCGTCCTGTGGTTCACCATCGAAACAATAATCTGGGTGAAAGGTGGCCAGTTGGTAGATACCTTCATAGTCATTGTCGATAAGCGCATCGGTTGCCA
Organism: Shewanella morhuae; assembly: GCF_003028295.1. Lineage (NCBI taxonomy): Bacteria > Pseudomonadati > Pseudomonadota > Gammaproteobacteria > Alteromonadales > Shewanellaceae > Shewanella > Shewanella morhuae. The sequence goes on along the minus strand of NZ_PYSG01000002.1, from coordinate 2,002,921 downwards.
TATCGATAAGATCGAGATAGGCGTAAAAACCCTCAAAACCGCGGGGTAGAATAAATAGCGTGGTTTCGGCTTCTGGGTGCGCGTCGAGGAATTGGCATTCTTCAATTAATGCCTTAAGCACGAGTTTAACTTTTGTTTGTTCCACCACCAGATACCGAATACTGCCGCGCTCGACTTCTCGCCTAGCGAACGGGCAAATATTGTATTTCATGATCACATTTTTTACCCAGTTGTCGGTGTGTACAATGATCATGTCGATTTCGTTCATGGTGGTGGCTCGTGCTGGAGTTAAAACTAGGGGGCGATCATAGGGATGATAGACGCCACAAGCAAGACGGCCATACAGATATTGAAGATTTTTTGCTGCCGAGGATTTTTCAACAGGCGCTTTAGCACCACGCCAAAACCAAGCCAGACGAGCGCACAGGGGAAAGCAATACATAAAAATACTGTGGCGATAGTAATCACTTGTGCTGTTAAATCTTGCTGTACTGATGTAAAGGTCGCTATGGCACCTACAGCCATAATCCAACCTTTAGGATTAATCCATTGAAATGCTGCGGCTTGAATAAAGCTAAAGGGTTTGGCAATGGTTTTGCCTTCCATTTTGCTACTACTATTGGCAATCAACCACGATAGATATAAAAGGTACGTGATACCAATGACCTTAATGATTTGATGGATAACGGGATAGGTTTGAAATAAGGCGCTTAATCCTAAACCAATCGCGAGGATCATGGTGGGAAACCCAAGGCTTATCCCCATAAGGTGCGGAATACTGCGTTTAACGCCGAAGTTAACCCCAGAGGTCATCAACATAATATTGTTCGGTCCAGGAGTTATCCCAGATGAAAAGGCAAATAGCGCGATAGCGAGTATTAACTCCATAGATAGATCTTATACCTTTAGTGTTGTGGTTATCGAATTGGTTATATAGTGGCAATTTGCTCACTTGTTAGTAATCAAGCTGTTATTTATATGGTTAATTTAGCGCAAGCGACGCATTTTAGCGGTTAAAGATTGCAGCGCCTATAGGTTATAACGAGTTTATAAGATAAAAATAATAACAAAATATGTTTTCTTGAAACGGTTATTGGCATGAGCATGGTGGTTATTTTTTAGCTATTAAGCACATGGTACGTTAATATCGAGAAAAGATGATTTAACACTATGATGGATATCAACTTTTAGAGTTTAAAATAGTCACTATCCTTACAGCAAATTGGACAACATGGGGTAAACGAGCATGATAAATAGCCTGTTAAATAGATATTTACGGATGTTAATTTTGAGCTTTATGGCCATCGCCAGCCTGGCAGGGTGTGTCACAGTAGAAGATAATGCTGCACAACCCTTGAGAACCACCATTGTTATGGCTGGCGATCTTAGTGGATTATCTACTTCGGCAACGACATTTTCTTGGCATCCCGAGTTACATCGAATTATTACTGATAAACGATTGGATCCACAGCAAGTATCACAGCATATGCAAGATGTGTTGAAAAGGACCTTGCAAGCTAAGGGTTATCGTTTTGTTGAAGATCCACAATTGGCGGACTTTCAGGTGGGATTTGGTGTCGCTATGGGCACTAAAATGAGTGATGCACAAATTCTCGCAGTAGCAGGCTTGGTCGCAGGGTTGTCTACCGAAGGTGTTAACACCCAAAAATACGATAAAGGTACGGTGTTAATTGCGCTTTTTAAACCTATCGGAGTGCAAGGTGGTAATGATCTTGTTTGGCGAGTACTTGCCCAAGGTTTTGGCAACGTCGAAAAAATAGATGAGTTGACGACAAACTTTGACAGCTTAATCGATTCAATGTTGACTAATCTGCCCTTGGTTAATGTGACGCCTTAATACAGGTAAAAAAGTCTTTTATCACAGCGTTAACCATGTAAATACAAGTGGGGTTAAATTGCGAAGTGTTTGCTATTTTTAGTGATGATTTGAGCCGCAAAGGCATGTTTGAGCAATTGTTATCCTAATAAAAAAAGCGCAACAGTGAAAACTGCTGCGCTTTTTTATGCTTAATTCTTAAATGCTTATTTTTATACACTGGGTATTGTTCTACGGAATAATTAGCCGTGTTCAACGCTGACTTCGTAGGATGAAAACTTACGAATATTAATTACGCCCGTATCAAATAGTAAATACTGCCCCTTAATTCCCTGCAAAATGCCGCTTACCACCACTTCTTTATCGAAGTTGTGGGAGGTTATTTTCTTCGGAAACGTGTCTATCGGATAATGAATCGGCTGAATCGTTTCATGTAAACGCTCGATACTGTAATCGCCTTTTTGCATACCGATTTCGTGCAACTTGGCCTCAATCTGTGGGATAAGTTCAGCCGCTTTTGCTGTTAAATCAATATCGTCAGCGTGGCCTTTTAACATGGCTTGCCAATGGGTTTTATCGTTGACCAGTTTTGCTAGTTCCACTTCGACTAAACCAGATAGTTGGCGGGTCGAGACCTTAAAAATTGGCAGGCCCTGTGTTGCACCTTGGTCAATCCAGCGTGTTGGCAGCTGATTGTGGCGAGTAATGCCCACTTTGACACCCGAGGTATTGGACAGATAAACATAATGCGGCACAAAACAGTGGCTTTGCGCCCACTCTGGTTCGCGGCAAGTGCCTTGGTCATAATGGCAAGTTTCCGGCTTCATAATACACATATCGCAACTGGCGAGCTTTTGCATACAAACAAAACAGTGGCCTTGCGAGTAACTCTTTTTGCTCTTTTTACCACAGTTACAACAAAAAATATTGCCAGTATGAGTTAAGGTTAATTGTTTACCTATCAATGGATTGAGTGGTAGTAACTCATCACCAACTACGAGCTGGTATTGCACTTGCTGCGCGTCATCTAATTGTGCGCGCATTTTTTTTAGCGTTCCTAACATGGTCATCCTAATGTATTGCGGTCATCGGTGTACTTTAGTCGCCCATCAAGCGTTTGAGTACAGAGACTATCTATATCGTCATTGCGTGGCCGTCAGTATACAAGATTATCCAATGCCGTTTAGATAGAATTTATCGATTGAGAGTGGGAAAGAGAAAAGCTATTGGGAGAGTTAAATAAGAACGCCAGTAGAGTCAGTTTTACCGTTTCATCCGCATTGACGGCTTAATGCGAACCGCCAGCATAGTGCTGTTCGCAAATTGAACACCGTTTATCTGTTGCTATTTGTTTTCATGCTAACGGCTTAATCTATCGAGCACTAAATCATCGCCAAGATCATAAAGAGATTGCAGCAGTTTATCTTCTTGGGCGTGATCGGTGAGACTAAGACCGATAGTCGCTCTAAACAGGGCAATACCAGTGTGGCCTGCGGTTTCATATTGGCTACTAAACTGCTCGATATTGATGCCAAGTGCGTTGATTTTATTTGAAATATCAAGCACGAGTCCGGGTCTGTCATAGGCCACTAGGTTGTAGCTTAAGCGTTTGATGGGTTTAAGCGCGACCGAGGTTTTGGCATAGGTGAGGGTGAGGCTATCGATGCACTCCAGCGCTTCAATTAACTCATCCATACGCAGTGAGGGCATTTCGAGCAGTAATATTGCGGCAAAAACCCCGTCAATATGGCGTAATTCTGAGTCGAGCCAGTTACCCCCATGGCGGCTTACTGCATGGGCGATTTGTTCTACTAATCCTTTTCTATCAGGTGCTTGTAAGGTGATTAAATATCGTAGCATTATGGTTAACTCCTATTTTTGCAAAAAGCACCGATTTTAAAATGGGGTGTAACACAACTGTCATCTTTGCGTCATATAATCCAACGCACTTAGAATAAAGGATGTTGTTATTGCTCAGTTTACGTCCAAACAGTGTAAGCATAGCACTTAGCAAATCCTAGCGGAAAACTCGCTAGTTATTAATCATCGAGGTTCTTCATGGAAAGTCAGGTCACTCAACCTGGTTCTTTATCGCACAGTATGCTTAAAGGCGGGCGCTCGAATCGCAGGGCATTTAAGGATAAAGCGGCACAAATCGGGGTCACTATTGGCGGCACTATGGTGTTTGTCGCCCTATTGTTGATCTTCTTTTATTTGTTATATGTGATTAAACCTATTTTTGATCGTGCCAGTGTCACCCCAGTTAAGAGCGTGAGCTACCAACATGGCGATGTACCAACCTTAATGGTGGGCGCCGATGAGCAAAATGAAGTGCTGTACCGCGTGGCCCTTGATGGGCAAGTGGATTTTTATACTGTTGCTGATGGTAGCCTACTCTCTAGCTTTACGCCGCCACTGCCAGCGGGCGTAAGTGTCACCAGTGCTGCGATTGCCGCGCCGAGTGAGCAACGTTTCGCGATGGGCTTAAGTAACGGTCAGGCTTTAGTTGTTGGCCTAGAGTTTGGTTTAAGTTACCCAAATAACCAACGCTTAATTACGCCTAAGTTAGTCTATCCTGCAGGTGAAACTCCCATTACCGTAGATAGCGCGGGGAGTGCGATTCACAAACTAACTTTCACTTATAGTTCAGATAAAATGAGCTTTGCTTATCAAGATGATAATGGCGCTTGGCGCCTCGCGCGTCTGGAAGGGCAAGAGAACATGATGACAGAAACCGTGGAATGGGTTTCTACAACGTCACAAATTCAAGATGCACCGAAAAAAGTCTCCCATGAGCTGATGACGCCCGATCAACGTCAATTGATGTTGCAAACGGGTAATAAAATCTTTGTGTATAACATTGCTGAGGCAAACAGTATTGACCTGCTGCAGGTGATTGATGTTGAGCGCGCCAAAGCACAAGTCAATAACGTGGCTTTACTGGCGGGGGCGAGCTCACTATTGGTCAGTTACGACACGGGTATTGTGACTCAGTACTTCCAAGTTAACGGCCCCAAAGGGCGCTTATATCAAGAAATTCGTCAGTTTGATGACTTACCGCCAATTAATTCCATCGCTTCTGAGTTCTATCGTAAGAGTTTTGCGACAGTGAGCCCTGAGGGCGAGCTTACGTTGCTTTACACCACCAGTCATCGTGAATTGTTTGACGAAAAATTCGACCTTAAAAACCCAGGTAAAATGGGTTTTACGCCTCGCTCAAACGGCATTGTGGTTGAGGCTGATAAAAAGCTACATATCTTCAGTGTGGAAAATACTCACCCAGAAGTGTCATGGAGCGCGATGTGGGACAAGGTGTGGTATGAGGGTTATCCAGAGCCACAATACGTTTGGCAGTCCACTTCTGGTTCTGACGATTTTGAAGCTAAGCTGAGCTTAATGCCATTAGCTTACGGCACCATGAAAGCGGCATTTTATGCCATGTTATTTGCCGTACCGTTAGCCATTGCCGGTGCCATTTACACGGCGTACTTTATGTCGCCCAAGGTGCGCGGTTTAGTTAAACCGACTATCGAAATCATGGAAGCCTTGCCGACGGTTATCTTAGGTTTCTTGGCGGGGTTGTGGTTAGCGCCGCTGATTGAAGAGCATCTGCCCGGTATTTTGATTTTACTTATCTTGTTACCGACCTCGATTCTTGCTTCTGCCTATGGCTGGAGTCAGTTACCCGCTATTTGGAAACAACGTTTACCGGAAGTTTACCAAGAGCTGATGTTGATCCCCGTGGTCTGTTTTGTGGGATGGTTCTCTTTTGCCATCAGTCCAGCCATTGAAGTGGCGCTATTTGATGGTAATACCCGTGAGTTTATTACTAACGAACTGGGCATCACTTTCGATCAACGTAACGCGCTGGTGGTGGGGATTGCTATGGGCTTTGCGGTTATTCCAACCATTTTTTCTATTGCAGAAGATGCCATTTTCTCCGTGCCACGCCATTTATCGAACGGCAGCTTAGCTTTAGGTGCTACGCCTTGGCAAACACTGACGCGGGTAGTGCTGTTAACCGCAAGTCCAGGTATTTTCTCGGCAATTATGATGGGCCTTGGCCGCGCTGTAGGTGAAACCATGATTGTGTTAATGGCAACCGGTAACACTGCCATTATGGAGTGGAGCGTGTTCGAAGGGATGCGAACCTTAGCGGCAAACATTGCCGTTGAAATGCCTGAGTCGGCTATTGGTAGCTCGCATTATCGCGTGCTGTTCCTCGCGGCGTTTGTGCTATTCATTTTCACCTTCTTTTTTAACACCATTGCAGAAGTCGTAAGACAGCGTCTACGTGAACGCTATAGCTCGCTGTAACGGAGATAACATAATGATACTAAATACTATTTCGAGAGCGACCTTGAGAGGTTTGTGCAATGGGTAAGTGGGTAAAATCAGGCTCGCCATGGATATGGATGACGGGCGGCGCGGTGAGCATCAGTTTGATTGCCGTATTAGGCTTACTACTGTTAATCGCATGGCGCGGCTTAAGTTACTTTTGGCCAGCCACTGTGTACCAGTGGGAACTGGAAGATAATACTGGTGTACGGTCAACCTTAATTGGTGAGATTTATGACAGGGAAGAAGTGCCAACGGAGCGTTTGATTGCCGCGGGCCATGTGTTTAAGCAGCCTCCGGGTGAGTTTGTGAGCCGTTATCTTGTCAAAACCGGCAACCGTGAATTTGTAGGCCTAGATTTTCGCTGGATACTGGGTACAGATATTTTAAGCCGCACTACGCCAAGCGATGTCGCTATGATTGAGCGAACCAAAAACGGTAACTTTTACGGTTATCCCGTGGCTGTGATTGAAAATGGTAAACGTCTTGATTTAGTCAACGATGCGATAGAATCATCCTTAATGGATCATATCGATCGCGCAGTTGCCCTCGCTGACAAAGCGGTCGATTTGCAAAAACAAGACATTGGCTCGATTAACTATGCCATTGAAAAGCTGCGTTTACAGGAGCGTCGTTACGAGCTAGATGGCGAGTTAACCGACAGTAATAAAGCCGAGCTCGCTGCTAAAAAAGCGCAACTGCAAAAAGAATATCTCGTACTTGAAAAAGCATTATTTGCTCTGCGTGATGATGCGGCGCGTGACTCGGTTATCGTGCGGGATATGCGCGGTAAAGATGTCGAGCTTAAGCTTGATACCGTGCTTGATGTAACCTACGTAAATCACTTAACTTTTATCGATAAAGTCGGTAAATGGTTTGTTGGGATCGGCCGTTTTGTGAGTGACGACCCGCGTGAAGCCAATACCGAGGGCGGCGTATTTCCGGCCATTTTCGGTACTGTGTTCATGGTGATGTTAATGGCGATTATCGTGACGCCATTTGGCGTGGTCGCGGCGGTTTATCTGCATGAATACGCCAAGAAAGGCCCAATTACTAAGATGATCCGCATTGCGGTGATTAACTTAGCGGGCGTGCCCTCGATTGTGTATGGCGTATTTGGTTTGGGGTTCTTTGTCTACGTGATGGGCGGCTCAATCGACCAATTGTTTTACGCTGAAGCATTGCCATCACCCACCTTTGGCTCGCCCGGAGTGATTTGGTCAGCATTAACCTTAGCGATTTTGACGTTACCAGTGGTGATTGTTTCGACCGAAGAAGGCTTAAGCCGTATTCCAAGCGCTGTGCGTCAAGGCAGTTTGGCATTGGGGGCAACTAAGGCCGAAACCCTGTGGCGAATCGTGCTGCCAATGGCAAGCCCTGCAATCATGACAGGTTTGATTTTAGCGGTGGCGCGCGCCGCCGGTGAAGTGGCACCACTGATGTTGGTGGGCGTAGTAAAATTAGCGCCAACATTACCATTAGATCTTAACTTTCCGTTTGTGCATTTAGAACGTAAGTTCATGCACTTAGGGTTCCATATTTATGATGTGGGTTTCCAGAGTCCTAACGTTGAAGCGGCGCGTCCTCTGGTGTATGCAACTTCCTTCTTGCTGGTGTCTGTGATTGTGGCACTGAACTTGACGGCCATTAGTGTACGTAACCATTTACGTGAAAAATACCGTTCGCTTGAGCACTAATCAGCGATTATCCTGAAAGTATTAGGACTGAATATGATTTCTATAGATTCGACCGCCATGAAAGCCAATAACCTTGATTTAGCTAACTTAGCGCCCAACGATACTGCGCTTGAGATCCGTAACTTAGATTTGCGTTATGGTGATAAGCAAGCGCTGTTTAATGTCTCGATGAAGATCCCCAAGAAGCAAGTCACCGCTTTTATCGGCCCCAGTGGTTGCGGTAAATCAACTTTGCTGCGTTGCATTAACCGTATGAACGACTTAGTTGATAACTGCCATATTGACGGCGAGATTTTGTTACACGGCCAGAATATTTATGACAAAAAAATCGATGTGGCGGCCCTGCGCCGGAACGTGGGCATGGTATTCCAGCGCCCTAATCCGTTCCCTAAGTCGATTTACGAAAACGTGGTTTATGGTTTGCGTTTACAAGGGCTGAATAACCGCCGTGAACTTGACGAAGCGGCTGAGCGTTCACTGCGCGGCGCAGCAATTTGGGACGAAGTAAAAGACCGATTGCACGACAACGCCTTTGGTTTATCGGGTGGTCAGCAGCAACGTTTGGTCATTGCCCGCGCGATTGCCATCGAGCCTGAGGTGTTATTACTCGATGAGCCGACATCAGCACTGGATCCGATTTCAACCTTGACCATTGAAGAGCTAATCACTGAGCTTAAAACCAAATATACCGTGGTTATCGTCACGCACAACATGCAACAGGCGGCGCGAGTCTCAGATCAAACCGCTTTTATGTATATGGGCGAATTGGTCGAATACGCAGATACCAATACTATTTTTACTACGCCAAGAAAGCGTAAGACTGAAGATTATATTACTGGGCGCTACGGTTAATTGTCCTAGGCCGTTAGCTAATCGCGCCGTAAGCACAGTCTTATTCGCGTGGGTTGACCAACCGTTAAGTAAAAGGTGAGTTTACAATGGAAAACATGAATTTAAGCAAGCATATATCGGGACAATTTACCGCCGAACTGGATGATATTCGTAACCGAGTTTTGGCTATGGGCGGCTTAGTTGAGCGTCAATTAGAACAAGCTATTGATGCTTTAAGTGCTTTAGATGCTGAGCTTGCACAGCAGGTTATTGCGGGCGATCACAAGGTGAATGGCATGGAAGTGTCGATTGACGAAGAGTGCACCCGTATTATTGCTAAGCGCCAACCTGCAGCCAGCGATTTACGTTTAATTATCGCCATCTCAAAAACCATTGCCGATCTCGAGCGCATTGGTGATGCCTGTGTGCGAATTGCGAAAGCCGCATTAGATAAGCGTTTGAATAATCAACAACCTTTGCTGGTGAGTGTTGAAAATATGGGCCGTCATGCAACCCGTATACTACATGCCACCTTAGATGCCTTGGCTCGTATGGATGCTGATGCCGCCTTAGCTTTGCACAAAGAGGATGCTAAGTTAGATCGCGAGTACGAAGGCATTATTCGCCAGTTAATGACCTATATGATGGAAGATCCGCGCTCAATTCCCGATATATTAGATGTGCTGTGGGCGGCGCGCGCGGTAGAACGTGTAGGCGATCGCTGTAAAAATATTTGCGAATACATTATCTATTACGTGAAGGGCAAAGATGTGCGCCACACTTCCTACGAAGAAATGGAAAAGGATATGCAAAGCTAAGATTTATGTTGGCTTACGCGCTTTTTACGAGTATTTAACGCCTATGCGGCTTAGCCGCATAGGCGTTAATGTTATCGGATACTAACGCAATAATAACTAATTCAATCGTAACTCACGCAGTAGCCATCACTAACGCAGTAGTCACCATTAACGCAATAATAATAATGGGATATGGCTTTTGCTGATCATACGTGTGGTGTTACTACCAACAAAAAACTCACGGATACGTGAATGGCCATAAGCGCCCATAACCATCAAATCAATATGGTTTTCTTGCTGGTAAACCTCAAGGGCGGTTTGTACTTCGCCCTGACAAACTGCCGTTACGACGTTGAAATCAGCTTCAGTAAGGGATGCTGCAACCGATGCCAGTCCCGCTTCTTCTTGTGATTGATTACTTGATACGATCACTAAATGACATTCCAGCCCTTTAAGCAATGGACTACTTATCACTCGATTAATAACTTTTTTGGCGGTATCACTGCCATCGTAAGCAATCATAAAACGCTTTGGCGCCTCAAACTCAGCCATAACCACTAAAATAGGCTGCTTTAGGGTGCGAATAACACTTTCTAAATGGCTGCCAATGGCTTTTGTCTGTTCTTGATGTTGCTCACCTTGACGGCCAATCACCACCAGTCTGGCGTTTGGCTCTTGTTCTAGCAGCGTTTCAACTAAGTCACCATGGCGCTGCAGTGTTTCAACGGAAACTTTGGGGGATTGCTTAATAATATGCGCGCTTGCATCTTGTAGCATGTATTTACCTTGCTCAAGTGCCAGCTTGCTCCTGCGCTCGTCAAGGTCAACCATTTCGGCCAGTAAATGTTCGCGGGTGCCTAAACCTATGCTGCCAGATAAATTAAATCCTGTAAGGTAGGATAATTTATCTAAAACATGTAATAGGGTTACTGGCGCCTCTAATCTCAGCGCTGCCCATGCGCTGGCATCACAGACTGACAGCATTGCTTTTGAACCGTCGATACAGGCAATCACATTTGTCATATTATTCTCCTTTAACGGCGTTACTACAGACTTAATGGCCAGACATGATTTTTTCAACATCTTCTGGTTTATCGTGTACTCCAAATTTATCCACTATGGTTGCACTGGCTTCGTTAAGGCCAATGACCTCAACTTTGGTTCCTTCACGGCGGAATTTAATCACTACTTTATCCAGTGCCGATACCGCAGTAATATCCCAAAAGTGCGCTTGAGTTAAATCAATGGTTACCTTATCAATAACTTCTCTAAAATCAAATGAGTTACAGAATTTATCTGCTGAGGCAAAAAACACTTGGCCAATAATGTGATAACAACGATTAGCATCAGCGGTTGTACTCTTAACCACCATAAAACGCGCTACTTTATTGGCAAAAAATAGTGAAGCGAGTAACACGCCAACAAAAACACCTATGGCTAAATTATGTGTTGCGACCACTACAATTACCGTGGCTATCATCACAAGGTTGGTCGATATTGGGTGGTGCTTAAGATTACGAATAGAATCCCAAGAGAAAGTGCCGATGGATACCATAATCATCACGGCAACAAGGGCTGCCATCGGGATTAATTTTAACCATTCACCAAGAAATACAATTAACACTAACAAAAATACGCCCGCGGTTAGTGTTGATAATCGCCCGCGACCGCCAGATTTTATGTTGATAATAGATTGACCAATCATGGCACAACCGGCCATGCCGCCCATTAAACCCGCGCCAATATTAGCGATACCTTGTCCCTTACATTCGCGGTTTTTATCACTTTGAGTGTCGGTTAAATCATCGACTATAGTGGCTGTCATCATCGATTCCAGCAAACCGACCACAGCAAGCCCCGCAGAATAAGGGAAAATGATGAGCAGGGTTTCAAGCGTCAATGGCACATCAGGCCAGAGAAATATCGGTAATGTATCGGGTAACTGCCCCATATCGCCAACGGTGCGAATATCTAAACCCATATAGATAGCAAATATCGTTAAGGTAACAATGCAAACTAACGGTGAGGGTAGTGATTTCCCAATGACTGGAATTAATGGAAATAAATAGATGATACCTAAGCCTGCGGCCGTCATTGCATACACATGCCAAGTTACGTCGATAAGCTCAGGTAATTGAGCCATAAAGATTAAAATCGCTAACGCATTCACAAACCCAGTCACGACAGAACGTGAAACAAAGCGCATCAAATTACCGAGCTTTAAGTAACCCGCAGCAATTTGTAGTACACCGGTCAATAGGGTGGCAGCCAGTAGATATTCAAGCCCATGTTCTTTAACTAAGGTCACCATTAGCAGCGCCATGGCTCCTGTTGCTGCTGAAATCATTCCCGGTCTGCCACCGGTAAAGGCTATGACCACCGCAATGCAAAAAGAGGCGTACAGGCCAACTTTAGGGTCAACGCCTGCAATAATAGAAAAGGCAATCGCCTCTGGGACTAATGCCAATGCCACCACAATACCGGCTAATAAATCTGTGCGGATATTAGAGAACCATTCTTTTTTTAGGGCTTGTATCATGTTTTTTACTCTATTAAAAATATCGTCATACGCTCCAATAGTCATGATTAACGCGAGACATACATGTCAGCGTACAGCCGCTCAGATACTTATTCAGCACAATGCAATAAGGGCGACATGGCTATTGGAATAATAGGTTGTAGCAAACAGCTCGCTAGACAGTAGTCACTATGAGCTGAACGCAGTGGATTTAAAAAGAAGGGGTAAACTAATGTGGCTTAACGCTCATTGCAAAAAGAACCCTATTAAATACTCAATGAGTAAAATACTGACGTTAAATGGCACATGCCAACCTAAAGTGGCGGCAAAGAGTACAGTTGTGGGGCGGGAAAGTCAAAATAGCGAACATAAGCTGCGGTGATAAAAAGTGTGCAAGAAGCGTTGAATACATCATGTGCTGGTGCATTGCTGACTCTGTGGTAGCATCTGCCACGCATTTTTGCGTAAATATCTTATGCCTAGTGAACCTGTGATTAAATGAGAGTGTGATGAAGAATACTTTAGCCCGTGGCTTGATGAATTTGTTACCTATGGCCTTGAGTTTGTGGCTGTTTTGGTCGTTATTTGTATCCTTAGATGGCCTAGGGATTATTATTTTAGAGTTAGTGGGGATTAACCAACATATTATAGGTGCAGGTTTTATCCTTGTTGTGGCATTAGTATTTGCGGTGGGATTATTATTTTCAGTCAGCCCAATTGTATGGATTTATGGTTGGATTGAGCGGCAACTGATGCGCTTTCCATTGTTTAAATCGGTTTATGGCAGTATCCGTGATATTGCTTCGCTAATGAATCGTGATGGCAAGCCGACGAGTCAAAAAACCGTATTAGTGAAACAAGCCAATGGCAGTTTTGTGGTGGGGTTTATTATGACGGATACGCCGCCGCAACCACTGCTCGATGCCTTACCAGAAGGGGATTGGGTGCCGGTATTATTCCAGCTCAGCTATCAAATGGCTGGCGTGACAAGTTTAATCAAACGGGACGATTTAATTATGGTCGATTGGTCTTTTGAAGAAGCAATGCGCTTTAATTTAACCGCAGGAATTTCACAGACGCCGATTAATCCTTAGCTTTTATCTAAAGGCGATTTTACGTTATCGATTTGTATACTTTAGCGTTTAACATCAAATTTGATGATTTTTGTGGTATAATTTTTTGGCGACTAATCTAGTCGCCATTTTTTATGCTAAATATACTAATAAAAAATTGTTTTATGCTGAGTGCTATTTTACCTAGCGTTTACGGCTTAGGTTGTTCGATAGCTTTAACTTATAAAGTTATGCGATTAATCCCTTGTCAGTCTTTACCGCGTTTAGCCAGAGTGCATCGTTATAATAAACCGAGGGAATAACTCCGTACTACAATTAGATAAACTCACCTCATAAAACAAGTTTTGAATATACATTTATGTTTATCTCGCCGTTGATGCGCTGAGATATTTCGAGAGTGAACTCGCTAGAAATTGGGAGAATCAATGTCGATCAAATCGAGTATTAATCCGCCGGTATTTTATTCATCGGTTTTCTTCATCATTTTAATCGTGATGATCTGTGCGGTATGGCCCACTGAGGCTAATACCGTCTTTAAATCAATACAGTCATGGATAGAAACACAAGCTGGATGGTTTTACATTTTAAGTGTGGCTTTCTTCCTGATTTTCATCCTCTTTATTATGGTTAGCCGTTTTGGCGATATTAAACTAGGGCCAGATCATTCTGTGCCTGATTACAGCTATAAAAGCTGGATAGCCATGTTGTTTTCGGCGGGCATGGGCATTGGTTTGATGTTTTTTGGTGTCGCCGAACCTGTGATGCATTACCTTGCACCGCCCGATGCCACGCCTGAGAGTCTCGCTGCTGCGAAAGAAGCGATGAAAATCACTTTTTTCCACTGGGGTCTACATGCATGGGCGATTTATGCCGTAGTGGCATTGAGTTTGGCGTATTTTTCTTATCGGCATAAGTTACCGTTATTGCCAAGAAGTGCGCTTTATCCCTTAATCGGTGAGCGAATTTATGGCCCAATTGGCCATACCGTTGATACCTTTGCCGTGCTCGGCACTATGTTTGGCGTGGCAACGTCACTCGGTTTTGGGGTGTTACAGGTTAACTCAGGGCTGAGTTATTTATTTGAAAGTTTGCCTAATAATGCTGTTGTGCAAGTGTGTTTGATTATAGGTATAACCTTGCTTGCGACACTGTCAGTGTTCTCCGGCCTTGATAAGGGCGTAAAACGTTTAAGTGAACTTAACCTTGGCCTAGCCATTATTTTATTAATCATAGTATTAGTTCTTGGCCCTACAGTGATGTTACTGCAGGCATTTGTACAAAATACGGGTGGTTACTTAAGTGATTTAGTTAATAAAACCTTTAACTTGTATGCCTATCAACATAAAGAAGATTGGCTGGGAGGTTGGACCTTACTCTATTGGGGCTGGTGGATTTCATGGTCACCTTTTGTTGGTACTTTTATTGCGCGCGTGAGCCGTGGCCGCACCATTCGTGAGTTTTTGATTGGGGTATTATTTGTGCCATCGACGCTGACTTTCCTGTGGATGACAGTGTTTGGTAACTCGGCGATTGATTCGATCATGAATCACGGCGCTCAGTATCTTGCCGATGCGGTTAATACCGATGTGTCAGTGGCGTTGTTTGTATTTTTTGAGCACATGCCGTTCCCGACATTACTCTCGGGGATTGCGATTTGTTTAGTAGTTACTTTCTTTGTCACTTCGTCGGATTCGGGGTCGTTAGTGATCGATAACCTAACCTCCGGTGGTGATAATAATGCCCCTGTGTGGCAGCGCGTTTTTTGGGCGTTATTACAAGGGGTTGTAGCCTCAGTGCTATTGTTAGCAGGTGGTTTACAGGCGCTACAAACAGCGGCTATCGCCAGTGCTATGCCGTTTTTAATCGTGATGCTGTTTATGTGTCTGGGCTTATTTAAAGCCTTGAAGAATGACTGGCTGAAAATTAATAGCGTGCAGTTACACAATACCAGTGTGCAATATGCCAAGACGAATATGAGCTGGGAGGAGCGGATTGGCGTGCTAGTTTCGCATCCAACCCATGAAGAGGCGCAGTATTTCTTAAATAATGTTGCAACGCCTGCGCTGTCAAAGGTGTGCCAACACTTTATGGCTAAGGGAATTGCCGCCGATCTTGAATATTTAGATGGACGGGTACGACTGGTGATCAGTAATGAGCTGAATTTGCCCTTTGTTTACGGTGTACGAACACGTTGCTTTGAAATTATTAATCCAGTGGGTACTGAAATCGAGCAGGGTGATACCTTGTATTACCGCGCTGAAGTCTACTTAGAACAAGGCGGCCAGCATTATGATGTGATGGGTTATACAGAAGATCAAATCCTCGCGGACGTGGTGACTCAGTATGAAAAATACTTACACTATTTACATCTATCGAATGCCGACCAAGGTCATGTGACTTAATTTTATTTAGGCTACTAAGGCTAAATCTCAAGCCGTATTACCCTGTAAAGTGCGGCATATATTGCCCCAAGTGATAACACCGATTATCCTTGGGGCAATTTTTTAGGGTTTGTTTTAGGAATGTCACTATGTCAGTACCAGGCCAGAGTAAATTAGACAAAGTATTAGCCGATGCGAGAGAGTACAAAGCCAAACGTGAAGGTGGCTATCGCGAACAGGCTTTAAAACTTTATCCTTGGGTGTGTGGTCGTTGTACTCGTGAGTTTACGCCTAAAAATTTAAGTGAACTAACCGTCCATCACAAAGACCATAATCACGATAACAATCCGTCAGATGGTTCAAACTGGGAATTATTGTGCCTGTATTGCCACGACAACGAACATTCCCGCTTTGAAGAGCTGATCCGCTACGGTGGTACCACTGAAACTAAGCAAGCGGCTGCGACCTACAATCCCTTTGCAGACTTGAAGTCAATGCTGAAAAAGTAGTTTGCGCTATGGTGTGAGTGATAGATTGTTAGTGATAGATTGTCAGCGTTAGTGCAAAAATATGAATGGACGGTATTTAATCTTTGCTGGTTAAACGCGCTTCGGCGGCGAGCCATTTTGCGCGATTCAAAATATGCTGATTCTCTTGGCCTTCTAATGCCGCTTTACGGGCTGGTAATTGCGCGCAAATAGCGGCTTGCTGTGTGTCACTGGCGGTGCGCCAACTGACAATTTCATCGATATGCCGAAAGCAACCCATGCAATAGTCATCATCATTTAAACCGCAGCGTGCAACGCAAGGTGAAAGCATAGGTGTCCTCTGGGTGCCTTATCGTTATAACGTTAAGGTTTCAGTTAACGATATGGTTGAGTGTCTAACGTGGCGCGATACTAACATTTTTTCGTATAAAGTCATCTTTAAGGCGCATTCACTTGGCCTAAAATAAGGTAAGTTTTTTGATACTGGGCATGACGTGAATCAAGATAAATCGTACAACACATCCAATTATTCAAAGCGATTTGAGCAACTTAATCAGTTGCTTGAACAGAGCGTTGCCCTATGGCAAGTGCGCGCTTTTGAGGCGACGAATTTGCCTTGGTCGGCGCAGTTTGGGCAATTGGCCGCCGCAGTCTGGGCGCTGGACGATAGCGAGCTTGATGAACTTGATGCCGAGCAATCTTTGCTGGTTGAGGCGCTAACACCGGCATTAAGTGAAGATCTTAAGGCGTTAGACCAAGATTGGGATTTATCCTTACTCACTGAATCAATTGCTGCTACAGATAAAATACTTGCTGTTGATGAGGCACAGGTTAACGGTTTATCCATTGATGATGAAGCGCATTTTAGTGCGCACATTAAAGGTCGTAAATGGCAGCAAATTACTGCATTTGTGCAGTATTTGCCGGATCTTGATTTACCTGTATTGGAATGGTGTGCGGGTAAAGGCCATTTAGGCCGCTTGATTGCCAAGGCCCGCGGCGCCGAAGTGGTGAGTCTAGAATGGCAAGCGCCACTGTGTGAGGCAGGCCAAGCTTTTGCCGATAAGTGGCACTTATCGCAAACCTTTGTTTGCGCCGATGCCTTTGCTATTAACGTCAATACCAATCCGTTCACTAGGCAACAGCAAGTGGTAGCGCTGCATGCTTGCGGTGATTTACATGTGAGGTTATTAACGTTAGCCGCAGCGGCGGGCACACAGGCGCTGGCAATTTCCCCCTGTTGTTATCATTTAATTCAAGGCAGTTATTATCAAGCATTGTCAGATATGGCTAAAAAAAGCGCGATAAAACTCAGTCGCCACGACTTACAGCTACCACTGCAACAAAGCGTGATTGCCAGCCCTAAACAGCAGGCGCTGCGTCATCAAGAAATTGCCTGGCGTTTAGGGTTTGATGCGCTGCAACGTCAATGTCGGCAAATTGATGAATACTTACCCTTACCATCGCTGAAGCAGAGCCAACTTAGCGGCAGTTTTAAGCATTTTTGCTTGTGGGCGGCCGAGACTAAGACACTTAAGTTAACGCAAAACTGTGATTTTGATGCTTGGCTTGAAGTCGGGCATAAAAGGCAGCAATTAACACGGCGCATCGACCTTGTCGCGCATCTATTTCGCGCGGTGCTCGAACAGTGGTTAATCTTAGATCGTGTTTGTTTTTTACAGGAACAGGGATACGGCGTTCGCGTGGGTGAATTTTGTGCAAACAGCGTCACGCCAAGAAATGCATTAATTTTAGCGCAAAAAATGGCGACATAATTTAAACTGTCTTAAAGTATACTGTACTGTTATGTTTTTTATGAAGTATTTGCTTACTAATCTATTTTAAATGAATCAAAGCAAATTCAACTCTGTGGTGTTTAGAACCTGCACTGTGAGACAAGTCTTACACTAAAGGTGGTTTTTTATTGAATCATCGGGCTTTTCTTGTTCAAATGTCGCATTAATGACGAATAACAACTGAAAGCTGACCTTAGGTCAGTCATTCTAGTGAGCGAATAAAACAGTTTCATGAAATATTCCCGCGTATTTATTAATAGCCTGGCCTACGAACTGGCACCTGTTGTGGTTTCCAGTAGTGAGCTAGAGTCTCGTCTCGCTCCTTTGTATCAAAAGTTCCGTATTCCTATGGGACAGCTTGCCGCATTGACTGGGATCACTGAACGCCGCTGGTGGCCAAAAGGGCATCAATTGTCTGACGGTGCCATTAAAGCGGCCCGTAAAGCCATGGTTGAAACCGGGATTAACGTTGCTGATTTAGGTGCTGTTGTCTACACCGGTGTGTGCCGTGACCAACATGAACCCGCCACGGCTTGCCGTATCGCAGCCTCTTTGGGGGTGTCAAAAGATACCGCTATTTACGATATCAGCAACGCTTGCCTTGGAGTGTTATCGGGTATTTTAGATATCGCTAATCGCATTGAGTTGGGCCAAATTAAAGCGGGTATGGTGGTGTCATGTGAATCGGCAAGGGACATTGTTGATGTCACTATCGACAACATGCTCGCCGATCCGACCATGCAAAATTTTGCTCTGTCGCTGGCCACCTTAACCGGTGGTTCTGGCGCGGTAGCGGTTATCTTAACCGACGGCAGTTTACCGCTGACTAATGTGCGTCAACATCAATTGCTCGGTGCATCGCATTTATCGGCACCTGAACATCACCAGTTATGTCAATGGGGATTACAGGAAGCAGGCCACAATCTGTATCGCGAGTTTATGCGAACCGATGCGGTCACCTTGTTAAAAGAAGGGGTTGAGCTGGCCAAACATACTTGGGAGCATTTTCTTGAGCAGCGCAATTGGCTGGTTGAACAAGTTGATAAAGTGATTTGCCATCAAGTCGGTGCATCGAACCGCAGACAAGTGCTTAGTGCACTCAATATTCCACCCGAGAAAGAATTTCCAACCTACCAGTTACTTGGCAATATGGGCACCGTATCTTTACCTGTGACTGCGGCGATGGCGCACGACCAAGGTTTTTTACAGGCGGGCGACCAAGTAAGCTTTTTAGGCATAGGTAGTGGGTTAAATTGCATGATGTTAGGCATTAAGTGGTAAAGGCGTCATAGGCCCTTAAATCTTGACACCCTAATATATTCATTCGCTTTAAATAGCGCTCGCGTTCAATAGTATTAAAAAGATAGGAAGCGTTATGTTAGACACTCTGTTGCCTTTTCAACGTCATTTTTTGAGCCGTAATGGCAACAAGCTGCATTATATAAACGAAGGCCAAGGCGAACCTGTCGTGATGGTTCACGGTAATCCTAGCTGGTCGTTTTACTATCGCAATTTAGTCAGCGCCTTAAAAGAGACTCACCAATGCATAGTGCCAGATCATATCGGCTGCGGCCTATCGGATAAACCCGACGATAGCGGTTACGATTATACGTTAAAGAGTCGAATTGATGATCTTGAGGCCCTGTTAGATAGCCTTAATGTTAAAGATAATATCACCTTAGTCGTCCACGATTGGGGCGGTATGATAGGTATGGGCTATGCGGCGCGTTATCCTGAGCGCATTAAACGCTTAGTGATTTTAAATACCGGCGCTTTTCACCTGCCTAAGTCTAAGCCTTTCCCTTGGCCGCTGTGGATCTGCCGTAATACCTTGTTAGGTACAGTGCTAGTTCGTGGTTTTAATGCTTTTTCATCTATTGCCTCCTATGTCGGCGTGAAGCGCCAACCTATGTCGAAATACATTCGCGATGCCTATGTAGCGCCGTTTAACTCTTGGGCTAATCGGATTTCGACCTTGCGTTTTGTGCAGGATATTCCGTTGCGTGAAGGGGACAGAAACTATCAATTAGTCTCTGATATTGCAGCGAGTTTGCCGCAATTTGCCAAAGTCCCGACGTTGATTTGTTGGGGCCTAAAAGACTTTGTATTTGATAAGCATTTTTTAGCCCAATGGCGCCAGCACATGCCGCAGGCAATTGTGCATGAATTTGCCGATTGCGGTCACTATATTTTGGAAGATGCCAGTGATGAAGTTATTCATCACATCAAAGGCTTTATGTCTGAAGATAGGGCTGTGATAGAAACGGCAGATGTAGACAGTTCAAATTCTAAAACGGCAGCGACTGAACAGGTCAACGGTTAATGTCGACGTTGTTTGTAACTGATGCTGCGGTTTTGGCTCAATCCATATCCTTACCGAGCGCGGCATCACCCGTTTTAGTCGAGAGTCATGCCAATATTTGCCGCCACCTTAAACAAGCGGCCCATGCGATGCCCCATCATCTTGCGGTGGCTGTTCAGCAGGCGCATGGCGCATCGGTGGCGAATCTACGTTATAGCGAGTTAGATTTCCTCAATCTAGATAAGCAGAGCGATACCATCGCTTTTGCGCTTAACGCCCATGGCATTAAGCGCGGCATGAAGGCTGTGCTGATGGTGACGCCAAGCCTTGATTTTTTTGCTTTAACCTTTGCGCTGTTTAAAGCCGGCATCATCCCCATTCTGGTGGACCCAGGTATGGGTATGAATAATCTTAAACAATGCTTTGAAAAAGCATCGCCCGATGCTTTTATTGGTATTCCTAAGGCCCATGTTGCCAGACGATTATTTGGTTGGGGTAAGGGCAGTATTCGATCATTACTCAATGTGGATGGCGGTAAAGTTGACTTCGCGGCTAAGCTGATGCAATTACTGACTGGCTCGATAAGTTTATCGACCTTGCTGCAACACACCTCAACAAAAAATACCTCAACGCAGCATATTGAATATCCAATGGTGATGCTAAAGCCTAATGAAATGGCGGCGATTTTATTCACCAGCGGCAGCACAGGTACGCCCAAGGGCGTTGTGTACAGTCATGGGATGTTTGAAGCGCAAATTCAAGCGCTTAAACATGATTATGGTATTACCCATGGTGAGCGCGACTTAGCTACGTTTCCGTTATTTTCGCTGTTTGGCCCGGCGCTCGGAATGGCATCTATCGTGCCGCATATGGATGCCAGTAAACCGATTACCGCTAATCCCGAATTCCTGTTTGCTGCGATTGAAAAATATCAATGCAGTAATATTTTTGTAAATCCTGCTTTATTAGAGCGTTTAGGCCGTGCAGGCCAACAAAAACAACATAAGCTACCCAGCGTACAGCGGGTTATTTCAGCCGGTGCACCTGCGACTATCGCCTCTATTGCCCGCTTTAAGCAAATGCTTAACCCAGATGTGCCGATTCTCAACTCTTACGGTGCAACTGAATCGCTGCCCATTAGCATGATTGCCAGTAATGATTTATTTACCACCACAGACATCACAGATAACGGTGGCGGCATTTGTGTTGGCCGCGCGATTGACGGCGTGACGATTGGTATTATTGGCATAAGTGAAGATGTCATCCCTCTATGGAATGAGGCATTGCTGCTTAATTGCGGCGAAATCGGCGAGATTGTTGTGCAAGGGCCTATGGTAAGCCATGCCTACTATCAACTCGATAGCGCGACAGCGACGGCGAAAATTTGGGACACCGAAAATAACAGCGTAAGGCATCGCATGGGCGACTTGGGTTATCTGGATGATCAAGGTCGATTATGGATGTGTGGTCGTAAGGCCCACAGAGTCGATGCCACTCGTAAAGGACAGTTTGCTAAACGCTATTATTCTATTCCTTGCGAGCGTATTTTTAATACGCATCCTAATGTAAAACGTTCGGCATTAGTGGCGGTAACGGTAGCGAACGAGATAGAACCATTAATCTGTATCGAACTTGATAGGTCACTGGTATGCAATAAAAGCCAGCAACTGTATCAAGATCTCGTCACTATTGCTGAGCAATTTGCTCAAACTCAGGGTATAAGACGCTTTCTTATTCATCCTGATTTTCCTGTCGATATACGGCATAACGCTAAGATTTTTAGAGAAAAATTAGCCATTTGGGCGCAATCACAAACAAAGGGTTAATGTTAACCTCAGCGATCTTCTGCCTGCCTTTTTACGCTATAGTCTGTGCCCACGTTAACTAAGCTTGCTTAACTTCTTAGCCTTTATGCTTATTTTGTAAATGCTTACATAGACTTTTAAGCTCATATTGATGAGCAGAAATGGATATCTCAATGACGATAGACCCAATTAATAGTACGGCACTAGCGCAGTATCATGCACTTGAGCAAACCGCACTTAAGCAGCTCGCCTTTAAGGTGTCGCACGCCTTTGTGACAGGCGCGGGGGGATTTTTAGGTAAAGCTATTTGTGTACGCTTATTAGCTGCGGGTATTAAGGTTACTGGCTTTGCGCGCGGACATTACCCCGAACTTGAATCGCTCGGCGTGATTATGCATCAAGGAGATTTAGTCAATAAAGAGGCACTGCAACAGGCGATGCAAGGCTGCGATATGGTGTTTCATGTTGCTTCTAAAGCAGGCGTTTGGGGCGATAGAGACAGCTATTTTTGCCCTAACGTCAAGGGCGCTGCTAATGTGCTTGCTGTTTGTAAGGCATTAAAAATAAATAAGTTAGTTTACACCAGTACGCCGAGCGTGACTTTTGCGGGGCAAGATGAATCGGGTATTGATGAATCTACGCCCTATGCAACATCATTCCTTAATTATTATGCCCATTCCAAAGCGATCGCCGAAAAGATGATACTGGATGCTAATCAAGTGAGTGATGCTGTGACTGAGACTACTGATATAGCTCAAATGCCTTATGCGCTTAAAACTGTCGCTTTACGGCCACATTTGATCTGGGGCGCTGGCGATCCTCATTTGGTGCCTCGAGTACTAGCGCGTGGCCGTTTAGGTAAGCTAAAACTGGTAGGGCATGAAGATAAGCTGGTCGATACTATCTACATTGATAACGCTGCTTACGCCCATGTACTGGCGGCGCTTGAGTTATGCGAACCCCAGCCTAAGTGTCAAGGTAAAGCCTATTTTTTGAGTAACGATGAGCCGATCACTATGGCAAAAATGCTCAACCTGATTCTGGCCTGTGATGGTTTGCCTCCTGTGACAAAACGGGTTTCTAAATCAGTCGCTTATGTGGTAGGTGCAGTATTAGAAAGTGTATATTTGCTGCTAAAGAAGCAAGACGAACCCATGATGACGCGCTTTGTTGCACGGCAGTTATCCTGCAGCCATTATTTTGATATCAGCGCAGCCAAGCGAGATCTCGGCTATGGTGCACTGGTTTCTATCAATGAAGGGATGGCAAGGCTTAAAGTATCACTTTAGTTTAAATATACCTTCTCTTGTTGCCATTATTTAATTGGGGATTTATGAGTTGTGATGATTGTAAAACGTCAATATTCAGACAAAAGATAGGGCGTTGTACACGCTGTATGTGGCAGCTTACGGCTTTGTCGGTAATCAGTTGGCCGCTGTGGTGGTTTCTTTATCGTGACACGCCGCGGGAAGTGAATTCGATAGCCTTATTGTTTTTCTGCAGCGCTTTTTCGGGGTTACTTGCCTTACATCTTATTGTCTTGGCTTACCGTCGCCTCAGGGGGCGAGAGTAAGCCAAGTTTTCTTTCCTTTTTAATTGTTATACTTCGCTTACCGCTGTTTTCTCATGCATCATTCTCTTCATTAGTGGCGCTAAGGCGAAGAAAACTAACGCCATCACCACACCAATTTGTGCTGAAAATATAAACAGTTGCTCATATAGTGCCATAGCACTCGGTACGTCACTTATCGTCCCACCTTGAGTATCAATCGCGGCGAGTTTGTTTAATTCGGCGGCTAATATTTCAGAATAAGAAGTCCCAAGAAACCAAGCGCCCATCATCACGCTGACCACGCGTTTGACTGAAAGCTGAGTTACGGCAGATAAACCGATAGGAGATAGCAATAACTCACCGATTTCTAGTACAAAATACGCTGCAACTAAAAACCAAATACTCACAAAACCACTGCTTAGCGGCATTTGGATCCCAAGCACTAACACCATAAAAGATAACCCCGCGAATAAAATGCCGAGTGCCGTTTTAACTGGTTTGCTTGGATCGCAGTTTTTACGGGCAAGCGCGGGCCATAGCCAAGCAAAGATGGGAGATAAGCTGATCACAAAGAAAGCGCCAAGGAAGGTAAGCTGTCCCGCACTCCATTCTAGCCCCAGCATATTACGGTCCATTACACGGTCCGAAAATGCCACCCAAGAGCCATAGGTTTGCTCATATAATGCGAAGAAAACCAAGCCTGCGAGGATAAACAGCAGTAAAGCCGACATCTGTTGACGTTCAATCGGGTTACAGTGTTTGACCATAAACCAGCCAATACCCAGAACAAGGAGTAGTGATACTGAATGCAGGAACCAAATTACGGGACTAACGGCAGGCAATAAGCTACTGAGAGAAAGCACAAGTGAATGGGTTTGAATTAAGCCCCAAACTAACACAACACTGCCGATGGCACTTAAGTAAATCCATTGTTCTGTAGTGATACCGGCGGTTTTCTTTAAAATCCGCGCGGGATCTCTTGGTTCTGCGTAACCCTGTAGGTGTTTTTTGCCACGAATAAATACGATGAGTCCGACTAACATGCCTAAACCCGCTAGACCAAAACCATACTTCCAACCATAGGTTTCACCTAAATAAGCGCAAATTAATGGGGCTAAGGTTGCGCCTAAGTTGATACCTGCATAGAAAATGGTAAAGCCAGAATCACGCTTGGGGGACGTCGCTGGATAAAGCTGGCCGACGATGGTAGAAATGTTGGGTTTTAAAAAACCAACGCCAACAATGATTAAGGCCAACGATAGATAAAAAACCTGTAGTGCTTGTTCATCTCGTTGAACTTCACCAGCAATGATCACGGCTTGGTGGCCCTCATAGGCCATACCCAAGTGGCCGAGCACTAATAACACACCGCCGAAGATGACCGCTTTACGCATACCAATATAACGGTCGGCTAATAAACCACCGACCACGGGCATGGCATACACTAAGGCACCGTAGGCACCAATGACGTTATAGCCAAACTCATCGGTAAATAAATGATACTTAATGAGGTAAAGAAATAGTAACGCCTTCATTCCATAGAAGGAGAAGCGTTCCCACATTTCGGTAAAAAAACAGACATACAAACCTTTAGGGTGCCCAAGCAGCATTTCTGGTTGGTGCGAATGGTGTATGTTTGGTATTGGGTGCAAAGGATTTTGTTCTAGTGACACTTAAAACTCCCATTGCTGGCGCTTTATGCGCCGAGCCGTTATTGATTCATTTTATCGTAATGAATTTTATTAATTATTTTTCATTATTTATGGTTATTGCAGTGCTGTTGATTGCTGAAAGACGGCGCTGTAGCTGCAGTTAATCACACTCGGCTGGCATGGAACAGTCAAGGGGCTTGAAAGTGAGAAAAATTTTACCTATATATCGATTATGACCATTATTTAATGCATTTTTTTTGTGGCGACAAATCATACTAAATGCTTAAATTCATTCATTTTCAGTTAATAAATCAGTGTTAAATAGTGGGTAGAATACCGCAGCCAAATATGAGTGCGATTAAGTTTGTAGCCTCTTAATGACGGAGTTCAGTCCTAAATATGCTCAGTTAGCGTGATGATCCTTTTATGCTTATCTGGATTTATTTCCTGAGAATAAACAGAATAAAGAATGCCGAAGTGCGATATTGCTAGAGGAGTAACAATAAGTGACCGCAGCTTAAATCGTGTGCCGGTTCTAATAGAAGGAGTAGCCGGACTCAATGTAATGTTTTACGACATCAATATTCAAAATCTACATGCCGAACGTTATGTGTAATTAAGGATAATTATGGAATTTTTTACTAGCCTATTTGTGGGTTACCCGCTGTGGGTTTGGTTAATGTTTTTTGGTTTTGTGCTAGCGCTTTTGGCCTTCGATCTTGGGGTGTTACACAAAGAGCAGCATGAGATTACCGTGGCCGAGAGTTTGAAACTTTCAGCTTTCTATATTTGTATGGGTTTATTGTTTGGGGCTTGGCTCTGGTGGTACAAGGGGTCAACGGCGGGGATGGAATATCTGACGGGCTACTTGATTGAAAAATCACTGTCTATGGATAACGTATTTGTTATCGCTTTAATTTTTAGTAGCTTAGGTATCCCACGTATTTATCAACATCGGGTGCTGTTCTGGGGCATCATGGGCGTTATTGTACTGCGCGCCATTATGATAGGCCTTGGTGCTATGCTGGTGGCACAGTATCAGGGTGTACTTGTATTGTTTGGGGTGTTCTTGATTTTTACTGGCGTAAAAATGCTGTTCTCAAATGATGAACACAGTGATATTCAAGATAATAAGTCTTACAAATGGCTACGTACTAAAATGCGTTTTACGCCAACACTGCATAACCAAAAGTTCTGGGTACGTGGTGAAAAACATCAATTAACAAAAGGATGGTGGGCAACGCCGTTATTCTTGGCGTTGATTTTAGTGGAAACCGCAGATTTGATATTTGCGGTTGATAGTATTCCCGCTATTTTCGCGATTACTCAAGATCCGTTTATCGTCTACACCTCGAATATTTTTGCCATTCTGGGGTTACGTGCTTTGTACTTTGCCTTAGCTGCGATGGTGCATCGTTTTGAATATCTCAAATATGCGTTATCAGTGGTATTAGTGTTTATTGGGGTAAAAGTGGGCTTAGTGTATTTCAATCACGAGGGCATGGTGGACTTTACTATCCCAACCCCAGTATCCCTTGGGGTAACTTTTAGCCTGTTAGTCGCAGGGGTGTTGTATTCATTATGGAAAACGCGTGGGCAAAAAATTGAAAATGAATAATTTAGGCAGGTATGGCTAGCCTAATCGTCTATCTGATCCGGCCGTTTATTGTTCACTAAACGGCCTTTTTTATATCCCGAGTTTATGAACTGTTAAGCTTTAAAGAGGATTTTTAAAATTAGTCTATACTTTATTAGAGTCACTTTTAGTTTGGGGCCTATAAAGGGAATTTTTAGAACTAATGCTCTTCAAGGACGATATTATGAAACTTAACATTACCGCCATACTCATGCTCTCGGTTTGTTCATTGACCGCTGTTAATGCACAAGCTGCAGACAAACAATCGACAAACACAATATCTGAGACAACATCTAACGTAACCTCCACTTGCACTGGAGCTTACCCAAGTTATTTCCAAGACCCTGCGTTTACTAAAACAGGTATGTGGGACAATCAGGTCATTATCAACCAAGCTTATCAGGGATGGGATGGACCTGTTTTTAGCCTCAGCGACGCCTATTCAAATGCCAAACAAGACAGTGCTGCACCCTGGCTTGAATTCAATCCCTTCGATAAAAGTCTGAGTGAGACAGAGAAAAACACCCAAGCGTGGAAATACCTTTGGGCTGTGATGAAGTACATCCAAGAGGGAAACATCGACAAAGGCGATATCAGTAAGGACTGGGATCTGTGTAATAACAAGGTACGCTCTTGGTACCATATTCCCTATCAGACCTATGATCCTATGAGTGGGCGGGAATTTATCCACGGCTTGACCCGCGAAGCCCCCGTCACAATGGAGATAAAAGGCCAAGGCGATTTGAAAACTACGATGTGGGCGGTGGGTTTTTATAATCCTCAGGCGGCAAATAGCATTGGCAAGGTATGGACGGGGGCGCCGTCACCAGTGATGCCACAACAAAACTTTGTGTTTAATGAAGGCAGCGTTATTGGCAAGTTACTGTTCACTACTGCAACGCCTAATAATTACCCCTTCCTTGAAAATGTACCAGTGTGGCGAGCGAATATCAGCTCTAGTGATTTTTGTGAATGTAAAAATACCGATGGTAGCGCTTGTAGCTTTCAACAAGAAACAGAGCAGTGCCCACGCTCTGTCGCTGATGTTTATTTATTGCAGTTTGATATCGCGGTGCGGGACAGTCGTTCACCCGTTGGTTGGGTCTATGGTACTTTTGTTGCCGACGGTCAGTTTAAAGCTAAAGAGAAAAATCCTTGGGATCGTATCTCTCCTCTGGGATTAATGTGGGGCAATGATACGCCACCTGTAAGCATCGGCGCGGCAGCATTCCCTCAAAACTCATTAACAGGGCTCAAGGATAGCGCGATATTCCAAGAGGTGGTTGACCGCTTGAATGAGCATACAAATGCGGGGCATTTAGGGTGTAATGGACGCTTAAATGGACCGGCGGATAACGGATTAAGCAGTTGTTTATCTTGTCATCAAACGGCTTCAGTTCCCGATAGCACAAATAATACACCAGCAATTATGTATCAATTCGCCTCTTACCAAGAATCGGGTAGCGGTCAATGTTTAACATCGCCTAGCACACTCGATCTCTCGATTGATCAAGTGTATTTCAAAACGTTTAAGTGCTCAGACGCCTTCGTCGGGCCAAGTAACATAGTTCCTAAGCCTAAATATACCCAAGGGCAAAAACAATGGATATCGACTGACTTTTCATTACAGCTCAGTATCAGTCTGACCCAATGGCAAGAGTGGCAACAAGATCAAGATAATCTGAAAAAGAACATCAAAGTGCGGGTATTCGAGGGCACTTTACCATCTCGTTAATAAATAGGTTTGTGTCATTAGTTGTATTGATGGCACTACATCAACACTGGTGATTAATTTATTTTTTACATTACTTTTTACGAACAAGGGACTCAAATAGAGTCCCTTTTATTATTTGTATAACTAAAAATAACGTTATTTTTACTGGCGGTCATTCCGTAACCGCATGAATATATTGATAACTACTGTAAAGGTTAATTTTATGTGATAGTTTATCGGCGTTTTTAACTCACAGAAGCAAGAGGGAACATGCTGACTATTTCTAATCTCACTAAAACCTACGATAACGGTGTTAAAGCACTTGATGGTGTTGATTTAATCATTACTAAAGGAATGTTTGGTTTACTCGGACCCAATGGCGCGGGTAAATCATCGTTGATGCGTACCATTGCTGCCCTGCAAAGCGCCGATAGCGGTAGCATAGTATTTAACGGTATTGATGTATTAGCCGACCCCCAAGCCTTGCGTAAAACCTTAGGCTATTTACCACAAGATTTTAATGTTTATCCTCGTATTAGCGCCTATGACCTTTTAGATCATTTAGCTATTCTGAAGGGCATTAATCAGAGCAAACTGCGTAAAGAAGCGGTCGAAGGATTACTGGCTCACACTAATCTTTATCAGCATAAAAATAAAGCGGTGAGTGGCTTTTCTGGCGGTATGCGTCAGCGTTTTGGTATTGCTCAGGCTTTGCTTGGCGATCCTAAATTATTGATAGTGGATGAACCTACTGCGGGTCTTGACCCTGAGGAACGTAACCGTTTCCATAACTTGCTGGTGAGTTTAGGCGAGGAAAAAGTAGTGATCCTCTCAACTCATATTGTTGAGGATGTATCTGAACTCTGCGCCAATATGGCTGTATTAGCATCGGGCAAAATCTTGCTTCAAGGCAATCCCCATCAATTAGTGAGTGAGTTAACGGAAAAGATTTGGACCAAGACGGTAAATCAAGCCCAGGCATTGGAGCTTGAGACGCAGTTGCCGGTGATTTCTAAGCGTTTATTAGCGGGACGCACAGTACTTAATGTGATGGCTGAAACCTGTCCCGAAGGTTTTATTCCTGCTACTGCTGGGCTTGAAGATCTGTATTTTTCTACCTTACACAGTCATCGCCGTCAGGCTGCATAAGGAGAGGTAGATATGTTGTTATCAATGCTTAGGTTTGAATGGCGTTACTATTTACGTCAGCCCTCTTTTTATGTTGTGTCTTTTTTATTGTTGTTAATAAGTTTTTTATCTGTCGCATCTAACAATATCCAAATAGGTAGCGGCGGCGAGGTAATGAAAAACAGTCCATTTGGTATTACCCAAACTATGTTGATCATGGGATTAATTTCTATGTTTGCCGTGGTGAATTTTGTGGGCAGCACGGCTATCCGTAATCATCAGCATTTAATGGAAGAGCTGATTTATAGCAAACCTCTATCGCCATTTGCATATCAATTTGGCCGCTTTTTAGGCAGCTTTGTTGTGGTGATGATGGTATTTGCGTTTATTCCCATCGGCTTAATGCTCGGTTCCTTTATGCCATGGGTCGATGCGAGCCGCTTTGGACCTTTTGCGTTATCGAATTATCTTGTGCCGTATTTTTTGCTCGCCATGCCGAGTTTGCTGCTGATCTCCACTCTGTTCTATGCGATGGCAAGTCGATTTAGATCTTTGATGGCGCTCTATCTAACTGCGGTTGCTATGTTGGTGCTCTACACCCTAACAGGTGAAATGGCGAGTCAACCACAGTATCGAACCATGGCAGCTTTGCTTGATCCCTTTGCGCTGCGTACCTTTGCCGAAGTAACCCGTTATTGGACTATTAGCGAGAAGAATAACCAGTTAATTGAATTCTCTGGGCTAGTGCTGCAAAACCGCGCGTTATGGTTTGGGATTGCCTGTGTATTATTGGCAATATCAGGGATTTTTCGCCAGCCGAGCTTGACCAAGAAGCGTGAGAAAAAATCAGATAAAGCGGGGGTCATTCCCAGCTTAGTGCCTTTGGCACAATTGGCTATGGCAACTGAACCCAATGGTCGACAGCAGTTTTGGATGCGCGTTAAATTTGAAATACGCCAAGTGCTGTTTACCGCGCCTTTTGTGGTGTTAGGTGCATTGACGATTTTTAACTTAATCGGCCCCATGTTTGATGACTTTGGCTCGTATGGCACATCTAATTGGCCACTGACCCAAGATATGGTGAATAACATTGCTGGCGCCACGGGGTTATTGATGGTGATAGTGTTGATTTATTACAGCGCAGAAATCGTCTGGCGTGAGCGAAGCTCAGGTATGGGAGATATTGTCGACAGCGTTCCTGTATCGAACTTAAGCTTTTGGGGGTCAAAGCTAGTATCAATAGTCATAGTAATGACCTTGCTGTACGTGCTCGCCATGTGTACCACCATCGCCTTCCAACTGATAAAAGGTCAAGCCAATCTAGAGATCGCGCAGTATCTTATTCGACTGGGATTTTACTATCTCTTGCCGTTGTTGATGACTGCGGTTTTAGCATTTTTCCTACAAGTGCTCAGCCCGAATAAGTATGCTGGTATGGGACTATTTGTTGCTTATTACCTAACAACGTTTGTCATGGCAAGTTGGGGATTTGGCCATAGCCTGTATAACTTTGGTCAATCACCGACTTTGATTTATTCAGATATGAACGGCTACGGCTGGGGCTTATTAAGCCATGCACTGTATATGATTTATTGGGGGGCCTTTAGCCTTATCCTGTTTGTCTTAGGCTATGGTTTATATCATCGCGGGCCGCAGCAAAGCCTTAAAAGTCGTATAGGGTTACTCGGCTATCAGCTTGGTTTTAGCGGTAAAGCTATCGTCAGCATTGCCTTAATGGTGTTTTTGAGTATGGGTAGTTATTTGTTCTACCAGACTAAAGTGCTGAATCATTATTTAACCCAAGATGAAACCACTGATCTGCAAGCCGATTATGAAAAGGTCTTTAAGCAATATCAAGGTATGCCGATTTTAGTGACAACTAAGGTTAATGCGAATGTCGATATTTTCCCTGAGCAACGCAAAATTGTCGCTAAGGTGATGTTTGAATGGCAAAACAAATCAGATAAACCGATTGAAAAAATACTAGTGCAGTTGCCTATTCATACGCAAGCTGAAACGGTAAAAATCAATATTCCTAATACTCGCTTGGGCGTATTTGATAACCGCTATCGCAATACTTGGTTGACCTTTACTACGCCTGTGCAGCCAGGGGAAATGGTAAAAGGTGATATTCAATTAGTGCGCGAGTCGGTG
Source organism: Shewanella morhuae (assembly GCF_003028295.1). Classification (NCBI taxonomy): domain Bacteria; kingdom Pseudomonadati; phylum Pseudomonadota; class Gammaproteobacteria; order Alteromonadales; family Shewanellaceae; genus Shewanella; species Shewanella morhuae. The sequence continues at coordinate 1,971,222 of NZ_PYSG01000002.1, read as the reverse complement.
GGTATTGCTGAAGCGGATTTTGATTTGTCAGTGGTCGAAAATGGCACCTTTATCGATAATACCAATCTATTGCCGTTGTTTGGTTATCAAGATGGTTATGAGTTGATGGATCGCCACGAGCGCCAAAAACGCGGCTTAGCCGAGAAAGCACGTGCCCATAAATTAGAAGATAGCCATTATTACAGGCAAAACTTTTTTGGCGTCGATGGTGATTTCATTCAATTTGAAGCGACTATTTCGACCAGTGCCGATCAAATAGCCTTAGCGCCAGGGTATTTACAACAGCAGTGGCAGCAAGATGGACGTCAGTATTTCCATTACTTGATGGACAGCCCCATGGTGAATTACTACGCCATTATTTCGGGCCGCTATCAAGTGGAAAAAACGCAGCATAAGGGTGTTGCTGTTGAGGTTTATTATCATGCCGATCATCCTTGGAACGTGGCCCGTATGATCGAATCTGTTAATGATTCTATCGACTATTACACCCAAGCATTTGGTCCATATCAGCATAAACAAATGCGGATTATGGAGTTTCCGGGTTATCGCAGTTTTGCTCAAAGTTTCGCTAATACAGTACCTTACTCAGAACGCATTGGTTTTATTACCGATCTGCGTAATGAGGACAACATCGATTCTGTGTATTACGTGACTGCACATGAGGTGGCACATCAATGGTGGGGGCACCAAGTGGGCGCTGCGGATGTACAGGGCAGTGCGGTGATATCCGAAAGCTTATCGCAGTATTCGGCTTTGATGGTGTTGGAGAAAAAGTACGGCGATAAAATGCTCCGCAAATTCCTAAAGTATGAACTTGATGGGTATCTACGCGGTCGTTCATCGGAATCGATAAAAGAAATGCCTTTGCTGCGCAGTGAAAATCAGCAGTACATTCATTATCAAAAAGGTTCAGTCGTGATGATGGCGATTAAAGATACATTAGGTGAGGCGACACTCAACGCCAATCTTAAGGCATTTTTAGCGCGCTACCAGTACCGTAACGATCCATTCCCGACCACATTGGATTTGGTGAGTTACCTTAAGCAAGGTACAGATACAGCACAGGCTCGCTTTATCGATGAGTCTTTTAATGACATCACATTGTATGATCTCAGGTTGACGAATGCGGTCATGACCACGCTATCTGATGGCAAGACGAAAGTTGAGCTGACCGTCTATGCCAGCCGTAAAGTGGCCAGCGGTAAAGGCGAAGAAACCGAACAACCTTTAGATGTACTGGTGGATATTGGCGCCTTTAGTGCCGATCCCGATAAGCTGAAAAACGATAAACAAGTGTTATTACTTGAAAAACACAGACTTGTCAGTGGCGAAAATAAACTGACAATCACGTTGGATGATAAACCCAGTTATCTAGGCGTTGATCCCTTTGTGAAACTTATCGATAGAGATGCGAAGGACAATATCTTTAAGCTGTAATAGGCTCTTAAACAATTTTATTAAACCCTACGCACTATTTGGCTAGCTTGCCAGATAGTGCGTTTTTTCTTTGTTATACGCATATAACCTGACTCATTTTGAAATTAATGCAAATTTACTTGTTCTTCGGCGCAGTTTTTTCTAAGGTAATTGCAAATGATTTTCAATGAGGCGCTTTATGAATACCCATCTGCAGTTACAGGTTAAGCATTGGCTTGAAAATGATCCCGACTCACGCACTAAAGCCCAGTTACAAACGTTAATCGATAGCGGTAACGAAGCTGAACTGGCTGCGCGTTTTGCTGGCCGCTTAGAGTTTGGTACCGCAGGCTTACGTGGTGTGGTTGGCGCCGGTCCTATGGGGATGAATCGTCTGGTTATTCGTCAAACTTCGGCAGGTCTTGGTGCTTATTTACTTAGCCAGATTAAAGATGCGGCCGAGCGTGGCGTAGTGATTGGCTACGATGGTCGCCACGATTCATTTAACTTCGCCCACGATGCGGCTAGCGTGCTCACCGCGATGGGTATTAACGTGCGCTTAACCGCTAAAGTGGCGCCCACGCCGCTAGTAGCCTTTGGGGTGAAGCATTTTAACGCGGCAGCGGGCATTGTGGTGACCGCGAGCCATAATCCACCGCAATATAATGGCTATAAAGTCTATTGGGAAAATGGCGCACAGATTATTCCGCCCCATGACTCTGGTATTGCCGCGCAGATTGAGCGCGCTGCCAATCAAGCCATTCCGTTTTTAGAACATGATGACGCGGTAAAACAAGGTAAGTTGACTATCCTGCAGGACGATTTTTACCAAACTTATCGTAATGGTATAAAGCAAACGGAGGTGCTACAAAACCATACCGCACCCGAAAAAGTTAGCTTAGCCTATACCGCAATGCACGGTGTTGGCGCGGATATGGCTGAAACGGTATTGAAAGATGCCGGTTTTACTCAGGTGTATTCAGTTGCAGCTCAACGTGAACCTGATGGCGATTTCCCAACGGTAAATTTCCCTAATCCAGAAGAAAAAGGCGCGATGGATTTAGTCATCGCCGAGGCGAAAAAACACAGCGCTATGCTTGCCTGCGCTAACGATCCCGATGCTGACCGCTTTGCCGTTGCCGTGCGTAAAGACGATGGCGAATACCAGATGCTGACAGGCGATCAAGTCGGCGTACTCTTTGGTCATTATTTATTGTCCCATGCCAAAGATAATCAGCGTCTTACGGGCACCACAATTGTGTCATCGAGTCTGTTATCTAAGATTGCTCAAGGTTTTGGCACGCAAAGCTTTACCACGCTCACTGGTTTTAAGTGGTTGATGAATGTGGGGATTGCTAAAACTCAGCCCGAGAATCAATTTCTGTTCGCCTATGAAGAGGCGCTTGGCTACACAGTCGGCAGTATGGTATGGGACAAAGATGGTCTGTCGGCGCTGGTGGCATTTGCCCAATTAACTGCTGAACTAGTGGCGAAGGGGCAAACCATTTGGGACCGACTCGAGCAAATTTACCGCGAGCATGGTTTTCATCTTAATGCGCAGGTGAGTATTGCCTTAAAACCAGATACGCCCAATATTGGCGCTTATTTGCGCGAACATCCGCCCGTGAAAATTGGTGAGTTAGACGTACTGTCAACCGATGATTTAAAGGCCCTTGAGCGCCGTTTTGCCGATGGTATAGTCGAGAAAATCGATTTACCACCGAGCGATGTATTGACCTACTGCTTAACGGGTGGCGCTCGGGTGATTGTGCGTCCATCGGGTACTGAGCCTAAGATTAAGTGCTACTACGAAGTGGTAGAAACGATGCTTGAGGCTGATACTTTAGCCAGCGCCCAAGCGAAGGCTGATAAAAGGATGGCTGACTTTATTAAGGCTCACCAAGCTAGCTTGCCAAAATAACCGCAGCGATGTTCTTTGCCGTAGTCTGATAAGGTAAAGCTAAACATTCACTTTTAAACAAGGCAACTGACAGCACTCTGTCAGTTGCTTTTTTATGTTCCCCACTAACCATTTGTGGTGTAAAGCCATGTTATTATAGATAAATATATAACATTGTTTATCGTCACTATATGCATTTTTGGGGGGAGTTATGGCTGTTCTTGTTTATTCGTTTTACCAAATTTTTTTTCATACAGTATCTGTGTCGATATAAAAATAACAACGAACACACCAGTATCAATAATAAATTTTAGTGGTTCAAAAGAGTCACTAAAAATATCGTAGTGAAAATCGAAGTATTTGAATAATAATTTAGAGCCAATAAAAGCAAAGATAAAAGAAATAAAGAACTTCATGGTTTCCCTTAAAATATGTTGATAAATCAACCAGACACAGAATCATGAACCGTCACTGGTTATTGGGATGCTACCTTAAACTTTGCCCCCGATTTAAACTAATCAGTTTGTCGAGTATTCGCTCACCATCCATACGAATACCATTGTGTTCATACTCGGAAGTGAGCCAGTATTTTAGTCTACCGACTTGCTGGGCTGTTTCTAGACTGTATTGCATCTCGACGAACATATCTTCACTGTATATCGCTGCAGCGACAGGCACACGATTTTGTGCCAGTTGTTCGAGATTATAAAGTGCTGGCCAATCTGTTTTATGGGCTAAGATTTCCGCCGCAGCTTTTAACGGCATTAAGTGGCTAAATTGGTCAAACATCCAGGGATAAATCATCTCACCAGTAAATAACAACGCTTTGCCGACTTGATAGTTAAAAGCAGGAAAGTGTTGTCTCATCCTGTGAGCTGCCCATTGTGAACCTGAGTGTTGGCAATAGATGGCTTCGTGCAGTAGGGCAAAAATGGGGTTAGTGTTGTAATCGAGTAGCTGGCTGAAGTGGTTTAAAAACAAGGGATTGACTTCAACCCCTGATGCTGTGTCAATCAATGCTTGTTCGAGTAGGTAATAAACCGACTCGGGTCCTTGTTCCATGCCAATATTGATGCCAAGTAGCTGCAACATTTCAACCGTAAGGCGTTCTCCGGTGGCTAAATACACTTCATGTTCACACAAATGCTTTGCTAAGCGTGTGGCCAAGTGCTGTGCATCGTGGAAACGCTGAAAAAACTGCTTATTCTTGGTCAGTACTCGTTGATAGGTCGCGAGATAAACGTCATCGGCGCTGCGGCTAAGCGATGGTATACCGCCGGTAATATAGGCTTCACTAATGCCTTGAGGCGCCGAGCTTAAATAATGTAAAACGCAAAAGCCTCCAAAACTTTGGCCTAGAATTGCCCATTTATCGGCGGGGCAGAGTTGAGCTCGAATGGCTTCCGCATCGCGCACAATATTATCCGCACGAAAATGGCTAAGGTAATCTGCCTGCGCGATAGGATCTAAATGTTTTAAACTTAAGTGGTTGATTGGGGTTGATAAGCCAGTACCTCGTTGGTCGAGTAGTAAAACACGATACTCTTTTAAGGCACGGCGCAACCAGCCACTGTTACTGGCTGGACGCATAGCAGCAAACCCAGGGCCACCTTGAAAAAAGACCAGATAAGGTAGTTTTTTATCTTTATTCTCTAGGCTACAAAGTTCTCGGGCAAATATGTGGATTTGTTCTGCTATGGGATGTTGATAGTTTAGGGGCAAGGTAAAAGTGTGCTTTTTAGCCAAAACATCAGCAAGAATAATATCGGGTTTCATCAAGTCACCTTAATAGCGGAGGATGCTGTATTGTGTTTAGCAGATTGTATACAAAACGGTTTATGCTGCAAACTAGGATTATTTGCTTGGCTTCGGGTTAAGATCAACTTTTTCAATCCTAATTTGAGCCATGATGAGTTGCTTAGCGTAATCTATCGCTTATGGATAACACGAGATTGAAGCTATGAAATATCAGATTATTCCAGTGACACCCTTTCAGCAAAATTGCAGCCTTATCTGGTGTGAAAAAACCAAACGAGCAGCAGTTGTGGATCCAGGAGGTAATATAGATAGGATCCAAAATGAAGCCACAAAGCTCGGCTTAGTCCTTGAAAAAATTCTGCTTACCCATGGTCATATCGATCACGTTGGCGGCGCTAAAGCGTTAGCCAAAGCTGCAAATATTCCAATTATTGGCCCGCATATTGATGATAAATTTTGGATTGAAAACTTACCTAAACAAAGCCAAAATTTCGGTTTCCCCCATTGCGATGCCTTCGAGCCCGATCAATATTTGCAGGATGGTGATAGAGTCAGCGTGGGTGAGCAAAGTTTATCAGTACTGCATTGCCCAGGGCATACGCCGGGACACATCGCTTTTTTCTCTGCTCAATCTAAGCTAGCGTGGGTCGGCGATGTTTTGTTTAGAAGCTCGATTGGTCGCACCGATTTCCCCCAATCGAATCATCAAGATTTAATTCGATCAATCACTGAAAAACTTTGGCCTTTGGGCACTGAAGTGGAGTTCATTCCAGGCCACGGGCCTATGTCTACTTTTGGTGAAGAACGCGAGCATAACCCCTTTGTCGCCGACCAACTTTTGCGCTAACAAAGCACAGTGTAGTGAAAATAAGTCTCACCGTTGATAATTGTCTGTAAGTACGTATATAGATTGCAATAAACACATATTTAGTTCCTCTATTTTATATTTTACTTCTAGACTTAAACGACTGGTAGTCGTCTGTCTGTTAGGGCATTTATGAAAACAAAAACAATGATGAGTGTGGTATTTTCGACAATAGTCGCCAGTGCCGTGATTACTGCGGTGCTGAGTTTTAATCTTAAATCAAAAGTTGACTTATTTAACGACGCGGCGAGTATTCGATATCAGTCCTATCAAGTTGCTGATGAACTAAGACAAAGTTCCGATGACTTAACTCGCTTTGCTCGTACCTATGCCGTTACGGGTGATGAAAAGTACGAAAAAATGTATATGGATATTTTAGCTATTCGTAATGGTGAGAAGCCAAGGCCAGAAAAATATAACCAAATTTATTGGGATCTGGTGCTTAATTATGGTGATAAACCTAAACCTGATGGCGCAAAAGTTGTATTGAAAACTAAAATGCAAGCTCTTGGGTTTTCAGATGAAGAATTCCGATATCTTGATGAGGCTCAGCAAAATTCAAATGCTTTAGTGGCTATCGAGCTGAAAGCGATGAATGCAGTTAAAGGCATTTTTCTCGACCCAAATACTCAAACATATACTGTAAAAGGCGATCCTAATCTCGTGATGGCGAGGGAGTTATTGCATAGTGAGCAATACCATAAAGAAAAAGTGAAGATTATGACCCCAATCGATAACTTTTTTAGTGCCTTAGATAAACGTACTGAAGGAGAGGTTGTCCATCGACTCGGTAATCTTCACGCTGCGTTGAACTGGGTCCAACTCGTGCTATTACTTGTGATTTTTGCTGCCGTTATTGGTTTTGTCATCGTGAAGAGCCGTATCGTTACTCCTTTAGTTCAAACCTGTCGTGAGCTACTAGATATCCAGCAATCTAAAAACCTTGCACGGCGAATTACTGTAGCAACCCAAGGTGAAATAGGTGAAATCGTTAATCAAATTAACTTATTTATCGCTTCACTTGCGAGTTCATTATCAACGACTGACAGTATTGCAAAAGAGGTCGCTGATTTAGCTAAACAGACCAAAGCCTCGATTCAAATTTCTCGTGAAAGTTCAGATCGGGTGGCAAGGGAGCTAGATGCTAGTGCCAGTGCTATGGAAGAAATGACCACAACATTAGTGCATGTAAGCGAAAGCACTTCGAATGCAGAAAACCGAGCGGCTGAAAACGAAACCCATGTCACTGTGGGTCAGCAGACAGTGTCAGAAGCACTCAAAGCGATGTCAGTATTAGAAGGTGCATTCACCAACACCCAAGACTCTATGTTGCATTTGGTGAATGAAAGTACTCAAGTTAGTAATGTGCTGAGTGTGATTAAAGCCATTGCTGAACAAACTAATTTGCTGGCACTGAATGCGGCGATTGAAGCGGCACGTGCGGGTGAGCAGGGACGAGGTTTTGCGGTGGTAGCCGATGAAGTACGATCATTAGCCCAGCGCACTCAGGATTCAACCAAGGAAATCGATGACATAGTTGCAAGTCTTCAAAATCGGACTCATCAAGTGGGCACATCGGTTACTCAAGCTGCGACATTAATGCAAAAGGCTGGGGGTGAACTACAACGTATCGTCGTCGTTTTTGAGGATATTCGTTCTAGCACTGAAGCCATTCATGGGCTCAATACTCAAGTGGCCGCCTCGACCGAGGAGCAGTCATTGGTGTCTAAAGAAATCGCCTCGAGCATGATAGTGATCCGGGATAATTCCCGTGAGGTGTCCCAAATTATTGAGCAAATTGAGTCGACCTCAATTAATCTCGATAATCAATCACAAATGTTGCGTACTAAAGCAGGGGAATATCAGTTTTAGTTTAGCTGCGCCCCAGCTGCGATAAACAAGAGTTATTGTTCTAAATTACCTTAAGACATGGATGTCTATCTGCTCCACTTGATATACTTTTACACTGATTCTTGACATCAATACTTTTGCTCTCTATTACTCCTTTCAATACGTACGCGCCTTTGCTAACTTGGTTATTCAGCGGCTTAATACCGAGCTATAACAATTTCTCACAAGGCTCCCACCTTATGAGAAGTACCGAGCGTGAGCACTTATTGTATTGAGTTTTTTACCTCCCCTTAACCCAACGGAGCCTGTGCGAATGGATCACCAAATCGAAGGTTTATTAGAACATTGGTTACCGCTTGCCGATGATGCTTGGGTACTGGCGGTCATCACTCACATTCAAGGCTCTGCCTACCGTAAACCTGGCGCCATGATGTTGTTTCATGAGTTTGGCCAAGGCGCTGGAATGTTAAGCGGAGGATGTTTAGAGGCTGATTTACGTCGTCACGCACAAAAAGCCATGCAAACCAGGCAAGTGATGCGGGTGACTTATGATGCCAGCGATGAGTCCGATGCAAGTTACCGCCTCGGTTGCGGCGGTATTGTCGATATTATGTTGGTACCATTACTGAAAGAAAATCATGATTTAGGTTTAGTAGAACTGGTAAAGGCATTTCGTCACGGTCAATCGGGCTTTTATCAACTGCCTTTAGTGAGCGCGGGCTTTGATGCTCGGCTCTATCAAGCGGCCTTTTACCCAGCAGAGTTAACGCCTTTTTCAGCCAGTGATTACGTGCGAACGGGTATCTTTAACCAAGAAACGGGTGAGTCGTTAATTATCCCCCTACGGCCGAGGTTTCACCTTGGGATCATGGGCGGTGGGATTGATGCCAAACCCCTTGCGGCGATTGCTCATTCTTTAGGGTGGCAAGTGACGGTTATCGATAGTCGTACTGCTTATGCTAGAGCGGCAGATTTTCCCCATGCACACATTATTAAACAAGCCGTTGAAGATCTTGCGGCTAATGTTATTGCATCACTTGATTGCGTTGTGGTGATGAATCACAACCTTGGATTAGATGCCGCGGTATTAAAGGTCATTCAACCTTATGCGTTGGCTTATATTGGATTGCTTGGGCCAGCTCATAGACGCGATAAAGTGTTGGATATGGCAGGGCTTAACACTGAATCTTTTTCAGGAGTATTTGCAGCCCCTGCGGGACTTGCCCTTGGCGGCGAGTTACCCAGTAGTATTGCGTTAAGTATTTTGGCTCAATGTCATGGTGTACTTCACGGCGCAACGTTAAAGCAATTAGTTGAGGTTATGCGTTGATAACACCTAAAACATCTCAGGAATCTTCGGCTAAGCGATTACTTATCGTGGTACTTGCTGCGGGCCAGAGCCAGCGTTTTGAAGGGATAAAGTTAGCGCAACGGATTCCTTCATGCCATGCTTTTGGCACAGAAGAATTGCCTATCATCAACAGTCACATTACCTGTTTACAGCAACTCGATGGCCTCACTTTAGATAGGGCACGCCCAGATGCTCATTCGCCTCAAGTCGCGCCTTTACTCATTATACTTGGCACTCATCATCACATATTACAGCCATTGTTAGCTGAGCTTATTTCCCGCCAGCCATTTGATGTAATGATTAATCAGCAGTCGCATACGGGCTTAGCATCTTCTGTTCGTTTGGCGGCAAGTTACGCGCTAGAACAGGGCTTTGATGGCATGCTGTTAACACTCGCCGACCAAGTTGCGCTGGGCGTTGATGATTACCAGCAATTGATTTCAACATGGCATCAAACAGGTAAAAACGTTGCTGCTTACTATTTAGATGATGTCGGCGTGCCAGCTATTTTTAATGCTTCGACATTGCCTTTGTTTACTCATTTAAGTGGTGATCGCGGGGCAAAACCTATCTTAAAACAACAAGAGAAACAGGGCGCGTTAGTGACAATACCTCTCCCTCGCGCTGCCATTGATATTGATACCCAAGCCGATCTTGCGTCGTGGTTGGCACTTAATCAGTGAGTTATGTTGCTGTGGCTATGCTGGTGGAAGTGAGCGAGGATAAACAGCTTAAAGTCGTTAATGCCATTGCAGCAATATGCAGCAATAGGTGCGGGCACAGCCATTAACCTTGCAATAGTTAACCCCCATAGGGTAAAGCCCAGACTGAAGGCGCGATAGTGTTTGGCCTGAGCTTAGCCTTGATGGGCGAAATCACTTATAAAGAGGGTAAAGTGTAGCAATCGAATTTTCACGATTATCCTTTACTGCGCATACCTCAAGCACCCGGTATTGAGATCATTATTATTGAATCTGATGCGCCGCCAGCAGGTGTTGATGAGCCAGGTGCGCCGCCCGTTACCCCGAGCTTAGCCAATGCGATTTTTGCTGCCACGGGACAAAGGATGCGCGATCTTCCCGTTAATAAGCCGCTTCGAGTTTAAGTTACGGTAAAGCTATTAAGTGATGCAACCGAACAAAAAAGCGTCTAAAAAGCGCTTTTTTTGTTTTTTTACTACAAAATATTTGCTTGTTAGCTGTTTTGCAGGCTTTAATGCCGAAAATTTGTAATAGATCAGGTTTTTGTTACCAAGACTGAGGTAATTTAACCAATATGTTTACCCGCGCGAGCTTAAGACATGAGTTTCAGAGCTGCCAAGGGTATCAACTTCCGTGATTGAATAAAAAGGGGTCATCCATGGAACATCGTTGGCAAGTCGCTATTTCTGCCGGCCTATTAGCGACTATTTGGTGTGGCGTCGCAGATGCTTTTCATCTAGTTACCTGGATTGGCTTTTTAGGTTGCAGCACTTTTTTTGCGCAACCTAAAGCGGGCTTTCAGGGCATGATGATGGCATGGTGCACAAATCTGTCGGGTGTATTTTGGGCTTGGCTTATTATTGCGGGTAGCAGTTTTTTTATCTCGCCGGTATTTGGCTATATTTTTACTGGCATAGCTACTTCGGCTATGTGTTTACAGGCAAGTTATCAAAAGCTTAGCTTTATTCCTGGTGCCTTTATTGGTTGTTGTATTACGTTTGCTATGGCGGGGGATGTGGCTAATATTATACCGTCGTTAGTCATTGGTGGCTTGTTAGGTTTTAGTATGAGTCTGTTAACTGAGCAGTTGGTTACTCTGACACAAAAGTGGTCAGCAGCAACACGTAACCCTATGTCGAGTACGGATTAACATTATCTTTATTCAGAGTACATTACGGGCATTTTTATAGTAATATTCTGAGTTATAATGCTGATTTAGCGCTAGATAGTATTTTTTCCTTAGGAATTATTAAGATGAAACAAATCCAGTTTCGCACCATTGATGCCATATTAATCAAATTCAGTCTCAACGGAAAATTTTGGGTCGTGTGTTCTATGGTGGCGCTGATTACGGCCGGAGTGGCAGGCGTAAATTATCAACATGCACAACGTAATGTTGAGCAAGCTTCTATTGCCCGAGTTCAAGCAAGTGTTGATGCCTTAGCGCAAGTCGCTTCAATACAAAAATTAGATGCAGGCGCTTTAACACAATTTGCCAGTCAATACGGCTTAACCGTGACTTCAAGGCAAGGTGAGGCGCAGCGCCAAGGGGATAACGTGACGGCCAGTGCCAGCGTGTCAGGCACACAAGCCTTACAACTGACGCAAAATACCCACGAGTGGGAAGCCGATGCGCGTAGCGATGCTAACTTAATGCTTTGGTTGGCCTTACTGGGTTTATTGCCTTTATTCCAACTGAGTTATTGGATCTCCACTTCTTTGGGTGGCGGATTATGGGACATGTACTTAGCCATCAAACGCTTAGCCGATGGTGACTTGAGCTTTAGATTAAACTTCTTTGGCACAGATGACTTTAGTTTGATTGCCCGTGAAATTGATCGCTGTGCTGATAACATGAGTGAAATGGTATCGGCGATTGGCAAGAATGCTAAGACCCTATCATTAGCGGCGGATGAATTTAATCAACAGGCGGCCACCAGTGAAAAACTGATCAGCAGCCAACATCAATTCCTCGATTCGGTTGCTGTGGCAATGGCACAAATGACGTCGGCCATTGAAGAAGTCTCTATTAATGCCAGTAACACGTCACTGCAAACCAAAGAAAACTCAATGCAAATATCAACGAGTCAAGAGCGTGTTGCCAACACGGTTAACAGCATTGGCTTGCTTTCAACTAAAATTGGCGCGGCATTTTCGTCAGTTGAACAGTTATCGAAAGATGCGGCGAGTATCGATGCGGTTGTGACCACGATTAATAGTATTTCGCAACAAACCAACCTGTTAGCTCTAAATGCGGCGATTGAAGCGGCACGTGCTGGCGAACAAGGGCGTGGTTTTGCGGTTGTCGCCGATGAAGTGCGTACCTTAGCGGGTCGAACTCAGCAAGCGACGGTAGAAATTCAGTCGATGATTGAAGGTTTGCAATCTGGCACTACTCGTTTATCAAGTATTACGATGGAAATCGTCGATCAAGCAGACGAAGGTCGCAGCGCGATTATTGAAGTCGGTGATGATGTTCAAGGCATGGCACAATCTATCAATGCCGTATTTGACATGAGTAGCCAAATTGCCGCCTCTGCAGAAGAGCAAAGTATGACTTCACGCGATATTGCAGGGCAGTTAAATGAAATTCGTCATCAATCGGAAATCATCAAGCAGACTTCTCAGCGCAGTGTCACTTTAGCTAACGATTTACACCATGCATCGGTCGATTTAGAAGGCATTTTGCAGCAGTATCACACGAGCTAATCTCCACTTCAATGTGGTCGTCGGCATGGATTGTTGAGCAATAACGCCCGATACTGAGTCTCATGTTAAGTATTAGCGTATCATCCTAAAATGGCGGAAATCGTAGATTTCCGCCATTTCATTCTCGAGATATCTCAAAAGTTAGCTATATATTGCCAGTTGCGCAGTATTCATTGTCATTGTTTCCACTATGACTCGCCACCCCTTTATTTAACAAGAAGTATCCCTGAGGGCTCGACGACGGCATCCATGCCGCCAACGGTCACAGTTGCATCAATGCCAATCCTCACTAACCCTATCGCTGTTCGATTAGCTAAAAAGCTATTGCACCAAAGCGTGTTAGACATGTGACCTTAGGCTAACTTAGGCATCGCAATATTGACTTAATTTTAGTAATCCTACTGAGTACGTAGGAAATCAGTGGCTACTCACAATTATCCCAACTTAGTAGACCTTTTGTTTTAAATTTCAATAGAAGCATTAATTTCTTGTGCATTAGAATTTAAGCACTTAGTTTATGCTGTTGATTTGAAATGGATGGCTTGATTTAATACTAGCTGTTGGCTTAATTAAGGATAGTTTTGTGATATTTAGGTTTTTGATAATTGTTACACTTGTGTTTTCCTTTAATGCAAACGCAAAAAGTTGTAGTAAAGGACAGCCTTGTGGAAACTCTTGTATTTCTTGGGACAAAGTCTGTCGTATAAATACTCCCCAATATTTTGGCAGTAGTATAAGTTCGCCAAGTGGTGTGAACCTGACTGAAAACATTAATCCTCTGAAAAATGAAATGCAGATACATGCAGAAATGAACTGCATGATCAGTTGGCAAGCTATAGTCGATAGATTTCTCTTTAATAAACAAGAGGAAGAAGTAATTGATGACGTAATCAATAGGTCGGTTGCAATCGCGAAATTTAAGTCTATTGTAATGTCAGAACAACAAATAGCTGAGATTAGAGAGTCGTATAAACAGTCTTTAAAAACAACCGAAACGCTCACCAATGATTTATTCTCTTTGAGAAACGATCCTGAGAGCTTTAGACTGATTTTTCTTCCATCATGTGTACGCCAAGTTATTGAGATAATGGAGGTTAATGAGTAAGCTAACACGTAAGCTTTGTTGCCTATCTCCTATTTTAGTCTACGTATTACAGCCGCTTATTACAGCGCTAATCCCTACAATATTAATCTGAAATATACCAATTAGAGCATCAGTTCCAGCTCACTTTTGTCCCAAAGCTTGCTACGTATTTCTTCAAAACAAACAGGCTTCGCCGATGCTAAACAGGTGAGCCATGGTGATTTGCGAGACGACCGTCCTCCCCATGGACGGGGCGGTCGAGCATCCAAGGACGGACTTGCTGCGAGTCGACGAGCGAATGCCATGGCAAGCCTGTGCGAGTGGATACCCGTAAACGCTAAACTTCTAACAACTGAAATTACAGCTCCCCAAACACTACTTTCCAACGCATTTCTGTCCAAAAGCTTGCTACGTATTTCTTTAAAACAAACAGGCTTCGCCGATGCTAAACAGGTGAACCATGGTGATTTGCGAGACGACCGTCCGCCTCATGGCCGCTCTTTGGCATCCATGCCATCGCGGCATTTGTGAATCCATTCACATCAGACGGTGCGGCCCTACATCCAAGGACGGACTTGAACAACGTCCCTGTTTAACTGCCAGTTCGCCATCTGATAGGCAGGACGCCTGAATGTCGTGCAATGCAGGGATGCATGAGAACGACCATGGCTCTCGTTCATAAGCTCAGAAACCCTAGGTTTCTATTCACCGCGTCGATGAGTGAATGCCATGGCTCACGAATAATCTGTGGCTGAAGCTAAGCTCACAACTTTTCTGCTATGTATGCTGTTCATTTTTAACTTACTTGTGCCAATCACATTCTGCTTAAGTCACTCTCAAACAAAAACATCGGCCTAAGCCGATGTTTTATCTCTACTAAGATGGTCTAACTTTAGCTGATTAAGCCTCTTTGAACGTGCTCCAGATGGGCGCGTGATCTGAGGGTTTTTCTATGCCGCGCAGATCGTAATCGACATCGGATTCAACTAAACGCGCTGCCAGTGCAGGCGTGGCTAAAATCACATCAATACGTAGGCCGCGGTTATCATCAAAACCTTTGCTGCGGTAATCAAACCATGAATAACGCTCAGTGCGCTCTGGGTGTAATTGACGGAATGTATCGACTAGTCCCCAGTCCTGCAAAGTTTTTAACCATTCACGTTCTTCTGGTTGGAAGCTACATTTGCCGGTTTTTAACCAACGTTTACGGTTAACTTCGCCAATCCCGATATCTAAATCGGTCGGTGAAATATTGATATCACCGATAATAGCAATGTCTTCATCGTTGCTGTGGTTGGTCTGCAAATATTGCATTAAATCCTGATAAAACTTACGTTTAGCCGGATATTTTGTTGGGTGATCTATGCTTTCGCCTTGGGGAAAGTAGCCGTTAAATACCGTCAACGGGCGGCCATTTTCTTGGGCAAAGGTGCCAATGATCATGCGGCGCTGCGCTTCTTCATCATCGTTTGGAAAGCCTTTTTGGATTTTAATTGGCACAGCCTTCGATAGCATAGCCACGCCATAATGGGCTTTGCCGCCGTGGTAATGCACCTGATATCCCATGGCTTCGACGTCGGCTAATGGAAACGCTTCATCGTGCACTTTGGTTTCTTGCAGGCCGATAATGTCGGGCTGGTGGCTATCAATCAAGGCTTGTAATTGATGCAAACGGGCACGCAGACCATTGATGTTAAAAGACACTATTTTCATTAAGGTAGAACTCGCTTAAAGGGTTTAACCACCACACTTTGGTAAACACCCGCGGCAAAATAAGGGTCAGCATCTGCCCAGAGTTTGGCGCTGTCTAACGAATCAAAGTCTGCAACGACCAGTGAGCCGCTAAAACCGGCATCACCTGGGTTCTCGCTGTCAATCGCAGGATGTGGGCCAGCAATCAGTAAACGGCCTTCATCGGCGAGGGCTTGCAGGCGCTCTAAATGAGCGGGGCGCGCGGCTAAACGCTTTTCTAAACTGTTATCAACATCCTGAGCTGAAATCATATACCACATTATTTGAGTTCCTTTCTTTGGTCTTCTGGAAGGTGTTTATACAGATAAAATACGGTTAACACAGTATTAGCTAAGGTTAAGGCGGTTAAACCAAACACTTTAAAATTAACCCAAGTTTCTAATGGCAAACTAAAGGCAACATAGATATTCACTAGGCCACAAATTGCAAAAAATACTACCCAATACCAAGTGACGCGGGCCCAAATGTTATCGTCGACTTGCATTTCTTTGCCCAACATCGATTTTAGTATCGATTTATTCAGTAACTGACTGACGCCTAAGGCAATCGCAAACAAGCTATAGATGATGGTGACTTTCCATTTGATAAAGGAATCATCGTGGAATACTAATGTTAGCGTGCCAAACACGGTCACCATTATAAAGGTGATGATGTGCATTTTTTCGAGCTTTTTGTATAGCGCGTAGGTCACGATTAATTGAAGCGCGGTGGCTGCGATTAATGCGCCGCTGGCGATATAAATATCGAAAAATTTATAGACAGCAAAAAAGATGACGAGGGGCAGGAAATCAAGCAGTTGTTTCATAAGTAATCGTGTTAAAGAGACATGGGCTTGAGTGTAGCATGCGCAACATGAGGGAAAAAGCACTCAGGGTCTAGGATTGCGATATTGCCGATTAAACGGGTCTTGTTGTTAGTATTTTTAATCGCACTATCACAAGCACTATCTTAACGGATGATAGTAAAGCGTATGAGTAAAGCGCGCTATTTTAAAGGGGATCTTGATTGCTTAAATTTATCGATGCAAAACCATTTACATGATGTCACATCGATGAATTAACCCACCTGAGTTTGGGATAGTCGCTGTGGTAACAGATTAATTTTATTACCTTACCTAAAAATAACCGGTAGAGACGCAGAGCTTATCCTTAAGTTCTGCTTAAATAGGCTGTTTAGCGTAAATCGACAAATGCGCCCGTCAGTTTACGTACGAAAGGAAGCACAAGTAATAAGGTTGGAAAAGCCACCACCCATGAAATAAACTAAGCACCGAGCCAGAGTTCGGTAAATTGGGACACTGCACCAACGCCATTGAATGTGCTGATCCCTGAAACAATGCAGCTCATAAGAATCGAAAGAAAAAATGGCATCACGATAGTTGCATATTTTGCAGGTAATTTAGGTGTGCCTATAAATGTCCGTGGTGCAACATTAGCTAAAGGTTTAGACATGGTGATTAAAGCCTTAATGGGAGATGTATCAAATAAATGAATAATGGTTGGTAGCAGTTGTTAGCGATTCGTTTTCGAGCAATAAAGCGTAAAGAATGAGCCTATTAAGGACAGTGTAAAGCTACAATCTGCGCGGGCGTATTTTAGAGAGGTACTATAGAAACAGCAATCAGAAAGGGCAATTTTTAACACCAGTAAGGGCCAAAAGTATTCTTGGCCCTTATAGCAATCACATTTATATCTAATCAGTTCAAAGCCTCACAGGTATTTTAATCCGAGATGCATTAATACAGAAATGGTTATTCCCTTTTAAGTCAATGCAACACGGATGCCTTCCAGGTTCCCAAAGGGCAACTAGGTAGGCTTAGTATAGATAACCATATCGCTAACTTAGGTTGCCGCCTTCATCGCACGGGTAAATGTTGCGAGTGCTGCAAGTAATGTGGCTTCATCGTGTTGATTAGCCTCAATTATTTTTACCACGGCAGAGCCTGAAATCGCTCCTGCGGCACCAGCTTTGATGGCGTCGCTCACTTGTGCTGGCTCGGCAATACCAAAACCGAGTAGCGGTGGCGGCGCATTAAATTGCCGTAATTTAGCGAGAACCTCTTCTATTGGAGCACCTGCTTTGGTATCTGTGCCTGTCACGCCTGCACGGGATAGCAAGTAAGTGTAACCTTCTCCGTTGGCGCTAACCTGCTGCAATGTATCGGTATCAGCATTGGGCGGTGCAATAAAAATCGGCGCGATTGCGTGTGTTTTGGCGGCGTCAATAAAGGGCGCTGATTCTTCCACTGGCACATCGGCAATAAGTACTGAATCTACACCCGCTTTTTTCGCTTTGGCATAAAAGTTATCGATACCATTAGCAAAGACTAAGTTGGCATAAAGTAGCAAACCTATTGGTAGTTCAGGATATTTAGCACGAATTTGTGCCAGTAATTCAAAACACGCCGTTGGAGTGGTGCCCGCAGCCAAAGAACGTAGATTGGCGCCTTGGATCACTGGACCATCGGCCAAAGGGTCTGAAAACGGAAAACCCAGTTCTAAGGCATCGGCGCCATTTTGTACTAAGGTATCGATGATTTTCAGCGATAATTCAGGGCTAGGATCACCAAGGGTGACAAATGGCACAAAAGCACCACGGCCTTGCGCTTTAAGTTTGGCAAAGGTGGCTTGGTAACGGCCAGTGTTGGTTAATGTATCACTCATGTTCGTTATACCTCTTTACCATTCAAAATATCAGAAACAGTGAAAATATCTTTATCGCCACGACCAGAAAGGTTAACCACTAAAATGGTTTCTTTAGTGCACTCACGTGCCATTTTTACGGCATAGGCGATAGCGTGCGCCGATTCTAGCGCGGGGATAATACCTTCACAGCGCGCCAGAAGTTGGAAAGCGTCTAAGGCTTCATCATCCGTGGCTGACTCGTACCGTGCGCGGCCAGTCGCATGAAGATGCGCGTGCTGCGGGCCAACTGAGGGGAAGTCTAATCCGGCTGAAATCGAGTAGGATTCTTCAATTTGACCTTCGCTATCTTGCATTAAAGGCGCTTTCATACCGAAGAAAATACCAGTTTTACCGTGCTTGAGTGGTGCGCCATGCATTGGTGTGTCTATACCTTTACCTGCGGGTTCAACGCCAACCAGTTCAACACTGGGCTCGTCGATAAAATCGGCAAACATACCAATGGCATTGGAGCCACCGCCGATACAAGCAATAACCGCATCGGGTAAGCGTCCTTCACGTTCAAAGAGTTGTCTTTTGGTTTCTTCGCCAATAATGCGTTGAAATTCACGCACAATAGTGGGGAAAGGATGTGGTCCTGCGGCCGTGCCGAGTAAATAATGAGCCTTTTCATAGCTGCCAGACCAATCGCGCATCGCCTCGTTACAGGCATCTTTTAACGTGGAAGAACCTGACGTAACGGGGATTACTTCTGCGCCCATTAAACGCATTCTAAATACGTTAGGTGATTGACGCTCTATATCTTTAGCGCCCATATACACCTTGCATTTAAGGCCCAATAAAGCACAGGCGAGGGCGGTGGCAACGCCGTGTTGTCCAGCGCCCGTTTCAGCAATAATCTCTTTTTTACCCATGCGTTTAGCCAGTAGGGCTTGCGCAAGCACTTGGTTGGTTTTATGGGCGCCGCCGTGGAGTAAATCTTCCCGTTTAAGATAGATTTTAACCAGTGGGTTAGGGCTTAAATTGCGCGTTAAGGTTAGCGCCGTTGGACGGCCGGCATAGTTTTTGAGTAAATCATGTAATTCGGCTTTAAAGGCATCATCTTCTTGTGCTTCCACAAAGGCGGTTTCTAATTGCTTCAGGGCGGGCACTAAAATTTGTGGCACATACATGCCGCCGTATTCACCGAAATAAGGGTTAAGCTTTAATTTTGACATACCTGTTTCCTTATCTTATCAATCTGTTTGCCAGTGGCTTGGATTGAGCTGTTATTTAATCGAGCTATTTTCAATGGGCCATTGGCATTAATAGGTTCATATTTCTATATCTAGCATCAAATTCATTTAGGCTTTTTTAAAATGCTAGGTTAGAGACGTAAATGGGTAAAAGCCGTTTGGATCAGTTGCGCCGATTTAATGCCTGCGGCGGTTTCTAGGCCAGAATTAAAATCTAAACCGTAAAACCCTTGTGTATTAGCACTCGTTGCATTGTCGGCATTGAGTCCGCCCGCCAGCATGGCATGGGACTTTTGCGGAATGTTACTTTGCCAATTAAAGGCTTGGCCTGAGCCACCAAAATGGCCGGCAGTTTTACTATCAAAAAGATAACGCTGTGCGCCCTTGGGCATTAATCCTATCTCGCCAGTTTTTGCATCAACACTGACCGCTTTCCAAATTTGGGTGGTTAGCCTTGCGTGGTGTAAACGTTCGGTGAGCTCGGCTATTTCAAGTTCGGTTTCTGCACCGTGCAGTTGCACTGCAGATAGCTGCAAACGAGTGGCAATATCACAGATGGTGCTGGGCGTAGCATTTACAAACACGCCAACAAATTCAATTGCTGGCGCATCAGATGCGTGGTACTCGCTGAGCAGTTGCTCTGCGTGATTAAGCGTTAATGCGCGCGGCGATTGCTCAGCAAAAATTAGTCCAGCATAAACCGCGCCTGATGTTGCCGCTGCGCGAATATCTTCCACACGGGTGAGGCCGCAGACTTTATTGTGACCGAAGATCAATTTACGGCAGGCCAAGTCGATATCAGCCTCGGCCATAATCGAACTGCCAACCAGAAAACCATCAACCAAAGGGCTCAAGCGGCGCACTTGTTCATTGTTGTAAATGCCGGATTCGCTGATCACCACGCGGTCGCTGCCAATGTGTGGCGCCAGCGCTTCTGTGGTGGCAAGATCGGTACTCAAATCTCTTAAATTACGATTGTTGATGCCGATAATACGTGCGTTTAAGGCGATAGCACGGGTTAGTTCAGCTTGATTACTGACTTCAGTCAGCACATCGAGTTGATACTTTGCCGCTTCTTTTGCCAAGCGTTGATATTGCTCATCATCGAGCACAGACAACATTAGCAGAATAGCATCTGCGCCTTGGTGGGCGGCGAGTTTTATTTGGTATTCATCTACAAAAAAATCTTTACATAGAATGGGTTGACTCACACGAGCACGCACTTTGGGGATGTAGTTCATATCCCCTTGAAAGAATTGCTCGTCAGTTAACACCGAAATACCCGCTGCATATTTGCCGTAAATATCAGCAATAGCTTCAACATCAAACACATCACGGATAAGCCCTTTAGAGGGACTGGCTTTTTTACATTCTAAAATGTAGCCCGCTTTGGGCATTTTGAGCGCGTCAAATAGACTGCGATCAGACACTTTAGGTGACAGGCTCGCCTCGGGAAAGCGGAGTTTTAGGGCGGCTATATGGGCCGCTTTGGTATCAACAATACGAGTTAATACGTTGCCTTTTTGCATTGTGTCTAGTGATGACGGCATTCTAACATCTTGAATATCAGCTTTTAATTCTGGAGCCATTACTACGTTTTCCTTTGTTTCACTGCTGACTTTTGCGAGCTGACTTAACAATTCAAAGGCTTTGCCACTTTGGATAGTCGCGATCGCCAGTAAAGTGCCCGCTTTAACTGAATCGGCAATCCCGCATACATATAAAGCACAACCCGCGTTGATAGCGACCGCATTGGTGTGGGCATCTGTGCCACGAGCTTTTAAGATTGCCTCGGTAATCAAAGCGTTTTGCGCAGGCTCGCCACCTTCTAAGTCAGTTATGTGTGCTAAAGGCACACCTAAATCGGCTGGCGTGAGTTGATACTCAATAATTTCGCCGTCTTTTAACTCCGCAACGTGGGTGTTGCCGTGCAGCGCGACTTCATCTAAACCGCTGCCGTGCACTACCATAGCGCGTTTTGTGCCAAGCGCCTTTAATACTTTCGCTATCGGTAAAACCAACTCAGGGCTATATACGCCAAGTAACATAAACTCAGGTCGTGCGGGATTTATAAGCGGCCCTAACACGTTGAATAAAGTGCGAGTTTTAAGTGCTTGTCTAACAGGCACTGCATGTTTTACACCGCCATGGTAGTGCGGTGCAAATAGAAAACACAGATTCAAGGCTTCAAGGCAGCGACTGGCGGTATCTGGCGACATGGTTAAGTCAATGCCAAACTGCGCGAGTAAATCTGACGATCCCGATTTACTCGATACACTACGATTACCGTGTTTAGCGACCTTAGCACCTGCCGCTGCGGCCACAAAGGCGGCGGTGGTGGAAATATTTATGGTATTAAAACCATCGCCACCGGTGCCAACAATATCAATAATGCCGTTACTCAGCGCGCGGTTAGCCTGTGTTTGGTTGTTAGCTTGGGCGGTATTAAACTCAGGGCAAGGGAAATATTTGGCCGCGGCGCGCATGGCATCGGCAGCACCGCTGATTTCATCAATGGTTTCACCGCGCATTTTGAGCGCGACTAACATGCCTGCCATCGCGGTTTCGCTCATTTCGCCACGAATTAACGCGCCAAATAACTCGGCGGTTTGCTCACGACTTAGGCTGTTACCTTGATACAAAATATCAAGCAAAGTTTGAATGTTTTTTGTACTCATACATTTGCTCCTACGGCGACGTCTTGGGTTAGAAATGCCAAGGTTTGAATGAGCAGTGTGCTACCTAATGTGGTGAGAATCGATTCTGGATGAAACTGAAACCCTACGGCTCTGTGCTCTGGGTGTAAAATAGCCATCGGCATATCTTCTGTAGTTGCTATTACTTGTAAGCAATCGGGCACTTTGGTGGCGACTAAGCTGTGGTAGCGCGCAACGGGTAAAGGAGAAGGTAAACCGGCAAATACGCCAGTGCCATTATGGAAGGTAGGGCTTGCTTTGCCGTGCACCACAAAGGGTGCGCGCGCTACAGTACCACCGTAATACTCCACCATGGCTTGATGACCAAGGCAGATGCCCAGCATCGGCACTTTTCCCGCGACTTTGGCAATCAGCGCCATCATAGAGCCCGCTTCATGGGGCGCGCCAGGGCCAGGTGATAACACTAAGGCCGCAGGCTTGGGCTCATTAAGCAGTTTTTCGGCAATATAGTCGGCGGCAACATCGTTGCGGTAAATCACCACTTCACAATTTAGGCTGCGGAATTGATCCACTAAGTTGTAGGTGAAGGAGTCAAAGTTATCGAGTAGATAGAGTTTCATGTTCGGCTCCTATTTATATTGCACTGAAGTGGGTGGTGTAGACTCATCATTGACTGGCAGTCCCGCGCCCATTTTTATGGCTGAGATTACCGCTTGGGCTTTTTGACGGGTTTCGTCAGCTTCACTTTGGGGATCTGAATCAAACACCACGCCCGCGCCCGCTTGAATAAAAGCAGTGCCGTTTTTAACAAAGGCTGAGCGGATCACAATACAAGTGTCCATATCCCCAAGTGCATTAAGGTAACCCACTGCGCCGCCGTAACTTCCGCGACGGGCTTTTTCTACTTGGCGCACTAGCTGTGATGCTCGTACCTTTGGCGCGCCGACTAAAGTGCCCATATTCATACAAGCTTGATAAGCGTGTAGCGCATCTAAGTCTTGGCGCAGTTGACCTGTCACGCGGCTGACAAGGTGCATCACGTGGGAATAGCGGTCCACTTTTAGTAGTTCGGCGACTTTACGGCTGCCGCTTTGGCTGATGCGGGCGATATCGTTACGGGCTAAATCGACCAGCATTAAGTGCTCTGACAGCTCTTTTTTATCTAAACGCAGCTCAAGTTCAATGCGGCTATCTAAGTCGAAATCAATCTCACCTGTGGCGGTTTTACCGCGTTTGCGGGTGCCTGCAATTGGATAAACTTCGACCTGATTACTACTGGCATCGTATTTGAGGGCGCTTTCTGGTGAGGCGCCAAACAGTGTGAAATCTGGGCCTCTAAAATAAAACATGTAAGGGCTTGGGTTTGTCAGGCGCAGGGCGCGATAAGCCCCTAAGGTATTTGGGCAAGGCAAACTAAAGCTGCGCGATGGCACTACTTGAAAAATATCGCCAGCAATAATGTGCTCTTTTAAATCGACAACTGTTTGCTTAAACACTTCATCGGAGATATTGACTTGCTCAGTTGCGTTGATGGCGACGAGCGTTGGCACATCGCTTGGTAAATTAGCCAAGGTTTTACATTGGATACTTAAGCTTTGTACTCGCTCATTTAGTGCGGTGGTGGTAGCAGCATATTGAGCTGAGTCGAGGCTAAAATTATGGGTAATAATATCGGCTTGTTTTAGCTTATGGTCGATAAGAATTAAGGTTTCGGCGAGATAGAATAAGTAGTCTGGGCAATCATTATCGCTGTTTGGTACCACTGGCAGTGGTTCAACAGTATCAATTAAGTCATAGGCCAGTACGCCACCTAAAAATAGATCCTCAAAGGCAGGCTTGGTTTGGCCATCGGTATGAGCGCCGCAATCAATCTGTTGGATAAACATCCGCAGACCATCAAGCGGTGAGGTCGATGTTAAGCGCGCATCTTCATCTTGTAATTGTGTATCTTTTTGCAGCGTTACGATTAAGGCTAAATTATCACGCACCACATGAGCACTCGCACTGAAAAACAGCGCGATAGGATCGAGTAAACTCGCGCCATTATTAGTCAATGCAGTGAAAGTCAGCTGATAACCATCGCAGCGGATCATCACGGCTGCATGGGTCATCAACATACTTTTTAGGTGATCTTTGCTATCAATTTCGGCCGACTCCAATAGCATAGTGTGTGCGCCATCTTGGGTAATGCTTTGGTATAAACGCAATGGATCGCTGTGATAGGTTAATGGCGCTTTCAGTGTGCTTGAGCGTGCGAATGTCTGTTTTTGCATAATCATACTCTAGCTACCTTATAAAATGTCTTTAACGTCATGGTGTTGTCTCGCTTACTAATGTTATTACCCGAGTTCGCCGACATTTTTCGCACCTAACAAAAAAGCCCGCATTTCTGCGGGCTTCTTGTTGGTTCTGTTCACTTTCAAATGAGCACAGAGCTTCACACTACCCGCTAAGTTGGGAAGTGCCACCACCAAATGATGTTAAATGAAGCGTTAATGTGTGTCATTCAAAGGAGTCTCACTAATTCGTAAATTGATGTATAGAAAGCCTTAGCTAGGAGCGAATGTCAATTGAATATTTTTCATTTTCGTAGATTTGTTGACTTTAATGCTGCAAAAAAATTAATCAGCACAACCATAAAATGCGAGATAACAGCGCATTGATTAACAAATTCACGTACAATAGCCCTATGAATACTCAAAGCATATTGGCTGATCTGCACAGCCACACGACCGCATCTGATGGTCTATTAACACCGTCTGAATTGGTGGCTAGAGCCCTTGAAAAGGGCGTGCAGTTGTTTGCGATTACGGATCACGACACCGTCGCAGGTTTACCCGCCGCGCGTGCTTTTAATCAGTTGCAAGCAGAACCGTTAAAGTTGATCTCGGGTGTCGAAATCTCAACTCGCTGGAACAGCTACGATATCCATATTGTGGCGCTTAACTTCGATGCAGAGACCCCTGAGTTATTAGCATTTTTAGAAAATCAGCGCGATTTACGTGAACAACGTGCCCAAGAAATTGGCCTCAGACTCGCAAAAGCGGGTATTGAAGGCGCTTACGAAGGCGCTAAAGCCATTGCGGGTGATGCGGCGTTAAGTCGTGGGCATTACGCGCGCTGGATGGCTGAAAATGGTCATGCCGTGGATATGCCTAGCGTGTTTAAACGCTACCTTGCCCGCGGTAAAACCGGTTATGTGCCCAATAATTGGGGCGATATGGCAAGCGCTATCGACATTATTCATCGCGCGGGTGGTTTAGCCGTGTTAGCCCATCCCAGTGGTTATAAGTTATCGGGTAAGTGGCTTAAACGCTTAGTGCGTGAATATAAAGAAGCGGGTGGGGATGCCATGGAAGTGGTACTCGGCCAGCAAACATTAGACGACAGAGCCAATCTTGTGGCCCTGAGTATACAAAATCAATTGCTTGCATCGATAGGGAGTGATTTTCACTTTCCAAGTAATTGGATTGAATTAGGTAAAAATCTGTATCAGCCCCAAGGTATTGATTGGGTCTGGCAATCGGAATTTTGGGTGGAACGACCATGAGTCAATTTTTTTATGTACATGAAGTAAATCCGCAAACGCGCCTTATCAGTCAAGCCGTTGCCGCTTTAAAAGCAGGCGGGGTGATTGTTTACCCAACCGATTCAGGCTATGCATTAGGCTGCATGATTGGTGAAAAAGACGCGATGACGCGCATGGCACGAATTCGTCAAATTGAGAACGATCATAACTTTTCTTTGATGTGTCGTGACTTATCTGAATTAGCTACCTACGCCAAAGTGGACAATCAGGCGTATCGCATCTTAAAAAGTTGCACGCCAGGGCCTTATACGTTCATTTTTAAAGCGACTAAAGAAGTGCCTCGTCGTCTGCAAAATGACAAGAAAAAGACTATCGGTATTCGCGTGCCTGACAATGTGATCGCTCTGGCGTTGCTTGAAGCCTTAGATGCGCCGCTGATGTCGACCAGTTTAGTGATGCCCAATGCGGAATTTGCCGAGTCTGATCCTGAACAAATTCGCGATTTGCTCGAACACCAAGTGGATGTGATTATCCACGGTGGCTATTTAGGTGAAAAGCCGACGACTGTGATTGATATGTCTGAAGATGGCGCTGAAATTTTGCGTGAAGGCGCGGGCGATATCACGCCTTTTCTCTAAATCTATTGCAATGGATTTATCGCTAACTAGCGTAAGTGAATGATGCGGCGAGTGGTAGTAAATATTTGACAGTTTTATCGCCGCAGGTTTACAGGTATAATCGCGCGTTTGGCGTGAGTCTAGGTTGGATGACGCACTGTTAACGGAGCAAAATAGCGGATGCAGGGCACGCAACAGAGTTTACCCTTAGCCGTTATTCGTGGTCAGGCAATGACCGAAATGCCGCTGGATTTGTTTATTCCACCGGAGGCGTTAGAAGTCTTTCTTGAGTCCTTTGAAGGGCCGTTAGATTTACTTTTGTATTTGATCCGTAAGCAAAAGTTAGATGTTGTCGATTTACCTATTCAGCAGATTACCGCGCAGTATTTAGAATATATTTCGTTGCTGACTCAGGCTAGGATTGAACTTGCCGCCGATTACTTAGTGATGGCAGCAACGCTTGCTGAGATTAAATCCCGTCTACTGCTGCCGCGTATGGTGGCTGAAGATGAGGTTGAGGAAGATCCTCGGGCGCAGCTTATTCGGCAGCTTAAAGCCTATGAAGTGATTAAAGAAGCGTCGCAAAAACTTGATGATTTACCACGGCTCGAGCGGGATGTGTTTCAAGCTAAAGCGGTGGCAGCAGCTGATATTAAGCCATTATTGATCCCGCCTGAAGTGTCGTTATTTGACATTGCCCGCGCCTTTGCTGACGTACTTAAGCGTATCGATGCCAATGAAGATCATCATGTTAAGCGTGAACAGTTATCGACCCGTGAACGCATGAGCCAGATTTTAGCCATGTTAAACGCTGAAGACTTTACCGCATTTGACCGTTTGTTTACCGTAGCAGAAGGCCGTGCAGGCGTGGTCGTGACCTTCTTAGCGCTAATGGAATTAGTCAAAGAATTATTGGTTGAATTGTACCAAACAGAACCGTTTTCAACTATTTACGTTAAGGCCTATTAATTGATGCAGATAAATCCTATTCAATTAAAACAGCTTATTGAAGCGAGTTTGTTTGTATTGGGGAAACCCTTGTCGGCGAAAATGTTGAAAGACACCGTATTAGTGGATTTCTCTGTTTCCAGAGACAAAATAAAAGCTGCATTGGATGAGCTGCAACAGGATTATCAAGACCGAGGTGTGCAACTTGTGAAAGTCGCTGGCGGTTATCGCTTCCAGACCTTAGAGGTGTTGAGTCCTTTTTTGCAGCCCCTGTGGCAAGAAAAGGCGCCAAAATATTCGCGTGCGACATTAGAAACCTTGGCGGTAATTGCTTATCGTCAACCTGTGACTCGCGGCGATATTGAACAGGTGCGTGGTGTGGCCATTAGCAGCCATATCATAAAAAGTTTGTCAGATAGACATTGGATTAAAGTAGTTGGACATAAAGAAGTGCCGGGGCGACCCGCGTTATATGCCACTACCTTAGAGTTTTTAGCATATTTTGGCTTAGATACCTTAGCGGATTTACCGCCGCTATCGGACACTGAGTCATTACAGGCGGTTTTTTCAAGCTTGAAATTAGCGCCAGAACAGTCAGAAGAGCAAAATACTAATGAGTGAAAAGTTGCAGAAAGTCTTGGCCCGTGCAGGCCATGGCTCCCGTCGTGAGATGGAGGCATGGATTGCTGCAGGCCGAGTTAGTATTGATGGTGAAATCGCTGGCCTTGGGGATCGTATTGAAGCTGATGCCAAAATACGTATTGATGGCCGCGCGATTTCGTTAAAGTCTGCCGAAGACGTGATTTGTCGTGTATTGGCATATCACAAACCTGAAGGCGAAATTTGTAGTCGTAAAGATCCAGAAGGCCGTCCAACGGTATTCGATCGTTTACCTAAAGTGCGTGATTCACGCTGGGTAGCGGTAGGTCGTTTAGACATCAACACCTCAGGTTTATTATTGTTTACCTCAGATGGTGAATTAGCGAACCGCTTAATGCATCCATCGAACGAAGTGGATCGCGAATACGCAGTGCGTACTTTTGGTGAAATCCCTGAAGCGACAGTACAACGTTTACGTACTGGCGTGATGTTAGAAGACGGCCCAGCACAGTTTGATAGCATCAAGCCTGCGGGCGGCGAAGGCATGAACCAGTGGTGGCATGTGTGTTTACGCGAAGGTCGTAACCGTGAAGTGCGCCGTTTGTGGGAATCCCAAGAAGTGCAGGTGAGCCGTTTGATCCGTATCCGTTATGGTATGGTTGAGTTGCCAAAGTCACTACCACGCGGTGGCTGGGTTGAATTGCCAATGGAGCAAGTGAACTACTTGCGTAAATTGGCAGGTTTAGAGCCAGAAACCCGTACAATGCTTGCCGCTGATAAACACAGTGTGGCCCGTGCACAAGTAAAAAGTGCCAAAATCCGCCGCGCTGTACGTAAGCATAAAGTGACTGGAACAGGGCAACCTAAGCCAACGCGTCAGCGCAGCTAAGTGGTTTAACCTAAGCTGTACTGCTCATGCCATGTTTTGATATAGGTTAACGCTTATTTCAGTTAGAACGCTCGATGAATCTCATCGGGCGTTTTTTATTTTAGGGTGTTTTATTTACCAACGGTGTGGGGAGAGTCGTTGCATTAAGAGGGCAATTTGATACTGAGTTCATATTAACTTAGCGATGATTCATCAAAAAATCGACAAAAGCACGGTCTGCCTGACTGACGGGACGCTGTTTTTTCCATGCGATATGTAAGTTTAAAAATACTGGCGGATCGAATGGTTTAGCTAATATGTCATCTTTGGCACTTATCGCCATTTCAAGTACGCTAGTAATGCCAAACCCTTGAGAAACAATCTGCTTAATAAGATTAATAAGGTTAGTTTCAAAAGCGATATTGGGCTTTTTTTTCAGCTCTTTTGCTTGAGATAAAATCCACTCGCGGTGGAAATAGCCGGTTTTGAACATTACTAACTCATGGTCGAAAAAGTCATTCAAACTCACGGCACTATGTTCTGCTAAAGGATGTTCAGCCCCCATAGCAATCACCATTTGCTCACGGATCAGCAGCTGACTATCAAATTCGGGCTGTAGGTCTTGGGCGGTAATAATGGCAATATCGACTTCTTCTTGTTGTAGCATGCGCAGTGTATCGCGAGTGCCGCCTTCAAACAGTGACAGTTTTAACTCTGGGTGTTTATGCCTAAAGGCCATTAAACGCGAGGGAAGATAGAAAGACCCCAACATGCCTGGCACCGCAATGCGGACTTCACCTGAAGTCAGGTTGGCCATCGCCTTAATTTGGGCTTCGGCCTGTTTCAATTGCTTAATGATGAGTATGGCGTGCTGATGCAGCACTAACCCTTCGGCAGTGAGTGCGAGTAATTTATCATGCTTATTACTGGTGCGATTGACTAATGTCACACCGAGTGCGACTTCTAAACGCTTGATACTTTGGCTTAAAGCCGGTTGAGCCATATTCAGTTTTTTAGCCGCTGCAGTAAAACTACCGGTATTAGCAAGGGCATCTAAATGTTTAAGTTGGCGGATATCCATCAATGGGGCCCATACTGGTTAGTCAGTGGTAAGGTTCGTTATTTTAGTCGGCTTATTTATTATCAAGGTGCATAACAAAAAACAATGACTATGATAGATATTATTTATTATTGTTATGTTAAGCGCGGTGATAACCTTTGTCTACCTTATGAGTGATACTTTGTCGAGGCTCCTGTGCAAGCCGAGTTAGATACTATGATTGACAATAAACAACGTGATAGTCGATTGATGTGGGCGCTGTGCGTAGCCTCTGTGGTGGTGTATATCAATTTATACCTGATGCAAGGCATGCTGCCGCTGATTGCTGAACATTTTGCAGTATCGGGCTCTAAAGCAACATTGATTTTGTCAGTGACCAGTTTCTCCTTAGCGTTTTCATTACTTCTGTATGCGGTGCTGTCTGATCGAATTGGTCGACATACGCCAATTATTGTCAGCTTGTGGTTGTTGGCGCTGTCTAATTTATTGTTAATTTGGGCGCCGGATTTTAACGGATTAGTGTTGGTGCGATTATTACAAGGTGGGTTATTGGCTGCGGTCCCAGCCATTGCTATGGCGTACTTTAAGGAGCAATTGTCAGCCAGTACTATTCTTAAAGCTGCTGGTATTTATATTATGGCAAACAGTATAGGCGGCATTATTGGGCGTTTACTTGGCGGTGTAATGTCGCAGTATCTTTCTTGGCAAGAATCCATGTGGTTGTTGTTTTTAGTAACACTTGCGGGCGTTGCTTTAGTGAATTATCTATTACCGTCAGTGGCTAATGCACAGGCGATATCACAAAGTAAAACCGCACCATCTTTATCAAAACGTGCCCGCTTGATACAAGATTTTTACGGGTTTAGCCATCATCTTACAGATGCTCAAATGCGCTTAGTGTACGCGATTGGCGGCTTGACCTTTATGATGATGGTAAATCAATTTAGTTTTATTCAGCTACATTTGATGGCCGCGCCCTATGAATGGAGCCGTTTCCAAGCGACATTGATTTTTTTGTGCTATTCCAGTGGTACCATCGCCTCATATTTTACGGCTAAATGGCTGGCTAAATTTGGCCAACACAAGCTGTATCAGTGGTCTTGGTGTTTAATGCTAGCAGGTAGTTTACTGACCCTGTTTGATACCTCTTTTACCATTTGTTTAGGTTTTTTAATGACCGCTTGTGGATTTTTCTTGACGCATAGTTGTTGTAACTCCTTTGTGGCAATGCGTGCTAATCGCGATCGTGCTAAAGCGACCTCACTCTATTTATGCTTCTACTACCTCGGTGCCGCCATTGGTGGCCCGTATTTGATGATGTTTTGGCATGGGGCGCAGTGGCGCGGTGTAGTAATGGGGTCATTAACCTTATTAGCCTTGATTGCTTTAGCTATCACCCGTTTGCACTATCATCAAACCCATGTAAAACAAGCATTGGTAGACATTGATTAGTTGATTCATGCCAAATCAATGTTGTTAAACCAAGGCCAACATTAATATGTTGGCCTTGGTTTTTTTGTATTTTAGTAACGCGTTACAGAGGTTTTATCTTTGTTTACCTTTTGGCATATAAAGGTTTTGTGATGCATCCTGTAAACTCGTGCTCTAACAGGATGATATTGCTATCTCTTTAGTGCATTTAACGGCTAAAGCGATTAGGCTGAGCTTAGATAGCGTGGATAAACGTGGTGCAAACCAATACCGTTCGCTAAAATCAGCATCACTGCTTTAAGATGCAGTTTTATATACGGTTTCAGGTATGATTTTAGGTCGTTAGATGCTGCGCTATGTGAGCGGCGCGATATGGATAAATAAGGGGTAATAAGTTTGGCAATTGAACATAATGAAATGGCGAGCTGCTTAAGCGCACTGCAATGTCGCACCAACTTCACCATTAAAAACATTACTGAATATATGCTCCCCGAGACCAAAGAGGCTTTTTATTTACACCTCGACGGTAAATCTCCTAATTTGATTATTCGCCCTGCCTTTGAAGTGTTTTCTGGCGAATTTGCCACGATTGCAGGCGTACATGCTAAATATGATTATTTTCATAATGCGCAAATGACACGTTTTCCTAAGCGTTTACATAAGAGCCTGACAGAAACTCACTATGGTTTAGCGTTTAGCTTTGACACGGTTGAAGCTGTGCAGCTGTTTATCGCAAGGCTCAGCGCGATAGTGAAAGGCACTTAATCTTTAAGCTGTTTAGTATTTTAGGTTTCATTTAAAGATTAGGTTTAATTTAAGAATTTAGTTCAGCACAGTAATATCGGTAGTAAAAATCTTCAGTTAGGCCTAAGGAGGCCTGTCATGAGTATGAATATGCGAGTCATCATCACGGTGAGCTTGGGGTGTTTGATGTTGTTAGTCGGCTGCACTGAACCAGCACCTAGAGTGTTTGGCACCGTCGAGCGGGACAGGCTGACACTCATCGCTCCAGTGGGAGAGCTCATAACTCAAGTGAATGTAGTTGAAGGACAGCAGGTTAAAGCGGGTGAAGTGTTACTGCTGCTCGATACAACCTCGGCAAATGCGCGCCTTGCCCTGCGCCAAGCTGAACTTGAACAAGCTAACGCTAAGCTTGCTGAGGCGATAACAGGTGCGCGTTTAGAAGACATTAAAAAAGCCAAAGCTGTGCTCGATGGTGCCAATGCCAGTGTTAAAGAAGCACTGCGCGCTTTTGAGCGAACTCAGCGTTTGTTTGCGACTCATGTACTCAGTCAAGCTGATTTAGATACTGCCCGCGCGGCGCGCGATACCAGTTTAGCCAAGCAAACAGAGGCAGAGCAAAGTCTGCGTCTGTTAGAACATGGCACCCGCAGTGAACAACTTGATCAAGCAAAAGCTGCCGTTGCTGCCGCTAATGCAAGTATAGATTTGGAGCAAAAAGCCTTAGCTGATTTAACCTTAGTGGCAGCGCGCGATGCGGTTGTTGACACTTTGCCTTGGCGAGTGGGCGATAGAATTGCACCGGGCACTCAGTTAATAGGTTTGCTCGCGAGCGCTAATCCCTATGTTCGGGTGTACCTGCCTGCGACTCAGCTCGATAAGGTGAAGGCGGGCACAAACGTTAATATTCTTGTCGATGGCCGCAAAACGCCGATTATTGGCACGGTACGTAATATCCGTAGTCAACCCGCTTATACCCCGTTTTATGCACTCAATGAACGTGACCGCGCGCGCTTGATGTATTTGACTGATATTACTATTTCGGCAGAAGGTCAGGACTTACCTACGGGCATGGCATTAGAAGTTGAACTGCCATGAGTCACAGTGACTTTGCGATTGAGACCCACGGCATGACCCGTGCCTTTGCTGGCGTCAATGCAGTTGAAAACCTCGATTTAGCCATTCCCAAGGGAACGATTTATGGTTTTCTTGGCCCTAATGGTTGTGGTAAATCTACCTCCATTCGTATGCTGACTGGACTGTTAAGCCCTACGTCGGGGGATATTCGGGTTCTGGGTGAAACCTTACCCGGCGCTGAGGAAAAATTACGCCGTCGTATCGGCTATATGACGCAAAAATTCTCTCTTTATGACAATCTTTCGGTGCGAGAAAACCTTGAGTTTGTGGCGCAAATTTATGGGCTGAATCGTAAAAATGCCAAGTTGCGCATCGCTGAGTTACTCACGCTTTATGATTTAGGCGGACGCCATAAACAAATGGCAGGCTCAATGAGTGGCGGCCAAAGACAGCGTTTAGCCTTAGCCGCTGCAACCTTACATCACCCTGAGTTACTGTTTCTTGATGAGCCGACGTCAGCAGTCGATCCTGAAAATCGCCGCGAGTTTTGGGAGCGTTTATTCGATCTCTGTGCCCAAGGTACGACCATACTGGTCTCGACTCATTATATGGATGAGGCCGAGCGTTGCCACGGTTTAGCCATTTTAGAGCGAGGAATAAAGCGTGCTGATGGCTCACCGCAACAATTAATGACGGTGATGGGCGCTAGAGTGATTGAAGTCTCTGGTGATGATTTGCGTACATTAAAACAATCACTTATAACAGAGTCTGCCATATTGTCGGCGGCGCAAATCGGCAGTCGTCTACGGGTGTTAGTGCGCAGTGATATTGCCGATCCATTAGCGTGGCTCAAGCCAAGGATTGCAAGCCGTGCAATGGAAGAAGTACGTGCCAGTTTAGAGGATGTGTTTGTAACGTGCACAGGTGAGCGCGTGGGTGCTAACTTGACCATTGAGGCTGACCATGTGGCGTAGAATTTTTGCAATTGTTGTCAAAGAGCTGCGGCAATTATCTCGGGATCGCATGACCTTTGGCATGATAGTGATGATCCCGTTAGTGCAACTCATGCTGTTTGGGTATGCCATCAATACCGATGCGCGTCATCTGCCAGCCGGTCTAGTTAATTTAAGTGATTCCGCGTATAGCCGCGCACTGGTTCAGGCGGTGGATGCAACGCAGGTGGTGGATTTTCAGCAGCGTTATGTCAGCGTAGTTGAGGCTGAGGCGGCAATTACTCGCGGCGAAGTGAAAGCCGTATTGTATTTACCAGCCGATTTTGATGAGCGTTTAGTGCGCCACCCCGCTTTTGCTGGGCAGGCCTATTTAGCACAACCTATCGGCCAATGGCTGGTGGATGGCTCAGATACTGTCGTTGCCGCAACCATACGTAGCCTAAGACAAATGCCGCTGGATGAAGTCGCGGGTAGAGCGTCAAAAAATAGTACGCCGAGTTTTGAAGTGGTGCAATATTTCAACCCTGAGCAACGCTCAGTGGTCAACATAGTGCCCGGCCTTTTGGGGGTTATTTTAACCATGACCATGGTGATGTTCACTTCTGCTGCGATTGTGCGTGAGCGTGAGCAGGGGAATATGGAGTTTTTGATCACCACGCCCGTGCGGCCGCTTGAATTAATGCTTGGCAAAATAGTGCCCTATGTATTGGTTGGCTTTGTACAAGTCATCATTATTTTGAGCGCTGGGCATCTGTTGTTCGATGTACCCATTCGTGGTGGGCTTGATTCTATTGCCCTTGCCGCTATGTTGTTTATTTGTGCCAGTTTGACCTTAGGTTTAGTGATCTCAACTATTGCCAAAAATCAGCTGCAGTCAATGCAGATGACGATATTTATCCTTTTGCCATCAATATTATTATCGGGATTTATGTTCCCCTACGAGGCCATGCCCATCGAGGCGCAGTGGATTGCTGAAGCCTTGCCCGCAACACATTTTATGCGGATGTCGCGGGCTATTGTACTGCGCGATGCCCAAGTGATGGATTTACAATTTGATGCCCTGTGGTTAATCGGTTTTACCTGCATAGGTTTGCTGATCGCAAGTTTACGATTCGTTAAGCGTTTAGATTGAGCTTACAAAGCTCCGTCAGCTGTTTCTGTTGCGCCGTGGGAGCGTGACCTAGTGGCATAGCTAAGCCTACTGTGCGTTTAAGCTCTATATCGTGTAAGGGGCGAAATACGATATCAGTTTGCTCAAGTAAAGCGGGTATCGCTGGGATCAGCGCGATACCTAACCCTGCCGCGACTAAACCAACGGCATATTCTACCGTTTGGATCCTCGCTCTTATCTGCATTTTAATCCCTTCTATATCTAATAATTGCTGCAAACTGCCCAAGGCTTCACAGGGGGCGCGGTGAATAAAAGGTTGCTGATGTAAATCCGTTAAGCGAATTGTATCTTGCAGACTCAGGCTTAAAGATGGCGGAATAGCCAGCAGATACGTGTCATGCCACATAGGTAAAAAGCTTTCATGGGTGGTTAAATCACTGGTGGTAATGATCCGCGCATCGGCGTCTTCGGTGGGTTCCACTAAGGTGAGATCCATGTCAGGACAAGCATTGGTAAAATCCTTTAACAACATACTCATACGCTGAACTCCGAGGGAGCGTATTAGACCTAATTTAAAGGGCACTTGGATTTCGGGTTTGCTGAACAGGGATGCGATAGCTTTGGACTCATTGAGTAAACGTTTTGCTAACGGATACAGTCTGTTACCTGTATCGGTAGGACTTACGCCTTTGCCATGCCGTTGAAATAATTGGGTATTGAGCTGCGCTTCCAGAGCTGAAATAGCCGCTGAAATCGAAGGCTGGGCGATATAACACTGTTTTGCCGCGGCACTGATACTGCCTCTCTCAAACACCACCACAAAATAATTCAGGGCACGTAAGTTCATTTTTACCTTCACACTTGGTATAGAAAATAGCTATGGATGATAAAGGAAAAGAATATTTTTCCTAGAGCAAAATTATGCTTATGCTATGCATGTTAACAAGTGGCACATGTTATTTGTGTGTGCATAACAATAAACCTCTGGAAAGGAATCGACCCATGGCTCGCGTTAACTTTGACTGGCAAGACCCGCTGCAATTTAATTCCCTATTGACCGAAGAAGAGCGAATGATCCGCGACATGGTGCATGAATATGCCCAGGAAAAGTTGATGAGCCGGGTTTTGATGGCTAACCGTAATGAGCATTTTGATCGCGAGATCATGAATGAACTGGGGGAGTTAGGGCTACTCGGTGCCACTCTGCCCGAAGCGTATGGTGGTGCTAATAGCAATTATGTAAGTTACGGCCTAGTGGCACGGGAAATTGAACGGGTCGATAGTGGATATCGTAGTGCCATGAGTGTGCAGTCTTCCTTAGTGATGCACCCAATTTATGCTTATGGTAGTGAGGCGCAGCGACAAAAGTATCTACCTAAATTGGCCGCGGGCGAGTGGGTGGGGTGCTTTGGTTTAACTGAACCAGATGCGGGATCTGATCCCGCAGGCATGAGAACTCGCGCTGAGCGTATCGATGGTGGTTATCGGATCTCAGGGGCCAAAATGTGGATCACTAACTCGCCAATTGCCGATGTATTTGTGGTGTGGGCAAAGCTTGAGGGGATCATTCGTGGTTTTGTGCTTGAAAAGGGCATGAAAGGCTTAAGTGCGCCGAAAATAGAGGGCAAATTCTCCCTACGAGCTTCTATCACGGGGGAAATCGTAATGGATAATGTGGAGGTGGGTGAAGATGCGCTTTTGCCTAATGTCGAGGGTTTAAAAGGCCCCTTTGGTTGTTTAAATAAGGCTCGCTACGGCATAGCGTGGGGCGCATTAGGGGCGGCAGAGTTTTGTTGGCATAGGGCACGTCAGTACAGCTTAGATCGTATTCAATTTAATCGTCCTCTCGCTGCCAATCAGCTGATCCAAAAAAAATTAGCCGATATGCAGACAGAGATCACCCTAGGGCTTTTTACCTGTTTGCAGGCGGGACGTTTGATGGATGCAGATTGTTTACCCGTCGAGGCGATTTCACTTATCAAGCGTAATTCTTGCGGTAAAGCATTAGATATAGCCCGTCTTGCCCGTGATATGCACGGCGGTAATGGGATCAGCGATGAATTTCATGTAATCCGCCATGTGATGAATTTAGAAGCGGTCAACACCTATGAAGGTACCCATGATGTTCACGCACTGATTTTGGGGCGCGGCCAGACTGGCATCCAAGCGTTTGGCTAGCCGTTAATTGGGATGTCAGTCTGTGTCACCCTCTTAAAACGACAAATTCAGTGGTGAAAAAATGGAAGACAGAGCAATTGCCCTCGATAGGCAGTTTGTCGAACGGGTATTAAAGGAAGCGTTTCAACCGCTTAGTCAAGGTTGGGATCATAAGCAATTGGGCCTGAGTGATGCCGATTTTGTGGGAATGTTTGAATCCCAGCTTAAGAGTCGGTTATTGGATATGGAATCTAGGCGAATGCGTGCGCGCAATCAAGGGTTTTACACCATAGGGAGCTCGGGTCACGAAGGCAACGCCGCTTATGCCATGGCATTACGTCCTACGGATATGGCATTGCTGCACTATCGCAGTGCAGCATTTATGCTAGAACGAGGTCGTCATGTGCCGGGGGAAACACAACTTTGGGATATGTTGCTATCTTTTGCCGCTTCTAGTGAGGATCCCATTTCGGGTGGTCGCCATAAAGTACTCGGCAGCAAAAGTTTAATGATCCCGCCCCAAACCTCGACCATAGCCTCGCATCTTCCTAAAGCGGTTGGTGTAGCCTTGAGTATTCCGCTGACCGAGCGGCTTAATTTGCCAGCTAATTTACCCAAAGATGCCATAGTGTTATGCAACTTTGGGGATGCGTCGGCAAATCATGCTAGCGCACAGACGGCCATTAATGCGGCGGGCTGGGCCGCTTATCAACAGGTGCCATTACCGTTAATGTTTGTTTGTGAAGACAATGGTATCGGGATCTCAACCCCCACGCCTAAAGGCTGGATAGCGGCTAATTTCAGCCAGCGTCCTGGCATTAAATATTTTTATTGTGATGGTCGTGATTTATTGGATTGTTACCGTGTTAGTCGGCAGGCTGCAGATTACGCACGCAGTAAACGTAAACCAGTATTCTTGCATGTTCGTACCGTGCGTTTAATGGGACATGCGGGCAGCGACGCTGAAATCGCTTATATGAAGAAACAACAGATATTGGATAATGAAGCCCAAGATCCGTTGTTGATCAGTGCAGCGCAAATTATTCGTGCAGGATTGATGACGCCAACACAAATTGTGGATCTTTATGGTGAGTTAAAAGCGCGGATCGCCGCCATTGCTGCTGTTGCGGTGACTCGGCCTAAGTTGATGAGCGTCACTGCGGTTATGACCGCAATAGTGCCGCCTCCACTGGTATTGATTCAGTCTGAACCTGCAGGAATGCCCTCTAACTTGGTTACTGAGTTATTTAGCCAAGCTTTGGATGCGCTTTTTATTGCCGATAAATTGTCTTTCGGTAAACCCGTGCATATGGGGAAATTGATCAACTTAACCTTAACCGAATTAATGGCTCGTCAGCCTAACATTGTCGTTTGTGGTGAAGATGTGGGTAAAAAAGGCGGTGTATACCAGGTGACATCGCGTTTAGTGGAACGGTTTGGACCCAATAGGGTGATTAACACTTTACTGGATGAAACCTCGATTCTTGGGCTCGCCATTGGTATGGCACACAATGGTATCTTGCCTATTCCTGAGATCCAATTTTTAGCTTATGTGCATAACGCCGAAGATCAAATTCGCGGTGAGGCGGCGACCCTCTCTTTTTTTTCTAATGGTCAATTCAGTAATCCTATGGTGATCCGTATTGCGGGTCTTGGGTATCAGAAAGGCTTTGGTGGTCATTTCCATAATGACAACTCTTTTACTGTATTTAGGGATATTCCAGGGCTGATTTTAGCTTGTCCGTCTAATGGTTTAGATGCCATGGGTATGCTGAGGGAATGCGTGCGCTTAGCTCAAGAAGAGCAACGTGTGGTGATTTTTCTAGAGCCTATTGCTCTTTATATGACGCGAGATTTACATCAAGTGGGTGATAATTTGTGGAGCGCCCAATACCAGCACCAACATCAAGCACCAAGGTTGCCCTTTGGTGAACTTGGCCAATACGGCACTGGTAAAACGCTGTGCATC
The DNA here is from genome assembly GCF_003028295.1 of Shewanella morhuae. NCBI lineage: Bacteria > Pseudomonadati > Pseudomonadota > Gammaproteobacteria > Alteromonadales > Shewanellaceae > Shewanella > Shewanella morhuae. The sequence continues at coordinate 1,932,240 of NZ_PYSG01000002.1, read as the reverse complement.
ATCAGTTATGGTAATGGATATTATTTTAGTCGTCAGGCTGAAAAACGCTTAAGTGAACAGGGTATCGCTTGCACACTCCTTGATTTACGTTATCTGGTGCCACTTAATGAACTGGCCATTGCCAGCGCGGCAGGTCAATGTGAACACATTTTGATTGTTGACGAGTGTCGGCGCAGTGGATCAGTGAGTGAGGCTATCTACACCAGCTTACATGAACATTTAGGCGACAACTGCCCGCCACTTATGCGCTTAAATGCCGAAGATTGTTTTATTCCACTGGCGGATGCAGCAACGCTACCGCTGCCGGGAGTCGAGAGTATAGTCGCTGCCGCATTGGCTTTAGTTAAACCGCAGGGACAAGCCCCGCTGACAAAAGCGTTGAATGTGACATCTTTGGTAGAAAGGAAAGTGTAATCATGGACACCACATCAATAGACAATAACGGCGCAGTTAAGCCATTGGTTAAGCAGCGTGTCGTGGTTATTGCACCAGGAAGAGGCTGTTATAACAAAGAAGAACTCGGTTATCTGGCCAGGTTTCACCAAAATAAACAAGAGTTTATAGCCAAAATTGATGAGTATAGAGCCACTCAAGGACAGATAGGTATTGCAGCTTTAGATGCTGAGGCTAAGTATTCATTTAAGCTGCATACTCCAGGGGAGAATGCTTCAGCCTTAATTTACGCTTGTGCAATGGCTGACTTTATGGACCTAGATACCGAGCAGTTTGAGATAGTCGCCGTGACGGGAAACTCTATGGGTTGGTATATTGCCTTAGCGTTAGCAGGAGCACTGGCTCCACAAGCCGCGAGTATCGTGATTAATACGATGGGCTCCATGATGTCTGAGGGGGTGATTGGTGGTCAATTAATCTACCCTGAGATGGATGAACATTGGCGCCAAGATGCCACCAAAACTGCGTTACTTGAGAGGGTAATTACAGAGGTTAATTGCCATGCGGGTTGTGAGTTGTTTACGTCTATCTTCCTCGGTGGGTATCGCATACTCGCTGGCAATGAGGCTGGGCTTAAACTTGCCGAGGAGCACTTGCCACCGCTCGATGACCGTTATCCTATGCGTCTTTATAATCACGGTGCCTTTCATTCACCTTTACTTAATGGCATTTCGGAAAAGGGCCGAGCCCAGTTGCCTTTGAATTTATTTCAAATGCCTAAAATTCCGCTGGTGGACGGTCGAGGTCAGATCTGGACTCAATACAGCACAGATACTGCCAAACTAAGAGAGTACACATTAGGCGAACAAGTCGTTAAGCCCTATGATTTTTCTAAGGCAATTGCGGTAGCGATGAAGGAGTTTGCCCCCGATAGAGTGATTGTACTTGGGCCCGGAAATACTTTAGGTGGCCCCGTGGCGCAGTCATTAATTGCCATTAATGGCTTTGGCTGGCAGACAAAGGCTAATTTTAGTGCCGCCCAAGACAATAATCCGCGATTAATCGCTATGGGTAATGAGCTGCAGAGGCCAATGGCGCTGGCAAAGTAAGGCAAACCTGAACGCGAGGTAGTGGCTGTGGTAATTGATTAATCTTATTTCGAGCTCAGGTTAACCCATAATTCGGGACTAAGTTAATTGGCGAAGTGGTCAGCTGAATTGATACATGCCTCTATTCTTGCTGCCTGCTAAAAAAACGACTTAGTCACCGGCATTGATGTAACGCAAAGTTCAAAATAAACCGTTCGGTTAAGATGTTGAAAATCATGATACTTAACTAGTATTTACCTTCAGCATTAAGGTTTGTCATTGCAGGAAATTTATTATGCCCCCAATTATTTGCTATAGCGCACTCGATGCCGTTGCTTTAATTCAAAGCGGCGAGACGCTATGGACGCACTCGATGGGCGCGACGCCCAGAATTTTATTAGATGCTTTAGCCAAGCACGCTCTCACCAAAGATAATCTCACTCTATTACAGCTACATACAGAAGGCGCCGAATCATTAAGTCACCCAGATTTAAAAGGGCATTTACGCCACCGCTGCTTTTTTGGTGGGCTGCCAACACGGGCATTATTGCAAAGTGGTGATGCGGATTATGTGCCGATTTTTCTTTCAGAAGTGCCAAAGTTATTTCGCAGTGGCGAGCAAAAAATTGATACTGCGATGATTCAAGTTTCACCGCCCGATAAACACGGCATGTGTTCTCTAGGGATTTCGGTTGAGGCCACGTTCGCTGCTTGCCAAGTGGCGGGTAAGATCATCGCCCATATTAATCCACAAATGCCACGTACCCACGGCGATGGTTTTATTCATATCAACCGCTTTGCCGCTGTGTATGAACAAAGTGCAGCTTTGCCAATACATTCCTTTGCAACGGGTGATACGGTGAGTTTAGCCATTGGTAAACATGTTGCGCAACTGGTGCGTGATGGTGATTGTTTGCAGATGGGTATTGGCGCAATACCCGATGCTGTGCTGTCTTGCTTAACAAGGCATCGCGATCTCGGTATTCATACAGAGTTGTTTTCGGACGGCATACTGCAATTGGTTGAAAAGGGCGTGGTGAACAATAGTAAAAAACGTTTCTATCCTGGAAAATTAGTCACAGGTTTTGCCCTGGGTAGTCAAAAGTTATACGACTATGTTGATGATAATCCAGCAGTGATTTTTATGGATATTGAACAAGTGAATGACACGGCTATTATTCGTAGAAACCCCAATGTGATGGCAATTAACTCAGCGCTGCAGGTCGACCTTTCTGGCCAAGTGTGCGCTGACTCTATCGGGACTAAAATTTATTCTGGCGTTGGTGGCCAAATGGATTTTATACGCGGAGCAGGATTATCAGAAGGAGGTCGTTCAGTAATTGCGCTACCCAGTACTGCTGTGGGTGGCAGTATTTCCCGTATTGCCAGCGTGTTATCTCCTGGCGCGGGCGTGGTTACAACTCGGGCTCACGTGCATTATATTGTGACTGAATATGGCGTCGCTAATTTGCGTGGTCGTTCATTGCGTGAACGTGCACAAGCGCTCATTGCCATTGCTCATCCCGATTTTAGGGAGCAACTGAGCAAAGATGCGTTTGAAGTTTGGGGGCTAAGAGTTTAGTTTTATATAAAAATGAATTAAAAAAGGCGCTTATGCGCCTTTTTGCTTGTTGTAAATCAAGAATTTTAAATTTGATAACTAATATGTTGATGAAAACGGATGATTAAATCTTCACGTTCAGGATCAACACTGATATCGGCGGCAAAGGTTTTTAGCGCGGCCTCTACATTATTCATAAAGCGACCAAAACCAACATCATCGGCATCTTTAGTACCTGCGACGATAATAAAGTGTGCCTCTTCAACTAAGTTATCAGCATCCCAATTGCAGATAACTTGTTGCTCAAGCGCATTAGGATCGAAGCCTATCATCTGTACTTCAGTTTTGCTGTCAAGCTTTTCAAATTTACTGTTGCGTACCAGTGGTGTTAAGCCATTAGCAATCATTGCCAGCCGGGTCAGTTGCTTACCGGCTGCGGCCTTGAGGAAACTATCTTCAAGGTGTTGATATAAAGGCGTAAAGTCAGTTGCTGAATCAGGTAATAACCCCTGTTTTAATCTACGGCTCAGTGGCAAGCTGACTGTCACGTAGGTCAGTGAACTGACGTTTTCGGGTAACTCGCATTTTCTTGCTTTATATCTTGGCTCAATTGCCCGCAGCTTATAACCATAGGTTTCTTTATAGCCTTTAGATTTCGCGAAAAGGTCGTAAGATAAGTGCTGATGGTCGCGGATCTTAACTTTGAGATCGCTGATTGGCAGCTTTGGCATTAGTTGATTAAGAAATTCACGTACCCGAGTGTGAAAACTAGCGGAGTTACTGCGGATACTTTCGCCAGTAGCTAGAAATACAATACGCAATTTACGTGCGCGGTAGTTTTCTTGTGTGAATAGGTTTTGAGCTTCGTGGTAGGCCGGGTTATAAAAAAATAGAATTTGTTCAGTAGTTTGGAAACAATACGCTTCAGTATGAAAGCGCACAACAGGCAGTTTATCGTTAGTGATTACGTGTACATTACGTAGATCGTGTTGTTCTGCCAAATTAAATACCAAACGACTTAAACTTTGGTAACAAGTTTGATAGTCGGGATATTGACTCAGTAATGCATCCGTCACCTTAATTTCGGCGGTGATGAATTGTTTGGTACGCGCTTCCTTGGGTAGGTACACTTTTTGCTGATGGCTAAGGGACATATTGACTCCTTGTTTGAGTTAACCATTTGCTAACACGAATTTTACTGTTTATCTATAGTGTCAGCCTTGCGTTAGAACACATTTTTATTAGATGAATATGAGTTTAGCTAAGTAAGCTGTTTATTAGCTTAAAAATATCGCTATTTTATTGAATTAGCGCACTTTCTATCCACGGTTGCATCCAAGTCGCAATTTTTTCTTGGGCCTTTTCGTTAGGGTGAATACCATCCCGCTGCATTAACTCTGGATGGGGCGCTATATCTTGCATAAAGAAAGGAATTAACACGATATTCTGTGCTTTGGATATGTCTTGATACACTTGGGTGAACTTTTTGGTGTAGCGAGGGCCATAGTTAGGCGGTACCATTACCTCGGTAAGTAGCACTTTTGCTCCGCTATCTTTGGTTAGCGTAATGATTTTGGTTAGATTATTTTCAAGTTGGGTTGGGGGAAATCCGCGCAAACCATCATTACCACCTAGTTCAACCACCACAAGGTCTGGGGTAACCGAATCGAGTAAGGCTGGTAATCGGCGTAGGCCACCCGCGGTGGTTTCGCCGCTCACAGAACCATTGATAAACTGATGTTCGGGTAAGTTTTTTTGCAGTAATGCTACCCAGCCTAACTGTTGTGCCATGCCATAGCTGGCGCCTAAGCTATCGCCAAAAATTAATACTTTTGCTGCATGAGCTGGCGCAGTGATTAAAACACTCATGAGCATGCATGCCCCAAGGGCTTTTGCTCCTGATTTAAATCTTAGCGTTTGATACCAGAACGATTTATATAAAAAGGATCCTATGTCTAACGTCATCTTAAAAAACAGTGCCATCAATGTTGTTAACCTCGAAAAATCAGTGACTACCCAAGAAGGGACGCTCACTATCCTCAAGGGCATTAACTTAGATGTCAAGCAAGGTGAGAGTGTGGCGATTCTTGGACCGTCGGGATCGGGTAAATCTACCTTGCTAGGGCTGCTTGCGGCGCTGGATACGCCTACCTCTGGCGAAATCTGGCTCGATGGCGTGGCGTTATCAAAACTCAATGAAGAACAAAAAGCGGCACTACGTAAACAAAAGGTCAGCTTTATTTTTCAATCCTTTATGTTGGTTGATACCTTAACCGCACTCGAGAACGTCATGCTACCTGCCGAGCTTGCTGGCGTTCGCAATGCTAAAGATAAAGCGCAAGCTATGTTAGAGCGCGTTGGCTTATCCCATCGTTTGACCCATTTACCTAAGCAGCTTTCGGGTGGGGAGCAACAAAGAGTCGCGATTGCCCGTGCTTTTATTTGTGAACCTAAAGTGCTGTTTGCCGATGAGCCAACAGGCAATTTAGACAGCGTAAACGGGCATAAAATTGCTGATATGTTGTTTGAGCTTAATCAAGAAAGCCATACCACTCTGATTCTTGTTACCCATGATCTGCTGCTAGCCAAACGCTGTCAGCGGCAGTTAGTGATGGATAACGGTCATTTACAAGAAGATAACGCTAATTCTTTACGTGATGCTGCAATACTTGCTGATACTAAGGAGGCTTAATAATGGAGTTAAGTCTGGCATGGCGCCTGTTTAAGCGTGAGTTACAGCAAGGTCAGTTGTTATTGATTATTCTGGCGATTACCCTTGCGGTATTGTCTGTAAGTGGATTAGCGCGGGTAAGCGAGCGCCTACAAGTGGCGATTACGGGCCAGGCTACAGAGTTTATTGCTGCCGACCGTATTATTGATTCGCCAGTTAAAATCGACGCGGCGATTCTCGCCAAGGCGGATGAGCTTGGGCTTAAGCATGTCACTAACATGCAGTTTAATTCGATGGTTTATTCGGGAGATAAGTTTCAATTAGTGACAGTGCGCGCTGTAGAGGCGGGTTATCCACTTAAGGGCGAAATTGAACTGATAAACGGTAAAACTAAAGCGTTACCTCAAGCTGATGAAATCTGGTTTGAGAGCCGCTTAGGTGGACTGTTGGGTTATCCAAAGTCCATAGAGTTAGGTAACAGTGAGTTTGTGCTCAGTGATGAAATTAGCCGCTTACCCGATGCAGGTTTTAATCCTTTTGCTTCTTCGCCCGTAATATTAATGCGCATGGAAGATGTGGCGAAAACGGGGGTGATCCAACCTGGGAGTCGCGTCACTTATTTGTATCAATTTGCGGGAGATGAAGCCTCGCTTACCGCCTTTGAACAAAGCGTTAAACCACAGTTAAATAGCACCCAACGTTGGGTTGATGTGCAATCTGGCGACTCGCCAATTGCCGAAGCTGTAAAACGCGCAGAGCGCTTTTTACTACTGGCTAGTTTAATGGGTATTGCACTGGCCTGCGCTGCGATAGGTATTGCCGCCCAGCGCTATTGTCAGCGTCATTATGATGTTGTTGCTATGCTGAAAACCTTTGGCGCTTCGGCAAAGCAAATTCGCTTACTGTTTGGTATGCATTTATTGCTGGTGACTTTGCTGGGTATTGTGCTTGGTTTAATCGGTGGTGTGTTGTTGGATTTGGGGATTAGTCATTTACTACCCGCTGAAATAGCGGCTTATTCACCGCCACTGACGCGGCCTTTGTTGCTCGGTATTGGTACTGGATTGATCAGTGCCTTCATGTTTTCGGCCTATCCATTGATGCGTTTATTGGCCATTCCACCACTGCGAGTACTACAGCGTCAGTTAGAAGGTTTGCAGCTGGGTATGTGGTTACACTTATTACTGAGTCTAAGTGCGATGGCACTGCTGGGATATTTGTACTCGCAAAGCTGGGCCTTGACGCTGACTGTGGTCGCCGCTGCATTGTTACTTGGAGTATTACTCGGGTTACTAGGGTGGGTGATGATCCGCTTGGGCCATAGTGTTGGGATGAAAACCACTAATCCACTCCAGTTAGCTTTAGCGGGATTAAGGCGTCGTGCGCGGCAGAACGTTCTGCAATTAGTCGGTTTTAGTGCCGCCTTAGTATTGCTATTGACGATTTTGGCCTTAAGGCAAGATTTGCTTAATGAATGGCAAAAACAGTTGCCAGAGAATGCACCTAACTATTTTCTGGTCAATATCGCCCCCGATGATGCCAAACCCTTAAATGATTTCATGACGGCTAAGGGGATAGCGGCAACGGATATTTACCCAGTGATCCGCGGCCGTTTAACCCAAATCAACGGTGAGGCGTTGATTTCGAATGAGCAGTCTGAAGCGGGTGAAAAAGGCAGAGTTGGTATTTCCCGTGAGCTCAACCTAACATGGCGTAATAGCTTGCCAGCCAATAATGAACTGCTGGAAGGAGATTTTAATCAAGCTGCCGATGAGGTATCAGTAGAATCAGGTGTCGCGGATCGTTTAGGCATTAGCATTGGTGATAACCTCACTTATATTATTGATAATAAAGAACTCATAGTAAAGGTCGCCAGTATCCGTGCTGTGCACTGGGAAACACTGCAACCGAACTTTTTTATGATTTTCACCCAAGAAGCTCTTGCGCCTTTTGCTTATACCTCAATGGCGAGTTTTTATTTAAATGAAGCGATGAATGTTGATGGTACGTCTAAAGATGCGGTGATCCTCGCGCTCATACAGCAATTTCCGACTATCTCTATTATCGATGTCGGCGCTATGGTGGCGCAGTTGCGACAGATTATTGAGCAAGTGTCATTATCACTGACCTTAGTGTTAGCACTGGTGCTATTGGCCAGTGTCTTAGTATTGATTGCACAGACTGAGGCTGGTATGGCAACTCGACAGCGCGAATTGGCAGTGCTGCGTACCTTTGGGGCGTCGGGCTGGTTATTACGCAGTGCAACTGGCTTAGAGTTTGCTTTGCTAGGTGGCATTGCGGGCGTGTTAGCGGTGATTGTGGCTGAATTTGCTTTGTATCTACTTAAAACTCAAGTGTTTGAACTTAATGTATATATGCACTGGCCATGGTGGGCTATTGCACCACTTTCCGGTGCTTTGCTGGTCGCATTACTGGGTATATGGCGCTGCCGTCAATTACTTAATCAATCCTGCGCGGAGTTATTAAAGTCAGGCAGCTAGCCGTGATGTGGATTGTGAAACAATAATGAAACAAAAAGCCCCTAATCTATAATAGCTTAGGGGCTTTTTACTATTGGGCTAAACCAAACTTACACGCTACGATTTATACCAATCACATCATAAAGTTTAAATAGCCCTGTAATATAATTAAGTTAGCGATATCAATAAAGAAGGCGCCGACAATCGGGACAACCATAAAAGCTTGAGGTGATGGCCCTGTACGTGATACTAACGCGCCCATGTTCATTACTGCTGTTGGTGTTGCCCCCATCCCAAAGCCACAATGCCCACCTGTGATGACCGCTGCATCATAATTACTGCCCATGATTTTAAATGTCACAAAATAGGCAAACAATGCCATTACTGCTGTTTGTACTAATAGAATAATGAGCAGGGGAATGGCTAAATCAAAAATTTCCCATAATTTTAAACTCATCAATGCCATAGACAAAAATAGCGATAACGAAACCGTGCCAATCACATCAATACTTTCAGTATGAAGTTTATAACCACGGGTGAGTTCAGTAATGTTGGCGATGATAACCCCGAAGAAAAGAGCATATACGAAGTCGGGCATTTTTAACCAAGCGACACCAGATTGAGCAATCCAACTGGCAAACCATTGAGCTCCCGCAACACATAATAAAAGGACAAATAAAGTTTCAAGAATGGTTTTTGCCGTTACATGATCTTCTTCTAGCTGATCATAAGTGACTAAATGCGGATGTTCAGTATGATTTTTACGACCAATGCCATAAGAAGAAACAAGGTTATGTTTACTGATTAATCGCTGGGCAACAGGTCCACCAATAATCCCACCCATGACTAAACCAAAGGTTGCGGCTGCCATGGCAAATTCTAAGGTATTGATACCGTAGTTATCAGCGAATGTTTGTGACCATGCCACGCCAGTACCGTGACCACCTGAAAGTGTGATAGAGCCTGCGATAAGCCCCATGATGGGTTCGAGGCCTAATAGACTGGCTAAACTAACACCGACTGCATTTTGAATAATGATATAAACCGACGCTACCCCCAAAAAAATGAAGACTTTTTTCCCACCACTGAGTAACAGTTTGTAGTTTGCAGAGAGGCCGATAGTGCTAAAGAACATTAGCATTAGGGTATTTTGCATTGAAAGGGAGAAGGCGAGGGTTATATTTTGAACATGCAATATGGCAATGACGGCGGCGATAACTAACCCACCAACGATAGGTTCAGGGATATTATATTTTTTAAAAACACGCACATGGCGATTGATAGAGTGACCAATAAAAAGGACAAAAATGGCAATTAAGAACGACTCTAATTCACCAATCGTATAAATTGTGTGCATAAAATTCCTTACAAATTTTTTGTGGGTATGACTCTGCGCATAAACGCTATGAGACTGGCCCATCTAGTTATTAAGTACCTATTAATACTTTGTGTTAAACGCTGGCCTTGAAGACAGATATTGTCGATCTCCTAATGATGGAGAAGGATGAATAAGCGCGAATGTAAACCGTATCGGGTTTACGGATCAATACCGTCATATTAATGGAACGATACTGAGGATAAGTTATTGGCATTAGGGGCCAATAACGGTATTACTGGGGGTCATTATGATTGCTTAAAGAAAGGTGGTATGTGTCCATTTCTATGAACAATCGCTGAGGATTCTAGCAGGGTTTTTTTTATTTGTCGCCAAATCATCTTATAAATCATGATGTTGATAAAATGTTTTGTGACTGTTATGTAAAAATGTGCTTATTAAGCATTCTATTATAATCGCTTTTTATAGTAATAACGCCTTGTTAATTCTCTATTTATGTTAAGTACGGCATAAAGGATAAAACAGGAATATCATCAACTAACAACATCCATTAATGCTGGCTCAAGTTCATTAAATTGGAACTTAAAACCCGCTTCAAGTGCGTGTTTGGGGATTACAAACTGCCCTTCAGTGAGTAACTCTGACATTTCGCCCATCGCTAATCGTAAAGCTAAAGGGGGCGTTGTAATGAGCGCGGGCCGGTTTAACGCTTTGCCTAATGCCTTGGCAAATACGGCATTACTGACAGGGTGCGGAGCTGTGGCATTAAAGACTCCTTGGCAGTGTTCTTGAGTGAGTAAAAATTGTATTAGAGAGACTAAATCACTTACATGGATCCAACTCATACCTTGGCGGCCATGGCCTATTGGGCCACCCAGGCCAAGCTTAAAAGGTGGTAACATTTTATCTAAAGCGCCGCCTTTGCCCAGTACAATCCCAATACGGATAATACATACACGAGTTTGTTCTGAGTTTGCTTCTTGCGCGGCTTGTTCCCATTTCTGGCAGATATCATGACTGAACTCGGCATGGGCTGCGCTCGTTTCATCGAGCAGCTGATCATCATGTCGGCCGTAATAACCCACCGCAGAACCACTCACCATGACTTTAGGAGGGTTAGCACTCTGCTTTATAAGCTGCGTTAATTTTGCCGTAATATCCCAACGACTATCGCAAATTCGTTGTTTTTGAGCCTTGCTCCAGCGCTTAGCCACAATGGGTTCACCAGCGAGATTCACTATGGCATCAAGGTGATTTAAGTCACTCAGCTCATCCAGACTTGACAGGTAATGATGTTGGTTGCCGAGTATCTTTTGGGTTTGTGCTACGGAGCGCGTTACTAATGTCAGCTGATGATGTGGTGCCAATTGTTCAACGAGTTGACGCCCAATAAAACCGCTTGCGCCAGTGATCAGTATATTCATGTAAGGTCTCTTATCTGTCAGCTTTGAAGATATATACCGAGTAGCGGCCTGCTGCGATCACTTAAACGACTTTTTTGCGCGATTATTTTTGATAACATAATTCCATTGAAACCGAATCGGCAAAACGCAGGGCGTGAGGTTTGTCTATTTCAACACTGGCAAACTCAACCCAGTCATGTTCGCTAGCGATAGCTAACGTTTGGCTGGTAAGGTTTTCTAGTAATGAAAAGCGATTATTCTCAATCAGCTCGATGATTTTTTTCGTAATAGTGCGGTAATTGAGTGCATCTTCCACGTTATCACTATTACGGGCTTGCGCGGCACAATAATGGATCACGATATTAATGATCACATCTTGGCGATTTTGGATCTCATCGTCTTTAATGCCAATAAAAGTACGTAGTCTTAAGTTTTTAATGCGTATAATCGCTGTTTCTGGTTTCATAATGACAAATGGCTATCTTAAGTAAACTAAAGTGACTGGGTTATGTGCTATCTCAGTTTAGCCTAACAATTTTATCTCAGAACAAGAAGGATTTTTAATACATGACGCGACCTAATGCGCCCTCTGCGGCTTACCGTGGCTTTGCGATTATGGCTTTTGTGGTGATTATTTTGGCCGGAATTAAGGCGGCGAGCCCCATTGTCGTACCATTTGTGCTGTCAAGCTTTTTGGCTGTGGTCTGTAATCCTGCAATCGGTTTAATGACCCGATTTCGTCTGCCTAAATGGCTGGCTGTTATCCTACTGATGGGCTTTATTGTGCTAATGGGCTTATGGTTAGCCTCGGTTGTTGGCAGTTCTATTAACGAATTTTCAAAGCAATTACCCCAATATCGAGTGCAGTTAATTGAACAGTTTGAATGGATATTGCAAAAGTTAGATAACTTCAATATCCGCATTTCTAAGGATCAAGTATTAGCTTATTTTGATCCTGGCATGGCCTTATCAATGACGACGAATATGTTGTCGGGTGTTGGTAATGTGATGGCGAACTTATTTCTGATCATTCTAACGATTGTGTTTATGTTGTTTGAGGCGCAATCGCTGCCTAAAAAATTACATTTGGCGCTGGACGATCCCGATATGCGCTTACAGCAGATTGAGCGTTTTTTACAATCAGTGAATCAATATATGGTGATCAAAACTCTAGTGAGTTTAGCCACAGGTATCATTGTAGGGATTGGATTGTCTATCATAGGCGTTGATTATGCGCTGCTGTGGGCGGTCGTCGCTTTCCTGTTTAATTACATTCCTAATATTGGTTCAATCATTGCTGCTATCCCTGCGGTGTTGTTGGCGTTTATTCAGCTGGGCCCTGCGGCAGCGGGGGCGACCACATTGCTGTATGTGGGTGTTAACATGATTATGGGCAATATTATTGAGCCTAAATTTATGGGCCGCGGCTTAGGTTTATCGACCTTAGTGGTGTTTTTATCATTAATTTTTTGGGGCTGGTTGCTTGGCTCTGTAGGCATGTTGCTGTCTGTACCGCTGACAATGGTGGTAAAAATTGCCCTCGAATCGAGTAAGAGCGGTAACTGGTTAGCCATTTTATTATCGGACGATGTCGACGATGACTATATCGTCAATAATAGGGCTAATGAGACTTCAGCTGGCGATGAAATCGATACCAGTACAACTGAGAGTAAGTAAGAGAAAATGCAAAGTTTTATACAAGCGTTAGCGACAATTGAGTTGGGTGATGATGCGGTGCGGTTATTTCACGGCCGCGGTGGGCATTATGCGGGGTGTGAGCACCTCTGTTTAGATTGGTTTTCGCCCGTGTTATTACTGACTAGCTTTATTCCCTTAGAAGACGTTGACTTAGCCACTTGCCAGCAGGCCATTGCGCTGCGGTGGCAGATTTTATGCCCTAATAGCCCATTGAATCTTGTCTATCAATATCGCAGCGGCGGAGAAACGTTCACTCAGTTACTGCAGGGTGAAGTACCCGAACCGCATATTGTTAGTGAAAATGGAGCGCAATTTCAGGTGCATCTGATGCGTGGACAAAACCACGGTCTATTTCTCGATATGGCTAATGGCCGTGAATGGATACGAGCGAATGTTCGCTATAAAAAAGTACTTAATTTGTTTGCCTATACATGTGGTTTCTCGGTTGCGGCATTACAAGGCGGCGCCGATGAAGTGGTTAATATCGACATGAGTAAAGGAGCACTAAGTATTGGGAAACAGAATCATTTACTAAACGGTTTTAGCGCAGGAGCACGTTTTTTACCCCATGATATTTTTAAATCGTGGGGTAAACTAAAAAAGCTTGGCCCCTACGACATTATAGTGGCTGATCCGCCAAGTAATCAGAAGGGTAGCTTTGTGGCGACCAAAGATTATGTCCGCTTAATTCGACGGTTACCTGAGTTACTGGCCAACAATGGCGAAGTATTGCTCTGTTTAAATGCGCCAGAACTCGATACTGCTTTTTTACGCCAACAAGTCACCGATGCGGCGCCAACATTAGAATACATAACGCGACTAGATAATCCGCCGGCGTTTATGGATGTGTCAGAAGATAAGTCACTTAAGGTACTGCGCTATTGCAGGTCTGCTGCCGTTTAATAATATGTTTAACTTTAACGGCCAGTATTTACTGGCCTTTTTTATGGGGCGAGCATACTCAGCAGAATATTAAGCCAAGGTTGTAGGGGAGGTTAAGGCATCATGATAATCATCAGTCGGCCCTTCATTAAGTCACGTTTGGTAGCATGCTTAGTATACAAAGATGAGTATTTTCAAGATTGAATGTAGGTAACCGGTGAAAGTATTTCATTTTCGCATACGGCTTTAGGCGACCTTGGCGATAAATTACACTTAAAACCTATTTTATATGAAACGAAACTGAAGGTTTTCTGTAATTATTGATTGTGCTTTGGTATACTCCTGTGCACGGAATATACCTCTTTCCTCATAGGCAAAATGTCGACACAGAAGGACATGCCTCTGCGACCTTACCCAACCAAGCTGGAGTTGTTATGGAAATTCATGAATACGAAAATGCTTATTATCAAGTGAAAGACGATGTACTTGAGTCTTTACCTGTACAAAGCGAAGAAGAAGTCGTTAAAGCATAATAACTTACGATTACACTGACGGTACTGATGAGTCGAAAGTAACAAAACAAGCACATTAAAATAGCAACCTTGAGGTTGCTATTTTTTTGCCCAAAAATAGAATGAGTAACCGTTTTGAACACTATATGAATTTTAACTATTTGATTTTTTAATCGTTTAGCCGTTGACTTTACGTTTTTCTGGCATGAGTTCGACAATAAGCCATTTTCCGCCGATTTTGTGTAAGCGTATGGTTCTATCATCAATCCAGGGTTGACCACCTTTAAGGCCTTTCATCTTAACGACTACCATGACGTCTTGAGTAAATCTGCGGAAGAAGTCGATATCAATATCAGAAACTTCCATTTCCACATTGGTCATCGATAGGCTCAGCATATTGCGCTGCACCGCGCTAGCAATATGGTAATGGGTCATGACTTGTTTGATCGGATCGTCAACGTATTGCTTTGCTTGCTCTATATCACGCTCGACATAAACAGCTTTAAAAAAGCCTAAACTCACTTCTTCTGGTGTGAGTTGATGGTCCTCTTTAACTGCAGGATCACCACAACCAAAAAGAAACAGTAAAGTAATAAAGAATAGTGTTCGCATAAGTTTTAGTTATTGAAATTTGTATCGAGTATCGCGATTTTAGCTTGAATGTACAAGTGTTGTCCTAATTGCCTATGGTGTAAAAATGAGTTGACTCTAGCGTTGTGGTTATGGCATATAGTTAGTCACTGCTTAAAAAGGTTATCCACAAAAACTGTGGAAAACTATGTTGAAGACTTCGGTGATACTTTGTAAGTGTCTGATATTTTATTGCTTTATTTGCTGGTTAAAAAGTGACGCATTTACTCTTAGTGTACAAACCGTCAATCATCAGTGGATATTTTTATTTGTTTGCTTAACATTATTAATGCTACACCTTCCCGTTGTTGTCACATTTTTATCTCCGATATTTGCCGATTAACTTTATCTGTAAAGACGTTTCTACGTTTAGCTGTGTTGCTAACACAAAACGTAAACATAAAAAAAGCATTGGAATTAACCAATGCTTTTAGTCAGTTTTTGCTATTAATATTAAACGATTTTATTCACTTTTAGCGGCATCATTTTGGGCTGCTTGTATCGCGGTTAAGGCGATCGTGTAGACAATATCATCAACTAGCGCGCCGCGAGATAAATCGTTTACGGGTTTACGCATGCCTTGCAGCATAGGGCCAATGCTAATTAAGTCAGCGCTTCGCTGTACGGCTTTATAAGTTGTGTTACCAGTGTTGAGGTCTGGAAATACGAAAACAGTGGCTTGACCAGCAACAGGGCTATTGGGCGCCTTAGATTGGGCAACATTTGGCATAACTGCCGCATCATATTGCAATGGACCATCAATAATGAGATCTGGGCGCTTTTCTTTAGCAATACGCGTTGCTTCTCGTACTTTATCGACATCAGAACCTGTGCCCGAGTTACCGGTTGAGTAGCTGATCATTGCAACCCTTGGCTCGATACCAAAGGCTTTGGCTGATTCCGCCGATTGGATAGCAATATCTGCAAGTTGTTCAGCAGTGGGATCGGGGTTAATCGCACAATCACCGTAAATGAGCACTTGGTCCGGCATCAGCATAAAGAAGATGGATGAAACTAAGCTTGAACCCGGCGCCGTTTTAATCAGTTGTAGCGGTGGGCGAATAGTATTGGCCGTGGTGTTAACCGCGCCAGAAACAATACCGTCGACTTCGTCTTGGGCTAGCATCATAGTGCCGAGCACCATATTGTCTTCTAACTGCTCTTTAGCAACGACTTCAGTCAAACCTTTGCTACGACGTAGTTCCAACATAGGTTCTACGTAACGATCGCGTACTTCCTCTGGATCGATAATAATAACACCTTCACCTAACACCACATCTTGCTGTGCGGCGATACGTAAGATTTCATCTTTTTTACCTAAAAGCACACAGCGAGCAATACCACGTTCGGCGCAAATTGCCGCCGCTTTAATAGTACGCGGCTCATCACCTTCTGGTAGTACCACGGTCTTGTGGGCTGCGCGGGCAAGTTCGGTAAGTTTATAGCGAAAAGCTGGTGGCGATAAACGATGCTCACGGGGCAAGTTTTTGGTGACGCTTTCAATCCATGTTTGGTCAATATGGCTTGCCACATAATCCTGCACGAGATCGACACGTACCGCATCATCAACAGGCACTTCATGATCAAAGCGCTGAATATTAAGCGATGTTTGCCAAGTGTTACTGTCGATTAAAAAAACAGGTAAACCCGTTTCAAAGGCTTGCTCACACAGTTTGAGAATTTCAGGCTCAGGTACATAACTGCCTGTTAGTAGTAGAGCACCAATCTTGACACCATTCATGGCTGCAAGGCAGGCCGATACGATGACATCGGAGCGATCGCCTGAAGTGACAAGTAATGAGTCAGTTTTAATATGGGTGACCATATTAGGGATACTACGTGCACAGAAAGTCACTTTACGTAGACGGCGGGTGTGCATTTCGCCAGCATTAAGAATACGTGCACTTAAATGTTTAGCCAGATCTGAGGCGCGCGGCGCAACTAGATCAAGATTGTATGGCACGGTACCTAAGATACGCAGCGGACTCTTAATGGGTAGCTGAAACATACCGCTGGCATTAGTGTATTGCATACCTTGGCTATCAAAGACTTCAGATAAGTCAGGGCGAGTACGACCTTCCTCATCGACTGGCGCACCAATCTTGTTGATTATTGCGCCAATTAAGCGTTTATTTTTTGTCCCGCCCCAAGAGTTATACGCAATTTCGAGACGGTTCATTAATTC
This sequence comes from Shewanella morhuae, assembly GCF_003028295.1. Taxonomy (NCBI): domain Bacteria; kingdom Pseudomonadati; phylum Pseudomonadota; class Gammaproteobacteria; order Alteromonadales; family Shewanellaceae; genus Shewanella; species Shewanella morhuae. The sequence goes on along the minus strand of NZ_PYSG01000002.1, from coordinate 1,915,401 downwards.
TGTTGAGTTATCGCTACCAGGAGTTGCAATAAAAATGACGTCAGCATCCATAGCTTTGGCAATGGCATAGTTCACATCGTCAGCAAAGGGATGATTACGAGTTGGTACTAAACCCTCAACAATTAACGTCTCAGTATTACTGGCACAATCGGCCGCACGGGCAATGATTTGCTCCATTAATACATCGGTTTGGTCAGCACGAATTAAGGCCTCTGCATGGGCCATATCGAAGGGCTCTAGCGGGTTAACCGTCGGCGATTTGCTGAGAATGGTGGTTGAACGTTCAGGGCCGATATCATTTGGTCTAAGCTGGGAAATAGGCTTGAAAAACTGTACTTTAACCCCGTGGCGCTCTAATGCGCGAACCATCCCAAGACTTAAAGAGGTGAGGCCAACGCCTATACCTATGGGGATTAACATAATATTACGAGACATAAAAACCTCTAGTTTAGATGTTTTTGGGCAGAATGTTTTCTGCAAATTTACTTATGAATACGGTAAGTTAAATAGTAAAGCCGTTTAGAGTAAACGGCTTAGCTCTATTTTATTTGTTGATCAGTTTAATCGAATCTTCAGCGATAACCCATTCTTCATTTGTTGGGATTACCATGGCAATTGTGCCTTTATCTTGGGTGATAATGCCTTGCTTACCAAAACGAGCCGCCTTGTTGCGTTCGCTATCGACATGGAAATTAAAGATTGCCAACATGTTTAATACTTTTTCACGAATTAAGTCTGAGTTTTCACCAATACCGCCAGTGAACACAACGGCATCTAAACGCCCAAGTGGCACAGTATAAGAGGCAATGTATTTAGCCAAACGGTAGCAGAAAATCTCTAAGGCTAAAGTCGCACCTTTATGGCCGTCAGCGTAACCTTCTTCGATGCCGCGGCAATCGTTAGTTAACTCGGAAATACCTAGTAGACCACTTTGCTTATTCATCAGGTTATTGACTTCTTCTAAGGTGTAACCCAGTTGATGTACTAAATGATAAATAATTGAAGGGTCTATATCGCCACAGCGTGTGCCCATCACCAAACCTTCCAATGGGGTTAAGCCCATTGAAGTGTCAACACTTTTGCCACCTTTAATCGCCGTAACAGATGCGCCATTACCCAAATGCGCACAGATAACGTTAGTTTCTTCAATGGGCTTGTTGAGCATTTTTGCTGCTTCACGGCTAACAAATAAATGACTGGTGCCATGCATGCCGTAACGACGGATACCGTGCTCGCGATACAATTTGTAGGGTAGGGCGTAAATATAGGCGTGGTCTGGCATGCTTTGGTGAAAAGCAGTATCAAACACTGCAACTTGTGGCAATTTAGGAAAAGAGGCGATTGCCGCGCGGATGCCGATGAGATGAGCTGGATTGTGCAGTGGTGCTAATGAGGCACAATCTTCAATACCTTTAATTACGCTTTCATCAATGATCATAGAGCGAGTAAACTTTTCGCCGCCGTGAACAATACGATGGCCAACCGCTTGAATTTCAGCGGCTAATTCTGGTTGCCCAGCAAGAATTTTATTAACGATGTATTCAACCGCTTCACGGTGGGCAGTAAATGCACCTAAGGCTGCTTCATGTTTTTCGCCGTCGGTTTTCCATTTAATACGTGAATTTTCTAAGCCAAAGCATTCTGCTAAGCCGGATATTTTATCGTCACCTGTTTGTGCGTCAATAATGGCAAATTTGAGAGAAGAGCTACCGCAATTGAGAACTAAAACCAGTTTATTAGACATGTGAAAACCCTTTACTATTGTATTTAAAATAACGATTCAAAAAGTCAGGAACTACAGGTTTTTTTACCATCACTGTCTTGGGACGATTCGCCAGATTGTGCTATGGTAAAGCAGTATTCCATTGTTGTAGGTGGCTAACATTGAGTATTAAACATTGAACATAAAAATTATTAAAACCTTAGGCGATGGTCATCGTTATATGAAGACTTGGCCGATGGTTAGACAACTGGGTTTTTATTTCCCTGAGTATCGCGTTGTCCGAGCGACTCAGTTAGCCATACTTGTTATGCCAGTACTGGCTATTTTGGTGAGCATCAGCCAGATATATATCCATGGTTGGGCATTTCTGCCTCAAGCGGCAACGCTCGGTTTATTTTTTGTTAGCCTGCCATTACAGGGCTTATTATGGCTAGGTTGGCGTGCGCGCCATCCTCTACCGTTATCATTATTCGACTGGAGCAATCAGCTCAGTGCTAAGTTGTCTTCCATGGGGATCAATTGCCAAAACTTAGGCGCTAAGGCCTGTTATCTTGATATGGCACTGATTTTAAAAATAGCCTTTGAACGTTTAGATAGCAGTTATTGGGAAGAGCTTTAAGCCTTATCCATATGAGCTATTTTGTCATCGCCAATTAATAAATCGCGTTAATTCCTTGCTGTACAAATACTGCTTTGATTTTTTCCATGGTTTCTCGGCTTGGAGGTGATACTCCATCAAGCTGATAGTGTTCGCCCATGGCTTCCCACTTGTGTTTACCTAATTCGTGATAGGGCAGTAACTCTACCTTTTCAATGTTCTTCATCGGTTTGATAAACTCTGCCAGTTGTAATGCCGATGCTTCATCATTGGTAAAGCCATCTAATACCACATAACGTATCCAAGTGGGTTGATTACGTTTTGCCAAGTATTGCGCAAATTCCAGCGTTCTATGGTTACTGACTTTGGTTAACTCAATATGCTTGTCATCATTCATATGTTTGATGTCCAGTAATACTAAGTCTGTGTTGTCGAGTAACTCATCAATCACTGGCGTGTACTTACGCACAAAACCATTGGTATCTAAACAGGTATGGATCCCTTCTTTTTTGCAGGCTGCGAATAATTCAGCAACGAATTCGGCCTGTAAAATGGCTTCACCCCCACTGGCAGTCACGCCGCCATTGCTGGCATCAAGAAAAGGTCGATAGCTGGTGATTTGGCTCATGAGCTCATCAACCAGCACTTCTTTACCGCCATCAAGATCCCAAGTGTCACGGTTATGGCAATACTGGCAGCGCATTAAACAGCCTTGCATAAAGGTGATAAACCGTATGCCTGGACCATCTACTGTGCCAAAGGATTCCACCGAATGGACTCGACCAATAACTGCCATTGTGACTCCTGTTTTAATTAAGTAGGCTATAGCATTAGTCTACTATAGCCCCACCTAATTTAGCTTATAGACCTTTAGTAAATGTACGCGTGATCACATCTTGCTGCTGTTCTGGTGTCAGTGAGTTGAAGCGCACCGCATAGCCAGAGACTCGTATGGTCAGTTGTGGATACTTTTCTGGATGTTTGATGGCATCTTCAAGCATCTCACGGTTCATCACGTTGACGTTTAAGTGCTGACCACCTTCTTTTTTGTCATTGTGGTCGAAATATCCGTCCATCAATGCTGATAAGTTAGTCCGGCGAGCACCCTCATCTTTACCTAGCGCGTTTGGCACGATTGAGAAGGTGTAAGAGATACCATCTTGAGCGTGGGCAAACGGCAGTTTAGCGACTGAGGTTAATGAGGCGATAGCGCCTTTTTCATCACGGCCATGCATGGGGTTTGCGCCCGGTGCAAACGGTGCTCCTGAACGACGACCGTCTGGCGTGTTACCGGTTTTCTTACCGTAAACTACGTTTGAGGTAATCGTCAGAATCGACTGCGTTGGGATAGCATTACGGTACATTTTACGGTCACGGATTTTCGCCATAAAACGTTCAACTAAGTCACAGGCGATATCATCAACACGTGGATCGTTGTTACCAAATTTTGGATAGTCACCACTGATGTCGAAATCAACTGCAATCCCATTTTCATCACGAACTGGTTTTACGGTCGCGAATTTGATGGCTGACAGTGAGTCGGCTGCGATAGATAAACCCGCAATACCACAAGCCATAGTGCGACGAACGTCTCTGTCGTGTAGCGCCATTAGGGCCGCTTCGTAAGAGTACTTGTCGTGCATGTAATGGATTGAGTTCAGTGCTGTGACATATTGCGTTGCTAACCAATCCATTAAGCCATCTAAACGAGTCATCACATCATCAAAGTCTAATACGGCGTCGGTGATAGGGGCAGCTTTAGGGGCAATTTGGATTTTCAGTTTTTCGTCAACGCCGCCGTTAATCGCATATAGCATGGTTTTAGCTAAGTTAGCGCGTGCACCGAAGAACTGCATGTGTTTACCCACAACCATTGGGCTTACACAACAGGCGATAGCATAATCGTCAGATTGGAAGTCTGGACGCATTAAATCATCGTTTTCGTATTGGATTGAGCTGGTGTCAATAGACACTTTGGCACAATACTCTTTGAAACCAACTGGGAGTTGTTTTGACCACAATACGGTGATGTTTGGCTCTGGGCTTGGACCCATAGTATAAAGGGTGTTCAAGAAACGGAAGCTTGATTTAGTCACTAACGTACGGCCGTCTATACCCATACCGCCGATAGATTCTGTCGCCCAAATAGGGTCGCCAGAGAATAGTTCATCGTATTCTGGGGTACGTAGGAAGCGCACCATACGTAATTTCATCACGAAATGGTCAATCATTTCCTGAGCTTGTTGCTCAGTTAAGGTGCCTTTTTTAAGATCGCGTTCAATATAAATATCGAGGAATGAAGAGGTACGGCCTAATGACATCGCTGCACCGTTTTGGCTTTTCACTGCAGCTAAATAGCCGAAGTAAGTCCATTGAATTGCTTCTTGTGCAGTGGTTGCAGGGAGTGAAATGTCACAGCCATATTTTGCGGCCATTTTTTTCATTTGGCCCAGAGCACGGTGTTGCTCGGCGATTTCTTCACGTAATTGAATCACACTCGATAATTCTTCACCCGCTTCAAACTGCGCTTGCAGTGAACCAAATTGGGCAAACTTATCTTTCATTAAATAATCGATACCGTAAAGCGCCACGCGGCGATAGTCACCAATAATGCGGCCACGGCCATAAGCGTCAGGCAAACCGGTTAAAATACCGGACTTACGACAAGCCATAATTTCTGGGGTGTACACATCGAACACGCCTTGGTTATGGGTTTTACGCAGTTCTGAATAGATGTATTTAACATCTGCATCTAACTCGCGATTGTAGGCGGCACATGAACTTTCCACCATACGAATACCACCGTTAGGCAACATAGCGCGTTTAAGCGGCGCATCTGTTTGTAAGCCAACGATAGTTTCTAATTCTTTATTGATGTAGCCAGCGTCGTGAGAGGTGATGGTAGAAACCATCTTAGTATCGAAATCAACCGGTGCGTGGGTACGGTTTTCCTGTTTGATACCATCCATGACTTTGTCCCACAGTTTTGTGGTTGCGTCAGTGGCACCTGCAAGGAATGACTCATTACCTTCAAACGGTGTGTAGTTTTGTTGAATAAAGTCGCGGACATTGACTTCAGATTTCCAATCGCCTGGGGTAAAACCTTCCCATGCGTTGGCAAATAGTTCAGTTTTTTCGGTCATCGTACTAATACCTTCTGGTTTAGATAAAGGTTATTGGCGATCAGCGTGAAGCGATGCTGAGTATAAGCCAATAGCTAATTCCTGAAATAAAGCTCCCTTCATGATGACGCCCTATGATGGGAACTGGATTTTGAAGTGCGTGTTACTTTATTAACGCAGTCACTCCAAAAGTCTGTCTATTGATAGCCGATAAGATGACAACAATTGCTACTGCTATTATCGGTTACCGATGATTCCTTTAATTGGTAAGACCAATTGTCCATGTGCATATTAGCATAGGTCACTGACTATCACATCTTAAAGGGAATAGTTTGTGGTTGGTTAATCCTAAATTTGTTAGCTAGGTAACATTTATTGGTCACTATAAGGATTACAGCACGCTTTTTAACCTAGTGTGACATTAGAGTTTTACAGAGTGTAAATTCAATCTGTACAGCTTAGTTAAGATCTACTGTCTCTTTTTATCGAGGATAAATCTATCCTCGTATAGGTTGATTTTTGATTGGGTAATAAAGTTAATCAGTTACCGCAGTTGTGATCCCTATTTTAGGCTATGTACTGAGTTGGTTGTCTGAAATAAACTGGTTATTAAGCGTGTTATTAGAGCATGCCGATTTAGCAATGTTACGTTGTTAGCCACGCCTTCGTTAATCTGCACATTGAAATGTCATTACTCTTTCATGAGATTAAAATCATTAAAATTCATATTTTTAAATGTTTTTTCGTTTACCTTCCTAGGTTAACCCCCAATATTATCTAATGAAACCATCTTATGCCTCAAAGGTACTTTAGCTAAGTCGCAGCGGGTTTGATAACCCTGTGTAAGGGGTAACTCAATAGTGCTGAAGGTTCACTTAAACGGTCATTATAAAAGTGGCATAACTTGGTGCGCGCACATGCTTGGTAGTGCGACAGGTGAGTTTGGAAATAGCGTAATATTGGTAAGACCAATTAACCTTTATTGTCCTGCAGTTCAAAGTTTTGATATTTTTGGTGTGAATGACATCACGCTTTAACAATATCGGCTTCGCAGTCTAAAGGCGTTGTATGGTACAAAGCGAGGCTTTAGTGAATCATGATTTAAGCACATAGTTTAAGCGATTATTACGGCCAATTATTAGGATAGCGATCCCTAAAATCCACTCAATAGTGCCGCAGGAGATACACATGCGATGCATTCAAGTTTGTTTATCTAACGTTGGAGTCATGCTATGAAAAGCCCACATCCATCAGCAGGAGTGTCAACGGTGGCAAACAGCGCAGATGATACGCCGCAGGTTTCTGCTCCTATAAGTTGTTACAGCCAAGCAGAAATTTACGCTAAAAGCAAAGTGACGAAAGCACCGATACAGTCCTTTGCTTTAGCGGTATTTGCAGGTGTCTTTATTGCCTTAGCCTTTGTGTTTTACCTCACAGTGACCACTGGGGCTGGTGATGCGCCTTGGGGTTTAGTGCGTCTTGTGGGGGGGATCGCTTTTAGTTTAGGTTTAATCTTAGTGGTTGTTTGCGGTGGAGAACTGTTCACCAGTTCTGTACTTAGCACTGTTGCTTGGGCACAAAAATACGTCACGGGGACTGAATTACTTAAATGTTGGTGTCGTGTCTATGCCGGTAATTTTATTGGCGCCATGTTAATGGTGGGCTTAATCACCGCCGCGGGTATGTATGAACTTGATGGCGGTAACTGGGGGTTAAATGCGCTTAAAGTGGCACAACATAAATTGCATCACTCATGGCTCCAAGCATTTAGCCTGGGTATCTTATGTAATATGTTGGTTTGTTTTGGCGTGTGGATGACATTCTCGAGCCGTGACATGTTGGCTAAATCGCTATTGTTAATTTTACCCGTTGCTATGTTCGTTAGTAGTGGTTTTGAACACAGTATCGCTAACATGTTTATGGTGCCTATGGGAATGACTATCCAAGCTATCGCTAGCCCTGAGTTTTTTGCATCCTTAGGTGTCACTCAAGAACAGTTTGCCGATTTAACCGTGGCTAACTTTGTATTCAATAATTTGATCCCTGTTACGCTTGGGAATATTGTTGGTGGCGGTGTGGTTGTAGGTTTAGGTTATTGGTGGATAGAGCAATGTAAAACAACCTTAACTGAGCCGCATAAAGCTCACTATGACAAGGTATCAACATCTTATACGCAGGATGAAACAACTCAGCATTCGACCGAGCGTAAAATAACTAAGCATTCGTAGTTTTTTAAGCTACTCGGTAGAGTAATACTAAATGCCCAGCATAAAGTTGGGCATTTTTATTTTTTTAGCAAATTGATGTTTTATACCAGTGCAGTGTAAAAAGTGATAATGGTTAATGTTGTCGATAAATGGATATTGTATAAGCATAAAGCGATCGAGTTGAGTGGTGTTTTAGAATGATGCTAAATCTATTTTTCATAGGAAATATTGAATACTTTTTAATAAAAAACGGCATCTTAGGATGCCGTTTTTCGTGTTCGTTTAACTTAAAAACGTAGATTAAAATTTAAAGCTTGCAGTGGTGTGGAAGAATCTGCCTACATTGTCGTATACCGCAGCTCCTGCGCTTGTACCGGTTGTTCCGTAGGGTAAGTCACGGTCGAACAGGTTATCAACACCAAATTTGAGCGTCACACCTGAGTCAAAAGCATAGGCAACAGAGATATCGCTGATAAAATAATCGTCATATTCTAAATTGCTGCTTGGGTTAGCATTACGTGAAAGTTCTTTGTCTGTGTATAAACTCACACCTTCAATAAAACGGGTTCTCCAGTTAGCGCTCCATTGCTCAATGGCATAATTCAATGACCAGTTAGCTTGCCATTTTGCGTAACCTAATGTTCCCGCTAATTCTTCAAAGTCATCAGGATCATCTTGAAAAGAATAGTTTTTACGCTTGAGTAAACGGGTGGCAATTAAATTAGTCCGAAAATCACCTTTTAGTGCCTCAAAGTGATAACCGATATCAAAGTCAATGCCTGCGGCTTCTAAAGCGGCGATATTGAGCGATGACAGCTTGATGGAGGATATTTCATGAGTCGATGGATTGCGTGTGAGTAATGCGCAGTACTCGTTATTAATACCTGCGGTTGAATCAACACAACGGTCGATAATATTTTGTGCACTGACCGAGGAGATAGCGTTATCAATAGCGATATCCCAGTAGTCAGTCGTGATAGATAGACCATCAATTAAACTAGGCTGATAAGCGAATCCGACGGTATAGCTGGTTGATTCCTCTGGAGCTAAATCGCGATTACCGCTACTCACACCTTCTATTCTTAGTGAGTCGTAATCAGAGTTAAAATCTGCTGGAATACCTAACGCAGCGCAGTTAGCTTTACGTATATCAGGGGTGCTTAAATCGTTTAAGTATTGGGTTCTGCATGAGTCATTAACTTTGATAAAGTTTTGACTTGCGGCGCCATATAACTCACTGATATTTGGTGCCCTGATGGCTTCAGAGTAAGTTGAACGGACACGCAGTTCATCATTGACTTGCCAGCTTAGGCCCGCTTTCCAAGTGGTTGCGTTGCCGATAGTGCTGTAATCTGCAAAGCGGACTGCAAACTCCATATCAAGTTGACGGACCATCGGTAAATCAGTCAGTAAGGGTAGGCTCACTTCTGCGAAGACTTCTTTGACATCAAAGGCCCCTTTATCTTCACCTAGAACATTAAAGAAGGTGCCTTGTGCGTTTGTAGGTTCAAAAATTTCACTTTGTTCTTTACGATATTCCACTCCCGTTGAAAACCCCACAGCTCCTGCTGGCAGTTCAAACAAAGCTGAGTTTGTGACTGAGCCACCAAGAACCGTTTGTTTAATAACCGAGGTTCCCGTTGAAGTGGTGTTGACGTAATCAACCGCCGCTTGGCTTGGTTTGCCAAAACCAAAAATATCTAAGGCAACACAACCTGCTGCTCTGGCATTTTCATCACGACATACCGCATTACCATCGACAGTGATTGAGTCTAATGCATGTTGGTAGTTGGCGAGTACGAGGTTATTTTTATTGACCCGCTCAAGATCTGTTTGGCCATAAATGCCATAGACATCGTAATTCCAGTCTTTAAAAACTAAGCCTTCAAGACCCATTACATAGCGCTGGGTTTCACGGGTATCGTCTTCTATCCGTTGACCGAGATCTGTCATAAAACGATTGATATTAAGGCTGTCGAGTGGCGCAGGATCGCCATTGGCATCTTTATTGGCTTTCATTAATGCGATGAGCTCTGGGCTAATAAAAGCATTATCGATTTTGATATCGTTATTTTTAAGAGGATCGCTCACTTTGCCAAAGAAAAGTGCAGGCTGCCTTTCATTGGTCGATTGACTATTGACATATTTCGCTTCGAAATAGCCGTTTAGCGTGTCGTTGAATTGGTAATCTGATTTGAAGTTAATGTTATAACGTTTAAATTCTGGTTGTAGCTCAACAAATTGATTGATATTCAGATAATCACAGTCGACACAGTTAATACCGTCTACGTTAGGGCCAGAATACACATCACGTAATGCACCATCGGCATTAAAGGTTTTCCAACCATCTAAAAAGAATGTTCCCGCATTACTAATGACAAAAGGGCCACTATTAGGTGTGTAATATTTATCAGGATCCGATGGGTGATTAGAATCGATTGGCTTGCCATCGGGCCCTATTGGACGATGGGTATTTTTAAAGTTTGTAAATGACGTTGAGGTTTGCTCTCGATCAAATGCTTCTAATTGATTTTGAGCACTGTATTCAACTGCAAAAGCCGCATTACCGCGTTCTTGGTCGAAATTAGTTCCGTAAGACAATGACAAACGGTCTTTAGCATGTGGATTATCATCAGCCCAGCCTTTAGTGGCAGATACATCGAGTCCTTCAATATCCTTTTTTAGAATAAAATTGACGACACCAGTTACGGCATCTGCACCATAAATGGCCGATGCGCCACCAGTAATGACTTCAACTTTATCAACCCAAACACTGGGTATGGTATTGATATCAACAGAAGCGGTTCCAGCAGAGCTGGCAACATGACGTTTACCATTTACCAGTACCAACGTTCTGTCGGTGCCCATACTTCTTAGGTCTAAAAGGTTTAATCCTGAAATACCAATAAAGCGTCCAGAATTGGCTAAAGAAAACGTGCTACCCAGTGCAGGCAATTGATTTAACGCTTCACCAATATTGGTGACACCCGTTGATAGCAATTCATCGCCAGTGATAACCGTAACGGGTGTTGGCGCCATGGCTCCCTCTCTAATAATACGAGAACCCGTTACTTCGATACGTTCAAAAACCGCCTCTTTTTCAGCAGCAAATACCGAAAAAGTTGATAAAGCGGCAGTTGCTGCGTTAGCCATTAATGCAAAGTGAACTGCTTTTGCTAATGTAGGATTCATGTATATTTTATTACCTTTATATTATACCAATCACATTAACTATCGAATCAGTTCAGAGCCTCACAAGTATTTCAATCCGAGGCGCATTGACGCAGAAATGGTGATTCCCTTTTAAGTCAATGCAACACTGGAGTGGGATGCCTGTGAGTCTCCCGAAGGGCGGCTGACTTAACTGCATGGCAACCGCTTTATACTGCGTTTAAGGCTTTCGGCAGAGCACCACTATGTGCCTTGTCTAAAGCGCGTTGAACTCCCGCTGAATGAACAGATATTTAATACGATTGGGTATTACATCGTTTGATTTTTAATGGCGTAAATACATATCCAAATTCGTGATTTTAATTAAATTGGAGCATATTTAAATTTTGGGTGGATATAACCATAACGGCATCATAAATGCAATGTTGTAAATACAGGTCAATATGTTTTTTTAATGTAAAGCAAAATGAATTTTTGGTTTTTGAAATTGACCTTCAAAATTAGTTAATGCTTATTTAGTGGCGGTAATAGCGCTAAGTTAATACTCTGTTTTTTGTTTTTCTTTTGTTACTACTTCTTGTTTTTTTGCAACATTTTAGATTGTTAAATGTCTGATTTTACATTGTCATTGCGTTTTTTAAATTATGTCGAGGTGAGTTTTTATTTTATCGCTAGAGATATTTAATAATGAAGGCTGTAGAGTGATGACTATTTTATTATTATGAACATATGTGTAATAACATGCTGTAATGAATATAAATCACTCATTTTCATTGCTGCATCAAGCGTGTCTATCAAGTGATAAAGTATTAAATAGAATTAGTCTTACTTAAAGTTAGTTATTTACTGCTTAATATTGCTGTTTTTTCCATCGTTTTAAATTGCAGCGGGAAGTAGTGTGCTAAATAGCGTAGTGCGACATAGACAACCACTAAGGTCGCGATCACCAGTTCGAATTCCGCTAAGTATTTTAACCATGCGCTTAACTCCCCCATATTACTAAATTGCGCTAACCAGGTTGTGGTTTTAAAAAGTGCCGTGGCTCCGATAACCATTGGGAAGGTAAATGCGGCGTAGCCAGGGCTAAAAGGTAATTTCAATAGATGAAAGAAAGCCAAGTAGATAACGCTAGTCATCAAAATAGCGACACTGAGCAGTAAGGCCACTAAAGGAATCGAGGGGTGTTCGCACACCGTCAAATAACCCGCCAGTGACAAACTCGCTGGGGCTGCCAGAATCGCAATAGTGGGTTTAGCCGCATCGGGTATCGCTTGACAGAAAATAAGCCGATAGAGCATTAAAGGCAGCATGACTAAGTAAGACAACATACCGAAAATCAAAATAGCATTCACTAGCCATTGGTAATCCGATACGGGGAAAGATACCGCCGCGACGATAATACCAATAGGGGGCACAAACCAACTGGGCACCATGTGTTCGAGTTTAAAATCAATGGCACGATAGTAGATAAATGCGCCTAAGAAGATCAGATGAATAGCGATGGCTGTAAGCCATAATGCTAAGCCTGTATTAGGAAAATAGTCGCCCAATGATTTAGATACCACCATCAGCCCCATGGCGAAAGTAGGGATCACGCTACCAATCACTGGGTGGCTGAGCTCTTCTTTTAAAATATTTGGATGCAGTACAAATTTACCCATGAGCAATAATAGTAAAATGGAAGCAATGATTGCCCCTGTTACTTGACCTGCGCCATTAAGTGAAGGCGTCATGTTCTCCCAAGTCCAACCTAAGCTGGCAATAGCGAGTGCGAGTCCTGCAATAGGACTGGGAAGTTTAGCTGCCTGTGATGTCCAGTGTTTACGTCTTGAAGTCATTTTAAAACCCTCTCAATACCAATGGCTTAACATAGCTTCGATAGGAGCGCTGTTTTGATATAGTGATTATACTAAGGGTATCAATGGTAAAAAAATTTGATTAATGTTATTCATTAATTAAATTTTTCTTACTATAAAGGAGTGGCAACTGATTTTTATAACGTATGGAGGATGAGCAATTTGTATAGCAGGTGTGTGCTTTAAGCTAAGGCTATTGATGTGAGCACTATTTTGTTTGATGTCGTGTAATTAGCACATTCTTTAGGTGTGAGTTTGCGTAATGAAATAATAGACATACCCCGCCCAAGCCGTAGCTGAGCGGGGTAAGGACGATAGGTATCGATTACTGCACGTTTTCTTCGTCGCCAAATTGGCCTTGGAATAACACGGTAGATAAATAGCGTTCTGCTGCTGATGGCAGAATAACCACAATTGTTTTACCCGCAAACTCAGGTAATGCAGCAATCTTATTGGCAGCCACTACCGCAGCGCCAGATGATATACCCGCTAAAATACCTTCTTCAACCATTAAACGACGTGTCATCTCAATGGCTTCATCGTTGGTGACGGCTTCGACACGGTCAATCAACTCTAAATCTAAGTTGCCAGGAATAAAGCCTGCACCAATACCTTGGATTTTATGTGGTCCAGGTTGAATAGGCTGGCCTGCCAATGTTTGCGCAATAACAGGTGAATCCGTTGGTTCAACGGCAACGGTAGTGATGGTTTTGCCCGCTACTCTTTTCAAGTAACGGCTTACACCCGTGATAGTGCCGCCAGTACCCACACCTGCAACAAACACATCTACTTCACCATCGGTATCATTCCAGATTTCTGGACCTGTGGTTTTTTCATGTATTTCTGGGTTTGCAGGGTTATTAAATTGCTGTAATACAATGTATTTTTCAGGAGCTGATTGACGAATTTCTTCTGCTTTATCAATTGCTCCTTTCATGCCTTTGGCGCCTTCTGTCAGCACAACATTCGCACCAAGTGCTTTGAGCAGCTTGCGACGCTCTAAACTCATGGTATTTGGCATTGTTAGGGTTAATTTGTAACCACGAGCTGCAGCAACATAGGCCAGCGCAATACCCGTGTTACCTGATGTAGGTTCGATCAGTTCATGATCTTTAGTGAGCAGGCCTTTTTTCTCGGCATCCCAAATCATATTGGCACCGATACGGCATTTTACACTGAAACTTGGGTTGCGTGCTTCGACTTTGGCCAGTACGTTACCTTGGCTAACACGGTTTAAACGTACTAACGGAGTATTACCAATAGTATATGAATTATCTTCGAAAATTTTGCTCATGGATTGCTTGCTCCTATGTTTTCACTATTGAATCATAATCGGCTGTAGTATTTTTAGAAGTGATTGTTTGTTCTTCGTTATGCCATTTAGTTATTAAAGCATCTACTGTTATTCGCTAAGCCTGATTGGTAGCCTGTTTATACTGTTCCATTATTTTACCGATAACAAAGTATTGTTGCATTTTAAAGAGTAACAGACAGATGTACGCGTTAGTTTACTGAACACGGCTATTGGGGGAGATTGGTCGACAACAGTTCCAAGATAAGAATCTTCAATAATCGTGATAGACTTAGCACAAATAGCTAAAAAGTAACGATTATAGCAGCAAGCATAGGTTGCACATTATGGCAGCATATTAAGATCATGCCAGTGCCTACGAGTGATGCTATTGCTGCTCAACTTATAACAAGCACCCGTTTGGAGCATCTATGAAACAAGTCGTGATTTCGGGAAGTGGCTTATTTACGCCGCCCCACAGTATTTCAAATGCCGCCTTGGTTGAGAGTTTCAACGCCTATGTGGATATTTTTAATCTTGAAAATGCTGGCTCAATTGAGCAAGGCCATGTGGCAGCTTTATCTTACTCATCAAGTGAATTTATTGAGAAAGCCTCAGGCATTAAGCACCGCTATGTGATGGTGAAAGAAGGTATTCTCGATCCTGAGGTGATGATGCCCTTGATCCCAGAGCGCAGCAGCGACGAGTTATCCATGCAGGCTGAAATTGGGGTTGAAGCGGCATTGATGGCGCTTAATAATGCCAATCTTAAGGCGGAGCAGATTGATTTAGTGATTGTTGCCTGCGCTTATACGCAGCGCGCCTATCCCGCAATGGCGATTGAAATTCAACGTGCGTTAGGCACTCGTGGTTACGGTTACGATATGCAGGTGGCTTGTTCATCGGCGACGTTTGCCATTGTTGCGGCGACGAATGCCATTGCCACGGGTTCAGCCTCAAGAGTGTTAGTGATAAACCCTGAAATTTGTTCAGCGCAGGTGAATTATCGTGACCGTGACAGCCATTTTATTTTTGGAGATGTAGCAACAGCGTTAGTGTTAGAAGAGCAAAGTTTAGCGCAGTCGGACAATGTATTTAAAATCCTCTCAAGCCGCTGTTTTACGGATTACTCAAACAATATCCGCAGTAATTTTGGTTTCTTGAATCGTTGCGATCCCAGTGCTGCCCATCAAGCCGACAAACTGTTCCATCAACAAGGTCGCAAAGTGTTTAAAGAATTGCTGCCGATGATTTATCAGCATCTGGATGAGCATCTGGCAGAACAAGCATTAACGCCGCAGTCCTTTAAGCGTTTATGGTTGCATCAAGCTAATATCAATATGAATCAGTTTGTGGTGAAAAAACTGTTAGGGGACGATGTGTCACCAGAACAAGCGCCAGTGGTATTAGATGAATACGCCAATACTGCATCTGCGGGTTCTGTGATTGCGTTCCATAAATACTCCAGCGACTTTAAAGCGGGTGATTTAGGTCTGTTGAGCTCGTTTGGTGCGGGATATTCTATCGGCAGCATCATTTTACAAAAGAGCTAATGCACCGAACCGAGCGTAAACAGTTTTCACTTTATGTGTAGAAAGTATAAATAAAATGTGTAGAAATAAAAAAAGCCTCAATTGAGGCTTTTTTGTTATTTCATCCGTCACTTACTCTGGCGCAATGGCGGCGTTTCGATAGGTTTCGCGGTACTTATCCACCCACATGGCAGTCGCGCCACAAATGGCAACGGGCATCACAATAAAGTTCACAATAGGGATCATCGAAAATAATGTCACTGTGGCGCCAAAACTAAAGCTGGTACCACGGGTTTGATTCAACGCAAAGCGCATATCCTTAAAACTGACTTTATGGTTATCAAAGGGATAATCGCAGTACTGAATCGCCATCATCCAAGCGCTAAACAGGAACCATAAAATCGGTGCTAGCGTTTGTCCCACCATCGGTACTAAAAACAGCAACAAAAACACCAGTGCCCGGGGGATATAATATTTAAGCTTTATCCATTCTCGGCCCAAAATACGTGGCAAATCTTTGATTAAATCGATACCTGAGCCGGTGTTCAGTGGCTTACCGGTTAATAACTGCTCGACTTTCTCCGCTAATAAGCCGTTAAACGGGGCGGCGAGCCAGTTCATCACTGAGCTAAACACAAAGGCGAGCATTACCAGCATGGTGGTCACGGCGAGCGGCCAGAGTAAAAAATTTAACCAACTCAAATAGTCAGGGATTTGTGCATTCATCCAAGTGAATAGCGTATCTAGCTGGCCTATTGCTACATAAATGACGCCGGCAAATAGCAGTAGATTAATCATTAACGGGATAAATACGAAAGTCCGTAAGCCCTTGCGTTTGATTAAACTAAAACCATCAAAAAAGTAGTTAACACCACTTTTAACGGGGAAGGGAGCGGTGGTTTTCTGTGTCATATTGTCTTTCCAAAAAGTTGAGATACAGATAACTGCGATTGTGAGCAACTCATCGTCAGATAACAAGCTAAAAACCGCATGAATTCAATAAAAAGCGTTACAAAATGCCGCTCGCTTTGTTAAAGTTAGCCACAGAATGCATTTGCACCACTTAGGCCATTTTTAGGCCAAACTTCAGAGACGTAATCACTGGCACCATGAGATTAAAACAGATAAAACTTGCCGGCTTTAAGTCATTTGTTGATAGCACAAAAATTCCTTTTTTGCAGGCATTAACCGCTATTATTGGCCCAAATGGCTGTGGTAAATCGAACGTAATTGATGCCGTGCGCTGGGTATTGGGCGAAAGTTCGGCTAAAAATCTACGTGGCGATTCGATGAGCGATGTGATTTTTAACGGTTCAAGCGCACGCAAACCTGTCTCTATGGCGGGTGTTGAACTCATTTTTGAAAACAAAGACGGTCGCCTCGCGGGTCAATATGCCAGTTATGAAGAAATTGCCGTTAAGCGCCAAGTCAGCCGCGATGGCGAGTCTTGGTATTTTCTCAATGGTCAAAAGTGTCGCCGTAAGGACATTACCGATTTATTTATGGGCACAGGCCTTGGCCCCCGTAGTTATGCGATTATTGAACAAGGCACGATTTCACGACTGATCGAATCAAAACCGCAAGATTTACGTACTTTTATTGAGGAAGCCGCAGGGATTTCTCGGTACAAGGAGCGTCGCCGCGAAACTGAAAATCGTATCCGCCATACCCGTGAAAACCTCGAACGCTTGGGAGATATTCGCAGTGAGCTAGGTAAGCAGCTTGATAAGTTGGCGCAACAAGCGACGGCTGCTAAGCAATACCGCGAGCTGAAGCAGGCCGAGCGTAAGACCCATGCTGAACTTCTGGTGATGCGTTATCAAGAGCTGCAAGCGCAAATGACGAGCTTATCTGAGCAGATAAGTAGTATCGAAGTACAGCAAGCTGCAGCGCAGTCATTAGCGCAAACCGATGAGCTGCAAACAACTGAGCTACAAGTACAGCTTGCGCAATTAGCTGAGCGAGAACAACGTGCGGTCGAAGCCTATTATCTGACCGGCACCGACATCGCCAAGTTAGAACAACAATTACAAAATCAACAGCAGCGCGATGCCCAGCTTGAAACCCAATTAAGCCAAGTGAAAAACCAAATCCTACAAAATACTGACAAGCTCAACGGCTATAAAGCGAGCCTTACTGGGTTAGAGTTTGAGCTTGCTTCGCTTGGGCCGCAGCATGATGAGCAGCAAGAAATCATCGACGAGCTGCAATCCCAATGGGAAATGAGTCTAGATCGTAGCCAGCAGCAAACTGAAGTTGCGCGTCAACAGGCGGTTGAGGTTGCACAAAATAAGTTGCAGCTTGAGCTGCGCCGCAGTCAGTTAGCGCATCAGCAGCAATTATTACAGCAAAAACAGCAGCAAAGCAGTGAACAACGAATACAACTCACGGCCTTGCTGGATAGTGATTTGCCATCGAACATTGCACCACTTGAGCAGGAGATTGACGGTCTTCACAATGCGCTTGCACTGCAAATTGAGGCTAACCAGCAACAAGAAGCTTTGGTAAGTGCAAATACGCAAGCCTTAGATGAAGCCCGCCACAGCACCGAACAAATTCAGCAACAATTAACCGCGACTAAAGCACGCCATGAATTGGTTGAACAGTGGTTAGCAAAGCAGGAGCAACAAAGCGATAAGCCGCAGTTATGGCAAAGTTTAAGCGTTGAAAATGGTTGGGAAACTGCCGCCGAATTGGCCTTGAATGGGTTATTGACCTTGCCTGTAGGCGTTGTTGAAACCGAAATAGGTTTTCAGGCGTTGGGGCTGCAATCAACCAAAAGTGAGTTTTTGCAGGCTAAGGTCAATCTCGCGCCTTGGTTAACTGGCCTTAAGTGGGTAACAGATATCCATGCGGCTAAGCAATTGCTACCTAAACTAAAAGTCGATGAGCGGATAGTCACTGCCGATGGTTATCTACTGGGGCAAGGCTTTTTAATCAGCAATATAGAGGGCGGCCAGTCACTGGTACAGCTCAGTAAAGAGCAAGCTCAGCTAGCGCAAAATATTTTCGATTTACAACAAGATTTGCATAAGCAGCAAGCTGCGATGACTGAACTTGCGGCAATGTTACAGCAGCAAAGACAACAATTGACCGACGGCGCGCAAAAACATCATCAATTACAGTTAGACAAAGCCACTAAGTCAATGCAGCTCAGTGGCTTAACTGAGCAATTAGCCGCGCGAGCAGAGCAGTTAAATCAACTCGAAGCTATGTTAAGCCGCAGCATGGTTGAAGTTGAGAGTTTGTCTGCACATTTAGAACTATTAACTGAACAAGAGGTCGAACTCGATGAGGCGCTGCTGGCAAGTGTCGATATTCAGCAACAGCTGAGTCAAGACTCTCAAGCCGATAGCGCGCGTCATCAAACATTAAAAACACGCATTACTGAGGTTGAGCGCCAGCTATCGACACTAACCGTAAATCTGCAAGCAGTAACCATGCGCATTGCGGTGAGTACGGAACAAATTGAATTACAGCAAGTTCGCGTTAATGAATTGATTCATTCTCGTGAAGCACTATTAGCTGAACTGGCTCAAATTGCGCAATTGAATGGTGTGCAAAATAGTGTGCAGTTGACGGGGCAATTAGCATTATTACTCAAGCAACAGCATCAGCAGCAACAAGGATTAAAAGACGTCAGGCAACAACAAAGTTCTCTTACTGAGGCATTAAATCGTATAGGAATAAAGCAAAAACAAGAACTTGGTAAGCTTGAGGGCTTGACTCAAAAGCTGAGCACGTTAAAGTTACGTCGTGAAGGTATAAAAGGTCAGGCCAATAGTCAGCTAGCAGCCTTACAAGAACAGCAAATTGTATTATCTGACATTCTTGAAAACCTACTGGTTGAGGCTCATCCAGACCGCTGGCAACGTGATTTAGATCAAATACGGGAAGATATTATTCGCTTAGGTGCCATTAACCTTCCAGCGATCGAAGAATTTGAACAGCAAAGTGAGCGAAAATCTTATCTTGATCATCAAGATGACGATTTAAATAAAGGGCTTGCTACGCTAGAGGAAGCGATTCGTAAGATAGACAAAGAAACCCGAAGCCGTTTTAAGACGACATTCGATTCAGTCAACGAAGATCTCGGACGCTTGTTCCCTAAAGTATTTGGTGGTGGTCGGGCATATTTAGCCTTAACCGATGATGATTTACTGGAAACCGGCGTCACCATTATGGCGCAGCCACCGGGTAAGAAGAACAGTACAATCCATCTTCTTTCGGGTGGAGAAAAAGCATTAACCGCTTTATCATTGGTATTTGCTATTTTTAGGCTGAATCCAGCTCCCTTCTGTATGTTAGATGAAGTGGATGCGCCTTTAGACGATGCCAACGTGGAACGTTTCTGTCGCTTACTGAAAGAAATGTCACAAAGCGTACAATTTATATATATCAGCCATAACAAAATAACCATGGAGATGGCTGATCAACTCATAGGCGTAACTATGCACGAGCCCGGTGTATCTCGTATAGTTGCGGTAGACATAGAGCAAGCGGTGGCAATGGCCGACGCTGGATAACTAGAAGAAAAACAGGGTAACCAATGGAAGATTTGCAACTGGTATTATTCGTTTTAGGCGCCATCGCCATAGTTGCTGTGCTGGTGCACGGATTTTGGTCTATCAGGAAACAACAACCTAAATCATTAAAAGATAGCCCTATGGGCAATTTTTATAAAAAACAATCGGAATCAGGCGAGCCACAGCCTAAACGAATCGATTCAGAAGGATTTGATGCCGATGGCATAGGCTCAGTACGAGTTCGCAAGGCGGGTGAGTTTTCGCCTAATAATGATGCTCCAGCAGTCAATCCTTATTTAAAACCGGATGTGAAGCTAGAGCCTAAACTAGAGCCTAAATCGGCAGAGTTTAAAGCAGGGTTAACTACTGAAGCTAAGCATGAGTCTATGCAAACTCAGCGCGATTTTAGCTTACAGTCTCCTGTAGAGCACCGTGGCCCGAAAGTGTCGCGTCAAGAGCCCGTTGTTAATACGCAAGCGCCGTTAATGGGTCAATCCCATGCTGCCATTGTGGCGCAAAAGGCGGCAGAACAAGAATATGCCAAGCGCACAACTCCGCAGCAAACGGCTCTATTTGATGAGTCCGATGATAAAGATACGATTCAAGAACCTGCTGTTCAAGAAACTGTTGTTCAAAAACCTGCCGCTGTTGAGTCGGTTGCTGAAGAAAGTTTAGGCGAACCACGTGACGTATTAGTTTTACACGTTGTTGCAAAAGATGGCCTACAACTAAACGGCGCTGAACTACTTCCATGTTTCTTAACCTTAAATTTTAAATATGGCGATATGAATATTTTCCATCGTCATGTGGATAACGCAGGTAACGGTGAAGTCTTATTCTCGATCGCGAACATGTTAAAGCCGGGTGTATTTGATCCCGATAACATGGAGCAGTTTACGACTCAAGGTGTGGTGTTTTTTATGACCTTACCTTGTTATGGTGACGCTCTAATGAATTTTTCTATTATGCTTAATTCTGCGCGTCAACTGGCAGATGATATCGATGCCGTTGTACTTGATGGCCAGCGTTTACCTTGGGGCGAATTTACTAAGCAAGATTATTTACACCGCATTCGCGCCAACTGTTAAAACGATATTAATCTATTAATGAGGCCGCAATCGCGGCCTCATTTATTGCTGTCTACTTTTGTGATTTAAAAATCTGGATAAACCTATGCAAGACATTCAACTCGATAAACTCCTTTCTGACACGGTAACCGCTGAAAATGCACAGCAGGTGATGCAGGCGCTCGGCCAATCACTGAACGAGCACAATATTCGTTACTATGTGGATGATGCCCCAAGCATCACAGATTCTGAGTACGATAGGTTGATGCAGCGTTTATTGGAGTTAGAAGCGCTATATCCGCATTGGGTTTCCGCTGATTCACCGACTCAAAGAGTGGGCGGGTTGGCGCTGGCAAAGTTTGCTCAGATAACCCATCTCAAACCGATGTTGAGCTTAGATAACGCTTTCGACGAAGCCGATTTCAGTGCATTCCATAAACGTGTTACTGATAAAGTCGGTGATGTGAGTTTTTGCTGTGAGCCAAAATTGGATGGTCTTGCCGTGAGTATCTTGTACCGCAATGGGGTGCTTGAGCGAGCGGCAACCCGCGGCGATGGTAGCGTAGGTGAAGATATTACCGAAAACGTCAAAACGATCAAATCGATACCGCTTAAATTACGTGGCCAGGATTATCCTGAACTGGTTGAAGTGCGCGGCGAGGCTTTTATGCCTAAAGCAGCCTTTGAGGCACTCAATGATAGAGCGCGTGCTAAAAATGAAAAACTGTTTGTTAATCCGCGTAATGCAGCGGCTGGGAGCTTACGTCAACTTGACAGTAAAATTACCGCGGCGCGTTCTTTGGCATTTTATGCTTATGCCTTAGGCGTCGTTGAGCCTATCTCTCATCCACTAGGTCAAACTCATTTTGAGCAATTACAGCAGCTTAAATCTTGGGGTTTACCAGTAAGTAGTGAAATCAAGGTTTGTACTGAGTTAAGCCAAGTCTATGACTACTACAAAGACATACTAACTCGTCGTAGTGATTTGGCCTTTGAAATCGACGGCGTGGTGATGAAGGTTAATGATATTGCCCAGCAGCAAGCTTTAGGTTTTGTTGCAAAATCACCGCGTTGGGCAATTGCTTATAAGTTTCCTGCGCAAGAAGAGATGACCGTACTTGAGGGGGTTGATTTTCAAGTGGGACGTACGGGCGCAGTTACGCCTGTCGCACGTTTAAAACCGGTGTTTGTAGGCGGCGTAACAGTATCGAATGCTACATTGCACAATGCTGATGAAATTGCCCGTTTAGGCGTCATGATCAAAGACACTGTGATTATTCGCCGCGCTGGTGATGTGATCCCGCAAATTGTTGCGATAGTACCAGAACGTCGTCCTGACGATGCGCTTGCGATTGAGTTTCCCGAAAATTGCCCTGTATGCAACAGCTTAGTTGAACGTCTTGAAGGTGAGGCTGTTGCTCGTTGTAGCGGTGGTTTATTCTGCGAAGCGCAGCGTAAAGAAGCGATTAAACATTTTGCCTCGCGTAAGGCACTCGATATTGATGGCATGGGCGATAAAGTTGTCGAGCAATTAATTGATAAAGAGTTAGTTCAAAGCCCTGCAGATCTGTTTAAACTCACTGCCTCGATGATGACGATGCTTGACCGCATGGGCATGAAATCGGCAACCAATTTAGCCGCTGCAATTGAAGCGGCCAAAACGACCACACTTGCACGGTTTTTATATGCTTTAGGTATTCGTGAAGTTGGCGAAGCCACGGCGGCAAGCCTTGCCGCGCATTTTGCCAGTTTAGAGGCTTTGCGTGCTGCTACCGTTGAACAATTAACTGCAGTAGAAGATGTCGGCACTGTTGTTGCTCAGCATGTGGTTCACTTTTTTGCCCAGCCCCATAATCTCGAAGTAATTGATGCCTTAGTTGCTGCGGGTGTGCATTGGCCAGCGATTGAAGCGCCAAGTGCCGATTCACAGCCGCTTAAGGGCCAAACATGGGTATTAACGGGTACCTTAAATCAGCTCAATCGTAATGACGCTAAAGCACAACTGCAGGCTCTGGGAGCAAAAGTCGCGGGTAGTGTTTCAAAAAATACCGATTGCTTAGTGGCGGGTGAGGCTGCCGGTTCAAAGCTTGCTAAAGCACAAGAACTCGGGGTAAAAGTAATTGATGAAGATGGCCTTTTAGCACTCTTAGCTGCTAATACTTGATGGGTGAGTCAGAGAACGTCTGGCTGAGTATTTTTATAGGCTAAATATTATTCGCTGTTGGGTATTAGAATAGTGCTTTATTTTAAGGCACTATTTTGAAAAACTCATTTCAAAGAACTATTTTTAGCCGTTTGAAATATATAAAAACACGGCCAATTTTATGGCGAGTACGATTGAATTTGCTGCGGTTGCTACCATCATGATTAACATGTATATGCTGTTTTTTGCTCATTGGAAATTAATTTGAATTTTAGTCACATCACTTGGCTCGATGACAAAGGGCATATTAAACCGCCGATATTTCTTTATATTCTATTAGCTTACCTTGCGCGCGGTTGGTGCATTTTTATTGCATCGCTGACTCAAATGAATGACCGCTCTGGGTTGGTCAGAATTTTTTATCCTGAAAAATCAGATTTTTTATTGGCACTGGCAGCTGGTCTGGGCGCCGTATTGATTTATCTGGTGGTGATTGCTGAACGTCGCCGTTCGCTCCAATGGTTAATCCCAGTTTTTGTGCATTTGAAGTGGGGATTGTGGCTATTATTAATGCTTGATGCAGTCTTGCTCGGACAGAGGCTGCTCCATAGTCAGTTTTTGTTCCATTGGAGCTTGGCATTAGATGCTTTGATGTTGTTCTGGTCCAGCATATACCTACTCAAATCGAAACGACTGAGTTATTACCTTGATGATTGGATTAAAGAAGATAAAACTAAACTTTAGTAATAATTATCTAGGTTATTGTTATAGCTGAATTTAATCATTCTTTGTCTCAAGTATTATATGTTTGCCCTCTATTCAATCTGCATTATGCCTTTATTTGGCGGTTCTAATTTTTAAATAATCTATAGTTATATGTACTTAGCTTAAATGTGCAGGATCAATTAACTGATATGTCATCAGTTAATTGATAGCATCACATTTGGAAGGAGTCATATTGAGTGGCCAAAGTCCCCCAAAAAAAGTTATTACTATCAGAACTTCAGCTTGGCATGACAGTCAAGTTGCCTTTGTCGTGGACTAATCATCCCTTTTTATTTAACCGTGTAGAGATTAATAGTGATGCTCAAATCGAGATGATCCGTGGGCTAGGGGTTACTTATGTTTTTTTATTGTCTGCATCGAATACCAAACAGCAGACTGTTGAAACTGATACCGAAGATGAGATAGAAATCGAACCTGAGCGGGATCTCAAGGCTGATACCCGTAAGGCAATACGCTTGAGCCAGAAGCGTTTTTTAATGAATGTGAATAATTGCCGAGATATTTACGGTAAAGTCGTCAGCGATCCCGAAGGGGCTTATCGATTATCGGCCGCACTGACAGAGGATCTATTAAGTCATTTACAGGAAGTCGACACACCTTTTCTTACCTTAGTGGGAATGGATGAAAAAGAGGCTAGCGTGACCCAGCACGGGGTATCTGTGGCGGTATTGGCGATGATGATAGGTCATGCCCTTGATTTAGCCCCCAAAGAATTACGTGATATTGCCCTTGGCAGCTTATTTCACGATATTGGTAAACTCAAAGTGCCGGAGGCTATCCGCTGCAAGCATGGTGCTTTAACACCGCAGGAGACCAGTTTTATACAAATGCATCCTAATTTTGGTTTTGATATGCTTAATCGTTGCGGCCTATTTCCTAAAGAAGCGCTTAATATCGTATTACATCACCATGAGTTTGTGGATGGTTCGGGTTACCCCGATGGTTTAACGGGCCATAAGATCCCGATCACGACTCAAATTGTTAGCTTAGCGAATGATTATGAACAGCAGCTTAGTGGTCAACAAATCACTTCTCCCCAAATTGCTTTAGGCCATCTATTTAAAAATCATGCCAGTAAACATGCGGAA
This sequence comes from Shewanella morhuae, assembly GCF_003028295.1. Lineage (NCBI taxonomy): Bacteria > Pseudomonadati > Pseudomonadota > Gammaproteobacteria > Alteromonadales > Shewanellaceae > Shewanella > Shewanella morhuae. The sequence goes on along the minus strand of NZ_PYSG01000002.1, from coordinate 1,890,291 downwards.
TCATTAATTTCAGTATTGGTTAAAATACTGGGCATTTATCCGCCGGGCACCATAGTTAAATTGTCCGATGGCAGTATTGCCAAAGTGATTATGACGACTAAGGAGGTTAGTCAACCGCAAGTGTGGGCTTGCAAAGAAGATGGCAGCGATGCGTCGCTGCGCTTTTTGATCCTCGAAGGTGTAACAATTGAGCAAGCGATTAAAGTAGAAGAGTTAACCGAAGGGGCGATTCGAAGCTTACAAGTGGATAAAGGCATTAGTTTTTATTTTAGTTCGCTACAAACTTGAATCTTACGCCCTAAATTCCGTATTCTATCCGTTAGTATTGGCTTTCATAGGATGAATAGGGTGAATGTAATAGCAGAAAATGATGCATTAGCACAAAGTGTAGCCTTAGTCGGTTGTGGTTGGTTTGGCTTTGCCTTAGCCAAACAGTTAGTCCATGAGGGTTACAGAGTGACAGGCAGTAAGCGCAGCGTGAATGAACTCTCGGAATTAACCGCTGCAGGAATTGAAGCTTATCCACTGCAATTAGGCAGCGATGCACAAAGTGTACCTGATGCTAAAGCGTTAGCAGGATTATTTCAGACCGATTATTTAATTGTGAACATTCCGCCTCGATTAAAACGCGGTAATGCAGCTTATATTGAAGAAGTACAACAACTCATCACATTAACCCAAGGCTGGCAATATCAACGGATGATATTCATTAGTACAACGGGCGTGTATCCAGCCCAAGATAAGCTAATGAGCGAAGCCGATGCTGTAGCAGAATCGAGTGATAGCCAAATACTGCTCGATGCAGAAGCCTTATTCCAAGCTCAACCCAATGCCTGTATTGTCCGTTTTGCTGGTCTTGTTGGCCCTAAACGTCATCCTGGACGTTTTCTGGCGGGCAAAACCGACGTGAGTGGTGCTAATATCGCAGTGAATTTAGTACACCTTGATGATTGTGTTCGCGCAGTGAGTACGATTATCGCCGCCACGCGTTCGGGGTTATCCGTCGCGCCGATTTATAATCTGTGTGCGCCTTTACACCCCACAAAATCTGAGTTTTACCAAGCCGCCGCACAGTCTTTAGGCTTAGTTGCGCCCGAATTTAATCAACAATCTATGCCGAGTAAAGTCATTCAAGCTGACGCAATTGTTACAGATTTGGGCTTTCGTTATCAGTATGCTTCTCCACTGGATATGCTTGCGGCCTGTTAAGAAAAATTAACAATTTTTAAAGGTGAAAGTCGCGTTTTTTAGCTTTAATCTTTGCTTAAGCGAATATGTAATCCTTAATTTAAACAAATTACTCATAAAAAGAGACCACTAAATGAATGTGTTTAATCGAGTACTACCCATGGCGATGTTTGCATGCGGATTAATGCTGAGTGTGAGTTTTTCTCTGCAGGCAGCGAGCTTTGAAGAGGGCAAAGACTACATTACTGTGACGGGTATTACTGAAACACAACAACCGGTGCTACGAGAGTTTTTTTCTTATAATTGCCCCCACTGTTATAAACAAGACCCTTTGATGGCGTCAACAGTGAAATTATTAGGCAAAGATATCGCGTTTGAACGTACCCCCGTTGGCGCGGGCGTCCTGCGTGGCAATTGAGCCAGTTTGCTTATTACATAGCGCAAAAATTAAATATGACGAATCAGGTACATCTGACTATTTTTAAGCAAATTCATGAGAAAGGTGAACCTTTTACCACTCCTGAGCAAGTGAAAGCTTTTTTCATCGCGCAAGGGGCTAGGGTGAATGATGTCGATGCTGCAATGACTTCTGTTGACGCTAAATTTACCCTAATGAATTATGACTCTCAAACTGAGCTTTCTGGTATTAAGGGCGTGCCTTCGTTATTAGTCAATGGTCGTTATATGCTGACCTCAACTGACCATAGCCCTGAAGAATTGGCCGAATTGGTTAAATTCTTAGTCGCTAAATCGTTAACGTAATTCAACTAACACTTTAACTGAAAATGAGGTGAGTCAGTTGTAGCCTTGAATAAGTAACCCAACCTAAGTTGGGTTATTTTTTATGCTGAGTATTACCTTAAACTTCTAGCGCCAATGTTATGAATGATAACTACCTATGTCACGTTTGTTGAGCTATGGGATAGCATCTAAAAATAACATTCAAACTTTCACCTACAACCCAATTCATAACACGTCATAGTGCAATATTCCTTTATTGGTTCAATCGTTTTTACGAGTTCAGACAATGTGTTATTGCACTTTTTTAATGATTTCTGAACCGAACTTAGCCTAAATTTTCCTGTATTAGCCCCGTTCTTGTTCGACATTGGTCTAACCTGTTGAAATATTTGAAACTGCGCTCAAATGTAAGATCATTGTTAACTTGTTGATTTTAAGTTTTTATTCATATTTTTTGTTGTGATCTAAATCGCAAATTAGACTAAGGTCTTGATTGTAGTCACCCCAGCTGTTGTTAGATTAAACATGACTTAAAATTAAAACAGCACAGGGGAGTCACTATGGGTTTTGAAAACAATGACAAGGCTAAACGCTACTGGAGCGAGAATATTCGTCTCGTACTGAGTTTATTAGCCATTTGGGCGGTAGTTTCTTTTGGATGCGGCATTTTATTGGTTGATGTACTCAATGAAGTCCATTTCATGGGATTCAAATTAGGCTTCTGGTTTGCACAACAGGGATCTATGTATGTATTCGTTGCGCTTATTTTTGTCTATGCGGCAAAAGCCAACGCCTTAGATAAAAAATATAACGTACAAGAAGACTAAGGAGCTTTGAGATGGATGTTCAAACACTCACATATGTAATTGTAGGGCTTTCATTTGCGCTTTACATTGGTATCGCGATATGGTCCCGAGCGGGTTCAACTAAAGAGTTTTATGTTGCTGGCGGTGGTGTTCACCCTGTTGTGAACGGTATGGCAACGGCAGCAGATTGGATGTCGGCGGCATCATTTATTTCGTTAGCGGGTATCGTTTCGTTTACGGGTTATGACGGCAGCGTATATTTAATGGGATGGACCGGTGGTTATGTATTATTGGCGCTGTGTATGGCGCCGTATCTACGTAAGTTCGGTAAATTTACAGTGCCTGATTTTGTCGGTGAGCGTTATTACTCACAGGCGGCGCGTACGGTTGCGGTTATCTGCGCTATTTTCATTTGCTTTACTTATATTGCGGGGCAAATGCGCGGTGTGGGTGTGGTGTTCTCGCGCTTCCTTGAAGTCGACGTCGACACAGGTGTTTATATCGGTATGGCGGTGGTGTTCTTCTACGCTGTGCTTGGCGGTATGAAGGGTATTACTTACACTCAGGTTGCCCAATATTGCGTACTTATTTTTGCCTTTATGGTACCTGCGATTTTCCTTTCTGTAATGATGACCGGTCACGTTGTGCCGCAAATCGGTTTTGGTGCAGAACTGCTAGATGCTGCGGGTAATAATAGTGGCGTGTACCTTTTAGAGAAACTCAACAATGTTTCTGCTGAATTAGGCTTTGCGCCTTATACCGACGGTTCTAAGAGCACGATTGATGTGTTCTGTATTACTGGAGCATTGATGGTCGGTACTGCGGGTTTACCGCATGTTATCGTGCGTTTCTTCACTGTGCCTAAAGTAAAAGATGCGCGTATTTCAGCGGGTTGGGCTTTAGTATTTATTTCTATTATGTACACGACTGTACCCGCTTTAGCGGCTTTCTCCCGTGTGAACATGATTGAAACCATTAATGGCCCAGATGCGAAAGGTGTGGCTTATGAGTCTGCGCCAAATTGGATCAAAAGCTGGGAAAAAACCGGTTTAATCAAGTGGGACGATAAAAATGGCGACGGTAAGATTTACTACTCGTCAGGCAAGATTGAAGATCCTGCTAGCAAAAACGAGATGAAGATTGATAACGATATTATCGTATTAGCTACGCCTGAAATCGCTAACTTACCAGCGTGGGTTATCGCACTGGTTGCAGCAGGTGGTTTAGCGGCTGCGCTATCAACATCGGCAGGTTTGTTATTGGTGATTTCAACATCGGTTTCACACGATTTGTTGAAGAAAAATCTCATGCCAAATATCTCTGATAAGAGAGAGCTGATGTATGCCCGTGTGGCAGCGGGTGTTGGTATTGTGATTGCGGGATACTTTGGTGTGAATCCGCCAGGATTTGTGGCAGCAGTGGTGGCGTTCGCCTTCGGTTTGGCGGCATCGTCACTGTTCCCTGCCATTATTATGGGGATTTTCTCTAAAACAATGAATAAAGAAGGTGCTATTGCCGGTATGTTGACGGGTCTACTGTTCACTGCAGGTTATATCATTTACTTCAAGTTTGTTGACCCAACGGGCAACGTGGCAGCTAACTGGTTCCTCGGTATTTCACCTGAAGGTATTGGTATGGTTGGTATGGTCATAAACTTTGCTGTTGCAGCCTTGGTGAGCCGAGTGACAGCGGCAACGCCATTACATGTTCAAGAAATGGTTGAATCGATTCGCTTCCCTAAAGGTTCAGGTGAAGCCAGCGAACATTAATATTCTGATGTAATGATGAGTTTCATCATAAGAGCGCTCCGGCGCTCTTTTTTATGACTTTTTGTTCGGGCTGTTGTAATACCAATCGTATTGGCTATGCAGACATAGCTAACGTGAACATAGCCAATATGATTGGTATAAGTATTTAGACTTGGTACAGCTGCGTTTTTAATGCATTAATTAAATTAACCTTATGCTGACTTTAGTCGCATGTAGCATAGCGATAATGCAGGTTATAGTGGTTGTATAAGGGTAAGAATTCTGCTTAAAAATAAGGTGTGGTCATGAATGCCAGTGAGTTACAACCCGTCGTTCAATTTCTACAAAAGTTAGTGCCCTTCGACACTCTAGCCGAAGATGCGCTGCTGCGCTGCGCTAAGGCGGTCACTGTTGGCTATTACAGTAAGGCTTCTGGCTATGTCACCTTTAATATCAATACACCTAAATTATATATGGTGCGCAGTGGTGCTTTTGAGGTACGGGATCCGCAGGGCGTACTGGTGGATAGAGTTGGCGAAGGGGAGTTTTTTGGTTTTTCCACTTTGTTGTCGGGTGAGAAAGTGGTTAATAAGGTTGCTATTCTCGAAGACAGCTTGGTCTATCATCTACCACAAACCTTGTTTGATAAGCTAAGAAGCGAAAGCCGCGATTTTGATCAGTTTTTTACTCGCGCATTTGCTAAACGCTTGCGCCATGAAGGACGCTTTAAAGCAAAGGATTTGACTACTACCAGTCGAGTTAGCACCTTAATGTCATCAATACCTATTGTTATTGATGCCCATGCTAGCGTGACTCAGGCAGCGCTGTTAATGCGTAATAGCCGAGTATCGTCTTTGTTGGTAACAGATAATCACAAATTAGTTGGTATCTTAACCGATAAGGATTTACGTAATCGAGTGCTAGCGGCAGAACTTGATGGCCGTATTGCTGTGCACCATGCGATGACCGTTTCACCGATTTTCATTTCATCGAATGCATTAGTTTTTGAAGCTATGTTGCTGATGAGTGAGCATAATATTCATCATTTACCGATTATCGATCAAGGTAAAGCTGTTGGCATGGTGACCAGTACCGATATTTTACGCGGGCAGGGTTCACAGCCGCTATTGTTAATTGGTGAAATTGAACGCCAGCAAGATCTGGCTAGTTTGATTAGTGTAAGTAAGCAAATTCCATTATTGCTACAAAACTTGATCAGTGCCGATGCCAGAGCTGAAGAAATTGGCCGAGTATTAACCTCCGTTACCGACGCATTAACACGACGCTTAATCGTGCTTAATCAGCAATTGCTCGGCGAACCGCCGATGGCATTTTGCTGGTTAGCATTTGGATCGCAGGGAAGGCAAGATCAGGCTGCGTGTTCGGATCAAGATAACGGTTTGTTAGTCGCAGAAAACATGGATGATTTTGCCAAAGGTTATTTTGATGCCTTAACCCATGCTGTGTGCGCGGGGCTTGACCAATGCGGTTATGAGTTTTGTCCTGGCAACATTATGGCGCAAAACCCTCAGTGGCGAATGTCGCTTAAACAGTGGCAACAGGTATTTGAAAAATGGGTAATTACACCTGAGCCTAAAGCTTTATTAAATGCTAGTATTTTTTTTGATATGCGCTCAGTTTACGGCCCACAAACATTGTTTGATGCGCTGCAGGATAAAGTCTTGGCGCAAACCCGCGATAACGATATTTTCCTCGCGGGCATGACAGGTAATTCGCTAATGGAATCACCGCCGCTAGGATTTTTTCGCAAATTTGTGCTCGAACGCGATGGTAGCGAAGTCAAAGGTATAGATTTAAAACATAAAGGCAATGCCTTGATCAACGATATCGCCCGTATTTATGCCTTATCAGCAGGGATTAAAGAGGTGAATACCGCCAAACGTATTCGTGCGTTGATGGAGGCGAATATTCTTAATCGTAAAGATGCGCTTAATCTGGCCGATGCGCATGAGTTTATTGCTCATATGCGGTTATCAAATCAAGGTTATCAGCATAACCAAGGCCTTGACGTGAGTAATTATTTGTTGCCCGCACATTTATCATCGCTGGTTCGTCATCAGCTACGTGACGCCTTTAAAGTGGTACATGAGGCGCAGGCAGGGATGAAAATGAAATTTATGCGAAGTTTTTAATATGAACACACTGCTGCTTAAAACTCAGCTCAATTGGCGGGCATTACGATGCCAACATCAGTTGTTTAAGGGATATTACCAATCGCTAATACCACTGCTAGCGATGCCGTTATCCGAAGCGCCGCTGATGGCGATGGATTTGGAGATGACAGGGCTTAATCCTCAGCAAGATCAAATACTCAGTATTGGGCTTGTCCCAATTGAGCGCGGTGAGATCCCTTTGGCACGTGCGGAACAAAAGTTAGTGCAAATTCGCGGCAGTGTCGGCCAAAGTGCAACCATACACGGTATTCTTGATAATCATCTTGTACAAGCGGTGACGATTGAAGATGCAATGACGTGGTTTATCAATCAAACCTACGGCCGCGTGTTGGTCGCGCATCATGCACCTTTGGATTGCCGCTTTCTGCAGCAAGATTTATTAACCATTTACCATCAAGCGATGGTGTTGCCGGCAATTGATACCTTGATGCTTGAAAAACATCGTTTACTACGCAAGCATCCTACCATTCAAGAGGGCAGTTTACGCCTTGGTGCTTGCCGTGAACGTTATGGTTTACCCATTTATAGCGCTCATAGTGCGCTAACTGATGCTTTAGCTTGTGGTGAGTTATTACTGGCACAAATGGCGGCAATGGGCGGCAGTGCGCAACTTACCGTAGCAGATGTATTGTATCAATCAGCATGACCGTTTCTCGTTTAACATTGCAGTTCATGGCCGAATTAATTACATGTCTAAATGATTATGTTATAGAAGGTTGTAAATGAAAAAAGCCATCTCAGAAGATGGCTTTTTGGTTAGTTAAACATGACTTATGGCTTACAAAAGTAATCTACGGCGCGTTTCACTAACTCTATACCTGTTTTATCGCAAGGCGGTAGCTCGGCATCACTGATATTAATCGGTGTCACGCGCTCGCCCCACTGTAGTAATAGTGCGGCAGAGGTTAAGCCTGCACCAAAGGCACAAGAAAGTATGGTTTGATTTGGCTTGATCACGCCTTGCTCTAATGCATCACAAATCGCAATTGGAATGGTTGCTGCCGAGGTATTGCCATAATTGGCAATGTTAACGAAGGCTTTTTCTTTAGGAATTTTCATCCGACTGACTAAGGTATCGATAATACGCTCGTTGGCTTGATGCGGGATAACAAGATCCACTTCATCTTTATCAATACCACATTTTTCAAGCACTTTAGTGCTCAATTTGTTCATGCCGTTAATCGCGCGCTTGAAGATTTCTTGGCCATCAAATTCAATGAAAAAGTCTAATGACTCTGCTGAGAATCTGTCCATCGCGGTGCCAAAACCTGCTTTTAGAATGTCACGACCTTCAGGATCGTTATTCAGCTCATAACCGAGCACGCCACCGGCAACATCTGTTGCTTCAACGACAACGGCACCTGCGCCATCACCAAATAACACTGCAGTATCTCGGCGTGACCAATCTAAATAGAAAGAAAGACGTTCGGCACCAATGACTAATACTTTCTTGCTCTGGCCACTCTTTATCTGTGAACTGGCTAAACCTAAGCCATATAAGAAGCCGCTACAAGCCGCATTGATATCAAACGCGGCGCAGCTGGCGCCAATATTCGCTTGTACAGTCGAGGCAATATTGGGGATTAACGTATCTGGGCTGGCACTGGCCAGAATGATCATGTCGATTTCACTGCCATCGATACCTGCAGCTGCGAGCGCGCGTTGTGCGGCAACAGAAGCCAGTTCAGAGGTGTTAACATGGCTAATATGGCGCTGGCTAATGCCGGTGCGAGATTTGATCCATTCATCGGAGGTTTCGATAAAGGTCGCAAGATCATCATTTGTTAGCGTGGCTGGTGGAACACATTTGCCCCAACCTGTGATAGTGGCGTACTGCATGGTGGTTTCTCTCAAATAAAAAAGGCAGAACCTGAGCGCTGCCTTGAATCAATAACAAAGCTTATCGGCAGTTCTAATAGCCGTCCGTGATCTAGACCACCTGTTTGGCGACGAGATCTCGAATAGTCATTGCGGCATGCAAAATATGATGACGCAGTAGCGCCGTCGCTTTTTCTGTTTCTCTTAGTCTGCAATGGTTAAGCAATGCCCTGTGCTCATGCTCTGCAGCTGGAATTCCCCCAGCGAGCAATAACTGCAAACGGATGTATCTATCACAATTAGTGTTGAGGCCGTGAACCACCTCAAGGGTGTGCGGGCGATTAGCCGCTTGATATAAGCAAGTGTGAAATTGCGTATTCAACTCGCTCCAACTGGCGACGGCATCTTCATGCTTGAAGGCTGACTCCAACTGTTCGAGTACACGTTCTGCTTTTTCTAAATCGGCGTCTTGAAGTCGAGGGATAGCTTTTGCGAGCAGATCGGTTTCGATCATGGCGCGTAATTCAAACAGTTCGGTGACTTGCTCAACAGATAAAACTGTCGCAGTTGCTCCCTTATGAGGTTCAAATTTAACTAGGCCTTCAGCTTCGAGCTGCAATAATGCTTCCCTTACCGGAATACGGCTGACATTTAATGCTTCAGCTAAGGCACTTTGTCTGAGTGGTTCTCCTGCGGCTATGTCCCCTGAAAGAATTCTCTCTCTAAGCACTTCAACAACTAATTGGGTGCGGGTTTTGTGAACGATAGGCGTAGTTCGACTCATTATTTCCGTCTATTTCGGGTATTTTCCATTATTTGCCCAAGATTACCGTTAAAAACACCACAAATAAAGGAAAATGCTCGATTGAGTCGTGTGTCCAACAGATTAACAATATCCAAACAATGCAGGTTCTGGCGGCTTTATTCCTGATTTTCTTCGTATATAAAGAGCTTCTTTACTATGAATAACCTCTACAGTAATAGTGGCAATCATTTTAAGCGTATTGATCATGGGACTAAACTCAGATGGTAGTCAGCATTTTATTAATAGATGTAAGACACGTAGAGCAAGCAGGTTAAGGTTTCGCAGGATAACTACGCGGTGCGATAGATACAATAATGACTTTAGTTTACCCGCATGTCGTCACTCAGTATTGTGAAGGCGTAATTTAGTGGGAAAACAGAACTTCGCGGTGCAATTTTGTTTAATGAATGAAATAATAGCGCGATAACGCCTTCGGTGATTTTGGAGCAATACAGTGAGTCGAGCAGTATTTTTAGACCGTGATGGTGTGATTAATAAAGACCATGGTTATGTCCATCAAGTGGACGACTTCGAATACATCGAAGGTGTGTTTGAATCTTGCCTCTCTTTGAAGGAAATGGGCTACCAGTTAGTGGTCGTCACCAATCAATCGGGTATTGCCCGCGGTATGTACACAGAAGATCAATTTCACAGTTTAACCGAGTGGATGGACTGGAACTTTGCCGACAAAGGAGTCGAGCTTGATGGGATCTATTATTGTCCGCACCATGCTGAAAAAGGTATCGGGGAATATAAAATAGATTGTGATTGCCGTAAACCTAAGCCGGGCATGCTCAATGATGCCGCGCAGTTTTTAAACATCGACTTAGCACTCTCTGTCATGGTTGGCGATAAAGCTGAAGATATGCAGGCTGCGAAAGCGGCTGGCGTTACCACACGCATATTAGTGCGCAGTGGTAAGGTTATTGCTGATGACAGTGATGCAACAGTGGTACTCGATAGCATTGCCGATGTCCCCGCTTATTTAAAAAGCCTAAGTTAATAGCAACTCTACGACTTACTAATTATAGAATGATTTATTTATAAGTCGTTTTAACGGGACTCCAATTAGGGCTAACAGCTGAGTTAAACCTAACCAGCATGGCTAAAGAGCTGCTACTTAGGTTAACTCTTGTCATTTCTAGAACTGGATTAATCCCATCTCTACCCTAAATTCACAGTAGACTGCTAATATTGCCGTTTAAACACACTTTTAGTTTAAAAAGTGTGCGTTCGATTCGTTTTTTGCCATTATTTTAAAAAAAGGGGTTGCGGTAAAGTCTGACATCCCTATAATGCGCATCCACTGACCCAGCGGGGTCAACGGTTAAACGCGAAATAAGCAGTTAACCATGCTCTTTAACAATTTATCAAGCAAATCTGTGTGGACACTCACAGGTGTTGAGTTAATCGAAACTGCTTAGCCTTCGGGTTGGCAGTCAAAAATTTAAATCAATGTAACAATGAGTGTTCATAGCAATATGTACAGTTTGTTTCTGCTTCCTTTATAAGGATGTGGAAACAAAAAATCAGAATTCATTGAGCCGCTGATTGGCTTCTTATTTATAAGAGGTTGAGAAGCAAAAAAACTTTAATTGAAGAGTTTGATCATGGCTCAGATTGAACGCTGGCGGCAGGCCTAACACATGCAAGTCGAGCGGCAGCGCAAGGGAGTTTACTTCTGAGGCGGCGAGCGGCGGACGGGTGAGTAATACCTAGGGATCTGCCCAGTCGAGGGGGATAACAGTTGGAAACGACTGCTAATACCGCATACGCCCTACGGGGGAAGGAAGGGGACCTTCGGGCCTTTCGCGATTGGATGAACCTAGGTGGGATTAGCTAGTTGGTGAGGTAATGGCTCACCAAGGCGACGATCCCTAGCTGTTCTGAGAGGATGATCAGCCACACTGGGACTGAGACACGGCCCAGACTCCTACGGGAGGCAGCAGTGGGGAATATTGGACAATGGGGGCAACCCTGATCCAGCCATGCCGCGTGTGTGAAGAAGGCCTTCGGGTTGTAAAGCACTTTCAGTAGGGAGGAAAGGTAGCGTGTTAATAGCACGTTACTGTGACGTTACCTACAGAAGAAGGACCGGCTAACTCCGTGCCAGCAGCCGCGGTAATACGGAGGGTCCGAGCGTTAATCGGAATTACTGGGCGTAAAGCGTGCGCAGGCGGTTTGTTAAGCAAGATGTGAAAGCCCCGGGCTCAACCTGGGAATTGCATTTTGAACTGGCGAACTAGAGTCTTGTAGAGGGGGGTAGAATTCCAGGTGTAGCGGTGAAATGCGTAGAGATCTGGAGGAATACCGGTGGCGAAGGCGGCCCCCTGGACAAAGACTGACGCTCAGGCACGAAAGCGTGGGGAGCAAACAGGATTAGATACCCTGGTAGTCCACGCCGTAAACGATGTCTACTCGGAGTTTGGTGTCTTGAACACTGGGCTCTCAAGCTAACGCATTAAGTAGACCGCCTGGGGAGTACGGCCGCAAGGTTAAAACTCAAATGAATTGACGGGGGCCCGCACAAGCGGTGGAGCATGTGGTTTAATTCGATGCAACGCGAAGAACCTTACCTACTCTTGACATCCACAGAAGAGACCAGAGATGGACTTGTGCCTTCGGGAACTGTGAGACAGGTGCTGCATGGCTGTCGTCAGCTCGTGTTGTGAAATGTTGGGTTAAGTCCCGCAACGAGCGCAACCCCTATCCTTATTTGCCAGCACGTAATGGTGGGAACTCTAGGGAGACTGCCGGTGATAAACCGGAGGAAGGTGGGGACGACGTCAAGTCATCATGGCCCTTACGAGTAGGGCTACACACGTGCTACAATGGCGAGTACAGAGGGTTGCAAAGCCGCGAGGTGGAGCTAATCTCACAAAGCTCGTCGTAGTCCGGATTGGAGTCTGCAACTCGACTCCATGAAGTCGGAATCGCTAGTAATCGTGAATCAGAATGTCACGGTGAATACGTTCCCGGGCCTTGTACACACCGCCCGTCACACCATGGGAGTGGGCTGCAAAAGAAGTGGGTAGCTTAACCTTCGGGGGGCGCTCACCACTTTGTGGTTCATGACTGGGGTGAAGTCGTAACAAGGTAGCCCTAGGGGAACCTGGGGCTGGATCACCTCCTTACCTATACGACTAACTTAATGTTTGGTCGAAAAATGCTCCTGCATTTTCGACATTCGGTACATCCGTGTACCTTTTGAGTGTTCACACAGATTTGCTTGATAGAAGAAAGAGTAAAAGATGAACCTAGTTAAATAGGTTTATCAAAGATGGGTCTGTAGCTCAGCTGGTTAGCACCCCAATCCCCTCATAAAGAGTAGGGTGAGGTCGGTGGTTCTAGATGAACTTAGATTTATCAATAAGATGGGTCTGTAGCTCAGCTGGTTAGAGCGCACCCCTGATAAGGGTGAGGTCGGTGGTTCAAGTCCACTCTGACCCACCAAATCTTTGTTCTCCTTTGTTAAATTAACACTCGTTTAGTGAACTAAACGTCGCGTTAATTTGCCGTGGGAACTTGATTTGGCAAACCAATCCTTTTAGAGGTTTGGAACATCTTACTTACTCGCACTGCATGTAAATGGGGCTATAGCTCAGCTGGGAGAGCGCCTGCCTTGCACGCAGGAGGTCTGCGGTTCGATCCCGCATAGCTCCACCATTTACTGCTTGTTTTGACTGGTTTATACCGAAAACGAGTGATATGCATTATGGATAGAGATGCCAAAGATAAACTGAAAAATTATCTTTGGCTTTTTTAAGCCCGCTCTTTAACAATTTGGAAAGCTGATAGTGATTAACATGATGATGTCTGTCGTTATGTTAATTACAAACCGATGTAAGTGTGGAAACACTTGCATCATGAGTTCTCAAACACTTTATTAAGTGTCTTGAATATTCAAAGTGAAGTATTTTGCTGTGGTGGCAGAGTATTTCACGTCTAAGGCGCGTCCACTTCCTGGTCGGGAGTGAGACAAGTAAAACCAAGCTGGTCGCAATGCGGCGCAGATGAGTGAAACTCATTTGGGTTGTATGGTTAAGCGACTAAGCGTATACGGTGGATGCCTTGGCAGTCAGAGGCGATGAAGGACGTAGTAACTTGCGAAAAGCGTTGGCGAGCTAGTAACAAGCATTTGAGCTAACGATGTCCGAATGGGGGAACCCAGCAGCATAAGCTGTTATCTGCACATGAATACATAGTGTGTAGAGGCGAACGAGGGGAACTGAAACATCTAAGTACCCTTAGGAAAAGAAATCAACCGAGATTCCCCTAGTAGCGGCGAGCGAACGGGGATTAGCCCTTAAGTCTATGGGGTGTTAGTGGAATGAGTTGGAAAGCTCAGCGGCACAGGGTGATAGCCCCGTACATGAAAACTAACCATAGATGAAAACGAGTAAGGCGGGACACGTGACATCCTGTTTGAATATGGGGGGACCATCCTCCAAGGCTAAATACTCCTGACTGACCGATAGTGAACCAGTACCGTGAGGGAAAGGCGAAAAGAACCCCTGTGAGGGGAGTGAAATAGAACCTGAAACCGTATACGTACAAGCAGTGGGAGCGGTTCTTGAGACCGTGACTGCGTACCTTTTGTATAATGGGTCAGCGACTTACATTTTGTAGCGAGGTTAAGCGAATAGCGGAGCCGTAGGGAAACCGAGTGTTAACTGCGCGTTTAGTTGCAAGGTGTAGACCCGAAACCGAGTGATCTAGCCATGGGCAGGTTGAAGGTTGAGTAACATCAACTGGAGGACCGAACCGACTAATGTTGAAAAATTAGCGGATGACTTGTGGCTGGGGGTGAAAGGCCAATCAAACTCGGAGATATCTGGTTCTCCTCGAAAGCTATTTAGGTAGCGCCTCGAGCGAATACCACTGGGGGTAGAGCACTGTTAAGGCTAGGGGGTCATCCCGACTTACCAACCCTTTGCAAACTCCGAATACCAGTGAGTACTACTCGGGAGACAGACGGCGGGTGCTAACGTCCGTCGTCAAAAGGGAAACAACCCAGACCGTCAGCTAAGGTCCCAAAGTACTAGCTAAGTGGGAAACGATGTGGGAAGGCTTAGACAGCTAGGATGTTGGCTTAGAAGCAGCCATCATTTAAAGAAAGCGTAATAGCTCACTAGTCGAGTCGGCCTGCGCGGAAGATGTAACGGGGCTAAGCTAGTCACCGAAGCTACGGGTGCGGTCCATTAGGACTGCGCGGTAGAGGAGCGTTCTGTAAGCCGTTGAAGGTGAAGGGGTAACCCACGCTGGAGGTATCAGAAGTGCGAATGCTGACATGAGTAACGATAAAGGGGGTGAAAAACCCCCTCGCCGGAAGACCAAGGGTTCCTGTCCAACGTTAATCGGGGCAGGGTGAGTCGACCCCTAAGGTGAGGCCGAAAGGCGTAATCGATGGGAAACAGATTAATATTTCTGTACTTCCGCTAACTGCGATGGAGAGACGGAGAAGGCTAGGCTAGCGCGGCGTTGGTAGTCCGCGTTTAAGGTGGTAGGTTGATTTCTTAGGCAAATCCGGGGAATCGCACTTTAGTGTGCAGACTGAGAGCTGATGACGAGGTCCTAAGGGACTGAAGTAGTTGATGCCATGCTTCCAGGAAAATCTTCTAAGCTTCAGGTTAGTGGGAATCGTACCCCAAACCGACACAGGTGGTCGGGTAGAGAATACCAAGGCGCTTGAGAGAACTCGGCTGAAGGAACTAGGCAAAATGGTACCGTAACTTCGGGAGAAGGTACGCTCCTGTTGGTGATGAGACTTGCTCTCTAAGCTGACGGGAGTCGCAGATACCAGGTGGCTGCAACTGTTTATCAAAAACACAGCACTGTGCAAACTCGCAAGAGGAAGTATACGGTGTGACGCCTGCCCGGTGCCGGAAGGTTAATTGATTGGGTTATCGCAAGAGAAGCTCATGATCGAAGCCCCGGTAAACGGCGGCCGTAACTATAACGGTCCTAAGGTAGCGAAATTCCTTGTCGGGTAAGTTCCGACCTGCACGAATGGCGTAATGATGGCCACGCTGTCTCCAGCCGAGACTCAGTGAAGTTGAAATTGCGGTGAAGATGCCGTATACCCGCGGCTAGACGGAAAGACCCCGTGAACCTTTACTATAGCTTGGCACTGAACATTGAACCTACATGTGTAGGATAGGTGGGAGACTATGAAGTTGTGACGCTAGTCATGATGGAGTCGTCCTTGAAATACCACCCTTGTAGTTTTGATGTTCTAACCGCGGCCCCTTATCGGGGTTCGGGACAGTGCCTGGTGGGTAGTTTGACTGGGGCGGTCTCCTCCCAAAGAGTAACGGAGGAGCACGAAGGTTGGCTAAGTACGGTCGGACATCGTACGGTTAGTGCAATGGCATAAGCCAGCTTAACTGCGAGACATACACGTCGAGCAGGTACGAAAGTAGGTCATAGTGATCCGGTGGTTCTGAATGGAAGGGCCATCGCTCAACGGATAAAAGGTACTCCGGGGATAACAGGCTGATACCGCCCAAGAGTTCATATCGACGGCGGTGTTTGGCACCTCGATGTCGGCTCATCACATCCTGGGGCTGAAGTCGGTCCCAAGGGTATGGCTGTTCGCCATTTAAAGTGGTACGCGAGCTGGGTTCAGAACGTCGTGAGACAGTTCGGTCCCTATCTGCCGTGGGCGTTGGATGATTGAAGGGAGCTGCTCCTAGTACGAGAGGACCGGAGTGGACGAACCGCTGGTGTTCGGGTTGTCATGCCAATGGCATTGCCCGGTAGCTACGTTCGGAATCGATAACCGCTGAAAGCATCTAAGCGGGAAGCGAGCCCTGAGATGAGTCATCCCTAGGAATTTAATTCCTCTAAAGAGCCGTTCGAGACTAGGACGTTGATAGGCATGGTGTGTAAGCGTTGTGAGGCGTTGAGCTAACATGTACTAATGACTCGAGAGGCTTAACCATACAACCCAGATGGGTTTTATATGGCCTTAGACGAATAGTGACACTTAATAAAGTGGTCATAAAATGCTCGTGCATTTATGACATCAAGTACATCCTTGTACTTGTCGAACTCAAGTAAGAAATCAGCTTTCCGAATTATTATTAACGTGGTCTCAAAGAGACACGGTAATAAACAGAATTTGCTTGGTGACAATAGCCTTGTGGAACCACCTGATCCCATCCCGAACTCAGCAGTGAAACGCAAACGCGCCGATGGTAGTGTGGGGTCTCCCCATGTGAGAGTAGGTCATCGCCAAGCGCCTAATTATCTCGATGAGATGTAACGAAGCCAGCTGAATAAGCTGGCTTTTTTGCGTCTGTGATTTGTTAGAAATGGTGTTTTTTAAAGCCTCAAAAATAATTCAACTGTTTAAATGCTATTGAGCTATATGTTGAGTCACCAGTTTCACACGAAGCTCGCGGTTTGACTATTGACAGTTGAAACTGTGTTCGTAGGGTTGTGGATTAGCTAGCCTCCACAACGCTAGTATATTGTTGAATGAATCACTCTTGATTGATTTTGGCCTTGAAGCTGGCTTTAGTATTGTCGTTGGCTTGTTTATACCAATAATCAAGCATCTGGCTGATTTCAGTTTGGCTAGGCTGGGTAGCTTGCTGAACCTTATCATCGACCGCAGAGACTGTTGATGTCATCACTGCTGGTGCGAGCAAGTTTGTGGATGCGATGGCAGGAGCTTGGCGGATTTGTGGCTGGCCTGCTGATAGTGTTTTGGTTGACGGTGGTACCATGGCATTACCCGATTGTGTCATCGTGATGTTCAATGATGCGGGGCGATCGCTAAGGTTGTACTGCAGTATTTCGTGCTCAAAATCCCGTCCTAGTTGAACCCCATTCTTAATCAATTTATCGCTGGTAAAACTCACCGCTTCATCTTGAGCATTTAATAGCGTCAACTCGGCTGATTCATTAAATTTTTTTGCGTCTTTGGCTGAGTTTATAGCAGCAAGTTTAAGCGTCAATATTTGCTCAGAGGCATCAAAACGGATAACTAACACGTCAGATAGATAATGTACTGAATCAGCCTGTTGTCGGTATTGTGCAGCATAACGAAAGGCAATTTGATTCATACCATCGGCTAAGATGAGTTCGCCACTCTTTACTACTGGTTTACCATTGACTGTTAACACTTCAGTGTTTTTAGGTAGCTTTAGATTCACATCGGCGGTAGCGGGTTGCACAGTGCTCAGCATTAACGCTGTGGCACATAAGATTGATTGATATTTCATACGTTTTCTCAGTTGTTACAAGAGCGCCGCTAAATAATAAGGCTAATATCTGACGGCACAAAGCGGGTAATGCTCAGTGTGGTTTATGATAACCCTAATGGCGATAAGTCGTTTATATGAAACGCTGATTAGCGTTAATTTTATTTGCAGGGAATAAAAAAAGGCTCATGAAGAGCCTTTTTGAGAGTGATATTTGTTATTGAACGTCTATTGGGTTAGGTCAATGCTATAAACGGCGAAGCCAAGACTGTCTTTGCTGATCTTCTTCATTGCACGCTGCTGATTATCTTTGATAAAGGCTGCGGCTTTGTCGCTATCTTGGGTTTCGAAGCGAATATCTAATGTGACGTTAGTGGTGATCGTTTTGAAATCCCAGTTGTAATCGGCACTTGGATTAACCATGGCGTCGTACTTGCCCGTCACTTCGTTGAACTTAGACTGCTCTGTGATGTAGGCGGCTAATGCTTCGCGGTTGGTGTCTGGTAGCTCCAGAACAACATGATCGCTACCTGTACCTGCAAATTTACCGCCAAAAGCGCGGTAGTTATTTGAGGTGACGATAAACTCTTTTGTCGCAAGCTCTTCACCTGTAATGACTTTACCGTTTTCGTCTGTATAGCTTAAATCTACAATACGGTTTGCACTGGCATTAACCACCGCGCAATCGCGGTCAAACTTACTCGGCTGCGTGACATCAATCTTGTAAGTTAAGCCATCTAGCACGTCAAAGTTATAGGTTGGATGACCATCCCAGTTAATTAAACCCTGCGGCGTAGTTTTTGTGGCATCGATTTGATTAAACTGGTTGGCTGAGCACTCGAGCCAATCTTTCAATTCGGCGCCATTTGCTTTGACTGCCACCATAGTATTGGGATACAGGTACAAATCTGCAGCGTTTTTAAAGGTCAGAGGGCCTTTATCAACTTGTACAAATTGGTCTGCATCGCTACTTGTGCCATGGCGACCGCCCGCTTTAAAGGGGGCTGAGGCAGACAGCACTGGTAGCCCTTGTAATGCTGCGGGTAATTTCGCTTTCACGTTAGCGATTTGCGCATCGGAAACGATTTGCACCGTTGGGTCGTCCTGCACTAAGGTGAGAAAGCTATACATATCTGCCGCAGCGACACCGATAGATTCATCCACAAAAGCGAGAGTGCCTTGGTGCTCTGCCGCGACGGCATCATGAATAGCGGCATCAGCTTCGACCAGAGGGACTTTTTTGGTGCCATCATAAATCGGACGAGCCTCAGTTTTTGCACTGATAACAGTCCATTTTCCGTCTTTACGTTCAAGTTTAAAGTCAACCACGCCTAAGTTATCACCCCAACGGCCTGGCATTACTGCGGGGACACCGTTTAGTAAGCCGTTAGCCACATCGGTATTCGGTAAGTCAGCATATTTCGCATCTGGGAAGATAGAGTGGCTGTGGCCAAATAAAATCGCATCGATACCGTCAACGTAAGTCAACGCGTAAGTGGCGTTTTCAGCCATAGGATCGCCAGGATTTTCAGACGAACCAATACCTGAGTGAGGGATTGCGATAATAATGTCAGCCCCTTTAGCCTTCATTTCTGGGACATATTTTTTCGCTGTTTCAACAATATCTTCAACCGTTACTTTGCCTGTAAGATTTTGTTTATCCCACAATAGAATTTGCGGTGGTACAAAACCAATATAACCAATTTTAATGCTTTGGCTATTGCCTTCACTGTCGATAATTTGTTTTTCTTTAATGATATAAGGGGTAAATAAATTTTCACCTTTTTTAACTTCATTCCAGCAGCCATTATCGTTAGCGCAATAAACGTTTGAGTTGATATAAGGGAAATCTGCACCACTAATAGATTTATTTAAAAAATCTAAACCATAGTTAAATTCATGGTTACCTATATTACCGACTTCATAATCTAATAGGTTCATGGCTTTATAAACAGGGTGAATGTCGCCCATTTGCAGGCCAACTTTCGCCATATAATCGCCCATTGGGCTGCCTTGCAGTAGATCGCCGTTATCGACTAACACACTGTTTTTGGCTTCGTTGCGGGCCGCATGGATCAAGCTTGCGGTGCGAGCTAGGCCGATAGTTGGGTCATCATTACCACTGTAGTAATTGAAATCCATGATATTTGTGTGCAAATCGGTGGTTTCTAGTACCCGTAAATCGGCTTGAACGAGTTTGCTATCAGGTTGAATAATGGTGTCATCATCTGAGTTACAGGCGCTTACACCAAAGGCTGCAGTGATCATCACTGCAAGTATTTTCTTATTTAACATAGTTATCTCTATTTATATTTATTTGACCCCAACGCATGTTCCGTAAAGAACATGCCCATCATCCCGTTAATTCAGCATAATTTAACTGTTAGGTTAATTCGTCACCAAGTTAACGATTAAGAATTATAAAGAAACTTTTTGATCTAAGTGTGACATTAATTCGATAAAGTAGTTTTAAATTGTGATTGATAGTGTATTCGTCTAAATAACAAACTATTTGTTTTGTATGTTTGTTACAGCCATGTCTAGACTGCTACAGTGAAAAGTATATTAAGAATAATTAATCTACCTTATCGGAACGACGTTTTATTAACGGACATAGATGTCCACGTTGAGAATATTCGGCTTGAAATATTCAATTGAGTTGAGTTAAATAATTCATTTTCCATCAAATTTTAATCAGTGCTCATCATTCCTGCTTGCATATGCATAGCCCTTATTGAAGTACATTCGATTTAACTTAAAATTGGCATAGGCACATTTAGGCAGGAAACACACATAAAGTGATACAAATTAACGGTTAACTATGCAGGTAAAACTTGGCTGAAATAGGCATAAGTTGTTAAGGTAGCTCATCGAAATTGACGTAAGTATCATACGTGTTCGTTAAACCGACGGCTTAAAATAGAATGCGTTAGACTGATCATTTTAAACCGCAAGCTAAAATTCATTAACACGCACCTTTCACTTTAAAAATACAATCGAAAGGGCGACAACATTGAAGGGAGTTAATATGCGTAAGTCCGTTATTACTACAGCCGTGGCTGCAGCTTTATTACTGAGTGCTTGTTCAGACAAGCCTACAGCAAATACCAATGTAGCCAAAAATGCCGTTGCCACACAAACCGCCACTAAAACTGAGGCGACTAATGTGCTACTGAACAAGAGCCCACTGCAGGATCAAGCGCCGCAATTTAATCTAATTAATACGACGGATTATGCGCCTGCCTTTGAGCAGGGCATGAAAGCCCATGATGTCGAAATCGCGGCAATCGTAAATAACAAACAAGCTGCTAGTTTTGACAACACTATTCTGGCAATGGAAACATCGGGTGAATTATTAACCCGTGTATCGCGGGTTTTCTTCAATCTTGCGGGTTTGATTTCAAATGATGATTTTCAGAAAACGGAAGCGGATCTTGCGCCTAAGTTATCTGCCCACCGCGATAATATTTATCTCGACCCAACGTTATTTGCCCGTGTTGAAGCCGTGTATCAACAAAAGAGCAGCTTGAATGCAGAAGATCAGCGTTTAGTTGAATATTATTATGAGCAGTTTGTCCGTGCTGGCGCGAAATTGTCCGCCGAAGACAAAGCCAAGATGCGCGACTTTAATGCCGAGCTTGCGACCTTAGCGACGGATTTTTCACAAAACAGCTTAAAATCATTTAAAGATGATGTGATTGTTGTAACCGATAAAGCGCAGTTAGCTGGTTTATCTGATAGCGAAATCGCCACCTTAGCCGCAGCGGCTAAAGCTGCCGGAAAAGAGGGTTATTTAATTACTCTCGTTAATACTACGCGCCAGCCTGTGCTGGCGAGTTTAGATAACCGAGAGCTGCGCCAGAAAGTGTGGCAAACCTCGGCGCATCGTTCGGTGGCAAGTAATGGTCCATTGATTGTCAAAATGGCGCAAATACGGGCTAAAAAAGCTAACTTACTGGGTTTTGATACCTGGGCGTCCTATGCGGTTGCAGACCAAATGGCGAAAACCCCTGCAGCAGTGTATGAAATTCTCGATGATTTAGCCCCTAAAGCGCTGGCGCGCGCTAAAGTGGAAGCGGCTGACATTCAAGCTGAGATTAAAAAAGCGGGCGGTGATTTTGAACTACAACCTTGGGACTGGGCTTATTACGCTAATAAAGTGCGTCAAGAGAAATACTCCCTCGATGAGAGCACTATCAAGCCCTATTTTGAGTTTAATACGGTATTACAAGACGGATTATTCTTCGCCATGCATAAACTGTATGGCATCACTTTAAAAGCGCGTACCGATTTACCCGTGTGGGATCCTAACGTATTAGCCTTTGAAGTGTTTGATAAAGATAATAGTTCTATCGGGCTATTCTATCTTGACCCCTATGCCCGTGAAGGCAAAGGCGGCGGCGCGTGGATGGATGAGTTTGTCACCCAAAGCGGCCTACTTGGCACTAAACCTGTTGTTTACAACGCGCTTAATATTCCTAAGCCAGCCGATGGTCCAACCTTGATGACCTTCGATGAAGTGACCACTATGTTCCATGAATTTGGCCATGCGGTACACGGTTTATTCTCGCAGGTGAAATACCCAAGCGTTGCTGGCACATCAACAGCGCGTGACTTTGTTGAGTTCCCTTCACAGGTTAACGAAGATTGGAATATCGACCCTGTTGTAATTGCTAACTATGCCAAACACTATCAAACGGGTGAGCCAATTCCTAAAGCGCTGCTTGATAAAATTCTAGCCGCAAATAAGTTTGGTCAAGGTTTTGATACTGTCGAATATCTTTCAGCGGCCTTGTTAGATATGGAATGGCACTCTATCAGCGCAGACACACAAATTAGTGATGTTGAGCAGTTTGAGCACCAAGTATTAGCTAAACACGGCCTTGATTTTGCGCCTATTCCACCACGTTATAAGTCGAGCTACTTTAGCCATGCTTTCTCTGGTGGTTATTCCGCGGGATATTACGCCTATTTGTGGACTGAAGTGTTTGCCGCCGATGCCTTTGCTTATATGAGTGAGCAGGGCGGTTTAAAAACCGACAATGGTGATAAATTCCGTCAAGAAGTGTTATCTAAAGGCAACAGTGAAGATCTTATGCAAGATTATATTCACTTCACCGGTAAAAAACCGACAACAGAGGCACTGTTAAAGCGCCGTGGTTTAGTCGACTAATCGGTTGGTTATGTAAAATGAAAGGCTTGCTAGGGAAACCTAGCAAGCCTTTTTATTACCTTCTATAAAATATGACGCACAGCTAGAGTCACTGGCTAATCTGCTGCGCGGCAGCTTGCACGGCTTTATAATCTTCTGCGACATCCAGTGCGTTTTTTGCACGTTTTAATGCTAATTCACTATGGTATTCAGCGGCGGCGCGTATATTTTTATCATGGCTCGATGCTAAAGAACTGAGGGCTTTTTGGAGTCGTACCGCCACTTCAACTATGCCAGCGCCATCTCTAGCAATCGCCGTAAAAGCATCATCACACATATCATGAGGGCAGATTTCAGGCACTTCGATACGATTGTACTCGGGTGCTTGGCGGTCATTATCTGTCAAAGGCTCATCCCATAGCGTAAACAATCGTATTAGGGTTCCTATAATACAAATTGCTGTTCCGGGATCGTTCACCGCAGGCGACAGCGCGCGTCCAGCAATCTCCGACAATACCACTAATCCAAATCGTGGATCATCATCGAAAAGACGCACGTCACCAATCTGGAATGCTGCTAAAACGGGGGTATTATCAAGCTCGGTTAAATCGCCTGAATCGGCACGAATGTAGGCTAATGGTCGATTTTGAGCAGCAAAAGTGCCCGGTAATGCCGCGATCACCACGCGCATTTTATGTTTTTCAGCCCAGTTTTGCAGTGCCGCAATGTTGATGTATTGAACATAACCGACATTAACCGCATGTACCGCGCGTCCGCTAGCTTCTGAGCTCACTGATACGCCGCAAAGGGTGGGCGCATGCTTTCGCCGCTTTAGCGATGCAGCGGTCGCTATTTCTACTTTCTCAATCGTTGTGCCCATACGTCCGAGGCGAGCAATGCTATCTACCCAGCGCACAAACGTAAAAATCACTACGCTGAAGATCAGCGCCGTTAGCAGAAAAAGGATAAATAAACCTGCCGTTTGAAAGTAACTATTTTTTACCGCCGTAAGGGCTACTATGCTAAAAATAAAAGCACCGACAAAAGTCGAAAGTGCATTTTGAGATGCATCGTCGGCAACAACTAATACGAAGGATCGTGGTGTTGCTGTTGTTGCCGCAGAGGCATAGGCCGATACCATAGAACCCACGGAAAATGTGGCAATCACCAGCATGCTTGATGCCATGATGGATAAGAGTACCTCAATGGAGTCTAATGAAATCTCAGGTGTGATCTGTGCTAATCCAGTTCCATCAGCCAATTTTGCGATTAAGGCTGCCATTATTGAAAGCAGGCAAACGATCAGTGGTTTTACCCACAGTCGGTGGCGAAACTGATTGAGAAAAACTCTGACGCGGTCAGTTAATAGGGTAGAGCTCATTTCAGTCTCCGCAGTTGTCATCTTTTGCTAATACGCACACATTGTTGAGTAGAAAGATAACATGTGTGGCTAAGTTTATTTTTTAAAAAACGGATTAATACCTACGTTGTCATTATAGATAACATTCATCTAGTAATACTGGGCGCATACTATTTTAAATGGATAATAGAAAGATTAACTATCTGATTTTTTTAATTTATTAAATCTAATTCTTTATCAGTATTCTCAATAGTTAAATTCTAACCGAATGAACATAGCTCTATTTATGCTGTAATATCAAAAATAACGGGAGCCTATGCTCCCGTTATTTATCTTACTGTTAACCCTTATTGACGAGGTTACTCGGCCAGTAAGCCACGACTACGCAGTAGCGGCTCTATGCCCGCTTCTTTACCGCGAAAGTTCTTATACATCAGCATTGGATCGTCGCTACCGCCTTTTGAAAGGATATTATTACGGAAGGAATCTGCCGTAGCTTTATCGAAAATGCCATTTTCTTTAAAGGCTTCAAAGGCATCTGCGCCTAAAATATCCGACCAAAGGTAGCTGTAGTAACCTGCAGAATAACCGCCCGCGAAAATATGCGAGAAGTAGGTGCTGCGGTAGCGTGGGCTAATTTGATTAATTAACCCCATGGCCGCTAATGAGTCAGCTTCAAACTTGGCGGCATCCTTTGGCGTGGTGTCGGTCAGTGTGTGCCAATCTAAATCAAGCTTAGTGGCCGCGACATATTCAACCGTTGAAAAACCTTGGTTAAACTTACTCGCCGCTTGGATTTTTTTCACTAATTCCTGCGGGATCACTTCGCCAGTTTTATAATGTTTGGCAAATTGCGCTAACACTTCTGGTTGTGTCATCCAGTTTTCATTCACTTGCGATGGGAACTCCACATAGTCGCGTGGTACTGCCGTGCCGCCCTGTGAGCGATACTCTACCTTCGATAACATGCCGTGCAGCGCATGACCAAATTCGTGGAATAACGTACTAGCCTCATCGAAGGTTAGTAATGCTGGCTCATTACCCGCAGGGCGAGGGTAGTTGAGTACGTTAACAATAATGGGTTTAGAATCAACGCCATTCATATTGTACTGCTTGCGATAGGAGTTCATCCAGGCGCCGCCACGTTTGCTGTCGCGGGTAAAATAATCGCCCATAAAGATAGCCATTAATGTGCCGTCTTTATCGTAAACTTCCCATGTACGCACTTCTGCATTGTATTTGGGTAAGTCGGTACGTTCCTTAAAGGTCAAACCGTACAAACGGTTCGCGGTGTAGAACACGCCTTTAAGGGTGCTATCAAGTGAGAAATACGGACGAGTTTGTTGTTCGTTAAAGCTGTATTTCGCTACACGAATTTTATCGGCGTAGTAATCCCAGTCCCACGCTTGCAGCGTAAACTTATTATCTTGGCTATCGATCATGGCTTGCATATCAGCCATTTCAGCTTTGGCTTGGGCAAGCGCGGCTGGCCATACTTTATTGAGCAAGCCGTAAACGTTTTCGGGCGTTTTAGCGGTGCGTTCTTCTAACACAAAATCAGCATGGGTTTTATAGCCCATCAACTGGGCGCGTTCTGCGCGCAGGGCTGCAATTTTAGCTAGGATGGTTTTGTTATCGTGGGCATTATTGTTATTGCCACGCTCTGTATAACCTTTATACAAGATTTCACGTAATTGACGGTTATCGGCATAGGTTAAAAAAGGCGTGATAGAAGGGCGAGAAGTGGTAAATACCCACTTACCTTCGTGGCCACGCTTTTTAGCGGTTTCAAAGGCGGTGGCAATCACATCATCGGGTAAGCCAGCTAAATCCGTTTTGCTATCGATAACAAGTTCAAAGGCATTGGTTTCAGCGAGTAGATTGTCACCAAAGGTGAGATTGAGTTTACCAATTTCTTCGTTTAATGCGCGCAGTTTGGTTTTATCTTGCTCACTTAAATTAGCGCCGCCACGGGTGAAAGATTTGTAGGTATCTTCCAGTAATTTTGCTTGCGCGGTATTGAGCTTTAAGCTGTCTTTTGCATCATGAACCGCTTTGACTTTTTGAAATAGTTTGTCATTGAGCAAAATGTCATCTTCAGCGGACGATAACATCGGCGACACTTCTTTCGAAATCGCCTGCAACGCTGGGGTGGTGTCGGCGCCTGTTAGGTTGAAGAAAACATTCGATACCCGCTTAACCAAATCGCCAGAAAACTCCATTGCTTCAATGGTATTAGCGAAGGTAGGCTTAGCTTTATTATCAACGATGGCTTGCATCTGTTCGTGTTGCTGGGCAATACCCGCTTTAAATGCAGGGAGGAAATGTTCAGGTTTGATTTTATCAAAGTCTGGGATTTCCATAAAAGTATCATAGGGTTTAAAGAATGGATTGGTCGCATTCTGGCTGATAATTTGCGCTGAAACGGCATTAGGCGCTGCATTTGCTTGCACACTGGCATCGGGTTGTTGTGCGCTGCAAGCACCTAAGGTTAAGGCTAAAGCAATGGCACTTAGCGTGAGTTTAGCGGTGCGTGGCTTGAGGGCTTGCGTTTTAAGGGTTAGTCCCTTCATTATTGGTTCCCCGTTAGGTCGATTATTGTTATGCATGCTGGAATAGGTGATAGCCATAGATTTTGATAACCATAGATTTCAGGAAGTGAACAATCTGAGAACGGCTAAAACAATTAATTATTAAGGTGATTGTTTAACATGTATTGCAGGTTAGAACCTATTGGTTTTGTGTTTTATTTGTAACAAATGTTTTATTTCAGGTATTTAAGCAAACCAATATGGCAAACTAAATAGGCTCAAACCATATTGCGAATTAGCGTGTTGGCACATGAGCTGAGTTAAGTCGTGCACGTATATAGGGAATATAAGTCATGCTAATCACGGCAACACCAACCCTTTCATTCCTTTTAAAACCGTCTCTTGCAGTACGGTCCTAACACTAATAACAATAACAATAACAGGATCTAGTATGTCTCAATCTTATATTCCACGTATTTCCGTGCGTTTGGCTTTATCCTTGGCGTTACTGACAGCCTCCAGTGCTATTATTCCGCAAAGTCTTGCCGCAGATGTTGCTGCAAACACTAACATTCCCCAGTTAAGCTCCAATGCCGTTAAGGTCGCCGATTATGCTGTCGCTAAATACGATGCGGCCATGGTGCAAAGTTTGGCTGAGTTAGTTAGCTTTAATACTCAAGCCGTTGAAGGGCAAACCCCAGACACAAATCCAGCCTTTGTGGGCTTTAAGTCGAGCTTACAACAGCTGAGTCAAACACTGGGTTTAGATTATGTCGATCATGGTTATGTCATCTTAATTGGTTTAGATGCGACGTCATCTAGCACGGGCGAGCCTAAAAAATTAGGAGTTGTCACCCATGGCGATGTGCAGCCTGCCAATCCTGCGTTGTGGGCGCAAAGCCCTTACTTACTCGATAGCCAATCTGAGCCGGGTAAATTGATTGGTCGTGGCACAGAAGATGATAAAGGCGCCATTGTTACTGCCATGTATGCGATGAAGGCGATTAAAGATAAGCAAATTAAGCGAGATAGACGCATTGAACTGTTAGTTTATTTAGCTGAAGAATCCGATTGGGAACCACTTCAAACCTTTCTCACCCATTACACACCTGCGGATATGAACATTACTATTGATGCCGAATACCCAGTGGTCACCGCCGAAAAAGGTTGGAGTAAGATTGCGTTTACTGTACCCAATATTACGATCTCCAATATAGACGCTAAAGCAGAGGCTGCAACTCAAACTCCCACGTTAACAGCTTTCTCTGGTGGCTATTTTGCCAGCCAAGTACCGCAGCAAGCCGAGGCGCAAATTGAGGCGGTTTCACCCGCATTGCTGGCTAAATTGCAAACCAAAGCCGCAGCGCAGCAAGGGATGAAATATCGTTTTGAAAACCACTGCGTCGATAGCCTGTGTAAGCTACATATTTTTGCCGACGGTAAAGCTGCACATTCGTCAACCCCAGAAGATGGCGTGAATGCGGTAACTCATCTTGCAGCATTGTTAAGTAACAATCTGAGCAATGAACAAATTCATGCGCCTTGGCCACAAACAGCGGCATCCTTAACGGTTGCCGTTATTAATGAATTAGTGGGTTTAGGAATTTATGCTGAGCAGTTTGGTGACTTAGCCTATAAAGATGATTTTATGGGGCCTTTGACATTGGCACCCACAGTTGTAAGTGAAACGCAAAAGGGCACTGAGGTGATTATTAACTTGCGTCGCCCTGTTGGTAAAACACCAGAGTTACTCACTAAACAAGCCCGTGAAGCCTTAACCCTGTGGCAGGATAAACACCAAGTGCAGCTTGTTGATATTGAAAGCTATTGGGGCGAGCCTATGGTGATGGAAGGTGCACCGCAGCAACAAACCCTGCTCGACGTGTTTGCCCACTTCACGGGTATAGTTGACCCCAAACCCGTTGCGATTGGCGGCTCTACCAACAGTAAATTATTCCCCAATGCCTTAAGTTTTGGTCCAGCCATGCCGGGCGTGGAATACACAGGCCATACCGAAAAAGAATTCATCACCCACAAGCAATTTATGCTGAATCTAAAAATGTATACCGCGGCATTTATCGAACTATCGGCGGTTAAATAATTACCCTCCAAATGGTATAAAAAACTACCGAGAAAAAGCAAACTCCTATAGCATCATTTATACGCATTGAAATGTATGTGGCAGTCGCTAAGTCCAATCAGTGATTTACGCCCTACAGACAGCGCATAAATACTAAGACATTAGCAGTCAAACGGAGGTGGCATGGAAAGCCTAGATAATGTAAAAGTTCTAACACGTGGAGAGTCCGTGATTCTTGCAGGAGTTTGTTCAGGTATTGCAAAATATTACAATTTGCGAAAAAGCAGCATTAGGTTCGCATTTTTGTTGACTAGCTTGTTTTTTGCTATTCCTGTATTTGCTTATGTTGTTTTGTGGTTAGTTTTACCTAAATATCCGACGACAGAAGCGATGGCTCGTCATTTAAGACGAAATAAGCTACAAAGAAAATATGGCAGTTAACAGGAAATAAAGCGGAACAGTTACCAGTTTACTCGGTTTAGCTTCGCAACACACTTTAGCAAAAAACTATTAGTGTTAGATCTGTCTTTATAACCAATAAGTTACGCTAATACTCGAAAGATGAGCCATAGCGATTTGTGAGACGACCGTCCACCTCATGGCCACTTTTTGGCATCCATACCATCTCGGCATTTGTGAATCCTTTCACATCAGAAGGGGAGGTTGAACATCCAAACGAACTTGAACAACATCCTTGTTTAACGGCCAGTTCGCCATGGCTCTCGTTCATAAGCTCAGAAACCTTAGGTTTGTATTCACCGTTTCGATGAGTGACTGCCATGGCAAGCCTATATGAGTCGATACCAGCCAACGTTAAGATCCCAATAACTGAAATAACAGGTCACTCAGTACAGTTTGCCTAAACTATTAGGTCAAAAAGTTAGCTAGGTTCAGTACGATAACTTGTTACTCACACAATAAAAATCCCTGCTTATACAGTGATGTATAGCAGGGGTTTTTAAATTGAGAGTTTGCATTCGCTGAGCTGCGAGACAAGCCTTATTCAGGGGTTATGATCTATATCGAATAGGTCATTCCTTCCTCTTATCTCTTAATACTCATCTTTTTCACTAAAATCGGCGTCATAGATATGCTAATAACCGATGGCTTCACTACCTGCATGGCGAGGGTCGGAAGACCCAAAAATTCCCTGTTCATTAACCATAATTGACTGGGTGCTGCCCATGGCAGATTGTACTTTTACTTTGTGACCTTTGGCTTCGAGCAAGGAAATGGTATCGCGGTTTAAGCTGGACTCAACGCGCAGTTCATCGGGTAACCATTGATGGTGTATCCTTGCTGCATTACTGGCTTCAGCGATATTTAACCCATGATCAATCACATTCATGATGATTTGCAAAGTGGTGGTGATAATGCGTGAACCACCTGGGCTACCGGTGACGAGGAAGGGCTTACCGTCCTTCATTACTATGGTGGGGCTCATCGAGCTCAGTGGGCGCTTATTGCCTTCAACCGCATTGGCATCGCCGCCAACTAAGCCATAACCATTGGGGACACCAGCTTTGGCTGAGAAATCATCCATTTCGTTGTTGAGTAAAATGCCAGTACCTTTGGCGACTAAACCTGAGCCATAGCTAAAGTTTAGCGTGTAAGTATTTGATACCGCATTACCCCATTTATCAACTACTGAAAAATGAGTGGTTTGATCGCTCTCATAGGGCGCCAGTTTTCCCGGTTTTATGTCGGTACTTGGCGTGATTTTATCCATTGAAATTTGGCTGGCAATTTTTTGGGCGTAATCTTTACTGGTTAACGCTTTGACTGGGACGTTGTAAAAATCAGGATCGCCCAAATATTCGCTACGATCGGCGTAGGCACGCTTCATCGTTTCTGTCATTAAGTGGATTGTTTGCGCCGTATTTTGGCCGAGTTTATCAATTGGGAATTGCTGTAATACATTGAGCATTTCAATAATGTGCACACCACCCGATGACGGTGGCGGCATAGAAACCACCTCATAACCTCGGTATTCGCCGCGCACAGGCTTACGTTCGACAACCTTGTATTGTTTTAGATCGTCCAAGGTCATAATGCCGCCTGCATCTTGCACCGCTTTGACGATTTTTGTAGCAGTTTCACCTTCGTAAAAACCTTTAGTACCCTTTTGGGCAATAAGACTTAATGAGTGGGCCAATTCGGGCTGTTTAAGCACATCATCGACTTGATAGTCACTGCCGTCGGCTTTGTAGAAGATAGCTGCCGTAGTTGGCCATTGGCTCATACGGCGTTTAAGCCCTGCAAGGGATTGCGCTAAATCTGGCGTGACGCTAATGCCTTCTTGCGCCATCTCAATGGCGGGCGCCGTGACTTGTTTTAGTGTCATGGTGCCATATTTTTCAAGGGCTAAGCTCATGCCCATAACAGTGCCCGGCACGCCTACAGCAAGGCCATGCTCACGGCTCAATTTTTCAACCGCATCGCCATTTTCATCAAGGAAAATATCTTTATTGGCTTTAGAGGGCGCCATTTCACGGTAATCAATTGCGATGGTTTTGTTTTCTTTGGCGATATGTACCAGCATAAAACCGCCGCCGCCAATGTTCCCCGCGCGAGGTAATGTTACCGCGAGGCTAAAGGCTACGGCCACTGCGGCATCAACCGCATTGCCGCCCTGTTTTAAAATTTCAATACCAGTGCGACTGGCGAGTGTTTCTTGGCTTGCGACCATGCCATGCTTGGCCCACACAGGTTGCGCTGTGGCCATCTGGCTAAAAATTGATGATTCATCGGCGAGTAAATTAGGTGACGATACTAAGGGAAGCGCCATCGCAATGGCGAGAATCAAGGGTCTAAATTTTTTTGTTGGATGCATATCCAATCCTGTATTTATTTTCATTAGGGCTATGCAATGTGCCGAGAATTAGGCTTAATTGCAACCGTGTATCGTTTATTAGCCCCATAAAGGACGAGAATTTACCCTATGACTCAGTTTATCCTAGCCTTTGCGAGTGCTATTGCTGTTATCCCATCCCGCGCGTGGAATAGCGTAATGGGGCAGGCTAATCCCTTTTGTCGCCATGAGTTTTTGTTAGCGCTTGAGCAAAGTGGCTCAGCTTGTATTGCAACGGGTTGGACGCCAAAACATTTATGTGTGTTTGATGCCAGTCGCGTATTAAGCGATGAAATGGGAGACGATAGGCGTTTTCAACCTTTGGATGACGGGGCGTTTATCAGTTTGCAAACCGCCGAATATTTTAATGCATTACCGCTGGTTGCCGTGATGCCCTTGTACCAAAAAACGCATTCCTATGGTGAATATGTGTTTGATTGGGCATGGGCCGAAGCCTACGAGCGCCATGGTATTGATTATTACCCTAAATGGGTCAATGCCATTCCCTTTACTCCCGTTCAAGGGCGACGAATGGGCATTAAGCCCGAATTGACAAATATCGAGCACATGCGCGTAGCGGCATTAATGCTATCGGCATTAAATCGTCAGTTAACGCAAAAAGCGGCTGATTCGCCGATTTCTTCATGGCACAGTCTGTTTGTGAGCGCACAGCAAACACTGTTATTTGAACATTCCCCCCATTCGCACTTAAAGCGTTTAGGTACGCAGTTCCATTGGCATAATCGTGGTTATCGGGATTTTAATGATTTTTTGTCGAGTTTTAGCTCTCGTAAACGTAAAAATATCTTAAAGGAGCGGGCACAGTTACAACCTTTTAATCTTAAGTTTCAATTTGTCGAAGGCGAGCAAGTCACCCGTTCGCAGTGGCAAACATTTATTCAGTGCTATCAACTGACCTACCTTAAACGCTCGGGTCATCGCGGCTATTTAACGCCCGCGTTTTTCTATCAATTAGCTGAGCACCTCACATCGCAAATACGCTTGCTGGTGGTTGAAGACGCAAAAGGAGAAATGGTGGCGGGTGCCTTATATTTAAGGGGCGAGAATACCGAAGGACAGAAATGCTTATATGGCCGTTATTGGGGCACAACAATTGAGCTTGATGGCTTACACTTTGAGGCTTGTTACTATCAAGGGATTGAATATTGCATTGAGCATGGGTTGGCACTGTTTGATGCTGGCGCTCAGGGCGAACACAAGGTGTTACGTGGCTTCGAGCCCGTAGAAATATATTCCTACCATGACATTGCCCATTTGGGCTTTAAGGACGCTATTACGGATTTTGTCACGCAAGAAACCCAACAAGTACAACAATATATGTCGCAGATGAGCGCTGTGCTGCCCTACAAAAAAGCGCCCGAGTAAAACCCTAAAATAGAGACTTTATTGAGCGCGTATTTAACAGATATTGTTGGGTGGGATTATTGACTCGCTGTGAGCGAATTCACAGTGATCTAATCCTAAACGAGTTAACTGACGGCAAGCCAAATCCCTACGCCAATCATTAAGCTGCCTGCAATACGATTCAACCAGCGAATATTATCGCCACGGCTAAGAAAAATGCGCAGGCTCTTGCCGCCGCTGGCGTAGGCTAACATTGAAACAAACTCCGTCACCATAATAATGCTCAGTAGCGCAAGCAGTTGCGGCGCGACATCGCGCTCAGCATTAATAAAGGGTGGCAGTAGCGATACCATAAATGCCCAACCTTTAGGGTTGGCAATGGCGGTAATAAAGCCTTGGGTGATTAAGGTTAAGTTACTTGCTCTTGGATTAGTATCCGTATCGCTAGGTAAGGTCATCTTGCCCCGTGCGCGCCACATTTGCACACCAATATAGCCTAAGTAAATCCCACCAACCCATTTAAAGACTTGAAATACTTCTGGATAATTAAGCATGATGCTAGCTACGCCCATAACGGCGGCGGTGGCGACGAGTGCGACTCCAACCAGTTCACCTAACATCATCCATAGGGTGCGGCGCACTCCAATGCTCATGCCGAGCGTCATAGCGAGGGTCATACACATGCCCGGCGTAATCGAAACAAAAAAGAAGGTCGGGATAAACACTGCAAGTAATGCAAAATCTGGCATGGTTTAGTTAGTCTTGGTTGAAAATAAGAAGGGCGCTAGTGTAATAAAAATGACGGGGTTAGCCAATGTGTGAGTTGCGTATTTCGCTTGTGGCATTAACTTAGTCTGTTAATAAAGGGTTTAGTTGAAACGATAGCCATACCTAAACGATGCGAGTTTTCGTATTTTACTTGTTCTTTTAACTGTTGATAATGGGAACAATATTGGTGCTGGTCGTATTGTGAATAAGATCATGCCTGCTTACTGTGTTGCGTAAAATAGGTAGGGTTATCAAACCCATTAGTGGAATAATCCTAAAAAACTCGGAGCTGATTTTTTGTGTAAATACAGATGATTTAACAATGGGAAAAGAAAACGGTACGCAGGGCGTACCGTTTTTTATAGGCGAGATAAACGTTACAGTACGCCGCGGCGCATTTGATCCCGTTCAATCGATTCAAACAGAGCGGTAAAGTTACCTTCACCAAAACCTAAGTTATTCTTGCGTTGGATTATTTCGATAAAAATCGGTCCAAACAGGTTTTTAGTAAAGATCTGCAGTAAATAGCCGGATTCATCGCCATCGACCAATATTTGGTGGTGTTTGATGCGCTCACGGTCTTCGGTCACATGGGGTAACTTCTCGAAAATGGTGTCGTAGTATTCGGGGATGATGTCTAAGCATTGGATTGAGCTGCCTTCCATTGCATCTAGAGACTTAATAATGTCGCGGCTTCTGAAGGCTAAATGCTGCACACCTGGGCCATTGTATTCTTTCAGGTATTCATCTATTTGGTTTTTATCGCTGCCTTTACCTTCGTTAATCGGGATACAGAAACTGCCATCTGGCGAGCGCAGGGCGTAGGACACCAACGCAGTTTGTGCGCCGCTGATGTCAAAGTAGCGTACCTCAGTAAAACCAAAAATGTTTTTATAGAAGTTTGCCCAATGCTCCATTGTGCCTTTATAGACGTTGTTGGTTAAGTGGTCGACTTCGATAAAGCCTTTCTCTTGAGTAATGACTTGTTCATCTAAATCTTCAAAATCAGTAGCATAGATATTGTTCTCGGCACCAAAGGTGTCGATAAAATAAATTAAGCTATCACCAATGCCGTAAATGGCAGGGTAAGGTAAATCTTTATTCGCGTCATCAGCGGGCTTTGCACCACGCTCAACGGCAACACGATAGGCAAAGCCTGCATCTTCTACACGCCAGCCCATAGAGCAAATTGCTGGGCCGTGGCCTTTGGCGAACTGAGCTGAAAACCCTTTGCGCTCAGTGTTAAGCAGAAAGTTAATATCATTTTGTTTGTAATATAGGATGTCTTTATTTTTGGCTTTTTTCAGCAGTGAAAAACCAAAATCGATAAAGGCTTTGTGCATAAAATCAGTATCAGGGCTAGCGAATTCTGTGAATTCGATACCTAATAAGCCCAGTGGATTTAGTTCGCTTGCCATGATGTTTTCCTCATTATTTTAATTCAACCGTTGCCACTCTCGTAGTCCCTGAATTGGAGCGCTGGTGGCTTTTGGCTAGTTTTCTAGCCAAGAACGGTTGTAGTCTTTGCTCATGCAATGTTGTACATGTTCGGTTAATTTCAGTGGGGCGAAGGTGTCTACCATCACTGCATATTCATAGGTTTCTTTTTTGCCGATAGAGGCTTCGGTACGACCCGGTTGCGGCCCATGGGCGACCCCTTTTTGATGGAGAGTCATGTAACCTGCCTCAATGCCTGTACGGCTCATAAAGTCGCCATCGACATAATATAAAACTTCATCACTATCAATGTTGTTGTGGTAATAAGGGGCTGGAATCGATTTAGGATGAAAATCGTAAGGGCGTGGTACAAAGTTGCAAATCACAAAGTTATGGGCGGTAAAGACTAAGTGTTCTGACGGTGGTAAATGGATTTTTCCCACCTTTGGTGCGTATTCGGTGATATTAAATGCCCAAGGGTAAACGCAACCATCCCAACCCACTAAATCAAAGGGATGCCATTCGAGCGTGGTGAGTTGGTACTTATCGCCAAACTTGCACACTAAGGGAAAAGCGCCACGTTCAACCACGGCATCTTGCAGCGTCGGCACGCGCAAATCGCGTTCGCAATAGGGCGCTGATTCTAATAACTGGCCATACTCGTTACGAAAATGTTTAGGCACTTCCACCATCGAGAATGACTCTATGACGAATAAACGCACATTGCTGTAATCATTAAACTTTAGTTGGTAAGTGGTGCCACGAGGGATCACTAAATAGTCCCACTTTTGTACCTTTATCGTGCCGTATTCACTGTAGAGTGTGCCTTCGCCTTCGTGGATAAACACCACTTCATCGGCATAGGCGTTGCGGTAAAACTTATCAGTATTGCTGGTCACTTTAGCGGTATAAAGTGCTAAATCATTGTTATAAAAAATTTTGTTACGGGCGCTGAAAAAATTACCCTCACGGTCGGCATCGCGGGAATCAAGTTTATAGTTTTGAACCAGCGAGTCTTCCCAATTTGCACCGTGGCTTAGGTTGTAAAGCGCAACATCCAACGTTTTGGTTGGCATGTTGTGGTGATATTTATTGGAATAAATATTAGAAAAACCATGGGTTGAGAACAACTCCTCGCGGTAAAGCTCGCCGTTTTCCTTTTCAAATGCGATATGGCGCTTATGGGGAATTTGGCCTTGTTTCACATAAAATGGCATGGAAGCATCCTTGGTTTACAGTGCGGCAGTATCATTTACTGCCTTGTTTTTCGTTATTGTTATGTGATCTTGTTATCAATTTAGTGGTTTAGATGAACAAAAAAAAGAATAATTAATGCGCTGTCATAATCTAAAAAATAGATGGTATTCTAATCTTTACGGATTTGAATGTTAGCGTGACATTTTCATTAGCGCCAAGGAGTGACTATGCGTATCGATATTGATGCCTTTAATGTGCTGCAAGTATTGGTGGAAGAGGGCAGTTTTGCTAAGGCGGCGGAGCGGTTACATAAGGCGCAATCAGCCGTGAGC
The DNA here is from genome assembly GCF_003028295.1 of Shewanella morhuae. Taxonomy (NCBI): domain Bacteria; kingdom Pseudomonadati; phylum Pseudomonadota; class Gammaproteobacteria; order Alteromonadales; family Shewanellaceae; genus Shewanella; species Shewanella morhuae. The sequence goes on along the minus strand of NZ_PYSG01000002.1, from coordinate 1,853,707 downwards.
TATCAAGTTAAAAAGTTGGAAGAGCATTTAGGAGTGCAGCTTTTTAGCCGTGAACAATATCGTGCTGAATTGACCCAAGAGGGGCGCGTAATTTTGGCTGAAGGGCGAAGATTACTGCAACACCTTGCAAACATTGAACATCTCGCTAGTCGCTTTAGCGAAGGTTGGGAGCCAAAGCTTGAATTAGTCATCGATGGTGCTTTGCCGATGGAACCAATTATGAGCGCCTTAAAGCGTATGGCAGAGCATCAGATCCCCACTAAAATTCAGCTCAATATGGAGTTTTTAGGCGGCGTGCAACACAGATTTGAGCGTGATAACGCTGACTTGATGTTAGTAAAAGATTATCGCACTGGCCCCTATTATCATCCGCAGCCTTTGCCTGCTATCACCAGCGTGCTGGTGGCCAGTGCTTCGCATCCTTTATCTTTTATTCGCACAATTAGTTTGTCTGAACTGCAACAACATGTGGAATTAACCATTGAAGACTCATCACCCAATAAAAGCTATCGTGATGAAATGCAATTTGGCGGAGATAAAGTGTTTTATCTGTCCGGTTTTATCATGAAAAAGAATGCCCTTTTAAAAGGCTTAGGTTTTGGCTGGTTACCGGACTTTTTAATACAAGAAGAGTTGGCCAAGGGTGAGTTAGTTGAAATCGACTTTGTTGGTGGTAGCCGGTTTACGTTTACTCCACAACTTGTTTCGACATTAGAGCGTCCGTTAGGCCGTGCAGGACAGCTGTTTACGGAGTTAATTTTAGAAGAGTTTGCTAAGACAGAACAATTTGATGGTGTTGGTTTGGGTTGAAAAACTGCCATGTTTCATCGCTTAAACCACGTTTTTGATAGATAGGTTTTTAGGCTAGTTGGCAGGGCCCTTCTGTATGGTTAATGAGTTTTTTAATCGTTTTTAATTGTTCGCTGAATACGTCTTTCTATTATTTTAGCCATCAGATACATGACTAAATAACCCGTACCTAAAGCTAAAATAACGGCGACAACATTCTCTGTGTGGAGGCGATAAAGATAAAAAGTGCCAACCAGCACCGCGATACCGGCGAGCCGAATGAGTAGACTTTGGGTAAAATAACCGTGGGCTTTGATATAGGCCAACTGGTAACCATTGAGCATCATAAAAATAAAAAACATGGAGAAATGCAGTAATACGGGCGCCGCTTTAAGGTATTGCTCGGGGAATAACCAAGCAATGAGAGTGTTGCTACCAAACAGCATTAATATAAAAAATAAGCCACTGACTAACAAAGATATTTTAATAAGCCATGACTTAATCTGTTGCACCTCAATAACACGCTTTTCTCGCACGCACACTGCAATTTCGGGCAGTACAAAACGATAAATCGGAAAGACAAATAGCAAGGTGAGGTAAGTGATCATTGGTCGCACCACGACTTGGAAATCCCCTAATTCATCTATGCTGAAATAGGCAATAGTCAATAATACTGTGATGTAAATCATCAAGATACTGGCACCAGCCTCCATAGACGCCGTTAGGCTTTTTTTCATAAAACTGCGTAAATCGGTATCAAAATGCACAGCCCCTAAGGGCGGTGTTGCGATATCCTTACGTTTTTTAAAATACATATATAAGGCAATGATAAGCGATGATAGCGTCATGCTATAAAAGAGTGATGCGATTGCAGTTTGCTTTAAAGCATAAAAACAGATCAAAAAGCTGACGACTTGCGCGAGGGGTTCTAACCAAGTGACTTTGTTGGATATGGCATAGAGCCGATACATCGCAATTTGATTAGTAAAGTAAACCTTAAACCCCATGCTTAATACTATGCCAACCAATTGAAAATATTCTACATTAAGTTGAAGTGTATGTTTGATGTAAGGTAGAACTAAACCCCAGGTTAACAAGACAATCGCGATAAGGCAGTAGCGAAAAATATTGGTGATGTCCATATCTTGCTTGGTTTGTGAGTAGGCCACTACCATAGAGGAGCGAAATCCGGTCATGAGGATTAACGACAACGAGATGATATCAATAACCGTGTGATACAGCGCTAAATCAGCTTTGGCAACCCATTGGGCCAACCAAAGTTTAAATAGAAAACCCACAGAAATACTGGCCAGCGATGCCCAGAATCCCGCAATCACTGCTTGCTTAACCCGTTGAAGTGAGGTGCTTTCCATTGTTCAAATCCAGCTTTAGTCTGCGGTCATGATAGGGATGTTATGGGCTACTAAGTGGTAGCTTTAGTCCGTTCAGTTTTTTGGCTGCGCGAGTGATAGCACATCTCTTATTCGATTCGATGTAACGTACTGAGTAAAAATGGTTTTAAGGTGCTTAGCTTCCGTATTGGTTAAAACGCTTAGCACTACCCAAGAAGCTTAATCGCAGTTAATACGCATATTAATTAGCAGAGTCTAGCATTCAGCTAATCGCTGACCAAGTATCAGATAGTAAAGATATGATAAATATCAACATGTTATTTTATTGTAATTATGGTCGTTAACCTGCGGCAATTTGGGAGAAAAATAGAAATACAGATAGAAAATGGATTATGAAAATATTATAGGGATAATTGCACGCCCGAATAAGAACTGAGCGTGCTCGTAAAAGTACATTTATTAGCCATTCAACCAACGTCTAGTGTGACTATTCGGTAATAATATTGACGATGTCGAGAATCTTGCGACTGTTGTTATCGAGTTTTATCCATGCGTCTTCAACTTGAATTCTCACAATGCCATCTCTGTTTAAGGGCTCTACAATGTGGCCGCGATGATAAATATCATATTCAAGCACATCACCACGATGAAGTCTTTTATACCAGCCGGAAGGGAGAGGCTTACCGTAGTAGACTTTTTTGTAGTGTTTATGCCCATTGTAGTGTTTGTGTTTGTGTTTATGTTTGTGGTCATCATCATCATCGTCGTCATCATCATATTCATAATAGTGTTTATGGCCATTGTAATGTTTATGCTTGTGGTCATCTTTAGCGAAGGCTGTAATAGATGTCATTAAGCTGAGCACGAGTCCTGTGATAACAACAGCAGTTAATTTATTCATATGTGGTTCCAAATACATTGATTTAATGCGGTGACGATAGTGTATTTAAAATGAACCCTAGCTGAACGTTTCTGAGTAATGGTGCTTAATTCAACGAGTAAGCATGAGCACAGCATGCCATTGTTCAGCTGTTACAGGTTGAATACTGAGCCTTGATCCCTTAGATACTAAATACATGTCAGCTAATTGTGGGAGTGTTTTTATTAAGCTTAATGGAATAATGTCGTTAAATTTTTCCACAAAGCGAATATCAACGCTTACCCATCTTGGTTGAGCGGGATCAGATTTAGGATCAAAATATTTAGAATTAGGATTAAAGGCAGAGCTATCGGGATATGGACGCGTAACCACTTCGACAATACCAACAATACCCGGCACTTTGCAGCTTGAATGGTAAAAAAATGCTTGGTCGCCAACCTGCATCATATCGCGCATAAAATTACGCGCTTGATAGTTACGTATACCATGCCAAGCCTCCGTTTGGTTTGGGCAGGCCATAAGATCATCTATGCTGAACTCGTCCGGTTCTGATTTCATAAGCCAGTAATTCATCTTGTATCCTTCTATATCAATTATCAGTAAAGCGTCTGAATTGTGTGAGTTTATCTTAATTTAATGGCCTGCCACAGTTAAGTGCACTGCGGTCTATATGGATATGATTAAGTTGCGGTTCAGATTACAGGGTTTACCTTGAATTTATTGATTATGTAAAGTCGTTTGCAAAGACAAAAGTATTGTACTGATGTTTTGTTAAAGTTGATGGCAACCAAGACTCATGGGGTATTTATGGGAACGTTACCAAGAGTGACCGATTGCGGTTTATACACTAAATATTGTCAGGATTTTACCGCGGGTGAGGCCAATGTAAGCCATGGTCGCATGCTGGAATTTATTAATGATCTGACAACAGAAGGTTGGCTATTAGGCAATTTTAATTGGGATTATTGGTATAATAACAGTTACTTGGTGGCCAAACCCGACTATATTCGTGATGCAACTATTGCTCAGTGCCAATTGCTGTTAACAGCAATGACACGATTGGAGGTGTTTAGCCCTGGGGTACTAGAAAACATGCGTCGCCAAGGAATCTTATTAGCCATTGTTGAACGGCTGCAAAACCTCAATGTATCTAAATCTTCCATACCTGTTGAGTTGATGGCTGGTTAATTGTAGATGTTAAGATATTGTATTTATATGGTTTATCTTACTCTTTAGTCTAATAATGTACTTTTTTACTTGTGACATGCTATATGCATTGGTTAGTTTAAATCTGCTAATCATAATAATAAATGCACGGAGGCCTTCATGTCAGTCCTAACTACCAGTACAGTTACTAGCCCGCTCAACCTCAGTGAGTTTCACGGTGTGTTATCGCCTAAACTCGTTGAAAAAACGATAGGTCAATACCTTGACCACATCGCTGCAACTTATCCAGAGCAATTGGCGGTTGTCGTTCATCATCAACATATTCGCTGGAATTACCGTCAATATCTTGCACAAATTGACGCTTTGGCCACCGGGCTATTAAAACTGGGTATTAAGACCGGAGATAGAGTCGGTATTTGGTCACCCAATAATATTGAATGGTGCCTAACCCAATATGCGACCGCTAAAATTGGCGCCATCATGGTGTGTCTTAATCCTGCTTATCGCCCAGAAGAATTGCAATATGCGCTCAGTAACGTGGGTTGCCGCGCAGTAATTTGTGCCGATAAGTTTAAATCCAGTAATTATCTTGAGATGCTCTATGAATTAGCACCTGAGCTAACCACTTGTTCCGCAAGTAAATTACGGACAAGTGCCTTACCTGAACTTGAGTTTGTGATCCGCATGGGGGCAGATAAGTCTGTTGGGATGCTTAATTTTAATGATTTGCTCGTCGATGTGAGCGCTGATGATAGGGCGGCACTTGAGCGTATCGGTAAAGAGTTAAGCCCATACGATGCCATTAATATTCAGTTTACCTCTGGTACCACAGGTAGCCCGAAAGGCGCGACCTTATCCCATCATAATATTTTGAATAATGGCTATTTAGTCGCAGAGGCGATGAAGTTTACCTGTAACGATAAATTGTGCATTCCGGTGCCTTTATATCACTGTTTTGGCATGGTGCTCGGCAATTTAGTGTGTTTGGCCAAAGGTGCTGCGGCAATTTTCCCGGGTGAATCCTTTGATCCGCTGACAACCTTGCAGGTGGTTGAGTTAGAGCGTTGTACAGCTCTGCATGGCGTCCCTACGATGTTTATTGCCGAACTTGAACACCCTGATTTTGCTCAGTTTGATTTACGTTCATTACGTACTGGTGTTATGGCGGGAGCGACGTGTCCTGAAGAAGTGATGCGCCGCGTGCAAAACCTCATGTTTATGCAGCAAGTACTGATAGGTTATGGTCAGACAGAATGCAGTCCACTCAATCATATTACCGAAATTGATTCATCGATTGAGAAGCGAGTCCTCACCGTTGGCCGTGCTTTGCCCCATACAGAAGTGAAAATTATCGATGAATTTGGTGATGTGTTACCGATTGGTCAACCCGGTGAAGTGTGTAGTCGTGGATATTGCATTATGCAGTGTTATTGGAACGATCCTGTAAAAACCGCAGCAACAATAGACAGTGCTGGTTGGTTACACTCGGGTGATATTGGCCAAATGGATGAACAAGGCTACGTACAAATTGTTGGCCGTATTAAAGATATGATTATCCGCGGCGGCGAGAATATTTATCCCCGTGAGATTGAGGAGAAACTTTATACCCATAAAGATGTGCAAGATGCAGCGGTTTTTGGGGTAGAAAGCGATAAATACGGTGAAGAGGTGTGTGCTTGGATTAAAGTACGCGCTGGAGCGACAATTACTGAGGCCGATATTCGTCATTTCCTCACTGAGAAATTTGCTTACTTCAAGGTGCCACGTTATATCAAGTTTGTTGATCAGTATCCGATGACCGTGACGGGGAAAATTCAAAAGTTCAAAATGCGCGAGCTAATGTACCAAGAATTATATGAAGATATTAATGGGTAAATTGGCTTAACTTGAGTGAAATAGGCTCAATAATATTTATAGGATTTTTACAATATAAGCCGCATTATGCGGCTTATATTTTAACCGTGTTTATTGTTCAGCTTATTGCTAAAATAATCGGTCAACACGATCACCATTTCTAGTTTATTTCTCACATTCAGATGCCTATGTAGCATTATTGTTAATTTAAATTCCTCATCTTTAGCTTCATGGTTATAATCATAAAACGAATAAAAAAGTGTTAACTCATTAACGTTAAAACCTAAATTACCTATGGTTGATATAATTAATTTTAAGCTGACTAAGGAATTACGTATGGTGTGGCGGCGCTCAATGGCGATGTTATGTTGCCTCATTTTGATGGGGGTAAGTATCACCAAAGCGGATACGTTAAAGCTCACATCTTTACTCTGGCCGCCTTATTCTGGACCATTACTAGTGGAGCAGGGCGCGAGTATTGCCGTGGTGCGAGCAGCATTAAAAGTGATGGGACACCAACTAGAGGTAGATTTTTATCCTTGGAGCCGAACGGTCAAATTAGCCTCTATGGCTCACTCTGATTACCTAGGCTATTTTCCTGAGTATTATTATGAGACTGAAAATTTTATTTTTTCTAAGTCGATTGGTGTCAGCCCTTTGGGGTTAGTAGAGCAGAAAGCGCATCCAATGAACTGGAACGTTATTGAAGATCTCAACCGTTATACCTTAGGTGTAGTGAAAGATTATGTGAATATTCAAGCTGTTGATTCTATGGTTTTATCAGGGGTTCAACCGATTGAAGCGGTCACATCGGATGAGCATAATATCAAAAAAGTGGCTGCTGGGCGCATCGATGCCGCAGTAATGGATGTTAACGTATCGCACTATTTGCTCAAACAAAAATCGTTACAGCCTTTGGCGGATAAGTTGCAAATTAATCGACATATTCTTGCGAATAAACAGCTTTATATTGCCTTTCGTAATACTGATGAAGGCCGTCGCTGGCGAGATACTTTTGATCAAGGATTAGCGCAAATTGATGTTGAGAAAGTTATTGAAGCAGCGCTCTATAACCAACATTAGTTTTTAATATAAAAATGCAATCCACTCTTAAGAATGAATTGCGTGGGTAACAACGTATAAATAGTTAATAAGTTGATGTATTAAACTTTTGCGACTACGGTTTGGCCAATGGGTGTGAGGCTAAGCAAGGCCAGTTTAAGATGTTGGATCCCAAAGGGAATACCAATAACCGTAACAAAACAGGCTAAAGCATGGGCTAGGTGGCCGATGGCTAACCATATACCAAATAGTAAAAACCAAATAATATTACCTAGCATACCGAGGGTACCGGTACCCAAATCCTCCCGCCCTGTTAAATGACGACGATTGATTTGTTCTTGACCAAAGGGCCAGAAGGCCATTTCACCGATAACAAAGCAAGCGCGGCCAAAGGGTATACCAATAATGCTGATAAAACATAGGATCCCAACGAACCACCATGCGAGTCCCATCACAAATCCGCCCAGCACAAACCAAGCAATGTTAAATATTAAGCGTAATAACGACATCGTAAATTCCTTATTTTTACCTTGTTAAATCACATAGTAAGCGCAGATAAATCAATCATGAGTTTAGAAGAAGCGAGAATTGTGCCAACTATTAAGTATAATTAAATCATTGCCTTATAGGTGTGCATTTTGAGAGTGTAGTATTTTTCACTAAATTTTAGTGAAACATTGCATTTACTCGATGAATAATTACACTAGCCATCAACTTTCATGGCTTAAAAAGCCTGAGTATCACATTGTTTGAGTGTCTTATGTTTGCAAATACTCCTGTTGATATTTTTTCTTTTGCTGATCGAGAGATTTTTCTCAAGCGTGATGATCTGCTGCATCCAGCATTTAGCGGTAACAAGGCGCGTAAATTCGCTTATTTTTTAGATCATGATTTTGCTGGTATCAATAAAGTGATAGGTCACGGATCGCCCTTAGCTAACTCACTGTATTCTTTATCTGCGCTGGCAAAACTAAAAGGTTGGCAGTGTGATTTTTATGTTGATCATATAGCAAGCCAAATTATTAAACATCCCACGGGAAATTATGCTGCAGCATTGGCTAATGACGCCCATATTATCGATTTAAGTGACATTATGGCGCGAAGGCCTGCTTTGACTCCGCAACTTGAACTTGATACAGGCTCGCTGATTAATACTCGAACAACACTCGTAGATAAAGGCATAGAAGCGCATTTCAGCTGTCAAGATTATATCGAAAAAAATGTGTTAAAAAATGAGCCTACAGCATTGTTTATACCTGAAGGTGGGCGTTGCTCTTATGCTGAATATGGCGTGAGTATATTAGCCAAAGAGATAATGCACTTTGCTCAAGCTAATAAGTTGGACGATTTAACAGTATTTTTACCTTCTGGCACAGGAACCACTGCATTATTTTTAAATCAATCTTTTATTCGCCACCACACTAATATTCGAGTGAAAACGTGCGCAGTTGTTGGTGGGGATGATTATTTACGTTTGCAGTTTTCGATGCTTAATGCCGATATTAGTGAACATCCACAAATTATTAATACCGGTAAGAAATATCATTTTGGAAAACTTTATGCTGAATTTTATGTCATGTGGCAACGAGTGTGTGCCTCTGGTGTTGAGTTTGAATTACTCTACGACCCTTTAGGTTTTATTGTGCTTGAGGATTATTTACTACACGGTCATCGAGGTCCGCTGATGTATTTACATCAAGGTGGCTTACTGGGAAATGCAACTATGCTACCGCGTTACCAACGTAAATATGACAGAAATAATATTTAAATATTAAATATAGTCAGTATCAACATCATTATTTATTAAGGAACTAAACGATTTCTTTTGAGAATTTTATAAGTGCGTTCGCTGATATTTTGCAGATTTTTTAAATCCTTTAAGCCAGGTTCAGTATCGCTACATTGCCAATAGCTAATTTCGGTATCGAGCATCTCTAACATTTTTTTTGAGCATCCCAGACACTCACCTTGGCACATTTGTGCTTCTTCTAAATTGAGGGGGATTTTGTCTTTGATATTGCCGATCATGGTTTGCATTGCGATACGAGTAGTTGGCTTTGACATAGACTTGACCTTGAATTCTAAGCATACGCGTGAATATTAGTGGATGCTGGAATGGTAAAGTGTGATCTTGGTCTTGTTTTTTCATTTGGTTCGGCAGGTATCTGTGTGAGTAGAGATACAGCCTGAACCAAATGATTGTGTCATAGTGACATAGAAGGGATAGCGTATTTGTGACATTCGGCTATCAATTTACTGAAGTGCTCGGTGTTGTGAAAAGAATGGAAACCGATATTAAATACACTTAAGTAAACAATTACTGCGGTACTGGTGACTTATTTGTTAGCTGACAATAACCACTTCATAAAGCTAATGGCTTCTGTACGCTTAGAAAAAGTCTGTCTGTTTTTACCTTGTCTATCGGTAAAAGCAATTGATGTTTTATTTACTGAGATTGAATCTACAGGGAAGTTTACTGTAATTTCATGTCCATTAATTTTGTATGACATATGCCACACTCCTTTTTATTAATTCACCCTTGGGTGAGATAGTTGTTGCTATAAAATATCCTTAGCAATGTGCGAAAGATTTGTTCTATTGAGTATCGAGGTTACCCCATCTTTGATTCATTAATCAAGAGATGCTTAATCGATAAATAATTCACGCTACTAATTACGTCATGGAATAACTTAATTCTAGCAGTTGAACATAGTTTAATGACAATACTATGACAACCAATAGAACAGTAAGTTCACATGCATAACAACATGATTTTTATGCTATCGAACAGCTTAGTTTAGGGGGTTTTACTTGTAGTAGGCTTTCTTTATGAGGACCGAACTCTGATTGCTAAATATCAGGCTGGGTTAAAAAGGTAAACAACAAGGTGTATCTCAAAACAGTGCGCAGTATATCAACAAAAAAGGCATATGCAAGTTTAATTTTAAATAAATGTAGCTATTTATTTTTTATGTTGATTATAAGTGAATAAAGTCTATATATTGCTTTGATTTATAAGATAAAAAATACATTAAGGGTGATGTTTTTTTGTATGTGGCCACTATCGTTCAAGCCCCAAATGATGGTTTTGTTAATACTGAGGAAATTAAAAACCCATTTTAATAGAGTGTTTAAATGGGTTTTTAATCATCTGTGTGGCTAAATAACCTGAGCTCGGGATAAGCTCTGCGTCTCTACAGGTTATTTTCCCCTTTATCTACGTTAACTTTGCTACTAATAGCCCACTATTAGGTACGCAAACTTGCCTTGATAACGGAAAAACTACCTCTGTAGAGTTAATTTTTCGAATAAGGTAATAAGATTAATTAGTTACCACAGCCACTATCCCGAGTTCAGGTTAAATAGCTATTTGCAACGCTTAATCACTTAATAAATTAGTTCACCAATAGGATTAAGTAGCTTACTTATGCCCTTAGTAAAATGCAGTGGTGCATCTAACACTGTGTAACATAGGCATCCGTTAACCGTTTTCGGCGAGTGTTGATGCTGGCCATCGAGCACAATAAAATCTCCTGGCACATAGTTGCCATTTAGATCTGCAAACTCTCCTGCCAATAGGAGCGTTAATTCATACCCTCTATGGGTATGTTGGGGGATTTCACCTTGGGCATCAATATGCAGCAAGCTGGCACGGGTATTCATTTCATCAACATCAAAACGCATACGACTAACTTTACCCAAAATTTGCCATGGTCGGCTCAAATGCTGTCTAAATGCTGACGGAACAGTGTAATGCTGTTGTTTTATCTGAACCGCTAACGGTGCATTATTCGGTATATTTGTTGCAACTGGCTGAGCCATGATGTGTGCCATCATAGCGTCCATATCCAGTGCAGAGTCTTGAGTGGTGACATCAACGACCTCACTTGTCATCGTTTCTTCACCGGGATAAGCGCCGTAAATTTTAGGTTGGGCTAATACTAAATCTGCAACCTGTGCTGTTAACTGTTCAAGTTGTTGTCTACAGGTTTCGCATAAAGAACTGTGAGCTGAAACAGCCATTGCCATTGATAAAGGCAAATTGCCATTAGCATGGTTGACGAGTAGGTCTTGAGTGGGATGATGCTTAATCATTGTGTATCTCCAAAAAACTTTTCAACTTTTCTAGTCCTAGCCTTAAACGCGACTTTATCGTACCGATAGGCACTTTTAAGGCGTCAGCAAGTTCTTGTTGAGTGAGTTCTTGCATGTAGATACCTTGCACGACTTGCTTTTGTGCTAAGGGGAGGGCATCTAGATGCTTCAGGAGTTGAGCCGTTAGTTTATGATCGGGCTGTATATCGTATTCTGAGGTTGCATCACACAAAGGCCAAATATCATCGCCGAAGGTATCTTCCCTGTTGTGCTGTACGCGTCTTAGCATATCAAAACATTGATTACGCATGATGGTAAACACCCAAGTGGTCACCGCCCCTTTTTCTGCATTGTACAGATGAGCCTTAGTCCAAACGCTGGTCATGGTTTCTTGAACCAAATCCATAGCCAAGCCTTGCTGATTTAATCTTTGTAAACCAAAAGCACGGATCTTGGGCATAAAATGCTGGAATAGTTGTCCAAAAGCGGCTTTGTCTCTGTTGTCTGCGATTTGTAGCATTAACATCGCCAAAGCATCTACTTGTGACTCTAAGTTTGTGTGAGCAGGAGTGTCGTTATCCATAGCCGAGTTAGTCAGAGACGTAATGCGTCCATGATACCGATTTTGCCTGCTTTGTGATTGAATATTTTCCATTTCTCGCTCGTATCCCAGAGGCTAATGCTGAGTTTGATATTCGTAACGACAATATTGAGTGGCTTGGTTAACGTTTATAGCAACCTTTGCTGTCAAACTTCCAATCAATACGGCATGGATTATATAAAGGATCACTCACAGGATTATTTAATCACAGAACGCAATAAATCTCGGGCCATAATATGATCAGATGTATTAATACAACTATATTTTTCAGATGCTTGCACCGGCAATATTTCTAACCAGCGCTGGCATACCCAGGCTATATCATCAAACTGTTCGTCTTGATAATGCTTAAGGTGTTGCGGATATTCTTTAAGGATATTTTGTAACATCTGACTTAAATAACGCTCATCACTGGCAATGTGCGCGGTAGGCCAGTTGTCTATTAAGCTGACATCACCGCGTTTCAAACCATCGCTTTCGATGCTAATTTCATTCAGCTTAAAGCGTTGTGAGCCTTGAATGCTGACGCCTAACAGCCCATCGGCTAAGGTTTCAAAATCAATAATATGCACTAAGGTCCCAATGGATTGTATGGTGTTATTATCTTCTTCAAGCATACACAAACCAAAGCCTTGGCCGGACTTTAACGATTCGGCAACTAAACGTTTATATCTAGGTTCAAATATCCGTAGTTGTGTATAACCTTCGGGTAATAAACAGATAGGTAAGGGAAAAAGAGGTAATTTCATTGTGGCCTCTGGTGAACTTATGTTTCTATCATTACGTACCATAATGGCAGTTCGATCAGTAAAATTATTCAACAATAATTTATCCATAGTTAGAGGATGGCATGAAATTAAATCCATTTGAAAAAAAACTGGTGCAACATCCGTTACGTTTTTGGCTACAAAATCATGTCGAAGCACGCCTATTGACCTCGATGATGCCAAAACCTATGCCTTCTTGTGAGCGCGCATTAGAAATTGGCTGTGGATTTGGTAACGGCATTCAGTTGATCCGTGAGCATTTTGGCGCAGGCCATATTACGGCTATAGATATCGATGCTGAAATGGTCGCAGCCGCTCAATCCCGCTGGCAAGCTCGTCCGCAGGGGATAAAAGGGCTGAGTTTTTCTGTTGCTGATGCCACTCGTTTACCGTTTGCTGATAGTGAGTTTGACATAGTGTTCGATTTCGCCGTATTCCACCATATTCCAGATTGGCAAACGGCTATTAAGGAGGTCGAAAGAGTAATAAAACCCAACGGATATTTCGTGGTAGAGGATTTGTACCGCGCCGCAATTTGTAATCCGTTGAGTCGGCGCTTGTTTGAGCACCCTCAGCAGCATCGCTTTAATCACAGTGAATTACTCACTGTGATGCGCCAGACTGGTTTTAAGATTGTATGTGATAGAAATGTCTTTAATCTTGCGGGTATGGTGTTAGCGCAGAAAGTATCAGGTTAATTCATCATGGTGAGAGTTATGGAGTGCGGGCGGCAATTTTTTGTACGTGCTCATGCGATAAAATGGTATTGAGTGGATATCTGTACGGATAATCACGAAGTGAGAATCGCGCTTTGCCATGAATAAAGGTCATTTTTATATAAAATAGACCGTTAGCATAGTTCTTCATGTGAGTTTACCGCTATAATTTGGATTAATTCGTGGCATGTGGGGAAGGCTTTCCTCAATAGTAGAGAAGCAGCATTATGGCAAATATACTTGCAAACGTAGATCAAAGAACCAAGCTTGTGGGTGAAAACCGACTCGAGTTATTACTTTTCAGCATTAATTCGACACAATTATTTGCCATTAACGTTTTTAAAGTTAAAGAAGTGGTCAAACTTCCACCGCTTAATGCCATGCCAGGTAGCCATCCACACATTTCAGGTATTGCGAATATCCGGGGTGTTTCTATTCCTGTGATTGATTTACGTTCGGCTATCGGTTTTCGACCCGTGCCGCCAAATGATGATGCCAACATGATTATTACTGAGTATAACCGCAGTGTGCAGGGGTTTTTAGTCGGGAAAGTTGAGCACATTATTAATATGACATGGAGCGATATTTTACCGCCGCCTAAAATGGCTGGTCGTAATAATTATCTGACAGCGATTACACGTATCGAACATCAAGGTCATTCACAGTTAGTGTCGATTATTGATGTAGAGAAAGTGCTGGCAGAAATCATTCATTATGATATTAGCTTATCCGAAGGTGTACTCGATGAAACTTTAGCCCATGAAATGCCTGGCAGAAAAATTTTGATCGTAGATGACTCTTCAACGGCGAGACGCCAAGTGCGTGACACCTTAGGGCAACTGGGTATCGAAATTATTGAAGCATCCGATGGTCTGCAAGCATTGACGCTATTACAAAAATGGCGCGATGAAGGCAAGCAAGTCTCAAAAGAATTATTAATGATGATTACCGATGCTGAAATGCCAGAAATGGACGGTTATAAACTGACCTCTGAAGTGCGTAGCGATAAAGCGATGGCAGGTTTGTATATTACCCTCAACACTTCCTTAAGCGGCAGCTTTAACCATGCGATGGTTGAAAAAGTCGGTTGTGATAAATTCATTTCTAAATTTCAGCCAGATTTGTTGGTCGAAGTAGTACAAGAAAGATTAAGACAAATTATTAATCTTTAATATGGTTTAAGCCATCAATGGTCGACGATAAAATGATCGTTGGTGGCATTGGTTTTGATTGTTACCTTGCCATCGTGCGAATACAATTTGAAGCCAAACTTAGCTTATCAAATTGTTAGTCTTTGAACAGTTATAGATATGTTAACTAAAACATTTTACTAAGCTTTTCAAGCATAGACATTTCAATCAGAGGGTTAAGTCGGCCTCGACATCTTGTAATACTTGGCGTTTCATTTCTTTGGCAGCTGCAATATGAATACGGGCGAGCCTTAAGGCGTAGTTGAACCTTACTCGGCCGACTAGACGGACAAGTTCGGCAAAAAACTGGGGATCTAAGGTGAATTGAGTTGAATAGTACTGAATGGCAGCATGGACTGAGTTGAAGGTTACGCCATCAAACTCAAACCCAGCATTGTAGCCTTGGTCGTCAATTTCTTCGCCTTCTAATGCCAACGGCCAACCAGGCGCATTGATACGGTCGCGGGCAATTAAATACATCATCCAAGCGCTTTTCTTAAAGCCTTCAAATACTTTACAGGAAAACTCAGACTCAGCGAGTTCTTCTTCGGTCCAATTAATTCCAATAGCGAGATGTTTAGCATAGATACGCATTAGCGCATCTTTAACGGCCATGCGGCAATCCCAAATTGAACTCAGTGTATGTTGTTTGGCTAATCGCAGGCATTCACTACAAGCAGGTACCGCTAAAGAAGGGTGCGGCGTATGTGCATGCTGAATATATTCGAAGTGTTGATAGCTAGGTTCGCCACAAAACCAACAGCTATGGCGTTTATCGAAAGGGATATCAATAAGTGGGATAGCAGACATCAAGGGTTGAGCACCTCAATCCTTGATGTGTTTAATGGTGTATTGAAGCAATTAAACTTCTTCAACATCAACCAAATCTTTCGCTAAAACAATAGGATCAAGCTCAAGACAGTCTTCGTCAGTCTGCCAGTCGACACCGATCAACACACCATCATCGTTGAGATCAGACACCCAGTATTCTAAAAACTCTTCTAATGGGATAGCAATTGGCTGGTAGTCTTGCCATTCATCGCTGCAATGGGATTTTGCAGTTGCTTCGCTTGACCATAATGGCATCACATCCGTGTCTTCAAATTCTGAAGAATCACAAACGACCCAGCCTTCGCCAGTTTCATCCATTAGACCCCAAAGCGTCTGATGTTGTTTTACATTTTTGATAAAGCCAGCCAAAGCCGTATTGATTTCAGTCATGATAGGTCTCTTTGATGTGTGCTGTTAACAAACCTATTATACGGTAACATGCTGCGATACCAAGGGATTCTTTATTAAGATTTTTCTGCTGTTTGATATCTGAGCAATATACCGCTGGTATAAGGTATTTAGCGTGATAAGGATTGTGTTACGCGCCGCTATGGGTCAGGATTATCAGCGATTGGTAGGTTTATCTTAATGAAGATAATCTAAGGGCGTTTTAATATGAAAATTTTTAAGGTTATTGGCCATTAAAAGAGACGGCTTATTGCTCACCTTTTATCTTGTTATGCCAAAGCGAATATTTCCTGAAGGTTAGGCCACCTTAAAAAGGTAAATGATTGTGTTGCTGTCACAACACATTGACGGTTGTGAAATCAAGTATTGGAGTTATTGATTTGATTAAAATTAAAGGGTTAACTTATTTGTTTGCGAGTATTGCCACCTGCGTGAGTTTGAGTGCTTGTTCTAGTGCGCCATCGGCGAATAGCAATACTAACGTAACGACAAATACTACTGAAACCAATCAACTGCCCGATATCAGTGCTAGCGTACAATTGAATGAAGAAGCCTTTCCCATGTGCTTGGCCCGGTTGCAAACACGTGCACGTGCAGAAGGATTGTCAGAGGCGACCATTAATTCGACCATTGCCAATTTACAATTTGTTCCGCGGGTGATTGAGCTTGATCAACAACAACCTGAATTTAGTCAAACCTTCGATAATTATTTCAGTAAACGCGCAACCGAATGGCGCGTTAATGAAGGTCGGCGTTTACTACAAAAACACCGCGAGTTACTCGATAAATTAGCCCAAGAATATGGGGTGCCGCCACAATATATATTATCTTTCTGGGGACTTGAAACTAACTATGGCTCCTATAAAGGAAAAATGTCGGTACTCAATTCATTGGCTACCTTAGCCTGTGAGCCACGCCGTAGTAATTATTTCACCATAGAATTAATGCAAGCCTTAAAACTGAAAGAAAAATATCAGTTTGATGATGACACTATGGTGGGATCATGGGCTGGTGCTATGGGTCACACCCAATTTATGCCGTCTGCCTATGCTAAATATGCTGTCGATGCGGATGGCGATGGTAAGGCTGATTTATGGAATAGCACCACCGATGCGCTCACCTCTGCAGCGAACTTTTTACAACATTTAGGTTGGCAACGTAACCAGCGTTGGGGGCGTGAAGTCCTATTGCCAAAAGATTATAACTACAACTATTTAGGTGCTAAACAGCCTTTACCGCTATCACAATGGGCGGCATTGAATGTGACGCAAGCTAATGGTCAACCTTTGCCTATGGTTGATATCCAAGCAGCGCTATATTTACCCGCAGGTCATACTGGCCCTGCATTTTTAGGTTATGAGAATTTTAATGTCATCATGCGTTGGAATCGCTCCGAGTTTTATGCCATTACAGTGGGTCACTTAGCTGACAGGATTAATGGCGGCCCTGCGTTAACTGTAAATCCACCAGAGCAGCCACGTTTAAGCCGTGAACAAGTTAAGCAACTACAAGCCAAACTCAATGAAATGGGTTTTGATGTGGGCAAACCCGATGGCGTATTGGGGCGTAACTCTACCGCGGGCATTCAAGCGTTTCAGCGCAGTAAAAACATGATTGCCGATGGTTTTCCAAGTCCAGAGGTTTTTACTGCATTAGGGATAACGTTGTAACTTGAGTGCGCCGGCATGTGGGCGGATAAAAAAGTGGAGTGAAAAGCCCAGTTTTGTTAAGCTCGGCCCACAATTGAAATCGAAGAAAATCAAAGGATATTCGATGAGCATTAAAGACGATATGGTTGTGCAGTTTAATTACACACTGCGTGATGAGAAAGGCGATGTGATCGAGAGCAACGAAGGACGTGATCCCATTGCTTACTTACATGGCCATGACAACATGATGCCTGGCGTAGAAAACGCAATTAATGGCAAAGCGATTGGCGAGAAATTTACCGTGACGTTACCTGCAGCAGACACCTACGGTGAACGCGTGGCTGATGCGGATGCACACCAACGTGTATCGGTTAAGCATTTAATCGGTGCCAACGTATGGAAACCGGGTATGGCTGCCGTGGTCAATACAGACCAAGGTCAACGCCAAGTGACTATCGTTAAAGTGGGTAAGTTTATGGCAACTGTGGATGTTAACCATCCATTAGCGGGCCGCGAACTGACATTTGATATCGAAGTTGTCGGTGCCCGTGACGCGAGTAATGAAGAAATTGCCCATGGTCATGCCCATGGTGCTGGTGGCCATCACCATTAATTTTTAAGCTTCGAGTTTGGCTCCTTTCTGTACACTAAGTTCAGAATGAGTGAATAAATCGATGATGAAAATTAGAAATAAAAAGCCCAAACCTAGGTTTGGGCTTTTTGTTTTATGGGTTTCAACACTTAACGTTTATCGAAACGGCTAATAACGTCATATATCACTAATCGTTCTTACTAACGCTAATGGCTATGTTCGTGCTGGAGTGGTTTGTCAGCAAACATGGCATCGAGGCTTGCTTGAGTTTGTGGATGGTAACCGGGGCGAGCATTGATATACACGTTTTTAGCCCAGTCATATTGTTTGGTACCAGCAAGTTTTTGGTATAAAGGTACAACTAAACGCATGCGGCCAATATTGGTTAAGTGTTGTTTTAATGCGGGTAATACCGCGTAATAACCATTGTCTAGTGCGAGTGAGTACCATGCAAAAGCAATCTCACTGTTGCCAGTACCAGTAAAATGGAACGCCTTATCTAGTTCGGCAAGTTTGGTTTGGTCTAGATTGATTCTTGGCATTTCATTAATGAATCGTAACCACTGATGAACAGACCAAGTGCTGGTTTTTAACTCGCTTGCACTGTGTTTACCATCTAACCACGTTTGTCTTTGGGCATCAATATCGTCAAAAGCGTGGGAATTTGGCGGCACTAAAAATGATGGTAAACCTTCACCTTCAATCCAAGTGTCGATTTCAGCTTCGCTGACAATGTTGGGGTATTTTTGGAGTAAATTTAAAGATAAATATTCACGGAACTGCGCTGTAGTAATACTTTGAAATGCAAAGTGATTAAAATAATTTTTGACAAAGGCATCAAAGCGTTCACGGCCAAATTTTTGTTCAAGAAAGACTAAAAATAACTGGCCTTTAACGTAAGGCACACCGCTAAAAGCCTCATCAGGCGATCGCCCGCCAAGATCTAAATGCAATACAGAGTCGCTAGAGTCAAGCTCTGCTAATTCGGCAATCAGCCCAGAATAGCCGATCGTTTGCTCCATTAGTGCTCGGTCGCTGCCATAGAGATCTTCCATAATACGATTCTCAACATAGGTCGTAAAACCTTCATTAAGCCAGAGATCGCGCCATGTGGCGTTGGTCACCAGATTACCCGACCAAGAGTGAGCAAGTTCGTGGGCAATGAGACTCACCAAGCTTTTATCGCCCGCGATGACCGTTGGAGTGATAAATGAAAGGCGCGGGTTTTCCATACCACCGAAAGGAAAGCTTGGTGGCAGAATGAGCAAGTCATAACGTCCCCAACGATAATCGCCATAACGCTTAGCAGCGATATCGATCATCTGTGGTGTGTCAGAAAATTCTTGACTCGCCTTATCAATAAGTTCAGGTTCGGCCCAAACACCAGAGATATCATTCAAGGGCGAAAACGTTAAATGCCCGGCCGCAATGGCAATTAAATAAGCTGGAATAGCCTGCGGCATAGTGAATTGCGTTTGGGTGCTAGACAGAATTTTTCGATCGGCACTCATCACCACAGTAATAGCTTTATCGGCGGTAATTGTTGCGCTATAGGTTTGGCGCACGGCGGGCGTATCTTGCAGTGGGATCCAGCTGCGAGCATGAATTGCCTGACTTTGGCTGAACATAAAAGGTAACTGTTTACCTTGGGTTTGCTCTGGAGTTAACCATTGAATACCCGAAGGATTATCCGATGTATGGTAATTTATTTTAACCTTTTGAGTATTTTCTTCAGTAAGGTTGATGCTCAGCGCTGCACCTTTAACGCCATCTGTTTTAGCTAAAGTGAAGGGCACACTGTGCCATTTACCGGCTGTATTCACAGCGCTTACACTACTAATGGTTAAATCTCGGGTATCTAAGATGAGTGTTTTACCCGCTTTATGCCAAGCTAAATCGAGGGTAGCTTCACCGGATAAGCGGTTTTGCTTAAAATCGACAGTGAGGGCAAGCTCGATATGACTCACGCTGACCTCTGTGTAATTAGCATAGGTCAACGCATCTTGGTTCTGTGGTATTTCTGTTGGTGCTAATGTGACTGCGAGCTCTGAGGCTGAAATATTAGGTGCGTTATTAGCGTGAGCAATGGGAACTAGTTGCAGCGCAAAAAGAAGCGCACTGCTAATGACCGTACGGTGAAATGACAACATTATTTTACAGCCTAATGATTAAGTGTTTTGGTTTGAATTCGGAGTGACAACCAATAGCAATTCTGTTTGGTTTTTATCAGCCCATGGGTTAGTGCACAAAAGTTTACCTGATAATTCACTCGATTTGTTATCTCACTGTTAGCTCAAATGTAATCAAACTTTAATCGCTCAATTACTGGTAGTGAAATGGCATCGGTAAAGTACAACAAGTTTGTTATGATGGCGGCGTTTTCACATAGGGCGATTATAAAAATGGTGTTAGATTTTTCACAGGGTAAGTTAATTGTCACTGAGTTTGAAGTACAAGTGCGGCTCAATGTTGCCAGTATCGTACTGCAAGTGAGTGCGGAAGATATTAGTTTAAGACGTCAGCCCCCTATGTTAATTGCCGATGGTGGCGGTGTGCGTTGGAGCTTAGTATTAGACTCAAATGCCCAGTTACGTGCGATTCAAAATGTGCTGGGAATGGACGCAGAATAAAGTACGCTAGAGTAGTACGGCGTATTTAATTTATAGATTGATCATCATTTTTAGTTGATGAATATTTAATATCGAATTGGGGATTTTTTAGTATGTCAGTTTCTCTTGAGCGTATTATGGTTGAGCCTAAAACACCAGCAACGGCCGTGGTTATCTGGTTGCATGGATTAGGGGATTCTGGCGCCGGATTTGCCCCCATTGTGCCAGCACTGGGTTTACCAACCGATCATACTATCCGTTTTATTTTTCCCCATGCACCAGAGCAAGCCGTGACCATCAATGGTGGCTATGTGATGCGCGCTTGGTACGATATTAAAAGTATGGATCTGCACGACAGAGCTGATATGCAGGGGGTTCTGGTATCAGAAAAAATGGTTACCGCATTAATCAATGAGCAAATCGCAGCGGGTATTGCGAGTCAGCGTATCGTATTAGCAGGATTCAGTCAGGGTGGGGTAATGAGTTTATTTTGTGGACTACGTTTCCCTGAATCGTTAGCGGGCATAATGGCATTATCGTGCTATTTGCCCACAGGAGATGTGTTGCCTACTGAATTAAGTACGGCTAATCGCAATACACCTATATTACAGCAACACGGTTTGCAAGATGATGTAGTGCCATTATCCGCTGGTACATTAGCAAAAGAAGCCTTAATCGAGGGTGGCTATAATGTTACGTGGCAAACTTATCCTATGCCGCATTCTGTGATCCCAGCGCAATTAAAAGAGATTTCTAAGTGGTTACTACAGCGATTTGAAATGTAGATATATCTAATTGCTGATAAAACAAGCATGCGGTAACGTTATATTTCCACGTGCTTGTTTTTTTAACGGGACAATTGTTTTATATTTAAATGTTTTTAAGTTACTTATAATAAAGGGTTTTTACTCTTCAGCATTGTTTTTTAATTGTGTTATCTGAATATGTAGATTTTTAAATAAAAGTTTATTTCCTGTACAAAACAAACCCATCTAAAAAAGTTCATAAAACCCCATGTCGACATCAATTTTTTAATAAAAGTGACACATATTGTCTTTATTATTTGTTATTATTCTTGACGCTGAGCTTGATGGAGTTCAGTAAAAAAATCATATGATAAAATAATTAAAATTAAGGGTTGATCTAATGAGAAATATGCTTATTAAAGGGCTCGTTGCCACTGCTGTTTTAGCGGCGCTTGCGGGTTGTAATAATAATGATGATGACAATAATGTGGCAACGACTTGTGCAGAAGCTGGCAGTGCCTGTACGACTTTTACGATTTTACACACTAACGATAACCATGGCCGTTTTTGGGAAAATAGTGATGGCGAGTACGGCATGGCGGCACGTAAAACGCTAATTGACAGTATTCGTACCGAAGTGAGTAAGAATGGCGGGCAAACTTTACTGCTTTCTGGCGGTGATATTAACACCGGTGTACCTGAATCAGATTTACAAGACGCGATCCCTGATTTTACTGGTATGAATAAAATTGGTTACGACGCTATGGCAGTGGGTAACCATGAGTTCGATAATCCATTGTCTATTTTAGACATGCAGCGTCGTCTCGCTGAATTTCCTATGTTAGCAGCCAATATTTACCGTAAAAATGCTGATGGTACTCAAGGCGAACGTTATTTTGAAGCCTATAAAGTATTTGATATGAATGGATTGAAAGTCGCGGTGATAGGTTTGACCACCGAAGACACGATTAAAATTGGTAATCCCGAGTATGTTAGCGATCTAATTTTTACTGATCCTAAAGTGGAAGTTGCTAAAGTCATTAAAGAAATTAAAGATGCCAAAACAGCTGACATTATTTTTGCCACTACGCATATGGGTCACTATGCCGATGGGCAAAATGGTAGCAATGCTCCTGGTGATGTTGCTATGGCTCGCGCACTGAAAGAAGGTGATTTACAAGTCGTTATTGGTGGCCACTCACAAAACCCAGTGTGTATGGAACCAGGTACTGACAACAAAGCCTATGCAGCCTTTAATCCGGGCGATGATTGTGCACCAGATAAACAAAATGGGACTTGGATCATGCAAGCCCATGAATGGGGCAAATATGTTGGTCGTGCAGATTTTGAATACTTTAACGGTGAACTGCATTTAGCGAGTTACAAGCTTGTGCCTGTTAACATGCGCAAACTGGATGATGAAGGTAAGAAGACAGCTGATTTAGCCGGTACTAAAATTGAACCTGACGCTGAATTAAAGGAGCTGTTGTCTTACTATCAAGAAAAAGGCCAAGATAAGTTAGGCGAAGTGATTGCGACGACCGATGCCCTGTTAGATGGCGAGCGCGCAAACGTGCGTAATAAGCAAACAAACTTAGGCCGTATGTTAGCGATGGCCCAAAGTGCTAAAGTGACAGCTGATTTTGGTGTGATGAACTCAGGTGGCGTTCGTGCTTCTATCCAGCCTGGCAATATTACTTACCGTGATGTGCTGACCGTTCAACCATTCGGTAACATGGTGACTCTGAACGAAATGACTGGCACTGAAATCGCGACTTATTTAGGTGCAGTAGGTAGTCTTGAAATTGGTTCAGGTGGTTATGCACAAATCACTGGCGTTAAAATGACTATCGACTGTGTGGCTAAAACAGCCACTATTAGTGATATTGGTGGTAAAGATTTTAGCCCTACAGCCACATATAAATTCACTGTACCTAGCTTTAATGCTGCGGGCGGTGACGGTTATCCTAAACTAGAAAGCCCAATTCAAACGGGTTATGTTGATGCTGACTTGTTATATAGCTTCTTAAAAGAAAAACAAACGATTGTTGCCGCAGATTATAATCCAGTAGGCGATATTGTTTATGAAAACTCAAAAAATGTTGAAGGTTGCCAACTCTAACGAGTAATAACTTTTTAAATAAAATGCCACTCAATAGAGTGGCATTTTTTATGGTTATTATTTAGTCGCATATTAAAATGTGAAAAAATGTAGCTTAATCCACGATTTTAAATAAAGTTAGCAACAAATGAAACTATATGTATCCCATCGCTGTATTGTAAGTTATTTTGCCAGCTATCTGTTAACAGGCTGATATACAATATCTATTCCTTTAAAACACTCATCACCTTTCTTTTGATATGTATCAATTTGTTTATATACGAAGCTGTTTGTTTTTTATTTGTTGACTTAAATGTGGCTCGTTAACATTATTGTCGCAACGAAGTTAAGTTCGTGACAAAAATATAAAAATTAAAAATAGCTTTTATTGGAATCAAGGAGTCATTGATGAGTTGTTTAACCTT
Organism: Shewanella morhuae; assembly: GCF_003028295.1. Classification (NCBI taxonomy): domain Bacteria; kingdom Pseudomonadati; phylum Pseudomonadota; class Gammaproteobacteria; order Alteromonadales; family Shewanellaceae; genus Shewanella; species Shewanella morhuae. The sequence continues at coordinate 1,829,873 of NZ_PYSG01000002.1, read as the reverse complement.
AACGGCTAAAGCCGTGCGCGCTAGTTTAATTACTGTAGCAACAAGTAGTTTAGTTTTTTCTGGATTAAGTTTTGCTGCTGAAGAAAATACAAAAGTTGAACGTATTGAAGTTACCGGTTCTCGTATCAAACAAGTGGATATGGAAACAGTTTCACCTGTTACAGTTATTAACGCTGCCGATATTGCCATGACGGGCGAAAAAACCGTTGCAGATGTTTTGAATAACTCTGCAATTAATAGTTTTGGTTCTTGGCGTGGTATTTCCGGCTATGGTTCGGGAGCGAGTTCGACCAGTGATGTCAATTTACGAGGCTTAGGATCTTCAGCAACATTAGTATTACTTGATGGTCGTCGTATGCCGGGCACTAGCTCGAGCTCAGGCTCTGTGGCAGATACATCTTCAATTCCAATGGCTATTGTAGAACGTATTGAAATTCTTAGAGATGGCGCTTCAGCTGTTTATGGTTCTGATGCGGTTGCTGGCGTGATTAACATCATCACCAAGAAAGAATTCCAAGGAGTGCAGCTTGATTACAGTACTGAGCAACCGAGTGTAGAAGGTGGGGACGCCAATCGTTTATCAATTGCAACGGGTTACAATACAGACAAAGGCAACATTACATTAACCTATGAATATTATGATACTAAAGCTGTAATGGATCGTGATATTTGGAGAGTTAACGATCCAAGTTATAACTCTTTGAGTAGCTTTAGCTCGGTGCCTAATGGTAAAGCGGCTTCGAGTTGGGTCAGTAATGCGGATTTATGCCAACAAACCGAAAATACATCAATGGATGATGCGAGTGGTCGTTGTTTATATGATCCTGGCAGTGTGACTAAATTATTTGGTGACCAAACTCGTAATTCTGTTTTATCTAATTTCAACTATGAAATTACAGAAGATATTAAATTTAGAGGTCGGGCATCTGCTTCATTAGCGGAAACTGAGTCTCGTTATGCGGGCACGCCAGTATCGACTAATTACCCTGTAATGGATGCCGATAATAAATTTAATCCTATCGGTGAGGATATGACGCTTTATATGCGCGGTGCGCAACTTGGCGAGCGTGACACGTTAACTGAAACCAATAATTTTGATATTTTAGCCGGTTTCTTGGGCACGATTAATGTTGGCGACGGGATTGATTGGGAATTAAATGCTCAGCATGCTGCATCGACAACTAATAGCTTTAATTATAACTTGCTAAACGACGATATCATTCAACAGGGAATTGATTCAGAGCAATATGATATTTTTAATACCTCTGGTATGAATTATGAGCAGTGGAATCAGCAGATGACAGAACTGTATCGTAAAGCGGCGCATACAGGGGTTTATCAAGGTAAGTTTGAAAGTACACAGTTTGATGGATTGGCTTCTGCTTTGTTGATAGAAGAAGACGATTTTTCTGTGGCTATGGTGGGTGGACTTGAATATGAAATGATCAAGTTCAAGCAAACCAGCGATCCAGAGTCAGCAGCGGGAATTATTTCTGGTGGTTCAGGTGGTGATGATGTTGATGCCACACGCGATCGTAGTGCGGCGTATTTAGAGTTTCAAGTTGGTTTACCCGCCAATGTTGAGTTTTCTGCGGCAGTGCGTTATGAGCGTTATGAGCAGGAAGGTGCGTTAACTGGCCCTCAAGGTGCCGTGGTTAACTCATCAACTTTCGATGCCGTGGTGCCTAAGTTTGGTTTGAGCTGGCGGCCAGTGGACACTTTACTGTTGCGTGCGAGCTATGGTGACTCATTCCGCGCACCTAATATGAGCGAAATGTTCTCGTCTCAGTCTTTAAGTTTTGAGAAGAGTGTTGATTCTCTCTGGTGTAACCAATCTGGTAATGTGGATGCGATATATTGTAATACCAATAACCAACATAAAACTTGGTACGGCGGTAATCCAGATTTAGAAGCGGAAGAAGGTAATTCATTAACCTTGGGTGGCGTCTGGAACGTTAGTGATGCATGGAACTTAGAACTGTCTTATTACTCAATTACCTATGACAATAAGATTGAATCTATTGATGTCGATGATATCTTACGTGATGAAATCAAAAGTGGTTCATCTCCCTATGTTACTCGTGGCCCAGATGGTAAAATTGAATATATTGAAGCTGGAGTTCGCAACTTAGCGACAGTTGAAACCTCTGGTATTGATTTTGTGACGGCATACAACTTTGAGACCGGTTTTGGTGATTTCAATTTTAAGCTGGACTTGACGCATGTGCTTGACTTTAAAAAGCAAGATAATGCCGATGCTGAAATGATTGATTATGCGGGTCTGACTGATACTCCAGATTGGCGTGGTAACTTTGCCACAAGCTGGAAATATGACGATTTCTCAGCCGCTTGGACAGTTGTATATATCGGTAGCCAATCAGCGGGTTATTATAATGAGTTAGAAGAAACCGACCGTTATGTCGATTACTCTAGCTACTTTAAACATAATATCCAACTTGCTTATAGTCATGCTTATAACGGTTCAATTACAGTAGGGGTTAATAATGTGTTTGATGCTGAAACTCCACATAGCTACAACTATGCCGATTATCGTGATGTGAACGTAGGTTTATATGATGTGTTAGGTCGTACTTATTACCTGAGACTTAACCAAAAGTTTTAAGTTATCCGCCTCCCTGGGTAGCCCAAACCTCCGCTTGCGGAGGTTTTTTTGCAAAAAATTTTATATATTTTCTTCAGATCTAGCGATTTATTTGCAGTTTTAATGTGGTTGAGGCTTTAAAGCTTGGTTGATTGTAACCGTCAATTTCAATGGCTTCACCCGTTTGCGGATGGCGACCGGTTTTAGCTAAATGGTATCTCAGCTCAAAAGTGCCAAATTGTGGCAGGAAGATTTTTTCGCCTTCACTCAAGGCTATGTGGAACTGTTGCAATATCTGCTCAACCACTGGTTTAGTGCTCGCTTGTGAGGCATTAAGCTCAGCTGCAATACGTCGGACAAGTTGTGCTTTGTTCATACAAACCTCTGAAATCAGCTTAAGTTCAATCGAGGGCAATTTATAACAAGCGTATTATCATATTGGAAGTCATAGCGAGTGCGGAGTGCGAGAGTGGTGATTTATTGGCAGGTTTGTAATGCGTAAGATAATTGATGTTTATAGTTTGTCGTAAATATTGTTGGTTTTAGGTTTTTATTTTAGGCGTTATCGCTTAAACGCAAAGTGTACTGCGCTTAAGCGATAAGTGTTTAACCTACGAAAATAGGGTTTCTTCTAACGTGCGACCTTTAAGGAGCATTTTATATTGCCATTTATGTTGGTTGAAGAGGCTAAATAGATGCATTTCAATATCGCTGTCCTGAGATTTATCTTCATCAATGGCAAGCTGGATAATAAATACATTGCTCTGTTTTGAGCTAATGTTGACCACACCCGCCAGTTTGGCCACTTCCGCTTGCAGTAACTCACTATCACAGCTTTGCATGGTTAAGGTGAGGTAATCGCTACCGGTCGATGCATGCATCGATACGGCTTGGCTTAGCTGGCCCTTATCTAAATACAACACTTGATCGCATAGCTTTTCGAGCTCATCGAGATTATGGGAGCTGATCATAAAGGTAGTGGTGGACGATAAAGCTTTGACCAGTTCACGGACTTTTTTTGCGTTAGCAGGATCGAGTCCCGCGGTCGGCTCATCTAATAACACTAACTCGGGTGAGCCAATTAGCGCCTGTGCAATCGATACCCGTTTACTCATGCCGTGGCTGAGGCTCGGTGGTTTTTGTTCTGCAACATCGGCTAAATCAACTAAAGCCAATACGCGAATCGCTTCATGTTTGGCTTGTTCTGCACTCATACCTTGCAGCCGCGCGAAAAAGCAGAGTTGGCTCACAATCGTCAGGTTAGGATCCAGTGCAGCATCTTGCGGTAGCGCGGCAATTTTACCCAGTAGCTTAGGGCTGTTAGGCGCTTCGCCGAGTATGGTTATGCTGCCAGCACTTGGGGATAAATAACCGCATAACAGACTAAATAGGGTGGTTTTACCCGCGCCATTTGGACCGACAAGCGCGATAGGTGCTCCTGCTTCTAGGCTAAAGTTAACATTATTCAGCGCTTTTTTACTGCCGTAAAATTGTGATAGTCCTTGGCATTGGATCAGACTCATAGCGAGCTCCTTTGCATATAAATTCTGCCGAGCAAGAGGGCCGCAGCGGTTTGTAACAGTGGAATAGGTGCGTAGACTAAGCTGTAAAGACCATTAGTATTGAGCATATTCGATAACTGAGCGCCGGGTAACACCCATTGTAGCTGTGCCAGTACGCTCGCTTGACTGCTTAATATCATGATAGCAATAGAAATCACAGTCCATAAAATAGTGGCAAACACCATTGCTTGGCGCACCGTGCGCGCATATAAAGACAATAAGGTCATCACTGCCGTGTAGGGCAAGATCACTATGATGAGGTTAAGGCCAACTAAGGCGCCAGAGCTTAATGCTGGTAACAAGAGTTGGCTGTCACGGCTGATCGCGAGTACGACTGTGGCGATAATCGTTAATAGGATAAGCAAACTCTGGATTAAAATTTGGCCGAGAAAACGACCAAATAATAAGCTATCGCGACTGGTGCGTATGGTTAAAAACCGTAGTGTGCCACGGGTTTTATCCGAAGAAAATTGATCCGCAGCAATTAAAATACTAAACATCGGGAACAAGTACAGTGCAAAACACCAAAACACGGCCATTTCTGCTACCGGCCACTCAAAGAGTACATTGAGGGTGTTGACGCCAAATAAGCCATCAATGATATCTTTCACATTAGGCTGCAACAACATGGCTGACGCGCTTTGAATGGGATATAGCAGTAATACGCCCCAGACTAAAGCGAAGGCAAGTAAGGCGATGATCCCTCGGGTGTTGAATAAAAATTTTCGCAGTTCAAACATGGCGATGAGAAGCATGTTGTTGAAACTACTCGGTGGATTATGGGTCATGTGCTTTCTCTATTATTCTTGGCGCTAAAGTTTAGGGAGGTTAAATATCTTCTCTTGGGTGAATACGCATCGATAGACATACTCAGGTAGACAATGGCTCAGCCTATTAGTGCCATTCGACTTAGATGTAAATGGCACATGTTTCCACAATGCTTAGCTCAACGAGGCGATTAGCTCATCGAGTTTTTGTGTTAGCTCGGCGACTTGCAGCTCAAGCTCGGTCACTCTTTTGACTAGCGCAGGTGGCTCAGACTCGGCAGACATATGGGGATTGCTTGTCGTTACATGAAATGATGAGCTAACACTTTCTAACAGCGCAGAAGCTGCTGAGAACAATTCCACATAGCGGGATTCGCGGCGGCCAGCTTCTCTGGGCAATTGTTTTAAAAACGTTTTTTCACGGCTCATTAATTGGCGGATACAATCTTCTACTTCGACAACGTCTTTAAACTCGTGCAAACGATTGCTGCGAGTGCGTAACTCTCCGGGTGTTTGTGGGCCACGTAATAACAGCAAACAGACAATGGCGAGCGCTGCGGGTGACAGTTGCAGTTCGCTGAATTCAGTATTGCAGAATCGATGCTTATATTTGACCACACGACTGCCAAATCCCGATTGTTCACTAAGTAAACGCTTTTTAGTGAGGGAATCGAGGGCAATTTGTACTTGGGTTTCGCTAAGATCGAGTACCGGCTCGCGACTGGTTTTTTGATTGCAGGCTAAGGTGAGTGAGTTTAACGAGAGTGGATATTGCTCTGGGGTGGTGATTTCTTTCTCAAGCAGGCATCCGATGACTCTGGCTTCGTGTAACGTGAGTTCCATATAAGCTCCAAAGAAAAAAGCATGGCTTTGTTTATAACAGAGCCATGCTTAATATCCTAGGAGTTGTCAGTCGAACTCTGCCTTAGTGGCGCTAAACTGTACAACTTTAATGCTAAGTGTTGAATAGAGTTAATTATTCTGCCGTTTCAGTTAAACGCAGACCGTCATTATCGATACTCAGTCGGCTACTTTTAAATAGACCGCCTATTGCTTTTTTGAAGGCTTTTTTACTCATGCCAAGCTGATCGTAAATGATTTCAGCATCGGTTTTATCGGTCAGGGGTAAAAAGCCGCCAGCTTGTTTGAGTTTAATTAAGATAATGTGGGCGTGTTTATCTAACTCTTCTTTACTGCCTTGTTGCAGCACAAGATCGATTTTTCCATCGTTGCGCACTTGTTTGATAAAGCCTTTAACTCTTTGGCCAAAACGCAGTTTTTGGAATACTTCATTTTCAAAAATCACTCCCCAATGGGCATGATTAATAATGGCTTTGTAGCCTAAGTCTGTGGTGCCGCCAATATATAAATCAACTTGCTGACCAACGGTATAGTCTGGTTCAGTTTTATCGAGAAATTTATCGATTTTTGATGAGGCCATGATGCGCTCATCAGCGCGGTTTGCGTGTACATAGACCAGATAAGAACGGCCTTCTTCGATAGGTTTGTGTTGCTCACCAAAGGGCAATAATAAGTCTTTATCTAATCCCCAGTCTAAAAAGGCGCCATAAGGACCAGTTGCGACGGCTTTTAAGTAAGCGAATTCGCCGACCTGAGCCAGTGGGCGCCGCGTGGTAGCAATCACGATATCTTCAGAATCTAGATACAGAAACACGTCAAGCAAATCACCGACTTGGCAGTCCTTAGGGGTGACTTTGTTTGGCAGCAGTACTTGCCCTAATTCGTGTGCGTTTAAATACACACCAAAGCTGACTTGTTTTACAACCTCAAGTTTGCAGGTTTTACCTATCTGTACCATGTATCTCTCTGTGCATAATGGAATGTGATTCGGCTGCGATTATATATGTTTTGCTGCTGAAACTGCAGCATTATTGTTTTTAGGTTTTATCTTCGCCTAATTAGGTGGTTAATCCGCGCAGATTTGACTTAAGTCCAGCGGTGATGTTGGGCGAGCTATAAACGCTTTATTACTCACTGCGGATTTACACACAAAATCTAGGGCTATTTGTAAGGGGGAATACTAGAAGTTGTTACAAGTGCCATTAAAAAATATTGAACAGGCTTGTACTAGATATATCTTCGTAAGTCACTGATAAGTAATGTAGTCATGGCGTGGTGCATCTAAGGTTTGTTGCGTGAGTGTTTATTATATTTTAATGTAAAAGATTAAATGAGATTGTTACTTGCATTCTAAGACATAGCGCGGTTTAATTGCGCCGTTCAGCGACATTGCTCGTTGCAGACTCGAAAAATGTTACGTGAGTAATACGCTTTTATGGTTCAGTCGTCATTAACCATGTAGTTAACAAATATAAAATTACATGGGGTTAAGAGGGTTTTTATTAGCTAATGCACAAGCATCCATTTTTTACACTTTGCCTTAAAGTGTCACAATGCCAACACTCGATTGTTGTGCCATATGATGATACCGGCCTTAAGCATCTCACGTTGATCCGCATCAATTCTGGCCGCGAAGAAGCCAATAGTCCCCTGTTAAAATAATCTTGCCTAGAGATAAACTGGTTTAGCGTTTTCGCGAGTTCAGTGTTATCGGTTGTCGTTTTCTATTAGTGTTACCCGTTTCTGAAGGTCTTAACTTCTTGCGAACGTCTTTAAGCTGCTTGTTGGTTTGATGTTTTAAGAATATGGCTGAGGACTTTATTTGGCTTTTTGGCGCTATTTGTACTGTTTAGCCTTAGTGTCAATACACATGAAGCAAGTAAAGATAGCTTTACTGAAGCAAGGTAATTATTTTACCTTCAAGAAGATACGATAAAATGCGCCGAGGTGAATGGTCTCTTGCGCGTTAATGAAAATCGCGGCAATGTCACTTACAATAACGTGACGTTGCGGCATTAAGGAGAAGGTGAAATCCACCTTCGTGTATGTCAGGTAAAGTGTCCCTTTGCCTGGGTTTGTCGAACGGGCGGTTGTGCTATAAAGCCATAACCGTTTAACCCATTTTTTACTAGACGGGCTAAATAATAATGAATGATTGGTCTATTGATGATGCTCGTGCTGGGTACAACGTTACTCACTGGAGCCAAGGTTTTTATGGGATTAGCGATCAAGGTGAAGTAACAGTATCACCGGATCCACAAAATCCTGATTACAAGATTGGCTTAAATGAGCTAGCCAAAGACATGGTTAAAGCGGGCGTCGCTTTACCTGTGCTAGTTCGTTTTCCGCAAATTCTGCACCACAGAGTGAACAGTTTGTGCCAAGCATTTGACCAAGCGATACAAAAATATGAGTATCAGGCGGACTATTTGCTGGTTTACCCAATTAAAGTAAATCAGCAGCAAACCGTGGTAGAAGAGATCCTTGCGAGTCAGGCATCAAAAGAAGTACCACAACTGGGCTTAGAGGCGGGCAGTAAGCCTGAGCTGATGGCTGTGTTAGCCATGGCGCAAAAAGCCAGTTCAGTTATCGTTTGTAATGGTTACAAAGATAACGAATATATCCGCTTAGCACTGATTGGTGAAAAGCTGGGTCATAAGGTTTATATCGTTTTAGAAAAACTGTCTGAGCTGAAGATGGTGTTGGCTGAGTCTAAGCGTTTGGGCGTAACGCCGCGTTTAGGTTTGCGTGCGCGTTTGGCATTTCAAGGCAAAGGCAAATGGCAGGCGAGCGGCGGCGAAAAATCTAAGTTTGGTCTATCTGCTGCGCAAATTTTGCTGGTGGTTGAACAGCTTAAGCAAAATGATATGCTGGATTCGTTGCAGTTGTTGCATTTCCACTTAGGTTCGCAAATTGCCAACATCCGCGATATTCGCCAAGGTGTGAGTGAAGCGGGTCGTTTTTACTGTGAATTACGTAAATTAGGCGCTAGCGTTAATTGCTTTGACGTCGGCGGTGGTTTAGCGGTGGATTACGATGGCACACGTAGCCAAAGTAATAATTCAATGAACTATGGTCTGACCGAATATGCTAACAATATTGTTAATGTATTGACTGACATCTGTAATGAATACGAGCAGCCTATGCCACGTATTATTTCAGAATCTGGCCGTTACTTAACCGCGCACCACGCAGTGTTGATCACCGATGTTATCGGTACTGAAGCGTATCATCCTGAGAATATTCAAGCGCCAGCAGAAGAATCACCACAATTATTACATAATATGTGGCATTCATGGTCTGAGATCAGCGGCCGTGCTGACCAACGTGCGCTAATTGAGATTTATCACGATAGTCAAAGTGACTTACAAGAAGCGCATTCGTTATTCGCTTTAGGTCAATTAACTTTGGCTGAGCGTGCGTGGGCTGAGCAGACTAACCTACGAGTTTGCCATGAAGTACAAGGGTTATTGAGCCCGAAAAACCGTTATCACAGACCGATTATTGATGAGCTCAATGAAAAGTTAGCTGATAAGTTTTTTGTTAACTTCTCATTATTTCAATCATTACCCGATGCTTGGGGTATTGATCAAGTATTCCCAGTATTGCCGTTATCAGGTTTAGATAAAGCCCCTGAGCGCCGTGCTGTGATGCTCGATATCACCTGTGACTCTGACGGTATTGTTGATCAATACGTAGATGGTCAAGGGATTGAAACCACACTACCAGTGCCAGCGTGGAGCGCCGATAGTCCATATCTTATTGGTTTCTTCCTTGTGGGTGCATACCAAGAAATTTTGGGTGATATGCATAACTTGTTTGGTGATACAAACTCAGCGGTTGTTCGTATCGAAGAGAACGGTGTCACTAACATTGAATCTGTATTGGAAGGTGACACGGTTGCCGACGTATTGCGTTACGTTAACTTAGATGCGGTGGCCTTTATGCGTACCTATGAAGAGTTAGTGAATATGCATATTGCCGAAGATGAACGTGCACAAATTTTGGAAGAACTGCAAGTTGGCCTCAAAGGCTACACTTACTTAGAAGATTTTTCTTAAGATTTAGTGTGTTAACATAAATCAGTCTAAGGTCACTTAGGCTGATTTTTTGCTTTCTAGCGCCCATAAAAGCTGACCCAGTTTAATGACGAGGTATAGCAAGAAATAAGTTATCAATATCAACGACAAATGGGGTAAGGATTTGATGTTTTTTGAAGGCTCAGAAAAAAAACTGGAGATTATCGTGACGGCGTCTACGCCGAATTTACGCGAACTCGATGTGAGTTTTTGGTCAGCCTTAGTCAACTGCGCCCATGCTGAAATACTGTCGCACATCAGTAACCCCAAGTGCGATGCCTATCTATTGAGTGAGTCTAGCTTGTTTGTGTGGCATGACCGGTTCCTTATACTTACCTGCGGTACTAGCACCTTAGTGGACGCCGCTTGTTATTTTATTGATGCGCTTGGTTCATCCTCAATGGCGCTGGTGAGTTACCAGCGAAAAAATGAATACCAAGCACATTTGCAAGCCAGCAGTTTTGCTGATGATATTAGCAAGCTGCGGCAACGTATTGCAGGTAATGCGTGTCGAGTGGGGCATTTAGACAGTCACCATCATTATTTTTTCTGCTCTGATAGCGATTATCAAGCAGCAAAAAATGACTGCACGAGTGAGCTATTGATGTACCACATTCGTGGCGAGCTCGCCGACTATCTTAATGGTGGCCCACACAGTTGTGATGAGTTGTGCGCTGCATTTAGATTTAAGCATTTATTTCCTGAATTTGAGATAGACGCGCATTTATTTACCCCTACAGGTTTTTCGATGAACGGCTTGTGGGGAAAATATTATGTTACTTTGCATGTTACGCCACAAAGCGACAAGACTTGTGCAAGCTCTTACGTGAGTTTTGAAACTAATCTTGATTTAGCGCGGTATTCTCACCATCTGTTGGGGCGATTATTAACGCTGTTTGCCCCCGAGAGCTGGGATATTATCAATTTTAATACTGATTATTCAACGCAGGAATTTCCTGCCCATTTATGCTTAGCGAGTGGCTCATTCACGACTGAGCAAGGTTATCATATTGGTTTTAGTCACTATCAGCAGTTGCAAACTGAAGTGCTGATCCCTGAACTCATGTAAATTTTTGGCGTTTGCTTTTGGGAGTGTGTATGACCACGATTGCTGATAAACCAGATTATTCACTGTATTCCAACGCGTTTGGTTATTTACGCCAACCGCTTAACTTCAAACCACTGGAAAGTGATGCTAACGTTGTTGTGATTGGTTTACCATTTGATATGGCAACCACAGGACGTTCTGGCGGCCGTATGGGCCCAGATGCAATCCGCCGTGCATCGGTTAACTTAGCCTGGGAAGACACTCGTTGGCCTTGGGATTTTAGCCTAAGTAAAAGTATTAACATTGTTGATGCAGGTGACCTAGTCTTTAACTGTGGTGATGCTGAAGATTTTACCCAGCGTTTAGAAGCCTTTGCGACTCAAGTGCTGGATGCTGGCAAAACTTTGTTAAGTTTTGGTGGCGATCACTTTGTGACGCTGCCTTTGCTGCGTGCCCACTATAAAAAATACGGCAAAATGGCACTATTGCATTTCGATGCACATACCGACACTTATAGCCAAGGTAGCAAGTACGATCATGGCACTATGTTCTACCATGCACCACGTGAAGGGCTTATCGACCCTGCGCATTCTGTGCAAGTGGGTATTCGTACTGAGTACAAGCGTGAAACCCATAGTTATCAGGTCATTGATGCCGCCACCGCTAACGACATCACCGCCGATGACATAGTGGCACAAATTCGTGCTCGGGTAGGTGACATGCCGTTATATGTAACCTTTGATATCGACTGTTTAGACCCAGCATTCGCCCCTGGTACTGGCACGCCTGTATGCGGTGGTTTAAGCAGCGATAAAGCGATGAAAATCATCCGGGGTTTACGTGGTATGAACATTGTGGGTATGGATGTAGTAGAAGTCGCGCCCGCTTATGATTCTGCCGACATTACGGCATTAGCCGGCGCAACGCTGGGCCTTGAAATGCTACATGTGTGGGCCGTTGGCAAAGGCTTAGTTAAAAAGTAACTAAGTTGAACGGTTACCATTAACCGCTGTAATGAGCACTTATCAATAAGTCGATGTTCGCGTTCAAGTTAATGATAAAAGCCAAGGCGTATGTCTTGGCTTTTTTCTTAGCATTTTTATGGATTATTGATGCCGAGAAAGGCTAAGCTTTCTATTATGCGTGATAAACTTATGTCATTAATGCGATGACCTTTGGATGTAATTAAGGTTATTGTCACGATTGGACTGCCCGTTTGCTTAAGGAAACCTGATGACAGATCTGAGTGATATTCGCCGCGAGTATGCCAAAAGCGGCTTAAGACGTGCCGATTTACCGCAAAATCCGATGGATTTATTTGAACTGTGGATGGCGCAGGCAAGGGATGCGGAGCTTAGCGATCCAACCGCCATGTGCGTAGCAACGGTTGATGAGCACGGCCAACCCTTTCAACGGATTGTGCTACTTAAGCGTTTTGATGACACAGGTTTTGTGTTTTTTACTAACTTAGGTAGCCGCAAAGCCCAGCAGATCGCTGCTAACAATAAAATCAGTTTGCATTTCCCTTGGCATCCTTTAGAGCGTCAGGTATCAGTATTAGGTGAGGCACAGGCGCTTTCTACCGCCGAAGTGCTTAAATACTTTCTAACTCGCCCCAAGGACAGCCAAATTGCCGCTTGGGTGTCGCAGCAGTCAAGTAAACTGAGCGCCAGACAAGTACTCGAGGGCAAGTTCTTCGAGATGAAGGCTAAGTTTGCCAAAGGTGATGTGCCATTACCCAGTTTTTGGGGGGGCTATTTAGTGCGGCCTTCAAGTATCGAATTTTGGCAGGGCGGTGAGCATCGGCTGCATGATCGTTTTATTTACACCCGTCATCAAGCTGAGTGGGATATTGACCGTTTAGCACCATAGCTTAGGTTAAACCAAATATGATACTCCACTGTCAGTCAGCATTAACGTATTGAGTAAATAACATTGAGTGATTATAAAATTTGGGTCGATGCCGACGCTTGTCCCAATCCTATTAAAGAAATGCTGTTTCGGGCGGCTGAGCGCAAAGCCTTGCCGCTAGTGCTGGTGGCCAATCAAATGATCCGTATACCGCCATCGCCCTATATCAGCCAAATTCGTGTGGGTGCAGGTTTTGATGTGGCGGATCAATATATTGTTGATCATGTTGAACCAACGCATTTAGTGATTACCGCAGATATTCCTTTGGCGGCGTTGATCATTGAAAAGGGGGCGTTGGCTCTCAATCCTCGCGGCGAGCTCTATACGGTCGATAATATAAAACAAAAACTGACGATGCGGGATTTTATGGAAGACTTGCGGGGTTCTGGCGTGCATACCGGTGGGCCGGATACCTTTTCTCAAGCGGATAAACAGGCTTTTGCTAATAGTTTAGATAAATGGCTAGTGCGAGTATGAAGTATAGTTTACTGGTCGCTAATGGATAAAAAGAGTATCTTTAGTGGCAGTTAGGTGGTGCGGAATACAGTTAACTGAGTTGTATTATTATCCGCCACGCTTGTCGATTTACTTTACGGCATGACTTTTAAACTCACTTTTAGAGGATTGAGACGATGAAAAAATGGATAGGAATAGCGGCGTTATCTGCTATGGCCAGCTTTAGCTGCTTTGCCCAATGGCAAGTGGACGAACAGGATTCTCGAGTCAGTTTTGTGTCGATAAAGAAAGGTGATATCGCTGAGGTTCATCACTTTAAACAACTGAAAGGCCAGCTTAAAGATAATGGACAATTTGAATTAACTATCCCGCTAATCGGTGTTGCAACCGGCATTGATATTCGCGACGAGCGGATGCAGAGTCTGTTATTTGAAGTGTCTTTATATCCTGAACTCAAGTTGTCGTCGCAAGTTGATAATAAGTTAGTCAAAGAACTGGGCATTGGCGAAAGTACAATAGCGGAAATTGAGGGCAAAATTTCGCTGCATGGCAAAATGCAGACTAAAACTTTTTCAGTGCTGATCACTAAAATTACGCAAAATAAACTGCAAGTCAGCAGTTTTCAACCAGTGATAATTAACGCAAATGAGTTTGGTCTTGACGCTGGAGTGGATAAATTACGTGAAATTGCAGGTTTATCGAGCATTAGTCAAGCCGTACCTGTGTCATTTGTACTAACCTTAACTCAGTAACTTTTACAAGATTGGCGTAGATCACGATATTGACTCGTTAATATGAGATAGAGTTAGCAACGTTGTGTCAGTGGGATCTCGATAAGAAGCCGAATTATCGGCTTCTTTGATATTGATAGATATGATATAAGTAGCATCGCGCTATATTCTAAGTTAATGAGTTTTAAGGGTAAAGAATGGTTACAGATAAAGATGGTTACATACATTTGATCCAGTATTTAACTGAACATCTTGGCTTATTTGAAACACCGAGCTCTCAGGTTATTTCAGATGATACTGTGATGGAATTGTTTGAAGAACAATTGTCGGCGCAGATTATTATGGTGTGTGGTCAAAATCCGTCATTATCATTCATACAGCGTAATATTATTATCCGCGAGGTTGATGCCATAGTTTACGATTTAGAGGAAATTTTAGCCTTAGTGGCTAATTACAAGGCAACACCCGCACAAACCTTATTTATAACCGAGTTTTCCAGTTTAATTAAAAACTTGTTCGATCAAGAAATTGCAAAATTACAAGCCATTGCATAGTTAGGTAAATTGTATTATTTGAGCAAATAGTTGTCATAAATGATGATGGTGAAATAACTTTATGCAGCAGGGTTCGCTATTTTAGTCTTGTACACTATGCGTTTCGTTATATGTTTTCATCATGAGTGGTTGCTTCTGGTGGAAAAATAGTTATCGCTACAACTTGTTATAGGCTGTTTTCTGTATTTCTAGCTCAATTTTAATCCAATGCCTCGAACCGTTTCTAAAACTCAAATATTGCTAAGGAGTGCTCAATGCTAGCAGTTTCTATGGGTCATGCAGATGACATATTAGTGATTGTTGCATCGGGTTGTGTTAGCCGCGAGGATGTTGAAAGCAATCTTATTCCCGCGATTGAAACCAAGCTGCAAGACCATGCCAGTATTCGACTGTGGTACGAGTTTACGTCAGAATTTGAGGGGATATCCGTTGGAGCCTTGTGGGATGATGCGGTTTTAGGCCTATTTCATTTTAGCGACTTTTCAAGGGCCGTGATGTTAGTCAATGACGTTAGAATGAATACTATGGTTGCCACGCTCGCCTGCATGTTACCTTGCCCTGTCAAAGTATTCGCCATCCATGAAAATTTACCAGCTAAAGTATGGTTAGACCAATCGCCTCCAAATTGATTATGGCATTATCGCCAGTCATTATTTACTGAGCTAAGCAAAGGCACATGCTGTGTTTTCTGTGCCTTATCTGATGTATGGATGTTTTCTGATGCACTTAATATCAATTGTTCTCTCAATTAGTCACTTGCGATAGTGTCATTTTCTTAGCTACCAGCACTTTATTTGTATAGAGAAGGTTTAGCTGAACCACTCACAATAGGCACGATAAACAGCAGCCAAGCGACTAAAAACCCACTGAAAGCAACGACCATCCATTCAGCCATTGTCACGCCCATAAAACTCCACGGTGTGTCTGTACACATGCCAGTAGGGAGCATTATCGAAGGAAACCATTCATGCAGTGGCATCCAAGTCGGGAACTCTGGTAAAAATGAGCAGGTTGAGAAAGGGGATGGATTAGTTTGCATATCCACGAGTGACAAGGCCAGTTTTAACCCCCAAGTTGCACTCACTGCCCAAAGCAAGGCAGCTAAGAGCCGAATAATTCGATATTTCGGCGCTATCATACCGATTAAGCCTGCAGCTAATAGGCCAAAAACCGCCAGCCTTTGATAAATACACATGACGCAAGGGTCCAATTTCATCACATGTTGAAAATACAATGCGGTTAGCTCTAATCCAAGGGCTGTGCCACCAAGAAGAAACCAAGACGAACGAGAATGGGCAAAGCGGGTTAGTACAGTCAAAATGAGCTCCGTATCAGCAAAAACGCCCTCAAACATGGGGCGTTTTTTGGACTCTACTTATTAAATAAAGTTCAGTCAATAAACAAAATTAATGGCCATTTAAATTAGTGACTACTCATGGAGCCCAGCACTTCTTTAGCACTATGATGCATAATCATTTGCGAGTCATAAAAATACTGAGTGGCTTGTTCGAGGAAACCGATTTCAATCGCCATCACTCCTACGATGGAAAGTACAATAGTGTAGGGCAATGCCATCCATACCATTCTTCCGTAGGATAAACGGATAAGCGGCGCCAGGGCAGAGGTTAATAGGAATAAAAATGCGGCCTGACCATTAGGTGTTGCAACTGAAGGTAGGTTTGTTCCCGTATTAATCGCCACTGCAAGTAAATCAAATTGGTCACGGGTAATTTGGCCATTGATCAACGCCGCTTTGACCTCATTAATATACACAGTGCCCACAAAGACGTTATCGCTCACCATAGATAAGAGACCGTTAGCAATATAGAAAATAACTAACTGTGTATTACCTTGGTAGCTCAGTGCCCATTGGATCACTGGAGCAAATAAATGCTGATCAATAATGACCCCCACCACGGCAAAAAATACAGCGAGTAGGGCGGTAAAAGGTAGCGCTTCTTCAAAGGCTTTACCAAGCGCATGTTCATCTGTTACGCCGTTAAAAGCAGTGGTTAAAATAATAACGGAAAGACCAATTAAGCCAACAGAGGCTAAATGTAAGGCCAAGCCTGCAATTAACCATATACCCACTAAAGCTTGTACGATTAACTTCATGTTGTCTTTATTGGTGCGGCGTGAATCCTCATGTGCAGCGTAATCACATAGGATTTTATGTACTGCATCGGGAAGCTTTGCGCCATAACCAAAAATATGGAATTTCTCGACTAAGAAACAGGTTAAAATACCGGCCAGTAATACAGGGACCGTTACGGGAGACATACGAATGGCAAATTCGCTGAATTGCCAGTTTGCTTGAGCAGCAATAATTAGGTTTTGTGGTTCACCAACCATAGTACACACGCCACCAAGCGCAGTACCTACGCCAGCATGCATTAGCAAATTACGTAAAAAACCACGGAAAGCATCAAGTTCTTGTTCGTTTAGTTGATCGTCACCGTTAGCATTTTTTCCTTCGGAGGTATGATCGTGATCGGCGGAAAAGTCTTTGCCTGAGGCCACTTTATGATAAATAGAGTAAAAACCAACACCAACAGCAATAATAACGGCAATAACCGTGAGTGCATCTAAAAAGGCAGATAAAAATGCTGAGGCCAAGCAAAACATCAATGACACTAAAATTTTAGAACGTACTTTGGTAATAATTTTAGTAAAGCCAAATAATAATAACTGCTTCATAAAATAAATACCGGCCACCATAAAGACCAGTAACAATAATACTTCGAGGTTGGCTTCTATTTCGTGCAGAACTTGACTTGCGGAAGTCATGCCTATTGCGACCGCTTCAATAGCTAATAAACCACCTGGCTGTAATGGATAACATTTTAATGCCATGGCTAGAGTAAAAATAAATTCAAGGACTAACACCCAACCAGCGACAAAGGGGTCAACATAGAAAAAGAGTATCGGGTTGATAATTAAAAATGACAGTATTGCGATCTTGTACCATTTAGGAGAGTTTCCTAAGAAGTTTCCAATAAACGCCTGACTCATTGTCACGGGCATGTCAGTCTTCCTTTTCATGATGTTAAAAATTGCACTATATGTATTAATTAAAATTTTATTAATACCTGCGTTTGTGAAATCAGTCTAGCCTAAAGAGAATGCTAATGTAACGATATAATATTGATGACATTTCAAAAAGCGGAGCTAATCGGCAGAAATGATTAAATCTAGCTTGGTCTTGGTTGTTTTTTTGAACAATCACATCACATTTACGCTGTGGTAACGTGATGAATTTAAGTGAATGGTTTCCATTTTTTCCGGCTCTGGTATGATCAGTCACCATTAAGGTACACAACAACTGGATAAGTGGCTGATGATAATCAACGCCAAAGGACCTGCAAGTTTTGCAGAGAAGTATATTGTGAGATCCATATGGGACAATAAATTTCCCCCAGGATCCATTTTACCGGCTGAACGTGAACTCTCCGAGTTGATTGGTGTAACTCGTACCACCTTACGCGAAGTGCTGCAGCGCTTGGCGCGCGATGGGTGGTTGAAAATTCAACATGGCAAACCGACTCGGGTGAATAACTTCTGGGAAACCTCTGGTTTGAATATTCTTGAGACTATTGCCGATCTCAATCCTGAGGGATTTCCGGTGTTAGTTGACCAGTTGTTATCGGCCAGAACTAATGTGAGTGCTATCTATTTCCGTGGTGCACTGCGTTATAATCCTGATACTGCAGTGGACGTACTCGCGAAAATTCATCAACTAGAAGATACGGCTGAATCCTATGCTGAATTTGACTATTTATTGCACCACACCTTAGCATTCTCATCTGGAAATCCACTTTACGTGTTGATTTTAAATGGTTTTAAAGGTTTATATAGTAGAGTTGGACGCTACTATTTCACAAGTGCAGATGCGCGATTGCTGGCATTGAACTTTTATAAAGAGCTCGAGCTACTGGCACAGGCTAAAAATTATCTCGATGTATCCGCATTGATGCGTACCTACGGCATGAATAGTGGCAAAATGTGGTTATTATTACGTGAAGATATGCCTGCTTCTATCGCGCAAGATAATTAATTGCCGTAATGACATAGGCATTATAGATATCGTATTAAGCTAGAAGTATGTTCTGTATAAAAGCCGTTACTATTATAAAAATACTTATTTTAGTAACAGCTTTTTGGTACATGCTATTCCAATTTAGTGATTTCAGGGCAGGATGATAAGGTAATAATACTCGCGTCTTCATTTATTTGTTCTAGAGTGACAGTGAATCCCCATAATCGATGTAAATGTTTTAATACCTCTTTATGATTATTTGCTAATGGTATTTCATTATTAGGTACATAACGTAGTGTTAACGATCTATTACCATTGACCTCTACATTATGCACTTGAATGTTGGGTTCTATATTAGACAGATTATATTGCTGTGATAATAACTGACGAATATCTTGATAACCCTGTTGGTCGTGAATTGCGGATACCGACAGGTAATTACGTTTTTCATCATCGTGGATACCAAATAATTTAAATTGGCGTATGACTTTAGGTGAGAGATATTGGCTAATAAAACTTTCATCTTTAAAGTTTTGCATAGCAAAGTGCAATGTCTCTATCCAGTTGCTACCAGCAATGTCGGGAAACCAGGCTTTATCTTCATCGGTTGGATTTTCGCAAATTCGTCGAATATCAGTAAACATGGCAAAGCCTAATGCATAAGGATTAATGCCATTGTAATGACGGCTGTAATAGTCAGGTTGGGCAATTACGCCAGTATGGCTCTGCAAAAACTCCATGATAAAGCGATCTGTAACGAGGCCATCGTCATATAAGTGATTTAAGATAGTGTAATGCCAGAAAGTAGCCCAGCCTTCATTCATCACCTGCGTTTGTTTTTGCGGGTAAAAATACTGCGCCATTTTACGCACTATTCGAATGATCTCTCGTTGCCATGGCTCTAGTAATGGTGCATTTTTCTCGATGAAATATAAGATATTTTCCTGCGGCTCAGCGGGAAAATGGCGTGTTTTTGCCTGCGACTGATCCATGTGCTGGCTTGGAATGGTGCGCCATAAATCGTTCACTTGGCTTTGAAGATAAGCTTCACGATCCTTTTGCCTAGCTTGTTCTTCACTGAATGAAATATCAGAGGGGCGCTTATAACGATCAACGCCGTAATTCATCAGTGCATGGCAAGAGTCAATGATACTTTCCACTTGTTCTACGCCATGTTTTTGTTCACAGTCGCTAATATAATTTTTAGCAAATACCAGATAATCAATGATCGAACTGGCATCGGTCCATGTTTTGAATAGATAGTTATTTTTAAAAAAACTATTATGCCCAAAGCAGGCATGCGCAATGACTAATGCCTGCATTGTGATGGTATTTTCTTCCATCAGATAGGCAATACAAGGATTTGAGTTAATGACAATTTCGTAGGCCAGCCCCATTTGACCGCGCTTATAACCTTGTTCTGTCTCAATAAACCGTTTACCAAAAGACCAATGAGTATAACCAATCGGCATGCCGATACCTGCATAAGCATCCATCATTTGTTCGGCGGTGATGACTTCAATTTGAATTGGATAAGTGCTGAGCTTATAAAGCGCAGCTACCCGCTCAATTTCCTTAAGGTAGTCCTGCAGCAAGTCGAAGCTCCAATCTGGGCCATCGCTCAGTGGCGTCCGCGGTGTTGATTTAATTGTCTCCATATTTCCCCCTTAAACCGCTTGTTTCTTAAATAGCTCCCTAAAGACAGGGTAAATATCTTCGGCTTGACGTATATGTTGTACGGCAATATTGGCGTATTGTCGTTGCAGGGATTCATACTCGTGCCACAGGGTTTGATGGGCACGGTTGGTGATTTCGATATAGCTGTAGTAGCGCACTAATGGCAATATTTTTTGTTCTAATAGCTGTTTACAGGTAGGGGAATCGTCGGCCCAGTTATCGCCATCTGAAGCCTGTGCGGCATAAATATTCCATTCATTGGCGGGATAGCGTGCCTGTTGAATTTCGTGCATTAATTTTAAGGCGCTAGACACAATAGTACCGCCAGTTTCTTGGGAATAAAAAAACTCGTGTTCATCGACTTCTTTGGCTTGTGTATGGTGACGAATATAGACCACTTCTAGATTTTTATAGGTACGGGTTAAAAACAGATATAGCAAAATATAAAAACGTTTTGCCATCTCCTTCGTGGCTTGATCCATAGAGCCTGAGACATCCATTAAGCAAAACATTACCGCTTGGCTAGAAGGAATTTCTCGTTTAGAAAAGTTATTAAAGCGTAAATCGAAGGTGTCGATAAACGGCACTCGTGCGATTTTTTGCTTTAGCTCTTCGATCTGATTTTTTAAATCTAGGATTAATTCAGCTTTAGTTCCTGGCATATTCTCCAGTTCAATAAGCTTTTGCTCTAATTCCTTTAATCGCTTTTTTTTGCCGGCAGACATGGCAATACGGCGCGCCAGTGATGAACGCAATGAACGGACAATATTGATGTTGGCAGGCACGCCATCGTTGGTAAAGCCCGCACGATAGACTTGATACTCAACCAATTTATTCAGACGATTTTTTTGAAGATTAGGTAGCTCTAAGTCTTCAAATAATAGCTCTAGGTATTCATCCTTGGAAATGTCGAACACAAAATCATCGTCGCCTTCACCGGAATCTGAGGCCTCACCTTTACCTGCGCCACCACCTGAACCCGCGGGTGGACGGTCAATTTTATCGCCGCGGGTAAATTGATCGTTGCCGGGGTGCACTCTATCCCTAACACCACCTTTACCTTGGCGAAACAGTGGTTCACTAATATCCCGTGTGGGAATACTGATTTTTTCGCCTTTATCGACATCGGTGACACTGCGCCGAGTCACTGCATCGCTCACCGCTTTTTTTATTTGTTGTTTATATCGATTGATAAAACGTTGGCGGTTGACTGTACTTTTCCCTTTCGCATTCAACCGTCTATCAATAAAGTTCGCCATACCTACCTCCAAAAACTTAGCGTAGGCTTTGGCAATACCAAAGCCTTGTACTGAGTTCGCGCAAGTTTAAGAAGATTTACGAACCCGTAAGTACCACTCTGATAAGAGTCGAACTTGTTTTTTGGTATAGCCCTTTTCCATCATGCGATTGACAAAATCATCATGTTTGCGCTGATCATCGTTCGAGGTTTTGGCGTTAAATGAAATCACAGGCAGTAAATCTTCGGTGTTGGAAAACATTTTTTTCTCGATAACTGTGCGAAGTTTCTCGTAGCTAGTCCAAAGTGGATTATTGCCCTCATGGTTAGCACGGGCGCGCAGTACAAAGTTGACGATTTCATTACGGAAATCTTTAGGGTTGCTGATCCCCGCGGGTTTTTCAATTTTCTCCAGTTCAGCATTGAGGGCTGCGCGATCGAACAGTTGACCTGTTTCAGGGTCGCGGTACTCTTGATCTTGGATCCAAAAGTCGGCATAGATGACGTAACGATCAAAAATATTTTGACCATATTCAGAGTAAGATTCTAAATAAGCTGTTTGGATCTCTTTGCCGATAAATTCGACATACTTGGGAATTAAATACCCTTTTAGAAACTCCAAATAACGCTCGGCGGTGTCAGTGGGGAACTGTTCTTGTTCAATTTGGCGCTCGAGTACATAAAATAAATGCACTGGGTTTGCAGCTATTTCGGAGTGGTCGAAGTTAAATACTCGCGATAAAATCTTAAAGGCAAAGCGAGTCGACAAACCATTCATACCTTCATCGACGCCCGCGTAATCGCGATATTCTTGATAAGACTTGGCCTTAGGATCGGTGTCTTTTAAACTTTCGCCATCATACACCCGCATCTTAGAATAAAGAGACGAGTTCTCAGTGTTTTTTATGCGTGATAGTACGCTAAATTGTGCCAGAGTTTCTAAAGTGCCAGGCGCACAGGGAGCTTTGGATAACTCAGAGTTGAATAACAACTTTTGATAGATTTGTAGCTCTTCTGAGACCCGTAAACAGTAGGGGACTTTGACGATATAAACTCTATCGAGAAACGCCTCATTATTTTTATTATTTTTAAAAGTTGTCCATTCTGACTCGTTTGAGTGAGCTAAGATAATGCCGCTATAGGGCAAGGCTGATAAGCCTTCAGTGCCATTATAGTTACCTTCTTGTGTGGCCGTGAGTAAGGGATGCAGCACCTTTATGGGCGCCTTAAACATTTCCACAAACTCCATCATGCCTTGGTTTGCACGGCATAAAGCACCCGAATAGGCGTAAGCATCGGCATCATTTTGAGAGAAATGCTCAAGTTGACGAATATCCACTTTACCGACAAGTGACGAAATATCTTGGTTGTTTTCATCTCCAGGTTCCGTTTTTGCGATAGCGACTTGGTCTAAAATGGAGGGGAATACTTTAACAACACGGAATTTGGCCAGATCTCCGCCAAACTCATGTAAGCGTTTTACCGCCCAAGGCGACATAATCGTTTTTAAATAGCGGCTAGGAATGTTGAATTCATCTTTTAATAGCTGACCATCTTCATCTAAATCAAATAGGCTAAAAGGGTGATCATTGACAGGGCTGCGTACCCCATTTGCGCTCAGGATATAAATGGGTATTTTTTGCATCAGGGCTTTGAGTTTCTCGGCTAATGATGACTTACCGCCGCCGACAGGCCCAAGTAGATACAGAATTTGTTTTGATTCTTCTAAACCTTGAGCTGAGTGTTTAAGGTAAGCCACTATTTGCTCTATGGCATCTTCCATACCAAAGAAATCTTTAAATGCGGGATAACGTGAAATAAGTCGATTCGAAAAAATACGGCTTAGTGTTGGATTTTTTGCGGTATCAATGACTTCTGCTTCACCGATGGCAAGTAGTAGTCGCTCCGATGCTGACATGTAAGCGCTGCGATCGGCTTTACAGATGTTGAGAAACTCCTGTAAAGAATATTCTTCATCGAGTTTTTGCTCGTAGCGCTTTTGGTAATGCTCGAAAATGCCCATATAAACCCCCTGAAACGCCAGTGATGTCATGGAACGGAGCTGACTAACCAGCTTCCTACTCTAATCTTAGACACTTATTCAACACTTGCGACAAAAAATATCAAATAAAACAACAACAAATAGTTGCAAACGCAATTATTGCACTTGTTGTTTAATAAGCTGAATTGAATGAAACAAAGTGAGGGGGCTAAACTAAAAGCATAAAAAAAGAGCCGCGAGGGCTCTTTTTCTGGGTTTACTTAGTTTTACTAAATAAATTAAGCAGTGAAGTTTTTATTCACAAAGTCCCAGTTAACTAACTGCCAGAAGTGGGCAAGATAGTCAGGACGCACGTTGCGGTAATCGATGTAGTAAGCGTGTTCCCACACGTCAACTGTCATGATTGGCGTTACAGTGCTGTCAGTCAGTGGTGTTGCTGCATTGCTAGTGTTAACGATAGCAACAGTGCCATCGGCTTTTTTCACTAACCATGTCCAAGCGCTACCGAAGTTGTTTACTGCTGAATCAGTAAATTGTGCTTTGAAGGCATCAAATGAGCCAAATGCAGCTTTAATAGCATCAGCAACTGGGCCTGTTGGCTCTCCGCCAGCATTAGGTGCTAGGCAGTTCCAGTAGAAAGTGTGGTTCCACACTTGAGCTGCGTTGTTGAATACGCCACCTGTAGAAGTTT
Source organism: Shewanella morhuae (assembly GCF_003028295.1). Lineage (NCBI taxonomy): Bacteria > Pseudomonadati > Pseudomonadota > Gammaproteobacteria > Alteromonadales > Shewanellaceae > Shewanella > Shewanella morhuae. Next base: position 1,805,659 of record NZ_PYSG01000002.1, on the reverse strand, counting down.
TGATGATATCTTCTAAAGATTTACCTGCAAAATCAGTTCCTTCGATTAAGCCGTTTAGCTTAACAACATAAGTGTTGTGATGCTTGCCGTAGTGGTATTCAATGGTTTCTTGAGAAATGTGTGGTTCTAGTGCGTTCTTTGCATATGGTAATGCGGGTAATTCGAAAGCCATTAGTATCTCTCCATGGTCTTAGGTTATCGTTTTTAAACGTGCTCACTGTGACTATTGTACCGATAAAATTTGTGATGTGAATCATTGTTTACTCGATAGCGGCATCGAAAAAACAAATGTCGGCATAACCTTACAAACTATGGGATTTTGTTCTGAGTCTAGCTGTCGTACAATAGTGCTATTGTGTCAATGTCAGCCTACTTAGGAATCAAAATGGAAACAGTAGAGAAAATTAAACAGCAGATCACCGAAAACCCAATCATTGTTTATATGAAAGGTTCTCCTAAGTTACCGAGCTGTGGCTTCTCGTCACAGGTCGCCCAGATCATGATTAACTGTGGTGAGCAGTTTGCATTCGTGGATATTCTTCAGCACCCAGACATTCGCGCAGAATTACCTAAATTTGCTAACTGGCCGACGTTTCCACAATTGTGGATCGAAGGCGAGCTGATTGGTGGCTGCGATATCATCGTGGAAATGTTCCAAAAAGGCGAATTACAACCACTGATTACAGCGGCAGCCGCTAAGCATAAAACTGAAGAATAAGCACTAGCTTATTTTCGATAAAAAAGCCGCTACGATTAAGTCGTAGCGGCTTTTTTGTTCTTAATATCAATGGATTATTTACTTGATAAAATGCTGCTTGAGAAAACTATTCTATTTTGATGGTTACGCTTTAATCATTGCACATAATTTTCTCTACTGTGTAGCCTAATGCGCTGATGTATCTTGTCCATGCTCTTTAGTGGCTGGCAATATTAGGTTCATCACAATAGCCACAATACCGCATAAACTGATACCGGTTAGGCTAAACGAACCAATACCAAACGCCATACCGCCGATGCCAAACACTAAAGTAACACCGACAATACTTAGATTACGCGGTTCGGATAAATCAACTTGATGGCGAATTAATGTGCTTAATCCTACTGCCGCAATGGAGCCAAATAGTAAACACATAATGCCGCCCATTACAGGCACTGGAATGGTTTGCATCAGCGCGCCTAGTTTGCCAACAAAGGCTAAAGTGATGGCGGTAATGGCAGTCCAAGTCATAATTTTAGGGTCGAAATTACGAGTTAATGTGACGGCTCCCGTGACTTCAGAATAAGTGGTGTTTGGTGGGCCGCCAAAGGCCGCGGCTGCTATAGTGGCAATGCCATCGCCTGTCAGAGTACGGTGTAATCCCGGTTTTTTCATAAAATCTTTACCAGCAACATTGGATATCGCCAGAATATCGCCAATATGTTCAACCGCAGGCGCAATAGCAACAGGGATCATAAAAGCGATGGCGTACCAGTTAAGTTCAGGGGCAACAAATTTAGGTATAGCAATCCAACTTGCTGCCGTCACTACTGCAAAATCAACAATACCGAACGCGAGGCTCAGGCCATAACCAACAATAATGCCGGCTAAAATGGGCATTACTCTTAATAAACCCTTAGCAAAAATAGCCACAGCGATAGTGGTGCATAGCGATGCGAGCGAAATAAATAAGGCTATATTTGTGGCAACTAAGGTCACACTACCATCACCACTTTTACCTAAAGCCATATTCACTGCCACTGGCGCCAGACCTAGACCGATAATAATAATCACAGGCCCAACCACCACAGGAGGTAATAATTTATGAATAAACTCAGTGCCGCGCAGTTTAACTAATGCGCCGAGCATAACGTAAACTACGCCTGCCGCCATAATACCGCCCATGGTTGAGGGAATGCCCCAAGTTTGCACGCCATACAATATCGGGGCAATAAAGGCGAATGAAGAAGCAAGAAAAATGGGCACTTGTCGCTTAGTAATCAATTGAAACAATAGGGTACCGATACCTGCGGTAAATAGTGCCACACTGGTATCAAGTCCTGTTAGCAGCGGCATTAATACTAAGGCGCCAAAGGCCACAAATAGCATTTGTGCGCCCTGTAGGGGGATAGCAAGTCGTCTCATTTATTATTCTCATTAATTTAGGGTAAACCGCGAGATGATAACAGCTTGTTGGGATTTGAGCAGTGGAAAATAACCCGCTTTACCGACTCGGATCACTGTTTAGGTTTTCAATACCATAACAGGTATAAAAATAGGGCTAAATTTTGCCAAGACTCGCTTAAGGCGTTAACTATGGTACAATTTACGCTATCTAACGTTACTTCAACTACTCAAAAATGCTGAAATTCCTATTGAAGTCGAGCTTAATTGCATTTCTATATTGTCTATTCTCCATCAATAGCGTGAACGCTGTTGAAGTGAGTAAATTAGATGAGGCCAATGTGCCTGTGTCTTCTCGGGCGGTTGCTGAACGTGACAAAGCCTTAAAGAGTGCGCTTGAGCAAGTGATTATCAAAAATACCGGTACGGCACGTTCTTTAAATAATAGTCTTATTCAGTCTCAACTTCGTAATCCTGATACCTTGTTGAGCCAATATGGCTATTTTGAACAAAATGGTCAGTTGTTGTTAACGGCCAGTTTTGAACACCGTCGCATTGTGGCTTTGCTGCGCCAAGCGCAATTACCTGTATGGGGAACTCAGCGTCCTCTAACATTGTTTTGGGTGGCGATGCCTGGAGAGGGAGACACTATCATTTTAAGTGATTCGTCGACCTTAGCTGAACGTAAACAATTTAGTGATTTTTCCGATGCCCGCGGTATTCCTGTGCTATTACCAATTCTCGATCTTGACGAGCTTATGGGCATCAATCCTAACGATATTAAGGGCATGTTTGCCGATATTGTGGCCAGTGTCTCTGGCCGTTATCAAGCTGATTTTCTGGCATTAGTGGCGATTGATGCCGCAGGTAATCAAGTTCGTTATCGTTTAAATTTATATAATAAGGCGACGGTTGATTCTTTAACGCCACCTATATTTACCTTTAATGGTACGGCTGAAAACTCCGCTCAAGCGGTGACGGCTATGATGACGGCGCTAGGGGAATATTATTTTACCAAATATGCCATTGCTGATACGGGCGCGCAGCAAGGCGCGAGCGTTACCTTTGTAAATATACAAAAAATGGCGCAATTAGTTGAAGTTGAAAAGTATTTAAAACAGCTCAGTGCGGTTAAAAATGCCACGTTAACTCATATCCAAGGCCATACTGCGACATTCTCATTAGATTTGTTTGGTTCAGAAACAGATTTAGAGCGTTTATTGAGCTTAGAGCCGCGTATTTCTGTGGTCGCCCCTGTGAGTGCAGGCGAGTTTAGTCCAGTCGTAAATAAGGCGGGTAAACCGGTTTATGAGTGGCGTTTACCCTAGAATATTATTGGCAATGCTAAGTTTGCTTAGCATTGCCTTGTGTTAATTTGAATTGAGAACACCGAGTGCCATTAAACTCACCTCTACAACTCTCGCTGCCTGTGCATTTGCCAGATGACGAAACCTTTAACAGTTATTATCCGGCTTCGGGTAATGATGAACTTATTCAAAAGCTAAGAGCCAGTGCTGAAGGGCATGGTGAAGCCGCCATTTATTTTTGGGGCCCAGTGAAATCTGGCCGAACGCATTTAATGCACGCCGCTTGCGCCCATGCCAATGAAGTCGATCGCCGTAGTTTTTATATCCCCTTAGGCATACATGCCAGTATTTCAACAGCCTTGCTGGAAGGTTTAGAGCAGCTAGATTTGGTGTGTATTGATGATGTTGACGCCATCGCCGGCCATCCCGTATGGGAAGAAGCGATTTTTGATCTTTATAATCGAGTGGCAGAACATAAAAATTGTGCTTTAGTGGTCAGTGGTAGTTCATCACCGGTTGACGCAGGATTTCTGCTACCCGATCTTGTTTCACGCATGCAATGGGGCCTTAATTATCAACTACAACCTATGGCGGATGATGAAAAACTTGCCGCACTACAACGCCGCGCCGCCATGCGTGGGCTGCAACTACCAGAAGATGTTGGGCGTTTTTTATTGAACCGTATGGCGCGGGATTTACGTACCTTATTTGATGTATTGGATAAATTAGACAAAGCCTCGTTAGTGCATCAGCGTAAACTCACCATTCCCTTTGCTAAAGAGACACTGCATCTTTAGGTGAGTGATAGTTTTGTTCTAACCGATATGGAACAGTCAATAACAAAAAGCCCGTTGTGCTGAATGCAGACGGGCTTTTTATTATTGACAACATGAAAATTTTTCATAAAAAAGGCTCTATTTTAGAGCCTTCGTCGTTATCAATTGCTGATTATTTATTCAGATGAATCACGTAGATGTGCCACTTTTATACAAACTTCAAATCGGATAGTCGATAAAGTCAGTATATTTGGCTATTACACTTAATCAATTAACCTGCAATTTTCGCGAGTACAACTTCATGGTGATCTTTGGTTTTAAACTTATCAAACACATGGGCGACAGTGCCGTCAGTATTGATAAGAAAACTTAATCGATGAATGCCGTCATAGATTTTACCCATGAATTTTTTCTCACCCCAAACTCCAAAAGCATCGGCAACGCTGTGGTCTTCGTCACTGAGCAAGGTAAAGTTGAGCGCTTGTTTTTCAGCAAACTTTGCCAGTTTAGCCACAGGATCTGGGCTAATGCCTAATACAGTCACATTATGGTTATCAAGTGCGGCTTTGCTATCACGTAGTCCGCAGGCTTGTACGGTGCAACCTGGTGTTGACGCTTTAGGGTAAAAGTACACTAAAACAGGGCCTTGCTTAAGGATATCAGCCAATGACACTGAGTTGCCATGCTGATCTTTAAGGGTGAATTGGGGCGCTTTGGCCCCTGCGGTTAAGGTGTTCATCTTTTATCCTCTATCCTCTAATATTGCGGTGCCTTCCATACGACGAATAATACAATTTAAGGTCATATCTTGGGCGAGTTGATAGATACTCTGTTCAAGCTTTTCTAGTTCAACTTTTTCAGGAATATTAATGGTTAATGACACATTTTGAGTCTGTTCACCATCAGGAAGTTCTTCAGAGTAGGAGCGGACTGCTGCGAGATCTAATGATCTGTCAGCCAAGAATTGCGTGATACGTTTAATGGTGCCGCGTTGGTCTTTACCTGTGAAGCATACTTCAAGGCGAGAGAGGTAATTTTGTGGCGTATGTTTAGAGGTACGCTTCATTACTGTCATCAGTTCTAATTCGACACCAAGACTTGGGAGCATGCTTTCTATTTTAGTTATAGATACCCACGAGCCTGACAACATCATAATTAGGGTAAATTCGTTACCAAATAATGCCATACGGCTGTCGACGATATCGCAGTCACAGTCACTGGCAAGCCGAGCTAGTTTACCTACGAGCCCAGGACGGTCGAGCCCCATTGCTGTTACGACCAGGAAATTGGTCATGAATTATCCTCACTTTTCGATATCATAGAGCGAAAACTCAGGGTTAAAGTTGAGTTTTTGTGCGGGATGTAATGCTACCATAACTAATTCAATTTGAGAGCCCTGTTAATGCTTGTCATTAATGGTTGGCATCAGTACCATAGCAAATCCTGAAATCTTGGGGAAAGTCAGATGATAAACGGAAGCATCGTAGCCTTAATCACGCCAATGAACAGTGATGGCTCAGTAGATTTTGCAAGTCTTGAAAAGTTAGTCGAATTCCATATTGACCAAGGTACAGATGCCATTGTAGCCGTTGGTACCACAGGCGAGTCAGCGACTCTGCCTATGTCTGAGCATGTAACGGTGGTTTCACAAACTGTTAAATTTGCAGCAGGCCGAATTCCGGTTATTGGTGGCAATGGTGCTAATGCCACATCTGAAGCCGTTGAGCTCACCAAGTCCTTATCTAAGGTGGGTGTCGCCGCTATGCTTGGCGTCACGCCATATTATAATAAGCCAACTCCTAAGGGATTGATTGCGCATTATAAAGCTGTGGCTGCCAGCACAGATATTCCACAAATTCTTTATAATGTACCAGGCCGTACTGCTGTTGATATGTTGCCAGAAACCGTTGCCGAGTTAGTCAGCGTTAGCAACATTATTGGCGTTAAAGAAGCAACCGGTGACTTATCCCGTGTCAAACGCCTGCGCGAATTGTGCGGTGATGACTTTATGCTGTACAGCGGCGATGATGCCACTGCCAGAGAATTTTTACTCTTGGGTGGTAACGGCGTTATCTCAGTGGCGAATAACATCGCGCCAAAAGCTTTTAAAGCAATGTGTGATGCCGCACTTGCGGGCAACGCTGAGCTTGCTCTTACGATAGACACGCCGCTGCGCGGTTTATATAGCACACTCTTTTGTGAAGCCAACCCAATCCCCGTCAAATGGGCAGCCCATCGCATGGGTTTGATTAAATGTGGCCATATTCGTTTACCTTTGACTGAACTTTCTGAGCAATGTCATGGTCTGTTGATAGAAGCAATGACTCGTGCCCAGATAGAGGTTAAATAATTAATGTTAAAGAAAGTCACTCCACTGATCTTAGTTGCTGCTGTTGCAGCGTGCAGTTCACCACTTGAGCGTCGCCAAGCAAACGGTAGTGAAGACTATGTTCAGGCTGAGCAAACGCCTTTGCTGAAAATCCCCGCAGGATTAAATACACCGCCCTACAATAAAGAATTCGATGTGCCTGCGTTAGGGTCTAAAGTCAACGCTACGCTGTATGGTAAAGATTTAGATATCCGCCCACCACTGCAAGTACTGCCGATGGCAGAGGGTACTCGTGTGGAAGAGGGCAGCGATAATATTAAAATTGTTATTGAATCTATTGATAATAGTATCGATTTGAAACAAGAAATATTTGCCAACTTAGATGGTTTTTTTGCGCAAAAGGGCATCGTGATCCGTAGCCGTGATTTTGACAAAGGCAGCATAGAAACCGATTGGATTGAAAGTCGTGAAGTGATCGAATCGAGCATGTGGGGTTCTGATAATGTTTATCTCCTTCGCCAGCGTTATCGTTTTGATGTTGAGGCTCGTCCGCATGGTCGTACTGCGAATATCGTTATTCATTTAGTTGAGCACGAAGAGTTTTTTGATGATAAAGCGCAAAAAGTATTGTTAAACGGTGAAGATAAACAAAGATATACGATTGATATGCTTAACAGTGCTATTGCCTATATCAGTATTAAGCGCGAACAATCGATTCAAGCTAATCGTTTGAAACAAACCTTAGGTATTAATGTCGATCTGGTTACACCGGAAGACGGCAAAGCTTACTGGTCTGCTAAAGCGCCTTATAAACAAGTGTGGGATCGCCTGCGTATTGTGCTGCCTGAAATGGGCTTTGAAATTGCCGATATGGACAGTAGTAAAGGATTGTACTTTATCAAGTTTGACGATAACTCAGGTTTCTGGAGTTCATTATGGGGCGAAGATAAGCTAGCGCTGAAAGAAGGTAATTACCGTTTACTGCTTGAAGATGGCGACACGCCTGAAGAAACTAAAATCTTCTTACGCGATGGCGAAGATAAACCATTGAGTGATGAAACAGTCACTAATGTGTATAAGTCACTGTCAAACCTGATGAAAGAAGAACGTAAACTACGTTAATATTATTCATCATTTAAAAGGGCGAATTATCGCCCTTTTTTATTGGCAAATTTTTAGCTTTTGCAGTTTATTTAACCGAATCATGCTTTGGTACTTTATTCGGTTATAACAATGTAATTTGTAAGAAAAAGTAAAACGTATTGCTGCGATGATGTGAGTGAGTAAACTAGCCGTTAATAATGTGAGTCATTCTTGGAAGCCCGATGAAAAAAATAATGATATTAATCGCTCTTGTGGTCGCAGCTTGGTTTGGATACCAAGCTTTGCAACCGCAAGAGGTTACGACTGCCCAGATTAAGCTCATGCCTAACGTGGTGATCGCCACAGCGGCCATGGCACCCATTCGCGATGAAGTCGAGGCTATCGGCACCAATAAGGCCTTTGAGTCGGTGACGATTACGCCTAAAGTGACCGATATAGTCACCGCACTTAAGTTTGATGATGGCGACATAGTGAAAAAGGGCACATTGCTCGTTCAATTGCAGAACGCTGAGCAAATCGCAAAAGTGAAAGCCGCGCAAGTTAAAGTCAGCGATAACCAACGTGAATTCGCCCGAATTAGCTCATTAGTGACAAGCCGCACGGTGGCAGAGTTAGAGCGCGACAGATTACAAACGTTAATTGATACCACCCGCGCTGAGCTAGAACAGGCACAATCATCACTTAACGATCGCAGCATTCTAGCGCCTTTTAATGGTCGCCTAGGGTTACGACAAATCAGCATAGGTAGTTTGGTTTCCCCTGGAACTGTGATTACCACATTGGATGATATCGCCAAGATTAAACTCGATTTTTCAGTACCTGAACGTTTTATTCAAGATTTAGTCCCCGGTAAAAAGGTCGAAGCTAAAGCTGTCGCATTTCCTGATATTATTTTTAAAGGTGTGGTGACATCGATTGATAGTCGCGTGAACCCCACAACACGTACAGTGATTGTCCGCGCTGAAATCCCTAATCCTGAACTGCATTTATTACCGGGTATGTTGATGAAGGTGAAACTTATCAAACGTAGCCGTGAAGCCTTGATGTTGCCAGAGTCCGCCATTATCCCAATTCAGAATAATCACTATGTTTATAGCGTTAATAGCGACAAGGTGATTGAGCGTAAACAAGTGACTATTGGCATTCGTACCCGTGGTTGGGTAGAAATATTAGACGGTTTAGCCTTAGGCGAAAATGTGGTTATTCGTGGTCTACTAAAAGTCCATCCTGGGGATGAAGTGCAAACGGAGTTTGCTGAAAAATTTAGTTATCTTGCGGATTCAAGCGCGGAGCCAAGTGTATGATACTTACCGATCTCTCGGTTAAACGGCCCGTATTTGCCTCGGTAATCAGCTTGTTACTTGTCGCTTTTGGTCTGGTGTCCTTTGGTAAATTACCGCTGCGAGAATACCCAAACATTGACCCACCGGTGGTGTCTATCGACACTAACTATCGCGGCGCCAGTGCCGCAGTGGTTGAAAGTCGAATAACCCAATTAATAGAAGACAGAATAAGTGGCGTCGAGGGCATTCGTCATGTGAGCTCATCGAGTAGTGATGGCCGCTCATCAGTAACCTTAGAATTTGATATTAATCGTAATATTGAAGATGCGGCTAACGATATACGCGATCGTATTTCAGGTTTACTCGATAATTTGCCCGAAGAAGCTGATCCCCCTGAAGTACAAAAAGCCAATGGTGGCGATGAAGTGATCATGTGGCTCAATTTGGTGTCAGATAAAATGACCACCTTAGAATTGACTGATTATGCCAACCGTTACTTGTCGGATCGCTTTTCGGTGGTCGATGGCGTGGCGCGGATGCGAATTGGTGGCGGAAAAGTTTATGCCATGCGCGTTTGGCTTGATAGGCAAGCTTTGGCATCGCGCAGTTTAACCGTTGCCGATGTAGAAGCTGCGCTCAGAGCCGAAAACGTCGAATTGCCCGCCGGTTCAATAGAATCAAAAGAGCGCCATTTTACCGTACGGCTTGAGCGTGGTTATCGCACCGCCGAAGATTTTGCTAACTTAGTCATTACTGAAGGGGAAGATGGTTATTTAGTTAAATTGGGCGATGTGGCGCGGGTAGAAATTGGCTCAGAAGAAGAGCGGATTATGTTCCGCGGTAACAAAGAGGCCATGATAGGTTTAGGCGTGTCTAAGCAGTCAACCGCGAATACCTTAGAAGTTGCACGGGCGGTGAATGCGCTGGTCGACAAAATCAATCCAACTTTGCCTGCGGGCATGTCGATAAAACGCAGCTACGATAGCTCAGTGTTCATCGAAGCCTCGATTAAAGAAGTGTACCAAACCCTGTTCACCGCAATGGTCTTAGTGATTATTGTTATTTATCTGTTCCTTGGTAGCGTGCGTGCTATGTTGATCCCGGCGATTACCGTGCCAGTGTCCTTACTAGGCACATTTATCGTATTGTATGCGCTCGGCTATACCATCAACCTTTTAACGTTATTGGCGATGATCCTTGCCATTGGTATGGTGGTCGATGATGCGATTGTGATGCTCGAAAATATTCATAGGCGGATTGAGGAAGGCGACTCGCCGCTCAAAGCTGCTTTTCTGGGCGCGCGCGAAGTCGCCTTTGCGGTTATCGCGACCACTTTAGTGTTGGTTGCGGTATTTATGCCAATTACTTTCTTAGAGGGAGACTTAGGTAAGTTATTCAAAGAGTTTGCCGTGACTATGAGTGCTGCCGTACTGTTTTCTAGCGTGGTTGCACTAACTCTTACGCCGATGATGTGCTCTAAGTTACTCAAGCCAAGCTCGCAGGATTCTTGGTTGGTACGTAAGGTTGATGGCATCATGACCAAGGTATCAAACCGTTATCAATTATCCTTAAAATCTGCCATGGCCCATCCGTTATTAATGTCGCTTCTGGTGTTAATTGCGTTAGGGTGTAGTGCTTATTTAGTCCAGAAAGTACCACAGGAATTTGCGCCACAGGAAGATAGAGGCTCGTTATTTTTGATGGTTAATGGTCCTCAAGGTGCGAGTTACGAGTACATAGAATCCTATATGAATGAAGTAGAAAACCGCTTGATGCCATTAGTCGATACGGGCGATATCAAACGCTTACTCATTCGTGCCCCCCGTGGTTTTGGTCGTTCGGCAGATTTTTCTAACGGTATGGCAGTTGTTGTGCTCGAGGATTGGGGGCAGCGTCGTCCAGTCAAAGAGGTGATAACCGATATCAATAAACGTCTTGCTGATCTTGCCGGAGTACAAGCATTTCCGGTTATGCGTCAAGCCTTTGGCCGCGGCGTGGCTAAACCTGTGCAGTTTGTGATAGGTGGTCCCAGTTATGAAGAGCTTGCCCGTTGGCGCGATATCATGATGCAAAAGGCCGCTGAGAACCCCAAATTACTGGGTTTAGATCACGACTATAAAGAAACTAAGCCTCAGCTAAGAGTGGTGATTGATAGGGACAGAGCGGCAAGTCTTGGGGTGTCGATTTCGAATATTGGTCGTACGTTAGAGTCCATGCTCGGTTCACGCTTAGTTACAACCTTTATGCGTGATGGTGAAGAATACGATGTCATCATTGAAGGTGAGCGTAGTAATCAAAATACCGCCGCAGATCTGCAAAATATCTATGTTCGTTCTGAACGCAGTCAAGAGCTTATTCCGCTATCTAACTTAGTGACGGTAGAAGAGTTTGCTGATGCGAGTTCGCTTAATCGTTATAACCGTATGCGCGCTATCACCATTGAAGCCAGTTTAGAAGATGGTTATAGCCTTGGTGAAGCCCTTGATTATATGAACCAATTGGCACGTACCTATTTACCCGCCGAAGCAGTGATAAGCTACAAGGGCCAGTCCCTCGATTACCAAGAGTCGGGTAGCTCTATGTATTTTGTGTTCTTGCTGGCGCTGGGAATTGTATTCTTAGTTTTAGCGGCGCAGTTCGAGAGTTACATTCATCCTATGGTGATTATGCTTACTGTACCACTGGCCACAGTGGGTGCCTTGGCTGGTTTGTGGTTCACCGGGCAAAGTCTTAATATTTACAGTCAGATAGGTATTATTATGTTGGTCGGGTTGGCGGCTAAAAACGGTATCTTGATTGTCGAGTTTGCCAACCAATTGCGCGATAAAGGCGTTGAATTTGATAAAGCCATTATTCAAGCCTCAGCGCAGCGCTTACGACCTATTCTCATGACAGGTATTACCACTGCCGCTGGCGCTGTGCCTCTGGTCATGGCCGCAGGCGCGGGTGCTGAAACCCGCTTTGTGATTGGTGTGGTGGTATTGTCAGGGATTTTATTGGCAACCCTATTCACTATCTTCGTGATCCCCGCCGCTTACGGACTGTTCGCCCGTAACAGCGGATCGCCTGAAGCCATAGCTCAACAGTTAGAAAAGGAATTAGCTGAGGATTAATGTTCATCCCAAGTTCAGGTTAAAGTAATGAAATAAGGCGCTTGATACTCATCAAGCGCCTTATTTTTCGCCATTTGAACCTCGTTTTACCCCTTACCCTTGAAATGTCAATTTGGAGCCCCATTTAAGTAACCACTAAGCGTTACTTTGCCTAATTGCGTAATAAATGAGGGAAACTTTCATGTCACAACAAGAAACTCATGGTTTTCAAACTGAAGTCAAACAGCTGTTGCATCTGATGATCCATTCTTTGTATTCCAACAAAGAAATTTTCTTGCGTGAATTGGTCTCCAACGCCGCCGATGCAGTGGATAAGCTGCGTTATCTTGCGCTGACCAATGACGCTCTATACGAAGGTGATGGTGAACTACGAGTTCGTATCAGTGCCGATAAAGAAAAAGGTACTGTTACCATCGAAGATAACGGTGTGGGTATGACCCGTGACGGCGTGATTGAGCATTTAGGCACAATCGCAAAATCAGGCACTGCAGATTTCTTTAAAAATTTATCTGGCGAATCTTCAAAGGATTCACAGTTAATCGGCCAGTTTGGTGTCGGTTTTTATTCAGCCTTTATCGTGGCTAAAAAAGTCACAGTTCGCACTCGCGCTGCCGGTCATAAGGCCGATGAAGCGGTATTGTGGGAATCAGAAGGTGAGGGTAACTTCACTGTTGAAAACATCACTAAGGCGACTCGTGGTACTGAAATCACTTTGCACCTACGTGATGAAGAAAAAGAGTTTGCTGATGATTGGCGCCTGCGTTCAATCATTACTAAATACTCAGATCATATCTCTGTACCAGTTGAAATGTGGCAAGAAGGCACGCCAGAGAGTGATGATGCTGATGGCGAAAAAATTCCAGCAACTGAAGGTTCTTGGAAAGTCATGAACAAGGCTACGGCTTTGTGGATGCGTAATAAAGCCGACATCAGTGATGAAGAGTATCAAGAGTTTTACAAGCACATTTCCCACGATTACACCGATGCGCTGATGTGGAGCCACAATCGTGTAGAAGGTAAGCAAGAATACACCAGCTTATTGTATATCCCCGCTAAAGCGCCTTGGGATATGTGGAATCGCGATCGTAAACACGGCTTAAAATTGTTTGTACAGCGCGTATTCATTATGGATGACGCCGAGCAATTTATGCCATCTTACCTGCGTTTTGTGCAGGGTTTGATTGACTCAAATGATTTGCCGTTGAACGTATCCCGTGAAATTCTGCAGGATAACCACGTAACTAAAGCAATGCGTACTGGTATCACTAAACGTGTGCTTGGCATGCTGGAAAAACTGGCAAAAGACGATGCAGAAAAATATCAACAGTTCTGGGCTGAATTCGGCCAAGTACTAAAAGAAGGCCCTGCGGAAGATTTCGCAAACCGTGAACGTATCGCGGGCTTATTACGTTTTGCCTCGACTCATACCGGCAGCGCTGCACCAACTGTGTCACTCGATGACTACATCAGCCGCATGAAAGAAGGCCAAACTAAGATTTACTATATTGTTGCTGACAGCCATGAAGCTGCCGCTAACAGCCCACATCTAGAGTTACTACGCAAAAAAGATATCGAAGTATTATTGATGTCAGAGCGTGTTGACGAGTGGCTAATTAATCACTTAGCTGAGTACAAAGATAAACAATTGCACTCAGTAACCCGTGGTGATTTAGAGCTTGGCGAGCTTGAAGATGCATCAGAGAAAGAAGCACAAGAAAAGCTTGAGCAAGAATCGGTAGCTTTAGTTGAACGTATTAAAGCAGCGTTAGGCTCTGCCGTTGCTGATGTGAAAGTCACCTCTCGCTTAACGGATACTCCAGCCTGTGTTGTAGCGGGTGACGGCGAAATGTCGACGCAGATGATCAAGCTGATGCAAGCTGCAGGTCAGAGCGTACCAGAAGTGAAGCCAACGTTTGAGATCAACCCAGCGCATCCATTAGTGTCGCGCCTAAATGATCTTCAAGATGAGGCGGCCTTCACCGATTGGTCAAATCTGTTGCTGCAACAGGCGCAATTGTCTGAAAAAGGTAGCCTAGTAGATCCATCGGCCTTTATTAAGCTGATGAACCAAATGTTACTGGCTAACATGAAGTAAATAAATATCGGGGCCTTCTTTTAGAATGGCCCCGATATTGTTTTAATGGCAGTAAGATGTAATTAAGAGTCTAGCCTGTCATAAAATACGTTTGTGTATGATAAAGGCCTTAAGCACTAAGGGAATACTATGGATCATATCCTCAGCCTGACTAAAGACAACATTCAGCAAGTGGTTGATGCCTCGATGCAACAAATCGTGGTGTTAGCATTTTGGGCGCAGCCGCAAGAAGATAGCGTGGCTATGCTACGCACCTTAGAGCAAATCGCCACGCAAAATGCAGGTCGATTTGTGCTGGCAAAAGTCGACTGTGAAGCTGAATTAGAAATCGCCAATTACTTTCGCATCCAGAGCTTGCCTACCACATTAGTATTAGATAAAGGCCAACCTATTGATGGCTTTGCGGGGGTACAAGATAGCGCGCAAGTGATGGCAATGCTCGATAAACATTTGCCGCCCATGTGGCAGTTACAATTGGCCCAAGCTAAAGAGTTACTCGCTTTGAGCCAAGTCAGTGCAGAGGATCTTGCTACCGCCACCGTATTATTAAAAGAAGCTCATTTGGGGTCAAATCAAGCGGGTGAAGTGAGCTTAGTGCTTGCTGATATATATTTAATGCAGGGCGAATTGGTGTTAGCGCAAACCATGCTTGAAAAAGTAGGGTTAGCCGACCAAGACGGTTATTACCAGAGTTTGAAAGCTAAACTGGCGCTTGCCTTAGATGCGGCAGACACCCCAGAAATTCGTGATTTACAGCAGAGATTTGAGCAAAATCCAACTAATTTAGTGTTATTACTCGAACTGAGTAAAGCATTGCATAGTGCTCACCGTGAAGATGAAGCATTAGCAATGCTATTTTCTGTGCTCAGTAAAGATTTAGGTGCTGAAAATGGCGCAGTAAAACAAGTGTTTATGGAAATATTAACTGCACTTGGGCAAGGTAATCCTATTGCAAGTCAATACCGACATAAGCTTTATACCTTGCTCTATTAATGATAAAAATAGCGGTGAAAGTCGCATCTATTTGCGCTTTCTGAGGCTAAAGTCGAAGCTAAAACCCTTCTCAATAGCGGTTAGATGTGCGAATATCGCTGTCCTAAGAAGAATATCAATGCGAAAAGAGGACTTTTCAGATGCGCATTATCCTACTAGGTGCCCCAGGCGCCGGTAAAGGTACCCAGGCCCAGTTCATTATGGAACAGTACGGTATCCCACAAATTTCCACTGGTGATATGTTACGTGCCGCAGTAAAAGCCGGTACACCACTGGGTTTGGAAGCAAAGAAAGTGATGGATGCTGGTCAACTGGTTTCTGATGATCTGATCATCGGTCTGGTTAAAGAGCGTATCGCACAGGAAGACTGTGTTAAAGGTTTCTTATTAGACGGTTTCCCACGTACTATCCCGCAAGCGGATGCAATGGCGGCAAACGGCATTAGTATTGATCACGTGATTGAAATCGATGTGCCAGACGAAGAAATCGTTAAGCGCATGAGCGGCCGTCGTGTTCACCCTGGTTCTGGCCGTGTTTACCATGTGGTTTTCAATCCACCTAAAGTGGAAGGCAAAGACGACGTAACTGGCGAAGATTTAGCCATCCGTCCCGATGACGAAGAAAGCACAGTGCGTAAACGTCTGGCTATTTACCACGAGCAAACTAAGCCGCTAGTTGAATATTACGGTAAAGTCGCTGCAGCTGGTAAGACACAATACAACAAGTTTGACGGCACTCAATCAGTTGCGGCCGTGAGTGAGCAACTTGCTAGTGTGCTGAAGTAACCTAAAAAGGTTAATTTACGAGAACCAGTTCTCATATTAGGAAAAGCCTGCCGATGCAGGCTTTTTTTATGCGCATCTCAATGTTAGCCTCCGAGTGAACTTCATTAACCATGAGCCTAACGTTGAATCCTTCCCCTGCTTTTGGTGTGCTATTGGTAAACCTTGGCACACCTGATGAACCTAGTCCTAAAGCTGTTAAACGATTTTTAAGGCAGTTTTTAAGCGATCCACGCGTAGTTGATTTATCGCCGTGGATTTGGCAACCGTTACTGAACGGCATTATCCTTAACACTCGTCCCGCTAAAGTTGCGAAACTCTACCAAAGCGTGTGGACGGCTGAAGGTTCCCCTTTGATGGTGATTAGTGAGCGTCAAGCACAAAAACTCACCGTGGACTTAAGTGCAACCTTTAACCAGACTATCCCTGTTGAGCTCGGTATGAGTTATGGTAATCCATCAATTAATGCAGGGTTTGAACGCCTAAAAGCTCAAGGGGCTGAACGCATAATCGTGTTGCCATTGTATCCTCAATATTCTTGTTCGACGGTGGCAAGTGTATTTGATGCGGTGGCAAGTTATCTCAAAACCATACGTGAAATACCGCAAATTCGTCTTAATAAGGATTATTTTAACCACAGCGCTTATATAGCCGCACTGGCTCACAGCGTGACGCGTCATTGGAAAACCCATGGTCAGGCTGATAAGTTACTGTTGTCGTTTCATGGTATTCCGCAGCGGTATGTCAAAGAGGGCGATCCTTACCGCGAGCAGTGTTTTACTACCGCAAAACTATTAGCACAAAAACTTGCACTGCATGATTCGCAATGGCAAGTGTGTTTTCAGTCGCGCTTTGGCCGCGAGCAATGGCTCACTCCCTATGCTGATCAGTTACTGGCTGAGTTACCTGCCCAAGGGGTAAAAAGTGTTGATGTGATTTGTCCTGCTTTTGCTACCGATTGCCTCGAAACCTTAGAGGAAATCTCCATCGGCGCTAAAGAAACCTTTTTAGCTGCAGGTGGCAGCGACTACCGGTTTATTCCTTGTTTGAACGACGATGAGTTACACATTGAATTGCTACGGCAATTAATCCAAGAACAAGCCATCTCTTGGGTATAATGGCACTGGCTTCAAGCTGATTTTGTGGTAGAATTTGCGCCCTTCCGGCTAAGGGGTGGTTTTTTGTCTCGCTAGCCTAGACTCAATATTTTAGGATGCTGGGTGGTCTTATCGCCGCGCCAGACGCCAATTAGCATGGATGCCAGGAAAAGAGAACCACTATGAAATTTCCCGGTCAGCGTAAATCAAAACATTATTTCCCGGTTAAAACCAGAGATCCGCTGCTTGAGCAGCTGACTCAACAGCCTCAGCCGTTTGCGACCTATATCAGCGGTATTGATCAAACCTTAGTGGATATCGAAGCGAAAGTAGAAGATGAGTTGCTCAGCCGTTATGGCTTGCCCAAAGGTAACTCGACCCTGATTAATGATGAACAAGCCCACAGACTCTACACAGAGTTAAAAATTCATGGCTTGATTAGCGATGAGTTTGCTGGTGGTACTATTGGTAACACAGTACACAATTATTCTATTCTGGCCGATGACCGTTCTGTATTGTTCGGGGTGATGAGCCAGAATATCGAAGTAGGCAGCTATGCTTACCGCTATTTATGCAATACCTCTTCTAAAGTTGATCTTAACTATCTACAGCCTGTCGATGGCCCTATCGGTCGCTGTTTTACGCTGATTTCTGATTGTGGTGAGCGCACTTTTGCTATTAGCAAAGGCGCGATGGACAAACTCACGCCTGAATATATTGATAAAGACGTGATACAAGGTAGCTCAGCTTTAGTGTTGACCGCATATCTGATGCGCGCCAGCGGTGGTGATCGTATTACCGATGCAGCCATGTGCGCTATTGAATATGCTAAAGCTGCGGAAGTGCCAGTAGTGCTGACATTAGGCACCCGATTTTTGATTGAAGAAGACCCTCAATGGTGGCAAAACTTTATCAAAGAACATGTCACTATTTTGGCCATGAATGAGGACGAAGGTGAGGCATTAACCGGTTCTCGCGACCCACTGCTTGCCAGTGAAAAAGCCTTGGAATGGTGTGACATGGTATTAACCACCGCTGGTCCTATCGGACTTTATACTGCAGGTTATACCGAAGACTCCGAGAAGCGCGAAACCACCCACACCTTATTACCTGGTGCTATCCCCGAATTTAATCGTTATGAATTTTCTCGGCCTAAATTGAAGGTTGACTGTGAAACACCGATTAAAGTGTTTGCACACATTTCACCTTACATGGGCGGCCCTGAAAAAATTGGTAACACCAATGGGGCCGGTGATGGCGCATTATCGGCGTTATTGCATGACCTTGCTGCTAATACGTTCCATAAAACTAACGTACCAGGCTCGAGTAAACATAAGCGTGATGGCCTGTGTTACTCGTCGTTCTCTCAAGTGTGTAAGTACGCCAATCGTGTGGCTTATGAAGTGCTAGCCCAGCATAGTCCACGCTTATCCCGTGGTTTACCTGAGCGCGAAGACAGCCTAGAAGAATCCTATTGGGGTAGGTAACTATCTATCGGCTTTAGTTATTTATTGATTATTAAATAGGGCAATAACGGCGCACCGTTGTTGCCCTTATTTTTATCGATGAAGTTATCATCAAGCGGATAATCGATAATTTTAGCTACAGGCGGTTACGAATAAATGTTAACGTAAGTGAGTCCTGATACAGCGATTATTAAGGTGGAATTTTCGGTGAAAGCGCAAATCTTAAGAGAAATGAAAGTTCTCTCGGCCATAGAGCCAGAGTTTGAAGTACAACGTCGTGTCGCATTTATTAAAACCAAACTAAAAGAAGCACGCAGCAAGACGTTGGTATTAGGCATCAGTGGTGGTGTTGATTCTTCTGCTGCTGGGCGATTGTGCCAATTAGCGGTAGAGAGCTTGAACCATGAGGATAGCCAAGGAGGATACCAATTTATTGCGGTACGTTTACCCTATCAAATTCAGCAAGATGAACATGAAGCTCAGCTTGCTTGTCAATTTATTCAACCCTCTAAGTTAGCGACCATCAATGTACACCAAGGCGTCGATGGCATACATAGTGCGACAATTGCAGCGTTAGCTGAGGCAGGCTTGCCACTGCCTGATTCGGCTAAGGTTGATTTTGTTAAAGGTAACGTTAAAGCACGTATGCGCATGATTGCCCAGTATGAACTCGCTGGTTTGGTTGGCGGGCTGGTGGTGGGCACTGATCACAGCGCTGAAAACATCACTGGCTTTTATACTAAATGGGGTGATGGCGCTTGCGATTTAGCGCCTTTATTTGGCTTGAATAAACGCCAAGTACGCAAGCTTGCGGCCTATCTTGGAGCTGATGACATCTTAGTGAATAAAGCGCCCACCGCGGATTTAGAAGACAATAAGCCGTTACTCGAGGATGAGGTCGCACTAGGGCTAACCTATGCACAAATCGATGATTTTCTTGAAGGCAAAGATGTCGGTAAAGCGGTCGAAGAGAAGTTAATCGGTATTTATAAGTTAACACAGCATAAACGCCGACCTATCCCCACCATTTACGATTAATATTTTACTGTCATTCAATCAGCACTCGTTTGAATTTTTCGCGAGTGCTTTTTATTGACTGAAATTTCATGTTGTGGATGCGCTAGCAGAGTTGATTACAGCGTCATTATTTGCTGGCGAGTGAGTTCAATGAGCTGATTCGGGTATTGGCGATAATCTAGATAAGGCGTGAGTAGGCAATACTGTGCTGGGTGTGTCGGCAGTTTAATGAAGGTAATCGATTTATGTTGTATTGATAGCAGCTGTGCAGCGTTAGTGTAATCGATAGTTGCCAAAGAGAGCCCTAAACGGTGAGCGGCCATTTGCCCCGCAACGATATGAACCTTAGCGCTTGCAATCAACTCAGTGCCGCCGATGCAGATCATCTCATTACGTTTTAGTAATATTTGGTCGCGGTAATGACGCCAATCCCCCTCAGGTAGGCTAATTTTTGCCATAATAGTGAATATCTTACGCCAATGATTACCGTTTAGGGCGATTAGCGCCGCGATAGCTTCTACTTGACTGTAATGCCAACCGTCAGGTATCAGTGGTGGGGTAGGCAAGTAGTAGGCGAATTGGCTTTGCGGATGACCGATTATCATGTTGTTTTATTATCTAATCCAAATGAAGGGAAAACCTATGTTAACCTTATTTTTTGTAATGTGTTGAGTAGGCTGATAAAAGTTTTGTGTATTTGGGTAAAAATCTTGCTAGTTGTGTTTATCTAAATTTAACCGTTTCATTGAATGACTTATTTATTCTATTTGAAGGACCGCTATGAAGGCCATCATCATAGGCTCGACAAAACACGTATTTTTAGCCGCGGTGTACGCGAGTATTGGCATAGTGTTGGCGTTACTCGTAACAGGCATTTATCTTCTTAATGCACGGCCAGAACTGTCGCTTTGGCACACCGTTGAGCTTAAAAATGAGTTTCATTATGATACTAAACTGACTCACTTTGATGAATATTTAGCATTAGAAGATAAATTATTCGCCGAAGTTGAACGTAAAGTAGTACAAAAAATTCCCGCCAGTGAATTTTCTCCTGTGAATCGCTACGTTAAACATAGTTTGTCAGACCCTGCTCATTGGTCACAAAATTGGAATCGTAGTTTTGAATGGCCTGTGGCAAATGCAGAATTTGGAGTATTACTGCTCCACGGTATGTCTGATTCGCCCTATGCTTTATCCAATGTGGCGGCGCATTTTAAGGGTAAAGCCCACGTGCTGGGTTTAAGATTGCCAGGGCATGGCACTATTCCTGGCGGATTAACTGAGTTGTATTGGCAGGATCTCGCAGCAGCGGTGGACTTAGCTACAGCGCATATGCACCAAGCACTTAAAGGTAAACCGTTATTTGTGGTTGGCTTTTCGACCGGCGCCGCAGTGGCGCTTAATCATGAATTAGCACGCGTCCGCCAAGATAAAACCGCAGATTATACTGGGATGATTTTTATCTCTCCCGCGATAGGCCTTGCGCCAATAGCCGCCGCTGCACGCTGGCAAAGCTGGATAGGCCGATTGCTGGAGCTGGATAAATTACAATGGAACAGTCTTCAAGTTGAATACGATCCCTTCAAATATAACTCTTTTGCGGTTAATGCAGGGGATGTGGTGTATCAATTGGCGCTGCGTAATCAAGGGATGTTAGCAGAATTAACTGCGGCGCAACGCATGCAAATTCCATCGATACTGACGTTTCAGTCAGTCGTTGATGCCACCGTGTCCTCCTTGGCAGTGGTTGATAATCTTTATCAGTTGTTGCCAGATAAAGGCCATGAACTGGTGCTGTTTGATATGAATCGACTCGACATTAATGTCAAACTGATCAGCAATGATCCTCTGACTTTTTTGCAGCATAGCATCAACAGTGAGCAGCTACATTATCGTGGCACCGTGGTTGAAAATGTCAGCCATGACTCCACACAAGTACAAGCGCGCGGCTTTGGTCTAAACCAACAAGGTGAATGGCTTACGCAAAATAATAAACAAGTCCAAACACTTGATTTGTTTTGGCCTGCGGGTGTGTACTCTTTGTCCCATGTGGCACTGCCATTTGGTATAGAAGATGGTCTCTATGGGGCTGTTATCAAATCAGATCATCGTCGAATTCAAATCGGCGCGGCCGCTTCGCGTGGAGAGCGAGGGTTATATAGTGTGCCAGCATCTGAAATGTTGCGACAAAAATGGAACCCTTTCTTCCCCTATTTGCTAGAACGGATTGATGAATATCGGCTCGCTCAGATGCAGTAGCTTATTTTACGCCCCATATTGAATAAATCTTTATCACACAGGCCAGAAACTAAGCAGTTAATCAAAGAGATGTCATGAATCCCTTGCGCAGTTGCAAGGCAATTGCTACAGTTCTGGCTCACTTAAGGTTAACCCCACAAATAGTATCTTAAGTGACAAGTGATAAAGATTAATTTAGTGATAAAACATGCTAAGTTACAGCAAGTTAAATACGAGCTGCTATTTTAACGCACTTAATAATTTCGGTATGTAGCGCAGCCCGGTAGCGCACTGTCATGGGGTGTCAGGGGTCGGAGGTTCGAATCCTCTCATACCGACCAAATTCTAGACTTGATTGTGACATTATTTTAAAATTTAAAGTAAGACCACTGTTAAGTTAAAACAAAACCCCGTGTTAGCATTGCTAAAACGGGGTTTTGTTTTATGTATTGTTTATGGCTAGAAACACCCACATAAACATACCTTACGAGCCCAGTATTAAAAACTTCATTGAGTGGACATTTATCTATGCGCGCTTTTGTTTTACGAGCAAGATCTGCACCGACTGATAGTCAGTTGCTTTTAGCATCCGTTGGCCAAGAAGCGCACACCGAAATTTTAGCGCACACTTTGATGAATACGATTTTTGTGGCTCAGTCACATCGTAACGATGTTGTCGTTTATCTGGTATTAGAAAGTACTAACGATTTCTCCCGTACTATCTGTTTCGATACTCGAAATATTTGCCATATTGGTGGTTTTCACGAGCAAGCTTTGCTTGCAAAAATAGCCAAAGCGTTAGATATTTCAAGGGGTATGACCAAAGAGCAAACGCGTATTGTTGACCAAGGAATTAGTGTAAGCACCATTAGTTTTGAAAAATTGGTGCAAGAACTCGCGGTCGATTATCAATTGTTTATGATGGATAAAAAGGGCACCTCGATCCGTGAGCAAGAATTTGTGGGAAACCCCTGCTTCTTACTAACTGACCATATTCCTATGCCGAAAAAAAGCTTTAATACCCTAAAACGACTTGGGGCACAAAAAATCAGTCTTGGACCAAAAATGTTGTTTGCTTCACAGTGCGTGGTACTCATTCACAATGAATTGGACATAAATCAATAACTACTTAATTTTATTGAGCTATCGCTAATTTTAGCCTTTAGTCAGTAAGCCCCATTTTTAAATGGGGCTTTTTTGTTTTTAAACGATTCATCACGACGTATTGTTAAACGGCTTTACCAACTGTTGTTAACTATGGTTTCGATTCTATAAATAAGAGTTTTAATATAAGGGCGTTAGCTTTTACTAAAATAGCCACTAAAGAGGCGTTATATTTTACCTTTTAAAAATTCAATGGCTTTTTGTGCTCGCAGTGACAAAGGCCATTCCGCTCGGTGGATAAGCCAAATGGTGTCTACGACTTGGCTACCACATTCCACAACGTAAATATCCTCTTGGCGCTCAAAGGCTTTTCGGGCGTATTGTGGGATCACGGTAAAACCAAGCCCCTTTGCGACAGGTTCGAGGATCAAACTTATCTGGTTTGTAAATCCATGGTAGGGGATTTCTTGAATACTGGGGCTATCGGGGCATTTACGGCTAAGTAGGCGAGTGGCCATCGCTTCACCATCTGGGTGAGATATAAAGCCAAGTTTTTGTAAATCAGGCCATTCGGTATTTTTCTGACTGGCAGGTACCACTAATTCCAAGGGTTCTTCAGTAAAATAGGTACTCGTAATGCGTGGATCGGTGGGCTTTAATGTCACCATTCCCAATTCATGTTCGTTCGCTAAAATAGAGGCCACTATCTCATTATCTGGCGCAAAACGATGGCGGACATTAAGCCTAGGAAACGCCTCTTGTAACTCCAGTAATAGCGGATACAGGGTTAGCCCAATGCTGCCTGGTGTAATAAGGCTTATATCGCCTGTATCTGTGTCATCGTGGATAAGCTTTTGTTGTAGGCGTTTTTGGGCACACTCGACTTCTTTTACATAGGTGAGCAGATTTTCCCCTACGGGAGTGATTTCAAGCTGGCGGGTACGGCGCAAAAATAGTGTGCCATATCTATCTTCTAAGCGACTGATATGTTGGCTCACGGCCGCCTGAGTAATCCCGATAGCTTCCGCCGTGCGAGTAAAGTTGCCTTTCTCGACCAAAACAGCAAAGGTATGTAGCCACTGTGGATTTATCATAAGTAAACTTTATCAAATCTATAATCTATATGTGCTTTTAATTATGGCACGATGGGGCTAGTCTGTCGCCATTGAATTGTAGTGACAACAGAAACAGGAAATCCCATGGTCGATTTATTTTCATCTTTTAAGCTCAAAGATATCACCCTCAAAAACCGTATTGCTGTAGCACCTATGTGCCAATACCAAGCCACTGATGGCCTCACTAACGAGTGGCATCAGGTACATTACGCTAGTCTTGCCAGAGGCGGCGCTGGACTTGTGGTGGTTGAAGCCACTGCGGTATCTCCAGAAGGACGCATTACGCCAAAATGTCTTGGATTATGGAATGATGAACAAGCACAAGGTTTAGCTAAGATTGCTAGCGCGATTAAAAATGCGGGCGCTGTGGCAGGGATTCAAATTGGTCATGCCGGCCGTAAGGCGAGTGCCCATATTCCGTGGGAAGGCGATGATCATATTGCACATGATGATCCACAAGGTTGGCAGCCTATTTCGCCCTCAGCGACGGCGTTTGGTGCTAATTTACCGGTTGTACCTACGGCCATGACGGTTGAAGATATTGAGCGTGTTCAAGCGGATTTTGTTGCGGCAGCGCAGCGCGCTTTAGCGGCTGGCTTTGAATGGTTAGAATTGCATTTTGCCCACGGTTATTTAGCCCAGAGCTTTTTCTCAACTTATGCTAACCAACGTACCGATAAATATGGCGGCAGCGCAGAAGGGCGTGGCCGCTTTTTATTAGAAACGGTTGCAGCAGTACGGGCAGTTTGGCCCCAGCATTTACCTTTAACTGCGCGATTTGGCGTGATTGAATTTGATCATAAAGATGAAGAAACGCTTTGTGAGTCAATCGCCTTGGTAAAGCAATTTAAACAAGCCGGTTTGGATATGCTTAATGTTAGTATTTGTTTCTCAACACCGACCGCCAATATTCCTTGGAGCCCTGCATTCTTAGCGCCTATTGCCGCGCGTGTTCGACAGGAAGTCGGCTTCCCTGTGGCCACATCGTGGGGCATGGATAATCCAGTACACGCTAATAGCGCAATTGAAGATGAACAAATGGATCTGGTAATGATAGGAAAAGCCTTTTTAGCTAATCCGCATTGGCCATATCAAGCGGCGCAAACGTTAAAAATTACCCGTCCATCTTGGGTATTACCGGCCCCTTATGCACATTGGTTAGAGCGTTACTCAACAGTCAAAGCCGATTAGTCGATAGCAGACTCAAGCTTGAGCTTATTTTTAAAGCCACTATCAATTGATAGTGGCTTTTTGCGTTAGCGGCAAAGATATGATCTTTAGACCCAAATACAAAAAAGCCCCGCTCTTGGAAGAGTGGGGCTTTTCAGTTGAGCTCATTGCTAAGCTATAGATGATATTAATGGTTATAGAAACGCCGGCCTTCACGCATCACTTCAATAAGCTCTGGTGCACTCATTTTTTTATTGAGTCTATGTTGATAATTTTCATCATAAATACGGTACTTTCCGTGGCGGTCAATCACGGTGACTTCAGCCTGTTGGTAAATGGCGAAGATAGTGCTATCCCCAATATAAATCCACGTTTCTTTACTCGGTTGCAGTAGGCTGCGACCAGCGCTGTAATCTGTAGTGTGATTAGTACAACCTAAAATATGAGTCATCAGTGTGGGGACTAAGCCGTAATGACTGGTTCGGTATTTGACCTTGCTCGCACTCGCCGCTTTGGGCCAGTGAATAACTAACGGCACTTTGACACTCTGTGGGGATAAATTGCGGTAAGCTTCATCAGTATTACTGGTAAATATTTTACCATTCACACCAGTGATAATGACCAAGGTGTCGCTCGATACCTGCGCCAAAATCGCTTTAAGTTGTTGATCAATAAAATACAATGATTGGCGATACTGGTTAAACAATACTTTTTGTGCCGGGGTTAAGGCTGGATCCGCTTTTATTGTTTCTACGCCGAGAAATCCTACTGGAGTATCGAAATTTTCTGGTGCCTTTAAGTTGAGCAGTGCAAACCAAGGTTTATCTTGAACACTGTGCCACTGGTTAAAATTGGCTACAGTTTGCAAGTCAGCATCGGCACTACCATTGCTTTCGTTAGCAACCACTGGCGAAAAGTCATTAAACATCGCCTGTGATGAGCGTAATTTGAGATTCGTTTCGGGTATAAATAGTCCCAGTTGATAACCTGCTTGCTGAAAGGTTCGGGTTAATACAGGGCTGGTGCTATTAAAAATACGGGCATCTCCATAGCTGCCTTGTAGACCATAAAGTAGCGAGAACATACCGGTTCTAAATTGGTTGCCACCACTAAAATGTTGGGTAAAAGATTGATTGGTTTCAGTGTACTGGGATAAGAATGGCATGTTTCTATTATCGACCATATCAGCGCGTAAACTGTCGATGGTGATCATTAACACATTCGGTTTCGTGTCAGCTTGGCAGGTGAGCGGTTGCTCAGGATAATTCAATACACTGGTATTGTGGTTTTCGTCTTGGGATGAACCGTCTATACCATGGCTTTCCATAAAGGAGCGCGCTGTTGCTGGGTAAGATAGCGGATAAATCTCGTCTAAACGGGTTATTTCGGTAACATCGGCTGCATCGGCCCAAATGTGGATCAAGTGGCTACTAATAAAGCACACGCCAACTAAGGTAATCACTTTATTGCCTAAATTTAGCTTTTGAATTTTATCAATGCGTTTCCACAAAAAGTTAGCCGCGGTAAGTTCTATGGCGATAATGGCTAACGGCGTGACGATATAAGAAGTGCCATGGAGCAAGGCATTAAGATCTGCCCAAGCTAAATCAAAGGCAAAAGGACTTAAGTGCATACCATAATCGGCATAAACAATGGTGTCGTATAATAAAATACATAGACTTAACGTCGCAATTACTGCCGCAATACCCCTTAATATCTTTGAATAGGGCAAGATAAAGGTCTGTGGGAATAGACAGATTAAGTAGGCAATAAAAGCGAGAAAGCTAAACTGACCAATAGTGCTGACACCAAGGTAAATCCAGCCATACCAGGTTTCAGGATAACCCACACTGCCAATATATCGGCAGCCAACTATCATGGCTAATATGCCATTGAAGAAGGCGAACCAATGTCCCCAGTTGATGAGCCGTGAGACTCTGTCTCGGCTCATTTGCTTTTTCCGCTCGACCATAGTGATCCGTTTATTCCTAAAAGACCTTGTAACTTATCTGCTTTTGACAACGATTACCCAGTTAACTTACTGGGATTTAACCGATTGTGCGAGTGCTTTTGCAAATTGTTCAGCTACGGTTTTACGTGATTCACTGGGCACTTTACGTTCAAGCAGGTTAGTCACGCAGTTACCCAATGCCATGAGGCTCAGGTCTGTCGGTGCTTTATGCTTTTCTAACACAGCCAATATTTCGGCGATTAATGATTCTACTTGAGTGTTTGAGTATTTAGATTGGATTGCCATAATCAAAAAATGTTTCACTTTGGAATGGATTAGCGGCATATAATAGCGGAATTATCCCAGTATCACTATCAGGGCTTATGAGTATTAACATCGAACACGCAATTATTCACGAGATTTCCCAGGACAGTCAGGGGCAATTACGCTGCCGTTTGCGTCCTCAACCTCTGCTGAACGGTCAGGCGGTCGAGATGATGCTCGACGAATTACACCAGACTTATACGGGCAAAGCCGGTAAAGGTTTTGGCTATTTTGGCATTCAGGGTGACGACGGCGAGGCTAACCCCGCTTTTGCCAATGCCTTAACTCAATACCGTAGTAACGATTTAGGGTTTGTGGAGTTTTCAGGCCAAGCCAGTAAATTACTACAAGAAGAGTTGTCTAAATATGACTTTAGCCAAGGCGGATTTTTACTGATGTCTTGCTACACCAGCATCACTAGCGATTATCTGTTCGTGGCCTTGTTAAGTGCTAAATCGTCGATGACAGTGTTAGATGATATGGAACTGTCGCAAAATAACCACTTGGATTTAAATAATATCCAATTGGCGGCGCGTATTGATTTGACTGAGTGGCAAGCAGATAAAGAATCCCGTAAATATATTTCCTTTATCCGTGGCCGTGCGGGACGTAAAGTCGCTGACTTCTTCCTCGATTTTATGGGCTGCGTTGAAGGTGTAAACACCAAAGCGCAAAACAAAACCCTAATGAATGCGGTTGAAGATTTTGTTGCCAGCAGTGAGCTGACTAAAGACGAGCGCCAGCAGTGCCGTAATAAAGTGTTTGAATATTGTAGTGAGCGCTTTGATGAAGGTGCTGATATCGAAATTAAAGATTTGGCCGATGAGCTCGCTGATGAAGGCATGGACTCTTTTTATGATTTTGCCCGTGGTGGTAATTATGATCTTGATGAAGAGTTTCCTGCAGATAAATCAACCCTGCGCCAACTGAAGAAATTTTCGGGCACTGGTGGGGGATTAACTTTAAGTTTTGATGGCGGACATTTAGGCCAGCGGGTGATTTACGATCCCATTTCTGACACAATTTTAATTAAAGGTGTGCCAGCAAACTTAAAAGATCAGCTCGACCGTCGTCTTAAAGGCGAATAGCGACTGATTAAGCCATCGCTTTAATCTAGACAGTGAAAGGCCGAACGTAGTTACGTTCGGCCTTTTTGTTGAGATTAACGCTATCTATATCGATTTAGTGGACCGCGCTGCGATTTAATGACTCGTTTGGTTAAATGGCTCTGGGCGCGGTGTGTTCTTATTTGATGGTGGCAATATAGGAAGTACGATTTGGGGTTGATCGCCCGTCAAGCTGACAAGAAAGGCCAGCATTTCTTTGATTTCTTTATCTGACATTTTCTGACCGAGTTGAATGTCCGCCATGGTGTTAATCGCGTCTTCAAGTTCCCATACACTGCCGTCATGGAAGTACGGATAGGTCAACTCAATATTGCGCAGTGTTGGCACTTTAAACACAAATTTATCTGCTTCTTTGCCCGTGACGCCTTTGCGGCCTTCGGCGGGATTGTTGGTGTGGAAGGGTTTAATTAAGCCCATTTTCATATACATAGTGCCACCAACGGCGGGACCGTTATGACAGCTCACACAACCCTTATCTTTAAAGAGCTGGTAGCCTGCTTTCGCATCCACACTGATAGCATCTTGCTTGCCCAATAAATATTGATCGAAAGGACTATTTGGTGTCACTAAGGTTTTTTCAAAGGCGGCAATGGCATCGGTTAAACGGTCAACATTGACTTTTTCATCACCATAAACCTGAGCAAAACGAGCTCGATAGGCGGGTATAGAACTGATCGTTTCTGTGGCAAGATCGTGGGTAAATCCCATTTCCATCGGGTTAGCAATAGGGCCTGCAGCTTGCTCTTTTAAATCACTGGCGCGGCCATCCCAAAATTGTGCCAGCATAAAGTCGGCATTAAGCACTGTGGGTGAATTAATTGGACCTTGCTGCCAATGGTGACCAATAGATGTGGGGAGTGCATCAACACCACCTGTCGCTAAATTATGGCAAGAGTTACAAGAGATAAAACCAGACTTAGACAGTCTTGGTTCAAAAAACAACATTTTACCGAGTTCGACTTTTTCTGGTTCGGTAATCTTCACGGCCTTTATGACTTCGATGGGCTCGGCAGCGACGGCGTGGGCATTCACTAAAATGCCCGTAATGATAATAGCAATAGCGGTGAGTTTGATCATGTTGCTTCCCTCTATATAACCTTACTTAGATTGTGGTTTATAGGGAGCTTAGCGACTAATGTTGTCAAGTGGTAACGCTTTATTTCGATTGGGTCTATCGCTGTTGCGGATTAAGTATTTGCGATCTAATGCACTGTTTTTATTTACTTACTCAGTTAGGTTTGTTGTTTGGCTCAAGATGTTGCCCGCCAATCGTCAGGCTCGATACATCATCATTATATCCCTTACTTGTATTTGTCAATTTGACTATGTTATCGATTAGTCATCCTTCAATAATCCTGTTTGTGTCATCAATGCCTGCATATATATAACCCCAAGTGGATTCATGTGTCGCGGCAATAGACAGAATTGATTAGAATCCCCATTCAATATTGAGCGCTTCATTGTTGGAGCCTCAAGTGAGTACGCTTAGCCATTGCTAAGTCGTGCTATTAAATAAATAGGCGGACTGTTTTCTGCTGAGGAGCATCAATGCAACTATTTGTAAAAGATTTAACGGTAATCGACTTTTCCTACTTGTGCACTAAGCGTGGCATGGTGGGGGAGAGTTGGATTGTTGATGTACTGCTTGAAGGCGGATTAGACGAGCAAAATATGTTGCTCGATTTTGCAAAAGTGAAGCGCACGATAAAACAAACGATTGATATGGTAGCCGATCATCGTTTATTAGTACCCACTGCGTGCAGTAATGTGCGTTGGCAGCAGCAGGGCGATCGAGTATGGATGGATTTTGACAGCTTATTGGGCCCAATGCATTTGGCCTGCCCGTCGCAAGCATTTGCTTTAGTACCGAGTGAACAAATTGATCTATCAAGCGTTAATGCATTTCTGCAAAAAGCGTTACGTGAAACGTTACCGAAAAATGTTGAATGGATTACTCTAACGTTGAGGCACGAAATCCTCGATACGCCTTATTATCATTACAGCCATGGTTTACGTAAGCATGATGGTAATTGCCAACGTATTGCCCACGGACATCGTAGCCCTATTCATATTTTTGAAAATGGTCATCCGGCACTCAAATGGGATCAGTATTGGGCTAAGCGGTGGCACGATATTTATTTAGGGAGTGAGGAGGATTTAGTGTCTGTTGATAGCCTTAGCCTATCGGCGCAAACGCGCGTCTGTGACGACACGCACTATGGTTTCCATTATCAAGCGCCCCAAGGGGACTTCCAATTAGCGATCCCAAAAAATTGCTGTGATTTAATCCCGCACGACACCACGGTGGAGTTGTTAGCCGACTTTATCGCGACTACCTTGGTTGCAAAAGTCCCCACCAGCCAGTTTAAAGTGGTAGCGTTTGAAGGAGTAGGCAAAGGCGCGATAGTGACTAAGGGATAAACGTTAAGATAGGTTGCTTGCTTGAGCGCACCACAGATGCACGACTGACTTAATCAGTGGTCTTATTGATTATAGTATTATTTGGCTGCAGATTAGTTGGTTACGCATTAGTTGGTTACGCATTAGTTGGTTACGCATTAGTTGGTTACGCATTAGTTGATTACAGATAAGGATTTTTTGTGAAAATGTTTGAAACACATATACCGCCACGGTTATTTCATCGTGTATTCATTAGCTGTTTACGCTCTGCACGTGGCTTATCGGCATTATTAATTTTAGGTTCAGTGCTTATAGCGCCTCAGGTGCAAGCACAAGTGAATTTACAGGGTAAGCTAGAACAAGGCGCATTAATGCGGGGTCACGTGCCTGCGGGGACTCAGGTTGCCTTAAATGGTGAAGCTATTAAGGTAACCTCTGATGGTAATTTTGCCTTTGGTTTTGATCGTGATGGTGAATTGAGTCAGCAGTTAACTTTAGTTTATCCGAGCGGCTTAACTGAGGTTAAACCCTTGACCTTGACTAAGCGTGAGTATGATATTCAAAGTGTAAAAGGGATCAGCTCAAAAATTATGAAGCCCGATCCCGTAGCACAGCAAAGAGCAGCAAAAGACAGCGCGCAGGTAAAAGCCGCGCGGGCGAGCTTTAGCAATCAAACCGCATTTATGCAGGAGTTTATTTGGCCATTAACGGGCCGCATTTCAGGCGTATATGGTAGTCAACGTATTTATAATGATGTACCAGGTAATCCACACTTTGGTGTAGATGTGGCGGCAAAAACCGGTACAGTGGTGGTCGCGCCGGCTGATGGTGTTATTAGTCTTTCTGTGCCTGACATGTTTTATTCTGGCGGGACTATGGTGATCGATCATGGATATGGCGTGAGCTCGAGTTTTTTACATTTAAGTAAGCTTTACGTCAAAACAGGTGAAGTGGTTAAGCAAGGCCAAGCTGTGGCAGAGGTTGGCGCGACAGGTCGAGCTAATGGCCCACATCTAGATTGGCGGGTGAACTGGTATCAAATGCGCCTTGATCCCACAACCATAGTGCCGCCAATGGCAACGGTATTGGCAAATGAGAAAGCGAAGAAAACGGCTGTAAAAGGTTAGGTTTAACACTATACAAAAATGGCGCAATGTTGCGCCATTTTTGTGTGCTGCTTACCGTTAAAACTTCGTATTACTGAGCATTAAGAGCAAGTGTACTAGCAAATCATTT
Source organism: Shewanella morhuae (assembly GCF_003028295.1). Classification (NCBI taxonomy): domain Bacteria; kingdom Pseudomonadati; phylum Pseudomonadota; class Gammaproteobacteria; order Alteromonadales; family Shewanellaceae; genus Shewanella; species Shewanella morhuae. The sequence goes on along the minus strand of NZ_PYSG01000002.1, from coordinate 1,773,531 downwards.
TAGCAATGGATGATCGGCTGGCAGTTGACGAGTGATCCACAAAATTAGCTTGTGTTTCATGTTTGGTCCATCTTCTTTGTCTTTAGCCAGTGGTTGGATTAAGTTATCTGTGACTAATAACCGGTAAATACACTCAACCTTATCCTTAGGTGAAATACCTTTATCAAAATCAGCATAACCGCGTTTTTTGGCATAGCCAACACCGATTTCCATGGCAAATTTCAATATTTGCGCTTCATTTTTATGTGGCTTCATTAGCGTTCCTCTGGTTGCACACCGAGCCTACTATGCTGGTATTAATGATTGCAATTAGCAGCTTACCTTATGGCTCACTTTGGAACCGCGCGGTATATCAATTATTTCTATTGTTTATGTTTGCTGTTCACTCGCAATGACCGCTTTTATGCCATGGGAGTGCACTTTAATGCACACATTATCGTGTTTAAAAGCGATCGTTGGGTTGGCTAAACGTTCCTTATCGCCTTTTGGCGAGCTCATCTTAACCTTGATGCCTTGGTAGGGGCTAACCTCTGGGGTTGATGGTGTTGGTTGCAACAATGGCTTTAACGTAGGGCATAGAGTTAGTAAGTCTTGGCTAAGGGTTTGGCAATCTTCAGCCATTGATTCAATCACCAGTTCAATATGTTCCCACCCTTCTTGTGGATATACTTTATCGCTGGGGTAGGGTAATTCAATACAGTCAATGCGAAATTGTCCGAGGGTGAGTGGTGTATCTAATTCGATAATAAGGATCGTGCGGCCGTTAATTATATTATCTGAAATAATATTTCCCACGCGACTAAAAGCCTCTCGCAGTGCATCGGCGCTGGTGATGGAATTAACGCGCAGTGCCACGTGATCGCAAAACAGGGCTTTATCCGCTAAATCTAAGGTGTCGAGTAAAGCCAAAATTTGCGTTTCAAAGACTGGCCAGTGTTGCGTTAATTGCTCATAGCTGATGCCGGCAGTTAACGGTGCAGTGAGTTCATTAGATTTAGCCATAGAGACTCCAAGGGATTTTATTGCTGTTAGTTTCTATTCTTTAATTGAAATAAGTAGCGATAATTCAACTAACAGCATGATTTAACGTTAAATAAAAACGCCCATTAAACTGGGCGTATTGGATATTCTGTTCATGCTTAATCGGTATATTGCGATAGGAAGCGGGCTAAGATTAAGGCCAAATCTCAATCGGGGTGCCTTCATCGACCACTTTCCACACTTCATCCATTTCGGCGTTGGTAATTGCGATACAGCCGTCAGTCCAATTGTATTGTTGGGCTTGCTGGGGCGACAATGACGATTTAGGATTTTGGCCGTGGATCATGATCATACCGCCAGGTCTAATGCCCAGGGCTTTTGCGCGCAATTTATCTTCTTCATTGGGGTAGGAAATATGAATCGATTTATAATAAGCACTATCTGACTTTTTATAATCAAGGGTATAGCGCCCTTGAGGTGTGCGTTGGTCACCTTCCTTTAACTTATGTCCAGCGGGTAAATCACCCATAGCGATGTGATATTGTTTTAGTATTTTGCCATCGCGCAGTAAAGCCATGCGGGATTCAGATTTAGTGATCACCACCAAATCCACTTTACCCATGCCAGAAGCGCCTGAGGCATGTAATGTGGGTGAAGCCAGTGCCGCGATAGTCACAGTGAGGTATGTCAATGTGGAAAGTAGGGTGGCGCGCATTAAAGTCCTCGGAAATAAACTCATGGGTTGAATGAGATGGATTGTTAACTTTTCGGCATCATACCGTAATTTTACCGCGCTGTGAGTAGATTATTTTGAGCTGAGTGCAATTGCATGGCAGACTCGTGGCATATTTATGTTGTAACCCCTCTGTTAATACGTTAGTTGCAAGGAAGTGTGTATCTGTATGCCTGAGAATATTCAATCCGAAAGTCCATTAAAGCGTCAATTACGCCTCATTATTTTTGGTACAGATACTCCCGCAGGTCGCTATTTCGATATCGGCTTAATGTTGTGTATTGTGCTGAGTGTCGGTTTGGTCTTTCTCGATACAGTTGAAATGTTTCATCGCGAATATGGTCAAATTATTCGTGTATTAGAATGGGTTTTTACTGTCATATTTACGATTGAATATGGTCTACGTTTATACTGTGCCACCCATCCTGTGCTGTATGCTCGCAGTTTTTATGGGCTAATAGATTTGTTATCGGTATTACCCACGTATTTAGCGCTGTTATTCCCCGGTGCTAACTTTACCTTAGTCATCCGCATACTGAGGTTATTCAGGATCTTCAGAGTGCTCAAACTTCTGCGTTATTTAAGCGAAGGTAATGTTTTGCTTAAAGCAATGATGCAGTCGAGCCGAAAGGTTTTTTTATTTTTTTTCTCGGTCAGTTTGATCGTTATGGTGCTCAGTGCAGTAATGTATGTAGTTGAAGGGCCTAATAATGGCTTTAGTTCAATCCCTAAATCTGTGTATTGGACGATTGTGACAATTACCACTGTTGGCTACGGTGATATAACTCCTCAGACCGGATTAGGGCAGGCTATTGCGTCGTTAACTATGCTCATTGGTTATTCCATTATTGCTATCCCCACGGGTATTTTAACGGCTGAAATTTCCCATGAGGTGAGGCGAAGTCGAGACTTACGCAGCTGTAACCAATGCCACAAAACTGGCCACGATCTTGATGCCATGTATTGTAGCCGCTGTGGTTGCGAGTTAGATAAATTAGATGTCCCCGCTGAAAAAGGCGATAAATAATGGCAGTTGCTGATTTTTTTATTCTTATAGGTAAAACACACGTATGACGCAAGCCAAGTTTGTTGAAGGGCCTATTTTACGGCATATCTTAGTAATGAGCTCGACCTCTGCGGTAGGAATTTCTGCCTTATTTGTGGTGGATTTACTGGATATCTTCTTTCTCAGTTTGTTAGGCGAAAATGAGCTTGCCGCTGCGGTGGGCTATGCGGGCAGCATCTCGTTTTTCACGACATCTATTGGCATAGGGTTATCAATTGCATTAGGCGCGCTAGTGTCTCGCTCTATTGGTGCAAAAGACGTAGTGCTGGCAAAACGGCTATTACTCAATAGTGCAGTCGTCACCACCTTAATTAGCGTGCTGGTGGCTGTGGTTGTGACTAGCTTTATTCCTGAGCTAGTGGCATTAGTTGGCGCCCGTGGACATACGGCGGTGCTTGCGGCCAGTTATTTATATATTTTAGTGCCTTCGCTGCCTTTTATTTGTTTAGCGATGGCGCTGGGCGGGGCTTTGCGCGCGGTAGGCGATGCCAAACTTTCTATGATGTCTACCTTAGCAGGCGGTGGTGTTAATGCCGTGCTAGACCCTATTTTTATCTTTATGTTCGCGATGGGCATAGAAGGGGCTGCATTGGCATCGGTATTGGCACGAGTGGCAGTGTTTGTAATTGCCGGTCGCGGGGTGGTGATCAAACATCAGTTACTGGGTCATTTTAACAAAGCGCACTTTGTCGCAGATCTTAAACCTATTTTTGCGATTGCTGGGCCCGCGATGTTAACCAATGTGGCGACGCCCATTGGCAATGCCTTTGTTACGCGTGCGATTGCCGATTTTGGTGATGCTTATGTGGCGGGTTGGGCCGTGTTAGGGCGTTTGATCCCAGTGGCTTTTGGGATGATTTTTGCCCTTTCTGGCGCGATTGGGCCAATCATTGGGCAAAACTTTGGTGCGGGACAGTTTGATAGAGTAAGGGAGAGCTTGACCAGAGCCATCCAATTTTGCACTGCGTATGTGCTGAGTATGTCGTTATTGCTGTTTGTGCTTAAGTCGCATTTGATTAATGTGTTCGATATGAAAGGTGACAGTGCTGATGTTATTAACTTTTTTTGTAGTTATATCGCGGTGTTCTTTATCTTTTCGGGGATTTTATTTGTAGCGAACGCGTCATTTAATAACCTGGGTAAGGCCAAATATTCCACGTTATTTAATGTTGGCAAAGCCACATTAGGCACAGTGCCTTTTGTGTATTTTGGCGCGCTGTGGGGCGGGGTTTATGGTGTGCTGATTGGACAAGTGATAGGCTCTGTACTCTTTGGTATTTTAGGTGTGCTAGTTGCCTATCGCTTGGTGGATAAAGTGGCTACGCAAGCACAACAGCTATCTTCCTATACAGTGAGCGACACATTAAACAAGCAAGATGAGATTGCTAACTGCGTTGCAGAGCATTCACCTAGCGCGGTTAATCCACTGTCATCAGTGCAAGCGCAAATGGCACAATTAACCGAAGAACAAGAAGTCGATGTTACTTTGCGGGTGATAAGTGGCGATGACGCCATAGCTGATGACAATGAATTAGCTCCAAAATCCCTTAAGTCTGATACATAGTCTTTTGGCACAGCGTAAACACGAATGTGTTTTGGGGATTGACGATTAATCTTAAGGTTGATTAACGGCTAATACATACAAAAAATGCCACTCGATTCAGTGGCATTTATGCATTTAAAACTTAACATCTTGGCGATGTATTCAGCCTATGTGAGGCGTATCGTCGGTATTATCCGTACTGGTCTCAGCAATTTGAGTGGCTTCTAAGGATTCAAGCTTCGCACGCTCGGCCTTAGAGACATAACCAGATTTTGCGGGCAACCCAATTGTGGCAGGGTCGACTTTATTCAGTCTAGCCTTGGCGCGCTTCGCTATTTTCTTGATGATTTTTTGTTTCTTGTTCATGACGTCTCTAATTTCGTTTCGCACCCGCTATGCGCAGGAATATGAGGCCAAGGGCTCAATTGAGGGCGGATTCTAACTCAATCTGAGCGAGCTGACCATGCTTTGCTGTATTTTGTCAAAAAAGAAGCGTGCATTCAATGTCAGGCGTTAGCCCTTTATTTAGTACAAGTCGTTTGGTACAAGAAATAAGCATAAGCGTTTTGAGTTGGGGTTATGCAATAGAAGGTGCGTATTTTTCGATGTGTACTGACAATACGTACTATTAGTGCAGGTCAAAAGCCATTATATTACTTGCCGATTATTGATGCTGAAATGACTAAAGTGAGCGCTATCGCTCATAGCTTGCACAGAGGAATACGCTTTGCTAACTAAAATGACCTTTTTTGAACGCTTTGAGCGTGACATCTTAAGTGGTGCTAAAACTATTACACTGCGTGATGAAGCGGAATCCCATGTTGAGTCAGGACAAATATTACCGGTTTCAACCTTTGAAACAGACCGCTGGTTTTGCGATATCCAAATTGTTGATGTGACGCCCGTGTCACTCTCCGAGTTGACAGATGTACATGCCGAGCAAGAAAATATGACATTAGCGCAATTACGTAATGTCATTGCTGAGATTTATCCTGGTCTTGAGCAATTATTTATGATCCGCTTTAACGTGTTACCGCAGTAAAATAGTCAACTTAATGGAGCATAAAAAAAGCGTAAAAGGCAGCACGGCAACTTTTACGCTTTCACTATTTTAATCGGATACTTGACGGGGTCATTATCGCGCCCAAGGTAACAGCTTTTGGGCGAATTGGTCAGCTTGGCCTAAACCAATCGCGGCGCGATGGCGCATCCTATATAAGGCTTGGTAGCACAAAGGCACCAAATATAAGCTGGTAAGAGTCGAGAATGACAAGCCTCCGATAATCGCAATAGCCATGGGCGAATACGGCGGGCCGCCACCACCAATTTGGGTCTCACCCATTGCCAGCGGTACTAATCCCAGCACCGTAGTGCCGACTGTCATTAATACTGGGCGCAAACGCGTGATACACACATCTCGAATGGTAGTGGATAATTTGTCGAGATCTGGCGTCATCTGATTAATCTGATCCACCAGAACGATGCCGTTATTCACCACTATGCCCATTAAAATCAATATGCCTATCATGGCCATCACCGAAATAGGCGTACCTGTGATAAATAGCGCCAAAAATACGCCAGTAATAGAAAATAAAATCGAGGTAATAATGGCTGTCGGTAATAACAGTGATTCAAATAAGGCTGCCATTACGATATAAATCATTGCGATAGCCAATAACATATTGGTCGTCATAACACTTTGGTCTTCATCTTGTCGCTCAAAACCACCGCGCAAAGAATAATCGTAACCCGTCGGGAAATGGATATTCTCCATCACTTGCTTGATCTTGGTTTGTGCCTCTTCTGTGGTGAGGTTTTCTAAATTAGCACCAATCGACAAAGCCGTTTGGCGATTAAAGTGTTTGATTGTGTCAAAGCGCGGTTGGATCTTGATGTTTGCTAAGTTATCTAAGGTGTATACCCTTTGATCGATACGCACTATGGGTAACTGTTTGAGTTTTTCTAAGGATTGTTGCCATTCTTGGTCGTAGGCCATTTCGATACGCAGCTCGCCATTGGGATCATGACGGAAGGATCGCAGCGGCGAACCGCGTAGCGCCATAGCAATACTCGAAGCAATTTCATTGAGCTTTAAATCTAACCGTGCTGCCATTTGTCTATCGATGCGGATAACGACTTCCTGCTGCGCGCCGTTTAACTCAGAGCGAACGTCTTGTAATCCTTTGATATTTTGTAGTAAAGGCATTACCTGTTCGCTTAAGTTAATCAGCTCAGAGGTTGAGCGTCCTGTGAGCGTAACGCGCACGCCAGAGTTATCATCCCCCCAACCAAATTGCGGTTTGGCGATAGCATACTTAGGGAAACCACTGCGGATGTTCTTTTTCAACTCATCCAGTGGTATAGGTAAATCTTTTTTTAGCAAAATAACTGACGAACCATCGTCGGGTGCATAATAGCTGTAGACAGAGTCAATATGAAATTTATCTTTATTATTATAAAGATACTCTTCCATTTGATTAACCATCGCCTCAGTCACATTGAGGTTATGCCGACCTTCCACTTGATAGTTAATGTAAATTCGCTCCTTGCTCTGGCTGTCCTCTTGATCCTGTTTAACCATAGATAGTGGCAGGGCGGTGGACGCGAGAATAGCCACGGCGATAAAGCCTGAACGCCAAGGTCTAAGCAATACCCAATTGAGGCTATTGTTGTAAAATCGCTGCAACTTACTAGGGCCTTTTGAGGGCGCTATATCAAAATGCAACTTAGTCAACATCAACGGGATCAAGGTTTTAGCCACCAGTAGCGATGCGGCAAGGGAAATACAAATCGCGATGGCAACATGCTCAAGGAAAATCGTCAGCTCGACTTTTACGCCAAAGATATTAGGTAAAAATACGATGGCAGTGGTCATAGTCCCCGCTAAAACGGCCAGCGATACTTTATCGACCCCCGTCATTACCGATTCTTCATTATCTTTTAATGATTTGCCCTGTTTCTCCTGCAGAACGCTCTCGGTGACGACGACTGCGTTATCAATTAACATACCGATGGCGAGTAAAAGTCCCATCATCGACAGAATATTCAAGCTGTAACCGAGTAAGTACATCGCGGCGAGCGTCATGCCGATTGAAATCGGTACAGATGACACGACCACTAAAGTCATTTTTAAATTACGCAGAAATAAGTACAACACGACAAAAGACAATAACGCGCCGATTAAGCCTGAAAGTAGCAAGTCAGCCAGCGATGACTTTACGCCAGAAGCTTGATCTTCCATGATAAATAGCCGAATACCTTGAAACTGTGGGTCTTGTTTGGCTTGAGAAATCACCTTTAATACACGGTCTGATACTTCTACTAAGTTAGCGCCGGATTCTTTAAACACATCTAAACCCACAGCGTAGTGTTGATCTAAATGGCGACCTTCGACGCGTTCAGGCAGGGCAAACTGCACCTTAGCAATGTCGCCTAAGGTCAAACCAGGACTGAGTATGAGCGCTTTAATATCTTCAAGGTTTCTAAACTCACCTTTTGGCGAGACTTGGTAAACAAGGTTACTGGCTCTGAGTGTGCCAGCGCTAATGATAAAGTTCTCTCTGGCAAGGCGTGCTTGCAAGTTAGTTACTGAAAAGCCACTGGCGGCAAGTTTATCGGCATTAATGCGTGCCTCAATCTGTTTTTGTTCAACGCCGTAGAGGCTAACCTTAGAGACGCCTTCAACACGTTCAAGCGGACGTTTAAGCTGTTTATCGAGTAAGTCGAATGCACCCGACAGCTCGCGGTCGCTCGATATGCGTATGGTGAGCACGGGCATATCGGCGGTAGAAAATTGACGGATAAATACTCGCTCAACATCTTTAGGCAGTAAATGGCGCACCGCATCGATTTTTTCCCGCGCTTCTAGGCTCTTTGTTCCGACGTTTTCACCCCACTTCATATTGATTTCGATTTCAGCGCCTTCTTGAGACGATTCTGACTCAAGCTCGTCAATGCCGCCCATTGTCGCGAGGGATTCCTCCAGCACTCGGGTGATATCGCGCTCGACTTCTGCCGGAGTCGAGCCCTTGTAAGGTACTTGCACCACAATTTGCGGTATATCGATACCGGGGAACATTTCTAGCGGTAATAGACGACTTGAAGCCAGACCAAATAGCAAAATAGCCAAGAAGAACATGCTGGTGGTCACGGGACGCTTAATGGCTAAACGAGTGAGGTTCATGGGCGAGCCTCCTGTGTATCATGCTCAATCTGGCAGCTTTCTACGGTATATTCCTTGCGATCGAAAAGCGCATAAAGCACTGGCAGCACAATTAACGTCAGTAAGGTTGATATACTGAGTCCAAAAATGACTGTAATCGCCATCGGTGCACGCACCTCGGAGCCATCGCCTAATCCTAGCGCCATTGGCAATAAACCTAAGGTAGTGGTGAGCGTGGTCATCATAATTGGGCGTAGGCGTGATTTAGCGGCGGCGCGAATAGCCTCGAGCTTTTGGGCACCTTCGCGGCGCAGTTGGTTGATGCGATCAACTAATACAATCGCGTTGTTCACTACAATTCCCGCAAGCATGATAAGACCGATAAATACCACCACACTCAAATGGGTTTGGGTGATATAAAGTCCAAGTACGCTACCTGCCAAAGCCATCGGCACGGCAAACAGAATTAGGAGTGGATGCAATAGCGATTCAAACTGACTTGCCATCACCAAATAGACTAAGAAAATGGCTAAAACAAGCGCAATTTTGAGTGATTTGAATGAATTTTCCATTTCCTCATTCTGCCCACCAAAACGAGCTTGCACCGATGCGGGTAACACTTGTTGCGACAGTATTTGCTGCGCCTGTGCCACGGCATCACTTAAGTCTCCGTAGGCGATATTCGCCGATACAAGTGCGACGCGCTGTTGGCTGATACGGTTAATCGCCGAGGGGCCTAATTGCAATGAAACTTCGGCAACCGCACTTAACGCAATAGGCTGGCTGCTGTTTGGATTAATAATTAAAGCATCGATATCGCTAATTTGATCGCGCTCAGCAAGTTCGCTGCGTACCAGAATATCAATTTTACGGTCACGCACAGTGTACTGGCTGGCAATAGTGCCGCCAACGCGCTGGGCAATGCGGTTGGCAACCGTTGGCGCATCCATTCCGAGCGCCGCTAACCTTGCATGGTCAAAGCGGATACTGAGCTCAGGTTGACCATCGCGCAGGCTGGTATTGACGTCAGCAAAACGATCCGATGCAGATAATGCTTTGACTAGATTATCGGCGCTGTGCTTGAGCAAGTTTAAATCGTAACCCGTGAGTTCTATTTCTAACGGCGTTTTAAAGCTAAATAATTCAGGTTGTTCGATTTTAGCTTCAAGTTCAGGAATGCGGCGCGCGGTATCTCGCAGCACTTGAGTGATGGTGTTATAGGCACTGTGATCTGTGAGTACCACTTGCAAACGGCCCCAGTTTTCACCTCCGCGAGCGGTGTCTGATGTCATCAAGCCACCACTACCAGCTTGGCTATAAGCATGGTTGACTTCGGGTTTGTCCTTGATGGACAACGCGAGTTGTTGTAATACCTTATCGGTTTCACTCACCGCAGTCCCTGGCGGAAGCAGGATCTCTACATAAAACTCACCCTGATTCATCGGCGGAATAAGCTCCATACCTAGGCGAGGTAACAAGCTAATACACGCGCTCGTTATCGCAATAGTGAGCAGCAGCGTGATTATTTGTTGGCGCAGCGCTAAGGCTAATAGTTTGTGATAAACCTTCTCGATACTGTGGTAGATAAAGTTAAACCCTGAGCTTAAAGGACGCATGACTAGCCCAATAAGCCAAGAAAATAAGCGGCTTAAAATAAGCACTAAGGTTAATAGTGCTCTGGGTAAGTAACTAAATATAAGAAGAATAGGGAAGCTAGATGCTGTCTTACTGTAGTGCTTAAACTTACCCATTTTAGTGGTAGGTTTGTCCGTAGATGGTTTTTTTTCCAGTGCGGGTAAGGTTTTAACACCTTCGCGAGATGCCAACATAGGAATAGAAGTGAGTGCAACTAACAGCGATGCTAAAAGCGCAAAGGTAACTGTTAGCGCTTGGTCTGAGAACAGAGCGCCAGCAATACCATCGACAAATACTAATGGCACAAATACCGCAAGAGTGGTGAGGGTTGAGGCAAAAATCGCCTCAGCTACTTCCTTTGTGCCTGTTACTGCGGCATCTAACTTACTCATGCCTTCGCTACGGCAACGGTCAATGTTCTCTAATACTACAATGGCATTATCGACCAACAAACCAATCGCCAGTGCAATTCCACCTAATGACATGATGTTTAAGCTGATATCGGCAAAATACATCATATTGAATGTGGCGATGACGGAGAAAGGAATCGAGATAGAAATAATCAGTGTTGGGATGATGTTACGCAGGAACAAGTAAATCACTAGCATAGATAATACGCTGCCCATTAGCGCTGAAGAGGTCACTTCACTGATGGCACTTTCGATAAACTCAGATTGGTCGTAAATCACTTCGAGTTTGTTTTGTTTAGGATCTTGATTGATTTTAGCCAGTTCATCACGCAGTTTTTTGGCAACGGCCACGGTATTAGCATCACCTTCTTTATAAATAGCCAGCTCAATCGATTCTTGGCTACCGATGCGGGTGATATCACTGCGCTCTTTATAGGCATCAGTGATGGTGGCAACTTCAAATAAACGCACTAAGGTTTGTTCATTACGATAGACAATAACTTGGCCAAGCTCTTCCAATGAATTGAATTGATTGAGTGTTCTGACTAAATATTCACGATCACCTTGGATGACTTTACCCGCAGAGAGGTTAATGTTTTCTTCGTTAATGCGACGTTTAATGTCATCGGCATTGAGATTGAGCTGCGATAGTTTTTCTTGATTGAGCAGAATATGCACTTCTTGCTCTAAACCACCCGATAAACGCACCGCAGCCACACCCGAAAGGGCTTCTAGGCGCCGTTTAAGCTCTTCTTCTGCGTAGGTACGCATTTGCTTAAGATTGGCTTCTGAGGCATTGGGTACCGATAAGGCCAGACGCATAATTGGGTCAAGGTTAGGGTTAAAACGCAGCAATAAAGGTTTTTTAACATCTAATGGCAGGGCGATAGTGTCGAGCTTTTCACGCACATCTAAACTCGCCATGTCCATCGTGGTGCCCCATTCAAACTCAAGCACCACATCTGACATGCCCGATCGTGAAATAGAGCTAATTTTGCGTAAGCCTTTGACCACGCCAACGGCTTCTTCAATTGGTTTTGAGACGAGTTGCTCGACTTCTACAGGCGCTGCACCGTCATACATAGTGCGAATAGTTAACGTGGGATAGCTCAAATCTGGCAGTAACTTAACCGCCAAGCGTGAAAACCCCACCATACCGAATAACATCACCGCCAGCATGAACATCCACACTGTAACGGGTCGTTTAACTGAAGTGCTGATAATTGACATAAATGACTCCAATCAGTTTTTAGCAGAAATAAGATTGAGTGGAGTGATCACTTCGACTAATGATTGATCTTTCAGGTTTTGCTGGCCACGAGTCACAACTTGCTCTCCGGGTTTAATGCCAGTAATAACTTCGACTAAATCCCCTTCACGGTAGCCAATTTCAATTTCTCGGCGATTAGCGTTCGCCCCATCAATCACATACAACGCTTGTTTATCATCTTGGTTAATCAAGGCGCTGTAGGGGATAGTGATAACATTTTCATGGGTATCATATTTAAGTTCAACACGGGTAAACATGCCCGCTTTAAGACGTGCATCTTGGTTAGGTACAGCGAGTGTTACCTTAAAAGTGCCGCTTTGTGGGTCAACAATTGGGCTTATCCGCAACACTTTGGCATGAATAGCACGCTTGCTTTGTTGATTGCTAAACACTTGAGCCTCTTGGCCGAGTTTTAAACTTGCCAGTTGTTGCTCTGGTAAATGTACGATGCCGTGCAGCTCATCTTGGTTAACGATGTAAAAAAGATCGCCGTATTCCTTGGCCATATTGCCCGCTTTTACATAACGCTTAGCGACTACGCCACTGATGGGTGACACCACTTGGCTTTCTGTGACTTGCAGCTTGGCGAGATCTTTTTTTGCAATAGCCGCTTGCAAGTTATATTCGAGCTTGGCCATTGAGTCGGCGCTAATAAATTCTCTGTTGCCCATCTTTTTAAGACGGTTTAATTCTTGCTCAATAATTTTTACTTCAGCTTCTGAGCGGTCTAAATCGTATTGTTGCCTTTTTGCATCGATAACAGCGAGCACTTGACCCTTTTGAACACGATCGCCTTCTTCAACAGTAAGTGATTCAATCAATCCAGAAATACGGCTGACGACATTGGCTTCTTGCGGCGCTTCTAAAGTGGCGGTCGTGCTATAAAAAGAGGAAACGTCTCCTTGCTTCACTGTAGTGGTTTCGACGGGAATGGCATATTTTTCTTCTTTTTTGGCCACTTCCTCTCCACCACAGGCTGCCAGCATTGAAATCATAAATAATGGCAGAATGAATTTAGCAACTTTTGACTTTCTCATAAGAGTATTACCGGTTGTATTTATCGTGATGACATGTAAAAGCACAAAATATGCCAATGTTATAATTTGTTTTATTTCAATTACTTATTCTGGGTGTTGATGGCGTGCTATTAGTGGATACCATCAAATGTAGCCAAAAAGTTTAATAAATGATGAAAATAACCATGCATAGTTAATGGTGTGATAATTTATAACAATATGTTTTGTGTGAGGAAGGGCTGATTTAAGGGGAATTGAGATATAAAAAAAGCGCCCTGAGGCGCTTTTAAATGCATAAAGTCTGGGATTTAACGTTTATCTAAATCAACAAAATTACGCGTTTTTTCGCCAGTATAAAGCTGACGAGGACGGCTGATTTTGTGCCCTGGTTGATCTAACATTTCTTTCCAGTGAGCAATCCAGCCAACAGTGCGTGCCAGTGCAAACAGCACAGTGAACATACTGGTTGGAATACCAATGGCTTTCATGATGATGCCAGAGTAGAAATCGACGTTTGGATATAGCTTCTTAGAAATAAAGTATTCGTCTTCAAGCGCAATGCGCTCAAGTTCCATGGCGACATCCAATAGAGGATCTTTTACTTTTAGCTCTTTCAGCACTTCATGACAGGTTTCACGCATAACTTTGGCTCGAGGGTCAAAGTTCTTGTAAACACGGTGTCCGAAGCCCATTAGACGGAATGGATCATTCTTATCTTTAGCACGTTCAATGAATTCAGGAATACGGTCAACTGAACCGATTTCTTCTAACATTTGTAAGCAAGCTTCGTTAGCGCCGCCGTGTGCAGGGCCCCAAAGTGACGCAATACCCGCTGCGATACACGCAAATGGGTTAGCGCCTGAAGAACCCGCTAAACGCACGGTTGAAGTCGATGCGTTTTGTTCATGATCAGCATGTAAAATGAAGATCCTGTCCATGGCACGTTCAACAATCGGATTAACAACGTATTCTTCGCACGGCACTGCAAACATCATGCTTAGGAAGTTGCCCGCATAGCTTAAGTCATTACGTGGGTAAACGAATGGCTGGCCTGAAGAATACTTGTAACACATTGCTGCAATAGTCGGCATTTTTGAGACCAAGCGATAAGCAGCGATTTCACGGTGACGTGGATCGTTAACATCTAAAGAGTCTTGATAAAATGCAGATAGCGCGCCCGTTACACCACATAACATGGCCATAGGGTGAGCATCACGACGGAAGCCTCTAAAGAAGAAAGCTAGCTGCTCGTGCACCATTGTATGATTTTTTACTGTATGTACAAACTCAGTATATTGTGCTTTTGTCGGTAGTTCACCGTAAAGCAACAGATAACATAGGTCTAGGTAATCGGAGTCAACAGCAAGTTGATCGATTGGATAGCCACGATGTAGCAATATGCCCAGATCACCATCAATAAAGGTAATTGCAGATTCACAAGAAGCAGTCGCTAGAAAACCTGGGTCAAAGGTAAAGTAACCCTTGCTGCCAAGCTTACTAATATCGATTACGTCAAAACCAGCTGATCCTTGCTTTATTGGCAATTCTATCGAGTCGTTCCCTGGTAATTCTAATTTGGCTTTTAAATCAGCCATACCCCGTTCTCCTTACTTAGTTCTTACTCTGTGAGTGCGGTACTTCAAAAACGCCATTACTGTACAGCTATTCTAGATCACATTTCAATTTAAATAAGCGTTTAAATTTGTTAGACCATGGTATAAAACTCTTTACTTTCCTTGCTGCAACTGGCACTTACGAGGATATCTGCACAAAAAAAACATAATTTGCATTCTGTGATGTTTGTATTTGACATTTCCCGCGAGTATACTTGCCTCCGCCTAATAATGGCCGCAAACAACGATTATAAAACACGCTTTATTTAGAAATTAAATAATCTGTGCCCAGATAGTTAACTGTTTGTTTAAACTTTGCTTTTGTGTTTACTTTTGCCTTAAATTACCTATTGGTTTAAAGTTTGTACAAAAGCGGTTCACATAACAAAAAAATGCTCAATGGAGCTGAGTGAGCAGAACGTGAAAAAGCAAAGACCTGTCCATTTAGATCTGCAGACCATTCGCTTTCCTGCAACAGCGATTGTGTCAATTCTTCACCGTGTTTCCGGTGTCATCATGCTGTTCGCAGTTGGCATTCTTATTTGGTTGCTAAATTCATCTTTAGCATCCGCAGAAAGCTTTGCTGGCGTTCAGTCTCTATTTGATCACTTCATCATGAAGTTCATCATATGGGGTATTTTGACGGCATTAGCCTTCCATTTATTTGGTGGCCTGCGCCACTTAGTAATGGATACCGGACGTTGGGAAGAGTTGGCTTCGGGTACCGTATCAGCGAAAGCTGTGTTTGTGTTGACGGTAGCCTTTTCAATTGTAGCGGGGATATGGGTATGGTAACCAATGCAGCAAGTTTTGGACGCAGTGGAGTTCATGACTTTATTCTTATACGCGCTAGTGCAGTGATCCTCGCCTGTTATTCTATATTTTTAGTAGGCTTTATTGCATGTAGTTCCCCTCTCACTTACGACGTCTGGCATAGTCTATTTAGCACGCTACCAATGAAAGTGTTTACACTTCTTGCGTTGGTAGCATTGCTCGTACACGCTTGGATTGGTGTATGGCAAGTGCTGACAGATTACGTCAAGTGCACGTCGTTACGTGGTGTTTTACAGTTCATCTTTGTCGTTACCGTATTTTGTTATTTAGCGGCCGGCATTGTTATTGTGTGGGGTGTCTAAGTGAGTATTCCAGTACGCGAATTTGATGCTGTAGTGATCGGTGCCGGCGGCGCTGGTATGCGTGCAGCGCTGCAAATTTCTAAAGAAGGTAAAAGCTGTGCGCTTTTATCAAAAGTATTCCCAACACGTTCTCATACCGTATCTGCGCAGGGTGGTATTACCGTTGCATTAGGTAACGCCCATGAAGATCATTGGGAACAGCATATGTACGATACCGTGAAAGGTTCCGATTTTATCGGCGACCAAGAAGCGATTGAATTCATGTGTAAAACCGGTCCTGAAGCGGTTATTGAACTTGAGCAAATGGGTTTACCTTTTTCTCGTTTTGATAACGGCACTATTTACCAACGTCCTTTTGGTGGTCAATCTAGAAACTTTGGTGGCGAGCAAGCTGCACGTACTGCAGCCGCGGCTGACCGTACTGGTCATGCTTTGCTTCACTGTTTATACCAGCAAAACGTTAAGCATAAGACGCAAGTATTCTCAGAATGGTATGCATTAGATCTCGTTAAAAACGAGGATGGTGTCGTTGTGGGTTGTACTGCGATTGAAATTGAAACGGGTGATATCGTTTATTTCAAAGCTAAAGCAACAATTCTAGCGACAGGTGGAGCAGGGCGTATCTACGCTTCTACCACTAACGCACATATCAACACCGGTGACGGCGTAGGTATGGCGATGCGTGCTGGCGTACAAATGCAAGATATGGAAATGTGGCAGTTCCACCCAACGGGCATCGCCGGTGCGGGTGTACTTGTGACTGAAGGTTGTCGTGGTGAAGGCGGTTATCTGCTGAACAAAGACGGCGAGCGTTTTATGGAGCGTTATGCCCCTAACGCGAAAGATTTGGCATCACGCGACGTGGTTGCACGTTCAATGATGACTGAAATCCGCGAAGGTCGTGGTTTAGACGGTCCATTAGGTCCACATCTGTTACTTAAGCTTGATCACTTAGGCAAAGAAACACTTGAGGCACGTTTACCAGGCGTGTGTGAATTGTCTCGTACTTTTGCTCATATCGATCCGGCTGATGGTCCAATCCCTGTATTGCCAACTTGTCATTATATGATGGGCGGTTTGCCAACAAAGGTCAGTGGTCAAGTTATTCGCAAGAATGAAGATGGCACTGAACATGACATTATTGGTTTGTTTGCTGTAGGTGAGATTGCCTGTGTATCGGTACATGGCGCTAACCGCTTAGGTGGTAACTCATTGCTCGACTTAGTGGTCTTTGGCCGCGCAGCGGGTCAGCATTTAGGTAAAGCCTTAGATGAAACTGACGATCCAAAAGACGCAAGCGATGCCAATGTTCAAGCATCACTCGCGCGTTTAAATCGTTGGGAAAGCAACAAAGATGGCGAAGATCCTGCGCAAATCCGTAAGGATCTGCAACTGTGTATGCAGTTAAACTTCTCGGTATTCCGTCGTGGCGATGCTATGGCTGAAGGCTTAGCGCAGTTGAAAGTGATCCGTGAACGTCTTGCGAATGCTAAATTGTCTGATAACTCTCGTGAGTTCAATACTCAACGTATTGAATGCTTAGAGTTAGATAACTTAATGGCAACGGCAATCGCAACGGCCTATGCAGCTAACTTCCGTACTGAAAGCCGCGGTGCTCACTCACGTGAAGATTATTTAGAACGTGATGATGAGAACTGGTTATGCCACAGCTTATTTGATCCTGCGACTGAAACGATGGATCGTCGTGCAGTCAACATGGCACCTAAGCTACGTGAAGCATTCCCGCCGAAGAAACGTACCTACTAGGAGTTGCAAAGATGAAATTGACATTTGCAGTTTATCGCTACAATCCTGATGTAGATACTAAACCGTATATGCAGGATTACAACTTAGAAGTGGCTGAAGGCTCAGACATGATGGTGCTTGATGCACTGATCAAGTTGAAAGAGCAAGATCCAACTTTGTCATTCCGTCGCTCGTGCCGTGAAGGTGTGTGTGGTAGTGATGGCGTCAACATGAATGGTAAAAATGGTTTGGCTTGTATTACGCCAATTTCAACCTTTAAAGGTAAGAAATTAGAAATACGTCCATTACCAGGGATGCCAGTTGTTCGTGACTTAGTTGTTGATTTAACTCAGTTCTATAAGCAGTATGAGAAGATTAAGCCTTACCTCATCAATGATGAGAAAGCACCAGCCCGTGAACACTTACAATCACCTGAAGAGCGTGCTCATTTAGATGGTCTGTACGAATGTATCATGTGTGCCTGTTGTTCTACGGCTTGCCCATCATTCTGGTGGAATCCTGATAAGTTTATCGGTCCAAGCGGTCTGCTTCATGCTTACCGTTTCTTGATCGACAGTCGCGACACAGCAACAGAAGAACGTTTATCTGAGCTGGACGACGCCTATAGCGTGTTCCGTTGCCACGGCATCATGAACTGCGTTGACGTGTGTCCAAAAGGTCTTAATCCGACTAAAGCAATTGGTCATATTAAGTCCATGCTGTTGAAGCGAGCAGTGTAATGCGAGAACCCGAGCTGAAACCAATAATAATATAGCTCTCAAAGAGTCACTTTCTGGAAGCAGAAGGTGGCTCTTTTGCGTATGTAATGGATGACAACGCGCCGTATATCTGGATATCTAGGGGCGGCAGAATTATGCGTCGAAGGTAATCTCTACTGACTGCATATTTAATACTATGGCTAAGCACGTGTATAAAGTTTGAAAGGAATAGAAATGCACCAAGGCATCATGAAAGCCTGGCTCGAATCATCTCACTTAAGTGGCGCTAATTCGACCTACGTAGAAGAGATGTATGAAGCCTATCAAGAAGACCCACAATCAGTTGCTGATGACTGGCGTGCGGTATTTGATAATCTCCCTCCTGTGAACGGTGCTGCTGTTGATGCGCCTGAAGCTGCTCACTCAAAAGTACGTGATTATTTTCGCAGTTTAGCGTTAGAAGGACGCCATAAGAGCTCTGCTCGCGTGACCGATCCTGATATGGATGCTAAGCAAGTAAAAGTCCTGCAATTAATTAACGCCCATCGTTTTCGTGGTCACCAAGGTGCGAACCTTGATCCGCTTGAACTGTGGAAACGCGAGCCCGTTGCTGATTTAGATCCCGCCTTCCATGGCTTGACTAAAGAAGATATGGCTAGCGAGTTTAATACCGGTTCTTTTGCTCATGGTGGTGAAACCATGAAACTCGCGGATTTGGTAACAGCGCTCAAAGCCACTTATTGTGGTTCTATCGGTGCTGAATATATGCATATTACCGATACCGATGAGAAACGCTGGATCCAGCAACGCCTCGAGCCTTCCCTAGGTAAAGCCAATTACGATAAAAGTATTAAGACACGCATTCTTGAAGGCTTAAACGCTGCAGAGGGCATTGAAAAATACTTAGGCGCTAAATTCCCTGGTGCGAAACGTTTCTCGCTAGAGGGCGGCGATGCATTAGTACCTATGATGCGCGAAATTATTTATCGTGCAGGCGAAGCGGGCACCAAAGAAATCGTCATTGGTATGGCGCATCGTGGTCGTCTAAACGTATTAGTGAACGTGTTAGGTAAGCGTCCAGCAGAACTGTTTGACGAGTTCGCCGGTAAGCATGCCGATACTCATGGTTCTGGTGACGTTAAGTACCATCAAGGTTTCTCTTCAGATTTCGAAACGCCAGGTGGCAATGTGCACTTAGCACTGGCCTTTAACCCATCGCATCTTGAAATTGTTAACCCTGTGGTAATTGGTTCTGTTCGTGCCCGTCAAGACCGCCGCGGTTGTAAAGATGGCTTACAAGTTATGCCGATTACTATTCACGGTGACTCTGCGATAGCAGGTCAAGGGATAGTACAAGAGACATTTAACATGTCTCAAACCCGTGGCTTTAAAGTGGGCGGTAGCATTCGCATTGTAGTGAATAACCAAGTGGGTTTCACTACGTCTAACCATGCGGACGTGCGTTCGACTGAATACTGTACTGACATTGCTAAGATGGTTCAGGCACCGATTTTCCACGTAAATTCTGACGATCCTGAAGCGGTGGCCTTTGTGTCACAGTTAGCGGTTGATTATCGTAATGAATTTAAACGTGATGTGGTGATTGAATTAGTCTGTTATCGCCGTCATGGTCATAACGAAGCCGATGAGCCAAGTGCAACTCAGCCATTGATGTATGCCAAGATTAAAAAACATGCCACTCCACGTAAGATTTATGCTGACAAGCTTATCGCTGACAATGTGATTGCTGCCGATGAAGTGACAGGCTTAATCAACAATTACCGTGATGCATTAGATCAAGGTGACTGTGTGGTTAAAGAATGGCGTCCAATGACGAAACATTCTGTTGACTGGGCACCATTTATCGGTCGTGAATGGGATGAGACGTATCAAGCTGCTATGTCGGTTGAGCGTCTACAGAATCTGGCTGACAAAATGAGTTATGTGCCAGAAAACCACCCCGTACAGTCACGTGTAGCTAAGATTTATAGCGATCGGGTAGCAATGGCTAAAGGCGAGAAGCTCCTTGATTGGGGCTTTGCAGAAACCTTGGCTTATGCCTCGATTGTTGAAGACAACAAGCGCGTGCGCATTACTGGTCAAGATTCTGGCCGTGGTACTTTCTTCCATCGTCATGCGGTAGTGCACAATCAAAATGATGGCACGACTTACATGCCTCTGCGCAATGTTAATGAAACACAGGGCCCGATTGATATTACTGACTCAGTATTATCTGAAGCGTCTGTATTAGCATTTGAATATGGTTATGCCACGACTGAACCTGGCGGTTTAACCATTTGGGAAGCGCAGTTTGGTGACTTTGCTAACTGTGCCCAAGTGGTTATCGACCAATTTTTATCCTCGGGTGAGCAAAAGTGGGGCCGTTTATGTGGTCTGACTATGCTGTTACCCCATGGATATGAAGGTCAAGGCCCTGAGCATTCAAGCGCTCGTTTAGAGCGTTTCTTGCAGATGTGCGCTAACCACAATATGCAAGTGTGTGTGCCTTCTACGCCTGCACAGGTTTACCATATGTTGCGCCGCCAAGTGGTGCGTCCTATGCGTCGACCTTTGGTCGTTATGTCTCCTAAGTCTTTGCTACGTCACCCATTAGCGGTTTCTAGTTTAGAAGAGTTGGCAAACGGTAGTTTCCAAAACGTGATTGGTGAAATCGATACGTTGGAAGCCAGCAAAGTTGACCGCGTCGTATTCTGTAGTGGTAAGGTTTACTTTGAACTACTGGAAAAACGCCGTAAAGAAAATATCACTAACGTCGCGCTAATTCGTGTTGAACAGTTATATCCGTTCCCACATGATGAAATGATCGTTGCTCTGGCGGATTACCAACATGTGAAAGATTTTGTTTGGTGTCAGGAAGAGCCTCAGAACCAAGGTGCTTGGTACTCTAGTCAACACCATTTCTGGGCCGCGGTTCCTGTTGGTGCACAGTTAACTTATGCCGGTCGTGAAGCGTCAGCTGCGCCCGCATGTGGTTATCCTGAGCTGCACGCACATCAGCAAGAATCTTTAGTGAACAGTGCCCTAAAATTTACAACTGCACTGTAGTAATAGACATTTTATAAAAGGATAGTTTTTCATGAGTATCGAAATCAAGGTACCTGTACTACCAGAATCTGTTGCCGATGCCACAATTGCTACTTGGCATGTCAAAGTGGGTGAGCAAGTTTCTCGTGATCAAAACCTGGTTGATATTGAAACCGATAAAGTGGTTCTTGAAGTGGTCGCGCCAGAAGATGGCTACATTGGTGAGTTTTTATTTGAAGAAGGCGCCACTGTTCTGGGTGAACAAGTGATTGCTAAATTCATCGCTGGCGCCGTATCGGGTAAAGAAGTCACTAAAGCACAAGCTGAAGCGGCAACACCTGTTGTTGCAACAAGCGATGAAAGCAGTGATGCGTTAAGCCCATCAGTACGCCGTTTACTGGCTGAGCACAATGTTGATGCCAGTAAAGTAAAAGGCACTGGTGTGGGTGGTCGTATTACTAAAGAAGACGTTGAAGCTTTCGTTAAGACGGCTCCAAAGGCCGCTTCTACAGCAGCGCCAGCAGTGGCGCCGTTAGCGGCTGGTCGTAGCGAGAAACGTGTGCCTATGTCACGTTTACGCAAAACCATCGCTAACCGTTTGTTAGAAGCTAAAAACTCTACCGCTATGCTCACAACGTTTAACGAAGTGAACATGAAGCCTATTATGGATATCCGTAAGCAATACCAAGATATCTTTGAAAAGCGTCATGGTATTCGTTTAGGCTTTATGTCTTTCTACATCAAAGCGGTGACTGAAGCGCTAAAACGCTTCCCAGAAGTCAACGCGTCTATTGATGGCGATGATATCGTTTATCACAACTATTTTGACATCAGCATCGCTGTATCAACGCCACGTGGTCTGGTAACACCAGTATTACGTGACACAGATACTATGAACTTAGCTGAAATCGAAAAAGCAGTCCGTGACTTAGCGCTTAAAGGCCGTGACGGTAAGCTGACTGTGGCTGACATGACTGGCGGTAACTTCACTGTGACTAACGGTGGTGTTTTCGGTTCACTGATGTCTACACCAATTCTTAACCTGCCACAAAGCGCGATTTTAGGCATGCATGCCATTAAAGATCGCCCTATGGCAGTCAATGGTCAGGTTGAAATCCTGCCCATGATGTACCTAGCACTCTCATATGACCATCGTATTGTTGATGGCCGTGAGTCTGTTGGTTTCTTGGTAGCGATTAAAGACTTCCTTGAAGACCCAACACGTCTGCTGCTTGATCTGTAAGCCAACTCGATAAGAGATTGCGCTTAACGAAATAGCCAGACATACCCTCGTGACTGGCCCAATTGGGCCAGTTGGATTTGATTAGAAGTATACGGATAGATCATCATGAATTTGCATGAGTATCAGGCAAAATCCCTATTTGCCGAATATGGTTTACCAGTGTCAGAAGGTTTTGCATGTGATACAGCCCAAGAAGCTGTAGAAGCGGCAGGCCATATTGGCGGAAATTTATGGGTTGTTAAGTGTCAAGTACACGCAGGCGGCCGCGGTAAAGCAGGTGGCGTTAAAGTCACTGGCGATAAAGAAGAAATCAGAGCCTTTGCCGAACACTGGTTAGGCAAAAATCTGGTGACTTACCAAACTGACGAGAAAGGTCAGCCAGTTGCTAAAATTTTAGTAGAAAGCTGCACCGACATCGCTAACGAACTGTACTTAGGTGCGGTTGTTGACCGCGCGACTCGTCGCGTTGTGTTCATGGCATCGACTGAAGGTGGCGTGGAAATTGAGAAAGTGGCAGAAGAAACGCCAGAACTCATCCACACAGCAATTATCGATCCTTTGACTGGTCCACAAGGCTTCCAAGCCCGTGATCTTGGCTTCAAGTTAGGCTTAAACCCAACGCAAATGAAGCAGTTCACTAAGATTTTCATGGGTCTGGCGAACATGTTCGTTGAGCATGATTTTGCACTCTTAGAAATCAACCCACTGGTTATTACCACTGAAGGCAACTTACACTGCCTAGACGGTAAAATCGGTATTGATGGTAACGCTCTGTACCGTCAACCAAAAATCAAAGGCATGCACGATCCATCACAAGATGATGCCCGCGAAGCTCATGCGGCTAAGTTCGAACTGAACTATGTAGCATTAGACGGTAACGTTGGCTGTATGGTTAACGGTGCTGGTCTGGCTATGGGTACCATGGATATCGTTAACTTGCATGGTGGCAAGCCAGCGAACTTCCTAGACGTAGGCGGCGGCGCGACTAAAGAACGTGTAGCAGAAGCTTTCAAAATCATTCTGTCTGACAGCAATGTGAAAGCAGTTCTGGTTAACATCTTCGGCGGTATCGTCCGTTGTGACATGATTGCAGAAGGTATCATTGGCGCCGTTAAAGAAGTCGGCGTTAAAGTACCAGTTGTAGTCCGTTTAGAAGGTACTAACGCTGAACTTGGCCGTGAAGTACTGGCTAAATCAGGTCTTGATATCATTGCAGCGACCAGTCTGACTGATGCGGCTGAGCAAGTTGTTAAAGCTGCGGAGGGCAAATAATGTCTGTCTTAATCAATAAAGATACTAAGGTAATTTGCCAAGGTTTCACTGGCGGTCAAGGTACATTCCACTCACAACAAGCTATCGATTACGGTACGCAAATGGTGGGCGGTGTGTCTCCTGGTAAAGGCGGTCAAACGCATTTAGGTCTGCCAGTGTTTAACACTGTAAAAGACGCTGTAGCTGCTACTGGTGCGACTGCTTCTGTGATCTATGTACCGGCACCATTTTGTAAAGATGCCATTCTTGAAGCTATCGACGGTGGCATTGAGCTTATCGTATGTATCACTGAAGGCATCCCTACGCTGGATATGCTGCAAGTTAAAGTTAAACTTGAAGAAACTGGTGTTCGCATGATTGGCCCTAACTGCCCAGGTGTTATCACCCCAGGTGAATGTAAGATTGGCATCATGCCTGGTCACATTCACTTACGCGGCAAAGTGGGTATCGTTTCACGTTCAGGTACGCTGACCTATGAAGCGGTTAAGCAAACGACTGATGAAGGTTTCGGCCAATCTACTTGCGTAGGTATCGGTGGCGATCCAATCCCAGGCACTAACTTCATCGACGTATTGGAAATGTTCCAAAACGATCCACAGACTGAAGCGATTGTGATGATCGGTGAAATCGGTGGCAATGCTGAAGAAGAAGCGGCTGCTTACATCAAAGCACACGTAACTAAGCCTGTTGTGTCTTACATTGCTGGCGTTACTGCACCTGCTGGTAAGCGTATGGGCCACGCTGGCGCGATTATCGCTGGCGGTAAAGGCACTGCAGAAGACAAATTTGCTGCACTAGAAGCAGCGGGTGTGACAACTGTCCGCTCGCTTGCTGATATCGGCAAAGCGCTGCGTATTCGCACTGGTTGGTAAGTTAAACCGTTCGATACCAAAAGGCGCCTAAGGCGCCTTTTTTATTGGGCTTAATTTGATTTATGTGACTTAGCTTAAATGAAATAGGACTAAGCTAACATTTTGAAGACTAGATATTTTTCTTTATAAAGGTTAGATTGATGCCTCTCGGAGAGACAATTGCTTTTATCTGTGGCGAGGGTCATCTCCAGTTGAACCATTAACCGTAATCTATATGATTATGGCTTCAGTGCTGTCTCAGAAATAAATCTTTTGTTTAATTATGTCACACGTTTGCAGCCCTCGGCTGCGGGCGTATTTGTTTTATGGATGCTTACTGCATTAAAGCAGGTAAGCCACTAAGTTGATGTTAGCCATAATAATCGGCTTAAACATCACGCTTTTTATGAGGGAAAGACTGTGAACACACCTAAAATCATTATTTCTGAAATCGATTTAGAAAGGCTAGAACGATTATTAGAGTCACTCCCGGCAAATGCGTTTCCGGGTAAAGCAGCATTAGAAGCAGAATTAGACCGTGCAGACATAGTACCCGCAGCTCAAGTGCCTGCAAATGTTGTCACTATGAATTCGGAAGTAAAGTTTAGCGTTTCATCCAGTAATGAAACCTTTTGTTTGCGTTTAGTGTACCCAAAAGATGTTAATGGTGCAGGGACGATTTCAATCTTAGCTCCAGTAGGTGGCGCATTATTAGGGCTATCTCAGGGAGAAGAGATTGAATGGCCAGGTTCCGGCGGTTCTGTTATTAAAGTGCGTATTGAAGAAATATTGTATCAACCTGAGCGTAGTGGTGATTTTCACCGCTAAACTTGCATTGGCGTAGCGTCACTGACTTTACGCCATTTTTTGTGTGTTAATCATTCGCGGATTTTTAAATATTATTTTTAGAAGGTACAACAATGATTACCCAAACTGAACGATTAATTATTCGGCCATTTACCGAGCAAGATTGTGATGCGTTGTTCTTAATGAACAGTAATCCTGCAATGTTGAAATTTATTCCTACGCCAGCTTTTGTATCTCCTGAGCAGGCAGTTGAGTTATTTCACCAGGTTATTAAAGCTGATTACCAACTACATGGTTTTGGGCGCTGGGCGGTAGAACACAAAGCCGATAAGCGAGTGATCGGTTTTTGTGGTCCTAAATTTATTCCAGAATTTAACGAAGTTGAACTCGGTTATCGTTATTTTCCCGAATATTGGGGGCAGGGTATTGGCGTTGAGGCCGCATTAGCGGCGGTGGCTGAATTTAGCCGTTTGGGAATTGAGCAATTTATCGCGCTGATCCTAGAAGGAAATATTGGTTCAGAAAGGGTTGCTCAACGTGTGGGGATGCACTGGCGTGAACAAAATCAGTTTATGGGGCATAAGGTCAATATTTACGGCCGATTACTATCACCCTAGTTACGCGATATAAAGTGAATAAAAAACCAGCTTAGGCTGGTTTTTGTTTTAATCGGTATCCAAAGTAGTGGCCGATTATTCGTCGTTATGTTCACAAGTCTCATTGGTGCAGTGACCATAGAGATACAAACTATGATTTGATAGCTTGATATTGTGTCTCTTGGCTATGTCATCTTGGCGGCGCTCAATCACGTCGTCTGAAAACTCAATGACTTTGCCGCAACTTAAGCAAACTAAGTGATCATGGTGGTGTTGAGTTGAAAGTTCAAATACGGCTTTACCACTTTCAAAATGGTGGCGGCTGACAATACCGGCATCATCGAATTGATTTAACACGCGATAAACGGTAGCTAAACCAATTTCCTCGCCTAAATCCAACAACTTTTTGTACAAATCCTCTGCACTGATATGTTGGTTTTCAGGTCCTTGCATCAGTTCTAGGATCTTAACTCGTGGCAGGGTAATTTTCAAACCCGCTTTTTTTAGCGCTTGATTTCCGTCTGTCATTGCTAATCTCTTGATTGCAGAACCAATAGGTTCATCCGTGTATAGTATTTGCCATTATAGGGGCTTGGGTTAGAAACTTAAACCTTTGTTCTGGCTTTATGGCGCTATATGCAGATAAATTGTATCAATAGGCGTTGAATCACATATTTTACGGCAATTCAAGCATAGTTTTTGTATGGTTATACCAAGGAATAATATTCACGGCGCTTAGCATCAGTGAGAATCACCCTAATAAAAATTATAAGGAATTAGCATGTACCAGCAAATAGTCGTGTTAACTGGCGCGGGGATCTCTGCTGAGTCAGGATTACGCACCTTTCGTGATCAAGATGGTCTCTGGGAGGAACATCATATTGAAGACGTTGCCACGCCTGAGGGCTATGAGCGTGACGTTGAATTGGTTGAGCGATTTTATAATAGTCGTTGGCAGCAACTACACAGTGGAACGGTTGAGCCTAATGCAGCGCACTTAGCCTTGGCTAGGCTAGAGGCGGAGTTTACAGGACAATTACTTATTATTACGCAGAATGTTGACGACCTGCATGAGCGTGCAGGCTCGCGACGTTTATTGCACATGCATGGCGAACTTTCTAAAGGACGCTGCCCACGTTCGCGGCAAACGTTTATTTTACGTGATCCTTTTGGACCGAAAAATTGTTGTACCTGTTGTATTCCTGCCCAGCGCTTACGCCCCCATATAGTCTGGTTCGGTGAAATGCCCTTAGGCATGGATAGGATCCACGATGCGCTAGATCATTGTGATTTATTTATCGCTATTGGCACTTCGGGTACAGTATATCCAGCAGCAGGCTTTGTGGATGCGGCTAATCATCACGGCGCACAAACGGTTGAAGTGAATATGATCCCCCCCGATAGACACTGTCAGTTTCAATATCATCTTACAGGTAAAGCTGGAGAATTGGTGCCTCAGTTAGTTAATACAATTTTGGCCGGAAGGGTGATTAGTAGTGAGCCAAATTTATGAGTGAAAACATAGCCATCATTATGCGCGGCTTACCGGGTAGTGGTAAGTCACATTGGGTTGAGCGCTTTATATTATCTCTACCTTTAGATAACGCTATTAGTGTGCGGCAGCGCGGTATTTTTTCTACCGATAGTTTTTTCTATCACCAAGATAGATATCTGTTCGACGCGAAGAAGTTACCTGAGTATCACCAATGTAACTTAGCTGGCTTTATTCAAGCGCTGTCATCAAGTGAACCTATCGTGATTTGTGATAATACAAATCTATGTCGCTGGGAGTACATTGCCTATGAGGCTGCTGCTAAGGCCTTAGGTTATCAAGTGAGAATTGTGCTTGTAGGTGAACCTAGTAATCGGGCTCATCAACTTGAGTGCGCAGCGCGAAACCGACATGGCGTTCCCTTGGTACAAATTCAGCGAATGGCAGCAATGTTTGAAGATTTTTAACGGTAACGGCTATTATGCTCAAAATTGCGATGCTATTGGCATAACCGATGTGATACGCACCCTGTGATGTTTTATCCTAATTAAGCCTGTATATTTCGTCTCAATACTTTGCTTCATATGCATCTATCACTGTGATATTTGTCTTATCTCTTTGACGATGGAGCTTAAGCTTGATCCCAAAGACAGTTTATTCACTGAAGTCAGCGTATAATATGCGGGTTCATATAAATAATACTTCAATAACTACAAGCATTTGCATACACGATAGCGCGTAAGTTGCATTAGAATAAGAGGAAAGGGCGTGCTAACTAAAATATTATTAACAATCCTAGTGATTGCGGGAGCTTGGTTTTTGCTGCTAAAGCGTACCCGTCTTATACAACCCCAGGTGATTAACATCGCTGACAAGCCATTGGGCAGCTCTCTGTGGCGTCGATATCTACTCACAGGCATATTTGTGGTACTCGGACTTGGTTTATTGAGCTACAGTGTCTGGTATTGGCGCGATCAACATCGTGTTGTTACAGTAAAAATAGTGTCACCAAATGCGGCTAATAATGGTGAGTATCGTGTGCGAAAAGGTGATATTTCAGATTCTAAAATGGTGACACTTGATGGTATCCATATTCGCTTTTCAACCCAAGAACGGTTGGCCATTATTGAAACGGACTAGGGCACATTTATTTTACTAAATTATCCTCCCCGCCTTTTCATTACCAACTTATGCGGTAAACTAGCGACAATTTTTTAGCCTGCACTTAAGTAGAATCTTTAACTTAAGTTGTTTTCAGGAGGACAAATGATAACTGCTTATGTCTATGAAAATCGTCATCTTAGCGTGACTGAGCTTGGGGTACTGGACAGTATTCCCTCATCGACCATTTGGTTAGATCTGTATAAACCGGATGATGCTGAGCGTACATGGTTAAGTCATTTTTCTGTTGAGGAAGTACCAGACGAAGAAGATATTAATGAAATTGAGGCATCGGCACGTTTTTATCAAAACAGTGATGGGTTACATATCAATTCATTATTCCCCCAGCGTGTCGGTCAGGATGTGCGCGGCGTAAACATCTCTTTTAACCTCAGGGCTAATTTTTTACTCACCATTCGTGAGGATGATGTCGGTTTAATCCGATTATTGCGCAACTATTTGCGTCTAGGACGGCTAGAGGTATCGACGCCACAGGAGCTATTTCTCGAACTCTTTAATCTGAAAGTGGAACATCTGTCTGACTTAATCGAAGATGTCTACACAGTGCTGGAAAACGTCGGTGAGCAGGTATTTGATAATGATAAATTAGACGATGTATTTAAGCTCATTACTTTGCAAGAAGATTCTAATGGGAAAATTCGTTTAAGTTTGCTCGATACCCAGCGGTCATTGCGCTATATGCAGCGTTACTACCGTGGTCAGTTATCCGATGAACACTTGAAAGATTTACGGGAGATGTTGTCGGATATCGAATCCTTGATGCCCCACAGCCAGTTTATTTTCGACAAGTTAAACTTCTTACTTGATGCAGCTATGGGTTTTAGTGGTTTGCAACAGAATAAAATTATTAAAATATTCTCGGTTGCCGCGGTGGTATTTTTACCCCCGACATTAATCGCCAGTAGCTATGGAATGAACTTTGCGATTATGCCCGAGCTTGCATGGCAATACGGTTATCCTATGGCGATTGTGATGATGGTCGCCAGTGCAGCAGGCACGTACTTTTTCTTTAAGCGTAAACATTGGTTGTAAATCAATGCGTTAATCTTGCTGGCGGTGGTTGGCGAACATTAGAATAGCAATAAAAAGGCGAATAATTAATTCGCCCTTTTTATTCAATAATTGGCATGCCTAAATGGCAGAGTTACGCTAGAGATTTGGCTCCAGCCCAGAATATGACTGATTAAAAATAAATCAATTTATCCATTGTAATTAATGCATAGCGGCTTTCAATACTTAATATGTGCTAAATATCGAGTAATCTAAGATGAACATTATCTCATTAGTATTACTTTACAATTAGTTAACGAACATGCCAGCATAAGCCTATTATTAATCAATTCTTTGAGTATGTATGGACTTCATTGAAATATACCCCAATGCGTTGCCTGATGATTTGTGCGACCGCCTCATCGCGGCATTCGATCAACATAACGGCGTTGTAGATGGGCAAACGGGCAACGGTGTTGATCCGGAAAAGAAAATCAGTCGTGATTTAACTTTAGACAATTTTACTGATTTACAGCCTTTGAAAAATGAGCTTTTAGGTCACACCTTAGTGGGGGCTGTGGATTATTTTTCTCAGTATTCGATGGCGTTAATGGGCGCGGTTGCTGTGTCAGTAAATGATGAACAAGGACAGCCAACGACATTAACTCCGGCTAATTTTACTACGCTTGGCGTGCCTAGAGTCGATGGACTGGTAAGATATTTATATCGTAGTGGTAGTATTAATATTCAGAAGTATCAGCAAAATAAGGGCGGCTATCCCCATTGGCATTCTGAGCAGTTTCCACAGAATGGCCATAACGAAGCTTTGCACCGTGTTGTATTGTATATGTTTTATTTAAATGATGTTGAAGAGGGTGGTGAAACTGAATTCTACTATCAACAGCGTAAAATATCTCCTAAAAAAGGCACTATGGTCATCGCCCCCGCAGGATTTACTCACTCACATCGAGGCAATAGACCCATCAGTGGTGATAAATACATTGTCACCTCTTGGCTTATGTTTAACCGCGCTGAAAAGTTATATGCCATTATTGCTTGAACCTATTCTAGTTGAATTAGGCAGGAATACAGATCCTAAAGAGTGCCCCTTCTAAACGGCTTTCTTCTATTCTTAAGCTACCACCGTAGCTGTGGACGATTTCATCACATACGGCTAGACCAATACCTTGTCCCGGAGATTGAGTGTCTGCACGGACACCGCGCTGAATAATTTTTTGTTTCAGTTTTTCTTCAACACCTGGCCCGTCATCTTCGACAATCAACTCAAATTCTCCCTGTGGATTAATGTGCGCACTTACGTGAACTTGGCTAATACATAGCCGAAATGCATTTTCCATGAGGTTGCCACATAATTCCATTAAATCGCCTTTGTTACCCGGAAACATTAAATTAGGGCTGATATTGGCACTAAACTGAACTTGTTTATCGCGGTAAATCTTAAATAACATTTGTGCCAGTTGATCGACTAATGGCGCAATAGCTGTTTGTTCTTGTTTTAGACCTTGGCGACCAAGCATGGCTCGTTTAAGTTGATATTTTACCAACTGATCCATTTGGCTCACCTGTTCCATGATCTTTTCACTCGCAGATTGCTTATTTAAACTGGCGTCGTCAGTAATGGCATGCACCGCGGCTAAGCGAGTTTTTAAGCTGTGTGCTAGGTCATTCATCGCATTTTGATAGCGTTCTTGCTGGGCACTGGATTGTTGTAACATTTGGTTTAGTGCTTGGGTGACGCCTTCTAGTTCGACAGGATAACCTTCTGACAGTGATTTGCTTTTACCTTGGTTAATCGATTGCAATTCATTTTTCATTCGCACTAGCGGCCGCATTCCCCAATAGGCTGCACTAATTAATAGAATGAGAGCTAAGGCTAAAACCATGGCCAAGCGGATATAGGTACGTTTACTAAATTTACTGTATTCTTGCTCGAGTTTAGCCGCATCTTTCATTACGAGCAGATTGTAATGCTCGCCTGCAATATCTACCGCGAGCAGATAAACAAAGTAACCTCTGTCGTCAGCCATAGTGAGATAGTAGGGCGGGGAATCATTACGAATTTCGTTAAAACGCTCGCAGGTATCAAATAGGCCGCGATCGACAGCTAATGACGAGGTCCAGACCTGTTTAAACTTTTCATCACAGCTGGCAATCACATAGCGCTCTTGTTTATTATTTTCTTCTAGCCAAGCACTGGTATCAGGGATCAAATCATGCTCGCGTAATTCTGCAGCCACTTGGGGGATTTCGGCAATCAGTTGCGCGGTTTCTTCGTTATAACTATTTTGCGCGTGCAAAATGTTTACCATCCAAGCTAGACCAAAACCCACTAAGGCAATAATCGAGAGGGAGGTGATAAACATGCGCGTCAGTAGGCGTTTTTTAAATTTCACTCTTAATGGCATGGCAGATTAAATTTATATCCTTGGCCACGAATGGTTAATATCGGGTTATCAATACTATCGTGGGTGAGTTTTTTACGTAGGCGGCTGACCATCACTTCAATTGTGTTGGGATCACCTTCCTTGTCACCATAAATAACATCGAGCAAGCGCTGCTTCGCTACCACTTCATGGCAATGCCGCATTAAGTATTCAAGGATTAAATATTCAAAGGCGGTGATTTCCATTATTTCATCACCAAGCGTGACTTGCTTAGCCGCGAGGTCGAGTTTTAATTCGCCACTACAAATAACCGGTTTGACAAACCCTGCACTACGGCGCACGAGAGCATCAAGCCTTGCAACCAGCTCTTCTTTTTGAAACGGTTTTACTAAGTAGTCATCGGCACCCGCATTAAGACCTTCAACTTTGTCTTGCCAGTTCACTCGCGCTGTAAGGATTAATATTGGCGCTTTAAGTTCGGCTGCACGTAATTGTTGAATTAAGCTAATACCATCTTGATCTGGGAGGCCTAAATCGACGATAGCAACATCAATGGGATAATTTGTAGCCTGATAAAATCCTTCTTTGGCGGTTAACGCCACTTGAACCTGATTACCAAGATCGCTTAACTGTACTTTTAAATGATGGGATAAAATTAGATCATCCTCAACGACTAAAATTCTCATATATGCATGCCTTAAAGTGGATGAGTTAAATCTTTGCAAATAAGTTTACGCAAAATCACATTAATAACCAAATTAGAATGCCAGCATATGCCAGCAGAACTTAACCTCTGCTGACCGAGCTGAAGCAATGATTAAAATAAAGACTCTTTTGATAACGCAGGCTGCATACAAAGGTTAACGTAGCGAAGATGGACCCCAGGAGAACTTTTGTTTTCTAATGCGCAAAATACCATTGACACACATAATCGCTCCAAAGGTAAATAGCATCACCGCCATCATAATAAAAGATAATCTTAGCCAAGGCGTTTCTTGTACTAGCCGAATTTGAACGGCTTCGATGGCTGTAACGCCCCAAACGGCAAACACACTAATAAACAGAACAATTTGTAATAATCTGAGTAAATATAATGATCTGAATAGTAAGGCTAGAGGCGCTAGCGCAAAAGGAATAGCAAAATTAATTTGTTCATAACGTAGAAAATGTGCGCTCAATAACCAGCACGCTAGCAAGATCCAAATAACTCTCCACCACATATTTTTACTCCATTATGCGTATAAAACTAAAAAAAGATAATGTATAGAAAAATAACCTACCGTTCTATTGGTATGTTCACGTTTTATTAATTTGAAGATGTCGGTTTAATTGGTCATGAAATAAAACGCCCAACATGGTGTGGGCGTAATGTGTATATCAAAATTAAGGTATTTAAGCGAGGTTATGAACCGTCGAAATTAGCCGAAATTTTACCAGCTTGAGTATTATTAAATACTGCTTCGTTAAATTCGCCCTCAGATTTAGCAATGATCACCGTAGCCACACAATCACCGGTTACGTTAACTGCCGTACGCACCATGTCTAACAGGCGATCTACACCAATAATCAAAGCAATACCTTCGACAGGTAAACCGACTTGGTTAAGCACCATTGCCAGCATAATAAGTCCTACACCTGGTACGCCTGCGGTGCCAATAGAGGCCAACGTTGCGGTAACTACTACAGCAGCATAATCAGTGAGTGAGAGCTCAATACCAAAAACCTGTGCAATAAATACAGTGGCCACACCTTGCATGATTGCTGTGCCATCCATGTTAATGGTTGCACCTAAGGGCAGCGTAAAAGCGGCAATCTTATTATCGACACCTAGTCTATGTTCAGAGGCTTCTATGGTAATCGGTAAAGTGGCATTTGAACTTGCCGTTGAAAAGGCAAACAACTGCACATCACGCATTTTCCGAATAAATATTAAGGGATTGAGGCCAGAGAAGAGTTTTAAAAGTGTAGGGTAAACAATAAAGGCATGAACCAGTAATACACCGAGAACCACGAAAAAATACTTAACGACACTCTCAAATGTTCCTAAACCGAGCGTTAACGCAAGTTTTGCCATCAGCGCAAACACACCATAAGGTGCAAGCTGCATGATTAATGTTACGACACGCATGATGACTTCATTTAAATCTTCAAATAAAGCAGCTACGCGTTTACCACGCTCACCAATATGGGCAATCGCAAAGCCAAAAATAACTGCAAAAATAATAATTTGCAGCATATTCCCTTCGCTCAATGCCTGCATCGGATTGGTGGGCACTATATTGATAAGAACGCTTGAAAGACTTGGCGCTTCTTTGGCTATGTACTCCATTTTCTCTGTAGCCAGTGAGGCATTCCCTGGATGTATGAGGACGGCACTAACAATCGCAACTACGAGAGCAATTGCGGTGGTGAATAAATAGAAGGCGAGAGTTTTGCCTCCTAAACGTCCCAATTTTGAAGGCTCACTCAGTGAGCAAGTTCCGCAAACTAAGGAAATAAAAACTAAGGGAACCACGAGCATTTTTAAACTAGAGATGAAAATAGTGCCAATAACGTGTAAGAAACCTTCAGTAATATAGTCATTAACAATATCACTTTCTGGGAAGGTAATGCGCAGTACGAGGCCCAAAGCAATGCCTGCTCCCATGCCAATTAGAATTTTACTTGTAAGGCCTAGTTTATTTTTTTTCAAAATTGCCATAGAGAGTCCTGTGGGTGCTTATAAGTTTTATTTTTTCGCGTGCCCAAGACTAGCAAGAAAAACTAGAATATGAAATGTCATTTCACGTTAAAATATTGCGTGTAAAACCGATGGTAAATGATATTAAAATAGCTATGTTATGTGAAAAAAGTGTAATATTGAGCTATAAGTCATAAGCGTTTTGCTTAGGTATTATCATCAGAGTAACAGGGAGCCTGACAATGAAGTCAGCGTATAAAGTTTTTCTCGCAGGAATGTGTTCACTTTTCTTATTTGCATGTGGTGGTGGAGGCAGTATCTCGGATGATGGCACAGGTAATGGCACTGAGCCTAAACCAAGTGTTGTGACAGTTACTCTTAGTATTTCTAATACGGATATATCTGCAGCAGTGCCTGCGACTGTGAGCGCAAAGGTTGTAGATTCTAAGTTAGGTGCTCTTGCAAATAAGTTGGTGATTTTTAGCTTAGATGATAGTGCGTTAGGTGTTTTTCAAACGCTAGATAGCAGCGCATCTAATGGTGCAATTGTCACGGATGCTAATGGTATTGCCTCTCTTCAATTGCTCACGGCCAAGAAAGCGGGTGGTGGTGTTATCACTGCAAAAGTGGCTTCTGGTGAGTATGGTGACATTCCTTTTATCATGAAAGGTGATGGTGGCGATGCCGGCGGTGGTCCACAAATTACCTTAACATTAACCGATGCTGCTGAGAATCCAATTGATAGCATTGCGTCAACAACTCCTGGAATATTAACTGCAACAGTAACTGGGATAACTAAGACCTCAATCGTTACATTTGATGCTACAACGGGCGATTTACCAGTTAAGACTGCTATTACTGATGCGAATGGCAAAGCCAGCGTCAATTTATACGCAGGCAGTACATTTAATGCTGGAACTGCAAAAGCATCACTAAGCACTGGTGAGTTTGATGATCTAGCTTTTGCAGTTGGTGCTACGAATGTTTTGATTGGAAGCGGATCACCTTTTATATCAGGTAAAGCCGATGTTAGTGCATTAACGCTTTCAGCTGGTGGTACTGCGACAATTTCAATTCTGTTGCAAGATGATAAAGGTAATCCTTTCACTGAACCTGTAGATGTTCGTTTTGCTTCAACTTGCTCGAATAAAGCCACACCAGAAGCGATAATTAGCAGCCCTATTACAGCCATTGGCGGACAAGCAACGAGTACTTATCTGGCCAAAGGATGTGCTGGTGTTGACAATATTACGGTGACAGCGGATGTGGGCGGTAAAAACCTTTCTGCTACCGGTTCTATTAACGTTTTATCGGCAAGTGTTGGTAGTATCGTTTTCGTTGATGCAACACCTGAAAATATTGGTATTAAAGGTACGGGAACAGCTGAATCTTCCACTTTGCGTTTTAGAGTGCTAGATACTAATGGTAATGCTGTAGCGAATAAGACTGTAGACTTTAAGCTTAACAATGATTCTGCTGGATTGGGGCTAACACCATCGACGGCGACTTCTAATAGCCAAGGCTACGTGCAAACAGTAGTTAACTCTGGCACTGTGGCTACTACAGTGCGAGTGACGGCAACAATCCTAGGGATTAATGGGACAAATATTTCAAGCCAATCAAATGTATTAGTTGTTTCTACGGGTAAGCCAGATCAAGACAGTTTTTCATTATCTGCATCAGCTCTTAACGTTGAAGGTTGGAATTATGATGGTGCAAAAGTCACTATTACAGCTCGTTTAGCTGATGCATTTAATAACCCCGTTCCAGATGGAACAGCGGTTGTATTTACTACAGAAGGTGGTTCAATAGAAAGTTCTTGTCAAACTAAAGATGGCGTCTGCTCTGTGACATGGACAAGTCAAAATCCTCGCCCTGAGAGTGTAGATAATAACGGGCCATTATTTAATATAAGTGGCATTCAAACCCAAGACCCCAATGCGGCATTAAAACTTGAAACCAACCTTGTAGGCGCTTCATATAATGGTAATCATTTCGGACAACCCTATGGTGGCCGCGTGACTATTACTGCAACCGCAATTGGGGAAGAATCTTTCCCTGATCTTAATAGCAACAATATTCTTGATACAAAAAAAGAGTTTGATTTATTTGTGGGTACACCCATAAATTGTGGTCGTGATAATAGTGGTGATTGTTATGATCTCACTGAAGCATTTGTTGATCATAACGAAGACGGTATCTATACGCCTGCTTATCCAAAGAGTGGCCCTCCTGATAATTCTGGTGATCGTGAGACATTTATCGACTTTATTGATCCCGTGAACCCAACAGGACAAGGCGTTTTTAATTTGGCCGATGGTGAGTACAGCGGTATTTTGTGTGATTCATCCGCTGCTGATGTGAAATGTAGTCAACAAGTATCAATCTCAGTTCGACGCTCATTAGTATTAGTCATGTCGGGAAGTGAAGCGATTGCGACGCAACCGGCTAACGTTATCATCACCGATAATTTATCTGGCAATAATCAAATTGATATTGCTCTTAAAGGCACTGCATCAGTTATATTCACCATTTCCGATATTAATAACCAACAAATGCCAGCTGGAACAACTGTGAGTTTCAATCCAACGGGGGCGACACTCACTAGTTCAGAAAAGTATACTTGGCCTAGTACGAATTATAATGGTGGTCGACAATTTGTGGTTAGTTTAAAGGGCGGTGAACAAGCTGACTCAGGTAACTTAATCGTAACTGTGACAACTCCGGGTGAATTTGGTATTCCTAAAACGACAACAGAGGTCTTAAATATTCCAATTGTTGTAAAATAAGCTTTAGTTAAATTTTAAACAAACAAGGCGCTTATAGCGCCTTGTTTTTTGGATTGGATAAATTATCTATAGGTTTATCTCTGGAACTGATAAACGCTACCTAGTTTCATGATCTGTGTCAGTTCATCCAGAGCTGTTCGAGATTCGATGATTAGCTGAGGGTCTGCAAGATCTTGGGTGGTTAATCTGTCGCGGTAATGTTTATCCACCCAAGTATTTAAGCGCCCAAATAAGCCCTCATTCATTAAGGTATGTTGATTTACTGCAGCAACTTCCATGTCATTCATCGCAACACGTAAACGTAGGCAGGCGGGGCCGCCGCCGTTTTGCATACTTTGTTTTACGTCGAAGTAAAGCACTTGCTTAATGGGGGTGTTTAGCGTCAGTAGTTCATTCAAATAGGCAAATACTGCGGGGTTTTCTTGGCAATCTGTTGGAGCAACAATAACCATTTCGCCAGAGGGCAGCGTGATGATTTGAGTATTAAATAAATAACTTTTTACGGCATCATTAATACTGACTTTTGCAGTTGGCACTTCGATGAAATACAGGTCAGTATCAAGCTTACGTTTAATTTCATCGATTTTATGTTGTGTATTTAAGAAAGCTTGTTCATGGTAAAACAGCACATTCTGGTTACCAACCGCAATAACATCATTATGAAATACCCCTTGGTCAATTACATCGGGGTTTTGCTGAATAAAGACACAATTATCCTCTTCAAGTTGATGTAAACGCGCCACTGCCATCGACGCTTCTAAGGTCTGTCTTGCTGGATATTTTTGTGGTTTAGGTGCACTGGGGTTGGTGGCTTCCTGCCCGTAAACAAATAGCTCTACGCCAGCATGGCCATATTCTTTACAAAGCCTTGTGTGGTTTGCCGCACCTTCATCACCGAAGCTATTATGCTCAGGTAGATGACTATGGTGATGAAAATAGTGGGGATCATTGAAAGTTGCTGTTAGTATGCGCCCCGTTGTGAGTGGCTCGATGCTGCGATGCAGCTTATCAACTAAGTTGGCTGGGGTAAAATGCAGTTTTCCGTCACGAGTGTCAGCACTTGGCGAGACTGTTGCGGCATTGGCTGTCCACATACTGGATGCACTGCAACAGGCATTAAGCAACATAGGCGCTTCTTTCGCGGCTTGTTGTATAACATTAGCATCAGAGCCAGAAAATCCAATTCGGCGCAATGTATAAAGGTCTGGGCGCTCTTGAGGGGCTAACATACCTTGAACCATACCCATATCAGCAAGGGCTTTGGCTTTTTGTAGCCCTTGTTTCGCAGCGGCTTTGGGATTAGAGGCTAAAGCGGCGTTGCTCAGTGACGCAACATTGCCAAAAGACAATCCTGCGTAATTGTGTGTTGGTCCAACGAGTCCATCAAAATTCGCTTCAAAGTGCTTCATTGCTTATCCTTGTGATAGGGAAGGTTATTATTTGTTTAGTGTCCCTGAGGGGGCCAGTATACTGTGAAGCTTTTTGGGCGCACAAGCGCAGGTTTTTGTGCTTAAAGCAGCTTTTTGGCCATAAATGCATAACTATTTCTTGCTTGCTGGCCAATAATGAAATATTAGTTTTTAATTACGCATATATATTTTTACATTTTTTCAACTTTGATTAAAAAGTGACTCGCTGGTACATATAAAAGAGGGATTAACTTGAAACTATTCACACAACCCTCTATATATGGTGCCAATTTCCACCTTCTTGAGATTTTTTGGCGCAAAGTAAACTATGGGTAAATCGCTAGTAATTGTCGAATCACCGGCCAAAGCTAAGACTATTAATAAATATC
Organism: Shewanella morhuae; assembly: GCF_003028295.1. NCBI lineage: Bacteria > Pseudomonadati > Pseudomonadota > Gammaproteobacteria > Alteromonadales > Shewanellaceae > Shewanella > Shewanella morhuae. The sequence goes on along the minus strand of NZ_PYSG01000002.1, from coordinate 1,734,351 downwards.
TTGGCAAAGAATTCATCGTTAAATCGAGCGTAGGTCACATCCGTGATTTGCCGACATCATCGACTTCCGAAGGCAATGAAAAGGTTAAATCCGCTGCCGAAGTAAAGAAAATGTCGCCAGAAGAAAAAGCTCAATATAAAAAGGTGAAAGATCAGCAAGCGCTGGTATCTCGCATGGGCGTAAATCCCGAGAAGGGATGGGCGGCCAAGTATCAAATACTTCCTGGTAAGGAAAAAGTGGTTAAAGAGTTACAGGCGCTGGCGGATTCTGCTGACACCATCTATCTCGCAACCGACTTAGACCGTGAAGGAGAAGCTATCGCCTGGCATTTGCAGGAGGTGATTGGTGGCGACCCTTCGCGGTATCAACGCGTCGTTTTTAATGAGATCACTAAAACAGCAATTCAAGATGCTTTTAGTAAACCGTCAACACTCGATACCAACATGGTTAATGCCCAGCAAGCTCGTCGCTTTTTAGACCGAGTGGTGGGTTTTATGGTGTCACCTTTGTTGTGGAAAAAAGTCGCCCGCGGCTTATCTGCAGGACGAGTGCAATCGGTAGCTGTTCGCTTAGTGGTTGAACGCGAAAGTGAAATTAAAGCCTTTGTGCCAGAAGAGTTCTGGGATGTCCATGCTGAGCTCAGCACGCCCGCTCAAGAAGCCTTGCGGATGGAAGTGGTTAAGCATTTAGATGCTGCCTTTAACCCTGTCAATGAACAGCAAGCAATGGCCGCGGTTCAAGCGTTATCAGCAGCAAGTTACACAGTGCTTGCCCGTGAAGATAAAGCGACCCAAAGTAAACCATCAGCTCCTTTTATTACCTCTACATTACAACAGGCTGCGAGTACGCGTCTTGGTTTTGGTGTGAAGAAAACCATGATGATGGCCCAGCGACTTTATGAAGCTGGTCATATCACGTATATGCGTACTGACTCGACTAATTTAAGTCAAGAGGCGGTAGAGAACCTACGTGAGATGATTGCCAAAGAGTTTGGTGATAAGTATCTCCCTGCAGAGCCTATTCGTTATGGTTCTAAAGAAGGTGCACAAGAAGCTCACGAAGCGATTCGTCCATCTAATGTGCATGTGCAAGCTGCCACATTATCAGACATGGAACGTGATGCTCAGCGTCTGTATGAGTTGATTTGGCGCCAGTTTGTGTCGTGTCAGATGACACCAGCGCAATATGATGCAACTAAGTTAACTGTAAAAGCGGGTGACTATGAGCTTAAAGCCACCGGACGTACCTTACGTTTTGATGGTTGGACTCGCGTGCAAACTGCACTTAAAAAGAAAAATGAAGAAGATAGTACTTTGCCATTTGTAGCACAAGGCGATGTATTAGCATTAAAAGAGTTGCAGCCTAAGCAGCACTTTACTAAGCCGCCAGCACGATACAGCGAAGCGTCTTTAGTGAAAGAATTAGAAAAACGTGGTATTGGCCGCCCATCGACCTACGCAACAATTATTTCAACTATTCAAGACCGTGGTTATGTGAAGGTTGAAAATCGTCGTTTCTATGCTGAAAAAATGGGTGAAATAGTCAGTGAACGTTTAGTCAGTAGTTTTGCTGATTTAATGAGCTATGATTTTACCGCCAGTATGGAGCAAACATTAGATGATGTGGCTCGCGGTGAACTCGATTGGAAGAAAGTTCTTGATGGTTTCTATGCCGATTTTACTAAGCAATTAGAAAAAGCAGAGCTCGATCCTGAAGAAGGCGGCATGCGTCTTAACCAAATGGTGATGACGGATATTAAATGCCCCACTTGTGGTCGTCCAATGGGTATTCGCACCGGTACAACGGGTGTGTTCCTCGGTTGTTCTGGTTACGAGTTACCACCAAAAGAGCGCTGTAAAACGACGATGAATTTAACGCCTGGCGTTGAGGCTATTAGCGAAAACAGTGAAGATGCTGAAACCGATGCGCTACGTGCAAAGCATCGTTGTAGTATCTGTGGCACGGCGATGGATAGTTACCTGATTGATGAGAAGCGTAAGCTACATGTCTGTGGTAATAACCCTCTTTGTGAAGGCTATGAAGTCGAAGAAGGCCAATTTAAGATCAAAGGTTACGAAGGCCCGCTGATTGAGTGCGATCGCTGTAGTAGCAATATGGAGCTTAAAAATGGTCGTTTTGGTAAGTACTTTGGATGCACGAATAGCGAATGTAAAAATACCCGTAAATTATTAAAGAACGGTGAAGCTGCGCCACCAAAAGAAGATCCTATCTATTTGCCAGATCTTAAATGCACTAAGTCTGATGCCCATTTTGTGTTACGTGATGGCGCGGCAGGCATTTTCTTGGCAGCCAGTACGTTCCCTAAATCACGGGAAACTCGGGCACCTCTGGTTGAAGAGCTCGTTCAATACCGTGAACTACTGTGGCCTAAGTATCAATATTTAGCCGATGCTCCTGTTACCGATGATGAGGGTAATAAGGCGGTCGTTAAGTTTAGCCGTAAGACTAAAGAGCAATATGTTGCTACTGAAGTTGACGGTAAAGCGACAGGCTGGTCTGCGCATTATGTCAATGGTAAGTGGGTAAGTGAAGCAACAACGAAGAAGGCCAAGAAAAGCTAACTTCTATGAGCTCAGATTTAAAATGAAAAAAGCCAAGTCATGTGACTTGGCTTTTTTTGTAATTACGTTTTTTTATCGTTATTGTAATGATAAACAAGATTAGATTACTAATAAATGAAACACTAACTTGAGTTTGTTGACGATAGGGCGCTGATGCTTATACAACCACAACATGCCAATCGATCACCATTTCTTTTTCGGTTGAAACAGCATATCAATATCATCATCTTCATTTTTAGATTTAGCTACTCGGGGTTCAGATTGTTTCTGGGCGCCCATAATCTCGTCGAGTAATAGCTTGGCTTCATCTACCTTACGAGCAATAAAAGGATCATTAGGTGTCTGTGCTTTGATAGCATGTAAAGTTGCCAGAGCTTTGGTAACCATTTGTTTTGATGAGCCATATTGCTTCATGAAACTGGCAGCTCGTGCGCGAGAAAGCATTGAGTCAACGTTAATTCTGAGCTGTAAGCTATCAATGCGGCTTTCTTCCTGAGCAAAAATATTCGGATCAACTTTGCCTTTATTATGTTCAGCCCTGAGTATGGCTTTTAACTTCTTTAAGGTTTGTACTAACGCTAAAATCTGTTTGTCATTATCTGGTAATTTAAAGTTTTCAATCGGTGGCGTTTGAGGTTGGCCAGATTGCAAAGTCGTTATTTGATTGTTGATATCGGCTAGGCGTCGTTGATAATCCGCTTGCTGCTGACCATTACTTGCTGCCGTAGCAGCTTGCAACGCATCTTGTACTCGACGGTACAAGACTAAGACGATATTGGTGCTGCAGGGCATCATACCTGTGTTTGATAAAACAACTTCTGTTTCATCAATAATTGCCCTTTGGCGAGCAAATTCGGTGCGCCGCTCTGCTTCCGCACGTTCTCTCTGTTGTTGTAAAACGTTAATTCCGATAACAAGTAATAAAAGTGCACCGATAAGGATCAGAACCAAGGTGAATGACATAGATGTTCCATTATTTATCCAATTGAACTAATGCTACAATAAATCAATAAACTAGCATAGTTATCTTAGCCTAGGTTATCATTTCTGTCGTATGAATCTGCAGACTTGCGCGCTATATTCCAATTTACTTTAGTTTTTACTATATACTATAACGATTGATTATAGCTGAGCTCATTTATGACTCAGCTGTTAATGGCATTTTTCGTGGTTAGATACAAGGAAATAAAATGAAACTGCAACAACTCAGATATATTGCCGAGGTCGTCAAGCATAACCTTAATGTATCGGCAACAGCTGAAAACTTGTATACATCCCAGCCTGGGATCAGCAAACAAGTTCGTATGCTAGAAGATGAGTTGGGGATCCAAATATTTGGTCGTAGCGGTAAACATTTAACCCATGTCACACCTGCGGGTCTACAAGTGATCAGTATTGCCAATGACATTTTGGGAAAAGTTGATAGCATTAAAAAAGTATCTGAAGAATACACTAAGCCTGATCAAGGCGAGTTAAATATTTCTACTACCGATACACAGGCGCGTTATGCATTACCGACGATCATTCGTCAGTTCATTGATCGCTATCCTAAAGTGAACTTGCATATGCATCAGGGCACACCGTCGCAGATCAGTGAACAAGCGGCTCGTGGTGATGCCGATTTTGCCATAGCAACCGAAGCTATGCATTTGTATTCAGATTTAATTATGTTGCCTTGTTATCACTGGAATCGTTCTATTGTCGTACCTAAAGATCATCCACTTGCAACGCGAAATCAAAATTCTCCAATAAGTATTGAAGAGTTAGCACGTTTTCCACTGGTCACGTATGTTTTTGGTTTTGACCGCGCTTCTGAAATCGAGAAAGCCTTTAACCATGCTAATTTAGAACCTCGTGTTGTATTTAGTGCAACCAGTGCCGATGTGCTTAAAACCTATGTGCGCTTGGGTTTAGGTGTTGGTGTGATTGCCTCAATGGCGATTGACCCTATTGTTGATAAAGATTTAGTCGCTATTGATGCGGGACATTTATTTGCGCACAGTACGACTAAAATTGGCTTTAGGAAAGGCAGTTTTTTACGCAGCTATATGTATGACTTTATTCAACATTTTGCACCACATTTAACCCGCGATGTAGTTGAAAAAGCTGTAGCGTTACGGGATCAACAACTTATTGATGAAATGTTTGCGGATAAAAATTTACCGATGCGATAGTAAGGTAAATATCGTTCTCGCAGTTAACAAAAATAATCCATAAAAAATGCCGCTGAATAAGCGGCATTTTTTATGGATATTTATAATAGATTGGATATTTATGGACACTTATTTTACGACAGAATAAATCCTTCGCCATTAGCTCAAGATAAAGAATTATGGCCGAGTTAAGAGATATCCATTTTATCTAACATTTCCAACTGTGCCAGTGCAATAACGGCTTGTGTACGATTGCGAACGCCGAGTTTTCTAAAAATTGCAGTGGCATGTGCCTTAATTGTCGCTTCTGATACGCCTAAATCATAGGCAATTTGTTTATTCAATAAACCTTCAGCAAACATTTGCAGTACTTTATATTGTTGTGGTGTTAAGTCAGATAATTTACTGGCCATTTTATCAACAGCATCATCTTCAATTGGAATGATTTCAGCGCCTTTGGGCAGCCAAATATCGCCGAACAATACCGCTGTGAGAGCCTCTTTAAGGGCTTCCATGGAGGACGATTTGGGGATAAATCCGCTACTACCGTAATGAATCGCACGGCTGATGGTATTAATGTCTTCGTGAGCTGAAATTACCACAACGGGTAAGTCAGGGTAATGTGAGCGTAAATGGATAAGGGTAGAGTAGCCGTGTGAACCAGGCATTTGCAGATCCAGTAACACGAGATCGTAATTAACATGACGATCATCAAGTACTACTTGTAGTGCATCAGCACTGTCGGCTTCAAACCATTGTGCATGCTCAAAGGCACTTGTGAGTGCTTGACGTAGTGCATTTCTGAACAATGGATGATCATCTGCGATAATTATATTTAAGTTTTCTAGCTTCATGGCTTTTATGATTATGTTCGTTGCGCGTGAAGATTGAACTCAATGTAACAGAAAAGTAATCAAGGATCCTATTGCTTTATTCGCCAAGAAGAACAAAATTTTGATATGTTTCTGGTTGTTAGATTTCGATCGCTATATTGCTAAGCAACATACGCAGCGTAACGTAGCCATAAAAAGCCTAGGATAATGGACTAATCTGTATCTTTATAAGGCTTAAAAACTATCTGTTAGGCCACACTTGAGTAGGATTTCGTTGTTCGTCAACCGCAACAAAGGTAAATACACCTCGTATTGCATGCTCTCGATGATCTTGGTACATATTTTCGACATAAATATTAACTTCTACTTTTAGAGAAGTATTACCTACATGGATCACCCGAGCGATAAGCTCTGCTAATGTGCCGGCAGGAATCGGTTTTTTAAAGTCGATTCTATCTGAACTGACGGTAACCAATGTTTTGCGACAAAAGCGTGTAGCGGCAATAAAAGCGGTTTCGTCCATCCAAGCTAATGCCTCGCCACCAAATAGCGTATTGTGGTGGTTAGTTATTGCTGGGAAAACCGCTTTAATGACTCGAGCTTCTGATTGATTTATCCGTTGTTCGATAATATCAGAATAATCAGTTTGGGTTTGTTCTAGTGCGTTCGACATACATTAACCTAAAGTTATACGATAAAAGTCTAAGAGGGGCGGAGTATAACGACATCAATAAAACTTGCCTAGAATTAGCCAAAACTTATCGATAATCGCACTTTTACGCCCCTGAAAATAACATTTTAGCAATATGCTGAAACGCTTATGTAGCCTAAATTTAATACAGTTGATAGTGTGAAAAAAAAGCGTGTTCTCTTCATTGCTAGATTGTGAATACAGTAAGTGACTATTTTTTCGGATTAAATATAAATCCTGCATTTGATATATCATATGCAAAATAGTTATAACCAATGGGTTAACAAAAATGAAACATGAGTATAGGTTGGCAATGTCACGACTGTTGCCTTGCAGTTTGGGAGTTTGATTTCAAACTCACTTTGGGTAGTTGACATCAATATAAAACAATAAAAATAGTCATAAGGAATTTACCCATGAGTAACGTTACATCCAGATTGTCTACGCGAGCACCGCTTGCGATGGCAATTGGTCTATCACTGTTTGGCGTGAGTTTGCACGCGCAAGCAGTTACGGTTAGCTGCGAAGGCATTGCGCCTTGGTCAGCAGGTCAAGTGTATGCCACACCAACCCAAGTCACCCACCAAAATGCGCTGTATAAAAACCAGTGGTGGACCACCAATGAATCGCCATCTACGGCTGCGCAGGGAAATGTGTGGAAGAACCTTGGTACTTGTGATTCGGGCGTCGTGAATCAAGCACCTGTTATTACCGTCACATCTCCTGTCGCAGGCGCGAATGTTAACGTTGGCGATAGCGTCGTATTAGCGGCCAGTGCAACAGATGCCGATGGCACAGTCGCAAGTTTAGTTTGGTCGATTAATGGCGTGGCGGTTGCAAGCCCTTGGGCTGCTACAACGGCAGGCACAGTGGTATTTCAAGTGCGTGCAGTGGACGATAGAGGCGCCGAAACGTTGCAAAATATCAGCGTGTTAGTTACTGATACGCAGGAGGCAAACGTAGCACCTGTGACGACTATTTTGTCACCAACAAATGACAGCGTTGTCAATGCGGGGGAGAGCGTATTAGTACAAGCACAAGCGAGTGACAGTAATGCTGGCGATAGCGTTTCACGAGTGGAGTTGTGGCTGAATGGTCAGCTCAAGGTGAGTGATAACAGCGCGCCATATCAATTAAGTTTTACGCCAAGTGCGGCGGGACAATATCAACTGGTGACCAAAGCCTATGATACCCGCGGAGGAGTCGGCACATCAGCAGCAATAAATCTTGTTGTTAATGCCGCCAACGTAGCGCCAACGGTGAGTTTAAGCGGTATCGAGCAAGGCTTTGTAATGGCGCTCAATACGCCACTGACGCTCAATGCTACTGCGAGTGATGTCGATGGCAGCGTCAGCCGTGTGCGCTTTTGGGTCAATGGTGAACTCGTTAGCGAAGACACCACGGCGCCCTATAGCGCTGAATATAGCGCTGTAATTGATGGACCTGTACGTTTACAGGTTGAAGCGATTGATGATTTAGGCTTGAGCGCGATGTCTGGCGCGGTAACCGGTTTTGCTGGCACGCCAAGCACAGATGATGAAAGTTGTCGTCCAGAAGGGTTATTGGATAATTCACCTTATTGCCAAGTGTATGATTCTGAAGGCCGTGAAAAAATGGGCGCTGATCATGCGCGTCGTATCATCGGTTACTTTACGTCTTGGCGCACGGGTAAAAACAATCAACCTGCCTATTTAGCTAACGATATCCCGTGGGATAAAATCACCCACATTAACTATGCGTTTGCGCATGTTGATGCTAGCAACAAAGTGTCTATTGGCAATCCAACCAATCCTAATAATGCTGCGACTGGCATGACATGGGAAGGGATTGCGGGCGCCGAAATGGATCCGCAATTTGCCTATAAAGGGCATTTCAACTTACTGAACAAATACAAGAAACAACATCCTAATGTCAAAACGCTGATCTCGATCGGTGGCTGGGCAGAAACTGGTGGTTTCTTTGCCGATGATGGTACGCGTGTGGCGTCGGGTGGCTTCTATGAAATGACCAAAACCCAGCAAGCTATGGATACGTTTGCCGATTCTGTGGTGACTTTTCTACGTACCTATGGTTTTGATGGCGCAGATATCGATTATGAATATGCAACATCTATGGCCAAATCGGGTAATCCAGATGACTTTGCGGTTTCCGAGCCAATGCGCGCGAGCTTATTCAAACAATACGATGTATTGATGAAAACTCTGCGTGAAAAACTCGATGCAGCGGGTGTTGCCGATGGTAAACATTATATGTTAACCGTGGCGTCACCGGCTTCAGGCTATTTACTGCGCGGGATGGAAGCGTACCAAATGACCCGTTATTTGGATTACGTTAACATCATGAGCTACGACTTACACGGTGCGTGGAATGACTTTGTTGGCCATAACGCGGCGCTGTTCGACACAGGTAGCGATGCCGAACTGGCATTTTGGGATGTGTACAGCACAGTGCAATACGGCAATATTGGTTACCTCAATACCGATTGGGCTTACCATTATTTCCGCGGCGCTATGCCTGCCGGTCGTATCAACATAGGTATTCCGTATTACACCCGCGGTTGGCAAAACGTACAAGGCGGCACTAACGGTTTGTGGGGCTTAGCGGCTTATCCTAATCAAAGTGCTTGCCCTACAGGTACGGGCGATGGTACATCAAACTGTGGTTATGGCGCACAAGGCATTGATAACCTATGGCATGATTCGGATATGCGTGGTGACGAAATGTTCGCCGGTTCTAACCCTATGTGGCATGCCAAAAACCTTGAGCAAGGTATTAGCGGCAGCTATCTTGCCGCTTACGGTTTAAAACCTGATACCGATCCTGCTGATGCATTAGTGGGTGTATATGAGCGTCATTACGATGCCGTTGCTGAATCATCTTGGTTATGGAACCCAACTAAAAAAGTGTTCTTATCGACAGAAGATGAGCAAGCCATGGCGCGTAAAGTGCAATATGTGGTTGATAAAGGCATCGGCGGCGTGATGTTCTGGGAACTGGCGGGTGACTTTGATTGGTATCCAAGCCGTAACAACGGTCAAGGTGAATATTTCATCGGCGATACTATGACAACCATTGCCTATAACGGTTTTGCCACGGCAACGCCTTACGGCAACCGCATTAGCAACAGCGCGGCGCCAACACAAACGTTAGCCTTAAGTGCTGAACTGAAAGGCTTTAAAGTGGGCGACAGTAATTATCCTATTACGCCTGATCTGGTTATCACCAACAACAGCAGCGTTACCATTCCGGGTGGCGCGGTGTTTGAGTTTGATATTTCAACCTCAACTTCAGCTGAAATTAGCGATCAATCGGGTATGGGCTTAACGGTAATGGTCGATGGCTCTAACGCCGCGGGCAATAACATTGGTGGCTTGGAAAACGATTTCCATCACATCAAGTTCACTCTGCCAACGTGGAAGAACATCGCACCGGGCGCGAGTTTTGAGGGCGTGATCAAGTACTACTTACCTGTGTCTATGCCGTCTAACTTCACCGTGAGCTTTAATGGCCAACGTTATGCGTTTGCGGGCAAAGACAGCGTGAGCGTAACGCCAACAGACCCTACTGCCTGCGAACTTAATCCAAGCCTGCCAGAATGCATCACGCCACCAGTTGGCAATAGCTGTGCAGCCAAGGGCATTAATGCCAGCACAATTGCAGCGTATCCTAATTTTCCGCAAAAGGATTGGCAGGGCAACCCAAGCCATGCCGCCACGGGCGATAAAATGAAGGATGCCAGCAGTGTGTTTGAAGCGCTGTGGTGGACGCAGGATAAACCTGGTACCACAAGTTCTTGGAAGCCTTTGTGCAGTCTGTAAACACTCGTCAAACTGTTCACCCTAACGCGACGCGATAGGGTGACTGCCTGCGCCAGTCGTACTCAGTATGCGACTGGCGCATTTTTTTAGAACAGCCATTTATTATGTGAATAACAGAAGGAATCTTGTTATGTCAGCAATTTTTTCAGTGCGCCGCCTTGTCAGCGCGGCAATATTACTGGGCATTAGCCAGCAAGCACTAGCCCATGGTTTTGTTGAGTTCCCTAAAGCAAGACAGCAATTTTGTGTTAACGATGGCGGCTATTGGTGGCCAGCCGACGGCTCAGGTATTCCAAACCTTGCCTGTCGCCAAGCCTTTACCGAAGCCGGCACAGTACAATTTGTGCAAAATAATGAATTTTCAATCAATGTGAGCGATTATAACAATTTAGCCGCCGTTAAAACTGCGATCCCTAACGGTTTGTTATGTGCAGGTGGCGACACTGCTAAACGCGGGCTTGATTTACCCTCGGCGCATTACCAGCGCACCACAGTCACCCCCGACGCGAATGGCCAAATTGAACTCTTGTTCGATGCCCATACACCGCATAATCCCAGTTTTTGGCAGTTTTTCTTGTCAAATAGTGACTTTAACAGTGCTACTGAATCGTTAAGTTGGGAAAAACTCACTTTAGTCGATGAACTGCAAGATCAACCGATTGTGATTATCAATGGTAAAAAGTTCTATCGTATTATGGTGACATTACCTGCAAGTCGTAGCGGCGATGCGACCTTGTATACCCGCTGGCAACGTAACGATGTGGTGGGTGAAGGGTTTTATAACTGTAGCGACATCCGTATTGGCGCGGGCACTGTTGACCCTGATCCAACGCCGACACCCGACACTTGGGTTACCGCTGGCGCGTATGTGCCCACAGGCGTTAACCCTAAGGTTGGCGATGAAGTGTGGTTTAGGGTGTTTTCTGCCCAAGGCGATGAACGCGTGTTTGAGCGGTTAACCATCACGCCAAGCAATGTGGCAAATTGGGCGCAGGAATTGGCGGGCATCATTGCCGCAAGCCACAGCGCGCAGGTGCAAGTTGGCGTGAAGCAAACCAGTGGTGCTATCGTGTTTTCGGCCACCGACATCGTTACCAACCAAGTGTGGCTGCAAGCGGCAGATCAAAGCTATCGCTTAGATCTTAAATCCGCGCCAAGCGCCATCGTTGCGTTGACCGGGTTAGCCAGTGAATACACTTTGGCCGAAGGAAAAGCACAATTACAGCTGAGCTTAAGTGCTACTAATAGCCCTAACCAAGCGATTGAAACCCAAGTTAGGGTGCAAACCCTTGGCGCGCCAGCGGGCACTTGGGTGTTTGAGCAAAATCTGAACGTCGGCGAAACAGTGCAAGCACTGGCTATTTCACTGACGCAAGCGGGCGATTATGTGCTGCACATTAACCAAGCTGTTAGCGGTCAAGCGCAGCAGTTTGCTTTTAAAGTGAATACTGAGGCGACAACGCCGCCAACGACCTGTGGGATAAGCGATCCAGCCGCTGGGCGGTATGCTGCTTGGAATGCCAGTAATGCCTATCAAACAGGTGATAAAGTCGCTCATGCACAATTAGTGTGGCAGGCCAAATGGTGGCAACAAGGTAGTGAACCAAGCAGCAATAATGAGGCGTGGCAGCTGGTGAGTGTGGTGACTCAACCTTGGTCGGCGAGCATGGGTTATCCGCAGGGCGCACAGGTGAGTTATCAAGACAAATTATGGCAAGCTAAGTGGTGGAGCCGTAATGAAGTGCCGAGTGCAAGCTCTGCTTGGACAGATAAAGGCGCTTATGTTTGTCCTTAATTATTGTTTGAATGACTTTTTGTATGAGATTATGGCGTTAGCGCTGGTGGATACAAGTCATGTTGATTGAGCTAAGACTGAGTTGCTAGTTGAGTTGAAAGGGCTGTGGCGGTTTATGTCATTATTGTCCTAAGCTTCAAAAACACTGAGTTAATGCTAAAAAGAATAATGGCCATAAAGTCGCTGATTAATAGCAGCTTTATGGCCATTTTTATTGCTTTATCGCCAGTTAGATGTTGTTAAACAAGGCGCGTCTGTCACGTGAGGCGCTGGCTAAATCGCGTAGCAGTTTTTCAGAGTCGTGCCAATGTAAGCACGCATCGGTAATACTCTTGCCATAACATAATGGCTCGCCAGCAATGACTTTTTGATTGCCTTCCTCAATAAAGCTTTCGGCCATAATGCCGGCAATGGCGCTACTGCCGGTACGCATTTGCGCCATGATTTCATCGGCAACCGTGAGCTGTTTAAGATGGTTTTTCTCGCTATTGCCGTGGCTGAAATCGACTATCATACGTTGAGTTATGCCAACGGATTCGAGTTGTTGGCGTGCTTTTTCAACATCGGCAGCATGATAATTCGGTTTTTTACCGCCACGTAAAATAATATGTCCGAACGGGTTACCGTGGGTGCGATAAACGGCCATTACGCCATCTTTATCCGGTGAATAAAAAATATGTGGTGCTTGTGCAGCACGTACGGCATCGACGGCGATATTGATGTTGCCATCGGTACCATTTTTAAAACCAACTGGGCACGATAATGCAGAAGCCATTTCACGATGAACTTGGCTTTCAGTGGTGCGTGCACCAATCGCGCCCCAAGTTATAAGGTCTGCAATATATTGACCGTTCACCATATCTAAAAATTCGGTGGCAATCGGTAATTTTAATTCGGTGATTTGCTGCAGTAACTCGCGGGCAATGCGTAGACCTTTATTGGGTTCAAAACTGCCATCAAGATCAGGATCTGAAATTAATCCTTTCCAGCCGACTATCGTGCGCGGCTTTTCAAAATAGACGCGCATTAAAATACACAAATCATCTTTCAATTCTTGATGTAACGCAGCTAAGCGCTGCGCATAATCTAACGCTGCTTGAGTATCGTGGATTGAACATGGGCCGATGATGACCAATAAACGCTGATCTTCACCACTAATAATGGCTTCGACTTCACGGCGTTGTTGAACTAGATAATCGGCCGCATCTTGAGTTAATGGGAACTCAGATGCCAGTTGCGCAGGTGAGATGACTTTTGCTAATAAGGAGGTGCGTAGTTCGTCTGTTTTAATGGTCATTCAAAATACCGAGCTTGCGTGCGGCGCTTTTTCGCCAGATTGCCTCGGATTATAACGAATCGAACCGAGTTGCACAGTGCCAATTGCGTTAATTATCGGCAACCGTGCAATGAATTTAATTTAAGTTAGACCTCTTTACGTTAAATTCACTCGGATTATCGGGGTGAGTTTTGTTCTTTTATCTTAAAACATGTGCCGTTCAAGGCCCGTGACATCCAATATTTTGGTCGCTATTTCTTCGACAGAATGATTGGTGGTGTCGATATAGGGAATACGTTCGCGTTTAAATAGCATTTCCACTTCTTTGACCTCTAAACGGCACTGTTTGAGCGATGAGTAGCGGCTGTTCTCCATACGGCTTTGGCGGATTTCGTGTAAACGCACGGGATCGATTGTCAGGCCAAAGAGTTTTTTCTTATTGCGTTTAAGCGCTTCAGGTAATTTAAGATCATCCATATCATCTTCGGTAAACGGATAGTTGGCCGCCTTAATTCCAAACTGCATCGATAAATACAGACTCGATGGCGTTTTACCACAGCGTGACACCCCCAGTAACACTAAATCGGCTTTATCCATGTGTTTCATGGTTTGGCCGTCATCATTATCCATCGCAAAATTAATCGCATCGATACGCGCTTCATAGCCATGATTAGCTTTTCCATGAGTTCGATGTAGCACTGGAGAAGCTGAAACACCTAAATGTTGCTCCAGAGGTGCGACAAAGGTATTCAAAAAATCATAATCTAAGCCTTCACTGGAGTAGATGATGTCGCGAATTTCAGGTTTTACGATCGAATGGAACACTAAGGGCCGCTCACCTGTTGTAATAAAACAATCATTAATTTGGCGCTTAACTTGCTCGGCTTTGGTCGGAGTTTCGACGAAAGGAATGGTAAGTGACTCAAATTCTAGTGGAAATTGCGAGAGAACCGCATGACCAAAGACCTCAGCAGTGATTGCTGTCCCATCGGAAATATAGAATACTTTTGGTGCCATACTGACCTCTTGTAGTAATAAAATTACAAATGAAATTATAGATTTACGCATGTTGAGCTGGAGTGTAAAATGCCGCTGCCCTCGTGTGAAGGGGCCACTGAAATAAACTTGCGGAGATAGAACTGTGCAGCAATACGTACTCTGGTATCAAGAATTAGGCATGGGTGACGTCAACTTGGTTGGCGGCAAAAATGCTTCTCTAGGCGAGATGATCAGCAATCTGGCTAATGCCGGCGTTCAAGTACCTGGCGGATTTGCGACAACTTCCTATGCTTTCAATGAGTTCCTTGAACAAAGCGGAGTTAACCAGAAAATTTATGACATTCTAGCCACATTGGATGTAGATGATGTCAATGCGTTGGCTAAAGTAGGCGCACAGATCAGGCAGTGGGTTATCGACACGCCATTCCAACCTGCATTCGAGCAAGCCATTCGTGAAGCTTACGATAAACTTGCCGCAGAAACGAGCGAAGCTTCATTTGCCGTTCGTTCTTCAGCTACTGCAGAAGATATGCCAGACGCATCCTTTGCGGGTCAGCAAGAAACCTTCCTAAACGTGAAAGGTTATGAGTCTGTGCTCGTTGCTGTTAAACACGTATTTGCATCGCTGTTTAACGATCGCGCTATCTCTTACCGTGTTCACCAAGGTTACGAGCACCACGGTGTGGCTTTATCTGCTGGCGTACAACGTATGGTACGTTCAGACAAAGCGGCCTCAGGTGTGATGTTCACTATGGACACTGAATCTGGCAATAACGATGTGGTATTTATCACTTCATCTTTTGGCCTAGGTGAAATGGTTGTTCAAGGTGCAGTTAACCCTGATGAATTTTATGTTCACAAACCTATTTTAGCCTTAGGTCATAAGGCTGTTGTGCGCCGTAATATCGGTAGCAAGCTCATCCAAATGGTGTATTCAGATGACGTTGCTCACGGCAAACAAGTCAAAATTGAAGATGTCGCTGCAGACAAGCGTCGTCAATTCTCTATCAACGACGCCGAAGTTGAAGAGTTAGCAAAACAAGCCATGATTATCGAAAAACATTACGGTCGTGCCATGGATATCGAATGGGCAAAAGACGGTAATGACGGCAAGCTGTATATCGTTCAAGCGCGTCCAGAAACGGTACGTAGCCGTGAAGACGTACAATTGATTGAGCGTTATCACTTAAAGAGCCGCGGCGCTGTGATCTGTGAAGGTCGCGCTATCGGTCATAAAGTGGGTACTGGCGTTGCTAAAGTATTAACGTCTATTGCTGATATGGATCAAATACAACCTGGCGATGTGTTAGTCACCGACATGACTGATCCTGATTGGGAGCCTATCATGAAACGCGCTAGCGCGATTGTCACCAACCGTGGCGGCCGTACCTGTCATGCGGCAATTATTGCCCGTGAATTAGGTGTGCCAGCGGTAGTGGGTTGTGGTGATGTGACTGACCGTATCAAAACCGGTCAAATTGTGACGGTTTCTTGCGCTGAAGGTGACACAGGTTTTATTTACGAAGGTAAACAAGATTTTGAAGTAATTTCAAATCGTGTTGATTCGTTGCCTGAACTGCCAATGAAAATCATGATGAACGTCGGTAACCCAGACAGAGCATTTGATTTCGCCCGTTTACCAAACGAAGGTGTGGGTCTAGCGCGTTTAGAATTCATCATCAACCGTATGATTGGTATTCATCCGAAGGCACTGCTTGAGTTCAATCAACAAGACGCTGCGCTGCAAACTGAAATTAACGAGATGATCGCCGGTTACGATTCTCCAGTTGAATTCTACATTGCTCGTTTAGTTGAAGGTATCGCGACTATCGGCTCGGCTTTCTATCCTAAGAAAGTTATCGTGCGTATGTCAGACTTTAAGTCTAACGAATATGCCAACTTGGTGGGCGGTGACAGATATGAGCCAGAAGAAGAGAACCCAATGCTGGGTTTCCGCGGTGCAAGCCGTTATATCTCTGAATCGTTCCGTGACTGTTTTGCCCTAGAGTGTGAAGCGATCAAACGTGTCCGTAATGACATGGGCTTGACGAACGTTGAAGTGATGATCCCGTTCGTACGCACAGTAAAAGAAGCTGAGCAAGTGATCGGCCTGCTTAAAGAGCAAGGTTTAGAGCGTGGTAAAGATGGTTTACGCGTCATTATGATGTGTGAAGTGCCTTCAAACGCGCTATTAGCCGAGCAATTCCTTGAGCACTTCGATGGTTTCTCTATCGGCTCAAACGATCTAACTCAACTAACACTCGGCCTTGATCGCGACTCAGGTATTATCAGCCATTTGTTTGATGAACGTGATGAAGCGGTTAAAATGTTACTTTCTTTAGCGATTAAAGCGGCTAAAGCAAAGGGCGCGTACATTGGTATTTGTGGTCAAGGTCCTTCGGATCACGCCGATTTTGCAGCTTGGTTAGTCGCGCAGGGTATTGATACTGTGTCACTTAACCCTGATACCGTGATTGATACTTGGCTATATTTGGCTGAAGCACACGGGTGATCTGTAGCGTAATTTTATAAAGATGTTAAAAAAGCCGCTTTTTAGCGGCTTTTTTTTGTTTATAATGGCGCTATAACGATAATTGACAGAAGCCAGCCATGTTACCCCTGCTATCACATCAACAAACATTAGAGCCCGTGTATTTGGCGTACCTTGATGCGCTAGAGCAAAGCACCTTTTCCGGTGACATAGACAAACGTTACAGTGCCCGTTTAGTGCAAGCAACGGACAACTCAGTGTATCAATTTCTGCCTCAAGCCGTGCTGTATCCTAAAACCCAGTTGGATATCCAAATTGCCTTAACGCTTGCTGCTACCGATGAGTATCGCAGTGTAACTTTTAGTGCGCGGGGCGGCGGTACAGGCACAAATGGACAGTCGTTAACCCATGGTTTGATTTTGGATGTGTCGCGTTACATGAACCGCGTGCTCGAAGTAAATGCTGAGCAAGGTTGGGTGCGAGTAGAAGCGGGCGTGGTTAAAGATGCGCTCAATGATGCATTGCGCCCCCATGGTTATTTTTTTAGTCCCGATTTATCCACCTCAAACCGCGCCACGATTGGCGGAATGATCAATACCGATGCCTCGGGTGCGGGTTCACTGGTTTATGGTAAGACATCCGATCACGTGCTGGCGCTGCGCAGTGTATTAATTGATGGCAGTGTGCTTGATACTCAGCCTTTAGATGCGCAATTACTATCTAACCTCAATGAAGTGAGTACAAATCCCCTTGGGCAAAAACTAATTTCTGCGGTAGCGGCGGTATGCCACGAAAAACGAGCCCAGATTGAAACGCAGTTTCCTAAGCTCAATCGTTTCCTCACGGGTTATGATTTAAAACACGTGTGGAACGATAGCCTAACTCAATTTGATTTATCTCGAATTTTGACCGGCTCAGAGGGCACACTTGCCGTCATCACCGAAGCGAAACTGAATATCACCCCACTGCCGACTGAGCGTGCCATGGTGAATATTAAGTATGATTCGTTTCAATCAGCATTACGTCATGCACCATCGCTAGTGGCTGCGCGCGCGACTGTGGTTGAAACTGTCGATTCAAAAGTACTTAACTTAGCCCGTGAAGACATTGTCTGGCATTCCGTTGCTGACTTAATTCAAGAAGTGCCAGGTAAAGTCATCGATGGCCTTAATATGGTTGAGTTTGCGGGTGATACCGCGGACGTTGAGCAAAGGCTGGCGAGTCTTGAAGCTGTTTTAACGGCACAAATCAGGAATGGTGAGTGCGGCGTATTGGGTTACCAAGTGACGCAAGATAAGCCCAGTATTGAAAAAATCTATGGCATGCGTAAAAAAGCCGTTGGCTTATTGGGCGCGACAAAAGGCCGACGTAAGCCTATCGCCTTTGCCGAAGATACCGCAGTACCGCCCGAAAAACTCGCTGATTATATTATGGAGTTTCGCGCAGTATTAGATGGGCATAATCTGCAATACGGTATGTTTGGTCATGTAGACGCGGGCGTATTACATGTTAGGCCCGCGCTTGATATGTGCGATGTTGAAGATGAAAAACTGCTGCGAGTGATTTCGGATCAAGTTGCGGCGCTCACGCTTAAATACGGCGGCTTGATGTGGGGCGAGCACGGTAAAGGTGTGCGCGGTGAATACGGTCCATCGGTATTTGGCGATGAACTTTATAGCGTGTTGCAAGATATCAAAGGCTGGTTTGACCCCGATAATCGTCTTAACCCAGGTAAACTGGTAGCACCTAAAAAGGTGGGCGCGCTTTACTACGATATCGATAGTGTTAAGCGCGGTAAGTTTGACCGACAAATTCCTATCGAAATTCGCGATGCATTTCCCGATGTAATGAACTGTAACGGTAACGGTCTGTGTTTTAACTACAGCAGTTATTCGCCCATGTGTCCGTCATTTAAGGTGACAGGTGACAGAGTCCAATCTCCCAAAGGGCGCGCAGGGCTCATGAGAGAGTGGCTAAGGCTACTTGAGGGTGAAGGAGTAGATGTAAACGCACTGGCAAAAGCCAAGCCTCTAGGCTTGTTGCAGCGCGTGCAAAATACCTTTAATGCAAAACGTGATTATGATTATTCCCATGAAGTAATGGAATCGCTTAAGGGGTGTTTAGCCTGTAAAGCTTGCTCTGGACAGTGTCCGGTTAAAGTGGATGTGCCAAAATTTAGAGCGCAATTTTTTAATATTTACTATCAACGTTATTTAAGGCCAGCGAAGGACTATCTCGTTGCGGGGATAGAAGACAGCTTGCCATTGATGGCCGCCGCGCCGCGCCTGACTAACTTTGCTGCGCAAAATCCATTCAGCCAATGGGTGATTAAAAAAGCTATTGGTTATGTGGATGCCCCCGCGTTATCGGTGCCAACCTTAAAGCAAAGACTTGATGGTCATGCGAGCCGTGGGTATGACTTAGCAGCATTACAAGCGATTCCAGAAGAAGCGCGCGCGCAGTTTGTGCTGGTGGTGCAAGATCCCTTTAACAGTTTTTATGACTCAGGCCTTGTTTATCGATTTATCCAGTTAATTGAAAAGCTTGGTTTAAAACCTGTGTTGTTACCCTATAAACCCAATGGTAAGCCAACGCATATTAAAGGTTTTTTAGATAAGTTTGCAAAAACGGCGCAGTCGAGTGCTGACTTTTTAAATCAAGTGCATAGATTAGGTATGCCTATGGTCGGTATCGATCCTGCCTTAGTCTTGTGTTATCGCGATGAATACCGTGAAGTATTAGGGGGCAATCGCGGTAATTTCGAGGTGAAGCTTGCCAATGAGTGGTTACTTAATATCATCAAGGATTTACCCGCAAAAGCTGAGCAAGATAAGCAATACACTTGGTTTAGTCATTGTACTGAATCGACGGCCAAGCCAAATACCGCCAATGAGTGGACTAAAATATTTGCTCACTTTGGCGCTAAGTTAACCGCAGTCAATTTAGGTTGTTGTGGCATGGCAGGGACCTATGGCCATGAGGCTGAAAATCTCGAGCGTTCTAAGGCATTATTTGATATGTCTTGGCAGCAAACCTTGGCAAAAATTGAGCAGCCACAAGTGTTGGTCTCAGGGTATTCTTGTCGCAGCCAAGTGAAGCGCTTTGCGGGCTATAAACCAAAGCATCCGCTTGAAGCACTGCTCGAGTTAGCGAATATATAAGGGGGTTAACCACTTAAATTTACCCTCAAGGTCGTTATTATCCTTGCTGGTATATCCCAGTGAGGAATGTCACACTAAAGCCAGCCGTAAGGCTGGTTTTTTTATGGATGACGGAGACAGCGGATGGAACAAATAACGCAAAGCATTCAACACACACTTACACAATTGGCCTCCGATAGCGTGTTAACGACAGTACCATTGTGTAGTGAAGTGCCATTGTTTAATATTAACGCCTTGGGTGATTGGACCTATCTAGGCACATCGTTGCCGACAAAATTTGCTAAGTTGTTCGCCAGCATTTTACATTGTATTGAGAGCGAGTATTTCTTAATTACCCCAGTTGAAAAAGTGCGAGTACAAGTAGAAGATGCGCCGTTGTTGATAATCGATTTTGAGCCTTCGCAATGTCATACATGGCTTGATGTGCGAACCAGTATTGAAACTGAGCACCATCATATTGATATCAAACAGATGAAACTCACCGAAGACAGTATTTATTTGCCGCTTGAACGTGGCTTATGGGGGAAACTAGGCCGCGCTTGTTACTATAATTTTGTGAATGAATTTAATTTATCTGATCTAGATGAAGAATAAGTTCGTAGATTAATAGCATCATCATCTGTTTTTGTATTAGCGAGTTTATTAGGGTTAGGTGATAGTATTAAAACAGGCTTTGGGTTAGGTTATTAGTGTTTTAGGTTAACCCCAAAACAGTAAATTTTTGCTGTAGGAGGTGCAGTTTGAATCGTTATGAAAGCTTAGGTTATCTTGTATCCCACTTAAATATTGAGCTGCAAAACGAGCTTGACCTGCAACTTAAGCGTTATCACCTTGATATAAAGCTATGGCCTGTGTTGTTTGCTTTATGGCAAGAAGAGGGGATAAGCCAAACTGAATTATCAAAACGTTGTGATGTGGCAAACTACACTATGACGCGTTTGCTCGATCAGTTGCAGGTACAAGGCCTTATTACCCGTCATCAAGAAGTCGATAATCGCCGTGCCTTTCAAATCTTTCTAACCGATGAAGCCAAAGCGTTAGAGCAAGATCTAGTGTGTGAGGCTGAACGAGTCAACGAAAAATTTCTCTCAACCTTTAGTGATGATGAGCAGCAGCAATTCATTTTACTGCTAAATAAAATCAATCGATTAACCTAGAACCATTATGGATAAAATGAGTTTAGCTGGTATTTATCGTTCTACTACTTGGTGGTTGATATAGTGCTTTAAATGCGTCTCAACGTTATCTTTTGCCGGTACCAGACTGACTAATTCAAGCAGATAAATTGAGTTTTAGATAATAAAAAAGCGACCAAAGGTCGCTTTTAGCATATAAAGAAGAGCGTTAAAATTATTTTTTAGCCGCTTCAATAATGGCCTTAGCCATTTCATCAGCTACTGCACCAGTAGTACGGTTTTGGGCATCGGCTTGGTTGAAAATTTTCAATAATGTATTGTAAATTTCTTTCACTTTAGCGGTTGATTTAGCTACGTCGTAATCTTTCTCGAACGAGACATTAATAATGCCGCCAGCGTTGATCACGTAGTCAGGCGTATATAATATGCCCATTTCTTTCAGTTGTTCGCCGTGGCGAACTTCGGCTAATTGGTTGTTGGCACAGCCAGCTACAATTTTGGCTTTTAATTGAGGCAGTGTCGTATCATTTAATGTGGCACCAAGCGCGCAAGGTGCATATACATCAACATCCTGTGAGTAGATATCCTGTGGTGCCACAACGGTTGCACCAAAGTCTGTAGCGACTTTATCTAATGAAGCTTGATGAATATCGGTAACCGTGAGTAGCGCACCTTCTTCATGTAAATGCTTACATAAGTAATAACCTACGTGACCGACACCTTGAACAGCAATTTTAAGCCCTTTTACACTGTCTAGCCCTAGCTTATGTTTAACAGCGGCTTTTATGCCTAAAAAAGTACCAAGGGCGGTGAAGGGGGATGGATCGCCACTTTTGCCTTCAAGACCTGCCATATAAGGGGTTTCTTCGTGGGCTATCATGATATCAGCAGTCGTGGTGCCAACGTCTTCAGCTGAATAGTAACAGCCACCTAAGCTATTAATTAAACGGCCGAAGGCGCGAAATAGCGCTTCGCGGTCTTGTCTTTTGGGATCGGCGATGATTACTGATTTACCGCCGCCCATCTTCAAACCTGCAAGCGCATTCTTGTACGTCATGCCACGAGAAAGGCGTAACACGTCAGTCAGGGCTTCATCATCCGATTGGTAATTCCACATTCTGCAGCCACCAACAGCAGGACCTAAGTTGGTGTTATGAATGGCGACAATAGCTTTTAAGCCACTTTCTTTATCATGACAGAATACAACCTGTTCATGCTCGTCAAAGGATACATGATTAAATACAGCCACGTGAATTTCTCCGCTATACACAATGAAAAAGCCGACGAGAACAGTCCCATCGACAGTTTGTTATATTTATTGCAGAACCATAGCATTTAGCGATACTCTCAACCACGCATAATGAATGAATAAATACATTATATGTGGCAATTTAGCTTTCCACCTTACGTAAACGTAAGCTTTGTGATCCAGATGAATTGCATTAATTTTGCCGCAATCAATAGAATAAATCGCGCACTGGCCCAAGAGCGGGTTTCGCGTTATAACAATAAGATAGGATGGAAGTATGACTGAACAAGCTGTCGACCAGACTCAGCAACATGTTTCTGCAGAAGAAATGGAAGCACGACGTCAAGAGTGGGTCAGAACTCAATTTCAAAAAGCGAATCGTTTCTTGGCTGAAAAAGGGGTGATCCCAAGTAAAGTGTTGGCCGATGAAAGCCGCTATCTTGTGCCTTATATGGCAATTTGGAAAATTGAATCAAAACGCCCAACCAATAAAACCTATTGGGTGATGTCGGGTGATTTACCGTCCGACTTCGTTGAGGTCAAGGTCGCAGCCACTGCCCGTGATGCGGTGCGCCATTTCTCTATGATGTGGCAAATGCAAGCGGAAAACTTAACCCGTTCTGGTGCTACCCGTGATGCGACTCAGGCTAAATTTGCACAGTTGCTGGTATCGCGCGCTGAAAGTTTATATCTTGTGCACAATGACGATAAACTATGGAATGTACAAGCTTAAGGTTGCCACTGTTTTATCGTTAAAACTTAGCTATTATGCGTTTATAGTCAGGTTGTTACAGTTGACAAATTAAGTGAAATTAACAGCGTAATACGTTAAAACCGAATGTGATTATATATTCGGTTTTTTTATGGATATTTCTCAAGCTTTAAGTGCTACCGATAATCTAAACGAATGATTACTCGCACTGAAATAGTTCTGCACATTAAATAATGATGTTAAAACATACTGTATTAGATCCAAATCAGTTAAGACTTCATCCTAAAGACAAACCTGTTTATACTGGATTTATCTAAATTATTTTACATTGCGATAAATACTAACTAACAAAATAGGGGCGTGTTCCTTGAGCCGAGAAGAACAATATCTACAAAATGCCAAGGCCTACTTTGCTTCACAGCAATTTTCATCCGCGGGTATGTATGCGCGTAAGGTTATTCGTCGCCAACCTCATAACCTAGATGCATTATTGATTTTGGCGGAGCTTGCATTTAAAGCCAGTGATTTCAAAGATGCAGAATATAAATTTGATGCTATTTTAACACTCGATCCCAACTTTGAGCGTGCGCTGAGAGGTAAATTGCATTTACTCGAAGTAAGACAACGTTATTTTGAACAAGTTGATATGCTTAATCGTCTTATTACTCTCTTTCCTGATGAGTTAGATCTGCAATTTAAGCAAGGTATGGCAGCATTACAGACTGGCAATATGGCATTGGCAATCGACAAGTTAACGCTTTGTACCGTGAGTCATTATAACCATTCTGCGGTAAAATTAAATTTAGGGCATATTTATAAAGCAACCGGTAATACGCAGCTCGCTACGGATTTTTATCACCAATTTATCATCGAAAACCCAGATAAAATGGCTACCGGATTTTGGAGCCTAGCGGATCTAAAAAATTATACGTTTTCAGAAAGTGATAAATCGGTAGTTATCTCAGCCTTAAATTCTCCATCGCTGTCAGATGCGAGTCGAGCGTTATTGCTGTACACCATGAATCGGATTTATGAGCAGTCAAATCAGCATCAATTAGCGTTTGAGGCGATGGCACACGCTAATAAATTGTTGGCGCCACTAAAGCCATTTAAAAAACCTTCATTTATTAATATTGTGCAGTCACTGCGACATACAGAACTGACGGCACGGAAAGTTGTTGCTGAACAAATAGTGCCTATTTTTATTGTCGGCATGCCTCGTTCTGGTACCACGTTAGTCGAGCAGATCCTTGCGTGTCATAGCTTAATAGGTGCTACGGACGAGCTACCTTATATAGAAAGAATTGCGTTAACACTTGAACAAACTGGCGGCTACGCCAAGCAGTTGGCACATTTGAGCCAAGAGAAAATCAATCAATATCAGCAAGAATATTTGCAACAATCGGCGCAGTATTTTTCAACAGTTCCTGATTATGTTATTGATAAAAACCCTAATAATTTTCTCCATATTGGTTTAATTAAAACCCTTTTCCCACAAGCTAAAATTATTAATGTGATTCGACATACGACGGATAATGCGCTGAGTGTGTTTAAACAATACTTTAGCTTTGGACATGATTATTCCTACTCGTTAGAGAACATCAAAGTCTATTGGGAGAATTACCTAACACTAATGGAACATTGGGATAGTCAATTTCCGCAGGATATTTATCATCTCAGTTTTGAGAAACTGGTCATTCAGCCTGATGATGAGATACCTAAGTTACTCGGCTATTGTGGTGTTGATTTTGAAACTGCTTGCCTGCATTTTTATCAATCGACACGGCCGGTTTTAACCCCGAGTGCAAGCCAAGTTAGACAACCCATGAATACTAAAGCAATAGGTCAATGCGAAAAATATCAAGCATTTATGGGGCAAGATTATCTCGATTTTGAACAGATTAATATTAACGTTCGCCATCGTTTATTAGGTCAGTAAAACTTATAGAAAAGGGCTTGTTAACGCCCTTTCCTTAATCCAAAACTAGGTTATTTTTCCATGGCAGTTTTTATATTTATCGCCAGAACCACAATGGCATGGGCTATTTCGAGTTAATCCGATAGGGATCCCAGTAGTTGTACCAATCCGCTTGTCGGGTAATGGCGTGTCCATCGATTTTTCAACACTAATAGTATGTTGTGGCGCCAGTGCTACATTCATTGATGGGCCTATTATTAACTGCGCCAAAATTTTAACTGCTGAAGTACCATTTGAAATAAACACTTCTTTGTCGTACTGACTTGCTTGCTTCAGTGTTTCATCTCGTAAATGATGAAATAAAGGCCAGCCAGTGTTTTCTTCACCATATAAGAACCATAACTCGCGCCAATCAGCGACAAATCCCTTTAACAATTGGCTAAATGATGCTTTTATTGGCGTAGTATTTAGCTGACAAGATTGCACGTCAGCTACTAAGTCATTGACTAACAATTCGACTTCGCATGGTGACATGATGATTTGGTAATTATGTTTTTCAGTACGAATATTAACGGTGTGCTGCGGTTGATAGTGAGTGAACTTAGCTGACGTCGCAATCTGTTCATCCATTTGCTCAACCATGGCCCAAAAACGACTTGAACCCGCAAAGTCTACGACTAAATGAATGCGAGTTTGGTCGCTGTTGTTTTCAACTTTATGAAATTTCCATGAATCAAAAATCCAACAGTCTCCCGCCGCCATGTGTACGCGCTTATCATTACATTGGAACACTACATCTTCAGTCGTTACGATGGGAATATGCACTCTGACGCGCTTATACCAGTGATGGTTAATATCTGAGTGTAAAGGCACTTCACATCCTGCATCTAATCGCATTAATCGAGTGCGGCCAATCACCTCGCCAAATGAGGCAATGACTTGCTGCAGGTATTCGCACCGCAGCAATGCCGATGTTGGTAACATGGCACCCTTAAAATCATTGTTGAATTCACCATTGACGGAAATTAGTGGTATTGCCGAATTTCCCGCAAAATTTTCATGGTGTGGTACCCATTCTGCATCAGTAAATTGTGCTATTTCTTGTTGCATTCTTGCTACATCAAACTGCAGCGGAAGTCGGTAAAATTCACGTTTAAGTTTCATTATTATCTCGTCATCTTACCGGTTAAATAAATGTGCCATGGCAATGTTTATAACGCTTGCCCGAATGGCATGGGCACAACGCATTGCGACTTATGTCCTGATATAACACTTTAGGATCAATTGACTCTTGATGGTTCTTTAGCGTAATGCCTTCCTCAGATAATGGTTCAATTGCTCGCTCTACTAGTAATTGATTAATTTGTCTTAAAGTCGATTTAATCTCGGGAAATACATGTTGTATTGCAGCTGCATTAGTAAGCCATTTATTGGGTGTCGGCGCTGAAACGGTATATCGAGAGTAGGGTAAGCTAGTTGCACAAATTTGCTGGAATGAGCTATCAAAGGGAATATCACAAAACTGGCAAATCGCGGCCAGCTGTTGGCTAGGTTTCGCCACTAAATCAGCATAAGTTAATAGGTGCCAACGGGATTTAGGCAGCTTGAGTAAACTTGTCATGATGGCATCATTTGCCTGCTGCCACTGAAACGCGGCGATTTCCTGTTGCGTTTTGCCTTTTTGCTGCGCCCAATTCGCTGGCAGTAATAAAGACCAATCACCAAATCCTGGTAATTGGGGATATGTTACAAAGCGATTAGAGCGCCATGCTTCCATGATACTACTGATATTTTCTTTAGGATCTCTGACTAAATAGATAAACAAGGCATCAGGAAATACTTGGTTTAAAAAGTCGATACGTAAACTGTTTTTAGGGGTCTTTTCTAAAAAACGTATGGGCGCATCAGACAATGAAACACCAGAGCCGTCTGCGTGGCGCAGTTGTGCAGTAAACCCTTCTTGCAACTGTTGAATAATATCTGTCGTTGCATCTTCTTGATTTAACGCATTGGAGTGAAAACCACGTATAGCTACATTTAATTCAGGAATCGTTTCAATAACAGCATGGCTTTCGCCGCCTATCGTACATAGAGCGGTATTCTGGGACAGCACTTCAAAGAGCAAGGTACTACCAGAGCGAGGCGCAGACAGAATAATTATGGGGCGATCAAAACAAGCACTCAATCGTGTTACTCCGTATTAACATAACAATTTGGCTACAGCATACAGGAACACGGTTTTGACTTCAAAATACCAAGTTAAGATGTTGGCATCGTCCTTTTTATAAAATGTTCGGTTAAGCAAGATTTTTTATCGTCAATAATGCAGAGGGATTGATGGCGGGTAACTCAACACGGTTAATGGATTTTCTGTTTTACCTTTAGATATATATGGTTAGGTTTGTGTGGTGGGGCAGGGTATCGGCTTTTTCTCATCAGGTGGTTTCAAGCTGGCCGTTAATTTGCTAAGACAATAATACAATGTTGGCTAGCCCGATAATCGTATGCTAAAAAACTCATCTTATGCGCACGCAAAAATAAAGCTTTGATGAGTAATTAAATCAAATTAGTTGCAAATAATTAACAAAAATGCCGCTCAGAATAGTGAGCGGCATTTGTTTTAATGCTGTTTTATTTTCAACTTGTCACAGACGAATGCGCTATGTGTATTACTCTTCGCTATCGTTTAAGTCGCTATCACTTAAGTAATAAAAACCTTGATTGATGAGTTTCAACAATAAGGTTTGGACTTCTTCGTGCTGACATAGCTCTGTTGCTTCATCGGCGTTTAAGCTCACTTTATCGCTTAATAGCGTGATGATATCTGCTGGTGTATTTAGCAGCTCATACACTTCACCATTGATGAATAATCGCGGCACGGAGTCATTTTCAAGGCGCAATACTTTCAAACCACCAATACGGCTGACGCCTGCACCTTGGGCAAACGCATCTTGCAAATCTTCAATGCAGTAAGCTTCTTCGCCTTCACACAAATCAAGCTCGAAACGGTTCTGGCTCAGTAGTTTACCTAACACGATTTGGTAGCTATTGGGATCTTGGCTCAGCTCGCTCAAGAGTGACATGATACCCACTTGATGATCTTGGCTGACTATACCCGCTGAACTTGGTTCAGTTTGCGAGGTGAAACGCTGCTGACCTAAGTTATTATCGAGCAGGTAATCGGCGACTTCACTGACCAATTCTTGCTGGCTTGGTGCACGGAAACCAATCGAGTAACTCATTGCCACTGTTAGGGTTTCGCCGCAATGCGGGAAACCAGGCGGAATATAAAGCATGTCGCCTTTTTCTAGCACCACATCGATAATTGGCGTGAAGTCTTCAACCAGCGGCGAGTTGGGATTGCCACCACGGCGTTGTTGCGGCGTGTTGTCGCCCACAGTCCAGCGACGCTGACCTTCGCCTTGAATAATAAATACATCGTAGTTATCAACATGTGGGCCCACACCGCCACTTGGGGTGGCAAAAGATGCCATCAAGTCATCAAAGCGCCAGTCTGGTAAAAAGCGTAGCGCTTCAACCAATGGCTGGGAATCGGGATACCAATGGTTGACCGCTTGCACTAATAATTGCCAATGGGTTTCACCATAGTTGTCGTAATCTTCAAACGGGCCTTGCACCACTTCCCAGTTATCATCTTTAGTGACAACGATACGTGAGGAGATTTCTTCTTCACAGGCCAGACCTGCTAATTCATCGGCGCTGATCGGATCTTCAAACTGCGGGAAAGCATTTTTGATTAGCAGAGGTTTCTTTTGCCAGTACTCACTAAGAAACTGGGCGATATCGAGATTAAGTGTATACATAGTGTTAAAAAAGGCGACCACATCGCGAAGATGTGAGTCGCCTTAATCCTTATTTCTGTTTATGAAAGAGTATTGTCCATCGCCAATTTCAGTTAAAAACTTACTTCAGTTCGTCGACAAACGTTTCGGCGCGGCCAATATAATTGGCTGGCGTCATTTTCTTCAGTTCAGCTTTCACTGAATCTGGTAATTCCAGTCCGTCAATAAATACTGACAGTTGCTGCGCGTCGATACGTTTGCCGCGCGTCAGTTCTTTTAATTTCTCGTATGGCTTTTCAATGCCGTAACGACGCATTACCGTTTGGACGGGTTCTGCTAACACTTCCCAGTTATGATCTAACTCATCACGCAGGTGCGCTTCGTTTACTTCTAACTTGCTGATGCCCTTTAAGGTCGCTTGATAAGCGATCAATGCATGGGCAATACCCACACCTAAGTTACGCAGTACCGTTGAGTCAGTTAAGTCACGTTGCCATCTTGATAACGGCAGCTTAGCGGCTAAATGCTGCATTATTGCGTTCGCAATACCCAAGTTACCCTCAGAGTTTTCAAAATCAATGGGGTTTACTTTGTGCGGCATGGTTGATGAACCGATTTCACCAGCAATAGTACGTTGTTTGAAGTGACCAAGGGCAATATAACCCCAAATATCACGGTCAAAATCAATCAGCACAGTGTTGAAACGGGCAACTGCATCAAATAGCTCAGCAATATAATCATGCGGCTCAATTTGAGTGGTGTACGCATTCCAATGCAGACCAAGGCTAGTCACAAAACGTTCAGACAGTTCATGCCAGTTAACTTCAGGATAAGCTGAGATGTGGGCATTGTAGTTACCTACTGCGCCGTTCAGCTTGCCCATAATTTCAACATTGGCGATTTGTTTGATTTGGCGTTCAAGACGTACTGCTACGTTTGCCATCTCTTTACCCAGTGTTGATGGGGAAGCGGGCTGGCCATGGGTGCGTGACATTAATGGCACAGAGCGATATTCAATCGCCAGCTCTTTAATCGCAGTTAGTAGCTCGTTGCAGTAGGGTAGCAATACGTGCTCACGGGCTTCAGTCAACATTAAACCATGGCTTAAGTTGTTGATATCTTCTGAAGTACAGGCAAAGTGAACAAACTCGCCTACAGCGGCTAATTCAGCATTGCCCGCGATTTTTTCTTTGATGAAGTATTCAACTGCTTTCACATCGTGGTTAGTGGTGCTTTCGATAGCCTTAACACGCAGCGCATCTTGTTCATTGAAATTATCTTTAATACCATCAAGCACAGCGATAGCTGATTCGCTTAATGTTGGTACTTCTTTAATATCAGGGCAATTGGCTAACAGCTTTAGCCAATTGATTTCAACCTGAACACGGTACTTGGTAAGACCGAACTCGCTGAAAATCCCTCTCAATGATGCGGTTTTACTACCATAACGGCCGTCTACCGGAGAGATAGCCGTTAGTGCGGAAAGATCCATGTGAAGCTCCTTGATGAACGCTAATTTTATTATAGGGTAAGACTTTTCTGAGCTGTATCTATGATGGCTTTGCGGGCGAAAACTAAGTGTCTACGCTTACCGCCAAGTTGGCGCCATAAGACAGCACTGCGCATGGCTGCAAGCAGCAGAGCGCGAATTTTTTGTTGCACAATAGGGCGTTGCAAACACACCGGGTTGCCAGTTATTTGAATTTTTGGCCCTATATCACTGATAATATCGCTGTATATGCTGGCAAGATTGGCGATCACTTGCTCATCAGTGATTTCAAAATGATGTAGCTGGCGATTCACTTGGTTAATGCGCTCGGCTAGCATAGCTAAGCCGCTGCTTGAGCGAACTAATTTACGCTCTAAGGCTAATACGCCAACTAAATAGCGAGTGATTTCTACATCTTTTTGGCTGCCGTCACCGAGCTGATTCAAGATCAGTTTATAGCCTTTTTGCAATAGCATTTTGTCTTGATAGACATCAGCAGTATTGTCGGGATTGGTGACCAGAATGGTATTTAAGCTCGCCGCAAGCTCGGCTTTATCTAATTCGCCATGACGTGCTAAATGTTGAACTTGGGCAATGGCTTGCAATATACCTGCAAAAGCCATAGTCCGATTAACGAGTTGTTCGTTCACGCTTTATCCTCGGATCAGTTGATCTATGATGCCGCCACCTAGGCAGACTTCACCATCATAAAATACCGCAGATTGCCCAGGCGTTACCGCCGCAACAGGCTCATCGAATATGATTTTTAAGGTGTGTTCATCGGTGTAGGTCAAAGTACAAGGTACGTCTTGTTGGCGATAACGGGTTTTCACTACAATATGGCTGCCATCAACGGGTCCGGTTCTATCTACCCAATGCAGTTGATTAACTGTCATCCCCGTAGACATTAAACGAGGGTGGTGTCCGCCTTGGCCTACGATCAATACATTGCGTTCAAGATCTTTATCAACCACATACCATGGGTCGTCATTGCTATCTTTCATACCGCCGATACCTAAGCCTTTACGTTGGCCTAAGGTGTGATACATCAGCCCTTGGTGGGTGCCGATGATTTCGCCTTCTGGGGTTTCGATATTGCCCGGCTGCGCTGGTAAATAAGTACCTAAAAATTCAGTAAATTTACGCTCACCGATAAAGCAGATGCCAGTGCTGTCTTTTTTATCATGGGTAATTAAGCCCATTTTTTTAGCAATCTCACGCACTTCATGTTTTTCGAGTTCACCCACAGGGAACAGACTACGAGCCACTTGCTCGTGGCTGAGCGTGTAAAGAAAATAGCTTTGATCTTTATTGCCATCAATGCCGCGCAGCATTTGCGTACTGCCATCGCTATTGTCTCGGCGGCGCACATAGTGGCCCATGGCGATGTAATCGGCGTCGAGGATTTCGTCAGCAAATTCTAAAAATGCCTTAAATTTAATTTCTTTGTTGCACATGATATCGGGATTTGGTGTGCGGCCCGCTTTGTATTCGGCGAGGAAATACTCAAACACATTGTCCCAATATTCGGCAGCAAAATTCACTGTGTGTAGCTTGATCCCTAGCTTATCGCATACGGCTTGGGCATCTTTTAAATCATCAGCGGCGGCACAATACTCGCTATTATCATCTTCTTCCCAGTTCTTCATGAAAAGGCCTTCAACCTGATAGCCTTGCTGCATAAGCAAATAAGCTGAAACAGATGAATCTACACCGCCAGACATGCCGACAATGACTTTTTTTCCTGTATGAGTGGGTTCGATTGATGTCATAAATCCTAAAACCATTGAGTATGTGTGTTGGTTAGGTGGCTAAATTTAAGCTGCGCAATAGCACGCGTAAAAAAATGCTTAACCTAACTGAAAAATATGGGTGAAAAATGTATGTAGTGCGAGCAGTTATTAAAATCCGCATTTACGGCCGACGACTCACATTTTTGGCTGACTATTTAGTCACGTTGAGACCGACAGGTACTAGCACATGCATAAGTTTAACGAGCACTTTATGCGGGGCAACATTCTATCACGCCTTACTCGCTTGGGCTATCGTGAGGCGGTCACTATTAAGTAAGCTGAGGGGGTAACTTTGGCCTATTTGCACGTTATTAAGATAGTCTTTTAGGCAATCGAGTACCAAGGGACTGCGTAGTAAAGATTGCTGCGCTTCAATTTGAGTAAAACTCAACCAATGCGCACTATGGATAGCTTTGTCTTGCGGTGTGGGTGAGGGCATATCATTAAGCTGCACGAAAAAGGTAAAGCGCACAAAGGCTAAGTCTTCACTGGCGCTAAATTGATAGATACCGACGAGCCCTTGGGGCTTGAGTGATAACCCAGTTTCTTCAAATACTTCACGCTCACAGGCTTGAATTATGCTTTCATTCGCTTCTAAGTGACCCGCTGGCTGATTAAAGCGCTGCTCGCCATCAATCCACTCTTCTACCATGAGATATTTGTCCTGTGACGTTGCATGAATAATACAAGCGACGGTCACATTGGGTTTATATCTTTGACTCATAGTGGCTCCTTTGAGTGGATTTCAGCAGCAAAAATATGACAAATATTTAGACTTGATCACCGAGGCGAATACACTTGTGCTCACCTGACGGTAAATTATCTAGACTCCATTGACCTATTTTATAACGGATTAATCTTAAGGTCGGAAAACCGATATGTGCGGTCATGCGTCTAACTTGACGGTTACGGCCCTCATGGATTTGAATCTCTAACCAAGTGGTTGGGATATTTTTACGTTCTCTTACTGGAGGATTACGTGGCCAAATATCGGGCGAATCCATGATTTTGACTTTAGCAGGTAATGTCATACCATCATTTAATTCAACACCTTGACGTAATTTTGTTAGCACATTCTCGCTTGGAACACCTTCTACTTGCACCCAATAAATTTTAAAGGTTTTCTTTTTCGGCTCAGTCAGTCTTGCTTGTAATTGCCCATCATTGGTGAGCAGTAATAAGCCTTCACTGTCTCGGTCTAAGCGGCCTGCGGCGTACACATCAGCGATAGGAATATAATCTTTTAGCGTTTTACGGCCCTGTTCATCGGTAAACTGGCAAAGTACGTCAAAAGGCTTATTAAACAGCACGATAACTGGCGCAATAGTTTGATTTGCGACCGGTTTAGCCGCGGCAACCGCACGACGATTAGGATTTTTGAACGGTTCTTTCTTTAAACTGCCATTAGCATTACGCGCCGGAAGTACTTTACCTTCAGCCACAGTGGCTCTGTTAGCTGAGCTTTTGTTAGTCGGCTTTGCCGAAGGCTTAGCAGGGGAGCCTGCACCAGTATTGGCACGTTTAGGTGATAACTTATTTTTGTTGATACTTTTGCTAACAGGAGGTTGAGACACGCTTACCTAACTTGATTGGCGGTTAATGTCGCTCTAGTGTACTTGGCATTCGCCCTTAGTGGAATTTGAATATTGTTGCGAATGCTCTATGATGTCGGCCAGAAAATGTGATCTGTGCCTAAAGTTTTATAGCCAAACTCCCTCATCTAGTATTCAGTGGTGGTTTGGGTATATCGCTTTTAATGAGTCGTTGTAACACGTTTAGCGTGAGCGATTAGTTGACGGGCATTGAAAATTCAATCGTTTTAGGCGTACTCGATTGCCTTGATTGATATTTTTACCGTGCCCCAATTTGATTGCCATGCTATAAAATTATTATAAAAAAATATTAAATTTTACAATAATGTAGGATGTAACATGAAAGATAACTCATCAACAATTATTTACACTGAAACAGACGAAGCGCCAGCATTGGCTACCCTTTCACTTTTACCTATTATCAGAACGTTTACTAACGCTGCAGGGGTGGCGGTTGAAACCCGTGATATCTCGTTATCGGGACGTATTATTGCCAGTTTCCCAGAGCAACTGACCGACGCTCAAAAAATTGCAGATCATTTGGCTGAACTTGGCGAGTTAGCTAATCAGCCTGAAGCCAATATCATTAAATTACCTAATATCAGTGCTTCGATTCCACAATTAAAAGCGTGTATCGCTGAACTGCAGCAAAAAGGTTATGACATCCCTAACTATCCGGATGAGCCTAAAACCGACGCTGAAAAATCAATTAAAGTCCGTTACGACAAGATCAAAGGCAGTGCAGTTAACCCAGTGCTGCGTGAAGGTAACTCAGATCGCCGTGCACCGTTATCAGTTAAAAACTTTGCCAAAAAACACCCGCACTCTATGGGTAAATGGGCTAGCGATTCTAAGTCACACGTTGCTCATATGACCGACGGTGATTTCTATGGTAGCGAGCAGTCAGTGACTTTGTCAGATGCTGGCAGCGTGAATATCGTGCTGACGCAAAAAGATGGTCAAGAAGTGGTGCTTAAATCAGGCCTTAAGTTATTGGCTGGCGAAATTATCGATGCGGCAGTATTAAGCAAAAAAGCCCTAGTGAGCTTTTATGAGCGTGAAATCGAAAACGCCAAAGCAGAAGATGTGTTGTTATCGCTACATCTGAAAGCCACTATGATGAAAGTGTCTGATCCTATTATGTTTGGTCATGCTGTGAAGGTATTCTTCAAGCCAGTATTTGACAAACATGCCGCGCTTTTTGCTGAATTAGGCGTAGATGTTAACAATGGTTTTGGTGATGTGTATGCCAAAATAGCCACATTACCAGCAGATAGCCGCGCCGAAGTTGAAGCCGATATCGCCGCCGTTTATGCTGCGCGCCCAGCATTGGCTATGGTGGATTCTGATAAAGGCATTACTAACTTACACGTACCAAGTGACATCATTATTGATGCCTCTATGCCTGCTGCGATCCGCTCATCTGGCCAAATGTGGGGACCAGACGGTCAACTGCATGACACTAAAGCCATGATCCCCGATCGTTGTTACGCCGGTATCTACCAAGAAACTATTGCGTTTTGTAAAGAACACGGTGCTTTTGATCCTAAAACCATGGGCAGCGTGCCTAACGTGGGTTTGATGGCGCAAAAAGCAGAAGAATACGGTAGCCATGATAAAACCTTCGAAATCCCAGCTGACGGAGTGGTGAACGTTGTTGATGCTAGCGGTAAAGTATTAATGACTCACAACGTTGAGGCGGGTGACATTTGGAGAATGTGCCAAGTTAAAGATGCGCCAATTCGTGACTGGGTAAAACTGGCCGTGCGCCGTGCTCGTTTAAGCAATACTCCAGCCGTATTTTGGTTAGACAGCAAGCGTGCCCACGATGCAGAAATCATAGCTAAAGTGCAGCAATATCTGCCAGAACATGACACTAATGGCTTAGATATCAGCATTATGTCACCTGAAGAAGCGACTCGTTTCTCTTTGACTCGCATCAAAGATGGCCAAGATACTATCTCTGTTACAGGTAACGTTTTACGTGATTACCTAACCGATCTATTCCCTATTCTCGAACTGGGCACCAGCGCAAAAATGCTATCAATTGTTCCGTTAATGAACGGTGGTGGCTTATTTGAAACTGGCGCGGGCGGCAGTGCACCAAAGCACGTGCAGCAATTTGAGAAAGAAGGTCATTTGCGTTGGGACTCATTGGGTGAGTTTTTAGCACTGGCGGCGTCTTTAGAGCATTTGAGCCAAACAGTGGGTAATCCTAAAGCACAAGTATTGGCCGATACCTTAGACCAAGCCATTGGCCAATTCTTAGATAGTAACAAATCACCATCAAGAAGAGTGGGCGAGCTCGACAACCGTGGTAGTCATTTCTACTTAGCCATGTATTGGGCACAAGCCCTAGCAGCGCAAGCGAGTGATGAGCAGTTACAAGCGCATTTCATTCCATTAGCGCACGCGTTAGCGGTAGAGGAGCAAGTGATTGTCGCCGAGTTAGCGACGGCACAAGGTGCACCTGTCGATTTAGGTGGTTATTATCGTTTAGATGCGGCAAAAGCAGAAAAAGCCATGCGTCCAAGCGAAACGTTGAACAAACTGTTAGTGGGTTAGTATTAACCGCGAACATCACGAAAAAGGATCTGTAATGCAGATCCTTTTTTATATGACCGGATGAAGCCGCAGTGGAATATTATGTGCACTAATAAAAAGGCAGGGATATATCCCTGCCTTTTAGATCATTGGCCTCACCAAACGTTATTTTGTTGGTGAAATGGCTGACGCATGCATCCCTTTTGGGCCTGCTTCTACTTCAAAGTGAACTGGCTGGCCTGCTTTTAGAGTTCTATAGCCTTCCATTTCAATGGTAGAATAATGTGCAAAAACGTCCTCACCACCTTGATCAGGGCAAATAAACCCGAATCCTTTGGCGTTGTTGAACCATTTAACAGTTCCGCTTGCCATACTTCAACTTCCTTCTGTTGTTTACTTACCAGTAAGATAGTAAAACTGCTGTAGACGGTTATTCTTTCACCGTCAGAACAACAGAATGTAAGGAGTAAAAGCGGAAGTCAAGCTAAAATTAACAAGTAAGCAACAACTAATTAATTTGATCGGAACAAATTGGAAGAGGCCAACACGAGAGGCTAGTATTAAAAATGGCGAAGATAGGAAATATTGAACACGTTGAAGAACGTATCGAATCAGAGTTGATGCCACCTTCGATGTATAAGGTAGTACTCAATAACGATGATTACACACCAATGGATTTTGTGATTGAAGTTTTACAGGTTTTTTTTCGCAAGAATGAGCAGGAAGCGACCGATATTATGTTAATGATCCATCACCAAGGGAAAGGTATTTGCGGAATTTTCCCTTTTGGGATTGCAGAAACTAAGGTGATACAAGTAAATCAATTTGCAAGACAAAACCAACATCCGTTACTGTGTTCATTAGAGAAAGCATAAAATCGCTTAACTCTGTAGTCTGTTGTTAATTTTTTGGGGGTGCTTATGCTGAACAAAGATCTGGAAGTCACCTTGAATCTGGCGTTTCAGCAAGCCAGAGACGCGCGTCACGAGTATATGACAGTGGAACATCTGTTATTAGCGCTGATCGACAATCCTGCTGCTCAAGAAGCGTTAACCGCTTGTGGCGCAAATCTAGATAAACTCAGAGATGAAGTGGCAAGCTTTATCCAACAAACAACGCCAATCATTGCCGATATTGACGATGACAAAGAAACTCAGCCAACGCTTGGGTTTCAGAGAGTGCTGCAACGTGCAGTATTCCATGTGCAGTCATCGGGCCGCAATGAAGTGAATGGTGCTAATGTTTTAGTCGCTATTTTTAGTGAACAAGAATCCCAAGCCGTATATTTATTACGCCGCTGTGATATCAGTCGCTTAGATGTGGTGAACTTTATTTCCCATGGTTTTGCGAAAAATGACGATGCTGAATCGCCACAAGATCAAGAACGTGTCGAAGAACAGGGCGAAAGCAGTGAAGAGCGCAGCATGTTGTCGCAATTTGCGTCCAACTTAAACCAGCTGGCTAAACAAGGGGATATCGACCCTTTAATTGGTCGCGATCAAGAAATTGAGCGCGCTATTCAAACCCTATGCCGTCGCCGTAAAAATAACCCGCTGTTAGTGGGTGAGGCTGGCGTAGGTAAAACTGCGATTGCTGAAGGCCTAGCGTATCGTATCGTCAATAAACAAGTGCCCGATGTCATGTTAGAAGCGACGGTCTATTCCTTAGATTTAGGCTCACTACTGGCAGGGACAAAATATCGCGGTGATTTTGAAAAGCGCTTTAAGAACCTACTAAAAGAGTTAGCCGCCGATAAACATGCCATTTTGTTTATCGATGAAATTCACACCATTATCGGTGCGGGCGCAGCTTCTGGCGGGGTAATGGATGCCTCCAACCTGTTAAAGCCTTTATTATCTAGCGGTAATTTGCGCTGTATGGGCTCGACGACGTTCCAAGAATATCAAAGTATTTTTGAGAAAGACCGCGCGCTTGCCCGTCGTTTCCAAAAGGTGGATATCAATGAGCCTTCAGTGGAAGAAACCACGAAGATTTTGATGGGGCTTAAGTCTAAATACGAAGAATATCATGGGGTTCGTTATACTCAAGCCGCTATCAGTAGCGCAGCGGTATTATCGGCGAAGCATATCAATGATAGGCATTTACCTGATAAAGCCATTGATGTAATTGATGAAGCGGGTGCGCGTATGGTGATGTTGCCGATAAGTAAGCGCAAAAAGACTATAGGCCAAGCTGAAATTGAATCCATTGTGGCAAAAATGGCCCGTATTCCTGAAAAATCGGTATCGGCTACGGATAAAGACTTACTGCGTAATCTTGAGCGTAATTTGAAGATGGTGGTCTTTGGACAAGATAAAGCCATTGAGAGTTTGAGTTCGGCGATTCGCTTATCGCGCAGTGGTTTAGGTACAGATAAAAAACCAGTAGGCAGTTTTTTGTTTGCTGGCCCAACTGGTGTGGGTAAAACTGAAGTCACAAATCAACTGGCTAACTGCCTAGGGATGAAACTGATACGCTTTGATATGTCTGAGTACATGGAAAGCCACACAGTGTCACGTTTGATTGGTGCGCCTCCAGGCTATGTAGGTTATGACCAAGGTGGATTACTAACAGACGCAGTGATTAAAAATCCGCATTGCGTGGTGTTACTAGACGAAATCGAGAAAGCTCATCCTAATGTCTATAACTTACTATTGCAGGTAATGGATCACGGCACATTGACCGATAATAATGGCCGTAAGGCGGACTTTAGAAACGTCACCTTAGTGATGACCACTAACGCGGGTGTACAAGAGACCATTCGTAAATCGATTGGTTTTTCTCAGCAAGATCATACCCAAGATGCATTAGCTGAAATTAATCGGGTATTTTCACCAGAATTTAGAAACCGTCTCGATTCTATCGTGTGGTTCAATCATTTGGATATGACGATTATCGCTAAAGTGGTTGATAAGTTTTTGGTGGAACTACAGGCTCAATTAGATGCTAAGCACGTTACTTTAGATGTCAGCGACGAAGCTAGGACCTTACTGGCCGAGAAAGGTTATGACAAGAACATGGGTGCGCGCCCTATGGCACGAGTCGTGACCGAATTGATCAAACGTCCATTAGCAGACGAGATCTTATTTGGTGCGTTAGAGTCTGGCGGTGTTGCACATGTGGATGTGAAAGAGGGCGAGATTGTTATTCGCACTGAACGCCTTGAAAAAACGACGACAAAAGCTTAGTAATTGATTAATCATTATTTTTAGGCATAAAAATGGCTGCAATTGCAGCCATTTTTTCATCTTTCGCAAACAAAAAAACCCGGTCTTTCCGGGTTTTTAAATCTAAGAGGCTATATCAGCGTGCGCGGAAGACAATGCGACCTTTGGTCAGATCATAAGGAGTCAGCTGGACGGTAACTTTATCGCCAGTGAGGATCCGGATGTAGTTTTTGCGCATTTTGCCTGAAATGTGGGCTATCACCACATGACCATTTTCAAGCTCTACACGAAACATTGTGTTTGGCAAGGTTTCAAGGATAGTGCCTTGCATTTCAATGTTGTCTTCTTTCGCCATTAATAATTATCCCATTAGCCTTCGAATATAAAAAACGGGCGTATCATGCCCCAAATTCACCTTGCTGTAAAGGGGAAGTACTTAGCAAACTTGGGAATACTCCCAGCCCTTAGGAGTCAGAATTTGATAAGGACGGTATAAACGCTTGTAAGACATCT
This sequence comes from Shewanella morhuae, assembly GCF_003028295.1. Lineage (NCBI taxonomy): Bacteria > Pseudomonadati > Pseudomonadota > Gammaproteobacteria > Alteromonadales > Shewanellaceae > Shewanella > Shewanella morhuae. The sequence continues at coordinate 1,694,636 of NZ_PYSG01000002.1, read as the reverse complement.
TACGGTTTTCATCTATTTGATATCCGAGATAAACAAATTCTTTGCCCATCAGTTTTGCCAGCCGACACTGAATTAAAATTAACAGTGCGCCAAGTGAGCGATGCTCTTCATTAGGGTCAAAATAGCTATAAATCGCCGACAGACTTTGGGGCAATGTATCCGTGACAGCCACTGCCAATAATTTATTACCTTCATAGACTTCGATAAACGTGGGCGGCAGCCAGTTGCAAAAGAGAAAGTGGTTATATTGATCTTCACTTGGTGGAAACATAGGGCCGTCAAAATGTCGCTCACGAATGTAATGTTCATACAGTGCGTATTGTGCAGCAGTTTGCTCAGAGGTCACCCGCCATGTCAGATCTTGGTTTTTGGCTAAAGTCCGTTTTTGGCGCTTAGATGGCACAAATTCATACGCTGGCACACGGATAGGCTGACACGCACTGCAATGTGGGCATCGAGGTTTATAAATGGAGCTGCCACTGCGGCGAAAACCCACCGCGAGTAAACGCTCAAATAAAAGTGGGTCGAGGGTCTCTTCTTGGATAACCAATAATTGCTCTTGTTGACCATCGAGGTAGCTGCAGGGAAATACTTGGCTGATACCAATAGCAATCGATGCTTTATTCGAGTTCAAGAATGACCTCTTTAGTGGTCCAAGTCATTGGGTTCACGGGGTTGTTTCTCAGTTCGCTCAGTAACGTTATAAAATCAATGCGTTTAATGGCTTTCGCCCCCAAACTTTCTAGGTGGGGATTCATGATTTGCGCATCTATTAGTTTAAACCCCATTTTAACTAAATGCTGTTGCAGTGCTGCAACAGCGGCTTTGGAAGCATTGGTTTTACGGTGAAACATCGATTCGCCGCAAAACACTTGGCCGATTGCTAAGCCGTAAAGTCCACCGATTAAACCTTCACCTTCCCAGACTTCAATGGAATGGGCGTGACCGGTGTTATGCAGCTCGCGATAGGCCATTTGAATTTCTTGAGAGATCCACGTTCCGTCCTGTTTTAGGCGTGGCTGAGCACATCCGGCCATCACATCGGTAAACGCTTGATTGATTGTAATGCGCCAAGGTTGCTTTTTTAAATACTTGCGCAGACTGGTGCTGATGTGGATTTCATCGGGAATGAACACTGCGCGGGGATCGGGCGACCACCATAAAATGGGATCGTCTTCATTAAACCAAGGGAAAATACCGTTGTAGTAAGCCGAGAGTAAACGTTCTGGACGCAAGTCACCGCCGATAGCCAATAAACCATTAGGATCAGTTAAGGCGAGTTCGGGTGAAGGAAAAGCTTCAAATTCGTGATTCAAAAAAGACAGAGACTTCACAATTGAGTATGATTTAGTTATTGGCCTTATTACTACGTTAGCGGAAATTCAGATATGTGGAAACCTACTCTAGCAAGCTTTATGTTTATTTTTGCTTTTCTCATCAACCCCGCTATTGCGGGTTATGAGCGTAATCAAGCTGTACCTGTTGAGAAAGTGCTCTATGGCGATATTACTTCAGTGCGTAATATTACTGAAACCCAGTTAATTGAAGATCGCAATCAAGGTTGGAAAACCTTCGGTGGCGCGTTGGCGGGCGGAGTGATAGGCCATCAGTTTGGCGGTGGTTCAGGCCAAGATGTGGCAACCATTCTAGGCGCGTTAATTGGTGGTGGCATTGGTAATCGATATGGTAGCGGCACGACGACGCAATCGTTAAAGCTGGTTGAATTAATGATTAATCAAGAAGATGGTACGCAGGTTATGGTGATTCAAGATTACGACTCTGGCATGGTTTTTAATGCGGGTGACAGAGTGCGCGTGGTCTATCTGCAAAGTGGCGTGCGTGTCGACTTGGCCATGTAGGCTCAATTATCATCCGTAGTAAAAAATTATTATTTTCAGTAAAAATAAGTGGTGTAGCAATGACACGGATAGAACTAATCCAATATTTAGCTGATTTTTTACATGTGTCGGCTTTTAAAGATTACGCACCTAATGGGTTGCAAATAGAAGGTAAGGATGAAATTCGTACCATAGTCACAGGGGTGACGGCATGTCAGGCCTTGATAGATGAAGCGATTCGTTTAAATGCCGATGCGATTTTGGTCCATCATGGTTTTTTTTGGAAGAACGAGCCGGAAGTGATCATAGGGATGAAGCAACGCCGAATCAAAGCGCTGCTCAAGTATGACATCAACCTATTGGGTTACCATTTACCCTTAGACGCTCATCCCATGCTGGGTAATAACGCGACGTTAGGCAGACAACTTGGGATCATCGATGCAGAAGCCATCGAAGAGGTGGCTCAGGGGCTGTTGTGGCGTGGCAAACTTGATCTTGCCGTTAGTGCTAGCGAATTTTCTAAAACCCTCGAAAATGCTTTAGGCAGAGCACCACTGCATATCGGTAATGGTGATGGTAAAATTCAACATTTAGCTTGGTGCACTGGCGGCGCGCAGGACTATATCGATATTGCGGCAAGTTTAGGCGTGGATGCGTTTATCAGTGGTGAAGTGTCCGAACGCACTTTCCACAGTGCGGTGGAGCAAGGCATACATTATTTTGCGGCTGGACACCATGCGACTGAACGTTTCGGTATTCAAGCCTTAGGTCGCCATCTCGCCCGTGAGTTTGGTTTAGTGCATCATTTTGTTGATATTACTAATCCAGTTTAACGCATATCTTTAGACGGCTACGATACCAATCTAACCAATAGATCTTTAATGGAAAATCTGGTTTTGCTTGGTTTCTTTTATTGTCACTAAAACCTATTTATTTAGCAGTTTATACAAACTGCTATTTGCCAAGATTAGCGGTAACTAGTTAACTAAATCAGCCGCAAAGCGGATAATATAAAGATGCCTAAAGTGCAAGTGACCAGCGAGCAGACTGTGGTTAGGGCTATAATATTGGCCGCAAGGGGCGCATTTCCACCCATGGCACGCGCCATCACATAGCTTGCGGCTGCGGTGGGCGCAGAACTCATTAAAAAGACCAGTGCTAACTCAATTTCTCGATAGCCCAACAGCAAGGCTCCAATCGTGATAAAAAGTGGGGCAAAGATCAGTTTTAATGAGGTCGAGAACCAAGTCGAATGTTTTTCATGCTTGAGTGAACCAATATCGAGCGAACCGCCAGTGCACAGTAGTGCTAAGGGCAGGGTCATATTGGCAAAGTAGTGTCCCGCATCGAGCACCATTTTCGGTACTGGAATAGCAAGTAAATAGAACAACATACCGACCATAATAGCAATGATCAGTGGATTTTTGGTGATGGTCTTGATGATCACGCCAAATGCACGTTGGCTGGATTCTTCGCCTTTAGGGCTTAGGCAAATAACCGCTTGAATGTTATACAGCAGTGTCATCGAGGCGACATAGACCGCGGCTAAGGCAACGCCAGAACTCCCATAAGCGTTAGAAACATAAGCTAAGCCAATAATGGCGGTATTGGCCCTAAATCCCCCTTGAATGATCACACCTTGGTCTTTGTGCTTGGGGAAAAGCCGCCCAGTTGCATAAGTGGAGAGTATAAAAAACAATAGATTGGCTATCAAACCATAGCCAATCAAGTGAGCGCTGGAGGCAAGACTGTGATTGGAGCTGATGATACTGAGAAACAGTAACGCAGGCAGTGTTACGTTAAAGACTAATTTTGATGCGACATCAATAAAGTTTTCATTGATGATTTGGGTGCGTTTTAGGAGCACGCCGAGTGCTAACATTAAACAAATAGGACCTGTTATTGATGCAGAAAACAGTAACTGCTCAATGATCATTTCCATAGTTATTCCTTGAATTATTCACTTAAAATCCTGTCGATTTTAGACTTGTCACAGATATGAATACCACACTGCAGCAAATGTTGTGGTGATAGAGATGTGCGCATCAACTTAATCCCTTAAACTATGTTTTGTAAACTTGGTCTCTTAAACTTAATATTTACATTCAACAGCTTAAAAAATAAGAGATACTCAGTGTCCACGAACGATACCAACAAATAAGGCCACATAAAATGCGGCCTTATTGATTTTTTGAGTATGGTCTAATGCGGATTACTTAACGCGCATGCCAGGCTGCGCGCCTTCATGGGGTTCTAAAATCCACAGGTCGCTGCCACCAGGGCCAGCAGCTAACACCATACCTTCTGACATGCCAAAACGCATTTTACGTGGCGCTAAGTTTGCCACCATCACCGTCAGTTTGCCTTCGAGATCTTCTGGCGAATAGGCTGATTTAATGCCTGCAAACACTTGGCGCGTTTCGCCACCGATATCGAGTTGTAACTTCAGCAGTTTATCGGCATCAGCAACATGTTCGGCTTTAACGATGCGAGCGATACGCAGGTCGATTTTAGCAAAATCATCAAAGTTGATGGTTTCACTGATTGGATCGTCAACCAGCGGCTCACTGCTGACAACTGAAGCCTCAGCCGTCTTTTCAGCTACTGCTGTCTTTGGCACATCGGCCGTGACTTGCAAGTTATCCTTAGAATCAGCGACCATAGCATTAACTTTATCTAACTCAACACGCTGCATCATGGCTTTGAATGGCGCGATTTCATGGCCCGCTAAATCTTGGCTCAATGCATCCCAAGTCAGTGGCAATTGGAAGAAGGCTTCCACATCTTGCGCTAAACGTGGCAATACAGGTTTTAGATAAGTCACCAAAATACGGAACAGATTCAAGGCGTTTGAACACACTTGATGGGCGGCTTCCTGTTGGTCATCGTGTTTTACCATTTGCCAAGGCGCGGCATCAGCCACAAAACCGTTAGCAATATCTGCCAGTGCCATGATTTCGCGCACGGCTTTGCCATATTCGCGAGTCTCGTAAAATTCGGCAATCACGTCTTGTTTGGCTAAAAACACTTCAGTTAAGCTGGTATCGCTAATTTTTGCGAGCTTGCCATCAAAACGCTTAGTGATAAAGCCGGCGGTGCGTGAGGCTAAATTCACTAATTTACCGACTAGATCTGAGTTAACTCGCTGGGCGAAATCTTCTAGATTTAAGTCTAAGTCGTCGATACGACTGCTGAGTTTTGCGGCGTAGTAATAACGTAAATATTCAGGATCTAAATGATCTAGATACGTGCGCGCTTTAATAAAAGTGCCTTTGGATTTTGACATTTTCGCGCCATTAACTGTCACGTAGCCGTGGGCATAGACGCTATTTGGCTGGCGATAGCCTGAGCCGTGCAGCATGGCGGGCCAGAACAAGCTGTGGAAGTAAACAATATCTTTACCAATGAAGTGATAAACCTCGGCTGTAGAATCTTTACCCCAAAACTCATCGAAGCTCAGCTCTGGACGTTTGTCACATAGATTTTTAAATGAACCCATGTAACCAATTGGCGCATCTAGCCAAACGTAGAAATATTTGCCCGGCGCATCGGGGATTTCGAAACCAAAATACGGTGCATCACGGGTAATATCCCACTGCTTTAAACCTTGCTCAAACCATTCGTCGAGTTTGTTAGCCATTTCGACTTGCAGAGCGCCCGAGCGGGTCCACTCTTTTAGCATGCCTTCGAAGGCGGGTAGGTCAAAGAAAAAGTGCTCAGAATCTTTCATTACTGGCGTTGCACCCGATACCGCTGATTTAGGGTTTATCAGTTCGGTTGGGCTATAAGTTGCGCCGCAGGCATCGCAGTTATCGCCGTATTGGTCAGGCGACTTACACTTAGGGCATGTCCCTTTAACAAAACGGTCGGGTAGGAACATGGATTTTTCAGGATCGAACAACTGAGAAATGCTCTTGCTCTTGATGTAACCATTGGCACGTAGTTTGAGATAAATATCGTTCGCCAATACGCGGTTTTCTTCACTGTGGGTGCTGTGATAGTTATCGAAAGCAATATTGAAATCAGCAAAATCCTGCTGATGTTCAGTGTTCACTTGGGCAATCATATTTTCAGGCGCGATGCCTAATTGCTGTGCTTTGAGCATGATTGGCGTGCCATGGGCATCATCGGCACAAATATAGTGGCACTCATGTCCACGAAGTTTTTGATAACGCGACCAGATATCAGTTTGGATGTATTCCAACATGTGACCTAAGTGTATCGGTCCGTTTGCATAGGGAAGTGCGCTGGTCACGAGAATTTTACGTTGTGAAGTTGCCATCTGTTCTCAAATATCGTGGTGGGCCAAAAATATTGGTAGAGATACTAACTGATTACAGGATGATTTTCATCAAAACCTGAGTCGATTGAGCTAAAACTGCGCTAATGTTTTCAGCATTATCTGGTACACTTGCACAAATTTATCAGTGGGGGTAATTCTTTTGTCTTCAATACAAACCGATTATCGTCTAAATGACGATCTTCTCGAGCCTGTTCTGGCTATTCTCGATTCATTTGTTGACCCGTATTTATCAAAGGGGTTAGTGAGCGCAGGATGCGTAAACAAACTTGCGTTGGAAGGTAAGCGTTTGTTGCTTGGCTTAGTTTATCCGTACCCTTGCATGACACAGTATCGCGATACTGTGATGGCGTTGACGAACAAGTTAGCCGTTCTTGATGCTATCGATGAGGTTGAATGCGAAATTGATTTTCAACCTAAAGTCTATTCCGCTTTATCTGCTATTGCGCCTATTGCTAATGTAAAACAAGTGATTGCAGTTGCATCAGGTAAAGGTGGTGTAGGTAAATCAACTACTGCGGTTAACCTTGCTTTAGCGTTAGCAGCAGAAGGCGCACAAGTCGGTATCCTCGATGCGGATATTTACGGTCCGTCCGTGCCTATGATGTTAGGCATTCCTAATTTCAAACCGGTTTCACCCGATGGCAAACATATGACCGCAGCCAGTGCCCATGGCATTGCCGCGCAATCGATTGGTTTTATGCTCAGTGGTGATGAGGCCGCCGTATGGCGTGGTCCTATGGCTGCTGGCGCACTGGCACAATTGCTGAACGAAACCCAATGGCCAGAGCTGGATTATTTAGTGATTGATATGCCGCCAGGTACTGGGGATATTCAATTAACGTTGTCGCAAAAAGTGCCTGTAAGTGGCGCAGTTATTGTTACAACGCCACAAGATATCGCGCTGGCTGACGCCCAAAAAGGCATCAACATGTTCCAAAAAGTGAACATTCCAGTGCTGGGTATTGTCGAAAATATGAGTTTTCATTTATGTCCTGAATGTGGCCATAAAGAACACCCATTTGGTACGCACGGTGGCAGTAAAATGGCCGAGCGTTATAACGTGCCATTGTTAGGGGCTTTGCCGCTACATATTAATATTCGTGAAGCAATGGATATCGGTTCTCCTACAGTGGTAGCGGATCCTGACAGCGAAGTAGCCGCACTTTATCGGGAAATTGCCCGTAAAGTGGGCGCCGAATTGGCACTCAAACAGAGCCAAAAAGCAGTTTCTATCAGCATGTCAGACGACGAGTAAGGTTTAAGGGTATGAATTCTCAGCAGTGTGTCGTTATTGCAATTGCAGGCGCGTCAGCATCGGGCAAAAGTTTAATTGCCAAAACGATTTTTGACGAATTACGTCGCGATTTAGGCACAGATCAAATAGGGGTAATTAATGAAGATGCGTATTATCGCGATCAGAGTCATTTATCCATGGATGAACGGATATTAACCAATTACGATCATCCAAAAGCGCTAGACCACCAACTGCTGTGTACCCATTTACAGTTACTTAAGTCTGGCGAAGCTGTTGATATCCCTTGTTATAGTTATACTGAACACACCCGCACCGCAGAAACGCTTACCATGACCCCTAAAAAGGTCATTATCTTAGAAGGTATTTTGTTACTGACTGACCCTAAGTTACGTGCACTGATGGATGCGAGTGTGTTTATGGATACACCACTAGACATTTGTTTCTTACGTCGTTTAACCCGTGATGTGGCAGAGCGCGGCCGTACTATGGAATCGGTGATTTCTCAATACAAAAAAACCGTGCGCCCAATGTTCTTACAGTTTATTGATCCATCGAAACAATACGCCGACATTATCGTGCCCCGTGGCGGTAAAAATCGTATAGCGACCGATATTTTAAAAACGCGTATTCAACATTTACTGGCGAAATAACGAAATAGCAACTCAAGGAGTAATAGGCAAGATGCGCTTAACTGATATCGAAATTGAACAAGCCCTTGATAACGGCACTATTGTAATAGAACCTCGCCCCGGCATTGAGGCTATTTCAGGCGTCAGTGTTGACGTGCGCTTAGGTGGACAGTTTCGAGTCTTTAAAGATCATACCGCGCCTTTTATCGACTTGAGTGGCCCTAGTGCTGAAATGCAAACGGCGCTCGATCGGGTGATGAGTGAGATTATCGAAATCCCCGATGGAGAAGCCTTTTTCTTGCATCCTGGCGAATTAGCGCTGGCCGTCACCTATGAGAGCGTGACGTTACCCGCCGATATCGTCGGTTGGCTTGATGGCCGTTCATCACTGGCACGTTTAGGCTTAATGGTGCATGTGACTGCGCACCGAATCGATCCGGGTTGGCAGGGGAAAATTGTGCTCGAGTTTTTTAACAGCGGCAAGTTACCTTTAGCCCTACGCCCGCGTATGACCATAGGCGCGCTTAATTTTGAACGCCTAAATCATGCGGTCGCCCGTCCTTATAACACTCGCAAGAATGCTAAATACAAAGATCAACAAGAAGCGGTGGCTAGCCGTATCAGTCAGGACTAAGTCTGGTGATTTGGGTAAACGGCGTAGCGCAGGCGAATATCGATCCTACCGATCGAGGCATTGCCTACGGTGATGGCCTGTTTGCGACCATGCGAACCGGCGCTGAGGGGGTTTTATTTTTTGAAACCCATCAAGCTCGTTTAACTGCAGGCGCCGCAAGACTTGGATTTCAATGGCAAATGAGTGAAGCATTGCAACAACAGCTTCAGGCTTTAGCCATTGAGTATCCACAGCATTGTATTAAGTTAATCGTTACCCGTGGTGTTGGTGGCCGTGGCTACACACCACCAGAAACAGTTAAACCTACTGAAATTGTTTCAGTGCATACTATTCCGAGCCATTATATCCAGTGGCAACAACGGGGTATTTGCCTTAAAACCTCGTCGATACGCTTAGGTTTGCAGCCTTTATTGGCTGGAGTAAAGCACTTAAATCGACTCGAGCAGGTGTTGATAAAATCCCATCCGCTACCGCAGGGCTTTGACGACTGGCTAGTGACTGATATTGAAAATAATGTGATTGAGTCTTCAATGGCAAATGTATTTTTTATCAAAGGTAATTGCGTATTTACTCCTTCATTAGCGCTGTGTGGCGTGGCGGGCGTGATGCGTGAGCAGGTTATGCAAGCCTTGCTTGAACAGAACATCAATATTGAATGTTTGCCCGTTGGCGCCGAGCGTTTAATCGAATTTGACTCAGCGTTTATCACTAACAGCATTTTAGGCATAGTGGATGTGCTAGCGATTGATTCGCTCACATTCACTCGTGCTCCTATTACTGCGCAACTTAGACAGACACTTTCACTTATCCTATGAAAAAAATCATTATTATTGCCAGTTCAACCCTGTTGACCTTGCTGACGTTAGCCTGTGTGGGAGCTTTTTGGGGCTATCAAACAGTGATTGAGTACAGCCAAACACCGCTAAGTTTAAGTGAGCCTAGAGAGTTGACTGTTGCCCGCGGTACCAGTGTGAATCAATTGGCACAACAACTCGCTGATGACGGCGTGATCCAAGATACTTGGAAACTCAAATGGTTACTAAAGTTTCGCCCTGAGCTGGCGAATATTCGTAGCGGGCTTTACGAAATGTCACCATTACAAACCATTACTGATTTACTTAATGATTTGATTGCCGGCAAGGTTAAAACCTTCAGTTTAACCTTAGTTGAGGGGAAAACTATCGCTGAGTGGGAACAACAATTAGCCAGTGCTCCGCATTTAAAAATGTCGCCAGAGGTCTTTGTGGCAGTATTGATGGAGCAGGGTGATGACTCCGCGTTGCCCGAAGGTAAGTTTTTCCCCGATACTTACCATTATACTGCTGAGGCAGATGTTAAAGTCCTACTGACTCAAAGTTATAAAATGATGGAGCAGGAGCTTGCCAAAGCGTGGGCAGAACGAGCGCCCAATTTACCGTTAAAATCATCCTACGAAATGTTAATTTTGGCATCGATAGTTGAAAAAGAAACTGGTCAGGCCCATGAACGGGAGCAAATAGCGGGAGTATTTGTTAATCGTCTTAATCAAGGCATGCGCCTACAAACCGATCCGACCGTAATTTACGGTATGGGCGAGCGTTATAAAGGTAATATTACCCGTAAAGATTTAGTCGAAGAAACGCCATTTAATACTTATCGTATCTTTGGATTACCACCGACCCCGATTGCAGCGCCGAGTAAAGCGTCACTAGCTGCAGTGTCTAAACCTGCCAGCGTGAGTTATCTTTATTTTGTATCGCGCAACGATGGCACCCATGTGTTTTCCAGTACGCTTGAAGAACACAATAATGCCGTTGATATATACCAGCGCAAGAAAAAACCAGTAGCGCCAGTAAAGTCACCTAAGTAAAAACAGAGAAATCCCATGTCAGTTCATGCAAAGTTTATTGTTATTGAGGGGTTAGAAGGTGCGGGTAAGTCGAGCGCCATTGCCCTCATTCGTGATTTTATTGAAAAACATAACGGTCAGGCGCCAACTTGTACCCGCGAACCAGGCGGTACGCCGCTCGCTGAACGCATCCGCGATTTAGTCAAAATAGCCGATGCGAGCGATCCACTATGTGATGAGGCCGAGTGTTTATTGATTTATGCCGCTAGAGCACAGTTGATTGCTAATGTGATTAAACCTGCGCTCGCGCAAGGACTGTGGGTGTTGGGCGATCGGCATAATTTATCGTCACTGGCTTATCAAGGTGGTGGCAGGGGCTTAATGCCGTTAGTGGAGGCGGTGAGCCATGCCACGTTAAAAGGATTTAAACCTGATTTGACTTTGTACCTAGATTTAGATCCTAAGCTTGGGCTCGCACGCGCAGCTAAGCGCGGTGAACTGGATAGAATTGAGCAACAAGCGATTGATTTTTTCGAGCGGGCTCGTGCCACGTATCTTAAACTTGCCAGCGAAGATGACAGCATTATTGTTATTGATGCGAGTCAAACCATGGCCGAAGTTCATAAGGATATCTTAGCCGTGCTACAGGCGATGGCATGGTAGCCGAGTTAGCATATACGGCTGAGCAATTGCCTTGGCTTGAAACGCCAAGGCAAGCATTTTTAGCGCAATTAATCGGACAAAAAATCCCCCATGCTCAGCTCGTCGGTATTGATTCTGCCTATGGCGGCGAATTACTGGCTGTTTTTATGGCGCGTGCGGCCATGTGTATGCAACCCACGCGAGTGGGAGCCTGCGGTTTTTGTAAGTCTTGCCAGCTGTTTGATGCGGGTAATCATCCCGATTTTTACCATATTGCCGCTGATGGTAATCAAATTAAGGTCGATCAAATTCGTGAACTGTGCACTCGCCTAACCGCCACTGCACAGCAAAATGGCCGACGTGTCGCTGTTATTCATCATAGTGAGCGACTTAACTCCGCCGCTGCCAATGCGCTACTTAAAACCCTTGAAGAACCCGGTAAAGACACTTTACTCATATTGCAATCAGATACGCCTGCACGTTTGATGGCGACAGTCAGCAGCCGCTGTCAGCGGATTCCTTTTGTGGTACCGAACAGAGAAACGATTAAAAATTGGTTAGCGCAACAGTGCGCCATCCAAGAAGATGTGACTTGGTGCCTTAGCGTAGTGGGTGGGCCATTAAAGCTGGCAGAGAGTTTGCTAACTAACGACGTGCAGCAAAGTCGCTATCAATCTTTGCTACAGTTTCGCAAAGATTGGGCTCAAAGTTTGTCGTCGGGTCATCTGTGTGCTAGTTTGTTAATAATAAGTGAACAACAAATAATTGATGCTCTTAAGGTTTTATACTTACTGATGCGACAAGTTTTATTAAAAAACAGCCATCAAGATGCGTTTATCCAAGCGCAGATCGGGAACTTGGCGGCGAAGATCATGGGAATGTGTCATAGTTTGAGTACAATGCCGAGCGTCAATTATCTGGCCTTGTGTCAAAGTTATGTCTTAGAATATAGAGAGATAATAAAATAAGAAATATACCATGGTAGATCTCGTCGTTAATTTTGATACCTTACATCAGCTATACCGCGCCTATATGCCGTTTATTAAGCCGGCAGGATTGTTCATTGCAACCAGTGAAAGCCATTATCTCGGTCAGCCACTGACGATTTCATATCGTTTGCCGGGCGCAACACTCATGAATGAATTTCGCGGTATCGTGGTCTGGATAAATCCTTTAGGCGCTTCTGGCGGCCGTCCTGTGGGCATTGGTATTAAAATAGTATCTGAGCCCGATAGTCATAAACATCATATCGAAAAGTTACTTTCCCGTGAACTCGCATCTGGCGATTTAACCTGCACTATGTAGGTCTATAACTCATTTGTTAACGCTTACTCGCGGTCAAAACCTGTTGTTAATGTCTATGGAATTTGACCTCGATCCTTTGGCTGGGTATCCTTGTCGTCCTTTTATTACTCTGCTTGGAAATCTCTGTGCTTATTGATTCACACTGTCATCTTGATCGCCTCAAAGCGGCGCCAGATCAACAAACCTTAGAAAATATTCTTGCTAGTGCTAAAGCTCGTGGCGTCGATTATATGTTGTGCGTCAATGTGCGTCAGCAAGGATTTGAGTCGATGCGAGATAAGGTGGCAGCCTTTGAGCAGGTATTTTTATCATCGGGCGTGCATCCGTTAGATGTGAAAGAAGGGCTCGATGTTGAGCAAATTCGTCGCTTCGCTACTGATCCTAAAGTGGTTGCGATTGGTGAAACTGGCTTAGATTATTTTTATGCTGATGATACAAAATTACTGCAACAACAATGTTTTGAACAACAAATAGCCCTAGCAGTAGAAGTAAATAAACCTTTGATTGTGCATACCCGTGATGCACGTGAAGACACCATCAATATGTTAAAGCAGGGCAACGCAGATAAAGTTGGCGGTGTGTTGCATTGCTTTACTGAAAACTGGGAAATGGCGAAAGCGGCGATTGATTTGGGCTTTTATATTTCAGTGTCAGGCATAGTCACCTTTAAAAATGCTGGTGAACTGCGTACCGTGATTCGTAAAGTGCCTCAGGATCGCCTGCTAGTTGAAACGGATTCCCCCTATTTGGCACCTATTCCGCACCGTGGACAAGAGAACCAGCCTGCCTATGTGCGTGATGTCGCGGAGTTCGTAGCCGAGCTTAGAGGTGAGCGTTACGAAGAGCTAGCAGAGTACACCAGCAATAACTTCTTTAATTTATTCAAAGATGCGGCGCGTTTGGTTGGCCGATAGCAGTGCGCTTTACCCAAGGCGATATGTTGGCGTGTTTGCCCTATACAGGTATAAAAAAAGGCCCAAAACGATTAAAGCTGTTTGGGCCTAGGGGAATGGCTCATTGAAGAGCCGTGCGCTACAGATGAAAGCGCCATACAGCACGCTTTACAATAGATTCAGTGTAGCTGAGTTTTTATCCTCGAGTTTTTTATCCTTCCCCTTTTTTAGGTTATTTATCGCTAAAAAACAGCGATACTATAACGATTTTATCTGTTCTGGCAGCAGTAACACTTTATCTTTTACTAAGTCTCTGGGCAGGTTGTTTTTTAATTTATTGCCTAAGTGTTTCGCCATGCCTAATGGTGCGCCGCCATAACAAACAATCACTTCACCTTGGGCTTTTACTGCTGTATTTAAAGGAATATCTCGTCCCATTAAATACTCTTTGGCTTCAACATCACTTACATCGACCGTTTTTGCCGCTGGGCTAAGCTGCTTTCCCGCTAATGCAATAATTGCTTCATGGCGCACTTTAAAGCCGTGCTTACTGTTATCGGCGAGTTTAATACCAATACGTTGAAATCGCATACGACCGATAAAGTTGTTGAACACGTGCGGAAATAACCAAAATTCATCATCGCGAACCATAATGAGTTCGTCCGGCAAGTTTATGCCTAAATCTTGCTGAAAATACTCTTTAATCCCTTGAGCTTGTTTTGCTGAAGCGGGCGTAAAAGGAAAGTTTTTTTGCCGTTTAGGCTCGGGCAGTAAACGCGTCACTGAGGCGGTTTTGGTTAATTTTGCGACGAAAAAACCTTCACTGTCGTAAATCTGTGGCCAGACATGTAAGAAACCTTCGGCAGTTGTGGCCTTTTCTGCACCATCAAATAAATCATGTAAGGATTCAAATTGCACGGCATCGCCGTAGGCTTGTTTTAAATACTCACATACGCCTTGGTTTTCGAGGCGATTTAAGGTACAGGTCGAGTAAACTAAACTGCCGCCGGGTTTCAGGGCGAGAAAAGCGGATTCTATTAAGGCTTTTTGAGTTTCGCTAATCGCCACCACATCGTCTAGGCTCCAATGCTTTAGCGCATCGACGTCTTTACGCACCGTGCCTTCGCCGCCACATGGCGCATCGATGAGCACAGCATCAAAACTTTCATACAAGTATTCACCAAACACACGGCCATCAAAATGGGTCAGTGCGCAGTGGCTTGCGCCCATACGCAGTACGTTGGCGTGTAAGACTTTCACGCGGCTTGCCGAATACTCATTTGCCACCAATAAACCTTGGTTTTGCATTAACGCGGCCATTTGAGTGGTTTTTGAACCTGGCGCTGATGCGAGATCGAGTACGCATTGCCAATTTGCATTGTGTGTAAAAAGTGCTGTTGGCGGCAACATAGAGCTGGCTTCTTGAATGTAGAATAAGCCCTGAATATGCTCTAAAGCATTGCCGAGTTGTTCTTCTTCGTCGTAGCTTATCCAAAAACCATCAGCGCACCAAGGAATCGACTCGAACGTCCAACCCTTAGGTTGCATCAGCGTTTTAAAATCGTCACTGCTGATTTTTAAGGTATTGACCCGAATGGAGCGTCTAAGCGGCCTGTCGCAGGCGGCAATAAACTCGTCCATGGATAAATGGGCGGGGAGTTCTTGGGTGATTGTGTTGATAAAATTTTGATTTAATTGAACCATTGACGTTATTGGACCATTGATTTCATTGCACGAGAGGGAAATAGACTGTGTTTCAACGGGCGCAAGTATATCATAATCCCTTATTAGGGCTGAGATTTTCTCCTTTGATACTCTGTGGATGTGGCCACTTAACGCGATAGGCTCTGACAATCGTACAGATATTGAATTGAACCACCAAAGTTAACGCACTGCAGCGTTAAGTTTAATAGAATAAAAATAAGTAAAATAAAGGGGATAGGTGTGCTAAATCGTGTGTGGTTAGCTTTTTTTATCACGGCACTGCTCGCAATTGCGGTGCAGTTGTTCAATGGTCACTTTGACGTTTTATCGGTTTCGGTAGCGGCATTATTTGCTAGCGCTAAGCTTGCAGCTGAAATATCCCTTGGGCTGATTGGCGTACTCTCTCTGTGGATGGGATTGATGCAGGTCGGTGAAAAGGCCGGTGTTGTTGGTGCTATCGCCTTTATGTTTGAGCCATTACTGCGCCGTTTGATGCCAGAAGTCCCTAAGGGACATCCTGCCTTTGGCAGCATTACCATGAATTTAACCGCGAATATTTTTGGCTTGGATAATGCAGCCACGCCGCTTGGTTTAAGGGCTATGCATGATTTGCAGAGTTTAAATCCATTAAAAACCGTGGCGACCAATGCGCAAATTTTATTCTTAGTACTTAATACTTCCTCTGTCACTTTAGTGCCAGTAACGGTATTTCTTTACCGCGCCCAGCAAGGTGCTACTGCCCCTGCGGATATTTTTCTGCCGATTTTACTGGCAACCTCAGCATCAACACTAGCGGGCTTGCTGGTGGTGGCATTAGTGCAGCGGATTTCGCTATTGAATTCGGTCGTGCTCGGTTATGGCGCCTTGATGCTCTCTGGCTTAGTGGCGAGTGGTTTTTATTTAATGACCTTAAGTGCACAGGCGATAGGCACTGTATCGACAGTAATGGGTAATGGCATTTTACTGTTACTGGTGTTTACCTTTGTGATTGTTGCTGGTATTCGCAAAGTGGCGGTTTATGATGAATTTATTGATGGGGCAAAAGCTGGTTTTACTCAATCAATTCAGTTAATTCCTTATCTGCTCGCTATGTTATTGGCCATTGGTTTGCTGCGCGCATCTGGCGCTCTGGATTATTTGTTGCAACTGATTGCCACTGGCGTGCGTTTATTAGGTTTCGATACTCGTTTTGTCGATGCTATGCCAACTGCACTGATGAAACCTTTTAGTGGCTCAGGCGCCAGAGCTATGATGTTAGAAACCATGGATCACCATGGCGTCGATTCTTTTGCAGGCCGATTAGCGGCGATTTTTCAGGGCAGTACTGAAACTACTTTTTATGTTTTAGCGGTGTATTTTGGATCTGTGGGTATTCGTCACGGACGACATGCCTTAGCCTGTGGATTAACCGCCGATTTTGCGGGTATAAGTGCTGCCATCGCTGTCTGTTATTGGTTTTATGGTTAAAAAGCTTAGCGTTTTAAGATAAGTACGTTTATGCCATGTATGGTGGAGAAAGGTTGAGATAGTAGTAATAAAAAAATCAGGCGCTTATGTGCCTGATTTTTTATAAAGGTTTAACTTGGTACTATTACTGACTAGGAGTCCAATCTTGCCATTCAGTTTCGGCTTTATGTTGTAACGTTAATATTGCCCCTGCTGCTAAGCGATTATTCGCTTGAGTCGTATCCTTAGTCGCGACATTGATGCCGCCCGCGAGTAAGGTTTCTAGCGAGCCTGCTTCGATTTGCGCACCTGAGAATAAGCCCACATCGACTTTAATGCCTGAGGCATCCCAGAACTGACTGCTTTGATTGACTAAGTGTTTGTATTGCGGCTCAATATGCGCCTGCATCAGCACGCTATTACCCTGTGTCGATAGGCTGTAGCCATCAATTTGACCGACTTTGATACCACGGAAGAAAATCGGCGTGCCGATTTTCATCGAGCCTAAGTTTTTATCTTCTAAGGTAAACTTAAGCGCATCTTCGGCAACATTGGCATAGCTGCTGGCTGCGAGGTTGGCAACAAACTGTGTCGATTTCTGATTACTTTTACCTGGCAGCACACCGATATAGGGGCCAGTTATTAAGGTTGCTGGCGCTTTAATTCCCGCAAGGGAAATTTGCGCGTCTACTAAATGATACTCACAATCACTACGGCTGAAATGTTCGGCATATTCTCCATATAGATAGGCAGTCGCGGTGAGGGTATTTAGATCGGCATTAAGCTTCACCTGCGATACTTCACCCACTTGATGCCCTTGATAACGGATCGCGGCCTTTACTGCTAGTTTTGATGATGCGGGTAAGATGAGGCGAATCGTCTGGGCTTGCGCTAATGCCAGCTGCTTGCTCTCATAGAGTTTTAAGTGGGCTGCACTGCTAGTTTTGTCACTATCATCAAGTAATCCCAGGCTAATGCTGCCCTTCAATGCTCCTTGAAGCGGCGCAACCGCCACATCAATACCAGCAAGACTGGCGCTGATGTCCATAGCGCTGTTACGCCAGAACACATTGGGCTTTTTCAGCAAGGATTGGAACTGTTTATCAATCGCGAGCTTAATGGCAAAGTCTTCGGTTTTACTTTGCCAGTTCACAGACTCAACTAACCCTATTTGCATTTTTTTATAGTAAATCGGTGAGCCTTGGCTGACATCGGCGCCATCTTGACTGATTAATGTTACATGCGTTTGCTGTTGGCGATCATAAAAAGCCGTCGCTGCATCCACAGAACTAAACAGAGTAAGATTGCTGTTAGCGGCTAAAGGAGTATCACTGTGACCTTGGAATAAACTAATAACACCTTGGGTGAAGGTGGTGAAATCTCTGGTTTTAACGGATATACCGTCTAAAGAGGCATTTACTGTTAAAGCCGATTCAGGCACAAAATAGCTATCACTGCGTAGCAGACTGGCAAATTCAGGTTGTAGCTCCAGTTGGTATTCCACCGCGGATAAATCTTTAGTTAACTTAACGCTAAGCACCTTACCAATAGGAATTTGTTTGTAACGTACTTCAGCACTTGGTGCAATGCCCATGTTTTCACTAGAGGTTAAGGTTAATAAACGCTTTTTTGATTGCAGTAAATCAGGCGCTTTCGATTGCAAAATAAAGCTCGTTGGCATAGCTGTTTGAGCCTTGATGCCCGGTAAGAAGTTGATCACACTACCCGTCAGTAACCGTTCTGGATTCTTAATTCCAGAAAGTGAAATATCGGCACCCTCAAGCCAAAACACGCCATTGTTGGTTAAGAGCGAACCATATTGAGGTTCAAACTTAGCTACAGCCGTTATGCCATCGTGACTAAGTTGTTTATTTAACACACTACCAATATTGATACCGCGATAAACGATGCGAGTGCCTTTATTAACACCACTACCGTCGGCCATTGTTAGGTTGACTTCAATGCCGCCAAGGGCGGTGGTTTCTGAGTCAAAAAGCGTAAACGTATCGCCATTTTTGGCGATAGGTGCTGCATCGTCAGAGCTAAAACTTACACCGCCAGCAAGGATTGATGCCAAGCTTTCAGAGTTGACTTGAATCCCCGTAAGCGAAGCATCAATTTTTACGCCAGAGACATTCCAAAAGTGTGAGTTTTTCTTCACTAATCGAGCGTATTGTTCTTGAATAAAGACGCTTATCAGTACTCTTTGATTACCGTCTAAACGATAGCTCGCTACGCTACCCACAGGTATTTGGCGGAAGAATATTGGCGAACCTACATCGAGTGACCCGAGTTTATCTGAAGAGAGTTCAACCATCACACCTTCAGAACCAATTAGCATTGGTGGCGGTTGTCGCTCGGCCTCAAAGAAAGTGGCGTCACTGCCTTTTCCTGGCTGAATTGCAATATAGTTACCCGAGAACAATGCATCTAAACCTTCAACACCAGTTATGCTGGCTTTAGGGGTAACGAGCCAGAATAGGGTCTCTTTATTTAAAAAAGGTTTGGCGCGATAGTCCATCATGACTTTGACGTTCACGCCTTTTAAATCCTCATCGATACCGATGTCTTTCACTTTACCCACAGTTAAGCCTTGGTATTTGACTAAGGTTTTACCGACATCAATCCCAGTCGCACTCGGGAAATGTATTTGAATTTCAATACCCGATTCTTTAATACTCTTAATACCCAGCCAAGCCCCTAATGCCAACGCGACAATAGGCAGTAGCCAAATAGGCGAGAAGAGTTTTTTCTTTACAACTTTTGGCGATTCAATTTGTGTCATCTTGAGGTTCCAATCGATCCCAGAGTAAACGAGTGTCTAACACTTTGGCGGCTAGCTGAGTTAACAGAATAACCAAGGCAAATGCAGTTGCGGCGGGGGCGGGCTTTGCGTCGAGTAGTTGCCCCATATTCACTAATGCCACTGTGATGGAAATAACGAATAAATCGAGCATAGACCAGCGGCCAATCCATTCAATAGCATGAAAGCCCACCATCAATTTCTTTTTTGAAATGGGAATATCGAAACTAATTGCACACAGATAAATGGATAAACCAATAATTTTAATCCATGGCACTAAAATACTGGCAGTAAAGACAATCATGGCAATGGGGAGCATGTCAGAATTTACTAAATGTAAAATGCCTGAAAAAATAGTGTCGTGCCGCACTTGCCCTTGGTTTGTCAGTATGGTGATAGGATAAATATTGGCAGGCACTAACAAAATAGCGGCAGTGATCAGTAGTGCCCAACTTTTTTGTAGGCTGGAATAGTCCCTAATATGCAGCTCTGCTTGGCAGCGCTGGCAGTGAGTGAACTCAATGCTGTTTAGTTGTCGGCACATCTTGCATAAACATAGGCCAATATCTTTACCTTGTTGCTTCATATCAGCAATGACCTTCTAATAATGTCCACATGTGTTCTAAGTGGTATTCTCGTTGTAAGAACAAGGTGACAAGAAATAGCATGGTGAAGCAAAACGTACCCATTCCAAAGTAAATATCTGAAAAATCAGAAAGCTGGAATGAAGACACCAAAAAGCTGATCACATAAATTTCTAACATTGAAAGCTGCGATAGTGCACCATGAAATTTCAATAACTGTTTTAAAGATTTACGCCAAAAAACACTATTCAAACCCCATTTGACAATTAAAATTTGCGCCAAAATAGATAACAGTAATAAGCCCGGACCAACCACTGCGGCGGTGAGTACGGCTAATCCTACTAACCAATAACCTTGATCAAATACGGCAAATGCCCCTTGAAACACCGTGGTGGTGCGAATGCTGCCAAGAAAATGGATCTCAAGCACAGGCAGGAAGTTTGCTGGAAAATAAAATACTAACGCTGTAATACACAGGGCTAACATACCATTTACAGAGCAATAGGGTGTGTCATAAAGTGCAGTGCTGCAACGTGGACAAAGTGCTCTTACGCCGCTAGGCAAAGCTCGCTTGCGAATTGCCAAATCACAGGAACGGCATAAGGTTATTGAATTTTCTGCTGCGTTTTCATGCATATAAAAATATTATTAACCTAATGTTGAGTAATAACAGCGAGGTTCATACGTGATGTCGTGTTAATGATCGTTTAACACACGCTAACGTTTATATTATCTTGGCAACGAAAGTAGACCAATAATATCAGATTAATCAGAACACTTGCATCACAAGTTCAATCTATGTCACTCTAGCCACTGTATATAAAAACAGTGCGAGGCAGTCATGGCAGTAATAACACAGTTTGTCGTGGTCAGAGAAGGGGTTGAAAAGATGACATTCACATCTAAGAAGGAGGCTGATGCCTACGATAAGATGCTCGATATCGCCGATAACTTGATCCCTTTTATTCAACAAGCCGATTTGGGTATAGATGAAAGTGTGAGCGAAAAGCTCGCATTTTACTTCGCTAATAATAAAGATGAGCTGACGAACTTGCTTAAAGGGGTCGTTCAGGTTAATAGTACGCCAACGAATCCATCTACTGCGAAAAAAGCGGCTAAAAAGACCGAAGCAGCAGAATAAAAGTGTTAGGAAATGTAATGAAATCGAAATTCTATGAATCACTTAATCGTCAAGTATTAGCTTTGCTGGACGGTGAAGATGACCTTGTTGCGGGCATGGCAAATTTTTCAGCCTTACTTAATGACAACTTAACTGAGCTTAACTGGGTTGGATTCTACGTGATGCGTGGCGAACAACTGGTGCTTGGTCCGTTTCAAGGCAAAGTCGCATGCACGCGTATTCCATTCGGAAAAGGGGTATGTGGTACGGCAGCATTGACCAATCAAACTCAGCGAGTGGCCGATGTTAATCAATTTGATGGTCATATTGCTTGTGATTCTGCCAGTAATTCAGAAATTGTTGTGCCGGTTAGGGCACAAGGCAAAGTGATTGCAGTGCTGGATATTGACAGCCCTATCTTGGATCGTTTCGATGAAGAAGACCAAAAAGGGCTCGAATTATTGGTTAAAAGTTTTGAAAACTGCCTATTTGATTAATTTGCGTACAATAATGCATAATTCATAGTCGCAATCGGTGGCGTGCGCCTTATAATATGTGCCTGCACGCATTAAGCTGGTTTGATTAGCATGCAATAAATAAGCTTAGTGTTTTGAGCTGTAAAAAAAATTTGTTAAGGTCTATTTTTTAACTTTAGTAAACGCAGCTAGGATGCTAATTTGTACGTTGACTCACTATTGAGTTTAACGAAGATAAATGACTCGTAAGAAGTTGATCAATATCACCTCGAATCGATGTCTCTTTTTTGACTGTGGAAGTAATGATGGAATCAACAGAAAAGTTGACCGACACCAATGCAATTTTGGCGTATTTGTATGAAACATTTCCTTTGTGCTTTATTGCTGAAGGTGAAACTAAGCCATTAAAAATCGGGTTGTTTCAAGATTTGGCTGAAAGGTTGGCTGATGATTCTAAAGTCAGTAAAACTCAGCTCAGAGTTGCCTTAAGACGTTACACCAGTAGCTGGCGCTATTTGAAGTCTGTTAAAACAGGCGCACAACGCGTTAATCTGGATGGCGAACCTTGCGGTGAGTTAGAGCAAGAGCATATTGACCATGCTCAAGCTATGTTGAAAGAGAGCCAAGAGAAGGCCAAAGCAAAACGTGCTGCACAAGCACCAAAGCCTGCGGCAAAGAAAGCGCCTAAAAAGGTGACGACTCCTCAACGCCCTAAAACTGAACGTCCAGTTAAGCCAGCACCTAAAGCTGCGCCAGTGATTAATTATGTTCAGGCTCAATTGACTGATTTAACGAAAAAACAACGCGTCAATGTTAAATTAGGTATGACTCCCGTAGCCGGCGTCATTACTGATATTAACAAGGAAGATATTCATGTTCAGCTTGATAGTGGCCTAACGATCAAAGTTAGAGCAGAACATATCCTGCTGTAATCATTTATTAAAACGGAGTAACTTGTTGATGCGAAACCTCACTTTGGCTACCTCTATCGCCACAGTTTTTGTCGGATTTTCGGCTTGGGCCGTACCACCTACTATTCAAATCAGCGAGTTACCCACTCTCAAGCAGGAAGCGCAACATAAGGTTGCTAGCAAACGGGTAACGGATTTATATACTCGCTCGCATTATCACCGATTTAACCTTGATGATGCCTTTTCTACGCAAATTTTCGATCGTTATCTGCAGCAATTGGATTATCGTCGCAATGTATTAACGCAAGCTGATGTCGATAGTTTTAAGCCTTACGCGACTCAATTTGATGACATGCTCAGTTCTGGTGAACTTGAACCAGCCTATAAAATGTTTGATATTGTTCAAAAGCGTCGTTACGAAGGCTTTGTTTACGCTTTATCGTTATTGGATAAACCGATCGATTTCTCCGTCCCCGGTGATGTCTATGAGTACGACCGTGACGAAGCGGCATGGCCAAAAGATCAAACAGAAATTAATGAGTTATGGCGCCAACGAGTTAAATACGATGCGTTAAATCTAAAACTCACAGGTAAAGAATGGCCTGAAATTGCAGAAGTTTTGCAAAAGCGTTACAACAATGCCATTAAACGTTTGACTCAGACTAACAGTGAAGACGTATTCCAAGGCGTAATGAACGCTTTTTCACGTAGCATTGAGCCGCATACTAGTTATCTTTCGCCTCGCAATGCTGAACGTTTCCAAATGGAAATGAATTTAAGCCTAGAGGGTATTGGTGCACAGCTGCAACTGGAAGATGATTACACGGTTATTAAAAGCTTAATTGCTGGCGGCCCAGCGGCTGGCAGTGAAAAACTGTCACCGGAAGACAAGATTGTCGGCGTTGGTCAAGAAGGTGCAGAGATAGTTGATGTTATCGGCTGGCGTTTAGATGACGTTGTCGAACTGATCAAGGGTCCAAAGGGCAGTAAAGTTGTGCTGCAAATTTTACCTAAGAAAGGTGGCTCGAATGCTAAGCCATTCAATGTCACCTTAGTTCGCGATAAAATTCGTCTGGAAGACCGAGCGGCAACCTCTAAAGTGATTGAACCTAAAGACGGTGAGTACGCTAATCGCAAAGTCGGCGTGATCCATATTCCTGGTTTCTACATGAATTTGTCACAGGACGTTGAAAAAGAACTGGTGAAGTTAAATGAAGCCAAAGTTGAAGGTATCGTAATTGATTTACGCGGTAATGGCGGTGGTGCATTAACCGAAGCCGTATTGCTGACGGGTCTCTTTATCGATATGGGTCCAGTGGTACAAATTCGCGATGCAGATGGCCGAGTATCCGCGCACCGCGATAACGATGGTAAAACCAGTTATGCTGGACCATTGACGGTAATGGTTGACCGTTATAGTGCTTCTGCCTCTGAGATTTTTGCCGCCGCGCTGCAAGATTATGATCGCGCGCTGATAGTTGGTGAATCAAGCTTTGGTAAAGGCACCGTGCAGCAACATAAGAGCCTAGGCCGTATCTATGATATGTATGAAAAACCATTGGGTCATGTGCAATATACGATTCAAAAGTTCTATCGTATTAATGGTGGCAGCACTCAACTTAAGGGTGTTACGCCTAATGTAGCTTTCCCGAGTGCGTTAGAGCCTGGTGAATACGGTGAAGCGGAAGAGAAGAATGCCTTACCTTGGGATAAGGTGCCCATGGCGCAATATGGTACTCTTAATGATGTTACACCCGAGCTCGTAGCGAGTCTTGAGACTAAGCACTTAAACCGTATTAAAAATAGTGTAGAATTTGCTTATATCAATCAAGATATTGCCGACTTTAAAAAGCATCATAAAGAGAAAACGGTTTCTCTGGTTGAAAGTGAACGTATTGCTTCTCGTGAAGCAGACGAGAAAAAAGCCCTCGATAGAACTAATGAGCGCCGCGTTGCCAATGGTCTAGCTCCGGTTAAATCAATGGAAGACATTAAAGACGACGCCGAATTACCAGACGCATTTTTAGATGAAACAGCCTATATCACTCTAGATATGGCTGATGTGCAAAAACTGGCTAAAACCAGTGCTACTAAATAGGCGCTAGTCAAATCGATTTATCCAATATTAAAACGCGCTTATGGCGCGTTTTTTCTTATTTAGATCAGCGTTAAAGGGATCAAAATGACAGCTCAAGCAAAATACTTAAAAGATTATCAGGCCCCTCTTTTTACGATAGAAACCATTGATTTAGCCTTTAATTTGGCGGGTAACGAAACTCAAGTACAGGCGATAAGCCGAGTAAAGCGTACTGCTAAACATGAACAAGCGTTAGTGTTAGATGGCGATGATTTAAACATCGTATCGTTAACTGTCGATGGTGAGGTTGTGCCTTATCATGTGAGTGCGGGCCAGTTAGTCTTAGAGACGACGCTTGATGAGTTTGAGCTTAACATCATTACTAAGCTCGATCCTGAGGCTAATTCGAGCCTGGAAGGGTTGTATATGTCTGATGGCGCCTATTGCACACAATGCGAGGCCGAAGGCTTTAGACGTATCACTTATTTTCTCGACCGTCCCGATGTATTAGCTAAATATACAGTGCGTATTGAAGCTGATAATGCTGCGTTTCCATTTTTACTGAGTAACGGTAATTTAATCGATCAAGGTGAATTAGAAGGAGGACGCCATTATGTTTGCTGGCAAGATCCGTTTCCAAAACCAGCCTATTTGTTTGCCTTGGTCGCTGGCGATTTTGACTTATTACAAGATGAGTTTGTTACCCGCAGCCGCCGTAAAGTAATTTTGCAAGTGTTTGTCGATAGAGGGAATTTACATAAAGCCCACCATGCAATGGCGTCACTGAAAAAGTCAATGGCATGGGATGAAAGCCGTTTTGATCTCGAATACGATTTAGATATTTATATGATAGTCGCGGTCGATTTTTTCAATATGGGCGCGATGGAAAACAAAGGCTTAAATATCTTTAACACAAAATATGTGCTGGCAGATACCTTAACCGCTACTGATGATGATTATCACGGTATTGAGTCTGTCGTTGGCCATGAGTATTTTCATAATTGGACCGGTAACCGCGTAACGTGCCGTGATTGGTTCCAGTTAAGTCTAAAAGAAGGGCTAACGGTATTTCGTGACCAAGAATTTAGTTCCGATGTGGGTTCACGCGCAGTGAATCGAATTCATGCAATTAAAGTCATAAAAAATCAGCAGTTTGCCGAAGATTCAGGCCCTATGTCTCATTCGATTCGTCCAGAATCGGTGATAGAGATGAATAATTTTTATACTGTGACTGTGTATAACAAAGGTGCTGAAGTGATCCGTATGATGCACACTTTGCTTGGCGAAGAAAAGTTTCAGGCGGGGATGAAGCTGTATTTTAAACGCCACGATGGCCAAGCCGTTACCTGCGATGATTTCGTGGCAGCAATGGAAGATGCCAGCGGCGTAGATTTAACCCAATTCCGTTTATGGTATAGCCAAGCAGGTACACCAATTGTGACTGCAATGGATAATTTCGATGCACAAACAGGCACATATCAATTAACCCTGAAACAAAGTCTCGCAAATAGCCCATCACCCTTACATATTCCGTTCAGTATTGAACTTTTAGATGCCAATGGACAGTCTTTAGTGACTGAAGTGCTTAACTTTACTCAAGCTGAGCAAGTGTTTAGTTTTGAGGGATTAACCCACAAACCGGTAGCTTCATTACTACAAGACTTCTCAGCGCCTGTTAAATTACATTATGACTTTGATGTTGAACAACTGGTTCATTTAATGCGTTTTGCCAGCAGTGAAGTCGCGCGCTGGGAAGCCTCTGTCACTTTAGTGAGCCAAGCTATTTGGCAAAATGTGGCGAGCTTACAACAGCAACAAGCCATGACACTCGACCTTCGAGTGCGCGATAGCTTTAAAGGCGTATTATTAGATACCAAACTCGACCTTGCGTTAATCGCTGAAATATTAGCGATACCGACAGCATCTGCTCTGATTGAGCAAACAGAGTGTGTTGATTTAGATGCCTTAGCCTTAGCCCGTGAATTTGTGTTAACAGAGTTAGCCTCATATTGTGAAGATGAGTTAGTTACCTTATATCGTTCATTGATTGGAGAGGATACAAATCAGGCAAGAGCGTTAAAAAATCAATGTCTTATTTGGCTAGCAAAGGTATCGAATGAGGCTAATAATTTAGTGATAGCTCAGTTTGAGAACGCGAGTAATATGACAGACTCACTCGGCGCACTGACGGCGGCGAATATGGGCGATTTACCTTGCCGTGATGAGCTAATGTCGACATTTGAATTGCGTTGGCAAGATACACCTTTAGTCATGGATAAATGGTTTATGCTGCAGGCTAACCGTGATTCAGATGAGGTCATTGAATGTCTTCGTCAATTACAGCAACACAAGAGTTTTAGTATGAACAATCCTAACCGAGTGCGGGCATTAATTGGGAGTTTTGCGGCGGGCAATATTTATCAGTTCCACCGTAAAGATGGTAAAGGTTATACGTTTTTAACCGAATGTTTAATTACCCTTAATCACTTAAATCCACAGATTGCCGCTCGATTGGTGACGCCATTAATTCAGTTCCATAAGTTTGATTTAGGTCGTCAAACCTTGATTAAAACGTGTTTAGAACAACTTTTAGCCTTGCCTGATTTATCCAAGGATATGTATGAGAAAGTGTCGAAGACGTTAGCAAGCTAACCGTTTGTGGGAGGAGGGTGGCAGTGAATGCCGCCCTAATATTATGGAATTACATTTCAAACTTTCTATAAGCTATAGAGATTTTTTACCTTATTATCAAGGTGTTGCTGATAAAATAGAGGTCCATGAAACTCAAGGAAGAATTCTGTGGATTAATGGTCGGCATTTTAGACGTTTCTTGACTGAAAATGGTATTCAGGGCTATTTCAAATTAGTTTTAGATAACAAGGGTCAGTTTGTTTCATTAAATCGTATTTAACGATAATTTGTTTATTTTAACTTAGAGCAATTACTTTAAACGGACGATTGATTATTATACACCTTCTTGAATACTCAGCTTAAAATTATGCACATGAATTTAAAGTGTTTTTTAAGCTTTTAATGCTTTAATTTATATCCTTCTTTTCCCTAATTTAAATCACTTCTGATAAATCTACAGCACAAATGTACCTACATGCTTAATTCTTTAGAAAATTATCTCTAACAGTGTCTTGCTCAAGGAGAATATTTGCTGTAACAATATTGTTGCCTGTGAGATAACAAGATGTTGAGCGTAATTCCTAAAACAAAAATCCAGCAGGGTACGGAGAGCTAAAATGAAAATTGTTAAAAATAGTTTTAACAAGTCGGCACTTGCTTTGGGGGTGGCGTCGGCATTGAGTTTATTAATGATCCCAAGTGTTAATGCTATATCATTTGATTGGGGAGAAGTTGAGGGTACATTTGACTCAACTTGGACTGCTGGTGCGAGCTGGCGTGTAGGGGAACGTGATTGGGAAGGTCAAATTGGTAAGGTGAATCAACCTCAATTCGATTGGTCTAATTACAGTGCATTTAACAATAATAAATATACTTCAGCTGAAATTTGGGCTCAACCAGGTTCCTATTCAAGCAACAACGATTTAAGTAACTTACTCTATTCTCAAGGTGACACTACCTCTGAAATCGTCAAAGGGTTACATGAGTTATCATTGAAATACGAAAACTTCGGTTTATTCGCCCGTGGTATGTATTTTTACGATCGCAAATTGAACGATGGCAACTATGACTACAGCGATCCAATAACGGGTAAAGAGTTTGACCCGTGTGAAGATAGCCGCGCCTCAGAAGTACAATGTAAAGATATTCGTTTATTAGATGCATTTGTGTATGGCAACTTTGATTTAAATAATGGTGCTAACCCACTTTCAATCCGTGTTGGTAATCAAGTGGTGTCGTGGGGTGAAAGTACGTTAATTGCCCACGGGATCAGTGAAATCAACGCGGTTGATTTGAACATACTTAACGCGCCAGGTGCTGAACTAAAAGAAGCATTCAGACCTCAAGGTATGGTGTGGGCATCTCTTGGTTTGACAGATTCGTTAACCGTTGAGGCTTTCTATCAGTATGACTGGGAACCTATTTGGGTGCCTACAGCGGGTTCTATCTTCGCAACGAATGATTTTGTTGGCTATGGCGGTTACGCACAAAATGCCCAGCTTGGATTTAATTCTAACCCTGATATCAATTTAGATTTTATGACGCAGGAATATGAACTTCTAGCGGGCATGATAGCCAGCGGTCAATCAATTCCAACACAGCAGTTAGTGGCTATGGCTTTAGCATATCCAACTAAAT
This sequence comes from Shewanella morhuae, assembly GCF_003028295.1. NCBI lineage: Bacteria > Pseudomonadati > Pseudomonadota > Gammaproteobacteria > Alteromonadales > Shewanellaceae > Shewanella > Shewanella morhuae. The sequence goes on along the minus strand of NZ_PYSG01000002.1, from coordinate 1,665,919 downwards.
TAACACTGGTACAGGATGAGCAAAAACCCAGTGATGATGGTCAATACGGTATCAAGTTAGGTTATTACGCGCCACAACTTGGTGAAACCGAATTTGGGTTCTATTTTATGAATTACCATAGCCGTCGCCCACTTATTAGTGGTACAGCTGCTGATTTTAGTACGGGTGCGCTGTTATCTGATATGGCAGTACTTGGTCAAAGCGCGGGGGATATTAACCGCGAACTATTATTGAGTTTGAAGAGCTTCTCTAAAGCGCAAGTCGTCTATCCAGAAGATATTAAACTTTATGGTTTTAGCTTTAACACGCTTGTTGGTGATACCTCTGTCGCGGGCGAAATTGCTCATCGTCAAGATGAACCACTGCAAATTGATGACGTTGAATTGTTGTTTGCAGGTATGCCACAGCAGTTAGCCAATGCGGGAATTCGTCCCGATCTTGATGGTATTTCACAGATTAAAGATGTTCAACCGGGTGAAACCGTCGATGGCTTTATTCGCCTTGACACCACACAGGCACAGGTGACATTGACCCATTTATTTGGCCCAACTTTGGGACTCGATAATTTGACAATGCTGGCCGAAGTCGGTGGTGTATGGATCCACGATATGCCTGGTTTTGATGAATTACGTCTTAATGGTCCAGGTACATCTCGTTCTGGTGGCAATCCAGATATGCCGGGGATTATTCAAGCTCTGCATAACGGCCCCGAAACTAATCCATTCCCTACTGATTTTGCCTGGGGTTACCGCGTAGTGGCTAAAGCCGATTTCAATAATATATTCGCTGGGGTCAACATGTCACCACGAATGATTTTCTCCCATGACGTTGACGGTATTACGCCCGATCCTATGTTCCTGTTCACGGAAGGACGTAAGTCTGTCGCGTTAGGTGTTAACTTCGACTATCAAAACCGTTGGGGTGCAGATATCTCCTATAATAATTTCTTTGGTGGTGTCGGGACGACAAATGCGATGGCAGATCGTGATTATGTTTCATTCAATATCAAGTATTCGATCTAAAAGGACTCAAACAATGAAGAAACTGACGATATTGGCGAGCGCGGTAATGATGGCGCTTGTGGTGCCAGTGGCTACGGCGAAAATTTCTGAAGCCGATGCCGCTAAACTTGGCAATGAGTTAACGCCTTTAGGGGCTGAAAAAGCTGGTAATGCTGACGGTTCTATTCCTGCGTGGGATGGGGGCATTACTAAACCTGTAGCGGGTTATACCAAGGGGATGCATCATCCCGATCCTTTTCCTGAAGATAAGATTGAATTTACCATCACCAATGCTAATAAAGAGCAATATAAAGACTTTTTAACGCCGGGTCAGATAAAGTTATTCGAGCTTTATCCTGAAACCTACAAAATGAATGTGTATCAAACTCGCCGTAGCGCCTCTGTGCCGCAATATGTCTATGATGCGACTAAGGTGAATGCTACCCGTGCAGAATTGATTGCCCAAGGTAATGGGATTTCAGGTGCCACCATCGGTATTCCATTCCCGATCCCTGCAAATGGTTTAGAAGCGATTTGGAACCATATTTTACGTTTTCGCGGTGTTGAAATTTCGACTTCACGTAGCCAAGCTGCCCCGACAGCCAATGGGAGTTACAGCTTAGTCGAAACAGCCGAAGAAATTCGATTTGAATATTCTCGCCCTGAAATCACCTTAGAACAACTGAAAGCTAACAATACCTTATTTTACTTTAAACAAGTGGTAACCCAGCCTGCGCGTCTCGCTGGAACCGCGTTGTTAGTCAAAGAAACCATGGATCAGGAGGCATTGCCTCGTCAAGCTTGGACCTATAACACCGGACAACGCCGTGTACGCAAAGCGCCAAACGTAGCATTTGATACACCTGGTACAGTGTCCGATGGTCTACGTACTACAGATGACTTAGACATGTTTAATGGCTCACCATCGCGTTACAACTGGGAGCTTGTGGGTAAGAAAGAAATTTATATTCCGTATAACGACTATAAATTGCATTCAGACAAGCTGAAATATGACCAAATATTAAAACCGGGTCATGTGAATCCTGAATATGTGCGCTGGGAAAAACACCGTGTATGGCAGGTGAGGGCAACGCTGAAAGAAGGTATGCGCCACATTTATAAAGTACGCGACATGTATCTTGATGAAGATTCTTGGCAAGTATCGATTGCCGATCTTTATGATAACCGAGATCAGATGTATCGTGTGGCCGTTGCACATGGCTTGAACTACTACGAAGTTCCGACTCAATGGGACACCTTAGAAGTATTCCATGATTTGCAATCTCGTCGCTATCTCGCTATGGGCTTAGATAATCAAAGTGGTATGTATAACTTCGATGCCAAATTGCCTGAAGCTAACTTTACCCCCGATGCATTACGTCGTGAAGGTATTCGTTAATAAGCCATGTATAAAGGGGCGCTTTGCGCCCCTCATCCGTTTTAAGGAAGTTTGTATGCCGTTTCGCATCCTTCAGTGTGTTGCTGTATTTTGTTTGGGTAGTACTTTTTTTCCTTCTACGCTATCAGCAACTTCATCAGATCTGCTTTTTTCTCAAATTCAACCCCTTGCTGCATCGTCCTTAATTTTGGATATTGCTAACGTTGGCAATGGTTTAGTTGCTGTTGGTGAACGCGGTCATGTATTAGTGTATGACGGTAGTTGGCAGCAAGTAGCGACGCCCGTTAGCTCGCAGTTAACGAAAGTATTTTTTATTAATCAGAAATTGGGTTGGGCTGTTGGCCATGATGCAACCATTTTGCATACTCAAGATGGCGGCCAAACTTGGCAATTACAGATGCATTCGCCCGAGATAGAAAAACCCTTCCTCGATGTGATGTTTTTAAGTGAAAACAATGGTATTGCTGTTGGCGCTTATGGTTTGTTTTATCGCACTAGCGATGGTGGCGCTCATTGGAACGATGAGTTCCATGAAGAACTTTTAGCTGAAGAAGACGTATCTTATTTAGCAGAGTTAAAGGATAGCGACCCCTCTGCTTATTTAAGTGCGCGCACGTCTTTATTGCCACATTTTAATCGCGTTTTAACGTTAACCGATGGACGTTTATTGCTGGTTGGTGAGTTGGGCTTAGTGGCTGTTTCTAGCGACCAAGGCAAAACATTTGCACGTACCAGTTTTGCTTACGATGGTTCGATGTTTAATGCCATAGAAACTCAAGATACTGTGTATGTGATGGGGCTTCGCGGGCATGTATTTAAGGCCGACGTGAGTTTAAACCAGTGGACTGAAATCACCTTACCAGTGCAATCCTCAATCAATGGCGTCATGTCTGCCGCTGACGATACACTATATTTAGTTGGCAATGCGGGGATCGTTATAAAACTGAATAAGGACGATAGCAGCAGTATTGTCACTCGTCGCCAAGGGGAAAACTTAGTCTCAATTGCGAAGGATAAGCAAGGTGATATTTGGTTATCTGGTAGTCAAGGATTGTTTATTCTTAAGCCATAAAATTTTAAAACAACAATAACAGGGCCGAGAAGATGTTAGAGAAACTGGTCAACGGATTTGAATCATTTTTATTTCGCAACCGCGCGTGGGTTGTTGGTATTTTTATATTTTTGACGTTGTTTCTAGGCTATCAAGCCAGTCAACTCAAAATGGATGCTGCTTTTATTAAAAATATTCCACTGCATCACAGTTATATGCAGACCTATCTTAAACACCAAAAAGATTTTGGCGGGGCTAACAGCATTATGGTGGCGGTAGAAGATACTAGCGGCAATATTTTTAATGCTAATTATTTTGATACCTTAAAAAATGTGCACGATCAGCTATTTTTTATTCCAGGTGTTGATCGTGCGCAGGTGAAATCCGTTTTTTCGCCATCGACTCGCTTTACCGAGGTTGTTGAAGACGGCTTTGCTGGCGGGCCGGTTATCCCCGCTGATTTTTCAACTTCGGTAGAGGGCTTAGAAACCGTTCGCGATAATATCGAAAAAGCCGGCATTGTCGGCCGATTAATTGCCAACGATTATAGTGCGGCTATGGTATCGGCACAGTTAATGGATTTTGATCCACAAACGGGAAAACCGCTCGATACTATTGCCTTTGCGGCGCAACTTGAAAAAGAACTTCGGGGCAAGTTCGAAACAGATAAAGTTAAAATTCATATCATCGGTTTTGCTAAAATGGCCGGTGATGTGGCCGATGGCGCTAAGGGTGTATTGCTGTTTTTTGTGATCGCCATTTTGATTACAGCCGTTATGGTTTACCTGTTTTCTAAATCACTGATCCTGACTATTTTACCCCTCGTCTGTAGCTTAACGGCTGTAGTATGGCAACTCGGTTTGTTGACTGTGATAGGGTTTGGCCTTGATCCTATGTCAATTTTGGTACCGTTTTTGGTGTTTGCCATTGGGGTGAGCCATGGAGTGCAGATCATCAATGCGGTAAGGCATCGCGTTATCGATGGGCAAACTACAAGAGCGGCAGCTGCCTCGGCATTTCGCAGTTTATTAGTCCCTGGCGGCGTAGCATTGCTGTCTGACACTGTTGGCTTTATTACTCTTTTATCTATTGATATTGGTATCATTCGTGAGTTGGCAATTTCGGCATCACTGGGCGTGGGCGTGATTATTTTCACTAACCTTATTCTATTACCGTTAGTCATTTCCTTTACTGAAATCAAAGTCAACAAACATGCTGTGCCGACGACTGAAGAAGTTCGCAGTGATGCCATTTGGCGTTTCTTAGCACGGTTTGCAACACCTAAATATGCAGTGGTAGTCATTATTGCCACCGTGGTGCTGTATTTTATTGGCCTACAACAAGCTAATAAAATGAAGATTGGTGACTTACAAGGTGGGGCGCCAGCGTTACATCAGGATTCACGCTATAACTTAGACACCTTCTTTATTACCGATCATTTCTCGATTACCACAGATGTTATGACTGTGATTGTTGAGGCGGCGCCTGAGGCTTGTACTTACCATGATGTACTGACACAAATTGATGAGTTTGAATGGTTAGTGCGTAATACTCCCGGAGTTGAATCAACAGTGAGTTTGGCCTCTGTGGCTAAAAAAGTGAATGCCGGCTTTAACGAAGGTAATCCAAGATGGGAAGTGTTGCCGCGCACAACAGCAAGCTTAGTACAGGCCATTGGTCAGATTCCTACCACTTCGGGTTTATTAAATAGTGATTGTTCTGTGATGCCCGTATATCTATTTATGAAAGATCACAAAGCTGAAACCATTGAAACTGTGGTCGCGAAAGTCAAAACGGTTGCGGCTAAAATGGATAACGATAAGTTACAGTTTAAATTGGCATCTGGACCCGTGGGCGTTATGGCTGCAACCAATGAAGCGGTTGCGCAGGCGCAGTTACCTATGATGTTGTACGTCTATGGTGCTGTGTTTGTTCTGTGCTTAATCAGTTTTAAATCTTTTAAAGCGACGGTGGCGGTGATTATTCCACTTTATGTGGTGTCGACATTGGCACAAGCCTTGATGACTCAGCTTGATATTGGCTTAGCTGTCAGCACCTTACCCGTTATTGCGCTTGGCGTAGGCATAGGTGTGGACTATGGTATTTATATCCTTTCGACCATGTCGCCTAAATTGTCAGAAGGGATGCCAGTACAGCAGGCTTATTATGAGGCATTGGTTGAGCGGGGTAGTGCGGTGATCTTTACTGGCCTCACATTAGCAATTGGTGTGAGCACTTGGTTCTTCTCCGCACTTAAATTCCAAATGGACATGGGTATATTGTTAACATTTATGTTTGTGGTAAATATGCTCGGTGCAATCATTATATTGCCGGCATTGTCCGCTGTTTTCTGGCGCCAACCTAAGTAGATACTATCAATGGGGAGCATGAGCTCCCCATTTGCTTTTGAATACTTAGTCTGCTTTATCGATTATTTGGTCATATCTTATTATGGGTTTACGTCAATACTGACTTTAGACAGGATGTACCACTAAAATTTTGCTCGAATTACAGTGAGTTTAGTAATAGACTTTGCCCGATGATCCAGATCACACTAAATTAATCTGAGATTATTAAGCCGAAGCATCCAAATAATGAAAAAAAGCGCTGCCATAGACGCTTAAGGAAACAGCAACATGGCCTTGAAAGATGCAATGCCTTCAGTACTACTTGAAAAGGTAGTCAGTTTAATTCACGCTAAAGTCCCTAATTCACACGTCAAGCAAGTTGAACAGTTTGCCACCTGCCTTTATGCCCACATGTCGAAAGATGATCTCAATGCGCGTAATGACAGTGATTTATATGGTGCGGTTCTGAGTTTATGGAACGCCCTAAATAAAACGCCCAAAGGTAACACTCATCTACGAGTGTTCAACCCTAGCCAGGCCAAACACGGCTGGCAATCTACTCACTCGATCATTGAAATAATCCAACCTGACATGCCATTCTTGGTAGATTCAGTTGGTATGGCATTGAATCGTATGGGTATTACGGCACACATGATGTTGCATACACCTCTGGCCATTGAGCGCTCAGAAAGCAGTGTGAGCAATGTGGCTTATCTTAATCAGAGCCCTGAAAGCACTGAGCATGTTGCCGTTTTTCTGATTGAAATTGACCGTCAAAGCAGTACCGTTGACATTAAAGCATTAGAGCGCGAAATTCAGTCAGTACTGGCCGACGTTGCTGCTTCAGTCAACAATTGGGAAGCTATGTCGGCTAAGTTGAGTGAGACCATCAAGGACTTGCCAACCCGCCCGTTCCCAGGTGATCAGCAAGAGTTAGAAGAAACGATTAACTTCTTAACCTACTTGAATAATCATCACTTCACCCTGCTAGGTTACCGTCAATACGATTTAAAGCGTATCGAGGGTGACGTTGAGTTAGTGCCAAATATCGCCTCTAGTTTAGGTTTGATGAACAAGCACACTAAAGCTCAACCAGAACAAGGTTTATTGCTATCTAGCTTCTCTGATAGCGCTCGTAAAGAAGCGTTAGATCACAGTTTGCTAATCCTTACGAAGAGTAGTGCCAAGAGCCGTGTTCATCGTCCAGCCTATGTTGATTATATCGGCATCAAGCGTTTTGATAAGCAAGGTAATGTGGTTGGTGAAGATAGATTCATCGGCTTATATGCATCAAATCTTTATAACCGCAGCCCACGAGAAATCCCACTGCTGAATGAGAAAGTGCAGCGTGTATTAGATCGTTCTGGCTTAACTCCACGTTCGCACGACTATAAAGCCCTGCTAAACATCTTGGAGAATCTACCTCGTGACGAGCTAATTCAAGCCAATATGGATGATTTAGCGCACATGGCGTATGGCGTGTTAGAAATGCAAGACAGAGATAAATTGAAACTCTTTGTGCGCAAAGATGGTTTTGGTCGTTTCTTATCTTGCTTAGTGTATGTTGCCAAAGATCGTTACAACACTAAACTTCGTCAAGATACTCAACGTATTTTGGCTCAACATTTTAACAGCAAAGAAGATGTAGAGTTTACGACTTATTTTTCTGAGTCAACGCTTGCTCGTACTCACTACATTGTCAAAGTTGATAACAATAATATGGATGTAGATGTGGCTGCCATAGAAAACAATTTAATCGAAGCGGCGCGTTCATGGGAAGATAAGTTAAGCACAGCGCTTAATAGTGCACTGGGCGAAGAAGCCGGCACACATCTGACTAAACGCTATTTCAATGCGTTTGAGCAAAGTTATAAAGAAGACGTATTGCCAAGCTCAGCTGTTGTTGACATGCAACAGCTTGAAGCGCTGGATGACGAACACAAACTGGGCATGTTGTTCTATCAACCGCAGGAAGCTGCGTTAAATGACAACAAAGTACGCTTGAAACTATTTCACAAAGATGAGCCTATTCATCTGTCTGACGTGCTGCCAATGCTCGAAAACTTTGGTCTGCGTGTGATTAACGAGCGTCCATATGAAGTGAAAACCTCTGATGGTTCTACTTTCTGGATTTTAGACTTCTTGATGACAGTTAAAGTCGTCAACACAGACAACATCGCCGATAGCCAAGATAGATTCCAAACTGCCTTGTCACAAGTGTGGCAAAAGAAATTAGAAGATGACGGTTTCAACCGTATTATTCTGGCGTCAGGTTTGACGGGTCGTGAAGTGTCAGTATTACGTGCTTATGCTAAATACATGCGCCAAATTGATGCAACATTTAGCCAAGCCTATATCGAAGAAACCTTCGGACGTTACCCACAAATCGCTGATTTGCTAGTTAAAATGTTCGTCCGTAAGTTTAATCCTAAACTAAAAACCCGCACTCTGGGCAAGTTTATGGAACAAATTAATCTACGTTTAGACGAAGTATCTAGCTTAGATGATGACCGTATTATTCGCCGTTATTTAGACCTGATTAATGCCACTGTACGTACTAACTTCTATCAACAGGATGCAAAAGGCGAAGCGAAGAGTTATATCTCGTTCAAATTCATGCCTTCAATGATCCCTGAAATGCCACGTCCATTGCCGAAATTCGAAATATTCGTTTATTCGCCACGGGTTGAAGGTGTGCATTTACGTTACGGCAAAGTGGCTCGTGGTGGTTTGCGCTGGTCAGATCGTCGTGAAGACTTCCGTACCGAAGTATTAGGTTTGGTTAAAGCTCAACAAGTGAAAAACACCGTTATTGTACCCGTGGGGGCAAAAGGTGGTTTCGTTTGTAAACAGTTGCCTACTGAAGGCGGTCGTGAAGCCTTTTTCACCGAAGGTCAAGATTGCTACCGCTTGTTCATCCGTGCATTACTGGATATTACCGACAACATCGTTAATGGTGAAATCGTCCATCCGCTTGATGTTATCCGTCACGATGAAGATGACCCATATTTAGTGGTGGCAGCCGATAAAGGCACCGCGACCTTCTCTGATATCGCTAACTCAATCGCCATTGAATACGGTTTTTGGTTAGGTGATGCATTTGCATCGGGTGGCAGTAACGGTTACGACCATAAGAAAATGGGTATTACCGCTAGAGGTGGATGGGAGTCGGTTAAGCGCCACTTCCGCGAAGTGGGCATTGATTGTCAAACCACAGACTTTACCTGTATTGGTATTGGTGACATGGCGGGCGACGTATTCGGTAACGGTATGTTGTTGTCTGAGCACACTAAGTTAGTGGCTGCATTTAACCACATGCATATCTTTATTGATCCTAATCCAGATGCAGCGCTAAGCCACGCTGAACGAGCGCGTTTATTTGTACTACCCCGTTCAAGCTGGGAAGACTACAACAGTAAGTTGATTTCAAAAGGTGGCGGTATTTTCCTACGTTCATCTAAATCAATTCCATTATCGGCAGAAATACAGCAGATGTTGGCCACAGAGAAAACCTCTATGACCCCCACTGAGCTGATGAAAGAACTGCTGAAAATGCCCGTTGATCTTATTTGGAACGGCGGCATTGGTACTTATATTAAATCGTCTCGCGAAACACATGCTGAAGTGGGCGATCGTGCTAACGATGCTCTGCGTGTTAACGGCGGAGAACTGCGCGCTAAGATAGTCGGTGAGGGCGGTAACTTAGGTTGTACTCAATTAGGCCGTATCGAATACGCGATGAACGGTGGCCGTATTAACACCGATTTTGTGGATAACGTCGGTGGCGTTGACTGTTCAGATAATGAAGTTAACATCAAAATCCTATTAAATGCGTTAGTGCATGATGGCGAAATGACGCTGAAACAGCGTAACCGTTTGCTGGAAGAAATGACGGAAGAAGTTCGTCAAATCGTGTTACAGGATTGTCAGGATCAAACTCGCACACTTTCTGTTACCCAAGTACGCGGTGCTGAGCAGTTAAAAGAACAAATACGCTTTATTCAATACCTTGAAAAAGAAGGTAAGTTAGATAGAGCATTAGAGTTCTTACCATCTGATGACGAGCTTGCTGAACGTTTAGCCAATGGTCGTTCATTAACGCGCCCTGAGCTAGCGGTACTAGGTGCTTATTCTAAGATGGTGTTGAAAGAGCAATTAGTCACTCCTGAAATCACTGAAGATAGCTTGTTAAGTCAATTATTAATTGCTTACTTCCCTAAAAAACTTCAGGAAAAGTATAGCGATAGAATGGCTACACACCCATTACGCGGTGAAATTATTGCAACTTCATTAGCCAATGAAATTGTTAATGATATGGGGCTTAACTTTGTTCAGCGTATGCAAGATGAGACGGGTGCCTCAGTTGCTGATGCGGCGATTTGTTACACTATGGCTCGCGAAGTGTTTGGTTTAGCTGAGTTAACTGAATCGATTAGCCAATTAAATGGTATTGTTCCAGCCGTTGTTCAAGGCGAGATGTTGCACCAGTTACGTCGAAATATGCGTCGTGCATGTCGCTGGTTCTTACGTCATCGTAATCGCGCATCGAGCATTGAACAAACTGTTGCTTTCTTCAAGCCGGTATTTGAACAACTAAAAGCTAATGTGCATTTATATCTAGCAGAAGATGAAGCTGCGGGTATTCAAACTGAGATCAATGCGTTGGTCAAAGAGAATGTACCGCAAGATCTTGCTACGGTTGTTGCTAACATGAGCACCTTGTTCTCCGCACTTGATATTGCACAAATTGCGCAAGCTGAAGACCGCAGTGTTGCTCTTGTTGCTGAAACTTACTTTAAATTGGGTGCGCGTATTGAGCTACATTGGTTCCTAGAACAAATTAGCGCGCAACCAGTCGCTAACCATTGGCAAGCACTTGCCCGTGCAGCCTTTAGAGAAGAGTTAGATTGGCAGCAACGCGCACTAAGTTCAGTGGTATTAAGAACCTGTAGTGAAAGCTGTGATGCGCAAACTGTGATTTCACAGTGGGTTGAAACCAACCAAACGCTGCTTGAAAGATGGTTGCATATGCTGGCTGATTTCAAAACATCGCAAAACCATGAGTTTGCTAAGTTCTCCGTCGCCCTACGTGAACTTAATCTGATGATCCTTCAGTGTGAAGGTCAAAAGTAAACTTTTATTATTATAAAAAGCCCTGGCGATAGCCGGGGCTTTTTTTAGGCTGAGGAAAATCTATGTTCTATAAAATCGCACAGAAAATCATGTTTCAGATGGATCCTGAGCGAGCGCATAATCTCGCCATTGGTGGTTTGCACATGACCAGCAATAGCCCACTAACTTGTTTTTATGGCCAACATATTACACCAGCACCAGTTACCTTTATGGGATTAACGTTTCCTAATCCAGTAGGACTTGCTGCGGGTATGGACAAAGATGGTGAATCGATTGATGCTTTTCATGCGATGGGCTTTGGTCATATTGAAGTGGGCACCGTGACACCAAGAGCACAACCGGGCAATGATTTGCCGCGTTTATTTAGATTAAAACTTGCCAAAGGTATTATTAATCGCATGGGCTTTAATAATAAAGGTGTCGATAATCTAGTCAAAAATTTGCTCGCTAAAAAGACTGATATTATGGTTGGCGTTAATATTGGCAAAAACAAAGACACGCCTGTTGAACAAGGTAAAGATGATTATTTGATCTGTATGGACAAAGTATACTTGCATGCCGCCTATATTGCGGTGAATATTTCATCTCCCAATACTCCAGGGTTGCGATCGCTACAGTATGGCGATCTATTAGATGAACTGTTAAGTGCGATTAAAACTAAGCAACTTGAGCTTGCTGAAAAACATAAAAAATACGTGCCTATTGCGCTTAAAATTGCACCTGATTTAACCAGCGAAGAAATAGAAAATATTGCACAAGCTTTAATTAATAATAAATTTGATGGTGCCATTGCGACCAATACGACGTTAACACGTGATGGTGTTAGCGGCCTTGCTAATGCGAATGAAAGTGGTGGCTTAAGTGGTAAACCGTTGACAGAGCTATCGACTAAAGTGATCAAACAATTAGCAAGCTGTTTAAAAGGACAGATCCCGATCATTGGTGTTGGAGGAATTAATAGCGCAGAAGATGCGCTGGCAAAATTTGATGCGGGTGCCACTATGGTACAAATTTATTCTGGTTTTATTTATCAAGGTCCAAAACTAATTAAAGAAATCGTTGACGCTTATCGCCTGAAATAATCATCTTATGATCAATATAACTTATCTCAATAAGATCTTTTTAATAATAGCGATCTAAAAAGATCCTTAGATCGCTGTTAGGATCCTGCAACATTTAAACTAAGTGTTTGTTAAATAATTTGTATTTTATTATATTTATTTTGATATTGGATAAAATATCTACTAATATGTCACAGTGTTCAAATATTGGGTCAATGTTATGTTATTAATGCCTCAAAAGGATTGGCAATGGAAATATAACGATTCCTATGGTTTATTAGGCGTATCGTTAGGTTCCGAGATAGAGTTTCTGACGGCTTATAAAGCGAGATCACTCATACCCGATGCATTATCTGGTATGGAGTTTAGTATTGAGCACGCCAAATTTTATATGAGCTTGATTGATAAGCTACCTAAAGCCTTATCTTTGACTGATGCTGCAATTGTCCAAATTGCGCTTAATGCAACTGCTGCGCATTTTATGTTAACGCCACAAATGCCTAAATCTTGGTTTTTTGATAACAGTGATGTGTGTGTTTATAGCGATGTCGGTAAAGTATTTGAGCTTAAATGCCAAAAGCAACGAGTGCTCGCCTTAGTCATTGAAAATACCCTACAGTCGGCGCTCGTGATGTTATTGTCACCTGAATGTGTCTTGTCGAGCGCGAAAATCATGCAACAGTTTGAAACCATCAAAGTGATGCATAATCGTTTACACCCGCTGCGTGCACAGCGTCATGTGGTTGCGGCATAGTTATAGTTATTGCGCATAACGATAATGTTTAACTTATGCTCTTACCCCGTGCTCTTAATCTAGTACTCTTAAATATTAATGCTTAGAGTTACAGCGCTTTTTAATAACGCATTTTATGCATAACCTCAAACCTATTACCTCAAATAGGCATATGTAAATTATTTGTGCGTTCCGCGTTTTTTTATTGTTTATTAGTGTGGCTTTTCTAGGTTATTTAGTATGGTAAGAATGAAATATCTATTGATATGATGGATGCTTTATATAGCATCTCCTTTTATCATCTGATCTAATATTAAATGATTTACCCCCCTCGAATTAAAAATTACCATCCTAAATCCTAAATCCTAAATCCTAAATCCTTTTTGATTATTAAATTTTGCCTTGGTTATTACCAAATCTGGCAGGAAGTTGCTTGGCCTCTCTGCGTTGGTCTGTCTAACCATAACTGGCTATGGCGTACGACAGAGCGCCTTGATATGTGCAAAAATCTGCGCATTCAGTTAGAAAATAGATTTTTCGTTTCAAAATAATTATTTATAGCATTGATTTAGTTTGTTAAATTTAGATTTTTCGACACTCGTTATCCCGAGTTCAAGTTTATTAGCAATTGAGATGATAAAAATCGTGGGTAAAGCGATTAGTGAAGGGATATTACTGCTGGCTTAACCCTTATTAGGTCATAAATCTGGCCTAATAAGGGCTATATTCTTAATAAGGGTAACATTATCGCGCGATAAATTATCTAACAGACCTTAGAGGTTAATCGTTACCTTTTCAATCACAATAGGCTCGCGAGGTACGTCTTCGTGACCAGCCACTGTGGTGGTTTTGACTTTCTCAATCTGCTGGATAATGTCCATTCCCGCCGTGACCTTACCAAATACCGCATAGCCCCAACCATTATTGGTGGTGGCGGTGTGATCTAAAAAGTCGTTATTAGCAGTATTAATAAAAAATTGAGCGGTAGCAGAGTGAGGTGCATCAGTACGTGCCATGGCGATAGTGCCCAAGGTATTACTTAAGCCTTTATTGGCTTCGTTGACGATGGGCTCATGGGTCGGCTTTTCTTTCATTTTTGCAGTAAAGCCGCCACCTTGGATCATAAAATCCTTGATCACTCGATGAAATATCGTGTGTTCAAAAAAACCTTCTTCGCAATAACGCACAAAGTTTTTTGAACTAACTGGCGCATGCTCAAAATCGAGTTCTATACTGATGTCGCCTAAATTGGTGCTGAATGTAATCATACGAATATCTTCTGTCTTAGTGAGTTATCACGTTTTATAAGTTAAGACTTTTTATAGAGTCATTACTTTGTTTTAGGGCCATTAGTCCAAGGATTAAATGGTGCACTGCGACCCGTTTCACCATCACTTATTGGCACCGATGCTGCGCGACTGAGTGTGGCTTTGGCTTCAGGCTTGGCTTTAGCACTACGATGTTTTTTCGCATGAGCAGTTTCAAAGGAGCCTTCTTTAGCTGGACGCTGCGGTTTAGCTTCAGGTGCACGTGGCTTAAAGGTTTTTGGTGTGATATTTTTCGGCACGAAATCGAGGATTGAAATTGGCACCTCTTTACTAGGTACAAAACCTTCTATTTCTTTGCGTACGATAATGTGGCCTAAACGGCGCTCAATAGCACACAGGTTTCTAAAATCATCTTTAGAGACAAAAGAGATAGCTTCACCACAGGCACCAGCACGACCGGTTCGGCCAATACGGTGAATATAATCGTCGGCTTCATCGGGCAAGTCGTAGTTAACTACGCGAGTAAGGGCGTCAATATCGATGCCGCGTGAGGCAACGCCAGTGGCAACTAAAAAGCGTAATTTTCCGGATTTAAAATCGACTAATAGCTGTTCGCGCACTGCTTGGCTACGACCACTGTGAATCGCTTCGGCGGCAATGCCGCGTTTTTCGAGTTGGCTGACGAGTTTGGCAGCGCCTTGTTTGGTCTGGATAAAAATTAGAGCCTGTTCCCACGCTTGCTCTGTAATGAGCTTACTCAGCAATGCTGATTTTTTGTCTTTATCAACGGTGATCAACCATTGATCAATCTGCGGCGCGTTGGCGCTATCGCGGGCAATTTCAATTTCGACGGGGTTTTCAACGGCAGTTTTCGCTAAAAAGCGTACTTGCTTAGATAAGGTTGCCGAAAACAATAGATTTTGTCGCTCAGCAGGCAGGCGCTCGATGATCTTATTGATATCTTCGATGAAGCCCATATCGAGCATTCTATCGGCTTCGTCTAACACTAAGACCGATATTTCATCAAAATGAATCGCTCTTTGGGTATACATGTCGAGCAATCGGCCCGGCGTCGCCACTAAAATGTCCACGCCTTCGATGAGGCGCTGTTTTTGAGGTGCTGCATCAACACCGCCATACATAGCCATCGATGTTAAGGGTAGATATTTAGCATATTTAGCAATATTGTCTTCTACCTGAACGGCCAATTCACGGGTCGGCGTCAGGATTAGTGCACGCACTCGTTTAGCGCGGATTTTTGGCTCATCGGCGAACATTTGCAGTAGCGGCAATACAAAGCTCGCTGTTTTACCTGTACCGGTTTGCGCGCCGGCGAGCAGGTTTTTACCTTTCAAGATCACTGGAATGGCTTTTTCTTGAATAGGAGTCGGTGTTGTATAGCCGAGCTCTGTGATGGCTCTTAAAATCGGATCGCTTAATCCAAGTTTGGAAAATGGCATTGAATGTCTCAGGTAAAGGGTCAGGTCAATCATTGTTAAACAAACTGAACGCTAAAGCGTTAACAGCGGAGCAGGGCAATATTATAGCAGGAGGTGCAACAAAATAGGCGATTATCATTATCGTCAAATTCTGTTTTGAGTTTATTAGGATATTTGTCCATATTGATGCGTAATACCTAGAGGATAGATATTGCGTACATTAATATCTCACAAATTTGTAACTGCGCGTGTATTAACAAGTAACACTGCTGCAATTGTTGGAACAATATGCTTAACTTAGGTAGTTTTTGTGCGCCTACTTAATATAAAAAGGATTAATAATAATGAAGAAAACTGCTGTTTCCCTTGCGATAATATTATCGCTAGCCGGCCTTGCTGGTTGTCAATCACCAACTGTTCAAACAACGCCAGTGGTCGCAGCTGAGGTCAAAGCGGCTTCATTTTCGCAATTTTCAGCGAATTTTATTGATTCTTTGTGGGAATTATCACCCACTTGGGCTTTATACAGCGGCAAGCATGTCAATGACGGTTATCTTGAAATTCCTGATGCTGCAGGTCGTATAAAAACCCTCGATTTTGTTAAAGCACAGCAAGCGCAACTGACGCAGTTCGAGCAGAAGTCGCTAACACCGAATGAACTGATTGATTATCATCTTATTGATAACTTGCTTGGTAGTATGGTGTGGGAAATTAATAGCTTTAAGTCTTGGCAGTGGGATCCTTCAAGCTATAACGTTTCAGGTGGTTTTGCCCAAATCATTAATGAAAATTTTGCACCCTTGGATGATAGATTACGTTCTGTATTAGCTAGATTAGAAAATGTCCCCGCTTATTATATTGCAGCACAGGCAAACATTAATAACCCAACGTTAGAACATACCGAATTAGCTGTTCTACAAAACCAAGGCGCATTTTCAGTATTTTCTGACGAGTTATTAAAACAGTTGGCAGATTCTGGCCTAACTGATGCTGAAAAATCATTATTTAACACTCGTTTTAACGCAGCAACTGCAGCCATTAAGGGCCATATCGCGTGGTTAGATAAGTTAGTGGTTCAATTAAAACAAGATGGCGCCCGTAGCTTTAGAATTGGTGAGGAGTTATACGAGCAAAAATTTGCTTTTGATATTCAAGCAGGCATGACAGCAAAACAGCTTTATCAAAAAGCCGTTACTGATAAAGAACGTGTTCAAGCTGAAATGGCAAAGATTACCGACGCCTTATGGCCTAAGTATTTTAATACTCCGCAGCCTAAAGATAGTAAGATTGCAATTCGTCAATTAATTGATAAATTATCGACTAAGCATGTACAACGTGATGAGTTTGTAAATGAAGTACGTAAACAAATCCCTGAATTAATTGAGTTTGTGAATAAAAAAGATTTAGTCACATTAGATCCCAAAAAACCGTTGATTGTGCGGGAAACACCAGAATATATGCGAGGTTATGCAGGCGCCTCAATTAGCGCTCCTGGTCCCTATGAGAAGTCAGGTAATACTTATTATAACGTTACGCCGCTGGATGGTATGAGTGATGCTTCTGCCGAAAGTTACTTACGTGAGTATAACCACTGGATCTTACAAATCCTCAATATCCATGAGGCTATTCCTGGGCATTACACTCAATTAGTTTATTCAAACCAATCTCCTAGTTTAATTAAAAGCTTATTTGGCAATGGCGCTATGGTAGAGGGATGGGCGGTTTATACCGAACGTATGATGTTAGAAGAAGGCTATGCTGATTTTGAACCTGAAATGTGGTTAATGTATTACAAATGGAATTTGCGCGTTATCAGTAACACTATTTTAGATTACAGTATTCATGTTAAAGGCATGACTGAAGAGCAAGCCATCGCCCTTATGATGAATGAGGCTTTTCAGCAGCAAGCAGAGGCTGAAGGCAAGTGGCGCCGCGCAACGCTTAGCCAAGTGCAGTTGACTAGCTATTATTCAGGATATCGAGAAATTTATGATTTCCGTGAAGAGTACAAAAAGGCCCAAGCTGAAGCGTTTGATCTTAAAACCTTCCACGAGCAATTCTTAAGTTACGGTAGTGCACCGGTTAAATATATACGTCAGTTAATGCAAGCTAAATAATTTTATTATTAATCCAGAGGCAGGGCTTAGGCTCTGCTTTTTTATGGTTCATAATTATCACTTGAATATCAATACTAAGTTAAACAACAAATTTGTTAACGTTTTATAGCGAATAGTCGGTTCACTCATTATGTTGATAACCGCTTTGTTATATGCACATGTCAACCCTATTAATATTGGAGTTGATTATGCGATAAAGTTAATCATCGTGATAATGTTAGCTTTTTGATTTAGAAGATGTCATCAGTCCTAATACTTCATCATAGGAGATGTTAAACTCTCTCGATAGGTTAATCACTTTTGTTTTGTAAGTTTGAATGTTTTCTTGCATTGCTAATTGATGTTTCTTTTCTTCAACTAAATCGTTAACCGTTTCTTGTAATATTAATAGTCGACGTAAACTATAATCGAGAGATTGAATATATTTGGCCATTTGTTGCTGATTACGTGCTTGTTCAAGATCCGTGGAAACTTTTTTATCGTATCCATATTCATCAAGAGCTGCGAGCGCATTTTTTAAATCAAGATCTGTATTCATTTGGTGTTCGCTATATAACAAAAAAGGAGAGAGAAAAAATTATGAGACTACAAAGGTATCACAGGACGTTAACTGGAGCAGATTATAATGCCAACACCAATATACACCAAATTTTTAGTGCTTCAAATGCAATAAAATTGAAATTGGTTTTCGCTTTGAACTTGTCGAGGTCGATAATTATGCGTAGTCTAAAGTTTTAAGCACTAACGGAGAAACAAATGCTTGATCTATTGCCTGATTTGTTTGACCACTATCCCTCTAAACTTCAATTGTTGCCGTTGGCTTTTAAGGCATTTGGTGGAAAACCACTTTTTTGGGGTGAGATAGTGACAGTGAAATGCTTTGAGGATAATTCCAAAGTAAAAGAAGTTCTGGCGCAAAATGGACAAGGTAAAGTGCTTGTCGTCGATGGTGGCGGTTCCTATAGGCAAGCATTACTCGGGGATTTAATTGCTCAAAGTGCCTTAGATAATGGCTGGCAAGGCGTGGTAATTAACGGTTTTGTACGTGATGTTATGCGAATAAAGACATTTAATTTAGGTGTTTATGCTTTAGGTGCTGTCCCAATTAAAACTGAAAAGCGAGATCAAGGGCAAATTAATGTCCCAGTAGATATGGGCGGCGTAATGGTTAAACCTGGCATGCAACTGTATGCCGATGAAAATGGTATTGCAGTGAGTGATGAGCTGTTGGACTTTGCATTTTTAAGCTAACTCATTGTAATAAAAACCTGTTTTTAATAAGGATATTTATATGAAATTCATTAAGTGGCTCTTGGCCCTAGTGGTAACACTGTTTCTTTTGGTTGCTGTTTATCTCAGCGTATTTTTCGATCCTAATGACTTTAAACCTGAAATTGTCGATGCTGTAAAAAAGCAAACTGGCCGTGAATTTGCTATCAGCGATGATTTGTCTTGGACCTTTTTTCCGGTGATTGGCATTAACTTAGGTGGCGTTTCCCTATCGAATCCTGATGGTTTTAGCCCTAAAGCGATGTTAGATGTTCATAAAGCAGTGGCAGAAGTGGCATTAATGCCATTATTTAGTCACAAAATTGAAATTGCAGAATTGAGCCTTGATGGCGCAACAATTAATTTAGTTACCCGTAAAAATGGGAGTTCGAGCCTTGACGGTTTAGTGGGTGAAGAGAGTGGGCAAAAAGCGCCAGTATCTGCTGAACCTTCAACTAAGCGCCAACTTTCAGATATTAATATTGGCGGGGTCTCTATTACTAACACCCAAATTAACATGATTGATGAAGCTAAAAAGCAAACTCAAACTTTTACGCTAGATAGCTTTACCTTGGGTGAGTTTACCTTAGATAAATTTGCTCCAATTGCTTTTGAATTTAGTGCCACAATGCCGGATATGACACTGAGCAGTAGAGGTAAAGGTGAGTTAAAACTTAGCCGCGATGTTAAGCAACTCGTTATCAATGATCTCAACATTGACACTGTGATGGAAGGGGAGAGTATTCCGAATAAGAAACTCGAAACATCGATTACCTTAGCGACTCAAATCGCACTCGATAAACAGCAATTGTCGGTTGATATTACCCAGTTAACTGCTGCGAATATTAGCGCAGTGGGGAAACTTGGCGTCAATTATGGTACCAAAATCCCCAAGATTAATGCTGACTTTCAAATTGGCGACCTCGATTTAGATGCCTTGTTGCCCAAAACTGAAGCCGTTGAGACGACACAACAGACACCGGCAGCGAGTCATCAGGTTGCTGATGAACCTGATTTTTCTGCACTGAAAGGGCTTGATGCAAAACTTAAATTGACGGTTAAGTCGATAAAAGTTGCTAATTTAGCGACGCAGAATTGGTTAATGGATATGAGTATCCAAAATGGTGTCATAGACTTAACTAAGCTGAACGCTGATCTGTATCAAGGTCAATTACTTCTCAGTGCACAGGTTGATGCGCGTCAAGCCGTGGCCAGCTACCAATTTGATAACAGTGTAACAGGTGTACAAATACGTCCTTTATTAAAAGATGCTGCAGACGTCGATTTATTAGCGGGAACGGCTAACTTTAGCGTAAAAGGTAAAGGGAAAAGCCTTATTCCTTTGCAGCTAAAGCAAAATCTATTAGCGAATGGGCATTTTGATATAAATGATGGTGCTTTGTATGGCGTTAATATTCCACAGATGATCCGTAGCGCACAGGCTAAGTTAAAGGGCGACTTATCTTCACTGAATAAGGAAGAGCATAAAACTGATTTTTCCAGTTTAACTGGCAGTTTTACCCTTGATAATGGCGTTGCTAATAATCCTGATCTGGCGATGTCGTCACCACTACTGCGCCTTGCAGGTAAAGGTAGTGCAAACTTATTAACCGAAGCGCTAGATTATAGGCTGACGGCAAGTTTAGTGAATAGTTTGAAAGGTCAGGGTGGTGATAAAGAAGCCCTCGCGGGGATTGATATTCCGCTTGCGATTACAGGGACTTTCCAAAAGCCCGAATATGCTTTGGATACTAAAGCCTTACTGAATAATCAGTTCAAGGAAGAAACCGAAAAAGCGAAGGAAAAATTAAAAGATTCCTTGTTGAAAAAACTAGGAGGTTTTTAATGGTAAGTTTGAAGCGTTACGCTTTGCTTGTGTCGGTTAGTGTGGTTGTGAGTGGACAACTTGTTGGCTGCATAGCGCCTAAAACGCCCGCTAACAGTAAACCGACTGAAACCAAAGCCGCTACAGCAGTTAAACCTGAAATTATACGTGCGGCGGATTTAGCGCTTGATGTTTCTAGTCATAAAAACATTCCAACATTAAAGGTTGAGCCTGTAACTACTGGCGCAGCGCAAGGGCTACTGCGTGGAGAATTAATCTTAGCGCCTTTTGTTGATTTTGAGCATGCAGTAAAAGCAACCTTAAGCGTGACTAATCCACAAACCTATGCCGTCGATTTACGCTATAACACAGGAATGATGGCGGATTTATGGTTAGTGACTCAAGAGGGAAAACGCCTATGGGCTTGGTCGGAAGATATGATGTCCACGCAAGC
This sequence comes from Shewanella morhuae, assembly GCF_003028295.1. NCBI lineage: Bacteria > Pseudomonadati > Pseudomonadota > Gammaproteobacteria > Alteromonadales > Shewanellaceae > Shewanella > Shewanella morhuae. The sequence goes on along the minus strand of NZ_PYSG01000002.1, from coordinate 1,644,821 downwards.
GTTACGTAATAGCCAATTAGGCGCAGGCAAAGTAATCAGTACATCCTTTAGTATCCCACCTAAAGCGTTTGCAGGCATCCCTGCAGATGGTGCTCGTTTAGAAGCGCATTTTGTAGCTAAAGCGGTAGCGTCAAATGCAACATTAATGGCACCAGTGGTTTTACTATTAACCATGGAGTAAGTAACCATGGAATAAGGAAATTACACAGTAAAAAGGCAGCGTTCCCATCGGTTCGCTGCCTTTTTTATGCTTTAGAGCTGAATTAAACTTACGTTTAACGGTAATGCATTATCGAGTATTAATGGTTTTTTAAATGCTTATGCACTTAATTTACTCTCATCAACAACTAGCTTAATTACTTGCCCAGGTTGTAAATATTGTGATTGCGCGAGGCTATTCCATTCGAGTAATTCGGCGACACTGACATTGAATTTGTTAGCAATACGAACAAGGGAATCCCCTGTTTTTACCTTGTAGCTCACAGTACGAATTTGTGCTGTTTGTTGGCTATCTGTCGGTGTGAAAATCACTAATTTTTGACCATCTTTTAACTTGTTTTTTTGAGCTAATTTGTTCCAAGCACTCAGTTGTTTCACTGTCACCTTGTGAGCTTCTGCTATTTCACTCAGCGTATCACCCGATTTCACTTGATAAGCTATTTGGTTGGATGTTGTTGCTGTGTGCAATTTTTTTGGTAATTGCTGTTGAGTCGATAGTGCATAGAGCTGCTTATCTTGAGCATCAACAGGAATAATCAAATGCTTACCAGTCACGATAGTATTGCTTTTCATGCCGTTAGCAGCGCGAATTGCAGCAATTGTGGTGTGGTGCTGTTTAGCAATATTGCTAATGCTGTCACCGGATTTTATCGTATAGCGTAGCCAGCTAATTCTATCTTCGCTCTCGGTTTCGGCGAGTGCCTTTTTAAATTCTTCCGATTTATCAATCGGCAGCACTAGCGTGTGTGGTCCTACTGGCGATGTAGCCCAGCGGTTATAACCAGGATTGAGTTTTTGTAGCTCGAGTGTCGTCATATTGGCGAACCCTGCTGCCATTGCTAAATCAATTTGGCTATCGATATCAACCACTTCAATAGAAGGATTATTACCAATTGGCGCTAAGTTAATTCCGTATTCATCGGCATGCTTAATGACTTCGGCTAATGCCAGTAATCGTGGCACGTATTGTTCCGTTTCTCGGGGTAAATCTAATGACCAAAAGTCAGTTTTAAGTCCTTTTTTCTCATTATCTTTAATCGCATTCAGTACCCGTGATTCGCCCGAGTTATAGGCTGCAATAGCATAAAGCCAATTATTATTGGTTTTACTATAAAGATATTCGAGCATGTCCAATGCCGCAGTTGTTGAAGCGGGGACATCGCGACGGCCGTCGTACCACCAGTTCATCTCTAAACCAAAATGACTGGCCATGGGCGTCGTAAATTGCCATAAGCCTGAGGCGGTTGAACCTGTAGAAGAGGCCGAAGGATCAAAGGCGCTTTCTATGATAGGTAAAAGAGCTATCTCAATAGGAAGATGACGTTTTTCAAGTTCTTCTACAATCAGGTACATATAAGGCACCGCACGCTCGGAGATGATCGCCAGATGCTGCGGATTTTTGATATACCAATCGCGATATTGGTTGACCAACTTTTGATCAGGAACCGGTAATTGCATTCCTTGACGAATGCGTTCCCACACATCGGTAATTTGCGCCGATGGAGCCTCTGTAGCGAGGTAATATTCTGGGACTATGGTTTGGGCGTTGACGGTTTCAACTTTTGTCTGGTTAGTGTCATTGTTGTTTAGGGTTTGACAGCCTGTGAGTAGGGCAAATCCCCCTGCAACAATATAAAGTGATACTCTCATTGAAAACGGTAGTCCTCTGTTAGTGCATTACTCTCTTTACAGTAACGATATGTTTTTTATAAAGATAAAGACAACGCAGCGCGCAAAGTATTCACGCAAAACGAGCCATTCTATGGGATCTTTGCGATCTTGTCCCTTAATTATCGTACATAATGTAAGGCTATTTTTGACTTACATCATCAAAAGTGGAAAAAACAGTTTAAATTTCAATCAATAATATTGCTTTTGTGATCAAAAAATATCTTTCCACTGTCTGAGTAAAGTAAAACAGCTCAGTTCATCCAATTTTGTCGGTTTTATTGCGTTAAAATGCTGCTTGATGCTGGCTACAATGTCAGGATCGGCTGCGCGTAAAAATGGGTTAATAGCACGTTCTAATGCAATGGTAGAGGGGATCGTGGGCTCATCTTGGCTTCGTAATTTTTTAGCTTGTTCGTTGTAGGCTTGTAACTCGATATTGTTCGGATTGACCGCGAGAGCGAATTTGAGATTGGATAGGGTATATTCATGGGCACAATAAACTCGTGTATTTTCCGGTAATTGGCTGAGTTGTTTGAGCGATGCAAGCATTTGCGCTGGCGTGCCTTCAAATAAACGGCCACATCCGCCGCTAAATAAGGTATCACCACAAAATAAGGCATCTTCAATAACGTAGGCGATATGCCCTGCGGTATGCCCAGGCACATCGAGCACTTGCAGTGGTGCGTTTAGATAGTCAAGCGTGAGCATAGGCTGTGTTTTGGCATCAAGTGGATGAGTCATGTCTGCAATGGCTTCATTATTTGGGCCATAAACCGTGAGTTGATTGCCACTATAGGCTTGAAGTTCTGCGACTCCTCCTGTGTGGTCTCTATGGTGATGCGTCAATAAAATTCCAGCTAACGTGAGCTGATTCGCGTTAAGGTAGTTAATCACCACCTTAGCATCACCTGGGTCGACAACATAAACGTGTGCCTGAGCCTGTTGTAACACCCAGATATAATTGTCATTAAAGGCTTTGACTGCTGTTATAGTGAGCATAGCAATACCTATGTCTGTGTTTGAGTTTAAAGATAAGGGCATTATCCATGAGTGTATGACCCTTGGCGATGTTTACGGCCAAGCGGTGTGGCAGTATTTAAGTCGCAGTATGTTAGCATCTGTAGTATTGGATAATGGCCCCAAGCTAACGGAGGAACTCTGTGTCGCATTTCAGTTTTGATCTCAAGCCAAAGCAGTGGGATGACTTACCCAATGGCGCAGCGCTGCAACAAGCGGTAGCCGCACATCTTGAAAACTGGTGGCCAAGAGTATTTGGTTATCATCTATTAAAGTTAGGCCCTTTGAGCGCAGCATTATCGAGCATGGCATCACCGGTAGCGCATCATTTTTCGCTATCATCCCAAGACGCATCAATCATAGGTGATTTCTGTCATTTACCGCTGCAAAATGGGGTTATTGATGCTGTCGTAATGAGTTTGTTACTTGAGTTTGAACCCGATCCTTACCGTATCCTACGTGAAACTGATCGAGTGCTCATAGCTGGAGGCTATCTTTTTATTGTTGGGTTTAATCCTTTAAGTCCACTATTTTTGGGTAAATTGTGGCCTAAATACCAGGATTGTCTTCCTTGGAATGGTCGTTTTTTTATGCCATCACGCGTGCGAGATTGGTTAGGGTTATTAGGTTATCAAGTTGTCGCAGATGAACGTTTGGTTTATCACCCGTTAATCGGTGAATTTACCCAAGGGCGATTTTTTCAACAAAGCTTAGCCTCGTGGTTACCCAGTGCGGGTAGTTTATATGTGATTGTGGCACGTAAACTGGAATCGCCACTTACACCTATCCGTGATAAACGCAAGATGCGACAAACCAATTGGAGTACAGCGCCAACGGCTGGATGTGCAGAGCATTTATCTGATAATTTATCAAAGCCATTATCTGAACATACTGAATAACGGGCAGGCTATTTCTATTTTTAACGTGCAGGTTTTTATATGCGTATCACCCTAAGACAATTGGCAGTATTTGAGGCAGTGGCGCGTAGCGGTCAAGTCGCAAAGGCCGCAGAGCAAGTGAACCTATCGCCACCAGCAACATCTATGGCCTTAGCTGAGCTAGAAAAACAGCTTAATGCGCGTTTATTTGAGCGGATTGGTAATCGATTGCAATTAAACTCACAGGGTAATTTGCTGTTACCGCTGGCAACGGATTTATTGCATCGAGTCGAGCAAATTGAGCAAGCGTTTACCTACCATGGTGGCGATCTCGTTGGGCGTTTAAGTGTTAGCGCTAGTTCAACGATTGGTAATTATTTGTTGGCGAAAGCGGCGGTGGCATTTTGCCAGCAACACACCCAAACCCATGTGGATGTTGCGATAACTAATACTCAAGATGTTATCCAAGCGGTTGCGCAATTTAGATCTGAAATGGGCTTTATCGAGGGTTATTGTACCGATAACCGTTTACATGTTGAAGCGTGGCACAAGGATAGACTACTGGTGTTTTGTCATCCAGCGCACCCGCTGGCAGGCAAAGTGGTTACCCCCGCAGCTGTTAAAGGACAATCTTGGGTGTTGCGTGAAGAGGGTTCTGGTACTCGAGAGTATTTTGTGAATGCTGCCAATGAGTTGGATATGCGACCCGAAGCTAAGTTCTGTTTTACTACACCAGATGCGATTAAATTGGCGGTGAAACAAGGTGCCGGGCTTGGAGTATTGTCTGAACTTGCATTGGATAAAGACATCAGTCGTAAAGAGTTGGCATTAGTGACAATCGAGGGATTAGTGCTGGAGCGGCAGTTTTATCGAATTACCCATAAAAGCCGTCAAGCAACTTCTCTTGGCCAAGCATTTGTGGCGTTTTGTGAGAACTTTTTCAATATTACTGCTGAAACTGAATAACCGCTTTGAAATGTTATCTTGATCATAATCACCTATACGCCCAAGTTGTTAACTTGGGCGTGACTCTTATATATCTGACTTGAGCCACTCTCATTTTTGCTGACACAATCTATCGTTGTTACAATCATCTAATGCAGCGACAATCAAACGCAGTCAGTTTGAGTTGGATAACATTGGCGTTAAGGTTGGTAGCCTAAGTCCGGTTGAGTTGGCTTAGATTCTGCGGCAGTACGAGCTAACACATCGCAGCGTTCGTTTTCGGCGTGACCTGCGTGGCCTTTCACCCATTGCCAATCTATTGTGTGCATTTGGGCCGCTTTATCTAAACGTTTCCATAGGTCAACGTTTTTAACTGGAGTACGGTTTGAGGTCATCCAGCCTTTTTTCTTCCAGCCATGGATCCAGGTCATTATACCTTGGCGCATATACTGACTGTCACTGGTGAGCACAACCTGGCAAGGCTCTTTTAAGCTTTCTAACGCTATGATTGGCGCTAATAATTCCATGCGATTATTAGTAGTGAGTGCAAAACCGTCGGACATCTCCTTTGTATGGTCCTTATAATTCATTACAATACCATAGCCGCCAGGACCGGGATTGCCTAAGCAAGAGCCGTCGGTGAAGATGTGGATCAGTTTTAGTTCAGTCATTAAATTGTTACCATCGCCGGGAATTTCGGCCGAGTATAACCAAAAATTGTCATAAGAAGCGCATAAAAAATGAATATTATCTCTAACGCGAGCCGTCAGGTTATTTTAGATACCGAAACCACAGGTATGAACCAAGGCAGCGGCGCCATTTATTTAGGCCATAGGATTATCGAAATTGGTTGTGTAGAAGTGGTGAACCGTCGTTTGACGGGGCGTTATTATCACCAATATATCAACCCAGGTCAGGCGATTGACCCTGAAGCCATTGCTGTTCACGGTATTACCGATGAGCGGGTGGCTAATGAACCTCGTTTTCAACAAATTTCTCAAGCATTTATTGATTTTATCGACGGTGCTGAAATTGTCGCCCATAACGCGAGCTTTGATGTGAACTTCATGGATCATGAGTTTTCGCTATTACAGCCACGCGGGCCGAAAACTGCCGATATTTGTAGTATTCTCGATACCTTAGTTATCGCTAAATACCTGCACCCTGGGCAAAAAAATAACCTCGATGCTTTGTGTAAGCGTTATGGCGTAGATACTTCTCGGCGCGAATATCACGGCGCTTTACTCGATGCCGAGATCCTCGCTGATGTTTATCTGATCATGACAGGCGGGCAAACAAAGTTTAATTTGTCCAACGAAGAAGCGGGCCAGGAAGGGGGCGGGATCCAACGTTTTGATCCGCAATCACTTAATCTTAAAGTGATTGCGGCATCTGCCGATGAACTGACTATGCATGAGCAACGCCTTGATCTCGTCGCAAAATCAGGTAAATGCCTCTGGAGAGGATAGAATAATCACTATGCCGATATCGCGTAATACTCTGTTAACTGTTTACCTGCTTACCACAACCTCGCTGCTTAGCGTCACTGCCGTGTTTGCCATTGGGTCTGATACAGCTCAAACAAGTGCCCAGCCGCCCAAAGCTGCGCCGATTGTTGCGCCGATTGTTGCGCCGATTGTTGCGCCGATTGTTGCGGTGGATACGGCATCTGAGCTCAAAAACCGTTTTCGTATTGATCATATGGTCGATAACATGACGCTATTTGTGGAGCGAGATTACGATTCTGGGCCCGTTATCGTTGTATTGCCTGATGGCAGTAAAATGTACTCGGATCGTCATCCTAAAACAGTCAAATGGGCCGCTGGTATTACCGGCGACATTATTTACATTGAGTCACCCATGCCGGGGCCTTGGCAGCTAATAGGCAAAGTGGTGCCGACTTCGACGATTAAGAAAGTGTCTAAGTTAGAAATTGAAGTTCAGCCATTGCCACAACCTCTTTTTCAAGGTGAGCAAATTAAGCTAGTGGCCCAATTAATGGGTGATGCTCAGCGTATGCGCTTGCCAGGGTTAGATTATCTTGTTGAATGGAATGCTCATTTTGTCAGTAGGCATAAAGCGGGTGATGAAAACTTTGCCGCGGGCGACATCATAGTTGGCTCTTATAAAGACAATGGCGAAGATTATGATGAAAGACCCGACGACGGAATATTTACCAGTAATATTGATATCAGGCAGCCTTGGGGGGATTATCGCTTTGTGGTTCAGGCGCGCAACAATGTCTTTGACAGACAAGTTTCATCTCTATTTAGGTTATCACCCCGACCAATAAATGTTGAGGTTATTACGCCTGAAGACTCATCAATGGCTGAATGGAAAGTGATGTTGCATGTCGATAATAGCGCGCTGCAATTAGCTGAAACACATTTTTCATTTGAATTAACGGGTCCTGCTGGCATGCAAGTTCCCTTGATTGTCGATGGTCTAACACAAGCGGATAGTGAGTTAGTATTACCCACTCTCATTGAGTTTGGCCGTTATAAACTTAAGGGAACTGTCGCCACAACGACAGTGGCCGGCCGTGAAGTTATACTCGATTTACCTGAACAGTTCTTCAGTTTAACTCCACCCCCACCGCCATTACCTACTGCGAAGGAGCTGGCTGCTGTTGCCGCCATCGCTGCGCAAAAAGCGGCCGATGAGGAAGCACTTGCGAAAAAAGACGCTATATTCTGGATTGTGACCATTAATGTCATTTTACTGATACTGGGTGTTTTAGGTTTAGTTGTATGGCGCAAACGTCAAAGCCTAGCGCAGGCTTTAGCGGCTGCTGAATTACGTGTACAACAGCAAAAACCAGTGAAGCAAGCACCAGCACCCTCGCTGGATGATATCGATCTCACGCTGCCTGATGAGACAGATAACAATAATTAGCTAAGTAACTGAGTAACTGAGTTAATTAACCATGTTACTAAAAAATAAGTCCGTCAGATATATATACATTGGTTTTCGGATGTGGGCAAATTTGGATATGTCGTATAGTTAATAGGTCATTTTTTGATATTTAGGCTGTCACATTAAAGCGAGGCGGCCGAATATTGCCTACTCCGCCATAAATAAAAAGGTCTTACTGTTATGTAAGACCTTTTTATTTATCACTTTTTATTTATCACTTTTTATTAATTAAATTTTACTAATTAATCACAGTCCGCTCTCTGTTATAGTGTGCTCGACAGGGTTATGGTGGCTTACTTTTAGTTCTACTAAATGCCATAGCATTTAGATATTTACTGCTATTGTTAAGCTAAATAGGTATTTTTTAACCATTATCATGCTCGTATCATTTATTTTATTAAGATACTTTGAGCCAATCGTTTTTCTCACCTCTAGGATTTTTTATGGTTGAACAAATCACTGGCATGTTGGCATTGATTGGAGTGTTATCACTTTTTTGTCAGTGGCTAGGCTGGAAATTACGCTTACCGGCAATTTTGCCGTTACTACTGTGTGGCTTAACCTTAGGGCCCGGACTTGGGTTCCTTAATCCTGATGCTATTTTTGGTAATTTGCTGTTTCCGATCATTTCCCTCGGGGTTGCGGTGATTTTATTTGAGGGCGCTTTGACCCTTAATTTTAAAGAAATCAAAGATCATGGTCGAATGGTGACGCATCTGGTGACGATTGGGACTGCAATCACCTGGGCTTGCATCACGACAGCGACCTTTTATTTACTGGATTTTAGTTGGGAAATAGCGTTGCTTTTTGGGGCATTGGTGGTTGTTACTGGGCCGACGGTTATTGTCCCTATGCTCAGAAGTGTGCGGCCTAAATCTCAGCTTGCGAGTATTTTACGTTGGGAAGGGATTGTTATCGACCCGATAGGTGCGCTACTAGCAGTGCTCGTTTTTGAATACATCACCGTTTCTGGCGATCCGACTACTCATGTGCTGTATGCCCTTGGCTCTATGCTCTCTTTAGGGCTTGGGCTGGGCGCTATTGCTGGTTATTTCACTGGGCAAATATTAAGGCGTAATCTGCTACCGCACTATTTACGTAATACCGCGGTACTAACACTTATGTTAGGCATATTCGTTGGCTCGAATCTATTACAAGAGGAATCTGGATTATTAACTGTCACGGTTATGGGAATTTGGTTAGCCAATATGCGTGGTGTTGATATCGCCGAAATCCTTGAATTTAAAGAAACCCTAACGGTATTACTTATTTCAGCATTGTTTATTTTACTGGCTGCGCGACTCGATTCGACCGCCATGCTCGATTTAGGCTGGGGTGGCGTGGGTGTGTTGGCGGTGACGATGTTAGTCGCGCGGCCACTGAGTATTTGGGTGTCTGGTGTGGGGACATCATTGTCACGGGCCGATAAGTGGTTTTTATGTTGGATTGCGCCGCGGGGCATTGTTGCTGCAGCAGTATCGTCTCTATTTGCGATTAAGTTGGAGGCTAATAATGTGCAGGGCGCCGATGCGATTGTGCCTTTAGTATTTTTAATTATTATTGGCACTGTGGTGATCCAAAGTCTAACCGCAGGACGCTGGGCACGTTTTCTTGGCGTTAAAGCCGATTCCGCCCAAGGTTTATTGATTTTTGGCGCTTCTAAATTTTCTCGAGAATTAGCTAAAATCTTAAAGTCGAAAGATATCAAAGTGCTATTAGCTGACAACAACTGGGATAACATTCGCCTCGCTCGGATGGATAATATTCCGGTGTATTTTGGTAATCCCGCATCTGAACATGCTGAAACATATATGGATTTAACCGGTATTGGCCGAGTGCTAATCATCTCACCTTATCGTCAACTCAACCCACTTGTCAGTTTCTATTTTCAAGACTTTTTTGGCGAGAAAAAAGTCTTTGAACTCAATAATAGCGAGACAGGCAGTGCTCGACATCAGTTATCTGAGTCCTATAAACAGCGTTTATGTTTATTTGGTGATTCGGTATCCTACGCCAAAATTGCCAGTTTGATGGCAAAGGGCGCTGTACTTAAGGTGACCAATATTACCGAAAACTTCAGTTTCGAGCATTTTTGTAAGCGTTACGGTGAAACTGCAATGCCATTGGTTTATCTCACTAAGGACGGTAAAGTTATGGTTGTTTCAGGCAACGATACCGTATTTCCGAATAGTATTGAGCTGATTAGTTTATTACCTATTGAAGCCTTAGAAGAAGCCAAAATACAGCAAGCTATTGCAGAGGAGGAAGCGCAAGCAGTCCAAGATAAAGCAGTAGAAGAAGCCATGCCGGCGAAATCCTAACTTAGTGAACGCTTTTTAGTAAGAATTATGGCAATAAAAAAGGAGGCTAATTAGCCTCCTTTTAGTGGGTTTACACCTTATGGAGTCGATTACGCAGCACGTTCCTGTGCAGTGCTAGAAACCATTTCTGGGCGCAGTTCTGCGGGATCAAAATCATCAACGTTGATTGATTTCATCCGACCAATCTCAGCTTTTTCCAGTAATTGCACTTCTGCATCAGTTAACACGCCTAATGCTTTACCTTCAGCGGCAACTTTATCTAACCACATAAATGGCAAGCGTTTACCACTGGCTTTACAGACTTTGTCATGCAAAGGCTCTGACGCGATGATATCAAGCAGGGTTTGTTCTTGGATACCGACAGCATTATGCTCAGAGTTAGTCCAGAACTGACCTTTACCTAAACGGTTACGGCTTTCACATGGTGTTTGCATGATCTTGGCCACTTTATGATCTAACACATCACTTGGACGTTTCAGTGGTCGACCGAATGGGAACATTACCACGCGTAATACGCCGCCAAGACCCGCAGGGAAGTTATCCAGTAAATCGTCTAAAGAAGCCTGTAGTTTATACAGTGCATCTTCAACTGCCCATTGCACTAATGGTAAGTCGTCGGTTTGGCGACCTTCATCCTCATAACGTTTCAGCGTAGCAGAGGCCAGATACAGCTGACTTAGTAAGTCACCTAAACGGGCAGAGATACGTTCTTTACGTTTAAGATTGCCACCCAAGGTTGCCATGGCTAAGTCAGACAGCAGAGCAAGGTTGGCACTGAAACGGTTCATTTGTTGATAATAACGTTTAGTTTTATCAGAGTAAGGCGCGTTAGAGAAACGGCTTGATGTCAGACCTAGCCAGAAGCTGCGAACAAAGTTGCTGGTTGCAAAACCAATATGACCAAAGATAGCCGCATCGAAGTTAGCTAAACCTTGACCAGATTGGGTATCAAACGCAGATTCCATTTCTGCCAGCACGTACGGATGGCAGCGAATCGCGCCTTGGCCGTAGATGATCATAGAACGGGTCAGGATGTTTGCACCTTCAACGGTAATTGCGATAGGAGCGGCTTGGTAGCCACGACCTAAATAGTTATTTGGGCCAAGACATACGCCTTTACCGCCGTGAATATCCATGGCATCAATAACGCATCGTTGCATTCTGTCTGTTAAGTGATATTTCACAATCGCAGAGATTACAGAGGGTTTTTCACCCAAATCAATCCCCGTGGTGGTCAACGTTGTTACTGCATCCATAAGATAAGCGTTGCCGCCGATGCGTGCCATTGGCTCTTCAATACCTTCAAGTTTGCCAATAGGCAATTTGAATTGGCGACGAATACGCGCATAAGCTCCAGTTGCTAGTGCCGCAGTTTTCACGCCACCCGCTGAGTTTGATGGCAAGGTGATACCACGGCCAACAGACAAACATTCCACCAGCATACGCCAGCCTTGACCAGCCATTTTCGGGCCGCCAATGATGAAGCTTAATGGTACAAATACTTCGTTGCCGTGAGTTGGACCATTTTGGAACATACAGTTTAGCGGGAAGTGACGACGACCGGTTTCAACACCTTCCATATCGGTTGGGATCAAAGCACAGGTAATGCCAAGTTCTTCTTTATCGCCAAGCAGATGATCTGGATCGCGCAGTTTAAAGGCTAAGCCTAATACGGTCGCAACAGGGGCTAAGGTGATGTAACGCTTATTCCAGGTCAGTTTCATCCCGAGAATTTCTTCACCTTCCCATTGGCCTTTACACACAATACCAAAGTCAGGAATCGAGCCTGCATCGCTACCCGCTTCTGGGCTTGTGAGTGCAAAACAAGGTACTTCTAACCCTTTGGCTAAACGCGGTAAATAATGGTTTTGTTGCTCTGGCGTGCCGTAATGTTGCAGCAATTCTCCAGGGCCTAAAGAGTTAGGCACACCAACAGTTGAGGCTAATTCGCTGCTTAAGCCTGCTAGCTTTTGTAATACGCGAGATTGGGCATAGGCTGAATATTCTAAGCCGCCAAATTTTTTCTTAATGATCATCGCAAAAAAGCCGTGATCTTTTAAGTATTGCCATACATCGGCAGGTAAGTCTGCCAACTGGTGTGATACTTGGTGTTGATTCACCATGCGGCACACTTCTTCAACAGGACCATCGAGGAAGGCTTGTTCATCGGCACTTAAACGAGCAACAGGGTAATTATGCAGTTTTTTCCAGTTAGGATTACCCGCAAATAAGTCTGCTTCCCACCATGTGGTGCCGGCTTCAATGGCTTCTTTTTCTGTTGTCGACATTTCTGGCATGATGCCGCGATAAACTTTCATCAGTGGACGGCTAATCACATTTTGTCTAAATGCACTGATATTAAACGGCAGCGCGATCACCAGGAATACGATCCAAGAGATAGGGCCAACAATATCGAGTGCCCAGCCTGCCGTCATGACAACAGCGGCTGCAATAGTGGTAGTGAGCAAAGATACCCGAAGGTAAGCTAGCGTTCCTAGCACTAAGATCATGGCGATGATCCAAAGTAGGGTAGTCACTGTAATTCTCCTTAAATATGACCGAGTGCCAACCACAGGTCATAGGGTGTTTTATTGATTGTGATCACAATTATAGTTTGTGGTCAGACCTGTGTCGCATAAAAGTTAAACCTTAGTACATTTTAATACAAGCATTTTTCAAACAATTGTTTAAATTATTTGTCTACTTTGATCGTTCCACAAATGTCATCAACTAGTTACAATGCCAGCCAGTGGATGTTTGCTTGATGATAGGCGAGAAATATGTGTGAATTACTGGCGATGAGCGCCAACGTGCCAACAGACATTGTGTTTAGTTTTACCGGATTAGCACAACGTGGTGGGGTAACAGGTCCGCACGTTGACGGCTGGGGGATTACTTTTTATGAGGGTAAAGGTAGCCGGACATTTAAAGATGCAAGTCCAAGTAGTGAATCGCATATTGCAAAATTGATCCAATCTTACCCAATTAAAAGTGAGGTGGTGATAAGCCATATCCGCCAAGCGAATCGCGGTTGTGTGTCATTAGAAAATACTCACCCGTTTACCCGAGAGTTATGGGGACGCTATTGGACCTATGCCCATAATGGCCAACTGACAGATTATCATGCCAAATTTACCGTTTCTCGTTATCAACCCGTAGGTGATACCGACAGTGAATTGGCTTTTTGCTGGATTCTAGAACAAATCGCCCAACATTTTGGGAATACTAAACCTGAAGATATGCTCGCCGTTTTTAAATTTGTCGCGTCTTTAGCGGATGACATTCGTGCCTTAGGTGTATTCAACATGATATTGAGCGATGGCGAACACCTGATGAGCTACTGCAGCAATAACTTATGCTATATCACTCGCCGCGCACCGTTTGGTAAAGCAAAATTGATTGATACCGATGTGGTAATTGATTTTAATAAAGAAACCACAGCCCATGATGTGGTGACTGTGATTGCTACTCGTCCGTTAACGGATAATGAGCAGTGGCATATTATGCAGCCTGGTAACTGGACATTATTTAAACAAGGTGAGGTATTAATCGATATGTGATGTTACCTATAAAAGCGTTTGAGCGGGTTTACAGTGTATTTAACCACTCCCTTAACTAAATTTAAGCTTACTGCTGCAGTGTAATAAACCATCAGCGATACCTACTTAAGCCATGTCTAGCTCCACTCGGTATCGCTGTAGTTAAACGCGATTATGATATGAATTATAGTAGGGATGGCTTTGTAGGTTAATTTTCCGCCGTACCCAGAAGCTTAGGCACTTGCGGCTTTTCGACTATATTGGCCGGTAACACTTCTTGGTTAGCAGTTTCATCAAAGTGATATTTCAATAGCTTAATATCAAGCTGTTTACTGCCTTTTTCAAAGTGAGTTAAGCGTACTGGCAGATACGCTAACTCTGGCGCCATCCAAAAGAAGGTTTGTCGTTTTTTGTTATTTTCACGCACGACTTCAATTTTGACCGTGTTATAACTGCCACTTTCAATCGTCATACGTTCTTTACCGACAACGCGGAATTTATATTCATCCAGTTCATTGTCTTTGACCATTTTATAGTCAAGTTCTTCTTTGCCGGCGCTGATATCTAACCTAAATTGCAGTTGCACCATTAACGGGTCGAAGATGGCCCCGTCATAGGGAAACTGACCTTTTTTATCTTTATAACGGGTATGGATTAAACCCTGATCTTTAGCAAATGCGGTTTGTTCAGTGAAATTAGCCCCAACACCCTTGCGTTGTTGTGAATAACGTAAAGGGTTTAGTTGAGTCTCATTTTGCGTAAACTCACTTAAAAGATGACGTACGTCGGTTAACAACAACAAACTAAGACTGCTATCAAAGCGATACTTAAATATGCCTCCTTCGGCATTAGGTAGGGTGTAGTTGGCTTTACCTAATTCGATATCACCGTAGTTGACTTGATATTCGGCGGTATGCGGCGTTAATGGCGTAGGTGCTGCCATGGCTGACATACTTTGGGTGAGCGCAGTTAGACTAAGCAATAATAGGGGAAGGGTACGCAAAGAATGCTCCTTGGTTCGCAGGTTTTCACCTTGTATCACTACCAACAATCATAAGTAGTGGTTGATAAAAAAGTGTCCAGTAGCATGCTGACTTACACTGTTAAGGTTGCTCGATAATGGCATCGACAGACAGCAGGTTATAGCCGAGACTGACGTTCCTGTAAATAGTTATCTAAATCAATATTAAAAGCAGAATATTAAGCTAAAATGGCATTGCCATAACTAACGTCACCAGATCGGGACGCCATTCATATTCAGACAAGCTAATTTTGCCACAGTTCACTATTACCCCATCCATTCTTAACAATTCCATTTGTTGCTGAAAAGCATGTGAGTTTTTTTCAAAGGAAATTTTACCTTGGCTATTAAGCACTCTATGCCACGGAAGTGATAAATGCTCTGGAGCCGATTTTAACGCCTTAGACACATAACGTGCTCGCCCTGGTAAACCCGCATAATCGGCGATTTTACCATAACTGCTCACGTTACCCTGTGGGATCATCGCCACGATATGCCATATTTTCGCCATGGGTGACAGAGTTACTGTTTTAACCTGTTCACTCGCCATATCTTTTTCATCTTGCTGAAGATATGCATACAGTGGTGATTTGTCTTTTGGAAACGATGCCATTAAATTGCAGCCTCAAGTTAAATAATATGTGGCACTCACTGAATTTTACTCCAGAGAGGTGGCAGTAGTTTACCGGTAATAAGGAAATATTAGGTAAAGTAACGGATTCATCAGTCTGTTAATGGTACTCAACGCTTAAGTTTTTATCGTTAATTTCGATTACCAAAGAGATATTTAACCTATTTTTGGCTTAAATATTGTGTAAATGGTCAAATAGTCCATAATAGCGCCAATTTTTTTGACTCGATGAGAGAAGATAACTGGCATGGCTGTACTCGATATTCTAACAATCCCCGATGAACGCCTTAAACGTAAAGCGCAACCTGTAAAAGATATTGAATCTGTTCAGGGGTTTATCGATGACTTAATCGAAACCATGTATCACACCGAAGATGGTATCGGTTTAGCCGCAACACAAGTTGGTAGCACTGATGCGATAATCGTCATAGATTTATCTGATGAGCGTGACCAACCTCAAGTGCTAATTAATCCGGAAATCGTCGAAAAATCTGGTGAGTTTATCGGTGAAGAAGGTTGTTTATCTATCCCCGGTTATCGCGCCAAGGTGACTCGTTTTGAAAAAATCAAAGTGACCGCGTTAGACAGAACGGGCAAGGCTATTGAAATCGACACCGATGAGTTTTTAGCCATTGTATTACAACATGAAATTGATCATTTGCATGGCAAAGTGTTTATTGAACATTTATCTATGCTAAAGCAACAAATAGCACTTAAAAAAGTCCGTAAATACGCCTAAGTTTATTGCATCAAAAAGGGCGTAAACGCTTTGTATTAGAATGTATTACACCTCATGACTCGCCACATTTTACGATGTGGCTTTTTTGTATCTGAAATCTGCTTAATTGGCACCCTGTGCCAATCAGTTTATCTGTCTGGAGTGTTGTCGATTCTTTTTAGCTTTAGCCCGCTTTTAAAATGCAATTACAATTTTAAAAAATACGGCAGCAAGATGAGGGCGATACCTATACAGACGAGTAATGCTAAGTTGCTGACAAAATAAGGATATATCATCAGGGTTAAGCCCACTCCGAGTGGGATTAATGCGCCTTGGCGTTTGCCATAGGTGAAAAAACCTAAGCCAAAGATACCAAAAAGCAGGCTCCAAATCAGTATCGCCGGGTTATCTACTGCAATAGCATCTACCAAGTTGTGCTCCTTATCATCTTCTATTTTTATCTATTTAACCTGACTCGGGATAGTGGCTGTGGTAACTAATTAATCTTATTACCTTACTTCGCAAAGTTAACTCTACAGAGGTCATTTTTCCGTTATCAAAGCAAGTTTGCGTACCTAATAGTGGGCTATCAGTAGCAAAGTCAGTAGCAAAGTTAACGCAGATAAAGGGAAAAATAACCTGTAAAGACGCACAGAGCTCAGGTTATTTAGTGCTTAAGCCAGAATTCAGTTTAATCCCAAAGCACGCTGCCGACGATGAAGCTTTATTCATGTTTTTACCTGATTTACTACTTATGTTTTAGCTCACTTTTGCTTTAGAAGCATAGCTCGATTAAAGGTAAACCTGTTCACTGTAGGTTGAGTTTAAAAGAGGACGTTCTACTCCTGAATATTTGCAGCAGCTTTAGCTATGAATCTAAACATCAACCTAAATAACCTGCATTCGGAATAGGTTTTGTGTATCTACAGGGGTGTTTCTCTGATCTTTTTTCCACTTTAACCTTCGCTCGGCGCCAGTGTGCTTGCGTATTGAAGCCTGACCTCCTATGA
Organism: Shewanella morhuae; assembly: GCF_003028295.1. NCBI lineage: Bacteria > Pseudomonadati > Pseudomonadota > Gammaproteobacteria > Alteromonadales > Shewanellaceae > Shewanella > Shewanella morhuae. Next base: position 1,627,935 of record NZ_PYSG01000002.1, on the reverse strand, counting down.
TCCTCCGGTTTTATAATCCATGGTGACCTTTTAAATGTTGAATTCTCCGCTTTCTGCCAGTTCGAACGAATTAGTGATCAGTATCTTAACTATGGTGCTGAGCCAAGGAAAACCCTTAGATCGGGCCTATTCTCAGCATTTTTCTGGGTTGCAATTGGTGCCCGCCGAGCAGGCGCGTATCGCATTAACGACGGGTGATATCCTACGTCGTTTAAATTTATATTGTTATCTGGCGGAAATCAGTCCAGATGAGATGGAACGTTTTGGTTCTAAATTGCTTAATGCGTGGCATTTATTCCATGAGCTTGAACTGCCTAAAATGCAATATTCGCTGCAAGTCGATGAGGCACGTTTAGCCGATCGTGTCGAGCAAGCGAAAACTAAGCCGGTATTATGGGATGGTTGTCCAGAATGGCTTGATACTATGGGTCATGAGCAGTTAGGCGATGCTTGGGAAAAAGAGCGTGCAGCCTTAAGCACAGCACCGAAGCGTTTTTTACGCGCCAATGGTCTTAAAGTGACGCGTGATGAATTGGCTGCAAAACTTGCCGCTGAGTTTGTTAGTACGCTTAAGGTTGATGGGGTGGATTCAGCCCTTGAAGTGACCTCAGATTCTGCTTTGTTTCGTACTCAAAGCTTTAAAGACGGTTTGTTTGAGCAGCAAGATGCAGGCTCGCAGCGCGTAGCGGCGGCGCTCGATGCCAAACCTGGTATGAAAGTGATTGATGCTTGCGCGGGTGCGGGTGGTAAAACCTTACATATTGCGGCGCAAATGCAGGGTAAAGGTCGCCTGTTGGCGATGGATGTGGAGCAGTGGAAACTCGATAAACTCAAAGAGCGTGCTCGACGTAATGGCGCACATAATGTTGAAACCCGCGTTATCACCAGTAGTAAAACCATTAAACGCTTAAAACTCAGTGCCGATCGTGTATTACTCGATGTGCCGTGTTCGGGTTTAGGTGTATTAAAGCGTAACCCCGATGCAAAATGGCGCGATACCGTTGAACGTTTACCAGTATTAATGGAGCTACAACAACATATTTTAAGCAGTTACAGCCGCATGGTTAAAGTTGGCGGTATTGTTGTGTATGCTACCTGTTCTATCTTCCCCTGCGAGAATCGTGGTCAAGTGGATACCTTTTTAGCTCAAAACCCTAATTTCCGTTTAATTGAAGATGAAAGCATTAGCCCAGCCGATAGCGGCTTTGATGGATTTTACATTGCAAAATTGGAACGCATTCAAGAATAAAGCGTTACCGTTAAGGTCAGTCGCTTGAGTAAATGTAAGTGCCTAGCGAGTGATTAGCACTTCGAAAATTAGTTGTAAAAACAATTAGAGCGCCTAGGGCGCTCTAATTGTTTTAGCAGTTATTGAATTGGTATTAAGCGTTAGCTTTTAACTGGCCGTTAATCACTAGGCTCAAATATTCAGTAAAGTCATGCCCGTGATTCTGTAGCATTTTGGGGAACATCGAAATCGGCGTAGAACCTGGGAAGGTATTGATTTCATTTAGCAGGATCTCGTTATCCTCGGTTAAGAAAAAGTCGATACGCGACAGGTGACGCAGTTTCATGCCCTTAAATGCTTTGATCGCATAGGCACGAATTTGCTCGCTGATCTCAGCTGAAACATTTTGTGCCACAACATCGGTACGTGCTTTGCTGTTTTTGGCGTACTTTTCATCGAAGGTATAAAAGTTATTGGTATCACAAATGATTTCACCTGGTACGGTTGCCACCACTTCACCGTTGTACTCGTATACCGCCACTTCTAATTCGCGGGCTTTAATCGTTTTTTCAACTATCACATAGGGTGCATAGCCAAACGCATCTTTAAGTACGGCTGCAACATTATCGCGATCATCGACTTTGTAACAACCAACCGAGGAACCCTGTGATGCCGCTTTAACGAAGATGGATCCCCATTGCGCTAATGCCGCTTGAGTTTGCTCAATCGCCGCATCATCAAACTGATTCAAGAAAATATACGGTGTATTGGGAATGCCTAAGGCAGAGAACCACATTTTAGCGGTGATCTTGTTGAAGCAATTGCTACTAGCTTCGGATTCGCAGCCAAAATAGGGCAGTTGGATCAGATTAAAATAAGATTGAATGTCGCCGGTTTCGCCAGGGTAACCATGAATGCAAGGAATGACGTAATCGACTGGCCAAGGTGCTTTACTTTGATCACGGAAGCGAATTTCACGGCTATTGGTTAGTTCACAGTCATCACCTGCGACGGTGCGGTATTGACCTAATTTATCCAGCTCGACGCGCAATACGCAAAATTTCTCGGACTTTGCCAATGAGGTTTCAAAATAATTGGCCGACATTAATGAAATATCGTGTTCGGCACTTCCGCCACCGCACAGCAGAAGTAGATTGATCTTAGACATTATGATTCCTCAAGTGAGCAAAGTCGGATGATATCGGCCAGTGGCTATATGTATATCATCCAATAGTACAGCCGCTGACATCTTAGTTTTCTTGCCCCTATGAGTGCAAGGCTTTGGTGCCTTGGCGCTATTAAGTGGCGAATTTTAGCGCATTCCTCGTTGGGTTTAACTCGCAAGTGAGCTGGTTTGTGAATTGTTTGACCAGAGTCTATCAGCAAGGCCCGATGCCCGTTGAGTCACTTGGCTGCTTGCGCGTTCGAACACTTGTTGGGTACCTAAGCAGGTAAAGTGGGTTTTAGCGCGGGTGATGGCGGTGTAGACCAACTCTTTAGTCAGCAGTTGCCACTGGGCTAAACTTGGATTTGGCGGTAGCACTAAAGCAACGCGGCTGAACTCACTACCTTGGCTTTTGTGTACTGTCATGGCGTAACAGGTTTCATGGCTAGGTAAACGAGCGGGTAAGACTTTTAGCAGGCTGCCATCGGCTTTAATAAAATGCGCCATTAACCGCTCGGGTTTATCTTCATCCTGCAAAATTAGCCCGATATCACCATTAAACAGGCCTAAGTTATAGTCATTGCTTTGGATGATAATAGGCCTGCCTAGGTAAAACTCCTGCAGCGGTTTAATCAGCTTGGCATTGGCAAGTGCCTGAGTCACATATTGATTGATACCTTCGACCCCATAATCACCTGAGCGCATGGCGCACAATATACGGTACTGGTTGAAGCGTTCTATGATGTCAGCGGTACTTGGACGAGTGCCTAAATCATTGTTATCTACAGCGTGGTTCAATGCGCGAAGATAGTCGCCATATTGGTTGCAGGCTTGTTCGAGCAATAAATTAAGCCCAGTGTTATTGGCAGGTTCGTTCACTTTCGCTTGGGTTTGGCTTACGAGCATGCTGTGTTCTAGCCAGCTTAATTCCGCTGGGCCTTGTTGCCATACCTGCATAATGCCTTGAAGATCCGCGCGATTGACGGCATTAGCAAGCAGTCCAATACCTGCATCGCCTTTAAATCTGTGACTGTGCATCAACATACACAAGCTATCGCCAAGTTTAGGGACATCACTGATATAAGGCGTTAATTCAAAACCCGTTAAGGCGCACAGGCGCTCAGCTTGCTCTTTGGAATAGCGCATTTGCCACTGAGGACTCTTATTTAACTCATTGTTGTTTAGAAAATTATTGTTTGGAATAGGGTGATTGGGATCTGCTGGTATTTTAAGACCTGCACAAATATCCGCGAGTACAGCACCGGCTTCTACCGAGGCGAGTTGGTCTTGATCGCCAAGTAAAATCAAACTGGCGTGCTTGGGCAATGCGCTCAGTAGTTTATACATCATGGGCAAATCGACCATGGAAGCTTCATCGACGATTAACAAGTCGAGCCGCAGCGGATTGCCTTGATGGTGACGAAAGTGCGCTGAATTTGGGATCACCCCGAGCAGTCTGTGCAGGGTTGAGGCTTCTTCTGGAATACGCCCTAACGCCGTTAGAAAGTCTTGGTTATTGGCACCAATATCAGCATGGGCGTTGAGCTCCTTTGCTAGACGGGCTTTTGAGGCTTTAATCGATTCGCTTAAGCGGGCTGCGGCTTTTCCTGTGGGCGCCACTAAGCGTATTTCCTGCATAGACTCCATTTGCAGCAACAATAAAAGCTTAGTCACAGTGGTGGTTTTACCTGTACCCGGGCCGCCAGTGATCACCGATAGCTTTTTGCCTAGTGCTGTGGCAGTAGCCACTTTTTGCCAGTCGATAATCGCGGCGTTTTCATTGTTAATAAGTTCATGATCAGCGAGTGCATTGGCAGGGAATAATTGATCTAAACGTGACCTCAACTTAGTATCTTTAATTTGATCTTGAGCGTGAGTATCTACTGATACGTGCTCTAATACGTGCTCTGATACGGCGCCAGATAAACGGATTAATGAGGCGGCCACTGAGGTTTCAAATTGATGGTAACGCTGCAAATATAGCCTGCCATTGTCAAAAATAAGCGGTTTATTGCTACCCGCTATTCCAACTGCATCAAAGGTTTGCAAGCTCTGTGTTAACGCCTCTAGACTTAAGCTGATTTTACAATGGCTAGTTTGCTCGGCCATGGGATTAAGCGGCATGATATGGGCGAGCACGAGGCAGCTGTGCTGTGAAGATAATTGCTGGCTTAATAGCGCACACAGCAATATAAACAGGGGTTGCTGGCCATCACTGGGATGCAACTGACTCATCTGGAGCGCGAAATGTCTATCAAGTGGCGTGAGCAGTCGTTCCTGCTCCCACAGCTTCAATAGTTCTGGCAACGCTGCACTAAGCTGGATTGCACCATGGTCTATCCATTTCGCCGCGGTGAGTGAATGTGCATTTAGCCGTTGAGTTGAGCGCATTATGCTATGACTCCTGCATCAGTTTTACGGGGTGATTTGCTGTGAAATAAATTGTCATTAAAAAGTGAATCCAGCGCGAGAATAAGTGCCTTCGGCGGCTTGTCGTAATAAATACCATAGCCGGGATATTGCGCCGACATGCCCCGTAAAAACAAATAATAACAACCGCCGATATGGCTGTCGTAGTCGTAACTTGGCAGGCGCAAACTTAAATATCGGTGCAGCGCCAATGAGTAAAGAATGTATTGTAAATCGTACCTATGGTCGGTAATTGCACTTTGCAGCGCGCTCTGATGATAGGCATTGATATTGTCGCCCAAATGATTCGATTTATAATCGGCGATGTAATATTGACCTTGATATTCAAAGGTTAAGTCGATAAAACCCTTGAGCATGCCCTTAAGTTCATCAAATTTAAGTGTCGACTCATAGCCAAACTGCTGCAGTAGTGCATTGAGTTCAGTATCTTTAAGCTCGCTTAGGGGTAAATAAAATTCCATTTCGACTAAGGTATCTTGCGGTGATAACTTGGCTAAACACAGATTTGGATGTTCAGGTTTGGCCGTCTTGAAATCATTTATAAACACCGATGTTGGTGGCTCTGTTGTTGGCATTAGCCCAAGTGGGGCATGTAGTAAATCTAAATACCAAGTATGTAATACCGTTTGCCACTCGGGGGCGATACCATATTGCAGCATGGCTTTGGGTAATTGCAGCGGTAAGTCGATATCTGCTTTGGTAAAATCAATCTCTTCTAACACTAAGTGCATAAAGCTACCGGCATTGGCGCCGCGCTCAAAGTTAAAGCGATTGAGCATACCATCCTGCGGGGGGCTATCTGTGGTTGAAATTTGGACTGTGTCTAGCACACTCAATGCTTCATCATCCGCGCCAGGCGCAGCTTTACCATGGCTGGTATTTTTAACTAGACCTGAATAACTGCCAACTCGCCACGGCGTATTGTATTGGCGAGTTAAGGTTTTCGCGCATAACACTTGTGCGCTATCTTGACTTGAGGGCAATGGGCGCTCATCTATGCTATCGGGTACCTTATCAAGGCTAATGGCATCTACACCTTGGGCGAGCTGCTGCGCTGCATTGCAGATACGGGCAAAATCACATTCTGAGTCGCCTATATTTAATAGATAGCCGATAGCGGTTTCATGTAGCTGGCTTTTAAGGCCATTTTTAAGCTGACGACTGTGGTTAGCAACATACAAGTAACATAAATATACAGGGCGAGTGAGCGCAACATACAAGAGGCGCAAGTCTTCGGCCAAGGTTTCCTGTTTTGCTTGCTCCCAACCCTCATCCGTACCTTCGATATCCCACACTAACTCTTGCTCACCAGCATCGTTGATTCTGTGATACAGCATAGGTGTTGGGCGGCGGCGATTGTCACGGGCTAGGCTGACAAAGGGCACAAAACATACGGGATACTCAAGGCCCTTACTCTTATGAATAGTAACGATTTGTACTAGATTCTGCTCGCTTTCGAGGCGCAGCTGCTGTTCATCGGTGCCAGTATTATTAATCAGTTGTTGCTCATACCAATTGAGTAGGGCGCTAATGCCATCAAGCTCGGTGGCTTTTTGCTGTAATAGCTCGGCAAGGTGGCGAAAATCCGTCAAACGACGTTCGCCGTTAGTGGCGTCTTGTTCTTGAATATCAGTACTTGTGGTGTGCAGTAAACGGTCAATCAGCTTAGTACTATTGGCAAGGCTGAGTAGCGCGGGCATGATTCCGCGTTTTTGCCACACTTGGTTTAAGTTAAAAAACTGTTCTAACAGCAGTTGTCGCTGCTCTTCATCTTGGTTAAAGGCATGAATTTGCTCGGCGCTATAACCTAATAATGCCGTGGCTAGTGCGCTACGCAGCGCCCGTTCATCCTTCGGATCTGCTAATGATCGCAAAATTAACGCCATTTCCCGCGCTTCTAGGGTATCAAACACACTGTCGCGACTTAAAAATACCGCGCCTATGTGACGTTTACTCAATGCCGTTTTCATCACCGCGGCTTCGTTACGATCACGCACTAGGATGGCGATATCTTTAGCAATCAAAGGCCCTTTCGGGCTGTGGCACTCGCCATTGGCTGCATCTGTTAGTAAGCGAGTGATTTCTGCCGCCGCATCTTCGGCCAATATGTGTCTGGCAGTGGTCTTGTTGAGGCCGTTATCTTCACTTTCACTCAAGAGTCTTACTCTTAAGGCGGCCGGATTAGCGGTTTTTTCAGTGAGAGTCTTATCTTTAGCACTGCTGGGCGTTTTCACGCTATCAAAGGGGATCGACTGGCTGATAAAAGGATCGGGATACTGGCTAAATAGATGGTTAACCCCTGCCACCATGTTAGCGCTGGAGCGGTAGTTGGTATCCAGATGATAGTGTGCCTGCGTATGATTACGCGCCTCAATATAGGTATGAATATCGGCGCCGCGAAAGGCATAAATGGCTTGTTTAGGATCGCCAATCATCAATAGACTGAGTTTGTTTTCAGTATCGTCTTTATCTTGCTGCTCAAATGGGTAACGGCCTTGGTAAATACCAGAGAAAATAGCAAATTGCAGCGGATCGGTATCTTGGAACTCATCAATAAGCGCAACCGGGAAACGCGCCGCCACGGCTTTGGGCAAGGTTTCATTATTGGCATTTAGCGCGCTTGCTAAGGTCGTGAGTAAATCATCGGGTGTTAGCACGTTCTTTTGCTGTTTTTGCTCGCTAAAGCGCTCGCTGATCCTGAGTTTGGCGCTAAATAAAAATGCCGGTTTAATGGCGGCAATTAATGTAGCTAGCTGCTCCATATGATCCATCAGCGGCGCTTCACTTACGCTTGGGATCACGCCGCCCTTGTTGAGTTTTAACTCAGACAAGGACAAGGCGGCTAACTCTTTCAGTGGCGGCAGCCCATAACCGAAGGCGAGCCAGTTATCCAGCTCATCGAACATGGCGGCGAGTTTGGGGTACTTGTCGCTCGCCTTACCAAAACGGGTGCCATTTAGCGGTAAACTGTGCAGTAATTCTAATAAGTCATCGCGACCCCGCGGCCAGACTAATTTAAAGCGCTCGACACTCTGGCGCAGTGACAGGGCTAAGACATCAAACTTAAGCGCAGCTTTAAGCGGCTTTGCTTGACTGGCACCAAGGAGTGGCCGCAACTGTTTGACTAAACCATCGGGCTCGCCAAATTCCTTGGCAATGATTTGCGCTAAGTAATCGGGCAACGGATAACAGGCCTCACGCCAAAAATCCCGCACCGCATGGTGCAAAAATTCGCTATCGTCTAAGGTAAAGTCCGATTCGAACAGCAAAGATGACTCAAAGGCGAGATCCGATAAAATACGCTGACAAAAACCGTGGATGGTGAAAATCGCCGCTTCATCGAGGGACTTAAGGGCGAGATCAAAACGCCGCAGAGCAATGGCGCGATCACGCTCAGGGGTGTTGTCATATAATGCCTGCACAAAGGGATCGGCAATCGGTAAACCTAAAAAGCATTTAAAGGCAACTTGAATACGACGACGAATACGATCCCGTAACTCTTCGGTGGCGGCATTAGTGAAGGTTACTACAAGAATTTGTTCGCAGGTCAGCGGCGCTGCTATGCCATCGCCCAGTAATAAGCGTAAATAAAGACCTGAAATGGTGTAGGTTTTACCTGTGCCAGCACTGGCCTCAATCAGACGGCTACCGCCAAAGGGCAACGTGAGTGGGTTAAGTGCCTGTGCGCCTGCACTTAATTCTTGTGCGTTCAATGGAATAGGTTCGCTCATGCGGGTTCTCCCTGCACGTTATTGCGGTTTAAATGTGCGGCACTTGCTTGGCCTTGGCTCATACCATCGTTAAGGGCAAATTCCTCAAGCTGAGCCAGTGCGCCTTTGAGATATAAACTCACCATAGGGCGATAGATGCGCTCGGCTAATGCGCCAAAGCTATCCTCAGAGAAATCCCGCGGAAAACTGAATACTCGCTGGTAATGAGGTTCATTCCCTTCTCCAAAAGCAGCTTCACCTAATTGACTCTGCTCATCCAGCCATTCAGGTAACGCTTGCTGTAAGCGTTCATCGTGCTCGCCCTCACTGCTGACATAGGCCAAAGAGGTGCGCGGCATAAAACACAGCGGGTATTGCTGACCTTGGTAAAACAGTACCAATAAATCAGCGAGTAACGTATGGGCGCGCTCAGCGGTGATTGGCGCTAGGGCGTGGAAATGCCCCATGTCGAGTAGATAGCTTGCATGTGTGTGTCCCATCGCCATTAAGCACAGGTGGCGAAGGTACAACCTCAGTACATCGCGGCCATGGGCGCTACCGGGACGATAATTCACTAATCCCTTAGGGCTGATATCATCGATACGACCTTGCAGTAGCACTTTGTAAGATTTATCCGGCGTGATGGGTAAGTCAAAGGCGAGGTTAATATCGGCATGGCTGCTTGCCTGTTCACCTTTGAGGAACAAGGTTCTGCCAATCAATGGTTTAATATCGTGCTGATATTGGCGCAGCAGCAAATCATCGAAGGGCTGCATCGGCAAACAGCCGCTGGCTTTGAGGCGTTTAATCAGTTCAATATCGGGCTCAGTTGCCCCTTTACCTATGGCATCGTCGAGTAACTGAGCTTGCAACATATAGCGCTCTAAGGCATTTAAGCTAAAGGGCTCGTCATTATCATCGGCCTGAATATTAAGGCTAAGGTCGACTTTTAAGGTTCGGTTGAAAAAATACTGCGCCGGATTTCGAAAGAAACGGATTAAGGCAGATACGTCCACTTGTTTGCTTTGCTGCTGTTCGTGCTGTGAAGCGGCCTGTGCATTTGTCTCTAATACTGAATCTTGCTCATCCGCTTCGAGTATGATGCGGGTGTGCGCGTCGATAAAGCGGCTCGCATGTACGCCCGCTTTATCGGCATTAGGTGGACACCATTGCTGGCTGTAACTTTGGCCTATGCCTGATTTATTGCCTGAGCCATCTTTGTCATCACTTTTTACTACGGACTGATACAACTTAGGATCGAAGGGTTGCAGTGGCTGGTGGCTAACAATCGCTTTATAAAGCGCTTTTTCGGCATCCTCTGGATCTATGGGGCTTGAAGCATTTTGCGATTCAGCCAATAGCGTTTCAGGCAGATAACACAGCTGGCAATATTCTATTAGTTCAGAGACCAGCATAGAGGCGATACGCTCAGAGTTATCCCGTTCGCTACGACCGATATAGCTGATATACAGTTGCTCACGCGCCGATAGTAACGCCTCTAAAAACAAATATCTGTCATCGAGGCGGCGGGAGCGATCGCCCCTCCGGGCACCAAAGTGCGCCATTAGATCAAAACCGACAGGATGCTGAACCCTAGGATACACTCCATCGTTCATGCCAAGTAAACACACTATCTTAAAGGGGATAGAGCGCATTGGCATTAAGGTACAAAAGTTCACGCTACCGGCAAGATAACGCTGGCCGACCCGAGATTCGGTTAAGCGTTGATTAAACCACTGCTGCAGCACTTCGATACTGAGGCTCAGTCCGCTTATGCTCTGTTGGGCTAGCTTCTCGAACATACTTGTATCTAACGAGTTTGAATCCAAGGGTTTGCCCGCCGAGAGCAGCTCTTGCTCTAGGGCGGCAATGGCATCGCGGATTTCTTGTAACTGCTCGCGCTCGTCTTCATCTGTGTCGTAAAAAGCATCTAGCAGTTCAGTTAATTCACTTAAACGCAGTACGCCAATTTGCGGCAGTGCGAGTATTTGCGCCGTTTCATCGAGCACTTCAATAAAGTTAAGTAATTTACCCAGCGCTTGCGCTGATTGGCCTTCGATACCGGTTACCACTAATTGGTCGTGATACAGCGGCGCATCATCACTTAAGGCATAGCCTAAAATCAGTCTTTTAATACCAAACGCCCAGGAGTTTTGCTCAAATGCCGGCACGCCTTGTTTAAGTCGGCTTTGTTCATCACGGCCCCAGCGTACACCAGCCTCATCTAACCAACGGCGGATCAGTTGCAACTCATCGTCATCGAGTTGGAAACGGCGCAAAATGGCGGGCACTTCGAGTATGCTCAAAATGTCGGTTAGGCCAAAACGGCTCTGATTAATACCCAGTAAATTTAAAAAACTGTTGATGAGCGGAGATTCCTGCGCTGCGCCGCGGTCGGCAATGGCGTAGGGAATGTAATGCAGTCCTTGCTTTGCTGAAAAGACGGCATCGATGTAGGGCGCATAAGCAGCGACATCGGGCATCATCACCACGATATCTTTGGGAGTTAGGTCTGCATGGTTGCTGAGTAATTCAAGCAAGTGATCGTGCAGGGTTTCGACTTCACGTAGTGGGCTGTGACAACTCTTAACGCGAATCGACTCATCGTCGCGCTTAAGTAAACGTCTGTTCTCAACATTCTGATAAAGCTCGGCATCTGGCCCTAGCACTCGGTCTAAGGTTTGCATCTCTAAAATATCGTATTGCACCCCGTGGAGCATGCTGGCCTGACTCGTGGGATCGTTAGGATCGTCACAGGGCTCACAATAAACATCATCACCAAAATCGCAGTGTTCGGTGGGGAGCTCAAGCAGCATATCGAGTAATTCACGGCCCATTTTACCGTTATTAGCCAGTAGCGGATTGCCCACTTCGAGTTTATCCTCCCATAATTCAGCTAATTGGCGTTTACCCGCATATTGCACCGCCATACGGGCACGATTACGGGGGTCGATAATGTCGCCCCAATAATGCTGGCACGGACTTAAACCCAGCACGATCACATCGATACGGCTTGCCAGATGATAAAGCACCTCGAGGGTTTGCGGCGCCATAGATGAAATGCCAAACACAAATAAACGTTGCGGCAATTTGGCGAGTGACGTGTCGAGATTATTCAGCGCGGCAATCAAGTCACTGTGCAGATTGGCCCTGTGGTAATGGCTTTGATGAAGCTCATCGCGGTTAAAGGCAATGAGCGCGCGCCATAAAATGGGTTGCCAGCGTTGGTCTTCATTCAGCGGCTTGGTGAGTGATTCGGGATGCTCGTTTTGCTCCCACGCTAAAATCCAATCGGGGCGATAGACTAAGTATTGGTCGAAAATATCGGCGATGCGGCCACAGAGTTGGTATAGCTTAATGTCGTCAGCCATCATGGTGCTAGTGTTGAGGCGCTCACTCGTATCAGCGGTATTTTCGTTAGAAACATTATTGCCTAGCGTATTACCTAGGTAGTGTCTTAATGGCCCAAAGGCATCATCTTGCAACATGCGCGGCAAGAGTTGCATTAGCTTCCACGTCATTGCCGCCTTAGTGAAGGCGTTATCCTTAGGCACATTGGGCAATAAGTCGTGGCACAACTGCCAAGTAAAGCTCGATGGTAGTGGAAACGCTAATGCGGCGGCAATACCATTTTGTTTGGCGATTTCGAGGCGCAGCCAAGTCGACATGCCGGGACTCTGCACCAGAATATGCTCGTTACTCAGTAGACGTGCAAAAGCAAGGGGTTGGGTCAGGTAAGCGGCTAAATGGGCGCAGAGCACTTCCATCTGATTGGACTGGATTAACTTAAGCATGTGCAACTCGGCATGGTGACAGTAAAACAATTCTATGTGTTTGATTTATAAGATTCAACACTATTGCTGCATCTGTGGGATTTACCCGTAATTTTAGGTATTTACTGGGAGCATTGGTTAGCTTAAACCTCTAAATACTCGCGAGTGTTAGGCTAGATTGAGCTTAGCTCGCACCTTCGCGTTAAATAAGTACCTATTAAGTTGTTTTACCGCCATTTTAAATTCGCTTAAATGCCGTTGATAGTCCTCAGCGGGTAACGCTTGGTATTTAAGTGCCACATAACTTTGCGTCATGGTTTGAACCAGCGCGCAGAGTGTTGGTGCACTGTGCTGGTATTGCTCGATTATCTGCTGGGAAAATTGATTGGGACCATCACTGTCATTGCGTTTAATGCCATGGCGGGCAAGACGATTACAGACGAGTTGATAGCGGTTACTGATGGGGTCGCCCTGAGTATTAACGTGTAATAGCCCTGCACTGTAGGCGATATAAAGCACGATAAGGCCGATACACAGCCCCATAAATAGTGCAATTTTAGTGTTAGTCACCTTGCCTAAAATCCCGCTGAGCACTTGCTTTTGTTTATCTTGGTTGAAACCGAGCACCCACACACTCCAGTAGTAATCTATGCTGGCAAAACGCTGTCTTAACTCGTTAAGCCAAGGCATAGATTTAAACCGTAGACTACTAAAAGGGCTTGCTTGCAGGTAACTTTGCTCTGGGTCAAACTGAGCGTCAAACCCTTGTTCGATGCGTTCGGGCGCCACCATCGCGGTCGGATCAAAACGCACCCAACCTTCACCTTCAAGCCAAACCTCTGTCCATGCATGGGCCATATATTGATAAACGCTGTAGTAACCCGCCTGTGGATTAAACTCTCCGCCTTGATAGCCTGTCACCATACGTGCAGGTAAGCCCGATGCCCGCGCCATAAAAATAAATGCTGCGGCATAATGCACACAAAATCCGGCTTTATTTTCAAATAGAAAATCATCCACTTGCTGCGGTCCAAGGGGAGGTGGCGTGAGCGTATAGAAAAAGGGTTCACTATTGAAATGGCGCATCATGGCCGACAATCGTGGCTTAGGCTCGGGATGTTGCATCTTAAACTGTGCTGCCAGTGCCCAAGTACGCGGATTACTATTACTCGGCAGCTCGAGGTTAATCTGCCTTTGTTGCGCTGAGAGCATGAGATCCATCTTCGCCTTGGGCCAAGATTCAACTTGATAACTCATGCGTTGGTCGACATTACGCAGGGCTAATAGCCGATAGTCGGGTAGATTGGCCACATTATCATCTTGGCTATAGGCCACATCCAGACCAAATAACCACGGCTGGTGGCTCGGCTCAGCAATCACTTGGTAACGAATGCTGTGGCTATTATCTTGCGCAGCATTTTGAGGCTTGCTGCTTATCAAAGTAGGGTTATTAATCATTAACGCGGGGCTGGGCCGTGATGGCGGAAACTGCAGTGCCTCTTTTTGCAATTTTTTAATTTCTGCGTCTTGGCGCCAAGTGACACCGTCATAGTTTTCCATTACTAGGGCACGCCAATATAACTCGGCATTGGTGGGGGTTGCATTGGAAAACCCCGCCCTAAAGGCAAGTTCGGTCGAACGGGTGAGCTTGCCGATATCACCAATAGCTAGATTATCGGACAGACCCGTTTGTGCTTCTTTCATGTTAGGCACTAACCAGAGCGGCGCAAATCGCGGTAACACTAAAAACAACAGCAGCGCGAGAGGCACACTTTGTAGTAAAAATTTACCACCGAGCCAAGCTGTATGTTTGAAGGAGTGTTTATCTTGGTATAGCGTCACCAGTACGCAAGTGTTGATTAGCGTAACCACCAGTAGATGCATAGTGCTCAGTAGGGATTGGTGATCAATAAATGTCAGCGCGATAATAAAATAGCCCGCGAGCACGACAACGCGCACATCCCTTTGATTACGCATTTCAATGTATTTTAAGGCATAACCTAAGAGTAATAGATTCACTAGCGCATTCAGTAAGCCAATTTGCTTTGAGACTAATGCCAATGTGGTGGCGGCGCCTATTGCAAGACTGGTTACCAGAAAACGCGGCGGCTTTGCCACTTTGCCGACATAAATACCTATGCGCCACAGCAAACAAATCGCGCAAATCCCTAACGTCCAAGGCGTGGTTTTATCAAACAATGGGCTTAATACAGCGATATTGGTGATCAATAACCAAAAGAGTGTATGACGGCCGATATTTTCGCCGATTTGCGGTGTCGTGCTGTTGGCAAGTAATTTCATGCCTGTTCCCTCGAGATAGGGATATGGCGCTTCTTGCTGCTGGCTTTATCTGTTTTATTCGAGAGCTTCGCCGCTGATGACGAATTAACAGCTGACGGCGCTTGTGGATACAAGGCGAGGGCTTTTTGACAGGCGATCCTATGGTTATTGCCGATAGCGGGCGCAATCAGGATATCCTCGCCCATCAGTATGGGTAGGTGTAAACCGAAATACTGCTCGAGTTGCGTAAGTTTATTAACTTGCCAGCTTAACTGACTCAACTGGGTTTCGAGCCGTTTAGCATCGGGTCTGAGCCTTAACCAAACAGGCTCGCCTTGGGGCTGTTGAAATTCTTTACTGAGCATGCCGCGCCCTTGCGCCCATTGTTTCCACGCCACTTGCTTAAGGGATTCACCGAGCACATAGGGTTTAAGACCTTTAAATTCATCGATACCCGCTACATGTTTACCCGCAAGTAACAGCGGATCTTGCTCTGATTGAACATTGTCTGCCTCAAGTTGTAACGGCGCTTCCATTGGTTTTGCAAAAACTAAGTGGCTAATGGCTAAATCGACATGGGACCATGCGCGGCACAGCCCTAAGGGATAAAAGGATTCAATTTTGAGCCGCCCCGGTGACATATTTCCCCGTTGATTATACTCAAAAGGCACCAGCGCTTGCTGTTCATCGGCGTTGACGTTTTGCACTGTATAAGTGCGATTATGCGGATAGTTAAGCTGGATATTATGGCTACTGTGATGGGTACTAATGAGGACGGGAAAGGTTAATGTTTCGCCCGCATAGACTTCTGGCGGCGTCATGGCGCGTAAATGTAGGCCAGCTAGATTTTTGTAACTGTAGAGAATACAGGTATTAAACAGGCTTAAAAGTAAAATACTGAGGCCAATGATTAAGTTATTTTGATAGTTAGTACCAAACAGATATAAGAGTAAAATCAGACTAAGCCAAACTAAGCCAAAACCGCTCGGCAAAATAAAAATGCTGCGATGGCTTAAGATGATTTCAGGATTCGGTGGTAAGCTCCTTACTAACCAACGCTGCCAAATCGGGGCTAAAATTGTAACCGCCAGTCGTTTCACGCTTGCATCACTTCCTTATTTGAATAGCTTACCCAAATGCCTTGGTTTATTCGTTTAATGACATACTTTAGCGATATCGTTTATCACAACGGCTCGCTACATGATGGGATTGACGCTGGCAAGGATTCGCTCAGATAACGCTTCACCCTGTAATTGGCTACTGGTTCTCAGTCTGTGCTCCGCCACGCAGCAAAATACCGCTTGCACATCTTCGGGGACTAAATAATGTCGGCCCTCTAAAAAAGCCCATGCTTTAGCGGCTTGCAATAAAGCTTTAGTGGCGCGCGGTGATAAACCCACACTGTCACTTTGGCTGCGCGAAAAAGCGACTAAGGCCAAAATGTAATTTAGCAGAGCATCGGAAGCGCTGACCTTGTCGCACTCTTCTTGCAGTTGCATCAAGGCTAGTGGTGTCAGGCACTGGGGCAATTGTTCTAAGGTCAAGTGGTTATGATTACTCTTAAGCATCGCAAGCTCAGCGTCGTGGCTTGGATAGCCAATAGATAGACGCATCATAAATCTGTCTAGCTGCGATTCTGGTAGCGCAAATGTACCCGATTGATCGGTGGGGTTTTGCGTTGCGATGACAAAGAATGGATTGGGTAATCTGTGGGTAATGCCATCGACGGAAATTTGTTGTTCAGCCATTGCCTCGAGCAAAGCACTTTGTGTTTTAGGGCTGGCGCGGTTAATTTCATCGGCCAAAATCATTTGCTTAAAAATCGGCCCGGGATGAAAGATAAATTGCGCCTGATGTTGATCAAAAATCGACACGCCAAGAATGTCTGCCGGCAGCATATCACTGGTAAATTGGATCCGCTGGTAACTCAAACCCAAGCTTTGGGCTATAGCATGGGAAATACTGGTTTTACCCATGCCAGGTAAATCTTCAATCAATAGATGGCCGCGGGCGAGAATACAGGCTAATGCAAGCCGAATTTGCCTAGGTTTACCCAGCAATACTTGTTCAAGTTGTTGTAGTAATGCGCTGATCCCAGATTGTGTCACGGGCGACTCCTAATACATTTGAAAACGCTGCTGAACGTATATGTGAAAGCAGACAAGCTTTACCACTATGGCGGATAGTTGCCTGCTTATCCAGTGGCATTTTTGCAGTGAAATCAATTGCTCGACTGAGTGAAGTTTAGGCTTGAGTGTACTGGTGGCGCAAAACCAAAGGACAGCGGTCGATCTATGCAAGACACAGCGTTTGACTGCTGGTGGGGCGAATAAACCAAGATTTAAACAAAAAGCCTTGGACTAAGTGGACGCCGATGTCTCGCGCAAATGCTAAGTGAGCTTCAGTTTCTATACCTTCTAGAATGCACTTCTTATTGGTTTGTTTGGCGAAGTTAATCAGTGCTATGAGTAATTGGACTCCCTCGGGATGCGTCATATGGGTTAACCAATGGCGATCGAACTTGAGATAATCCACGTTCATCATCAGGTCGACACACAGCAAGGAGTGGGGCGCGCCAATATCGTCCAGCGCTACCTTGATATTCGCTTGTTTAAATTGGCTGAATAGTTGATTAGCAAGCATGGCATCGTTAACACAGGTATTTTCAATGATCTCGACCGTGACTTGCTGGTACTGTGATAACAGCTTTATAAGCTTGGCAGTATTTAGCCCATCGACGGCATGGGGATCGACATTAATAAAAATACGCTGCTGGTGGGGCGCATGGGCGAGTTGAAATACCTTGGCTTGATATTCAACCGCGGCGAGCAACTCTATGGATTCATGCAGTTGCTCGAACACTATATTGGGTGCAATTGCATCGCCATTCGGTTGATAAAAACGCGCTAAGGCTTCATAGCCGTCGATAGTAAACGTATGGGGATCGACAAAGGGTTGGTATTCGCAGCTGAGCGTTAACAAACTAAGGTTAATCATGGGCCTAATGGGAGTATTAATGCATTAATACTAACTATTCGCATTTAATGCCTTTTAGTGCAAACAAATTTACGAGAAAACGGCGTGATTGCTGAATAATTATTCGCTTTGCTAATTATTTGAATTTAGTGAACATCATTAAGAGTTTTTGGCGGTTAAAGTGTGAGCATTACGCTAAGATATGCTGAAAAGTAGGAACTCGATACTGCTGAGCATCGAGTTCCTTTTATGCTGCGAGTTAGTAAGCAAACTTCAGTTCAGCTTCGCTGAATAATGGCTGCGCTTTTTGCTCCTGCGCCTCATAAATCAATCGATAGCTGAGGACGGCTTGCACATATTCACGGGTTTCGGTAAACGGAATCGCTTCAATAAAGCCCATAGCATCGAGTTTACCGTCTGAGTTCGCTAACCAGCGACGCACTCTTGATGGCCCCGCATTATAGGCCGCGGTGGCGAGGATACGGTTTTGGTTAAACTCTTTTAATAACTGCGCATAGTAAGCACTGCCAAGGTTGAGATTAAGCTCGGCACTATAAAGATCTTTTGGATCGCTATATTTTGCACCCTGCTTTTTAGCGGTTGCTTTGGCCGTAGCAGGCATAATTTGCATTAACCCGCGGGCACCCACACCAGAGGTCGCATAAAGGTAAAAGGCGCTCTCGCGACGACTAATAGCACGAATTTCATCGATGTTCACTTTGTGCTTTTTACTGGCATGTTCAAAGCCTTCTTGGTGTGCCATAGGGAAACGTAGCGGTATATCATCCCATAACTTACCTTGGATACTGGCTTCAACGCCAAAATCGTACCAACCTTTCTCGTGGGCATAACGGCCGTAACGGGCTCGCATAGTGTTGTCACTGCGTCTGAGTAGTGACATCCATTCGTAGCGCGCATCAAAATAACGATCGAGCGCCATTAATTCTTGCACTCTAACAAAGCCTATATCGTCAGTTAACTTTTGGCTGTTAGCATCAACAACGGGCTCGGGGCTTTGATTAAGCGATACCGGTTTATTTAAATATTGCGCCGCGGCAAAACCGTAAAAATTACGTTCATTACTGATACTGGCAAGTGCCTTGGTGGCACTTTCTGGCGCATCCTTGGCATTAGTACGATAGAGCCAATATTGCCAACGTTCTTTAGCTAAAGTTTCGGGTTGTAACAGGTTCAAATATCGCGCAATGCTGCGCATATCATGATCGCGAATCGCCCATCTTAAACGACGCTCAAACAAATCGTCATTTTTTAGCGTGGCTATTTCGGCGTCGGCATAGTCTTTATGGTCATCATCTTGTTCTATTAATACACGGCGAACCAAATATTTATCTAATTGTTCAGCTTGAGCTGGCGTGAAACGATGGGATTTTTGATACCGAGTATACAAATTAATCGCTTGATCGAGATCTTTACGAGCAAGGCGTTTTAGTCCTGCGGCAACAATGTCACCGACAATGGGATTTTTATCATTAAATTTTTCGGTATGGCGCAGGCTATTAGGATCTTTAAATACGGCGACTAAGCGTTTTGCTTCGTTACTGTGGGTGGTGATTTTTTGTGATAAATAGCTCAGTAGGCTTGTTTCTCCAGCTTCAAAACTCAGCATCATCCGCGCCCAGACGACATCTTGCGTACGTTTACCTGCTTTGGTCCAAGTATTAAATAGCGGATCACATTCCTTTGGTCGTGAACCACCATAAACCCACAGAGATTGCGCGGCAGCATAGGCGGTTTTAATATCGCCTTGTGCCAGTTTTGCCTCATAGAAGTAACATTGCAGGCGAATATCGGCGGGGGCTTCTTGAGCAATAGTCAGGTAGTCAGTCCAACGATTTTGGCTACCAGCATTGTATAAATATTTAGACCTTAACCTGTTGTACATAGGCGTAGTCTCATATTTTTCAATTAATGATTTAGCCGCAAAACCAGATAGGCCATTGAGATTACCAATATCAATATCGTGGTCTAAATAGATTGCCAGCGGGTAATCGCCGAGTTTTGCTCGCAGAGGTTTATAAACTGCATAGTCTTGTTTTTTTAATGCTTTCTCAGCTTCTATAAAGGTTTTTTGCGTTGATGTTAGCGCCAGTGCAGCAGGGGCGTTGAGTGCGCCTGCAAGCAATATTGCGCTAGAGATAACCACATTCATAACGGCTTTGCACATGGCGCATTTGCCTCCGGGCATTCAGGTTGAATCGATATTTCTGCATCGATTCAAGATAATTAGTCTGTATGTTGTTTATTCAGCAGCGCATTAAGCGGGTTCAACTTCGGTATTGCTGCGCTCTGGCTGCAAATCGGCATCAAGCTCATCGTCTTGTGTTTCATTATCATCTAGGGCTTCATTGAGCGCTTTTTCGAGCAGCATTTTATCCAGTTGTTTACTGGTATCGACACCAAGTTGTTGCATTAAATGGGCTTGGCGTACAAGGTTACCTTTACCCGATGACAACTTGTTCATCGCACTGTGATAGGTTTTTTCGGCGTTATCTAAGGCGCGGCCGAGTTTTTCCATATCTTCAATATAACCACATAACTTGTCGTAAATCCGGCCCGCTTGCTTGGCAATGGTTTGCGCGTGTTGATTTTGATATTCGTAGCGCCAAATGTTGTTAATGGTGCGCAGTGCCACCAATAAATTGGTTGGGCTGACTAACATAATATTCTGCTCAAGTGCAAAGTTCACTAGGCTAGGATCATGCTCTAGCGCCAGTAAAAATGCTGGTTCAATCGGAATAAACATTAACACATAATCAAGGCTCTTAAGCCCATGAAGATGTTGATAATCCTTTTGACTCAATCCTTTAATATGGCTGCGAATTGAAATCACATGTTCGTTAATCGCCTGTTGGCGCAGGGCTGGATCTTCGCTATTGAAATAGCGCTCATAACTGACCAGCGACATTTTAGCATCGATGACCACATCTTTATTTTCCGGCAGATGGACAATGACATCCGGCTTAAAGCGTTTGCCGTTATCGTCTTTTAAATCTTGCTGGGTATGGTACTCATGGCCTTCACGTAGGCCACTTTCTTGCAATACGCGATCGAGGATCACTTCACCCCAGTTGCCTTGCTGCTTGTTATCACCTTTGAGCGCTTTGGTCAGGTTGATGGCGTCTTGGCTCATCTTAAGATTGAGATCCCGCAGGTGCTCAAGTTGATGTTTGAGGGCGCTGCGCTCTGATTGTTCATGGGTGTAGGACTCACGAATTTGCTGTCTGAATCCTTCAAGCTGTTGTTTTAATGGCCCAAGTACACCTTCAAGTTGACTGGCATTTTGGTGCTTAAAGTTTTCACTACGTTCTTCAAAAATCCGATTGGCGAGGTTTTCAAATTGGGTCTGGAGGCGTACTTCAGCCGATTCGAGACTGGCAATTTTATCCTGCAGCGACTCTTGCTGGGCATCGGCTTTAGCTTGAATTGTTTGTTGCATGGCATTGGACTTAGACAGCGCTAATTGGATTTCTAGCTGACGGCGCTGATTGTCATTTAATTGCTGCTCTAAAGTAGGAACGCGTTCGGCTAAGGCTTCGGCTTTACCTAATTGCTCGATTTTAAGCTCGAGACGCTGTTGGTATTGACGTAATTGCGCTTCTTTGTCGTCGAGCAACACTTGCTGCTGTGCCAAGGATAATTCGGCATCTTCGTTCACTTGACGCATTTCTTGTTCAAGTTGGTCTTTATGTTGTTGCCAGCGTTGGCGTGTGAGCCTTTGATTGAGTAGAGCACCCATTAACAGACCTAAAAAGGCAACCGCGAGAAGGCCGATCATATCGGCAACAGAAAAAGATTCAAAAAATGGCATGTTCAATAGCACTCCTTTAGCATTGACGCCTAGGTTCGCATGCTCAATAACAGGCTTCAAGCCCTTTAAGCAACTATATCTGTGCTTAATGCCTGAATGAGCAAGTCTTATACGTTTAAAATGAAATTATTTACGGGTGGAAATTTTTTAGGGCTTTTACCTGTCTATATATACAAGTAGCGACGGGGTTGATTACGACTCGATAGCTTAAATTATTAGATTGCAGAGGTGTCAATTGGCTAAAAACTCCCGTTTTACTCCAGGTATTCTCAAAAAAGCGCAGTGGCACATGCAAGATAGCCAAGTGACGCCCGAAGCTGTGTTTCGCTCGCGCAGGCAAATAGTCAAAGCGATGGGCCTCGGTGCCATTGGCGCCAGTGTGCCAGGTTATGTGCAAGCTGGATTATTTGATTTATTTGGTGAGCAGCCAAAATCTTCCTTTATTACTACGCCACTGACTTTTCAAACCAATAAACACTACGGTGACACCGATGTGTTAACCCCGTTTGATAAGGTCACCCAGCACAATAACTTTTATGAGTTTGGTACGGACAAGCAAGATCCCTCCAATAATGCCCAAGGCTATAAAGTCGATCCTTGGCAATTGCGTATTGAAGGTGAAGTCGAACGGCCCATGACCTTAGATTTTAATGATCTGACAACTATGTTCCCACTTGAGGAACGCAACTATCGTCTACGCTGCGTTGAAGCGTGGTCTATGGTCGTTCCTTGGGTGGGCTTTCCCTTGGCAGCGTTATTGAAAAAAGTTGGCGTCACTAATAAGGGCAAATATGTTGCTTTTGAAACGGCCTTTGATCCCGAACAAATGCCGGGCCAAAAGAGTCGATTAATGGGCGGGGGCATCCATTACCCTTATGTTGAAGGGCTCACGTTAGCCGAAGCCATGAACGACTTAACCTTAATGTCAGTTGGTCTGTACGGCAAAACTTTGCCACCGCAAAACGGAGCTCCTATTCGCTTAGTGGTGCCATGGAAATACGGTTTTAAGAGTATTAAATCAATTGTGCGGATCCGGGTGATGGATAAACAACCGCCAACCAGTTGGAACCAGCTTGCTTCACATGAATATGGATTTTATGCCAACGTTAATCCTGCGGTGGATCATCCGCGCTGGTCACAGGCGACTGAGCGCCGCATTGGTGAGGGTGGATTGTTTTCTGCCACCCGTATCGATACCCAACCGTTTAATGGTTATGGCGAGTTTGTCGCTTCGCTTTATGACGGTATAGATCTGAGGAAAAACTATTAATGATGTGTTTGTTGTCTCGTTTGCAGCCAGGCGGGGGTTATCTATGTTGAGACTAACCCCTAAGCACTTATTTTGGCTAAAGGTGATATTTCATTTGTTAGGTTTACTGCCTATCGGCTATTTAGTGTTAACTGTGATATTGGGCCGTGCGGGCGGCGATCCGGTGCAGCATATTATTCACTATACAGGCATAGGCGCCTTAAATGCGTTAGCCGCGACTTTGCTAATTTCACCGATTGCTAAGCTGACAAAGCAAGGGCTATTGATGCAAACCCGCCGCTTGGTGGGTTTATACGTGTTTGCCTATGCAACCTTGCATATTGTGGCGTTTTTCAGTTTAGATCTACTGTTTGCTTGGGGATTATTGTTTAGTGAAGTGGTAAAACGGCCGTACATTTTAGTGGGGGCAGTAGCTTATCTTATCGTGACAGCTTTGGCGGTAACCTCGTTTAAAGCCTTGATGCGTAAGATGGGACGTCGTTGGCAAATTTTACACAATGGCGTGTATTTGGTCGCTATCTTAGCGCCAATTCATTTTTACTGGTCGGTAAAATCAGAAATCATCGAGCCGAGTTTGTATATCTTGGGTTTTAGTGTGTTATTGCTGTGGCGCATGCCTTGGTTTAAACGCAGGTTTAGCCGAAAAGGGGTAAATAATGTGGCGCAAAAGGTGAGTGGTGTTGCAAAATAAAAATGGTTCTAAACTAATGGCAGGGCGTAGCTTGAGTCATTAATCCTGAGCGTGTTTTACGAGTTTGAATACCAACGCGAAATATGCAGTATAAAAACAAAAATGCCGAATTTAACCTTCGGCATTTTTATTATTCAGTTTTGATCCCAGTGAATAGGGCGGTTTAACCTAAACCTTGTGTTATTGATTTCATTTGAATGAACTCAATTTTATAACCGTCTGGATCTTCAACGAATGCAATCTCAGTGTTACCACCCGCGACAGGACCTGGGGCGCGAGTGACTTTGCCACCGGCTGCGGCAATCGCAGCACAACGGGCGTAGATATCTTCATCGCCTATGGCTAAATGGCCAAAACCAGTGCCTAAATCGTACTTGTCGGTGCCCCAGTTATAGGTCAGTTCCACTACGGCTTGGCCGGTAGATTCTTCACCGAACCCTACGAAAGCTAAAGAATATTTGTATTCTGGATTTTCAGAAGTGCGAAGGAGTTTCATACCAAGCACGTGGGTATAAAAAGCAATACTGCGCTCTAAGTTACCGACACGGATCATAGTGTGTAATAGTTGTGACATAGGGTTCTCATGATAAATAAATTACCCGTCGAGTATATCAAAAATGCTTCAATGGATGATGGAAAATGTCGTTTATAGCGAACTTTATTATGCTTGACTCGATTGAGCATAGGGGCGTACCGTTTATCTGTTAGATTGATTTTTTAACGTATTTTGACAAGAGAATAGCGGATAAATTGGTAGTCGCTCACAAAATACAGATCCATATATGGGTTTTTGTCATGGGCTTGATGATAATGTCATCAAGCCCACTAGGAGAGTAAAAAATGAGTATCGAACTAAAAATGGCCTTAGGCACAACGGTTGTGGTCGCTTTATTTTTAAGCGCGTTCTTCGTTTCACTTTTTTGATGAGTTTTACAATTTTTTGCTAAGCTTGTACCCCGTTAATCAAAAAGCCGCATTAGCGGCTTTTTGTTTATCTGTGATTTAATACGATTGTATAATGCACGTAAAACTTAACAAGGATTTGAAGATGTTGTTTAGCAAAACTGAAATAGCATTAATTGCATCGGCTAAGCGAAAAGTACAGATGGCACAGAAAGTGCGGTTAGCTGTAATTGCATTAGTTGTGCTGGGTACTGGGCTGACGATATCTGGTTTGTGGGTTAATGAGTTCGCTATTTATATGATCTTTGGACTCGTAGTCTTTGCAGTGGCCTTGCCACAATTTGGGCAAGGGCCAAAATATGAAGAGTTAGTCAGCTTGCTCGAGAAAAAAAGCCAAGGTTAACTCACTTGAGGTTTATTCATCAGGATAAATTTTATCTTTAAATTCACACAAGTCTTCAATGATACAGCTGCCGCAGCGCGGTTTACGGGCGAGACAAGTGTAGCGTCCGTGTAGGATAAACCAGTGATGCACATCGACTTTAAACTCAGCAGGCACGACTTTTAGCATTTTATCTTCCACTTCGACCACGTTCTTGCCGGGCGCGAATTTAGTGCGATTGGCGAGGCGGAAAATATGCGTATCGACGGCGATCGTTGGCCAACCAAACGCAGTGTTGAGTACCACATTAGCCGTTTTGCGCCCAACGCCGGGGAGTGATTCTAGCGCTTCTCTATCCTCTGGTACTTCACCATGATATTTCTCAATTAAGATCTCACACGCTTTGATGACATTGACAGCTTTGTTGTTATATAAGCCGATGGTTTTTATATATTGTTTTAAACCATCCACCCCTAGGGCATAAATACTGCTGGGAGTATTAGCAACCGGAAAGAGCTTATCAGTTGCCTTATTCACACTCACGTCCGTTGCCTGTGCCGATAAGGTCACAGCGACCAAAAGCTCGAAGGGGCTAGAAAAGTTGAGTTCGGTCTCAGGTTTTGGATTGTTATCGCGAAGACGAGTGAGAATTTGAATGCGCTTTACTTGGTTCATATTAGCTAACCTTAGTGATCCGTGCGCGGGTAACACTTGGCTCAGTAGCGACTTCTGGCTGGCGTTCCTTAAGTTTTTTATCAATCACATTTTTGAGGGCAATAAGTAATCCCATAATGATAAAAGCGCCCGGTGGCAGCATCGCCAATAGGAAAGGCGTGTCTACTTGCCATAGATGGATAGTTAACGATGTTGCCCAAGGACCAAGTAATAAATCGGCACCCTCAAACAGCGTACCTTGGCTTAATATTTCCCGCGTAGCGCCCAGCACTGTCAGCACTAAGGTAAAACCCAGCCCCATCATTAAGCCATCAAAGGCGGCACTAAAAGCATTATTGCGTGAAGCAAAGGCTTCGGCGCGGCCAATAATAATGCAGTTTGTTACAATCAAAGGCAGAAATATCCCCAGTGATACATACAAACCGTAGGCGTAGGCGTTAATCAGTAATTGTACAGTGGTGACAAGCGCCGCAATGATCATCACAAATACAGGAATACGGATTTCTTTCGGTACATAATCGCGCACCAAAGACACCAATATGTTAGAACCTATCAGCACCAACATGGTAGCGATACCTAATCCTAGGGCATTAGTTATCGTGGCGGTCACCGCAAGCAATGGACACAAACCTAAAAGTTGCACTAGGCCAGGGTTATTTTTCCACAGGCCTTGCCAAGCGATTTCGCGATAATTAGTCATGTTTGGCCTCACAATTCAATGGCTGGCTGAAAATTTGCGCTTGGTTATTATTGAAATACCAGACGGCATTTTTTACTGCTTTAACATAAGCGCGTGGGGTGATGGTTGCCCCGGTGAATTGATCAAAATCACCGCCATCTTTTTTGACTAACCATTGTTTATCATCTTGCGAATCTAACATTTTACCGACAAATTGACTGACCCAATTGGATTTACGTAACTCGATTTTATCACCTAAACCCGGTGTTTCTTGGTGGGTTAAAGTACGAACACCTAATACTTCACCTTGGGTGTTAACCCCAACAATCAGCTTAATATTACCGTTATAGCCATCGGGCGCTATGGCTTCAATGGCGATAGCAACCGGCTTACCCGCCATTGTTGCAATGTAGGCTGGCATGGGGTTATCAGTGCCTAAGGCTTCTTTATCTAACAATAAAGTACATTGCGCCGTGAGATCGTTATCGTGCATCTCATCGGGAATTAATTGATGTAAGACTCGCATTAACTCTTGCTGTTCTTGTTGCGTTATTTTGTCGGCAGTTTGCTGATTCACTACAGCGACTAAACCTGTACAAATCAGGGCAAACAATGCCAATAAAAACCCATTTCTAATCATCGGATTATTCAAAACGATTTCCTTAAACTCTCGTTACTCACGCCGTCATGTATGTTCGATAATGACGTTAGCCCGCAGAGTGGCCATAGGCCCGTGGCCGCACATAATAGTCAATAAAGGGCGCACACAGGTTTGCCAGTAATACGGCAAAAGCAAAGGCGTCAGGGTAACCGCCTTTGGTGCGAATGATATACACCAGCACCCCAATTAAGGCGCCAAAGATAATACGGCCGCGAGGGCTGGTTGCTGCTGTGACGGGATCGGTGGCGATAAAAAACGCCGCTAACATGGTCGCACCAGAAAATAAATGTAACACAGGGCTGGCTTGGGTATCAGGCGACAGTAAAAAGCCGATACTAGATGCTACAAACAGCCCTAATAAGACGCCAGTGCTGATGTGCCAGCGGATAGCTTTAAGCTTGAGTAGCACTAAACCGCCAGCAAGATAAGCTAGATTCACCCAGAACCAACCTACGCCTGTGCTGCCATCAAAAATCGTTTTAGTCATACTTTCAGTGCTGGTTAATCCCATTGATAAATCGGTTTTGAGGGTATCAAGTGGCGTGGCCATGGTGGTGCCGTCAATGCCTAAACGGAATTGATTGATGTCAATGTGAGCACCAATATTGAAAATAATTTGCAGGCTATCGATAACGCTTGGCGAGTTTAACGCAACGCTACTGGGCGCAATCCAAGTCGTCATTTGCAGTGGGAAAGACACTAAAAGTAATACGTAAGCCGCCATCGCCGGATTAAACAGATTATGGCCTAAGCCACCATAAAGGTGTTTAACAATGATAATGGCAAAAGCTGCGCCCATCACTATCATCCACCAAGGCGCAAGAGGGGGAATAGCGACGCCAATTAAGATGGCGGTGAGCATGGCACTGTTATCGCTTAAGCTTGCTTTGATGTTGCGTTGGCGAAGTCTCATTATCATGGCTTCGCAGCTTAAAGCGACAATAATCGCCAGTAATACTTGGATGAGTGTGCCCCAGCCAAAAAAGGCACATTGCAGCACAAGTCCTGGCAGTAAACATAAAATCACCCGTTGCATAACGGTTGAGGTATGCAGGTTGTGCGTTACATGGGGTGATGAGGCAATTTTAAACGCCATCGTGATTCCTTTTTATCATTCTATTCTCAGTCATTGCCAACACTTGAGTCGCTTGACGTTGTGGCTTCATGGGCGAGCGCCGCTTTTTTGGCTTTTGCCTTGGCGATGGTTGCCGCAATTCGCGCTTTTTTAAGTTCTTCGCTAGATAAAGGCGCCGTTTCAATGGGGTTTGTAGTGGGCGCAGCAGAGGACGAAAGAGTCTCGGCTTTCGCTACGCCGCTTTCAAGCGTGTTTTCTATCGGCGGCGTATTCACTTTAGTTTGAACTGGGTCAACCGGCTCAGGTTTAACGGCTGAGTCAGGTTTAGCGGCTGACTCAAGGTCAGGCGCTGTTGCCATTAATGCCGCTTTCTTCGCTTTAGCGCGCGCTACCGCTGCGGCGACTTTGGCCTTTTTAATCGTTTCAGCATCATCAATATCTGTAGCGGCTTCAACATCAGTACTCGCATTGATTTGTGCGCCAGAAGTTGATTGCAAATCTGGAGTAACGGTTTGGCTTAAATCGTCTCCAGTATTAGCTTGTGCTTGTTGAGCGGCTTTTTTGGCCTTAGCGCGGGCAACCGCAGCTGCTACTTTGGCTTTTTTATCTGTATCTGCAGTGGGTTGCGCTGCGCTGGCGGCTTCACTGGTTTCAAGCGGCGTGTTATCGAGCTGCTGTGCGGCCTTTTTGGCTTTGGCGCGGGCAACGGCAGCAGCAACTTTTTCTTTTTGAGTTAACGGCGCTTCTTGCGTTGTTACGACACGTGTTGCCGTTGGTGCGTGATTAGCTTCAACATTCACTGCATGGCTTAGGTCTGCATCATCGGTATTAGCTTGTGCAGCTTTTTTGGCTTTAGCCCGGGCAATTGCTGCAGCAACGGCTTGGTTTTTAGGCGTTGCTGTCGAAGTCGTCGTTTCTACCGTATCTACGCTTGGCGCTGCATTTGATGGTTGCGCTGCGGCAGCTTTTTTTGCTGCGATACGCGCCATGGCTTCAGCGACAGCATTTTTGTCTGTGCCTGTCATGGTGGCTTGTCGGCGCTCAGCGGCTTCTTTAGCCTTAGTTTCGCGGGCGATTTTTTCTTCTTCAAGACGCATTAAACGAGCATCAAAACGTTGCTTGGCGCGTTCTGCTTGTTGTTTTTCATCGGCGCTGTGTTTTAGGGCCGATTTTGCAATACGATAATATTCGACTAAGGGAATATCACTTGGGCAGACGTAACTACAGCAACCACATTCAATACAATCCTTTAGATTGAAACTGGCGGCCTTGTCGTACTCTCCCGCTTTGGCGTGCCAAAAAAGTTGTTGTGGTAACAAGAGTGCAGGGCAGGCAATAGCGCATTCGCCGCAGCGAATACAGGCTTTTTCCTCTGGCGTAGTCCCAATTTCTTGACTACTTGGTACCAAAATACAATTGGTGCCTTTTAAAATAGGTACTTGGATATTCGCCAATGCGTGACCCATCATAGGCCCGCCAATAATCACTTTTTGCTCAGGCTCAGGGGTAAACTCAGTCGTGGCGAGTACGTGTTCAACGGGTGTCCCTATGGGGATCCAGTAATTGCCTGCTTTACCTACATTTTTGCCCGTTACGGTAACGACTCGTTCAATCAAGGGTTTGCCTTGGGCTACTGCTTGATAAATAGCAAATGCAGTACCCACGTTATGAACCACTATGCCGAGTTTGGCAGGGATTGCGCCCGAGGGTACTTCGCGACCAGTAATTATTTGTATAAGTTGTTTTTCGCCGCCAGAAGGATATTTAGTCGGAATGACGGTCACGCGAATACAGCCTGCAGGAAGCCCGCTTTGCATCACCGCAGTTTGCATAGCGTTTATCGCTTCGGGTTTATTATCTTCAATCGCGATAATAATGCGTTTAGGCGTTAATAGCCGATGAATAATGCCAATCCCCGCGAGGATATCGTGGCTGTACTCACGCATTAATCTGTCATCGGCGCTGATATAAGGCTCACATTCGACGCCATTGATAATGACTACATCAATCTCACTGACCGGATTGAGTTTTATATGGCTTGGAAACGCTGCGCCGCCCATTCCTGCAATACCAGCAGAGCGAATTTTATCGATCATTTGTGGATTGCTGAGATTCTCAAGCTCACTTTTGGCTAGCTCGCACCAAGTGTCATTGCCGTCGGCTTTGATAACGCAAGTGTTAACGGGTAAAGCCGAGGCATGATTACTGACCCTAGGCTCAATCGCAACAATTGTGCCCGATGTGGGCGCGTGCACAGGTAAGTGCCAAATAGAGGTGCCTTGAGTTAACGCTGCGCCCTTTAATACTTTATCGCCAACCTTGACGATTAAAGTGCAGTTTTCGCCTACTTGAGGGACGGGCACTAAAAACGTTGAGGCCAATGGCAGTTGCCCAATTAGCGTGGTATTGGAGAGGGATTTGACTTCAGGAGGATGTATTCCACCGGGTGAGCGCCAAAGGGTTCCTTTATCTAATTGATCTAATAAAGTTAACACCGCTTATCCTCTTCTAACTGGTCTTTTGGGGCCATCGTATTTTTAGCAGTAACATCTTGAGCAGTGCCGTCTTGAATCATCGTCACTGGAATGGCATTTAAACGCCAATCCCAATTTTTAATATTCTGGGTCACTGGGATCATATCAATACAATCGACAGGGCAAGGTTCAACACATAAATCACACCCAGTACAGTCTGTTGTCAGTACGGTGTGCATGAGTTTACCGGCACCGATAATGGCATCAACAGGACAAGCTTGAATGCACTTAGTGCAGCCAATGCATTCGTCTTCACGAATATAGGCAACCTTTTTAACTTGCGATTGCGCTTCGGCGTTGAGTGGCTCGGGATCAACCCCCATTAAGCTGGCGAGTTTTTCCATAGTGGCAGTGCCGCCTGGAGGGCATTTGTTGATTTTTTCGCCATTAGCGATGGCTTCAGCGTAGGGACGACAACCGGGATAACCACATTGGCCACACTGGGTTTGCGGTAGAATCGCTTCGAGATCCTCGACAATTGGATTGCCTTCAACCTTAAATTTAAGGGCGGCAAATCCGAGGATGATCCCAAAGACTAAGGCTAATAGGGTCAATAATATTACAGCAATTAAAATTCCGGACATCTTACTTAACCAATCCTGTGAATCCCATAAAAGCGAGGGACATAAGGCCTGCGGTAATCATCGCAATCGCGCCGCCTTTGAAGGGTAAGGGCACATCAGCTGCCGCTAAACGCTCACGCATTGCCGAGAACAGAATTAACACTAAGGAGAAACCCACCGCAGCACCAAAACCGTAGACTGCCGATTGAATAAAATCGTGCTTCTCGTTGACGTTAAGTAAGGCAACCCCGAGGACTGCACAGTTGGTGGTGATAAGCGGCAGGTAAATTCCTAAAGCGCGGTGTAGCGTCGCACTGGTTTTTTGTACAACCATTTCAGTAAATTGCACCACAACGGCAATCACTAAAATAAAGCTCATCGTACGCAAGTAGCTTAAATCAAAGGGTAGTAATAAATATTGATTAACGAGATAACTCAAAATAGAGGCTAAAGTCAGCACAAATGTGGTTGCCATACACATGCCAATAGCGGACTCCAATTTACTGGAGACCCCCATGAAAGGACACAAGCCTAAGAATTTCACTAAAACGAAATTGTTAACCAGCACTGTACTGATCAACAGGAGGAGATATTCGGTCATCTCAATACTTTTCCAAACGGATCTTAATGGTATTATCGACTTTTCCGTTTGCATAAACAACATATAGAATGCAGGGTTAAATACCTTTACTGTAAATTTTGGTGATGAATTAACCTATTGAAGTATTAAATTCGATCTGGGATTGTCATGGGCTCTGGCTGAGCGATGTAATAACCTTGCAAGCCATCGACAAGCATTTTCTCTAAGATCAGTTTTTCTTCTTGGCGCTCAACACTGGTCGCGATAACGCGAATGCCTATACGCCTTGCAACATCTACCATCATACGAACGAAGAACTTATTATTGCGATCTTCATCAATGTTAGCGGTGTAGCTGCCATCAAGTTTAATGTAGTCAGGGCGCACTTCACTGAAGAATTTGAAGGAGGTAAAACTCATGCCAAAGCGTTCAATCGACACCCGTGAACCGACACTATGTACCTCGCGAACAAATTTATGACTCGCCCCTAAGTTGGATTGCATGCCTGATTCATTAATCTCAAATACTAAGCGTGATGCTATGTGCTTTTGGTTACTTAACCTATCTTTTAGCCAAGCGATAAACAGATCTTGATGGGCTGAAAATGCACTGATATTAATGCCGAAATGACCTGAAATCGCTGGATTTTCCTTAAGTATTTTTAATACGCTGATCACTACTAATTTATCTAGCTCAGTGCTCATGCCATGGCGTTCTGCCATCGCAATGACGGTCGTAGTGGGTAACATCTTACCTTCACTGTTGTAAAATCGTGCCAGTAGCTCGCGGTAAAGCTCTATATTGGTATGACAGGGTTGAATCGGTTGCTGGTAAAACTTTAATGCTCGTCGAGTCACTAAATCATTGAGGGTTGTTTTCCACCTATCATCGCCAAGCTGTTCATTAACAGCGAGTTTTTCTTGAATATGATAACTATTAGGGCCTAGTGTCTGAGCTATGCTGACGGCAGTATCGGCGATGGTTAATAAATTAACTGCATCTGTACCTTGTTGATAAGGAACTAGCCCGATATGGGCGACAGATTCCAACTCAGTGACTTGTAGATATTCATCAAGATAAACTTTTAATTGGTCTAAAAATTTTGGAGCATCCTTGAGCATGATGTCAGGGATAAACACTGCAAAATCAGCACTCGATACTCGAAAACACTCAGCATCAGGATATTTACTGCAGGCTTTACGGATGCAGGTCGAAATTTTGATTAAATAATCATCGCCCGCTGTACGCCCTTGTTTTTGGTTGATTTGCGCGAGCTCAGTTGCCTTAACCATTGCCATTATGCCCAATTGAGGCATATCTGGAGTGCTAATGTTTTCTAGCTTTTGGGTAAAGCGTGGGCGACTAGCAAAGCCTGTGACAGTGTCTTGATAAGCCGCTTTTTGCAGTTTCTCATTTTCTTGGTTGAGTTTATCAATTTGTACTTTGAGTTGAGAGCGGCATTCTTCAAGTGATACAGCAATGGGCTTTAGTTCACCGGAGAGTTTTGATGAGGCAACGGCTGAAAAGCTTAGATCAGGTATTTTTGAAATATAATCAGCAGCATAGCGTATAGCCGTTTTCTGCTTTGACATTAATAACACAAATGCAGCAAGTAATAGGAGGTAGCTGATTAAGAGTATAGCGCCAAACATTTCAGTCATACTGATGGCTGTATCTATGGCTTGGTTGGTACTGAGTTTGACCTGTAAACGACCCGTGGCTAATTTTTCTGTGTGGCTGAGATCAATTAAAAAAAGGCTCGAAAAAGGGTGGGTATGCTGGCTGGTTAAGCTGCCTTCGGTATGGTTTTGCGAACCATCGGTGTCATCCACATACTGAAAAAACTGGAATTGGTAATGTTCACTGAGTTTTTTGAACAGCTCTACGCCATTACCCTGCCATTGTTGATATTGGGTTAAGCTGGTTTTAAAGCGAGCAAGCTCTTGTTGCTGTTGAAACTGTAATTGACTATTTTCGCTTTGATATACCCAAGCAAAGAGACCTAAAAAGATAATCAGTAAAAAAATGGGATATGATTTTGAAATAGCCATAACAATCCGTTCTTTATTTAGGTGAGTTTGAACCGCACAAGTTTAAGCGAAGGGGGCTTAAATCGTTATTAGTGTGCAAAAAGTCATCCATTAATTTAATCGTGGACACAGTGTAACTGCATTTAAACAAAAACAAAATGTTGGTTATAGGGATTTTACAATGTGACGACAAGAAGGGGATTATGTAAAGCGTAGAGCCATAAATGGCTCCCCTGACTGGACTCGAACCAGTGACATACGGATTAACAGTCCGCCGTTCTACCAACTGAACTACAGGGGAATTGATGGTGCGATATAACTATCGACTTTTTTAAAATATACCATTTTTAAAATGGCTCCCCAGACTGGACTTGAACCAGTGACATACGGATTAACAGTCCGCCGTTCTACCGACTGAACTACTGGGGAATAGAATATGCGATATTGCTATCGACTTTTGTTATCAAAAATACTTACCTACTTTAAATTGGCTCCCCTGACTGGACTCGAACCAGTGACATACGGATTAACAGTCCGCCGTTCTACCAACTGAACTACAGGGGAATTATTTTAAAGTATTATTACAATGTTATTTAAGTGGCTCCCCTGACTGGACTCGAACCAGTGACATACGGATTAACAGTCCGCCGTTCTACCAACTGAACTACAGGGGAATTGCGCTTAAATTAAATTGTAAATTTTGTACTTAACGCTATATAAATTGGCTCCCCTGACTGGACTCGAACCAGTGACATACGGATTAACAGTCCGCCGTTCTACCAACTGAACTACAGGGGAATCGTTTCATAAAGTCATAATGACTCGTTGAGAACGGAGCGCATAGTAAAACGCCCCGTTGTACGAGTCAACTCGAGTTACCAAAAAAAGTGTAATTATGCTGTTAAGTGCTCATCTAATGTGCATCATGGCGCAGAATTCGACGTTTCGGTGCAAAAGTGCTTAACAATTCGTGATATAGCCTAGGTGATTTTAAATTTTAACTCTGCTTTTTCTATAAAATTTAAATAGCTAGCTAACAAAGTGCGTTGCCTACCATAAAGTGAGACATAGAAGTTGAATTTACCTTCTGCCTGTTATGACTCGCTGTTTGCACAAAATTGCGAGTTACAGCTAATGCGATAAAGGCGTTTGGCTAAATATATTTAGATTAATCTCATTTGCTCCTATAGCGCATTGACGATAGACGTTGTAATTAAATGGCTCCATTTATGTGTTCATTATGGCAGCGTAATTCTTTAGACTTACCTTATTAGTGGTGGCTGATTTTTGCTCGCTTTTTTATTAGCCCGCTATTTTTCATGTTAATCATTCTT
This sequence comes from Shewanella morhuae, assembly GCF_003028295.1. Lineage (NCBI taxonomy): Bacteria > Pseudomonadati > Pseudomonadota > Gammaproteobacteria > Alteromonadales > Shewanellaceae > Shewanella > Shewanella morhuae. The sequence goes on along the minus strand of NZ_PYSG01000002.1, from coordinate 1,593,167 downwards.
ATGACTGACAGCGAATACGCAGTAAATAAAATAGATAAAAGTAAGCACGTTTATCAAATGTAATTAAATTACCAAATGTCGAGCGGTAGTTATTGATAAGCATGACAGCCCTCAACCCCGCGTGGTTTATGGGTTATTTCGAGTTATCAACAAAATCTGTGGATAACCCTGTGGGTTGTCTTGATTAACAGGCGGCAAACCCTTGTGGGATGGGCTGTGGGCTTAAAATACACTATTTTTGGGTTTGAAATAAAAAGTGTTTTATTTCAAGTGAATAGTAAAAGCAAGTGCTTTTAATTAAGGGTATAAATTAGGTTGCAGTTTTGTAATCAAACAAAATATGTTTCTTGTGTATTAAATTGGTAGTTTTGCTCAGTTTATGGGTGTTTTATGGGCTAAATCAGTATAAATTTCCTTCGACACAAACTTTCAGTTTTTTGCTGTCATATCCTTTTGCAGTATTGTGGTGCGTCTTTCATCGTTAAGAATCTATGCTCATCCAGTCATATAATGACTGGAGCTTAGTGAGTGACTTGATTAGAATAGGGCGACTTATTAAAAGGATATGCGCGCGTGTCAGAATCTGTTTTTCAGCTTGAATCGGAATTCGCCCCCGCAGGCGACCAACCTACCGCTATAGCCAAATTAGTCGACGGCCTCGAGGCAGGTTTGGCTTGCCAAACGTTACTCGGCGTAACAGGCTCAGGTAAAACCTTCACGATTGCCAATGTGATCCAACAGTTAGGCCGCCCCACGATTATCATGGCGCCCAATAAAACCTTGGCAGCGCAGCTCTATGGCGAGATGAAAGAGTTTTTCCCCCATAATGCGGTCGAGTATTTTGTTTCTTACTACGATTACTATCAGCCAGAAGCCTATGTACCTGCATCAAATACCTTTATTGAAAAAGATGCTTCGGTGAATGCCCACATAGAACAAATGCGTCTATCGGCGACTAAAGCTCTGTTAGAGCGTAAAGATGTGGTGCTGATTGCCTCTGTGTCGGCTATTTATGGCTTGGGCGATCCTGACTCCTATTTGAAAATGTTGCTGCATCTTCGCCAAGGCGATGTGATGGGTCAACGTGATATTTTAATCCGTCTCAGTGAATTGCAATATAAACGTAATGATATTGAGTTGCAGCGCGGTACTTATCGAGTACGCGGTGAAGTGATTGATATTTTTCCTGCCGATTCTGAGCGTAATGCCATTCGTATTGAGCTATTTGACGATGAGATTGAACGCTTAAGTGAATTTGATCCGTTAACTGGCCATATTATTAAGCGTATTGCCCGCACTACGGTTTATCCTAAAACTCATTATGTGACACCGCGGGAAAAAATCATCGCTGCCACTGAGTTTATTAAAGAAGAATTACGTGAGCGTAAGCAGTATCTGCTTGATAATAATAAGCTGATTGAAGCGCAGCGCATTCATGAACGAGTGCAATACGATGTCGAAATGATGGTGGAGTTGGGTTACTGCTCCGGCATTGAAAACTACTCACGTTATTTATCTGGCCGTGCTCCGGGCGAAGGGCCACCAACTTTACTCGATTATTTACCCGCTGATGGTTTGCTTATTATCGATGAATCTCATGTGACTGTGCCGCAAATTGGCGCCATGTATAAAGGTGACCGTTCACGTAAAACCACGCTTGTGGAATACGGTTTCAGGTTGCCGTCAGCATTAGACAATCGCCCACTTAAGTTCGAAGAATTCGAGCAATTGATGCCGCAAACTATTTATGTGTCGGCGACCCCTAGTGTCTATGAGCTTGAAAAGAGTCAAGGCGAGATAGCGGAGCAAGTGGTACGGCCAACGGGTTTACTCGATCCAGAACTAGAAGTACGCCCTGTTGGCACACAAGTTGATGATTTATTATCTGAAATTGCCAAGCGAGTTGCCGTCAATGAGCGGGTGTTAGTAACAACATTGACCAAGCGTATGTCGGAAGATTTAACCGAATACTTAGATGAGCACGGCGTTAAAGTGCGTTATTTGCATTCAGATATCGACACCGTTGAGCGGGTTGAAATTATCCGTGATTTACGGCTTGGCAAGTTTGATGTACTGGTCGGTATTAACTTATTGCGTGAAGGCTTAGACATGCCTGAAGTCTCTCTGGTGTGTATTTTGGATGCCGATAAAGAGGGATTTTTACGCTCAGAACGCTCGCTTATTCAAACGATTGGCCGCGCGGCACGTAATGTCAACGGTAAAGCAATTCTCTATGCCGATCGCATCACTAATTCAATGGAAAAAGCGATTGGTGAAACGAATCGACGTCGAGAACGTCAGCGCGCGCATAATCTAAAGCTCGGCATCACGCCTAAAGGCGTGGTTAAACGCATCACCGATGTGATGGACGTGGACGATGGCCGCAACAGTAAGGCGGTTTATGGCAAAGTGGCTGAGTCTACATCCCAATACCACAAAGCCGATGCGACGGAATTGAGCCATCAAATCGATGTGCTCGAAAAGAAAATGCACGATCACGCGCGCAATTTAGAGTTTGAACAAGCGGCGGCGATGCGTGATGAAGTAAAACATCTACGGGATCTGTTGATTAGAGCGTAGATTTATTTTTATGTTAATTATTGAACCTGAACTCGGGATAATGAATGTCGAAAAATCTACATTTAACAAACCAAATTAATTTTATAAGCTATTGATTTTAAGGTGAAAATCTATTTTCACTGAGTGCGTAAGTTTTTTGCGCATATCAAGGCGCTCTGTCGTACGCCATAGCGAGCTATGGTTAGACAGAGTAACGCAGAGAGGCCAGAAAAGAGGCCTATTCAGCGGCTCTGCTTATCCCAAACTCAGGTTATTTAAGACGTTGGTCACTAAAAAAGCCGTCTAGCATCCAATGCTACGACGGCTTTTTAATATCAGTTATCGGTTGAATAGGATTAAGCCGCGACTTTTGAACGATTAAGTTTAACTGTAATAAACACCGCTAAAGCGCAAATCAGTCCACAGACTAAGCCGACTAAATGTGCTTCGGTTGCCACGCGCGCGCCTATCATGGCGGTGACGTCACTGCTTGCGCCATAAAGCTGTTCGTAGCCGACTTTAATAATAACGCCAATTAATAGCACATACCCAGAACGCAGCTTGTGCACAATATCTTGCACAGCGCCATAGACGAACAAACCATGCAACATACCGCTTAAGCCAACGTAACCAAGCAATTGCGGATAACCCACATACAAGCCTATGCCTTCAAACAAACAGAGAATAAAAAATAGCGTACTCAATCCTTTGAGATGATAATGAAAGTGGTGCAAAAACAGCACTACCCATAATCCTGCTAGATTCATCAACAGATGCCATTGATTCGTGTGCAGCAAATTACCACTGACTAAGCGCCACCATTCACCGCCATTAATCGCGCCGCGATTATAGGCAAGTACATTGTCGATAGTAGGGCTTGTTAAACCCGCAAGGTATAAGCCAGCGCAAATCAGACTAATTACCAGTGCGAGCCAATAGGGATTGCGTGTCATGCCTTAGACTCATAAGCGTTAAGCTCAGCCATCACTGTGGTTTTATTTTGCAGATAGTCCTCTAATCCACGTTTACGCAGATGACAAGCAGGGCAATCACCACAACCATCGCCAATGATGCCGTTATAGCAAGTGAGCGTATGATGACGCACTAAATCAAGTTGCTGATATTTATCTGCCATTGCCCAAGTTTGCGCCTTATTGAGCCACATTAATGGCGTGATGATCTTCAGTTGCTTATCCATACCTTGAACTAAGGCAGACTCCATCGCTTTAACAAAATCGTTGCGACAATCTGGGTAACCAGAAAAATCTGTTTCACACACACCGGTGATTATTGCCTCAGCGCCTAATTGGTAGGCATAAATACCCGCAAGCGTTAAAAACAGAATATTACGCCCAGGCACAAAAGTATTGGGCAACCCATTTTCCATTAACTCATGTGAAACGGGAATGGCATCGCGGGTGAGGGCAGAAATCGCCAACTCATTAAGCAAGGTAACATCCATGACTTTGTGACTGGTGATCTGCAAACGTTTCGCTAAAGATTTAGCCACTTCAATTTCTTCGCGGTGACGTTGGCCGTAGTCAAAGGTGATGCCGTGTACTTCATCGTACTGGGTTAACGCTTGAATAATGCAGGTTGTAGAATCTTGTCCGCCACTGAAGACAACGACTACTTTGGAGGCTAAGGGGTTTGACACTGAATTTATTGACATAAGGAATTTCACTTGGCCGTAGAACACGCGTAAATAGGTCGTTAGTGTAACTCAGGCCATAGGGCTTGCAAACTCTGAGAATCAACGCGAAATAGATTTATTCGGCGTAAAAACTTGCAGCGCAGGTTAAAATCCACTATAAATGCCGCCCCATAAAAAGTGGAATGTCAGTATGAATTATCCCGTCAATGAAGTCTTTGAAACCATTCAAGGTGAAGGCGTTTTTACCGGAGTGCCCGCCATATTTGTCCGCCTACAGGGTTGTCCCGTGGGATGTGCTTGGTGCGATACTAAACAGACATGGGATGTGCTTGAAGCCAATAAAGTTGAGCCAGCGCAAGTGATTACCGTAGATGGCACCATTGGCCGCTGGGCTGAACATAGCGCCCAGAGCCTGATTGCCGCTTTTAATGCCAAAGGTTTTACTGCGCGCCATGTCGTGATCACCGGCGGCGAGCCTTGTATGTACGATTTACGTGATTTAACCCAAACCCTCCACAGTCAAGGTTTTGCTACCCAAATTGAAACCAGTGGCACTTTTGAGGTGTTGTGCGCCGATGATACTTGGGTGACGGTATCACCCAAGGTGAATATGAAGGGCGGTTATCAGGTGTTAGCGCAGGCATTGAACCGTGCCAATGAGATTAAGCATCCTATTGCCACTGAAAATCATATTGCTGAATTGGATAGCTTACTGCAAGACATCGATATTTCAGCTAAAACGATTTGTCTGCAACCAATAAGCCAAAAGCCTAGAGCAACCGAACTGGCGATGAAGATATGTATTGCCCGTAATTGGCGTTTATCAATTCAAACTCATAAATATTTGAACATTGATTAATACCAACAGGTTAATGCCAATAGGTTAATGTATCAGTCATAAAAAAATGCCTCACTCATCGTGGGGCATTTTTATGGCTGATATTTAGCGATGAACTTTTAGTCCAATTACGCTAAGGCAGGGCGCAAATCGTACACATTTAACCAAGCTCACTTAACTGGCCTAAATGATTAAATGCTGCGAGTTGACGCTCGTAAGGCGCAATATCACCGATATTAGCTGCAATCCAATCGGTATCGTAGTAGGTATCAAGGTAACGCTCACCCGAGTCACAAATCAAGGTCACGATTGAGCCTTGCTCTCCACGCGCTTGCATTTGCACGGCAAGTTGTAAGGCACCATAGAGGTTGGTTCCAGTCGATGCACCTGTTTTGCGGCCAATCAGCTGTGCTAACCAGTGGATGGTTGCTACTGACGCTGCGTCGGGAATTTGCAGCATAGTATCGACCACTCCTGGAATAAACGATGGCTCGACCCTTGGCCTGCCAATACCCTCAATTTTACTACCATTACAACACGTCAAACTGGCATCACCGTTATGATAAAAATCAAAGAATACTGAGTTTTGTGGATCGACCACGCACAGCTGCGTCGCCAAGCGTTGATAGCGAATATAACGACCTATGGTCGCCGATGTGCCGCCCGTGCCAGGGCTCATCACAATCCAACGTGGGATAGTGTGAGGCTCACGCTCCATCTGATTAAAAATGGAATTGGCTATGTTGTTATTACCGCGCCAGTCGGTTGCACGCTCGGCGTAGGTAAATTGATCCATATAATGACCGCCTAGCTCTGCGGCAAGCCGCGCTGATTCGGCGTAAATTTCACTTGAACTGTCGACAAAGTGACACTGGCCACCATAAAAAGTTATCTGTTCTATCTTCTTTTTAGCGGTACTTTTTGGCATTACCGCAATAAAGGGCAATCCGAGTAAACGGGCAAAATAGGCTTCAGAGATTGCCGTGCTACCCGATGAGGATTCAATAATCGGTGTGCCTTGCTTAATCCAGCCGTTGCACAGGGCATAAAGGAAGAGAGAGCGGGCGAGACGGTGTTTTAAACTGCCAGTAGGATGCGTACTTTCATCTTTGAGATAAATATCAATACCATCGAGCATCGGTAATTCAAGTTTGATAAGGTGAGTATCGGCGCTGCGCTGAAAATCAGCTTCAATTTTACCTATTGCATGAGCTTCCCATGAGGAGCATAAAACATGCGCCCTGCTTAGATCCATTGGTGGTTGCATCGTGTTGTTCATTATTGTTATATCGAAAGGAATCATATTTAGAGCATATCACAGCCACTGGCAAAGCGGCTTTATTGGATGAGTGCAGATTTAGGTGAATAAAACTTAGCTTAGGTGAATAAAAAATGAGGTTAATATTGGGTTTAGATGAATGAAACTTAATTGTGGGCTAAATGCGGTTAACAATAAATAGCATCAAAGCGGTGGGGCAGCGGAAGTGTCACTGATAGATTAAAAATGAAATTATAAGCGAGATGTACAACAAAATAGGTAATTTATCACGATGATATACAGCAGGATACACATTATGCAGTGGATGTAGCGAAAGAAATGGTGGAGGGAGAAGGATTCGAACCTTCGAAGGCTGAGCCGTCAGATTTACAGTCTGATCCCTTTGGCCGCTCGGGAACCCCTCCACAAACTTTCTTTTAACCTGCTTACAACTGACTTATCTAAACAGCAAACATTAGATGAAGCTGCTTATATCAGTAAATTTATCAGCGTTATTCTAAACATCGGCCTAGTTTAGAATATTTAACATGATTATCTGCGTTAGAGATAAAATGGTGGAGGGAGAAGGATTCGAACCTTCGAAGGCTGAGCCGTCAGATTTACAGTCTGATCCCTTTGGCCGCTCGGGAACCCCTCCACGAATATCTTTAACGCTTTGTAAAACTCTGCATCATCTTCAAATAACAACATCATACAGCGCAAATGGTGGAGGGAGAAGGATTCGAACCTTCGAAGGCTGAGCCGTCAGATTTACAGTCTGATCCCTTTGGCCGCTCGGGAACCCCTCCTCAATTGCGGCGCCATAGTAGTCAGAAACCTTTTATATGTAAATAGCCAATGTAAAATTTTCCTAAAGTTATGTGCCAAATGGTCGATTAATTAACAACGAATTGTTTTGACGATGTTTTTTTATGCAAATTGATGTTCCTTTAGTCAACGAAGCCCAAATTGGCACCCGCTTAAATGCGGCGATAGAAAACGACCGACGGGGCGAATTCGCCCTGTTATTGTCGTTATTGTCGGTTGATGCGCGGGACATGGCACAATTCCAATGGCAAAACGATCTCAATATGGCGCAAAAATTACAGCGTCAATTTGAATTGCCACTGCAGCAAGCCTTAATTGCGGATTTATCCTCTGTCGAACCTGTGGTTGATAACAGCAGTATTTTTATAGCAGAGGGCCCGCGGGCGTTTCAATTACAGCAAGCATTACGTCCAGAAGCTCTAGTGATCCGTGGCGGAGAGTCTGTGGCAATGGCAGAAGCACTGAGTAATTGCGACCATGTCACCCAGCTAAGGCAACGGGGTCAATTGATTTCGCCTAAAGTCGATATCATGCATTTTGTTGATCAATTGGCGATACAACGTAATTTGGCTCCTCTACTGGCTTCTGCATAACGTTTGAGTTGAACGCGATAACGTTAACTTAGGCGCGAACCTAAGGACTTATTTTTTATTCTGTTTAATTTCAGTAAATAAGCGTGAGCTAAAGCAAACTATCACAGTAGTAAATTGCCTATAATTAGCACCCAACTGAGTTAAAAAATTAACGAACATATTTCAGTTATGTCGTTATTGAGTCGCTATATCGATAAGGAATAAAAATGAAAGGCATAATAGAAGCGCAGAATCCCGCAGTGAATGATACTTGTACCGATTGTGGCAGTTTTGTTGATATCGGTGCTGTGATTGATGAGCATGATACGTTATTAACCTTAAATTTCACGGGTGATAGCGCACTAGCGGATGCTAATGAGATGGCTGCCCGTGCCCAAGCACGTTTTGCAGAAGTACAAACTGAATGTGTGACTAAGACAACTGACGTAGTTCTACTACTGACTTTTAGCGTTAGCGCTGAGAAAATGATTTTTCAATTAGAGAATGGTTTGTAATAAAATTATTTAATTTTTAGTATGTTACGCAGTATTTTTTAATACGGCTAAATACAGATATTTATTTAAAAATACTGCAGTTGTAAATTTTTTAGTATTAAATTCTACCGTATATTGCTGAACTTATTATGGATGGTGTAATCTGCCCCAAATTAGAATCATTCTCACAGTCATTTTTAAATTTCAGATCAATTTGCCACGGCAAAGATCTTTAGCCCAACACGAAGTTTTGTAGGGATCCAGCGTGAAGCGACGTCAGCATCAGCACTTATTGGAGTCTTTAGTACATTCGACTGCGAAGCAGCAAGGCGATTTTACTAAGACGGCAGAGTTAACCACGGAATTGTTATGTCAAAATGTAACGCTTTCTTTGGCATCAGTGTGGATGTTTTCACCGGATCAACAAACTCAGTCACTTGAAGCGCAATTTGGTTCTATGATGTTGCAAGATATTCATCGACCTAAACGACTACAAAGTTGTCCTCGCTATTTGCATGAGCTGCAAACCCATCGTCATATTGATGCTGGTAATACTGTTACTGATTCGCGTTTAAGCGAATTGGCCAGTGGTTATTTTATTCCTAGGCAAATTCACTCTAGTCTTGAGGTAGGCATTCGAATAAACGGTCATCTTGAGGGTGTGCTCTGTTTAGAGCGATCGCACGTCACGCCCCATTGGCACGACAGCGAAATTCATCTTGCTTGTCAGATGGCCGACCAATTAGCACTGACATTAGCCATAAAGCACAGCTATGAGAAAGAAGAAAGTTTGAGTTTATTCCGCTGTGCGGCGGAGCAATCAAAACAAATCAGTATGTTAATTAATTTACATACTGAAAAAGTTGAATATGTTAATCAAGCTCACAGTGATATTACGGGCATTCCCCGTGAACACATTATTGGTGCTAACCTTCGCGAGTTATCCTTTTTCAAGCAGCATGGAAAATTAGCCGAACAGACGCTAGCACAGATTTTTAAGGGTGAGATCGTCAAAGGTGAAGTGCAATTTCACCGTGACGATGGCAGTCATTATTGGATCCAATATGTGTTAAGCCAGTTTATTACTGAGCGGGGTAATCACTATGCTTTGGTGTCTAGTGTCGAAAATACCAGCGAGCACAACTATCGCTCTGAACTCGAACGACTCGCGTGGCGCTGTGGATTAACCGGTCTGCATAACCGCACACATTTTAATCGAGTGCTTGAGCGAACAACACGAGGAGTGTTGTTATTAGTTGATCTGGTGGGTTTTAAACGTTTTAACGATACCTATGGTCATGGCAATGGCGACAGTTTATTGATTGAAATAGCACGCCGTTTGAGACAGTTTTCCGAGTTTACCAAAACTACCGAAATTGCCCGTGTGGGTAGCGATGAATTTGCCGTGCTGCTCACCGATGCGAATGATGTGTACGATACAGACTATTTTAGTCATCGTCTGTATCAGCATTTATCTATGCCTATTTTGATTGGACGAGAGCAAGTAGAGCCTAAGCCTGCACTCGCTGTCGTTAATATTGCTTCAGTAGTGAATATGTTTTCACCGCTAACCTGTGCAGATATTGCCGTGCAGTATGCTAAAAAGAAAAAAGGCACAGCAATACAAGTGTTTAATAGTACTTTGTTGAGTGCATTTAAAGAAGATGCACAAATAGAACGCGATTTGCACGGTGCACTGCGTGGCCGACAGTTTGAATTGTACTATCAACCTTTAAGGGATTTAGAGCAAAATACTTATATTGGCGCCGAAGCGCTGATCCGTTGGCATCACCCCCAAAAAGGTGTGTTATTTCCCGCATCATTTATCAATATTGCTGAACAATCGGGGATGATTAATGCTATCGGCAGTTGGGTGTTAGAAGCGGCATGTCGGCAATTAAATCTGTGGCAACATCATAATACCGATATGACCATGCATGTTAACGTATCTGCTCGTCAGTTCTTTAGTGGTAATTTATTCGAACAAGTGTGGCAACTATTAATCCGTTATCGATTAAAGCCTAAGACATTGATTTTAGAAATTACTGAAACAGAGTTAATGGGGGATGTTCGTCATGCAACGCTGTTATGCCAAGAGCTGGCAGAACTAGGAGTTGGGTTAGCTATCGACGATTTTGGCACTGGCTATAGTTCTATGCGTTATTTAAAACAGTTTCCAATTAGTAAACTTAAAATAGATCGTTCATTTATTTCAGATTTAACCGTTAGCCGTGAAAGCCGCGAAATTGTCTCAGCCATTATTGCGATGGCGAATGCATTAAATATTTCATTGACGGCAGAAGGGGTTGAAACGGTTGAACAAGAAGCGTTTTTAGCAAAAAACTGTTGTCATCAAGCGCAGGGTTATTTGTACAGTCCTGCATTGCGAGAACCTGAATTTGCACAGTTTTTATTGTTGGCCAACAAATCTGTTTTAATAGAAAATTAGGATAGATTTTAACATTATTTAACGCTTACTCATGATAATGCAGATACCACAAAGGCTGATTGCTGCTGCTTTCACTTATACACTAAGTCCACGCCTAAACATTAGCTACGCAGACACTATTTATAATGTGGCTGATGCTAGTCGCTAGTGCAGTCGTTACTTCTCATCTAACAGGTATTATCTGACATTCAATCACCAGAGTGATTTCAAACAGCATTGTTTAAGTTTTTTGCCACTATGGCAAACACAGGGATCATTTCTACCCGGTAATTTAGCCGTCATCTGCTGGCCTTGGCTGTAATACCAACGGCCAGCTTGGTAGATAAATTCTGAGCGTTCATAAATCGCATCTATTTCACCTTTGAGTTTATACCAGGCCTTAAAAGTCACCGAGCCCTGCGTTTGCTGAGCGATTGACGAACTGTCAGCTTGAGTGCAGTGTGCTGCATTTTGATGATGTTCGAGTACCTCTAGCCTAAGCCAATGTGGGTGCGGGCCGATATTGAGACTCGCGAGCGTCAGGCCATTTAAGTAGTTTGGGTGATGTGTCTTTAAAATGTAATCAAAATTTTTCAAGGCAAATGCGCTATAACGCGAGCGCATCAGTTGCAACGGAGTATTGGCAATGATTTGCCCACTATCTACATGTATATGTAGAGGCTCACAGCAATTTTGATAGTCGATATCGCTGCCACAAGGGCAAGTGTTTGATGTTTTTTTCATATTGATATACTACGGATAATATTTAATTTTATTACATTACAATTCGTTTTAGTGTGTTTTTTCTAAATTCTAGGGTAGTTTTTTACCAGAGGGTAAAGGAGGGAACTGACGACCATAATATAAGTTAGGTACAGGTTTCGCATTCAGATAATAACTAGATTCTGCTCGATTACTGGTATCTAAGGTCACTTTCCATTGTGTTGCCGAGACTTTTTCAGTACCAATAGCAAACTTGCCTGCAAATTCACTCACAGGTTCACCCGTTTCTTGTGCAGGATAGAATCTCACTAAGTAATAGCCAGTATCGATAGCCCCATTACCCCATATTTTACGCTTGGTGACACGAAAATCTATGTCAATGCTCGCTTTCTTTTTAAGGATTTTATCAAAAAACTTTTGATAAATCGCTGCAATGCTATCTCGGCCATAATAAATTTCTTTATTCTGACTTTCGGAAAGATAACTTGCTTCATCAGTGTAAATTTCGCGGGTGACTTCAGATGATAATTGATTAAATGCCCGAATAAACATGGGATAATTAGCATTAATCAAGGTATCTACTGAAGCAGTTGTAGATACTTTAGGATTAGCGAAGCTTGGCTGCGACAATAGGCACATCAGAGCGAGTAGCAAAAATTTCATCAGTTTATTCTAATTCTGGCAATCATGGCGCCACTATAGTGGAGCTTTTCACTGAACTAAAGCTTTGAATGTTTACAAAGTGTGTTCTATATAAAAAATAAGATAGTGCAGTAGTATTAAGGGGCCTATCTAAATTGGACGGTTATTGAACAAGGATTTATTGAGTTTCTTATAGCACTTGTTCGCACAGGCCGAATACAAATTAGAAAAGGGTGGGTTTACCTAATTTTAGTTTGACATCCGTAGTGGCAATGTTTAATTTAAACGAGTGTTTAAATTATTTCAAGGTCACGGAATGGCAAGTCGATCTGATACAAAAACTAGAATACTTGATGCAGCAGAAAAGTTGTTTGCTGAACGGGGGTTTTCTGAAACGTCCTTGCGACTTATCACCAGCAAGGCGGAAGTGAATTTAGCATCGGTCAACTATCACTTTGGTTCTAAAAAAGAGTTGATCCGTGCTGTATTAGCACGTTATTTAGACGTGTTCATGCCAGCGGCTTCTAACCAAGTAAACCAGCTAAATACTGCCCCAACAAAAGCGACTCTGGAAGAAATCCTCTCTTCATTGGTCGATCCACTATTGGATTTAAACGCATTACGTGCTGGAGGTACCAGTATATTCCTGCAGCTTTTGGGCCGTGGTTATATTGAAAGCCAAGGGCATTTACGTTGGTTTATTACCACCCACTATGGCCAGCATCTCGATGCTTTTATTAAAGCTGTTTCAGCCAGTGCACCACATATTCCCCCCGCAGAAATGTTTTGGCGTTTACACTTTACCCTAGGCACGATTGTATTCACTATGGCATCTGCTGATGCTTTAAATGATATTGCTGCGGCTGAATTTGGTGAACATAATGATATTGAAGCAGTCATTCGTAAAGTCATCCCCTACATGGCGGCTGGTATATCAGTCCCGGTAAACTCTTAACAAAAGGTATTGATTATGTTAACGATTATAATTATTGCCCTGGTTGCCATTATCGTATTATTGGCGGTAAAAAATATCCGGATGCAGTTGGTTACGCGCCCAGTATTTAGTTTTTTTAAAAAAGTCTTGCCGCCGTTATCTGATACCGAGCGTGAGGCGATGGAAGCTGGTGATGTCTGGTGGGAGGGCGAGTTATTTCGCGGAAATCCAAACTGGAATACCTTACACAGTTACGGTAAACCAACGCTAAGTGCTGAAGAGAAAGATTTTATCGATAATCAAGTCATGACAGCGCTGACGATGATTGATGATTTCGACATAGTGCATAATCGTAAAGATTTACCGCCAGAATTATGGGAATACTTCAAAAAAGAAGGTTTCTTCGCACTGATTATCCCGAAAAAATTTGGTGGTAAAGCCTTCTCTGCATACGCTAACTCGACAATTGTCAGTAAATTAGCCAGTCGTAGTGTCAGTGCGGCGGTCACGGTTATGGTACCAAACTCATTAGGTCCTGGTGAGTTGCTGACCCACTATGGTACGAATGAGCAAAAAGATCGTTGGTTACCGGCTTTAGCTAAAGGCGATGAAATTCCTTGTTTTGCATTAACTGGCCCAGAAGCGGGCAGTGATGCTGGTGCAATTCCTGATATTGGTATTGTGTGTCGTGAAATGTTTAACGGCGAAGAAATGCTCGGGCTCAAACTCACATGGGATAAGCGCTACATTACGCTGGCTCCTGTGGCAACAGTTTTGGGATTGGCTTTCCAGATGCGCGATCCTGAAAGCTTGCTTGGTGATAAAAAGAACTTAGGCATTACCTGTGCGTTGATCCCAACGGATCATCCTGGCGTTATTATTGGCCGTCGTCATAATCCATTGGGTATGGCATTTATGAACGGTACCACTCAAGGTAAAGATGTGTTTATTCCGCTGGATTGGATTATCGGCGGCCCTGATTTTGCTGGTAAAGGCTGGCGTATGCTGGTTGAGTGCCTATCCGCTGGTCGCGGTATTTCCCTTCCCGCATTGGCAACGGCCTCTGGCCACATGGCAATGAAAACCACCACAGCTTATAGCTATGTGCGTCATCAGTTTGGTATGGCGATTGGTCAATTTGAAGGGGTGCAAGAAGCGCTAGCGCGCATTATTGCTAACACTTATCAATTAGAAGCCGCGCGTCGGTTAACCACCACCGGCATTGATCTTAAGGTTAAACCTTCAGTGGTCACCGCGATTGCTAAGTATCATATGACCGAATTGGGCCGTTCAGTGATGAACGATGCCATGGATATTCAATCGGGTAAGGGTATTCAATTAGGGCCTAAAAACTATTTAGGCCATCCTTATATGTCAAACCCGATTTCGATTACTGTAGAAGGGGCAAATATCTTAACTCGCTCCTTGATGATTTTTGGCCAAGGCGCAACGCGTTGTCATCCTTATGTACTTGCTGAAATGGAAGCAGCAGCAATGGAAAATCAACATGAAGCACTAGAGCGCTTTGATGCGCTATTAATGGGCCATATGGGTTATGCGACTCGCAATGCCTTTAGTGCATTATTTAATGCGCTGACAGGGAGTCGTTTGGGTAGTGCGCCAGTGAGCGGCGAAACGAAGCAGTATTATAAAGATATGACGCGCATCTCATCTGCATTAGCGGTAATGACGGATTTATCCATGTTGATCATGGGCGGCGATTTAAAACGTAAAGAAATGATTTCTGCTCGTATGGGTGATGTACTGAGTCAGTTGTATTTAGGCTCAGCGACCTTAAAGTTATTTGAGGATAATGGTCGTCAACAGGATGACTTACCTGCGGTACGTTATGTCATGGCTAACCGTTTACATTTAGCGGCTAAAGCGCTCGAAGATACAATACGTAATTTCCCAAGCCGTCCGGTCGCTTGGTTATTGCGTGGTTTAATCTTCCCGTTAGGTAATCACTTCAATGTACCGACGGATAAAATGGCAACTGACTTAGTCGGTGGCATGTTAAAACCAGGGCCCGCTCGTGACCGTATTACCTTTCTGTGTCCTGAGTTTGAAGGGGATAAGGGCGGAATTGCTGAAGTAGAGCAAGCGTTTATTGCTCAATATGCCTGTAAAGACATCTACAAAAAACTTAAAAAAGCGCAACGTGCTCGTGAGTTGCCAGTAAAAGTGCCTAATATTATGCTGTTCGCAGCCGCATTAGAAAAAGGCCTGATTACTGCTGATGAAGCGCAAAAACTGCAGCATGCAGATAAATTGCGCTTAGCTGCCATAAATGTGAATGATTTCGAAGCGCTATAGTGATCAGATTTACCCTCTAGTCCAAGCGGTTTGATTAAGCCGTTTGGACTTCTCTTTGGAATAAGAGTGCAGAGCGTAAAAGTAGACATAAAAAAACCACCTTTATAAGGTGGTTTTTTATTGGCTTTTGTTTCTAACGAGCTTTCGTCGTTAGAAACAAGGTAAGCGGTTTATGCAATTAAGCAACGATCAACACTTTACTGGTGTTAGTGCCGCCAATTGTTTCCATTGAGTCGCCTTTGGTCATCAGTACCATATCACCACTATTCAAATAACCTGCTGCAGTTAATGCTTCTAACGCTTTTTTCGCTAGCTCATCGGCTGGGTAGATAGTTGAATCGAAATAGATAGGTAATACACCGCGATACAATGCCATTTTGGCCAGAGTCGTCGGATGACGTGATAACCCAAGAATTGGCAGTGAAGAACTAATACGTGACATTAATTGTGCAGTAGCGCCCGATTCCGTCAGTGCAATAATCGCCTTAACGCCTTCAAGGTGGTTCGCCGCATACATAGTCGATAATGCAATGGTTTCTTCAACTGAAGTGAAACGCACATCAAGTCTATGTTTAGATACAATCACACTTGGGTGAGCTTCAGCACCAATACAAACACTTGCCATGGCCTTTACGGTTTCTTCTGGGAAGTCACCGGCTGCTGTTTCGGCAGATAACATCACCGCATCGGTGCCATCAAGTACAGCGTTTGCCACGTCCATTACTTCGGCGCGGGTTGGCATTGGACTTGAAATCATCGATTCCATCATCTGCGTTGCAGTGATGACGACTTTATTCAATTGGCGTGAGCGAGCGATAAGTTTCTTTTGTACCGCTACGAGCGCAGCATCACCAATCTCAACACCTAAGTCACCACGGGCAACCATAACAACATCAGAGGCTAAGATGACATCATCCATAGCGGCATCCGTTGCAACGGCTTCAGCACGTTCAACTTTAGCAACGATCAAGGCGTTACAACCAGCTTGGCGGGCAAGATCACGAGCGTAATCTAAATCAGCACCACTGCGAGGGAAAGACACGGCTAAATAATCCACTTGGATCAATGCAGCAGTCAGAATATCTGCTTTGTCTTTTTCGGTTAGCGCAGCAGCAGAGAGCCCACCGCCTTGCTTGTTAATACCTTTGTTGTTAGATAAAGGACCCGCCACAGTGACAGTGGTATGTACTTTACGGCCTTCAACACGCTCAACGCGTAATTGAACACGTCCGTCATCTAGCATCAAGATATCGCCGATTTTAACATCGTCAGGTAACTGCTTGTAATCGATACCGACTTGCGTCTCGTCGCCTTCACCTTTTGCAAGCTCTGCATCAAGCACGTAGGCTTGTCCTAATACGAGTTGTACTTTTTTATTATCTTTGAAAGTAGAAACGCGGATTTTAGGGCCTTGTAAGTCACCAAGAATAGCCACATGAACGCCTAACTCTTTAGCGATTTCGCGCGCTTGAGTTGCTCGTTTTAAGTGATCTTCTGGGGAACCGTGGGAAAAGTTAAGACGTACAACGTTTGCGCCTGCCGCAATAATGCGACGTAGGTTATCATCACGATCTGTGGCGGGACCTAGAGTGGTGACGATTTTGGTTCTGCGGAACATAAGATACTCCGTTAAAGTTAAAAAAATCTTGGGGCTATATTACCATGCTATTGCAGATTTTGTAGTAAAGTTACAATCAAATTGATCTTAAGTTATGTATGAAATTTGTGAGGTATCGCTGATATTTGTACGATTAATGGCTAGGTTAACGGGTAACACTAGCCATATTTAGAAAGGGAAGCGAATTACAGTATCGGATCTTTATTGATACGCGACTCTTTTAACACTTCCTTCACACGTTTCAAATTATCGCGGAACCGTGGGCCTCGACGTAAGGTAAAGCCCGTAGCCAATACATCTATAGTCACCAATTGGGCTAAACGCGAGGCCATCGGTAAATACATGTCGGTATCTTCTGGTACTTCCATTGTCACGGGTAGGGTACATTCCATCGACAAGGGTGAATTGCGCGCGGTAATACCAATAACAGCCGCACCGTTTTCTCTTGCTAAACGTGCTATTTCAATCAATGACTTAGTACGACCAGTGTGTGATATTAGCACGACAACATCGCCTTCATTGCTGTTGATGCAGCTCATACGTTGCATAAGAACATCGTCAAAACAGATAACAGGCACGTTGAAACGGAAGAATTTATTTTGTGCATCATGGGCGACAGAAGCGGAGGCTCCTAAGCCAAA
The DNA here is from genome assembly GCF_003028295.1 of Shewanella morhuae. Taxonomy (NCBI): domain Bacteria; kingdom Pseudomonadati; phylum Pseudomonadota; class Gammaproteobacteria; order Alteromonadales; family Shewanellaceae; genus Shewanella; species Shewanella morhuae. Next base: position 1,575,662 of record NZ_PYSG01000002.1, on the reverse strand, counting down.
AAAGGAAATTGTTTTAGCTTGAGTGAGAATATCAACCGCTTTATTGATGGCTGAAATATCTAAGCTTTGGCGGGCTGTATCGAGTGAAGCCATTGATGATTCGAATATTTTTGTCGTATAAGACTCTGTCGAATCATCCTCCTCAACGTGACGGCTCACATAAGGTGTACCGTTCGCAAGACTTTGTGCTAGATGTAACTTAAAATCAGGGAAGCCTTTAGTATCTAAGCGACGGCAGAAACGGTTCACTGTAGGTTCACTAACATCTGCCATTTTAGCGAGTGTAGCGATGCTGGAATGTATAGCTGTTTGTGGTGATGCTAAGATCACCTCTGCAACCTTGCGTTCTGACTTACTAAAATGGGTGAGGCTTTTTTGAACCTTTTCTAGGGTATTCATACGCATATGTCCGCTAAATTGAGAATGTAATTTTATTTTAGTTGTTTAGTAGGGCAGATCACAGTTGATCACCCCACACATTAATTTTATGTAGTAATTTTTAGTAAAAATGTGCAACAAGACTTTACTACCATCAGTAATTTAAGCACAAAAAGCATATCAGATTTATAGGCTAAGTGCCTAGTTAGCTAGAATGTTAATATTGATAAAATTTGATGCATTTAACAAATTCTGTTGTTATATTACAACAAAAGTGTGGATTTCTTCATCGACATGAAGGGACACAGCATACAAAGGAGATCGTAACGCAATGGGCAAAACAACATCAAGCGCCAAAGCTTGTGACTTCGTACTCTTTGGTACTAAAGGCGATTTGGCACGACGCAAGTTGTTACCTTCTTTATACCAGCTAGATAAAGCTGAACTTCTCGATAAAGATACGAAAGTGATCGGTGTCGCGAAAGACGAGTTTACTCAAGATGAGTTTATCGAATTAGTCACGCTTGCATTAAACACTTTCGTGAAAGAGCCTTTGTGTGACGAGACTCTGCAACGTTTCCTGTCCCGCTGCCATTATATAGGCACTAATTTCACTGATTCTGCTGGTTACAGTGCGTTTCATGATTTGCTTAAACCAGAAGAGCGCGTCATGGTCAGCTACTTTGCCACGCCGCCATCGATATTTGGTGACATCTGCCGTTGTTTGCATGAACAAGATCTTATTCATCCAGACTCACGAGTCGTGCTCGAAAAGCCCATTGGCTCAGATTTAGAATCTTCTCACGTCATCAATGATCAAGTTTCGGCCTACTTCAAAGAACGTCAGGTTTACCGTATTGACCATTACTTAGGTAAAGAAACCGTACAAAACTTGATTGCGCTGCGTTTTGCCAACTCGCTATTTGCCTCCAAGTGGGACAACCGCACGATTGACCACGTCCAGATCACCGTTGCTGAAGAAGTGGGGATTGAAGGCCGTTGGGGATATTTCGACAAAGCTGGCCAAATGCGCGACATGATCCAAAACCATTTGTTACAAGTGTTGACACTGGTTGCCATGGATCCACCCGTTAACTTAGACGCCGACAGCATTCGTGATGAAAAAGTGAAAGTACTTAAATCACTGCGGCCGATCAATTCTGACAATGTGTATGAAAATACCGTACGCGGTCAGTATAGTGCAGGCTTCTTAAAGGGCAGCCCTGTACCGGGTTATCTTGAAGAAGAAGGCGCTAACACTCAGTCGAACACTGAAACTTTCGTGGCGATTCGTGTGGATATCGATAACTGGCGCTGGGCTGGCGTGCCTTTCTATTTGCGTAGCGGTAAACGTATGCCGTTCAAGAGCTCTGAAATCGTGGTGTATTTCAAAAATCCACCGCATAACCTCTATCGCTCAAGCTACCGTAATCTGCCACCAAACAAGCTAACGATCCGTTTGCAGCCCCATGAAGGGGTTGAAATTCAGATGATGAATAAAGTACCGGGTCTGGAGCAAAAACAACGTCTACAAACCACCAAACTCGATTTGAGCTTCTCTGATACCTTTAAAAATGAGCGTATCGCTGACGCCTATGAGCGATTATTACTTGAAGCTATGCTGGGTAATCAAGCGCTATTTGTACGCCGCGATGAAGTTGAGCAAGCATGGACTTGGGTTGATGGCATTATCCAGTCGTGGGAGCAAAGCAATGAAAAGCCGAAACCTTATCCAGCAGGTACGTGGGGTCCGGTTGCATCGGTTGCCTTGATCACGAAAGACGGCCGTTCGTGGGACGAGTAGGAGGCTTTAATGATTAAAGAAACCGTATTTAAATCTTTCGATACGCCAAGTGCGTTAGAACAACAGCTGGCAAATAGAATTGCCAGCCAGTTACAAGAGGCGGTTGATGCTCGCGGGAAAGCCAGTTTGGTGGTTTCCGGTGGTTCAACACCGCTTAACTTATTTCAACTACTGAGCATGAAGTCCATTGATTGGAGTGATGTTTACATTACTCTTGCCGATGAGCGCTGGGTTGAAGCCGACGCCGATGCTTCTAATGAACGTTTGGTGCGAGAGCATTTATTACAAAACCGTGCAGCGAATGCCAAATTTCGTGGTTTGAAAAATATGTTCTCGACCGCAGAGGCCGGCGCCGATATGGCCGCTGAATCTTTGTCTAATTTCCCACGTCCTTTTGATGTGGTGGTATTAGGTATGGGTAACGATGGTCATACTTGTTCGTGGTTCCCCTGTAGCGCTGAGCTTGATAATGCGCTAACAACTCAAGCTCTGTGCGTGGCGACTAACCCTACCACAGCACCCCATGGCAGGATCACGCTTTCAAAGAGCGCAATCTTGAACAGCAGACAAATTTATCTGCACTTGGTCGGGGAACAGAAACTATCCGTATATCGTCAAGCGTTAGAAAGTGACGATGTTCATGCAATGCCCATTAGAGCCATATTAGCGCAGCGTAAAACGCCCGTTGATGTGTTCTGGAGCGCTTAAGGAGCCAAAATGCACTCAGTAGTTCAAGCTGTTACCGACAGAATTGTTGCCCGTAGCAAAGCATCTCGCGAAGGTTATTTAGCCGCATTAAATGATGCACGCAATAATGGTGTACACCGTAGTTCGTTAAGCTGTGGCAATTTAGCCCATGGTTTTGCTGCCTGTAACCCAGATGATAAAAATGCCTTACGCCAATTGACCAAAGCCAATATTGGCATTGTTACCGCATTCAACGATATGTTGTCAGCGCATCAACCCTATGAGCACTACCCTGAGTTGCTGAAAAAAGCGTGTCAGGAAGTCGGTAGTGTTGCTCAAGTTGCGGCCGGTGTGCCAGCAATGTGTGATGGTGTGACTCAAGGTCAACCCGGTATGGAGCTGAGTTTACTGAGCCGCGAAGTCATCGCCATGGCAACGGCAGTGGGCTTGTCTCACAATATGTTTGATGGTGCTTTACTGCTCGGGATTTGCGATAAAATTGTACCTGGCTTGCTTATTGGTGCGCTAAGTTTTGGTCACTTACCTATGCTATTCGTACCAGCAGGACCGATGAAATCAGGTATCCCGAATAAAGAAAAGGCCCGCATTCGTCAGCAATTTGCCCAAGGCAAAGTAGATCGCGCGCAGTTACTTGAAGCGGAATCTCAGTCATACCATAGTGCGGGTACATGTACTTTTTACGGTACTGCCAACTCGAATCAACTGATGCTTGAAGTCATGGGTCTACAGTTACCGGGTTCTTCTTTTGTTAATCCAGACGATCCACTGCGTGAAGCCTTAAATAAAATGGCGGCTAAGCAAGTATGCCGTTTAACCGAAATGGGCACGCAATATACTCCAATCGGTGAAGTGGTCAGTGAGAAGTCAGTAGTTAACGGCATTGTGGCGCTGTTAGCGACAGGTGGTTCAACTAACTTGACCATGCACATTGTTGCCGCAGCGCGCGCTGCCGGTATTATTGTGAACTGGGATGATTTTTCTGAATTATCCGATGCAGTGCCATTAGTGGCACGCGTTTATCCAAATGGTCATGCCGATATTAACCATTTCCATGCTGCAGGCGGTATGGCTTATTTGGTCAAAGAATTACTTGATGCGGGTCTCTTACATGAAGATGTAAATACCGTTGCAGGCTTTGGTTTGCACCGTTATACCCAAGAACCAAGATTACTTGATGGTGAACTGCGCTGGGTTGATGGGCCAACGGAAAGTTTAGATAAAGAAGTATTAACCTCTGTGTCCACGCCTTTCCAAGCCAATGGCGGCTTGAAATTATTAAAAGGTAACTTAGGCCGTGCGGTGATTAAAGTGTCTGCGGTACAAGCGCAGCATAGAATCGTCGAGGCGCCCGCGGTGGTGATTGACGATCAAAACAAACTCGATGCTTTGTTCCAATCAGGTAGCTTAGATAGAGATTGTGTGGTGGTGGTTAAGGGCCAAGGTCCAAAAGCCAACGGCATGCCAGAACTGCATAAGTTAACCCCATTATTGGGCACGCTTCAGGACAAAGGCTTTAAAGTGGCGCTACTGACAGATGGTCGTATGTCTGGCGCTTCGGGTAAAGTCCCTGCGGCGATTCACTTGACGCCGGAAGCCCTAGATGGCGGCTTAATTGCCAAAATCCAAGATGGCGACTTGATCCGTGTTGATGCGCTAACAGGCGAGCTAAGCCTGCTCGTACCTGAGGCTGAACTAGCTAGCAGAACTGCGGGTATCGTTGATTTACATCACTCTCGTTATGGTATGGGCCGTGAATTATTTAGTGCACTACGTTCAAATCTAAGCAGTCCTGAAACTGGTGCGCGTTGTACTAATGCCATCGATGAACTTTATTAATACAAAGGAAGAATAACGTAATGCTTGAGAATAACTGGTCACTACAACCACAAGATATTTTTAAACGCAGCCCGATTGTTCCTGTGATGGTGATTAACAAAATTGAACATGCGGTGCCATTAGCACGAGCACTGGTTGCCGGTGGTATTAGTGTGTTAGAAGTGACACTGCGTACGCCTTGTGCACTTGAGGCTATCACTAAAATTGCCAAAGAAGTGCCTGAGGCGTTAGTGGGTGCAGGGACGATTTTAAATAAAGCCCAACTTGATCAAGCTGTTGCTGCTGGTGCGCAGTTTATTATCACCCCAGGTGCAACGGTTGAACTGCTTAAAGCGGGTATGGATGGCCCTGTACCATTAATTCCTGGTGTTGCGAGTATTTCTGAGGTGATGACGGGGATGGCGCTCGGTTACACTCATTTTAAATTCTTCCCAGCTGAAGCCTCTGGCGGTGTGGATGCACTAAAAGCTTTTTCAGGTCCGTTAGCAGATATTCGCTTCTGCCCAACAGGCGGCATTACCCCAAGCAGCTATAAAGATTACTTAGCGCTAAAAAATGTTGATTGTATTGGTGGCAGCTGGATTGCGCCAACTGATGCAATGGAGCATGGTGATTGGGAGCGGATCACTCAGCTTTGTAAAGAAGCCATCGGCGCTTTATAAGACGAGTTTTAAATTAAGATGAAAAAAACCACCGCAAGGTGGTTTTTTTCATCTGTTGCATTTAATTTTACGAGTATGTTTTTTTAAGTATTTCTGCAGTAATAGGTAAAGTTCGTTAGTACAAATATTGGCTTACATTTCTTTGCTAAGCTCAACATTCGAGCCTGCTCTTGGGCTAAATAACTGCTGATACAGCCTTCCCGCAAACTCATCCGTCATCCCTGAAATATAGTCCGCGAGTATCCTATGGCTGTTCAAGCCTTTTTGCTCGCTTTCACGCCAGCGCTCTTGCGTGTTCAGCGGCAATAAACGCTCAGGATCAGAAGCAAAGGCCTCAAATAATCCCATCACGATTTGTTGGCCTTTATATTCAAGCATTTGAATTTCAGGTTTACGGATAACGTATTTATAAACCAACTGCTTAAGCACATTAAGCGCCATGGCAAAATCGGGCTCTAGGGTTGCATTAAAGCGTAATAATGGGGTTTCAAAGGCCTCATCTTCAGTAATCACAATCGCGGTAACAAAGCCATTAACCAGTGTACCAATAGCATCTTTACGCAGATGGTGCTCGTGGGAAAATAGCTTATTACCAATATCGGCCAGCTCTTGTTTTATCCAAGTATCAGCACTGTGAGTGAGTGTTGGCGCTACATCTTGTTGCCATTGCGATGCTGTTACTATGCCCATCACAATCGCATCTTCAAGATCGTGCACCGCATAGGCGATATCATCGGCCAGTTCCATAATAGAGCAGTCGAAGGATTTAAACTGGGTCCGTAAATGCGGATAGTGGTGCAGAGCTGGGTGTGAGCTTTGTTGAGCCGAGGTAAATCGGTGGCGATCTTGCTCTGATAGAGGTTCAAGCACCCAAGCAAAGATGTCGCTATCGTCGTCGAAAATGCCCTTAACAGGCGGCCATTGTGACGGCTTGAGCTGTCTATGGTTGGTGATTTCATTATGTTCACCCGCGACAAACAGCTTCGAGTGCGGCGCGGGGTATTTCAAAATCCCGAGCATGGTACGCCTGCATAAATTCATGCCGAAATCTAAGGTGTAGGGTTCTAGTTTAGATAAAATGCGAAAGGTTTGACCATTGCCCTCAAAGCCGCCGTGATCGCGCATCATGTAATTTAAGGCTACTTCGCCGCCATGACCAAAAGGCGGATGACCAATATCGTGCGCCAAGCACAGCGACTCGAGTAAGCTCATAGAGGACAGTAACTGTTTATGTTGTGGATATTTACGTCTGAGCTGGGCGGCGATACCCGTACCAATTTGCGAGACTTCAAGGGAGTGGGTTAACCGAGTACGATAAAAATCATTCATGCCAACGCCGAGCACTTGGGTCTTAGCCTGCAGGCGCCTAAAAGCAGCTGAGTGTAAAATGCGCGCTCTATCGCGTTGATAGGGCGTGCGATGATCAAAACGCCTCTGTTTATCTTCACCATGGCGGCGTTCTTGCCAAACATTTGGAGTCATATGCATTCCTAGCGAGAGTGAAAAATCACAGCATCTTGTTAATTTCATCTAAATTAAGCGTGAAACTGGGCACAAAGCAATTCATAAAATAGCTGACTGCTGGATCGGGATTAGTGGCCAGCATATTTTCGAGACGCTTACGGGCAGTATTAAACTCACTGTTACCGGCGCGATTCTCTTCTAAGCACTTAAGATAAGCGCACAGAGTATCGGCGGATTTAACGATGGTCTTGTATATAGGATCTGCATAATCACTGATAAATAGACCACGATAATCCTCTTTAAATTCTTCTGGCACCATGTCTAACATGCGTTGTTCGGCAATCGCCTCAATCTTTTTATACTCGGCTTCGATTTCTTTATTGAAGTATTTGACTGGCGTTGGCAAGTCACCGGTGAGGATTTCACTGGCATCGTGGAAAATGGCTAGACTTGTGGCTTGATGTGGGTCGAGCGCTGTACCAAATTTTTTATTGCTGATGATAACTAACGCATGGGCCACCATAGCAACTTGCAGCGAGTGTTCTTGGACGTTTTCGGTGCGAACGTTGTACATTAAAGGCCAGCGTTGGATAAGCTTCATTCGAGCTAAATGAGCAAATAAGTGACTCATGTTTTTCCTTCTAATGAGTAAAGTGGGGCAGTGACCTTCAATTGAAAACAGTTCACATAAAATGGCAGGTGTACCCAAGTGAATGATTAGATTATCACAGCCTTGGATGACAAGTGAGCAGATAGGCGCAGGATTTAATGAAAAGAGATAAAAATAAAGCGATCCATAGGATCGCTTTATTGGGTTCATGATTGCTCAGCAATAATACCGAACCGAACTACTGTCGGTAGGTCTCAAGAAAAGTACCAAATTCGGTCAATGCCTTGTTGAGATCTTCCTTGTAGGGTAAAAATACCACTCGTAAATGATCCGGCTCAGGCCAATTAAAGGCTGTACCATGCACCAATAGGATTTTTTTCTCTCTGAGTAAATCCAGCACTAAGCGCTCATCATCCCGTAGATTAAATTTTTTCATATCTAATTTTGGAAAAGCATACAACGCGCCTTTAGGCTTTTTCACGCTGACACCGGGGATTTGATTTAATAGCTCATAACAAGCATCACGCTGAATGGTTAAGCGGCCATTAGGTAGAATAAGTTCATTAATACTCTGATAGCCACCGAGCGCCGTTTGAATTGCATGTTGATTGGGTACGTTCGCACATAGACGCATCGAGGAAAGCATCTCTAAGCCTTCAATATAACTTTTAGCTGCCTTAAGGTTACCTGACAACATCATCCAACCGACCCGAAAGCCCGCCGCGCGATAAGCCTTTGATAAACCATTAAAGGTTACGGTTAAAATATCGTCCGACAGGCCAGCAGCAGGAACATGCTGAGCTTCGTCATATAAAATTTTATCGTAGATTTCATCGGCAAATAAAATCAGGCTGTGTTCACGACAAAGCTCGACGACTTGCAGCAGTAGTTCTTTGCTGTAAACCGCACCTGTTGGATTATTGGGGTTAATTAATACAATACCGCGGGTACGTGATGAAATTTTGCTTTTTATGTCATTGAGATCGGGAAACCAGTCTGCTTCTTCATCGCAACGATAATGTACCGCTTTGCCACCGGCAAGATTGGCCGCAGCCGTCCACAATGGATAGTCAGGTGAGGGGATTAAAATCTCATCATCGGTATTAAGCAGCCCTTGCATTGCCATCATAATGAGTTCAGAAACCCCATTACCGATATAGATATCTTCGATATCGACCCCAAAAATTCCTTGTGCTTGATAATGCTGCACAATGGCCTTACGGGCAGAGAATAATCCTTTTGATTCGCAGTAGCCTTGGGCGCTGGGTAAATTGAGTATTACATCACGGACAATCTCTTCTGGCGCTTCAAAACCAAAAGGCGCGGGATTACCAATGTTGAGTTTGAGGATCCTGTGGCCTTCATCTTCTAAACGCCTGGCTTCCTTGTGCACTGGGCCGCGTATGTCGTAGCAAACGCTATCCAGCTTGTTGGATTTAATGATAGGGCGCATTTACACCTCGGAACATGCAAAAAAATTAGCTTAAGTTAGTGCACCATAACGAAATTTCGGTTTAGATGAAAGAGGGAGAATGCACAGAATTAGACTTTATTTATGAAAATAGCTTAGTTAAATATGCTTTAACAGTCGATTAATGAAATAAGAACAAGTTTTATGCTCTGACTTTAGTGTTAATTTAAGTGGTTTTAGCTGTGTTGTATGGCTAAATAAACAGGCTGTATGCATTTCAGGGCTAAAAAGTCAAATAGTGAATGTTCCGATGGAGCTAATGGGATAGTCAGGCTAACTCATCACTCTTTATTTTGTGGCTGAGGTGAAAACGTTAAATCTAATAACTTACATTTTTATCCATCATTTTTTATCCATCATTTTTTATCCATCATAGTGTGGCGGTGCTGGATATATATAAGTGTATTTTAGTAAATGCTTAATGGTTGATTTTTAACCTCGAATTTTTGATAAGTTACACTTCTGCAACCTTGTACGAGCTAAACCCCATCTAGTGATAAATAGGCATATTAATTGAATGCTTATTAAATACAGAGGAACATAATCACTTAAGTTGATAATTGGTTAAAGTTGTTTTGAATCAAACCATTACCTCTGCTTTTTACTGTAGGCAATAAATTTATTTTTGATCAAATTAAATTTAAGGTTGACTCAGTATTCGATGCGCATTATTTTCTGCGCGATGTTTTTGGCAAGGCACCTTAGATAGCAAGCAATTAGCGGGTTTTATCTGCAGGGTTAGTCATCATGAAGCAGCTATATTAGCGTTTGAATTGTGTTGATTCTAAGCGTTATTCTAAAACCATTTGCCTTTTTGGCGATTAATTTAGAGGACCTAAGTGCATGTCTGAACCGACAGCGTTAAGTCTCATCCCACCTTTGGTGGTATTGGTGTTAGCTATTTGGTTACGCCGTCCCATTTTATCTCTGATCATAGGTGCGGTAACCGGTTTCCTGTTACTCGATCCCAGTCAAGTATTAAACAATTTTGCCAAAGTGTCATTGCAAGTCATGACCGATGAAACCATAGGGTGGTTAATTCTGGTGTGTGGCGGTTTTGGTGCGCTCATTGCACTTTTGGTCCGCACTGGCGGCGCATTAGCGTTTGGCCGTAATGCACTTAAATTTGCCAAGGGACCTAAATCATCTCTGTTGATGACATTTATTCTTGGGATTGTGATTTTTATCGATGATTATCTTAATGCGCTCACCGTGGGTGAAACCATGAAGCGTGTTACCGATAAGTTTAAAGTATCCCGTGAAATGCTTGCTTACGTGGTTGATTCTACTGCGGCACCAGTGTGCGTATTAGTACCATTATCGACTTGGGCGGTATTTTTCGGTGGATTATTGGTAGACAACGGTGTTGCCGCCGAAGGCCAGGGTATTGCCGTTTATATGCAAGCAATTCCTTATATGCTGTATGCTTGGCTAGCAGTGGCGATGGTATTGCTTGTTGTATTAGGCATAGTACCAGCCATTGGGCCGATGAAAACGGCGCAGTTACGCGCTGCACAAGGCGAGCCAGCGCACGCGCAAGTCGATTTCGACCAAGTACAAACCTCAGATGAGTATGCGGTTAAAGCGATAGAGGAAGAGTTTAAAAATGCCGATAGCCAAGGGCAGCTACATAACTTCTTAGTGCCAATTTGTTTACTGGTCGCCTTTACGGTTTATTTTGATATTGACGTGTGGAAAGGGCTGCTTGCAACACTGGTTATCACCATCCCTTATTATGCGGTGCAGCGCTTGATGCCGTTATCCGAGATGATGGATCAGATGATTGACGGCTTTAAAAGCATGTTACCGGCAATTAGCACGGTCATTGCGGCGTTTGTGTTTAAGGATGTGTGCGATCAGCTATTACTGCCGCAATACGTAATTGAATCACTTAGTCCGTTTATGACGCCTAAATTACTGCCAGCGGTAGTATTTTTATCGATGGCTATTCTTGCATTTGCCACTGGTTCTAGCTGGGGTATATTTGCGGTGACCATTCCCATTGTGATGCCATTAGCGCAATCGGTTGGGGCAGATATCCCGTTAGTGATTGGCGCTTTACTCTCTGCGTCATCATTTGGTAGCCAAGCATGTTTCTACTCAGATTCAACCGTATTAGCCGCTCAAGGCTCAGGTTGTAATTTAGTGAGCCATGCTGTGACTCAACTACCGTATGCACTCATCGCTGCTGTACTGGCGTTTATTGGCTTTATCGTTATAGCGTAAACTCGGTCACTGTTAGCATAAAAAACCAGCTTCGGCTGGTTTTTTTATTGCTAAATCAATTCCCTAATAACACAGCTTAAGCTGATTAGATTTCGCTTTTAGGTATAAAAAAATAGTCTTGTGCAAATAATGAGGGATTAGATATTCATAAAATGGTAGATAATTTTTTAGATTTAAGAGGGGTTTTGTAAGATTGATTATATTTAAATAGGATTTTGTAGAAATGGTACACCCGAGTGGACTCGAACCACCGACCCCTACCATGTCAAGGTAGTGCTCTAACCAACTGAGCTACGGGTGTATTGTATGAATTTCTATATTTATACTCTTAGAGAAGAGTGGTACACCCGAGTGGACTCGAACCACCGACCCCTACCATGTCAAGGTAGTGCTCTAACCAACTGAGCTACGGGTGTATCGTTACATTTCATCTTTATTCCAAAGCATTGCGCGTTGGAACGAGCGCTATATTAGGGGGATAGGACTGGACTGGCAAGCAAAAAAAGTAAATTTATCGTCAAATGGTGAATTGCTGTGCAACTTGTCCAGTGTTTCTACAAATTTACTGATAAAACCGTAGTTTATCTTTCTGGCCTTAGCGGTTTAGCTATGTTAGGTCGTCTATTTTATTCATCAAATAGGCGGCAAAGCTAAAACCTTGTCGCCTATTAAATCAATATGCTCATCAATGGTGCGTTGTATCACCTTCGATAAGGCTTAAATGCACGCGATGTTTTTGAATATAACGTAAGCGAATAAAAAATAAGAGTGCAGCCGAAGTTAAGCCTGCAATAAGTCCAGTCCAGAATCCGTGAGCCCCCATAGCTGGTACGATATGGTCTGTATATGCCAAGGTATAACCGAGTGTCATACCAATAGCCCAATAAGAAAACAGCGTAATATAAAAGGCACTGCGCGTATCCTTATAACCACGAAGGGCACCGGCTGCGACCACTTGTACAGAGTCTGATAATTGATACAGTGCAGCCATAAGCATTAGACTGCCAGCTAAAGCAACCACTTCGGCATCGCCATTATAAAGTTCTGCAATTTGAAATCTGAATAATACCGTTAAAATCGCCGTTGTCAGCGCGAGTAATAGAGCAAGTATCAAGCCTACTTTTGCCACGACTGCTGAGATATCAGCGCGATCTTGGCCTAAGTAATAACCAATTCGAATCGATACTGCGATGCCAATGGATAACGGCACCATAAATACGATTGAGGAAAAATTCAGTGCTATTTGGTGACTTGCGACGACAGTTGCACCTAATGGCGCAAGAAATAATGCGATGATTGCAAATAAACTCACTTCAAAAAATAGCGCCATAGCGATTGGCATGCCGAGTTTAGTCATTTTTTTCATCGTGTTGAAATCAGGGCGATGAAATTTACTGAAAGGAGCTAAAGCGGCAAACTTCTTATGTAACTGCATATAAATAATCATGGCAATCAACATAGCCCAAAAAACTAAGGCGGTGGCAATACCGCAACCCGCGCCGCCCATAGCAGGTACGCCAAAGTGGCCATAAATAAAAATATAGTTAGCGGGAATGTTTACGGCTAAGCCGACAAAACCTATTACCATGGTGGGTAAGGTATAAGAAATCCCTTCACTACAGCCACGCAGCACTTGATAGAGCACGAATGCGGGGGCACCCCATAAAATACCGTCGAGATATCCTATGGTTAAACGGTATAATTCAGGCTCTAAGTCCATGTGGCTAAGCACAAAGGGCGCTGATGCAAGAAAAATCATCACACCAATGCCGCCGATGATGGCAAGATAGGCACCTTGAAAGGCCAGCGGTTGAATCGCTTTTTGATTATTCGCCCCATTATAGTGGGCAAATAAAGGTGTAAAAGCCATCAGCAAACCTTGGACAAACAAAATAGCGGGCAACCACAGGCTTGTGCCGACTGCCACTGCGGCCATATCCACTGCACTTACACGGCCCGCCATAACGGTATCAATAAAGCCCATCATAGTCTGAGTGACCTGAGCTATTAGCACAGGAAGTGCCAGTTGGATTAAACGTTTGGCTTGATAGCCTGAATGATTCATAAATACAGCCTTTAACGATTAAGCGAGCAAAAAATGTTTACAGGTATAGTACAAGCCACCTGCGAGGTGGTTGCAATACATAAGAAAGATGGTTTACATACCCTTGAGGTAGCGTTTGAACCTGATTTGCGTGAGGGACTTACGATTGGCGCAAGTGTGGCAAATAACGGGGTATGTCTCACAGTGACTCAGGTTGCTGATGATAGGGTATTTTTCGACGTAGTGGAAGAGACGTTACGGTTAACAAATCTGGTAAATTTGTCGGTGGGTCAAAGTATTAACATTGAACGTTCATTAACCTTTGGCAGTGAAATCGGTGGCCATATTCTGTCAGGCCATATCCATACCAAGGCCAAAGTCATGCATATCAGTCACACAGAACAGCATTATGATCTAACACTGGGTATTGAGCCTAAGTGGATGGACTATATCTTTTACAAAGGATTCGTCGGTGTCAACGGTTGCAGTTTAACGGTTGGTGAGGTGAGTGAATCGGGCTTTAAGTTGCATTTAATCCCTGAAACCTTAAAGCTGACAAACTTAAACAGCTACAATGTGGGTGACGAACTTAATATCGAGATAGACAGCCAGACACAAGTGATAGTCGATACTGTTGAACGTGTATTGGCCAGACGTTTTAACGGTTCAGCGCGTTAGCCTTGTTAAGCGTCTCGTGTTTAGTGCAAGCAGATTTAATAGATTTGCTCATCGTCTGAGTCGATATGCAGTTCAATAGTACGTCTCAATTCATCGACATGTAAACGTAAATGAATTGGATTACAGCAAATTCGGCAGTCATCGTAATAATCTTGATCTCCGCCGCTGGCATCGATACTGATATCTTGATGGTGCCCGCAGTGGGGACAGGCTATCACTTTATTCATGATTTTCATGGTGTCACTCCTTTTTAGGCAATAAAAGCTGAATCACTCTGCTCAATCAGCACTTCTCATGCTTGATTTGCTCGTGATACCTACAGTATTACGTGAACTCTGAATGCTCAGTATGTGCTTTCTAGTTAGAGTATCTTTTATTAAGTGCTATTAGAGTATATAGCAGAGTGTAGTGCATTGACTTAGATGAAGTCAGTCTCAAAACACCCCATGATAGACCTTCTGGTTAAATTTTTGCTTAGTGAGTGATGACACTTCTAGCATTTAGTCTTTTACTGTCGCCAACCCTTCAATTTTGTTGCTATGTAATACACCATCGTGGGCACTTGAAGTAATATCGTGCGTTAAATGTTGCATTTGCGGTTAAATTTCACTTGTTACATCAAAGAGTAATGCTTGCGTGTCGAACAGGGGTGTTTGCGCTTAGCTTCTACGATTCTGGTGGCGCGCCTGCTTTAGTCATGATTACTACAGCGAGTAGAATACCGTTCAACATATTTAAGTTCCCTTATCATGATTTAGTTATGTGCCATAAACGGGTGTCAGAATAGGGGAGTTCGATGACCGTTAAGTTAACACGCAGCCAAATCACTAATTCGCTTTTTGCTTTTAATCCCATTTCTAGCCAATAGACTTGCGCCTTTTAGCTACAATCCCTTAGAATAAACGCCCTGTTACGCAAGGTGGCTAAGACTCCTGTACTGTCTTAACCTAGCGAGCATTTTTCTTCAATTAACTTAACCCAAGTGGCCCTACGTGTGGGTCACCACTGGAAAGGATATTTCATGCCTGTAATTACACTTCCCGATGGTAGCAAACGTGAGTTTGCTCATTCTGTCTCGACTCTCGATGTTGCCGCCGATATTGGCCCTGGTTTAGCGAAAGCGTGTATCGCTGGCCGCGTTAATGGCGAATTAAAAGATGCCTGCGATCTCATTGAAACCGATGCTGAGCTGTCAATCATTACCGCCAAAGACGAAGAAGGTGTTGAAATTCTTCGCCATTCTTGTGCGCATTTATTAGGTCATGCGATTAAGCAAATGTGGCCAGAAACCAAGATGGCGATTGGTCCAGTTATCGATAATGGCTTCTACTATGATATCGACCTTGAGCGCAAATTGACTCAAGAAGATATCGAAGCCTTAGAAAAGCGTATGCAACAACTTGCCAAAACTAACTATGATGTTGTGAAACAAGTGGTTAGCTGGCAAGAAGCGCGCGATACATTCGCAGCGCGTGGTGAAGACTATAAAATTGCTATTCTTGATGAAAACATCAGTAAAGACGCAACGCCTGCGCTGTATCACCACGAAGAATACATCGACATGTGCCGTGGACCACACGTGCCTAACATGCGTTTTTGCCAACATTTTAAATTAATGAGTATCGCAGGCGCTTATTGGCGTGGTAACTCAGACAATAAAATGCTGCAACGTATCTATGGTACTGCTTGGGCCGATAAAAAAGCGCTGAGCACACACTTAACCCGTTTAGAAGAAGCGGCTAAGCGTGACCACCGTAAAATTGGTAAACAACTCGACTTGTATCACATGCAAGAAGAAGCGCCAGGTATGGTGTTCTGGCATAACGACGGTTGGAGTATCTTTTTAGAATTAGAAAGATTCATTCGCCGTAAGTTAAATCAATACACTTACCAAGAAGTCAAAGGTCCATTAATGATGGATCGCGTGTTGTGGGAACGTTCTGGTCACTGGGATAAATACTCAGAAGCCATGTTTACGACCAGTAGTGAAAACCGCGAATACGCAATTAAGCCAATGAACTGTCCTGGTCACGTACAGATTTTCAACCAAGGGTTGAAATCTTATCGCGACTTGCCATTGCGTATGGCGGAGTTTGGTTGCTGTCATCGTAATGAACCTTCAGGTTCGTTACATGGATTAATGCGCGTACGTGGCTTCACACAAGACGATGCGCACATTTTCTGTACAGATGATCAAGTTCAAGAAGAAGTGAGTGCGTGTATCCAGATGGTTTACGATACATATGCGACCTTTGGTTTTGACAATATTGTGGTTAAGTTATCTACTCGCCCAGAAAAACGTATCGGTGACGATACTATGTGGGATAGAGCCGAAGAAGCGCTTAAGCAAGCACTACGTGCCAATAATATAGAATTCACTATTTTACCTGGTGAAGGCGCATTCTACGGACCCAAAATCGAATTTACTTTACACGATTGTTTGGACCGTCCGTGGCAATGTGGTACTGTGCAGCTCGATTATGCGTTGCCAAGTCGTCTTGGTGCAACTTATGTTGCCGAAGATAACAGTCGTCAAACCCCTGTTATGATCCACCGTGCTATTTTAGGCTCGTTGGAGCGATTCTTGGGTATCTTGATTGAAGAATATGCAGGACGTTTCCCAACTTGGTTAGCCCCAATGCAAGTTGTCGTGATGAATATCACTGATAAACAGGCTGATTATGTTGAAGAAGTTGTAAAATTCTTCAAAGAACAAGGTATTCGAGCGTCTTTTGACTTGAGGAATGAGAAAATAGGCTTTAAAATACGCGAGCACACCTTAAGGCGTGTCCCTTATTTGTTGGTCGTTGGCGATCAAGAAATGGAAAATAAGGAAGTCGCGGTGCGTACTCGTGATGGTATAGATTTAGGTAAGATGCGACTTGAAGATTTCGCCACTAAAATCCATCAACAGATTTCGCTCCGTAGTCTCAAATTGTTGGAGGAATAGATCATAAAGATCAAAAAAACAGCAGGGCGTCAGCCAGCCCCTAATAGAATCAATGACGAAATTACAGGCGTACCAGAAGTACGTTTAACTGGCATTGATGGTGAAGCTATTGGTGTGGTAAGCATCAGAGATGCTCAGAATTTGGCAGATGAAGCAGGTGCAGACCTAGTAGAAATTAGTCCAAACGCTGAACCTCCAGTATGTCGCATTATGGACTACGGTAAGTTCCTTTTTGATAAAGCGAAAGCTCAAAAAGAACAAAAGAAGAAGCAAAAACAGGTTCAGGTCAAGGAAATTAAATTCCGTCCTGGAACTGACGAAAACGACTATCAGGTAAAACTACGCAACCTGATACGTTTTCTGGAAGACGGGGACAAAGCGAAGATTACGCTACGTTTCCGAGGTCGCGAAATGGCACACCAAAACCTGGGTATGGATCTATTGAACCGTATCAAGGCTGATTTGGACGAGTATGCGGTTGTTGAGTCTTTCCCGAAAATGGAAGGCCGACAAGCAATTATGGTGCTAGCACCTAAAAAGAAATAAGTAGGGCAAAACTTAAAGTAGCAAAGGCCTATGGCCTTTGCTCGCCTTGCTTTTTATTAAACATCCCAATGCGGAGTTTTAGAAATGCCTAAAATGAAAACAGACAAGGGTGTAGCGAAGCGTTTTAAGAAAACCGCTAATGGTTTCAAGCGCAAGCAAGCACACTTACGTCACATTTTGACGAAAAAAAGCACTAAACGTAAACGTCACTTACGTGCCAAATGTTTAGTATCAAAAGCTGACGTACCAGCAATCGCGCGTCAATTACCTTACGCTTAATTTAGGAGTTTAGAAAATGCCAAGAGTTAAGCGTGGTGTAACCGCTCGTGCTCGTCACAAAAAAGTTTTAAAACTAGCTAAAGGTTATTATGGCGCTCGTAGCCGTACTTACCGTGTTGCTGTACAAGCAGTAACTAAAGCTGGCCAATATGCTTACCGTGACCGTCGTCAGAAAAAACGTCAATTCCGTCAATTATGGATTGCACGTATTAATGCTGCCGCTCGTCAAAATGGTCTGTCTTACAGCCGTTTCATCAACGGTCTGAAAAAGGCGTCTATCGAAATCGATCGTAAGATTTTGGCTGACATCGCTGTATTCGACAAAGTTGTGTTTGCAACTTTAGTTGAAAAAGCAAAAGAAGCGTTAAACTAAGAAATTAGTTTGTTGCTGTAGAGAAGGGACCATTTGGTCCCTTTTTTTGTCGGTTATTTTTGACTTAATACAATGATTAAATATTTTTACGTTGAAGAAATTAGAATGTATGGGCTGCGTGGAAGCGAAAAAGCCTCTGTGTTTACAGCATTAAACTTTGGGAAAACATGAGCTAAATGATGGTCTTTATGGATAAGTTGCAGTTAAAAAAAATAGCAGGCTAAGCCTGCTATTGATCTAAAAGCTAATCTTATTATTTTTTAGCGTCTAAGTAACGCTCAGCATCGAGTGCAGCCATACATCCAGTGCCGGCTGAAGTGATGGCTTGGCGATAATGTTGATCCATTACGTCACCACAAGCATAAACACCTTCAATGCTAGTTTGGGTGGCATTGCCTTGTAAGCCGCTCTGTACTTTTAAATAACCGTGGTCCATTTCTAGCTGGCCTGCAAAAATACCGGTATTAGGGCTGTGGCCAATAGCAACGAACACGCCTGCAACGGCTAAGTCGGTGATTGAACCATCTTTAGTGCTCTTCATCTTCAGGCCTGTCACACCCATAGCATCACCAACAACTTCATCCATGGTTTGATCTAAGTGAAGGATGATGTTGCCATTAGCGACTTTGTCCATTAGACGATTGATCAGAATTTTTTCTGAGCGGAATGTGTCACGGCGATGAATTAAATGTACTTCAGCGGCAATATTGCTTAAGTACAGTGCTTCTTCAACGGCTGTATTACCACCACCTATCACGGCAACTTTTTGATTGCGATAGAAGAACCCATCACAGGTTGCACAGGCTGACACGCCGCGGCCCTTGAATGCTTCTTCAGAATCTAATCCTAAATAACGGGCTGAAGCGCCAGTTGCAATGATCAGCGCATCACAAGTGTATTCGCCGTTGTCGCCTTTTAAACGAAAAGGGCGCTCAGTTAAGGTTACTTCGTTGATGTGATCGAATAAGATTTCAGTATCAAATTTTTCGGCATGCTTTTGCATACGTTCCATCAAAGCTGGACCAGTTAGGTCATCCGCATCGCCTGGCCAGTTTTCCACTTCAGTTGTGGTGGTTAATTGTCCACCTTGCTGCATACCAGTGATCATCACTGGTTTTAAGTTCGCACGCGCAGCATAAACAGCTGCGGTATATCCTGCTGGGCCTGAACCCAAAATCAATAAGTTACAATGTCTGATCTGGCTCATTTTTATCTCCATGCCTTTAGCAAATTGCGAAGATTGTAGGGAATTTACCCGTAGGGGTAAAGTGTTGAAAGGCGATTCTTTTAGATTGTGCTAATCGAGTCTGTGAGCTTTTAGATTAGAACGTAAATGTTGCTTTAACAACGATTAAAATTAACGACTTAAAAGAGGAAATAATAGTCATAATTGCAGCATAAGTTTCTTTATTAAATGATGACGAAATGGTTGTTAATGGACTTTGACTTATAAAATAAGCGGCCTGATAAAATGAAGGCCGCTTAGAATGTGTTGCTAGATAAAACTTACGTAAAATTTAGCTTAAAAGGCTGGTTGGTGAAGTAAACTCTAGATTTAACGCGTGAGCGACTTCTTTACAGACAACTTTTCCGTGCATTACGTTTAAGCCATTGAGGAAATGCTTATCCTGCAATAGTGCCTCTTTATAACCTAAGTTAGCCAGCTTAAGAATAAACGGTAGCGTTGCATTGTTGAGCGCAAAGGTTGAAGTTCGAGCAACCGCGCCGGGCATATTTGCGACACAATAATGCACAACACCATCAACAATGTAAGTTGGATCTTCATGAGTTGTTGCGTGTGACGTCTCAACACATCCACCTTGATCGATTGCTACATCAACGATGGCGCTGCCTTGCTTCATACGTGAAATCATACTTCGTGTCACTAATTTTGGTGCCGCAGCGCCTGGAATAAGTACGCCACCGATAACAAGATCGGCTTTAATAACATGTTGTTCAATCGTATCAGCGGTAGAGTAAATCGTTTTGACTGCCGAGCCAAACTGCACATTTAAACGACGCAGAGCATCAATGCTACGATCGAGCACTACTACATCTGCGCCCATGCCTACAGCAACTTGCGCGGCATTAGTACCCACCATGCCGCCACCAATGATGACGACTTTAGCTGGCTCTACGCCGGGTACACCACCCATTAAAACACCGCGCCCTCCTGAAGATTTCTCTAATGCCATTGCCCCCGCTTGGATTGACATACGACCAGCTACTTCCGACATAGGGGCCAATAGAGGAAGGCCTCCGTGATTATCTGTCACCGTTTCATAAGCAATGCACACCGCTCCACTTTTGATTAAATCTTCAGTTTGCGATAAATCTGGAGCCAGATGCAGATAAGTAAATAAAATTTGATCGTGACGTAACATCGCACGCTCAATGGCTTGAGGTTCTTTTACTTTTACAATCATTTGTGCTTTAGCAAAAACCTCTGCAGCGGTGGCTAAAATGCTGGCGCCAGCATCAATATAATCTTCATCTGAAAAACCAATGCCTAGGCCAGCATTGGTTTCAACAAAAACATCATGACCTTTGTTCGCTAATTCACGAACGCTAGAAGGAACCATACCGACACGATATTCGTGGTTTTTAATTTCTTTTGGAACACCAATAATCATAGTTGAGCCTCAATTGCCTGTAAATCCCACTTTTAATGGGCATAATTGTTATTTTATCGTGACCTGAACGTGATTAATTCAGGGATTTCTAGTATAGTATCGGTAAAGCAGTTTATGCTGCTAAAGTTGGGTCATACCTAGAGTAAAATGTTGTTTTAGTGATAAAGCAAGGTTAAATAAATGGCATATAATAAAAAGAGTCCTGTAAAAGACTTGGATCGCATCGATCGCAACATTCTTAATGAATTACAACTTGATGGCCGCATTTCAAATGTGGAATTGTCAAAAAGGGTCGGGCTCAGTCCCACTCCGTGTTTAGAAAGAGTGAAACGACTCGAAAAACAAGGTTATATCAATGGCTACACCGCGTTGGTAAATCCGCATTTCTTGGGCGCATCCCTGCTCGTATTCGTTGAGATCACGCTAAGCCGTGATACTCCCGAAGTGTTTGATAAGTTTAACCGTGCAGTACAGCTGCTAGATGATATTCAAGAATGTCACCTAGTATCAGGCGATTTTGACTACTTACTGAAGACCCGAGTTTCAGATATGTCAGCCTATCGTCGTTTGCTAGGTGAGACATTATTGAAGTTACCTTCTGTTTCTGACACGCGTACCTATGTCGTGATGGAAGAGGTGAAACACACCAGTCGTGTCGCGATAAATCATCTACTTTCAGATATCTAATTTACCCTGATTATTTGGTTTTATCATAAGGGGCTTAGGCTCCTTATTTGTGTAACACCATTTGCTTATCTTGCTTGAATTCTGTTGTGCTCAATCTTGCGATCTTACTTAAGTTAACCAGTTTACACACTTATTTTTGTGGTAATTTTAATCAAATTTGTTAACGGAAGTGTTTGTGTAATAACTCTTTCCTCCCTAAAAACATACTTAAGTACCCCGATAGGTTAAATTTTGCCAATCATGGCTAATTCTACATAGAAAAACAGACTAATATGCTCCACATTTAGTGGGATTCTGGTATCGTTAGCCCACCTGTTTTCACTTATTATGGATTACGTCGTTTGTCTCAAGGAAATAGTGTACGCACGCTCACAGGGCTGCAACGTCTGCTGGAAGGCGGACTCATCATTTGTTGTGTTCTCGCCACTTATATTTTGCTCGCATTAACGAGTTTTAGCCCGTCTGATCCTGGTTGGAGTCAGTCGCATTTTCAAGGCGATATTAAAAACTGGACCGGAGCAGTAGGTGCTTGGATTGCCGATATTCTATTATATTTTTTTGGTGTAACAGCTTATATCATGCCGCTTATTGTCGCGTCGACAGGCTGGTTAATGTTCAAACGCGCTCATCATTTACTTGAGGTTGATTACTTCTCTGTTGCCCTAAGGTTGATTGGTTTTTTACTGATTATTTTAGGCTTTTCGGCCCTAGCGAGCATGAACGCTAATAATATTTATGAGTTTTCAGCAGGGGGCGTCGCAGGTGATGTCATTGGACAAAGTATGTTGCCGTATTTTAATAAACTCGGCACGACCTTATTGCTGCTGTGCTTTTTAGGCTCAGGTTTTACGCTATTAACCGGCATTAGTTGGCTCACCGTGGTCGAGAAAATCGGCTTAATTTCAATTTGGGTTTATAAAAAGCTTAAATTACTGCCACAAGCGATGAAGCGTAAAGGTGAAAGCGAAGATACTCGTGGTTTTATGTCGGTGGTTGATAAGTTCAAGCAGCGCCGTGAATCTCAATATGTGCTTGAAAGACCACCCGTTATTGACTCGCCAAAAGTGCGTGAACGCTATATCGGGCGTAGAGCAGAGATAACACCCACATTGTCTGCTACTGATGAGGGCATTATCACTGCAACGCAAGACGATACGCCGCAAAAAAATAAGCTGTCTGCGCTTGCAAAAATTTTGAGTTTTAATGGCGCCAAAAATAAAAATACCCAACGGGTTGAGCCGCAAATCGATCATGATGATTTGGCCGCCCATGGTAATTTTGAAGCGCCGCCATGGTTAGCTGAGCCGCAACATTCAATGGCAACTGAGCAAAATAGCGCTGACTTTAACTCCTATTCATTTGCACATGACGATAATGAGCCGGTATTTAATCATCAAACATTGGCAGAAGATGACGATGAGAGTATTGGGTTTAATGATGATGACATTATTGATTTTGATACTAAAGCTTCAACGGGCGCTGTGAATCAAGCTCAGCGTAAGAAGCAAGAGCAAAAAGCAAAAATTGTTGATGGTATTGTGGTACTGCCAGGGCAAGAAGATAAACCTACGCCGAAAAAACCGATGGATCCGCTACCAAGTATTAATCTACTCGATATACCTGATCGTAAAAAGAATCCCATCAGCGCAGAAGAATTGGATCAAGTTGCGCGGCTTGTTGAAGTTAAGCTCGCTGATTTCAATATTATCGCCAATGTGGTGGGCGTGTATCCAGGACCTGTGATCACGCGCTTTGAATTAGAATTAGCACCAGGCGTTAAAGCGTCAAAAATCTCTAATTTATCAAAGGATTTGGCTCGCTCTTTATTAGCGGAAAGTGTGCGAGTGGTAGAAGTGATTCCGGGCAAGGCTTATGTTGGCATCGAAATACCCAATAAATTTCGCGAAACCGTATTTATGCGCGACGTCCTTGATTGCGAGGCATTTACCGAGAGCAAATCCAATTTAACCATGGTGTTAGGCCAAGATATTGCAGGCGATCCAGTGGTCGTCGATTTGGGTAAAATGCCGCATTTGTTGGTTGCGGGTACAACAGGTTCGGGTAAGTCTGTGGGCGTAAACGTGATGATCACGAGCTTACTGTATAAGTCTGGCCCAGAAGATGTGCGTTTTATCATGATCGATCCGAAAATGTTGGAATTGTCTGTGTATGAAGGCATTCCGCATTTGTTGTGTGAAGTGGTCACCGATATGAAAGAAGCTGCCAATGCACTGCGCTGGTGTGTGGGCGAAATGGAGCGCCGCTATAAGCTAATGTCTATGATGGGTGTACGTAACATTAAAGGCTATAACGCTAAAATTGCCGAGGCGAAGGCGAATGGCGAAGTGATTTTAGATCCTATGTGGAAGTCTTCTGACAGCATGGAGCCCGAAGCCCCCGCGTTAGATAAGCTGCCATCGATTGTCGTCGTGGTTGATGAATTTGCCGATATGATGATGATAGTCGGTAAGAAAGTGGAAGAGTTGATTGCCCGTATCGCCCAAAAAGCGCGAGCTGCAGGTATTCATTTAATTCTGGCTACCCAAAGACCGTCAGTGGATGTGATTACCGGTTTGATTAAAGCCAACATTCCTACCCGTATGGCGTTCCAAGTGTCATCGCGTATCGATTCGCGTACTATTTTAGATCAACAAGGTGCTGAAACCTTACTCGGTATGGGGGATATGTTATTCCTACCACCGGGCACGGCCATACCAAATCGGGTTCATGGCGCCTTTGTTGACGATCATGAAGTACATCGCGTCGTTGCCGATTGGTGCGCCCGTGGTAAGCCGCAATATATTGATGAAATTCTTAATGGCGCTACTGATGGTGAGCAAGTGTTATTGCCCGGTGAAACCGCTGAGTCCGATGAAGAATATGATCCGTTGTATGATGAAGCCGTTGCCTTTGTGACTGAAACTCGCCGCGGCTCTATTTCAAGCGTACAACGTAAGTTTAAGATTGGTTATAACCGCGCTGCGCGCATTATTGAACAGATGGAAGCACAAGGTATCGTGTCGGCGCAAGGCCATAACGGTAATCGTGAAGTATTGGCGCCGCCAGCACCCAAAAAATATTAAGCCAATGCTAAGACATGGCTTTAGTGCACCGAATAGTTTTACAGGGTAAGGATTAAAATGAAAAAACGATTATACGCTGTATTGTTAGCTTCACCTTTGTTATATAGCGCAGCGGCATTTGCCGATGATGCACAGCAACTTAGAGATAAACTTATTAGCACAGCTTCATTAAAAGCGGATTTTAAGCAAACTGTCACTGACGTAAATCAAAAAGTGATTCAGACCGGTTCAGGCATCTTTGCCTTAGCCTATCCGAATCAATTTTATTGGCATTTAACTCAGCCTGATGAGTCTAAAATTGTCGCCGACGGTAAAGATTTATGGATTTATAACCCCTTTGCCGAAGAAGTGCTCATTATGGATTTTGCACAGGCGATTAATGCTTCGCCCATCGCATTGTTAGTGCATCGCGATGATGCGACTTGGGCACAGTATTTTGTGACTAAAAAACAAGATTGTTATGAAATCAAACCCAAAGCGATTGATTCTGGCATTTTGTCCGTTAATGTTTGCTTTAAAAACACTCAATTAGTTCATTTCAATGTTGCTGATGATAAAGGTAATTTAAGCCAGTTTGATTTAAGCAATCAGCAAGCGATTACCGATAAAGATAAAGCGCTATTCACTTTTATACTGCCTGCTAATATCGATGTTGATGACCAACGTCGTAAAACAGCGCATTAGGCTACCGTGTGAGCAGTTTATCCTTTAATTTTGCCCCAGACTTTCGCCCCTTGGCTGCGCGCATGCGGCCAAGAACGATAGCCGAATATATAGGTCAAGCCCATTTATTAGGTGAGGGTCAGCCGCTGCGTAATGCATTAGAAGCAGGGCGCGCCCATTCAATGATGTTGTGGGGGCCACCTGGCACCGGCAAAACCACCCTGGCCGAATTAATTGCACATTATTCAAATGCGCACGTTGAACGTATCTCTGCGGTCACCTCTGGCGTAAAAGATATTCGCGCGGCGATTGAGCAAGCAAAAGCTGTGGCGCAGTCCCGTGGCCAGCGCACCTTATTATTTGTCGATGAAGTACACCGATTCAATAAGAGTCAGCAAGATGCCTTT
Organism: Shewanella morhuae; assembly: GCF_003028295.1. Lineage (NCBI taxonomy): Bacteria > Pseudomonadati > Pseudomonadota > Gammaproteobacteria > Alteromonadales > Shewanellaceae > Shewanella > Shewanella morhuae. The sequence continues at coordinate 1,550,160 of NZ_PYSG01000002.1, read as the reverse complement.
TTGCCATTTATTGAAGATGGCACCGTTATTTTTATTGGTGCAACGACAGAAAATCCTTCATTTGAAATCAATAATGCGCTTCTCTCGCGGGCACGAGTCTATCTTATTAAACGCTTAAGCCATGATGAGATTGCCCATATTGTCACTCAAGCCTTAAATGATACTGAGCGCGGCTTAGGTCAGCGCCAATTTGTGATGCCAACCGATGTGCTCACCACGTTGGCACAGCTTTGTGATGGTGATGCTCGTAAAGCCTTAAATCTTATTGAGCTGATGAGCGATATGCTCGCCGATTGCGGCACCTTCACTACCGAAATGTTAATTCAAGTGGCGGGGCACCAGGTTGCTGGGTTCGATAAAAATGGCGATCAGTTTTACGATTTAATCTCGGCGGTGCATAAATCTGTTCGAGGGTCAGCACCCGATGCGGCATTGTATTGGTTTTGTCGAATATTAGAAGGTGGCGGCGATCCGCTGTATGTCGCAAGACGCTTGCTGGCGATTGCCTCTGAAGATGTGGGTAATGCCGATCCTGCTGCCATGACCATAGCGCTTAATGCTTGGGATTGTTTTCACCGTGTTGGCCCCGCCGAAGGTGAGCGCGCAATCGCACAAGCCATTGTGTATCTTGCCTGTGCACCTAAAAGTAACGCTGTTTATAGCGCATTTAAGGCGGCGCGTGAGTTAGCCCGCGAAACAGGACAAGTTGAAGTGCCACACCATTTACGTAATGCACCGACTCAATTAATGAAAGATATCGGCATGGGAGAGGGTTATCGCTACGCCCATGATGAGCCTAATGCCTATGCCAGTGGTGAAAACTATTTTCCTGAACCCCTGCAAACAGCCCAGTTTTATTTTCCGACTGAGCGAGGGTTCGAGAAGCGAATCAAAGATAAGTTGGCGCAATTAGCCCAGTTAGATCAAGCCAGCGAGACTAAAAGATATGAATAACATCTTACTTGTGGCGCTAGGTGGTTCAATTGGGGCTGTTTTTCGCTATCTTATTTCAATATTCATGATCCAAGTATTTGGCAGCAGTTTTCCTTTTGGTACACTGTTGGTTAATGTCCTCGGTTCATTTTTAATGGGCGTAATTTACGCGCTGGGGCAAATGAGTCATATCAGCCCAGAACTCAAGGCACTTATTGGTATTGGCCTATTGGGCGCCTTGACAACGTTTTCGACTTTCTCTAATGAAACCTTATTGCTGTTGCAAGAAGGGGATTGGCTGAAGGCGACTTTGAATGTGGTGTTGAATCTAAGTCTATGTTTATTCATGGTGTACTTAGGTCAACAACTGGTTTTTTCTCGCATTTAACTATTAAGAATATATCACATGCTAGATCCTAAATTTTTACGCAACGAATTAGACGTTACCGCTGAGCGACTGGCCACTCGTGGCTTTATTTTAGATATCGCTCATCTCACTCAACTAGAAGAAAAACGTAAGTCACTGCAAGTGGCTACCGAAGAATTACAAGCGTCGCGTAACGCCATCTCTAAATCCATTGGCCAAGCTAAAGCCCGTGGTGAAGATACTGAGGCGATCATGGCGCAAGTGGGCGATTTAGGTTCACAGCTGGATGCTAAAAAGATTGAATTGGCCGCAGTGCTTGAAGAAGTGAATGCCATTGCCATGTCAATGCCAAATCTGCCAGATGAATCTGCGCCCATTGGCGCCGATGAAACACAGAACGTTGAAGTTCGCCGCTGGGGTACGCCGCGCACGTTTGATTTCCCCATTAAAGATCATATCGATTTAGGCGAAGGCCTAAATGGTTTAGATTTTAAAAATGCTGTGAAAATTACCGGTTCCCGTTTTATCGTGATGAAGGGCCAAGTGGCGCGCTTAAACCGTGCCATTGGTCAATTTATGTTGGACTTGCACACCACTGAGCACGGTTATACCGAAGCCTATGTGCCATTACTGGTTAATGAGGCAAGCTTGCTTGGTACGGGTCAATTGCCTAAGTTTGGTGAAGACTTGTTCCACACTAAACCTGCTACCGAAGAAGGCCAAGGCTTGAGCCTTATCCCAACGGCTGAAGTTCCGCTAACCAACCTCGTACGCGATACGATTGTTGATGAAGATGAACTACCAATTAAGTTAACTGCGCAAACAGCTTGTTTTCGTAGTGAAGCGGGTTCGTACGGTAAAGATACCCGTGGTTTAATCCGTCAGCATCAGTTTGATAAAGTTGAAATGGTGCAAATCGTTAAACCTGAAGATTCTATGGCGGCGCTCGAAGCGCTGACAGGCCATGCTGAAACGGTATTACAACGCTTAGGCTTGCCGTATCGTACAGTGGTTTTATGCACTGGCGATATGGGTTTTGGCTCTAGTAAAACCTACGACATCGAAGTGTGGTTACCGGCACAAGATACTTACCGAGAAATTTCTTCTTGTTCAAATATGAAGGATTTCCAAGCGCGTCGTATGCAGGCACGTTACCGTGTGAAAGCTGACAATAAACCAGCATTGCTGCATACCTTAAATGGTTCTGGTTTAGCAGTGGGACGTACTTTGGTGGCTATTTTAGAAAACTATCAAAATGCCGATGGCAGTATTACCGTCCCTGAAGTATTACGTCCTTATATGGGCGGGTTAACTCAAATAGGCTAACGGAACACAAAATAACACCATGGATAAAAGCCAGCGCTATTTCCGTTGGCTTTCCTATACTGTAGTCATTGCTGCGTTTTTTGCTGTGATGTTGGCGACCATAGGCGAAGCCTTCTGGGTTGTGTTAGAAAATATCAGTTAAGTTTATTTTTTTGCTCAAATAAAAAAGGCATGCTCCCTTAGGAACATGCCTTTTTGTTAACACTTATGTCGCTATAACTTATTCGGGTTTAATACCAGTCACATTAACTATCTAATCAGTTCAGAGCCTCACAGGCATTTCAATCCGAGGCGCATTGATGCAGAAATGGTTATTCCCTTTTAAGTCAATGCAACACAGGAGTGGGATGCCTGTGAGGCTCCCGAAGGGCGGGTTTCAACGCGCTTTATACTGCGTTTAAGGCTTTCGACAGAGCACCACTATGCCTTCAAGCCTTTGCCTTGTCTAAAGCGCGTTGAACTCCCGCTGAATGAACAGATATTTAATACGATTGGTATAAAGCAGAATTAAACTCCGAAGTGCATGCAATACTCGGCAATTAAACAACTAATTGGTTTGTTATTACTGCACTATTACTCGTTCTGGTTAAATGCATTTCGCCGGTTTTGGCAGGCCAGCAATTTTAGTTGCTTGTTTAGCCGGTCCAAGTGGGAACAAGGTATATAAGTATTTTGAATTGCCTTTGTCACTCCCTAAGGTTTGACCAATGGCTTTAACTAATACGCGAATAGCAGGGCTGGTTTTGTATTCAAGATAAAAATCACGAACAAAATTAATCACTTCCCAATGGGCGGGCGTAAGTATGATTTGTTCTTCTGCCGCTAACAGTAAAGCCATATCCGGTTGCCAATCGTTAATACTTTTTAAATAGCCTTGATGGTCACGGTCGATTTGAATACCATTAAATTGCAATGAACTCACCACGTTATCACCTTATTGTATCGTAATGCTTGAATCACAAACTCATTGTAATCGATAAGACTGACATTTTTAAACCGCTCCAATAAACCACGAGCAATCACATCGTCTTTTAATACCATCAGCTTGAAAGGTGATAAGGCCATTGTCCATTGGCGGAGTAAAAGGGCGTTAACGCCATCGCTCGATAATAATATGGCATCTTCCTTACAGGCGTAACGTAAACACAGTTTTAAGGCGTTATCGCGGCTGGGCGATGTTTGAATATGGTGCAATATCATCAGAATACTAAGACCTCATCCACTGCGTTTAAGTGAGCCGCTATGGTTTCATCGTTGACAATAGTGACAGGAATGGACAATAAGCTATGGCTTAAGCCGTAATCGGTTAATGATTGTTTGCACACCATTACCGACTCGATATCGTACAGTGGCAAAGCTTTAAAGGTCGAAATATAATCTTTTGCGCCAATAAGCTCAGGCTGTTGATTTTTAATCAAATGTAGTACGCCTTCATCAACAAAGACTAAACTGACTTCTTGCTCAAAACTAGCACTCAAAAGAGCAAGATCTAAGCCCTCGCGGCCACGAACACTGCCGTGTGGTGAGCAGCGAAATAAGATACACAATTTTTTCATAGCGACCCAGAGAGTTAAAAGCTGATCAAACGATCGGCTGATTCAATGCCTGTGATAAGTTCACCTAAACCACCCATAATGAATGACTTACCTACATTCCAGTGGCTTAAGCCATTCTCGTCGGCATCTTGCTCACTAATAATTCCACGGCGCAGTGCTGCGGAAACACAGTTAACTAAGGGAACTTGGTGAGCTTCTGCAAGTTGTTTCCAGTCACTAATGACATTGTTTTCGTCGGCGGCGGGTAAGTTTAAATCGGTAGAATTATAGACACCATCTTGATAAAAAAATACACAGATAACCTGATGCCCAGCCGCAATGGCTGCCTGAGTAAAACACAAAGCATTGATGCTCGATGACGTGCCATAAGCGGGCCCGTTCACTTGGATAATAAATTTGCTCATTTAAAATAAAAATGGCCTGAAAAGTAAGGCTATTCTAACGCAAGTTAAGCTAAAAATCCTAAGTAACCTGCACACGGTTTAATGGGTAATGACTGCAACGTTGGGCGAGCCATACAGCGTTATGGTTTGTTATCCATCAATGGATAGATAATCAGCCCAGCCATTATCTTTAGCATTAAACGATGATTAATGCCGTCTCTAGAGTGCGCAGTCTACGACAGTTTTAATAATAAAATAAACAGACACTGCATTGATCACAGTCTTATTTGACAGGTTTCATTGAAGTCAATATTTCTTGCTCGCCCGCTAAGAGGTTCTGCAGTGAAGGCCGTGCTTTAATACGGCTATAAAGACTAAACAGATTTGGCCAACGCTTTGCATCGAGTTGTTCTCCAGCGTGTTCCATATTGACCATTTGAGAAGCAAATGCCAGATCGGCAAGACTTAAGCTGCCACCGACAAAAAACTCAGCACTGCCTAAACTTTGCTCCAGATAATCAAAGTGCACAGGGAGTTTTTGGCTTAAAACTGATTGTACAATATCTTCATTACAATGCTGACCCATGCTTGGATTAATGATGCGTTGTTGAAATAGCATAAAAGTGGTCAGTGGCGCCAACTCATAATCGGCATATTTTTCTAACCAGCGCACCTTGGCATGCTGCTCTGCGGTTTGTCCGAGCAACGGCTTAAGGTTGTTATACTTGTCCTCAAGATATTGGCAGATCACGCTGGAATCAGCCAAAGTAAGGTCGCCATCTGTCATTGCAGGAATACGACCCAAAGGATTGAGATCTTTAAACCAAGCGGGTTGATCAAAGGGCAATACCATGACCAGTTGATAATCAAGTGCTTTCTCTGCCAAGCATAAACGAAGTTTGCGCACATAGGGGGAAAGTGGAACGCCATAGACGGTGAGATTCATTGTGGATCCTTAACTCGTTTAAGAGAAATGCATTATGTAAGTGCAACTTACTATATCTTAACTGTGCAGAGTATGGCCTTAGATGATGTGTTTACCACATATGATGACGATTACTTAATCATCGACTACAAAAACACAGCCACAAAAAAGCCAGTGCAAGCACTGGCTTTTTGCTGGAAACGAGAACGGCGATTACACGCGCTTCTTGAATTCGCCAGTACGAGTATCAATTTCAATCTTGTCGCCTACTTTCACGAAATCAGCAACGTTAACCTTGCCGCCGCCAGTGATAGTCGCAGGCTTCATCACTTTACCTGAAGTATCACCACGAGCTGAAGGCTCTGCATAGATTACTTCACGCACGACTGTAGTTGGCATTTCAACAGAAATAGCTTTGCCATCGTAGAAAGTTACTTGGCAAGTTTCTTCCATACCATCAACGATGTAATTCGCTGCATCACCTAAGTTTTCAGCTTCTACGTCGTACTGGTTGTACTCTGCATCCATAAATACATACATAGGATCTGCAAAGTAAGAATAAGTACAATCTAGACGATCTAAAACGATGTCTTCTAACTTATCTTCACCTTTAAACGTCGTTTCAGTACCAGAGTTAAGTAATAAGTTTTTTAACTTTAACTTAACGATAGCAGCGTTACGGCCAGAACGAGTTGTTTCAGTTTTCTGCACAACCCATGGGCTGCCATCTAACATGATCACGTTACCAGGACGGATTTCATGAGCAGTTTTCATTACAGTATTTCCTATATGTAGATTTTTCTGTTATCGCGCAGTATCTTAGCTGTTTTTAACGAACTGAACTAGTCGAGTTGCAAGATCTGCGGCATTTATTGCATTAATTGGCCATTGTTTAACATGTTGCAACAAGGGCAAACTAACAAGATTAAGGTTTTGCCAATGAAGGTTTACAGCTGATTGCTGTGCTTGGTTAAATGCGAAATTCAATTTAGACCAATTTTCGGCAATTTCAGGGGCGAGATTATCGCAGTAAATTTTGAGAAAAGCTTCTAATTTTACCATGTGATAATCATCTTCTTGCGGATAAATATGCCAAATGAAAGGTTTTGCAGCCCATTGTGCTCGCATAAATGAATCTTCGCCGCGCACAATATTAATATCACAGCTCCAAAGTAGCCGATCAAAGCTCTGTTGGTTTGTCATGGGTAAGATGTGTAGGGTTAAATTGCCATGTTTTACCTGTTGACCCGGCACTAGCGCGGCAATATCACAGGGCAATAAATGTGTCAGACTATTTAAGCTACGCCCTTTGGGGATCAACGCATGGATTTTCTCGGCCGATTGCTGCCACAACTCGCATAGCGCCGGCAGAGCCTCAGTCTCATAGCTAAAGATGCTAATTACAGTATCTTGAGCCTCAATCCCCTTAAGACCTAGCTGACTAAAAAGCTGTAACTTATTGGCCGTGTCGGCTTGCCAAGTATCGCGCTCGGCAAACAAATCTTGCTCGCAGATGAGCCCACCGGTTTTTGCGCCAAAGCCAGGAAAGTAAAAATACTTTTTTAGACCATTGGCTTGTAATGAAGGTAAACCATGGCAGCCTTCGACCCAATCCTCTGCGCTTAAATACTCTAAATTCAGCCAGATAGGTACAGACTTGGGATCGTTCTGATGTAAATGAACTAGCAGTTCTTTTACCTGTTCGGGTAATTCACAGGCAAAGGCTTCGATGAGTACTTCTCCTGCGACAAACTCTATAGGTAAAGGCTTAATCCAATGAATAATATTCACACCATTGAAGCTTTGAGCGGTTTTTAGTGGATCGAGTGTCGGTAATATGTGCGAGAAGCTTGCGAGGTCGTCGACCCACAAATTAACCGGAATGTGGTACTCATTAGCCATTTGTTTGGCTAAACGCCAAGTCACGCCGATATCGCCGTAGTTATCGACGACGGAGCAAAAAATATCCCAATGGTTAGCGCGGGGCATATTGATCATAAGTTGGGTATGTTGTTATTCAGTGGTGAAATAATTTTTTATGCACAAAAATAAATGCATAAAAAAAGCGGCGTAAAGGCCGCTTTATTCAAATCATTAGAAAATTAATCTTCTAATTCAGCTAGACACATTTCTTCATAGATTTGCTTAACCCAAGCATCAACTCGCTCTTCGGTTAGTTCTGGCTGACGATCTTCGTCGATACCTAAACCAATAAAGTGCTCGTCATCAACTTGACCTTTAGAGGCTTCGAAGTTGTAGCTTGCTGTTGGCCAATGACCGATGATGATACCGCCACGCGCCTGAACGATATCGCCCACCATGCCCATGGCATCAAGGAAATACTCAGCGTAGTCTTCTTGATCACCACAACCAAAAATAGCGACAAGTTTGTCAGTAAAATCAATCTGCTCTAATTCAGGGAAGAAATCGTCCCAATCACATTGAGCTTCGCCGTAATACCAGGTCGGGATGCCGAACAGCAGCAAATCATACTCTGCGATCTGTTCTTTGGTACTTTTGGCGATATCTTTCACCTCAACCATTTTTTTACCCAGTTTTTTCTGGATCATCTTGGCTACAGCTTCGGTGTTACCTGTGTCGCTACCGAAAAAAAGACCTACAGTTGCCATTGTCTATCCTTTAATGTCTAGTTCACTTATTAGGTTAATCTTGCTGGTACTCATTCAGCACTCAATTTGCTGCTGAAGAATGAATTCGATTAACTGGCTACGGCTGATGTTACTGGCCAATGCCTGTTCATTCAAGGCGTCATATAAATCTTGTGACACCTTTAACTCTATTCGCTTTAATCCGTTAGCTTTATCGCGCTGGATTTGATTGCGTTTGTTGACCTTAAGCTGTTGACTGCGGGACAAAGGATTGCTTCTTGGGCGGCCCCGACGTTTGTCATTGGCAAAAAGGTCAATGGTGGTTCTGTCTGTTGCTTCTTTTGCCATGTTGTTATTGTTAACCGATCCCTGAGCCTTCCCAAGTGATCTGGATAATACCTTTTACAATAAACCCGGCGCAGCCGAGAAATAACACTAACCAAACAATAAATCGACCAAATTTAGGTACATTACCTTGCTTGAGCACATCGTTGATGGCCATGCCGATAAAGAAAAATATCGAGGCAAAAAACAGGTTAAGACCAATGGTTTCAATTTGTTCCATGTACTGAGTTAACATAGTTTCTTAGTCCTTGAGAGTGTTCGAAGGCCAAAAGAGGCGCGAATATATCACATCAAGATGACGGCTGCCATAGGCTTTAAGTCAACTATTATGTGTATTTACTCTGTATGTTTGTCTATAAATTCAGACACAATCCGATTAAATATGGCGGGTTTTTGTGCATGTAACCAATGGCCACATCCTTCAAGCGTTTTCGCCTGTGCAGCAGGGAACTGACTCATAATCGCCGCTCTATGTTCACTCGTTACATAGTTAGAATCACCGCCGCGAATAAATAGGCTCGGACCTGCATAAACTTGTGAGGGATTGGGGTTCTGATTGTACCAGCCAATAATATGAGGATAACAATCTTTTAAGCCATTTAAGTTTAGTTTCCAGCGAAAGCCCGTGTCGGTGCGCTGTAAATTCTTCAGTAAAAATTGCGCCGTGGCTTCGTCAACACCCTGAGTGATTAAGTGGTTTAGGGCAAAACGTCTGTCAGTGTGGCTTTCTAAGGGCAGGCTTTCTAGTGCCGCAAATACGATATCGTGCCTTGGCTCATAGGCAACGGGCGCGATATCTGCCGCCACCATAGTGATAATACGCTCAGGAAAGGTCAACGCCGTTGCCATAGCTATTTTCCCGCCCATAGAGTGACCCACAATATGGGCGCGTTCTATGTCAAGTTCATCGAGTAAGCCTGCCATGGCATGGGCGAGGCTAGGGTAATCCATTTGCTGCCAATGTTCGCTTAAACCGTGATTAGGCACATCTACGCGGATCACTTGATGATGCGTTTCTAATGTTTGCCCTAGACTTTTGAGGTTATCTAGATTGCCAAACAAGCCGTGGATCAAAAGGACTGCGCTTCCTTGGCCTGTGGAAACAAAATTCATGGTGATTCCTGTGGGATTTTTGCGGATTATGGCGCGAATTGTGCCCTTAATGCACTTAGCTTGACAAGTCAGCTCTGCTTAGCAATGCCTTTACGATGGCTAACTTGTCTGCTTTTTCAGCAATTGCCCATTATCTGCTAGTTTGCTGTGCTGTTTAGTGCATTTTTAGAATAATGGCGCTTTATCAGATTGATAGAGATAGATACACTGGTGCAGATCGCAATGATCTGTCCCGATCGCTGTGGTACAATTTTTTCGGTTAAGCCTGTCGAATAACAAAGGATAATGAAGGTCATGAAATATATCGAAGTAGATGAAGATCTCTATCGTCACATTGCCAGCAAAACAGAACGAATTGGCGAGAGCGCCTCAGACATCTTGCGTCGATTACTCGGCTTGTCCTTTGCTGCGATTGAAGCACCTCAGCCTTTGGCGATAAGCCAACCCAGTTTAGAGGCTGAACCTGTTCAGCCTGTTGTAGTAAAAGCCGTAACGCCAGTGGTTAATGATTTCAGCGCATTAGTTAATGAGCATCAGTTATCCCAACAAAAAGGCGCAGTAGGGCGGTTTCTATTTTTGCTCGACAGTTTGTATCAATTAGCCCCAGCGCAGTTTTCGCAAATTTTGCAGATACAAGGCCGCGATCGTTTATATTTTGCCCGCTCTAAAGAGCAGTTGCTTGAAGCGAGCGCCTCGGCTAACCCTAAAGAAATCGGTAGCAGTGGTTTTTGGGTCACGAGTAATAATAATACTGCTAAAAAACGCACCATTTTATCCGAAGTGTTAGTGCAGTTTGGTTGTGATGCGAGCATTGCCGCGGGTATTGCTGAGCGTTTATAAGTCATTTACGTTTAGTGTTTGATATTAAATTAATTTTCACTGTAATTGAGTGCAGGAGAGCCACAGGTGGCAATACATCAACGGGCAGGACAAATCGCTAATCAGACGGATCTGGTTAATATTCCGAAACTGATGAGTCATTATTACGCCATCATGCCAAATATGGCTGACGTGCAACAATGTGTCACCTTTGGCACATCTGGGCACAGAGGCTGCGCCTTTAACGGCAGTTTTAACCAGCAGCACATTTGGGCTATTACCCAAGCTGTGGTGGATTATCGCCAATCAGAGAATATTGATGGACCGTTAATCCTTGGGATTGATACTCATGCGTTATCCTACGCCGCTTATTTATCGGCTATTGAAGTGCTAGCTGCAAACAAAGTGACTGTGCATATTCAGCAACATGATGGGTTTACGCCAACGCCAGTGGTTTCCCACGGCGTGATTGGTGCTAATCGTGCAGCCAATATCACAGGCGCGGGGTTGTCTGATGGACTGATCATTACGCCATCACACAATCCGCCACAGGATGGTGGTATTAAGTACAACCCGCCCCATGGCGGTCCGGCGGAAGGCAATATTACTGCTTGGATTGAATCGCGCGCGAATGAGTATCTTAATCAGCAGTTAGCTGGTGTGCATAAACTCACCTATGCCGATGCACTCACTTCAGGTTATATAAAAGCCATTGATTTAATTAGCCCGTATGTAGCTGACTTAGAAAACGTTATCGATATGCAAGCGATTGCTAAAGCTAAAATTCGTATTGGTGTTGACCCGCTTGGCGGCTCAGGTATCCATTATTGGGCACCTATTGCAGCGCGCTATAGGCTCGATATCACCTTAGTTAATGATAAAGTGGACCCAAGTTTTAGCTTTATGCCATTGGATAAAGACGGCAAAATCCGCATGGATTGCTCGTCTCCCTATGCGATGGCTGGTTTACTTGCCCATAAAGAATCCTTTGATTTATGTCTGGGTAACGATCCAGATTATGACCGCCACGGCATTGTGTGCCCAGGCACTGGTTTGATGGATCCCAATCATTATTTAGCGGTCGCCATAGATTATTTACTCACCCACAGACCAGATTGGAGTGATACCTTAGCCATAGGTAAAACCTTAGTATCGAGTGCGCTTATCGATAAAATCTGTGCTTTCCACGGCAAAAAATTACTCGAAGTGCCTGTGGGCTTCAAATGGTTTGTTGATGGTTTAGCCAAAGCCACGATTGCTTTTGGTGGTGAAGAGAGCGCGGGCGCGGCATTTCTGCGCCGTGATGGCACTACATGGTGCACCGATAAAGATGGTTTTATTCTGGGTTTACTGGCCGCTGAAATACTTGCTGTTACAGGTAAAACCCCTGGCCAGCGTCACGAAGAGTTGGTAAAGCAATTTGGTCAAAGCTTTTATAAGCGTATTGATAGCCCAATCAGTCTTGAAAACAAGGCCAAGTTTGCGTTATTGAATGCTGGCACCTTAAAAGCCACTGTGCTTGCAGGGGAGGCAATTGAAAACGTATTAACTCATGCTCCGGGCAATAATGCGGCCATTGGCGGCATTAAAGTGACCACTGCTAATGGTTGGTTTGCGGCGCGCCCATCGGGCACTGAAGCGTTATTTAAGATCTACGGTGAGAGTTTTATCAGCGAGCAACATTTAGCCGATATCATCAAAGATGCGCAAGCGTTAATTGATAAAGCGCTAAACGCTTAAGATGGATAGTATGCTTAGTCGATAAAAGCCAGTAACGGCTAACGATAAAAATATCCAAAAAACGCACTCATAATAGAGTGCGTTTTTTTTGAATAGGAAAGTATCTTAGTAGGCGATATGGCAACTAGGTAGGTTATTGTTATCAATATAATTTTGATGGTATTCCTCCGCGACATGAAATTGCTGCAAGGGAACAATTTCAGTCATAATGTGGCGTAACCCCCAACGTCCCGAGCGGGCGAAGGTCAGTTTTGATGCTTCAGCGGCCGCTTTTTGTTCGCGATCATGAAAGAAAATAGTGCTGCGATACTGATTGCCGATATCTCCACCTTGCATATTAAGGCTGGTAGGATTGTGATTTTTCCAAAAAACTTCGAGTAAATCGTCATAGCTGACTATCGTGGGGTCAAATTCCACTTGCACCACTTCGGCGTGGCCAGTGTTGCCTTTTTTGACTTCTTCATAAGTCGTTGCCGTATTTTTACCGCCCATATAACCACTTGTGGCGTTTAGTACGCCTTCAACTTGTCTAAAAAAATATTCAACGCCCCAAAAACAGCCGGCTCCAAAAGTTGCTAATGCCATAGATAATACCAATTAGATGTCTAGATGGCTGAGATTGTGATTAATCTACTCATCAAAAGCAAGTAGGGCGATTAAATTTAATATTTCAGTCCCAAGTGGTTGGACTTCAGCTAATGTATTGGCCGTTATTGCCTTTTATAACCAAGCATTTTTTTGCCGTGAATGTCTAGGATACGGTTTTCATACTTGTGTTAGTATTGATGCGCTTTTAAGGATGCCTGCCTCAATCAAACCGTATCATGACAAAAATTAAACGGGCTTAATCATTCCCGTTGGGCATTTATCTTTAGCACACCATTATAAGGAGAATTCTGTGTTACAAGCTCTGTTAGATTCGAAGGATTTTTTAGCGTTAACCTTAGCCAATCCACACACATTTGATGGCACGTTTTCGTTTAAGTTAGGCGATCATACTCAAGTTGAAGTGTGGGACACCGGCGTTATCGTTTTTGAGCCAGTCCACAATGAAGGTAAAGATATTGTCCTATCCTGCGGAGTTCATGGTAACGAAACAGCACCTATTGAGCTATGTAATGGCTTAATTACACAGCTTCTACAGCAAAAAATTATTGCCAAACAGCGCACTTTATTCCTTATTGGCAACCCATTAGCCATCAATAATGGTACCCGTATTATTGATGAAAATATGAATCGCCTTTTCAGTGGCGAGCATTCAAATCCTCCTGGTTTAATCAATCCCGAACGTATTCGTGCAAAGAAACTCGAAGCCTATGTCGATAAATTTTATACTTCGGTAACGGATGGACGCCAACGTATTCATTACGATTTACACACCGCAATGCGTGCCTCTAAACACGAAAAGTTTGCTATTTACCCCTATCGTCCAGGGCGTGCCTTTAGTGGCGAGCAAATTATGTTTTTAGCTGCAAGCGGTGTTGATACTGTACTCTTTCACCACGAACCGACTACCACATTCAGTTATTTTTCCTCTGAGCGTTATGGCGCTGATGCCTTTACTATTGAATTAGGTAAAGTGTATCCCATGGGGCAAAACGACATGACACGCTTTATCGCCACCCATGAAATGTTTATGCGTTTAATTACGGCTAAGCCATTAGAACTTACTGATTTTGATGCAGATAAAGTCAATCTGTATCAAGTATGCCGCGTTATCAATAAACATGCCGATGATTTTGAATTTACCTTCGCAACCGATGTCGAAAATTTCAGATCTTTCCCTAAAGGTTTTGTACTGGCACGCGAAGGGGGGCAAGACATTAAAGTCGAACAAGAGTTTGAGTCTATTGTGTTCCCTAATGCCAAGGTGCCTATTGGTAATCGCACTGTGATTTGTTTAATTCCAGCGGTTAATGCGCACGTACGTTAGGCTTGTAAAGCATTATATACATGCAAGGTAGTGATAACTTACAGTTTGAACTGTGCCAATGGTTGATAGGTAGTTTACGTTAACGTAATGTCCGTCCGGCATATTAGTATAAATTAGGCGCACCAAACACGTTGGAGCGTCACGAGATAACAAGAGCACAATATGAGCAAAGCAACACTCAACACTGATACAGTGCACCGAGTCGGCTTCTTGGATAAGGCATCGCTTCACATTCCTATCCTTCGAATTCTACAAGCCGATGGCACCACTTATGAAACCGCGGTTTTGCCTATTATAGATGAAACCTTAGCAACCAAAATTTATGATACCTGTGTGTTCACTCGGGTTCTCGATGAACGTATGTTAGGTGCCCAGCGTCAAGGACGCATCAGCTTTTATATGACCTGCACGGGTGAAGAAGCGGCGATTGTCGGCAGTGTTGCCGCACTTGAACAAGAAGACGTGATCCTCGCGCAATACCGTGAACATGCGGCGCTGCGTTATCGTGGCTTTACCACTGAACAGTTTATGAATCAGATGTTCAGCAACGAGAAAGATCTCGGTAAAGGCCGCCAAATGCCCATTCACTACGGCAGTGCAGCATTGCACTATCAAACGATCTCATCGCCATTAGCAACGCAGATTCCACAAGCAACAGGTGTTGGCTATAGCTTAAAGATGCAGGGCAAACGCAATGTAGCTATTTGCTATTTTGGCGAAGGCGCCGCATCAGAAGGGGATTTTCATGCTGGTCTAAACATGGCCGCGGTGTTGAAATGCCCGGTGATTTTCTTTTGCCGTAACAATGGCTACGCCATTTCAACGCCAACTGAAGAGCAGTTTGCTGGTAATGGTATTGCCAGTCGTGGTGTGGGTTATGGCATGCATACTATTCGTGTTGACGGTAATGACATGCTGGCTGTGCTGGCCGCGACTCAACAAGCGCGCGCTTATGCAATCGAGCATAATGCTCCCGTATTGATTGAAGCGATGACTTATCGCCTCGGTGCCCATTCATCTTCAGACGACCCATCAGGTTATCGCTCCAAAGATGAAGAAGCTAAGTGGCAGCAACACGATCCGGTGAAACGTTTCAAATTATGGCTTATCAACAAAGGTTGGTTTGCCGAAGCGGATGATGTGAAGCTACATGAAAAATATCGCGAAGAAGTATTAGCAGCGGTAAAAGTGGCTGAAAAAATTCCTGTGCCTATGCTGGATGAAATTATTGAAGATGTGTACGACAAGCCAACGCCGGTGCTGAAAAAGCAACTTAGCGATCTTAAAGAACATATCAAAAAATATCCGCAAGCCTATCCAAAAAGTGCAGGGAGACTATAAGCCGTGGCTGAAATGAATATGTTACAGGCCGTGAATGAGGCCTTGTCTATTGCTATGCAAGCCGATGAGCGCATGGTGATTTTTGGTGAAGATGTGGGCCATTTCGGCGGTGTATTTCGCGCAACTTCTGGTCTACAAGAAAAATTTGGTCGCGACCGCTGCTTTAATACCCCGCTGACAGAGCAAGGTATTGCTGGTTTTGCTAATGGTTTAGCCTCAAATGGCATGACGGCTGTGGCTGAAATCCAATTTGCCGATTATATCTTTCCGGCGTTTGATCAAATCGTCAACGAGACGGCGAAGTTTCGCTATCGCAGCGGCAATGAATTCGATGTTGGTGGTTTAGTTTTTCGTACGCCCTATGGCGGCGGCATCGCTGGCGGCCATTATCATTCGCAATCACCTGAAGCCTATTTTACCCAAACACCTGGATTAAAAGTGGTGGTGCCACGTAACCCAGAGCAAGCTAAAGGGCTGCTGTTGGCGTCAATTCGTGATAAAAACCCGATAATATTTTTTGAGCCTAAGCGTTTATATCGTGCATCAGTTGGCGAAGTACCCGCTGGCGATTATGAAATCGAACTGGGTAAAGCAGAAGTGGTTCGCGAAGGTAAAGATATCACCTTAGTAGCGTGGGGCGCACAAATGGAAATCCTGGAAAAAGCGGCTGATATGGCCGCTAAAGAGGGTATCTTCTGCGAAATTATCGATTTACGTACCTTGTCACCCTGGGATATCGATACCGTTGCCGATTCAGTCAAAAAGACCGGACGTTTGTTGGTCAATCATGAAGCGCCACTAACCGGTGGTTTTGCTGGTGAAATTGCCGCGACTATTCAGCAAGAATGCTTCTTATATCTTGAGTCGCCTATTAGCCGCGTTTGTGGTTTAGATACCCCGTACCCACTCATTCATGAAAAAGAATACATGCCAGATGCGCTCAAAACCTTTGAAGCCATCAAAGCATCAGTGACCTTTTAGGAGTCCGGTATGATTAAAGATTTTATTTTGCCGGATATTGGCGAAGGTGTGGTTGAGTGTGAGTTGGTTGAATGGTTGGTTAAAGAAGGCGACACCGTCGTTGAAGACCAACCGATTGCCGATGTCATGACCGACAAAGCGCTAGTACAAATCCCTGCACCTTTTGCGGGTGTGGTCACTAAGCTCTATTACGCGAAAGGTGAGATTGCAAAAGTGCATGCGCCGCTCTATGCCGTACAAATTGAAGGCGCCGTTGAAATCGCAGATGAAGAGTCAGTTGCGGCTACTCAATCTACAGTGGCGCAAGTCGCGACAAAGGTTGCTGAGCCCGCTGGGAATGCATCCGTGAGCATTGAAGAGTTCTTACTGCCGGATATTGGCGAAGGTATTGTTGAATGTGAGTTAGTCGACTGGTTGGTGAGCGAAGGTGATATGGTTGAGGAAGATCAACCGATTGCCGACGTGATGACCGATAAAGCGCTAGTGCAAATTCCTGCCATAAAAGCGGGTAAAATTGCCAAACTGCATTATCGCAAAGGTCAGCTCGCTAAAGTGCATGCGCCTCTGTATGCCATTGAAGTTGAGGCCTACGCCTCAGCAGCGACCGATACTGTGGCTAACGCAGCATCAACAGCACAGGTTGCAAGTGCAGAACCCGCGCGTCAGGGGAAAGCCTTAGCTAGCCCTGCAGTTCGCCGGATGGCGCGTTCCCTAGATATCGATTTAAGCCGAGTATCTGGTACAGGAAAACACGGCCGTGTCTATAAGGAAGACATCACTCGCTTCCAGCAACAGGGCTCGAGCAATGCTGTTGCAGCTCCAAATGTGGCTCAGGTAAAAGAGGCGCCATCTCAAGCATCTCAAACCCAAGTTGCAGCTGCAGCGTCTGTAGTAACTCAACGCGTTGATACGGTTGAGCCTATTCGCGGCGTAAAAGCGGTGATGGCACGCATGATGGTGGAATCGGTGTCGAGTATTCCACACTTTACCTATTGCGAAGAGTTTGATTTAACAGACTTAGTCGCACTGCGTGAAAGCATGAAGGTCAAGTATTCGTCCGATGAAGTAAAGCTGACCATGATGCCATTCTTCATGAAGTCGATGTCATTAGCCTTAAGCCAGTTCCCTGTGATGAATAGCCAAGTCAATGCTGATTGCACTGAATTGACTTATAAGTCTCGTCACAACATCGGCATGGCGGTGGATTCTAAAGTCGGTCTTTTAGTGCCTAACATTAAAGATGTGCAGGATAAGAGTATTTTAGAAGTGGCGGCAGAAATTACCCGTCTGACCCAAGCAGCCCGCAGTGGCCGTGTGGCGCCGGCTGATCTAAAAGACGGCACGATTTCTATCTCTAACATTGGCGCCTTAGGTGGTACCGTTGCGACGCCTATCATCAATAAACCTGAGGTAGCGATTGTCGCCTTAGGTAAGTTGCAAACCTTGCCTCGCTTTAACGCGAAAGGGGAAGTCGAAGCCCGCCAGATTATGCAAGTGAGTTGGTCTGGCGATCATCGCGTTATCGATGGTGGCACTATCGCTCGCTTCTGTAATCTGTGGAAACAGTATCTTGAGCAGCCTCAAGAGATGTTATTAGCGATGCGTTAAGTGACTGGCACGCAGATTTGACACAAAAGGACGCTTTAAAGCGTCCTTTTTAATTTGCTTTGCATAAATGGGTTAATCTTTTGATCCCGATTACGTATAATTCGCGAACGTAGTTATCCTAATGGATGTGTTATGAGTCAGTTTATTCCCAGCATAGAAACTATTGATTACCCGTTTCCGCCTAAGCCTGTTCTTTTGTCTGATATTGAAAAGGCCGACTATAAGGCGCGTATCAAACAATTACTTATTGAAAAAGATGCTGTGCTGGTTGCCCACTATTACACCGATCCTGAAATCCAAGCTCTTGCCGAAGAGACCGGCGGCTGTGTTTCAGACTCCTTAGAAATGGCGCGTTTCGGCCGCGATCACCCCGCAAAAACGTTAATCGTTGCAGGGGTTAAGTTTATGGGCGAAACCGCCAAGATTTTAAGCCCAGAAAAAACTATTTTAATGCCGACCTTAGAGGCCACGTGCTCGTTGGACTTAGGGTGTCCTATTGATAAGTTCAGCGCTTTTTGCGACGCGCACCCAGATCATACCGTGGTGGTTTACGCCAATACTTCGGCCGCGGTTAAAGCGCGCGCCGATTGGGTGGTCACATCAAGTATTGCCCTTGAAATCGTTGAGCACTTAGACAGCGAAGGCAAAAAAATCATTTGGGGACCCGACCGTCATTTAGGCAGTTACATTGCCAAACAAACGGGCGCGCAAATGTTGATGTGGCAGGGCGATTGTATCGTTCACGATGAGTTTAAATCTAACGCGCTGCGTGACATGAAAAGTGTGTACCCCGATGCGGCTATCCTTGTGCACCCTGAGTCGCCCGCCAGTGTCGTGGCCATGGCTGATGCTGTCGGTTCGACCAGTCAGCTTATTAAAGCAGCTCAAACCATGCCGAATAAGCATTTTATCGTGGCAACCGATCGCGGTATTTTTTATAAAATGCAGCAAGCTGCGCCAGGTAAAATATTAATCGAAGCGCCAACCGGCGGAAACGGTGCAACCTGTAAGAGCTGCGCTCACTGTCCTTGGATGGCTATGAATGGTCTACAGGCGATTGAGGCATCACTTAGTGGCAGCGATAAAACACCCCATGAGATTTATGTGAATGAAGACTTAAGAATCAAAGCATTGATCCCGCTGACGCGCATGCTGGATTTTGCTAAAACACTGAATATGAAAGTCAAAGGTAATGCCTAAGCATCGTTAAATATGTTATTCAGGCTACTTCAGTTTGATAAATAATCCCTGCCATAGTGTGGGGATTTTTATTGAATCTAAAGCAATAAAAAGCCCCGCGAATGCGAGGCTTGATTGAGTAACGCGTTATCTAAAAAGCGAGATAATTTTGCGTTTAATTACTTGGCGTTCATCAGTGCAACTGCGTTATCTAACATGCGGTTACTGAATCCCCACTCGTTATCATACCAAGACATCACTTTAACTAAACGTCCGTTCACACGGGTTTGAGTGGCGTCAAAATTTGAAGAGAACGCATTGTGGTTAAAGTCGATAGACACTAATGGCTCTTTGTTCACCGCTAACACTTCGCTCAATGGCGCAATGCTGGCTGCGCGTTCGATAATAGCATTCACTTCTTCAACCGTAGTGTCACGGGCCGCGATGAAAGATAAATCTACCAGTGATACGTTAATGGTAGGAACACGAACCGCTAAACCGTCAAATTTACCTTGTAACTCAGGTACAACTAAACCAACTGCCGCTGCGGCACCTGTTTTAGTTGGGATCATCGACACTGCTGCTGCACGGGCACGACGTAAATCTGTGTGATACACGTCAGATAAACGTTGATCGTTAGTATAGGCGTGAATAGTCGTCATCAAACCTGATTCAATACCAATCTCGTCATTTAGCGGCTTAGCAAAAGGCGCTAAACAGTTAGTAGTACAAGAAGCATTTGAAATAACAGTCATATCTGAGGTCAGTACGTTGTTGTTCACACCGTAAACAACAGTCGCATCGACGTTTTTACCTGGAGCAGAAATAATTACTTTCTTCGCTCCAGCCGTTAAATGTGGCTGCACGGTTTCTTTAGATGTGAAAATACCCGTACATTCAAAAACTACGTCAACTTGCAATTCAGCCCAAGGCAGTTTTGCTGGATCACGTTCTTGGAAGGTGAGGATCTTATCGCCGTTCACATAAATAGCTTCATCATCATGGTCAACCTTGGCATTAAAACGACCATGAACAGAATCGTATTTAGTCAAGTGAGCGTTGATTGAAGCATCGCCTAAATCATTAATAGCGACAATCTTGATTGGATAAGCTTTTTCGCTTTCGTACAAGGCGCGTAAAACGTTTCTACCGATACGGCCATAGCCATTTATTGCTACACGGATAGTCATCTCATATCCCTCTGGTGATTATAAAATTCAATTAGTAGTAAAATTACCAAACTGACAGCTATCGTCAAGTTAAATCGGTTTTTTACGGCGATATTACGTAACAAATTAAGATTTATTATACATTGATCGCGTAATTGCTATTTTTTACGCATTAACTGAGTAAAAAATTACAAGATGGCAAGCGTCTGCCATCTTAGTTTGTATCTATTTTTCGTCAGAGTGTACGGGTAAGGGGGATGAGTTTGTTTTGGTCGCTACGGGTTGAGACTCAAGCCATGTTTTGACCAAACTTAATGGATAACTGTCATTTTTTAGAGAATCGATAAGCGTTTGTGCCTTCAGATCTAACTCTGCTGCGAGTAACTTATCACCACCGAGTAAGGCTATCATCTTTTGCTCTGAATACTTCTGCTGCGTAAGTAGTAAATTTGCTTTCGTTAACATATAGGCTTTATCCAATTGCTGTGTTTGCCGATAAGTCGAAGCGAGTCCAAGTAACCAGTTGACATCAAAATCATCAAATGGGATTTCTGCAAACACTTTAAGATAGAGTTGCTGAGCTTTTATAGCATTACGATTGCTGTAGTAGGTTGCCACTTGTGCAAGCAAAAACGGATCAGTTATCTCACCGGTATTTTCCAGTGCTAAAAAACGAGCTAACGCGTCAGTATCACCAAAACGTGTCCATTGATAGTAAGACATAAAAGGATCTTGGCGTTCACGGGTTTGTTCTTGTAATAAACTTAGATTTTGATTGCTTAACCTGAAGGCTCTGGCTCGGTCTGCAGTGCGTTCCGTGTGGATGATATGCTGTACACCTGATGCCAGTTCGATACAACGACTATAGTCCTCAAGGTTAGTTAATTGTATGTAGAGTTGTTTCCCTGTGGTTACTTCGCTGTCTTTTAGTGCGTAACGATTTTGGATAATTTTAGTTTTTTCAGCTAAACACCAACTATCCTTGTGCAAATCGGCACAAATTTCAGGATTATTTTTACAAATAGACTGGATGTTTCGACCATTATCACAACCGATAAGACCCAAAAAGCTCATCCCTAGGCTAAATGATGTAATTATTACTAAATTTCGTCTCAAAATAGGCTCCGGATGGTGATTTTATCTAATAAAATTACAGATTTACAGAAAACATCTTGCTGGAAACAACGCGCGACTTTCATTACAATGGCGCCGACCAAAACAGGGTTTTCCCTAAAACCCGCATTAGATTATTGGTCTTTTCGTCATGTTACTCAAACCTTTCAGTACATTTTATTGAAAAGTGAGATAAAGGATCTGTAAATGAGCGCTGATAAACACCTACAAAGTTGGCAAGAACGTTTTGAAATGGCAGAGGCAATGCAACCTTTGTTAGGCAAGTTATACCGTAATCAGGGCGTTGAAGTCGTGGTTTATGGTAAACCTTTACTCAATGCTTCTACGATTGAAATCATTAAAGCGCACCGTTTAGTCCGTCGCCATGTTGGTGAAAAATTACGTTTACGTGAGAGTTTTCCTTTTGTTCAAGCGCTGAGCAAGCTTGCGGTTAAACAATGTAAAGTCGATATCGGTAAGCTAGCTGTAAATTACTGGCGCGATCATACCGATGTTAGTGAAATTGAAAGTTATATGGCAAAAGAATTGGCCGATGCCATTGACCATGCGGATGATGTTGCGCCGCGTGATGTCGTGCTTTATGGCTTTGGCCGTATTGGGCGTTTATTAGCGCGCTTGCTAATTGAGCGCACAGGTCGCAGCAACAAGCTAAGATTACGCGCTATCGTGTTACGTGGCGGTAAAAAGGGCGATTTAGAGAAGCGTGCCAGTTTACTACGTCGAGACTCTGTCCATGGTCCCTTCAATGGCTCTGTAGAAGTTGACGAAGATAACAATGCTATCATCGCTAATGGTACGTATATTCAAGTGATCTATGCAAATTCACCGGATGAAGTGGATTACACTAAATATGATATCAGTGATGCATTAATCGTTGATAATACAGGTATTTGGAAAGATGAAGCAGGTTTGGGTTTACATCTTAAAAGCCCTGGTGCCAGCAAAGTATTACTGACAGCTCCTGCAAAAGGCGCAATCAAAAATATTGTTTACGGTGTTAACGAAGGCGATATTACCGCAGAAGATATTATCGTTTCTGCTGCAAGTTGTACTACTAACGCGATTACGCCGGTGCTAAAAGCCGTTAACGATAAGTATGGTATTGAGAATGGTCACGTTGAGACAATTCACTCTTATACCAACGATCAAAACTTGATTGATAACTATCATACTGCCGACCGTCGTGGTCGTAGTGCTCCATTAAACATGGTGATCACGGAAACCGGCGCTGCGAAAGCCGTTGCTAAAGCACTACCTGTGTTAGCAGGAAAGTTAACCGGTAATGCGATTCGTGTACCCACACCGAACGTCTCTATGGCCATCATCAGCATGAATTTAAATGCAGAGACCAGTAAAGACGAGCTTAACGAGTACCTGAAAGATACGGCGTTGCAATCACCACTACAAAATCAAATTGATTACACCGACTCAACCGAGATTGTGTCGAGTGATTTAGTTGGTTCTCGCTACGCGGGTGTGGTTGATTCGCAAGCGACCATCGCAGAAGGTAAGCGTGCCATTCTTTATGTATGGTACGACAACGAGTTTGGCTACAGCTGCCAAGTGGTGGGCGTAATGCAAACTATGCTGGGTTTAACGACACTGTCATTACCTGCGTAAGCCTTTTGAAACATTAAGAGCTTTAGCTGCTTGTCAAATAAGCGTCCAGTAAAATGGGCGCTTTTGTTTTTCTCTATTTCGCATTTTATTGTTCTTGCAGTAATCATTCCATGAACCACTGCTTATCTGTCGAGTTTTATCATAAGCAGTATTGGCATGGGTATCGGTAAAAAATCTCTAAAATGAATCCTTAAATGGATTAATGAATCATCAGTTTAGTGACGTTGTGGCGGTTTATTGGACAAACGATGCGGCTTAGATCATTTTTTAAAAATTGTTGATTGACTCTGGGGTCCAAATCGGTAGAATGCCAATCCGCAGTCAAGGGAAAGCGTGCCTAGCATAGGTTCCACTGATGTAGCGCAGTAATAGGCGACATTAGCTCAGTTGGTAGAGCGATACCTTGCCAAGGTATAGGTCATCGGTTCGAACCCGATATGTCGCTCCAAATTTTAATGAATTTGGTGATTTTGGCGCGATGGCAGAATGGCTATGCTGCGGATTGCAAATCCGCCGATCTCGGTTCGACTCCGGGTCGCGCCTCCAAAATAAAGCGTTAATGACATGATTCCCGTTGTTAATGTAAAGAGTTTGCCCGAGTGGTGGAATCGGTAGACACAAGGGATTTAAAATCCCTCGCTGAATAAGCGTGCCAGTTCAAGTCTGGCCTCGGGTACCAAAACAAATAAGCCCTGACATTAGTCAGGGCTTTTTTGTTTTAGATTTTTTTAGCGTATTTATCCAATATTTCCTCAGCACTATTTGTAGTTTTGTGGCAGTGCTGATGTCTAGTTTCTTTTATCCTAATAACAAACCGAAAAATAAAAGTGTAGTCTAGATACTGTAAATGCATTTTTTTAAAAAAATAGGCTTTTTGTTTACAATTAATCAATAATAATCAAATTATATTGATTAATCTTTGATAAAATATGCATTTCAATAGTAAGCGGCTTTTGGGTCTATTACACCTGATAAGACAGTGGTATAAATAACTCGAAATTTTCCCTACACGTGAACATTTAGGATAAGTAGTCATGATTTTCTCTGAAGTTGTACTTGCACCCGCCGATCCAATTCTTGGTTTAACCGATACATTTAAAGCTGATCCTCGCCAGAATAAAGTAAACCTTGGTGTGGGTATTTATAAGAATGAGGCCGGTCAGACTCCTGTACTTGCATCAGTGAAAAAAGCAGAAGCTATATTACTTGAGCAAGAGAAGACTAAAAATTACTTAGGCATTGAAGGCGTGCAAGCCTATAACCACGCAGTGCAATCGCTGTTATTTGGTGAAGGCAGTGAGTTTATATCTTCTGGCCGCGCAGCCACTGCACAAGCTCCTGGTGGTACTGGTGCACTACGCATTGCTGCCGAATTTTTACTGCGTAATACAGATTCACACACTATTTGGGTTAGTAATCCAACCTGGGCGAACCACCAAAATATTTTTGAAACGGCAGGCTTAGCGGTAAAAGAGTACGGCTATTATCAAGCCGATGCCCATGATATTGATTTCGATACCATGATGACAGATCTGTCTAGCGCGAATGTAGGCGATATCGTGCTATTACATGGTTGCTGCCATAACCCAACGGGTATCGACTTGACCTTAGCGCAATGGGAACTCGTAGCCCAACTGTGTGCCGATAAGAAACTGGTACCACTGTTTGATTTTGCTTATCAAGGCTTTGGTGCAGGAATTGAAGAAGATGCAGCAGGTTTACGCTTAGTGGCTGCTAAGGTGCCTGAATTATTGATTGCTAATTCTTTTTCTAAAAACTTTGGTTTGTATAATGAGCGCATCGGTGCGGTGACTGTGGTCGCCGAAAATGCCGATGCCGCAGCGCGTGCCTTTAGCCAAGTTAAACGCACCATACGCGCTAACTATTCTAATCCTCCAGCCCATGGCGCGCTGATCGTCAGCACCATACTTGGTGATGCCGCACTTAAAGCAATGTGGGTGCAGGAAGTGACAGAAATGCGTGAGCGTATAGCTGAAATGCGTACGCTATTTGTTAATAGCTTGAAAGCAGAAGGCGTGACACAGGACTTTAGTTTTATTTCTCGCCAAAATGGTATGTTTAGTTTTTCGGGTTTAAACAAAGCCCAAGTTGCGCGTCTGAAAGATGAGTTTGGTGTTTACATTGTGGGTTCTGGCCGTATCAGCGTAGCTGGGATGACGAAGACCAATATGCCTGCGATCTGTAAAGCTATAGCGCAAGTATTATAAATACTTAACGGATTATAAGATAAAACTAAAGGACAGCATTGGCTGTCCTTTATTGTTTTTAGTTAATAATTCACTCTAAACGCTAACAGGCGAGAGGTTGTTGCGTGAACTCCTGTTTTATCCGCAGCAGGGCACTTAATGCATCCAATAGATTAGTCTGATCATGCAAATTAGGATTATGTCGATTTTTTAGCGGAAAGAAGTTAATCAACGAACCTAAACGTATTTTTTCACCATGGCATAGTACTTTACTGATCACCGGCTTGCCGATCACTTGATGGCACCAAGCAATGCGTTGTTCAATGCTAAATTGACCCGCTGGAGAGGTTTCTTCGGTGAGGTTATCAATAAAAATAACTTGCGCCTTTGTTGCGGCTAAGCTTTTGGCGAACTTAGGTAGCAATAGTGGAGGCATGATGCTGGTTAAAAAGCTTCCTGGGCCTAAAATAATTAACTCGGCATTACGTACAGCCTCACAGGCCTCAAAGGTCGCATCAACTTGGGGCTCAAGGCACAACGCTATAGGCGCCTCATCCATGCTGTCGACATTTGTCTCACCAAACACTTTACTACCCGAGGCTCGAAGGGCAACTAAATGAGTAGGTTGCTCAGACATAGGAATCAGCTGAGTCTCTATCTTGAGCAAGTTACGAATAAGATTCACCGCCTCAAGCGGGCGCACGCAGAGTTGATCTAATGCCAGTAGCATTAAATTTCCCAGATTATGACCACTGAGCTCGGTTTGCCCCTGAAAACGGTATTCAAAAAGCTGTGAGCCGACTGATGGGCGATAAGCGAGATGGGACAAACAATTACGTAGGTCGCCCCATGCAATACAATCTTGTTCAGCTCGAAGCCTGCCTGTAGAACCGCCATTATCTGTGGTAGCAACAATACCAGTGAGGCGATTGCCTAAAAAATCGAGTGAAGATAATACGCGACCTAAACCATGGCCTCCGCCGATAGCGACGACATGTTTAAATTGATTTAACATCAAATACTGCATCTGGGTTTATCCTTCCTGAATACCCGAGAAAATCATTTTCATCCTTAAAGTCTGTGTTAAGCGCGATGATAGATGATCAAATATTGTCATACATAATGGCAATTGCGGAACCTTAGAATAAAAGCTCAATCAAAGATTACACTGAAAAGTGGCGAGCGCGGGTCGTTCAACTGACAGATGTGATTTACGGTGGGTATTGTACCCGAATTTATTGATGTGATTTGAGGCAAATTTCGTTAAATCTAACAAATAGCTTATAATCCGCACTTTATTTTGCCTGAGAAGGCGTAAAACCAAAGGTGAACTATTGAAAATAGGTAGAATTGGTTCGTTTACATTGGCATTAGCCATGGTCATCGTCGCTATTTTTTCATTAAGAGTGTGGATTATTCCAACGATTAATGATGCACCTTCTGTTGCGACTCGATTAGTTAACGCGGTCGATCCTGTTACTCAAGTTCCTGACTTTTCAACGGTCAACGATATTGTTGAAAAAAAGAAAGCCTTTTTTGATTTTTTACGTCCCATTGTGCAACAGCAAAATGCGATTATTTCGATGGAACGTGACTTTATCAATGAGGTACTCGACTTAATCGATAACGGCAAGAGTTTATCTGAAACTCAACGTGGATTACTTAATGAGTTATTTGATAAGTATCAATATGCAGCACGAAATACAGATACTAAATCTTTAAATAGTTTATTAAAACGTGTTGATATCGTACCCGAATCTATGGTGTTAATCCAAGCGGCAAACGAGTCCGGTTGGGGCAGTTCTCGTTTTGCAAAAGAAGGATTTAATTTTTTTGGTGAATGGTGTTTTTCGTCAGGCTGCGGCATAGTGCCATCCTCGCGAGGCTCAGGTAAGTCGCATGAAGTTAAGGTTTTTGTTTCAGTGGATGAATCAGTGGCCTCCTATATGCGTAACCTTAATTCTAACACCGCCTATGCTTTATTCCGCTCAATTCGTGCCGATTTACGCTCACAGGAGCTAGAGCTGAAGGCTGAACAATTGATTTACGGTTTAGTGAATTATTCAGAAAGGCAAGATGCTTATATTGATGAGCTTCTAGATATGTTACGTCATAATGAAAAGTATTTGGTGAATGTCGATGTATAAAAAATGGTGGTTAGGTTGTTTTTGTTTATTGGCAGCGAGTACCCATGCTGAGACTATATCCCTTGAATATAAAGCTTTTTATGATAGATTGAAGCAAGTTAATAAAGGTAACTACCAACTTGTTGAAGTTGCTTTTAGCGTCCCTAAACAACAAAACTGTTTGATTGAAAATGGGACTATTTCCAATGAAAAAACTTCAACGCCATTGACCTATACTGATGCTCAAAGGTTATTTATTCCATTGGATGATGATTTGAAGAATGAGCGAACCTTAGTGAATCTTAACTTTGCTGGTAGCGCAGCAGGGTGTGCTATCGCAATGCAAGTTAGAGCTAAACAGACGTTAACGCAATACGACCGTCATCGTTTACAGCAAATCAATACTGAAATGGATGCACTACTGGGTACCATGCAAGGTTTTCCAATGCGTTATTTTAGGGATCCAATAGCAGGATTAAACTTTGAATTTTCACCCGATCAACCAGTGGTAGTTTATATTGATAACCGTGAACAAGAGATTACAGGTAGCTTTAAATTAGCGGCGAGTGAGCTAGACAACATCACATCATTACGTTTTAGTGTGTCACCATCAGTGTTGAGCCCTTGGATTCAATAAATATTCTTTCAAAGTTAGACGTCATCGCTAAAACTGATGTGAATAAAAAAGTCCTCAAGTGAGTAATGCCGAACAGTTAAGATAGATTGCTTGCCGAGCTCGCTGAAAAGATCAAAATCCGATGACCTCTTGTCATCGGATTTTTTTATGCAACTCTCACATACCTGGCACGCCAGAGCAGAACACCCTCATTGGCGCAGTCTTAACTTGTATGGTGTCGACGGTGTTGTGTGGCGGACACCCGATAGTGTCCAGAATCGAGCCGCCTATGCGCGAATCGCAAACGCTTCAGGTGACGCGGCTTATCCGCAAATCAGCATGGTTTGTTTAATGGAATTAAGCAGCCATTTGTTGGTCAACAGCGCCTTTGATTCGGTTGTCGAAAATGAAATGAACTTGGCGCTTGGGCTCATTCCTAGCATTTCCAATCACAGTCTAGCTCTCTCTGACCGAGGGTTTTACTCGCTCGGCCCTCTGCGCGCTTGGCAACAAGTGCAACCTGATAGCCACTGGTTGTTGCCACTGAAGAAAAGTACTTAATATGGAGTGGTTCGAACGCTGGGTAAGTATGGCCAGCTGGTAAGGCTAAGCACCACGCCTCAAGCCAGAAAGAAATGGCCGGCAATTTAAGTTGGATGGTAAATGGGAAAGAGCTTATCCAAGAGTGCTTAAAATGGGCAAAAACAAGTATCCAATTAGACCAAATAAAAATGCCGTTCACACTTAAATGAACAGCATTACACTCATAGTGGACTTTTTAATTTATTGATTTGTAAGCTTGCTCATAGCGATGACTTATTTGGAGATTCGTTAGGCCTTATAGGTTTGCACAATATCGATACGTTTTACGGTATCTACATTTATATGCCCATTGTCAACAATATCAAGAAAGTCAAAAGCGGGTAAATTAGCCTCAGCGGCAATATCAGCACGTTGAGGGGCATCTGGATCGCGTTTTAGCGAGACAAAATCAAATTGCTCACGATCAACACCTTGTGAGGGGGCTGTATTTTGCATGGCCGTAAAAATGGTTTCAATACGACCAGGATACTGTCTATCCCATTGGTTAAGCATATCTTTGACTGCTACACGCTTTAAGTTTGTCTGTGAACCACATAAGTTACATGGGATGATCGGGAACTCTTTTAAGTTGGCATATTCTTCAAGATCTTTCTCTCGGCAATAAGCCATAGGACGGATCACTACATTAGCCCCATCATCAGACAGTAATTTAGCTGGCATCGCTTTCATCTTGCCACCAAAAAACATATTCAAGAACAAGGTCTCAATAATATCGTCCCTGTGGTGACCTAGGGCGATTTTAGTTGCACCGATGCGCTGGGCAAAACTATAAAGCGTACCGCGGCGCAGGCGGGAGCACAGTGAAC
The DNA here is from genome assembly GCF_003028295.1 of Shewanella morhuae. Classification (NCBI taxonomy): domain Bacteria; kingdom Pseudomonadati; phylum Pseudomonadota; class Gammaproteobacteria; order Alteromonadales; family Shewanellaceae; genus Shewanella; species Shewanella morhuae. The sequence continues at coordinate 1,520,721 of NZ_PYSG01000002.1, read as the reverse complement.
AGGTGGTTTTACCTTCTGGAATTTTGTCTTTTACTATCGAGTAGGTATCTTTTTCGAGTATGTGGTAAGGCACGTTGAGTTTATCTAAATAAGCGGGTAACACATGCTCGGGGAAACCAGGTTGTTTCTGATCTAAGTTGACCGCGATAATTTCAAACTGAATTGGCGCACGTTGCTGTAAATTCATCAAAATATCGAGCATCGCATAGCTGTCTTTACCGCCACTGAGGCAGCACATGATCTTATCGCCATCTTCAATCATATTGTAATCGGCGATAGCACTACCGACTTCACGGCGTAAGCGTTTTTGTAATTTAATAAGGCGAGAGGTATTTTTTTTTGATGATTCTTCAGACATCGGATGTGCCGTAATTTCAGACATAGCTTCAGACATAATTTCAGACATAAAAAACGCCCAGTAACGTAGTTTCAGGGCGCGTATTATTCCAGCTATCTTGCCAGTGGTAAAGAGCCGTGTATCGCTTAGGTTACATCTAATGGCGATTTATAGCCGTCGGGTTTAATGGCAAGTAAATCACAGTTGATACTGTCGATAACATGCTCAGCGGTGTTACCAATCAGCGCGGCTGAAAATCCAGTACGCCCGACTGTGCCTAAAATCACTAATTCAGCATCAAGTTGTTCGGCAAGCTCAGGGATCACATCCTCAGGTAAACCTTCTTTAACATGGCAATGGCTGGGGTCAATACCATAGGCATTGGCAAGGTAGCTTACGCGCTGCTCATGTTGCATACGAATAGTTTCATTATAAGATTGAGCATCAAAATCAGGTAATTCAATAGCTAAGTTAACTGGAGTGCCAGGATAACCATTGACTAAATACACTTCTGCCGAGAATTTAAGCGCTAAATCTTTAGCATGTTCGATGATTTTGCCGTTAAGCATTTGATGGTCGCTATCTTCAGCTGCCACATTAACAGCACAGAGGATTTTCCCTGCGGCTTGCCAGTCGTGGGCTTTTACCATTAAGACTGGGACAGGGGCTTTACGCATTAAGTGCCAATCGGTTGGGGTAAATATCACCGCTTTGAGTTTATCGTGGGCATGGGTGCCTTTGACTATCAAATCGTATTTACCTGTAATGGCATGATTAATAATACTTTCGAATGGGCGATTGTGCCAAATTACTTGGGTGTCAATATTGAGTTGCAGATGGGTGTAGGCGCTTAGTAAATCGTTGATCCAAGCTAGGCGTTGATCTATGACACCTTGGCGCATCGATTCACGCTCTTGATTTGACAAAATTGATGTCATTTCGTAGGAGAAATCGAAAATAGAAAGAAACACAGTGACTTGAGCGTTACTTTTACTGGCTAAGGTGACCGCTCTTGCAAGAGCAACTTGCTCTTCAGTGGTAGGGTCAACCACAACCAGTATTTTTTGATAATCCTTCATGGTATGTTCCTTTCATCATAGGCTCAGTATCATCATAAGCCTTTGGCAATTAACCGTATTGTTTTAGATCAAATGCAACCTAAACTCACTTTAATATCGCGACTTACTTTATTTTTGTCTAGTTCATAGCGCCATAACCTGATTCATTGAACCATCAATTCCCATTCATCAACTATGTTGCAATTCTCGAATTTCCCGCTAATTGATTGAGTTCCAACGTATCAAGAATCGTTATATATTTACCATTAACTTCGATTAAACCCGCTTTTTGGAAGCGACCAAGCAAACGGCTGATAGTCTCAACGGTTAAACCAAGGTAGTTGCCAATGTCACCGCGGGTCATCGTCAGCCGGAATTCTTTATGGGAAAAGCCACGGCTACCAAAGCGATTGGCGAGGTTACTGATAAATGCCGCTAGGCGTTCTTCGGCATTTTTTTTACTCAACAACAAAATCATTTCTTGATCGCTCATGATTTCATTACTCATTAGGCGCATGATTTGCTGGCGTAATTTAGGCATAGCACCTGACAGCTCGTCGAGGATATTGTAAGGGATTTCACAAACCATTGATGTTTCAAGTGCTTGTGCAAAGCTCTGATGTTGTTGGGCGTGGATCCCGTCAAAACCAATTACATCACCAGCAAGGTGGAAACCGGTAATTTGTTCATCGCCTTGTTCGGTAATGGTATAACTTTTGATGGTGCCAGAGCGGATAGCAAACAGCGATTTTAGTATATCGCCTGATTTAAAAATTTGTTCACCTTTTTGGATTGGCTTTTTACGCTCAATAATATCATCGAGCTGATCTAGCTCACTCGCATTAAGGGTAAAGGGAATGCATAGGCTACCCATACTGCAATCGTGACAATGAATTGTGCATCCGCTAGCGGCGGGACGACGATTTTTATTTTGATCGATTGTCATGTTGATTCTCAAGTTTTTACACTGCAACCATGTTAAACCAATTCACTCACTTGGGCTAGTTCAGCTGTGCGAGAGCAATATATAAAGTTTGTCCGCCAAAGGCTATTAACAACAAGCCGCTCAATAATCTAACGGTTTTCTGTTGTACCCATGTAGCGAGCCGTTTTGCTGCCACGCCCGCGCTTAATAGAGCTGGTAATGTGCCTAAACCGAAGGCCAACATAATTAAGGCGCCTTGACTGGCTGAGCCAGAAGCCACTGACCAAGTTAAGGTGCTATAAACTAAACCGCAGGGAAGCCAGCCCCAAATAAACCCAGCCATAACAGCTTGGCGACGATTTTGAATGGGGACAAGACGTTGGGCTATGGGTTTTAAATATCGCCATAGCCACTGTCCAACCCGTTCAATTTGCACAATACCGACCCAAATTTTGGCGATATATAGACCAGTGGCTATCATCATCAGCCCCGCAATTATGCGCAGTATAATAAGGTAGATATCGAGCTCGAATAAATGCCCCAGTGCTGCCGATGATGCGCCAACGAAAGCGCCTGCCAAGGTGTAGCTTAAAATACGGCCGAGATTATAACTCAGTAGGTAGTTGAGTTGATGCGCCAACAAATTACCTGATTTAGGATGCGGTATTTGGGCTGAGAACGCGCCAACTAAACCGCCACACATGCCAAAACAATGCGCTGCGCCCATTAGGCCGACTAAAAAGGCGCCAGGAATATTGTACTCAATCAAAGTGGCATGCCTTTTTGCTGATCCTTTATTGCTTGCTGTGTTGGGTCATCCAGTTGTGCAGACAACGGCGCTACAGGTGTATGACCGGGTTTTTCCGCATTTTCGTCAAACAATATAGAAACACTTTGGCGGTCAAGATCGTCAAATTGTTCGGATTTTACCGCCCAAAAAAACACCATAATAGCGATAGCAACAAAGATCATGGCAATGGGGATAAGTACATAAATAATTTCCATAATGACTTTTTACTCTTTTGGTTAAGCGTTTTATGATAATTACACTTTGACGCGCAACAACCTCAGGCTATTAGCGACCACAATCAAAGAACTCGTCGACATACCAATTGCAGCGATATAAGGCACCACGTGGCCAGTTACGGCTAAGGGTAAAATCAGGGCATTGTAACCCAGTGCCCAAGCCAGATTCTGTTTAATAATTCGCGTGGTCAATTTTGCTATAGCGACGGCTTGGGTGAAACGGGATAGATGATCGCCCAGTAAAATCAGATCGGCACTGTTTTTAGCGATAGCACTGCCACTACCCATCGCGACGGATAAGTCAGCCCCCGCCAGCACTGGGGCATCATTGATACCATCGCCAAACATGGCCACACGAGTGTGTTGTTGTAATTGGGTCACTAGGGCAAGTTTACCCGCAGGCGTTAAGCCGCTATGCACATCTTCAATACCCAGTTCTTTTGCTAACTGATGTACGTGGCCAGAATTATCACCGCTGGCAATACTGATATGGCAACCTTGCTGCTTTAATATCTCAACTGTGGTTTTACTGTCTTGGCGAATATTGTCTTTAATTTCAAAGCTTGCTAGCACTTCAAGTTGCTCATTACATAAACGGGCTAACCAAATTCTTTGTATTGGGTCGAGACTATCTACATTGGCACCAGTATATATGGCGTTTCCTATTAAGTATTCAGTCCCATCGATACTGCCTCGCACGCCAAAACCCACTTCATGGTGAATATGTTCAGCAACCATCGCGTTATCGGCAAACTCAGCAAATGCCGCCGCAATAGGATGACGAGAGCCAGCCTCAAGTGCGGCGCAAATCGCCAATGCTTGAGTTTGAGTGATATCAGCCATGCAGTGTATTTGCCCAATCGAGAGCGTACCACAGGTGAGGGTACCCGTTTTATCAAAGACAACATGTTTGATCAATGGCAGTTTTTCAAATACCCCCGCTTTACGGGTAATGATCCCAAGGCGGGTAAAAAGGGCGGTCGCGCAGGTGACTGCAGTCGGTGTTGCTAGGGCTAAGGCGCAAGGGCAAGTGGCAACCAATACCGATAATGTCACCCAAAAAGCATCTTCTGGCGCAATTTGATGCCAAACCAGATACGTTATTGCTGCAATGGTAAGAATAGTGCCTGAGAAATAGCGGGATAGTTTGTCGGCTAATAAGGCAATTGCAGGTTTAGTATTGGATGCCAGTTCCTGTAAACGAATAATCTCCGCGACGAGTTGATCCTGCCCCAATGCGGTAATTTTAACCTTAATCGGTTGGTCAACGTTGATTGTGCCTGCGTATACCTGACTATCGCGCTGTTTTTCAATCGGCATTTGCTCGCCAGTGAGCATAGCTTCGTTGATGCTCGTATGGCCTTCAATCACCACGCCATCAGCGGCAACGATTTCCCCTGGTTTCACTAAAATGACATCATTTAAGCGTAATTTTTTAGCTGGGATTTCGTCTTGACCATTCTCGGTGACTAAGTGCGCGGTGAGTGGTACTAATTTATGTAAGTTACTGGAACTGACCGAGGCTTTTTGTCTGGCTTTTTGCTCGAAGTAACGCCCGAGCAATAGGAAAAAAGTGAACATAGAAACTGATTCAAAATACACTTCACCCGTGCCATTAATCGTGGCAAAGCAGCTGGCAATGTAGGCACCACCTATGGCAATGGAGACCGAAACATCCATATTAAGCTTGCCGCTGAACAGGGTACGAATGGCACTAAAATAGAAGGGTTGCGCAGAATAAAGCACCACGGGGGTCGCGAAAATCATACTCACCCAGCGAAAGTAATCTCGATATTGCACGTCTAAATCAGTGAAATAGCCAGTATAAAGGGCGAGGGCGAACATCATCACTTGCATAGTCGCAAAGCCAGCGAGCCCTAAACGCAGTAAAAACTTACGGCTATTAAGCTTATTGTTGATCTCTTGTTCATCAACTTGATAAGGCGCAGCTTGGTAACCAATACGGCTAATTTGTCCGAGAATATCACTGAGTTTTAGCGTGCGTTTATCCCAACTAATCATCGCCCTTTGGGTGGTCGAGTTGACGAGCACTTGCACTATGCCATTAAGCTGTTTGACTTTATGCTCAATCAACCAAGCGCAGGCGGCGCAAGTGATGCCGTCGATGGAGAGCGACACGGACTCGATATTATCCTCTGAATGGACAAAGTCTTGCTGTACTTCAGGTAAGTCATAGGCGCTAAACTGAGTTAAAGTTTCGGGGACAAGGGCATTTTGCTTGCTACCAGGCTCGGTACGAAACTTGTAGTAGCTAAGTAAGCCCGCATCGACGATGGCTTGAGAAACCGCCTGACAGCCAGGGCAACACATGAGTTCATCACGTTCGTTAATGCGAGTCACAAACTGCTGGCCCGTAAGCACGGGCTCTTGGCAGTGAAAACAACTTGGGTGTGTCATAACAATATTTATTCAACCACAATCAGTTTAGCCACAGTTGGACATGATCTTTTAATTGAACGCGCTGGTGAATGCGCCACTTACCATCATAACTTTCAAGACGTACTTCCCAGGGGCCCGTCAGTGTTGCTGGTACAGTAATACGGTACACATTACTGGCATCGGCCGTTGCAGTGAGTTTGATGTCTCTGTCGGCAAGCGTGGGATGGTAGAACTCGACTTTTAAAGCCGCCTGATACGCAGGACCACCGTGTTGGGTCAGTAACAGATCATTACCGTTTTGTTCGAGTGAAAAATTCATGCCTATTTGTTTGGCATATTTCACTTTGCTTAAATCCATGTTGATGGCTTTGCCTTGTTTATAATAATCTTCGGCAACCAGAGAGTCTGAATTATCAAGGGCTATTTTAAAGGTTGTCAGGCTTGCAATAACGGCACACAAAGGTAGGAAAATTAAGAACCAAGGCCAGAACTGCTTATACCAGGCTTGTTGTTCGTTCATGTCAGTTACCCATTATAGAAATTTGTACTATTTTACCGTTAAACATCGGTTATAGCACTTTAAAAAAAAGGCCTCGAAGTTTCGAGGCCTTAGCGTTACTTATATGTAATTACTTGTTTGACAAGCTATAAACATAAGCGGTGATCACGTGAACTTTCTCTTCGCCGAGAACGTCTTTCCATGCCGGCATCACACCAGCACGACCATGCTTAATGGTTTCTTCGATCACGCCGCGGCTACCGCCATATAACCAAACATCGTCAGTTAAATTAGGAGCACCCATGAACTTATTGCCTTTAGCGTCCATACCATGACACGCAAAACAACCTTTCATGAATGAGCCTTGACCTTGAGCGGCAAGAGTCTCGTCATGCTCACGGCCAGACAGCTTAACAACGTATTCAGCTAAACCTGCAATCTCGCTATCATCAATCGGCAAACCACCTTTAGGCGGCATCATGCCATGACGACCACTCATAATCGTGGTTTTAATCGTGGCTAATTCACCACCATATAACCAGTCACTATCAGTGAGATTAGGGAAGCCTTTGCTACCACGTGCATCAGAGCCATGGCACTGAGCACAGTTTTGCAGGAACAAACGGCCGCCCACTTTCAATGCTTCTGGGTTTTTCACTAATTCTTCTAGTGGAGTTGCCAAGTAAGCCGCGAAGATTGGGCCATATTTTTCATCAGCGTGTTTTACTTCTTGGTCATACTGAACATAACGGCCTTCTTTTGCTGCAAGTTCAATTGCTGCAGCAGAATCGGCTTTAATGCCTTGCTCAGTACCAATACTTTGGTTAGAACTCGTCCAGCCTAATAGGCCTTTGTAGTTACCTAAACCAGGAAATAAAGCGAGATAAATCAAACCAAACACGATAGTGATGTAGAACATATAACTCCACCATTTTGGCAGTGGGTTATTGAGTTCTTCAATACCGTCGAAACTGTGTCCCATCGACTCGCCTTCTTTTACGCCAGTGGTGTTCTTAGAACACGCACGTAGTAATAGAAAACAACCCGCGATCACAACTAACGACAGTACGCTAATCCAAACACTCCAGAAGCTACTCATCACTTATTCTCTCCTGAGTCCTTCGATTCCTTGCTAATTTCCTCATCAGAAAATACAAGGTTAGCTGCTTCTTCAAATGATTTTTGACGACGCGAGCTATATGCCCAAGCAAATACACCGATGAAGGTCAGCATCACAATAATGGTTAAGATGCCTTGTAATGTGCCGTAATCCATATATTGCCTCCTTATTTGAGTGCGTGACCCAAAGACTGAAGATATGCAATCAAGGCTTCCAGTTCTGTCTTACCTGCAACAGCTTTCTGTGCGCCAGCTACTTCTTCATCGGTATAAAGATCATTACCCTTGTAACCGCCTTTATGCATGTTACGTAGAATAGTCATCTTAGCGCCCGTCAGTTCGCCGTCTAACTTGTTTTCGGCTAACCATGGGAACCCAGGCATGTTCGATTGAGGCACTACAGCACGAGGATCCATTAAGTGAACTTCATGCCATTTATCGCTGTAACGACCGCCAACACGTGCCAAATCTGGACCTGTACGCTTAGAACCCCATAGGAATGGATGGTCCCAAACAGACTCACCAGCGACAGAATAATGACCATAACGTTCAGTTTCAGCCCGTAAAGGACGGATCATTTGGCTATGGCAATTACTGCAGCCCTCGCGCACATATAGATCGCGACCTTCAATTTGCAGGGCAGTATAGGGGATTAATCCTTCAACTGGCTCAGTGGTGTCCTTTTGGAAAATCAACGGTGTGATTTCCACAAGGCTACCGAAGCTGATAGCGATAACAGTAAAAATCGCCAGCAAACCGATGTTTTTTTCGACTATCTCATGATTAAATTTCATCGAGTTTGCTCCTTTAAGCCGCTGTGGGTTCAGCCAATGCTGGCAATGAATCTTTAGAGGCTTTCACTGTACGAATCACGTTATATGCCATGATCAGCATACCGGTAAGGAATAAACAACCACCGAGGAAACGCACAAAGTAGAAAGGATAAGAAGCTTCTAGGCTTTCAACAAAGCTATAAGTCAAAGTGCCGTCAGCATTCACTGCGCGCCACATTAAGCCTTGCATAACACCTGAAATCCACATAGATACGATGTAAAGCACAGTACCAATTGTTGCTAACCAGAAATGAACATTGATTAACTTGACGCTGTACATACGACCGTGGCCAAATAGCACAGGGATCAGATGGTACAAAGAACCAATAGACACCATTGCAACCCAGCCTAGCGCGCCTGAGTGAACGTGACCAATAGTCCAATCTGTATAATGTGATAGTGCGTTAACGGTTTTAATTGCCATCATTGGGCCTTCGAAGGTAGACATACCATAGAAAGACAAAGAGACAACTAAGAAACGTAAAATAGGATCGGTACGCAGTTTATGCCAAGCACCAGATAAGGTCATGATACCGTTAATCATACCGCCCCAAGAAGGTGCGAATAGGATTAATGACATCACCATACCTAAAGACTGAGTCCAGTCAGGTAATGCGGTGTAATGTAAATGGTGTGGACCTGCCCAGATATACAGTGCAATCAGTGCCCAAAAGTGAACAATTGATAGACGATAAGAATAAACCGGACGACCCGCTTGCTTAGGTACGAAGTAATACATCATCCCTAAGAAGCCTGCGGTTAATAAGAAACCAACAGCATTGTGACCATACCACCACTGCACCATGGCATCGACAGCGCCACTGTATATAGAGTATGACTTAAACAAGCTAACAGGTACTGCCATTGAGTTAACAATATGAAGTACTGCTACGGTAAGGATAAACCCACCGAAGAACCAGTTTGCCACATAAATATGTGAGGTGGTGCGCTTAACAATCGTGCCAAAGAATACCGTAGCATAAGATATCCAGACGATAGCAATTGCGATATCGATAGGCCACTCTAGTTCTGCGTATTCCTTACTCGATGTGTAGCCTAAAGGTAAGGTGATAATTGCCGAGATAATAATTGCTTGCCAGCCCCAAAACGTAAATGCAGCTAATTTAGGCGCAAATAGTCGGGTTTGACAGGTACGTTGTACGACATAATAGGATGTTGCAAAAAGGGCTGATGTACCGAACGCGAAGATCACCGCAGTTGTATGTAAAGGTCGCAAGCGACTATACGTTAACCAAGGTGTATCAAAGTTCAGCTGAGGCCAGATTAACTGAGCCGCAATTAATACACCGACTGACATACCAACGATACCCCACAAAACTGTGGTTAAGGCAAATTGGCGGACAATGGTGTAATTGTAATCAGCGCCTGTTGGCTGGGAATGGTTCATCATCATGCTTCCACTGCTTATTACTGATACTTTGAGTAAAGACAAGCTTTACCTGTTATAAAACGACATAAAAATCAGTTTCCCCTATTGGGGTTGCTGAGCCATGTCAATGCGTTACCTTGCATATTTTGCTCAAATACGAGGTTTTGCAATGATACTTGAGCTATGTCAAAAAAGATACCTGCTGAGGGGCGTGTAAAGTTGATCTAGATCACTCTACGCCATAGAATGCGTTCATCCTGATTAATCAAGGTGACTCTTTGTGCTAATGTCTTTGCGACTCAATTTATTGCTTTTTTTACTTACCTTCAGTCTTACTGCTTGTAACAAAGAGGCCAAACAAAGCCCTTTAAAAAGTAGTCGTGATGCGTCACTTTGTCAGTTTTCTGCAGGGGACTGTATTAAAAAAGTGGGCGATACTCAGCTTAAATTTAATCTGTCTCCCGTCAGCGCACCGAGTGAAAAACCATTAACATTGACGTTATCTTCGACGTTGCCCATAACGAACGTTAACCTTCGCTTAGAAGGGCGAGACATGTTTATGGGAATAATCCCAGTCAAAATGCAGCAATCTGATGACACGACTTATATAGGGAACTTTGTTTATGGATCATGTAGCAGTGGTTATATGGTTTGGCGCGGCTTTGTCAGTTTTAGCCTCAATGGCCAAGATCATACTGTAATAGTTGATTTTCTAGCAGATGATAATGGGTGAGTGTTAGGTGCTCTGGTGCAAAGTTTATTGGCATAACACCAGCAATATAAGTCATTTTCATCGTGGTGTTAAACGTGGAGGTAGGGGAATAGAGTATCTAATTCAATAGGCTGTCAGTTTATTCTATTTTAAGCCGATGGAGTTAACCATTGAAAATCTGCATTATTTTTAATTAAAAAGAGGCTGCAGAGGCACTTAATCTATTGTTGATAATAATTCTCATTTGTGTATTCTAATAATAGTTAGATAATGAGTGGGAGAAGGGCGATGGCAGACCGAATTAATCTATCAATATCGGCGCATAAACTGGCAAAACTGATCCATGATGGACATCTATGTGCCGCCGATTTTACATGCTTAGATAGCCATTCTAAGCAGCAAGTTTGGCAGTTATGCTTAATTTGCTGTCAAAAAAGAGTGACTTGCCAACAATGTACATTTTCTGCGTGTGCTAAAATCCCGATATCTCTTGATGCCGATAAATAACATTATCGGCATTTGCGTTTAAGTATTATCATACAAGAAATCCTTATAATTCAGATGCAATATGCAACTTCCTCCAGTTATTCCATTATTTGACTCATTTGAATTCATACAAGTTGGCAATAGCATCGTTAACCAATATATCACCCAAATCAGCATGGAAAAGGTGGTGGATGCAGGCTTAGTTATTGAGCATGCCAGTGATTGGTTATTTGAGCAAAAGCACAATGAAAACAACTACAAAGCCTATCGCAGCGAGTTAACGACATTTCTGCATTGGTGTTTTGATGTTGTTTCAATGTCGCCAATAGACGTAACCCGTAAAGATATGAGCCGCTATGTTGATTACTGCCAAACGCCGCCCATAGCACTGATTGGTTATTTTAATGTGCCACAATTCAAATTGGATAAAATGTATGACGAGCGGGTTCCGAACCCGCAATGGCGACCATTTGTTGGAAAAAAATATCTAGGTCAAGCGCAACCTTATGCACTTAGTGATAATGCGTTAAAAACTAAAATGGCCATTTTGTCTTCGTTTTATTCATATCTGACAAGTGAAGAATACTGTGAGCGTAATCCGGCTCAAATCTGGCTTAATCACAGTCGGTTTTCTGCTAGTCGACAGTATCAACGGCAAAGTCATGAAGATGAAAATAGCCTCGCATTTACCGAATTACAGTGGTCGTACGTCATGGCAACCGTAACAGCACTGGCTGAGGAACTTCCTGAATTACATCAACGAAGTTTGTTTCTTATATCATTGATTTACAGTTGCTATTTACGGATTTCAGATGTATCTGCACGCGCGGGTTATTCACCAGTAATGAATCAATTTAAGCATAATCAGCAAACTGGTATTTGGAGCTTTCATATTCCGCTGAGTAAAGGAGGTAAAAAGCGTAACGTGGCCATTTCAAAGGCGTTACTTGAAGCTTTAGTTAAATATCGACAGTTTCTTGGACTAACTAATTATCCTGGGCCCAATGAAAACCATCCTTTATTTGTACGCCACAAAGCCGCTGGGCGTGGTCGAGATGTTGGCATACTCAACGCCAATTTAGGTATTCGTCATGTCCGTGATGAAATTCAAAGCATTATCAATTTGGCAGCCGACCGTATCGAAACTGATGGCTTTACACAGGACGGTGCACAAATGCGTAAACTCACAGCGCATAATATTCGGCACACCGGCATCACACACGATATCAATATTAACCGCAGACCATTATCCCATGTGCAAGCAGATGCCGGACATGAAAGCATTAACACCACATCGCAGTATTTGCATACCAGCCAAGTTGAACGACATGAAAGTGCATTTAACAAACCAATCGACCATTTAAAAGGAATATAGACATATGCATAACTCAAGTACTCATATCAACTAAAGAACAATAGCATCCTGAGCGTGTTATAAGGCAGCAGCATTGATCTCCCAACTGTTTTATTCCTTCCACAGAAAGCTGCGCACAATGTATATTATGTTAAATAGAGGGTGTGAGGAGTAATACGTCATATCTTGTGTGTGGCTTGTCAAACCAAATGACTTTTGTGTCAACTTATGACTGTGGCTTTAAAGTATTAGCAATCAATGCTTTAAACTTAGTTTTACCCTATTAGCTCGCTATTGATGTGCAAATCTATACATCAGAGCGCTTTTTAGGTCTATTTTCACCACCTGACTTTTTTAAATCTTGCGGTATATTTTTATGTGTTTGTATTTGGTTTTATAACTTATACCAGCCGTTGGCTAATTTTCAACTAGCGCTTACATCATGATGTGAAGTAGATATTATCGCTAAAGCCTGAATCTATAGGCCCAATATGCTAAGCCTTTAACTCAATCTCATCGTCAAATCCTTGCTTATAGATTTTCTTCACTCTCTCAAACCACTTATATACTATCTCTCTGGTTTCGTTTGTCGCGATTGCGTTACTTATTCCCGAAATTTGATCCAATTCAAGCATGTTTATTAGCTTGTTCACTTTCACCCCGATTGTAACTCTTTGGGGTTGTTGCATGGTAAATACGCAATATTGTCCTGCAATAATCCGACTGTGATAAATCGCGATACAGTGCTTTTGGGCAATCCCCTCAGTAAAAAGCTCATTATAATTTTCAATAGCTGTAATGTTCTGCTCACTAGGGATAAGCTTTGGATATACCTTATCAGCATCTACAGGTCTAGATGCTACTCTCCTTATGTCATTACGTCGTTCTATCCATTGTTGGTGCAATCTTTCAAGCTCATCAAGTGACGAAAGCTGCCCAATTCTTGTTGCTGGCTCATTAATACCTAACTCTATACCCAGTGCTAAAGTATCGGCTAAACAAGCACGTAAAGGCCCTCTTTCTAGCTTGTTTTTACTTGCTATAGTCATGCCAAATTTGGTACAGGTTAAAAATGGATATTTGTTATCCAAGCTTAAAGCCACATAGTTTATCGTGTTGTAGTGATTGAATATTTTGTATCGACAAGTACGTTTGTCCAACTGCTTTTTTACGTGTTTCAGCTCTAAATCTCGTTCAAACTTAAGTGTTAGCTTGTCGATAAATTTAAGTGTGGCTTTCGCGTTGTCGTATCCGAGTTCATTCAGAATGTCGCGCTGTCCTAGATGACTTAATGCTAATGCCTTTTCGTTATCGATTGGATACTGCTCGCAAATAAGCACTAACAATAACGGCCGCATTAATAACAATTGCGCTGCTTGCTCACTATTTGCAGCAAGCCATAAAAGCTGATACTGATGTTCAGGAAAGGCGTCCGTGATTGAAATATATTGCTCGGGAATTTGCGCCAACCATTCATCACCCGATTCAAACTGAGTGATGAAGTTAAGCCCTAACCCTAGCCCACCTTCTAATAATTCTTTGGACTTAGTGCCAAATACCCTATAAGCACATAGCTTTTGATGCCAGCTGTGTAGCTCTATGTCATAGTCAAAACCAAGGTTAGTAGTTTGTATTGTCAGTTGTAAATCCATGTTTCCCCCTGTTTTATTGTGAATAATGTATCTTATTTACGCTAGAAGCACAGTGTTAAATAAACCATATTGCGGCTCAATAAATTACGCTTGATTTTACTGTGACTTGTCACGCTTGGTTCATATAACAGGATGCTTAGGGGACGAGCGATAAATTGTTTAAAGTGCGGCAATACGCAAGATTGATGTCAGCTAGCTTGGTCTAGCCAACACTTACTAAAGGTTTGTCGATTTAGATCATTAACTAATTTTGAGTGGCGATTTTGGGGTCACACTGTCAATTAAATCTAATCTATCTGCCCTTCTATGTTTGGTTCGGTTTCTAAAAAAGCATAATACTCAGGTGCTGCATATAACTACATATTCAAACAAACTTTTCGAGTTTTTATTTTCTATAATTTCACGCCAGAAAAATACAAGTTAACTTTTTGTTTTATATTGTTTAATCTATTTTTTACCATAATGAAAATAGTTTTAAATATAAGTTAACATAAAATTAACTATTGCTATTTATGTGAATTAAGTGCATAAAAAGACGCTTTTAGGCGTTTAGTGGGTTAGCGTCTTCACACAGGTTAGTCGATTTTTTTCATGAATCTTACTGTTTTTGTGCAGACAAACTAAACATGTAACGCTTAGGTTGATATAGGGCATGGCCATTTGCTGGCATAAAGCCGATGTAATTTACTGTAGGAGTTATTGATGAGTCATTCCCTTTCTAAAGAGAGTTTTATCGCCCAAGTGGCCAAGCGCAACCCGAATCAGCCAGAGTTCATTCAAGCTGTAAGTGAAGTCATAGCCTCCATCTGGCCATTTTTGGCGCAAAATCCCGATTATCTACAATATGGACTTTTAGAGCGTTTAATAGAGCCAGAGCGACTTGTCCAGTTTAGGGTAAGTTGGGTTAATGACCTAGGCCAGGTACAAGTAAACCGTGGTTATCGTATCCAACACAGTTCAGCTATCGGCCCCTGCAAAGGCGGCATGCGCTTTCACCCTTCGGTAGATCTCTCTGTACTCAAATTTCTCGCCTTCGAACAAACCTTTAAAAATGCCTTAACGACGCTGCCAATGGGCGGAGGTAAAGGTGGTAGTGATTTTAATCCTAAGGGCAAGAGTGAGGGGGAAGTGATGCGCTTTTGCCAAGCGCTGATGTTGGAACTCTATCGCCATTTGGGTGCTAATACTGATGTGCCGGCTGGCGATATCGGTGTCGGCGGACGCGAGGTCGGCTATATGGCAGGGATGATGAAAAAGCTGACCCACAGCGCCGAATGTGTATTCACAGGAAAGGGACTTTCTTTTGGCGGCAGCTTGATTCGTCCAGAGGCGACGGGTTATGGCCTACTCTATTTTGTTGAGGCTATGTTGGCTAACCAGTCTCAGACACTGGCAGGCATGGCGGTCTCAGTATCTGGATCTGGTAATGTGGCGCAATATGCTATTGAGAAAGCGATGGAGTTGGGTGCTCGTGTCATCACCGCATCAGATTCAGATGGTACTGTCTACGATCCGTCTGGCTTTACTCCTGAGAAGTTGGCTAGATTTATGGAATTGAAAAATGAGCAGCGTAAGCGTGTGGCAGATTATGCCTATGAGATGGGGCTCGAGTACTTTATTAATCGCACGCCTTGGCATCTGCCAACTCAAGTCGCACTGCCTTGTGCCACTCAAAACGAATTGTTAGAAGAAGATGCCGCCGTACTCATCGCTAATGGCGTGATAATGGTTGCTGAAGGAGCAAATATGCCTAGCAGCGCCGAGGCCATAAAAGCCTTCCACGCTGCTAAGGTATTATTTGCACCCGGTAAAGCGGCCAATGCAGGTGGCGTGGCAACTTCTGGACTAGAAATGAGTCAGAATGCTCAACGCCTCTCTTGGAGCCGAGAAAAAGTAGATGCTCGCCTAAAGAAAATAATGCAAAGTATTCACGCGACTTGTGTGAATTACGGCATGGACGAAGAAGGTCATGTGAACTATGAGGATGGAGCGAATATCGCCGGTTTCGTTAAAGTGGCTGATGCCATGTTGGCACAGGGTGTTTACTAACACTAATCATCCTTGATGAGTCGCGGTCTAACGCATCATTTCCAATAAAGGCGGGGTGCTATCTGCAGCGTTAACTCACTGAATAATAAAATGCCCGTAACAATAAAGTTACGGGCTGTCACTATTGAGTGCTTCCCTGTGAGTAACTAATTTCAGTAACTAAATTTGAGTAACTATTACTGAATATCTCAAGCTTTCTCCGCTAAGACGCTTGTGTGCAATGAAACTCCATCGTTACTTAGGCAAAGAAATCTTAGTGATTTTTATCGCTTAGGCGTTCAACGTTTTTATTGCTGGAATAAATAAAATATAAAGCAATGCCTAGGCAGATAATCGCGCTCAATCGATACATTGAAAACGGGATTGCGTTATTGCCTAACCAGCCAAAGTTATCTATTAACATGCTCATGGTCAGTTGCCCAAAGATGACTGCAACTGTGGCTACTGCTGTACCGATACGTTGCACCGCAATCACCATAATGACAATGTAAGGGACACCACACAGCGCACCCAACAATTGCCATTTAGGCACATCTAGCAAGGTGACTGCATATTTGGGTTCAAAAAAGAAAATGAGTAAAGCCGTGATAAGCGCTCCTACTGAAAAGGTAAGAAAAGCCGTTTTCAGAACCCCCAGTTTACTGCCAAGTTGTCCGTTTATTGCAGCTTGGACACTCAACATTGCCCCACCAAAAATCGCTAGTAAAATCATTAAAATAGTCATCAATCTAACCTTAAACTTGTGCCACCATTGCCAATGCAGCAATGATAAAAATGAGGGCAATAATACGTCTATTATCAATTTTTCTGTGTGTTGTACCCAGTAGCCCGTAGTGATCGATAATCAGGCTTTTAAAGATTTGTCCAACCAAAATACCAATCATGGTGAGCGCAATACCGATGTTCGGGGCTGCAACTGTAATAATGACAACATAGATAGGGCCTAATACTCCGCCGAGAAGTTGCCAAGATGGTTGAGAAAAAAAGGATGGGCTATTACGAGGGCTGAAAAATAGCATAAGAAGAAAGGTTAACGCTGCGCCTACGCCGAATATGCTAAATGTGGCCCATAGATCGCCGACTTGAGTGCCAAGAGGGCCGAGTAATCCGGCTTCAACAGAAAGTCCCATTCCACCAATAATTACGGTTAATATTAAAAAAAGCTGCATAGCAAGTGGTCTCCATTTTTGATAAAAAGCAGGCTACTATGTTAGATAGCTAAGATAAATGTCACAATCAACTAAACACCTTTGCATAAAGTGCATCAATGAACGGTTTAGGAACGATTAATCTACGGGCTTTACTCATTTTTATTCAA
The DNA here is from genome assembly GCF_003028295.1 of Shewanella morhuae. Lineage (NCBI taxonomy): Bacteria > Pseudomonadati > Pseudomonadota > Gammaproteobacteria > Alteromonadales > Shewanellaceae > Shewanella > Shewanella morhuae. Next base: position 1,503,563 of record NZ_PYSG01000002.1, on the reverse strand, counting down.
GTCTATGAGACCCAAAACTTTTCATTAGTGGCCCGTAGAGAAGGTATATCGGCCTCACAGATATCTCGCGTGATTCAGAACCTTGAAGATGCGCTGGGACAGCAACTGTTTTATCGCAATACTCGCGCGATTATTCCCACCGAAAGTGGGCATCTATTGATTAAACATGCGCGGGTGATAGCCGCCAATCTAGAGGATGCGCGCCGAGAATTAAGTGAACGCCAGCAAGAACCTGCTGGACTGATACGAATTAATGCACCGGTGTTTTTTGGTCAAAGGCATATTGCTCCAGCCTTAGCTAATCTGACACAGAAATATCCCCACTTAGAAATAGATCTAACACTGACTGATGATTTTATTGATCCGCTTAAGGACGCAGCTGATGTTATTTTTCGTATTGGTGCCTTGATTGACTCATCGTTTCGCGCTCGTATTTTTGGAAAGCAGCACTATCATCTCGCAGCATCACCATCGTATATTCAAAAACATGGAATACTTACCAGCCCAGAAGAGTTAAACACTCATAAATGTCTGGTTTATAGTGGGACATCAGGCCCTAATCGTTGGTTTATTAAACAAGCTGCTGGAGAGTGGATCCATTATCCGGTGTCGCCCCTGCTCCGCTCAAACAGCGCTGAATCATTATTAACTGCGGCTCTAAATGGGATGGGGATTGTATTGTTTCCCGACTGGCTGCTTGGTGACAAAATTCAAAATGGTGAACTTATTGACCTGTTACCTAACGCTGATGTGTCAATTAAGGCTGAGTCTCAGTATATTGCGGCAATTTATCCAGGGACCCGTCATCCATCGCTGAATACGAAAGCGATTATTGACCACTACATTGAAGTATTTGGCTCCCCACTGTATTGGCAGCAAATGTAGGCGCATGATGGTTAAAAAACGTGTAGCCGGATTAACTTGCAACCCGGCTACAACCTCAAAGCCTAAATTCCTACTGCTCCCCAAACCATTTCACCCTTATGGAACCTGGCGGTACGAGGTGAAATACGCGCGACAGCTTCTGCAGAACATGAGGCATCCACTAACACAAAGCTGGCTTCATCCTGCACTTTTGGCCAAACGCGCTCGCCTTTATCGTTGAGCGGTAACGTGTTGCCAGTAGCTATTCCCAACGAGCGAGAGAGCGTTAACTCATTGGCACGAACGTAGAGCTGCGCATAGAGATTGGCTTTTTCCAGCATGTCGCCTAAGCCGTACGGCGACCAGTGATCAATCACGCTGTCGGTGCCAGTCATCACGAATACACCTTTCTCCTGTAACTGCTTGAGCGGCATATGCATCTTGCCAATCGGCACCGTAGAAGCGATGGTAATGGCCTAATCTAACATAGGTGGTTGGGGGCAGCAGGTTAACGAGACATTCTGTAGAATTACTAAAACTTGGTCATGAGTGGCCAATTGAATTTAGCCACTGCTTCATATACTAAATGCCATAATAATGCAGATGTTAGCTTGTCAATCATACTAGATAAGTCTGATTCACTGGCACTATTTTAGGTTTAGGGGGAATCGTCGGTTCCGTAATCAATTGACAGTAAAAGATTATATATTCGGCCATGCGATTTTCATTACCTTGATAAAAGCAGGTCTAATGCGAATATCGGCTAAACAGCGTTTCACATGCGGCAAATAGTCAACCGTTCTGCCACCAAACAGTGGCAGAGTTGTCAGCGCAAATACTGACATAATACCGGCGTAGAAGCGGGTTCATGTGCACGCTCAGACTCTTCTAAGGTGATACCTTGTTCCAGGGCTTCGTGTTTTTCCTTACAGTTGTAAAGCAGACTGGTGCTAATCCAAGGGCAACGCTATAACCTTGTCTAGCACCATCAGGATGGCTTCATCTTTAAATGCCTGCGGATAACTCTTATGTGATTTTTTCAGACTCATATAGACCTCTTAATTTATTGACCATACTGTCTCAAAATTAAGTGTCCGATGGGATTAGACCAGAACATGCAAGGCTGGATCAGTTACTTTGGCATCGCTAACGCTTATCAAGGGTGTGTCGATTTAGACCATTGGATCCGTCGTCGTGTGCGTATGTGTTACTGGCGTCAGTGGTGAAAGCCCCGGACTAAGGTACAAAACTTACTTAAACGTGGCGTCAGGATCCAAGCAGCAGTTGCTTGTGGGATCACAAGTAGAGGCCCATGGCGGAGCTCGAAAACACCAGGAATACAGCAAGCGCTGAGTAACGAGTATCTAAAGAAAGCAGGATTGTATTCACTGAGAGATGGATGGATCGCAGTTCATTACCCTAACCCAAAAGTGAGTTAGGTGTTCTAAATGAACCATCCTGTGCGGAGCCGCATGCAGGGTGGTGTGGGGGCTGGAGGCTAGATATCTCCGGCTACCCGATTATAGCTTTTTAATTTCGCAGAAAGAGGAAGCTAATTCTTGAAGTTCGCCAGTTTCGTGCTGCCACAAAAACACAGCATTCAAATATATTTCTGACTCTTTTAAAAGCACCATTTGGTCTCCAGATCCATTTCCTGCTATTGCCAAAGCATTTTTTGGAAAATTACCAAAATTTTTACAGGACTCAGTTTCATAAAGAATGTGGTTGCATGTGCGTGAAAGACGCTTTTTATCTGAGTTGTCTTTGACTGGATAAAATTCCCACTCGTTCTCTTCAGTTAAAGCTTCGTCACCGTTATTTAGTTTCATTGCCTCACGATACTCGTAAGGCAAAATTGCGCCAAGCTCCTTTTCTGATTTGGCTAGTTGTTCTTCAGATAAGTTAAATGGCACTTTCTCTCCTTTGCTATAACGTCTTAGTATTTATGCACTGCGCTGTTTGCAGGGCATAAATCGGTTGTTGGACTTGGCCGCTGCCACATCCGTCTAAATTGGTATGAATAATGCTATAGGAATTTGCTTTTTTTCGGTAGCTATTTTTTATACAGTTTGGAGGGTAATCACTTGATATCGTTTTAGCTTTCTCATTATTTTACGCTCACTTTCGACTGATTGTTGACCTTGGTTGACAGCATTTTTGCCCCACATTCACTATGCCCACACTGGTGTACTGCATCAATCGGCTCCATTTAAAGAACTGTGACACGGCAGCGAGATAGTCTTTGTTACTCTTGTGGCTTCTGCCCTCCTCTAGCAAGCAATCCTTGTATTCCATTGCCTCTGCGCTGGTTATGTCGAATACATCCTCTAAGTGGGTTCGCTCAATAAAATGGCTAATACGTTGATTAAGCTGCTTTACTGTTAGGGCTGAGATGGACTGCTTCTGCTTGGAGGTAATAAACTTAGTCAGTGCATCCTGTAAGGTAATATTACCCACTGATTTAGTTTGGTTTTTACTACCAGGATTATTTGATAATGCCAACGTTGTTTGTGGGGATGGATTGTCATCTGCCGAAGTAAATTGGGTCGGCCGTATGGGAATAAACGCAGTCACTTCTCGAACTGGCTTAGCCTTGTCATCCAGCATATCCGTAACCCCAACAAAGCCTGCTCGGGCATCATTAATCAATTGATTAACGTGTACTTTAAACGCATCAGGCATTGATTGTGGGGTTAAGCTACTGATTAATGGTCGTAAGATACCCGCCATAATAAGATTGCGACCTATGGCGATTGAGCGCTGCTTAGTCAGTAAGGATATTTTGATGTCGGCAGAAAAGCCTTTATCACTCAGATAAACAGGCAACACCATGCGAGTGTAATAGGTACAATTTGTGGCACGAAATAAGTACATATGTCTCAGTCATCCATTTTGGGTCTGAGAATAGGATTTTTCAAATGCCAGAAAGCAAAAAAGCCATTGATTATCAATGGCTTTTTCACTTTAGAATATGGCGGAGGAGTAGGGATTTGAACCCTAGGTGGGCTATAAACCCACGCCGGTTTTCAAGACCGGTGCATTAAACCACTCTGCCACCCCTCCGAACGAGACGCATAATATAAGCTAGCCCCTTTGCTGTAAAGCACTAACTCAACATTATGCATCAAGTGTTGATATTACACTCAATCTGCTGGATTTTGTTCCACACTTGACGTGACACCTACACGAGCAGTATCAGGTTTGGTAAAGTGTTTAGCAAAATCGCCCCACTCTTGCTGACTCTTAAGAATGTAGCCAGCTATGACTAAAATCCCGCAGCCTAAAATTCCCCAACCAATTGCAACCTCACCAACGCTTGCCCATACAGCCACTAAACTAGAGGCACCAAAGGCAATACTGATCTGCAAGAAGTTCTGTAATCCTGCTGCTTTGGCGGCGTTCTGGCTAAATTGCTGCAGTGCGCTGTTAACCACGATAGGGTAAATTGCACCATTAGCTGCGGCTAAAATAGAGAACGATATTAACAGTGGGAAAATAGTGCTTTCAGGGAATACAAGCGTAAACAATACGATAGAAACAACACAGGCGCCAAATACCGATAGCAAAATATTTAGCGTTTGATTAGCTCCAATACGTTTTATCAGCAACTTACTCGCATAACCGCCAACTATAAACATTATCGTTTGCGGAATGAAGCTTAAACCGATTTCTTTTGCCAGATAACCATGCTGTTCCATAACAATCGGCCAAACAGTTAAATAGGCAAAGAATGCACCCGAACAGGCACCAAAAATCACAACGTTGCCTAAATAACGGGTATTTTTCAAAATATGACCATACGATACAGCTGCATGCTCGCTATGTTGATGTTGACTCTTACCAGGAACAAAATATAAGGTCATTAAAAGTAATAAAAACGCGATAATACACAATGATATAAAGATTGCGCGCCAACCTAGCTCACTCAGAATATAAGCGCCAAGAATCGGTGCGAGTGCCGGAGATAACGCAACCAGTGGCATAATGTTGCTGAAAACACTTTGAGCTTTATCAGTATCATATTTTTCAACGACAATGGCTTGCCAAATAACCCCTGCACTACAAGCACCAATAGCTTGGAAGAAGCGCGCAGTATTGAGCATTAAAATAGAGTCACTGTTGGCAATAAACACACTGGCAATGACAAATACCACTAAGCCAAAGATGAGCGCCCAACGTTTGCCTATTTTGTTGACTAAAGGCCCATAGAGTAGCTGTCCCAGCGCAAGACCAGCAAGGAAACATGTCAATGACATAGCAACCTGTGATGGCGTGCTATTAAATGAACCTTCAATTGCTTTGAACGCTGGAAGATACATGTCGGTGGCAATGAAACCAAGCATACTCAACATGGCTAAATAGAACAGAAATACAAAGAATTTGATGTTTGCAAAGGTGTTACTAGACGTTTTCATAAAATAATCGGGTCAGATTGACTAAAGTGTGCAGTCTAATAGCTTGTTAAATCTATGGGAAACGTTTATTTTTGACATATGTTATCAATAATTTTCATTGGAATGAGCGCCCGCTATGCTTTCAGAACAAACGCTAGAACTCATTGACATTGTGGCTCATGTAGGAAGTTTTACCGCTGCGGCGAATCGGCTGCATAAAGTTCCTTCGGCAGTGAGTTACGCCGTTAAGCAAATAGAGGAAGAGTTGGGCGTTATTCTCTTCGTTCGTCATCATCGTAGCGTGACATTAACCCCTGCGGGAGAGCATTTTGTTAAATATGCTCGAACGCTGCTCACGCAGATGGATGAGATGAAACGCGGGACACAACGCGTGGCGAATGGTTGGCAGCCAACTTTATCTATTGCGCTTGATAATATTGTGCGAGCCGACAGAATAAGCGTGCTGATTGCGGACTTTTATCGTCACTTTCATGACATTGAACTTATCATACGCATTGAAGTATTTAACGGTGTATGGGAAGCGCTGGCTACGGGGCGCAGTGATATTGCGATTGGCGCAACAACGGCGATTCCGGTCGGTGGTGTTTATCAATATAAAGATATGGGTCAAATAGAGTGGGCGTTTCTGGTCAGCAAAAATCATCCATTAGCTAATATTGATCGCCCCTTAACCGATGATGAGTTGCGCCCTTTCCCCTCGATTTGTTTAGAAGATACTTCACGAGAAATCCCTAAACGAATGACTTGGCTACTGGAAAATCAACGCAGATTAGTGGTGCCAGATTGGATCCGCGCCGTTAACTGTTTCCGTGAAGGTTTAGGTATTGGTTATATGCCTGTACATTTGGCCAGTGTATTTATTAAAGCAGGTGCCTTAATCGAGAAACAGCTAGAAAACCCGAGGCAAATAAGCCCTTGCTGCCTAGCGTGGAATGCTGACAAAATGTCGCCAGCACTAGCTTGGGTACTAGAGTATTTAGGCGATACTGAAAAATTACATAAAGAGTGGTTAGCTTAAGTTGATTTGCACTGAGTATGCTATTGCGGTGAGCTAGGCGATGACTTTCACCCATATCTCAGGTACGGTATTGCGATGCCAATTAAACTCATTTTAGGATTTTACGGGAACTTAATTCACTGTAAAAAATCAAAATGTTCAGTTAGGAAATGTGTTAACGGAGAACAACATGAGACAAGAAACCTTATATTCGACAAGTGCGTCAACATTGGAAGTAAACAAGCTTCTTAAAAATACTTATATGCTGTTGTCTATGACATTAGCCTTCTCTGCCCTGTGTGCGGGATTGGCAATGGCGTTAAATATCAGTCCGCTGGTATCGATTGGCTTATCAATTGGTGGCTTGGTGTTGTTGTTTGTGACTTTACGAAAAGCTGAATCTGCTGCGGGTATCTTCTGGATATTTGCCTTTACTGGTATGGAAGGCGCATCACTGGGTTATATGCTCAATCACTATGCTGGTATGGCCAACGGCCCGCAGCTGATTATGCAAGCGTTAGGGTTAACTTCAGTGATTTTTGTCGCGCTATCTGCTTATGCAATAACCACGAAGAAAGATTTCTCTTTCCTGCGAGGATTCTTATTCGCGGGCTTAATCGTGGTAATTGCCGCCGCAGTAATTAATATTTTTATGGGTAATAGCGTTGCTTTTATGGCCATTAACGCTGGTTTAGCATTATTAATGACAGGTTTTATCCTGTTTGATACTAGCCGGATAGTCAACGGCGGTGAAACAAACTATATCCGCGCAACTATCTCGCTATATTTAGACTTTTTAAACCTTTTCATCGCGCTATTGAACCTTATGGGCATAGGCAACGATGATTAATCCTCGTTAACCTAGGTTTAGATAAAACATTGTAGTAAAAAGTCCTCTATGTGATTTAGCTTTTTAGCTAATATTAATCTATCACACAGAGGACTTATTCATTTAGAGAGTCAATATTTTTACAATATCGATGATTTTTATACGGTATTTACTTCGCTTATCTTGTTTAATCCACTTAGCTAAAACCACTCACATTAGCTCACTCAATCCCCGAAAATCTAAAAGCGCTAACAAGGCCACTAAACGAACCAAATCGTTCGTTTTGCATGTTAAGCTATCATCTTCATCACAACTTTTTCAGCAGAAGCACTATATTCTATTATGAGTAAACTAAGTCGAAATGAAAGACGAGCTGTTATCCTCAAGTTGCTTGGCACACATAAACAACTCTCAAATCAACAGCTTTCTAGCTTATTGGTCGTGACTACCAAAACGGTTCGTTGTGATCTTGTTCAACTAGAAAAAGATGCATTGGTGAAACGCGTTCATGGTGGTGTCACGTTATCAGCGGGCTTGGATATTACAAAATACAGTTTTGATGCCATGTTAGCGGAGTTAATACAGCATCATTCGCTATCTGGCAATCTAGAGCTCGATTCACACCAAGGTAAATTAAACAAAATGAAACATAATGTATTTGTGCTTGGCTCATTCAATGTTGATATCGTTGCCAATTTAGAGCGTTTCCCCCAACCGGGTGAGACTATGCATTCAAGTAGCAGTAGTATTGGCGCTGGCGGTAAAGGGGCTAATCAGGCCTATGCAGCGGCTAAAAATGGTGCAAACATTACCTTTATGACCAAAATAGGTACCGACCAATTTAGCCAATTTGCACGTCAACACTTAAGCAGCACCGGTATAGACAACACCATTATTATTGAGTCATCCAGCAGCCCAACAGGCACAGCCCTGATTTATGTGAGTGAACAGGCTGGTGAAAATATGATTGCGGTAAACGAAGGCGCCAATATGACGATGACCGCCGAGGACATCTATTCGGCGAAACCACACATTATTAATGCGGAATTATTTTTAACTCAGCTTGAAACCAATTTTGATGCCATCAAGTTAGCGATGGAGATTGCCAAAGAGCATGGCGCCAAAGTGATCCTAAATCCTGCACCCTATCATAATAGAACGCCTGAATTACTGCCTTTTGTGGATATGCTCACCCCGAATGAAACTGAAGCTTCATTAATGACAGGGATAGAAGTGACTGATTTAGACAGTGCTAAACAGGCTGCTATTGCGATCAATGCGCTAGGTGTCACTTCGGTAGTGATTACGCGAGGAGCTGATGGTGTATTACTCTATGAGAATGGTCAGTTTATACAAGTTGATGTGCTAAAGAGTGCTGTGGTCGACACCACGGGCGCTGGAGATGCATTTAACGGGGCGTTAGTTGCTCAGCTTGCTAAAGGCAGCACGTTGCATCAAGCGGCTAAATATGCCAATGCTTATGCGTCATTAGCTGTCGAGCGCCTTGGCGCCGCAAATATGCCCGATGCTTCGCTTGTTGCTGCAAGGCTCAATGCCTAAGGTGTAGACGCATCAAGCGACGAAAGAGTACGCAATGCTGAATGTATTGGGTACTTTATCCCCATGACATTAGTGCTCACGATATTGCGGCTACGAATTAATAGATAAAAAAATGCCAGTCTGTGATTAACGGACTGGCATTTTTTACGATAAATCTGCTCTAAGCACTTATTTCAAACGGGCGGCATAATCGATAATACTATTACGGTAGAGTGCTAATAGCTCAGCATCTTTTACCGCAACACCGACCTTTTGCGAGGCTTTATTCATCCATTCATCATGTAAATAAACGCGGTCATCAAATTTTTGAATGGTCATGCCTTCAGCAACACCGTCGGTAACAACCCGTATTGGGCCTTCTCTAAGCGTAAATAGCGCGGGATTAATTACATAAGCAATCGCCGATGGATCATGTACATGACAACCTTCTAGGCCCACTTTTTCAATATAAAATTTTAAATAGTAGCGGCTAACATCCCAAATGAACTGCCCTACTTCACCGGCATCATCACGCAGTTGATCAAGATATTCACGCGTAAAGAAACTTTGCTCCGTCACATCTAAACCAATAACAACCACTGGCCACGAGGCCGTCAGTACCATATCTGCAGCATGGGGATCGTCATGGATATTCGCCTCGGCAAACGGCGTGACATTACCACGGTGATCGTTCTCACCAAAAGCGCCGCCCATAATGACGACTTCTTTCACTAGGTCAACAATTGTCGGGTCTGCTTGAAGTGCTAAAGCAAGGTTGGTCAACGGGCCGATGGCAACTAAAGTTATTTCACCGGGTTCAGCTTTCACTGCATCGATAATGTATTGATATGCTGGACGAGGATCGGCTTGACCTTCTACTTCAGCGGGCACTTTTACATCACCAAAGCCACCTTCGCCGTGAACAACCACCGTTGGGCCAACAGGAGGACGAATGAGAGGCTTACTTGCGCCAGTGACAATATCGGCATTCAGTTGATATTTCTGTTTAAGGTAAAGAGCATTATGAGTCGCATCTTTGATGGTCACATTACCATAAACCGTGGTAATCGCTTTGAGTTCAATATCTGGATGCGCTTCTGCAAATAGGATAGCAAATACATCATCAATACCGGGATCTGTGTCTAATATAATTTTAGTTTTCATGTGGATCTCTGTCCTATTCAATTAGGTGAATCAATACACTATAGGGTTTTACTAAATACCTTATCACTACTCTTACAACCTATGCTAAGTATATCAATAAGATAGCTCGAGCCAATACAAGTAACTCTAGGTTCATTAGCACTTGTCACTTTACATAAATAATGTGAGTTTAAGTGTGATAGGTCACCAAACTTACCTAGGTAAATGAACAATTTGGTTCGTTAACCTCCTAGATTAGTAAAATGTGTCATTAAGCATCAAAGGACTGCAGTGATATTAACAAAATAGCAGTGATATTTGGCGGTTTTACTATGGTGAATCTTTTAGTCAACTTTAATGATGACATCCATCATTAAGCCTTTGAATATCAAATATTCTAACCGTAGCACTATAAGGTGCATGGCGTTCAATGTAATGGCCACAAGGTGCTCGGTAAAATGGGACTGAAAGCGTTAATGCGAGGTGTGTTTGATTAAAGCGCAGGATCAGCAAGCTTAATTTATGTCGTATTATTACTAATCTTTTATAATTAGTATATTGATTTTTAACAAAAAAATTAATGTCTTATATATTGATCTATTTTTGGTTTTAATAAATAACATAACGTCGTGGCAAGTAGAACTGCCACGACGTTATGTTAGCAAACAGCTTAGAAACGATAATTAAAGCTTACGGTCATATTACGCGGTGTACCATAGTGGTAAACGCTATATGCGACAGAAGAAGCTGACATATAGGCATAATATTTTTCATCGAACAGGTTCTCTACGTTAAGTTGTAGATCCATATTGTCGGCCAAGTCGTAACGCGCCATCAAGTTGACTAGCGAATAAGCATCTTGTTTAATTGTCACAGCACTTTCAGAATAACTATCACTCTGCCAGTTAACGCCACCACCGATGGTTAGCTCAGGCAATAGATCAACAAACTGATAGGTGCTAAATAGTTTAAACTGCTTACTGGGGCTCGTTGTCGCAACGCGTTCACCGGCAGCATCTTCCGCTTTAAATTGCGAATATCCTGCGGTGATGTCCCAACCATCAACAGGCTCACCCACCACTTCTAGCTCGAAGCCTTTACTCTCAGTCCCTTGAGCCGCCTTGTAATAAGTCGTCGGTATACCACCAATGGTGATTGTACCTGCTTCGGTAGCGAGATTATCTTGCTCGATTTGGAATAGCGCTACAGTGGTGTGCAGACGATCATCTAAATAAGCACTTTTTAGACCAATTTCATAGGCTTGACCTTCGAGTGCATCGAGGAAATCACCGTTAATGTCTTTATAGTTTTGTGGGTTGAAAATTTCGGTATAACTGGCATAAATACGATGTTGGTCGGTAAGGTCATATAAGGCACCGATATAGGGTACAAATACGCCGTCATCACCAAAGTCAGTCACTGTGCCATAGCTAACACCTTCACGGTTCCAACTTGAAATTCGGCCACCAGCAATTAATTTTAGGTCATCAGTGATCGTCAATCGCGTTGCCGCATAAAAACCTTTTTGCTCTGTTTCCATGTCCATCTGACGATTAGCATCAGTTGACCACTGTGGTTCTGTAAATGCCGTGTTTCCCCAATCATAAAAATTATCGACGGGCTTATTATCCCAACCAGACATATCGTCGCGGATAGGCTCATAGGTATCCGCATAGGATTTTTGTTTACTATATAGGGCACCAACGACCACTTCATGCTGAAGATTAAACAGTTCATAATCCCCTTTGATCTGGAAATCGACATTATCAGAATTGCTCTCACCATGGCTGTGATAACGCTGGCCACTTAATCCGGCACCGGTTTCTTTATCAAGTAAACCAGACATATAGATCATTTTGTTGGTTGTTTCATACTCCATGCGATTATAGTTGGCCACCAATTGCCAGCCATTGCTGAAGTAATGATTCAAGTTAGCAAAATAGTTGATGTTGGTCGTTTCCCAGCGGCTCCAGTCTGCTGCTGTAGTGGTCGACACATCCCAATCGGCAGTCGTACCATCACTAAATACTGCAGGTAATGCGCCCCACATGGCTCCTTTAGGATTATTGTTGTTGTAACTACCACCCACCCGCAACATAGTGCTATCAGTAATATCGGTATCGATTACACCGTAAAGAATGGTCTTACGGTCTTGGTAGAGATCTTGATATGAGTCGCTATTAACATATTTAGCCACCACGCGACCACGCACACTGCCACTGTCATTCAGCCCATTGGAGACATCAGCGGTGATCTGCTTTTTATCCCAACTACCTGTGGCAACATCAATATTGCCCTGAAGTTCAGTGCTATCAGCATGTTTACGCACCAAATTGATTGAAGCGGAAGGATCGCCCGCCCCCGTGAGTAAACCTGTTGCACCACGCACCACTTCAACGCGCTCATACAGTGAAACATCTGACACGGTTTCGCCCGCATCGCCGCCTAAGCTCCACGATAATGGTACGCCATCAATCTGATAGTTTTGTACTGAAAACCCGCGAGCACTAAAGCCGTTACGGACGTTGTCCGTTTTAGACGAAGATAATCCTATTGCGTTATTAACAACATCAACTACGGTATTTAATGCCTGATCCTGAATGCGCTCAGCCGTTAAAATCGATACCGACTGTGGAGTTTCCATCAGTGATAACCCAAGGCCCGTCGCCGTATCTATGGTCTTACTAACGGTGTACTTACCTTTTACGGAGATTTTTTCGATGTTCTGAGTATTGGTATCAGTTGTTGATTGTTCTTCGGCTAAAACCACTAAAGGGTTTAACGCCAAAGTAATCGCTGCAGCAAGGGGAAGTAAATTAAATCGCATAGTCTTTTCGGTAGTTGGTGTAAAGTATGCGTACGGTAACACTATTACGAATCAATTTCATTTGTATTTTGGTGATTTGGGTAACAAATTATCTATTAAGAGTGAAAATAATCAATGCTTAAATGATGCTGTTGCCTTATCTGGTGGGCGTTTTGATAAGACAGCGTTATTTTTCTAACTGGTTTAAATTGGGATTCCTAATCTAAGCGACAACCCCTTCGTTAACTATCCGCATGGGTTGCCGCTGTTGAGTATTTCTATCGCAGCTTTGTTAATATTTACTGAATGCTATTTATTGGGCGAGTAGTTCATTAGGTACAGGCCACTTTGCGACCTGCCATTCACCTTGCCAATTCTCTATTGAGACCCACAGCTTATCGGTGGCGGCTAAACTTTTTGGGGCAATGGCATGCACATGTTGGCCATGCTTATTACCATGTACAACACCATTCTCACTGCGTTGTAAAATATCCAGTGGTAATGCTTCTGAACCAATATTGGCATAGCCTTGACGTATATTGCCTATGTCGCCTTGCTCAAATATCAACATAAAATCTTTCACATAATCATCATGATGTGTATAGGGCGTGTTGAGATCTAATGGCATTGGCACAATCTTAAACTCACCGACTTGCTGCGATGGCCATGCGGGTGGAAACGTGGGCGTTAAAGATTGATAAAGAAACAATAACGGCAGCAACAGAATGAGGCCATTGAGTTTATATTTATTTTTTTGCCAAAAAAGCGCGTAATTCATCGCCATTATCGAGCCTCTCCTAATATTTGTGCACCTAAGTCATCTGACTTTTGCGCTTTAAATGCGCGCACATGACGTAATCCCCACATCATAAACCCCGTGATCGACATACCTGATAATATCAGTCCAAAAATGAACCAAATCATCTTGGTCCAAATCCCGCCTAAAGTGCCGTAATGCAGTGGATCTGCAAGATGCATAATAGTTTGCATTGCTGTCATTGTTTCGGGTGATGAGGCACTTGCCACCTCCCCCGTCCAAGGGTTAATACTGAGGTTATAAACGTTTTGGTCGTAAAAAATATAATCGCCGCCACCGCTTAAATGGTACATGTCGCGATTGTGTTCAGGTTTCATCACATAATTGGGCTGAAAATCAGGGAAGCGTGTTTGTGCTAATGTTAACGCCTGTGCAAATGAAACGCTGGGTATGGGTGAGCTTGTGTCACCTTTCGGGCTAAAGGGCAATTGCTCAACGGCAATTAATGGTGCATGGGGCTCGATATCAATATCTGCATGCCAAAAAATTGCTTGCACTAAATACCATAATCCGGTCAGCGACATAATGGCAATAAACCAGATTGACCACACACCGGATAATTTATGTAAATCAGCTAAAAGTGTTTTTTTACCTTGATTGATACGTAATTTAGGCGCAAAAAAACTCCGCCAAAAACGCTTGTAAACAATCAACCCAGTAACAAGCGACGCCAACATAAATAACGCCATCGAACAAACGAGGTAATAACCGACGCTATAACTGCCATGCCAAGGGAATAATAACCAAGAGTGCAAGGAGCGCATAAAACCAATAAACGTCATGCCCTCATTAATCTGTTGAATTTCGCCAGTATATTGGTTGACGTAAGCAATGGCGTAGGGTTTATCCACGTCAGTCAACATGATTGCATTCACCAGGTAAGGCTCAAAAGTCATCGCGCCGGTAACCGCCGCCGTTGGGTGCGCCTGCTCAACGATGGTCATTAGCTCACTAACGGGTTTAGCCGCTAAATTATCGGGATTTAATGCTCTAGACGCGGGGTTAGTTAACCAAGTTATCTCATGGCTCAATACTGCAATCGTGCCCGTCAAACAGATAAAACAAAATAACAACCATATTGGGAGTGATACCCAACCATGCAACATAAACCAGAATCGGTTACTGACCTTCGCCATTTGTGACTTTCCTAATACTTCTTTAATCTTGGCATTGTAAAGGTAATGCGAATTGTTATCAACGCGCTGGACTGGTTATTATTTTCAATTAGAATCCCAAACACAAAAAACGATGATGGGAATCACGATGCATAAAACCTTACTAGCCACGCTTATTTCGAGCCTGTTGCTTACGCCAAATTTGTACGCCGCACAAACTCAACCAGACACCAATATTGAAGTGATTAGTATTAAAGGAAGTCGTTTAGATAAAGCGGCAACAGCAACCGGCTTACCTTTGACGCTCAGGGAAACGCCACAGTCGGTCACCATTATAGATCAAGAGTTTATTCAGAGTTTCTCGCTTAATAATGTTGCGGACTTAATGTTTTTAACGCCGGGCATTTCAGCACAGAAAATAGAAACTAATCGTTACTTCTTTAGTGCCCGTGGCAATCCCATCACTAACTTTCAATTTGACGGTGTGCCAGTTAATTACTCCAGTTTTTTCAATGATGCATCAACTGATACCGTCATATTCGACCGTGTTGAAGTGGTTCGGGGAGCAACGGGATTATTAACGGGGGCCGGGGAACCCTCAGCCGCCATTAACCTTATCCGTAAACGTCCAAAGTCATCCCCTGGTGGTTACCTCAGTGCAAAGGCGGGGTCATGGGACAGTTACCGTGTTGAGGGCGATAGCTCAGTTGACATCACTGCAGACAGTGATGTTCAAGCACGATTTGCCGCAGCCTATGAAAAATCGAACAGTTTTACCGATCTAGCAGAAGATGAAAACCTACAAGTTTATGGTGTCGTTACCGCCAGATTAGGTGACAACACATTATTGACTGTAGGAGCAGATCACAGTGATCGCGATCCGAAAGGTTCCACTTGGGGTGCGTTACCACTATTTTATGCCGATGGCAGTCTAGCTAATGATCTACCCCGCTCGACGACCACGGCCGCAACTTGGTCAAGTTGGAAACGTCATGGCACTAACGTTTTTTCTACTGTAGATCATCGCTTTGAGAATGACTGGGAACTCAAATTCGACATTGAGCACCGTGAAGATAAAATGGATGGCCATTTGTTATTTTTGTATGGCTCCCCCGATAAAACTACTGGCTTGGGTATGGGGGCATCACCGATGATTTATCAATCCTCTCGTAAACAAGATGCGGCGCGATTATTTGCTTCGGGTCCATTTGAATTATTTGGTCGAGAACATCAACTCACAACGGGTTTGTTATATTCAAAACAAGATGTGACTGCTGATTCTTATTACTCAACAGATACGTTAAACGTAGGTAATTTCTTTGAGTGGGATGGCTCAATAACAGAACCTAATTATCCCTCTACACCCTCAACAGAAAAAACAGAAGAAATCCAAAAGGGCGCCTATATTGCCACCCAACTTAATCTGCACGACCAATTAACGCTGCTGCTCGGCAGTCGAATCAGCCAGTACAAAATCGATCCAGGCTATGAGCATAATGACGTTATCACTCCTTATGCGGGATTGGTGTACGACATTACTGACAGCGTGTCTATTTATACCAGTTACACCGAGATTTTTCAGCCGCAAGACGCAAAAGATGTCAATAACAAACGCTTAGATCCGACAACGGGTAATAATATTGAGCTGGGTAGTAAGGCCGACTTTTTCGACGAAAAACTCACTGCCAGCATCGCTATATTTAAAGTGCAAAAAGAAAATGTGGCAGAAAGAGATCCTAACAATAAAGACCCATTACCCGATGGCAGTTTCCCAATGCGTGCAGTGGATGGCACCAGTAACCGTGGTTTTGAAATGGAACTCACCGGAAGACCCACGGAGGATTGGGATCTGTATTTTAGTTACACCTATAGTGAGTCTGAGAAAGCCGATGGCACGGCTTTTAGTACCCATTTACCTGAAAACTTAGTGCGTTTATCTTCGCTCTATCATTTTAATGGTGCATTGGAAGATTTCACTCTCGGCGGTAATATAAGCTGGCAGAGCCAGATTTATGTAGAAAATGCAGGTCCTAACGGTGAGCGTTCACAGCAAAACAGTTATTTTATTGCCAACCTAATGGCCAGTTATCAACTCACTGACGCAGCAATCGTGCGGCTGAATATTCGTAACTTGTTTGATGAAAAGTATTATTCAAGTATCGATTTCTACGATCAAGGTTTCTTTGGCGAACCTAGCAATATCGAGCTCAGTCTGAGCTACAATTTCTAAGCTAATTATTGGTTATCACTATCATGGTGCCGCGCATAACTTTACAGTGCGCGGCACCATGATGCATAACTAGCATCTATGGAACATCATCCGACAAAGATCCAAATAATCAATTTTTTGAGCTCGAGCTTCAGTCCTATATAGACACTATCTCGTCCCTTGCCATTATAAAACCTATGCTCACGCTAACATCAAACCCTGCGCAATATTCAATCACATTGGCAATACTCGCATTTACGCAACGGTAAACGCTAATGCAGAGATATGGATTTAACGCGCCCAAAGACAGATTTTAAGGCTATTTCAAATCAGTAGAATTGATAGCGATTGAATCAGGTTATTATTACTGCGATGTTTTACCTAGTGCGATGCCTAACGGTTCAAAGTAATTGATTAATGCTTGGAAAATGCGTTGTCGGTGGCTTTCATCTGGATAAGCGCCCTCCTTTGCTAATGCTGAAAAACGCGTACCTGACACCAAATAGGGGTTTGAAATTTCAGTATAAGACTCAATACACGCTTCAAAGGCCCGCGCCATCATCTCTGTCGGGCGCGAGAAATACTGCGTCTGGTATTTTTTGTCTAATGCTATCGCTCGGCGCACATAATCGTGGGGTTCATCGTTATTGCCAGTTAAAAATGTCACCTTAAAGATGTCAGATAATCGTGTATTGAGTGGATGTTCGATAATAGGTAAATCGGCTAACCAAAGATCGCTCGCACATTGAAAGCGCTTAGTTGAAGATTGGAAGGATTTTTCCGCAATGTAATGGTCAAACGCATGCCAAAACTCATGGGCTAATGCACCTGCCCCCGCATTTTTAGCTAACGCTAACTCTCGAGTCGCGGGCGCATAATGGGCCTGCACGCCCTTTTGTCCACCATGACCAAAGGCCAAACTCACCGTTTGCCGCAGCCCTAAAGTCAAGGGCGGCAATTTTAAGATAAACGCCAGATCGGCGAGCGAATCAAACACCAAATCCGCCGCAATACGCGATTCTTCCCGCGTAACCCAGCGGCCAACGCGCACATGGCTAAAACCAAAGGTCTGTTTGATATCCAAAAAAGTCACCTGTTCACCAAATCGATAATCTGGCCCGTGGCGAGTATATTGCTGATTGATTAACACGGCTTACCTTGAGCTTGTCGCGCACAATGGATGATTAATAATGGCGTTTATAGGGATATTTTAGAGGAAATAGCAACGGCATAATAGACATGTTACAAAGATAGTAGGTATACATACTTATTCTAAAATATGCAGTTTTAAAAATATAACCCCGAGAATTTTTTAACCAAAATGCAAAAGAATGAATTTATATTCAATTTAAACCACGTTAGCTCTGTCCTGCGGCTAACGTGGTTCAGAAAATAGAGTCTAGGATTAACACCTCGGCACAGATACAGGGGCGATACTGAAATGTCCCAAATTACCGCCAATAAATACGTTTAACTGACTGGTGTGATGCGCCTCAATGGTACCTTATCTGCGTGACATTATTGCCAACCACAACCCTAGCCGCGTTTAGTGCCCCATGGATCATTATCATCAGTTGATGGACTCGGCCCTGAGCGCTCCGTTGTTCTCGGCTCTGGCCTATCTCGACGCTGTGTATAGCCGTTATCTGAACTGCCATAGGAGGAACCAGAAGCGCTTTTGTTACGTTGATGTGCGCCTGAGTTTACGCCGCGTCCACCTATAGATTTTTTAGCCGAATTTGGATGCCTGTTACCTGCTTCGTATTCTGCACTGGCTTGGGCCTGCATTTGGGCGATGGATTCTATTGTCAATTCCATCGGTTTACGCGGTGCTAAACCCGCGGCAAATCCTCTTTCACGTGGCTTGAGCTCAAACTGCTCACCAATAGCCTTAGGCATACGCTTAAAGCGATATAGGTAAAAGTTTTCAACTTTCTCCCGCGCCCACTCCGTTTTTTTGAGGAAAGTAATACACGCTTCAACGGTAGGATTGGTATTAAAGCAGCCTAATTTCAATGCTGCATATAAAATTTTCCAGCCATAAAAGTCGACTAACTCGGTGATCATGGTCTCAAGTTTAAGGCCGTGTAATGGATTATTTTGTTGCTCTTCAATCATGGTAGTTCCAAATTCAGCCCAATTGGCTGATTTTACTGTATTAGTTTACTGTAAGTATATTGTCTATTAGGTGAATGCCCTTTAGACCAACAGGGCAAAACTAGAGGAATAATAACGGTAAATACGCTAAACGCCTCCTTTTATTTACGTGAGCATGGGGCTAAGTATGCCTACTGCCGTATTTAATCCACATAAAACGACTAGCGACTATCGTAAAAAATTTACCATTAACAGTGCATATGCTGGCGTAACTGCTATCGTGCCAAAGGCTTAACACTCATCTATCTTATTATCGCCCCCACTGATAACACGGCGACAAAGTGCATTATAACGCCTTCCTAATTAGTAGTTACATCATCTGATTTATAGCATGGCTCACATACTTGCTCGCATCTTTGGGTCTTAGTCTGTATACTCCGCGACCTTATTATTCCAACTTTAGCGCAAACTTAATGTTTGGCTGGTGTTGGCAAAGCGCATGTTTCATTTTGAGGCTTGTTTGTCACCCTCCCCGTTAGCAAATACCTAGGAAAGCTCCTTTGATCTCTACCGCGAACATCACGATGCAGTTTGGCCCAGAGCCATTGTTTGAAAATATTTCAGCGAAATTTGGCAATGGTCACCGTTATGGTTTGATTGGCGCAAATGGCTGCGGCAAATCGACCTTTATGAAGATCCTTAGCGGTGCTTTAGCGCCAACCTCAGGTAATGTGTCCATCACACCCGGTTTAAAAGTCGGTACTCTGAGCCAAGATCAATTTGCGTTTGAGCAATACAGTGTCATTGATGCGGTGATCATGGGTGATGTTGCCCTGTGGAAAGTAAAACAAGAACGCGATGCTATTTACGCCAAGCCTGACATGACAGAAGACGATGGCATGCGTGTAGGTGATTTAGAAAGCGAATTTGCTGAAATGGATGGTTACAGCGCCGAAAGCCGCGCGGGTGAAATTCTGCTCGAAGCGGGGATTGAAGAATCCTTCCACTACGGTTTAATGCAACAAGTCGCACCGGGTTGGAAATTACGCGTCTTGCTAGCACAAGCATTGTTTGCTAACCCAGATATTTTGCTACTCGACGAACCGACCAACAACTTGGATATCCATACCATCACCTGGTTGGAAGCCGAGTTGAACAAACGTAAATGCACCATGATTATTATTTCCCATGATAGGCATTTTTTGAATGCCGTTTGCACCCACATGGCCGATATCGATTACGGTGAACTGCGCATTTACCCAGGAAACTACGAATACTTCCTCGCCCAATCTGCCTTGATCCGTGAGCAATTGTTATCAGGCAATGCTAAGAAAAGTGCTGAAATCGAAGAATTACAAGACTTCGTTAACCGCTTTGGTGCTAACGCTTCTAAAGCGAAACAAGCTAGCTCACGCGCAAAGAAAATGGACAAAATTAAACTGGATGATGTGAAATCATCTAGCCGTATCCACCCTTCTATTCGCTTTGATGCCGGCAAAAAAATGCATCGCCAAGCATTGATTTTAGAAGATTTGGCCCATGGATTTGATGGCGAAGTGTTATTCGAAGGCGGAGATTTAATCCTCGAAGCTGGCGCTAAACTGGCTATTATCGGCGAAAACGGTGTAGGTAAAACGACCTTTTTACGCTGCTTAGTCAACGATTTAGAGCACAACAAAGGCGTGGTCAAGTGGTCAGAAAACGCATCCATCGGTTACTGTCCACAAGACAGCAGCAGCGAGTTTGATAATGACTACACACTGATGGATTGGATGAGCCAATGGCGCTTACCTAAGCATAACGATTTAATGGTGCGCGCCATGTTAGGTCGCTTGCTGTTCACCGAAGATGATGCCAACAAAAAAGCCCGTAACTGTTCAGGTGGTGAGAAAAACCGCTTGTTATTCGGCAAGTTAATGATGCAAGACATCAACGTGTTGATCATGGATGAGCCTACCAACCACATGGATATGGAAGCGATTGAAGCATTGAATAATGCTTTGAAAGATTTTGAAGGCACTTTGATATTTGTTAGTCACGACCGAGAGTTTGTATCGTCATTAGCAACACGAATCATTGATATTAAAGATAAAAAGATAACAAACTTCCAAGGCACTTTCGAAGAATATCTTTCAAGCCAAGCTGAAATGGAAGCGAGAAAAAGCGCATAATATTGCTCGGCTAACTCGTATCGATTAGCACCGTTTTATTGCATTTAAGAGTCGTCATTGGTATCCAATGGCGACTTTTTTATTGAGTGCAAAACAATAAACCTGCTATAGTTTGGCCTACAAACAATAATAGTTTTCTTTAATTTGTCCTGCTCGATAAGCCATTATCTATTGCATTAAAAAGCCACACCGCACTGAGAAAGATTATCGTTAGACCAAGCCCTGTTGCCGATGAAGTAAATCGTCGGCAGTCCAGCGCACAGAAAAATTATCTCAATAAAAAATGGTTATCTTAATACCCACTCAGGTTTCAATGTCTGCCGTTAAACGGCAAAGGGTAACCTTTGGTAAATTAATGATTTGCTTGCTTACATATCTCACCAATACAAAAACTTAACGGTGCAGTCCTTAAACCCCTAGGTTACACTGGCTATGTCATTGACTGGGATGGAACCGCTTATGAACCAACGTACGTTACACTCCTTATTTAAACCCACCTCGGTGGCCATTATTGGCGCGTCCAATACTGAAAAACGTGCTGGTAACGTGCTGATGAAAAACCTGCTATCCGCGGGGTTTTCTGGGCCAATCATGCCAGTCACACCTAAATATCGGGCGGTGATGGGCGTGCTCGCGTATCCCAATATTCAGGCTTTACCGATTAAGCCCGATTTAGCGGTTATTTGTACTCGTGCTTGCCGTGTGCCCGCCATTATTGAAACCCTTGCTCAGTTTGGCTGTAAAGTCGCCATTATTATGGCCTCTGGTATGGCGCAGGAATTTAACGAAGAAGGCGTGAGCTTACTTGAACTGACCATGCAACATGCAAAACGTTATGGCATGCGGATTCTTGGGCCAAATAGTTTAGGAATATTATTACCAACGCTGGGGTTAAACGCCAGTTTAGCCCATGCAGGTGCCCTTCCAGGTAAAATCGCCTTTGTGTCACAGTCTGCGGCAATTTGTACCACTGTGCTTGATTGGGCAAATAATAAAGGCATTGGTTTTTCTTCTTTTATTTCCCTTGGTGATGCTACCGATATTAGTTTTGATGAGTTACTGGATTACCTTGGCCGCGACAGCCGTACCAGTGCGATTATGCTTTATATCGATTCAGTCAATGAAAAGCGCCATTTTCTCTCTGCAGCGCGCGCAGCTTCACGCAATAAACCTATCTTAGTGATTAAATCAGGTCGAAGCCCTGAGGGTGCGCGTGCGGCAAAACTGCATACAGGCGGCGTGGGCGGAAACGATGCGGTGTACGAAGCGGCGTTTCGCCGTGCTGGTATGCTGCGGGTTAACGATTTAATTGAATTATTTGCTGCGGTAGAAAGCCTCGCGCATTCTAATCCGCTGCAAGGTGAGCGTTTAGGTATCATCAGTAATGGTGGTGGCCCAGCGGTGCTTGCGGTCGATGAGCTCATTATGCGTGGCGGTAAACTTGCCGAGCTTACCGATGGCACGATTGCACTACTTGATGGCGTGTTACCCAATATATGGTCAAAACAAAACCCGCTGGATATTATTGGCGATGCTAACGCGGAACGTTATGCTAAAGCATTGAATATATTGATGAATAGCAATGAATTAGATGCCATTTTAGTGATGCATTCTCCATCAGCATTGGGTGAAAGTGTTGAAATCGCCGATGCATTAATTAACACCATTCATGCGCACCCTAAAAAGAATCGTTTAAATATTCTCACTAACTGGAGCGGTGAAGATTCAGCTTATCAAGCTCGTAAACGCTTTACCAAAGGCGGCATTGCAACCTATCGTACGCCCGAAGGGGCAGTAGGTGCTTTTATGCACATGGTGGAATACCGCCGCAACCAAAAGTTGCTGCAAGAAGTACCGCAATCGATTCCCGATAATATCCCTACCGATAGCCAAACGGCACGCAAATTACTGCAAGCAGCTCAAGCTAAAGGTAAATCCGTATTAGAAACTCACGAGGCCAGCCCTATTTTGCGGGCCTATGGGCTTAATACTATCGACACTTGGTTTGTCAAAGATGCCGATGAAGCCGTAGCCATTGCGAACGAAGCGGGCTATCCCTTAGCCTTAAAAGTACAGTCCCCCAATATTTTGCATAAATCCGATGTCCACGGGGTGATGCTCAATTTAACCTCGGCCGAAGATATCCGTCACGCCGCAAATGCCATCACCCAAAGGGTGCATCAAGCCAATCCTGAGGCGATTATTGAAGGCATGATAGTGCAGAAAATGGCCTTAACCGCAGGCGCGCAAGAAATTCGTGTGGCAGTGATAAGCGATCCCGTATTTGGCCCTGCGATTTGTTTAGGTGAAGGCGGCTCAGAATGGGATCCGACTAATGACGCCGCCGTGGCACTGCCACCACTGAATATGGCACTGGCACGGTATATGGTGATCCAAGCATTAAAGACCCATAAATTAAAAGACCGACATTTACCGTTGGGGCTCGACATGAATGCCCTGTGCGTAATGCTCACGCAAATATCGCACATCATTATCGATTGTCCTGAAATCGCCTCGTTAGATTTAAATCCTGTGTTAGCAGCAGGTGAAAACATCACCCTGCTTGATGTGAATATCCGTTTGCATGAGGCGAATGCTGACAACTCTACTCGCATGGCCATCATGCCGTATCCAAAAGAGCTAGAGGAATTTGCGGTGCTTAAAAATGGCCTTAAGGTCATGCTGCGACCGATTTTACCGGAGGATGAACCAAAGCATTTAGCCTTTGATAACTCGCTATCAGATGAAGACAGATACAAGCGTTATTTTGGCGTGCGCTCAAAAATGACCCATGAAGAAATGGCTGTGTTAACCCAAATTGATTATGCCCGCGAAATGGCTTTTATCGCTACCGCCAAAGGCCCTGATGGCGATGATATTACGCTTGGCGCGGTGCGCGCTTCAATTGATCCTGATAATACAGAGGCCGAATTTGCCATGGCAGTGCGCGGCGATCACCAAGGTATAGGTTTAGGTAAGTTATTACTGGAAAAGCTAATTAAATATTATCAAGCCAATAACACTCCTGTGCTTGCAGGGTTTACCATGTTTGAAAATCGCAATATGGCAAGTTTAGCTAAAAGTTTAGGCTTTAAAGTCACCTTCGATATGGAGGAGCATTTAATCAAAATGCACATGGATTTAACGCCTCCCAGTGATAAGTAGCATTTATCCATAAAGCCACTATCACTTTATAAAATACACACAAAAACGCCGCAAATCCATGCGGCGTTTTGTTATCTTGAGTGTTGTAAACTATTGTCATTGGGTCATTAAATATGACTATGCTTTTTGTTTTGTGCCTTTGAGCAAAAAGACCAGTGGCACTGCCGATAACGTCACCCACATCATTAATCTAAAATCCTGCAAATAAGCTAAAGTTGCTGCCTGACGGCTTACTTCGGCATTAAGCAGTGCTAAGCCTTGCGGCGTATTTATATTGACCGCTCCGAGTTGTACCGCATGCTTCAGCGCAAAACTAAAGGGATTAATGTAATCTGCAAAAGCGGCGTGATTTATCTGAGTTCGCTGGGCAAGGTAAGAAATCATCACTGAAATGCCAATACTACTACCAATATTTCGCATTAAACTAAACAGCGCGGTACCTTCATTACGGTATTTAACGGCTAATGTTGCAAAGGTAATGGTTGATAATGGAACAAAGATAAAACCAAGCCCTAAGCCTTGAATGATGCCGGTTCGCACTATGTCCCAACTGGTGATGTTGGTGTTAAAAGCCGTCATTTCCCACAGCGAAAGCGTGGTTAACATTAGGCCGATAAATATCTGATAACGCACATCAACTTTGCCAACAAGTTTACCTACCGTCACCATCGCAACCATAGTGCCCACACCCCGCGGCGCAAGTAAATACCCCACATCAATCACGGGGTAACCTAATAAGTTCTGCATAAAAGGAGGCAATAATGCCATTGTCGCCAGTAATATCACCCCTATGATAAATATAAACACTAAACCCACATTAAAATTGCGATCCTTAAACAGACTCGGTTCAATAAAGGGCTGTTTATAAGTAAACATATGAACGATAAACAGATAGAAAGCCATTGCTGCTAACAGCGCTTCAATCACCACTTCTCGACTGGAAAACCAATCAAGAGATTGGCCGCGATCTAGCATCATTTGCAACGCGCCAATGGCTAAACTCAGCATCGCAAATCCAAATAAATCGAACTTACGGCTGTTATCTAACGGCGTTTCTTTTACGAAGGCGGCGAGCCCAAACCACGCCAATAAACCAAAGGGCAAATTAATATAAAACACCCAGCGCCAGTTGTAATACTCGGTTAACAAACCTCCTAGTGATGGTCCTAAAATAGGCCCGACCATCACTCCTACTCCCCACATGGCCATTGCTGAAGCGTGGCGCTCCACGGGATAGCTATCAAGTAACACAGCTTGTGATAGTGGGACTAAACTTGCGCCAAAAATCCCCTGCAGTAATCTAAACAGTACGATTTGTTCGAGGTTTTGTGCGGCGCCACAAAGCATTGAGGCGACAGTAAAGCCCACCACTGCCCACATAAATACGCGCTTGCGGCCTAATCTAGCGGTTAAAAAACCCGTTAATGGCATAAAAATCGCTGCGGCAACTATATACGAGGTCAATACCCAAGAGATCTGATCTTGAGTCGCTCCCATACTGCCCTGCATATGGGGTAAAGCAACGTTGGCAATGGTGGTATCTAGCGCCTGCATAATCGTTGTTAGCATCACAGAGACAGTAATCAACCCCAAGTGCTTATTAGTTTGTGCCTGCGTTTGTGTGACTGCGGGGATCGTGTGCTCATTGGCAGCTTTAGTCGTCATTGCACTATCCTCACAGCGTAAAACCTAATAGCTGTCTGTGGTGCTCAGTATCGATATCGACCACAGCGCTTAATCCTGCTCGTAGCGGTGCATCTTGGTTAATGCTCTGTAAATCAGTTGCATTTAGTGCAATGCGTACAGGTACGCGCTGGGCTATTTTCACCCAATTCCCCGTCGCATTTTGCGCTGGGATCAGTGAAAATTCGGCGCCAGTGGCTGGACTTAAGCTGTCAACGGTCCCCGTCCAAGTATGATCGGGGAAAGTGTCTATATGGACGGTCACCTTTTGTCCAGGCTTAACATAAGTGAGATCCGTTTCAGTAAAGTTCGCCTCAATCCACAGTGATTTATCTGCAACTAAGGCTAATGCAATGGTACCGACATTAACGTACTGGCCTAGTTTGGGTAATTGACTCACCACACCCGATACAGGCGCCTTGATTTCAATGCGATCGAGGTCTAACTGGGCTTCACTAAGTTGCGCCAATGCCTCTAAATAACTGGGATGCTGCACGATGGGGAAATCTGGACTGCCGCCTAAGCTCTCAGCAATACGAGATAGATCTTTTTGTAATGTGAGTATATTTTGACGGGCAATATCCGTATTTTGACGTGCGTCTTCGAGTTGAGATTCTGAGACAAAATGTTTGCCGATGAGGTTTTCTTGGCGTTTTAGTTCTTTGACTGCAAAAGTAAATTTAGTTTCTGCTAAGGTAATCTCTGCTTGTTTTTCATGGTAGCTTGCCTTTAATACCGCTAAATCAGTTCGTACTTGTGCCAATTTGGCATTCGCTTTATCAAGCATTACCATAAACATGGCATCATCTAATTTAAATAACCGCTGACCTTGTTGAACCAATTGATTTTCTTTAACAAAAATCTGCGCCACATTACCAGGCACTTGAGCACTCACCGGCACTTTATCGGCTTTAACGTAGGCATTATCCGTTTCTATATAACGGCCGCCATGTAAATAGATGCCGCCAATCGCCAGCAATATTAATATTGGTATGACAACCAGTAAAAAGCCGCGTTTTTTACTGGTTGATACGCCGTGATGCACGGTGGCAGTGGTTGATTCACTCATTCAATTACAACTCCAAAAAACTATAAAGATAAATTCTTATGCATCTGGGTTAGTGCACAAAGTATGGCCTTGGCCTGCGCCTCATCAAATCCCTTAAGCGCCTGTGCATACACAATTAAAGCCGCACGATCTATTTCATCGAGATGAGGTTTAGCGGCATCAGTAAGAAACAATTTAAATGCACGCTTGTCCTTTGCATCTTGCCTACGCTCAACTAGACCCGCATCACAAAGCACATCGATGAGCCTTGCGACGGTAATCGGTTTAATCTCGAGTATCTCAGCTAGTTCAAATTGCTTTAAGCCTTGGTGGCGAGCAATACCTATTAAAGCCCTCGCCTGAGTCAGGGTTAAAGAGCAGTTTTCAGTTTGCTGGTAAGTTGCTTGAAAAGCACGGCGCATCATGCGAGTGACATTACCAAGTAAAGCACCCAGATTATTGGAGGGAATATTCATCTGTAACCCATATAGTAAGCATTGCTTATTATATTATTTGCGTTACTTCGAGGTCAATTTACACTGGATGGTAATTGTTCATCAAAAAATCAGTGGTTAACTAAAATCCGTTCAACAAAAAAATTAATATTAAGATAGAGTTTAATCATTAATATTAGTGGGTTAAGATTTTTTGGATTTTAGCAAAAATACTTAAAACGCCAAAAATTAGCTATTTTGACTGAGGAGATTAAGTAAAATTAATGTGCTTGTCGTGACTCAGATTCAATACATTCAGCATATATGGCTAAATGCCTCAATCCAATCAAACCTAGCCCCTAACGCAATTACGGCCTTCGGCTTTAGCTTGATAAAGCGCCGTATCTGCACGACTAAATAGAGTTTCGGCATCGTCACCTTGTTGCAATGAAGCCAGTCCGATAGACACAGTAATCGCGCCGAGGGAAAGCTTTTTATCTTTGCCTATGGTTAAGTGGCGCTCAGAAATACGTTCGCGCAGATTTTCAGCCACTTGTAATGCGTCATGAAAATGCGTATTAGGTAACACCACCACAAATTCCTCACCGCCATAACGCGCTACAAAATCGTCGCCACGCACACATTGCTTTAACGCCAATGCGACATAGGCCAAGACTTTATCGCCGGTTAAATGACCGTAGGTATCGTTAAAAGCTTTAAAGTTATCAATATCAATTAGCAACAGGCTACAGCGGGTTTGGTGATCTTCGGCGTGGTGAATTTGATCCTGAATACTCAGCTCATAAGCGCGGCGATTGTGCAACGACGTTAATTGGTCTGTCATCGCCGCTAAGCTAAGGTTTTCCATTTCCGATTTAAGACTTTGCACTTCTTGTCCCATGGTGCGTAAGCTTTGCTCCATATCACGGGTATTGATCAGTAGCATTTGCATCTCACCTACGACACCATCAACTAACTCATTTAGCGTATCAATATCGGGATTGTTTTGCAGGTGCATACCAAATTTGGCTAATGAGCCAGAGAACGCTGTGGTTCCCTGATTGAGTTGGCTGATTTTAGTCATCAGACTGTTGATCAGAATTTGCGTTTCAATCTGAACATTCTCAATAACTTCGGGCGATTGTTCTTGAATAAAGTTCTTGTACAGGCTGGTATTAACCTCCTTGGTAAAAGAAACTGAATTAGCTAAAAAACCATCAATCGCACGATTTAAATCAAGATTAGTTCCCGTAAAATATTCATACCAAACAGTATAGTTTTCAGGCGTGACAGGAATATCGAGGGCAGACATTTGCGGTACGGCCAAACGCAGAATGTGCGCGGCAGAATCAAGTTCTTTATTTTCTGCAGGAGAAGGCATAAATCATAAACCATATAAATGTTATATTTTTGTATGCCTTAAGTTAACTCAACGGCTTCGATTTGGATATGGGACAAACGCATTATTATGATGGGAGTTAAAAAAAGAGGATGCGGCCATCCTCTTTTATCATTCAAAATGAGATCAATCACCGTGGGCTAATAAACGTTAACATATAATCCGAGCAATTAATCACTAAGAATTTAGCCACGGCAACCGGCAAAGATATCTAGTTCGGGCTGATAAACTGCTGTTTTAATATTCATTAGACCTAATAGACTGTCGAATAAATTGTCATGGGAAAACCCGCCTTTGGCTGCATGCTGCGCTAAACAAGCCATATCTAAATGATTATCTTGGCTAAAATCCTTTGATATCCAAGCAAGCATAGGAATACTCGTCTGTTCAACGGGGGCAATACGGTAAGGTGCACCATGCAAATACATGCCCTTTTCACCTAAAGACTCACCGTGATCGCTCAGATACAACATGGCAGAGTCAAATTTATCTTGCTGATATTGTAATTTTTTAACCACCTCACTGATGATGTAATCAGTATATAAAATGGTGTTGTCGTAGGTGTTCATTAGCTCGATTGCACTACAGTTTTGAATATCACTGCGTTGACAATCGGGCGTGAATTTACGGTGCTCTGGCGGATAGCGTAAAAAATAAGTTGGCCCGTGACTGCCGATGATATGCAAAACAATCACAGTATCTTTGCGCTCTGCGTTAGCTAAAGCCTCATCTAACTTATTCAATAACACTTGATCAAAACAATATTCTCCAGAACATAATTTAGGATCGCTTTTTAAATTAATGATGATATTTTCGACTTGGTCACACACACCTTTACAGCCAGAGTCATTATCAAACCATTGTACTTTAATGCCAGCATGATCAAGTACATCCACCGCAGTATCTTGGGCATAGGCGCGGCGAGCATCGTAATCCTCTCGCCCCATGCGTGAAAACATACAAGGCAGAGACACCGCAGTCGCCGTGCCACATGAGCTGGTATCTTTAAATACGGTAAGCCCTTGATCTTGGGTATGGGCGTTAGTTGGTTTGTCATAGCCATAATATTGATGGTTCATCGAGCGCGCGGTTTCACCCACCACCAAAACTAATAAGTTAGGTTTACCGTTGGGGTTAGCACTGACATTTTTAGCATCCATACCTAGGTGCTCATACTGCATCGGTGTTTGTAAATAACGCACATTGATATACTTAGACGCGGCGCCAATAAAATAGGTAGGTACGACATAACGTTTCAGTTCGTCGTGATTACGGCCAAAGGAAGCGTAATCTTGAAAATAGAAGAAGGCAATCACGCCAAGGCCTGCCAACATGACTAGCATAAACAGCACCTTATGTAGCAGCTCCTTTAAGAAAGGCTTATATTGAATATCCACTTTATAGATAAGGTACGCAGGTAAAATCCCTGTCAGCAACATGTTCATGATTGACGCAAAATTCACATACATAAACGCTTCGGCTGGATTAGTTTGAAAAGTGTTTTCAATCATGCCGTAATCAAACACGACGTTGTATTCATATGCAGCAAAAAACACACCTGAAGACACTAACGTCAGTATGATGAAAAGTGGCTTTAGCAGGTATTTTATCGTAAACAAAGAAAACACAAAGCTGAGTGCAAACGTCAAAAATAGCGGCATAGTCGCAATAAAAATAGGATCGACATCAGGTTGTTTTTCTATGCCATTTTTAATGACGCCAAATAATGGGATATTGAAAATACAGACAAAATATAACGCGATGATAAAAGTGAATTGATTCACTGATAGAGTTTTAAATCTTGCTAGCACAGCTATAACTCTCTCAAATTAGTAATCTATCGAAGTTAACTTAGTTATCTTAAGATAATCTTACGACTCAAATTTAGCCCATAATAACAAACTCTTGCAAATGGCTCAAACGACTAAATTTACTCAATTTTTTTAACTAGAGTGCAATATTATAAATAACAACTTTAACTATAGTTAGTGCTAAATAAAAAACGGCCGAACCTTAAAGAGTTCGACCGTTTTTTTGTTCCCCAACCTATTAGGGACTTGCTCAGTTTGCCACTCATTTGCGGTTAATTTGTTAAAAATAATATTGTTCAAGCGGTAATTATCATAAAAGCTGTTATCAGTAGGCAAGCACCATTGAATTAAGTTCCGCAGCTTGGTGATTATTTGTAGCCAGCATGCCCTTCTTCAATATTTTTTAGTACAACACATCAATCCCTATGTCTTTCATCTTAACGACCATCTTACGAGCGTGACCCAGTCGTCACTGGTAGAGGTGGTGAAAAAGACTTTTGGATAATGCACGTATTTATGCAGATGATGATAAGGCGAGTAGCTTTTAATGTACGCCCATTCCTCTGGAATATCTGGGTTACCATATTCGCCCATCCAGCTAGCACCCGCTAGCAACTTATTGAATCTAAACATATCAACTAGAGGTACTTAGCACTCCAACCCAATATATTTATCTTCTTTTGCGTGAAGCTGACCACTCATACTGAGAACTCCGCGATGCACAAAGATAATAATGGATGATTCATTCGATTCCTTTAAGCAACGTCCATCTTGAATTTTGTGCTTACATTAGCTTAATTAATCGCTAGCTCAACGATTAACTCAGTAATAATGCAACAGAGTGCAAGGGATAATAATAGAAGATGATTAATCTAGAATGAATCGCGTTTTTAAAAATTTATTGCTATAAAAAAGCGCCTTAAGCTGACACAACTACCATCACAAACGCCGAGGAATGTCCCCAGATATATTGGATATAGAACGCAATGCAAGACAATTTAAGTTGGATGGTAAACGGGAAAGGGTTTATCCAAGAGTGCTTTAAATAAGCAAAAACAAGTATCTAATTAGACCAAATAAAAATGCCGTTCACTCTTAAGTGAACGGCATTACCCACGAGGGACGCTTTTAGTAAATAAAATAGGCTACATTAAAACTCGTTATTCATGCGTGACAGTAAATTAACCAACACGACTCGCTCCTCACAGCTCATTTTTGCGGTGAGATCTGTGGTGAGCTGTAGATGTAGTGCATCATGCTCAAGGAACAAAGTTTGCCCCTTGTCAGTTAATTCCACCAAAATCGAACGGCGATCGGTTTCATGGGGACGACGTACGACCCACAGTGCTTCTACCATTTTATCAATTTGCACTGTCAACGTGCCGGTCGTGACACCAATTTTATCCGCCAGTTCTTTCATCCGCATGGCACCGTGCACGCCAAGCAACTCAATAGTATGCACCTGCGATAGACTAAAGCCTTTATCACGTACTATAGCGTGCTCCCAAGATGACAGTTTTTCGTAAAACTCAATAATCACATGATTTAATGCATGATCTGTCGAATGTGCGGCTGTTGAATTAGCAGCAGTCGAATCAGAGTCACTTGCTTGCAAGTTTGATAAATGATGATGTGCAACAGTCATTAGGCTTCCTTAGCCATACACTCGCGCTGACGACAAGTATGGAGTTCAATAGTGATATGGGACAACTCAGGAAATTGTGACAGTAACTGATTAAAATAGCTGGCATCTTTTGGTGAATGGGACACGATAGATACCATAATAGCATGGTGATCGGCGCTCACTCGCCAAAGATGTAAATCGGCAATTTGATGATCGGGTACAGCCTCAATGGTTTCTGCCACTTTACGCTGCAATGATGCTTTAACACCACCATCGAGCAAGATAGGACTCGTTTGCTGAATAAGTCCCCATGACCAACGGCTGATAATCACCGCCCCCACAATCCCCATAATCGGGTCGAGCCAAGTCAGTCCCATGTATTTACCAAACAACAAGGCAGCGATGGCGAGCACTGACGTTAACGCATCGGCTAGTACGTGAAAATAGGCAGCGCGAAGATTGTGATCATGGGCACCTTGGGCCTTCTGGTTCTTATGCTCAGCAGCATGGTGATCCTCTTCATGATGGCAATGGCTATGATCATGATGACTTTCATCGTGTGCATGTGAGTCATGGTGCATATGTGGGGGCTCATCATGTGAGCGAGCCGTATGGGTGTGATTGTCATGGGCGTGTGCTTGGCTGTTGTGATTTGCATGATCGTCTTCATGATCATGTTGATGCCCATGATCGTGTCCGTGGTGATGCCCATGGTCGTGGGTATGGTGATCTTTGAGCAAAAACACACTCAGCACATTAACGCTTAAACCAATCACCGCCACAAAAATAGCTTCGTTGAAATGAATTTGTTCAGGGTTAATCAACCGCATTGCCGATTCAATCACCATCACCAATGCGACTAAACCTAAAGCTATCGCACTGGTGTAACCGCCAAGTACACTTACCTTGCCCGTACCAAAAGTAAAGGCAGAATCGTTAGCGTGTTTACGGGCATAAGAATAAGCGAATAAAGTAATCATAAAGGCCGCAGCATGGGTGCCCATATGCCAACCATCGGCCAGCAGCGCCATAGAACCGTAAATGGTTCCGGCGGCAATTTCAGCCACCATAGTCACGATAGTCAAATACAGTACATAACGCGTATTTTTCTCACCTTCTCTATTTAGGCTCGAAAACTGATGGGAATGCTGCCACGGCGTGAGCGAGTGCCCTTTCCCATGGCTCGTTTCGGCATGATGTAAATGTTGTTCGCTTGTGGTTGATTCCATCGTTTAATCCTTTTCCTGCATTATCAATGATTAATACTGGGATTATAGTTTGAAAATCAAAATACATGAATAACGAAATACATTAAAGCCAAAAATAATGACTATCAAGCTATTGTGGCCTCAAACATTATCATTCATAACGGCAGTGATAGTATCTTATCCGCCGATTGATGATAAACCTTAATAACTTACTTTTAGTACAAGCAAAGCATTGAAAAATAAATTAAATGATGTAGTGATATGTCAGAATCGAGGGTACAAAAACCATAAATTGTAATGAGACTATGGTTAAAATGACAAAGGTTAAGATGACAAATTCCTACTTTAATGATGAGTAATGGCTTAACTTGAAATCTCATCTTCAACCCATAAATTGATAGCAATAACATGAATCACTTTTTGCTGAACCAATAACAAATACGGTTCATGGTTTTTTTATAATATTATTTAACCCTTTGTTGAATATCCTGCGTTTATAGGGATATCACATCGGCAACGTTGCCGATAAAAGCGAGTTAGATTAGGAGAAATAAGATGAAATTGAATACGTTATTAAGTGCTGTAGCCCTGTCCTTAACACTTTCCATTAGCTCATTTAACGCCATGGCAATGAGCTCACCTCAGTTAATAGGACTCGATACCCCCATGATCAGCATTCAACGTTTTGGCCAAACAGATTACAGCCCACAGGAAGTGACTAAGATGTTTCCCGCGCCTTCGGCAGGGATGGTACAGCACATTTTGACATTGCCTAAGCTAGAAAATGAAGATGACTATATGATCGAAATTCAAATTGGTCAGACGAAAATGGTTGATTGTAATAAACATCGATTAAATGGCGAGTTAAAAGAGCGCACAGTCGAAGGCTGGGGCTATAACTATTATCAAGTAGATGGAATATCGGCAGGTCCAAGCACTATGATGGCTTGTTCTGATACAGCAAAACAAAGTGCTTTTATCCAAATCCCAGACGAACTTATACTGCGCTATGACAGCCGCTTACCTAACGTTTTTTATCTTCCTGAGGGAACAGAAATACGCGTTAGAACCTGGAAAGTAGACTCAACATATCAATATTCTAAGTAAAAATAGTTCCAATGCGCTTCGAGTCTTTGCTAATCATCACGAGCAAAGGCTCGAAGCACATTAATCAAAATCTTTTAATTCTAACAACTTGCATAATCTCTATTTCGAAGCCAGCAA
This sequence comes from Shewanella morhuae, assembly GCF_003028295.1. Lineage (NCBI taxonomy): Bacteria > Pseudomonadati > Pseudomonadota > Gammaproteobacteria > Alteromonadales > Shewanellaceae > Shewanella > Shewanella morhuae. The sequence continues at coordinate 1,468,965 of NZ_PYSG01000002.1, read as the reverse complement.
CAGTCTCTGTTTCTGGATAATAAATAACGTTGATTTTTTGCCCTTGCAAATTTTTATACTTTTTGACGCGGCGAAATTTAAACGGCACATCACAATCTTCAATCATCACGGTATGTTGTACCCAGTCAGCTTTTTCTCTTTGCATGTGAGAAACCACAGTCACACCTTCAGAGTGAACCAAATGTTCATGGGTAGCTAACATCTTTTTTACGGCCTTATTCATGATCAACTCTTTTCTCATCTAGTTGCGACAACTGCGACGCAACTTTCTGTTTAATTTCAGCATATCTCAATTTTTCACAGCGACCGAAGCCACTTAACTTGCGCACTTGAAAGCGACTGACCAAGGGAACTGCCATACCAGCAAGACAACGACAGTAAGTATCAAGGGATATATCATTAATACCCTTGGCCGTTAAATGCGTTTTCAACGCAATCAAATCAGCGAATATTTGCTGTTCAGTAGGCCAAACGGGCTCTGTTGAATAGCGTAACTGAGCAATATTTCCACGACAAACACTACAATGACCACACAAGGTGGGTGCCTGATTATCATCAAAATAACGCGATAAATTATGGCTTAAACATGTTTCAAGTTCAAAAAAACGTACTAATTGCGCTATTCGTGCAATTTCTTTCTGCTCTTTATCGCTAAAATAATGATAAAGCACATCAATCAAATCCGCTTGCGCCAATGCGTTCACATCTACCTGATACACATCTGTTATACGCTTAGTTTCTAACTCAATTAACTGATGTTCTGCTAAATATTCCAGTGCTGCTAACACGCGGCTACGCTCATGGCCTGTGGCATTGTATAGGGCATCAAAATCCAATGCGCCCCATATTTTTTTCATTTGCGTATGATTAAAAATCTGCGACAAAAATGCCTGTCGCTCTGGATTAAATCGCTCCAAGATGGCTTGCTTATCTGCTAGAAATTTATAGTTTACATCCGCGTAGTAAGCAAACAACGGCTTTACTACACCCAATATTTCTAACTGGACGAGCAAAGTTTTCAAGGGCAACTGGCGAATATTACTCGCAGTGGAGAGGCCATTTAACTGGCATTCCCATTGACCTAAATGCTGTTCAAGTTTAATGGTGTCAACTACTTGTGCGATACCATCCCGCTCTGGAGTATCTCCATAGACAAAATTTTCAACGGTATTTAATCCATCAAGATTGGCTAACGTTACGCAGTGAGATAACTGACCATCGCGCCCTGCTCGACCTATTTCTTGGCTGTAATTCTCTATCGATTTAGGTAAATCATAATGGATCACAAAACGAATATTACTCTTATCTATCCCCATGCCAAAGGCGATAGTGGCCACAACGACTTGTAACTTATCTTGCATAAAGTCATTTTGAATTTGTTGACGCTTTTCATCTTCAAATCCAGCGTGGTATGCGCTGGCAATAATCCCATGTTGGCTTAATAAGCGCGCTACCGTTTCAGCAGTTTGCTGTAACGTCACATACACAATACCGGCGCCAGAAAATGAGGCGATTTGCTTAACCAGCAAAGCATCTTTTTCTTGTGTGGAGATAGGCAGTACTGTCAAATCTAAGTTCGGTCGATAAAAACCCGTTTGCACTATGTGCTCAGGCGCGATATCAAACCGTTTTGCCATATCCAGCTTAACTTTGCGTGTCGCCGTAGCGGTTAATAACAATACTAATGGGATTTGTAACTCACGGCGATAATCAGGCAATTTAAGATAATCAGGACGAAAGTTGTGTCCCCATTCTGAAATACAATGTGCCTCATCAACCACTAACATAGATAAAGTAACTGATTGAATAAATTGCCTAAAACGCTCATTTTTAAAACGTTCTACCGACACCATTAAAATCTTAAGTGTGCCAGAACGTGCATCTACCATCACTTTTTGACTTTGTTCGGCACTCAATGTGGAGTCGATGCTTGCAGCATTAATGCCTTTAGATTGTAAAAATTCCAGCTGATCTTTCATCAAGGCCAGTAGTGGTGAAATCACTAGTGTCAAATGAGGTAACTGCAATGCCGTAAATTGATAGCAAAGGGATTTACCCGAGCCCGTTGGGAAGATAGCTAAACTCGACTGTCCACTCAATAGTTGCGCTATGGTTTGCACTTGCCCAGGACGAAATTCAGAGAAACCAAACCCTTGTTGCAATAAACTCGCATACGGATTGGTCTCCAGAATAGGATTAAACATCAAGCGTCCTTTACACTTATTCTTACCCACCTAAATGTTAAGGCATACTGCAAGAAAAAGATTTAGCATTTAATGAATCGCCTAGTTTAGCAAATTTTAAGCTACTTTATGGAGTTAATTACCAATAAGAGTATTTTAATCATGCAAAAGAGAGCGGAGACATTATTAGTGAGATTAATATAAGGTATTGATATGCATAATATAATTTATATTTTGTATGCGATAAATAAAATACGAATGAATAGATAGAAGTCTGTTAAATAAAGAATAATTTATAAAATAAAAATTTTAGATAATATTAGTTCATTACAAACGACTGAATTTGTAACGTGTTGATAGTTTATAATTTTCTAGCTAGATAAATATTAATTAAGGCGGTGAGTTTATCCTGAAATCTTTCTTCAAAACTCTCAATATCGCGGCCAATTAAGTGGAAATATCTGGTTGCTTGTTCATGTGAAAGTAATTTATTAGCAACACTGTACTGCATCTCGTCTAAGCTTTTATTGTATCTTGGGGTGAGTACCCAAGTGCCAACATTGACGTCAAAGTTTTGCATCGCCTTTTGGGCCAAAGCACAAAAAGCTTCAATATGATCTAAGCCATTGGGGCCAAGACAGCCAGGTTCAATGCGGCACAATATGGCAATTTGTCGCTCACTAACAATACTTACACTCATCTTTAGCCCTCAATGTGATACCGTAAAACTTAGCATATCGAGTTAAGCTTAACCATTATTTTCAATGCCGATACACATAAATATAAAAACCGTAAATTAGTATTGCTAATTATAGTTTTTTATTACTTAGTCCATTATGTTGCCGACTTGAGAAATATCTAATACTGATATTTCATCATGCTCTGATAACAAGGTATCTATCGCCTGATCAAAGCTATCTAATTTTTGAGTTTCCATATAGTGCTTCAACCTTTGAATAATATCCTTACTAACTTCAATATGAGATTTTTTTTGGCGTTTTTTTATTTGAGACAATTCTTTGCGGACCATACGCCAACCAAAATCAGAGAAATATTGATTAAGCATATTATTTGCTTTGGTGAGTTCGTTATCAAGTAGCTGCCCTTTTTTGCGTAAACGAACCACTTCATTTAACAGAGTGACCAACTCAGGGTAAGAGTTTAGATTATAAAACCACGTTGTTTTCGAGGCTGCAGCATCAGGGTTTATAAGTCGATAAATTAAAGGTAAAGCAAAGTTTAATTCACTCTCCTCAAGCAATAATAATTTTCTGCCTGCTGTTGGCTTACTCTCATGATACTTCCAAGCTTGTGCTGCCATAAATACTTTTTATATCTAATATGCTATTAATTAAATGACACCCAATACTAGTACAAATCGCCGACCATTAATATATGGTTCAACCATTTTATAGGGGTTGTAAATGCCAAAATGCTGTTTTAGGTATTTTTATGCGGAATGAACAAAATAATAATCAGGTAACTTACTGTAACTAATCGGTTAAAAATCATTCAAACCTACTATCTCGTTCAATATTAATCATATAGACATCAAATAAAATGGTTAAACCATCCTTTAAAAGTAAAGAGTGTTCAGCTAACTTAACTAAAGCGCGAACCTATGCTGTGTATGATTTTAATACACCTGTTCTCTTCTATTATATTTTTTGACTTATTATCGACCATTATTACGGCGCTTAAACAGTGTGTTATTTTTAAGCATAAACAACAAACTAAGCATTATTTAAAACATCACTCTCAATAAAAGAATACTTTTTAATCAAATAGTACACCTACCAGTGATAATGACGATTATCACTGGTAGATGTTGCTATGATTTACGTATAATTACGCCTTATTATTCGATATAAGGTAATACGAGCAGTATGTCTAAAATGATCCGTATAAATTCATCTGGTCAAAATAACCACACTATATCAAATGAAAAACTAACTGGATCAGAGAATAATCATACCAAAAACCCGCATTTTTTTGAGGAGTCATATCTTCCACAATCTGTACGTAATGACTATTTAAGCGCAGCCGAAGAAACGGAATATGAAATTTCAGCTAATACTCGCCGTGTCTATAAAACGAGCTTTAGTTTATTTAGCCATTATTGTACTGAACATAAACTTCAGTCCCTCCCAGCCGATCCCCGTAGTGTAATTTCATTTATCGGTCATCAAAAAGAATTGATTCAAGAAAACACCGGCGTACAACTGTCAAAACAGACTCTCACAACAAGACTCGCTGCGATCCGTTATTATCATATTCAAGCCGGATTCCATTCTCCAACCGAGCACCCTTTGGTCATCCGAGTGATGCGTGGTTTAAGCAGAAATCAATCTCGTCATGTCAGTGATTATGATCAACAGCCAATCATGTATGATGAAGTGGAAATGTTAATTCAGGCAATTGATGAACAATTACATCCCTTAACGCGAGCGCGAGATAAAGCCATTATTCAATTAGGATTGCAGGGCGGATTTCGTCGCTCTGAACTTGCAGGTATAAAAGTACAGCATGTCAGTTTTTTACGAAACAAGTTGAAAGTACGCCTCCCTTATTCAAAGAGTAATCAGCAAGGTCAAAAAGAATGGAAAGATCTTCCAGATCATGAACCCTTTGCTGCATTTGATGCGGTGAAACATTGGTTAGCATTAACCAATATTAAAGATGGGCATTTATTTCGCTCGATATCCCGTGATGGTAAAAATTTACGCTCATATCAGATGGTCGAGCGTAATTTAGATGCTAACTCAACCTTAAATAAAAATAGTGGTTTCCTCACCGGTGATGATATTTATCGTATTATAAAAAAATATTGTACTAAAGCAGGATTACCCGCAAGATTTTATGGCGCTCATAGTTTACGCAGTGGTTGTGTTACACAACTTCATGAAAATAATAGAGATCATTTGTATATCATGGCAAGAACCGGACATACCGATCCTCGTTCATTACGTCATTATTTAAAACCTAGGGACTAAATGTTAAAAATTATAAGATAAAAATTAGCCATCAAGTTATTAGTTTTTGCTATTTCTATTTTACTTCTATTTATCGAAAATAGAATTTACTGCTTAAAAATAAATAGGCACTTATACGTTATTAATATTATATTTAAATGATACTTTCTGATAAAAAAAGTAGTGAGTCTAGAATTCAACTCCGAAGTGCGACACTCGGCAATTAAGCAACTAATTGGTGAAAAACCACCGCTGGCTGCTTAAACTTCAAACATTTCTTGGGGCGATAGTTAATCCTGCTCCGAGCAAATTCGATTAATTCATTACTCACCAGCCTTAAATCAACCCCTTTTTTGACATACTGTCTCAGTAAACCGTTGGCATTTTCATTGGCGCCTCGCTCACAAGAGCGATAAGGATGCGCAAAATACACCTTAGTATCCAGTGCGTTTGCTATCTCTTCATGGTTAGCAAACTCTCGGCCATTATCCGCAGTTATCGTCAGCACATGCGCCTTGTACGGCATCAACAGCTTGTTGCTCTCGTCACATCTTCCGCTGACTTTGAGTTTACTTTCTTTATCAAATAAAACCGCGTCTTACGCTCTAATATTGTCACTATGGCGCCTGTTCCGTGTTGACCTAGGACCGTATCAATTTCCCAATCGCCAAACCGTTCTCTGCTATCGACAATCGCGGGTCTTTCGTCAATCGATACTGCATTTTTTATCGTTGGCGCTTGTTCTGCTTTACCGCGACGATAGCGTTTATGTCCTTGACGTAAATGACGATAAAGTTTGCCGCCATTGCGTTTATTACGCGCTATGTAGCGATAAATCCACTCATGGCTAACAGGCTCTTTTACAAGACTCAATACATGCGAAATCTGCTCTGGACTCCAATCGAGTTGCAGCAATAGCAGCAGGCTCTCTATTCGTCGCTCAGGTATCGTATATTTAGCCGATTGACGCCTAAGTTCTACTGCTTTTTGATGTGACATCTTTGGGTTGCAGCGTGGTTGTCCTTGGCCGCGTTTTATCTCACGATACACGCTGGAGCGATGACAATGAATGCATTTGGCAATGATGGCTATCGAAAAGCCTGTTCTAACAGAACTGAAATCTGCTATCGTCTAGCTTCGGTCAACTGTTGATAATTCATGGTGATACTCTTTTACTTTGGCGAGATAAAGCGTACCAATTTTCAGCAGTTGGCTTCTTCTACACCTCAATTAGAGTGTCGCAGTTATTATCTGAACTCTGGACTATGGCTATTATTTGCCAGCATCAAGGCTTGTTCAAACGCATCAGTGAAAATTGTAATGGGTAGTAAATCTTCACGACAACGGCGATTACGCCCCAATAAAGATGACTCAACAAATAAATCAAACCATGTACTTAAGGCCTTACCATTAGCGGCCTCCCCCATTGCGCCTAATGCTAATGAAGCGACCTCAGCGGTGCCAAGTTGAAAATCATGACTGCCTTTACGCAATGCATAAGTTGCCAGCGTATCAGGATCGAAGGACAACAACGGCAACGCGTGTAAGTAAGGACTCTTACGAAACATCTTAATCGCTTCTCGCCAACTGCCATCGAGCATGATAAGCAGTGGCCGCTTACCTTGTGTTAGCATCGGCGGCGGGACTTGGCTCAAAACCGTTTGTCCTGGTTCTGCATACTGGGCTGGAAACACCAAAAATGGTTGATATTGTGGTGATGTTAATAGCGCCAATAACTCTGGCTCTGGGGCGAGTCTTGACCAAAGAAAAGCATGGGTATCAGGGATTAAATCGGCAATTAAGCGGCCGCTATTAGTCGGTTTTAATACTTCGTCGTTATACATAATTAGCAAGAAACTGGCTTGAGTGTGTAACTGACGCCGTAGCGCACAGGTACAAAATTGCTCGCCTAATAGGCATAATGGACAACGGATTAGGCTTTTACCACGTGCACCAAAGGGCTTAGTCGAGATTGATTTTCGATATTGATATAAACGATGTACAGCATGGGGGGCTAAAGCCATAAAAACCAATTCTCTATTAAAACTTAATCGGGATCGCGATAATTAAGAGCCTAGATTTATAGCCTAAGCTATCTTATATCGCAGCTTCTCAGTTTATCTCTTGCTGATAAGAGGTGCAATTCATCCAAAATAAAAAGCCACATCTCTGTGGCTTTTTGGTGCATCATAAACGGTGATCCACTTAAAAAACTATAAAATACGTCGCAGTAAAAAGTCGGCTTTAAGGCGACGAATGCGGGTCATGATCTTTTTCACTGGCGCAGGATAGCTCTGTAACGTATCCACTTGGCTGTAGTGATATAACCGCTGTGTGTGTTCCAAAATATGGGCTTGCTCTGCTTCAAACTGGCTTTTCCAGCAGCCGGTCTCATCTTGGATCAATAAACCATTCTCTAAATCTAGCGCCCAAGCTCTTGGGTTCAAATTAGAACCCGTGATCAAATGTTTATTACCGTCAGCACTGATACCCTTGAGGTGATAACTGTTAATGCCATGCTTCCACAGATGAATATTTAACTGACCATTATCAATTGCCCATTGTTGCCGTTTAGCAAATTTACGTAGAGATTGCTCATACATATAAGGCAGCGCACCTATTGTAGAGAAATCCTGCTCGGGTGGAATATAAAAATCGTTAGCCGTTTTATCACCCACTACGATATCGATACGTTTACCTTTGCGTAAGTGCTTAGATAAAGCACGTACTAAAATATAAGGAGGGTTAAAGTAAGGAGTGCAGATAAACAACGACTCCTTGGATTCCTCCACTAAAGCCACCACCACTTTATTGAGCAGATTTTTCTTCCGCCCTAAACCCAGTAACGGGGTAATTCGATTACCTGCATTAGTTGCTTTAAATTGGTACTCAACGTCAGATAATCTCAACTTAAAGCTACGCATATCAGCTTTAGGAGGGAGCACTTCTTCTGCCGCTTCTTGCGTGAGCGAACACACCGCAGGATCAGCAATGATATTCGTCTGGATCATGGCTCGCATACTGCGGGCTAACTCCGCCGACTCAATCAAATGATAACGATCGAATCGATATTTATCATGTTGCTGTAAATAAATATTGTTAAGACTAGCACCGCTATAAATCACCGCATCATCAATAATAAAACCCTTAAGATGCAGTACGCCCATAAACTCACGCGACTTAACTGGCACACCTAAAACTTCAATTGGATGTTCAGCTTCAGCCATAACCCTGCGGTACATTAAATAGTTACCGCTATCGCCTTTGTGACCAATCAGACCACGCCTAGCGCGATGAAAATCAACTAACACTTTTATATCAAGTGCAGGATTAGCCGCTTTGGCAGCCATCAGCGCTTGTAATATCTCACGGCCAGCTTCGTCATCTTCTAAATACAGTGCCGCAATATAAATACTGTGCTTTGCGCTTGCAATGCGAGCAAGTAATTCTGCCTTGAAGCGGCATGGCGTGAGCAACCACGTTAAAGCCTCGGGTTGAACGGCTATTCCACCAAGCTTATCTAGCAAGGCATCCTCCTTTAAACATGCTGACCACCCCGATAAGAAGTACTGGGGTTAAGTGATAAAAACATCACCGCAATGTGAGTTAATTCTGGATAGGCCTCTATGACTGCCAGCCTGATCGTTTGTTCGACTTTTAGATGGATATCAGGATCCTTAGGAAACCAGAGTAATTCAACTTGGACGAAACGTTGATCAATTTTTCCATTTCGAAAACTGATGCTTGGGATCCAATCTAATGTGAAACTCTCTACATTACCTTTACATATATCCGCCAATGACTGCAGTAATGTTTGGCTGAATGCTGCAACGACCGTTTGTGGTAGGCCGCGCATACTAATATGTGGCATGTTTAGTTGTTACCTAAGAACCTAAAATCGTAAGGATTAGAAATTACCGACTTCACCCCGTCTCGGCAAGACTTTTCTCCCAAAAGTCCTCTTAAACCTCGCGGTTTTGTTGGTAATTTGACCTTAGACGATTTTATACCTGTAAAGTGAACACATTTAGGCAAAATATACTCGGATAGTACCTTTATCGCTACCCGCTTAAAAAGAGGCTTTTTTAGGTTGTAAAACCAACTATTATGCTTTTCACCACCGTATTTAACCCACGTTAATGGCGCAAAAATTGGCTAAAACGTCAATAACCTGATGGCTGAATCACAAAATACTCCTTTAAAACACTTGTCTTTCACCCTGAATAAGGTGTTTTAACGTAAACTAAAGCGACTTTTACTGATTAAACCACTGCCATAAAAGAGACAGAAAATGAATAAGAAAATCTTACTCACCCTAGCGCTAACATTGCTATTTGCTTGGGGAATTTTTCACTTTAAAGCCCAATTGGGATTATTCATCCTGCCACTGTTTATTGGGCTGGTATTATTTGTTACCTTACGTTTATACCGCTTAATGGAAAAGGATAATAATGAGGATTAGCCCTGTTCATGGCTATATCACACTCAGTTCCTTTTAATGTTGATTTGGACTGATTGGGTTGCTCGTTAAATGGATATGTTATTAAGAACTACACTGTGCACAGGATTAATCTTAGCTGCAAGTCATAATCTCACCTATGCAGAGCAAACTCAAAGTGATCTAGCACAATCATTGAGCCAAGCCGTCAGCGAATTAAGCCCTCGGTATTCTCAAGTTGCACTGCTTGCAATGGATATGGCTAATCGTCAAGTCATATATAGCCAACAGGCTGAAACACTTTTTATTCCTGCCAGTACTCAAAAGCTGCTCACGGCGGTAAGCGCTATGGCTCAGCTTGGTGCTGATTTTAGATATGTCACTGAATTATGGAGCGATGCTCCTATACGTAAAGGCCATATCGCTGGCAGTGTCTATTTGCGTTTTAGTGGCGACCCCACCCTCACTCAAGCCGATCTCAAAGCCATTTTTGCCAGTTTAGTCAAACAAGGTATTAACCGTATTGATGGGCATTTGTATTTAATCGGCGATAAACAGGAGCAATTACAAGCTCCAGGCTGGGTATGGGATGATCTAGGGATTTGCTTTGCTGCGCCAGTATCGAGCTACATTATTAATCAGAATTGTATCTATGGTCAGTTCAGCCCTAGCACCGCCAATAAACCCTCACAGGTAAGTCTACGAACGGGAAGCTACGGTATAAAAATCAGTAGTGATGCCGTGTTTGATCAAAAGGCGATCCGTGAATTTTGCCAGCTCGATTTGATGCGATTAGGCCAAAATAGCTACCACCTACGTGGCTGTTATCCAGGTGCTGAGGCTATTCCATTAGCGATTGCAGTGACAGACCCACTTAAGTTTGCTCAAGATACTCTGACCTTTCAACTTAAGGGGGAGATGTTACTGGCAGGTAAGGTTCAACTCGGGGCAAGTTTACCTAAAAAGGCAAAACTCATTGCCAGCCATAGCTCAGCGCCGTTACCAGTATTGCTAGATACTATGTTACTTAAATCAGATAACTTAATCGCCGACAGTTTGTTTAAACAACTGGGTAAAAGTTATTTCAATACCCAAGGCAGCTTTACCAATGGCGCGGTAGCGATGAACCGCATTTTAACTGATTTAGGGATTGATTTAACCAATGCCAAGATTGTCGATGGCTCGGGATTATCACGCTATAACTTGCTTAATGCTAAGCAACTCGCAGCCGTTCTTACGTTAATGCATCAAGATAGTCGCTTTAGTCCATTAATGGCCAGTTTGCCGCAAGCAGGCGTGAGCGGTACGTTAAAATACCGTTTAGGCTACAATAAGCCCCCACTTAAACAGCAAGTTTTTGCCAAAACAGGGTCAATGCAAGGCGTATCTAATCTCGCAGGTTTTATTCGCTTGCCACAGCGTAGCGACACGCTATTTGTGGTACTTGAAAATGGTATGAGTCCTGATGTCAAAAAACAACATAAAATGTCTTTTAATGCTGAGTTTCTGCAGCACTTAATTTCAATACTGCAATTGCCCTCACCGACCACTGAAGTAGTTAATATCGCAATAAACTAGCTCATATTTCAGCTTGAATACTTGAATAACTGCTACAACTGCAATAAAAAAGCACTGAAAACTCAGTGCTTTTAATTTACTAAAGTTAACATATATTGATTAAAACAACTCCGCCGGCATCGCCATTGTGGTTGTGTCACCCGCGCGTACTTGGGCGATATGATAATCCGCTTTAGGCAATAACTTATCAAAATAGAACTTAGCTAAGTAATTTTTCTGCTCGGCAAAGACTTTATCTTCGTGGTCGGTCACTTTATCGACCATAGCCAACCAGTAAAATCCATAAAGCGTGTAACCAAAGGCATCTAAAAAGTCGACCGCGCAGGCATTAATTAGCGCTGGCTGAGCTACTTTATGCTGATTAACTGACTCAGCAACAACGACTAATGCATCTAAACGTGAGCTCACTGCTGCCACTTTCACAGCATCAACATGGGTAAATGCTCGCATTTGTGCCTTTAAGTCAGCCACAAATTCGTTTAACGCCGCTAGATTATCGCCAGTGACTTTACGACCAAGAAAATCAATTGCTTGAATACCATTCGTGCCTTCATAAATCTGTGCGATACGGGTATCACGCACTAATTGCTCAATGCCGGTTTCACGAATATAACCATGTCCACCAAAGACCTGTTGAGCCATGATAGTGGCATCTAAACCGCGATCAGTTAAAAATGCCTTAGCAACTGGGGTTAATAATCCTACATAACGCGCCGCTTTGGCTTTAACATCATCTTGAGCATATTTAGCTAAATCAAGCTGTTGCCCTGTAAATACCGACAAAGCACGGCCAGCTTCTGTCATGGCGCGTATGGTAAGCAACATACGGCGCACATCGCCATGAACGATAATTGGATCGGATTCACTACCGGTTGGCGATCCGCCAGCGGCAACGCCTTGATTACGCTCTTTAGCGTAATCGGCTGCCATTTGGTACGCTGCCTGAGCACTACCAAGCCCTTGAATACCAATCGCTAAACGTTCGTAGTTCATCATAGTGAACATACACACTAGGCCGCGATTAGGCTCACCAATCAAGTAACCTTGGGCGTTGTCATAATTCATCACACAGGTCGCAGAACCTTTAAGGCCCATTTTGTGCTCAATAGAACCGACTGATACACCGTTTGGATTAGCTAAGTTGCCATCAGTATTAATCAATATTTTAGGTACAAGGAAAAGTGAAATCCCTTTGCTATCAGGCAATTTAGCTAACACTAAATGAATAACGTTTTCAGTTAAATCATGATCGCCACCCGTGATAAAAATCTTACTCCCAGTAATGGCATAACTGCCATCGTCATGTGGCAGTGCGCGCGTGCGAATACTACGCAAATCAGAACCCGCTTGCGGCTCTGTCATATCCATCGCACCAGCCCATTCACCGGAATATAATTTAGGTAAATAGGCTTTTTTTAATGCCTCGCTGCCGTGGGCATTAATACATAAAGCCGCCCCAGCCGTTAACGAGCCATAAAGTGTAAAGGCATTGCAGGCGCTGTAGGCCATTTCATCAACTAAGATCCCCAGCATTTTGGGCATGCCCATGCCACCAAACTCAGCGTCACCACACAAACCAATCCAGCCGCCCTGCGAATACTGTTCATAAACAGCCTTATAACCATCAGGAGTGATCACTTGATTATCTTGATGCAACACGCCCTGCTCATCGCCGCTCCGGTTCAGCGGATGGATTAAGTCACTGCTAATTTTTGCCGCTTCTTCAAGAATGGCGTTCGCGGTATCGATATCGACTATTTCAGCAATATCAGGCAATTGTGCCCAAGTAGTAGGAGCATCAAATACCTGTTCTAGCAGGAAACGCATATCCGTCAACGGGGCTTGGTAAGGGTTCATTGGTAGACTCTTAAACGTAGAATTAAAACAGTTGTTTTAATTTATACCAGTTCAATGTAGAAAACAATCTCATTACAAATACAACCGCGAATAATATACCCCTAACCAGCCTCAGCTTTCGAATAGCGGTAACTTTTAAGCAGGGTTAGATATAAAAGTGTGTGAGCTAAGTACAAATTAAACCCATAAAAAACCCTTAAGCAATCTTAAGGGTCTCTATTTTATAAGTTATACAACTGAATTGTCGCAGCGTCAGCTCACGCTTACGACCATTACCACATTAAATCATCTGGAATCGCATAATTAGCATAGGGATCATCTTCAACCACTACGGCTTTAGCGCTATCCTGTTGCCATAAATATCCGCACCATTGTGGCACTAACAGTTTCACTCGCTCAGCTAACTTATGCGGTACTAAGTAACTCTTGTCTTCGTAACGCACTATTCCTAACTGCCCTTTGAGCAATTCTGCCTGTAATTTTTCATCTACATATAAAGAATAGATTTTATTATCAAGAGTATAGTTAAATTTAACTTCAGCATAGGCAGGAATTTTAATCGCAAACTGGGTGAACTCTGTGATTAATCCGCGCACTTGTCCACGCTCTGATGCTTCGGCAAAACGTTGCTCATTGAGCGCTTTATCTTTTTGTGCCTGCAAACGTTTTTGCTCTGCTACTTCTTGCTTAAATACACCTGAGCCATCGTCTATGCGTGATTTTTTGTCACGGCGTTGTTGGGTTTTAAGGTCTCGCGCCTTTTGTTTACTGGCAAGCCCAGCTTTGAGTAATTGCTCTTGTAATGCATTAGCCATGGATCATTACCTATTTAATCTATTTATAAACACAAGAGGTCGATGTGGAATTAATTATCGACGCTTAAAACTAAATTACATTTTTGCGGCTAATTCGCCAAGTTCTGTCATTGCGATACTGGCACCGCCCAGTGACCAACCGCCATCTACTGGTAACACGACTCCCGTAATGTAAGATGCCGATTCAGAGCCCAAGAATAGCGCGGCATTAGCGATATCTTGACCTGTACCATTACGTTTTAGCGGAACGGATTGGGCCACTTTTTGCTGTAATGCCACACTAGGAGCCAGACGATTAAAACCTTCTGTATCAGCAATAGGGCCAGGCATAATGGAGTTTATCCTTATCCCTTCGCAACCCCATTCTAATGCAAGCGTGCGCGTTAACATATCAACGCCCGCTTTAGCAGCACAAACATGCACCTGCATTGGCATCGCAATTGAAGCTTGCGGCGCTGAAATCTGAATAATACTGCCATTGGGACGACGTAACAAAGGGTAAGCTTGTTTGAGGACTTGAAAGCTTCCCAGTAAATCAATATCCATTACGGACTTAAAACCATTGGCGGACAAGTTAGCGGCGCTGGCCGGGAAATTACCCGCTGCGCCACTGACGAGCACATCGATAAAACCAAACTCGGAGGCTATTTTATCAAAACCGACTTCCAGTGCACTTAAATCACGTACATCAAAGCTCACCCCAAAATGAATGCCATCAGGGTTAGCCTGTTGCAACTGCAAAACAGCGGCATCTATTTTATCTTGCTTGCGACTTGCCACTGCTACATTGGCGCCAGCTTGTGCAAACGCAATAGCAATTGCAAGATTAATCCCACTGGTCCCACCGACAACGACAACATTCTTACCGTGATAATTAAACATCGTAGCGTTAAACATAGAAGCTCTCCGTGAACAACAAAATAAGCATTAATCCTGTAATTAGTATTTTCATATTGCTATCAAAAATACAACTTCAATCGTTTTATCATTGCGCAAGAACATGATGTATCAGCGGTATCATTCAAGCATTTTAGCTCATTGCTGCAACGATTGATGAATAGCTTGCAATGCCGCCAAGGGATCGGCTGCTTGGGTAATCGGTCTGCCAATCACCAAATAATCAGAGCCCGCTGCGATGGCTTGAGGTGGCGTCATCACCCGATGTTGATCGCCAGCATCGCTGCCAACAGGACGAATACCTGGCGTCACTAAGTTAAACTCTTTACCCAACAGTGTTTTTAATAGCGTCGCTTCTTGTGCTGAGCACACCACGCCGTCAAGCCCTGCTTGTTTTGTGAGTTTAGCTAAACGCTGCACATGTTCAAAAGTAGGCACATTGATACCGAGTAATTTAAGATCAGCATCACTCATAGAGGTTAATACCGTCACAGCAATCAGCAGCGGCGCTTTGTCACCGTAGGGCAGCAATGCTTTTTTTGCTGCCTCCATCATGGCTAAACCACCACTGGCATGCACATTTGTCATCCACACACCCAGTTCTGCAGCCGCAGCCACAGCTTTAGCAACAGTATTAGGTATATCGTGGAATTTTAAATCGAGAAATAAATCAAAACCACGACCATGAATATCTTGCACCAATTGCGGGCCAAATAGGGTAAACATTTCTTTGCCAATTTTAAGGCGGCACATGTTGGGATCGAGTCTATCTATTAATTGTAAAGCATGGTTTTTATTATCGTAATCAAGTGCTACGAGGATAGGTTTAGTCGTCATTATCTCTCCAACAGAGTTACACTAACTATAAATATTTTATGGGTTACTCGCCATCCAAGCCTCTGATCCGCTTGATACTGCCCCACTGTTTACAAGAAGGACAATGCCAGTAAAGCGCATGTGATGGGAAGCCACACTCTTTACAACGGTAACTTGGACGGAATTTAATTTGTTGCTCAACGAGTTGTTCTAGCAGCGTTAAACTTTGTTTGGCTTGCCCTTCTTCAGCTTGGCGTAAATGCATTTGCATCAAGTGCTGAAAGCCTTTCATGGTCGGATGACGATATAACGCATCGAGAACCATTGTTTCTGCTGCTTTTATCTCATCTAAACTGATCATGTGCTGCGCTAAAGCGACAACAACTGATGCCCCTGCGCCATCGGCCATAGCGCTTGCAAGCAATTCTTGGAAACCTTCTTTATCGTTAGTGTCACGATACACTTGTTTTGCCGTCGCAATGGCATCGGCAAACAGCTCAATATCCGCATTTTTCAACTGCAGCAGCATTTGTTTACATTGATCATAATCTTGAATATCGAGGAATTTTTTAGCTAAGGTTAATAAAGCTCGGCCACACTGAGGATCTTGTTTAAGTGCCTGTTGCAGTAATTTAATTTTTTGTGCATCGACGCTCGCTTCATCAGCTAGCTGACAATAAAAATGCGCCGTTAATGGCTTTAAAACTTGCTGACGTTTACGGCTCAAACGCTTAGTGATGTCAATCGCCTTTTGCCACTCTTTAATCACTTGATAGATTGCAATGAGTTGAGTTTCAGACTCTTCGCTGTGGTCGTCTTGACTGACGAGATTAATAAAGATTTCTTCAGCTCGGTCATAAAAGCCTGCGGCCAGATAATCTTTGCCAAGTTCCATCATCGCAATATCACGCTGCTCGTTGGTTAAGCTAGGACGGGCGATTAAATTTTGGTGAATGCGAATGGAGCGGTCAACCTCGCCGCGTTTACGAAATAACGAGCCAAGCGATAAATGAGTGTCGATAGTTTCATCGTCAACATCGAGCATACTAATAAACAAATCAACTGCTTTGTCGGATTCATTCGACAGCAGAAAGTTAAGCCCTGTAAAGTAATCACGGCTCAATTGTTTACGTTGATTAGATTGATTCTGCCTTATGCTCCGTCGCCCCATATACCAACCATAAGCGGCAGCGATAGGAAGCAACAGAAAGAGGATCTCAAGCATATTAAGCGTCTATATCCTGAGGAGTTTTGGCAAGCAGGTGATTTAGCTTTTTCTTCGTTGCCGCTAAGCTCAATCTCAAGCGAACAATATAATAACTCGCGACTAACCAACTCAGCATGAAACCAGTCAAAAAAACTACTGCCAACACAACTGGCAGGCGATACTCGCCCTGAGCGACAAAATAACTAATCATCACAACTTGTTCGTTACGCGCACCAAAAATCAGCGCCAAAATAAATAACAGTGCTACCAGCACAGTTGCCACAAATGATTTCACGCTGCACTCCCTATACGCGTTTCAATTTAATGATTATCCAAGAAATTTACTGAGCTGACCAGCAATAGATACAAAAAAGCCTCCTAATGGAGGCTTTTTACTATACGGTCAATCACACATTAACGGCATCAACACGTTCGCGCAGTTCTTTGCCTGGCTTAAAGTGCGGGACATATTTACCTTCCAAATCGACAGATGAACCCGTCTTTGGATTACGGCCAGTCCGCGGTGCACGATAGTGAAGTGAGAAGCTACCAAAACCACGGATCTCAATACGATCACCGCTTTCTAATGTTGTTGCCATTTGCTCCAACATTTCTTTGATTGCGCCTTCTACCTCTTTCGCCGACAGCTGCGACTGCCTGGTGGCGAGTTTTTCGATAAGTTCAGATTTCGTCATCTTAGCTATCCCCTATTATCAAGCCAAACACAGTCGCCTAATGGGGAGATAAGTCTCCCCAAACAACAGGCGATTATTTACGAGCTGCTTTAAACGCTTCAGCCATTGCATTGCTAATAACAGCGTCATCTTGTTTGTTCAGAGTCGCCATTACTTCTTTCTCTTCAGCTTCGTCTTTCGCTTTGATTGACAGGCTGATAGAGCGGTTCTTACGGTCAACACCCATGAACTTAGCTTCGATTGCATCGCCTACATTGTAGACAGTAGATGCATCTTCAATACGCTCACGTGAAATGTCAGCTACACGGATGTAACCTTCAACAGTGTCGGCCAATTCAACAGTCACACCTTTAGCATCAACAGCAGAAACAGTACCGTTTACGATAGTACCTTTCTTCTTGTCAGCTAAGTATGCGTTGAATGGATCATCTTCAGTTTGCTTAACACCTAAGCTGATGCGCTCACGCTCTGGATCTACAGACAGAACCACTGCATGGATTTCATCGCCTTTCTTGTATTCAGAAACTGCATCTTCGCCAGTACCGTTCCAAGAAATGTCAGACAGGTGAACTAAACCGTCGATACCGCCGTCAAGACCGATAAAGATACCGAAGTCAGTGATTGACTTGATCTTACCAGAAACCTTGTCGCCTTTATTGTAACGAGTTGCGAAGTCATCCCATGGATTAGTCTTACATTGCTTCAGACCTAGAGAAATACGACGACGCTCTTCATCGATGTCCAGAACCAGAACTTCAACTTCATCACCTAAGTTAACCACTTTAGATGGGTGAATGTTCTTGTTAGTCCAATCCATTTCAGAAACGTGAACCAGACCTTCAACGCCTTCTTCGATTTCGACGAAGCAACCGTAGTCAGTTAGGTTAGTGACGCGGCCCGTTAAACGTGTGTTTTCTGGGTAGCGCTTGCTGATTTCTAACCATGGATCTTCGCCAAGTTGTTTCAGACCTAGAGACACACGAGTGCGCTCACGATCGTACTTCAGTACTTTAACGTTGATTTCATCGCCAACATTGACGATTTCTGATGGATGCTTAACACGCTTCCACGCCATATCTGTGATATGTAGCAGACCGTCAACACCACCTAAATCTACGAATGCACCGTAGTCAGTCAGGTTCTTAACGATACCTTTAACAGCTTGACCTTCTTGCAAGTTTTCTAACAGTGCATCACGCTCAGCGCTGCTTTCTGATTCGATAACTGCACGACGAGAAACAACAACGTTGTTACGCTTCTGGTCTAGTTTAATAACTTTGAATTCTAATTCTTTGTACTCTAAGTGAGCGGTGTCGCGAACTGGGCGCACATCTACTAGAGAACCTGGTAAGAAAGCACGGATACCGTTTAATTCAACAGTGAAACCGCCTTTAACTTTACCATTGATGATACCGATTACAGTTTCAGCATCTTCATAAGCTTTTTCCAGAACGATCCAAGCTTCATGACGTTTTGCTTTTTCGCGAGACAGTTGAGTCTCACCGAAGCCGTCTTCAACAGAGTCAAGAGCTACGTCAACTTCATCACCAACAGCGATTTCTAAAACACCTTGAGCGTTTTTGAATTGTTCAGCTGGGATTGGGCTTTCAGACTTCAGACCGGCGTCAACCAGTACCATACCGTTTTTGATTGATACAACAGTACCACGAACGATAGAACCTGGACGGAATTCCAGAGTTTGAAGGGATTGTTCAAATAGATCAGCAAAAGATTCAGTCATGTTTAGGTTACTTTATTTATTAAACCACTGTCCGTCCTAGACGTGGAGTCAGTCAAATTATCCGTATCATCCTTAATACGAATACCTACCCGGTGGGCTAACTTAGTTAACGTCGGATAATTTTTGGTTGATAAAGCTAAGCGCAAGCGCCAGCACTTCATCAATACCCTTACCGCTAGTATCGATAATGAGCGCATCCTCGGCGGGGACTAAAGGAGCCACCGGACGATTCATATCGCGATCATCACGTTCGATAATTTCACTTAAAAGGCGTTCGATATTAACATCGAAGCCCTTGTCCTGCAACTGATTATAGCGTCTTTGGGCACGCTCTTCAGCTGAGGCGGTTAAATATAATTTTGCTAGTGCATTGGGGAAAACAACCGTTCCCATGTCGCGACCATCGGCAATTAATCCTGGTGCTGTTTTAAAAGCACGTTGACGACGTAGTAATGCTTCTCTCACCCTTGGGAATGCAGCGACTTTTGACGCAGCATTAGAACACTCTTGGGTGCGTATATCAGTGGTGACGTCCTCACCTTCTAATATGACTTGAACCGGATCTTTATCAGTGCCTGTTAGAAACTTCACATCAAGGTGTGCTGCTAACAGCGTGATAGACTCTTCATTATCCAGTTCAACGTTGTGATGAATTGCTGCAAGCGCAAGAACTCGGTAAATAGCACCACTATCAAGTAGTTGCCAGCCTAAATGCTGGGCTAATAATTGACTAATCGTACCTTTGCCAGCACCGCTTGGGCCGTCGATTGTGACTACAGGAGCCCGTTCAGACATATATTCCTCCGCAAAAAATAACCATCATCCGTGAGTTCATCAAGTGAGCCCCGAAAATGAGCGCGCCGCATTATACAATAAAAGACAAACAAAAACCGTGGATTTTTTTATGATGAGTTGCAGCCGTATGTATACGGCTGCTTCTTTTGCGTTGAGGCTAAATTAGATTTTCAGGTCTTGACAACTTAATGTTGAAGACTCGCAAATTGTCTAAAATAATCGGGGAATGTCTTAGAAGTACAATCAGGATCGTTAATCGTAATACCGCAATCGGCGAATGCGAGCATGGAAAAACACATCGCCATACGGTGATCGTTATAGGTATCAATTTCAGCAGTATTAATCACGGCTGGCGGGGTGATTTTAATGTAATCATTGCCCTCTTCAACCTCGGCGCCAACTTTTCGTAATTCGGTCGCCATTGCGGCTAAACGATCGGTTTCTTTAATACGCCAGTTGTAGATATTACGTATAACCGTCGTGCCTTTGGCAAATAATGCGGCGGTAGCAATGGTCATGGCTGCATCGGGAATATGATTCATGTCTAAATCAACGGCACTTAACTTAGCGCCGCGGGCGATAATATAGTCATCACCCCATTCAATCTCCGCTCCCATTTTTTCGAGCACATCGGCAAATTTTACATCGCCTTGAATACTCAAACGCCCCACGCCCGTCACTTTAACTTCACCGCCTTTAATCGCGCCAGCGGCTAAAAAGTAAGATGCTGATGATGCATCGCCCTCTACCAGCACTTTACCCGGTGACACGTAATGTTGACCGGCAACGATTTCAAAACGGCCATAATCATGGTTAATCACAGTGACGCCAAATTGCGCCATTAAAGCTAGTGTAATATCGATGTAAGGCTTAGACACTAATTCGCCTTTCACATGGATATTAACATTGCCCTTGGCAAGCGGTGCCACCATCAATAATGCGGTTAAAAACTGACTGGATAAATCACCGGCAATTTCAACATCGCCACCATTAAGGCCAGTGGCATTAATGGTCAGCGGTGGAAAACCATCATTTTTGAGATAAACAATATTGGCACCCAGTTGCCTTAAAGCATCCACTAAATCGCCAATCGGGCGCTCTTCCATGCGAGGCTCGCCCGTTAAGGTAAATTCGCCTTGGCCTAAGGTTAAGGCGGCGCACAAAGGACGCATGGCGGTCCCCGCATTGCCTAAAAATAATTCCTGCGCAGATTTTGAGGTGATCACGCCACCTAAGCCATCGAGTTCACACACAGTATTGTTTTGCGATAAACGGTAGCTCACCCCCAGCTGTTTTAGAGAGGCCAACATATGGCGAATATCATCTGAATCGAGCAAATTAGTGAGTGTGGTCGTACCTTGGGCTAACGTCGCCAATAATAGAGCGCGATTGGAAATACTTTTTGAGCCAGGAATATTGATCTCACCGCGGACTTGCAGAACAGGTTCAAGACGTAATTGCTTCATGAATAAATCTTCTTTCTCTATAGGGCGTCATCATCATGATCACGCGGGCTAAGTACGTAAAATGGCAACTTAATGCTACACAGCGTCAAGTTAAGATTACAAATAAAGGGAGATTGCGGCCTTATTGATACTTCGTGGTTATAAAATTACCGATTGTCGCTAAGGATTCAACCGTTTTTTCGATAAAAATTGCTTTTAGGTCGGATTATTTGCAAAAAGCAGTGTAAAAATACCAAAAACTATAATATATGCCGCCAATTTATAATTTAAGCGTATTTAGGCCCTGTGAGTGGCCAAGCTAACAGGCGCTTAATCACAGTTTTCACTTTAAACACTTAGCCTTTCCGCGCTATCCTAAGTGCCAAACAATAAATAATGCTTATTTGATACATCATCACGTTTGCTAAATAACCAGAAAGGTAGATGGAGCTATGTTTAACTCACTTATTGCAATGCCAGCAGATCCGATCCTTGGCTTATTGACTCAGTACCGCGAAGACACTCACCCACTGAAAGTCGATTTAGGTGTCGGAGTGTATAAAGATCCTACCGGCGTAACTCCTATTCTTAGCTGCGTGAAAAAGGCCGAAAAATATCGCCTCGATACCGAAACCACCAAAGTGTATATCGGACCAACGGGCTCGCCACAATTCAATAGCTTAATGACAGAATTAGCCTTTGGCGCTGGGCATAGTGCCATTATTGCAAATCGTATTCGCACTGTTTCTACCCCCGGCGGTACTGGTGCACTGCGCGTGGCGGCTGACTTTATTAAGCGTTGTAACCCCAATGCGGTGTTGTGGGTGAGTGACCCAACGTGGGCAAACCATATCGGTTTGTTCGAAGCGGCTGGCATTACCGTTAAAACCTATCCGTATTATGACTACGATAGCAAATCATTGAAATTTGATGAGATGCTTGCTGCCCTATCGCAAATTAGCCCAGATGACGTTGTGTTACTCCACGCCTGTTGCCATAACCCCAGCGGGATGGATTTAACCACAGAGCAATGGGATAAAGTGGTTGCCCTAACTAAAGAACAAGGCTTTACTCCGCTTATCGATATGGCATACCAAGGTTTTGGTGATGGCGTTGATATTGATGCCTACGGCGTGCGTCAAATGGCGGCAGCAGTCGACAATATGATCTTATGCAGCTCATGCTCAAAAAACTTTGGGCTGTACCGTGAGCGCATTGGTTCGTGTTCTGTGATTGCTAAAGATGCCCATAGCGCCAACGTTGCACAATCGGTACTGCTTTATGTGGTTCGTTGCCTCTACTCTATGCCGCCAGCGCACGGCGCGGCGATTGTGGAGACGATTTTAGGCTCGGCTGAATTAACCCAAGAATGGCTAGACGAGCTTAAAATCATGCGCGATCGTATCAACGGTAACCGCGCTATTTTAGTGGATAAACTAAAAGCCAATGGCGTAGACCGTGACTTTAGCTTTATCACCCGTCAAAAAGGCATGTTTTCTTTTCTCGGTGTTAATCCTGAGCAAGTTGCGCGCCTGCAAAAAGAATTTAGTATTTATATGGTAGGTTCAAGCCGCATTAGTATTGCTGGGATCAGTGAAGATAACGTCGATTACTTAGCTCAGTCTATCGCTAAAGTGCTTTAAGCACGGCCTAGTTTATCTGCACAACTCACTCTGCTGTATTGTTACGATTCAAGATGCAGCAGAGTTTATTTACCCCTTACAAACATTAAGCTTTTCAATCATCCCACTGCATCAGCGTTAACAAACCTTACCTTCAGCACTAAATCCCAAAAAACCTATCAAGCAAAGCTACATCTCACTGTTCAAGCTTTATTTTCAATCGTAAAAACCACATTCTAGCGTTTTAAAAAACGGTCGTTTAATGCAATAAATCATAAGTTGTGACCTCTGTCGCCGGATTTCCATTTCATCAATCAGGGCTGCGGCTATTTTCACTTTTTAAAGCCAGAGCTGCCCAGTAGATTAGTGGTCATCATAGAACTTATGGATATTCCACCATGCTATTACAAGATAAATTAGTGCAAATAGTAACAAATCCTCTGCTTTCACCTAAGCAAAAATCCAACTATTTAGCGTTGGAGGCAGAGGCGAGCTTGCCCTATATGCCAATATCGGTTGAGGTAAAAAAGGCGATGAATGATGGCATTATTTGCGATATGTTTGAAGGCCATGCGCCGTTTAAACCGCGCTATGTATTGCCAGATTATGCTCGCTATCTTAACCAAGGATCTGAGTATTTAGAGTTATCAGCCCCGCAAAATTTAGATGAAGCATTAACCGCATTAACGATCCTTTATCACCATGTGCCGTCGGTAACCAATATTCCAGTGTATTTAGGCCAGTTAGATGAAATATTAATGCCTTTCACCCACGGGATTAATAATGAAGAACTTTATCGTAAATTAAAACTGTTCTGGATCATGCTCGACAGGACGTTGCCCGATGCCTTTATGCACGTGAATATTGGTCCTACGGATAATATTGTTTGCCGCACTGTGTTACGCATTGATGCTGAGTTAAAACAAGTTGCCCCGAATTTAACCTTTATGTACGATCCCACCGTCACGCCTGATGAATTGTTGCTGCTTGCGACCACCAATATTTGTCAGTGCGCTAAGCCGCATATCGCGAATTACCCACTGCATGTCAAGGCATTTGATGAACGCGGTTTTGGCATTGTAAGTTGCTATAACGCTTTACCTTTAGCGGGCGGCGCCAATACCTTAGTTCGACTTAATCTTAAAGAGGTCGCGTTAAAGGCCACTTCCATCAATGACTTTTTCGATACGCTATTGCCAAATTACTGCTCACTCACCTTCGAGCTCATTGAAGCGCGCTCGGCATTTTTGCATCAAGAATCACACTTTTTTGACAGTTTTTTAGTGAAAGAACAATTGATTGATGAATCGCGTTTTGCGCCTATGTTTGGCATTTATGGTATGGCGGAAGCGGTTAATATTTTACAAGCGTTATCGCCCAGCCATTCCGACACAGCATCAACACCCAGCATGCAAAATCAACGTTATGGTCATGGTACTGATGCAAATCAGCTCGGTTACCGGATCTCGGCAATGCTCGACACAATCGTTAAATCAACGCCCGTCACACATGGTTACCACAATCGGGCGTTATTGCATTCACAAAGCGGTATTAGTCTCGATAAAGACATTACGCCAGGCGTACGCATTCCCTATGGCACTGAACCTAACCCCATCGCCCACATTCAAGCCTTAGCGCAGCATCATCAATATTATACGGCGGGAATAAGCGATATTTTAACCATAGATGAGACCGTAAAAGCTAACCCTCAGGCGATGTTTCAACTGTGTAAAGCGGCGCTTAATTTAGGCTTTAGGGAATTTACCGCCAATGTCAGCGGTAGTGATTTAATGCGGGTAACGGGCTATATGGTAAAACGGTCAGACATTGAGGCATTTAAGCAATGCGGCTCACGCACCAACACCACAGGTTTAGCAGCAGAAGCGGCAATTAACACCGGAATATTACAACGACAAGCACGAGTGATTGCCCATGAACAATCCCCCTACGTCACTCAATAAAAAAGCGATTATTAATCAGATATTACCCTTTTCATGTGTCGATGGGCCTGGTAGCAGGCTCGTTCTCTTCATGCAAGGTTGTAATTATCAATGCAAAAATTGCCATAACCCCCACACCATAGGATTATGCGATGCCTGTGGTGATTGCATAACTCACTGCCCTCAAAATGCGCTGTCACTGATAAAGCCAAATAATAAACCTCATATTATTTGGGATAGCGAACGTTGCAGCCAATGCGATACTTGCATTTCAGTGTGCCCGAAACAAGCAAGCCCTAAGGTACTTCATTACAGTGTTGAGGACGTGCTGGGCATCATTCACTGTCAGCATCACTTTATTAATGGTATTACGGTTAGCGGCGGCGAAGCGAGTCTACAACTGCCTTTTATTGTTGAACTTTTTAAAGCGATTAAGGCATCCACATCACTATCACACCTCACTTGCATGCTCGATACCAATGGCAGTTTGAGTTTAACCGGTTGGCACAAACTATTACCTTTTTTAGATGGCGCTATGGTGGATCTTAAAGCGTGGCAGCAAGATACCCATAGGTACATTACTGGTCGCGACAACCATGCTGTATTCAAGTCAATCCAGTTGCTTGCTCAACATCAAAAATTGTATGAAGTGAGATTGTTACACATTCCTAGCATCACAGATTATGAACAAGAAATAGAAGAGTTAGCGCGCTATTTACTGCAATTAGGCACAGGTATTCACATTAAGCTTAACGCCTTTCATCACCATGGTGTGGCTAATGAAGCCTTGATATGGCCTAAATGTACGTCAATGGATATCGAAAACTTAGCGGCTCAACTTGCAAAGCAAGGATTAACCAATATTGTACTGCCATCTACGTTTATCTAATGACTGATTTAATGGCTACAAAGCAATATTTGTGCGTAAAGCCAGCGATGGGCCGGATCGTTCATACTTTGTCGATGCCAAACTAGACTATAAGCCACCTTGCCATATTCAATGGGTAAAGGCTTAATCGTCAGGCCTTTAGCTTGACTGGCAATACTGGCCCAGCGGCGCGAACAGGTAAATAGTAACTCGCTGTGGTGACACATTAATGCGGCACTACCAAAATCAGGCACTGAAATCGGTACGGCACGCTTTTTAGATTGCTGAGCAAGTAGAATATCAAAAAAAGGCGTACTGAGATCAGTATCCGTGATGCCAATATGACTGTAATTAAGATAGTCATCGAAGCTGATATTTTGCTGTTTGGCCAATGGATGGGACGCGTTCATTAGGCAAACCATTTCATCGTTGAACAAGGTCTCCCACACCAGATCGTCTTGAAGAGGATTAGGTTGGCTCAAGTCATGGGGCAACAGAACAAAATCTAATGAACCTTTGCTTAAACCATCAAAACCAATATTGTCCTTACTATAAAACGCTAAGCGGATATTAGGCGCCAAATTGAGAATATGCGCGCTGAGTTTAGCGGCCAGCAGTTCAAAGGTGCTTTCTCGCATCGCGAGCGAAAACCGCCCCTGATAATGTGTAGGGTCAAACGCATCTTGACTCAGGATTTGATTCATATCATTGATCATTTGCTGCACGCTTGGGCCTAATCTTCTCGCTAAGGGCGTGGCGATTAATGTATTGCCATGACGATAAAATAACTCGTCATTTAAGCTGTCTCTCAGTTGGCTCAAGGTTTTACTGACGGATGAAGGGCTTAGGCATAAACGTTCAGCACTCGCAGTCACGCTAAGAGTGTCAAGCATCACATGCAAGGTAATCAAATGCTTCATGCTGATACGTGAAAGTTTTGCTAAATCCATTGCTTATGTCCCTTGATCTGGTCAGACAGTTTATCGCGATAACTATAAATGTCATTTGAGAATAAGTACTATTACTTGCAGATTATAAGGGATACGCTGCTTTAAAAGATGATACAAATCAATAGAGTGTGATATCAACCTAAGGTATAGCACTTACCATAGTAGATAATGTTTACCCATAAATGTTGAAATACACTGAATCGCTACTCAGTGTATTAAGTGCAAAAGCCACCCTAAGATGGCTAATGCATTTAGATATCAAAATGTTAGCTTTGCGGGCCTAAAAATCGTCGCTCCCAGGCGCCTATTTCTGCCAAGTAACTTTGAAACTCAATCTCCTTCACCGACACAAAACCCGCCACAAAGTCATCGCCTAATAAACGTCTTGCCGATCCGCTTTGGCGCATTTGCGTTAATGCCGCTAAAAAGGTGGGTGCTAAGTCATGACTATTATCATAAGCGTTGCCTATTACGGGTTCGGTGGCGGCTATTTTTTCTTCCATCCCAGCCAAACCTGCAGCAAGAGAAGCGGCAATCATCAAATACGGATTCGCATCGGCGCCAGCAATACGATTCTCTACTCGTCTCGCAGACGGATCACTTAATGGCACACGTAAGCCTGTCGTACGATTATCAACGCCCCAACTTAAGTTAATGGGTGCTTGGCTACCCGATATGTAACGTCGGAACGAGTTGATATTAGGGGCAAATAACAGCATCAAATCAGGCAGATATTTTTGTAAACCGCCAATGTAATGATGAAACCGTTCAGTGTCGCTACCATCACTGTGACTAAAAATATTAACACCGTTATTATCGACCACACTTTGATGTAAATGCATAGAACTACCAGGTTGGCCCGCTATCGGCTTGGCCATAAAGACGGCATTCATTCCATGCTTAATTGCAATTTCTTTTGCCGCATATTTAAACATAAACGCTTGATCGGCTAAGAATAGTGGATTGCCATGCACTAAGTTAATCTCGTATTGTGATAAACCCATCTCATGGATCCAGGTATCCCCTTTGATCCCCATCGCATCGATAGTGGCATTAAACTCATCCCAAAATGGCGCAAGCTCATTTAACATATTCATGCTAAAGGCAGAGTGTCCATTTTCAGCGCGACCGCTTTTTGAAATAGGCGCCTTAAATGGCACATTGGGATCGGTATTGGCCTCAGTAAGATAAAACTCAATTTCTGGCGCGACCACTGGGGTTAATCCAAGCGCTTGGTAACGTGCTAATACGTTTTTCAAGATAGAGCGCGGTGCAAATGGACATAAACGGCCATCTAACAACACACAATCATGGATGGCAAAAGCGCGTGGCACAGTGCTCCACGGGATCATTTTTAAGGTACTGTAATCAGGAATTAACAGAATATCAGGATCGGCATCAGGGAAAACAGCATCATAGGAATACTCGCCTGTAATCGCCTGCATTGAAATCGCTTGGGCAATACGCAGCTCAGCCCCTTTTGCAAAACCTTGGGCAGGCATAAGCTTACCTCTAGGGTAACCAGAGATATCAGGGAATAAACATTCGACATCACGAATAGTACCGTGCTTAAAAAATGCAGTAAGAAGAGTTGAGTCCATTTGATTTATTAGTCACTAATTATTGAGAACAGCACCATGAGAGAACGAAATTATAATCAGGCTTTCGTTTAAAAAGCCATACAGATTACGTAAATATGTAAAATATAAATGACGAAAGTAAAACTAAACGTAATCAAAAAATCTGATTAAGTGAGATTAGGCAGATACGATACTGATATTGAGTGCTCCTTAAATGACTTAGCTAATCGTGTCAGGCCGTACTCTAATGACTCATTATCAAGACATACACAGACAAAAATAGATTGAGATTACATATGGTTGAGTGTGGAAGTCGTTTATTTTTAGATGATGTGAGGATGGTATAAATAAAAAGCGAATACTAAATACATTCGCTTTTTATGTATAAAATTATTTTACAAAAGATTTTTAGCAATCACACAAGATCAATACGGGCATCAAAAACGATACTATGTGCGTTTAGAACCGTGCGCGCTTAGCTATGCTTAGCAGCAAATTCATTCATAAACTTGACTAGCGCAGCTACGCCTTCAAGTGGCATCGCATTGTAAAGACTCGCGCGCATACCACCGACAATACGATGTCCTTTTAATGCGACGAGTCCGGCAATTTGCGCTTGCTTTAAGAACTCACCATCGAGAGCTTCGTTAACTAACTGGAAAGTCACGTTCATTTGTGAGCGGTTAGCTGCAATGACACCATTACGGTAAAACGCATTACCATCAATACACTGATATAACATCTGCGCTTTTTGTTGATTAACTTTCGCAATGCTCGCAATACCGCCAATGGATTTAAGCCAAGCAAAAACCTCTGCGGCAAGGTACCAAGCAAAGGTAGGTGGCGTATTGAACATAGAACCGTGCTCGACTTGAAGCCGATAATCCATAATGGACGACTGCGATAAACTCGGCAGTTTTAGCATGTCACCGCGTACAATCACTATCGACAAACCCGATGGCCCAATGTTCTTTTGCGCGCCAGCGTAAATCAAGCCATAGCGGCTGACATCGATTTCACGGGACATGATGGTTGACGATAAATCGGCAATAATCGGCCAAGGCGAGTCTAACTCATCAAAAATTTCGATACCATCGACGGTCTCATTTGGACAGTAGTGAACATAACGATAATCGGCATCAATTTTATGTAAATCAGGCAAGATAACGGTATTGAGTCCATTGTGTTTTTCAACAATGTTGAGACTGTCAATTTGCGCTTCACCCGCGAGCTTTTGCGCTTCGGCTAATGCGGCTGACGACCACTGACCGCTGACTAAATACAGGGCTCTACCTTGCTCACCGAGAAAATTATTCACGACAGCAGAAAATTGTCCACGACCACCGCCGTGCATAAATAGCACATGGTAATTAGCAGGGATTTGCATCAGTTCACGTAAGTCGGACTCGGCTTGCTCAGTCAGCGCGATGAACTCTTTACTTCGGTGGCTGATTTCCATCACGGAAACGCCTTGGCCATTCCAATCAAGTAATTCCTGTTGTGCTTTTTGCATTACCGCTGTAGGTAACATTGCTGGTCCAGCACAGAAATTATAAATCGCGCTCACTGATACTCTCCTTAATCCCAACCATGATTAATGTTCTTAATGACAAATAACCCATCAAAAAAACGAGCGTCCAATTGGACGCTCGTTTATGTGACACTTAATTACTCTTCGTCTTGCTCATCATCAGCAAGCTCGTCGTCTTCATCCAACTCTTCCTCATCATCCAGCTCTTCATCAAGCTGGTCAGCTAATTCGCCTTCAACTACGACGGGAACAATCGGTAAGCCGTTTTCATCCAGTTCGACTTCATCCTCATCAATTTGGATTTCATCAATACGTTGCAAGCCAACCACTTTCTCGTCGCCTGCGGTGCGGATAATCGTTACACCTTGCGTGTTACGACCAATAATAGACACGCCGCCCGCCGGTGTACGCACCAAAGTGCCTTTATCGCTGATGAGCATCAGTTCGTCGTTAAGACCGACTTGAACTGCGCCAACGACCGCGCCGTTACGCTCGCTCACCTTGATTGAAACCACACCTTTAGTCGCACGGCTCTTCGCTGGATATTCAGACAATTGAGTCCGTTTACCATAACCGTTTTCGGTCACAGTCAAAATTGCACCATCGCCTTTAGGTACGATAAGTGACACGACTTTTTGACCTTCTTCTAAACGAATACCACGAACGCCGGTTGCTGTACGGCCCATTGGACGTAAGGACAAGACTTCT
Source organism: Shewanella morhuae (assembly GCF_003028295.1). Lineage (NCBI taxonomy): Bacteria > Pseudomonadati > Pseudomonadota > Gammaproteobacteria > Alteromonadales > Shewanellaceae > Shewanella > Shewanella morhuae. Next base: position 1,438,327 of record NZ_PYSG01000002.1, on the reverse strand, counting down.
TCGCCAGTTTCGGGATCGGTTTTCACTTGGCCGGTTTCTGAATCACGCACTTTCTCACCAAAGCGTACCACTTTACCCTCGTTGGAGAACAACATGATTTCGTCATCACCATTGGTAATGTCGACACCGATCAGTTGGTCACCGTCTTTAAGGTTAACGGCAATAATGCCGTTGGCACGTGGGTTGCTATAAGCAGTCAGTGCAGTTTTCTTCACAGTACCGTGTGAGGTCGCCATGATGATGTACTTATCAGCGGCGTATTCACGTACTGGCAGAATCGCAGTAATGCGCTCACCATCGGCTAACGGTAATAAGTTAACAATTGGACGGCCGCGGGCCGTACGGCTCGCCAGTGGTAATTGATACACCTTAAGCCAGTACATCTTACCAAAGTCTGAGAAGCACAAAATAGTGTCATGGGTATTGGCAACGAGTAGCTTCTCGACGAAATCTTCGTCTTTCACTTTCGTCGCGGCTTTACCTTTACCACCACGGCGCTGGGCTTGGTAATCGGTCAACGGCTGATACTTGGCATAGCCTAAGTGCGACAGTGTTACGACAACGTCTTCTTCGTTGATCAAGTCTTCAAGACTCATATCCACTTCGTTGGCATTAATCACTGTACGGCGGGCATCGCCATATTCTTCAAGAATTTGAACAAGTTCTTCCTTGATCACTTCCATTAGACGTTCAGGACTACGCAGAATAAACAGTAAACCTGCAATAAATTCGAGTAGCTCTTCGTATTCAGCAATGATTTTATCGTGCTCTAGACCGGTTAAACGGTGTAAGCGCAATTCAAGAATTGCTTGAGCTTGTTGTTCAGTCAGGAAATATTGACCGTCACGAATGCCATATTCTGGTTCTAACCACTCAGGACGTGCGGCGTCATCGCCCGCTTTTTCAAGCATGCCTTGAACGTGACCTAATTCCCAACCTTGTTCAACCAATTTAATTTTGGCTTCCGCAGGCGTAGGCGAGGCTTTGATCAGTGCAATAATCGGATCAATGTTGGCCAGTGCAACCGCGAGAGCTTCCAGAATATGGGCGCGCTCACGAGCTTTACGTAATTCGAATACAGTACGGCGCGTTACGACTTCACGACGATGCAGAATAAAGCATTCGAGCATTTCTTTAAGGTTAAATAGCTTAGGCTGACCATTGGTCAGGGCTACCATGTTAATCCCGAAAGAACACTGCATTTGCGTTTGAGCATAAAGGTTATTTAATACTACCTCGCCCACTTCGCCGCGCTTAATTTCGATAACAATACGCATACCGTCTTTATCAGACTCGTCGCGTAGCCCACTGATCCCTTCAAGCTTTTTATCTTTAACCAGCTCGGCAATCTTCTCGATTAAGCGGGCTTTGTTCACTTGATAAGGGATTTCAGTCACGATAATGCGTTCACGGCCATTATCTTCGGTTTCCACATCCGCCAGTGCACGCATAATTGCGCGGCCACGGCCAGTTTTATAGGCATCAATAATGCCTTTACGACCATTGATAATCGCTGCTGTCGGGAAATCCGGACCAGGAATGTATTCCATCAACTGTTCAATCGACAGTGAAGGTTCTTCAATCAGTGCCAAACAGCCTTTCACCACTTCCGTTAAGTTATGTGGTGGGATGTTGGTTGCCATGCCGACCGCAATACCCGATGAACCGTTAATTAACAGGTTAGGGATACGTGTAGGCATAACCGCTGGAATGAGTTCTGTGCCGTCGTAGTTAGGGACGAAATCAACCGTCTCTTTTTCAAGGTCAGCCAGTAATTGGTGCGCTAACTTATCCATACGGATTTCGGTATAACGCATTGCCGCTGCACTGTCACCGTCAACTGAACCGAAGTTACCTTGGCCGTCAACTAAGGTGTAACGCAGTGAGAATGGCTGGGCCATACGGACGATAGTGTCATAAACAGCAGAGTCACCATGGGGGTGATATTTACCGATTACGTCACCGACCACACGGGCAGATTTTTTGTAAGGCTTGTTCCAATCGTTCTTCAATTCACTCATGGCAAACAAAACGCGTCGATGTACTGGCTTTAAGCCGTCACGCACGTCCGGTAATGCACGTCCCACGATCACGCTCATGGCGTAATCAAGGTACGAATTCTTTAGTTCGTCTTCGATATTAATTGGCGAAATAGATGATGCCAGATCAGTCATAAACTGCTCGTTCCCCTGAAAAATAGCCGACAACGTATAATCCGTATCATTGCCTAGCCCAAAAACGTGATTTGGCATTCTAACACAGTTATTTAATGTCGCCAGACCTATCCTTATCGAATTGGGAGTCTAGTGCTTTAATCGATGAAAACACTATCAATTTAGCCATTTTAGCGGTAAGCAACAATTAAAACTAACAACCCAAGATAAGAAAAAATAGTCAATCAGATAATGTAAAAAGTCGATATGGAGCACAACAATTTGTATAAAAACGGACAATTGCTGAAAATTCATCCAACCACAAGGGCTTAGCTTAGCCGAACACTGTGTTTATCAAACATAGTCGTTATAATAGCCGCACAAAACAGCTTCTTTCAGGTAAATAGCATGCATCAGAATACCAATGTGGATCCACAGGAAATCGCAAAGTTTGCACGTATGGCCGAAACTTGGTGGGATCTCAACGGCGAATTTAAACCGCTGCATCTATTAAACCCGCTGCGCTTAAATTACATCGATCAAACTGCTGAGGGGATTTTCGGTAAGAAAGTGCTCGATGTCGGCTGCGGCGGCGGAATTTTATCTGAAAGCATGGCACGCATCGGCGCCAAGGTTGATGGGTTAGATATGGGTGAAGCGCCCTTAGAAGTTGCACGTCTGCACGCTCTGGAAATGGGCGTAAACATTAACTATGTGAAAAATACTGCCGAGGCCCACAGCCAAGATCATCAAGCATACTATGATGTGGTGACCTGTATGGAAATGCTAGAACATGTACCCGACCCGCAATCGGTTATTAAAGCCTGTTGTGACATGGTAAAACCCGGCGGCTATGTATTTTTCTCGACCATTAACCGCAACCTTAAATCCTATGTGCACACCATTTTAGGTGCCGAATATTTGCTAAAAATGCTGCCTGTTGGCACCCATGAACACAAAAAATTTATTAAGCCTTCCGAGCTGATTGAGCTGGTAGATAACACCGACCTTATCTGTATCGATGCGTTAGGTGTTAGCTACAACCCATTGACGGGCATTTTTAAATACACGCCTAAGGTTGATGTGAATTACATGATAGCGACGCGTAAGGTTGATTAGTATGAGCTTGACGCAGATTAAAGGCGTACTGTTCGATCTCGACGGCACTTTAGCCGATACCGCGCCGGATCTAGTACAAGCCCTCAATTTAAGTCTTCAGGACGTCGGCATCGCCGCGCAGCCGTTAGCGGCCATGCGCTACGCAGCATCCCACGGCAGTTTTGCCCTAGTCGATGCGGCAATACCCAATGCAGCGGATGATCTTCGCACTCAAGTTCAGCAAGGGTTGCTCGCCCATTATCAGCGCATTAATGGCGATCACTGTGCGCTATTCACAGGCATTGCAGCATTACTCGATTGGCTCGAATTAACACAAATACCGTTTGGGGTGATCACCAATAAGCCTGCTCGCTTTACCCGTCCATTATTACGAAAACTAAATTTACACCTGCGTATGCCCGTGATCATTAGCGGCGATTCGACAAAGCATCCCAAACCCCATACAGCGCCAATGTTGTTAGGCGCACAGCAACTTGGCTGCGTCCCATCGCAAATTTTGTACCTTGGGGATGCTGAGCGCGATTTGCTGGCAGCCAAAGCTGCAGGCATGTTAGGCGGCGTGGCACTATGGGGTTATTTAGGGGAGAACGATAAGCCGTTACAGTGGCCAGCTCACGCCTATTTTGTAAGCCCTGAACAGCTACACCAAACATTAATTGAGCGGCTAGCCTGTTAACGCAAGCATTAACATTATACTGAGTCATTGCGCTAATTTAGCCTAAAAACGGTGCTTACCATCTATTATAATTTGTACCATTTGCGGTGAACTAGAAACGAACAGTAACGTCGCTCAAAAAATGCTAAGCCAAAAACAGCGATCGCTGCTTATTGTAGCGATCGCGATCTCAGCAAGAGATCGCTTAAAAGATATTCAGCAACTGTGTATGCTACCCTGAAATTGACCTACAAGGTTAGTCACTACTAACGCATCGACTTACCCCCAAGATATCCACAAGATACCCCCTGAATTCAGGCTTGCAAATAGGGGCAAACCTCACTATCTTGTATCCCAGATAATTTAAAACACCATATCTTGTGTATAGGTAGCAATCAGACACACTATGAAGTTCGCCGCTTAATTGACTTATTTTTACTCAGTCAACGATATTTAAGGGACGGTTATTGATTGTTTTACAAGGATACGTTCGGTGAACTTGCTCACCTAAACAGATATAAGAACCAAGGCCTATCTTCAAATGAAAAGCACTATGACAGTCACAAAACGTTGTGGCGATCGTGAAAACATCGATCTCGACAAAATTCACCGCGTAATTACTTGGGCAGCCAAGGGATTAAAAAACGTTTCTGTTTCTGAAGTTGAACTTCGCTCACACCTACAGTTTTTTGATGGCATCCCTACTGAAGCTATCCACGAAACGATCATCAAAGCAGCGGCGGATTTAATTTCACCAGAGGCACCTGACTATCAGTTCCTTGCCGCCCGTTTAGCGGTGTTTCATTTGCGTAAGAAGGCCTTTGGTCAGTTCGAACCGCCAGCATTGTATGCTCATGTGACTAAGCTGGTTGAACTAGGTAAATACGATCAACATATTTTACAAGATTACACCCGCGAAGAGCTGGATGTAATGGATACCTATATCGACCATTGGCGCGATATGGACTTCTCTTATGCTGCAGTAAAACAGCTTGAAGGTAAGTATTTAGTTCAAAACCGTGTCACGCACGACATCTACGAGAGCGCCCAATTTCTATACATTTTGGTGGCAGCGTGTTTATTTGCCCGTTACCCAAAAGAAACGCGCCTGAAATACGTTAAAGATTTTTATGATGCTGTGTCGACGTTTAAAATTTCGCTACCAACGCCTATCATGGCGGGTGTACGCACACCAACGCGTCAGTTCAGTTCTTGCGTACTTATCGAATGTGGTGACAGCTTAGATTCAATCAACGCAACAGCTTCGTCGATTGTGAAATACGTCAGCCAACGTGCGGGCATAGGTATTAATGCCGGTCGTATTCGCGCCTTAGGTAGCCCAATCCGTGGTGGCGAAGCCTTCCACACAGGTTGTTTACCTTTCTATAAGTATTTCCAAACCGCGGTGAAGTCTTGTTCTCAAGGCGGTGTGCGTGGTGGTGCTGCGACCTTGTTCTACCCAATTTGGCACTTAGAAGTCGAATCACTGCTGGTATTGAAAAATAACCGCGGCGTAGAAGATAACCGTATCCGTCATTTAGACTACGGCGTACAGCTGAATAAACTGATGTATCAACGTTTGATCAAAGGCGAAAATATCAGCCTATTCAGTCCATCGGATGTACCTGGCCTGTATGATGCTTTCTTTGAAGATCAAAACGAATTTGAGCGTTTATATCTGCAATATGAGCAAGACAGCAGCATTCGTAAAAAAGCTATCAAAGCCGTTGAGCTATTTTCACTAATGATGCAAGAGCGTGCTTCTACTGGCCGTATCTACATACAGAACGTAGATCACTGTAATACTCACAGCCCGTTCGATTCAAAAGTCGCGCCGATCAGACAATCTAACCTGTGTCTTGAAATCGCCCTGCCGACAAAACCATTGAACAACATTGATGATCCTGAGGGTGAGATCGCACTTTGTACCTTGTCGGCGCTAAATTTAGGTTCTATCAAAGAATTATCTGATATTGAGCCATTAGCCGATCTGGCCGTGCGAGCGCTAGATAACTTATTAGATTACCAAGACTACCCCATCAAGGCGGCACAACGTGCCTCGATGAATCGCCGTACTTTAGGCATAGGCGTGATTAACTTTGCGAACTACTTAGCGAAAAATGGCCTGAAGTACTCTGATGGTAGCGCCAATGCGCTCACCCACAGAACCTTTGAAGCGATTCAGTTCTATTTACTGAAAGCCTCAATGAACTTAGCTAAAGAGCAAGGTGCATGTCCGTTATTCCACGAGACCACTTACTCTCAAGGTATTTTACCTATCGATACCTACAAACGTGACCTAGATAAAATTTGTGCCGAACCATTGCACTTAGACTGGGAATCACTGCGTAGCGATATTAAGCAATATGGCCTGCGTAACTCAACGCTATCGGCATTAATGCCATCAGAAACCTCATCGCAAATTTCTAATGCGACTAATGGTATTGAGCCACCACGCGGTCTTATCAGTGTAAAGTCGAGTAAAGATGGCCAGCTGAAACAAGTAGTGCCTGACTTTGACACTCTAAAAGATAACTATGAATTACTGTGGAAAATGCCAAGTAACGACGGCTATTTACAGCTAGTAGGTATTATGCAAAAGTTCGTTGACCAAGCGATTTCGGCCAACACTAACTATGACCCTTCACGTTTTGAAGGTCGTAAAGTACCGATGCAAACACTACTGAAAGATTTGCTCAATGCTTATAAATTGGGTGTTAAAACGCTTTATTACCATAACACTCGCGATGGTGCGTCAGATTCTCACGACGACATTACCAGCCTTGAGAAAGAAGACGACGGTTGTGCCGGCGGCGCATGTAAAATATAACTTTTTACATTAACGGTACTCTTACACATAAGAAGTGTAGGGATCCACTTAAGGTGAGATCCCTACCCATTGGAAAATAGCAACATGGCCTACTCTACCTTTTGTCAAACACCTAACGATGCCACCCGCGAACCGATGTTTTTTGGTCAATCGGTCAATGTGGCCCGCTACGATCAACAAAAATATGAAGTGTTCGAAAAACTGATAGAAAAACAGCTATCTTTTTTTTGGCGTCCAGAAGAAGTAGACGTTAGTCGTGACAAAATCGACTACAGCGCATTACCTGATCATGAAAAGCATATTTTTATTTCTAACCTGAAATATCAAACCTTGCTCGACTCGATCCAAGGTCGCTCGCCAAATGTGGCCTTTTTACCTTTAGTATCGCTACCAGAATTAGAAACGTGGATAGAAACGTGGTCTTTTTCTGAGACGATTCATTCGCGTTCATACACGCACATCATCCGTAATATCGTTAACGATCCTTCGGTGATTTTTGATGATATCGTGGTAAACAAAGAGATCTTAAGTCGTGCAACCGATATCGCCGCTTATTACGATCACTTAATACAATTAACCCAAGCATTCCATTTACTCGGCGAAGGTACCCACGTTATCGATGGTAAAGAAATCATCGTTAACACTCGTACGCTGAAAAAAGCCTTGTACTTGTGCATGATGTCAGTCAATGCCTTAGAAGCGATTCGCTTCTATGTTAGCTTTGCCTGCTCGTTTGCCTTTGCTGAACGTAAGCTAATGGAAGGTAACGCAAAAATCATTCGCTTAATCGCCCGTGATGAAGCCTTACACTTAAACAGCACTCAGCATATTTTGAGCATCATGCAGGGCGGTAAAGACGATCCTGAAATGGGTGAAATTGCTGCCCAGTGCCAGCAAGAAGCCTTCGATTTATTTTATAAGGCGGCAGAGCAAGAAAAAGAATGGGCGAAATACCTGTTTAAAGATGGCTCTATGATTGGCTTAAACGAACAAATCCTTTGCCAATATGTGGAGTTTATTACTAACCAACGCATGAAGTCAGTTAACCTACCACAACCGTATCCTGAAATAACCAATCCACTACCTTGGATGAAAAGTTGGTTAGAAAGTGATGCTGTGCAAGTTGCACCGCAGGAAGTGGAAGTTTCTTCTTACCTTGTTGGTCAAATCGACTCTGCGGTTGATGGCGATGAGTTTCTTGATTTCGATCTGTAATCAAGATGACCTCAAAAACATCACATAAAAAACTGTTTACTAAGGCGCCGATTGTGCGCCTGCAAGGTCAGCCCGTATTACTCTTTAGTGAGCAATACGGCACTTTGCTGCAAGCGCTCGAAACCAAAAAGGTCAAAATATTTTCAGAGTGTCGCAACGGTTTTTGCGGTGCCTGTAAAACACGAATCATCAGCGGTAAAGTCTGCTATTTAAGCGAGCCATTGGCCGAGCTTAAACACGACGAATGTTTGCCTTGCTGCTGTGTACCCATAACGGATTTAGAACTGGATTTATCCGCAGAAGACGCCGTCGTGGTGAGTACTTGCCAGCCTAAACAGATGAATGAAACCACAAGAGTTTTAACAACCACCTCAACAGCTTCAACGAGTCACACTAAAATCAGTTCAACTTTAGCATTGCAGAAAGAAGTGCTTGAGAATTAAGCGAGTTGAAATGCTGACACGTTCATTAAAATGGAGGCTATAAAAATCTATTATCGTCCTCCCATTGATAGGTTTTGTTGATAGACACTTCGAGTATAAAAATTAAATAGTTATGACTTTTGATCGTTTCGTTATTGTCGTTTAATTTTTCACTTAACCTTAAGAGACTGATATATTTAATTGCAAAATAATAGACTCTATGTTCCATATTTTTATTAATATAATAACACTTTGAACTATTATCCTGATTTACTTTAAGGGATAAAATCTGTATATTCTTTGCTGTTGAATCATTGCTCTAATTGTCAGTATACATTATATTGTTTTACGCATTAATAATGCCGATTGTTTTATTCATACTAGAGAAACGTAATGAAATCATTTCTTACTGGCGTTAAGCCTATATGTAGTAAACCAACGACATTACTGATCGTCATCGGTATTTCAGCAATCCTATATTCGATGCCTTTTATAGGTAAACTATTCTGGCTCGCACTTGTTTTACTTTGTTACACCCTGCTTTAACTATTATTTTTAATAAAAACATATAAATAAATGAAATTGGTATCACAATAGCTAGGTGACTAGAGCCTGTAACCCGAATTCAACTCCGAAATGTAACATCTGCAATAACTCTCTTTACGCATCGCAAGAATATAAAACCCAAACAGTAGTTTAGGCTTTATAAAATACTCGCTTTCATTTTGCTACAAACGCATTGCTAACTCAGCGCCTTGTCGAATAGCGCGTTTAGCGTCAAGCTCTGCTGCCACATCAACACCGCCAATCAAATGCACTGGAACACCCGTCGCTTTCATCTCATCTACTAATGTGCGATTCGACTCTTGCCCCGCGCAAAGGATCACGTTATCAACCGCAAGCACTTCTCTCGTTTCACCTACTCGGATATGTAAGCCTGCGTCATCAAATCTATCGTAGCTTACGCCAATTTTCATTTTTACATCATGTTGCTTGAGCACGAGACGATGGATCCAGCCGGTCGTTTTACCTAAACCTTTACCCATTTTTGAGGTTTTACGCTGCAGTAAGTGCACCTTACGATGATCGGTATTATCTATGTGAGGCACTGTCAGGCCGCCTGCATGTTGGTAGGTTTTATCGATGCCCCACTGCTGTAGCCATTTATCAGGATTTAGCGTGCTAGATTGACGCTCGCAAAGATAATGTGCCATATCAAAACCAATGCCACCCGCACCAATCAAAGCGACAGTGTTGCCAACAGTGACTTCACCCGAGAGCACCTTTTGATAATCCACCACCCGTGGATTATCAAATCCTGGCAACACTAAATCCCGTGGTACAACACCCGATGCAATGACTATTTCATCAAATTTTTCTGTTGCGAGTACACTAGCATCAAGGCGAGTATTTAATCGCAGATCAATTTTATGTAGCTTAATTTGGTTGATAAAATAACGAATAGTTTCGTTAAACTCTTCTTTGCCTGGAATTTTGCGGGCGAGATTAAACTGCCCACCCACTTCAGATTTCGCTTCAAACAGTACTACCTCATGGCCACGCATTGCGGCGTATACCGAAAATGCCATACCCGCAGGACCAGCGCCCATAACAGCAATGCGCTTTTTATTGGATGTCGGTAAGAAGTTAATTTCAGTTTCGTAACAGGCGCGAGGATTCACTAAACACGTAGCACGTTTAAGGGCAAAGGTATGGTCTAAACAAGCCTGATTACAACCTATACACGTATTAATAAGCTCTGATGTGTTAGCGGCAGCTTTATTGACAAACTCAGGATCGGCTAAAAATGGCCGCGCCATCGACACCATGTCCGCTTGGCCTGATGCAATAATCTGCTCGCCAATCTCGGGGGTATTAATACGGTTGGTGGCGATTAGCGGCACTGAGACCGATTTTTTAAGTTTTTCCGTCACCCAGGCAAATGCGCCGCGGGGCACACTGGTGGCAATTGTCGGGACACGCGCTTCGTGCCAACCGATACCGGTGTTCAAGATAGAAACCCCAGCTTGCTCTAGCCATTGTGCCAATTGCACCACTTCATCCCAAGTTGAGCCGTTATCCACCAAATCGAGCATCGATAGACGGAAGATAATGATAAAATCTTTCCCTACTTTTGCTCTGATTGCGTTAACAATCTCAATGGGAAATCGAGCCCGCTTTTCAAACGCGCCGCCCCATTCATCGGTGCGAGTATTCGTGCGAGAACTGACAAACTGATTGATCAAATAGCCTTCGGAGCCCATCACCTCAACACCATCGTAACCCGCTTTTTTCGCAAGCGCAGCTGAGCTTGCGTAATCCTTTATTGTTGAGCGTACTTGGCGACTAGACATCGCAGACGGCGTAAAAGGGGTAATTGGTGATTTAATCTTGCTCGGTGCTAGGGAAAAAGGATGATAACCATAACGGCCAGCATGCAAAATTTGCATACAGATTTTACCACCTGCCTCGTGCACCGCCTGCGTTACCATACGATGCTTGCCCACTTGCCAAGGGAAACTTAGCTGACAAGCATGGGGCGTAAGCCGCCCACGCAGATTAGGAGAAATACCGCCCGTTACAATCAGACCTACACCGCCTTGAGCGCGTTCTTTATAAAACGCTGCCAGTTTCTCAAATCCGCCCTTTTCTTCTTCTAAACCTGTGTGCATTGAGCCCATAAGTACACGGTTTTTGAGCTGGGTAAAACCCAGTTCTAAGGGTTCTAATAAATGGGGAAACGACATTCAAACATCCTTTTAAAACAAGTGATTTAAATCAGCATACCTTGAGTCAAATCTAAGCTCAACTGTTGGATTAAACCCTCGAGTCAAAATCCTTTACAATTGTGTTTAGCCTGTGGCGCTATTTTCAGTTAGCATGAACAGATTGGACTTATAAAGGAGTGGCAAATGTCCGCTAACCCATCGTTTTTCAAAAGAATATGTTTATTTATTTGGCACACACTGAACGGGACGCGCAAACTGATCCTCAATTTAATTTTTTTTGGCCTCTTAGCTGCCATCATTATTGCCATTGGCAGTAGTGAAGATATCAAGGTTGAAGATAACTCAGCGTTGGTACTTAATCTGGCTGGTACGATTGTGGACCAAAAACAACAGGTTGATCCCTTAGAAGCGGCATTTAAGCAAGGGAATAATGCCAATACTGACGGTGAAATTCTGCTCGCCGATGTGCTTTATGTGATTGACAATGCCGCACAGGATAAAAGGATTAGCCTACTTGTACTCGACCTTGCCGACCTTAAACGTGCAGGGATCAGCAAGCTGCAATCTATCGGTGATGCACTCACTCGCTTTAAAGAAAGCGGTAAGAAAGTCGTCGCGATAGGTAATTACTACGAGCAGAATCAATATTTCCTCGCCAGCTTTGCCGACAATATTTATCTCAATCCCCAAGGCGGTGTATCACTTGATGGCCTGAGTATGTATAACCAATACTTCAAATCGGCCTTAGATAAACTCAAAGTCAAAGCGCATATTTTCCGCGTAGGAACTTTTAAATCCGCCGTTGAACCCTACATGCGCGACGATATGTCTGATGCCGCGCGAGAAGCCAGTAGCGCACTATTAGCCGATGTATGGCAAAGCTATACGCAAACCGTCGCGGGTAATCGCCACATTGACCCTAATTCGCTCGTGCCTGATGCGAGTATTTATTTGGCTGAGCTCGATAAAGCCAATGGCGATTCAGCGGCGATGGCTATCAACATGAAATGGGTTGATAGCTTAGCGACCACGGAAGATTTTCGTAAAATCATGCTTGAAGCTGTTGGTAAGGCTAAAAAAGGTGACAGCTTCAAGCAAGTGAGTTTTTATGATTACTTAACCTTAGTTACGCCATTGCCAAGCTTTGTTGAGCAAGATAGCGTCGGCATTATTGTCGCCAGTGGTACGATTTTGAATGGGATCCAACCTGCGGGGCAAATTGGCGGCGAAAGCACTGCTGAACTACTCCGTAAGGCGCGTTTTGATAAGCATATTAAAGCCTTAGTGTTGCGCGTTGATAGCCCTGGCGGTAGTGCCTTTGCATCAGAGCAAATCAGGCAAGAACTGCTAGCGTTAAAAGCCGCAGGTAAACCCGTTGTTGTTAGTATGGGGAGTTTAGCGGCTTCTGGCGGTTACTGGATTTCAGCCAGTGCTGATTATATTTTTGCCACGCCAACAACACTCACAGGTTCAATTGGCATCTTTGGCATGATAACCACCTTCGAAGATTCACTGGCCAGTTTAGGCGTGCATACCGATGGGGTGTCAACCTCAGAGTGGGCTGGATTATCAGTCACTCGCGCCCTTTCCCCCCAAGTTGAAGCTGTTATTCAACGTCATATAGAACGTGGCTATTTAGACTTTATCTCGCTGGTTGCCAAAGAACGTAAAATGACCATAGAGCAAGTTGATAAGATTGCCCAAGGCCGCGTTTGGAGTGGCAAGAAAGCCCTTGAGCTAGGCTTAGTCGATGAGCTGGGTGATATCGATGCTGCTATTGCTAAAGCGGCTAAATTGGCAGATATGTCGCTATTTGATACTCGCCTCATCGAACAGGAGCTGACTCCTGAGCAAATGTTCATGCAACAGATGTTTGCCTCAGCATCGAGCTATTTACCGGCCTCATTAAGTCAATCATCGGTGTTAGAGCAAATGCTACAGCAGTGGAGCAGTAGTTTAAAAACACTCACCGCTTTTGATGATCCAAACAATGTTTACATCTACTGCGACACTTGCAACTTGATGAACTAAATCCATCACTCTCTTTGCTGCTGCACGCAACTGCAAACGGATGATTAATACCAAGCCCGGATCCTCGGGCTTTTTTATTGGGTTTATACGCATAAAATCGTATAATTCACCCACTTGAAGCTAAGAAAATGATAATAATGACTAAACGCTCCATTTATGTTGCCTATACGGGCGGCACTATCGGTATGCAAAAGACCGATAACGGCTTCGTCCCCGTGGCGGGATTTTTAACTCAGTGCGTGCAATCAATGCCTGAGTTTTATCATGAAGAAATGCCGGCATTCGTCATCCACGAATACAATCCACTTATCGATTCTTCCAATATGGCGCCGACCGATTGGCAGATGATTGCCAACGATATACAAGCTAATTACCATAAGTATGATGGTTTTGTGATCCTCCACGGCACTGATACTATGGCGTATACGGCTTCGGCGCTGTCATTTATGCTGCAAGGCTTATCAAAGCCTGTGATAGTAACCGGTTCACAAATACCTCTAGCGCAGCTGCGTTCAGATGGGCAAATAAATCTATTGAACTCACTCTATATTGCAGCGAACTACCCGGTTGCTGAAGTGTGTTTATTTTTTAATAACAAACTATTTCGCGGTAACCGCTCTACTAAAGCCCATGCCGATGGCTTTGATGCTTTCGCCTCTCCTAATTTCCCACTCTTGCTTGAAGCGGGAATTAAAATTAATTTACGTGCTGGTAAGATAACCATCGCCAACGATACGCCATTAGAAGTCTCAAACATCAGTCCGCAACCTATCGGCGTGGTCACTTTATACCCTGGCATTTCAACACGTATTTTTGAGAACATGCTGCAACAGCCAGTAAAAGCGCTAATATTACTGACATTTGGTGTTGGCAATGCGCCGCAAGATGCTGATTTACTCAACACCCTAAAGCAAGCAGATGAGCGTGGTATTGTTTTGGTTAACCTTACCCAATGCTTCCAAGGCAAAGTGAACATGGGCGGCTACGCTACCGGCAATGCGCTAGCTCAAGCAGGCGTGATTAGTGGTGCCGATATGACCATAGAAGCAGCATTAGCAAAACTGCATTATTTGCTATCTAAAAATTTAAAACCAGCAGAGATAAAAGCAGCCATGCTGCAAAATTTAGTCGGTGAATTGAGCATAGATTAAAGACACTCTCTTTGAACCCATGTCTTTGCCTATAATCATATGATTAATTGCTATAAACAAAAAAAGCCCATATTAAATGGGCTTTTTAATATTAATTCAAATTATATGACTGTCAAAAAGCACTTATTATAGCTCAATTTACCAGACGTTATTTATATTGAAGTTATTTGATATCAATTCAATATAAACGTCAATCAAACAGTGATCTTAAATCTTTATCTAACTTCTTATAAAACATAAACCGTTTTTGAAGTCAGAGCCATTTATAAATCCTGTGCTTTAAACTCGGCAATCGGTTCACCGCGGAACTGCTTTTGTAGCTCAGCTTTAGACAGCTCATTAATTTTACCATCGGGTGCGATGGTGAAATGCTCCGTTTGTTCAAGCTTACGGGCTTGATACAACATCACCACCTGCAGGGTCGACTCTCGCTGCGTTTCACTTAGCACAGTACCATCTTCCCACTTACCTAATTCAGCCGCACTGCGAAGCCTTTCATAGACTTCAATGGGCATTTGCGCGATCACTTGATTAATATCTGTCATACACTTTTCCGCTTATGTAACACAATTCTGACTCGTGTAATGAGATAGCCTACAAAGCCAAACACAAAACATATTCCAGCGATATTCGCCCGCATACCTTCGGCAGGCTCTCCACCCCAAAACCAAATCACCACCCCAGCAATAAACAATGTCATAGCAACGAAACTTTGATTCATTAGGCTGCTAGACCTTTGAATATGACTAATGCGCGATAAGGATCCGTTATCACCATTAGTGCTCGCTTGGCAATAAGGACATGATGGCGCCTTGCTCGACATACGCTTGCGACACACTGGACATTCAATTAATGCCATATCTACCTCGCCCTAACGCAACTTATCAACCACAGCGAGCATAGCGATAAGTGATGCTTCACCTAAGTAAATGCTACGCTCTGGCGACCAACCAACAAAAGGATCGGCTAGATTGTTATTGTCTTTAAACGGCATTTCGAGGGTATTAGATAAGCACTCGAAAGTCTGAGCAACCCAATTTGACGCAACAGTTAAATTGGCTTGGCCAGGCTCGTCTTTATCATAACCAAACTGAGTTTGGAAATCAGCACTGGCTAAGGTTAATGCTTGACTGAAATCAGCCTGCAGTTGCGCCAGTTTATCACTGTAGGCAGGAACGCCCTCACAACCCGCTAAAAATACATAAGGCAGGCCTTCATCACCATGAACATCATAAAACAAGTCTACGCCCGTTTGCTGCATCTTGTTGACGACGTGGTACACCTCAGGACTCTTCTCTAAACTTGGGGTTTGCCATTCACGGTTAAGATTGACACCAATGGCATTAGTGCGCAGATGGCCTCTAACACTGCCATCGGGATTCATGTTTGGCACAATATAAAAGTTGGCTTTATCGAGCAGTGCTTTCGCCGTTGGGCAATCATTATCGAGTAAACGATTCACTAGACCTTCGACTAACCATTCAGCCATAGTTTCGCCGGGGTGCTGTCTAGCCGTGATCCAAATGTTACGTTTAGAAGGATCGCCATTACCGACTTTCATTAAGGTAATATCGCGGCCATCTAAAGTCAGGCCTAAATGCTCTAAATTAACATCAAGGTGTAATTGGGCGCTACTGAGCAGATCTAAGTGGCGCTCATAGCTATATGGGGCAAAATAAGCAATTTGAATTGCATCGCAATCTAGCTCTAAGTTAATACTCAGTTTGCCATCTTGGTAATGTGTTGGAATACGAAACCAATGCTGGCGGTCGTAGCTTGCTACTGCCTGATAGTCTTCCCACCCTTTGGTATAGGAAGCCGTTCCGGCATTAATGATATTTAAGGTGTAATGGTTACCCACTTCACCTTCAAATCGAAAATTAAACCATTGATAAAACTCGCCGCCCGCGTCGGGACGGATGGCAAGTTGAATATCGTCTTTATTATCAAGATTGACGACTTGGATATTTCCGCCATCAAAATTGGCACTGATCCGCATAATGATTCCTAATAGGTTGTTCACGCTAAGGGCAATTAATAGCACGCGACTAATAGCACTCTTAGTACACGGCACATTTTATTATATGGCCGATAGGATAAACCAAAACATCCCAAGGGGAAAATGAAAGCCAGTAAATTTAACAACGGCGCTTTCAGTTGGCTTTTTTATTAACCAACATACACGGCTTGACGCCACAAGTTGAACCGTAAAAGTACTAAAATCACCACTTATTAGGCTATAAAGCTATAACCTTGCCCTCGCACAGTGTTAATCAGATTACGCGGTAGGCTGATATCAGCTAATTTACGTCGAGTGTTGCTAATATGCATATCGAGATTACGGTCAAAACGGCCTAAATCTTTTTGCAGAACTGAACGTTGCAACTCTTGTTTAGTGATAACTTGGCCTTTTCGTTCAAAAAGATATTTAAATAACCTAAACTCAGTTTGGGTTAAATCAACACTGCTCATCCCTATTGTAATTCGATAAGCTGCGTCGTCAAAATCGACTGGTGGTATCTGTCTTACTGTCATTTTAGGTTGCCGCAGTGGTGCTGCGTACAAACGCCGCTCAAGGGCTTGCAATCTCACAAGTAATTCTTTGATACTAAAAGGTTTGGCTAAAAAGTCATCCGCGCCAAGTTCGTAACCTGCAATTCTATCTTCTTCACTATCTGAGGCTGAAATCATAATAACGGGTGTGACACACTCGCGCGCTCTAAGCAAATCAAAACTATTCATTTGCGGCATGACCAAATCCAACATAATGATATCTGGCACAAAGCTGGTTATTTTAGCTAACCCCTCAATGCCATTTACCGCACATTCCACCTCATGCCCCTGCATACACAGTGCCTCAGTTAACCACTCTCTTAATAAGTGATCATCATCGACCAACAGTATTTTACTCATCCTTAAAAACCCAAACGAGAATCGATATCATTTATATTAGCATGCGTTAACCCATGACTCTAGTGTTAATCACAGCATTCCGTCCAGTTATAAGAAAACTGTGATACGTAACAAGATAACCTATGTCCTATCAGCATCAAACTGCATAACTATTTGCACTTAACAGTGCGAACGATTTTAGATAAGAATAGCACTCATAAAAAAAGCGCCTTTCGGCGCTTTTTATTCGTTATAACATGTGCAGCTCTACTTAGAACTTAACAGTTACACCACCATAAATAGTACGACCGATTGTGTCGTAAACTTGTGGTACTGTGCCGCCGTCGCTACCATTTGAAACTCCAACTGGGTCTTCATCAGTAAAGTTTTTAATACCTAAACTAACAGTAGCCATATCGTTGATGTGATATGTTCCTGAAATATTGTGGTATAAAATCGAGTCAACATTTGTTCCTTCTGCTAAATCGGTCATTTCCCCAATATAGCGGTTGAAGTACATAACACTCCAATCATCTCTACCTGCTGAAAGGCTAAAGTTGTTACGAACACGAGCATAAGCACCGAAGTTACCATCGATAGTGCCAGTGTAATCTTCACCATCTTGCTCGAAATTAACTAAGTAAGTCGTATCATTATTAACTTTCCAATCTAAACCTATTAGCTCGAAGCTATAAGCTAAGTTGAAATCAACACCACTAGTGTCTTGAGTACCTACGTTAGTTAACGCATTGGTTAAGTTATCTAAATCGCCATTAGCACCGATTTTGAAAATTTCGCAAGATGCTTCACCAGTTTTATCGCCAGTAGTTTGAAATTTATGACAAGCGTTTAAACCAGCCTGAGTATCCATACGCGCAATTGCGTTATCAACTTTAAAGCGCCAGTAATCCAATGTTACTGACATACCTTCAATATAGTTTGGTGAGTATACTAGACCAGCAGTATAAGACTCAGACTCTTCAGGCTGTAAATCTGGATCAGAAGTACGATTTACTAAAATTTGCGGATCTGGAGCATTACCCCATGGGTCATCTAAGTAATCGTATGAACCTGAGTTACCACCATAAAGCTCACTTACACTTGGAGCTCGGAATCCTGTAGCAGCAACAGTACGGAGCATTAGATCATCCGTTGCAGCATAAGTTAAACCAATCTTCCAAGTGGTCGCTTTACCGAAAGTAGAATAATCATCTAAACGTAGTGCAAACTCACCAGTTAACTTTTCAGTAAAGGGTACGCTAACTTCTTGGAAAATAGAGATAACGTTATAGTTACCGTCTGTTGGATCTTGTTGTGCTGAAGTACTTTCACCCGCAACAACTACTGGATCTGGATTATAGAAACCACTTTCACGACGGTATTCTGCACCGATTGCAAAACCCACAGCTCCAGCACTTAAATCAAATAATTCACCATTTAAGCCCGCAGATAGTGTTTGTTGTTCGTTACCACCGTTTGCATCTTCTGAATAACTAATATCATTGGCCATTTGATCAGTTAATGGCACACCGCTAAACCATGCATTTGGGTTAGCGTAAATGGAGTCAGCCATATCTGACGCATTAATCGAATTACCTACCGAAGTGTTCGCTTTGTTTTTACCATAAGTATATGTTAGATCCCAGTTCATACCAGTATGGACATCTAAGGTGCCGGCTAAACCACCAGATAAGCGCCAAGTATCAATATCTTGTGTATAAATACGTGGTCCCACATCGTTGGTACGACGACGGTAGTTAACTAAACCTTTCTCATCGGCTTCAATACCACCGGCAATCATTGCACTATCAAGTGTCACGCATGATGCCCCTGCTGGCACACCTGCTGCGCCACAAACATTTAGCATGATATCACCAGGTTGAGGAGCTAATTGTTGGTTAGAGCGACGATTCGTATATATAGCATCCGCAGTTAGTACGACATCATTACCGAGCTCTTGTGTCATATTAGCGAATAAACTACGACGTTCACTTGGTGTTTGATAGAAACTATCTTTAGTGAAATCATAGCCAGTTGTACGCGCGACCCAGTTACCATTGGCGTCTTGAACTTTACCACCTAAAGTACCAGTAGGAATAAATGAGCTTGCACCAGGTGCAGTCCAATCACGATCAGATTGGATAACACCGCGACGGTCAGCATAAGCAGCACCAAAAGTGTAGTTACCACCATCTGTATTAAAACCATACAGCGCACTGACATCGCCGTTTTCGCCGTCGCCTTTATCGGTACCGCTACCATTAAAATCTAGCTGAAAACCTTCAAAGTCTTTCTTGGTAATAATGTTAACTACGCCAGCAATCGCATCTGAACCATAAACCGCTGAAGCGCCATCTTTTAAGATTTCAACGCGAGCAATCATAGCAACAGGGATAGAGTTCAAATCGACAGAGCTATCTGCACCTGAACCTGAGTTCACCATGCGGCGGCCATTCAATAATACAAGTGTACGCTGTGCACCCATACCACGCAGGTCAACCTGTGCAACGCCATCTGAACCATTGTTTGTCGTTGACCCTACTGCAGCACCCGCCATTGACGTTTGTACTTGCAGCATTTGATCAACCGAAGTAAAGCCTTCCGCTTTAATTGCTGCTGCATCAATCACAGTTACAGGAGAAGCGGTTTCCATATCCTGACGTTGAATACGTGAACCCGTGACTTCGATACGTTCAACTTTTGCTTTTTCTTCAGCAGCGAAGGCGCTTGACGTAACAAATGCACCTGTAGTGATAGATGCAACGATAGCTAAGTTAATCGCTGACGCTAATTTGGTTCTTTTGATCATGTATGAATGCTCCCTAAGATCTAACTATTATTTTTATGCTTACAGCTTGTACAACTTTTGCTGTACTAGTGTTGCACACGATACTGAGGATTCACTTTAACTTCGTCAACGCCCAATATTTTAACAATAATAACACTGAGGTTAATCATTGGTTAATAAAGTGTTTTAAATTATGAGTTGTCAGTCTATTAAAATCTATTAAAAATACAAAGTTAGCTTACTACTCCAGATTTTCTTTACTTTGCAGTAGTTAACTCTGTTAAAAACAAACAAACACGTAACATCATTGACATTAAAAAGTGTGACGTAGATCACACTTTTTGTAGGAGGTGAAAATCGATAAAGAATATCTCACCGATTTACAGTGTCAAAAATTGCATACATATTTAGCTCAACCCTTGTGGGTAAACATGAAAACAATGAGAATAAGCTTGTTAAATCAGCATTCCAGTCAAAGTGCAGCGAGTGTGGTTGCTGTTACTTATGCACCTAGATAGCGACTTAAATAGAAATGCAACAATATGAAAACAAGCTATTGCACACTCCAGCATCAAATAGGCTAATTTGCTTCTTTTGATAGTTAATATTTCACTCATCATTTGTAGTAAATAAAACGACTACGATTGATTGATTTATTAAACCCTCAAAATATACATTTTTTTGATAACCACATTCACGACAACAGGTTTAAAGTTAATATTATAGGGTTAATACCAGTTTGATATTCGCCGTCAAAACAAACACTGATGTAACATTTAGGATGCTATAAAACACAATAAAATAAGCATAAGATTATTAACCTTACTGTACTGCGTGTGATTAATAATCTCCCTAATCAAATAATCCGCTTACATTCCATAGACTGGTAGTAGTAATAAAAAAGGCGACACAAAATGTGTCGCCTTTTTTCAATACATTAAGCTAACTCTTATTCGGGTTTAATCAATTCAAAATGCTGATATGCGCGCGCGGTTGCAATACGACCACGAGGCGTGCGTTGGATAAACCCCTGCTGGATCAAGAAAGGTTCCAGCACATCTTCAATGGTTTCACGCTCTTCACCAATAGCAGCGGCTAAGTTATCCAGCCCCACAGGGCCGCCCATAAACTTATCGATAATTGCCAACAGTAGTTTGCGGTCCATGTAATCAAAACCTTCGCAGTCTACATCTAGCAAGTCTAAAGCGTGCTCGGCCACAAACTTGGTGACTGCGCCATCATGTTTTACTTGCGCATAATCCCGCACGCGGCGCAGCAGTCGGTTGGCTATCCGCGGTGTACCACGCGAGCGACGGGCGATTTCAAATGCGCCATCAGCATCAATTTCTAATTCCATCACCTGCGCTGAGCGGGTAACAATGGTGCTTAAATCTTTAATGTTATAGAACTCAAGTCGCAGCGGGATCCCAAAACGCGCTCTTAATGGTGAAGTTAACGCCCCTGCCCGTGTTGTCGCGCCCACTAAAGTAAATGGCGGTAAATCGAGTTTAATAGAACGCGCTGCGGGGCCTTCACCTATCATGATATCCAGCTGATAATCCTCCATTGCCGGATACAATATCTCTTCAACCACAGGGCTTAATCGGTGAATTTCATCGATGAATAACACATCACCGGATTCAAGATTTGTCAGAAGAGCGGCGAGATCACCGGCTTTTTCAAGCACTGGTCCAGATGTCGATTTGATATTTACGCCCATCTCATTGGCGACAATCATAGCCAAGGTGGTTTTACCTAATCCTGGCGGGCCGTAAATCAACATGTGATCTAAGGCTTCGTTACGATTCTTTGCCGCTTGAATAAACACCTTAAGCTGCGCCCGAGTGTCATCTTGCCCCGTGTACTCATCGAGCATTTTAGGGCGCATTGCCCTGTCAATAGACTCATCTTGCACTTGGATCTGCGGCTGGATAAGTCTGTCTGCCTCAATCATTATGATTCCTTATCGAAGCTTTCATCTTAATTAGCATCATTATTCAATTAAAGCATCGACTTAAGGGCTGCTTTAATCAGCGTTTCTGAATCCATGCCTGCTTTATAGGCTGCAGAAACGGACTTACTCGCTTGCGGTGGTTTATAACCTAATGAAATCAAAGCTGAAATAGCGTCTTCTTCGGCACTATTAACCGTTGGTGCTGGCGAATAATTGGATTGCAACACAAATTCACGCTCTGAACCTGCAGACGCTGCCATTAAGCTCTTGAGCTTATCGCGCATTTCTACCAATAGACGCTCGGCGGTTTTTTTACCTACGCCGGGCAATTTTACTAAGGTAACAATATCGTCACGCTCTACGCAGCCGACAAATTCTCCGGCGGTCATGCCAGATAAGATGGTTAGCGCGAGTTTAGGACCCACACCATTGGTCTTGATCAGTAAGCGAAATAATGCTCTTTCCTGCTTAGTGATAAAACCATAGAGTAACTGCGCATCTTCACGCACCACAAAGTGGGTGTAGACCATGGTTTCATGGTTAATCTCAGGCAGTTCGTAAAAGCTGGTGAGCGGCATTTGCAACTCGTAACCGACACCATTAACATCAATCAACACTTCTGGCGCTTGTTTCTCAACTAACACGCCCCGTAAACGACCTATCATTTGTACCGTCCGTATGTTCTTGCCGTTGCCCGGCCGCTCAATGCTATTAAACTCTGGCTAGTGTGATAATGACACACAGCAACCCCGAGTGCATCTGCAGCGTCAGCTTGCGGGGCTGCAGGTAATTTAAGTAGTTGTTGGATCATATGTTGTACTTGGGCTTTTTGTGCCCGGCCCGTGCCAACCACTGCGCTTTTTATTTGAGTCGCGCTGTATTCTGCTACCGGTAAATTCGCCACAGTGGCGGCAACAATGGCAGCGCCGCGCGCTTGACCAAGCTTGAGCGCAGAATCGGCATTTTTTGCCATAAATACTCGTTCAATCGCAAATTCATCTGGCTGATACTGACGAATAATTTCAGTGATACCATCAAATATTTGTTTGAGCCTGCCAGGAAGCTCTTCGGACGAAGTGCGAATACAACCACTGCCGAGGTAAATCTGCTGTCGCCCCACACATTGGATCACGCCATAGCCGGTGATCCGTGAGCCAGGGTCGACACCTAAAATAATTGCCATTACATGCCTTATATACGATCTGAATTTTGATCTCGAACCCTATGTTAGTATTTGTGAGCCGGAGTTGGCCCAAATTGCTACGCTATCCAGCTATCCAGCTAACCAGCTAACCAGCTAACCAGCTAACCAGCTAACCAGCTAACCAGCTAACCAGCTAACCAGCTAACCAACAATCTAGCCTAGGTTTGCCATGACCTCATCGGATATTTCCGCATTATGATACACCTCTTGCACATCATCATGATCTTCAAGGGTATCGATAAGGCGCATAAACTTTTCAGCGGTGTCGAGATCAAGTTCAGCTTTGGTTGCTGCTATCATCGCGATTTCGGCGTTATCGGCCACAAAGCCCGCTTTATCAAGTGCCTCTTTCACTGTATAAAAATCAACGGAGTCGGTGAATACATCGATTGCGCCATCATCATAGCTGACAATATCTTCTGCGCCCGCTTCAAGCGCCGCTTCCATCAAGGTATCTTCATCGGTACCCGGTGCATAGGATAAAACCCCACGCTTAGTGAACAAATAAGAAACCGAACCATCGGTGCCTAAATTCCCCCCCGATTTAGTAAACGCATTACGCACGCCGCTCACGGTACGGTTACGATTATCCGTCATCGTTTCAACCATTACAGCCGTGCCGCCAGGGCCATAGCCTTCATAGAGAATGGTTTCGAGTTGCTGACCTTCTAATTCACCGGCGCCGCGCTTAATCGCGCGCTCAACCGTATCACGGGTCATATTGCCACCAAGGGCTTTATCAATCGCAACTCGTAATCGTGGGTTTGAATCAGGATCTGAGCCGCCTTCACGGGCTGCTACGGTTAATTCACGAATAAATTTAGTAAAGAGTTTACCGCGCTTAGCATCTTGAGCTGCCTTACGGTGCTTAATATTGGCCCATTTACTGTGACCTGCCATGGGAAGTCTCCTCTAGTTTGGCTATATCATCGCACAGCTTATCGATAGTCGATTATCTATAGCCGAAGGTGTAATGGGATGGAATAACGGCTATTTACCTAAGAGATTGAACTAATTAATATTGATAAGCGATGAAATGACATGTTACTAAAATAAACCGAGGCTTGTGCCTCGGTTTACGATACGACTGATAAAAGAGGACTAATCAAAGACAACTTACCAGAGTCGACTTATTAGAGCCCTCTTCCAAAAAATCAGTCTTCCGTTTTAACGGCTTTCTCAACCACGGCAATGCCAAGTTCAGCTAACTGCTGCGGATTAGCAAATCCTGGCGCATTGGTCAGCGGGCATGCCGCGGTAGTCGTTTTAGGGAACGCCATCACATCACGAATTGAGCTTGCGCCCGTCATCAACATAATGATGCGGTCTAAACCAAATGCTAAACCAGCATGTGGCGGAGTTCCGTAACGCAGCGCTTCTAACAGGAAGCCAAACTTCTCTTTGGCTTCATCGTCAGTAATGCCCAGAATACGGAATACTGCAGACTGCATTTCTTGGTTATGAATACGCACCGAACCACCGCCTAATTCGCAGCCGTTCAATACCATATCGTAGGCATCAGAAACGCGATTAGCGGGGTTGGCTTCAAGTTCTGCTGCCGTTACGCCGCGTGGTGCGGTGAACGGATGATGAACCGCATGGAAGCTGCCGTTGATTTTCTCAAACATGGGGAAGTCAACCACCCACAGTGGGCGCCATTCACCTTGTAATAAGCTAAAGTCTTCGCCGGCTTTAAGACGCAGTGCGCCCATAGATTCAGCAACCACAGTCGCTTGGTCAGCACCAAATAGGATAATGTCACCAGTTTGCGCGCCGGTTCGGCTCACGATTTCATTAACTATGCTTTCGTTCAAGAATTTCAGTACAGGTGATTGAATGCCTTCTAAGCCAAGGCTTAAGTCATTGATCTTCACCCACGCTAAGCCTTTAGCGCCATAAATGCCAACAAACTTAGTGTAATCATCAATTTGCTTACGAGACAGTGCAGCGCCCCCCGGAATACGCAGTGCAGCCACACGGCCTTCTTCGTCGTTAGCAGGGCCTGAGAATACTGCAAATTCGACTTCTTTGAGTAAATCGGCAATGTCCACCAGCTCTAATGGATTACGTAAATCTGGCTTATCTGAACCGAAACGACGCATCGCTTCGTTGTAGGTCATGCGAGGGAACTCGCCTAAATCGACATTCAGCATTTCAACAAACAAACCGCGCATCATCTCTTCGGTTTTCGCCATCACTTGCTCAGAGCTCATGAAAGACGTTTCGATATCGATTTGGGTGAACTCTGGCTGACGGTCAGCACGTAAATCTTCATCACGGAAGCATTTTACGATTTGATAGTAACGATCAAAGCCAGACATCATCAGCAACTGTTTAAACAGCTGTGGTGATTGTGGCAATGCAAAGAACTGACCTTTATAAGTACGGCTTGGTACTAAATAATCGCGGGCACCCTCTGGGGTTGCCTTGGTCAGAATTGGCGTTTCTATGTCCAAGAAACCGTTTGAGTCGAGGAAACGACGCACAGAACTGGTCACTTTAGCGCGGAAAATAAGGCG
The DNA here is from genome assembly GCF_003028295.1 of Shewanella morhuae. Classification (NCBI taxonomy): domain Bacteria; kingdom Pseudomonadati; phylum Pseudomonadota; class Gammaproteobacteria; order Alteromonadales; family Shewanellaceae; genus Shewanella; species Shewanella morhuae. The sequence goes on along the minus strand of NZ_PYSG01000002.1, from coordinate 1,412,665 downwards.
CTGCGCCATTTCTGGGCGACGTAAATCTAAGTAACGGTACTTAAGACGTTGCTCTTCGCTGTTGTTCTGGTAGTTATCCATGCTCAATGGCAGTGGATCGGCAGCGTTGATGATCGTCAAGGCTTGGCCTAAGACTTCAATCTCACCCGTTTTCATTTGACCATTAACTTGGCTATCGGGGCGAGCGCGAACAAGGCCTTTAACCTGAACGCAAAATTCGGCGCGCAGCGTGCTGGCGACATTGAACACCTCAGGTAAATCTGGGTCGTAAACCACTTGGACCAGACCTTCTCTGTCTCTTAAATCTAAAAAGACAACGCCACCCAAATCACGGCTACGATTAACCCAACCTACCAAGGTAACTTCTTGTCCAACGTGAGACTTATTGACGTCTCCACAATAATGACTGCGCATCTAACTCTATCCTTTATCCGGAAACCGGTGCTTTGGAAATAATCAAAACGAGATAAAAGCGGCATTATAGTAAAATAATGCCGATTACCAAAGTACTTCACACTTAGGCGGTGAAGTATCAAACAGTTTTACGCCCTTGACTAGAGGCGAGTGCACTATCGGCGCATGAGCGTTCAAAAAAACATCAAGCCATGCGATAACAACGCCCACCATCGTTTTTTGCTTGGTACATCCGCTGATCAGCCTTTTTCAACAAACTTATTGCGGTGTCACCATCTCGAGGATAAACCACCACCCCAATACTAACCGATATGCTGACACTGACACCCTGAATTATCAAAGGGTTCGACAATGCCTGTAGAATATTATCAGCAACTTGGGTCACGGCATCGAGATCTTGCACACGATTTAGCAGGATAACAAACTCATCGCCGCCAAATCGCGCCACTGTATCTGAGCCTCGGATAACCTTAGTGAGTTTTTTGGCTACCCATACGAGTAATTCATCCCCTACTGGGTGACCATATTGATCATTGATTGGTTTAAAATTATCGAGGTCAATGAAGAGTAGGGCAAAATGTGTGTGATCCCTTTGGTGAGATAATAATGCTTGAGCTAATCTATCATCAAGTAAGGCACGATTGGGTAATTGAGTTAAAGCGTCATGGTTAGCCACATGCTGTAAACGTTTTTCAGCGATTAACCGTTGGGTTATTTCGCGATTTAAGCGCCGATTGACGAACAGTACCGCCACCATTACTAAGCATAAGACGAGCCCCCCAAACACAATATAATTTATCCACTGTTTATATTGGCTGTTATCTGTTGCAACAGAAAATGATACCCAACGTGCATAGATGCGTTGCTGCTTTTGACTATCAATCAGAGCCAAGGTTTTATTAATCAGTGGCACTAAAGGCGCAAACTGAGGATGAACACCAATATAACTTTTCTGATCGGCTAAATCACTTAGTAGTGACATTTTCAACGTTGGATATTGCCCGGTTTTAAGATCAGAGGCCAATGTCACCACTTTATCGATAAACACATCGGCCGTACCGTGAGTCACTGCAGCTAATCCTGCATGGGTATCAGCAACAAGCACTAATTTTAGCGAAGGCTCAAGACTCATCAATTGCGCGACTAAATGATAGCCTTCAACTACAGCCACTCTTTGCCCCGCCAGTTGGGCAATATTGAATAGCGAAACTTGTTCCAATTGCGATACCAAAGCCCACGGTGATGGCCAATAAGCCTCGCTGAACATTAAGCGTTGTTGCCTATCAGCCGTTTTTGCAACACTACCTGCTAGGCTCACCTCTCCCTTTTGCAACGCCTCGATTAATGAATGCCAATTATCAAAAGCAACGGGGGTAAGTTTAAGTCTGAGTTGTTCTTTGAGTAACTTGGCAATATCGCTATTGATCCCCGAAAATTGCCCTTGTTGATCCATAAATTCCATCGGTGGCCATTGCTTAAGATATCCCACCTTTAGTTCTCCTAAAGCATCGACATAGGCTTTCTCAGAAACATTCAAACTAACATGAGGTTCTGCCTGAGTAAAAATATGATCCTTTGGATTAAGCATCCATTTTTGTTCAATATTGGCAAACTCTTGGGGACTGATACTATTAAAACCATTGGCGATCCGCTCAGCAAGCCCTGGATTGTCACTTCGGGTTAGTACGTAAACATCAGTTGCAAACTCAAGCCCTTGATATTGATAGAAATCAGTCCAGTAATTATTAAGTAATAAATAGTGAGAAGTCCACGCACCTCCGGCAACAAAACCGACTATATCCCCCGCCCGCGCGCCAGCAACCATGGCATCCATACTGTCGTAATAACGCAATAAGACATCGGGCAAGGCTTTGCGTAACTCCACCAGATAAGGTGCTGTAGGTACCACGCCAATACGCTTTCCTTGTAAACTTTTTAAATCGGTTAGCTGTTGTTTATAGAGGAATAAACGACTTTTTTTGCTATATAACTGCCAAGCACGATTGAGGCCTGTTTTTAAGTCGTCACTTTCAGGGTAACCAATATGTGCATCAGCTAGACCACGACGTACATCGTCTACGCTAGAGTTCATGTCACCAGGCAAAAAATCAATGGCTATACCGGTTTTTTCAGACCACAGTTGCCACATATCTACATATAAGCCGTGGGGCAAACCATCAGCACCAATATTAACAAAGGGTTCAACACCTTGCTGCATCGAAATAATTAATTCTGATTGCTCACGTTTAAACCCAAGCCATCTGCGCTCAGTTTGCTGGATAAAATCGGCTTTGAGTAACGCAAACCCCGCATTAATTTTATTAACTAATGCAGTATTTCCCTTTATAACTGCAGGGGCAAATTGCATTGCTTTAATTTGAATACGTACAGCATTAGGATAATTTGCAGTGATTGCTTGCGATGAAGCCGGATCTTTCAAATAACCTTCTAAACCGGCAAACACCATAATTTCGCCAGCAGCAACCCCTGCCAGTAATGCCTCACGACTCTCATAGCGTTTAAATACCAATTGAGGTTCGATACGATGCAATTCCACTTCATGGGAGGAAGCGGCTACCACACCGACTTGAAAGGGGATCAGTTCTGTAATGGATTTTTTGCCTTGCAAAGATTTATGCAAATACAAAAAGGTGCCCACGTCAGCTATGGGTACAGCAAAGTCAAACTCTCGTGCTCGCTCTTGGGTTTTACCCATACCGATATGCACTTGAGCCTTATTTTGCCTCAGCTGTTCGAGGGACTCATGCCAGTGGCGCGCAACAAAAACCACAGGGGTATGGGTTTGTTTAGCCCACTCTTTCCATAAGTCGACTAGCAGCCCAGTTGGCTCACCGTCGTTATCAACATATTGATAGGGAAAGCTATCCTCACCCATAACGATCACTAATGGCTCTGTGGGCAGCGAACTAGCCTGCCCCAGTGTGCTAAAAAACACACTACATAAGATCACAATAAAATGGATCAAAAACGTCAAGTTGAACCCTTAGTACAAGAGGTACATGTAACTATTTTGTTATAAGTAGTGTATTAGACAAAAATTTATCGCAAATTACTAGATGAGGCTTGCTGCTAATCTATAGGATTCGTTAAAATGCCCAGTCGAATTCCCATGAAAAATCTCAGATGACCGTTTCTCAAGATACTATCTACGCTCAAGCGAGCGAGCAAATTAGCGATTTTCAGTTTGATAATCGTGTAGCTGGCGTATTCAGTGACATGATCCGTCGCTCAGTGCCAGGTTATACACAAATTATCAATACCATCGGCGATTTGGCGGATCGTTTCGTCATACCCAATACGCAAATTTACGATTTGGGTTGTTCATTAGGCGCTGCGACCTTAAGCATTCGTCGCCAGATTCAAGGCCGCCAATGTCGAATTATCGCAGTAGATAACAGTGAATCTATGGTGGCGCGCTGCCAAGAGAACCTAAATGCCTATGTCAGTGATACAGAGGTTGACTTGGTTTGTGGTGACATTCGCGATATCGATATTAAAAATGCATCACTAGTGGTACTAAACTTTACGTTACAATTTTTACCACCAGAAGACAGAGAGACGCTGATTGCTAAAATTTATCAAGGCCTGAATCCTGGTGGAATATTAGTCTTGTCGGAAAAGATTCGCTTTGAAGATGCTCCGATCCAAAAACTATTGGAAGAACAACATTTAGACTTTAAACGCGCCAACGGCTACAGCGAGCTTGAAATTAGCCAAAAGCGCAGTGCGCTAGAAAATGTAATGAAGCCAGACACGTTACCCCTCCATCAACAGCGTCTAACCGACCAAGGTTTTAGTCACTTTAGCCTCTGGTTCCAATGCTTTAATTTTGCTTCTATGGTGGCCATCAAGTGATCAGCTTTAGCTCATTTTACCAACAAATCGCCGATTCAAATCTACAACACTGGCTTGAAACCTTACCGAGTATTTTAGGTAAGTGGCAGCGAGAACATAAGCACGGCAACTTACCCAAGTGGGAAAAAGTGCTGAATAAACTACACTATCCTGTGCCAGATCAAGTGGATTTTATAAATAGCGTGACCGTCGGTAGCGGCGAGCAATTAAGCCCTGGTGAAAAAGAAAAACTAGAAAATCTACTGCGCCTATTTATGCCCTGGCGCAAAGGGCCGTTTCATATTCACGGCATTCATATTGATACAGAATGGCGCAGCGACTGGAAATGGGATCGCGTTAAACAGCATATTTCACCACTAAAAAACCGTACTGTGCTTGATGTTGGCTGCGGTAGTGGTTACCACATGTGGCGCATGTTGGGTGACGGTGCCAAACGCGTGGTGGGTATTGATCCTTCGCCGTTATTTTTATGTCAATTTGAAGCCGTAAAACGCTTAGCGGGTACGCATCATCCTGTGCACTTATTACCACTGGGTATTGAGGAGTTGCCACCGCTTGATGCATTTGACACGGTTTTCTCTATGGGCGTTTTATATCACAGACGTTCACCTATCGATCACTTGTTACAACTGCGCGATCAGTTACGCACGGGTGGTGAATTAGTGTTAGAAACATTAGTCATCGATGGCGATGAAAATGCAGTACTCGTGCCTGAAGATAGATATGGCAAAATGAATAATGTATGGTTTATTCCATCCGTTGCTGCGTTAATGCTGTGGTTAAAGAAATGTGATTTCACCGATATACGCTGTGTTGATACTGATATCACGACCCTTGACGAGCAACGTCGTACCAACTGGATGCCCAACGAGTCATTGGTCGAATACCTTGACCCAACCGATATGACTAAAACCGTTGAGGGTTACTCTGCGCCAAAACGCGCCACAATTATCGCAGTGAAAAATCAGCCTAATCAAGATTTACTGGGCTAAATTCAAGTTATCGCCAGGGGGGCGTTATGCTTAAACCAAGCATGTTGATGCCATGTCAGCTCATTCTATAATAGTTGCAAAACATGTCGCCTATATTAAAGCCCACGTTACTGATTAGCTTATTTATTAACTTAAGTCTTTATAGCTTGAACGCCGCCTATGCGGCGCCAAGCCCTGTACCGCTCTTAGTCGAGCAATGTTTACGTTTGCCCAGTATTGAGCTTGGAGTGGCGTTCGCTAATACACACTCAAATACACCTGAAACCACCTTAGCTCAGCAAGCACTGGCATTTGAACAACAGACAATTGGGCTCAACAACATCAACGATAGGCTCAACTATTACCGGCGTTTTAATTTGCCAAGCGCAGAACGCCAAGGTTTGCTGCAATGCCAATTACATCTTGCTGACACTGTGTCACAATTACTCAATCAAACTGAATTTAGTCAACTCACCCATGCACTAGCGCAAGGTAATGCGGAACAAATCTTATTGAGTCAGCAGTTAACCCTTTTGCTGCAACAACATTGGCCTGCAGAAGATAAAGCCAAGCTCTATACCGCTCAGGCCAGTGTTGGTCAAGGCTTAAGCAGTCAACAATTTAATCTTGCCTTCAATAACAATCAATGTGAGCCAGAAGCGACTCAAGCAAAAAATAGCGTGCTAAGTGAAGAAGATAATCAAAATGGCGAGGTTAAAAATACAAAATTTTCAAACACGATCGCTAGTTATTTGCTCACACAAGAAAACGCAACATGTCGACAGAATGTGTGGCAGGCTTATCAAGCTAGAGCAAAAGAAACCAATCAGTTGGCATTACAGCGAATTGCACAGCAACGCCAACATGCGGCAGTCACAAGAGGATTTGCCGATTACACTGATTTAGTGCTCAGTACCCAGCAGCTATCATCCGTTGAATCGGTTAAAGCGTTTCTCGATAGCCAAACGCAAAATTTAAACATTGCGCCTTGGGATATTGGACGAAACCTATCACAACTAGCTTTGATCAAACGTCCAACACTGCAAACGGCTGAATTGTTACATCAAAGCTTTATCTACCTACAAAAATTTGGCTTGCAGTTTGAAACCATAGCAACTGCACTTACCGGAGCCAGCCTTAATCAGCCATATATTGTGAGGGTTTACCACCAGCAAAGATTGTTAGGTGAAATTTACGTGGCTTATCATGCTCAGTCGCAGCAGAGTCATCATCAAACACTGCGTCAAAGCGTGCTAGGGCAGCAATTTGGCCAGCAAGCATTAGATCTTAAGCCAGAGCTCAGTAACGACAAAGACATTGAACAATTGAGTGAGTCCATCGCAGAAGCGGTGACATCGTTAGCCAAATCTAGCCATTTCTATCTCAACAATGCGATGGGGCAAAGCCAAGATAGCCATTTTGTGGCTAGCCTTTGGCTAGCTAAAATATTGCGCCAACAAGTCTTCTCGCAATTTGAACCAACCTATTTACACGAACGTGAAATACTCGCTAAAGCTTATGCAAAACAGCTCAAGGTATTTCGCGCTAAGGTGGCGGTTAATTTTTATCAGCGACAAGATGCACAAATTTATCCTAATCTTGATGCGGAGTTCAACGCTAGTTTTGGGCAAGAGTGGCCGCACAGAGAGGATTATCAATATAGTTTTAATGCCATAGCCAACGAAGGACCACTTTACTATCAATCTCTTTGGCAAGCATCGTTAGCGCAGTTGATTTATCAAACAACATTAAAACATTCAGATAAACTTAGCTTATTCAATGTTTTAGTTATAAATGAAGCATCACTTAGCTTAAGCGAACAATTAACAGACACCATTGGCGCACCCGTTGATAGTGCATCATTAATTCAACGAATAGCTCAACTAACTGAACTATCAGAGACTGAGTAAATCCGCAGCGATTACCATTAAATACCTTAACTGATATCATCTGTCGCTTAGCGCGGTTGTGCTGATAACGTACCTTTGCCCTGCTACAGATTTGATTGAAAAAATAGTCAAAAATAGCCATTATGAACCTTAATCTATCGTTTTTTTGAGATAATAATAATGACTCGAGCTAAATCCACCTTAGAGCAATGGCGTATTTTACAAGCGGTCGTCGATTTTGGCGGTTATGCTCAAGCCGCGGAGAAACTCAATAAAAGTCAATCATCCCTGAACCATGCGGTGGCAAAATTACAACATCAACTTGGGATTGACTTACTCGAAGTCAAAGGCCGAAAAGCCTATCTCACACAACAGGGCGAAGTATTACTACGCCGATCACGACATGTCACTCAAGCGGTTAACGAATTAGAGCAACTGGCCAGTAACCTCGAGCAAGGCTGGGAGCCTACTCTGACTATCGCCCGTGAAATTATTTATCCTATGGAATCATTGGTTTGTGCCCTCAATGCTTTTCTTCCCGATAGCCGCGGTACCCGTATTATCATGCTGGACTCAGTAATCACTGGCACCCAAGAGCATATTTTGCAAAATAAGGTCGATATTGCTATATGTGCAGGAAGCCCACCAAAGGGATATTTATCTGAACCGTTATGTGAACAAGAACTGTTTCTTGTTTGTCATCCAAGCCATCCTCTGGCTGATTTAGGGACAATCGAAGACGATAAGTTATTAGCACAGTATTTACAGTTAGTCATAAAGGATACTGGCGTACAATCTAATGTCGATATTGGCTGGTTGAAGGCAGAACAGCGTTGGACAGTATCTAATTTTCATGAGGCAAAAGTAATTTTGAATCAAGGTATTGGCTTCTGTTGGATCCCCTCTTTCTTAATCCAAACGGAACTAAGCTCAGGTAATCTAGTGCGTTTACATTTATCGGGGAACCAAAAACGTCGCATCATGCTCAGCCTCGTGATCCCAGATAGAGATCAGCAAGGTCCTGCCTCAAAACTGCTCACTTCATTGATTTTAAAAAAACACGGAATTTAAACGACTGAGAGTCATTATTAAAAAAGGACTATGTGCGCGCTCCATCATTAATAGTCTACATTTCTAGAACTTGCATCGTTTGAGAGCAAAAAATTACGGATTGGCTTGTGCAATAGCAGCATAATAACGACTCGCCGTGCTATTAGATCCTGAGATAAAACTCGTGGCTAAATCTGTAGAAGCTAAGGTGACTGCCGACGCTAAAGTGGCGGTCGGTGGCTCAATCGATTCCTCTGTCGTTTTTGTATTGGCTGCGTTGTTGTCATTCACAGTATCAGGCGGAATTTTAGAGTGGATATCGGTAACAATTTTAGCCGTTTGCGCTTCAACGGCTTGTTTTATCCTATCGAGCGTATCTGATACCAATGTCGAAACCGATTCATCTTCCTTAACAATATTACCACTATCATCCACTTTTCCCGTCACTACGGGTATACGTTCTTGTAAAGGTGGTAGCCCTTTAATCTGTGCATCGGCACCCACTAAGGCTTGAGTCGTTTGTAAGTCCATAATCTGTTGTTGGCGTTCTTCTGCGAGCTTAACCTTGGCTTCATTCATTTTTTGTAAAGCTTGAGCAGCAACTCTAATATCTGCGGCTGAAGGGTCTACTGGCGCCATTGCAGCTGCATAAACCTGTTTCATCTTATTTATTGTTGCAAGTGGATTGTCACCAACAGAAGATACATCTATTTGTACTTCGCCATCGGTAGCATAACGTTGGCCATCAGCGCCCTTTTCATACTTAAAGCTTGGGCTCTGAGCATATTGTCCCCCTACTGTAGCATGGGCGTGTTCGTGGGCTTTAACCTCTGAATCTCGAGTTTTAAGAGCACTAACCTGCTGTAGCTGTTGAGCCTGTTGTTTTTCTTGAGCTTGTGTGACTTGATCTTGAGCCTGTTGTGCCTGAGATTGATCCTGCTTTGCTTGTTCTGCTGCCGCGACTTGCTGTTTCTGCAAAGCCTCTTCCTGTGCTTGCTTTTCAATCTGATAATCATTTTTACCAAAAACAGCAGCGAAGGCCTGTAGAGGATCATCTGAGTTAGGTTCTGCCAAAGGGTCTGTAACTACTGTGGCTTCACCAAAAACCTGAGTAAATTGTTCCAATACCGAAGGTTTTGCAACTGCATTACTCGATGATGGAGAAGTTTGAACAGCTGCACCAGTTGTTGAATTATTATCCGTTGAACTCGCCGCTGAAGGTTTAGCTAAAGTGCCTCCCGTTAAAGGTGCCGGTTCAAATACTGCGGCTAAATCAGGTGTAACAGTGGAAAGGCTGATCGTACTTGATGGACTGATATCAGGAACATCAATTCTACTCGAACCGATTATTCCCCCCGTATCCGTTAATGGGCTTGGAGGAGTAAAAGTATCGCGGTTAATAAGGTTTGTTGTATTGAGACTTGATTTCGACACAGAATTTATCGATAAGCCACTATTACTCGTATTCGCCGTATTTGATAATGGCGCCGAAACAGATAAAAATGCTGGCGTAAACGCCGGTTGAGCAATTTGTCCTTCACGCACACCAGAGATGGATTGGGGCCCAGTTAATAAGCTAAAGCTAGCATCAACATGTAAAATTGCCCGATTGTTTAATGTACTTGGCTTAAATGAACTGACTTGTGCTGTTGCTTCCACAAAAGGCACATTTGGAGATGAGTGCAGAGAAGGTGAAACTTTGGTAGCGAAATGAGAAGCTAAAGAAGCCAGTGGCGCAGTTTGAACCGGAGCGGTTGAAGTTCCAGTAAAATGTGCTTCATAGGCACCACTCGCTTCAATTTTAACAAAGCCCGCTGTTTGACTGCTGGCTCCTTGATAAGTGCTACTAGCATGATTCTGGCTGAGATTCGAGCTTAGCGTCTTATCCTGTGCCGAAAATGAAGGAGATGGTGCGCTAACCTTAGGGGATAGCGCCATAGCTGACATGATATTTATACCTTTATATCAATGATCGAACCTATTGTTTCTGAACCAGCTTCAATCACTTTCGCAGATGCCTCACCTTGTCTTAACGACTCATTTGCGGACAGTAAGGCTGAAGTTTTATCGAGCTGTGCAACATTTGTTATTGCTTCTGTCGGAGTAGCACTTTGCGCTGGTGTGGGTTTAGCCACATCGATGGTGGCTTGGGTTAATCCTGATTGAGCACTTTGCAAGCCTTGCATACCAGATGATTGGATTTGCATAATGATATTCCTGCACGCTGTTATTAATGGGTTAATTATTGACCAACCACCCGCGGATGTACAGGTTTTATCCATCTTCTTGCTATTTATTTATGGTCTGATTTATCCTGCAATCCAATTCGCTTCCCAATCCTTAAATACTGGGTTAAAACCCTGCAGTTGCATCTGCTTTATCACATCTTCAACACTGCGATCATCACTTATCTCAAATTGATCGAGCTGACTGTCGGGTGATTGATAGCCACCCGGCTGCGTTGAACTGCCGGCACTGATTTGGGTGATCCCAAGAGGTAAGAGATTATCTCTCAACTCTGGACTTTCCCTTGTTGACATACTGATATCAAGCTGTTGATTAAAAAGTCTAAATGCACAAATCATTTGTACTAAACCTAAATCGGATAGCATGACCTTAGGCGTGATCCCACCAGTACAAGGCCTCAACCTTGGCAATGAAATACTAAAACGGGTACGCCAGTATCGCCGCTCTAAATAGTCCAGATGATATCCCATCATTAACGCATCTAAACGCCAATCATCCAGCCCCAGTAAAACCCCAAGGCCCATTTTATCAACGCCCGCCGCTGCAATTCTATCAGGCGTTGCTAAACGATAGACAAAATCCTGCTTTTTACCCCGAGTATGGTGATTCGCGTAAGTGTCTGGCTGATAGGTTTCTTGATACATCATCACCGCATCTAAACCTAGCGCGACTAACTGACGATAATGGTCTTCACTCATGGGTTGAACCTCCATCGCCACATGGCTAAATTGCTGTTTTACCAACGGCAACATTTGCTTAAAGTAATCAATACCAACCTTAGTTTCATGCTCACCCGATACCAGTAAAATAGAATCAAAGCCTCTGTCTTTGATAATGGCCATCTCGGCCATCAATTCCCGCTCATTCAAGGTTTTGCGTTTGAGTTTATTGCTCATGCTAAAACCACAGTAATCACATTCGTTAGCACACAAATTTGAGAGATATAAAGGCAAATATAAACCCAAATTCGCGCCAAATCGCTGCCGCGTAAGCGCCGCGGATTGCTGCGCCATGGTTTCGATATAAAGCTCAGCCGCAGGTGATAACAAGGCCAGTAAGCTACGTAAATCTCCAGCTGGACTCACTAACGCCCGTTCAACATCTTGAGCTGTGCAAGAATACAAATCGAGTAACAATTTATCCCGTGGGATGTTGGCAAATTCCGCTACAAAACTCATGTGTTTAAAAATCCGGTCAGAGGACTGGTATGTACCGCGCCCGTTTGTACTCGGCCAAGCCCGGCTTCAAAGGCTCGTCTACCGCATTGCACCGCCTCTTTAAAGCACTCGGCCATCACTATTGGCGCAGCACTGCTGGCAATAGCAGTATTGACGAGCACCGCATCGGCGCCCAGCTCCATTGCCCGCGCAGCCTGTGAAGGTGCGCCAATGCCGGCATCGATCACCACTGGCACCCGCGCCTGCTCTATGATGATTTTTAAAAAGCTTTCAGTGACTAAACCTTGATTACTGCCAATCGGACTCGCAAGTGGCATAACCGCGGCGCAGCCTACTTCCTCTAAGCGCCGACAAAGCACAGGATCGGCATGCACGTAGGGCAACACGATAAAGCCTTTCTCACAGAGGATTCTAGCCGCCTCTAAGGTTTCTATGGCATCGGGCATTAGATACTTAGGATCGGGGTGGATTTCGAGTTTAATCCACGAAGTGCCCAGCATTTCACGGGCAAGCTCTGCCGCAAACACCGCTTCTTTGGCGTTTCTTGCTCCCGAAGTATTAGGCAATAAACGCACGCCCGCTTGACGTAACGGGGTGATTAAATCATCTAGCCCTGTTTTTAGATCAATTCTTTTCATCGCAACTGTCACTAACTGCGATTTAGAAGCCGTTATCGCCTCAAGCATCACTTGGCTACTGCTGAATTTTCCCGTTCCGGTAAATAAACGCGACTCAAACTCCATATCGGCAATCTTTAACATATTAGCCTCCTGCCACCGCTGAAAAAAGTTCTAATTTATCTTCATGTTGACATAGAATCGTTTGCCAACGATTACGTGGAACCACTTGGGTATTGAGCACTAAAGCGATGGAATCAAGAGCAATGTTTTGTGCCAGCATCAACTCTGCAAGCGAGGTCGGTTGAGTCAGTGATTGCGCAACATTATTTATGTGAATTAAAATCATATCAAACCTCAGCATTGTTTATGTTAAATATGGAATTGCCTTTCTAACACCGCATACATCGCAATAAGGATCACGCGTTAATTTAGCCGATATCCATGACAGAGATTTAGCATCAAAGCGCCAAAAATGCCCGAGTAAAGGATGTAGTGCTCCATCACAACGACTATCCATACCCAACAAGAGTTGCATAGCCACCAATGATTGCATCGACGCCATCACGCCCACACTCGGCCCAAGTACGCCTTGAGTACTGCAACTGTGGGACACTCGAGTATGTGCAGGGAAAATACAGTGATAGCAACCACTTGAAGGGAAAGATATTTGATCGACCGCAAATAATTGGCCACTAAATGCTGCTATGGACGCGCTCACTAAGGGCAAATAGGCTTCGACACAACTGCGATTAATCAATTGGCGAGTCTCAAAATTATCGGTGCAATCAAGTACCAACGTGCATTTTCCCTGCCTTTTTTTCTGTAGAACACCATACAATTGTTTAATGTTAAAGCTCGTTTCATATGCAGTAATAGTGCAATTTGGCGCTAAAAAGTTGAGTCTTTCTTTAGCAACTAACGCTTTATTGAGCCCGATATCGGCATCGCTAAATAACAATTGCCTTGGTAGGTTTGATACTTCCACTTTATCCATATCAATTAGCGTTAATTCACCCACTCCCGCACAAGCCAAATACTGCGCTGCTAATTGTCCCAAACCGCCGATGCCAACAACGACCACATGGGCATCGGCCAATCGTAATTGGCCGGCCTCGCCCACTTCTGGCAGTAGGACTTGCCGTGAATAACGCATAAAATCTTTATCATTAAGCGTGTTGCACTCGGTAATAGCGTCAGGCTTATTCATAACTTGCATCAGCTTTGCTCCCATACTTGCCTTAATTGAATAAACGCTGCAAGGGGATCCGATGCTTGTGTGATTGCGCGCACCACAGCAATATTACTAACCCCCGTGGCTTTTACCATTGCCACATTATCGATATCAATGCCGCCAATGGCGACTAAGGGATAGTGATCTTTGAGTAACATTACATAATGTTTGAGCTTTGCTAATCCTTGAGGGGCTGAAGGCATTTTTTTAGTCGTGGTTGGAAATATATGCCCAAGCGCTATGTAGGATGGCGAATATTGGTGGGCTAATAGCAACTCAAAATAACTGTGGCTCGATATGCCGAGTGCGAGCCCCGCGGCTTGAATGGCCGCTAAGTCGGTAACGGCGAGGTCTTCTTGACCTAAATGTACGCCAAAGGCATGGTATTTTATCGCTAACTGCCAGTGATCGTTGATAAAAAGCTGAGCATTAAAATGCTTACCTAAGGCTATAGCGGTTTGAATTTGTGCTTCTAATTCAGAGCCAAGCACAGATTTACCTAAATCAGATTCGGCTAACCCTGCAGTAGTTAACTTGCTGATGTCGGTTTTTATCCGTAACTGCACAGTTTTAACGCCTGCCGCTAATAAACTTTCCAGCATGGCTAGGTCATTCACTACGGGATAAACACCCAGATCGGCATCGAGCACTTTAAAACCGTGGGATAAAATATTTTGAGGTGGCGTCGAGGCTATTCTTACCTGAGCGGTTGCTTGCTCTGTTGCGGAGAAAACTGTTGCAACTAAATCATCAACAACATCAAGGTGTTGGTTGAGTTGATGACTAGTAAAATTGCCATCACATAGATTTATCTTGGCATAGCGGAACACATCATTAGGCCAACCCGTACGGGCCAACGGTCCTGGACCTTGCCCTAAACCAATCGCCGCGCTTAAGCCTTGGCTCACATAGGCTTTCGCAACAACAACTGCATCTTGCAAGATAAAACCTTGTGCTAACACAGCGGCAATTGCTGATGATAAAGTACAGCCGCTGCCATGATTATGGCGAGTATTAACCCGCTGGCTGGCTAACCAGAAGCGCCCATTTTGATGCAGCTCAGAACTTGCGCGCACTTGACGACAAACTAGATAATCCTCGGCAAGCTCAAGATCCCAGCCATTGTACTTGTGAGCGTTAGCCTGAGTTTGAGCATAAGTGTTATCGTGAGTTTTAGCATGAGTATCATCAAGAATATCAGTGCTGCCAAAGCTCACATCGCCCCCTTTAGCGAGCACACTGCAATCAAGACTCTGGGATAAAGCCAGTGCCGCGGCAGCGAATTGCGCTTTCGTTGAAACATCACTGTGAGTTAACCGCCCAAGTTCAAGCACATTGGGCGTGATAAGTTCGATTAAACCTTTAAAAGGCTTAAAATCTAAGGTTGTTTGAGCGGTGTTTTTATCTACTGCTAATGTATCGCCGCAACTGGCGACCATCACAGGATCAACAATCACAGCCACCGATGGATAGTGGATTTTAAAACCTGCTATCCAATCTGCCAGCAATGCCAGTTGATTCTGATTTGCCAGTAAGCCGATTTTTATCGCTTCAGGCGGCAAGTCTGACAGTAAAGTGGTCAGTTGAGCCATTAACATCGCCGCAGATACCGGCTCAACTAAAGTGACCGCCACTGAACTTTGCGCCGTCACTGTGGTGATAACACTACAGCCGTGACAGCCTAAATCTTGAATTGTCGCTAAGTCCGCCTGAATACCGGCGCCACCACCACTGTCTGAACCAGCTATAGTCCAAACAAACGCGGGACGCGCGGTATTCATGGGCAATTTCCCCCCATGAATACCCTGCATAATTAGGCTTCCCCGACTTCAGTAACAAGCTTATTTTTGGCGTGATAAATCTCGGCGCCCGAGGCGGCAAACTGTGCAGATTTAAGCGCCATGGCCGCTTCCAATTCTTGCGGTGTTTTAATTGTGACTTGCATTGCTACTTGCGCAGTAGTTTGAGTCGCTGCTTCGAGTTGCGATGCTTTGGCTTCTGCCGCCTCTAAACCCGCAGCATAGGCGCGTACATCTTGGGTGATTTTCATCGAACAAAATTTAGGGCCGCACATAGAGCAGAAATGCGCTACTTTAGCGGATTCTTGTGGCAAAGATTCATCGTGATAAGCACGCGCGGTTTCAGGATCGAGCCCTAGGTTATATTGATCCTCCCAGCGAAATTCGAACCGCGCCTTTGCCAGCGCATTATCACGAATTTGCGCACTTGGATGACCTTTCGCCACATCGGCGGCGTGGGCGGCAATCTTATAAGCAATCAAACCTTGCTTAACATCTTGTTTATTCGGTAATCCTAAGTGTTCTTTTGGCGTGACATAACACAACATAGCGCAGCCGTACCAAGCGATCATGGCCGCGCCTATGCCGGAGGTGAAATGATCATACCCTGGTGCAATATCGGTGATTTGTGGGCCAAGCGTGTAAAATGGCGCTTCATCGCAGTGAACTAGCTGCTTGTCCATGTTATCTTTAATCAGCTGCATCGGGATATGTCCCGGCCCTTCGATAATGGTTTGTACGTCGTATTCCCATGCGATTTTGACTAGCTCACCTAAGGTTTCAAGCTCTGCAAACTGGGCCGCATCATTAGCGTCGGCAATCGATCCTGGACGCATGCCATCACCCAAAGACAGGGATACATCGTAGGCGACGCAAATCTCACAGATCTCACGAAAATGGCTGTAGAGGAAGTTTTCCTTATGGTGGCTCAAGCACCATTTGGCCATGATTGAACCGCCGCGGGAGACAATTCCTGTGACGCGCTTAGCCGTCATCGGCACATAGCGCAATAACACTCCAGCATGAATAGTAAAGTAATCAACACCTTGCTCAGCTTGCTCAATCAAGGTGTCGCGAAACACTTCCCAGGTTAAATCTTCTGCCACGCCGTTTACTTTCTCCAGCGCTTGATAAATCGGCACTGTACCGATTGGCACTGGCGAGTTACGGATGATCCATTCGCGGGTTTCGTGGATATAACGCCCCGTGGATAAATCCATTACCGTATCTGCGCCCCAACGAGTTGACCAAACGAGCTTTTCGACTTCTTCTTCGATAGAAGACGTCACCGCAGAGTTACCAATATTGGCGTTCACTTTCACCAAAAAGTTACGCCCTATGATCATAGGTTCAGCTTCGGGGTGGTTAATATTCAGCGGAATAATTGCGCGGCCACGGGCGACTTCAGCACGGACAAACTCGGCGGTAATCGGCTCGCCGACTAAGGCACCAAAAGCTTCGCCCTTGGCTTTACGATTGAGGATTTCATCCTGCACTTCTGCAAGTGCCATGTTCTCACGGATCGCCACATATTCCATTTCGGGAGTAATTATCCCTTGACGGGCATAGTGCAATTGACTGACTCGTTTGCCCTGCAGCGCTCTGCGTGGGCGGACAATTGCACTCGAACCCGCCTCAAAACGTAGATGGTCTAAACCATCATCGGCGAGTCTTTGTTGGGTAAAGTCTGAGGTCGCGCAGGGTAATTGCTCTGTATCGTTGCGGGCTATAATCCAGTTTTGTCTTAATTTACCAAGGCCTAGACGCACATTGATGTCGGCATCTGGATCAGAATAAGGGCCGGCGCAATCATACACGCGGATTGGCGGATTTTTTTCCATGATAGGCGCATCATCTGTTCCGCCCACCAGCGTGTCAGTCTGCAGAATTTGCCGCATGCCAACGCGAATATCGGTACTGGAACCTTCGAGATAAATCTTTTGTGAATTAGGATGTTGTAATGGCGCTAAGGTATCGATAAAAGCTTGAGCCTGCGCGCGAGTTTCGCGGCGACTCGGCGCCTTAGGCACGATTGATTGACTAGACTCAGCCGATGTATTAGCCACTGTCGATTTATTAGGTATTGTCGATTCTGGCGCTGTGATTTCTATCGCATTGGCAGCTACAGCTGGGTTTTGGTTTGAACTGGACATAAGCAATCTCACGTTAAAAAATGGAGTTGCTTGTCTGGAGAATTGAGTTGTTGATAGCTGGACATGGCAATCAATTTTTGTGGCCAACACTGGCTTCAAAAATTGAGTTACCCTGCTCAATAACAATTAAATCTCAACATTAAGTCTTAAAACCCTGCTGAGTAAACAGGTGTTAAAGCCGTCTATTTTGGCGATTTAATCTGTGTTATTACGCTTGTTTCCTTCGCAGGTTTTAACCTGATCAGGTTCAACGGATCCCGAATAAACGGTCTCAGCCAAGAGGCACTCCGACAAGATGAGTGCGCAGTATAGACAGAAGCGGCAGCAACAAACAAGGAAAAAAGCAATTAAAAACCTTAACTACCAATCCGAAATAAAGATTCATAATTTATTGTTTTTAATTGATTAAATTAAATTAAATTAAAAATATCATAATTAGCATGAAAATAGATCATAAAAGAAAGTCACTATTTATGGGGTTTTAGCATCATTTTATTTAATCGAGATTGAATGGCATCATCAATAGCTTGATTGATTTTTTTGCCACTGCAGTCAAATGGGAAGCCTAAATTTTCGGCGTAAGGATTAACTTGAGTGCCGACTTGTACCACGCGATAACAAGTATCCCCTTTACGCACAATACGATTTGGATCTAAGGGTAAATCTAGGCTCCTTGTGCCACCGAAATCATCGGCGTTAGGGACAAATAACACTTCCATCTCAGGGCTCATTTCACTCATATTCGATTTCTGGGTGAATTTATCGGCCCGTTCAATGACGAGATCATCGAGCGCTTGCTCACGCCGACGTTCAAAATATTGCTGGGTGAATAAACTCATGCTTGAGCTTGTCGTTATTGTGCTCTCACCTTCTGCTGCGGGCGAACTCTTACCGCCAAGCTGCGGCTTTATTTCTGTGGTATCAAGCGCATTAGTTGTTTTTTTTGCCGTCACTTCCGCGTGCTGAACTTCACTTTGGGCACTTGATTGAGTTTTATTAAATTGAGATTGGCTCGATTGAGTGATGTCCGGTTTAACCGTATCTGGCTTCACTTTTCCCTGATCTACTTTTTCAGGCACGACCTTTTCAAATATTGGCATAGGCTTAACTTGAGTTGTAGACGTGGGAACAGCTGTAGGCGTAACAGAACTTTCCGCTTCAGTCTTATCCTCGGCCTTGATCTCTGTTTCTAACGTAGCGCTTTCAGCCTTCTCTACCGCGGGAGCATAAATAAAATAAGCTTTGAGCGCCGTCACTTTAGGGCCCCGGCTTTCTGTTTCTGTTAATCCAAAGGGATTTAACTGCGGGCGCCACAAAATGCAGATAAGTAAAAATAAACACACATGCACTAAGATCACAAAAAATAACAGGCTTAATCCTTTGAAATATGGCTGACGAGCACGCAAAACTGATCCTGTCCCCAATACATGAGCACTGGTTTGTATTGTCCCAGACAGTTCAAGTTTTGATTCAGACTCAGCAACCAATTTATCTTGATCTTGATGTTCAGTATGGATTTCTTGCAGTACCAAATCTCGGGTTTTAATTTGAGCTATGCCTTTGATGTCATCCTTAGAGGCTGAATGGCCTGCACCGCGATTGAACGCTGACGACTCGGCATCAGTGGTAAAAACAGGCGTTTGAGCAGTATCCAGATCACCGAAGTGATGATCAAATGCAATAAAAGTCTCTCCTTCTGGCGATGTGACCGAAAAAAGCAAAGCACTATCCGCATCATCTCCAATCGCTGTACGTGATGCTGGAAATAAAGGCGCGGCTTTGGGTTGACGTTGAAAAGGCAAAATCCATCCTTAGGTTTTGTGTAGTCTCAATTGATTTCGATGATGCTTAACGTGGAACAATTGCACTCAAATCCAATATCGAGTTGCTGAATATTGAAAGAGAATTATCCAATGATTGCATTTACTTGCGAGTGCTCAACGCAGATTAGAGAAGGCAAACAGGGTAAAGTTCAACGCGAATGCAACACGTTACAAGCGCAGTGCTTACGCTAATGCTTAGTAAGACACTTGTCAGTCGAGACAAATAAGGCTGGGAATTGAGATCACAATCGCGCTAAATTGATGGGCAATGGTTTGTTAACTCTTATATCTTGAAGCAGATAACATCATAGATGCGCTGACGGGAATGCAAGATGGCGTTAAAAATCTAAAAGGTGAAAACAATATAAGCCAGTCAAAAATTTAAGCTTACAAGTGTACGCTTAAATATGGTGATTTATTTTCCTAACTGATAGACTCAGTCATTATCGTTTGCGAGTGTGTATCTACTATGTCGAATCACAGTATCATCGAACAACAAAATACAGACACTGTCCCAGCTAAATCTGGGCCGTATAGTATTAAAGAAGAGATCGCTAATAGCGTATCCCATGGCTTAGGTGTTATTGCAGGTATAGTGGCATTGGTGCTGATGTTACTAAAGGGGCAAGATCACCTAACGCCAATTCAACTAACAGGCGTTGCCATTTATGGTGCGAGCATCATAGTGCTTTTTCTATGCTCGACCTTATACCACAGTGTTAGCCATTCAGGCTGGAAACATAAACTTAAGATCGCTGATCATTGCGCCATTTACTGCTTGATTGCAGGAACTTACACCCCTTTGATGCTGATAAGCCTACAGGGTACGCAGTCAATAGTGATGTTAACGGCAATTTGGTCGCTTGCGATTGGTGGGATATTATTTAAAACGCTGTTTATTCATAAATTCAAAAAGTTAAGCCTAGTGTTATATCTCGCCATGGGTTGGCTATGTGTCACTGTGATAGGCGACTTAACAGCGGCCATGTCGCAGTTAGGCTTTAATTTATTGATTTTAGGTGGCTTATTTTACACTTTAGGTGTGGTGTTTTACGTTGGTAAACGTATTCCATTTAATCATGCTATTTGGCATCTATTTGTGCTTGGCGGTGCGATGAGTCACTTTTTATGTATCTATCTAACGGTAATTTAAAGCCAAATCAGCGCTAATTGTATGCCACATACTATTCATATTTTATCTCTATACTCTTTCAAACGTTTCTCAAATATCGCTATTAATGACGGGTATTTAACTGGGCAAACAGCGATGCTAATACCATCGCTTGCTCATCACAGCCATATTGATGCCAAAGCGCAATAATACATTCTGCAGTGCACAAACCTCCCTCTTGTTGATTACGCCGCAATATAAAGGTGGATTGCTGTGTCTGTGGCGGTAAGCTAATCCTTGCTGCGGCTTTAAGATAGGGGCTTTGGCGCAACATCTTTCGCGCCTCCTGCCACGTAGCATCTAAAATCACCACCTGCTCAGGCATTGCTGGTTGTGATAATGGGTCAGTTTGCATCAGTTGTAAGCCATGTTCAGATAAACCCATCTCTATTCGGTCATTCGCAAGTTCGGCATCCTCCGCTGGAAACAACAATTTAGCTTGCTGTGATGCGAGCATTTCGATTAGGTTTTTATCGGCAGCCACTCTCGACCAAACAATACTCATCACCTTGGCAGGAAAAGCATCTAAGGCTAAACGGCCAGTATTAGTTTTACGAGTAAGCTCGCGTTCATGGGTCAGTAAAATAATCTGCATCGCTTTCCCGCCTTCGAAATACAGCTATTTAAATCAATCCATTAGCTGATTTGATAATTATAAGCACTCTAAAACGATCTGTTTGAGTAAAAACGTTTCTCGTTCAATCGATTGACCTTTCTGCGGATTATTACGCTGTACTTTTTCATTGTGAGCAATCGCTTTATGGATATTTAACCATTTTGGCCGCATACCATTTTTAATCTCATGGGCTTCGAGCCGAGTCTCGCCTAACCCCCGCTGACCAAGAGTCGTATCAATACGGCACACATAACAAAATGATTCCATGTGCACTACGTTTGCACCTTCACGATACCAAGGCCTGAACTCTTCATAACGACCAAACGGCGCTAATATTTGAATAGCCAAAGCCCCTGTCTCTTCCTGTAACTCGCGGATAAGCCCAGCTTCAAGACTCTCGCCATCATCTATTCCACCGCCAGGCAAACTGTAATCATGATATTTTTGGGTATAAAGCAGCAAAATATCATCACCCAATAGCACAATTGCACGGGCTGCTCTGCGATAAAAAACACGAGCTGTTAATAGATTAACCGCGGGATCTTGGGTAGATTTAAGTAGACGCATGCCCATTGCTCAACATTAAAAAAGAGCAGCATAAACGAAAACTGCACTATTTCAGAGAAAAAACTACCTTACATTCAACTAAAGTAACCTACTTAGTTGGCCTTATACTGTGAGCGAATGCTATGGTAATCAAAGTCAAAATGGATTGTTATAGATTATGGCTATAAGCCAAAACAATCACCGTACACTTTTTAGGCTCTTCACTTGTTGTGTTTATAAAGCTTAACCAGCATGTTATTAAACAGCTACAAACCCATTGATATGAGCAGCACGAATTAGTTAACCATATAAAATAAAACTTTAAGCGCACCAAAAAGTCATACTCTACGAATAATTGGCTATGACAAACCATATGCAGGTATTTGATAACCAACCTGAAGAAACGCAGAGCTTATCCCGAGTCCAGCTTAACTGCATATCCATCCGCCTAAATAAGCATTGCCAATGGGTGATGCAATAAGGGAACAATTAGATTAATCTGACACTCTTTCCCTTGCCTAATGGTGTATCTGTTGCAGTACACAGCGAATTTATTAGAAATGCGTAGTTTTAAGCGTTTCGAAACTGAACTAGCACATTTAGGCTTTATGCACTTTAAACCGCAAGCGCCGCTACGCCCATGGATACAGCATTATTTTCATCTACAAGTTGCGACGCATTTCCCTCAGAGTGTTGAACAGACATTCTATCCTGATGGCGGCACCAGTTTGAGCTTCTACTTTCCAGCACAAACCCATAACCGCAGTATCGACCAACCCAAGGTGCTATTTCACTGCGGTCAGCATTTACATTGCCACACATTTTTACCTGGCATAGAACAACTGACCGTGCGCTTTCATCCTGGTGGCGCTTTTCATTTGCTCGGAATCGAAGTGCAAGATATTCAAGGTGTCACTGCAGCAACATTCATTGAGGCAGCTCAATTACAGCTAGCAGGATTAAGCCAACTATTATCTCAACTTGCGGATACACATCAGCCAACACAGCGTTTCGTGCTACTTGAAAAGTGGCTGTTACAATTAGCTAAACCGCAACTCGATATGATGTTATCGATAGGAAAATGCTCAACCGTTGG
This sequence comes from Shewanella morhuae, assembly GCF_003028295.1. Classification (NCBI taxonomy): domain Bacteria; kingdom Pseudomonadati; phylum Pseudomonadota; class Gammaproteobacteria; order Alteromonadales; family Shewanellaceae; genus Shewanella; species Shewanella morhuae. The sequence goes on along the minus strand of NZ_PYSG01000002.1, from coordinate 1,389,985 downwards.
ATTAGTACAAGCAACTTTACCCAGACTTATTCAAACTCAAACCCGTTTAGAAGATTTCTACACGCAGCTACCTTTAAGTCGTCGCCAGTTTGAACGCAAATTTAAACAAGAAACTGGATTGTCACCCGCGCAACTACTGCAATTAAATAGAGTGAAAATTGCCCGTAATCTACTTAGCCATTTCCCTGAAACTAGCCTAACGCAGGTCGCATTAGATTGTGGATTTTACGATCAAGCTCATTTGCACCAACACTTTTTGCGGGTGACGCAGCAAACACCGGGACAATATAAAAAACGTAAAATGTCGCAAATCTCCAATGCTAAGTCACGTTAACTCTCTATATTAATACCTCAGTTTATAGGAGGTTTTATGTCAGAACGTATCGCACGCGAACACATTTATCAGCTACAACCCGCGCTTGCTAAAGCACTAATAAGTTTAGGCACCGCCGCTGCAGACTCTAACTTTTCACCACTACTGGTGCATTTAATCAAACTGAGGGCATCACAAATCAACGGCTGCGCTTTTTGCCAACGGATGCACGCAGAGGAAGCCAGAGCCGATGGCGAAAAACAACTGCGTTTAGATTTATTGGCCGCTTGGCATGAGGTTGACGGATTATTTGATGAGCGAGAACAAGCAGCGCTTAAATGGACAGAAATATTAACCCAGGTTGCCATTGCACCTGTCAGCGATAGTCAGTATGCAAAGCTTGCTGAGCACTTCACTGAAAAAGAAATTGTTGATCTAACGAGCTTAATCATTGCTATTAATGGTTGGAACCGCATCGCTATCGCTTTTCATTTACAACCGATCTAATACGACCCAGCTAAATGTAAAAAACAGGGCTACTTATGTGGGGCCCTGTTTATTTTATGACGATGTCGTTCGTGTCGTTATGTTGTTAGCTTAACGTCAGTGCCACTATCTTAAGTGGGTGATTGTCATCGAACGAGGGGAAATCCTCATGGGGATTGAGCCAAGCATATGCGGTAACAGTACGGCCTTGTTTTTCAACGCAGCGTACTAAACTATCAAACCAAGCTTGACGGTCAACCTTGGCCACATTATTACAGCAAACGATAGTGCCAGCGGCTTTAGTTGTCATCAATGCTGGCTTAAACAGACCTTGATAATCATTAATTAAATCGACAATACCAAAGGCACTCTTGGCGTAACGCGGCGGATCGAGAAATACTAAATCAAACTGAGTTTGCGGTAATTTGGGATAGCTAGGTAATTTTTGATTACGACGCCCTCCCACACTCAAACCTGCTAATTGGCGCAATGCTGGAAACGCGTCACTCTGCACAAACTCACATACCTTCGACACTTGATTTAACGCCGCATTGGCTTTGCCCGTGGCTAAGGCAAATGAAGAAAAGTCGACATTCATCACTCGCGTTGCCCCGCCCATAGCTGCCGCAGTGCCAATACCACAAGTATAAGAAAACAAATTCAATACCGTTTTATCTTGGCTGTTTGCCCGAACATATTCACGGCCAATGCGCATATCGAGAAATAACAGGGGATCTTGCCCTTCGTGGCGCAGTTTAGTACAGAACTTAATGCCATTTTCCTGCATCACCCGCTCAGAACCGGCAATCTCAGCTAATTGTGGCGATAATGCATTCAATACACGGGAATTACCTAATGAGCGGTCATTATAAATAATCGGTAAATCGGCCTGTTGCAGCAAAATAGTACCAATATCGACCAACTCTTGATCCGTTAACGTCTGGTGAAAACTCTGCACTAGCCAAGTATCGCCATAACGGTCGATATTCAAGCCACTCACACCTTCAGCCGTGCCATGGAACACCCGAAAACAGTCGGTTTGATTATCTTCTGCATGTTGTAAAAAATCATGGCGTTTCGCCAGAGCCGTCGATAACAGCGTTTGAATAGACATAAAAAGCAAGACTCGCGCAGCGCAAAACCGTTTAAGGTTAGGAGAAGTAAAACGGCATAATACCAAACTAAGCCGCAAAATATCGAAGAAATTAACCCACATAATACTAAAAAATGTACTTTGGTAAGGTAGTACAATGGTACGCCAGCCCTATTATGTGGCTTTTAGCCAGCCACTTTTTAGATTGCGGTTGAGATCAAGAACGGACCTAAAATTAACATTGTTTCACTGCTAGCGGCTTGAGACATAGATAACGTCATCTAATCCGCCAAGCAATGGCAAAATACACGAATTAATATTTAAAAAAGATAGAAATTAAAGCACTTCAATTAACTGCTCTAACCCTGCTGCAGCTTTAGTCGGTATAAACTCAATCACCTCAAAATCGGCAACATCAGCAATAGCGAAAGGATCTTGCTGCAAAATAATCTCTAACACCGCGCGAGTTGCCGCGACAGCTAAAATAACTCCGCCAGTACGCGGTACTTTGCGACCCGAAGCGACAAACGTTCCTGCGGCATAATGCTGTTCAAGATAGGCAATATGGGCGGCTAAGTATAATTCTACTTCCGCAATGGGCTTTTTATAGGTGAGCGAAACAACAAACATAAAAATCCTTTAGTCGACTGATACGAAAATAAATAATTTACCGCTAAGCGTTCCATAAAGCGACCATGATTCTTTCAGTTTAAATATGATCCAGCTGGGTATTTGGGCTAGCTATATAGTGCATAGTATCTGACTTAGGAGTCAAACCAGCGGCATACGTTCTAGGGATTTATTATATAAGGATTTGATATAAGAACCTTAATCTTAAGCCGCAGACGGATAAGTAACCTTCCGCCTTTGCACCGAGCACCGGCTAATCGTCAGTAATAATACTGGTAGTGAATTTACTAACGTATTGAATTACAATTGCCTTATCATTGAGCATTTTCTTTTACTGCATAAAATGCTGATTCATTATTTTAAAACCAAGGTCAGATCTATGCCTCAATCCGCCGCAAATACTTTGGTCGTACTCGACTTTGAAACCACGGGACTGTCACCTAACCAAGGGGATCGCGCGATTGAAATCGGGGCGGTATTGATTGAAGATGGCGTGATCACCCAAAGATTTTCTGAATTAATGAACCCAGGATTCAAAATAAGTCGCTTTATTGAGGACTACACAGGGATCAGTAATCAAATGCTCAGCGATGCGCCGCCTTGCGATGAAGTGATGGCGCGCTTTGCCCGTTTTATCGCCAATCATAATTTAGTCGCTCACAATGCAGCCTTTGATCAACGTTTTTTAGATGCCGAGTTTGCTAAAATTCGCCACCGTTACCTTGGTCAATTTGGCTGCTCCTTACTGGTGGCAAGACGTTTATATCAAGCGGCACCTAACCATCAATTGGGTACCTTAGTGCGCTATAAACAGTTACCCACTGATGGCACCTTTCACCGTGCTTTAGCCGATGCCGAAATGACAGGCCACTTATGGTTGGCTATGCTAGCCGATCTAAAGCACGATTTCGGTCTCTGTTCGCCGACCTTTGAATTACTGCAAAAGCTCACCAAGAAAAGCAAGGCCGATGTACCACGCTTTTTAAGCCAGTACGCCGTTAAAGCCTAGCGGATAAAAATTGCATACCAAAAGCCGATAAGGTTAAATTATCGGATTTTGGTTATTTAAGCTGAGTCTTCGAGTGATCGATCGTTTTATTTATCTGCAATCATTTATTTATCTGCAACCACTTAAGTCACTTACTCTCTATAGGAACTACGCGCCATTCAACGGGGTGTAATAAGCTGGGGACTCAGCTTTTATCTACTAATAAGCTTAAGCACACAGTCGACAAAAATCTCGCCGGCTAAATTTCAGTTTTTACACTCAGGACTGTCACTGTGGCTTAACGCATCATCTAAAAAGTGAATAATTTATGCCAAAGAGACATCAAATGCTCAGTCACAACCAAACCATCATTAATCGTTATCACTGCCAATTAACGACACAGACTTACAAATCACAAAGTGAATATTTTGCGCTAACTGCCACTTCAATTTATGCTCGTAATCTAGGTAGTTGTCATGGCCGAGCAGAATAATACCATCAGCTTTATCACTGCCTTTATAGTCGGTGTGCCAATCACTTGACTTTCCGCTTAAATACCAAGTTGATCAAGTAAATCATCGGCTTCAGCGTTATCAATTGTATTGGACGTAATTGCGGGCTTATCTGCATTTTTTACCAAAGACGAGACATTTGAGACTGAGCCTTTATTCGCACCTATTGTGCTGTGTTGTTCTAAAAGACTGTCGGGATCAAATTCTTCATCATATACAAACTCATCTAAACGAATAAACTCAGTTTTGTCCATGGCAAACTCGAGATAGAAAATATGATTGTTTTCGGTTCTAAATGATACTCTGCGAGCAACAGCATCATCAAGATTAGCATCAATAGAGATAGTTAACTCTTTATTAATTGTCAACATTTTTGGCTGGCTTTGGCTAATTGAGGTTTGTAATTCTTTAGAAATTTTATTAATAAAATCTCCTAGAATTTGGTTCATTAGCTCACCCATCACGTTACTCACTTCATCAGAAGTATGCGAAAAGGCAAGTTCAGATTCAGGCATGCCCATATTGAGCATGTAACGACGGTAAATTTCAATTGCTGCAGATGAGGAAAAGTTAATCACCACCAGCCCTGAAAAACCACCATCAAAAATAGAAAAACAACCCAGATCGGGTTTCAGGCGAGTGCGCGCAATACTCTGCACCATACCGGCATGGGTGACATTACTGGCGCTAGTGTTGGATAAGACGTGGGCAACTGAATGACACAGTTTCAGTAAAATATCATCCGAGGTTACGATAGTATTATTGGTCATAATTGATTCTCAAACTGAATAATGGGTTAATCTTGCGCGCAAATACTTTAAAAATCAAAGTTAAAACAATTAATTAGCCTAATTTCAGTAGACTGGTTGTATTAACATAAATATAACCTATTGATATCTAATAGAACAAGTGACGCTTTAGGTGTTAAGTAGCGGTAACGTTGTAACACCAAGCTCACTCTGCTTAATAAAGCGCCATATTTAAATTTACTCTCCTTAATAACCTGCGTTAGATCAAATAAAATGATCTTTATTAAGGGCTTTAATTGAATTTGGAGGTGAGTTGATTCAATTGAAAATGATTCGCGGGTATATTAGCAGCCAACAATCATGCCTCAAGGAACACCAATGATCCCATTTTTGCGCCGCTTTACCATTTTACAACGCTTAATGATGATGCTCCTTATTGCGGCTTTGGGCACTGTGTGTTTTGCTAGTTTTTCGATTAAGGAGCAATACAGCAATTTAATCGAGCAAAAATGGTTACAGATCGATGGCCAACTCTCCAACGTATTAAGCGTAATAGATGTATATCGTCAAGATGTCGGTAAAGGTAGGCTCAGCGAAGACGATGCTAAAAAAGCTGCCGCTGATTTAATCAATAAAACTCGCTTTTCAGGCTCCGGCTACTTCATTGTTATTGACGATAAGAATCAAATCCTTGCCCATGGTGAAAATGCGAGCCTTGTTGGCACCTCTGCATTAAATTTTAAGTTACCAAATGGCGGCAATCCATTAGCCACTATGCTGCCATTAGCGCGCGCTCAATCAAAAACGACCCTCGAATACCCCATTGCAGACCCTATGACCAGAGCCATAGAAGATAAGCTCGCACAGGCTAGTTATTATCCGCAATGGGGCTGGACGGTGATAACAGGTGCCTATTTAAGCGATGTAAAAATAAGTTTACAATCTATCATCATCGATTACTTGATCATTATGTGTTTGATTTCTGTTCCGATTTTTGCTTTTTTTCTGGTACTCAATCGCTCAATTACTTCTCCGCTAAATGATGCCATTGATGCTCTTGAAAACATTGCCCAAGGTGAAGGTGATTTAAGTCAGCGCATTAGTACCCAAGGTAAAGATGAAATCGCTCACCTCGCCCGCGCTTTTAATCTATTTGCCCAAAAAATTGGTGATATGGTGGGCCAGTTACAACCTTTGGGACAAGCATTAGATTCCGATGCCAAGCAATTATTAATTGCAGTTGAAGAGTCAAATCAAAGTACCGACCACATACACAGAGAAACCAGTAGTGTGGCCACCGCAATCAATCAAATGCTCTCAACTACGCATGAAATGGCGAGTAATACACAGCAAGCAGCTGATGCCGCCAATAGCGTGAAAGATCAAGCGCAGCAAAGCCAAATCGTTATCGATAACACAGTTAATAACACTGAAAAGCTGGTGGCAGAATTAAAAGCCTCTGAAGTCATTACTCAAAAATTGGCTGTGGCTTCTCAGCAAATCGGTAACATACTCGATGTGATCCGCAGTATTGCCGAACAAACAAATTTGCTAGCCCTTAACGCCGCGATTGAAGCCGCGCGCGCGGGTACTCATGGCCGAGGTTTTGCGGTGGTGGCCGATGAAGTTCGCGCCCTAGCGACTCGCACACAAGATTCGACGAATGAGATCCAAAAAATCATCAGTGAAATCCAATCGGGTGTAAGTTCCGTGATGAATAGTAATAATCAGACTCAACGTCAATCTGATGAATTACAAGCGCAAGCCTATGAAGCGGGTAAAGCGATGGCAGCGATACTACAATTAATCGCACATATTAGTGATATGAATACTCAACTGGCCAGCGCCACTGAAGAGCAATCCCTTGTTACAGAGGAGATTAATCGCAATATTTGTAATATTTCCGAATTAACGGAAGTTTCTGTTAAAGCGAATGAGACTAACCGCCATGCAGCGCAGTCATTGCAAGACATTAGCCAAGGTATGTCAGGTACCCTAGGGCAGTTTAAAATCTAGCACTCCACCGATACAATTAATCAGGGAGCGATTACAATAAAGCTCCCTGATTATTCACTTTCACCCACCTTTTAAAAATAATGCTGGGATAGCACCAGTAACAGCTCAGAACAAATTCTCTGTCACTCCGGATCAGATATACGGTATGCTTTAGTTACAATACCCTTGCGAGTAACTGCCATGCGAATGACCTTAGCTGTTCATCCCGAACAATATACCATCCATAGCTTTAGCCCGAATGCCGTATTACCCAACGAAGTTTTTGCTCAAGATATTTATTTTATCGGTAAAACGCCTGAAGGCTTATCTTTAGTTATTTCTAGCGATATTATGCTCGATAGCTTAGAGCAAGAACCCGGTTGGCGCTGTTTTGAAGCGCTAGGCCCACTTGGATTTTTGACGACAGGACTTTTATCTAAAGTGTCCAGTACCCTAGCAGATGAAAATATCAGTATTTTTGCCATGTCGACCTTCGATACTGATTACATTTTGGTGAAATATAATCGACTTGACCTTGCTATTGAAGCCTTAAAAAAACAGGGCTACCACATCATAGAATCAAAAGACGAAGCGTAATACCTTCTTTAAATATGAGTTCAATTATTATGTACGAAAAAACGGTCACCATTATTGCTAAACATGGGATTCATACTCGCCCAGCGGCACTATTAGTTAAAGAAGCAAAAACCTTTGATTGCGATGTACTTGTCGAATGCAATGGTAAACAAGCTAGCGCTAAGAGCTTGTTTAAACTACAAACCTTAGGCTTATACTATGGCGTAACGGTTAAAGTATTTGCCGAAGGTGAGCAAGCACAACTTGCGGTAGATAAAGTATCCGAACTCCTTATTACCCTAAGTTAGTCCGATTATTTTCATGCTGTAATGTATTTATCCCTACTCTTTACAAACTCAACTGCACTCAATTAGACTCTCCACCGTAAAAGAGTAGTTAATTCAACGGTTAATTTAGGAATGAATATGTCAATTACGGGGATTATCGTGTCATCGGGAATCGCTTTTGGTCAAGCGCTTCACCTTATTCATGCCGAACACCATCTTGATTATCGTCCTATTCCTCTGTCTAACATTCCTCAGCAACAGGGTAAGTTTGTTAAAGCATTAACCGAGTTACAAGCACAGCTGACATTTATCCAAGCAACATTAAACTGTGACTCAGATAACTATCAATTAATTGAGGCCGACTTACTCCTATTGCAAGATGACGAGTTAATTGAGCAAGTTAATGACGCTATTCGAACACTACAATTATCAGCCAGTGTGGCGGTCGAGCGTATATTCGCTCATCAAGCTAATGAGTTAGCGTCATTAGATGACCCTTATCTTGCTAATAGAGCGCAAGATGTACGCGCATTGGGCCAAAGGGTTGTTGCGGCGATTAATGGCCACTTAGATCAAGGTTTTAAAAAATTCGATACCCCGACGATATTATTAGCCCAAGACTTAACCCCAGCCGAGTTTGCGTTACTTCCCCGAGAAAATCTTTGTGGGATAGTGCTTAAAACCGGTGGCCTAACCAGCCATACCGCCATTTTAGCAAGAGCGGCAGGTATTCCGGCCATGTTAGGTTGCCAATTTGATACCGACCTCATTCCTAACGGCATGCCCTTAGTTCTCGATGCACTTAATGGCGAACTCTGTCTTAACCCAAACCCAGAACAACAAGCAAAACTTACCGTCACCTTTCACCATGAACAGCTGCGCCGCGCTGCACTACAAGCCTATAAAAATGTTCCTGCACAAACTCTAGACGGCCATCAAGTGGGATTAATGGCCAACGTGGGCAACCTCAACGACATCATCCATGTGAGTGATGTCGGTGCAGATGGCATCGGTTTGTTTCGTACCGAATTCATGTTGATGAACGTGAGTACCCTACCCGACGAAAAAGCCCAATACAGTTTATATTGCGAAGCTCTGCACGCGCTAGGCGGTAAAACCTTCACGATTAGAACGTTAGATATCGGTGCAGATAAAAAGCTGCCCTGCCTATATCAAGAACAAGAAGATAATCCCGCTCTAGGTCTGCGCGGTATTCGCTATACCTTGGCCCATACCGACTTATTCAAAACCCAATTAAGAGCTATTTTGCGCGCCGCCAACCATGGTCCTATCCGCTTAATGTTTCCTATGGTGAATCAAGTTGAAGAATTAGATGAGGTGTTTACATTAATCGCCCAGTGCCAAGATGCCTTAGAAGAGGAAGAAAAAGGCTACGGTGAACTCAGTTATGGCATCGTTGTAGAAACCCCAGCAGCTGTATTGAATTTACGCGCTATGCTAGCCAGACTTGATTTTGTCAGCATCGGCACGAATGATTTAACGCAATATGTTATGGCCGCAGATAGAGCTAATCCGCAATTAACCCGTGATTATCCTTCATTATCCCCTGCCGTTTTAGCGTTAATTAATATGACAATACTCCAAGCTAAAAGCGCCAACGTTAAAGTTTCACTTTGCGGTGAACTCGCCAGCTCACCGCACATAACGCCGCTACTTATAGGCATGGGGCTTGATGAGCTCAGTGTTAACTTAAACTCACTCTTGGAGGTAAAAGCCGCGATTTGCCAAGGCAATATGCAACAATTTGCCACACTGGCACACACAGCATTACAACAAGATAGAATTTCAGATCTGCAGCAGTGTATAACAAGCTATAAATAGAGACATTTATTCGTTATGCTGCATCCATAGAAGAAAAACAATGACCAAAACAAGTATAAGAGGCGTGACATTATGGGATTTTTAAGCCGAATTAGGCGCTTGGTATCGGGTCAGTCTCAATTAGCTGGCGGTATCATGGTATATGCTCCTGTATCAGGCGATATTGTGGCAATCGAAAAAGTCCCTGATGTGGTTTTTGCCGAAAAAATTGTTGGTGATGGCATCGCTATCGCTCCCAAAGGTGAATTAATTCTTGCACCTATCGACGGCACTATTGGTAAAATTTTCGAGACTAATCACGCATTCAGCATTGAATCCCCCCAAGGTTTAGAGCTATTTGTCCACTTTGGTGTGGGCACTGTGGAACTTAGGGGCAGAGGTTTTACACGCTTGGCCGAAGAAGGCCAAGAAGTGAAAGTTGGCGATCCTATTTTGTCGTTTGATATTGATTACCTCAAAGATCAGGTCGACAGCTTACTGACGCCAGTTGTGCTTGCGAATATGGAAGACATTAAATATCTCGACAAAGCCCAAGGCAGTGTTGTTGCCGGTAAAGACGTGATTTTTACAGTTCAGCTTTAGCTTAAGCTTAAGCTTAATGATTGCAATACATTCTTTACCAGACGATATGATTTACCGGAAAATATTATTTATCAGACAATATCGTCGGGGCGATTTCTACGAGAAGCTCCCTTTATGTTTTTAGGATAAATAAGCGATATGGTGATAAGTGTCTGAAAAACTGAGAACAAATTGTGCTGTCTTTTGATCGCATATTGCACTGGTTACATGTGATACATATTGCCACAATGTCTACAAAATCAATGCTTGCTAGCCAAGCGTCCATCCACACTGGAGCATCATTTTGACCCTCTACGGTATTAAGAATTGCGATACAGTGCGTAAAGCACGCAAATGGATTGAAAATCATCAACTAGCGGTTAATTTTCACGATTTTAGAGATGATGGTTTACGTCAAGAAGACCTCGAATTCTGGTGCAACACCTTAGGTTGGGAAACCGTATTCAATAAGCGCAGCACCAGCTTTCGCGCACTTAGTGACGCAGATAAAGCCGATATAGATCAAGCCAAAGCCATTAAACTCATGTTAGCGCAGCCAACACTCATCAAACGTCCCGTCCTTGTAGCTGGTGAACACGTATTAGTGGGTTTTAATGAAGCCGATTATAAAAGAGTATTCTCGCTATGATATCAGCTGATAATTACCCCGTGACTGAGCTCACTAAAGCATTAATCGCTCGCCCTTCGGTGACACCACTTGATGAAGGCTGCCAAACCTTAATGGCAGAACGATTAAGTACACTCGGCTTTAATATTGAAGCGATGATATTTGAAGACACCACTAATATGTGGGCACGTCGTGGCAATGAAGGTCCATTATTTTGTTTTGCTGGCCACACAGATGTGGTTCCGACAGGCGATGTAAATCGTTGGCACACGCCGCCTTTTGTGCCCACCATTATCGATGGTTATTTATATGGCCGCGGCGCGGCAGATATGAAAGGTTCATTGGCAGCAATGGTGATTGCCACCGAACGCTTTGTCGTAAAACACCCCGATCATCATGGCTCTATCGCCTTTTTGATTACCAGCGATGAAGAAGGCCCATTTATCAACGGCACAACACGGGTCATTGATACCTTAGAGGCCCGCAACGAGAAGATTACTTGGGCACTTGTCGGTGAACCGTCATCAACCCTAAAACTGGGTGATGTTGTTAAAAATGGGCGCCGTGGTAGCTTAACCGGCAACCTAACCGTTAACGGGATTCAAGGTCACGTGGCCTATCCGCACCTTGCCGATAATCCGATTCATAAAGCGGCGCCTTTTTTAGCTGAACTTAGCCAAATGCACTGGGACAACGGCAATGAGTTTTTTCCGCCTACCAGCTTTCAAATCGCCAATATCAATGGCGGTACTGGCGCATCAAATGTGATCCCTGGCGCACTAGAGGTGATGTTTAACTTTCGCTATTCTACCGAAGTGACCGCCGAAATTTTGATTGAGCGCGTTGAAGCATTATTGAAAGCCCATGAGCTTGATTATAATATCAGCTGGATTTTCAATGGCTTGCCATTTTTAACCGGTGATGGTCCATTACTTGATGCAACCCGTATCGCGATTCGCCAAGTCACAGGCTATGAAACCGACCCTCAGACCACTGGTGGCACATCAGACGGACGCTTTATCGCGCCAACGGGTGCCAAAGTGCTAGAACTGGGCCCCGTTAACGCCACTATTCACAAAGTAAATGAATGCGTTAAAGTGGACGACCTTGAGCAGTTAGCCCTGTGTTATGAAATCATCTTGGAACAACTGCTGTGTTAGCGCATCTTGATATTCGCCCCGAACATGCACGGCTTTATGGCTTAACCTCCTCAGACTTAGTGGAGTATTTAAGCCCACATCACCGTGGGTATCATAGCTTTTGGTTAGAGGCCAACACTGCCATTGCCTTTAATGCGATGGCAGCAAAAGCTAACGAAGCGGGTATAAAACTGGCTATCTGCTCCGCCCACAGACCATTTGAAAGGCAACTCGCTATTTGGAATGCTAAGGCCAGTGGCAAACGTGCGGTGTTGGATATTAATGAACAAACGGTAAATATTCAGGGCTTGAGTGAAGACGCCATTGTCGATTTGATTCTACTTTGGTCGGCGCTTCCGGGTGCATCCCGTCATCACTGGGGCACTGATCTTGATGTATTCGATGCGGCGACAATTGATATCAAAGCGCTGCGTCTTATTGAAGCAGAATATGTCGAAAATGGCCCCTGCGCCAAACTGCATGCTTGGTTGCTGGAAAATGCCTATGATTTTGGCTTTTATTTTCCCTTCCAACGCGGACAAAGTGCGGTGAGCCCAGAACCTTGGCATATCAGCTATTTCCCTGTGTCACAATTATTATTGCCTCAATTTGATCGCTCTGAATTGGCTATCTTGTTAGCCAACAGTGATATGTTGCTCAAACATGCCGTACTCACCCGTTTAGATGCGCTCATAGATGAATACGTGTTGCGTATTGCTCAGCCCTAGTCACGAGTATTAGTCAAGGTTAAGGCCAATGACATCGCTAAGGTTGGGACTTAACATAATGATATATTTGATTAAGTAGGTTTTATGGATTTTTCTTCACACTATCAACAGTGCACGATTGCCGAGCGTAATCTAAGTTATCTCGATATCGGCACTGGCCCTGTATTGTTGTTCGGTCACAGCTATTTATGGGACAGCGCCATGTGGGCGCCACAAATCGCCGCCTTAAGTGGCCATTACCGCTGCATAGTTCCGGAACTTTGGGGCCATGGTCAGTCTGATTTACTCCCCGATAACTGCACGACCCTACTTGATATTGCCGATCATATGTTGGCCTTAATGGATGCCCTCGAAATTGATAACTTTAGCATCATTGGGCTTTCTGTTGGCGCGATGTGGGGTGCTGAACTGGTACTCAAAGCGCCGGCAAGAGTTAACGCTTTAGTCATGCTAAATAGCTTTATTGGTTTTGAACCGGAAGTGACTCGTACTAAATATTATTCCATGCTGGATACTATCGCTGCGGCGAACGCTATACCTGCGGCGCTTATCAGCACCATTTCACCCTTGTTTTTCGCTAATCATACCATCGATAACGCACCTGAGCGTATGACCGCTTTTGAGCGTTCTCTTGCAAATATCACCGTGGAAAAAATTCCGACAATTGTTAAACTAGGACGGATGATTTTTGGTCGCCGCGATACGATGGAATATGCTGAGCAGTTTACGCTACCTTGCCTTATCATGGCGGGGGTTGAGGATAAGATACATAGTGTATTAGAAAGCTATTTGATGAGTGACAGCATTGATGGTAGCCAACTGGTGCATATTCCGTCAGCAGGACACATTTCAACGCTTGAGCAAGCTGAGTTTATCAATCAGCATTTAGTCGCCTTTTTGGCGCGTTATCTATAAAACCGTCCCATTAAGGGACTGCATTATAAAATGTGCACAGAGTCAAAAATAGCAAACATCATTAACATTCAATCCGCTAATGTTGTCACGCATTGGATAGACCAGCACAGAATATTTTACTGTTATACTCTTGTTTAAAGAGTGCTGCCTGCAAGAGCTAGAGCATTAGAAAGTCATTTTACATGTTAACAAAACAATAGGTTACAATGAAACTACTTAAACCTCTATTCGACAATAATCGCCGTTGGGCCGGACGCATACGCCAAGAAACTCCTGATTTCTTTGAACAATTAGCTAAACAGCAACATCCTGAATACCTGTGGATTGGTTGCTCTGATAGTCGCGTACCGTCTAACCAAATCATCGATCTTATGCCTGGTGAAGTCTTTGTTCACCGTAATATCGCTAACATGGTGATTCACACCGATCTTAACTGCTTATCTGTGCTGCAATATGCCGTTGATGTCCTTAAAGTAAAACACATAATGGTTGTCGGCCATTACGGCTGTGGTGGCGTGCGGGCAGCTATGGGTCAGCAACGCTTAGGGCTTATCGATAACTGGCTTGGACATTTACGGGACATCTACCGTATCTATCAAGAAGAATTGTTACAAATGGATGAAGCTAAACGTTTTGATCGCCTGTGCGAACTTAACGTAATTGAGCAAGTTGCTAATGTAACCAGTTCAACCATAGTACAAGAGGCATGGGATCGCGGCCAAGAAGTGGCTGTGCACGGCTGGATTTACGGTATTGATAACGGCTTACTCACAGATTTAGATGTCACGGTTGACCGCGAACATGGATTAGCCCATCCACGCTAATGATTCGCTTTTGGGCGGGTGGCATCATGCTAAGTTCGCGTAAAAATTAAATAAAACCTGCCTCTGTGCAGGTTTTATTCTTACATGGCTGTTTTTAACAATTAAACATCGCAAGGGGCTTTTACCCCAGTTATAATCCGCCTATACGTTATCAACATTAAAGAGACGCACAACATACTCTGCTACCAATGCTAGAGTCATGGGCGTAGGAAATCATCGCTAACATGTTGATGACTTTTTCTGTCGTATCTAACCGCTATTACATATCAACAGTGCTCATAGCGAGCCCTTTTGTAGTCTAAACAGTATGTGCCTGATAAAAATAGGATAATTTGATGAATGTCACTCTTTTAATCCCCGCTCGTTATGCTTCAAGCCGCTTTCCGGGTAAACCCTTAGCACTGATTAATGGCAAACCGATGATCCAGCATGTGTATGAACGCGCATCGTTAGCCAAAGGTCTGACTAACATTTATGTCGCGACCGATGATGATCGCATTAAGGCGGTTGTTGAAGGTTTTGGCGGCAATGTTGTTATGACCAGCCCAGATGCAGCATCAGGTACAGATCGTATCAATGAAGCGATAAGCCTCTTAGGGCTAAAAGATGATGATTTAGTCATCAACCTGCAAGGCGACCAGCCGCTGATTAATCCCACTTCTATTGAACAGTTAATCAATCTATTTAAAGATCACCCAGGTGAGTTTGAAATGGCCACTTTAGGTTTAGTGATTGATAATAAAGCCGAGCTTGATGACCCAATGCATGTGAAGATGGTGTTTGATAACAACAACTTTGCCCTGTATTTCTCCCGTGCTCGCATTCCCTTTGGTCGCGATACGCAAGATTACCCTGTTTATAAGCATTTAGGCGTTTACGCTTATACCCGCAAATTCGTACAAGCTTTTGCCGCGCTGCCATTAGGTCGCCTAGAAGAACTAGAAAAACTTGAACAATTACGCGCCCTAGAACATGGTTATAAGATCAAAATAGCGATTAGTGATTTTGATTCCGTCGAAGTCGATGTGCCAGATGACATTCGTAAATGTGAGCAAAGATTAGCGGCTAAGTAATTGCATTGTTGGTCTTTTTGAAATAGGAGCTGAGTATGTCAACCTTAGAAGTTTGGATCCTGATTATTTTGATCCTTGGTGTCATTGCCAGTAATCTTGCCGCACTAAAATACAGTGCTAAGTTTAAGCTGCCGCAATTTGGTCAGCATGGTAAAGATAAACAGATAAAGACAAGCGATGACGATCCTGATAAAACGCCTAGTGAAGCAGATAATGACACATCATTACAGCCAACCTCAGCAACAGAGACGAGTTCAGAGCCTAATACAAAGGATCGCAAAGAGTAATCAGTGCTTAAGCGTGTTTATTTTATGGTTTTTAAAAAGGCGCTAAATGCGCTTTTTTAATAAAATAATTCAACCTAAACGCTTTAAAGCCAATTGTTAGATTTGTCTTTTCGCGCAAGCACACAATAAATAATGAAAAAATAGCCCGAACAAGTCGGGCCATAATGCACATTATATTAGTGACTCACACTGCATGTTTTATAACACTGGTGATTTTTTCGCGTTATTTTTCTCGGCGGCGAGTCGACGCTGTGCTTCTTTCTGCTCGCGGCGCGCTTCAATCACTTGATTTACATCGCTGCCGATGTGCGCTTCATTACGGGCTTTGGCTAGATTCACTTGGCGTTCACGCTCAACAAAACGTTTGCGCTGCTCGTCAGAAATTTTATCAATACAATGTGGACAGCTCACGCCTTGCACATAGGCTGGGCTCTGTTTTTCAACTTCAGTGATAGGCATACGGCAAGCATTACATTGATCGTATTGGCCTTTCTTTAAATCATGATTTACCGCAACACGATTATCGAATACGAAACACTCGCCTTCCCATAGGCTTTCTTCGGTTTTGACTTCTTCAAGATATTTAAGAATGCCGCCCTCAAGATGGTAGACCTCTTCAAAACCTTGCTCTTTCAAATAGGCGGTTGATTTTTCACAACGAATACCACCAGTGCAGAACATAGCCACTTTTTTATGTTTGGCAGGATCAAGATTCTGCTTCACATATTCAGGGAATTCTCTGAAGGTTTCGGTTACTGGGTTAACCGCATTTTTAAAGGTGCCGATTTGAACCTCATAGTCATTGCGAGTATCGACTAAAATCACATCGGGATCTGAGATTAGCGCGTTCCAATCTTGTGGCTTAACGTAAGTACCAACGACTTTTAAAGGGTCAATCCCTTCAATGCCCATAGTCACGATTTCGTTTTTCAATTTAACTTTAGTGCGATAGAACGGCATTTCATCGTCAAATGACAGTTTATGAACAATATTATCCAGACTATTTTGGCTATTGAGCCAAACTAATAGTGCTTCGATAGCTTGTTCAGTACCTGCGACGGTACCATTAATCCCCTCATTTGCCAGTAGTAAAGTACCTTTGATTTCGGCCTGTTCCATCATTTCGAGCAATGGTGCTCGAATCGATTCAAAATGCGGTAACGACACAAATTTATATAACGCACACACGACAACTTTAGCCATAACACCCTCTTTGCTGGCTGGAACTTCATTTCCAGTGCATAAACACATTAACCATCTGTAGGTTTGCTACAGATCCCAAAATAGCGCAGAATTTTACCTGAGTCACAGCCAGATAAACACAGATAAAATGCTGGGTCTGTTATTCTTTACGTATATGAGTGATAAAAACAATGTGTTGAATACAAATTAAACACAAATATATGTATTAACACGGTACTATCTGCGCCTTTCATAAGCCGCATTCCTGCCAAGGCTTTTTCAAACTAATAACACAAGTGAGGAGTCCTGTATGGCTTTAGCCGTTCTGTATACTTTCCGCCGCTGCCCCTATGCCATACGGGCGCGTCTTGGATTATTACTCGCTCAATGTAATGTAGAAATCCGCGAAATTACACTTAAAGCCAAACCGCTAGAGATGCTGGCCGTGTCACCTAAAGGCACAGTGCCCGTGCTAGTGTTACCGAACGGCGATGTCATAGCCCAGAGCCTTGATATTATGCGCTGGGCACTCATGCAGCGCGATCCATTAGATTTGTTATGCCATAAAAATCCTGCTGCCGATAAAATGGCCTTACTTATCGAACAAAATGATGTGCAATTTAAACCATGGCTTGATCGCTATAAATATAGCGATCGTTACCCTGAGCAAACGCAAGCAGATTATTACCGACAGGCGAGCTGTTTTCTCATACAACTGGAACATTGCCTTAGTGAAACGCCATTTTTAGTGAGCCATACACCTCGCCTCGCCGACTATGCCATCGCACCTTTTATACGCCAATTTGCCGCAGTAGAAACTAAACGTGTGCTGAGTGATGACTTTCCTGCTGTAGCCACATGGTTAGAGCGATTAATGTCTAGCGAAATATTTATTAGCGCCATGCATAAACATGTGATCTGGAATGCTAGTCATGCGCCGATTTACTTGTTAGGAGATTGGTAAGCCAATAAATTAAAAGGATTATTGTGATTTTATGTTATGGATATTAATCCGCCGTTCGAGTAAAGTGCTGATTACTGGGCAACATAGCTAAATAAAAAGCCACCGCTCTTAATGTCTCAAGAGCGTGAATGAGAAAATACAAGGATACGTGCGTTGGAACATATGGATATCAACATCATAATTATGCTGACAGGATTGCTGTTATTACATTGTCTATTCGCCTTTAGAGCCTTCAACAGTAGAGTCAACCTCAGCACAAATAAGAAATGCTTCTGGTGTTTACTCAGCCTGATACTTGGCCCTATGGGTTACTATGCTTACCACGGTTTTATTCCACTAGATAGAATTCTTAAAGACTAAACGGGAACAAAACCTAAGCCCCATTCTATTGATAAGTTACTGGCGAAAAAAATAGCGCAACCTTAGTTACGCTATTTCTAGAATATTTTTTACGAAAGATATCATTATAAAATTAAGCACTACCGCCTATAAACGCCAAGCGTTAACTATAAATGGCTGTGTAGTAATACTGAGTCATCCGGAATCTTTTGAATAACAGGTGCTTGCCCTTCGGCCAAAGCCTGTTTGTAACTCTGATTCATTTTAAGAGCAAGGTATAAATCAGGCCGGATCAAAATCCCTCCTTCACCCGTATGCATACCCGCTTGCTCGAACCATCCCAGCATCTGCCGCTTGCGACCCGCTAACACTAAACGTACTCCACGCTTTTTAAGTAACTGATGTAAATCAGCTAACATCGCCATCACACTTAAATCTAGATGTGTAAAACAAGGTACCGCATCAATAATTATGCAATCAACCGGCTCCGACTCACGTACAAATCGCTCTAACAAACGGCGCTTAAAATAGGCTGCATTGAAGTAGGTTAATGGAGAATTAAAACGGTAGATAAACACACCTGGAACTGACTTTGCTTTATCCGAATCATCAATACTACGAATAACGCCCTTATGATCCAATCCAAGTACTTGATCTGTTGGGCGCATAACCGTCGCCAAGAATTGGAATAAACCCAGTAATACCGCCAAGGTTATCCCTGGGATGACCCCAATAAACAATACCGAGAACAACGTAATTGAGGCTAATAAAAAAGCAGAACGATCCCTTATGCGCAGGTTCCATAACGACTTTAAATCAATAAGTGAAATAGAAGCAATCACCAGTACCACACCCAAGGCGGCACTCGGAATATACTTTAGCGGCTCGGTAAAAAAGAGTGCTACGATGCCAATTAACACCGCAGCAATAATGGATACTAATTGACTTTTACCGCCATTGGCATCGTTAACGGCGGTACGAGAATCGGCACCGCTCACAGCAAAACCTTGGGATAATGCCGAGGCTATATTCGCTAAACCTAGCGCCCTAAATTCTTTATCGGCATCGATATCATAACCATTTTTTGCTGCAAAGCTTCGCGCTGTCAGCATCATACTGACAAAGCTTACCATGGCCAAGTTAAGTGCGGGGATCACAAGCTCACGGGTAATACCTAAATCAAAAGCAGGGACTTGAAAAGTAGGTAACCCTGCGGCAACCTCCCCCACAACGCTAATATCCAGACTTGTTAGGTTAAACATCCAAACCAGAAAAGCCGCCATTGCCATTGCACACATTGAAGCTGGCCATTGGGGACGAAAATGTTTGAGTAAGGCGTAGGTTGCCAGCGTTACAATTCCCATAGACAATGTTGGCCAATGGGTTTTTGATAAATAAGAAGGGGTAAGGCTGAGGCGTTCAATGAGATAACGCTCATCAAAGGTAAAACCAAAAATTTTTGAAAATTGACCAACAATAATGGTAATCGCGACCCCGTTAAGTAATCCCATCAAAATCGGTTTTGAAAGAAAATCAGCAAATACACCGAGCTTAAAACGACTCGCAATAAGGCACCAAAAACCCGTCATAGCCGTCATGGTCATGACTAACTGCCAATGTTTCATACTGTCGCCCGCTGCAAGCGGCGTAACAACAGCTGCAATCACTGCGCAAGTTGCCGCATCAGGCCCTACAATGAGCTGCCTGGAGGTACCAAAAAAGGCGTACACCAACATAGGTAAAACACAAGAATACAAGCCAACAGCAGCATTCACACCGGTCAATTGGGCATAAGCAATTGCAACGGGTAACGCCACCGCAGCAACAGATAAGCCAGCACGGACATCGTCCCTTAACCATTGTTTTTCATACTGCAGCATTTGCGCTAAACCTGGCATAAATGAAACTAAACTGGGAAACTTCACGCGATAACCTCCATATATTCACTCCCAAGTTAACTGACCGAGCTTGGAATAAGCTCTGAGTCTCTACAGCTTATCTTCTCTTTCTCTGCGTTAACCTTACGGCTAATAGCCCGTGATTCGGTATGCAAACTCACCTTGATAACGAAAAAACTACCTCTGTAGAATGAGTTTTGTAAATAACGTAATAAGATTAATCCGTTATAACAGCCACTATACCCAGTTAAGATTAAATAATACTTGAAATACCTTAGGCTGAGTACAACTACCCCAAAAATGATGACCTTTAGACCTCCTTAGTCAAAAAGTCACCAATACTAATATTGCTTATGGCATAAAGCCAATCATTACCCAAGTTTGTTTGGTGCTAACTTTCTATAAACGATAATCTTAGTGGTATTAAACGCCATTAACGCAAAATCATCGGCAGTGATATTAATAGCAAACTGCCCATAAACCAGTTGAAATGGCGTTTACGTCTATCGGTATTAAGCTTTTTACTGATCGCCGCCCCGACAAATACCCAAGTGAATGAGGCGGGAAACCCCACTAAGTTAAACACTAAGACTCCCAGAAAAGCACTTAACCAGAAACTATCACCGCCTAATGTAAAAGCGCTGCACAAAGTAATCGTCGACATCCAAGACTTGGGGTTAATCCATTGGAATAATGCGGCTTCAATCAGCGTCATCGGTTTTCGACCGTCATCTAAATTCGTATTATGTACTGGCAATGTCACTAATTTGTAGGCTAGATAAAGCAAATACACTAAAGCAAAATACTTTAATATTTGATGAAATATAGGCATTGCTTCGAACAAAGCGCCGAGTCCGAATAATACCGAAAGATGTAAAGAGGTTGAACCTAAGCGTATCCCTGCAATATGCGGTACGGTACGTAGCACACCAAAGTGCGCCCCTGAACTGGCCAGTAACACATTATTAGGCCCTGGAGTCATTGTCATCGTGGCGCAAAATAGCGCTGTTGACGCCATCAACGTCCATAGTTGTGGATCGTGGAGTAATGCGGTATTCATAATCGCCCTAGTATTGTATGCATACATTTATTGACATAAACAGATGCAATAAATAATATACAGACAGTATTAGAGATCAATGGATTTATTGTCATGGGTACAATCTGGACACCGGATCTAACCGAATTTTCAGGCCCTAAATATCAGCGCTTAGTCAGCGCCATAGAACAAGGCATATTACACAAGGTGTTACCCCAAGGCAGTAAACTGCCACCACAGCGCCGTTTAGCCGATATTTTAGGAATTACTATTGGCACAGTAACCCGCGCCTATGCGCTGGCTGAGCAACGCGGTTATGTGCAAGCACGTGTCGGAGATGGTACTTATGTTAATACTGCCCCAATACCTGAACTTGGTAACGTACAGCTGAATATGGCAACCTGCCAGCAGCCTCTGACAGATCAAATCAGCACCCTAAGCGATTGCCTCAGCCAATTGGCGAAAGACCCAACTAAACTCAGTCAGTTACTGGGTTATCGTGCTGGCCCATTAGATCAACACCAGCAAGTATTTCATCAATGGCTTAACCAACGCGGTATACAACAAACTCCTGAGCAACTCATTTTCACCCATGGCGGACAGCAAGCCATTTTTGCCTGTTTGAATGCTTTTTTATCGACGGGTGATGTACTGCTACACGAACAATACAGCTATCCTGGGGTGAGAATTTGCGCTAAACAACTCGGCATAACCAGCATTGGCGTACCGCTCACCCATGAAGGGGTCGATCTCACCCGCTTTGAGGTGTTATTACAAACTCACCATCCAAAAATTGTTTATCTCACCCTAAATAACCAAAATCCCACTTGCATTCAATACAGTGAGTCGCAGCGACAAAAAATTCTCGAACTGGCAGAGCAGTACCAGTTCTATATTATTGAAGATGATGTGAATTATTGTTTGCCCGAAGAATGGCATTCTCCCCTGTGGCAATTAGCAAAACAGCTGGCTATTCCACGGGTCATTTATATTTCTAGCTTATCGAAATTATTTTCTGGTGGTTTAAGGCAAGGTTTCATTCTGGTCCCAGAAGCCCTTATCGCCCAAGTACGCCTCGCGATTCATAGCCAATGTTGGATGGTGTCACCACTCAATATTGAAATTGCAT
Source organism: Shewanella morhuae (assembly GCF_003028295.1). NCBI lineage: Bacteria > Pseudomonadati > Pseudomonadota > Gammaproteobacteria > Alteromonadales > Shewanellaceae > Shewanella > Shewanella morhuae. The sequence goes on along the minus strand of NZ_PYSG01000002.1, from coordinate 1,367,808 downwards.
GTCAGTTAATTAAGAAAGGACAAATCACTGCAGATAGAGATGCCATTGTGCGCCAGCGCCAAAACCTCTGTGTTGCTATGGGTGAAAGGTTAGAATTAACCCAAACTTGGCGAGGACTCAACGGTTGGTTACAACTACCCGAAGATATTAAGGCGCATCATCTTGTAACCGCTCTGGCCGCAAAAGGTATATTAATTCGTAATGGCGATGATTTTAATTGCCATGATAATTTTATCCGCTTGAGCCTGGGCGGCGCTGAAAATAATGCACAATTTCAGCAAGCAATTGACTGTATTGAAGCTACTATTCATTCTTTGGTGCAAAATGCCTATTCCGTGGTATAAAAAAGACTTAATAGCTTGTAAATAAATTATTTTACTCATCGTGGCTGAGATGAAATTAATTCACACATAATGAGGCGCTGCAGATAATTAATATTGAGGACGACCCCTGTGCACAAGGTTTCTTAAAAAACGCGTAAACACGAGAGACAACTTAGTTACAATTTAATCGACAAAACAATGTAAAAAAATTACCGCAAAGATTGGTTTATTTAGCAGAGCACTTTACTATGCTATGAGTTTGCGCCTAACAATATGGGTGAGTAACACCATTCATTTTTTACTCTAAATTCTACTAATTATCTTAACCATAGCTTTCATATTGATGCAAAGCGCTAGCTGATAGTGATTGTAACAACAGCGTATTGTCATAGAACAATGTTATTAAACTAGCGTCAGTCCGCTAAAACCATTTTCATTTTTTCACAAGAGGTAACCGTGGACCCACAATCACAACCTTCTGCTTATAACAGTAGATCTATACCAAATTTAGCTTTGCTTATTCCTATGCTTGCGGCAATTGTCGCTATCACCCCACTAGCCATCGACATGTACTTACCAGCAATGTCGACATTGGCGCTCAATTTTCAAACTGATGTCACCACGGTGCAACAATCCCTAAGTATTTATCTAGCAGGTTATGCCCTTGGCATGTTGTGTTTTGGCCCTTTAGCTGACCGTATTGGCCGTCGCCCTATGGTGATCATGGGGCTGAGTGGATTTATGTTAACCAGTTTGCTGATTGGTTTTGCTGGTCAGGTCGAAGTCTTTCTAGGACTGCGTTTTTTGCAAGCTTTTATCGGCGCCGCCGCAACTGTGGTAGTACCGGGATACATAAAGGAGGTTTATGGTGACAATACCGCTAAGGGTATGTCATATGTGAGTTTAATCATGATGTTGGCACCATTATTGGCCCCAAGCATTGGCAGTGTGATCCTCGAACTCGGTGATTGGCATTTAATCTTCTTTGTCCAATCAGCCTATGCCGTAACCTTACTGCTACTCGTACTGTTTGCACTGAAAATGCCCAGTGATAAAGATATGGATACTCGCAGCCAAAAGTCATTCTTTGGTGCCTACGCAACGGTATTAACTCGCCAAGGTGTTAAGTTAAATATTGCCAGTGGCGTATTAACCTCCTTTGCTTTTTTCTGTTATCTCACCGCATCACCCTTCGTTTATATGGAGGTTTTTTCCCTAGATAAATCCTATTTCGCCATCTTATTTAGCACTAACGTTGGTGCCTTGATGCTAGCAAATATCATCAATACTCGTATTGTGGGTCTTTACGGCTCGCTGCGTATGTTGCATGTATCGACTTTTTTTGGCGCCATTGCGGGAGTCGGTTTATTAACCGTCAACTTACTCGACTTGAGCTATCATTTTACCGTGATGATGCTTATTCCTTTGATGGGTTGCCTCGGGGTGATGTCAGTGAATGCCGATGCGATCGTGCTGATGAAGTTCAAACAAGAAACAGGCACAGCAACGGCGGTTATTGGGACTTTAAGATTTGGTTGTGGGGCTTTAGCTGGGCCATTATTAGCGATGTTTTATGATGGTACCGCTGTCCCCTTCGCCGCGCTCATGTTAACGGCTATTTTGTTAGTCGGGATTTGTCAGTTGAATCGCCCAAAGCATCAAATACCGCCAACCGTTTAATCATTATCAGCTAACGATAATTTATTCATTTGCGTATCGTATTGCATAGAAAAGTAATTTTCATATGCACACATGTAGCAAATTAATAACATTGGTTAAGAGCCTCCTTATTTAGCACTTCACACCGGAATGGCACTTTATAGTGCCTTTTTATTAATAACACATATAACCAATTGAAAATAAACAATAAAAATATCATTCACTTAACTTCACTTGTCTCTTCCTGCCCATTATCGAGCCATTCAAACATGAAATTGTTTCAAGTTAGTTAATTTTTGGATAAAAGACTTGAGTTGTGGCTATTTTTGAATAAGATGAAATTCTGTTCATTGCAACAGTTGCTGCCCCTAAGGGGGAATCACGGGTCTTCAACGAAGTCAGTGCGGCAATTTGTAGTCTGGATTACCGTTCAGGCTTAATTTTAGAGCGATTACCGTCGCTGTAACAAGATACTGTTTACCGTAACGGTACTATGCAATAGGAGTTTCACATGGAGATGTTATCCGGCGCCAGCATGATAGTGCGTTCTTTGATTGATGAAGGCGTACAACATATATTCGGTTATCCTGGCGGTTCAGTTTTAGATATCTATGATGCCCTGCACGTTATCCCCGGTATTGAACATATTCTCGTCCGTCACGAACAAGCTGCGGTACACATGGCCGATGGCTATGCCCGCGCAACGGGAAAAGTCGGCGTGGTATTAGTCACCTCAGGTCCAGGCGCCACCAACGCAATTACCGGTATTGCTACCGCCTATATGGATTCAGTTCCACTGGTGGTGTTATCGGGCCAAGTCCCAAGTAATCTTATCGGCAATGATGCTTTTCAAGAATGCGATATGATTGGTATTTCACGCCCCGTGGTAAAACACAGTTTTCTAGTCACTGATCCAACTGAAATTCCTGAAATTATTAAAAAAGCCTTTTATATTGCTTCCACGGGGCGTCCTGGTCCTGTCGTTGTCGACCTTCCCAAAGATTGTTTAAATCCGGCATTATTGCATGAATACTGTTACCCCAAGAGCGTCAAAATGCGCTCGTATAATCCAACCACCGTTGGCCATAAAGGCCAAATTCGTCGTGGTCTACAAGCCCTATTAGCGGCTAAAAAACCGGTACTTTATGTTGGTGGTGGTGCAATTATCTCAGGCTGTGATAAACAGATTTTGCAGTTGGCTGAGAGACTGAATATTCCCGTAGTTAGCACGTTAATGGGGCTTGGCGCCTTTCCAAGTACCCACAAAAACAGTTTAGGCATGCTAGGAATGCATGGTCGCTATGAAGCTAACATGGCGATGCATAACTGCGATTTAATTTTTGGTATCGGCGTACGTTTTGATGATAGAACCACCAATAATGTGGAAAAATATTGTCCGAATGCGACCATTTTGCACATCGATATTGACCCATCATCTATTTCTAAAACTATCCAGGTGGATATTCCTATTGTAGGCTCAGCCGACAGCATCTTAGACAGCATGCTAATGCTGTTAAATGAATCGAACGAACACAACGACAGCGAAGCGATTGCGACTTGGTGGACTGACATTGAGCAATGGCGTAGCCGCGATTGCCTGGCATACGACAAAAAAAGCGGACGCATTAAGCCACAACAAGTGATTGAAACCCTATACAAGCTGACCAATGGCGATGCCTATGTTGCCTCTGATGTTGGCCAGCATCAGATGTTTGCCGCTTTGTATTATCCGTTCGATAAGCCGCGTCGCTGGATAAACTCTGGTGGTTTAGGCACGATGGGATTTGGCCTACCCGCGGCAATGGGCGTAAAAATGGCGATGCCCGATGCCACCGTGGTATGTGTCACCGGCGATGGCTCAATCCAGATGAATATTCAAGAATTATCTACTGCGCTGCAATATGATACCCCGGTTAAAATTATCAACTTAAACAATCGCTTTCTTGGTATGGTTAAACAGTGGCAGGACATGATTTACTCAGGTCGTCACTCACATTCCTATATGGATTCAGTGCCAAACTTCGCCAAAATTGCCGAAGCATATGGCCACGTAGGCATGACGATCAGCGATCCAGCCGAACTTGAATCAAAAATGGCTGAAGCACTGGCAATGAAAGACAAATTAGTCTTTATCGACATCATGGTGGATGAAACTGAGCACGTATACCCTATGCTGATCCGCGGTGGTGCGATGAATGAAATGTGGCTAACTAAGACGGAGAAATGCTAATGCGTCGAATTATATCTGTATTATTAGAAAACCAATCCGGCGCCCTTTCACGTGTGGTCGGTTTGTTTTCACAGCGCGGCTATAACATTGAAAGTTTAACCGTAGCACCTACGGATGATATCACCCTATCGCGCCTTAACATCACCGTTGTTGCCGATGAGACGGTACTAGAACAAATCGAAAAGCAGCTACATAAGTTAATTGATGTCTTAAAGGTATCAAATATCACCGAGTCTGCTTATATTGAGCGCGAATTAGCGCTGGTTAAAGTCCGTGCACCAGGTGAATTAAGGGAAGAAGTCAAACGCATGGCGGACATCTTCCGTGGTCAGATTGTTGATGTGACAGCCAATTTATATACCATCCAAATGGTAGGTACCTCAGAAAAACTCGATGCCTTTATTCATGCATTAGCTGAAGTCACAAAATTAGTTGAGGTTTCTCGCTCCGGTGTGGTGGGTCTCGCTCGCGGCGAAAAAGCAATGAAAGCATAACTTTAAAACGTATTTTCTAAAACTATCTTTTTAACGTAAACACTAAAAAATCAAGGGGAGCATAATGCTCCCCTTGATTTTACACGGCTATTACTGCGTCAATTATGACTGACTATCTAATAAGCGCGATGAGCTGATCTCAATCTTGCGTGGTTTTAATGCTTCAGGGATTTCACGTACAAGATCGATATTCAATAAACCATTTTCTAAACTTGCACCTAATACAGTCACATAATCAGCAAGTTGGAAGGTACGCTCAAAACCACGCTCAGCAATACCTTGGTACAAGTATTTACGTTCTGATTGGATTTCGGCTTTATTACCTTTGACTAATAATTTCTCCCCTTCACTACTAATCTCAAGTTCATCCATAGAGAATCCAGCTACGGCCATCGTTATCCTATAACGATTTTCACCTAATAATTCAATATTATATGGAGGATAACCTGTGTTGCCATTATTAGCGGCAGCATGCTCTGCCAATTGTGCTAAACGATCAAAACCAATGGCGCTGCGGTAAAGCGGAGTTAAATCATAGTTACGCATATTCATATCCTTGTCTTAAGCAATATGGAAGTTTGGCGGACAGTTTTCACAATGAAAATATATTAGGTCTCGCCGAGTTAAAGAGTCTGTCCTTGCGGCACAGACTTGATACTAAGATCCTCATAGAGCGATCCTGCAATAGATATAGGGACGGGAAATCACATTTCAAGCTATAAAATTAAAAATTTTCAATAAAAAAGGAGCCTAAAGGCTCCTTTTTTAATCTTAGTGTTAAATTAACGTGTGCGTGGGCACAGTTCTTCAGCACTAAAGAAGTAAGCAATTTCGCGTGCTGCAGATTCAACCGCATCAGAACCGTGAGCAGCGTTTTCGTCAATGCTTTCAGCAAAATCAGCACGGATAGTACCAGGTGCTGCTTGAGCTGGGTTAGTTGCACCTAAAATTTCACGGTGAGCTAAAACAGCATTTTCGCCTTCTAACACTTGGACCATGATTGGACCAGAAGTCATGAATGCAACAAGATCACCAAAGAAACCGCGCTCGCTATGCTCAGCATAGAAACCTTCAGCTTGTTCTTTTGTTAGGTGAAGCATTTTTGCTGCAACGATCTGTAGACCTGCAGTTTCAAAACGATTGTAGATAGCACCAATGTGGTTTTTTGCAACAGCATCTGGCTTAATTATAGAAAATGTGCGTTCGATCGCCATGAAGAGCTTCCTTTAGTGAGCAAGTTTAAAAAATTCGCGCGGATTATACGAAATTTAAACGCTAAATCCTATCTTTATAGCCAATTAGTCTGAGATTTTATGTTCATTTGCCTTATTGATAATCAGTTTACGCATACACATGACCCTCACTAGGATTAAAAAACCTTAGCGAGGAATACAAACTCATTAAAAATAAGCTTATTTTCTATTCTTGGCCCACATACCCGCCCACACAACCAGAGCCACTAAGATGACTGCGGGAGCAAGATCTAGCAAGTGATGGAATAAACCTACACCGCCATGGCCTGGGTGAGCCCAAACCATGGAGGGAGCAAGTGCGCATAACAATATCAGCAAAATTTTCATGTGGACATCCTTGAGTTTGCGACAGCGATAATAACGTAAATAATCTAAAATACTTAACCTAGTTATAACAAGGTACAAGATCCACTGACAGTGAACATGACAGTGATCAAATTATTACTATATATCGATTGCGGCTCCGCAAAATCGTGAGATGCATCACTTCAAATAATCTTCTAAAAGACACTTTGACTCATCTTAAAATATGCCCACCAATGAAGTTAGACTATGTTGCTTCAACCCTATTGGCATAACTGAACAATAAAGCGCTCCATCAGAAAATGCATCAGTGTTGATATGACATAATCAATACTCAAGGACAAAATATCACCCCTGCGCTTGAGTGACTTTTTTCACTTTAATTGCATTTTTTTCCACAAAATCAATGATAGCATCCGCCACATCTTTCGTGGTCGCGCCTTCTATGCCCTCAAGCCCTGGAGATGAGTTAACTTCCATAATCACAGGTCCGTGGTTTGAACGCAGTAAATCAACACCTGCCACATTCAATCCCATGGTCTTAGCCGCACGGATAGCGACTGAGCGTTCTTCTGGGGTTAATTTAACTAAACTTGCCGTGCCACCACGATGCAAATTAGAGCGAAATTCACCGGGCATCGCTTGGCGTTTCATGGCGGCAATGACTTTATCACCAAGCACAAAACAACGAATATCGGCACCATTGGCTTCTTTGATATATTCCTGCACCATGATGTTGGCTTTAAGGCCCATAAAGGCTTCAATAACACTCTCTGCCGCTTTACGTGTCTCAGCTAATACCACACCAATCCCTTGGGTGCCTTCGAGTAGCTTGATGACTAACGGCGCCCCACCCACCATATCAATTAAGTCTGGGATATCACTCGGCTTATTCGCAAAACCTGTGATGGGTAAACCAATGCCGCGACGTGACATCAGCTGCATAGATCGCAATTTGTCACGTGAGCGCGAGATCCCAACCGAATCATTTAGGGCATACACACCCATCATCTCAAACTGGCGCAATACTGCGGAGCCATAAAAAGTAATTGATGCGCCAATACGAGGAATAACCGCATCAAATGCAGGTAGCTCGCGCCCACCGATATGGATACTCGATTGCCGCATGTTGATATTCATATAACATTCTAAGGGATTAATTACATGTACTTCATGACCACGTAATTGAGCAGCTTCAACGAGTCGCTTTGTTGAATATAACTCAGGCCCTTGCGATAAGATCGCTATTCTCATTCAGGTCTCCGGCAACCATTAATTTTGAGCGCATAATACGCCTGCGCAGGGATAAATCAAACATCTATACCCATAGACAAGATTAGTTGCGCAAATGCTCAACGCCAAAAGTAAAAAACCAGTCGCTTGGACTGGTTTTCATCATACTACAACACAATTAATTGCCTTCGCTGACCATATTAACTGTGTATTTAGGAATTTCAATCACCATGTCACTATCAACTACTTTAGCCTGGCAAGATAGACGGCTTTCGGGCTCTAACCCCCATGCTTTATCAAGCATGTCATCTTCAAGTTCATCACTTGGCTCAAGATCGTTAAAACCTTCACGGACGATACAGTGGCAAGTAGTGCAAGCGCAGGACTTTTCACACGCATGCTCGATATTAATGCCGTTACGCAGCGCTACATCGAGAATTGTCTCACCAACGTTTGCCTCAAGTACTGCACCATCAGGGCACAATTCAGCATGGGGAAGAAAGACTAACTGGGGCATCGTATCACCTATATATTGTCGATCGATTGGCCTTTAAATGCCACTCGAATAGAATTGTCCATACGTCTGGCAGCAAAATCTTGGGTTTGCTCATCCAGTGTTTCAATTGCGTGTTTAATCGCATCGGCATCATCACCCGTGGCAACTTGTGCTACATGAGTCATGGTAGCCTCAATCAGCTCACGCTCATCGGCATTAAGCAAATCACCATCTTTGGCTAATGCAGCCTGTAAAGATTCGAGCACTCTGGCTGCTTCAACCTGCTGCTCGGCAAGCATACGACGGCCAATATCATCCTTGGCATACTTCATCGAATCTTTCAGCATTGTGGCGATTTCGGTGTCGGATAAGCCAAAAGACGGCTTAACTTGGATACTAGATTGCACGCCTGTAGATTTTTCCATCGCAGTAACGCTCAGTAAACCATCGGCATCCACTTGAAACGTGACCCGAATATGTGCAGCACCTGCAGCCAATGGCGGAATACCTTTTAGGGTAAAACGCGCTAGCGAGCGGCAATCATCAACGAGTTCACGTTCGCCCTGCACGACATGGAATGCCATCGCGGTTTGACCATCTTTAAAAGTGGTAAACTCCTGCGCGCGTGCAACCGGAATAGTGGTATTACGCGACACCACTTTTTCCACTAAACCGCCCATAGTCTCAATGCCTAACGACAGCGGGATCACATCGAGCAATAGCAAATCAGATTCAGGTTTATTACCAACTAAAATATCAGCTTGAATTGCTGCACCAATCGCCACAACACGATCGGGATCGATTGACGTTAGCGGCGGTTTACCAAAGAAAGCTTCAACTTGTTCACGCACTAATGGCACCCGCGTTGAACCGCCAACCATTACCGTTTCAAGCACTTCATCTGCGCTCACGCCCGCATCACGCAGCGTACGGCGACAGCAGGCGATGGTTTTTTTCACTAACGCCGCAATCAAAGCATCAAACTCAGCTTTAGTGACAGTTTGCGCCAGCACTTTGCCATCGGCGAGCGTCACTTTCGCTTCAGTTTGAGCCGCATCAGTTAAAGCTTCTTTCACTCGGCGCGACTCAATCAACAGTTGACGGCTTAATTGCGGATCTATGTTTTTAAGCTGCCAAACTTGTTGCATATGGGCTTGCAGTAAATGATCAAAATCATCGCCGCCAAGGGCTGAATCGCCGCCAGTGGCCAATACTTCAAACACACCACGATTTAAACGTAAAATCGAAATATCAAAAGTACCACCACCCAAGTCATAGATGGCAATCACACCCTCTTGCTTAGAGTCTAAACCGTAGGCAATGGCAGCAGCGGTTGGCTCATTTAATAGGCGTAACACTTTAACACCCAGTAAAGCTGCAGCATCTTTAGTGCCTTGGCGCTGGGCGTCATCAAAATAAGCCGGTACTGTGATCACCACGCCTTGCAGCTCGCCACCTAAGGTTTTTTCAGCACGGGCGATGAGTGGACGCAGAATTTCCGCAGACACTTGCACCGGATTAACTTGGCCTTGAGGGGTCACAAATAAAGGTAAGCCGTTTTCGCTAGCGGCAAATTCATAGGGGAGTGATTGTTCGCCTGCTTGAATATCCGCAAGGCTACGTCCCATAAAACGCTTAACCGAAACAATCGTATTTTGTGGATCTTGCGCCGAGCTCTGAGCCGCAAGGGCGCCAACTTCAACGGTATCTTGGGTATAACGCACGATAGAAGGTAATGAATGCTGTCCAAATTCGTCCGGCAGGGTTGCCGTCTCACCACTTCGAACCGCTGCCACTAAAGAATTAGTGGTACCTAAGTCGATGCCAACGGCAAGTCTATGTTGGTGCGGCGCGGCACTCTGTCCGGGCTCAGCTATCTGCAAAAGGGCCATATATATCCAACTTAGTAATGCCGACCCAAGCACGCTTGAGTCAGCAAGATAACGTAAACACGTAAAATTAATCTAACAGCGCGTCTTCAACTCTAGTTAATTCATCGTGTAATTTTGCCATAAATTTAAGTTTGCGAACTTGATCCGCCGCTAACAATGCATCTTCAGGCTGCTCGCTGCTTAACAATTGTGTCAATTGCTGAGTCAGTTGCGCGCGGTATTGTGCAAAAGATTGATATAGCTCATCGATGCTGGCTTGAGGATCGGCACTGTCGCGTATGTCTTCTAACGCTTCACGCCATTCCATCTGCTGCATTAAAAAAGCCGTATCTTTCACCGTGGTGGTTTCATGGCTTAATTCAATGCCGCGAAGGGACAACATGTGCTCGGCACGGCGAATAGGATCTTTTAAGGTTTGAAAACCATCATTGACTTGCGCAGTGCGTTGTACTGACAGCAATTTTTGCTGATCAGTATCATTAGCAAACTTATCGGGATGAACCGCCCGTTGCAGTTCGCGATAGCGTTCTGCAAGTAAGGCGGTATCAATATCGAAGGCAGGAGAGAATTTAAATAACTCGAAATAATTCATGCGTTAACTTTAGCAGTTAAACAGTGAAACTTTCACCGCAACCACACTCACCTTTTGCGTTAGGGTTGTTAAATTGAAAGCCTTCGTTCAGCCCTTCTTTAACAAAATCCAGCTCAATCCCTTGAAGATAAATCAGGCTCTTAGCATCAATAATGATTTTCACACCTTCGATATCAAAAACTTCATCGTCATCATTCAAAGAATCAACGAACTCAAGTACATATGCCATACCTGAACAGCCTGATGTTCTTAAGCCGAGACGCAGGCCTACGCCCTTGCCTCGGTTGACTAAGAAAGATCTGACACGATCGGCTGCCGCTGGGGTCATTGTAATCGCCATCTTAACTCCAGATGTTACTTAGCTTGTTTCGATTTATACTCGTCAATAGCTGCTTTAATGGCATCTTCCGCCAAAATTGAACAGTGGATTTTTACCGGTGGCAGTGCTAATTCTTCAGCGATATCAGTGTTCTTAATCGCCGCTGCTTGTTCGATAGTTTTGCCTTTTACCCATTCAGTCACCAGTGAGCTAGACGCAATGGCGCTACCACAACCGTAGGTTTTGAACTTAGCATCTTGAATAATGCCATCGGCACCGATTTTCAACTGCAATTTCATCACATCACCGCAAGCAGGTGCGCCTACCATACCGGTTACGACTGAAGGATCGTTTTTATCGAAAGAACCAACGTTACGTGGGTTCTCATAATGGTCTATCACTTTTTCACTGTAAGCCATGGTACTGCTCCAAAATTATCTATTGTAAAAGCCAGAATTAATGATGTGCCCACTGAACTTGGTTCAGATCGATTCCATCTTTAAACATTTCCCACAAAGGAGACATTTCTCTTAATTTATCAATAGATTGAGTAATAACTTCGATAGCGTGATCGATTTCTTCTTCCGTTGTGAAACGGCCAAGTGAGAAACGAATTGAGCTATGTGCCATTTCATCATTTAAACCAAGTGCACGTAATACGTAGCTAGGCTCTAAGCTGGCTGAAGTACAAGCCGAGCCCGATGAAACCGCTAAATCTTTCAGTGCCATCATTAACGACTCACCTTCAACATAATTGAAACTGACGTTGAGGCTACCGCAATGGCGTTGAGTCAAGTCACCGTTGATATAGGTTTCTTCAATGTGCTTGATGCCATTCCATAATTTGTCACGTAATAAGCCAATACGTGCGTTATCAGAGGCCATTTCTACTTTTGCAATAGCAGCCGCTTCACCTAAACCGACGATTTGATGCGTTGGTAATGTACCACTACGCATACCACGCTCATGACCACCACCGTGCATTTGCGCTTCTAAGCGAATGCGAGGTTTGCGGCGGACATATAGCGCACCAATTCCTTTAGGGCCATACATTTTGTGGCCAGAAATTGAGATCAAATCTACTTTAGTGGCTTGCACATCGATAGGCAGTTTACCTGCACTTTGCGCCGCATCCATATGGAAGATAATGCCTTTTGAACGACATAACTCACCGATGGCATCGATATCGTGGATCACGCCGATTTCATTGTTCACATGCATAATGCTGACAAGAATAGTGTCATCACGCATTGCCGCTTTTAAACGTTCCATTGGAATGATGCCGTTTGGTGCTGGCTCTAAGTAAGTGACTTCAAAACCTTCGCGCTCTAATTGACGGCAGGTATCGAGCACCGCTTTATGTTCAGTCTTGCTGGTAATGATGTGCTTACCTTTCTTGTTATAGAAATGAGCAACACCTTTAATCGCTAAGTTGTTAGATTCAGTCGCGCCAGAAGTAAACACAATTTCACGGTGATCAGCGTTAATTAACTCGGCAACTTGGTTGCGAGCAATATCTACCGCTTCTTCAGCTTGCCAGCCGTAACGGTGCGAACGTGAGGCGGGATTACCAAAAATGCCGTCCATTGTCATACATTGGAACATCTTTTCCGCGACTCTTGGATCAACAGGCGTGGTGGCGGCATAATCTAAATAGATAGGAAGCTTCATAACACACTCCGTACTGAGCAGTCTCTGGTGGAGGCTACATACAACGTACAAAAATTATTTTTATATATAACAAATCGTCTTTACAAACTGACTCTTTGTTCCTTTTGTATACTGTCCTGCTTAAGAGAGATAAATTGTACATCTCGCTTCTGCATCAAGCCGGCAAGACTGATACCATCTAAAAAATCTGAAATTTGTTTGCTTAAATCGCCCCAAAGTGAATGGGTTAAGCAGCGAGTTCCACTTTGACAATTGCCAAGTCCTTGGCAACGAGTCGCATCGACAGACTCATCAACAGCATGGACAACCATACCAACTGAAATATTACTAGCTTCTAAGCCTAAGCGATAACCACCGCCGGGCCCTCGTACACTGGCGACTAAGCCATGTTTTCTAAGCTTAGCAAAGAGTTGTTCAAGATAAGAAAGCGAAATGCCTTGTCTTTCAGAGATATCCGCTAAGGGAACGGGTCCCGATGCTGAGTGGATTGCCACATCTAGCATAGCGGTTACTGCATAACGACCTTTTGATGTCAGTTTCATAACTACTATCATAGCTCCCGAAAAGGTATGCTTCATTTCAAACAAGTATGCATTATTTCAACATACCCGAGTAAATCAGTCAAGTATTAAACCTACTAAAACACTCAGGTATTAAGCTTGTATTAATACCCTTTCATCTTGGTGGGGTATTTAACCTTTTTCCGGCCTAAGATTCAATGCTGAAAAGGCAATTTCTCGACATCCAGCACGATATCAACAACAACAAAAAGCGTGCAGAATGCGATGCAAGCTCTTAAAACACTAATCGAAACTGAGTTGGCTGTTACTTTATCTTGATCGAATCTTAACTAAACTTAGATAAACCTAAGCCAAAACTACGTCAAATTTGAGCTTGATAGCATTAGTTATAAACCCAGCTATATCACTTTAAATACTTGGGTCAAACTCATCTAAAGTATTTTCGCGCTTTTCGGCGGCCGCTTTTTCAGCATCATTAAACTCCCCCATATCAAGCTCAGGCAACCTCTCTGTGCAAACATTGCCACCCAGCCCTTGAATGGCTTGGCACAACTCTTGAACTTTAGAGTCCATTAAATGCATATGATCCAGCATCTGCCCTATCGCATTAGCAACCGGATCTGGGTTATCCGGTGATACTGCATACGCATCAAAGCCGTATTTCTTCGCCATTGCGCTGCGACGTTCAGTTTTCTCTTTCGATTGCGCTGACGGTGTTGCCACCACGCGCCCTGGAATACCGACAACAGTGGTATCTTTAGGCACATCTTTTACGATAACTGAGTTAGAACCGACACGGGCACCATCATGCATAGTAATAGGCCCGAGGATTTTTGCCCCCGCGCCGATGACCACGTTATTGGCTAGTGTTGGGTGGCGTTTACCCGCTTGCCATGTGGTACCGCCAAGCGTTACACCGTGATAAAGCGTGCAATCATCACCAATCTCAGCGGTTTCACCGATGACTACGCCCATACCATGGTCGATAAAAAAGCGATGACCAATGGTTGCACCAGGATGAATTTCAACCCCTGTTAGCCAACGGGAAAAAGTCGATAAACAACGTGCCGTTAAGCGCCAATCACGCTTCCATAGCTTATGGCTTATCCGATGCAACCAAATAGCATGCATGCCTGGATAGTTAACCAAGATCTCAAAGGCGCTGCGCGCCGCAGGATCACGGTGATATATAGATTCAATGTCTTCTTTTAGCCTAGCTATCACGCCCATTATTTATCCTTTGCGGTCATTCTGTACGGTAATTATTGATGATTAGGATTTGGCTATTTATCTTTAGAATTAGTGACCTTCTCAATTGACGTCAAAATACCCCTAAGGATATTCATTTCAGGGCTCTCAATCCGTGCGCGGCTAAATAAACGACGCAGTTTCATCATCACTTGTCCAGGATGATTCTTGATGATAAATCCAGTCGCTAGTAAGGTCGATTCAAGGTGGGCAAAAAAACGTTCCTGATCAGCGGCCAGCGGATACTCTGTTGGCTCCTCTTCTATCACTTCTTTTTGTGCCAGATGGGCAACGCGGGTTTCATAACAAATAATTTGTACCGCTTGCGCCAAATTGAGCGAGCTGTATTCAGGATTGGCCGGAATAGCTACATGATAAGTGCATTGTTGCAATTCTTCATTGCTTAACCCGTGGTTTTCACGGCCAAACACAATAGCAACAGGGCCGCTAAGTGCCTCGGTAGCTAACTTTACGCCCGCTTCTCTTGGCTCTAACATCGGCCAATCTAAGGTGCGGCTGCGCGCGCTGGTTGCAATAACTAAGCTGCAATCGGCTATCGCTTCAGCGAGTGAATCGACTTTTACAAGATGTTTAAGAATATCCGATGCACCCGCGGCTAAAGCGATGGAATGCCCATCAGGTTCAACACGCGGTTCGGCAAGATACAAATTAGACAAACCCATAGTCTTCATCGCTCTGGCGGTGGAACCAATATTGCCGGGGTGCGATGTCCCCACTAAAACCACTCGAATATTACTTAGCATGGAATAACTTAATTTAATTCATAAAACGTTGGGGACGAATATTATCACAGCCATTGCCGAATGCTTATATGAAAATCGGTATTTGATATAACTATCAAATCGAGTATAATGCCGCCCGCTATTTAACGTTCTTTAACATCCAGGGGATTGCAATGCATCCAATGCTGACGATTGCTGTACGCGCTGCCCGCGCGGCCGGCCAAAATATTATGCGCGCCTATACCGAACTTGATCGTATTGAAGTGAGTTCAAAAGGTATCAACGATTTTGTTACCAGTGTAGACAAGGAAGCAGAAGCGACAATTACTTACCAAATTCGTAAATCTTACCCTGATCACACTATTGTGGGTGAAGAGAAAGGCGAAAACCGCGGTAGTAATAACGACTATGTTTGGATAGTTGACCCTCTGGATGGCACTAACAACTTTGTTAGAGGCATTCCCCACTTCGCAATTTCTATCGCTCTGCAACACAAAGGTAAAACTGAAGTTGCGGTTGTTTACGATCCCGTTCGCGAAGAACTCTTTACCGCAGTCCGTGGTAAAGGCGCAAAGCTCAATGATTTCCGTCTGCGTGTGACCAATGTGAATGAACTTACCTCTACCATGATTGGTACAGGCTTCCCATTCAAGGCTCGTCAACACACTGAAACCTATATGGCTATTTTCGGCGAAGTCTTCGGCCAATGTGCCGATTTGCGTCGTGCAGGTTCTGCCGCATTAGATTTAGCCTATGTTGCCGCCGGTCGTTTAGATGGTTTCTTCGAAATTGGCTTAAAGCCATGGGACATCGCAGCTGGCGATCTTATTTGCCGTGAAGCGGGCGGTACTGTGACTGATTTTACTGGCAACCATAATTATTTGGTTTCTGGTAATATCGTTGCTGGCTCACCTAAAGTGACCACAGAATTAGTTAAAATCATGCGTCCATTATTGAACGAAGGTTTAAAGCGTTAATCTCTATCAACGCTTATCTTTAGATATCGCATAGATACTGATTAAACACGAAAAAGGCCAGTGGCAGTCTCTTCTAAGAGTGCTCACTGGCCTTTTTTTTTCTATCGCTTTAATGCCAAATCATTATCCAAACAGGAGGAGTACGTTACCGTAAATCAGCACTCTGATAGCCCCCTAATGATTGCCCCTGATTACACTTTGATTGCACTTTGATTGCACATTGAAAGCTTGTGCACTCAATTTAACACTCGTCTGTTAACAGGAACATTAACTCATTATCTTAAGTGTTACCTACCCGCTAATGCTTGTGCTGGCGCAATTTGACTGGCCTTCCAAGCAGGATAAAGCGTCGCGATTAAACTCATTATAAATGCCATCGCAATGACTAATACCGCATCAGAGCTATGTAACTCTGACGGCAAAAAGTCGACAAAGTACACATCGGCTGATAGTAGTTGAATACCCAATAACTGTTCAATCGTACTGGCAATCACACTTAAATTTAGCGCCACGCTAATCCCGATAATGCCGCCAAGACCGCAACCAAGCAGACCATTTAAGGCACCCTGCACCATAAAAATACCCATCACAGCAACACGGCTTAAGCCCATCGTCATCAAAATCGCAATCTCGGATGCTTTATCGCGCACTGCCATCACTAAGGTGGAGACGATATTAAAGCAGGCAACACCAATCACCAGCACTAACACTAAGTACATTACAGTACGAACTAACTGAATATCCTGATATAAATGCCCTTGGGTACGGGTCCAGTCACTGATATATACCGACTGTTTTTGTGCGTAACCGAGTTCGCGCACTTTAGCTGGCGCATCAAATACCTTATCAACACTAATACGCACGCCCGTGACGCCACTGTTTAAATTTAAAATTTGCGCTGCGTACTGCAGTGGAATATAAGCTGTAGTCAGTTCAAGCTCACCGCCGAGATGATAGGCACCAGACACTACAAAACGATGGCTTTTGGCCGCACGTAAACTGCCTGCAGTTTCTGGATCCATATCCTGCACATATAAAGCCAGCGTATCGCCAATCTCAAGCCCTAACTTAGTCAATAAACTCTGGCCAAGTACAATATTATTGCCATCTTGGCTCAGACTCTGCCAGCTGGTATCGCTCATAAATTGTGACAGAGTTGAAACCTTCATTTCCTCTTTCGGAAAGATCCCCACCACAGCTAAGCCTTGAAACCCACCAGGTTTTTGCACTAAACCTTGCATGCGGATAAAGGGCGCCGCGCCGCGAATACCTTCAATCTGTAGCGCGCCGTCAGCCACCTCTTGCCAGTTAGTAATCGGCTCATTCACCCCAACAATATCCGCCTGTGGCACTACGCCAAGTAATCTTTGCTCTAATTCGCGCTCAAAACCGTTCATCGCCGACAAAACGATGATTAATACCGCTACACCTAAAGCGATACCCGCAGTCGATGCGAAGGAAATAAAGCTGATAAAACTGTTGGCTTGGCGAGCGCGATAAAAACGCCAACCAATGGATAAGGCTAACGGGCCGTTCATACTTGGGTTTCCGCCGCTAATTGCAGAAAACCATTTTTCATCATCAATTGGCGATCCATGCGGGCAGCCAATTTATGATCATGAGTCACCACCACAAAGGCAGTTCCCAGCTGGTCGGCAAGCTCACGGATAAGCTCATACACCGCATCGCCACTATTTGCATCTAAGTTACCCGTTGGTTCATCGGCCAACACTAATTTAGGTTTATTAATCAAGGCTCTTGCAATAGCCACTCGTTGACGTTCGCCGCCCGATAACTCGGCAGGAATGTGCGTCAGGCGATGCCCCAGCCCAACGCGCTCCAGTAAGGCTTTCGCATCGGCAAGTGCCTGTTTGCGATCTTTCCCTTGAATAAACGCTGGCATTGCTACGTTTTCTAACGCGGTAAATTCAGGTAACAAATGGTGGAACTGATAGATAAAACCTAAATCCTGATTACGGATCTGTGCTTGGCGCGCACTCGATACTTGATATAAATCTTCGCCTAACAGCAACACTTTACCCGCGGTTGGCTCATCCAACGTGCCCATAATATGCAGCAGCGTACTTTTACCAGAGCCTGAGCTACCGACAATCGCCAACTGCTCGCCCTTAAACACTTGCAAATCGACATTAGACAACACTTGCGTGGTCACGGCGCCATCATGGTAACTCTTACTGACACTCTGCACTTGCAGTAACACGTCTTGCATTAAAGTTCTCTCTTAAACGGATTTTGGCATCGATAAATATAAATAAAATCAATGCGTAAAATAATTTTAATCTTACTAAACCATCATGCTAAATACCGACGGTTTGCAGATGTTGGCGTAGTTACTCGTATCTCAGCGCGGTTGCTGGTTGCACATTAGCAGCGCGCAGCGCGGGATATAAAGTGGCTAATAAGGTCACCAACAAAGTGCCTACCACAATCACAGACAACTGCATAAACTCCAGTTTCACTGGCAAGCTCTGCCCTACACCTAAAATTGAAATGCCTAAAGTCGTCATAATGCTATTCAGATTCAGGGTTATAAATATGCCTACCGCGAGCCCAAGCACTAAACCAAGTACGGCATTGAGCGTGCCTTGTACCACAAAAATGCCCATCACGGCGGGAGTAGTCACGCCTTGGGTTTTCAATACCGCCACATCGGTCGTTTTATCCACCACCATCATCACTAACGCCGAGACAATATTAAAAGCCGCTACTGCCACAATCAGACTCAGCATCAGCGACATCATATTTTTTTCCATTTTGACCGCGCCAAACAAGTGGCCATAGGTGTCACGCCAGTCACTGGTTGTTGCCTTAACACCTTGTTTAGCTAGAACATCCTGAACTTTAGGCGCTAAAGCTGGCGCGCTAAAGGGATCGGCTAAATAGAGCCTTAATTGATCGATGGCATCACTGGGTTGGCGCATTAAGCGTTTCGCATCTTGATAATGGATATACGCCACGCCAGCATCGACCTGCGATCCCATTTCAAAAATACCCGAGACTAAAAATTTACGTTGGCTCGGCACGGGGCCTAAGGGCGAATACACCACGCCATCGCCACTTAATAGCCGTATTGTATCTCCCGGGGCGACTTTAAGCTGTCTTGCCAGTTCAGCGCCTAAAATCACCTTGTAGTCGCCACTTTTTAGCTGTTCAAAAGCGCCTGAGTAAGTGTGCTGGGCCACAGAAGATAGTTCTTGTGCTAATTCGGGAAACACGCCATAAATTTGTACCGCACGAATATTCGCTGCCGATTGCACCATGGCCTGAGTCGACACGCTCGGCGTTACGCCTAGTACGCCCGGCAAAGCTTTAAGCGCACTCGCTTGCTCAGTCCAATCGACTAAGGGAACTTCGCTATAAATAGTTAATTGCGGCACTGCCCCTAAGATGCGTTGCTTCAGTTGGCCTTCAAGACCATTCATCACAGAGCTCACAACAATAAGCGCGGCAACGCCTAAAAAAATGCCCGAAACGGCAAATAAGGTAATAAACGACGCGAACGCGTTCGCTTTTCTGGCCCGCCAATAGCGGTAACCAATGTAGAAAGGAAATCCTGGATTCATTGAAAGAGGGTTGCGTCCTGTGTGCTGAACTTGCTAAATCATGAAGATGGGCACGATAATAGGGGT
Organism: Shewanella morhuae; assembly: GCF_003028295.1. Classification (NCBI taxonomy): domain Bacteria; kingdom Pseudomonadati; phylum Pseudomonadota; class Gammaproteobacteria; order Alteromonadales; family Shewanellaceae; genus Shewanella; species Shewanella morhuae. Next base: position 1,348,204 of record NZ_PYSG01000002.1, on the reverse strand, counting down.
ATTGGTCCTATAAATAAAGAGGCAAGCCTTGTTCACTGACCCCAATCCGTATTTTAGTGTGCCTCACCACTTCACAGCCTATTTAAGTCAATGGCCTAATTCCCAGCCATTACCCTCAGAAATGGCATTAAGATCAATGCAATCCTTGGGTATTCAGCTATTAAGTGAAGTTAAAACGCTCGAGGCTAACTGCCTGCTACAACTGCGTCATTTAGACAACGACGCAAAAGCCGTGGTGGACTTTCTAAAGCTACAATCACGTAAAGTCGATTTGGTACTACAACATGTATTAGAAAAAGAAACCCAAGAGGGTGAAAAATGCATTGGTAGTCAGTTCGGTGGTAGCGGCTTAAGGTTATTCACGCCATCAGCCTTGGCCATTGGCACCCATTATAAAATCACCCTATTTATTCACGACGAATTAGTGGCTATTTTGTGCTTTGGTAAAGTTGTTGCCACTCAGCCCATCACCGCCGTTCAATCACAGAACAATGAGCATAACATCAGCGCTGAGTCTGCTGCCAAGCCCTGTGATGCACAATGGCAAGCCGATGTTGAATTCAGTCAAATTCTCGAAGCCGATGTTGAACAGTTAGTCAAAGCCAGCCTTAATGTACAACAGAAACAACTCAAATTACGTAAACTCTCCCGAGACGAGCATCAATAGCCGTTGACTTTTCACTGGCACCTACGCTCTCAAGTCTCTACAATGTCAGCAACTTTTTGTGAATGAATCAGTTTATCGTACGCCAATGACTCACATATCAGCCCTAGCGCCGCCAGCCGTTAAAACTGGCACTCAAATTCAAACCTTGTCCACTGTGGGCGGGGTTTGCCAAGCTGTAACACTCGCCAGTTTAGCGCGTAAACATAAGGGGACGACCCTGGTTGTCACCAGTGATACGCCAAGCGCCTTAAGCTTAGAGCTAGAGCTGAGTTATTTGCTCAGTAAAACAGGGATTAAGGTCAGATTATTCCCTGACAGAGAAACCCTGCCCTACGACAGCTTTTCACCCCATCAGGATTTAATTTCCCAACGACTTGAAACACTGGCGCAGCTGTCTCAGATTGAGCAAAATATCGTTATCGTACCGGTTACGACCTTAATGATGCGCCTACCTCCTAAGGCCTATTTAAGTGCCAATGTGTTTGTGCTGAAGAAGGGCGACAACTACAAATTACACGATGTACGCCAGCATTTAACCGACACGGGTTACCATGCGGTTGAGCAAGTCTATGAACACGGTGAGTTTGCTATTCGCGGTTCGATTCTGGATATCTTCCCCACGGGCATGAATATGCCACTGCGTATCGAGTTATTCGACGAAGAAGTCGAAACCATTCGCCGTTTTGACCCAGAAACCCAACGTTCATTGCAACCGGTCGACTCTATTCGGTTATTACCCGCCAAGGAATTCCCCACCGATAGCGCAGCTATCGAAGGTTTTAGGCAACGATACCGTCGCCGTTTTGAGGTTATCGTTAAAGAACCTGAATCGGTTTATCAGTTAGTCAGCCGCAATTTAATGCCAGCAGGGATTGAAAACTACCTGCCACTATTTTTTGATGACACCGCCACCTTATTTGATTATTTGCCCAAGGACACACAATTAGTCACCTTAGGTGATATTGAAAAGTCGGCGCGCGCGCATTTACAAGAAGTCGAGCATCGCTATCAAGACAGACGCGTTGATCCACTGCGGCCATTACTTGCGCCTAAAGAGCTGTATTTACTCATCGAAGAGTTATTTGCCGCCTTTAAACCGCTGCCACGTTACCAAATGCAAGTGCCTACAGCCGATAGCCCTGTCACAAGCAAAGCGGCGATTATTGCCGCTAGCAACCTGCCCGATATCAGCGCCAACCATAAATTAAAGCAACCGCTACTCGCGCTGCAAGATTATGCCAGCAGCGCCAAACGCATGTTATTTAGCGCCGAGTCCGAGGGCCGCCGTGAGGCGTTACTTGAGTTACTCGCGAAAATTCAATTAAAACCTACGCTGTTTAGCCATTTTGATGAATTTATTCAAAGTGATGCCAAACTGGGCCTTATCGTGTCGCCGCTATCCCGCGGTTGTTTGCTGCAGATCAGCGCCAAAGAAAGCATCAGTATCATTTGTGAAACTGAGCTATTTGGCCATCGTATTTCTCAGCAACGCCGCCGTGAAAAACAGCGACAAATTAGCAACGATGCCCTGATTAAAAACTTAGCCGAACTCAAAGTCGGCCAGCCCATAGTGCATTTAGAGCACGGCGTGGCGCTATATAAAGGCTTAGTTACCTTAGACACCGGCGGACTTGTTGCCGAATACCTACAACTCGAATATGCCGGTGGCGATAAGCTCTATGTGCCAGTGTCTTCATTACATCTTATCAGCCGCTACAGTGTTGGCGCCGACGAAGACGCCCACTTAAATAAACTCGGCAACGAGACTTGGGCTAAAGCCAAGAAAAAAGCCATTGAAAAAATTCGCGACGTTGCGGCCGAGCTCCTCGATGTCTATGCTCGTCGCCAAGCGCGCCCTGGCGAAAGCTGCGCGATTGACGAAGAAGAATACGCCCAATTCGCTCGCGGTTTCCCCTTTGAAGAAACCGTCGACCAAGAAAGCGCTATTATTGCGGTGTTAGCCGATATGCAATCACCGACCGCAATGGACCGATTAGTCTGCGGCGATGTGGGCTTTGGTAAAACCGAAGTCGCCATGCGCGCCGCATTTGTGGCCGTCAATGCCGGCAAACAAGTGGTGGTGCTGGTTCCCACTACATTACTTGCACAGCAGCACTATGAAAACTTTAAAGACAGATTTGCCGACTGGCCAGTAGTCACCGAAGTGATGTCACGCTTTCGCACCGCCAAAGAGCAAACTCAAGTGCTACAGCAATTGGAAGAAGGCAAAGTGGATATCGTTATTGGTACCCACAAGTTATTGCAATCTGAGGCCAAATTTGAAAACTTAGGCCTACTGATCATCGACGAAGAACATCGATTTGGCGTGCGCCAAAAAGAGAAAATCAAAGCACTACGCGCTAACGTCGATATCTTAACGCTAACGGCAACGCCCATTCCGCGTACCTTAAACATGGCGATGTCGGGCATGCGCGATTTATCAATTATCGCTACCCCACCCGCCAAACGGTTAGCGGTAAAGACCTTTGTGCGTGAATCAGATCCTGCGACTGTGCGCGAGGCCATTTTGCGGGAGATTCTCCGTGGCGGCCAAGTCTATTACCTGCACAATAATGTTGAAAGTATCGAAGCATGTGCCCAAGGCATTATCGATTTACTGCCCGAGGCGCGAGTCGTCGTCGCCCACGGTCAAATGCGTGAGCGCGATCTTGAACGGGTGATGTCTGACTTTTATCATCAACGATTCAACGTATTAGTTTGTACCACTATTATCGAAACCGGTATCGACATCCCGAGTGCCAATACCATTATTATTGAGCGCGCCGATATGTTTGGTCTGGCGCAGTTACATCAATTACGTGGCCGCGTCGGGCGCTCGCACCACCAAGCCTATGCTTATTTGATGACGCCGCATCCAAAACGTATCACGCCAGATGCGCGTAAACGTTTAGAAGCGATTGGTGCACTTGAAGATCTTGGCGCAGGTTTTATGCTGGCGACCCAAGATTTAGAGATCCGCGGCGCAGGTGAACTCTTAGGTGATGAGCAAAGTGGCCATATTTCTAAAATTGGCTTTAGCTTGTACATGGAAATGCTCGAAGCGGCGGTCAAGGCCTTAAAACAAGGTAAAGAGCCATCGCTAGCGCAAATGTTGAATCAGCAATGCGAGATTGAACTGCGTATCCCCGCCCTGCTACCAGAAGCCTATGTAAGCGATGTCAACATTCGCCTATCGCTTTATAAACGCATTGCGGGCTGCGAAACACAGGCGGCGCTAGATGAGTTAAAAGTCGAATTAATTGACCGTTTTGGCTTATTGCCGGAACCTACACGCAACTTAATGGAAATGACCCTCTATAAACATGAGGCGACTCGCTTAGGGGCGACTAAAATCGAAGTGCACAGCAAAGGTGGTAGCATCGAATTTAGTGATGATCACATCATCGACCCGATGTTTATTATTGGATTACTCCAAAGCCAGCCACAAATCTATCGAATGGAAGGACCGAATAAGTTAAAGTTCAGCTTTGCGGCCGAAACCAGTAAAGACCGCCTCGCTTTAGTGAAACTTTTACTTGAACAATTATCGCAACATCGTCTTGGAGATAAATAGTGTTACGTAAACTCGCGGTCTCTATCGCTACACTCATTGCACTATCACACCATCAAGTCGCCCAAGCACAAGCTTGGTTTGAGGTTGAGGTCTATGTGTTTGAACGCCAAAGTCAGTCAACGGAACAATGGCCCGATGCGCCTATTAAGACTAAAGCCGATAACGCGATAGATTTAATTTCACCCGTCGTCGCGCAAGTGCTCACGCCGAGCGCAAACGTCTCGGCGCCTTGCACTTTGGTATTTGACGCCGATGCGAACAGCCACTGCGCAGAAACCTTAAATGACGTCACGGCATCTGAATCCACTGCCAATGCGCGTGCCCGAGAGTATCGCTACCCGTCAGTTATTCCGTCAGAAATCAGTAGCCCAGAGCCCAATTATGCTAGCGCCAATGGTAATCCAGTATTACTCACACGTAGCCAAGGCCAATTTGCCAGCATTATTAGCAGCATATCTCGTGAGCGAGGCACACGCAGTTTACTACACATGACTTGGCAACAACCTATGAGCGGTAAAAGCGGTTCAACACCAATACGATTATTTGCTGGTAAAGACTTTTCCAACACTTATCACTTTGATGGCCGAAAAATAGTTAAACAAAATCAGAGCGCGTCAACGCTCAGTACTGAAGGAATACCATTGTCTTCATCTGTGGTATCACCGGTATGGGAATTAGATGGCACACTGAATATCTACTTAAGCCATTATTTATATATTGAAACTGCGTTGAATTTACGCAAAGAAGGCCGAAAACTCATGCCCGTCATGCCAAGTGATGGAGCAGATACCAGCGCAGCACTCACAACGCCAAAAGTAATGACACCATTTTTAATGTCGATTCCTTTAGAGCAAAATCGCCGCGTGAAAAGTGAGGAAATCCATTATTTAGATCATCCCGAAATGGGTATGGTGATCCAAATACGTAAAATGGCGCAGCCCAGTGCCCAGCAACAAAGTCCGAATACCGAATCTATCCAAACGGTTGGGCAATACTGAGCGGGCATGTAATAGCGCAAACGCTTAAGTTAACACACTGTATTTTATCCTAAAAATTCATGGAATAAACAGTGCTGTTAACTTAAGACGCTGCGCTGGATAAATCGATAAGATAAATATCATCAGTTTCGCCTTCTTGTACCGTCACGGTTAATACCTCGAAATATGCCTCACAATCAGCCATGTATTAAGCTATTACTCGCAATATCGTCATCCTCACCATCCATGCTGTTTTCGAAACCTTGCCTTGGATTAAACTAAAAATATTAAACTAATCGAATTATATCCATCGTATTAAAAATGAATGCAAAAATACAAAGATCAGTGTTAATCGAGGGGCTTGTAGAAGAGGTGAGTAAATTAGCGGCAAAAAAAACAGCTAACTAGATTGCTGTTAGCTGTGTCGGGCGACATACGCAAAGGGATATCCATTTAATGGACAAATACATTACCAACCTGTATCACTTTGTTACAGGCCATTCAGATATGCCATCTCTACACAAAAAAACAATTACTTTCAAGCTTTTGAAAAATAAACGATTAATTTAACTCGATATCATACTTTTTACTGAAAATTGCCCTATTACCTTTCTATAGTGTTTGTCATGCCGCACTCTGTATACTCAAGAGACGCCACAATATTTCTCTTTAGCTTAGATTGGCAACACGGCCAATCACCTGTTAATAAATGGTCACCAAACTCATCAATTTAATACTTAAGCATCTGATTTTGCTCATCCTCTAAGGAGATAAACATGTATAACCCTAAAGACTTTACACTCAATGGAGACGTTGCCGTCATTACGGGCGCTGGCGCTGGCATTGGCCGCGCGATAGCAGAAACCTTTGCAGCAGCGGGCGCTGCCGTTATGGTCAGCGATCTAAAACAAGAGACGGCAAATGTCGTAGCACAAGCCATTATTGCCCAAGGAGGTAAAGCGGTTGCAATTGACTGTGATATCACTCAGGAAGATGATCTCACTCGCCTCGTGGCACAAACCATTAGCGAATTTGGTAAGCTCACTATTTTAGTGAGTAATGCTGGTGGCGGTGGGCCAAAGCCATTTGATATGCCAATGGCCGATTTCCGTCGCGCATTTGATTTGAATGTGTTTTCTTTATTCCGCCTCGCTCAAATTGCCGCACCAGCAATGGAAAAAGCGGGCGGAGGGTCCATCTTAGGGATTACCTCAATGGCAGGGGAAAATAAAAATGAACATATGGCCTCCTACGCGTCATCCAAAGCCGCAACCAACCATTTGATCCGTAATATTGCCTTTGATCTTGGCCCCAAAAATATTCGCGTGAACGGCATCGCCCCCGGTGCAACCCGCACGACCGCATTAGAATCGGTACTCACCGCTGAAATTGAACAACATATGCTAAAGAAAACCCCAATCCATCGATTAGGTGAGCCGCAAGATATGGCCAATGCGGCCTTATTTTTATCTTCTCCAGCGGCAAGTTGGATCAGTGGTCAAATTCTCACCGTGTCTGGTGGCGGTGTGCAGGAACTGGAGTAAATAACCCGTAAGCATTGTTGGAAAGTTGTTGAAGGGAGTTATTGGGTTTCGCACGTGGCGAGCGAAACCCAATACATTACAGAAACGATTACTATGCGGTTTTAAATTGGCTAATTTTCGGTAAGTGCGCGGCTAATTGTGGAAACTTATGTGGCTGAACAGTATCCCATTCAATCAAATAATACGGACTCAATTCGTTCGCAGACAGAGTGTTATCAGTGACCTCATCGTGCATCGACAAAATACACATGGCTTGATGTTGGTTTTTTAACCTAAACTCAGTTACGCACTTATTGGCAATATCGACATATTCCTCAGGTCGATCGATACAATCTTGCATGGTAAGTTCTGGATGCAAATTAGGATTGATCAACACAGACTTAAGCCCCGTCAAAAAGCCAATCCGCTCCGCCCAGTAGGCACCTAACCCCACTCCGACCATTAACGGCGCGGGATCATCGCTATGCTTCATTTGCTTAGCCACTTCCTTAAGCAATTGCTGCATATCGTGCTTGGGATGCAAAGTGCTGTAACTGACTAAACGTACATCAGGGTCAATAAACTGCAACTGACGCATTTTTTCGTGATTACCTGAGCTAGTGGCATCAAATCCATGAAGATACAAAATCATATCAGGCCTTTTAATCATTTTTAATAACGTGAATTAACTAACCCTAGCAAAAGTATTGTCTGATATCTTGCGCTACATCAAACTTTTACTTGTTGAGCTAAACAAATTTGCTCCGCAAGCTGTTTGGCATTTTCCCAGCGAGCCGTGTTATCAAGTGCTGCTGCCGTTTGGGCGGCATTAGGCTTAAGTAGACTTGCTGGATATTGCGGCGCGTTTGCAGGCCATGTAAAGCCATCGAGCAGTGACATTACGCCAGCATTATCATTACAGACCAAAATCATATCGCAGCCTGCAGCTAAGGCAGCGCTGGCCCTTGCACGGTAATCACCCGCAAAACCCGCACCTTGCATACCTAAATCGTCGGAGAAAATCACCCCGTTAAACCCGAGCTCTTTACGTAACACTTGTTTTAACCAGTACTGCGAAAAGCCTGCAGAGTTGGGGTCGACCTTAGGGTAAACCACGTGCGCTGGCATAACGCCTAATAACTTTTCTTTTGCAATCAGTTCTTTAAACGGCAAAATATCCTTTGAAAAAATCGCCTCGGCATCACGATCATCAATTGGTTTCTCGTAGTGAGAATCGGCCACCACACTGCCGTGTCCAGGGAAATGTTTACCCACAGCGCCCATCCCCGCTGCTGCCATCCCAGCAATAAAGCTTTCTGCCAATGCAATCACCTCGGCAGGCTCAGGGCTAAAACTGCGCTTGCCTATCACTTGGCTAACACCGTTTAAGTCTAATACTGGCGCAAAACTTAAATCGATATCACAGGCCAGTAATTCAATCGCCATTAAAAAGCCGAGTTCACAGGCCCAACGTTTTGCCAGTAGCATATCGCCTTTCGCTGCAGGTAAAATGTCGCCCATGGCTGGAATAAGAGTAAAGCCATCACGAAAACGTTGCACACGGCCGCCCTCGTGATCGACCGCTATCAGTATCTCAGGACGAATTTGGCGTATCTGCTGCACCAGACGACACAGTTGATCACGACTTGAAAAATTACGAGAAAATAAAATTAAACCGCCAACTTGTGGATGACGTAACATCTCAGATTCTGCTTCATTTACGTCTAATGCGAGTAGATCTAACATTAAATAACTCATACTTTCCCCTAATAATATTCATTTATACTCAAAAAATAGGCACTCACGTTATAAGCAGTCTACGCTCACAAAAAAGCTCAAAAAAGCGAAGTACCTACCCTTGTAGCGCCTTAAAAATCGGTATTATTACTCAAAAATGACTCGAGAATACGTTGCCAGTTAAGTTCAGCTTATGCGAACCATAACGAATTAAAAAAACTAATGTGAATTGTCACACTAATCTATGGGATACTGATAGTAGAGTATTACACAGGCACATCTTGCATGAAAGAGCGCCTCAATAGACCAGAGTGTTTGCAGCAGATTAACCCGCTTCAATTTATAGCGCGAGCAATCCTGTACACTCAGACTAAAATAATAATTAAGACACAACAGGACTTCTATCATGATTAGCGTATTTGACATGTTCAAGATTGGCATCGGTCCATCGAGTTCACACACTGTTGGCCCAATGAAAGCGGGCAAAATTTTTATGCAGCGCCTTACGGACTCGGGACTTTATAGCCAAATCGACGAATTAAGAGCTGAACTTTTTGGCTCTCTTGGCCAAACGGGTAAAGGACACGGCACGGGCAAAGCGGTTATTTTAGGATTAATGGGCGAAGATCCTGAATTTGTCGATACCGAAAGCATTGATGGCATTTTAGACAGTGCATCCAAAAATGAAACACTGACGCTCAGTGACGGCAAAATCATTAAATTTACCCGTGAACATGGCATTATCTACCACAGACGTAAATCACTGCCCGCTCATGCCAACGCCATGACCTTATTTGCTTATAGCCAAGGTGAATGCATTTACGAGCGAACTTACTACTCTGTCGGTGGCGGATTTATCTTAGACGAAGATGAAATTAACCAGCGTAATGCTTCGCCCGCATCACCAATTCAATCGGCTCCATTTGAGTTTGATAGCGCGGCGCAACTGCTCGAATTGTGTGGTCAACAGGGTCTGAGCATTTCATCTTTGATGATGGCAAACGAGTTGAGTTTAGCTAGCGAAGATGACGTAAAAGCCAAGCTGTGGAATATTTGGCAAACGATGAAAACCTGTATCGAACGCGGTTATCAAAAAGAAGGTATTTTACCTGGTGGCTTAAAGCTGCGCCGCCGCGCCCCTGCGCTTTATCGTCGTTTAAAAGCTGAAGGCCGTAACAATATCGACCCGTTAACGGCAATGGATTGGGTTGATTTATTCGCCCTGTCGGTGAATGAGCAAAATGCGGCAGGTGATCGCGTTGTTACTGCACCAACAAACGGCGCTGCTGGGATTATTCCTGCCGTATTATGTTATTACGATACTTTCGTACAAGAAGTAGATATTGATGTGTGTGCTCGTTATCTTTTAACGGCGGCAGCGATTGGTATTTTGTATAAGAAAAACGCGTCTATTTCGGGTGCTGAAGTCGGTTGCCAAGGTGAAGTTGGCGTGGCTTGTTCAATGGCCGCTGGCGCACTGACAGAAATCATGGGCGGCACGGTTGAACACGTTGAAAACGCAGCTGAAATTGGTATGGAACATAACTTAGGCTTAACCTGTGATCCCGTTGGCGGCCTAGTGCAAGTGCCTTGTATTGAGCGTAATGCCATGGGCTCAATTAAAGCGATCAACGCCTCTCGTTTGGCACTACGCGGTGATGGTCAGCATAAGGTTTCACTGGATAAAGTGATCAAAACAATGATGGAAACCGGTAGAGATATGCGTAGCAAGTACAAAGAAACTGCTAAAGGCGGCTTAGCGGTCAACATTGTTGAGTGTTAATTTACTCCCGCTAATCGTTTAATCGCAGCATAAAAAATGCCGCAACTGATAAAGTTGCGGCATTTTTGTGTAACTCATTGATACTCACAACCGAACTTACGGCTTAAAGTACAAACTATGGAACTTAAGATGTTCTTCGATAAAGCTCGCAATGAAGTAATAGCTGTGATCGTATCCCGCTTGCATCCGTACATCTAAGGGATAACCCTTAGCTTGAGCAATATCCACTAAGGACTGCGGCATCAATTGGGTATCTAAAAAGTTGTCGGCTTCACCTTGGTCAACCAATACCGGTACTTCGCTAATCGCTAACTTAAGTAATTCACAGGCATCGTACTGGCGCCAATGCTCGCGATTCTCACCTAAATACGCACTAAAAGCCTTAATACCCCAAGGTACATTACTCGGGTTCGAAATCGGACTAAAAGCCGAAATTGAGCTATATCGGTGCGGATTACTCAGTCCAATCACCAAGGCGCCATGGCCGCCCATCGAATGACCCGATATTGCACGCTGCGTGGTCACAGGGAAATGTGCTTCAATCAAAGCTGGCAATTCGTGCACGATATAATCATACATTTTGTAATGACGATTCCACGGTGCTTTTGTCGCATTAAGATAAAAACCCGCGCCTAGGCCTAAATCGTAGGCTTTATCGGTTGCATCGGGTACATCATCTCCACGAGGGCTAGTATCAGGGGCCACAATCGCCATTCCAAGTTCAGCCGCCATGCGCTGCGCGCCAGCCTTTTGCATAAAGTTTTCATCGGTGCAGGTTAGGCCTGAGAGCCAATACAACACAGGCACAGGTTTATTCACCGCTTCTGGCGGCAGATAAATAGCAAAACGCATCTCGCAGTTTAACGATTGAGATTGGTGGCGATATTGCTTATGCCAACCGCCAAAACTCTTGTTACAACTGATATTTTCTATGGTCATACAAGTCCTTTTAAACTCAACGTCACAAAGTTTATCGCCTGCTTAGCTGGCAAAACAACAGACAGATTTAACTCTGTCTGTCCGTTTAATACATCAACCTGAAGCGTCAGTTTGAAATGCAAAACCGCCTATTTATCAAAATGGATCACACTGCGGATACTCTTACCTTCGTGCATCAGCTCAAACGCTTCATTGATTTGCTCGAGCCCCATGGTATGGGTAATAAAGTCATCAAGCTTAAACTCACCAGCTAAGTAACGCTCAACGATGTGTGGTAATTCTGAACGCCCTTTCACGCCGCCAAAGGCGGAGCCGCGCCATACTCGACCCGTTACCAGCTGGAATGGACGAGTTGAAATCTCTTGACCCGCCCCCGCAACACCGATGATCACAGACTCGCCCCAGCCCTTGTGGCAACACTCTAAAGCGCTGCGCATCACGTTGACGTTGCCGATACACTCAAAGGAGTAATCCACACCGCCATCGGTCATCTCAACAATCACATCTTGGATAGGCTTATCGAATAATTTAGGGTTGATACAATCGGTAGCGCCGAGCTTTTTAGCCAACTCAAACTTAGACTCGTTGATATCGATGGCAATAATGCGGCTGGCTTTGGCCATAGTTGCGCCAATAATGGCCGATAAACCGATACCGCCAAGACCGAAAATAGCAACGGTTGCGCCTTCTTCTACTTTAGCTGTGTTCATCACCGCGCCCATACCAGTGGTTACGCCACAACCCAGTAGGCAAATTTCTTCTAATGGCGCACTTTTATTGACTTTAGCCAATGAAATTTCAGGTAGAACAGTATATTCAGAGAAGGTTGAGCAGCCCATGTAATGGAAGATAGGCTTGCCATCAAGGTAAAAACGCGTGGTGCCATCGGGCATTAAACCTTTGCCTTGGGTCGCACGAATCTTTTGACACAGGTTAGTTTTACCCGATAAACAAAACTTACACTCGCCGCACTCAGGCGTATAAAGAGGGATCACATGGTCGCCCACTTGCACGCTCGTCACGCCCTCGCCCACTTGCTCAACAATACCGCCACCTTCATGGCCTAAAATGGCAGGAAATACCCCTTCTGGATCGTCACCGCTCAGGGTAAACGCATCCGTGTGACATACGCCAGTGGCCACAATGCGTACTAACACTTCGCCCGCTTTGGGTAACATCACATCCACTTCTTCAATTTTAAGTGGTTGTCCTGGCCCCCAAGCAACGGCGGCCTTTGACTTAATAAACTGCGGTTTTTCGTTCGACATGGTTACCGTCCCTTCAGAGGTTATTTGAATAAGTTACATTAATAATAAGTAAATGAATAAGTAGATGAGTAAATGATAGCTGTCATCCGTTTCAATCTGATCCCAACATATCATAGGGAGCATTGAATAATGATGATTGTATTTGTTTCTCAACAAGAGACAATCTACTATTTAAGCAATTTATTTTTACTGAGTGACAACAATGTATTTATGGGATGGTATTTCTGAATTTGTCGCAGTGGCCGAGGCCGAAAGTTTCACCCTCGCAGCCCAGCGGCTTAATATTTCCACCGCCCACGTTAGCCGCCAAATCAGTGCGTTAGAAAATCGTCTCGGCACAAAACTGTTTTACCGCACCACTCGCAAAGTGTCGCTAACCGAAGAAGGCACGATTTATTATCGCCATTGCCGCCAGTTACAAACTGGGCTTGAAGAAGCCGAACGCGCTATTTCTAATTTAAAAGATTCGCCCCAAGGCTTAGTTAAACTCACCGCGCCCGTGGCCTATGGCGAGAAATTCATCATGCCGTTACTCAATGATTTTATGGTGCAATATCCCAGTGTGGAGTTTAACGTCGACTTAACCAACCGCACCTTAGACTTGGTTGAAGGCGGTTACGATTTAGCGATTCGTCTCGGCAAACTTGCCGATTCTAGCTTAATGGCAAAACCGCTCAGCAGCCGCACGCATTATGTGGCCGCCTCACCGAGTTATGTGGAAAAGTACGGCCAACCGCATACGCTGTCTGAACTCAATCAACATAATTGCCTGATCGGGAATCATAATTACTGGCGCTTTGTGGAAAACGGCCGTGAGCGCAATATAAAAGTACGCGGTGGCCTGAGTTGTAACAGCGGTTACGCACTAAGAGATGCGGCGCTAAAGGGTATAGGTATTGTGCAACTGCCTGATTATTATATTGAGGATGATATAAATGCAGGAAATTTGCTCTCTTTACTTGACGGTCACCGCGAAGCAAAAGAAGGCATTTGGGCACTTTACCCCCAAAACCGTCATCTGTCGGCCAAGATCCGCGTATTAGTGGATTATCTTGCCGAAAAATTGATTGAATAGACTCCAGCGAAATGGTTCAAGGTTGACCATCACAGCTAAAACGGCGCACACTCGCGCCAGTTTTCACTATCGGTCTTTACCACTCATTTTGAATACCTATTTTTAACTACCTATTTTAACAAAAAATGTAATACAACATCTTAACGCCCATGCTTGATGACCAAACTCTTCATTTTACGGTATGTAGAAATATCCGTTCAATCCAGGGCAGAATTACAGTGGCATAACACCAAAAGAAGCGAAAAATAATATACCTCAACCTTGAGGACGCTAGCGTTTGTGATACACATTGTATAAAGGCGAATGCTCGCGTTATCTTTTAATCTTATTTTTTATGTCAGCTTAAGGTAGGCTTAGAGCCGTTATTATTCTTTTATCTTTTAGCAGCCTAGAGTCCATTATGTCACTATTACCTCTTATCCAAGCGCCCTTTTCCCAAGCCTGCGAGAACAACAAAGCGCCTATACTAGCCGTATTAACACAAGCATTCTCACTCAACCGACATGTACTCGAAATCGGCAGCGGCACGGGCCAACATGCGGTGTATTTTGCTGCCAATCTGCCCCATTTAATCTGGCAAACTAGCGATCAAGCTGAATATATTGGGGGAGTGACTGCGCGCTGTGAGCAAGAAAGCACCACAACCAACCTAGTCTTACCACTTATTCTTGATGTTACCGCGCCATGGCCGGTCGGCGGCTTAACACCCGAGATTGACGCCGTTTTCAGCGCCAATACTTTGCATATTATGAGCAAAAACATGGTAGAAGCGTTTTTTAACGGCCTTGGACTGTATCTACCTCAACTTAACACCCTGTGTATTTACGGCCCGTTTAACTACCAAAGCGAATTTAGCAGTGACAGCAATCGTCAATTTGATGGTTTTTTAAAACAACGCGATCCCGCCAGTGGCATTCGCGATATAGAATGGATTTGCTGTTTAGCTAGCGAGCAAGGGCTAACGCTTCAGCAAGATGTCGCAATGCCAGCAAATAATCGTTTATTACAATTTGTGCGAGACTGACTTTAGTCATTAAGCCCGAATTCAACGCCTCTTTAAATGCATAATTCTAATAATCAGAATTATGCAACGCAGATTAATTCATTAGAATAATAAAACCCTCCGCATCGCCTTAGTCATACTTTTAAACTAAACAATCATTAACTCAGCCATTTTTGATAACGATCAATATTTTATACCTTTAAAAAATTATTATAGCGACGTGAATGGCTTAATTTAAAAACATTAAAGGTAGATATTGACACCTAATTTATTAACCTACAATTAGTTTGCTACATATTAATGCAGCATGAAATAAACATTTCACACAAAAGATATAATTTAAAATAAATAATATACCGGTTTGAGAATGATGATTTAACCTAAAAATAAAAGAAGGAAAATGATATGTTTAAAAAGATGATGCTAGTCGCTGCACTGTGCTTGTCGACAAATATAATGGCGGCATCACTTGCCGATAGCCATTCTGAAAGAGCTGATTGTGAATCTTGTCACAAGGATAAAGCGCCTTCTGCAGATTTAGCGTTTGAAAATCAGCAATGTATTTCATGCCATGGTGAAATGAAAACCCTCACAGGGGAAGCTCATGCTAAGCATGATGGCGTAGTAGAATGCACGACTTGCCATATCGCCCACGAAGAAAAAGCACCTGCTGATTCCTGTAAAGACTGCCATTAATTGACTATCATTGTAAAAACTTATGTTGAACAACATCATTAGGCTAAATGCTGTTTAGCCTAATTTCAACGGGACTTGTCACCTACTGATTGTAAGTGGCAAGTTTCATCTACGCTTTAATGTTATTGATATATAACCAGTAAATATCTGATTAATCCTCAAGATATCCCTCTCAAGAAAGTCAGCGCTTTATCTAAGTCACGGGTGCGCGCCATCGGCGGCAAGGAATTTAAAAAGGCTTGGCCGTAATAGCGATTTACAATGCGATTATCGCAAAGGATCAGCACACCGCGATCTTTCTCATCGCGAATAAGCCGCCCAACTCCTTGTTTAAGCGCAATAATTGCCTGAGGCAAGGATACTTCGGTAAAAGGATCGAGTCCCTGACGACTCACATTATCGGCTCGGGCGCGATACAAAGGCTCATCGGGCGATACAAAAGGTAATTTGTCGATAATCACGCAGCTCAGTAGCTTGCCGCGCATATCCACCCCTTCCCAGAAACTACTGGTGCCGAGCAACACCGCATTGCCGAGTTGGCGAAACTTAGTCAGCAGGCTTTGTTTACCCGCTTGACCTTGTACCAACAGCGGATACTGGGTGCGCGTTCGCAGTGCCAGCGCCGTTTGTTCGAGCATTTTATGGCTGGTAAATAAAATAAAAGTACGGCCCTGCGCCGCATTAATCGCTTGCACGCACACATCTACTAACTGTTTTAATGCTTGCTGTTGATTGGTCACACTACCCAGTTGCCGCGGCACACAAAATACCGCTTGGCGGGGATAATCGAAGGGACTGTCGAGAATGCTTTGCTTTGAATCGACAATGCCCATCTCCCGAGCAAAATGGGCAAGACTACGGTTAACCTGCAAGGTTGCCGAGGTAAATATCCAGCTGGTATCGGGCACAAATAGCTGCTGACACTCACGGGCAATATTAATCGGTGAAATTCGCAGCACCACAAAACGGCTACTAAATTCGATGCTGTAAGCCGCCTGATTATTATCACAGTTAAAAAACACACTGAGCTTATTATTCAGCTCCGCTAATTTAATGGCAATCTCGTCTAATAATTCACTACGACCAATATGGGCCATTAATAATTTTTGTAGCGCGGTTAATTCCGCTAATAAATCCCATGATGCGCTCGCGAGTGCTTTATTAGCCAACACTAAACGCCAATCTGATTCACCGCAGGCATATAACTGATTATGCCAATCACTTAATTTAACAAGGCAGCGCTGGCAAAATTGTTCGAGTTGTCCGGTATCAGTCAATTCAGTTTGATAAATAACCAGTAGCTTTTGAATAAAATCATCGATAGAGCGACTCGAGCATTGCTGGCCAAAATAGTTAACACAAATGTCGGGTAATAAATGCGCTTCATCAAAAATCACCACGTCAGCATCCGGTAATAGCTCAGCAAAGCCGGTATCTTTCAACACGCTATCAGCAAAAAATAAATGATGGTTAACTACAATGATTTTGGCATCCATGGCACGGCTGCGCGCTTTGCGGGTAAAGCAGGCATCATAAAAATCGCAGCGCTTACCAATGCAAGTTTCCTTGGTGCTGACCACTAGCGGCAGCGCCGATGAGTTTTCTGGCACTGAGGTTAAACCACCAATATCGCCATCTTTACAGGTGCTCGCCCATTGATTGATTTTCAATAAATCATCCAACAAGCGCGCCTCGATATGCGTCGCCTCGCTCATTTGTTTATCGAGTCGCCACTGGCACAGATAATTATTACGCCCCTTTAACAGCGCCAATTTGGGCTCAATCCCCAACATGGTGACCAGCGCAGGTAAATCTTTAAAAAACAACTGCTCTTGCAGATTTTTACTGCCCGTACTGACAATAACTTGCTTACCACTCAATATCGCGGGGATCACATACGCAAAGGTTTTACCTACGCCTGTCCCCGCTTCTATCACCACATTGCCTTTTGCTGCTATCGCCTCACTCACCTCCTGCGCCATCTGCATTTGGCTTGCTCTGGCACTAAACCCTTGAATATGCTTAGACAATACTCCATCGGGCAAAAATGCCCGTTGCACTTCGCCCGCAAGTCGACTCACCGCAGCAGCGCCTTTTGCGGCAACGAGTTTAGCGGTTTTCTCTTTGGAGACAGCAGGCTTTGATGTCGGTTGGCGGGAGCGAGTCAAAGGGAAAATAAATCCTTTATCAAGGTGTTAGGAACGTCAGTGAAAATAGTACTGCAAGTCCACACAATAAATTACTGAGCGAGTGCATAGTGATACTTTATAAGCACAAACAATGGTTAGTAACGCAAACCACTGCCGTAAACTGTAGTGTTAAGCTTAACGGCTCGAAGCATTATGCTGATTTAAGATAAGACTACAAGTTAGCTGCGTAACTTACGCCAATTTACATCCACCAAAGCATATGCGCTAGCTGTAACGGTTCGCAAGCTTCTGCCGATTTCAGCCTGCTACTATCACTTGAAATAAATAAGCTACCTCAGCAAAGCAAAACTCTATAGCATTATATACGCTCGATAACAGGATGTTTCAGTGCCCAAGCATCAATACTAAAACGCAGGTAACCAGGATGAATGATGTCAAACGTCAGTCTTATCAATTTAAAAATAAGTGACGCAACAACGTCTACTCCAATTTTATTATTTTGATTCAAAATTTTGGAGTAAAGAAGATATAGGCATTGATGGTTTATATGATGGCTCTACAGCGTCAGATCTTGAATCCTACGTTAACTCACAAGAGGCAAAAGCCTACCTCATTTGGGTAAATGAAGTATTGGTAGGTGAGAGAATATGGCTCGAACTTAATCCATCCAATTTCAGCTAACTATCGGAAAATTAATATAAAACGACCAAAACCTCTCGAAAATGTGACTTTCAACCTCTGTAAAAATACCTTTGGTAAACGCGACTTAGGTGTTGTAGGTTATGTTTCGCATCATGGGCTTGGAAATCTCTTTGACGCCCGTTAGCTTAATTGTTAGGGCCTAACATGAAAGATTTAATCTACTCGGATTCGAAAGCGTTCAGGAAAGTAATGCTTAAGATCTCTCCTGAGCGATTTAGCTTTAGCTTACTATCTAATTTCCCAGTGGGCTGTTGTGAATTTACCTCGTATATGCTCGCAAAATTTTTCACCGAAGAACGTGCAATTTCAGACATTAAAATGGTTCATGGTGAAAACCAGTTTAAGAAGTCACAGCGGCATGTCTGGTTAAAAGTTATGGGCTACGATGTTGATATCACTGCAAATCAGTTTTCATCAACAGACAAAACTGTATTCTGTACAACAGATAGTATTTGGCATTATTCTCGTTTCAAAATATTCGAGTCACATCAACCAAACGTGAAATTTGATCATTTTCACGAAGAGTACCAAGAGCAATTACTTAGCGACTATCAGATGGTACTTAAAGACCTTGAGCCCTAACAATCGCATTAAGTTCTCTCATAACCGCTGGGACATCAAAACTACGCGGCGTTTAGTTTGATGCTTCTAAATTTAAATCAAATGCCGCTACGTTTTGCTGCCATTATGCAAAGTGATAGTTTGTAAATCGGAGTACCAGTGAATAAAGAAGACGGAATCTCAAAGTACAAACTGAATAAAATTGCAACGGAGTCTTTGATAAATACTATCCGCCTTCATTTTGACTCTGTGTTGCTCTATGAAAACGGCTCCTACCCAAGTGCTCTTCAGCTTTCAGTCTTGGCTTTGGAGGAGTTTTCAAAGGCCAACTGGGTAGATCACTATATATGGTCATCTGAAACCAATGAGAGTTACCCTGATGCTGAGTTAGAACAAGAATGGCTAAAGCTCCTGTACTTACATCCAAAAAAGCAGTGGAACTTTGTGGCAAGGGAAACAGATGATTATTCGCCAAAGTTTATTTCTCTGATCCAAAGCAAAAAGCTTGAAGAGAAAAAGCAAAATGCAATCTATGTTGGCTTGTCCCGCTCAAAAGGGAAGATTGATACAACTAGCCGAGTTTCAACTCCTTGTAAAATCAAACAAAAAGATGCAAAGCAGTTTATTTCAATTATCAATGATGAACTGCTCAGAATATGCGCAAGAATCGAAGATGATGAGTCCTATTTCGAGGGAGGCAAAGACATGGATGAGGTGTTCGATTATAAGATCTATAAAAAGCTTTTGAAATGGCCCCACAAAAGTGGAATAAAAAATCACAGTTGGAGAAAGAAGAATCTCCAACGCAATTAACAAGCGCATGTTGTCAGACTGGTTTTCCACTGCATTTAAAACCAGGCGCAAATGCGTGCGTTAATCCATAGAAATATTAATCCGAAACCAACGTGTTAAAGTAATAAATCTAACAAGGTTTTGTCCAAAAGCGTGCTGCGTGTCTCCTTAAAACCTACACGCAAATATGTCAAAAAGGTGAGCAATGGTGATTAACGAGACGACCGTCGCCCCACGGACGGGGCGGCCCTGCATCCAAGGATGGACTGGAACAACATCCCTGTTTAACTGCCAGTTCGCCGTCCATGGCTCTCGTTCATAAGCTCAGAAACCCTAGGTTTCGATTCACCGTGTCGATGAGCGAATACCATGGCAAGCCTGTGTGAGTTGGATATCAATAAAGACCTAATAACTCACAACTCAAGTTTCTATCCACTTGCAACATCCCCCAACAAGCATGCTCGACTTCTTTGCCCAGCGATAATCATCTGCCTTTTCACAGAAACGCATAAATATTCTCATTTAATTCAAATTGGCTGTTGCAAAGGCTGATGAAAGCGGTTAATTTAAATCCACTTAAACGGATAGACGTCCGTAAATACAGAATTAAACATCAAGCCAATACAGAGACAATGATATGAGCCGATTACTGAACGCTATCCACCATCACCACCATATGCGGTAGCCTTCGGACGCTCACTGCCGGAGGACTATATCCTTCTGGCGGACTGATTCAAGATGATCATAAACCCCTGGAAGGAATTCCGGGGGTTTTTTGCATTTAGGCGTTAATTTTGGTTTTAATTTGGATTTTATTTTAAATAGGTAATTTTAGATATTTAATAAATTATCAATACGTTAGCTAGAACACTTGGCTAGATTTATTAGCGAGAGCCATTGAATGGCAAGGCGTATTAAACCGATTAAACAGCACACTTTTGAATCTTTTAATTTTGATACTTTTGAGCGAGATAACACTATGACTGAATCAACCCGTTTACGTATTGCCATCCAGAAATCTGGTCGTCTTTCAACCGAATCGCAACAACTACTAAAAAGCTGCGGTGTTAAATTTACCATTAATGAACAACGACTTATCGCTCACTCTGACAATATGCCTATCGATTTACTGCGCGTTCGTGATGACGATATCCCAGGATTGGTGATGGACGGTGTAGTCGACATGGGGATTATTGGTGAGAACGTACTCGAAGAAGAACAAATCGAGCGTCAAACACTGAATAAACCGGCAGATTGCCTCAAACTGCGTCAGTTAGATTTTGGTTCATGTCGCCTGTCACTCGCCGTGCCAAAAGAGTTCAGCTATAAAGACCCGTCATCGTTAGAGGGGTTGCGTATCGCTACGTCATACCCCAACTTGCTGCGCCGTTTTATGCAAGAAAAAAGCATAACTTATCGCGACTGTTTATTAAAAGGCTCGGTTGAAGTCGCGCCGCGTGCTGGTCTTGCCGATGGTATTTGTGATTTAGTCTCTAGTGGCGCCACCTTAGAAGCCAATGGTTTATACGAAACCGAAGTTATTTACCGCTCTATGGCCTGCATCATTCAATCAACTCAAACCCAAACGCCAGCCAAACAAGCATTAATCGATAAAATTTTATCCCGCGTGAATGGCGTTATTCGTGCCCGTGAAAGTAAATACATTTTATTGCACGCGCCAACCGAAACCTTAGCTCAAATCGTCGCCCTACTGCCCGGTGCCGAAAACCCTACCGTATTGCCATTAAACGACGATACTAACCGCGTGGCTATTCACGCAGTCAGTACCGAAGATTTGTTCTGGGACACGATGGAACAGCTAACTGCACTCGGTGCCAGTTCGATTCTAGTGATGCCAATCGAAAAAATGATGGGGTAATGTATGGATATCCTAACTTGGTCAACCTTATCAATCGCCGAACAGAAAGATGCCCTCAAACGTTCACCCTTAATTGGTGATAGTGGCTTAGAGCAAAGCGTTCGCGCCATTCTCGATGCAGTAGCAAGCCGCGGTGATGCCGCCATTGCAGAATTTAATCAGAAGTTTGATGGCTTTAATAGCGCAAAAGTGGGCGAACTGCGCATGGGCGAAAGCGAGATTGCCGCAGCAAGTGCACGGGTGTCACCGGAGCTAAAAGCTGCCATCGCCAAAGCAATGGCTAATATTGATGTGTTTCACAGCGCCCAGCAATTTAGCCCGATTGATATGGAAACCGAGGCAGGAGTGCGCTGTGAGCTACGTAACGAACCGATAGAAAAAGTGGGCTTATACATTCCAGGTGGCAGTGCGCCGTTAATCTCTACCGTGATGATGCTCGCCCTGCCCGCCAAAATTGCCGGTTGCGAGCAAAGGGTGTTAGTCAGCCCACCGCCCATCAACGATGCCATTATTTATGCCGCTAATGCCTGTGGCATTACAGAAATCTATCAAGTCGGCGGCGCGCAGGCGATTGCAGCCCTGGCCTTTGGCACAGAAACCATTCCTGCAGTCGATAAAATTTTTGGCCCAGGTAATCGTTATGTAACTGAGGCTAAACGTCTGGTATCTCAAGATGGTCGCTGCACTGTGTCTATCGACATGCCCGCGGGGCCTTCTGAAGTGTTAGTGATTGCTGATAGTGACGCAAATTGTGAGTTTATTGCCGCCGATTTACTCTCGCAAGCGGAGCACGGCCCTGATTCACAAGTGATTTTAGTGACAGACTCGCAAGCTATCGCCGCTGGCGTAAATGACGCGCTGACAAGGCAGCTGGCCGCCCTGCCGCGTAGTGATATCGCCGCAAGCGCCCTGCTCAGCAGTCGCACTTTTATCGTCGATAATATGCTGCAAGCCGCGCAGGTATCTAACCAATATGGGCCTGAGCACTTGATCATTCAAACGCGCTTTCCACGCGAGGTGCTTAAAAACATTCGCGCTGCGGGATCAGTATTTTTAGGCGCTTATACGCCGGAATCTGTCGGCGATTATGCCAGTGGTACCAACCATGTGTTGCCGACCTACGGTTATAGCCGCGCGGTATCTAGCCTGTCCTTAGCCGATTTTAGCCGCCGCTTTACCGTGCAAGAGCTCAGTGCCAAGGGTTTAATCGGGCTTGGACAAGCGGTCATGACGTTAGCCAGTAACGAATTGCTCGATGCGCACAAAAATGCCGTTGCCATTCGTCTAGCTAGCCTAGAGAAATGATCCGCTTAAACCTTAAGTGAACAACTCTTAAGTACTTAGCACTTAAGTGAATAAAATGGAGCTGAGTGAATAAAATGAGCCAAGTAAGCAGCATGGATAAGACAGCAGAACCCACAGTATTAGCATCACAGCTAACCTTAGCCGAGCGCCTAGCACGCCCTGAGTTACTGGACTTAACGCCCTACCAAAGTGCCCGTAGATTAGGCGGTCAAGGTGATATTTGGATTAACGCCAATGAATCGCCGTTTAATAATGTTGATACGGCAACACTTGATTTGTCCAAACTGAATCGTTATCCAGAATGCCAGCCACCCGAGCTTATCAAGGCCTACAGCGAATACAGTGGCGTAAGCGCGCAAAAAATTGTCGCGAGTCGCGGCGCCGATGAAGCCATTGAGCTATTGATTCGCGCTTTTTGCATCCCGGGCGTTGATAGTATTGCCTGCTTTGGCCCAACCTATGGCATGTATGCCATCAGCGCCAACACCTTCAACGTAGGTGTTAAAGCACTAAATCTCAGCGTTGAGTATGGCTTACCGGCAAATTATGTCGATGAAGTGCGCGGCGCAAAACTGGTGTTTATCTGCAATCCCAATAATCCGACCGGCACTGTGATTGAAAAAGCCATTATTGAGCAAGCAATCAAAGCCCTGCCAGACGCGCTGGTAGTGATTGACGAAGCCTACATTGAGTTTTGCCCTGAATACAGCGTGGCGGATTTGCTAGCAAGTTATCCCAATCTAGTGGTACTGCGCACCCTATCAAAAGCCTTTGCACTCGCCGGCGCACGCTGTGGTTTTATGCTGGCAAACGAGGCCGTAGTCGAAATCATTATGCGCGTGATTGCGCCCTATCCAGTGCCGCTGCCCGTGAGTGAGGTTGCCACGCAGGCGCTATCAAGCACTGGCGTTACACGGATGAAAGAACAAGTTGCCGAATTAAACCAGCAAGGCGCCAGACTCACTGCGGCTATCAGCGCCTATTGTGACCAATTCTGTGGTGAAAAGCTCGGCGGCGTCGATTCCCGCGCCCGCGTACTTAAACCTAATGGTAATTATGTGCTGGCTGAATTTGATGATGTCGCCAAAGTCGCGGCTTTACTACAGGGCAGCGGCGTTGTCGCCCGTGCCTACAAAGACCCAAGGCTTGCCAAGGCTATTCGCTTTAGCTTTAGCTCAAAGGCAGATACCGATTTTCTAGTGAATTTATTTGAATCACAACTTTATGATTATAAATAAAAATAACTAATAACATATTATTTAAACAAATTGAATCAAATTTAAAGGTAGCAAAATGAACCCCATATTTACCCCAAACGTTGCACAAAAAATCTTATTTATCGATCGTGATGGCACCTTAATTGAAGAACCTATCACCGATAAACAAGTCGATAGTCTGGCTAAATTAGTGTTTGAGCCACAGGTGATACCCGCCCTGCTGCGTCTACAGAATGCGGGGTTTCGCTTAGTTATGGTCAGTAATCAAGATGGCCTTGGCACATCATCTTTCCCACAGGAAGATTTCGACGCGCCGCATAATATGATGATGCAAATCCTCAAAAGCCAAGGGGTGAACTTCGAAGATGTGGTGATTTGCCCACACTTTAATGATGAAAATTGCAGCTGCCGCAAACCAAAACTTGGGTTGCTCAAAGAGTATTTAACCCAAGGTTGTATCGATTTCACCCAATCGGCAGTGATTGGCGATCGTGAAACCGATGTCGAACTGGGTAATGCCATGGGCATCAAAAGTGTGAAATACCAACGCGATACTTTGGGCTGGAATGCCATCGCCGATGCGCTACTTAATAAAGGCCGCATCGCAACGGTAGTACGCACCACGAAGGAAACAGACATTCGCGTAACTGTAGATCTGGACAGTACAGTTAAAGGTAAAATCGACACTGGCATTGGCTTTTTCGACCACATGCTCGATCAAATTGCTACCCACGGTAATTTTAGAATGGATGTGAAAGTCGATGGCGACTTAGAAATCGACGATCACCACAGCGTCGAAGATACTGCGCTGGCCATAGGTGATGCCCTGCGCCAAGCACTCGGTGATAAACGCGGCATTGCCCGATTCGGTTTTAGCCTGCCGATGGACGAAGCCAAGGGCGAATGTTTACTGGATATCTCTGGTCGTCCTTTTATCAAGTTCTCAGCCGATTTTGAGCGCGAGCATGTCGGTGGAATGGCCACAGAGATGGTGCCGCACTTCTTCCGCTCCTTTGCCGATGGCCTGCGCTGTACGCTGCATGTGTCGACGCAGGGCGATAACGATCACCACAAGGTTGAAGCTCTATTTAAAGTGCTCGGCCGCGCGCTGCGCCAAGCAGTGAAAGTCGAGGGTGATATTCTGCCATCGAGTAAAGGCGTGCTTTAAGGCTGCGTCAGCATAAATCGTTTAAGAGGTTAGGATGCAACAAGACTCGCAACAATCTAAACTAGCTCAACTAAGCGCTAATGAGCTACAAGATACTGATCTTACAAATAACAGTGCCGATGCAGTGATAAGCGACGTCGCTGAAACCGTTATCATAGATACGGGCTGCGCCAATTTAAACTCAGTACGTTTCGCCTTTGAGCGTTTAGGCGCGAAGGTGTTGGTCACCGATGACAAAACTAAAATAAAAGTGGCAAAACGTGTTGTATTGCCGGGCGTTGGCACCGCTGGCGCTGCTATGGCGTCCTTGCATGAAAAAGGCTTAGTCGAATTGATTCAAGGCTTAACTCAACCCGTACTGGGCGTGTGCCTTGGTATGCAAATGCTGGCGGCGATTTCTAAGGAACGTGGCGGAAAAGGTCAAGATTGTCAGTGCTTAGGCATAATCCCTACCGATATTTGCGAGCTGGATACGCAGTTACTTAAAGCTGAAAGCTTACCTTTGCCGCACATGGGCTGGAATCAACTTAACGTCTCCAACAGCCCTAACGTTCACCCGCTGTTTGCGGGTATTGAAGATGGCAGTTATGTGTATTTTGTCCACAGTTACCGCGCGCCATTGAGCGAATTTACCTTAGCCGAGTGTACCTATGGTGAAGGCTTTAGCGCCGCCATCGGCAAAGGCAATTTTATGGGCGTACAGTTTCACCCAGAAAAAAGTGCCGCCGTGGGCGCGCAAATTCTGCGTAACTTTTTACAGATGGACGAAGTGCTGCTAAACGCATCGAAAAAGGATGCTGTGAGCGACTCTACTGACATAAAAAAGAGTAACTGATGAATAAAATACTTAACAAAAAAGTCAACACTAATGGCGCTTTCACACCAAAACTTGTCAGAGAGGTACACTTATGATCATCCCTGCGATTGATTTAATTGATGGCAATGTCGTGCGCCTCTATCAGGGTGATTACGCCCAGCAGACCACCTTTGATTTAAGCCCTTTGGCACAGCTGCAATCCTACGAGGCCCAAGGTGCTAAATGGCTTCATATCGTTGATTTAACGGGCGCGAAAAATCCTGCAAAACGTCAAATTCACCTTATCAGTGAACTCGTTACGGGACTTAACGCCAACATTCAAGTGGGCGGCGGTATTCGCACACAGCAACAAGTCACTGAATTATTAGCTATCGGTGTAAAACGCGTGGTGATTGGCTCTCTCGCGGTAAAAGAGCCTGAATTAGTTAAAGAATGGTTTATTAAATACGGTAGCGAAGCAATTTGCCTGGCACTCGATGTCAATATCAACCAAAGCGGCGAGAAAATTGTCGCGGTATCCGGCTGGCAAAGTGGTGGCGGTAAAAGTTTAGAATCTCTCGTAGATACCTTTAGCGCTGTCGGCTTAAAGCATGCGTTGGTGACTGATATTAGCCGTGATGGCACGCTAACGGGCGCAAATACCGCGCTTTATCAAGAAATTGCCACTAGCTATCCCGATATCGCTTGGCAAGCCTCTGGTGGTATTGCCACTCTTGAGGATGTTGCCGCCGTGCGTGATAGCGGCGCCGCGGGCATCATCATTGGCAAAGCCTTGCTTATCAATCAGTTTAATGTGGCGGAGGCAATCCAATGCTGGCCAAACGACTAGTCCCTTGTTTAGATGTAAAAGACGGTAAAGTTGTAAAAGGCGTGCAGTTTCGTAACCACGAAATTGTTGGCGATATCGTGCCTTTAGCTGCGCGATATGCCGAAGAAGGCGCCGATGAACTGGTGTTTTATGACATTACCGCCAGCGCCCATGATCGCGTAGTCGATAAATCTTGGGTGAGCCGCGTGGCTGAGCAGATTGATATTCCCTTCTGCGTGGCGGGTGGCATTAAAACCATTAGCCAAGCCCGAGAATTATTAGCCTTTGGGGCGGATAAGATTTCAATCAACTCGCCTGCCTTAACCGATCCGAGTTTGATCTCACGCCTGCAAGATGAGTTCGGCCGCCAGTGTATTGTGATTGGTATCGACTCCTTTTTCGATGCCACCAGCAACAGCTATAAGGTAAAGCAATTTACCGGTGATGAAGCAGCGACTAAAGATACGCAGTGGTTTACCCAAGACTGGGTTGAAGAAGTGCAACAACGAGGTTGTGGTGAAATCGTGCTCAATGTGATGAACCAAGACGGCGTGCGCGGCGGCTATGATATCAAGCAGTTAAGTCTTGTTCGTGCTATCTGTGATGTGCCTTTAATTGCCTCTGGCGGCGCTGGCACTATGGCGCATTTTCGTGATGTGTTTATTGAGGCCAAGGTCGATGCGGCGCTGGCTGCGAGCGTATTCCACAAGGCGATTATCAATATCGGTGAGTTAAAGGCCTACTTAGCAGCCCAAGGTATTGCTATCAGGCGTTAAGCGCTGGCTGATGTCGCTTCTCGCTACAGTTAGCACAAGCCAAATACATCACTAAAAAAGCATAAACAAATTAAGAGTAAACACTATGTCAACGCAAACAAACACTCAGTCAGATTTTAGCGAGCTGGATTGGGACAAGCAGGATGGACTTATTCCTGCCGTTATTCAAAATCACTTATCAGGCAAGGTATTAATGCTCGGTTACATGGATAAGGCCGCGTTGGAGAAAACCTTGAACACGGGTAATGTCACCTTTTTCAGCCGCTCAAAACAGCGCTTATGGACCAAGGGCGAAACCTCAGGCAACACGTTAAAGTTGGTCGCTATTGATAAAGATTGCGATAACGACAGCCTTTTGGTGCAAGTGGTCCCCAACGGCCCAACTTGCCACAAAGGCACAGAAAGTTGCTGGTTAGATGACAATGCGCACCCCTTTTTGAATAATCTGGCGAGCTTAATTACCTCACGCAAAGGGCAAAGCGCCGATTCTAGCTACACGGCTTCTTTATTTAAAAGTGGCACTAAGCGTATTGCCCAAAAAGTCGGCGAAGAAGGCCTTGAAACTGCCCTTGCTGCCGCAACCCATGATAAAGAAGAGTTGGTGAATGAAGCCTCTGATCTTATCTATCACTTGCTGGTATTACTCGAAGATCAAAACTTAAGCCTTAGTGATATCACGGCCAACTTACTGGCAAGACACGAAAAAGCGTTACAGCATAAGTAACTGATGCTAAAGCTAATTGATATTGAGTTAGGATGCTCAGTAAGATTGAACTAAATTAATATCGTAACCAATGGACAGGTTAACTCATCAGTATCAGGTTTACTCGTTTAACTGATAACCCATACCGCAGATTTCACTCAAGTCTGCGGCACTTTACTTTTTGCCAACACTTCACCTGCGTTATCGCAAAAAAATGAAAGGGATCCCGACGATAACGTGATGATAAAAAACCATCAAAATACTGTCGTAATGGTTGACAAGTACAGCTAGAATCCCTATCGTAACCGACGTCAAGATATTGCGGTGTTAAGATAATGCAGCTGTTAAAACAGCACTCTGCTACTCTAGGCTCTCATATTCAAGACTCAATTAACCAAGCGACTAGCGCCGAATGTTTATATTATCGACACCAAAAATACTCGCACTGTGGTTATTCATGTTTACTCAACCATTTTACTCAACACAGGCTAAGGCAAGTTTTATGTGTTTCTCACTATTCTATTATCTCTATCTGTAGCCGCAATGGCATAGATAGGCTTCCTCGCCTGACCTTCCATTGTGGCCATATCCGTTCGGATCCGCTGAGCGCCACTGTTATTTCAAAATGAAATAGTGACATGATTTACTGATTAAATGCTAAATAATTAAACGTTAAGTCATTAAACGTTAAATCGCGTCAGACTGTGTAAGCCAGCTATTTTTGGATCACCTCTTTATCTCCTTTATTACAGCTATTTTTTGAGATCTCGTTATGACACAGAATAAAATACTCGGCAGTTTACTCCTTATCGCAGGCACTACAATTGGCGCGGGTATGCTGGCTTTACCTATCGCATCGGCGGGACTGGGGTTTGGTACCTCTTCCGCCATCATGTTGATCCTGTGGGCGCTAATGGCCTACACGGCGCTGTTAATGGTGGAAATCCATCAATTCGCGCCCAGTGACGCCAGCCTTAATCACTTAGCACAACATCTACTGGGTCGTAAGGGTCAGTTAATCGCCAATACTGCTTTGATGTTTTTGCTGTACGCCCTTTGCGCCGCCTACATTGCCGGCGGCGGTGAGCAAGTAAACCAAAAGCTGAGTACTTGGCTAGGGTTAAGTTTGCCACCACAATCGGGCGCCATACTGTTTACCCTGCTGATTGGGGCGATTGTGGGTATGGGGACCCACTGTGTGGACCTTATCAACCGCGGTCTTTTTGCCCTTAAATTATTAGCATTATTACTGATGCTCGCTTTATTGCTACCGCAGGTAGAAAGCCCGCACTTGCTCGAATTGCCCCTCAACCAAGGTTTGATTATCTCGGCTATTCCGGTGATTTTCACCTCATTTGGCTTTCATGGCTCTATCCCTTCTGTCGTGCGTTACTTGGGCGTGGAAGTCAAAGCCCTGCGTAGAATCATGCTGTTAGGCTCGGCCTTACCGCTGGTGATTTATCTTTTATGGCAACTGGGTAGCCAAGGCGTATTGAGCCAAAGTCAATTGCTTGAAAACCAGAGTTTATCGAGTTTTATCAACCAACTGGCAAGCGTGCTACACAGTAAATATCTCAGCAGCGCGATTAGCCTATTTGCCGACTTAGCCTTGGCAACCTCGTTTTTAGGGGTAAGTTTAGGTTTATTCGATTTTATGGCATCCACCTTAAGGCGAAAGGATAATTTTTCTGGCCGCAGCTTGACTGTGACGATCACCTTTTTACCGCCCTTAGGTTTTGCCCTCTTCTATCCACAAGGCTTTATTACAGCCCTTGGTTATGCGGCAATTGCGTTGGTGATCCTCGCCATTTTCTTACCTGTCGCTATGGTGTGGACACAACGCCAAAGGCGAGATATAGCCAGTATGCCGACAGGTTACCGCGTTGCGGGTGGCAAGCTTGCCTTAATCCTCGCCACACTTTGTGGTATTGCCGTTATCGCTGCCCAGATTTTTAGCTAACCGACAAATTAGCTAGCCCAAATAAAATATTAGCTACAAGAGCCTGTAAATCCTCAACTATTAACAACAGGCTCTTGTCTATCGAATGCTGATTTCACATTAGTCAGCTAACGCTTTGAGTGTTAAACTGCCTATCTTAGTGCCTGCATCGGCTTAACAATATGTGCTTAATACATGTACTTAAATACATAGAAAACGAGCCTTAGTGCAATATTAATAACGTGCTCTGTTGATAAGGATAAAGTCAAAGCTTATGCCAATCCCCAACAAGCCCAAATCCCACAAGCAAAGCTCTCAAAGCGCCGCCCACCATCGGGCGCAACAAAATGAGGTGAGTGTAATACCCGCCGATGCGGATGGCATAGTCACAGAAAAAAAGTCGAGCCAAGGTCGTGGTATATTTCCTTTCAAAAAAGCCCTATTGCTCACCAGTTTAAGCGGTATATTGTTTGGCGCAGCGTGCATTATTTGGATTATCAATACTCAAACTGAAAAGCTGATCATGCAGGCAGCTAACTATGCACTCAGTGGTATGGACAGCGAGCTGATTGATATTCACTTGGGCAATAGTCAGTTAGAACAGTGGCGCATTACGTCTGCCTACCTTAGGGTGCATGACAGCAATATCACGCTTAACAATCTGAATGTCGCGCTAACACTCGACTGGCCGCAGAGTTTTGCCGAGCTTAAAAAGTACAGCCAACTATCTTATCTCACTCAAAAAATCACAAAAATCACCACAGGTGACATTGAGGTCGAGTTAGGGGAATCGTTGTTTTTACGCAATCGCAGTGCCATTGATGAACAAGGCCCCGCATTTGCCCTAGATATTAAATCATTACCCTTAATCGATATTGGTAAAACTGACTTTATCCTGAAAGCGCAACATGACTTACCGGCCTATCACCTCGTTATGGACAAACTGAGTCTAAATGGTACCGGTAAAATCAACAGTGAATTTAGCCATGCCGGCGAAAGTATCGCGCAACTTAACGCACAGCTTACCGCCCAAGAATGGCAACTAGAGAGTCACATCGCATTAGCACCACTATTGGCCAGTTTGCATCAGATAAGCCTGAGACAGCATAAAGACAGTGTGCTGTCTCAGTTAAGTGAACTTGATCAACAGTGGCAAGCGTTAGCCATCGATTTACAAGGACAGCTCGTTTCCCATAGCCGCCTTGGGTTAATTTCGGGCGAACTGGCGAGCCAACATAAGTTAGATAACCCAAAGGTTACGTTGAATCAGTTAGCCGCGCTGCAGCTAACGCCTACATCTGGACTCGACTTTAAACCTACGGTTGAATTTGGTATTGCGGGACATTTCACCGAGCTAGGGTTAACTCTTGACCCCTTTAGTTTGGCACTGAGTCCAAACAGTGAACAACAGCAGCAATTAATACAGCTACTCGACGAGCCGCTTTCTAAGCCAGTATCTCAAACATCAACGCCGACATCGCAGCGAGTATTAACGTTACTCTCAGGGCTAAAAACTACCGAAGCGTCAATGGGAATAGCGCTGACATTAACTGAGCCCCTGCATTATCCGCTGACCCGCCCCCAACAGGCACAGCCTTCTCCGTTAACGCAATCCACCCGTATCCAGTTGCCCCATGTACAGCTAAAAACCTTAGGCAGTAAAATTACCACTCAGCTCGACCTCGATAATCTGGAAATCGAACATTCTGCTACGGCATTACAATTCACAACAGATTGGCGCGTTAATGCAGAACAACCATTTCCGCTAAAGTTAACAGACCTCTGGCTAAATGCGTCGCAGGATTTAGGCTGGAATAGCGCTAAATTAAGCAGTAGCGGGCAGTTTAGTTTTACACGCTCACTCAATACTACCGATTGGCAATTTACAACTACACCAATTAACCCAGTCAAATCTACTATTGCAAGTCAGCAACCCACAGTTCAATTCGCGTTAGAAGGACTCAAGCTTTATAGTCCTACCGAACAACAGGCAACCAAAAGTACCGAGTTAAGCCTTGGCAATATCAGCCTCGATGCCCTAGCCCAATTACAACTGAGTTCGCAAATCCAGTATGTACAGCAAAATAGAGGGCCAAACTCACTTTCCAATGTGACGTTAAATACACGGTCAAACACAGGCCCAACTAACCCGAATACAAACCGATTAAACATAGCCTTACCGCCATTAGCATTAACCCTTGAGCAACTGTATTTTTCGCAAACATCGCAGTCGGTAGCAACGATAGATTCGGCCGATGCCGTCACTAGCCGCAGTGATATCAGTGCAGCTGCGTTTTCTATCACATCGCAACAGGACATGTCCTTTGACTTATCGAATGCTGAAACGCCAATCAATGCCTTATTAGCGTTGCCGTGGAGCAATAAACTTGAATGGCAAATCAGTCAGCTCAATATTGATAAACTGCTTAGCAGTAAAGGCCGAAGCCGCAAAGAAACGGTGCTCAAGCTGGATAAATCGGCACTGACACAAACCTTAGAGTGGAAAAATAATACCCTTTTAGGTAATGAGCAATGGCAAGTGGGCACCGTCAAACTGCAAAGCCAACATAAACTGAGCTTCGCCACCGCCACTAAGCCGTTAGCATTAACTGGTCAATGGGTCGTTGACACCAGCATGACTGAAGCCCTTGCGCTGCTTAATCAAACCCAGCCAGTGCCATCAGATCTCAATGTCACTGGCAATAACCAATTACAGGCACAGTTTACCTTAACCCAACTGCGCAAACAGGCGCAATTTGCCATGCAAATTACTCAATCAATGACCGAGCTTAATGGTTTTTATAAAGACATTATTTTTGAAGGTGGCAAACTGCAGGCGCAATGTGAATTCACTTGGGGGCTTTCCCATAAACAAGAAGCGCATAAAAACCTTCAAGATAAAAGCAATGTGAGCAGTTTAAGTAAACTCAACTGCCCACAAACGCTGATGACCTTTAACCTATTCAACCCCGGTTTTCCGCTCACCGATATCGAGGTGGCAGCCGATATTGCACTGAGCAAAGATGCCGCAAAACTACCCGATAATTGGATACAGCAGCTCACAGGATTAAGTGATACCGATGTATCTATGACGGCCAAAGGCAAAGTGTTGAGCGGCCAGTTTTTGCTACCAGAGTTTAGTCTTAAATTACAGGATAAATCCCATGCCTACCTACTACTGCAGGGCATGAGTCTGGAGGAGGTTTTACGCATTCAACCGCAAACAGGTATTTATGCTGACGGTATATTTGATGGCGTATTACCGGTAGATTTAGTCGACGGCAAGGTATCCATTACCGGTGGGCAATTAGCCGCACGAGCCCCCGGCGGCTTGATTGCTATCTCTGGGAACCCCGCAGTGGAACAGATGCGCCAATCCCAGCCCTATCTTGATTTTGTGTTTTCAACAATGGAGCACTTACAATACAGTCAATTATCAAGTAGCTTTGATATGAATCAAGCATGGGATGCCAAGCTACTCGTCGAAGTAAAAGGCCGTAGCCAAGGAGTTGAGCGCCCTATTCACTTGAATTACTCTCATGAAGAGAACATGCTGCAATTATTCAAAAGTCTCCAGATTGGTAATGATTTGCAAGATAGAATCGAAAAATCGGTGAAGTAACAAGGAAACCTCAGTGAAGATAATTCAATTACAGCAAGTTAATATAGGTGCCAGAAGCACTCTGGCCGTATTGGTCGCACTTGTCGCATTGCAAGGCTGCGCGCCCACAGTAAAAATAGAACCGCCAGATAAACCTATCGTCATTAATCTTAACGTCAAAATTGAGCATGAGATAAGAATCAAAGTCGATAAAGAGCTCGACCAACTACTATCTGACGATAAGCTGTTCTAATTAAATAAGCATTGAGGAATATATTATGAAATCGAAACTACTATTGCTATTGACCCTCAGCTTCTTAAGCCTCAGCGCCTTTGCCATGTCACTCCAAGACGCTAAGTCACAAGGTTATTTAGGTGAGCAGCCCAACGGCTATTTAGGGTTAGTTCAAGCCAACCCCGAAGCAAAAGCAGTGATGGACGATGTTAATAACAAGCGCCGTGCCCACTACGAAACCATCGCCAAGAAGAACAAACTCTCCCCTACCGACGTTGCTAAACTCGCTGGCGAAAAAGCCATAGCAGCCACAGATAAAGGCAATTATGTGCAAGATTCAAACGGCAAATGGATTAAAAAATAATCTGCTAGAAGCTTTGCTCATCACGCAGCGATAAGCCACACAAAGCCCGATATTTATCGGGCTTTAATGAATCTGATTTAGACATAACCGCTCAACTCGCAAGCAAGAAAGCATTCGCTTGGTTTTTCTCAATGGTAAGAGTGGACGGCCTTGGTATGATCACTCCGTTCGCCGCTGGTTCACTGGACTTCTTAAGCGCGCCAAGCTACGCCATCATGGTCCCAATCAATGCCGTCACACATTTGCAAGTCAGCTACTTTTGCAGTGGTTGAACCAAACACCGTCTGGTGTGGCGATGTCACTTACATTTTGGCGGGTAATCGCTGGTGCTATTTAGCGGTTGTACTGGACTTATTTTCCAGAAAAGCGGTGGGTTGGGCAATGTCATTTTCACCAGATACTGAGTTGACAGCAAAAGCACTGGAAATGGCATTTGAATCACGGGGTAAGCCTAAAAACCTGATATTTCACTCAGACCAAGGTAGTCATTACACTAGCCTTAAATACCGTCAACGGCTGTGGAAATATCAAATAACTCAGAGTATGAGTCGCCGAGGCAACTGCTGGGATAATGCGCCAATGGAGCGATTTTTCAGGAGTTTAAAAACGGAATGGGTGCCAACGCAAGGCTATAAGAGTTTTATTGAAGCTAAACAAGATGTGACTAATTATATTATTGGCTATTACAGCCAAGTCAGGCCACATCATTATAATGCAGGATTAAGCCCAAATGAATCAGAGCGAAGATTTTGGGAAGATTCTAAAACCGTGGCCAAATTTAGTTGACCACTTCAGTAACCCTCTATGTTAAAGACTTAAGTGCCTCTTCGAATTTCAACACTATACGAGAATGCTCCGCGTGACTTCGGGTACACATTTGGTCTGCCATATTCAGCCATAGATCGAGAGCGGCACGGTACCCAAATTTATCAGTTTCTGGATCGACCCCATCCAAATATTTATCAGGGTGTGAAATCAAGTCTTCAATTGAAACACGACCTTTTACCTTCAACCGGAAAGCATCTTGTGACCCATAATCGTAAACTGGCAATCTTTGCCCTTGTGCAACAGGTTCAAGCACCTTTGCTGCTACGTATGAACCATAAACGATCGCATAATTTCTCAGCATGGAAGCCAGATTAGCGGCCAAATAACCTCTACAATGCCAATAACAAACACAACTATAATGGACTAATTCAAAACGATATATTGTGCGTTGATTAACCTCTCCCACGGGAACAGATATCACCAACACCCCAGAGTCATCAGGATAAAATAAGTTACTACTGGTGGGCATGTACAAGGTTGCCCGCAAAGGTAGATGCGATTCAAGAGCAAGACTTTTTAGGTAGGCATCAAATCCTTGGGGATTTTTATAAAAGGAATGCGGCTCGTAAACCACATCACTAGCACTATCCAACCAATCTCTATTGATACCAAAAATCTGTGTCGCTTTTTCCATCAGTTCAGAAGTTAACACTTTAGTAAGTGACTCTGCAGAGTGACAATCGGCAATGCTTAGACTGTGCCCAAAGAAATCGGGAATTTGACTAGGCTTTACGCCATGGGCATCAAACAAGGCAAGGAAGCGGCTAGCGGGAGTTTCAGTCGCTGCGGGCCTCAATCTTGCCCTGAACCAAGAAAGGCATTTTTCTATCAGCTGTAAGCCAGCTAACGTTTCCCCAAATATCATCCTCACTCCCTGACTAATAAATCTAAAAACTAAGATGAACAAATATTGTCAGTAAAATTATTCACTGCCACAACAATCCAAACAAGATAATAATGTTGACCTTAAACAGGCACATGGCAACGCTACATTCAGGCTATTAGAAAGCAGTGTTTTACATTGACACAAAATATCACCCAACAATCAATCGCTTATGATACGCAGTAAATACTATCAATCTACTGATGATAACTTTTATAAAGTAACTCCGTTCTTCAGAGCTTTTTCAATGATTGAACTCGTTGTTACTGAATCAAGTTCATTACTGAAATTTGATAGCAGCTGTTTTATCTTTACTCTGTTCTCTTCGAGCGTGTCAAACCAGTTGCTTAGTTCAACTTGCTTTTGATAGTTAGGCAAGGATATTTCTAAGCTATACAATTGATTGATTGAAACAAATTTCTGCACAGTTCCTGTAGATAACTTATTCAAATCTAAGCTTTTTAATAAATGGGCCAGGTAAGGTGCAAATACAGCGTTACTATCCGTTAACTCTAGACTTATTGCATTACTTGTTAACCAATAAGGCTTTGATGAAAAGTGGATGTTGCCACAATACATTCCCACCTTACCTATGATAACTGAATCACCATCTCTATTACTCTGTCCGTAATATCCAATAATGCCGTTACCCCCATACACCGGATGTGCACCACTATTGAACACCTCTGATTTATTAAGGTTATCACCCGTTTTCAACTTACATATATTTTTTAACGTTACCGTCTGAACATATTGCACGTCAATATTGCTAGAAATATTTTCAAAGTGGCTTGCAATAAGTTCGATAAAAGCCAAGCGCTCCTTTTTCAATGAATCAATCATTTCATTTTTATTAAACTTTAACTGCCCTTCTTTCTTTAACAAAGGAAATGAGAGGTCACAATGTTTATCATTTATTAATGACTGCTTATCTATCAAGAAAGAATTTTCACTCGTTTTTCTACTCTCGAACTGAGAAACAAACTCTTTAAAATCAATATCACTGATTAAGTTAAGTTTACCTAAAGGCTTGGCAGTATTTAACTCATAAAACCAGATATCCTTCCCTGTAACTGTATTATCAAAAAACAAAACGCTAACCTTTACTCCTGAGTATGGAGCTAACGTGCCATTGGGAAGGCTTAAAATTGAGTGCAGGTTAAACTTAGTTAATAACTGTCGCCTCAACATATCTAGCTGATTTGAACTATTGAACAAAACACCATCAGGAACAACTAAAGCGGCCCGACCGCCTATTGCCAGTTTGTCCATCACATGCTTTAGAAACATTGCCTCCAAACTACCACTGTAACCATGATAGTAGTACTCATACTTACTTATCTCAGAGGCCTGACCAAATGGAATTCCTGAGAGAATAACATCGTATCTATAATCATCACTGCATAACAATGAATCTGATAAAGAAATATCTCTAATATCAACACCGTTAAGAAGTGAATTGAGTGTACCAATCAGATAAGCAAAAGGGCTAAGGTCATTTCCAATAGCTCTAAATTCACTATTGCTATTTATAGTAGCTAGATACTTTTTAGCTTCAACGAATGTCCTCCCAGATCCCATCGCTGGATCATAAATTTTTTCCTCAGGTGACGGTTTAGTTACGTTAACTATTGCTTTAATTAATGACTTGGGAGAGTGAAAAGCACCCGATGAACTGGAATCTTTCACCATATTTAACAAAAGTTTATCAAAATCTATTTCTAAGCCGCCGAAGAAATCCAGTTCCTCTAATCTGCATAATACTGAATCTAATATTTTTGTGGAACGAATTTTAAACGGTATGGTGTCGAGTATACTTTCAATTTTTTTCCAAATACCAAAACCTAAAAAATCATGTTCATTTGAATCAATATCTCTTACGATATCATTTAGTGCTTGTCTCAAAGCATAAAAATCAGTCGAAAAATCTCCGTTCGAAATATGATTTAAGTTATAAAATAGATCTTTGAATGATCCAACATGTCCTTTTCTTGGCATGCCAATCAGAACGACATCATAGAAATATTTTATAATAAGTAATAAAGATAATTGTTCCATTGCATCAATCGCATTATTGATACCTGTATCCTTTCTTAATAAATCCATTATACCGGCTAGTTTGTTATTATTTTTTTCCACTTGTAGCCTCCAAATATTGATATAACTTTACTATGTCTTCGCTGATTTCTTCCAAAGGTATTTTTTTTATAAAATCTTCAGTTCTTTTTGCGCAAAATCCAACATCGTCTTTTATATAAGAATCTATAATACCTTTGACCAAATCAGCCTTTACTGATGCAAGAGAACTGTTATATTCACCATCTGTTGAATAATCGCCTGCATGACCTTTAACTAGTTTTGATCTTAACCCTAAATTAAAAGCTTCATTCAGTTCTTCTATATTATTGTCGGTAAGGGCGGATGGGCACATAAGGTAATGCTTTATCTCCCTCCTTCTCCAAGAGAGCAAGTGTGATGATAACTTTTTATTGTTAAATGTTTTCGTACTATCTTTACTAATTAATAAGATACATTTCTCATTGCCTATATCTGTCAATAAAAACTCATCACGATCACATATTAAATAAACGTTTTCAGTATTATGGTGATGACCTTCTATATAACTAGCAAATCGTTCTGAATATCTTAGTTTACTGTATCCAAATTCTTCCGAGTTCGATCCATAGCTTGACTCTTGCTTTATAACAATAAACCTACTAAAAAAACGGTTCATTGTTGCAACTTCATCTAGAGTCTTTGCTAATTTTCTTATAGCTAAAAGTTTAAAAATCACCCAATCATCTTCATCATCCATGAAAACAATATTCTCTGCGATTGACATCACTTTCAATTGTGCATTATTTAAATCTGATAAATCTTTAAGCCTAGAGGCTAGATAACTAATTTTCGCTCCAGTTTTTATCTCCCCCCTATCTATGACTTTAAGCCTCTCTATTCCAGATTTAGAAATAGAATCTAATAGATGGGTCGTTGTGATGGCCATTCCTTTTATTATCTTGAACACCGACCATAAATTATCAATATTTTTATAGTGGAGATGAGAGTCAGCTTCATCAAACAAGAATAAAGTATCTTCCTTATCAAAAAGGTCAATTAATGAATAAAGAAAAAGTAGCTGATATTCACCATCACTCAAATCTTCTAGACGCAATACTTTATCAGCTTCCCCCTCGACTTCCGCTACTTTTAAAAACTCAATGTCAAAACTATTTTTCACAATAAAATAATCATTATCAGCTGCTTGTGTAAAAAACATTATTTTAGAATCAAAAGAAGTATGTTCATCCGCCTCGAATGATATATTAGATATTATACTCTGAGACAATTGAATTGATGCCTGCTCTAAAGGCGCAGTAAAATCATAGCTTTCATCAACTAATCTATTAATAAAATTGCTTAGCGTTTGATGATAAGCTTTGTTGGTAATAACATCGTTATTACCTTTAGCCTCATCTTTATTGGCTTGTTCTACTTGGCCGATATAAGCTTTATCGACTTTAACTTTAAATGAAATCTTTGTTGTCTCATCCTCTTCAAACTCATTCTCGACAACATAGTTATTTTGCTTTAGAAAGTTACGAACCAAACCATTTGGATTACTAGTTGTAGATAAGAAAATCAATAGTTTCGCCAGTGACTTGTCATAATAAAAACAATCTAAACTCAGCGCTCTTTTATCTTTTCGCTCAGAATTTAAGTAGCGAGCAAAACGTTCAGAATAACTTTCATTTTGCCCAGACGAGAAACAAACAACCTTATAGTCTTGATAAAGTGTACTCCCTGGCTTTAGTTTTTCATCGAAAATGGATTTTAAAATTGTTGACTTACCTGAACCATTACCACCAATAAATGTAGCTATCTTCTCAAATACTAATTCTTGAGGCTGGAGAAAAAGTGTATTCGGCGGAAGTGCCAATCTCGTAACCGTCATCATTAACTCCGAAGAAGCAGCTTATATTTAATTAAAAATCCAACCCAAACTGCCATTATTGCAACCTACCTTTTTTCTTTTCATTAATAGCTTGACGAAATGACACATCCAAAACGATGGCAGATTCCTCTGGCTTGTTCGTTGACGCATCAGGCTTCTTCCAACGTTTTGTCAAGTCAGATTTCAGTCGCTCAAAACCATCAGAATACTTGGGGTAGTCTGCCAAAAACTTCATAACAGCAACGGATACGCTTATAGCAACGGCGCTGTTCGAGGATAAAAATGCTTGGATCCATAGATCAACACTACCGGCTTTGGCCTTATCTATCGCAAAAACCAGCTCTAAACCATGTTCCTTGGCGAGTGTTTTTTCCGCTTCAAAAATCACCTCAAGATGCGCCATACAAGTCATCACGCAGTCCAGTGTCTCTGGTGATTTAATCCCTGAATTTAGCAAGGCTTGAACATCGTTCATTAAGCTCATTGCGGCAAAGTTTTCAATGTAGGGGATATCCAGCTTAATCTTAATTATGCCGAGGGAATGCGCTTTGCCTTCTTGTTCCAAACGAGAAGCAAGATATAACTTTTTATCTCCTACATTGATACAACTAACGCCATTGTTCCTTGCCCCGCCGCGGATTGGCATGTCCATCGCTGTCGATGAATACTTCTTAAAGTTCTCCGCCTGCTCCAGCACGCTCTTATACACTTCATCGTTCGCCACTGGCGGGAAACCGAACCTGTGCAGTAGCAAGATGAGATCCATTTTCAGCTTGGCTTTGATGTCGTCGCGCTTGCTCCAATCAGGGTATTGCGCCGAGTCATCAACTGTGACCTTCATTGCCTTGGCAAGCTTAAGCATTTTGTCGGCATCATAGGTGAAGTCGAACTTCTTGCACATGTGCTCAAGAATATCGAGAAAGGCTTTTTCTTCCATGTAGATGCCTATGTCCTCGAATGACACCAACTCTGCTTTGATGTCATAAATCATGTCGGTCATCATCTGGCTGAAGCTATCAAATTCCTCACCGTTGAGTTCGTCGTTCTCTTTGCGCTCGTTGTATTGCTCTACCAAGGACTGAAAACGTTTAGAGAAATTAGTGCCTTGTAACTGGTTCACCTTTTTAAAGTCGCTGATCGCCTTCTCAAGCATCTTTTGCAGCAGTTGCATCTTGGTGTTAGGTAACTTGATTTTGCCGATGCGCTCCAGGTACTCGTCATCGAAAATGTCGATGGTGTCGGCTTGGTCTTCACCGAGTTTGAATATTTCCTCAACGCCTTCGGCTCGTAATGCTTCGGCAATCATGTCACGGACGCGGGCATTCATCTGCGCCGTATCTGGCGCATCGCCCTTGGTCAGCTTGTAAACGATAGAGCGCACGGCAATGAAAAAATGAATACGCTCGCGCTCTTCTTGCGTGATCTCATCACTGCCCACACAGACGTCATAGGCGGCCTTGAGGCGCTTCACTAAGCCCATGAAGCGCAGCTCAGTCTTCTTGGTTTGCAGGACAAACTCAGCGGCTTGGTTTAGGCATGCAAGCT
Source organism: Shewanella morhuae (assembly GCF_003028295.1). Lineage (NCBI taxonomy): Bacteria > Pseudomonadati > Pseudomonadota > Gammaproteobacteria > Alteromonadales > Shewanellaceae > Shewanella > Shewanella morhuae. The sequence goes on along the minus strand of NZ_PYSG01000002.1, from coordinate 1,306,737 downwards.
GCTCGGTCGCCTCTCCAGAGAAGAAATCGCTGCTGTCGAAGTTATGGAATATCTGCGCCAGCAAGTGGAGATGATTGCGCACTTCAATCAAGGACTGACGGATATCTTCAAAGTTGGATTCATCCGCTTTGGAATACATGGCTAGCGCCTGATTCATGCGACTCTTAATGCCGATGTAATCGACCACCAGCCCTTTGTCCTTGTCTTCAAATTTGCGATTCACTCGCGAAATGGTTTGAATGAGGTTGTGCTTTTGCAGCGGCTTGTCGATGTAGATGGTGTCGAGCTCTGGCACGTCAAAGCCTGTTAGCCACATGTCCACCACGATGGCGATTTTGAAATTGGCTTTAGCGTTCTTGAACTGCTTGCCCAGCTCCTTGCGATACTCTTTGGTGCCGAGTAGGTCGTACATGTCCTTGTCGTCATCTTTACCGCGCGTCATCACCATGTTGACCATAGGCAATGACATCAGCTCATCTTTGTCCTTGTCACTAAGCAACACGCTATCCATCGCCTGCTTTGCTTCAAACCACCCAGGTCTCAACGCGTTAACCTTGGTATAGAAGGCATAGGCGATCTCGCGGCTAGCGCAGACAAACATCGCCTTGCCCTTGATGGTTGAACCTTCAGACACCCGCGCCTCATAATGTTTTACAAAATCGCTGGCGAGGGCTTCAATGCGGTCAGGGTCGCCCAGTATCGCATTCATATTGGCAGAGGCTTTCTTGCTCTCCTCTATTTGATGCTCGCTGGCGCCGGCTTGTTCGCATTCTTGGTAGTATTTTTCGATTTCTTCGAGCTTGCTGTTGTCCAAAATCACTTTGGCAGCGCGGCCTTCGTACACAATCCTCACAGTGATCTCATCGTTCACTGACTCTGTCATGGTGTAGCTATCGACAGGCGACCCAAATACCTCAAGCGTGGCATCAATCGGCGTGCCGGTAAAACCCACATAGGTCGCGTTAGGCAACGAATCATGCAGATACTTGGCGAAGCCATAGGTCTTCTTAACTGTGCCTTTTTCATGGTCAAAGGTGATTTTCAGGTCAAGGTTAATCTGGCTGCGATGCGCCTCATCGGAAATACAGATAATGTTGCAGCGATCAGATAGCTTTTTAATGTCTTCGGTAAACTTGTGAATGGTGGTCAAAAACACGCCACCACTGTTTCGCCCTGCCAGCTTGTCACGCAAATCTTGGCGACTAGTAACAGGCACCACTAATTCATCGCCAATGTAAGCGGTGGCGTTACAAAATTGCTGAGCAAGCTGCTCGTCTAAATCGGTGCGGTCGGTGATAAGTACTATGGTCGGGCTGGCAAAATCGACGCTCTTCATCAACAGGCGTGACAAAAACTGCATGGTGTAGCTCTTGCCGCAACCTGTCGCGCCAAAGTAGGTACCGCCCTTACCGCTACCGCCACCACCTTCATATAACACCAGCTCGCCTTTAGCATCGACGACCTTGCGCTCTTTCTTGATGTTGTAATACAGCTTACGTGCGGCGTAATACTGCGGATAACGACAGCATATTTTAACTTCTTGCTTACTGGTGTCAGGAAAGAATACGAAGTTTTTGATCACATCGAGCAAGCGGGTAGGATGAAACAAGCCTTGGATCAGGGTGTACAGCGCGTTGATGCCATCTTTTTCAGTCGATTCATTGCCGGTGATTTTTCGCCAGGCGTAATAGAACTCATAGGGCGAAAACACATTGCCCATCTTGTTCGACACACCATCACTGACAATACACAGGGCGTTGTACACAAACAGCTTAGGAATATCGCGGCGGTAACGCACACACAGTTGTCGCCACGCATCATAGGTGGTGGCTTGTTCTTCACGCACCGCCGATTTAAATTCGAACACCACCACAGGCAAGCCGTTGACGTACAAAATGCCATCAGGGATGCGTGTTTGTTGCCCACCTTCGCGGGTTTGGCCTTCTATTTCAAGCTGATTGACGATGCGATAGCGGTTGTTGTCGGGCTCGCCAGTTATCGCGCTATCCATCTGTTCCGCGCTGGCAAACAAGCTGGCCAGTTGCTGCGGCAGTGCTTGGTTATCAATTAATTCGATATAGAGGTCTTTTTTATTACGGTCTTCACGCTTGAACAAAAAGCCATTACTCAGCCAATGACAGAAGGTTTTGTTGCTCTGGTACAGATCACTTGCTGGCAGGGTTTGCAGCTGACGGACGATAGTCTCAATCTCGCCAGTTGTGATGCCATCGGCTTGATATTGGCTAGCAAGATAGCCGCGCAAGTCATCAAGGATCAGCACCTCGCTTTTGTCGGTGCGTACAATGTCGCTGCCAATAAAGTGCGGGTAAACCGTCTGCCCTTGCGCTGTGTGATGCTCGCCCAGCAAGTTGATGATGGCCTGTTCCAGTTTTGCTTCGTCGAATATGTGGCTCATGACGTCCTTTTCTTATTGTTTTTGTTTTTAATTAAAAAAGGCTGCCGCTTGTTCGCAAAACAAGCCGACTGCCTGATCGAATTACGCAATTTCTGCTTCAGCTGCGATTTCAGCCACAACATCATCGAGGCGCAGTTCGCCGGAGATGAGTTTAGGGAGCAGGGTATCGCGGAGTTTTTCTAGCGAGTTGATTGCAAGCAGATTTGCTGTAATTTTATTGAGCATTGCTGCCGAGTGCTTACTAAACTCATCCCTCAGCGAAGAAGGTGGTGCTAACACATTGAGCTTAGAGAACGTGCTCTTATTCATAATCGGCATGGTAGAACCGCTGCTACCCATTAGTAACAATTCTTCCCGTCTTAATCTCAAGTTAAAAAACAAGAAAGCCAAATCTGTCTTTGCGCTAGGCGTCAATGAGTTAATCTGTTGATTTGTAAAAGCGTCATGGTAGGTGATTACTGTCTTGCCCATTTGGCTTCCGATACATGTGACGCTAATACTGCCACCATGTATTTTTGATTTAGCGACAGTAGCTTGCCCTTCTTGCGTTAGATATCGCGAAGTAAACACTACGTGAGTATCACTATCGATATCAGTTGGCGTGATGAAAGGTAGGTTTGAATCGTTCCAACATCCAAAAGCACCTTCAACTGTTTTTGAAGGGGTCTTTCCGGTAACTATTTTTCCAAAACTAGATAGTGGAATATTTCCCCACCCCTTCGGCACCCAACCCAACTCGCTTTCTTCAAACGCATTTGGGAACAACTGGCGCAGCTCTTTTGGCAAGGAGGTCGGCATTGGCTGCTGTTCTGTCGGCGCTTTGCCTATTTGGGCATCACCCTCTTTATCCGCTGCCGCTTGACTGTTTTGCGCTACCGCTCGGGCTTGACGCAACGCGTGGCGCTGTTCTTTACGAAGAGCCGCGCGCTGTTGCAGTTCGTCGGGTATGGGTAAATCTTGGTCGAAAAAGCCTGCATCCAGCGCGTTATCTATCACAGGGTCAAAATCAACGAACCATGACTTAAACAGCGTCTGCGCCATCTGTTCTAGGGTTTGGTTGATTTGGCGGTTGAGGGTAATTTTTTGGTCTAATGAATCAACCACATTCACGATCTGATTCTGTATGCTTACGTCTGGTAGTTCGATTGGCAGCTTCATCTGGCCAGTTATGCCTAGGTAAAGCCGAGTAGAACCACCTCCTGCCCATTGCTCAAATAGTGATTGGAATGCCAATGAATCGAAATAATACTTTAGATATTTTGGATTAATCCTGCTTCGGTCTTTCACGCGGTAGTATGTTACTTGAGGCGTTAAAACGACAAATTCAGTGTCTAACTTACCTACAATAGCCGTGCGTCCAATTGTGGCTTTATGAGATAAGAGAACGTCGTCCTCTTTTGCAAAGCCCTTTCGGAGCATCTTGGCTTGTTCTGCACTAATGAACTTGCAGTTAATGATATCGACATGACCATTTATAAGGTCAGAAGCCATGACAAATGGGATTCCGCTTTCCACATAATCACTGCTTTTGGGGTGAATTCCACCATGGTTGCCGTCTAGTGGTTTTTCTATGATGCCGAGTTTTACAAGTTCCTGAACTGTATACAACTTCGAATTAGCGCTCATAACCCAACGCCTCCATATTGGCGCGGATCGCTTTGTCGAGCGCTGCTGCTTGGTCGAGTTGGCGATACAAAGTCTGAGTCAGTTCGGTCATCTTGGTTTCAAATGGGATGCCGTCATCAATCACATCAGCCGCGCCGACATAGCGCCCCGGCGTCAGCACAAAGTCGTTGGCCTTGATGTCGGAAATAGTCGCGACTTTGCAGAAACCCGCCTCATCTTGGTATTGCTCGACGCTGATTTCTTTGTCGGCAATGCGGTGGGCCTGTTCGCCTTGGCTGCTGCGCCAGGCGTGGTAGGTGTCAGCGATTTTGGCAAGATCATCATTGGTCAGCTCTTTTTGCACCCGGCTGACCATAGTGCCCATGTCACGGGCGTCGATAAACAAGGTTTCGCCGCTGCGGTCACGGTAGCCATAGCGTGAGTTGGCTTTCTTGTTCTTGGTCATAAACCACAGGCACACTGGAATTTGCGTGGTGTAAAACAATTGTCCCGGCAGGGCGATCATGCATTCAATGCGGTCATCTTCAATCAGCTTTTGGCGAATTTCACCTTCGCCGCTGGTGTTGGTACTCATGGAGCCGTTGGCCAATACAAAACCTGCGGTGCCGTCTTCACTCAATTTGGACAGCATGTGCAAAATCCACGCGTAGTTGGCATTGCCCGTTGGCGGAGTGCGAAAACCGGCGAAGCGGGGGTCATTAGTGAGCTCAGCATCGTTACGCCAATCTTTGAGGTTAAATGGTGGGTTGGCCATGATGTAGTCAGCTTTCAGATCCGGGTGTTGGTCGGCAAAGAAGGTATCAGCCGAACGCTCACCTAAATCACCGGACAGACCACGAATGGCCAAGTTCATCTTCGCCAGTTTAAAAGTGGTATTGGTCAGCTCTTGGCCGTAAATAGCGATGTCTTTGCTGCGGCCTTTGTGACTTTCTAAAAACTTGAGCGATTGCACAAACATACCGCCAGAGCCACAGCAAGGATCGTAAATTTTGCCCTGAAAAGGTTCAAGCATTTCAGCCAGCAACGTCACCACAGATTTAGGCGTATAGTACTCGCCGCCGCCTTTGCCTTCGGTGGCCGCAAATTTACCAAGAAAGTATTCATAGACGCGACCGACCAAGTCTTCTTCGCTCATCTCGCATTCGTTAGCAAGGGTGTCGATGTTATCGATGGCATCAATCAACGAAGCGAGCTTTTTTGTCTCTAATCCCTGACGGGTGAAGTAGTTATCCGGCAATGCGCCTTTGAGTGAGGCATTGGCCTTTTCGATAGTGGTCAAAGCGGTGTCAATCAATAGGGCGATGTCATCTTGCTTGGCGTGTGCCTTGATATAAGACCAACGTGCGTGCGTCTCGAGGAAAAACACGTTGTCCTGCTGGTAAAATACATCCATATCGACAAAGGCTTCTTGCCCGTCATCAATCATCTGCTGGCGGCGTTTTTCGAACTTGTCACTGATGAACTTTAAGAACACTAGGCTTAGGACTACGTGCTTATATTCTGATGATTCAACGCTGCCACGCAGTTGGTTGGCGGTATCCCAAAGGGTTTCTTCAAAGCCCTTGGTCGGTTTTTTCTTAGCGGGTGCTTTTGCCATGGTTCATTCTTCCAAAAAATAATCTGAATCGATTGCCTTAACGGCATAGAGTTCGCGGGTGCTGACGCCAACATTGTGCTCTCTCATGAGCGCGGCCCATTCTCGGCCATCTATAAGCACGATACGTTTTTCAATGCGGGTAACGAAATCATGGGCGTCTTTAGTGAAATTTGAGGTGGTGATAAATACGCCTTTACGGGCGCGGTGCATGTCGAGCGCGCCTGCGAAGGCTTGAATATCCGGTCTGCCGACTGTGTTGCCGCGGTAGCGCTTGGCTTGCAAGTAGATAGAGTCTAGCCCGAGCTTATCCTCTTTGGGTAATTTGACAAACACCGCGTTTGGGCTGACTATTAAGTCCAGCTTTTGCCATATAGGTTTTAGCCCAGCCAACCCGACTTCTAACATATGTGGTTTTGCCACTCGGAATTGTTCAAGCTAACTGCTCAGCGGTAAAGCCATAATGGTTAGAAACAGCAAGGTACATCTGCTGGAGTGTTTTAACCTCTCCATCCGCCAGCACCTTAAGCACCGCTGGCATCATCTCTTCATAGCTTGGAATTGTATCGACCATCCCTGTGCCTCACCTCTTATTATTTTGTGACAAAAACTGCAAAGGTAATCGCCTAAATGCTCTCAAGTAGTATGTTTAAAGCAGCTCAATTAAACGATTACACTATTTAGATTGATGCACATAATTTTTAGGATTGTGTCAGAAAAGTTCCATCTAATCCAGTGAGATAGCACACAGTCTTTGTACTTAAACCATTAAAACACTTTTAACGTTAAATCTGTGAAATACAGGTCACCTGAAAAGTGATAGCACAAAAATCTAACCTCGCACCCCAAAATGGATACAAAAATTTGATTAAGTTAATTTGCCAAAAGACTGATTGCCAACAATCTGATAACACAGTAATATGCTCTACGCGAGCGTATTCTCCTGGAAACTTGGGCTGCCGAGTTTCCGAATAAGTACAAAGGGCCTTCCCTTCTTCTCCAAATCCAAATGATAAACTTAACTTGCCCTTGGCAGTACAGCTTTCAGCTGCGGCATTTCTTTGGAGATAAAAATGAATATTGCACATCTATTAAGCGCAACTCGCAAAGTTTACGCACTCATCCCACGTCCTTCTTCTGAAACCAGATTATGGTCTATTCAGCTTGATGGTTTATCTAGCAAAGACATAAAAACTGCTGCAAAAAGCTTACGAGAATCAAGGAAAAAATTAGCTACCGCATTAAAAGATATACCTGAGTTAAAAGTGAGTGAACTACACCGTAACTTAGCAATGATGTTAGGTGCTCGCTCTTTTGATCATTTACGCCAAATTGAACCCGATTTAGAGAGTTTTCTTTGTAAAAATGGCATGACACATCCAATCGATCTGATTACGTGTAACAAGAACCCATTTATTAGCTTAACAGCACAACAGATTTCAGAGCGCATCTTTAAATCAAATTTACCCGTACCAAAACGCGTATTTACAGGCGTAGGTTCCCGTTTCTTTATGGCGGATGGTGTAGGTACATTAGATCTGCAGCAAGTCTCTAAAATCAAATGTAATTACATTGATGAAACCATCGATTGGACTAATGAGGCACCAAATGAAATTGTATTAACAGCACCTCACAATCGGCAGATATCTTTAACACGTAGAGATGTATTACTACATGCTTATAGTTTTAATGGTGTCATCCCCGGATTCAATCTTATTGGGGATTCACTGGTTAATCCTATGCTTCGTCCAATTGAACATCGACTTTACAATGCCACCGACAAGGACATGGAGCAGGCTGAGCGCATTTTTCAGCTTTTTCGCCAAGAAATGGAAAGTTCTGATGATGGCTGGCTTGAGGTTATAACCTTTCCTGAACTGCCTAACATAGCCTTTTTAAAAGGAAAAAATGGTGATTTTGATTGGGTAATTAAAGATCAGCGCAATAAACAATACTCGGGTAATTCTTATAAGCACATCTTTAAAAATGATGAACTCCCTTCTGCAATGCGAAGCTCAGAATTTGATGCATTTTGCTATTTCAAACGTGATATCTGGAATGAATTCGTTGAACATGAAGCAGAAAAGCGCCATTACATTAAGGGTGGAACCATCGCCAACTGGCCAGGCTATCGTAAATTAATGTTAAAAGAATTAGTCGCCTCTAAGACTTACATCTTACCACCTAATCAAGAGCCCGCTATCGCAGGTGACTTTATTACACATAAACTCAGTGATGATCGATATTTAATGGTTTCTCCGCTAATCACCATTGGTGCATTTTGGGATTTTTATGAAGAATCCAAAATGCGTATCCATCGGTCAGAATTGCTTGGTGGTAACGGTCAGCCGTTAGAAATGAATCTGCTCTGTGTCAACAACCCAGAGGAAAATAACGATCTCCCAGCCAGCGTTACTTGGTATGACGCAGTTGCATTTTGTCGCTACTACGAGCTTAAAACTGAACTACCAGTACGTCTGTTAACTATTGAAGAATGGAAACAAGTCTCACCTGAGCCAAAGCTCAGCATTGAACAATTAATGGAGAGTGAAATGGTTGACCTTGAAGAACATCGATGCATTGTTGACCAATTTAATAAACTCAGCTGCTTCTCAAAAATGAATTCTGGCAATCCAGTGCTACGTTTCGGTGAAAATTTACATTGGACTTATAACTCTGAAAAGTTGTCATTTCTGGAAAATTCCGATTTTGGTGAGTGGCTATTCGATTATACTGGCGGCTACGCACCTGCTGCCAACGCCCTGACAGGAGAGTCATTAAATTGGGGGGCGATAGAAAGAGATCTATGCCCGGCAACCTCAACTATGCGCTATAAAGGCATGAAAACAGGCTTTCGCCTTTGCTATCTAGCAAAATCTGAAAAATAAACTTAATTAACTTGATAAGGTGAAGGCTTTCACTAGCCTTCACCTTTTATACTGTTTATTAAAGGCATTCTGTCACCGTACCATCCCTCTGAGCGATCCTTTCCAATATCCACTCTTGCACTTCACTTTCAACCCATGCTACAGATCTACTGCCCAGCTTCACTGCTTTGGGGAAAATACCTTTATCGACATACTTGTAAATGGTTAAACGGGCTAAGCCAGTGGTGTCAATCACGTCTTTTATTCGAATTAGCTTTATGTTTGGTGTCATGCTGAACTCTTGGTAATGGTTTATTTCCATTACCTATGCCAGTAACTTTGAACTTTTCCAAATCTTTTCAGATATATATCACTCCTGTGCATAAGCCCATTAATGCTTTCAAGGAGCCTGATATGTCAACAAAAGCGATGTCCACCAAACCAGCTCGACAGGGCACAATAGACAAGCAAGTGACTCAGTGGCCGCAAACTGTCGATGAGGTTCTTGCCTCTGCCGCCAATATCATTGCCGAACGCTTTGTGAAGAAGGACGCCTATACCAACCCTCAAGCCACTAAGGATTTTTTAACTTACAAACTGGGCGGTTATGAGCGGGAGGTGTTTGCGGTGATGCTGCTCGATAACCAACATCAATTACTCGAGTTTAAAGAGCTGTTCTTTGGCACTTTAGATGCTGCCAGTGTTTATCCACGGGAAGTTGTTAAGGCTGTGCTAGTCGTCAATGCGGCGGCGGTGATTTTTGCCCATAACCACCCGTCTGGCGAGTCTGAACCTTCAACGGCAGATAAGAACATAACCAAACGGTTAAGCGATGCATTAGCACTTATCGATGTGCGCGTGCTTGACCATATCGTGGTTGGCCGCACGCCAGTGTCCTTTGCTGAGTGCGGCTTACTCTAGCCAACGTTTAAACCTGCCACACCTTTTTAAGGAGACCATCATGATTGAATTTACTGATAGCTTTTCACAGGCCTGTGTTGCCGAAGCCTGCGCTGCTTTTCCTGAACTGCGTAACAGTTTAGCGGTTGAACTCATTTTGCCGATGTTTGTGCGGCCACTTAATGCCATGGGCCAAGTGATTGGCAAGCCGATTGTGGCACCGAATCCAAAGCTAAGCCACTAACCACCAGCAACCTCGCCCTCACTCGATAACCCGTTTCATTATCGTAAGCCAGTACTAATCCGTTAAACATAACCTCCAAACTTTAATCTCCCAGCTCAAAAGCTTTAGCAAGTAGCCCTTACCGACTCACATTAAACGGCTTAGCCAACACCCGTTTTATTAACCAAACCGCATAGACAGCAAAAGCCAAGGCGTGACTGTGTCTTGTGTAATGGTCTAATGAAACTGTAGAGATTTATAGCTTAAAATAAGCCAAATCTTAAAGGTATTTATTATGATTAGAAAATCGAAAGTCACTGTCAGCCCGCTGCAAAAATTAGAATATGCCAAGCTGATGGTCGAACAGGGTTACACCAACAAGCAAATTGAAGATATGTCTGGTGCAGGTAAATCTGCGGTGTCTCGATGGAAAATCCAGTACCAGGCTGAATTAGCGGGTAAAACCCCAGAAAATGCCAAAGCATTCACTGAAGAACAACGAAAAATTCAACTCTTAGAAGCTCAACTAAAACAAGCAATGAGGGATAATGACATCCTAAAAAAGGCTGCAGCTTTCTTCATTCGAGACAATCAAAACTTAAAATGATCCGCGAAGTAAAGAAAGCAAATCTAGGCTTTAGAATGAGTGAGTTGTGCCGAGTATTCGAGCTCAGTTGCAGTAGTTTATATTACAAACCGATCCCCCAAAGCGCTGAAAAGCAGGCACGGATACAATTAGTAGAACAAGCGTTCTCTGACTCAAATTCGACGTATGGTAAACGTCGAATACAGGCAGACTTAGTCGATTTAGATTGTAAGGTAGGGGTTTACGCTATTGCTAGCATAATGAAAAGTATGGGGTTAATAGCGATTAGGCCAAAGAAAAAGCATTGCTATCCTAACTCAGGTGATGAGCAAGTTTACGCACCTAATTTGCTCAAGCGGCAGTTTAACCCTACGACGTATAATACTCATTGGGTGGGTGATATTACCTACATAAAATCCCATCAAGGGTGGAGTTATTTAGCTTGTGTGCTTGATTTAGGCACCAAAGAAATTGTTGGGTATGCCTTATCAAGCCAACCCAATGCAGCGTTAGCGACAGCGGCCTTAAATAACGCGCTACAAATACACAGGCGTTGATGTTTCACTCTGACCAAGGTTGCCAGTACTCGGCTAAGGTGTTCAGAGAAAAGCTAAGGGGCTTAGGTATTGAACAAAGTATGAGTCGTAGAGGAAATTGTTGGGATAATGCGGTGATGGAACGATTTTTTAGGAGCTTAAAGACTGAACGATTAAACCATTTAGCCTTTATCAATCACAGCTCTGTAGTGAGCGTGGTTGAGCAATATATCCAGTTTTACAATTACAAACGTAGGCATTCAGCAATAGATTATAAGACGCCACATCAAAAATATAATGAGTTAAAAAAAGCGGCTTAACATCCCTCCAGAAAAACTTGACCATTACAACCACCATCAGACAATCTATAGGGCTTTGCTTCCGCTTTAGTATTGAGCACCGCGTTTACAGTCAGCTTATTTGTAGTCCTTCCCATACCGTTCTACCCCTCAAATTAAGCCCCAAAGTAATGCTTGATTTTGGCATTATTTCGCACTCCAAAATTAAGCATTACTTATCACTGAATAAATTCAGGTAAATCAGGATATTGCCAAGTTAAATTTGGGCTATAAAATCGAGAAAATCAAGTAAAAAAACGGCATAAAAAATGGGTATTTTTTGAAGTCAAAAGTAATGCCAAAATTTGCCAAATTTCCTTGGCATTACTTTTAGCATTACTAAAGATTTCGGATGCAGTAAGATGTCATTAAATAATGTAGAATGGTAAATTATTGATTTTTATAAAATATAGATAAGAAAAAAGACGCCCTAGGACGTCTTTAAACTTTAATTTGGCGGTGAGAGAGGGAGTCGAACCCTCGATACGTTACCGTATACACACTTTCCAGGCGTGCTCCTTCGGCCACTCGGACACCTCACCATATTGTCGATTTATGTTTTCGTGTTTAATCTTTCACGTAAAAAATCGTTTACGATATCGCTCAGTGTTGCCGAAATACTGATTCGTTAACGGAGCCGTACTGTACGCAAAAGCATAATAAGGGTCAAGTAAAAAAGACTCTATTTCAGGCGGTTGCACAATTGCTAAGCAAACCGCCGCCAAATTGATTCTTTAATCGATTAATTCACCGTAAACTTATTCACTTCTTTAGACATCAGATTGGCATCAAATGTCAGTGCTTTGGTCAGATCCCTAAGTTCATCAGAAATGCGTTGGGTATTGAGGTAAATTTCACTAATTTTTAACGCATTACGGTTAACATCCTCAGATACCGCAGATTGCTCGTGAGTTGCAGTAGCAATTTGTTCGTTCATACGGTCAATAATGTCGACCTGTTCAACAATACGTTTAAGCTCAAGGCTTGCCTGTTCGCCTTCTTTTACGCTGGTATGGGCCTGTTCAAGCCCTTGTTGCATTGCTTTTACGGCAACACTCGCACCTGATTTTAATCTGTCAGTCATATTTTTAATGTCGGCCGTTGAGGTTTGCGAGCGTTGCGCTAAGTGCCTCACTTCATCGGCGACCACGGCAAAACCACGACCCATTTCTCCTGCTCGGGCAGCTTCAATCGCGGCGTTAAGCGCAAGTAGGTTAGTTTGCTCTGCAATACTGGTTATCACATCTAACACCACCACAATGCCGTGGATTTCTCGATCAAGATCATTAATCGCTTGCGATGCATTATTGATGTCATTTGCTAAGGCTTTAATGGCTTTACCCGTTCTATCGACCCCCATATTGCCGGCTTTTGCATCATCATTCGCAGCTGTTGAGGCTTCTGCTGCTTGCACTGCATTACTGGCAATCTCTGCAACCGTTGCGCTCATTTCTGTCATTGCAGATGCCACTTGCTCCGCTTCACTGTGACCCGCCATGACATCTTGCTCCATTGCATGGGTACAAGAATCCATTTGCTCAACAGCTTGTTGTAATTTAGCGCTACTCGCCCGTACCTGTAAGATTACACCTTCAAAATCATTCATCATGCCATTAAAGGCAATGGCCAGTTCTCCAAACTCATCAGTGCCTGTTTGCGTTAACCGCACACTAAGATCGTAGTTTTTACGAGCATGAGTAACGGTTGAATATAAATGATGCACGCTGTCGTGTAGGTAGCGTATTACCGATAAACTTAATATCAGCACTACGATAAGCACCCCGATTAAGGTGGCTAATACAAAAAACATTTCTTGGTTTGCTGCTGAAAGTCGAGTCTGAGTGGTGTTGATTAAATCGGTTGAGACTTGCTGCTCAAAATCTCGCAAGCTATCAATACGCAGAGTAGATTTTGTAAACCAATTCTCGGGACTTTGTTGCTGGATAATTTGATTGTCTTGGGCTAATGCAATCTCACGCAGTGCTTCTACATCTTGTACGACTTGAGAGGCTTGAATCCGCGCCACAGCTTGAACCAGCTCTGGTGCCGCTAAGGCTTCAAAACGCTCGAGATAGCTATTTTGCTCTGAGACTAATGTAATAAATTTTGCATATATCTTAGGTCTAAATCCTGCTTGGCCAAAGGTGGAACTAAGCACTGCGCGCTCAAGCCCAGCCCGCTCTTTCATCTGTAAATAGGCACTAAAGGCAGCAGCTTTGATTGCAACTTCTTGGTTAGCACCAGCTTTTGCCGTTTCATCAACAATGGCTAATAAACGGTTATCAAGCTCAGTATAGTAAGCAACCTCATCGGCAATATTGATTGATAAATTATCAACTTGCGAGCGAATAGCCGTAAGTTTCCCCAATAAGGTATTGAGTTCACTGATTTTAGCCGCAAACACTGCTGGTAAGGTATTTTCACTAATAAACGACTGATACAGTTTGAGCTGTGTGTCGGTCATTTTTCTTTGATTGGGTATTTGATCTGCGAAGGTTTTGCCACCGGAGCTAATAAACCCCGCACTCATACCGCGCTCTTTTTGTATTTCATGCACTAAATTACTGTTTGTAACAGCAAGTTCACTTAGCTGTACAACTTGCTTTAAGTCCTGACGATATTCATATTTTTGGGCTAAAAAGAGTGCACCATAGAGAAAACACGCCAATAGCGGAGGGAGTACAACCATGAGTAATTTTTGTTTCAAGCTAAGATTACCAATCCATTGCCATTTCATCGCGTTATTCCTTTTATTACACATTTGAACATAATAAGAGCCTAATAATGTATAGCATAGGATCAGATTAAAAACGCCCCATACATACTGTTTTAGTTAAAATTAAATAGTCTAAAAACATGTGCTTGCGTTAATTAAATCTAAGTTAAATCTAAAATACGTGAGTTGCTAGTAGACCTAAGTAAAACAAGTGCATTGAGGCTATTTAGACGGAGTCAATCTGTTAGAAGAATGATAATGCCGTTATGTTAAAACAACGGCGTTACGATAAATTGAGTTGAAATAATAAAAAGCAAACCCGTTTTAGGGTTTGCTTAGTTGCGTTGATTTAGCTAAATAACTGCGGAAAAAGACCTTTAATACCTGCGGCAATGACTTCGATACCGATAGATAACATGAGCAATCCCATTAAACGTGTAATCACGTTAATCCCAGTTTTACCAAGGATTTTGTAGATTATAGATGCCATTCTAAACAGACCAAAGCTCACTAAACCAAACACAATCACCGTTATACACATTGCAATAATATTTGAGAATGAATTATGTTCTGCCGCAAATACGATTACTGAACTGATTGCGCCAGGCCCTGCCATTAATGGCAAAGCTAATGGAACTACCGCTACAGACTCCATCGCCGAAGACTCGCGGTCTTCTTCTTGGTTACGCTTAACTTCACCTAATTTACCTTGCAACATCGACATTGCAATAATGGCAATCAAGCTACCGCCAGCGATCCTAAAGGCCGATAACGAAATGCTGAACATATTCAATATATGTTGCCCAGCCACAATCGTAACTAGCAGGATAACTACTACCGCAAAGTTAGCGACTTTTCCGGTTTGGTTGCGCTCTGCTTCAGTTTGATGGCTGGTTAAACTCACAAATACTGGCAATAAACCAACTGGATTAATAATGGCTACCAAGCCAAGAAAAAACTTAACGTAAAGTGTTAACTCCAAGTTGCAATCCTTATATGCGCATCACGCTATTTTCAGCAAAGTAAACTTCAGGGTGTATATAGTATCTTAACCGCAGATAACTGAAAAATGAGATTTTTAGGCTAAACCACAAATTCGCATTACTTTAATTATCCAATATTGATAATTTTAAATCAAAGTTATCGTAATAGATCATATTTTTTGTAATTTTATTACACATAAGCCCTATTATGATAATGCGGTCACACTATTACCAGTACTTTTTGTGTAACTTTTTACCATCAAAGAGGATTTAGTGAATACGCCTATTCACTAAATCTTTTTAGGAGTGTTAATCATGACAGTGACAAATGCACAAGAACTGGATCTCATGGTCGAACGTGTTGCCAAAGCACAGGCCGAGTATGCGACGTTCAGCCAAGCACAAGTCGATAAAATTTTTCGCGCAGCAGCACTCGCGGCTGCCGATGCACGGATCTCGCTGGCAAAAATGGCCGCTGCAGAAACCCGCATGGGTGTTGTTGAAGATAAAGTGATTAAAAACCACTTTGCCTCTGAGTACATTTATAACAAGTATAAAGATGAAAAAACCTGTGGGATTTTATCTGAGGATGTGACCTTCGGTACTATTACGATTGCCGAGCCCGTAGGCATCATTTGCGGTATCGTGCCTACCACTAACCCGACATCGACCGCGATATTTAAAGCGCTGATTAGCCTTAAAACCCGCAATGCGATTATTTTTTCGCCTCACCCACGAGCTAAAACCTCAACCACTACCGCCGCAAAACTGGTGCTGGATGCTGCGATTGCAGCTGGCGCACCTAAAGATATTATTGGCTGGATTGATGAACCAAGCGTCGCACTATCTAATCAATTAATGACTCACCCTAAGGTGAATTTAATTCTTGCAACAGGTGGCCCTGGCATGGTGAAAGCCGCCTACTCTTCTGGCAAGCCTGCTATTGGCGTAGGTGCGGGTAACACGCCCATTGTTATTGATGAAACCGCCGACATCAAACGCGCGGTCAGTTCGATTCTCATGTCGAAAACCTTCGATAACGGTGTCGTTTGTGCATCAGAGCAAGCGGTAATTGTCGTTGATAGTATTTATGAGCAAGTAAAAGAGCGCTTTACCTCCCACGGTGGCTACATGCTATCGAAGGATGAAACCGCGGCAATGCAGAACGTCATTTTAAAAAATGGCGGCTTAAATGCCGATATCGTTGGTCAAAGCGCTGCCAATATTGCACAAATGGCGGGCTTTGAAGTACCGCACTGGACTAAGGTGTTAATTGGTGAAGTCACTGATATTAGCGACAGCGAAGCCTTCGCCCATGAAAAACTATCACCACTACTTGGCATGTACCGCGCTATCGACTTTAACGATGCGATGGACAAAGCCGAAGCCTTAGTGGCGCTGGGCGGTATTGGCCACACATCAGGACTTTATACTGACCAAGATACCCAAACTGAACGTGTGCATGCCTTTGGTTTTAGAATGAAAACCGCGCGTATTTTGATCAACACCCCAGCATCCCAGGGCGGTATTGGCGATCTATACAACTTTAAACTGGCGCCTTCGCTCACATTAGGCTGCGGTTCTTGGGGCGGTAACTCGATTTCAGAAAACGTTGGCCCAAGTCATTTAATCAACAAAAAAACCGTCGCTAAGAGGGCCGAAAACATGTTGTGGCACAAGCTTCCTGCATCTATCTACTTCCGCCGCGGCAGTTTACCCATCGCACTCGAAGAACTGAGCGATAAAAAACGCGCGCTGATCATCACCGACAGATTTTTATTCAACCACGGTTATTGCGACGAAACCATACGTATTTTAAAGGCTCAAGGCCTTGAAACTGAGATTTTTTATGATGTTGAGGCCGACCCCACCTTAGCCATAGTACGCCAAGGCGCTAAGGTTGCGCAGAGCTTTAAACCTGATGTGATTATTGCACTCGGCGGTGGTTCACCAATGGACGCAGCTAAAATTATTTGGGTGATGTACGAACATCCAGACGTTGATTTTGCCGATTTAGCCATGCGTTTTATGGATATCCGTAAACGTATTTACAAATTCCCTAAAATGGGCACCAAAGCCATGATGGTGGCGATTCCGACCACTTCAGGTACAGGTTCAGAAGTCACACCTTTTGCCGTAGTGACCGACGAAGTAACCGGTAAAAAATATCCGATTGCCGACTATCAACTCACGCCCAACATGGCAATTGTTGACCCAAATCTAGTGATGGACATGCCTAAATCGCTCACCGCCTTTGGTGGTATCGATGCGGTGACCCACGCATTGGAAGCTTATGTCAGCGTGATGGCGAACGAATACAGCGACGGCCAAGCCCTGCAAGCCCTCGATTTACTGTGCAAATATTTACCCGATGCCTACAACTTGGGCTCGCAATCGCCTGTCGCCCGTGAAAAAGTCCACAATGGAGCCACCATTGCAGGTATCGCCTTTGCTAACGCTTTCCTCGGGATTTGCCACTCAATGGCGCACAAACTAGGCGCCGAGTTCCATCTCGCCCACGGCTTAGCCAATGCGCTGCTGATCAACAACGTCATACGCTTTAACGCAACGGATTTGCCCACTAAGCAAGCGGCCTTTAGCCAATACGACAGGCCAAAAGCCCTGTGTCGTTATGCTGCTATCGCAGATCACTTGAAACTAGGCGGAAAAACAGATGAACAAAAAGTCGAAAAATTGCTTGAGAAAATCACACTCCTCAAGAAGACGATTGGCATTCCTGCTTCTATCCAAGAAGCCGGCGTCAACGAAACCGACTTCCTCGCCAAGTTAGATGAATTAGCCGAAGATGCCTTTGATGATCAATGTACCGGTGCCAACCCACGTTACCCATTGATTAACGAGCTGAAACAACTGTTCCTCGATAGCTATTATGGCCGTGACTATAGCGACAACACTAAGTAATCGTCCATCTGTGCTAAGCGCGTGCTAAGCAAAATCGATGCGACACAAATGACAAAGCCCTCAAGTGAGGGCTTTTTATTGCATATTAAAATTATAAGCAAATCATCAATAAATCAATTCATTAACCGTCAGCTACTGAGGCACAAACCAACTAACGCTGCAGCAACACAAAATCGATGGCGCTAGTAATTGCGGCAACTTGGGCTAGGTTACATTCGGCGGGCGTAGCCGTTGGGCTATCTGGATACACTTCTGTGGTCGTGTTGTAGATACAACCCGTAACGCTACTGCAAAGCCCTAATGACTTAAGTGGATAGTTAATCACGCCATGTTGCACCACAGTCGAGCCAATGATCTCACCTTTTTCATCGGCAGGGGCAATGTGGGTGACTTTACTTACACCATCAATAATAGCTTTCTGGAAGGCATCGATTGAGTTTTCGGTATCACCCACTGCATAAAAACCATCTGGAATAGTGCCTTTTTCATAGTCAGTACCATCGCGAGCAGACAATGCTGGTCGAAACTCCGATTCATCTGAGTCGGTGGTTTCATGTAAATCCACATGCACATCAAAACCTTGTTCAACTGAAGCGACTAATGCCATTAAGGCCGCCGATTCTTCAGCTGGGCTATTGGCGTAGAACGAGCGGTTTGGATCAATCGCTTTTGGGTTCCAACGGTTAATGGTCTCATATCCCCAAGGGCTCACGCACACAGCAACCACTAAATTGACCTGTTGCACATAATTCACCGCTTCATTGCTTAAAAAGGCCAATGCGCCATGAACGCCACTTGTCTCATAACCGTGCACGCCGCCTGTCACTAATACCGTTGGTTTTTGCGAATCAAACTGTAGACTCTTTACCGCCAGCAATGGGTAACGCTCAGCATTAATCGACAAAGCGCCATATTGCACTATGCCAAGCCCAAGGGCTGACAACTTATCTTGCATCGCCTTGAGTGGCGTCACGACATCGTCTCGATATGAACGCTTGATTTGGGCGCTTGCAAGCCATGCAGCTTTTTCAGCATCACCCCATTTTTCGCCTGCGGTGCCGATGGGATAAAACGTTAAATTTGCCATGTTTCCTCTATTTTTTTGTTCTATTTGACTGAATAAAGTTAGATCGTGTTGCTGTGGTAAACAAGTGCACTTAGCTTAAAGCTAGAACAGTATTAAAATACGCTGACATCCTGTTTATAAAACACAATAAAAAGCCAGAACAGAGTCCTGGCTTTTTAAGACACTTAATTTAAACACTTTTAATTGCGCTTAACCCTTTAAACGCAGCGTCCGTGATAAACCATCAATCAGGGCAAGTGCGGTGTTTATTATAGCTACAGCTATTATTGCTTAGTCCAACGGTCCATCCAACCTAAGACATTAGCGTACCACTGTTCTAAGTTTTCAGGTTTTAAGATCCAGTGATTTTCATCTGGGAAAATCAATAATTCCGATGGAATACCTTTACGCTGCATAAAGCTAAATGCGGCTAGACCTTGATCGTAAGGGACTCGAAAATCCTTTTCACCATGGATAACCAACATAGGCGTTTTCCAGTTTTCAACATAATTCACTGGGTTAAACTTTTCATATAACGCTTTGTTATCTGAGTAAGTACCACCAAATTCGTGCTCAGCGAACCATAACTCTTCGGTCACATGGTACATAGAGCGCATATCGAACAGACCTGCGTGGTCAACAAGACACTTAAAACCGTCGCTCCAATTGCCTTGGATCCAGTTCATCATGTAGCCGCCGTAAGAACCACCAAGTGCACAGGCATTTTGCGGGTCAAGCCATTTTTGTTGTTGGCTCACAGCCGCTAGGCCTTTTTGCAAATCCTCTAAAGGTTTACCGCCCCAATCTTGAGTAATCGAATCGGTAAAGGCTTGGCCGTAACCAGTAGAACCGTGGAAATCTACCATCACCACGCCATAACCCGCCCCGCCCATAACTGCGCGTTCCAACGACCACTAAAGGCATTACCAAATGAACCCTGCGGGCCGCCATGCACTAAGTAGGCAATCGGGTATTTTTTTCCTTCTTGGAAGTTAGCCGGTTTGATCCAGTAACCATAAACGTCTTCGTTATTCCAACCCTTAAAGCTGAACTGTTCAAACTTACCGAACTTGATTTCGGCCAATTTGTCTTTGTTCACTTCGGTCAAACGCTTAAGGCCTTCACCATCGGTAGTGATACTGTAGAGATCGCCCGGCTCAACTAAGGTTTTACTATCGAAAATCAGTTCATCGTTAGTGACCGCGAGTAAGCTATTGGTACCATCACTATAGACTGATCGCACATCACCAAATTGGGTATTAACTTGGAAAATAGATACTTGGCCCAAGTCCTGTGCCGTCACATATAAAGTACGGTTGTCCGGAGCAAACATCAGTGAACTTGGGCTGCGATCCCACAATGGTGACACTTCTTTAGTTTGGCCAGTGCTCGTATCGCGCAGCATAATGCCGTAACGATCGGCTTCAAAACCTGGCTTCTTCATCGCTAAGTAGGCCATATAACGACCATCACTCGAAAACGTTGGCTGTGCATCCCATGCGAGATTGTCTGGGGTTAAATTAGTAGCGACGCCGCCCGTGACCGGCACTTGCCACAAATCATAGTTTGTGGTCCAAGCTTGATCTTTGCTTGGCGCTTTAGCGCTATAAACAATAAATTTACCATCTGGAGTGAAGGTTACTTCTTCCATGCCTGAGAAAGGTTTTGGCGGCGTTTCAGTGTCTAACCCTTGAGTGACATCTACAACCTGAGTAAGTTTTTCACCATTAAGTGCGCCAACAAATAAGTGGTTACGGGCATGATCTTCCCAAGTATCCCAATGACGAACCATCAACTGTTTGTATTCACGCCCTGTCGATTTACGCTCAGATTCTGCAGTAAGTTTAGTCTTTGAGCAGGCTAAATCTTTGCACTCAGGGAATACGCGCATACTGAGCACAACTTGTTTACCATCGTTTGATAGTTTGTAACCATCAATATCCAATGGTAAGTCAGAAGCTTGCACCGCTTCACCGCCAGTAAGTGGCAATTGAAATAGTTGACTTGAACCGCTACGACTGGCAAGGAAATAAATCGATTTGTCGTCGGTTGCAAAACTGACATCATGTTCAGTGCCAGCGGCTGAGGTTAATTGCAGCGGCTTAGCTTTAGTGTCAGTCAAATCTAATAAATACAGATCAGAGCTACTCTCTCCCTTATCGCTTACCGTTTTAAGACCATAAACTAATTTAGTGCCATCGTGGGACACAGTCGCAGAATGCATTTTATTGAGTTTAAGCAACTGTTGCACAGTAAAAGGCGTTGGATCGGCCGCATGAGCTGATAACGTTAATCCTGCGGCGCCAAGTGCCAGTAGGAGAGGAGCTATTTTCATTGTTATATCCGTCTTTTGTTAAACAGGTTCGAGAGTTGCATCCGTCATTGCTATTGTTGTAGTCGTCGCAATCAAACGCATGTTAAAAACGATCTTAAATCGTATCTTTCGAAGATAAGCTTGCCACACTATCGAAACAAAAACGCTCAAGCAAGCCAAATGGCAAACCTGAGCGTATTTTTTTGTGACAAAATGTCAGTAGCGCATATATTCAGCACACCTACAGATATAACTGCATAAATTGCAGCTAGATGGTGTAAAAAACGCCTTACTCAACTGACGCTTAGGCTTTCGCTTTAGCGTTGGCAATATTCACTTTCCAAATAGCTGGACCGGTTTCGTGGGCATTAACGCCATTTGAATCCACTGCTACAGTCACTGGCATATCTTGCACGTCAAACTCGTAAATCGCTTCCATGCCTAAATCAGCAAAGGCCACTACGCGGGAATGTTTAATCGCTTTAGACACTAAATACGCGGCGCCGCCAACGGCCATCAAATAAACCGCTTTGTGCTTTTTAATAGACTCAACCGTGGTAGGGCCGCGCTCAGCTTTACCTATCATTCCCATTAGGCCAGTTTTTTCTAACATTAAGTCAGTGAATTTATCCATACGGGTCGCCGTTGTTGGGCCAGCTGGACCCACAACTTCGCTGCCAACGGGGTCAACTGGGCCAACGTAGTAGATAAACTTACCGGTAAAGTCCACGCCTTCTGGCAAACCTTCACCACTTTCAATCAGGCTTTGAATGCGCTTATGGGCAGCATCGCGACCAGTGAGCATTTTACCGCTCAGCAGAATGGTTTCACCGCTCTGCCACTGCTCGATATCCGCTTGCGTCACAGTATCTAAATTTACGCGGCGCACATCATCACCCACTTCACGGGTGATTTCTGGCCAATCTGCCAGTGATGGCGGCGTTAAATCCGCGGGGCCTGAACCATCTAAATGAAAGTGCACGTGGCGAGTGGCCGCGCAGTTAGGGATCATTACCACAGGCTTTGAGGCCGCATGGGTTGGCGCCGATTTGATTTTAACGTCTAACACTGTGGTTAAACCGCCAAGCCCCTGAGCACCAATACCTAAATTGTTAGCACGCTCAAAAATATCTAAACGCAACTTTTCTTCGGTAGTTTGGGCACCGCG
This sequence comes from Shewanella morhuae, assembly GCF_003028295.1. Classification (NCBI taxonomy): domain Bacteria; kingdom Pseudomonadati; phylum Pseudomonadota; class Gammaproteobacteria; order Alteromonadales; family Shewanellaceae; genus Shewanella; species Shewanella morhuae. The sequence goes on along the minus strand of NZ_PYSG01000002.1, from coordinate 1,284,482 downwards.
AGCAATTAACTCATGGATATCAACGCTTTCCATCAGTGCTTCTTTGGCTAATACAGCGGCTTTTTCTGCCGTGCCACCAATACCGATGCCAAGCATGCCCGGTGGACACCAACCCGCGCCCATCGTTGGCAAGGTTTTTTCAACCCAAGCGGCAACATCGTCTGATGGGTTTAACATTGCCATTTTGGCTTTGTTTTCACTGCCGCCTCCTTTGGCTGCAATGGCAACTTCAATGTGATTGCCCTGTACCATATCGATATGCACCACAGACGGCGTGTTATCTTTGGTATTTTTACGGCTACCGGCAGGATCTGACACAATCGATGCACGCAGTGGATTATCAGGATTGGTATAGGCACGACGAACACCTTCGTCGACCATTTCCTGAATAGTCATATCGGTTTTGTCCCATTGAACGGCCATACCGACTTTCACAAATGCAGTCACAATTCCCGTATCTTGGCACAAAGGACGTTTACCTTCGGCCGACATACGTGAGTTAATTAAGATTTGCGCAATTGCATCCTTTGCCGCAGCACTTTGCTCACGCTCATAAGCTTCGCTCATGGCATCGACAAAATCCTTCGGGTGGTAATAAGAGATGTATTGCAGGGCATCTGCCACACTTTCAATAAAGTCGGCTTGTTTAATCACAGCGTTTTCAGACATTTTATGGTGAGATGACATAGTAGGAGCGCTCCAGCAGCCTATGTGGCCTGACTTGTTTTTGTTTAATTCTTTCTGGGCCAATATGATACTCTTTCACATCTTTTTGGGCTACATCACATTTTAGATAGGGTTAATCGATGGCATTTAGGGCGTCAACACAGCTTGCATCACGCCAACTTGACTGGACATTAAGCACCGCAGCACTTTTTGAACTCTTTGCTGGTGATACTTGGGCAATCCTGTTGGATTCAGCGAACGCGCCGCACCAAGACGCTAGGTTCGATATTATTTGCGCCAGTCCCATCGCCACGTTAGTCACTCAAGGCGAGCGTAGCGATATCAAGCTTATCGATAAAAACTTGAGCATACCCGAGGCCATAGAGCCAAACCGTGATCCCTTCGACCTGCTCAACACTTTATTAAGCCATTGGTATGCAAAATCTTTTGAATGCCATCTGCCCTTTAGTGGCGGCGCCATGGGCAGCTTTAGCTACGATTTAGGCCGCCGTATTGAATCCCTACCAACCACGGCAACGCAAGATATACAGCTGCCAGAGATGAATATTGGCTTTTATGACTGGGCGCTGGTTTTTGATTACCAAGCTCAATGTTGGCATTTGCTGCATTATTTAGGGGAAGCAGCCCTTGAAATTGAGTTGAAAAATATTCAAGCAAAGATAGTTAAAAAGCGAACTTCCGCCCCATTTACACTTACCAGCCCATGGGCCACTCAAATCAATAAAGCCGAATACACGGACAAATTTAACGCAGTACAAGCTTATTTGCACAGTGGCGATTGCTATCAAATAAATTTAACTCAAAGATTTGAAGCGTGTTATCAAGGCGATGAATGGCTAGCCTATTGCCAACTGCGTCGTGCTAATAAAGCGCCCTTCTCGGCCTTTATGCGCTTACCGCAAAATGCGATTTTATCCATTTCACCAGAGCGTTTTATCCAGCTTCGCGGCGTTGATATTCAGACCAAACCCATTAAAGGTACCTTGCCGCGCCATAGTGATCCTACGCTTGATATTCAAGCCGCCAATACGCTTGCCAACTCGCCAAAAGATCGCGCAGAAAACGTGATGATTGTCGATTTACTACGTAATGATATTGGTAAAGTGGCCGCGGCGGGTTCGGTACGTGTACCGCATCTATTTCAGATTGAAAGCTTTCCTGCTGTGCATCACCTTGTTAGCACAGTGACGGCCAAGCTAGACGCTAAATACTGTGCCAGTGATTTACTGCGCGCGGCGTTCCCTGGCGGTTCAATTACTGGTGCGCCGAAAATTCGCGCCATGGAAATTATCGAAGAGCTGGAACCGTCGCGGCGAAGTTTATATTGTGGTTCTATGGGATATTTAAGCCAAGATGGGCAAATGGATACCAGTATCACCATTCGCACACTCATCGCCGAGGGCGGTAAACTTTATTGCTGGGCGGGCGGCGGTATTGTAGCCGACTCGAATGTAGATGCTGAGTACCAAGAAAGCTTTGACAAAGTAAGCCAGATTTTACCCTTGCTGGGCAAAGGCTTATGAAATCCTTAAGTGTTAATAAGGCACAATAAACGGAAAAATTAATGGAAACTGCAGAATTTAGGCTCAGATTTAATTTGCATTCTTTAGCCCAGCAAGATCCCGCAGCCTTCCCACATATTGGGTTACGCAAAGCTGCTGTCTTAATTGCACTGCAAGATATTGGCGGAGAATTGCATCTTATTTTAACCCAAAGACCCATGCATCTACGCGCTCACCCTGGGCAGGTCAGCTTTCCTGGCGGAAAAATAGAGCCTGATGATATCGATGCCATTGCGGCCGCATTGCGAGAAGCAGAAGAAGAAATTGGGTTATCAAGGAATAACGTGGACGTTTTGGGTACATTTCCGCCCTATAACACCTTTACCGGATTTGAAATAACACCCGTGGTCGGCATCGTCAAACAAACCTTCGTTTTGAAGCTCGACCCCGGTGAAGTCGCCGATTGTTTTACAGTGCCTTTAAGCTTTTTTATTGACCCGAGTCATCGCCATCAAAAATTCTTTTTGCGCCAAGGTCACTATTACAGTGTGCATGTTATGCCCTATCAACAACGATTTATTTGGGGCGCTACCGCTGCCATCATTGACCACTTATGTCGTCAATTGAGTATCCCAGCCGACTTCATTTGATGCTGGCTACATGCAGATAAATTCCAATTTAAATCATCAAATGCACATACAAACCCGCAACCACAGAGGTAAGCAGTAACATAGGAATGTTAAACCAAAATCCGAGTTTGCTGTGATGCGCGACATAATAGTTAAATGCCAAACTGATCAAACTGATTGCACCACAAGCCCAAATTAAATACAGCAGTAATTGAGTTTCATGTGGATCCCAATCCAATCTGAACGTGGCGCCACGGGCCAAATAGGCGCCGACCTCACGATCTGGCCTCGCCTCACCAAAAACCAATAATGCATAGACGGCAATTGCCCAGCCTAAAATGGATAAGGTCGCGAGGATTATTTGAAATATTCTGGTCTTGCGCATACAACCTCCCACCGTTTGACACACTTTAATCATTAAATATCGATATTATTAGACTCAGGATACCTTTTTCAGCTTGAGAAAAGCCACCAGCAAGGTAATATAAACCTCCAAAATTTTCATATAAAACGTTTCGTTGGAGAATTAAGTAACAATGAGCATCGCATCTGTCGCATCTGTATTTAAAGGTGAGCACGCCGTCGGTTCAACAGTCACTGTACGTGGCTGGGTTAGAACACGTCGTGACTCTAAAGCCGGTATCTCTTTTTTAGCTGTTTATGACGGCTCCTGCTTTAATCCTATCCAAGGTGTCGTGCCAAATAGCTTAAATAATTACGACAACGAAGTGTTAAGGCTCACTGCGGGTTGCTCTGTGGTGATGACGGGCGCGGTGGTTGAATCTCCAGGCGCTGGCCAAGCATTTGAACTACAAGTCTCTGCACTTGAAGTTGCGGGTTGGGTGGACGATCCAGACACTTACCCAATGGCTGCTAAACGTCATTCAGTTGAACATTTACGTGAATTGGCGCACTTACGTCCACGCACTAACTTGATTGGTGCCGTGGCCCGTGTACGTAACTGTTTATCGCAAGCGATTCACCGTTTCTACCACGAAGAAGGCTTTATTTGGGTATCAACGCCACTCATCACAGCATCAGATACTGAGGGCGCTGGTGAAATGTTCCGCGTATCAACTTTAGATATGGAAAACCTGCCTCGTACCAGCGATGGCAAAGTCGATTACGACAAGGACTTTTTTGGTAAAGAGGCTTTCTTAACCGTATCAGGCCAGCTAAATGGCGAAACCTACGCCAGTGCATTGTCAAAAATCTATACTTTTGGCCCGACTTTCCGTGCAGAAAACTCAAACACCAGCCGCCACTTAGCTGAATTTTGGATGGTTGAACCTGAAGTCGCTTTCGCTACCCTAAACGATATCGCAGGTTTAGCTGAAGCTATGCTCAAATATGCCTTTAAGGCAGTATTAGCTGAGCGCATGGACGATTTAGAGTTTTTCAATCAACACGTTGATAAAACCGTCATCGAACGTCTGCAATCTTTCGTATCAAGCGATTTTGCGCAAGTAGATTACACCGAAGCCGTTGAGATTTTACAGAAATGTGGCAAAACCTTTGAATTCCCAGTGTCTTGGGGGATTGATTTGTCTTCTGAGCATGAGCGTTACTTAGCTGAAGAACACTTTAAAGCGCCAGTAGTTGTTAAAAACTACCCGAAAGACATTAAAGCCTTCTACATGCGCTTAAACGAAGATGGTAAAACAGTGGCAGCGATGGACGTATTAGCCCCAGGCATTGGTGAAATTATCGGTGGTTCTCAACGTGAAGAACGTTTAGACATGCTCGATGCCCGCCTTGAAGAGATGGGTTTGAGTAAAGAAGATTACTGGTGGTATCGCGATTTGCGCCGTTATGGCACAGTGCCACACGCTGGTTTTGGTCTAGGGTTTGAGCGCTTAGTGTCTTATGTGACTGGCGTTAACAACATTCGTGATGTTATTCCATTCCCACGTGCTCCACGTACTGCAAACTTTTAAGCAGGGTTTAAAACGGCTGCTCTAGCAGTTGTCCTAAGCTAAAAACGCGCCTCGGCGCGTTTTTTATTGTGTCACCTATTCATTAAGTCACTCTCTACCTAATGATGTAGTCAGCATAGATATCTACATCATTAAATACCTACATCATTAGATATCAATAGCAGTAAAAAATAATCAAAACACTCAAATAACCGTATTTAGGTTGCATCAAATCTACGCTATTCTTTTATTAAAAATCCATATTAGGCAACACGTTATAGCCAGCTAAGTAACTCATATTATCCGTATTTATTTTATCGCACGCTACAGCATTATCTAATTTTGCCCATTGCTGAAATGGCACGGTTAAAAACACACTAACGTAACAGTGCACTCCGGTTGACTCATGTCTATATAACGCTGACATAGTTGACGGTTTTTCAGCTTGTTCATAGCAATCTAATAAATATTGCTCAAGCATAGATAACTTCGCCTGCGCGAGTAAAGCATCACCTAAACTCACTGAAAACCACTGTTGCATTATTTTATTTCCCTTTGATGGCTCTTCTAGAGCGAGTAATCACTTTTCTAGAATAAGCTAACTCACAGGCAATTAATCGATGTATACCTCGTCATCAGCGTCGAAGTCGTCAAAATACCAGTAGCCTAGGTTAATCCATTCAGTTAGTTGAACCAAAAACGCTGGGCAGGTTAGCCAAGGCGCTAACACCATTTTATCGAGTTGATTCACATCACATAATAATGGGATCACCGCAGCAAATTCCACTGAAAGTTGGTATTTGTCACCATTAATATAAACTGCACCTTCGGCGACATTGATATCAAAATACAAACAGCGAAGACCACCAAGACGTATTAACGGCTGCTCATCAAGCCAAGCAAGTACCTCTATTTGCGTAATATCTAGCGGCTCATCGGGTAAATCTAACGCACACTTCGATTGAGTTAAATAACGCCCCGTAAATTCGCTCACTAGCTCGTCACTAAGCATATTTGTCAACTGCGAGCGTAAACGTGCTAAATCAGTATTATCTACACAACCACTGCGGCTTGATAAGGCGCGATCAGGATCGCTAATCTGCTGAACACCTAAATCCTGCTCAGAAAGATGATCCGCCAAGGCGCCTACCATTTCCTTTGCAGAGGCGGTGCGATAACCCACAGAAAAACTTAAGGATTGCTCTAAGGTTACCCCCTCGTGTGGAAACCCCGGTGGAATATATAAAATATCTCCTGGCAATAGTTCAGTATCAATGATTGGCTCAAATGATTCAGTGTGTAGCAAGGCGGGATGGGCAACAAATTGTTTGTGCGGCCCTATGTTGCCTACACGCCAACGACGTCGCCCTGAACCTTGGCAAATAAATACGTCATAAAGGTCAATATGTGGCCCAACGCCGCCGCCAGGCGTCGCAAAGCTCACCATCACATCATCTAAGCGCCAACGCGGAATAAAATCAAAGCATTGGATCAAGGCTTCAGCATCTGGAACCCAGTTATTTAGGGCTTGTACGATTAACGTCCAATCTTTTTCACCTAAATGATCATAGCTTTCAAAAGGGCCAAACTCTGCTTGCCATTGCCCTTCTTACTGGTAAACCCGCCTAGATTCAACCAGCTCCTCCATCGCTAAACCTGCTAGGGCTTCTGGTGACACTAAATCTTGAAAATGGCTAAATCCTTGACGAATAACCAGTGGTTTTTTCTGCCAGTATTCTGCTAAAAACTGCGCAGGGGTTAAGCCATTAATATCGAGTTTCATTGGTGTTTATAGGCCAAGTAATCATAAATAAGTGACAATGCTAACAGTAAGCTAAAACCAAAAAACTCGATGGGATCAATAAAGTTGTCGCTGATATATTTTCATTTCAGCGATGAGATTATCGATTGAATAATGACGATAAGCATCAATAAAATCCAAACAAAAAGGCCAAACATCAATAATGCTTGGCCTTTTACTGTATACCTTTGCTTATAAAAGGATTAGAACCCTTCTACGCCTTTCATGTCAGGGAGATGATGGGCAATCCCTTTATGACAATCGATACAGGTCTTTTCACCATTAGCCAGTGACGTAGAATGCATCTGCGACGCCCGAGGAGATTGGCGGGTAAAGTCCATGTAAGTAAAGTTGTGGCAGTTACGGCATTCGAGCGAATCATTCGCTTTCAAGCGTTCCCACTCGTGCTCTGCTAACTCACGGCGCTTACCTTCAAACTTTTCACGGGTATTGATGGTACCAAACACTTTACCCCACACTTCCTTAGAAGCTTGCATCTTACGGGCAATTTTATCGGTCCAGTTATGTGGCACATGACAATCTGGACAAGTCGCCCGCACACCACTGCGGTTAGTAAAATGGATCGTTGTCTGTAATTCTTGATAGACGTTGTTTTCCATTTCATGGCAACTGATACAGAAAGCTTCTTGGTTGGTTGCTTCAAGGGCCGTGTTAAAGCCACCCCAGAAAATCACCCCAGCCACAAAGCCACCTAAGGTCAAAAAGCCCAGACTATAGTGCACACTCGGACGGTTGAGCACCTGCCAGATTTTTTTCAGTTTATCTAACATGCTAGCTCCTAGTGTTTTTTCTGCTCAGTGTTGGCTTTAATGAGATGATCCATATCTACAAAGTCATTTTCGACCAGTAGTTTGGCATCTAACTGCGGCACATGGCACTGAGTACAGAAATAGCGGCGCGGTGATAATTCGGCAAGGAAGTTGTTATCCCTATCCATATAGTGCGTCACACTGACCATCGGAGCTTGAGACTCTCCAGTACGGCTTCTAGCATGACATGCCATGCATTTATTCACTTTCAGATCCAATTGATAACCATCAATTTTATGTGGGATCACCGGTGGCTGCATTGGATAGTTACGCACTTCTTTTATATCTGTATTACGCACATTTTGCATCACTGGTGGTGTTGGCTCAATATCAATGGGCGCTAAGCGTAACGTGTCGATTTTATCTTCTGGAATACTCGTCGCCACCGCATTCGTCATGACGAATGAACCAAGAGCAAGTAAACCAATCAATGACATTAATTTGAATGTTTTCATGTTGTACTCCTTATGCTTTGACGATCTTCACCGCACATTTTTTATAGTCAGTTTGTTTTGACAAAGGATCTGTCGCATCTAACGTGACTTTATTAATGAGCTGGCTAGCATCAAACCAAGGCACAAACACTAAGCCTACAGGTGGCTTGTTACGACCACGGGTTTCAACGCGCGTTTTGATTTCGCCGCGACGCGACACCACTCGCACTTCATCACCACGGCGTAAACCCCGTTTTTTAGCATCTTCTGGGTGCATAAAACACACAGCATCAGGGAAGGCACGATACAGCTCAGGTACACGTTGAGTCATTGAACCTGAATGCCAGTGTTCAAGTACGCGACCTGTTGATAGCCATATATCGTATTCTTCATCTGGTGACTCAGCAGCGGGTTCGTAAGGCAGTGCAAAAATAATGGCACGACCATCAGGGTGACCGTAAAACTCAAAGTCTTTTCCTGGTTTCACATACGGGTCGCTACCTTCACGGAAACGCCATTTGGTTTCTTTACCATCCACTACCGGCCAACGTAAACCGTGTGCTTCGTGGTAGGCATCAAAGGGCGCTAAATCGTGACCATGACCACGGCCAAAGGTTGCATATTCTTCGAATAAGCCCTTTTGTACGTAGAAGCCAAAATGTTTTGCTTCGTTGTTTAGGTACTTAGGATCTGCATCTGCAAGTGGGAACTTATCGACATTACCATTTTGATATAGCACTTCGTATAACGTTTTACCCTTAAACTCTGGGTTTGCCGCTAATACATCCTGTGGCCATACTTCATCGGTAGTGAAGCGTTTAGCAAATTCCATCAGCTGCCATAAATCTGAGTGTGATTCACCAGGTGCTTGCACCATTTGATGCCAGAATTGCGTACGGCGTTCAGCATTACCATAAGCGCCTTCTTTTTCGACCCACATCGCGGTAGGAAGAATTAAGTCAGCGGCTTGAGTTGTCACTGTTGGGTAAGCATCGGACACCACGATAAAGTTATCTGGGTTACGATAGCCAGGTAACATCTCTTCGTTAATGTTCGCACCCGCTTGCATATTGTTGTTAACTTGGACCCAATAGCAGTTTAAATCACCATCTTTAAGGCGACGGTTTTGTTCAACTGCGTGGTAGCCAGGCTTAGGTGGAATAATGCCGCTAGGAATTTTCCAAATATTTTCAGCATGTTTTCTGTGCTCAGGATTAGTGACCACTAAATCGGCAGGTAAACGATGTGAGAAGGTTCCCACTTCACGGGCCGTACCGCAAGCAGATGGCTGACCTGTTAACGAGAATGGGCTGTTACCTGGAGTTGAAATTTTACCGACTAACAAGTGAATGTTATAAATCAGGTTGTTACACCATACACCACGAGTGTGCTGGTTAAATCCCATCGTCCAAAAAGAAGTCACTTTAGTATTAGGATCAGCATATAACTTGGCCAATTCAATCAGTTTCTCTTCTGATACACCTGATAATTTACTGACTTTTTCTACATTGTAATCGGCAACAAAGGCTTTAAACGTATCGAAATCGATTGGCGTTGAATCAGCAGCCGTTTTAACGTTTTTGGCTTTTTTCTCAAGTGGGTGCGTTGGGCGCAAACCATAACCAATGTCGTGGGTTCCCATGTGGAAGTTCACATGCTTTTTAACGAAATCCCAATTCACTTTATCATTTTGAATAATATAGTTAGCAATAAAGTTTAAAATGGCTAAGTCAGTTTGCGGTGTAAATACTATCGGTAAGTCGGCCAAATCGAAAGAACGATGCTGGAAGGTCGATAATACTGATACTTTAACATGGGGGGCACTGAGGCGACGGTCGGTGACACGGCTCCATAAAATCGGGTGCATTTCCGCCATGTTTGAGCCCCAAAGTACAAAGGCATCAGCAGCTTCAATGTCGTCATAACAACCCATAGGTTCGTCAATGCCGAAGGTACGCATAAAACCTACCACGGCCGAAGCCATGCAATGGCGCGCATTAGGATCGATGTTGTTTGAACCAAAGCCGGCTTTCATCAGCTTAACGGCGGCATAACCTTCCCATACGGTCCATTGACCAGAACCAAACATACCAATCGCTGTTGGGCCTTTGGCTTTAATGGTTGCTTTCCATTTTTGCGCCATGATATCAAAGGCGCTATCCCAGCTTATCGGTGAAAACTCACCGTGCTTGTCAAATTTGCCATCCGTCATACGTAGCATGGGCGTAGTTAAACGATCGCTACCATACATAATCTTGGATAAGAAATAACCCTTGATGCAGTTAAGGCCGCGGTTAACTTCACTATTAGCATCACCATGGGTGGCAACCACTTTACCCTCGCGGGTAGCAACGATCACAGAACAGCCAGTGCCACAAAAACGGCACGGCGCTTTGTTCCACTCTAATTTTGTCTGTTCTGAACTGGTAATTAAATTGCTTGCGCCAGCTGGCAGAGCTAAACCTGCCGCTCCTGCAGCGGCGATGACTGCATTGGCTTTAATAAAGTCACGTCTATTCATGTTCATTCTTCACCCTCTTTAAGCTCTTCACTCTGGTGGTAAACCATAGTGGCGGATAAGACACCAGGAATGGCATTGATGGTTTCGATACTTTCCATAATGGCTCGTTGAGTATCCCCTTCAAGCACTACCACTAATTTCACTTCGTTATTTACGGAAAGCTCAGCATTCTCAATGGTCATAATCTGCTGCCTAACCTCTGCCATTTTTTGTGGCAAAACTTGTACGACTAAACTTGTAATATGAATCTCTTTACTCATCCGACACTTCACTCTTATTTCATGATTTTTATTATGTTAACCCGCACCTGGTGGACCAGTTAAAATCTGGCTAAACCAAATTGCAAAACCTAAACCGCTAACCAGAAGCACCGACAGAATAGGTGCTAACAATACGGTTAAAAATAGGAAAATCTTGAGTTCTAAGCTCTTACTTTCATCTGTTTGAGTTGTCATATACGCTCCCTAAAGTACGTCTATCGTATTAACTACCTTATCTTACTTAACGATTTGATAACACTTAAATACAATCAAATTCTTTGCCATTTTTTAAATTATTGGCGAAATTTTATTAACCTAACACCATGATAGGTAAGTCTAGGTTTTTTTTATGTGCCTCTAATTAGGTAATTAACAATAAGCGTGATCCCGATCTACAAAGCACTTAACAAAAAGTTTACTCCCGCCATGCTCGTCAAAATAACTGTTTAAGAAGACAAGGAATTTCGGTTTTAAACAGCGTCACTTCTGTCTCTAAAAGCTGCGTTGCAAAAACGTTAACCAACACAACAACCAATATACTCATAAATAGATATTTATCACATATAAAGCACTTTATTGATCGCGATCAACGTTATAAGCCGTTGCACACTCCAGACTTATTAACATCTTTCATCTTCTAAGCATAAAACAGCAGTCAATATAACTACCACTCAACAACCCACAATGCTGTGTCGCACAACATTCGAGGTTGTTAGCAATGTCGTACTAGGAGTTAATTAATAAGATGAGTCACTTACTCGATAAATTGCGGTTTTTTAAAACCCACCAAGAACCCTTTGCCGATGGGCATGGCGTGACAACCGATAAAGATAGAAGTTGGGAACAGGGTTATCGTCAACGCTGGCAACACGATAAAATTGTTCGTTCTACCCACGGGGTAAACTGTACCGGCTCTTGCAGTTGGAAAATTTATGTTAAAAATGGCTTAGTCACGTGGGAAACCCAACAAACCGATTACCCTCGCACTCGACCCGACTTACCTAACCATGAACCCAGAGGCTGCCCACGAGGCGCGAGTTATTCATGGTATATCTACAGCGCAAATCGCCTGAAGTATCCTAAAGTTCGTCAACAATTAATGAAACTATGGCGCGAAGCTAAGCAACAACATGCTGATCCTGTCGATGCATGGGCGTCGATTGTGAGCGATCCGGTTAAAGCCAAAAGCTACAAAGAACGACGGGGATTAGGAGGTTTCATCCGTGCGAGTTGGGATGAAGTCAATGAAATCATTGCTGCATCTAACGTGTATACCACTAAAGAGTACGGCCCAGATCGCGTATCCGGTTTCTCCCCTATTCCGGCAATGTCGATGGTGTCCTATGCCGCTGGTGCGCGTTATTTATCATTAATTGGTGCTAACTGCCTAAGTTTCTACGATTGGTATTGTGATTTGCCCCCCGCCTCACCACAGGTTTGGGGTGAGCAGACTGACGTTCCAGAATCTGCAGATTGGTATAACTCAAATTACATCATTGTTTGGGGCTCAAACGTACCGCAAACCCGTACTCCCGATGCGCACTTTTTAAGTGAGGTCCGTTACAAGGGCACCAAAACCTGCGTTATTACCTCCGATTACTCTGAAGCGTCTAAGTTTGGTGATACTTGGTTAGCGCCACGTCAAGGCACTGATGCCGCCTTGGCAATGGCTTTTGGTCATGTGATTTTAAAAGAGTTTTACGTTAATACCCCAAGTGCGTATTTCATTAACTACGCTAAACGCTACACCGACATGCCGATGTTGGTCATGCTTGAAGAAGTTAATGGCCACCTTACCAGTGGACGTTTTTTACGTGCGGCTGATTTAGTTGATAATTTGGGTGAAGAGAATAATCCAGATTGGAAAACGATTGCATTTAACCATGATGGTAACCTCACTAGCCCTAACGGCTCTATCGGTTATCGTTGGGGTGAAAAAGGCAAATGGAACTTAGAATCTAAAGACAGTAAAGGCGATATTGATCTTTTACTATCTCTTAAAGATCACACTGAACTGACCGAAGTCGCTTTCCCTTACTTTGGCGGTGCACCGCACGAATATGAATACTTTCAACACACAGATCACAGTGATATTCAGTTGCGTAATGTGCCCGTTAAAACCATTACGCTTGCCAACGGTAAACAGGCAAAAGTAGCGAGCGTATTTGACTTAATGCTGGCGCATTATGGGGTGGATAACGGCGTTAACGACAGCAATCGTGCTAGCTCGTTTGACGATAACATCCCCTACACGCCAGCTTGGCAAGAAGTGATCACCGGTGTAAAACGTGCCGATGTTATCCGTGTTGCCACTGAGTTTGCGCGTAATGCTGATAAAACCAATGGTCGCTCTATGGTAATTGTGGGCGCTGCACTAAACCACTGGTATCACATGGACATGAACTACCGCGGCCTCATTAACATGTTAATGATGTGTGGTTGTATCGGTCAATCTGGCGGTGGCTGGGCTCACTATGTAGGACAAGAAAAACTTCGTCCACAAACGGGTTGGACACCACTGGCGTTTGCACTTGACTGGCAGCGTCCACCACGTCACATGAACGGCACTTCATTCTTCTACAACCACTCTAGTCAGTGGCGTTATGAAAAATTGAACATGTCTGAAATCATTTCGCCGCTCGCGCCAAAAGAAAACTGGACTGGCAGCATTATCGATTTCAATAGCCGTGCTGAACGCATGGGCTGGTTACCCTCTGCACCACAATTAAGCACTAACCCACTGCATTTGTCCGCCAGTGCTAAAGCGGCTGGACAAAACGTTGAAGACTACGTGGTATCACAACTGAAAAGCGGCGACCTAAAATTTGCCTGTGAGCAGCCAGACGATCCGAAAAACTTCCCACGTAATATGTTCATTTGGCGTTCTAATCTGCTGGGTTCATCCGGCAAAGGCCACGAATACATGTTGCGCCACTTCCTCGGCACTAAGCATGGGCTATTAGGTAAAGATCTCGGTGATTTTGGCGGCAATAAACCTGAAGACGTCGAATGGAAAGATGAAGGCGCCGAAGGCAAAGTCGACTTATGGGTCACCTTAGATTTCCGTATGTCAACCACTTGTTTATATTCAGATATTGTTTTACCTACTGCAACTTGGTATGAAAAAGATGATATGAATACCTCGGATATGCATCCGTTTATTCATCCTTTATCAGCCGCAATCGATCCCGTATGGGAAGCGCGCTCTGACTGGGAAATCTTTAAAGGCATCGCCAAAGAGTTTTCCCGCGTGTGTGTGGGGCACTTAGGGGTAGAACAAGATCTGGTGACCATTCCAATGCACCACGATACCCCAGCTGAATTAGCTCAACCCTATGATGTTAAAGCATGGTGGAAAGGCGAATGTGAAGCTATTCCGGGTAAAACCATGCCGCATTTAACTATGGTTGAGCGCGACTACCCTAATACCTACGCTCGTTTTACTTCGGTAGGTCCCCTACTTGAAAAAATCGGCAATGGTGGTAAAGGCATTAGTTGGGACACTAAAGATGAAGTTAAGTTATTAACTCAACTCAACTATACCCATACAACAGAAGGCATCAACAAAGGCATGGCAAAGCTAGATACTGCCATTGATGCCTGCGAAATGATCCTCACCCTCGCCCCAGAAACCAATGGTCAAGTTGCCGTTAAAGCATGGGAAGCATTGGGCGAGATGACTGGCATAGATCACACCCACTTAGCCAAACCCAAAGAGGATGAAAAAATTCGTTGGCGCGATATTGTTGCCCAGCCGCGCAAAATTATCTCTTCACCGACTTGGTCTGGTTTAGAAGATGAACATGTGTCCTATAACGCGGGCTATACCAACGTACATGAGCAGATACCGTGGCGCACCATTACTGGCCGTCAACAGTTTTACCAAGATCACCAGTGGATGCGTGACTTTGGCGAGCAGCTCTGTGCCTATAAACCGCCCATTAACTTAAAAACCGTTGCCCCAGTATTGAACAAAAAGCCTAACGGCAATAAAGAAATTGTTCTGAACTGGATCACCCCACACCAAAAGTGGGGCATTCATAGTACTTACTCCGACAACCTGTTGATGCTCACACTATCACGCGGTGGCCCTATCGTGTGGATGAGTGAGACCGATGCTAAAACCGCGGGTATTGAAGATAACGATTGGATTGAAGTCTTCAACGTCAACGGTGCAATAGCGTGCCGCGCTGTGGTGTCACAACGTGTGCCAGAAGGCATGAGCATGATGTACCACGCCCAAGAACGTATCGTAAATATACCAGGGTCAGAAATGACCGGCACCCGTGGCGGGATCCATAACTCAGTCACCCGCGCAGTGATGAAACCCACTCATATGATTGGTGCCTATGCACAACAATCCTATGGTTTTAACTATTACGGTACTGTCGGTTGTAACCGCGACGAATTTGTTGTTGTACGCAAAATGCACAACGTCGACTGGTTAGATACTAAATAAGCGTGGAGCGAGGAATACAATATGAAAGTTAGAGCCCAAATCGGCATGGTGCTAAATTTAGATAAATGCATCGGTTGCCACACTTGCTCCATCACGTGTAAAAACGTTTGGACCTCACGCGAAGGCGTCGAATACGCGTGGTTCAATAACGTAGAAACTAAACCTGGTATTGGCTTTCCAAAAGAATGGGAAAACCAAAAGAAATGGAACGGCGGCTGGAAACGCACTGACGCCGGTAAGTTAGAACTCAAAATCGGTGGCAAAATCAGATTGCTGGCAAAAATTTTTGCTAACCCTGATTTACCTGAAATTGACGACTACTACGAACCCTTTGATTTTGACTACGAGTATTTACACACAGCGCCTGATAGCCAACATCAACCGGTGGCTAGACCCCGCTCGCTGATCACAGGTCAGCGTATGGAGAAAATTGAATGGGGTCCAAACTGGGAAGAAATTCTCGGGACTGAGTTCGAAAAGCGTAAAAAAGACATCAACTTCGATAATGTGATTCAAAAAGACATTTATGGTCAATTTGAAAAAACCTTCATGATGTATTTACCTCGCCTGTGTGAGCACTGCTTAAACCCAGCATGTGTTGCCTCTTGCCCTTCAGGCTCGATTTACAAGCGTGAAGAAGACGGTATCGTACTGATTGACCAAGATAAATGTCGCGGCTGGCGCATGTGTGTTTCTGCCTGCCCTTACAAAAAAATCTACTTCAACTGGAAATCAGGTAAATCAGAAAAATGTACTTTCTGTTTCCCTCGCATTGAAGCGGGTCAACCTACGGTTTGCTCTGAAACCTGCGTAGGCCGTATCCGCTATCTGGGCGTATTGCTGTACGACGCCGATCAAATTGAAATTGCGGCAAATACTCCAAATGAAAAAGATCTATATCAAGCACAGCTCGATGTTTTCCTCGACCCTAACGATCCGGCGGTAATTGAAGCGGCGCGTAAAGAAGGCATCAGTGATAACTGGATCACTGCGGCCCAGCGCTCACCGGTATACAAAATGGCAATCGACTGGAAAGTCGCGCTGCCTTTACACCCTGAATATCGCACCTTACCTATGGTGTGGTATGTGCCGCCACTATCGCCAATCCAAACGGCAGTAGAAGCAGGTCATGTCGGCATGAACGGTGAAATCCCCGATCTGAAATCATTGCGTATTCCGCTACGTTACCTTGCAAACCTGTTAACTGCTGGCGATGAAAAACCAGTTGAGCGTGCACTTGAGCGCATGATCGCAATGCGTGCCTATAAACGCTCACAACAGGTCGACAAAGTTGAGGACTTAGAGGTGCTAAAGCAAGTTGGCCTCACCGCAGTCGAAGTCGAAGAAATGTATCGTTACATGGCCATTGCTAACTACGAAGACAGATTCGTAGTGCCAACGAGCCATAAAGCCTACGCAGAAAATGCCTACGACATGAAAAGCAGTTGCGGCTTTAGTTTTGGAAATGGCTGTGGCGATGGTAACAACGGCGTCAACTTATTTGGCAGCAAAGCGACCGGCGTACGCCAAGTCATTCCTGTCACATTGGAGAAGTAAACATGAAAGTACTGAGTGTTATTTCAATACTACTCGATTACCCGCACGCTGAACTGCTCGACGCGCGGGCAGAGTTAGAGGCCATTGTCACGGGATCTGAACTTGATGCCGCGCATCAAGCCCTTGTACTGCAGTTTATCGCCGAGCGTTTTGCGATGGATACCATGGACTGGCAAGCCGAATATGACGGCTTATTCGAACGAGGACGTTCTTTGTCCTTACTGTTATTTGAACACGTTCACGGTGAATCACGTGACCGCGGGCAAGCCATGGTCAACCTTCTAGATCAATATCACCAAGCAGGTCTAGATATTAGTGCTAAAGAGTTGCCAGATTATATCCCGCTATATCTTGAGTTTATGTCAACCCAAGGCAGCGAAAATGGCCGTTATGGATTAGAAGAAGTGGCGCCGATTTTAGCGCTACTGGCATGCAGACTTGAAAAGCACCAATCAAATTATGCCAACTTACTCCATGCACTATTGAGCTTAAGCAAGGTTGATGTCGATCTTAAGGATTTACGTGAACAAATCGTTGACGAACAACCCGACAACACCCCCAAAGAGCTCGATAAAGTGTGGGAAGAAGAAATGGTGAGCTTTATGGACAACGCGCAAACGGGCTGTAATAGCAGCAATAAACCCAGTGAAACGCAGCGTCGGGACCAACACATTCCACTCAATACCGAACTATTGCAGCCTAAAAGCAATAGCCAACGGTTGTAAGGAGACCATTGATGAGCCATTTCTCAATATTTGCCTTTGGCATCTACCCCTATATCGCTATGGCGGTGATGTTTATCGGCAGCTGGATCCGCTATGACCGTGAACAATACACGTGGAAAGCGAGCTCCAGCCAAATGCTGGAAAAACGCCAACTGCATATTGGTAGCGTATTGTTTCACGTTGGGGTGATCGGGATTTTCTTCGGTCATTTTGTGGGGTTACTCACACCATTAGCCGTTTGGCACGCGCTGGGCGTGACTGCCGAGTTTAAACAGTTACTTGCTATGGGTGCGGGTGGATTATTTGGGGTAATTTGCTTTGCGGGATTAACCATTTTGATCCGTCGTCGCCTAACAAACCCTCGCGTTCGTGCCACTAGCAAAAAGATGGATATCATCATCCTCTTAATGCTCTATGGACAACTGATCCTCGGACTTATTTCTATTCCGGTATCTGGTGGACACTTAGATGGCGCTGAAATGCTTAAGTTAATGGCTTGGGCACAAAACATTATGACCTTTAATAGTGTTGCCGCCGTTGAAGCCATTAGCGATGTAAATATCGTCTTCAAATTGCACGTCATTCTAGGTATGACACTGTTTGTGGTATTCCCATTCAGCCGCCTGGTTCACATGCTCAGTGCACCACTGCAGTACCTGACACGCGCACCACAAATAGTACGTCGTAAAGTCAGCCGTTAGTGCTAAATCCCCTGATATTGGCTTATCAGGGGATCTTTGCTCGCCCGCATTTATTTTATAGAGAGCCATATTATGATCACAGTCAACCAAGCCAGCATTACCGAAGAGCAAGTTCTCAGTGAAATGCAGTATTTCCCGGCCCCAACCCAACGTAAAGCGATGTTAGAAGCCGCCCAGAGTTTAATCATTGGCGAATTGCTACTTCAACGTGCAAAAGCATTATCGTTATCTCGCCCTAATGATGAGATCTGTAATAAAGAGGATTATTTAGAGCAACTCATTGAATCTGAAGTACCTATTCCGCAAGCGACCCCCGAAGAGTGTTTACAGTATTTTGAACAAAACCCACACCGCTTTACAACCTCGCCATTGGTTGAGGCTAACCATATCCTGATTGCCGCTGCGCCCGATGATTTAAAAGCCAGAGCAGAGGGCAAAATCATCGCCGAGCAACTGATTGAACAATTGCATCAAAAAGCCAATTTTGCCGCTTTAGCACAGGAGTTTTCTGCCTGCCCTTCAAAATCCGTAGGGGGAAATTTAGGTCAGCTCAGCCGTGGGCAAACCGTGCCGGAATTTGAACGACAGCTATTAACCGCCGAAATAGGCTTGCAACCCTACCCGATAGAAAGTCGTTATGGATTTCATATTGTCGATATCAAACACAAAATTGCCGGTAACCCTCTCCCATTTGAAGCGGTTAGCGACAGGATTAGCTTATACCTTAATGAAAAAGTGCGTCAAAAAGCCATTGCTCAATATATCCAAGTGTTAATAGACGAAGCCCATATAGAAGGTTTTGATTTTGACACCAATAACGAGCCATTACTGCAGTAACCCATTAAAAAGCTAATGTTTTTTAACGTTACATTTTGCTAATTTGTCGGAGTTTTCAAATGAGTAGTCTACCGCTACACATTAAGAGTGGACAATACCGCGCATTGTGGCTTACCACCGCCGCTTTTACGCTCTGTTTCGCCGTTTGGACGATATTTTCAATTTTAGGGATAAAAATAAAAGCGGATTTAGCCTTAACCGATACGCAAATGGCGTTATTAATGGCGCTGCCCATTTTAAGCGGCTCGTTGAGCCGCATTGCCCTAGGTATGTTTACGGAGCGCTGGGGTGGGCGCCTTGTATTTAGTACGTTAATGTACATTGCTGCCATTGCGACCTATCTGCTCAGTCTTGCAGATAGTTACGATATGCTATTAGTCGCAGGTATTGGGCTGGGTTTAGCGGGCGGTGGCTTTATTGTCGGTGCGACCTATGTCGTATCTTGGTTTGAAACACAAAAACAAGGTACAGCACTGGGTATTTTTGGTGCGGGTAACGTGGGTGCTGCACTAACAACCTTTGGCGCCCCCTTTTTATTAAAGTACTTCAGTTGGCAAGAAACAGCACAAATTTATGCTTTGGTCATTGCGATTTCGGCAACCGCATATTTAATCTTTGCCAAGACAGAACCCCGCCGATTAACTAATTTCAAACCGCCCAAATTCAGTGAACAATTAGGTTTGCTCAGCGACATTCGTATTTGGCGCTTCGCCTTATATTATTTTTTCGTGTTTGGCGCCTTTGTGGCACTCGCCCTATGGCTACCCCACTACCTTATTGATGTTTATGGTGTGTCATTAGTCACCGCCGGTATTCTTACCTCGTTTTATATTATTCCAGGTTCTTTATTTCGTATTTTAGGCGGCTTTTGGTCCGATAAATACGGCGCCCGTCGCATCATGTATTGGACGTTAGGCATCAGTACCATTTGTACCTTTTTACTCAGTTATCCCCCAACCCACTACAGCGTGAAAGGGGTTGAACACGTTTTTGAATTTAACTTCCACCTATCCTTGCCCGTTTTTGTGCTGCTTATTTTTACCTTAGGTTTTTTCATGTCTTTAGGTAAAGCGGCGGTATTTAAGCATATACCGACTTATTTCCCGAATAATGTCGGCGTGGTGGGCGGCCTTGTGAGTATGGTCGGCGGTATTGGCGGCTTCTTATTACCCGTCACATTTGGGATGCTCAATGACGTTATTGGTATCTGGCAAAGCTGTTTCATGCTGTTGTTTGTTATTAGTTCTATCTCATTAATGTGGATGCATTATTCAATTCGCCGAGCCGAGAGAATGGAATGGGCCAGTGGTCAAACGGTAAAAAACTTACCCGAAATGACCACACCCGACGCCTTTGTACTTAACGATTGGCAACCTGAAAATAAACATTTTTGGGACACTAAAGGTAAAAAAATTGCCACGCGCAATTTATGGATCTCAATACCCAACCTCTTCCTTGCGTTTGCCGTATGGTCTATTTGGAGCATTATGGTGGTTAAAATGCCGACATTAGGCTTTAACTACAGCCCAAATGAATTGTTTTGGTTAGCTGCGCTACCCGCATTATCGGGTGCTACACTGCGAATTTTCTATGGCTTTATGATCCCCATCTTCGGTGGTCGCCGTTGGACAGCCTTATCAACCGCATCACTTTTAATCCCTTGTTTATGGATGGGTTTTGCACTGCAAAATATCGAAACCCCCTATCTCATCATGCTGATTTTAGCCTTACTCTGTGGTTTAGGTGGCGCTAACTTCTCATCGAGTATGGCCAACATCAGCTTTTTCTATCCTAGAGCTGAAAAAGGTACTGCACTAGGGCTTAATGCAGGGCTGGGTAACTTAGGCGTATCGGGCATGCAATTAATTGCCCCTTTAGTGATATCTGCCAGTGTGTTTGGCGGTTTAGAAGGAGAGCCTCTCACCCTCGTATTGCAAAACAGTGAAACACATTCGGTGTGGTTGCAAAACGCGGCGTTTATCTGGGTGCCATTTATCATTATTGGCTCCATTGCGGCGTGGTTTGGCATGAATGATATTACGGATGCTAAATCTTCATTTAAGGAGCAAGCCGTCGTCTTTAAACGTCATCATACTTGGCTAATGTGCTGGCTTTATTTAGGAACTTTTGGCAGTTTTATTGGTTTTGCTGCAGGTTTCCCGCTGCTATCGGGTATGTTATTCCCAGATGTCGATCCCGTTAAGTTTGCCTTTATCGGTCCACTTGCAGGTGCATTAGCCAGGCCTATCGGCGGTAAATTAGCCGATAAATTTGGCGGCGCTCAAGTGACACTATGGAACTTTTTCTTCATGGCGATGGGCGTTATCGGTGTGCTGTACTTCTTACCGCATGACGGTGCTGCGGGTAATTTTGGCGGCTTCTTCGGTATGTTTGTTTTGCTCTTTATCACCACAGGCATTGGTAATGGTTCAACGTTCCGTATGGTGCCAGTGATGTTTTTAACCCTTAGGCAAAAAGCATTAGGTAAAGGCATGGAAAAACAAGCCGAAATCGAAGGAAACCGAGAGTCCGCAGCAGTTTTAGGCTTTATTTCTGCCATTGCTGCCTATGGCGGATTTTTTATTCCCAAATCCTATGGTACCGCAATGAGCTTAACTGGAGCGGTAGATACCGCGCTCTATGGGTTTATCCTGTTTTACGCCAGTTGTGTGGTTATCACTTGGTGGTTCTACGCTAGGCGTAACGCAGAAATCCCTTGCTAACTGTTAGCTAAACAATGGTAGGCATGCCGATTTAGGGTGCCTATCATCTACATTCACTTTTTTACAAAGGTGCCAACATGACAAAATTATCGACGAATAAACCCTTGGTTTATGCCTGCTCTGGCTGCTCAAATGTCGCACAATTAGCTAATGATGTGGCCCTGACCCTTGATCGTTCAGGCGTGATGCAAATGTCATGTATCGCGGGCGTTGGAGGGAATATAAAATCGATTGTCAGACTGGCGAAATCTGGACGCCCCATATTGGCACTTGATGGTTGTAAGCTCAATTGCGTTAAAAATAGTTTAGCGCTACAGCAAATTGTACCCACCTGGCACATAGAGCTCACCCAATTGGGCTATAAAAAACAACAGCAAATTGATTGCGATCTGGCTGATAGTTACCGTTTGTTACAACATATCCATCAAAAAATTATTCATATTCCTCAATGTAAACTTAATTAGTCTAACTATTATTTACACTGCCGCTGTTTTATTTAAGATCTGGAACCTACTGTAAATAAGCTAAGTTTAATACAGCTTAAACAAGCACTTATTTACAGCCATTCACCCGTGTTATCTGCTTCACTCCCCCAAGATTAACCTCATCGCATTAATCCTCAATAGTTTGATCTTGATCAAACTATTATTTGTCTATCTCGATATCATAAAACACAACATATAGTGCGCAATAATATAATAAACACAAGATATGGTAATTATGGTATTTAATAGCTTTGCACCACAGATCTGTTTTCAAGAGGTTCCTGATGAGGTCTCGTTAGCATTTACCATCACAGGTTGCCCACTACGTTGCCAAGGATGTCATAGCCAAGATACTTGGGATCCAGAAACGGGTATTCAGTTAAATAATGATAATTTTCAACATTATTTAACACGTTATCAGGGACTGGTGAGTTGTGTTTTATTTTTTGGTGGCGAATGGAACCCCGCTGCATTACTCGACAAGTTATCACTGGCAAAAAAACACGGTCTTAAAACCTGTCTCTACACTGGAAAAACCAAGGTATCACAGCATCTAATTGCACAGTTGGATTACCTCAAAACGGGGGCTTGGCGACCAAATCAAGGAGGATTAGAAAAGGAAAAAACCAATCAACGCTTTATTGAACTCGCAACGGGAAATCTACTCAACTTTAAATTTAGGGAACATCACCATGCCATCTCTTAACCCACAGCAATTACAAAAAAAATTAGCTTTTATTAAGCAATACCAACAATCCAATAATGCCGCTGATGCTTCGCATTTAGATGCGAATGCAAATGTGACTCATAAGAACATTGCCACCTTAGAAACCGAGTTAATGAAAGATTATTTCATTGATATTAATCGTGAATTAGTAAAACAAAAAATAACTGAATTATATGGTGTAGATTTAGCGAAAGAATACGAGAGACAAATAACAGAACATGAAATTTATGTTCATGATGAAACCAGTTTAAAACCCTATTGCGCTTCTATTTCAATGTATCCATTTTTACTCAGCGGATTAACTCAATTAGGCGGCGAATCACAAGCGCCAAAACACTTAGAGTCTTTTTGTGGCAGCTTTGTTAATTTAGTATTTGCTATCAGCGCGCAATTTGCTGGCGCAATTGCGACTGTCGAATTTTTAATGTATTTCGATTACTTTGCCCGTAAAGACTTTGGAGATGATTATCTCACCGAGCATAAACACGCAATAGAGAACCACCTACAACACGTTGTGTATGCGTTAAATCAACCTGCAGCAGCAAGAGGATACCAAAGTGTATTTTGGAATATCTCTCTTTATGATCAATATTATTTTGAGGCCATGTTTGGGCAATTTGTATTTCCTGACTTTACCCCGCCAGATTGGCACTCTTTAAAACAGTTACAAGTTTTTTTCTTAGATTGGTTTAATCAAGAACGGAATAAAGCCATTTTAACCTTTCCAGTGATCACCGCCGCGATGTTAACCGCTAATGATAAAGTTAAAGATACGGAGTTTGCCCATGTTTGTGCCAAAAATATGAGCGAAGGCGGTGCATTTTTTATTTATCAATCCAAAAATGCTGACTCTTTAGCCTCATGCTGTCGTTTACGGAATGAAATAAGCGATCACACCTTCTCCTACAGCTTAGGTGCTGGCGGCGTCGCCACAGGTTCAATTAATGTTATCACTATTAATATGAATCGTTTAATCCAAGATAAACGCGATCTTAAAATCGAAGTTGGGAAGGTTCATCAATATCAAATTGCCTATCGTAAACTAATGGAAGAACAATTGGCCAATGGTATGCTGCCAGTCTATACCGCAGGGTTTATCTCTCTGGATAAACAATTTATGACGATTGGTATTAATGGCATGGTAGAAGCTGCTGAATCTATAGGCTTAATAGCTGACACTAATAATGATTACCAAACCTTTGTCGACCAACAATTACAGATTATTTATAAGGCTAACCGAGAAGCTACTCAAAAATTTGGCTACAAATTTAATACTGAGTTTGTTCCAGCAGAAAACTTAGGTATAAAGAATGCGGCTTGGGATAGAAAAGCAGGCTACTTTGTTAATCGAAATTGCTATAACAGTTACTTTTATCCGGTAGAAGACACTAACATTAATTATCTTGATAAATTTATTATGCACGGTGAAAAAATGACCCGCTACTTAGATGGGGGTTCAGCATTACATTTAAATTTAGATGAAAAGTTATCAGTAAAAAATTATCTTAATTTATATAATGTTGCTGCACGTACAGGGTGTAATTATTTTTGTGTCAATGTGAAAATTACTATCTGCAATGAATGCCAACATATTGATAAGCAAACTCAGCAATATTGTCACCAATGCGGTTCAAAAAACATTGATTACGGTACCCGTGTAATTGGTTATTTAAAGCGCGTCTCAGCCTTTAGTCAAGGACGTCGAACCGAACACGATTTACGTTATTATCACCAGTCGCCCGCATCAACACATGCCTGATAAAGCCTTATTTGAGTCAATAGCCAGCGCTGTAAATAACTGGCTATTGCTCAATATTAATCTAGGCGTATTTATGACTGTTCGGTAAGTTGATTTAATATACGCTTTTCAGAAATAGGATATGCGGTACCTAACACTTGAGCAAAACAAGATACGCGATATTCCTCAATCATCCAGCGAGCTTCAATTAATGCGGGCGGTGTTGGCATAGCGCGCGGTACTTTTGCTAGCTGCGCCGTTAAGGCTGCTTGCACTTTATTAATACTTTGCATGTGCAAACGGTCGCGAGTCGGGTCAATAGGCAGTTTTTCAACACGGGTTTCAATCGCTTTTAAATAACGCGCCACATCCGCTAGACGCTGCCAACCACAGGCTTCTACAAAACCTTTAAACACTAATTTGTCTAATTGATTTTGGATATCACTCATAGCAAAGGCGATATCTAAACTGATTTTGCCCTTAAGACGTTTTTTAATGCTTTGGTACAAGGTTAAAATCTGTTCAACCTTAAGAGCTATTTGCTCAGCAGTCGGGTTTAATTCTTGGCGAACCCAATCCTTTGCTAGCTCAAATTGAGCTTGATTACGTACATCTAACGCTTTTTGGTCTAACAACTGCTGCACGGCAGCGGCAATAATATCATCAATCAAAATTTGCACTTGACCAAAAGGATTGAAATACATCGCTAATTTGGCCTTATTCGGCAAGGCTTGCTGTAAATGTTTTACCGGCGAAGGAATGTTGAGCAACAGCAAACGTCGCAGGCCTTGGCGATGGGCATCTTGCGCCTCAAATTCATCATCAAATAATTTGATCGCGACGCTGTCTTTTTTATCGATCAGTGCCGGAAACGCTCGTACTTGATAATTGCCTTTTTGCTGCTGGTATTGCTGCGGCAAATCACCAAAAGACCATTCAGTTAAGGCTTCTTTTTCAATTCCCTTATCCGCCACCTGACGTATCGCCTTAGCAACAACACCCTGCAATTCGGCTTTTAAGTTATCGAGCATGCGGCCCTGCGCTACTAAATTATGATGATCGTCTTCAATTTTAAAATTCATCTGTAAATGCGCGGGCATTTGCGTTGCATCAAAATCTTCTGGCGATATACGCGTGCCGCTCATACGCAGTAATTGTTTGCACATGGTATCCAGTAAACTGGCACTAAAAGGTACCATGGCCTGCACACAAGCTCGGGCGTAATCAGGCGCTGGCACAAAGTTACGTCGTAAACTTTTAGGCAACGATTTGATCAATGCGATGCACTTTTCTTCCCGCAGCCCTGCCACTAGCCAATCAAAATCACTGTCATCAATTTGATTAAGCAGCGCCACCGGAATGTGTACAGACACGCCGTCATCACTGGCGGCAGGCTCAAAATGATAACTCAATTGCAGGCGTAAATTGCCTTTATGCCAGGTATCGGGAAAATCCAAGCTCGAAATATGATCGGCACTACGCTGCATTAACAAGGCTTTGCTGAAATCGAGTAAATCTGGCTGCTCACGCTTAGTTTTATTCCACCAGCCTAGAAACAGCTGCGCGTTGTAAATACCTTCAGGGATGCGCGGCTCATAAAAATCGACTAATACTTGCTCGTCGACCAAAATATCGCGGCGACGGGATTTGTGCTCAAGGGACTCAATGTCTTCAAGCAACTTTTGGTTCGCCACAAAAAATGCTTCTTGAGTTTGCAACTGCCCTTCTGCCAAAGCACTGCGGATAAAAATCTCCCGCGCTTCAACGGGATCGATAGGGCCATATTGCACTTTACGGCGATGCACCACCGTCAAGCCATAGAGCACTTGGTTTTCAAGGGCGATAACGCTACCTGGTTTTGCCTCAAAATGTGGCTCTACATAGCTTTTTTTGATCAAATGCGCGGCTAAGGGTTCAAGCCATTCAGGTTCAATTTTGGCGCAGCAACGGGCGAATAAGCGCGAAGTTTCGGTCAGCTCTGCAGCCATAATCCACTTAGGGCCTTTTTTGGCCAATGGCGAGCCCGGAAACACAAAGAATTTACGATTACGAGCACCTAAATACTCGTTATTGTTATCCTTAAAACCCACATGACTCAATAAGCCTGATAACAGTGCGCGGTGCAAGGTATCGTAACTGGCTGGCGTATCGTTTAAACGCCATTTTAAATCGTGTACGGCTTGCTTAAGTTGAGCGTATAAATCCTGCCACTCGCGCACACGCAAATAGGCTAAATACTCATCGCGGCACTTTTTACGAAACTGGCTAGCCGATAATTCTTTTTGTTGTTCTTTTAAATGCTGCCACAGGTTTATCCAGCTGACAAAGTCGGAACTGGGATCGGCAAAACGGCGATGGGCTTCGTCACTGGCTTGCTTTTTCTCCATCGGACGCTCGCGGGGATCTTGAATCGATAACCCCGCCGCAATCACTAACACTTCATTCAAGCAACCTAACTGCTGACTTTCTACCACCATACGCGCGAGACGCGGATCCACCGGAATTTGTGCTAAATTCCGCCCAAGTGGCGTTAGTACGAGTTTATTATGTTTGCTCTCTACTGCTTGTAATTCTTCTAGCAGCAAAAAACCGTCGCGGATATGACGAGGATCGGGCGGTTCAATAAACGGGAAACCTGCAATGTCGCCCAAACCAATAGCAAGCATCTGTAAAATAACCGAAGCTAAGTTGGTACGCAAAATTTCAGGATCGGTAAATGCTGGGCGATTATTAAAATCGGCCTCATCATACAAACGAATACAAATCCCCGGCCCAACACGACCACAACGGCCTTGGCGTTGATTAGCACTCGCCTGTGAGATAGGTTCAATCGGTAAACGTTGCACCTTAGTGCGGTAGCTATAACGGCTAATGCGCGCCGTGCCGGGGTCAATGACATAGCGAATGCCCGGCACAGTTAAGGAGGTTTCTGCCACGTTAGTGGCTAATACAATCCGCCGACCTCTGTGGCTATTGAACACTTTGGATTGTTCACCGTAGGATAGCCGTGCATAGAGCGGCAAGATTTCAGTATCACGATAATTGCGTCGGCTTAATTGCTCGGCCGTATCGCGAATTTCTCGCTCGCCGTTCATAAAGATTAATATGTCGCCAAGGCCTTCGCTCACCAGTTCATCAACAGCGGCAAAAATGCCTTCGATTTGATCTAAATCGGCATCGCTGTCTTGCACCAATGGTCGATAACGGGTTTCTACCGGAAAGGTACGCCCTGACACTTCGATGATGGGCGCATTGTTAAAATGCTTAGAAAACCGCTCAACATCTATGGTTGCTGACGTAATAATGACTTTAAGATCAGGGCGTTTTTTGAGAATTTGTTTGAGATAGCCCAAAATAAAGTCGATATTGAGACTGCGTTCGTGGGCCTCATCGATGATGATAGTGTCGTATTGATCAAGATTGCGATCGGACGTTAATTCCGCCAGTAAAATACCGTCGGTCATCAACTTAATATATGAATCACTTTTAAGTGCATCGGCAAAACGCACTTTAAAGCCGACGACTTCCCCAAGCGGGCTTTGTAATTCCTCAGCAATGCGGCTTGCCACACTGCGGGCAGCTAAACGTCTTGGCTGGGTGTGGGCTATCATGCCGCGACACCCCAAACCCAGTTCTAAACAAATTTTAGGTAACTGAGTGGTTTTACCCGAACCGGTTTCGCCGGCAATAATCACCACTTGGTTACCCGCAATCGCGCGAGCAATATCGTCGCGCATCAGAGAAACGGGTAGATTCTCAGGATAGTTGATTTTAGGGCGCGCATTACGGCGCAGCTCAACCTTCTCAAACGCCGCCTGCGCTTGCTTACTCAGTTGGGCTAAGGTTTGAGTTTTTTTATCTGAGTCGACTTCTTTATTGAGCTTAAATAAACGGCGACGGATCCGCGACGCATCGCTCTGATAACAAAGATTAAGAAAGGCGTTCGATAGCGGATGTGTGTCTGAGTTCAAATGCAAATTCCAGTGCTAGCATCAAAAATGGCGATCCTAGCAAGGAAATTGACGCAATGGTATGGCTAATTTACGCTGCACTGAGGATAAAGCGTATCAATTCCCCATTGGCACGGCTTAGATTAAACCGGTGACAGATAACATTGCTGCATATAGATATTCATCGCTTTGAGTACATTAGTGCGATTAATGGTACCTATCACTTTGCCGTGCTCGACCACAGGGTACACCTTAGGTTTAAGCCCAAGCATTTGTTCAGCTAAGTGTAAAATACTGTCATCTGGCTCAACAAACAGTACTTCAGTACGCATACAATCTTTTACGACCGAAGTCATATCGCAGTGATAACTGCTCTTAATCATCACAGCAAGACAATCCTGTTGGGATAAAAAACCGACTAAGTTGCCCAAATCATCAACCACTGCGGCGCCCATTTTATTATTATCCAATAGTTTTTCGACCGCAGTCGCAAGCGACATATTGACGCGTAATAATACGGGTTGGCGGTCCATATGATCACGGATTTTAATTAAGTCCATTGTCTTTCCTCGCATGATATTTCCCTCGTACTAACTTAAGCTTTAGTCTAGTCAAAATATCGTGATAATGGTGTGATAAATATCGATTGAACTCATCTAGTGCATAAAAAATATAAAAAAGTGGTGCTAAAAAGCACCACTTAATTTCATCACTCAATCATATTTACATTATTTTTCATGGCTGGCAGAACGGCTAAACACGCCAGTAAACACCTGCCAAGTAACAGCCAATGCACCAACAATAAATACTATATCGCCGATTGTGCGCACCCAGCGTAATGTCACCAATGTCTCGCTTTGTAATAGCGCTTCACTGCGAGCATACCAAAGCCCTTCGGATGCACTAGCGATAAACTGGATAATGCCTACCGGTAATAAACTGGTAAATAACATTAAGGCTAAGCCGATATTCATCCACCAAAACGATGTTTTCATTAAACGTTCGTTAAATATCAACTGTGGACGAATATACCTTAATACTAGCAACGTAAAGCCAAGCGCTAGGAAGCCATAAACACCAAACAATGCGGCATGAGCATGGGTTGCTGTTGTATTAAGCCCTTGAATATAATACAAAGAAATAGGAGGGTTAATCATAAAGCCTAATACACCGGCACCCAACATATTCCAAAATGCTACTGCAACAAAATACATTATCGGCCACTTTACGTTTGCCATCCAAGGCGCACGATCTTTTAATCGATAGTGTTCCCAAGCTTCATAACCAAGCACAATTAAAGGAACAACTTCAAGCGCACTAAACGTCGCACCCACAGCCATGACTGGCGTTGTTGTACCCGAAAAATATAAGTGATGGAAAGTCCCCGGAACGCCGCCTAACAAAAACATAGAGGCCGAAGCTAACGAAGCTACGGTTGCCATGCGTTTGGTAACTAATCCCATGTTAAAGAAGATAAATGCTAATGCTGTCGTAGCAAATACTTCAAAGAAGCCTTCTACCCATAAGTGCACAATCCACCAGCGCCAGTATTCCATGACTGAAATGTGCGTGCGTTCGCCATAGAAAAATCCAGCACCATAAAATAAACCGATGGCTATAACTGATAACATAAAGAGGACTAAGAGATTTTTATCGCCTTTTTGCTGTAATGCAGGTGTGATACAACGCATCATCAATACTAGCCAAAAAACGATTCCAGTAAATTTACCTATTTGCCAAATTCGCCCTAAGTCAACGTATTCATAACCTTGATGGCCTAACCAGAAACTCAGGTTAGCAGGCATGATTTGTGCAATTGCTAAGTAATTACCAATAAACGAGCCCACAACAACAATCACTAATGCCCAAAATAATATATCAACGCCAATTTTTTGGAATTTAGGATCCTTACCGCCATTAATCACCGGGGCCAGAAATAACCCAGCAGCAAGAAACCCAGTAGCAATCCAAAATAGTGCAGACTGAATATGCCAAGTACGCACTAAGCTATACGGGAACCATTCTGAGGTTTGGATACCGTAAAAACTTTGTCCTTCGATGGTGTAATGTGCGGTAAAACCGCCGATAAACACTTGGAATGTAAATAAAGAAACAATTAAAACGAGATACTTTGCTAAGGCTTTTTGTGAAGACGTTAAGTTAAACGACAAAATAGGATCGCGCTCTGGAGCAACAGGCTCGCCATCTTCTTTACGCAAAAATGCCCATGCCCAAACTAATGCACCAATACCTGCCACCAAAATAACCACACTGATGATGGACCAAACAATGTTTTCAGTGGTGGGTTTATTGTCAATTAATGGCTCATGTGGCCAGTTGTTGGTATAAGTCGCGGTACCGTCGGTACGCTCAGTTGATGCTGCCCACGCAGTCCAGAAAAAGAATTCAGATAAACGCGCTCGCCGCTCTGGATTTGGCAGCGTGACTTCTTTCATCGCATAATTTTCGCGGGTCTTTTTCAGTTCAGGCGCACCACCGAAAAGAGCATTGTAATAAGCTCCAGTTTTTTCAATTGCCTGAATACGTCTTGGTGATAACGTTACAGTGTTATTTTCTACGTTATAAGTATTCGTTCTGTATTCTTTTTTCAGCTCATAACGCAACATATGTTGCTGCTGCTCGGTGAGATCAGCATACGGACGCTTAAATTCACCTTCCGCGGCTAAATCTAACCAAATAAGTAGTTCGCGATGCAACCAATCCGCCGTCCAATCCGGTGCTTGATAAGCCCCATGACCCCATACTGAACCCAATTGCATACCACCAACGGATTGCCAAGCCGTTTGACCATCTAATATTTTTTCTTCGGTCGTTAAAATGTCACCATTTGTCGACACAAACGATGCTGGAATTGGCGGCGCGGTTCGGTATATCTCAGTACCATAGTAACCTAATATAGAGAACGTCACTGCGACGACCCCTAATAAGGTCCACCACAATTTCTTATACTCTCCCATGGTCTTTCTCCTTTTAATTTGTGTTCTATTCCTTAAAAAAGAATATTTTCCCAAGTAAATATGAATATCATTAACGAATTATTAAAAATGATTGCCGATAATTCGGCTATTTTTCAAACACTAAAGTCAATCTGATTTCACGCGTCATTCAAAAATATTGAAGATAGCCTATATATCATTTCGATATAGACTATGGACCAGTATAGTCATTTAAGCTAATTCACTTTAATGCTATTTAACAATAATCACATTATTAACACACAGCAGCTTAACTTTTAACCGTGCAAAATTTCTAGTCACTAAATTATGTAGCTTTGCCACCTTATCTGCGGATCAAACATATCACCAGCCGACGAGAATGAACTTTGCATGTGTTTATTGGGTTAAATGACAAGCGAAACGCTAACAATATTTTAAAAAATATCTTTTAGACTGGCTCGAAATGACACATATTTTGAAAAGTGGCGATTGCTATATCCCGGTTTTAGGCCATATGTTGCAACCGATTTTAAAGCGATGTGCATAGCAAATAAATACGGGGAGAGTCACTCGTATTGAGGCAACACAAGCTTAAAAATGACTTATTTCATCTTAGGGCAAAGTCACTTACCCAAAAAAAGCGAGCACTAGGTTAGTAGCACTCGCTGTTAACGATTTCAAATCCACCTTCGTGATGACTTAAACCATGAGCTTTAGCGTATTATTCATCTTGCCAAATCAGCACTTGAGCGGGTTCGCCATTGCTGCGAGTGGCACGGTACATACCTTCGGTATTAAAAGGCGTCGCAATATTACCGCGCTGATCGACAGCAATCACGCCACCAGAACCACCGGCAGTAATAAGGCGTTGATTAATCACTTCATCGGCCGCCTGAATGATCGACTTTTGCTGGTATTTCACCTTAGCGCAAATATCTCCAGCCACTAAATAACGAATAAAAAATTCACCATGCCCAGTAGCTGATACAGCGCAAACGCCATTTTCGGCATAGGTGCCCGCGCCGATCACAGGAGAGTCGCCAATACGGCCAAAACGTTTAGCTGTCATCCCGCCAGTTGATGTCCCTGCGGCTAAGTTACCCTTTTTATCTAAAGCAACTGCGCCGACTGTACCAAATTTATAATCGAGATCTTGCATCTTAACACTGGCAACTTGTTCAGATTTAGCCGCTGCTTGTAGCTTTTCCCGTGCATCGAGCAATTGCTGATAGCGCGCGTCAGTATCAAAATGACTATTCGGTACTAAGGTAAAACCTTGAGCCAGCGCAAATTCTTCTGCACCTGCACCAGAGAGCATTACATGTTCGGATTTATTCATTACCGCTAAAGCTAAATCTATCGGGTGGGCGATATGGCGCACGCCCGCTATTGCACCTGCATTCATGGTTTTGCCATCCATTATCGCAGCGTCTAATTCATGACCGCCGTCATAGGTGTAAACCGCGCCGAGGCCTGCATTAAATAAAGGACTGTTTTCGAGAATATTAATCGCGGCTTGAATTGCCACCAAACTGTCACCGCCCTCTTCCAATATTTTTGAGCCTTTATCAACCGCTTCTTTTAACTTATCTTTATAAGCTTGGCGTTGTTCTGGGGTGAGATTGGCCTTAGAAATCGTGCCCGCACCACCGTGAATCGCAATGGCATAAGGTTTATCTGCGGCAAAAGCGTTCTGCGACATAAAAAGTAGACCCGAAATAATTAAACTGAAGGTGGTTAGTTTTGTTTTCATTGTTTACATCCCCTTAAAAATTAACCTCCTTTGTAACCATTTAAGCATGTAATTTCAATCCTCTCCTTGCCTGTTGGTTTTATTCTGGCGACAATGATGGCACATCACAGGGAATTTAGAGTGCAGCCATTTTTGCAAATCACCTCACATTACTTTCGCTTTTGCTTATTTCTGATATCAATGTCAGTTATATCAGTCGCGATGGGCGCAGATAATTTTCTTCGGTTATCAGTATCTGGCGTTAATGAAGCTCTGCAACGCAATATTGTTGCTCACTTAGGCCCCTTGCCCGAATCTGAGGTGCAGCGTCGTGCCTTTTTGTTTAATGTTGAGGACAATGTCAGTACAGCGTTAGAATCCATGGGTTACTACCACGGCGAAATAGACGAAAATCTGATTGAGCATGATAAAGGGCCGTGGGAGCTTAAACTTGAAATTACCCCGGTGAACCAACTATCATTCAATGGGTTGATATCAACTTTAGTGGCGAAATGCTCGATGATCGCGCTTTTGATCAATGGCTGGCACAAATTCAAATAAAACCCGGTGATATATTAAATCACGGTGCTTATAGTGAGATGAAATCACAATTGGTTACCTTAGCTTTAGCGCGCGGCTATTTTGATGGTGAATTTACCGAATCCCAAATTAAAGTGAATCGCGACCTGAATACTGCCAAAATCAGTTTACATTTTGGCTCTGGTAAACGTTATAAATTTGGCCAAGTGAGCTTCGAAGGACATAGCTTAGAGCCCGAGATATTAGATGACCTTATCCCTTTTAAAGCCGGCGCTTCTTATTCAACAAGGCGTGTGAGCGCACTTAACCGCCAGCTACTCGATACGGGTTATTTCGCCAATATTAAAGTCATTCCACAAATCGATGATGTTGACGACAGTCAAATTCCGGTGCGAGTCGAGTTAACCCCCAAGGCCAGCCACGCCATCGAACTCGGTTTTGGTGGCGATATAGGAAAAACGGACCAAGCCTTCGACCCCAGAGTCCGGGTGACATGGCGCACACCACAAATCAATAAATACGGCCACTCACAGGAGACCAGTTTAGAATGGTCGCCCGATAGACCAAAATTATTAACCACTTACACAATTCCGCTAACGCATCCTTTGGATGACCAACTGAAAATCCGCGTTGGGTTATTGCGAGATAAATACGGTGTAACCCAAGTATACGATGCGGATAATCGCGATTTTACTAATACGGGGCAACTAGAATCTACCAAGTATCTTATTGGGCTATTACGTCAGCAAAGGCTAGATAATCAATGGTTAATGAATTACTCCCTTGAGGCCGTTCACGAACTATATACCCAGTCAGACATCGACTATATGCCGACGTTTTATTTGGCTGGGATTAACTTTTCTCGAACGACGCGTGGTGATAATTCCCTTGACCCTAAATCAGGATTTAGACAAATTTACAGCCTAGACTATGCCGATCCCTACTTGGGTTCTGAAACCCGTTTAGCTCGTCTGCAAGCCAAATTTAAATGGATTGATACCTTCTTTGATAAACACAGAATCGTGTCGCGCATTGATTTAGCCGCCAACTTAGCCAACGAGAACGAACTGGCAAACATTCCACCCTCATTACGTTATTTTGCCGGTGGTGATCAGAGTGTGCGTGGCTATGGTTATCAAGAACTCGGGCCCTATTTAGACTATATTGCCGACGATGGTTCACTCAACCGCGAAGTCATCGGTGGCCGCTATTTAATGGTTGGCAGTTTAGAATATCAATATTATGTAACTCCAACTTGGCGAGTAGGCACTTTTATTGATGCGGGTAACGCTTTTGATAACAATCAATTTGAACCAGTAGTGTCAGTTGGCGGCGGCATACATTGGATTTCACCTATTGGCCCAATAAAACTGGATTTAGGGGTTGGATTGAAAGAAACCGATACCATTGAGCGGTCATGGCGCATTCACCTGACAATGGGGACAGATCTATGAGTACCCCCACAGAGCAGCATCCCACCGTGCAAGATGCGGAAAACACCCCGAACACTGAAGTAGGTGATGCAATTAGCGCATCTGTAACGCTATCAGTATCGTGGCTACAAAAATTATGGCGATATTTCAAACTGTGGACACGTATTATTATTTATGTGCCCTTAACTTTATTAGTTGTGATAGCGCTATTGCTAGGCACAGAATTTGGCTCGCGCATTACCGTTGGACTTGCTAATCAATTGGTACCCGATGTTGGGCTGACTTATACCTCAGGATCAATTAATAAAGATTTAGTGTTATCCCATGCAACTTGGTCTATGGCCGGAATCAAAGTTAAGCTCGAGGATGTACATTTACTGTGGCAACCGGCCTGTTTTCTACAAAAACGTTTATGTGTGAATAACTTATCTGTAGCTAAGGTCGATGTCACCATTGATACTCTTGCCCTTGCCGCAGACGGCGAAGCTGCTGTTACAGCGCAGGATGAAGCACCAAGCGAACTGCTATTACCTTTTGATATTGTGCTAGATACAGCCACACTTAACGCGATTCATATCCAAGTGGATGATATGCAATTCGCTGCAAATGAGCTTAATGCACAAGCGCAGTGGTTTACTGAAGGCTTGTCAATAAAGCAATTAACTAGCGAGGGATTATCGGTAATTATCTCCACATCGGCTGATAATGTGCAAACAGGTTCAGCAACAGGCAACAATAGTCCCACGCAAAACCCTGCTGTAGCAGCGCAAGCGCAAGCACCAACAACAGCGACACCATCAACGCCAGTAAATAATAACCCCACTGAGTGGGCATTAGCTCATTTGCCAGCTGTGTTTATGCCTTTTCCTGTGACAGTCAACGCCCTAACGCTAGACAACACCACACTGCAAATTGGTGAACGCAAAGATGTCTTTAGTCATATTGAATTACAAGGCCGCTTTCGTGAATATCAATTAACCCTAGAGCATTTGCTGCTCAACCATACCGATGGTAATGCCGATATTACTGGCAGCTTAACCCTAGATAAAGATTATCCACTTGATTTAGAGATTAGCCTTAACCTTCATCAATTAGCAGAATTACCCGAACTCACTCAGCAAGCATTAACACTACGTTTGAGTCAAAGTGTAGGTAAATTGCAGATTGATGCAGTGGCAAAGGGCGATGCAGATCTTATCCTTAATGGTCAGATAACGCTTGGTGACCCTAACCTGCCCTACACGGTAAAATTAGAACAGGTGCGATTACAGTGGCCACTGCAAAACCCAGAATACTCAATAGATGATGTCACACTGGTGAGCGAAGGCGATTTCAATCAACAGCAGGCAACGTTAAAGGGTCAACTCACCACACCGTTCCACAAAGTGCTCGATATAGACACTCAGGTCCACAATCAAGGGGCTAAATTAACGATTAACAAACTTGAGGCACTGGGCGCCATTGGCAAGGTAGATCTCACTGGGGAACTTGATTATCAAAAAGCCATAAGTTGGACCGCTAATCTCAAACTCAATGACATCAAACTCCAAGAGTTACTGCTAGATGCAGCATCAACAGCAACGACCCTGCCAGACAGTTTAATTTCAGGAGAATTACGTACCCAAGGGTCGTTTGCCGCTCCCCATTGGCAAATGTCCCTAAGTGACACTGAGCTCACCGGTAGTTTGCAAGGTTATCCATTTGATATAAATGGGGATATCAATATAAATGATGCACTGTATGTTAGTTCTAAAGGACTTAATGCCAAGGTGTTAGGCTCGACGCTAGTATTAAAAGGCGAAGCCAACGCTAACTGGGATCTTCAAGGTGAATTACAAGTGCCAGATTTTGGTTTGTGGATCCCTAAGGCAAGCGGCCAACTGCAGGCACAAATTAATGTTACCGGTGACGAAAAACATCCCCAAGTTGAGCTTACAGTACTGTTAGCTGAGTTTGTTTATCAAAATATCAAACTACAAGAATCTAATTTAAAAGCCTATTACAAGCCATTAGAACAGCATGAATTTGCCATTTCATTAAAATCAAAAACTTTGCAGCTGGCAACAGAACGTATAGACACCTTAACGCTCGGTGCAAAAGGCACGATCAATGCTCAAAAACTTACCCTTAATGCCACAGGCGATCTCGGCCTTGATGCCACCGTAAGTAGCCAATACGATGTGAAAAAATCACGGCTACAAGTTGACGTCGAACGCTTAAACCTCAACACACCAATTGGCCCATGGCAGCTAGACAAGACAATTAATCTCGCTTGGGATCAAACCAAGAATCAGGGCAGTATTACGCCGTTTTGTCTGATCAACCCAAACAGTCGCTTTTGTTTAAATAACAACACCTCATTAGGTAACAAAGGCAATGCACAAGTAAGCTATTCAGGTAACCCAGGGAAATTATTAATCCCTATATTACCCACGAATATGCGCTGGGATGGGCCCGCATCATTATTAGCCAACTTTGCTTGGGCC
Source organism: Shewanella morhuae (assembly GCF_003028295.1). Classification (NCBI taxonomy): domain Bacteria; kingdom Pseudomonadati; phylum Pseudomonadota; class Gammaproteobacteria; order Alteromonadales; family Shewanellaceae; genus Shewanella; species Shewanella morhuae. Next base: position 1,246,852 of record NZ_PYSG01000002.1, on the reverse strand, counting down.
GCAAACCGTAAGCCTACTGCCGATGTTAATCTAGACTTTACGCCTGGTAGTATCATGCTCAAACGAGCAAAAAATCGTGAAGTGACTATCGATTATCAAAATCTATCGTTGCGGGCCAATTTAGATGCAAAACAATTAACAACGGCATTAAATTTCGAGTCAGAAGGCATTGCAAGCTGGCAGAGTGAGATTAACGTCAATGTCACGCCCGATCGAGCGCTCGCAGGTTACGCCAATATAAAGCAAATCAACTTACAGCCACTTGGGGAGTTTTTTCCGCAATTAAATACAGTGCAAGGCTTACTAACCAGCCAGCTAAACTTTGCAGGTAGTCTTGATGCCCCAGAAGTATCAGGTAGCATGGCCTTAACTGAAGGCGCTTTAGCATTGACTGCCAACCCAACTTTAGTTGATAAGATTGACATGTCGATGACATTTGCAGGCCAACAGGCGCAACTCAAGGGCCGCTGGATGATGGGTAATGGTTTAGGACGAGTGAATGGTCAACTGCAATGGCCACAAGGGCAATTTAGCGGTGAGTTAGCCGTCCAAGGTGAAAAACTTGCGGTGATCCAGCCACCACTGGCTATTCTCGATGTTTCCCCTGATATCACGGTTACGTTTAGCAGTAAGCAACTGGCCGTGAAGGGGCAAATCAACGTCCCATCTGGCAATATCAAAATTGTCCCATTAGCAGAAGGCGGTATCGCAACCTCTGAGGACGTGGTGTTTGATGACTCCATCGCCGCCACTCAACCTAAAGCCAGCCCCTACGCCATAATCGCTGATCTTAATATCAATGTGGGCAATGAACTCAGAATTGATGGCATGGGCCTCAAAGGTAAACTGCAAGGTACGCTAAAGTTACAGCAACAAGCTTTCCGTCCTCCTTTGCTATTTGGCAATATCAAAGTCAATCAAGGTAGTTACAAGTTTATGGGTCAAACCCTGAAAATTCGCACCGGAGAAGTACAATTTGTGGGGCCAACCTCAGTACCTAACCTTAATATTGAAGCGATACGCGAAATTAAGAGCGAGGACTTAGTCGCCGGCGTGCGCGTAACGGGTACTCCATCACGCCCTGTCGTCACTTTATTTTCAAATCCAGCCAAAGAGCAGGCCGAAATTCTATCTTACATCGTTAAAGGTAGTGGCTTTAACAATGCGAATAATGAACAGAATAACTCACTCATGATGGGCGCAGCCTTAGGGTTAAGCTCACAGGTTGGCGGCGGCGCAATTAACAACATTGGTAATACTGCAACCGGGTTAATTGAAGAGTTTGGTTTCTCAAACGTACAACTCGATACCAACGATGAAGGACGCGTTGCGATCAGTGGTTATATTGGCGAGGACTTAATGGTGAAATATGGCGTTGGCGTATTTAACCCCGGCTATGAAATGACCGTGAGATACTATCTACTCTCTCAACTTTACCTAGAAACCGTATCGGGTACTTTAGGTCAATCTCTTGATATTTATTACAACTTCAATATCAAGTAATAAGATTAACTCAAAATCTATTTTATAGAGTTAACAGTAACGGATTCTAAAACCGCTGGATTTGAGAGACAAAAAAAGCGCCATTAGGCGCTTTTTACTTCAGTCACGGCAATTAAGCGTAAACGAAGTCAACATGCTCAATGATTGGCTTGAACACGTGGCGTTGCATAGCTTGAACACGTACACCTACATCTTTTCCATCAACAACGATAGTCAGTGTAGAAGTGTAGAAATCTTCATTAGCTTGAATGTTAATGATATCTTTGTGATCAAAAACAATAGAAACTGGCTCTTTGCCTTTGCCATAAATAACAGCAGGTACTTTAGCAGCATGGCGTAGGCGGCGGCTCGAACCTTTCCCTATTTCAGTGCGGGCTTGTGCTTGGATAGTGTAAGACATGTGTTTCTCACTTAAATTTAGAGTAAAAAATTGCCGACATTTTCGACCAATGGCGGCTCATATAAAGCGCGCGGATATTAACATAGATACCTAAAGCACACAAGAATCAGCCAATGCCTGAACATACCAATGTCTGCGTTAGTAAAATGGAGGGGTCTTTATCAAGTTAAAGGACTTGTATCATGGCGGTTACACTAAAGAAACTGCTCTGTCCTGAAAAGAAAAACTCGCGTTCTAGATCACACTGGGCTCTAAAAAAGCCTGATAAGCTCGAGCAAATTTCGATAATTGATGCGTCATAATATGTCTCATCCACTATACCAGTTACAGCAAGAGAATCGACTTTCATGCCAATTAGCCCATGAGTTAGTCTCGCTTATCGAAACTGTGCCATATCAGCAAAATACGTTAGAATTAAAATGTTTAGAATTACTCGCCTGTACCCAACAAAAAAACCATATCTTAATTATGCTGATGCAAACCACTCAGGGTGTCGACATAAAAGCGCAAAGACTTAGACAATACCAATTATCGCAGCGCTTAAGCCTATTAATCTGTCATTGGCAACAGCATCGGGAGCTAAGCATGCTAAACCAGCACTTTATTCCACTGCTGCAGCATTATTTAATTGAGGCTCAAGCCTTAGAGCAAACGTTTCACCTGCAGATGCAATAATAAAAGTACTGAGTTACCAGTGCCTTACCGGGCCACAATCCACATGCACAAAACCAGAGCTGGGATAATACCCAACACCTCCGAGTTTCAGCGATAATGCGGCCTCACGTAGGGTTTTTAACTTAACGCTTGGAATGGCAATATCCATCGCCATTCCCCGCATATGGTAACTTTTTTTGGCAACACCACCACTGTTACTCGCCAGCATTGCGTTGGTTTTCGGTGATCGATAACCAGAAATTACATGTATTTCATCATCGGTATTTAAAGTCGTTTTAAGCGAATAGAGTAAATCGAATAACCGTTTATCCATTGGCGCAGCAATATTCTGACGATGATCCCGCAGTAAATGATTAAAATCTTTTAATACCTTACTTTGATAATGCCCATCAACCCAATAACTGCCGTCGTCACGTTCTCCAGTATGTCGATTAAAAAGACTTAATTCGCGGATCCCTTTTGTTGAACGACTCGCCACGGCTTTTGAAGGAATAAAAGAACATAATGCCACACCACTAAGGCCTAACAATAACTGCCTACGGGCAGGACAGATCAAAGTCACACGGTCACCTTTTTGTCTATTTTTTGGTCATCAGAGAGGCAACTTATACTGAATTAATACTAAGTTCAAGTTTTACTCGCTCGATTTTTTAGCGCAGTTTTAAAATGCCGTGTGAGTTCAATTTGTTAGTAATACAAATAGTAAAGTGGTAAAAGCTCCCTCAACGAATATCGAGTACTGCTGCGGGCACTGCATTGGTTAACTCAGGTTCTAAGTTGTATATGTCACTGCGATAATGATCTTGGCCATTATCCTCTAGCCATGCCGTCCAATAAACAAGATGTACTGGCAGCTTTTCTGACAAAGCAAACCACTGTGCGTGGGTAATTTCTGGAACTAATTTGTCCCATAAGCGTTTGTCTTTGACTAAATGCTCTTTAAACCACTGCGCTAATTCAGCAACTTTCTCTATACGAATACAACCCGATGATAATGCTCTATTTTCTTTATTAAACAGGCTAGGCTCAGACGTATCATGTAAATACACACTAAAACTGTTTTCAAAATGAAACTTATATTTGCCTAACGCATTCTTCGTACCAGGGCGCTGGACTAATTTGTATGGAAACGAAGTCGATGCTAATGCTTGCCACTCTTCTGGGGTATGCTGCACCAATTGACCATTATAATCATACACATCAAACTGACGCTCACTGAGGTAATGACCATTTTTTTTGATTTGCGGTAGAATATCTCGGCGCAAGATACTGCTCGGAACTCGCCAATCAGGATTAAGCACAATACTGGATATTTGACTATCTAAAAGCGGTGTTTGTCGAGACGGTTTGCCGACAATCACCTTAGACTTAAGCACTTTAGTACCGTTATCCACTAAAATCATTTCAAAAGCAGGGATATTAATCAACAAATAGCTCGACGCTAATTTACGTTCAAAAAGCCTTTTCCGAATCGTATTTTTCGCCAGTAATACCGCCCTTGCTTTAGGAGATTGATTCAACCAGTACAAGGTTTTTTTACCAATGACCCCATCCTGTTTCAGCCCATGCCTTAGTTGAAAGCGTTTAATACCTACCATTAGCTCTTCGGTATACATTTGAGCCATATCTGGCCATGTGGTTAAGTCGCCCAATACTTGTAAACGTTTTGCAATAATATCAATAACTTGACTATTCATACCTACGGTCAGCTTTTCATCTAACACTAAGGTTTCCCATGGTTCTACTCGATCAAGTTGCACAAGATGGGTGATTTGTTTCAACACGCTTTGGAATGGAGTATCCATAGGGATAACGGCAGAGGTTGCTTCCACCGTTCCAGTGTCATTACATGCCGTTAATAACGTCACATAACGCCAATAACTTGCTACATTGGCTTGTATTCGGGCTAAATCTGCCATTGATAATGTATTGGGTGAAGCGACCAGTTCACGGTAATCTTGGCTGAATAAGGGATTCACTCCCGCAAGATCTAATAACAATACCTGTGGCATTAATGCCTCAAGTTGCAGTTGAGGCTCGGGCTCTATTGCATAGAGATCTGTGCTTAACTTTGTACTTAGCTCAGTATGTGACTCATTATCTGTGTTGTGAGTTACATTCAGCGGTGTCATCTCATCAGCGGCATTAACTACACAGAAAGGTAATATAACGATAACAATGAATGTTAAATGACTACATAATAAGGCAGCCAAGCGATCACCACTGAGTCTCTTATTCCTATTTGCCTTTATCGCATTTGATGTGCGCTTTGATAACACAAAGGTATGCTGCACCAAGATAACGACAGCACAATCAAACCAACGGTAGAAAGAGCGGATGATCTTTAGCAACACCATAAACACTCCCTTAATACAGTCTGCAATCATGTCAGAGGACGAACACTACATTAAGACTATTCCACGGAGATTGATGAATTGCTAGCGCTAACTATAGATAATGAAAAGAAAAATGCCACTGAACTTCGTCAGTGGCATTTAAGACAAGCTATACGCTAATAACAATTAGCAAAAAGAAACTAAATCTTCTTCGATAAATTGTTCAGGTAATTTTTGTAAGTTACGCAGCATCTGTGGGTTGGCTAACACCATCGCCATTTCTTGACGATTAAGTAGCGCTAAAGCACTTTGCTGACAACGCGCTTCTAATACCTTCACATGCAATATCGCTTCCATCGCTTCAATTGGTGTGCCAGCGGCGCGCAAGGGTTGTTTATCAACCATAGCCAAATGTAGTTCCATTAACGTAGGATCTTTAAGAAGCTGCTCTAATGTCCAAGGTTCCGCAATAAAACCTTGGTAGGCAGTACGCGCTTCTTGTGCTTGAAGACAAATAACGGCGGGATTACGCTCCTCTGGAGTTGCGAGAATACCTGCCCGTTTGAATACTTCGCCTATTTTAACTGAACCCGTCCATGCAGAGATAGGTACGGCAAACCACAGACCAATTAAAGCAGGACTCATCCACGCTAAGAGTGTCAAAGAATCCAAAATAGCCGCATAACCTAACATAATACCCGCTAGCATGTGCCAGCGATGACGGTATAAAAGCGTCATCCAAGGCATACTGCCATCATCACGACGCTGCGGCGACCAACCACTATCCCGCCCCATCAAAATCGACATCACTGCGCCACAATGAATAAACATCATGATAGGTGCGATAAGCGCTGAGAGTATGACCTCAAAGATCACACTAAATATCGCTTTAATTCGGCCACCAACACTGCGAGCAAACTCGCCGTCTTTAAGCAGTAACAAGACACCAAATACTTTAGGGCCAAATAAAACGCCCATCGTAATGTAGAACAATCTTAATGCCCTGTCCGAGTCCATGATGGGCCAAGTGGGGAACAGTGAAAATTGGTCGGTAAAATATTCAGGTCGAATAAAGTGTGCCTGCAGAGCCAGCATCAAACCGGTCAAAATTAACATCAACCAGAAAGGTGATGATAAATAAGCCATGATACCCGTCAGTAAATGCAAACGACTCACCCAGTGCAGACCTTTGGTCGGCAAAATACGTGAATGCTGCAGGTTACCTTGGCACCAGCGACGATCACGTACGGCTAAATCTATAATCGATGGTGGGCATTCTTCGTAGGAACCTGGCAAGTCATAGGCAATAACGACGCTCCAGCCAGCACGACGAATTAACGCGGCTTCCACAAAATCATGACTCATGATATGGCCACCAAAAGGCGGTTTACCTTTAAGGTTGGGTAAGCCTGCCGCAGTCATAAAGGCTTCTGTACGAATAATCGCATTGTGGCCCCAGAAGTTACCTTCTTTTTGTACCCACCAACCTAATCCAGTGCCAATCACAGGACCATAAATACGCGCTGCAAATTGCTGTAAACGCGCCATTAAGGTGGTGCCATTGATTAAAGATGGAATGGTTTGAATCAAGCCCGCATCGGGATCGGCTTGCATACGCTGCGCTAAGCCTGTGATTGTTGACGACTCCATCAAGCTGTCGGCATCAAGCACCAATAAATGATCATAGCGCGATCCCCAACGACGGCAAAAATCCGCCACGTTACCCGCTTTACGGGCGACGTTTTTACGACGACGACGATAATAAACCCGCGAATGCTTATGAGTTTCTTGGCGTAACACCAAAAACGCCTGCTCTTCGAGCAATGCGATATCCGGATCTGTAGTATCACTTAAGATAAACCAATCAAAAGCATGACCATGTCCGGTTTGCGACAAAGTTTCAGCCATTACTGAGACCGCTGAAAATACTCTGTCAGGAGATTCGTTATAGGTTGGCATCAAAATCGCGGTACGCGTATGCAGCTGCGTCGCATCCAAGTCTTTGGCACGCGGCTTACGTAACAAGATGAGGAAACCTGCAATACCACTACAAAATGCTAAAGCAATCCAGCAAAAGTTAACCGCAAATAGTACCAGTACCAGATACTCTAAGGGCGTTATCCCACCAATACTAAATACCGCACCCATTTCATAAATAGCAAACAGAGACATTAATAAAGCGCCGCCAACCACAAAAAAACGGCGAGAGGCGCGCGAACGCACCCCATTCGCCACTGTGCTACGGCGCGGAAAACCTTCCGGCATCTTGCTTAAATTTTGCGGTTCCATCGCGCCAGGCCGTTCATTTGGCATAGCGCTACCACCGACGAGAACTTCTGTCTCGAGTACCGAGTTATCGGGTACAGTCATATTATGTTGCTCCGTCATGAACCTTACAGCGTCCAGCGATAGAGCCAGGTTTCAACCTGACGAGGAGTGGGAAATTTGAGTTCAGCACGCAGTTCGATAAGTTCTTTATCTTCTGGTTCTAACTCAAAGGCTAAGCGGTAACCATTTTTGGTAGCATTACGGGCAATCACCACATTGGTCACTACGCCGCCAGAGGCTTCAACTTTAGCAACAGGTATTTCATCCGTCATCGGGCCTTTAATTTCGTAATCAACCACAAATAAACGTCTTGGTGTTGCTTTAGCAATATCGGCACGACCACTGGCAGAACGAGACACATGCACTGCGCCTATTTTAGCGGTAGGTTCATCACCCCAGCTCATACGATAAGCAAAATGAAACTCACCGCCAGCGGGGATAGGTTGACGTGGTTTCCAATAGCTCACTATGTTGTCATGGATTTCTGACTCAGTCGGAATTTCAGTTAACACCACTGAACCTTGGCCCCAATTACCGACCGGTTCAATCCACAAACTAGGACGACGTTCATAATGGGCTTCTAAATCTTGGTATGCCTCATAGTCACGTTCACGTTGGATTAACCCAAAACCCTGTGGAGAGTTGTCTGAAAACGCACTAACTTGTAATTGACGCGGATTAGCCAGTGGACGCCACAAATACTCACCACGACCATTTAACATCAATAAACCATCAGAATCATGTACTTCTGGTCTAAAATCGTCGGTATCGTGACGGCCATTTAGCGAATGTAAGAACATGCTAGTACTTGGCGCTAGACCGACTTTATTGAGTTCAACCCGTGGAAACAGTGTCGCTTCAACATCAATCAGCGTGTTATCGCCTGGACGCACTGAGAAGGTATAAGCCCCCGCTACACTTGGGCTATCTAACAAAGCATGTACAACAATCAAATTGCTATCATTGTATGGACGCTCAACCCAAAATGCGCGAAATATCGGGAATTCTTCCCCTTCGGCATCAGCAGTTTTTAAGGCTAAACCACGTGAAGATAAGCCATAGGCATTACCTTTACCCAGAGCACGAAAATAACTCGCACCTTGAAATACCATTAGCTCATCAAAAACACCGTTAGTATTCAGTTGGTTATGAATACGAAAGCCGGAATAACCAATATCGTCATTGGGTAACGCTTGGGTAATCACTTCACCGGCTGTGAAATACTTAGGCTCATAGGCCAAATGTGTCGCTTTATTCCCCTCAACGACGGCTATTTCAATCAGATCTTGGAAATAAAAACCACGGTGGAACATTTGCATTTGAAAAGGCACACCCTGATCACGCCAAATTGACGCAGTCGGATTGAAACGGATATCACGGTATTCATCGTAGGACAGTTTCGCAAGGCCAGCAGGTAAAGGGTCTTTGAGGGCCACATAGGGTTTTGCTGCCAAACGTTTTGCGATTTTTATGACAGTCTCACCATCAAAAGCGCCTGTTTTAGTAAAGCGCACTTGATTTTTAGCCGCCGGCTGAACAATTGCTTTCGGTGGAGTAACCACAGGCACTGTCTCGGTGGGAATTGTCTCTTCAGCGTACGCGACACCAGACAGGGCGACAACAGCGCCTAGCGTCAATGAACAGATGAGTGACGAATAAGGTTTGGACGATGGGCAACGCAACAAGCTAACCATAGATAGGTAACCTAAAAAATAAACTAAAAAAATCAATGTTTTTTATATGTGCAGCGCATTTCCCCCACTCTGAATGAGTGATGAAAAAAAACAACCGCTTATATATCGCGAAAGATATCAGAATGAGAAAAAAACGCATAAGTAAAGATGCAGTTAACTCCTTCTAGACAATACTATTTAAGAATAAGTCTATACTAAAAAAGCATATAAAAATAACATTAGCATGCTTATTTATGCTTTCACAGTTACAAAACAACATTTTTTGTTCAAAATACGACATGATTGCCAATAAACAGTGCTTTGAAAAGGCTTGATTTAATGTTGCAAAACTTAAAAGGTACAGAATGTCACCTGCGACAAAAATCTGATAAAACAATACACTCTAGCGTTAAAGTCGATAAGCAGCATATTCGCGTTCTAACTAAATTCAGCTACAAACTGAAGTAAGATCATTATAGTACTGCTTATATTTCTCGATTTGACTTGTGCTGCTCACGTGGCAAAAAAATAGTCACCGATAATCCTCCCAGCTCTCTTGCTGCCAACACCAAACGACCTTGATGCAACTCAATGATGTGATGACAAATAGACAACCCTAAACCGGCACCAATGCCCTCATTTTCATTTACACGATAGAAGCGCTCAGTTGCACTGGCAATCTGCAGTTCCGACATACCTTGCCCTTTGTCTGCAATACAAATACTGATTTCATCATCAACAATGCGAGCTGAGATTGATATTTCAGATTCCTTGGGGCTGTATTTACAGGCATTTTCAATAATATTCTTTAGCACGAGTAGCAAATAAAAGCGGTCGCATTTCACGGTCAGCACAGAGGTAATATCCATGTTCCATTCATAATCAGTTATTTGTGGCATCAGCTGATTAAGTGCATCTTCAATCATCGGCAAAATACCATGAGATGACACATTAAGTTCATTAATTGAATCAACTCTAGCAAGCACTAGGAGCTGTTCAACCGTATGACTCATCTGTTCGACACCCGCATCAATCGCCGCTAAATGAAACTTCTGCTGCGGATCGTCCTCAATCAAGCTTTCTAAACCATGTTGATGTAATTTAATTACCGATAATGGTGTTTTTAGTTCATGGGCGGCATCGGCGCTAAAGCGGCGTTCACGGGCAATAAAGCGGGCAATGCTATCAATATACAAATTTAATGCGCGGCGCACAGGCACAAGCTCTTTGGGTAACGACATGGTCAGTGGCGTAAGATCGTTTGGCGCTCGACTGATTAATTCTCTTTCAAAGGTTTTTAACGGCCTGAATAAAAGATAAAACAATAAGCTTACGATCAACAATGTCAAAGGCACCACAATCAAGGGCACTATCACTGCATTATGCATAATTTGTGATACCAACTCTTGACGCACGTCATCACGCTGAGCGGTCACAATCCACACATTATTTTTTATTGAGAAAAAACTAAACACATGCCAAAGTTGACCTTCAAACATGGTCTGATGATAGCCCTGCACAAAACGCGTAATCGGTTTGAGGCCAATATTATCGGATAAAACCAGCGCTTCACCTGCCTCACTCCAAATTTGAAACGCCAACTTATGCTCATAGGCGAGTTTCAACGCATCCGCTTTTTCAGCAAAAGTGCTGATTTGACTATCTGGGACATGCAATATTTGCAGTTTCGTTTGATTTTTAACGGGTGCGCCAAGATCTGTATGATAAAACAGCTCCAGCATTTTTGCAGTTTGTATCATTTGCGCATCAAAAAGCTCTTCTATTTGATGCTTAGAATCACGGGTGCTCAACCAGCTAGAGACAGCCACTGAGACTGAAATCCCTGACAAAATCAATAATGTCAGCACTAAACGCAGTGAATACACATCCTGCCCTTTTAATCTAATCACTTAAATTTCCTAACGTCTTTACATTCTCAGCAAACAGTTAAGATATCAATACCCACAAACGCAGTTTTTGTCACTGAATTGATCGGATTAATTTGTTTCAATCAAGGTATAACCTATGCCACGCACAGTTTTAATCAGCTCGTTGGCGAGCTTCTTACGCAAATGATGAATATGCACTTCAATCGAGTTGCTACCGACTTCATCCCAACCATAAGTTAACTGCTCGAGTTGACTGCGGGTCAATACGCGCCCGGCTGACTGGGCAAGTTCGAGTAATAATTGAAACTCACGGCGTGAAAGCACTACATTTTGTTCGCGAAAAATCACCTCACGAGTATCTAAGCCAATACTCAATGCACCAATAATCAAACTGTTGTGATCGAGTCCATACTGACGCCTAACAATGGCACGTATACGGGCCGCCAACTCACGTACATCAAAGGGTTTACCTAAATAATCATCAGCACCTATGTCCAAACACTCAAGTTTAGTATCGAAATTGGTATTAGCGGTCAACACTATCGTTGGAATGGATACCCCTTGCTGCCGCCAAGTCTTGAGTAATTCTTTGCCGTTGCCATCGGGTAAACCAAGGTCGAGCACTATGGCACTAAAACTTTCATTTTTAACACCCTGTAATGCTTGTTGGTAAGTATTAAGATGATCAACCTGCATGCCCAGTTTACCTAAGCTTAGGCATATTCCTTGGGCTAATAACTCATTATCTTCAACCAACATAATACGCATTTAATCTCCTTAACTGAGCGATGGGTGGGAATGCTAATTTTAACGTTTCTAATATCAATCGTATTTCATTCAGCGGGAGTACAACGCGCTTTAGACAAGGCGAAGGCTTGAAAGCATAGTGGTGCTCTGGCGAAAGCCTTAAACCCAGTATAAAGCGCGTTGAAATACCAGTGGGGCTCTGAACTGATTAGATAGTTAATGTGATTGGTATAACATTATATTAGTGTGAAAATGCTATCTATTTTACGCCTTACCGCATACTTCGTCATGCTAGCAACCACACCATTCAGTTACACTCTAAACCTTACTATCTGCAGCAAATAGCGATATAACCGGCGTGATAATCGGCGCCACGCTTCGCGATATCACCATAATATTAAGGATCTATTTCAAAAATATCGAGGTTCATCATTAAGGACGTTTAACGCCAACAATTGTATCCCAATCTATTCAACCAATCTTAAGGCTTTATTAACCTATTTGATATTGCTTCAATTAACTGGATTAAGCGCATCACACTGGTATCAACTCAATTGAATCCACAAACAACCCCCTTAATACTCTCTTGCCTACAACATGACAAAAGCGCGACATTTTGACCCACTTTAAAAACTGAAATCAGATCTGCATCATGTTAATGGAATGTAGAACGCCCTTTCGTCACGTTGATTTAAAATCCTTGATATATATCAACATTATTTACATTCCCCAGGGCTAAACTGAGTTTGTCAATTATGTAAACCCTTACCAATTTACATTTAAACAACAATAAAGGTTGACCCATGGACACACATGCAGCCCTATATGAACAGGGAAAGGCTCGCTTAGATGCGTTACGCCAATTCGCTCCCCGTCAACAGCAATCCTTGATTGAAAAGATGCAACAACATGGCATCAGTCGCCGTGATTTCATGAAATGGAGTGCCATGGTGACGGGCATGCTCGCATTACCACTGCCCTTTAGTAACTTAGTTGCACAGGCCGCTGAGCTAGCCGACAGAGTTCCGTTAATCTGGCTGCATATGGCCGAATGTACGGGCTGTTCAGAATCGTTAATTCGTACCGATACGCCAAACCTAGACTCGCTAATTTTCGATCACATCTCCTTGGAATATCACGAAACCTTAATGGCGGCCTCTGGTTGGCAAGCCGAAGAAAACCTTGAAAATGCACTCGAAACCTACAAAGGACGTTATTTACTGGCCGTTGAAGGGGCGATTCCCACTGCAAATAACGGCAGTTTTTTAACGGTAGGCTGTAAAGGTCACACAGGTTTAGAAATCATCAAACATGCCGCAGAAGGCGCTGCAGCCATTATATCTGTAGGCACTTGCGCCGCGTTCGGTGGCGTGCAAGCCGCTTATCCAAACCCAACGGGGGCTAAGGGCGTGCATGAGGTGGTCAGTAAACCCGTGATTAACTTAGGAGGTTGCCCACCAAGCGAAAAGAACATAGTTGGCACTTTGATGTACTTCATTATGTTCGGCAAATTACCTGCGCTGGATATGTTTAACAGACCTAAATGGGCTTATGGCGCACGGGTACACGATAACTGTGAACGCCGCGGCCGCTTTGATGCCGGTGAATTTGTTGAAGAATTTGGCGATCATGGCGCTAAAGAAGGCTATTGCTTGTATAAAGTCGGTTGTAAAGGACCTTATACCTACAACAACTGCCCCACCGAGCGCTTTAACCATCACACAAGTTGGCCAGTACTCGCTGGACACGGTTGTATGGGCTGCTCAGAACCTAACTTCTGGGATGATATGGCTGACTTTGAAAAACCCCTTGGCCGTCAACTCCTCCATGGATTGGATGCGACCGCAGATACTATTGGTGCGGTGATTTTAGGCGCGACTGTTGTGGGTATTGGAGCCCATGCTGTTGCCAGTCTTTTTGCCAAACCGCTGGAGGAATAACCCATGAGTAAACGCGTAGTTATCGACCCTATCACACGTATTGAGGGTCACTTACGTATCGAAGTCGAAGTGGATGAGAATAATGTCATCAGTAAAGCTTGGTCATCTTCTACCCTGTGGCGCGGTATTGAAGTCATTCTTAAAGGTCGTACTCCAATGGACGTGGGCTTAATTGTCCAGCGCATTTGCGGTGTGTGTACTTATTCACACTACCGCTGTGGTACTGAAGCGGTGGAGAATGCCTTAGGGATGACCATTCCACTTAACGCTAAATATTTGCGTTCACTGATGCAAACCTCATTATTTATGCACGATCACATTGTGCATTTTTATCACCTACATGGGTTAGATTGGGTTGATGTGGTTTCTGCACTCAGCGCCGATCCCGCGAAAGCCGCCCAAGTTGCCTTAAAATATACCGATAACCCCATTGCCGCTGGTGAAGGTGACTTAAGGGCAGTCCAAGAGCGAATTAAAGGCTTTGTCGATACCGGTAAACTGGGCCCTTTTGCGAATGCTTACTGGGGAAATGGCACCTATAAATTTACGCCTGAACAAAACCTTGTAGCTCTATCACATTACCTTAAAGCACTTGAAATACAGCGTATTGCCGCTGAAATGATGGCAATATTCGGCGGTAAATCTCCTCATCCACAATCGATTGTGGTCGGCGGAGTAACCTCAGTACGCGACATGTTAAGCCCTGCACGCCTGCAAGAGTGGAAGCAAAAACACGCTATCGTGACTGACTTTATTGTGCGCGGATACCAAGCTGACATCGTCATGGCCGCCGAAGCTTTTGGTGCTGAGCCTAGCGTACTGGGTGGCGTTAACGTGAAGAACTTTATGGCTTCACAAGAGTTTGTTCTTGCCAATGGTGAGCACCTGTTTGACCAAGGTGTGATTATGAATGGCGATTTAGCGGGCGTCAGTGATATCAACCCAGACTGGATTGCCGAAGACGTCACCCATGCTTGGTACAGTGCCGATGCGCCGCAACACCCCTACGACGGGACAACTATCCCTCACTATACCGGCTTTGTTGAGCGCGATACTGTTTACGGTAAATTGCCAACCTTAGACGGTGACGGTAAATATTCGTGGGTGAAATCACCTCGTTATAAAGGTGAACCGGTTGAAGTTGGCCCACTCGCTTGCTTACTGGTTAGCTATGCCCGCGGTAATCAAATTGTTGTGGATACCGTTAATGGCCTACTCGCGCGGACAGGCTTACCTATCGAAGCACTATTTACCACTTTAGGCCGTACCGCTGCACGTATGTTGCAAACACTGATCGCGGCGCAACAAGGTTTAAAAACCTTCGACGCATTAATTACCAACATTCAGTCAGATGAAACAACTTATATAAAACCCGATATGGACCCGAATAAGGAATATATTGGCTATGCCATGATGGAAGCTCCCCGTGGTTCGTTAAGCCACTGGATCAGAATCAAAAATGGTGTGATTGAAAACTATCAAACTGTGGTACCGACCACTTGGAACGCCGGTCCTATTGATGCCAACGGGAAAATGGGGCCCTATGAAGCATCACTCATCGGCCTAAAACTGGAAGATCCCACTAAACCCCTTGAGGTGATACGTATTATTCACTCATTTGACCCTTGCATGGCGTGTTCAGTACACGTTATGGATTTTAAAGGTCAGGAACTGAGCGAGTTTCGTGTCAGCCCCAATGGCCAATAAACGAGGGAGGGAACGCAAAATGGACCATTCTGCAACCCGCATTCGGACACTGGTTTTTAGTCCTGCAATACGGATTTTTCATTGGCTACGGGCATTATCAATTCTCGTGCTCGTCGTGACAGGATTTTATATTTCTTGGCCGTTTTTAGCCACACCCGATAGCTCTGATGTACTGGTACAGGGCTGGATCCGCTTCGCTCATCTGATGGGTGGTTTTCTATTAACCGCTATCACCTTAGTCCGCTTCTATCTGTATTTTTTCAGTCGAAGTGATATTGAGCGGCGCTCATTTCGAGATGTAATGAACATAAAAAGCTGGATCACTCAGCTCAAATCCTATTTGTGGATGGGCCATTTGCATAAAGCTGGTGTCTATGGACCGCTGCAATTTGTGACTTATGTAGCAATCTCACTTGTCGCTGTTGTGATATGCATAACGGGTCTGGTGCTATACGCCAATGTGTACCACGAAGGTTTAGGTGGCATGCTTTGGGGTAGTGCAGCTTGGATCACCGCACAAATGGGTGGACTGGCACAGCTGAGGATTTGGCATCATTATTTAACTTGGGCATTTGTTATTTTTGTCGTGATCCACGTCTACATGGCGGTTTGGTCAGGAATACGTTTCAAACATAACTCGGTCGACTCAATTGTCTCTGGCTACGACTATCCAAAGCCAGACTCACACCACTAGGAGCCCAATGAAGATATTGCTGCTTGGTATTGGCAATGTCCTGTACGCCGATGAAGGTATCGGCGTACATTTTGTCAATTACATTTCTGATAACTATCAGTTTACCCATGAGTCTCATCGGCTAGAGCTGCTCGATGGTGGCACCTTGGCCCAAGGGCTCATTCCTATTATCTGCCAATATGAATACTTAATCGTGGTCGATACCGTCAATGCCAACGGGGTCGAAGCTGGCGAAGTCTACTTCTTCGATTTTGATAAAGCGCCCAAAGAAATCGATTGGCAAGGCAGCGCCCATGAAGTTGAAATGCTGCAAACCCTTAATATGATGGAAATGGTGGGTGACCGTCCTAAAACCTTTATCTTAGGGGTAACACCTACAGTACTTGAGCCTATGGTTCTTGGCCTTACTCCTAAGGTCGCGGCAGCGGTACCGTTAATGGAAAAAACGCTGTTATCGCATTTATCCTCCCTTGGGTTCACTGCAACGCGTATTGCTGAACATAGTATCGACTCGCTGATCCCTGATTCTTATAAACGTGGCGTCCATGCAGATGAAGAATATTCGATTTGATTTTACCTGTTCACGTCAGGTGCCTTTATATGCACATTTATGTAATCAATATCTACATTACGATGCACTGAACATTAACATAGGCTGTGATGGGCAAAATGGCTTTGGCCCATATAACTACTTTATCGAGGCTTTAGGTGAACAAACTCAGCTAGAACAATTAGCCGATGCCATAGCCGCAGACTTTTTAATTTCTGCGTGGCTGATTGACTCCAGCATTAAGGCCATCGATGAGCATCAAGGTGGGAAAACCTTACTCAATTATCCACAATCAGATAGCAACCAAGCGCTCACACCCTTTTGCCAGCACTGCTATCCCTTGATTGGCGATAATCAGTCAGCTAAATTTGGCGCGCTAGATTTAACCTGCCCTTGCTGTAAAGGTGAAACGCTATTAACGCCCGCGCAAAAAGCGTTAACGCTATCCGATATTCACGCCATGGTGCAGGATTTACTAACGCAGGGTTTATCGACACAAAATTTACCAACACAGGATTTACCAACACAAGTCACATTAACGTTAGCCGCTGCCGATAACCTGCAACTCAGCCTGACTCCCTTTAATGAATCCTTAGGCGGACGGCCACAGCTGTTAATTTGTAACCCCAATACATTGAATGCCCATTTTTGTTTGAATGATGCACAAGTCCTTGCACTATCCAGCATTGAAAAACCGCTTATTTGTGCCAGACCAACGCAAGAGCACGATAAACTCAACGCGCCGCTCTACGAAATTTGCTTTGCTTATAGTCGAGTGACATTAGTGCTCGCCGAAGTACTGCGACAAAAAGGTATCGATTGGATTTATATTCAAGGGCAGCATCAGCGGCCACAACTAGCGTGGATCGATGGCGCATGGGCGCAGATTTGCAGTGTAGGAGTAGATTCTGTTGCCGTTAAAAACTTTATCGCACCTGAACCTTTAAGAGAAACTGTTATTTTTCATGGATATCAAGCAAAGTGGCAAGCATCTAAACGTTCTCGCTCACGTTTACAGCAAGGAGAGCTGAGTGTCGCCGCCTTACCTCACAAACCAACAGTAGAAGGCTTTACTGTTGAGAGTGATGATTTTGAAGGTAATGATTTTGAATGTACCGATTTTGACGATAACGATACAGAAAATCACACCATAGCGGATGCTGCGTTATTCAGTGCACTGTTAAACGGTAAATTCACCAGCCACAAACCAGCAAAAAATGCCGCCGTGATTTACCTAAGTCATAGTCACGCAAGTCAAATCGTCACCTGCGACAATAAAGGTGACACTGAACTCTTTTTCGCCCTACCCGAACTACCCGATAACGGTTACGAAATCTTCCATCAACTGGATAACAGCCCGCAAAATGCTGTAGCACAAAAATTTAAGCACCTATTCCCAGGCGACTATTTAGCACTTTTGAGCCTAAAACTGCATGGCAGGCGCGATAATTTACAAAGCCTGTGGGCGATTGCCGCCATTTTAATGGGCCTTAATCCCCAAGAGGAAACCCAAAGCCAAGAATGGCTCAGCGATGCACTGTTGGCCGCCGCCATGCGTTACCACGGTGCCAATGCCCCGCGTATTGATTACCCGCTGACCAAAGGTGAAGCGCACCGTAGCCTGAACTGGTGCAAAACTTTAGGTTCACTATTAAGTTTTCGTATTGCCGGTAATGATGACCCCAGTCAACTGGCCTTTGCGATGCAAGACTCTCTGGCTGATTATCTTGCCAACTGGCTAGAGCATATCGATTTAAATATCGGTGTGCATAATATTGCCTTAGCCGGCAACGAATTGGTGAACGAAACCTTATGTAAGCGCATCAGTTTACGGCTAGGTAAAAACTTTCCCTTAATGATTAATCGCAGTCTCGATGTAGACGGTAATAACTTAGCCGTTGGCGCGCTTTACGTTAAGCAGCGACGACTTAATTCCCATGCTTAGGGTAGCAAAAGTGAAGTTTAAAAGTATAAAACCGCATAAGCATCATAGTCGGCACAAAAAGCACAGTGATTTACACATAAAACGCCGACTGGCATTGGAATACCTTACTCATAAAGGCGCCGCGCTTAAGCGGTGCCAGTTGCACATCACTGGCATAGTGCAAGGGGTGGGATTTCGGCCTTTTGTCTATCGTTATGCTCTTGAGTATCAACTAACAGGCACTGTGCTCAACAATGTTAATGGCGTCACTATTGAGCTGCAAGGCACAGAAGACAATCTCACGCAATTTATTACAACGCTCAATACCACCCCGCCGCCACTGGCCCGTATCGACAATATAACCCAAACACCGCTGCCGATTTTGCTAAGCGAAACGGCATTTGAAATTATAAAAAGTGACAGCAATAAAGACGATGATTCCAGCTCATCAATAAGCGCACAAGTGGCGGTATCTGCCGATAAAAGTACCTGCCAAGATTGCTTAAACGATATACATAACCCTGATGATCGTCACTTTGGCTATGCCTTTACTAACTGCACTAACTGCGGCCCAAGATACACCATTATCAATGCCTTGCCTTATGATCGCCACCATACGGCTATGGCCGATTTTGACATGTGCCCCGACTGCGCCAATGCATATCAAAACCCACCCGACCGTCGCTACCATGCTCAGCCAGTAAGCTGCCCAGCATGTGGCCCCAAGCTCAGTTTAAAAACGCCGCAACGGGAATGCATCCTTCCCAATGCCTCAAATGTCAGTGCACCTGAATTGAGTACGGACCTTGCGGTGCTTCAAGCCGCAGCAGATAGATTACAACAAGGGCAAATTCTGGCGATTAAAGGGCTTGGTGGATTTCACTTAATCTGCGATGCCAAAAACAGCAATGCCGTCAACACACTTAGGCTACGAAAGCAGCGCCAAGCCAAACCGCTGGCGGTGATGATGGCAGATATCACCATGGCGCAGCAGTATGTCACCGGCACGGATGCAGAGTGGCAAGTGCTCAGCTCACAGGAGCGGCCCATAGTGCTAATGAGCAGTCGCGCTGAACACGATCTTAGCTTTGCTGTCGCCCCTAATCTGAATAAGCTCGGAGTATTTTTACCCTACACGCCGCTGCATCATTTACTGCTAAGTCTTTTTAAAGGACCTTTGGTTGCGACCAGCGCTAATGTTTCTGGTGAGCCTATCATCACAGATTATGATGAGTTGATTAATAGCTTAAGCCATGTGGTGGATGCGATAGTGGATCATAATCGGCCCATTATTAATGGTTGCGATGACAGTGTGGTGCAGGTTATCCAAACAAATACTGAATGGGGTACTAAAACACAAATACAAATGCTGCGCTTAGCGCGCGGTTATGCACCGTTAAGTTTTTCACTCGATACGCCGCTTAGCCAATCAATTCTGGCGGTAGGCGCGCAGCAAAAAAATGCTATTGCCCTAGGCTTTGGCAGCAATGTTTTTTTAAGTCCTCATATTGGCGATTTATTTAGTGTCGGTGCAGAACAGTATTTTGAGCGCACTTTAGCCACTTTTTCGCGGCTATATCACTTTGAACCACAGCTAATCATCCGCGATAAACATCCTGATTATGCCCCTTCACGTTGGGCAGAGACGAACTCAAACTCAAATGTAGAGCTAGATAACTCTCACAAAATTGAATGTCTAGCGGTGCAGCACCATCATGCCCATGTACTCAGCGTAATGGCGGCTAACCAGTATAAAGATACCGTATTAGGTTTTAGTTTTGATGGCACCGGGCTTGGCGACGATGGCAGTTTATGGGGCGGTGAAGTGTTATTAACCACGCTCGATAAAGCGCAGCGATTAGCTTACTTTGAGCCAATATCCCTATTGGGCGGCGAGCAAGCAATTAAACAACCAGTGAGATTATTATTGGCATTATTGTTCAAGCAAATGAACTTGAATGCTGTGCTTGCACTGAACTTGCCCATACTCAGCAGCCTAAGCCCAAATACCCTAACTAATTTGTATAAAATCTGGCAGAACGACCGTGCCCTTAAAAGCTCATCTGTTGGAAGATTATTTGATGCCCTCGCCTGCGCATTAGGCTTAATCGAAACCACCCAATTTGAAGGTCAAGCCGGCATGGCAATAGAAGCCGCGGCTAATCGCGCCGATGCATTAGCCCTTGACGTCATACAGCTTAACTTACCTCTTGATGTCAACCAGTGGAAAAGCAGTGAAATGTTCAAGCAGATAGTTGAATTAATTACTGAAAAACCGCTAACAGACAACAGACGCGATGCCATCGCCCGCGCCTTTTTACACACATTAGGTGATGCTATCTGTGATTATGCCGCTCAGTACAAAAATATTCCAACTGTGCTCTGCGGCGGCGTATTTCAAAATAAATACCTTTTGGAATACTGCCTTAGCAAACTTAGCGCCCAAGGAAATCACATTTTACCCAGTAAACTCATCCCAATTAATGATGGCGGCATTGCCCTAGGTCAACTCTGGTATGGCATGCATCAACACATGATTAATGCGCAGGGATTTAGCTGATTTTATTAAGAAATAACAATAATCGACAAAAGCGCTAATAAGCATCCTGTGATTATTTTTTATCCCCATAAATCTGACGGGCATCAAAGATCTACAGCGCAATTTGTATCACACTCAACATTAGCGTAACCAAATTAACGATCCTATAGCCATATTCACGATTTGCCAGGCAAGGTTCTAGAACAGTGCCAATCCAAGGAGAGATAAAATGTGTAAAGATTGCGGTTGCTCCCTCACCCGCCATGATCATTTAGGCGAGCACACACATCATAATGACCATAGCCATGCGCACGGGCACAGTCATGAACATGAACACGGGCACTCCCATACTCATGAACATCAAGAGTTACACACAAATCCTCAGCTAAATGATAAGAAAACCTTATCAGTGATCCACAAGATTTTAGATAAAAATGATGTCGAAGCCGGACATAACCGCGCCCATTTTGAGGCGCATAATATTACTGCCTTTAATATTATGAGTAGCCCCGGCAGCGGCAAAACTACGCTGTTAGAACAACTAAAAGAATATACACAGCTCAACTACGCAGTGATTGAAGGTGACTTAGAAACCTCACGCGATGCTGACCGCTTAATCGCTAAAGGCATTAAAGCCTATCAAATTCAAACCGGTTCAGCCTGTCACCTTGATGCCTTTATGGTGCACGGCGCCCTGCATCATCTGCCACTTGAAGGGCTAGATATCTGCTTTATTGAAAACGTCGGTAATCTTGTTTGTCCGGCCAGTTATGACGTCGGCACCCACAAAAATATCGTGCTGTTATCCGTGCCAGAGGGTGATGACAAAATTGAAAAATATCCGGTGATGTTCCGCCGTGCTGATGTGGTATTAGTGACTAAGTGCGATCTACTGCCTCATTTTGATTTCAAAATGGATGAAGCCAGAGCACAGCTTAAAAAACTCAATCCTGATATTCAACTGCTTGAAGTATCAATTAAAGATGGTGATTCCATGCGCGCTGTAGCCCATTGGCTTAAAGATAATATGCGAGGAACACAATAATGTGTTTATCCATACCATCACAAGTTATCGCCATCGATAGTGACCGCCAAAGCGTTACCGTAGATACCCTAGGAGTACGCCGCGATGTCAGTAGCCATTTGATGGCAGAACCTTTAGAACTTGGTGACTATGTGTTGATCCACATCGGTTTTGTGATGAACAAAATCGACAAGGAAGATGCACTGCACAGCATTGAACTGTATCGCGAAATAGTGACTAAACTCGAACTCGAAGATGCGGTAATGCCCACATCTTTAATGTAACGCTTAAGTTTAAAAACAGATTCATATCTGACATCAAGTACACCAAGGAAAGCGCATGCTTGAACTAAAACACCTCTATCAAGGTTTTCGCGATCCCAATACGATTGCTAATTTGGCACGGGATATTCAATTAACCGCTAAATCAGTCAAGCAACAAATCAATATCATGGAGGTGTGCGGCGGCCATACTCACACAATTATGAAATACGGCCTGTTGGATTTACTGCCTGATAATATTGAATTTATCCACGGCCCTGGCTGCCCTGTGTGTATTATGCCCAAAGAGCGTATTGATCAAGCGGCGGCGCTTGCCTCCCAAGATAATGTCATTCTTGTGACGCTAGGCGATATGATCCGAGTGCCCGGTTCCCAAGGTTCCTTAGCCAGTTTTAGAGCCAAAGGCTGCGATATCCGCCCAATTTATGACCCGTTAGATACATTAAAAATTGCCCGCGATAATCCCAATATGACCGTGGTGTTTTTTGCCATCGGTTTTGAAACGTCAACACCAATGACCGCCATTTTATTGCAACTGGCTGAACAAGAAAGACTCGATAATCTGCTATTTCACATTAATCATGTAATGGTACCACCGGCTATTGATGCTGTGATGCAAGACCCTAACGTCAGGGTTAATGCTTTTATTGGCCCTGCACATGTGAGCGTAATAAGCGGCGCTAAAATCTATCGCAGCACAGTCGAAAACTATGGTACGTCCGTGGTGGTTTCAGGGTTTGAGCCTGTTGATGTGATGGAGTCTATTTTACGTATTGTGCGCCAAAAAGCGGCCGGCAAAGCAGAGTTGGATATTCAATATAGCCGCGCAGTATCTGAAAACGGTAATCTCACAGCACAAGCTAAAATTAATCAAGCTTTTGATATTCGGCCGCAATTTCGCTGGCGCGGCCTAGGTCCAATCCCACATTCGGCACTGCAACTTAAATCTGAATATGCCCATAGAGACGCCGAACTGCGCTTTAAAGCATGTTTACCGGTAAAAGAAATTGACGATCATAAAGCTTGCCAGTGCGGTGATATTCTGCGCGGTCTCGCTAAACCCAAAGACTGCAAAGTCTTTGGCCGCGGCTGCAATCCCGAAACGCCTTTAGGCAGCTGTATGGTCAGCTCCGAAGGCGCTTGTAATGCCTATTATCGCTATCAAGGTGTTGATATTAAGGAGCCACATCATGGCTGATACGCCAAAAGATAAATCCATTCAACTCAGCCACGGCGGTGGCGGCAAAGAAATGAATACACTCATTCGCGATCTCTTTTTTGCCGAGTTTGATAACCCTATTTTACGTAGCGAAGAAGACGCGGCAAAACTTGATTTGCACGGTGCCAACGCCTTTACCACTGACTCATTTACCGTATCGCCACTGTTTTTTGCTGGCGGTGATATCGGCAAGCTCGCCATCGCAGGTACAGTAAACGATTTAGCCATGATGGGCGCAGAACCTCAATATTTAAGCTGTAGCGTGATCATAGAAGAAGGTTTTTCTATTAATGCATTAACCACCATTGTCCGCAGTATGGCAAAGGAGTTAAAACAAAGTGGTGCGCGGATTGTTTGCGGCGACACGAAAGTGGTACCTAAGGGCTGCGCCGACGGTTTATTTATTAACACCTCGGGCATTGGCCGTATTTTACGCCCTAATATATCGGCGGCAAATCTCACCGCTGGTGATGCGATTATTGTTTCTCGCGATATTGGCTGTCACGGCGCGGCAATTTTAATGGCGCGCGAAGGATTAACGCTCGAATCGGCATTGCAAAGCGATTGCGCAACACTTTGGCCTGTAGTCGAGCAGCTCATTGCTGCAAATATACAAATCCATGCAATGCGTGATGCGACCCGCGGTGGCTTATCAGCCGTGCTTAATGAATGGGCCGTCGCTTCTAATGTTGGCATCACAGTCGATGAAGCTTGTGTTCCCATCAGTGATGAGGTTAAAGGGCTGTGTGAGCTCTATGGTTTTGAGGCTATGGATCTGGCTAACGAAGGCACCTTCATTTTAGCCGTACCCAATCATATCGCCTTAGGCGCTTTAGAAATTATGCAGCGCTTTGGACACTGTGAGCACGCGGCCATTATCGGCGCAGTAAGTGATGAGTCTGCCGGAAAAGTTATCCTAAAAACCCCTTGGAATACCAAGCGTTATCTTGACCTCCCCCAAGGGGAACTACTACCAAGGATTTGCTGATGCACGAATATTCGATTGTGAGTGCGCTGATTGAGCAATGTGAACAACATGCTTTAGCAAATCAGGCGACTCACATCACTCGGGTGGACATCAAAATTGGCGTGATGAGCGGCGTTGAGCCCGCATTGCTACACACTGCATTTGATACCTTTAAACAAGATAGCATTTGCCATAATGCGCAGCTGAATATGCAAATTCAGCCTTTAGTGATACTTTGCAATGACTGCCAGATCGAATCTATTTTGAGTGAACGCACGATTATTTGCCCAGCCTGCCAAAGCTATCGCACCCGCGTGCTTGATGGTGAAGAGATGTTATTGATGCAGCTTGAAATGGAGCAAGATGGAGATTAGATACAATATTCGTTATCTGTATTTCTAGTGAAGGCTGTATTGATAAAATGTACTATCGCTGTAGATGTGTCATCGTTTTAGGAATCCTCAAAAAATGGCTTTGAGCACTGAGTGCTCAAAGCCATTTTTGCAACACAAACCGGTCAACGGATCTGCCAAACATTCATCAACCGTAGATAGAGGCTTCACCCTCTGGCCGCGTTTTAAGTACACGTAAAAACCACATATACTGTTCTGGATACGCTAGAATCACTTGCTCAACCACTTTATTCAGTGCCAGAGCTTCATTTTCCTTACCCAGCATATCTTCGGGGGCAATAGCCGCCATCACAGTCAGATCAAACCGACGAGTCACTTGGTTATAACCAATCTTAACCGGCAGCACTTGGGCATTACCCGCCTGCGCTAAACGCCCAACGACAGGTAATGTTGCTTTAACTGTGCCTAAAAAAGGCGCGAATACACTTTGTTCTGGGCCTAAATCTTCATCGGGAAGATAAAAGAAACTGTTACCGCGTTTAAGCTCGGCTAATAACGCCCGAATACCCGCCTCGCGCATATATACATGGCCACCACAACTGCTGCGAACACGATTACTAAACCAATTAAATAAGCCGTTTTTATGGGCCTTAGCCATTGTCACCATGGGTAACTCAACATTTAAGCGTAAACCAGCATAATCGATGGGCCAAACATGGGGCATAACAAAAATAATCGGCTGCCCCGCTGCTTGTGCTTTGAGCACATGCTCAAAGCCGAGAAGATTTACTCTACGACGCAAATGCGCTTTTGATCGTACGAGTAATTCGCCTTGAGCTAACAGCACTAGCACAAAATTTTGCACATTTTGTTGAATTAACGCTTCGATTTCAGCGGTAGATTTATCAGGAAAACACGCTTTCAAGTTAGCTCGGGCAATACGGATGGGCTTTTTAGCAATCGGCATCACCATTTTTGCTAATAATCTTGCAATAGGATCACGCAGCCATGCAGGCATGAGTCCAAAAATGACTAATAGACCAATCGCCAACCAGGTGGCCCAGTATTTAGGGTGTAATAAGGCGAGTTTAAAACGACGGTCGAAATGTTTAGGCTGTCTTGACAAAGAAATCACCTCAGACAGTGGATAAGGACAATGAAAATATTGCACTAAAAAATAAACAGGAAAGCCACTCTCAAAGGAGTGGCCTTCCCATCAAACAAACGAAACTACTTACCCGTGTTTGCTGCTTCTACACGAGTTTTCAGCTTTTGGCCAGGACGGAAAGTCACGACACGACGAGCAGAAATAGGGATATCTTCGCCTGTTTTTGGGTTCCTTCCCGGTCTTTGATTCTTATCCCTAAGGTCGAAGTTGCCAAAGCCAGATAACTTGACCTGCTCACCACTTTCGAGGGCGCCCCGAATTTCTTCAAAGAACGACTCAACCATCTCTTTGGCGACACGTTTGTTCATTCCGAGTGTTTCAAAAAGATGTTCTGCCATTTCGGCTTTGGTAAGTGCCATACTTTAATCCCTCAACGATGCGTTGAACTCGGACTTAAGGGCAGAAACAACTGAAGCAACCGTCTCAGCAATCTCTTTTTCCTCAAGCGTACGAGTAGTGTCTTGTAATGTAAGTGCTATCGCCAGGCTCTTCTTGCCAGGTTCAACACCTTTACCTAAGTATACATCGAACAAGTTTATGCCAACCAACTGATTTTCGCCAACTTTTCTTATCAATTTCATCACATCGCCTGCAGACACACTCTCATCTACTACTACTGCGATATCACGACGATTAGCTGGAAACTTAGATACAGCTTGGGCTAGCGGTAAACTGGTATGCAATAAAGCATCCAATTCCAACTCAAAAACGATGGTTTTACCATTGAGTCCAAAAGGCTTCTCCAAACTAGGATGGATTGCACCTATATGACCGATTACGCGATCATTTCTCAATATTTCAGCACATTGCCCCGGATGGAGAGCAGAATGCGTCGCCCCTCTAAAGCTAAATTCTGAGACGGAAACTGTCAAGCCGATAATAGCTTCTAAATCACCTTTAAGGTCAAAAAAATCAACCGTTTTCGATTCCATCGACCAATGTTCATCATTTTGGAGTCCGGTAATGACACCCGCAAGCATTGCTTGCTGCCTTACACCAGATTCTGCATTGATATCAGGAACAAAGCGCAAACCAGTTTCAAAAAGTCTCACACGGCTCTGTTGACGACTTTGGTTGTAACCCACTGCTGCCAATAAACCGGTGAACATTGACAGACGCATGGCCGACATTTCACTGGAAATGGGGTTAGGTAACACCATTGCCGCAACACCTGGGTGAACCAGATTTTGCAGTTTGGGATCAACAAAGCTATAGGTTACCGCTTCTTGGAAACCGCGAGCGACTAATAAGGCACGCACGCGTTTTAGGCTTAAGTTTGATTCTTTATGGTCAGACATACGCAGCGCGGCAACGGGCGCCGTATTAGGAATATTGTCATAACCGTAAATCCGCGCCACTTCTTCAATGAGATCTTCTTCAATCGCCATATCAAAACGGTAAGTCGCGGTTGTGATCTGCCAACTATCTTGATTAACCACAACCCCAAAACCTAAGCGTTGTAGAATTTCAACCACATCAGTATCTGGCACATGGTGCCCCAAAATTCTATCTAACTTGCTGCGACGTAAAACAATTTGTGCAGGTTTTGGTAAATCAGCATCTGATTTGGCTTCAACCACTGGACCCGCTTCACCGCCACAGATATCGAGCACTAAACGGGTAGCACGGTCGATAACTTTATGCTGCATCTCTGGGTCAACACCACGCTCAAAGCGGTGTGATGAATCAGTGTGCAAGCCTAAACGGCGTGACTTACCCATAATGGCAAGCGGCGCGAAGAACGCACATTCAAGCAGTATGTCTTGGGTCGTGTCGCTCACGCCTGAGTATTCGCCGCCAAACACACCTGCAAGGGCTAATGGACGCGCATCATCGGCGATCACTAAGGTATCGCTTGGAATCGTTACTTCGCTGCCATCAAGCAGGGTGATTTTCTCTTCGCCTGTACCTAAACGCACTTGGATATCGCCGGTTAACTTGGCAAGATCGAAGGCGTGCATCGGTTGGCCAAATTCGATCAACACGAAATTAGTGATATCAACGATAGGATCGATTGAGCGAATACCGCTACGGCGCAGTTTTTCTTGCATCCATAATGGCGTAGGCGCTTTAACATTAACGTTTTTAACCACACGACCTAAGTAACGTGGGCAAGCTGCAGGCACCTTAACGTTAATCGTCACCTGTGAATCTGTAGTTGGCGTTACTGACTGCCACTGCGGCTCAGCCACAGCTTGGCGGTTTAACACGCCCACTTCACGGGCAAGACCTGCCATGCCTAAGCAATCGGCACGGTTGGCGGTTAAATCCACATCGATAACGGCATCATTAAGTTGCAGATAGTCGCGGATATCAGTGCCTAATGGCGCGTCTAATGGCAACTCGATAATGCCATCACTTTCGACGTTAATACCCAGTTCGCGGTATGAACACAACATGCCTTCTGATGGCATGCCACGCAGCTTGGCTTTCTTGATTTTGAAATCGCCAGGTAATACGGCGCCAACCATAGCCACGGCCACTTTAAGACCCTGACGGCAGTTTGGTGCACCACAGACGATATCAATCAGCTCTGGGCCACCGACGTTAATTTTAGTGACGCGCAGTTTATCGGCATCGGGATGCTGACCACACTCAACCACTTCACCAATCACTACACCGCTAAAATCGGCAGCCACGGCTTCAACGCCATCGACTTCAAGACCAGCCATAGTGATCTGGTGGGATAATGCTTCACGGCTAATAGAAGGGTTAATCCATTCACGAAGCCAAGATTCGCTAAATTTCATGCTATTACAGCTCCGTTATTTAAATTGCTTCAGGAAGCGTAGGTCGTTTTCGAAAAACGCACGTAAATCACTTACGCCGTAACGCAACATGGTTAAACGCTCGACACCCATACCAAAAGCAAAACCAGAGTATTTTTCTGGATCGATGCCCACACTGCGCAGCACATTTGGATGTACCATGCCGCAGCCTAACACTTCTAGCCATTTACCGTTTTTACCCATCACATCCACTTCTGCTGAAGGTTCTGTGAAGGGGAAGTAAGATGGACGGAAACGTACTTGCAAATCTTCTTCGAAGAAATTGCGCAGAAAATCATGCAAAATGCCCTTCAATTCGGCAAAGTTCACATGTTCATCCACCAACAGCCCTTCCACTTGGTGGAACATTGGCGTATGCGTTTGGTCGTAATCGTTACGATAAACACGGCCTGGAGAAATAATGCGTAATGGCGGTTTTTCAGTTTCCATGGTACGGATTTGCACGCCCGAGGTTTGGGTACGCAACATCAGTTTAGGATTGAAATAAAAGGTATCATGATCAGCACGCGCGGGGTGGTGCTCGGAGATATTCAGTGCGTCGAAATTGTGAAAGTCATCTTCAATTTCAGGTCCATGCTTGACTGAGAACCCTAATTCCCCAAAGAAAGTTTCAATACGTTCAATGGTACGAGTCACAGGATGTAAGCCACCAATCTCTTGAGTACGGCCTGGCAAAGTCACATCAATCTTTTCAGCGATTAATTTAGCTTCCAGTTCCGAACTTTTCAGACCATCGATGCGCTCAGTTAATTTTTGTTGAATCGCCTGTTTAGCATCATTGACCGCTTGGCCAAAGGCTGGCTTTTCTTCAGGGCTTAAGCTACCCATTATTTTCATCATGTCGGTTATTTTACCTTTTTTACCAAGGTAATCGACACGGATATCATCCAGTGCTTTTAGATCACTGGCCTGGTCAATAATGACTAAGGCTTGTTCTACGATCTCAGTTAACTGCTGCATTTTCTCTTCCACTGCATAGTCGCGCTTGATAAACAAGTGCTATGGGCGCCAAACTTTCAGGCTATTTGGGTGCTCAGGTTATCGGGCGTTAATGCCAGACGCTTTGCTAGCTATAACGAAATAAAAGGATAGAAATTTTACGCGAGCGAGCGGCATATTACTAGGGCTTATTAGGGGTTTTTATTATGTAAATTCATGTGTTACCCCAAATCTAAGCGCGGGTTTTACGCCAGTAGAAACCAAAGGATAGTTTTTACCACAAGAACATCCGCTTTGCCCCTCTAGCCCAGCATGTAACTAAACTGTAAACTCACACCTGTACCCTGCTAAAATTGCAGCAAACAAAACCATAATGACTGCAAAGAATCAACATCAACACAGGTATTTGCTTACAAGGCAGACAACGGAAAGCTTATGGCAACCTAACCGATTTATATTCGGTTCTCGGCCAATTTTATCGAGGCGCTAATGAAAGAAGTTAAATTTCGCTGGGTAGATCAATATCTTATTCACATGACCTTAAAAACTAAGTTCGCTATTCTCTCTATTATCCCTATGCTAATGATTATCGGGATGGCGCTTTTCTTAAACCAACAAACGCAGCAAACTTTACTGCAAGGGCAACTCAAAAGTTTACAAAACGCGGCACAACAAATAAATCAAGTGACGGGCAGTTTATATAACAAATTGCCCGAGCAAGAGCGCCAAAATGTGTTGAGTCAGCTCAGTCACGACAACAAAGGTAATGTCAGTATTGTTTCAATCAATGAAGCCGACAGTAAAATACAATCTATTGCTCGTAGTGGCGGCGGCATTGATGACAGTAACGGACAGTCCAGAGCGGTCAGCTCCGTTAACGGTGAAAACCTCATCACTATTATCCCATTAGATAACAATGAACTTAATGCCCTACTCGCAAAAGATAATTTACTGGTTTATGGCCTAATAGCAGTATTGTTATTGGTATTATTTTTATTCAGCTATTACATTTCAACCTTCGTTGGCGGCGCGCTCTACACTACAGTGATGGCATTAAAACGAGCGGCATCGGGTGATTTGACCGGACGATTAAACTTTTTTGAAGTAAAAGATGAGTTCAGTATCTTAGCCATCAGCATTGATGCCTTAGTAGAACGTCAACACACCTTAGTCAAACAAATTGCCGAATCGACCGCTAAAATCCGTGAAGTCGTATCATCGTTTCGTAACACGGCGCAGCAAGGTCAATCCTTAGCGGTTAATCAGAGACAACATTTGGACTCTTTAGCCACAGCAATGGAGGAAATGACTGCCGCAGTGAAAGAAGTCGCCCGCAATGCCGAGCTATCATCCGCCGAAACCCAAGAAGCTAATCAACAAGTTAGTGCTGGCAGTAAAGACATAGAAACCACAGTTAAAGCTATCGATGTATTATCGGATGAAATATCTGCCGCTTCAAATGCGGTAGGTATTCTCAATGATAACGCCAGTAAAATTGATGAGGTGGTCTCATCCATTAATGCTATTTCACAGCAAACCAATTTGCTTGCCCTCAATGCGGCAATTGAAGCGGCGCGCGCTGGTGAACAAGGGCGTGGTTTTGCGGTAGTGGCTGATGAAGTGCGTACACTGGCTGGGCGTACTCAAACAGCCACGGTTGAAATTAAAACCATGATCGAATCGCTGCAATCGGGCACACGCAATCTGACTCAAGTGATGTCACGAACAGTGACTCAAGCCAATGAGGGCAAACAGCATGTGTTGCAAACCGGTAAAGATCTCGATGCAATTGCTCACCACAGTAATAAAGTGTTTGAAATGAGCGTACTCATTGCCACCTCAGCCGACGAACAATCGGCAGTGGCCAACGAAATTGCCACCAATTTAATGGAAATTCGTAACCAGTCCCACGATGTGGAACAATCAGCTAACCAATCGGTTTCGGGTTGTGATGAGCTGCAAGCAACAGCAGGACAACTTGATCAGCTAATGGTAGGGTTAAAAATCTAGCGACAAATTAGCTGAGATTCATAATAAATAAGGGAGCGATAATCGCTCCCTTATTTATTACTCTAAATCTGCAAACTGACTGCAAAGCAATTAATCCATATCTTTTAGCGGCCATAGCACGATATGATCTTCGATATCTTTCACGCGTCTTTCGTCAATCACCTTGCCTTGAATCGACATGCCAGCCAGATGCATAGCTTCTTTGGAGCCTGTAATCAATGGATGCCAGCTTGGTAGCTCACGACCTGCCCAGAGGCGACGATAAGCGCAGCTATCGGGCAGCCAAGTTAATTCATGGATATTATCAATCGTAATCACAGTACATTGAGGTACATAGCTGAAACGGTCACTGTACTGCTGACAACTTGCGCTTTGATGATTGAGTAAAAGACAGGCGGCATTGGTGTAATACAAGTCTTCGGTTTCATCATCAATCAACTTGTTTAAACAACATTTACCACAACCATCACACAGTGATTCCCACTCGGTTGCGCTCATCTGCGCTAATGTCTTACTTTGCCAAAATGCCATGGTTAACGATATCTTCTTAATAAAAAACCCGCGTAATGCGGGCTATTTTACACTAATTTAGGTTTAGATAGCTCTACTCAAAATAACGAGTGTTCAGCCGCTGCCAAGTTCATAAAAAAATATATCCCCATATTAGCTTAATCTTTAATACCAAGACTGAGTTTATGCTCGGTGAGTAAATTAACTTGAGGTGGTGGAATTTGTAAGTAAAAGCCATTTTCAGCCATTGCAGCCCTTACCTTTTCAATGTCGGCCATACCTAACGCATCACGTTTAGCAATAGGAAACACCATCACCAGCTTGGGTACACCAAACATTTCCATTAAAGGCGCTGGTACATCGTCAAAAAAATCTCTTTTCTTCACAAATAAATAAGTATCAGCCTTTCGACTACTTTTATAAACGGCACATAGCATAAGAGTACAAATATCCAATAGTTCAAACTTGCCAGTCACTGGGGCACACTATAACATGGTCGCCTAGTAATTTAATTGTAAAATCAGCGAACCGACTGATGATTTCTGGAGAATAGTGCCGGGATGTCAAAACCTAGCGTAGAGTTAAAAGGCGCTTCTTTTACTCTTTCAGTGCTTCATATTAATAGCAGTGATTTACAGGCTGTCATGCTTGAGTTAGACAGCAAATTAGCACAGGCTCCTCAGTTTTTTCTGGGTGCACCTTTGGTTGTTAATCTCAGCGCCATTCAACACGACAGCTTAAATTTAAGTGCGTTAAAAGATCTGTTGATTTCACGTCAATTAGTGATTGTTGGCATAACGGGCGCGACAACCGTGCTTAGTAAACAGGCCAAAGACTTAGGCCTTGCCATAGTCAAGGCAGGAAAACAAAGCAGCACTCCTCCGCCAGCGCCACGCCAAACTAAAATAGTGAAGCAAAATATTCGTTCAGGCCAACAAGTCTATGCAAAAAATGGTGATTTAATCATATTTGGTGCGGTAGGTAATGGCGCAGAAGTCATCGCAGATGGTAGCATTCATATCTACGGCGCATTGCGGGGAAAAGCCATGGCGGGCGCGGCGGGCGATACCAGTGCGGTTATTATTGCCCACTCTCTGGAAGCCGAACTCGTTTCAATAGCTGGACAATATTGGCTCGCTGAAAATCTACAACAACATAGCTCAGATAAAAGCGGCTGTATTCGCCTAAACGGTGAGTCGCTTATGGTTGAATCATTGCCCCTCTAAAATGGCAGAACAAAGGACAGAGAGAAACATGGCACAAATTATTGTTGTCACTTCAGGTAAAGGCGGCGTAGGTAAAACCACATCGAGTGCCGCAATTGCGACCGGTCTTGCCATGCAAGGACACAAAACCGTCGTTATCGATTTCGATATTGGTTTACGGAATTTAGACTTAATCATGGGGTGCGAACGTCGTGTCGTTTATGACTTCGTCAATGTGATCAATGGTGAAGCAAATTTAAACCAAGCACTGATTAAAGATAAGCGTTGCGATAAATTATTTATTTTACCCGCTTCGCAAACCCGTGATAAAGAAGCATTAACCAAAGAAGGCGTCGGCCGCGTTTTAGACGATTTAGCCAAAGACTTCGAGTTTATTTTGTGTGACTCACCTGCGGGGATTGAACAAGGCGCGATGATGGCATTGTATTTCGCCGACGTCGCCATTGTGACGACTAACCCAGAAGTCAGCTCAGTGCGCGACTCAGACCGTATTTTAGGTATGCTGCAAAGTAAATCACGCCGCGCGGAGCAAAATCTTGAACCAATAAAAGAATACTTATTGCTGACTCGTTATTCACCTAGCCGCGTAAAATCGGGTGAAATGTTAAGTGTGGACGATGTCAAAGAGATTCTAGCAATTGAATTACTTGGCGTTATCCCTGAATCACAATCGGTACTAAAGGCCTCTAACTCAGGCGTCCCTGTGATTATCGATCAAGAAAGTGATGCCGGCTTAGCCTACAGTGACACCGTCGCGCGTTTACTGGGCGAAGATGTTCCAGTACGCTTTATTACAGAAGAAAAGAAAGGTTTCTTACAACGGATATTTGGTAGCTAATTATGTCTTTACTCGACTATTTCAAAAGCAAGAAAAAGCCTAGCACTGCGGTAATGGCAAAAGAGCGCCTACAGATCATTGTGGCTCATCAACGAGGACAAAGGGATACTCCCGATTATTTCCCGCAGATGAAGCAAGAAATTATTGCCGTTATCCGTAAATATGTGCAGATTTCTGATGATCAAGTGTCCGTACAGTTAGATCAAAACGACGATAACCTATCAGTGCTTGAGTTAAACGTCACTTTGCCTGACAGATAAGTGATACGTCGATAATAAAAGAGCATCATCTTCTGTCGAAGATGATGCTTTTTGTGGTTACTTTCAAATATCATTTCAAACACTTAAGCTACTAGACTTCAAGCTTTGCTAGAGATTCCGCGGCTAATTCACCTCGCCAACCGCATAATACTGCGGGTAAATCCCCTTGTTGTTTATCCCAACGCCATTGCAAAAACTCATGAATATGACGTTTAGAACCAAGCATTTCCTGCGGTACATCATGCTGTTCACACAACGTAACCAAGCAGTTTTTAATAGCTTTAAAGGCCGATT
Organism: Shewanella morhuae; assembly: GCF_003028295.1. Taxonomy (NCBI): domain Bacteria; kingdom Pseudomonadati; phylum Pseudomonadota; class Gammaproteobacteria; order Alteromonadales; family Shewanellaceae; genus Shewanella; species Shewanella morhuae. Next base: position 1,212,069 of record NZ_PYSG01000002.1, on the reverse strand, counting down.
TGTAACTTGGTTTTAACGCCAACACATCCACTAATTCAGGTAAATTCACCAAATCAGCAGTTTGTAATACACGTAGTAGGTCTTTACCGTGAATGCGTTTTTCCTGCTCAGTTAAATCATTAAGCTTAAACAAATCGGTTAAGGTTTTAGGTTGCTTCTTGGCTAAGGCGATAAGCCCATGGTCTTTAACAACAAAACCTAAAGCTAAATCACGTACTAAGGCTTTTTCAAGACGCCATTTAGCCAGCACTTTAAGATAAGCTAATTGAATTTCGGTTAGCTGAAAAGCATTTTTTACTTTCAAATAAGCGGTGTCGGGATCGGGATCAGTAAGCCTGCCCTGAGTCATTCGTTCCCCTTCTTCGTATAACCAAGCTAAGCGCCCTTTTGCACTGAGTTTAGCTTCAAGTTGAGGATAAAGTTGATACAAATACAGGACGTCATTCGCGGCGTAGCTTAATTGAGCTTCCGTTAACGGACGGCGGATCCAATCGGTACGTGACTCGCCTTTATCAATGATTTCACCAAGGCAAGTTTCAACCAATTTGGCATAACCGACCCCATGACCCATTCCACATAACGAGGCGGCTATTTGGCTATCAAACAATGGCGTGGGCTGGCATTTACCGTAATGGGCAAAGACTTCTAAATCTTCACTGCAAGAATGCACAAGCTTAATAATATTAGGATCTGCTAACAGCGCCCAAAACTGTGATAAATCCGGTAATGCAACCGGATCAATTAATGCTAAGGTTTTACCGTCATAGGCTTGAATCAAACCTAACTTGGCATAATAAGTACGGGTACGGACAAACTCGGTGTCTAAGACGAGTATTTTACTTTGTTGGTATTGGGCAACGAGGGCATTAAGGCTAGCTTCATTACTCACATATTGAAACGCTGACAAATTCTTCTCCAGATCCTGTGGGTCAATCACAGTCCATAAAAACAAAAGCCGGCAAATGCCGGCTTCAATCTTACGCGTGCTTAACTTCGTCTCTAAGCTCTCGTCGCAAGATTTTACCCACGTTAGTTTTAGGTAACTCGTCCCTAAATTCTACCAGCTTCGGCACTTTATATCCCGTTAAATGAATACGGCAGTGCTTAATGATGTCCTCTGCGGTTAAAGATTTATCTTTTGTCACCACAAATACCTTAACTAGCTCACCGCTGGCTTCATTTGGTACACCTACTGCGGCCACTTCGATCACTTTTGGATGCATAGCGACAACTTCTTCCACTTCATTTGGGAATACGTTAAAGCCTGAAACTAAAATCATGTCTTTTTTACGATCAACAATATAAAAGAAACCCTTTTCATCCATATAGCCGATATCACCCGTGGCTAACCAGCCATCAGCGTCTATCACTTTGGCCGTTTCTTCTGGACGTTGCCAATAGCCCTTCATTACCTGTGGGCCTTTACCAAACAGCTCACCTTTTTCGCCTTGTGCTAACACATTACCATTATCATCACGAATTTGAATGAGTGTTGAAGGCGCTGGAAAACCAATAGAACCGTTGTAGCCAGCTAAATTATAGGGGCAACACGTTAATAAGGGTGACGCTTCTGTCAAACCATAACCTTCGAGTAAACGGGTTTTAGTAAGAGCTTGCCACTTATCCGCCACCGCTTTTTGTACTGCCATACCGCCGCCGATAGACAGTTTTAAGCCCGAGAAATCTAGTTGAGCAAATTCCTCACTATTTACCAGCGCATTAAATAAGGTATTTACACCAGTCAATGCGGTGAAAGGATATTTTTTTAACTCGGCCACAAACCCTGGAATATCACGAGGATTGGTGATAAGTAAGTTCTGACTGCCTTTGTGCAAAAATAAGAGGCAATTCACAGTCAACGCGAAGATGTGATACAGCGGCAACGCCGTGACAACAAACTCGCTGCCATCGTCTAAAGCTGGAGAATAAGCACCATCAGCCTGCAGTACGTTAGCCACGATATTGCCATGGGTCAACATAGCGCCTTTAGAAACCCCAGTAGTGCCACCTGTGTATTGTAAAAAAGCTAAGTCGTCTTTAGTGACCTCCGGTTTGATGTACTGCATACGACGACCCCTTGATAGGGTATCGCGCATCGATAAAGCATGGGGTAAATCGTATTTTGGCACTAATTTTTTAATGTACTTCACTACAAAGTTCACTAAGGTGCGTTTAGGCGCACTTAATTGATCACCAAGACGGGTAATGATCACACTTTTTATTGGAGTTTGATCAACCACTTCTTCTAAGGTGCGGGCAAAGTTTGACACTACTACAATGGCTTTAGCACCTGAGTCAATCAACTGATGTTTTAGTTCACGGGGGTATAAAGCGGGTTAACGTTAACGACAACCATACCGGCACGCAATACACCAAATAATGCAATGGGATATTGCAATAGATTTGGCATCATCAAAGCAACACGATCGCCCTTTTCAAGTTTTAATTCATTTTGTAAATATGCAGCAAATGCGCGGCTACGTTCTTCCAATTTGCGATAGGTTAACGTGGCACCCATGTTGATAAATGCAGGTTGATCTTCATACTTAGCCACCGCAGTCTCAAACATATCGACGAGCGATGAGTATTGCTCAACATTTATTTCAGCAGGCACATCTTTTGGCAAATGATTAATCCAAGGCTGATCCACTACTCTCTCCTATATCTCCACAATTGTGGAAACGATGTCCATACAAGCGTCAATACTCGATAAATACCGAGTTAAAATACCGGCTTACATTTTATAGTTATTGATTTACTCGTCAAAAATCATACGAGCGTTTTAATTTTGATCATCATCACATAAAAAAAACAAAAAACCTAGTGCCTTTTTATGTGACTAAAAAGTGACGCATTAAACAAACTCTTGGATCAAGCGAGCAACGCCTGCTGCATTACCCATGTGTACGTGGTGATCGCCCTCAATAATATGTTCAGACAAATGCTTAAACCACGTTCGAGCCTTAGGTATTGCGCTCTGTAACTGGTTAAAACCCTGCGCTCCACAAACCAGCAAAGTCTCCACCAAGATATCCTGCATCAAGGCATCAACTTGGGCAAAGGTGATACGCTGGGGTGAATCAAACCTCAACCGTGGATCGCTACGCCAACTCACGCCCTCAACTTCTGATTGCATATTGCGCTCAACTAACAGACGACACCAAGGCTCAGCCAACCCAGTTAAGTGTGCCCTTGCCTTTATTGCAATGTCGATGCTGTCATAACGCTTTACTTGCAGATGCTGCTGCGTTAAATACTTCTCATGTTGGTAGAAGCTTTTTCTCAATCGAGCCTTAGCTTGCATTGCTGGCTCAGACAGTGGACTCAAAGCTTCAATTAATACCAGCTTATTGACCTTTTCAGGAAAGGTGGCAGTGTAAGCCGAGGCAATTATTCCCCCAAGTGAATGTCCGATTATCGCAATAGGCTTTTGTGGTAAAGCAGTTAATAGCACATCTAAATCATACAGATAATCAACCCAATGCAAGGGGTAATGACCCGGCCTATGTGCCGAAAAACCGTGTCCAGGCCAATCTATCGCGAGAATTTGGTACTCAAGTAAATATGCGGCTAAAGGCTCAAAACTGTTGGCATTGTCTAGCCAGCCATGCAAAGCAAGTAATAACGGTTTATCCTTCGGCCCCCATAATCGCCCCGAAAGCTTAATATGAGGTAATACAAATTCGATTTGATTTTTGGGGGCGAAAGATTGCCACATAATGCCTCTAATGTCAGCCGATTAAGATGATTTTTTGACGAATTTAAGCGTCATACGGTCACTTTCACCAATCGCTTGATATTTGTCTTTATCTGTATCACCCAAACCAAATGATGGGGGTAAAGCCCAAACACCTTTAGCGTAATCCTTAGTGTCTTTTGGATTAGCATTTATTTCTGAGGTTTCAACTAAGGTAAAACCGACTTTTTTAGCTAAATCAATCATACTGGTTTGATCCATATAACCAGTGCTGAGATTCATGCCTTCATTCGCTCGATGTTCTACTACACCAAAAATACCGCCATCCTTTAGTACTTTGTACGAGGCGACAAACACATCTTCTAGCTGATCAGCCGATGCCCAGTTGTGTAGATTACGGAAAGTTAATACCAGATCAGCACTGCTATCGGCGCCTAAATCCATCTTATATGGCGGATCAAACGTAATCATAGTGGCATTACCGAGAGTATCTTTATTCGCCGTCATCCACGCATTATATTTAGTGCCTGCATTAGCGCGATAACGATTTCCGGGAGTATCTGTTGCAGGTGCAGTTTCAAAACTGGCCGCAATATAATGACCTTCTTTAGCTAAATAAGGTCCTAATATTTCGCTATACCAACCATTACCTGGCCAAAGTTCAACCACTGTCTGTGTTGGTGTGATTCCAAAAAAGTGTAAGGTTTCTGCGGGGTGACGATAAACATCACGGCTAACATTTTTAGCCTGACGAAAATCGCTTTTTAAAACTTTATCTAAGCTTTCATCAGCGTAGGTTACGCTCGAACATAAACCAGCCATCAGTAAGCTGGCAACTAAGGTAACTTTTTTCATTATAATTCTCCATGGATACCGAAAGTCTAAGCTAGCAGTCAATAGCCAAAAATCCAAGGAATAGAAGTCGTAAAACCTAGGTTTAAGTGACACAAGTGGTTATGGCTCAAAGTGATGAGTCAATTAATCTTTATCTAAACCCACAAACCGCAAAACATAAAAATGCCTGAAGAAAGCACAATACGTTTGAGGTATTAAAAGATCTTATGAGTTATCGATTTGCAGCGTTATCGACACGGCGCCACGTCAAATACAAGGCGCAGGCACTGGTTAATAACCAAAGTCCTACCCAAATCCACGCGGGGATCCAAGAACGCTCCGCTAACATCACCGCATCACCTTGACCAAGTCCTAGCAACACCGTTGGACTTGCCAGCGCATTGAGCATGATCATCAAGCCAATAATACGTAAAAACTGGGTCAAGATTTTGTTTTGGCTAAGTTTTAGCGGTAATAACAAAATGATGGTCAACACGGCTAAAATCGCTAATGTGAGAAGATCTCTACCCCAAAGTAAGCCGCTTAGCACCACTAAAGCGCCCAGTAAGGCAAAGCTCACACGGATCCCCTTTGGCCAAGTCGCGAGTAAGTAGATTAAATATCCCCAGCAAGCCGCGCCGAAATACCCCGCAAAACCAATCAATAGCGGCGACCCCCCTTGGCTAAAGCAAAAGCCAGCACCATTAGGAAACAGCTGAATATGGCTGACAATGCCCGAACTTAAAATAGTCGCAATACCGTGGGATAATTCATGAAAATAACTTTCAAGCCATTTAAACGGCACGCTTAAATAGGGAATACGGGTGATCAATAAGGCAAAAACCAGTTCGATCATAAACAGGCCACGGCTAGGAACACCGCTGGCGGCAGTAGCGGTTAATTTAGAAGAGGAGAATAGTGAGGCAGAACGATGAGGCGTTTTTTGATCATCAAGCATATAAATCCACACCCACCATTTGCTGAATTTCATCGCGTTTGGCGGCATGTTGGGTTTGTAAATACTGGGCTATTGCCCCTTGGTGACCGCGGGTATCTTGTTCATACTCAAGATGTGCACCAAGTCTTGATTGTAAATTTCCCGCAGCGTTTTTAGGCTTATCTAAACTGACGGCTTCGACGGCATCTTGCTCAATCACTGGGCGTGACGATTCAGGCGCCGTTAGCCCCTGAGCAATAGCGGGCCTATTACTCGCTACGGCATTCGTCAAACTCGTTTGATTCACATTAATCTGCATCAAGAAGCCTTAAGTTTTATACCATGCATCGTTAATAACATTAGCGTTACGCGGCTAAAATTCTAACGCACCGATTAGCCCAAAAACAATCAAAAATCACGGTCTACTCACGACCTGGTAGTTTTTTCCATGTGACGGTATCACGTAAATATACCGGTTCAAGCGCATCTACAGTGGTTACCAAACCAGCTTTTATGCCTATTTCAGCCAGTATCAGCATAGCGCGTGCATCGGGATATTTCACGGAATTAAGCACTAAAATACCTTCACCGAGGGTGAGTAATTCTGGGTAAGCGTCAAAACCTGTGCCACAACCCACAATTGGCGCTTGAGTATCGAGCTGAAGTTGCACGTCAGCGGGCGCGCTAACCATTTCTTTACCGATTAAAGTGGCAATACCGTTGATGGCCACAAACTGCCCCCAATAAACTTCGCCCATGCGTGCATCAATAGTACATAACACTTGCTCAGCTTGATGTTCACGTATCGCCCTTTGTGCCATTGCGGCTAAGGTTGAAATACCAATGACAGGTATATCTAAACCCAGTGCCAAACCTTGAGTCATGCTGGTACAAATACGGATGCCCGTAAAGCTGCCGGGGCCTCGACCGTAGGCAATTGCAGCCACTTTATCTACGCTAATACCTGCTTGTTTAAGCACTGAATCGACCATAGGTAACAAACGCTGGCTGTGTTCACGTGGGGCGTCGGCAAGTTCAGCATAAATCTGACCTTGATATTGCAGTGCCGCGGAGCAAGATTCAGTACAAGTATCTAAGGCCAAAATACAAGCTGGGTGTTCGTGTGTTATTGTCATTTCAAAACCGGATAGCGGGCAAAATATCGCATCAAATTAACTGTTGTTGTATTTTGCGAATATGCCATGAGGAAACTGACGCAAATAATAACATCAAATCCCCGAAAACAAAGGCCTATACACGCAACTCAATTAAAATAACGCTCGGATAACATGCCGCTGCAAACGAGCACGAGAGTAATAAGTGTGATCTAAGTCAATGATTAATAAACCTGTTCCCCATTATCATTCTTTTAGGAAACTTTTTTCTCTTTGATTGTCAGAGCAGACAAGTATAAATTGAAGCCATCCCTTGCCATTGTACGATTGCATTAACCCGCCTTCGATAAGGAAAACCCATGTTAAACACTCCTCCATTACGTCGTCTAAGACGCTTACGTAGCTCAGAAGCCATGCGCGATCTGCTGCGCGAAACACATATTTCACTGAGCGATCTTATTCATCCCCTATTTATTGAAGAGCACATCACCCACGCAGTGCCCATTTCAACGCTTCCTGGTATTAGCCGTTTACCTGAAAGTGCACTGGCAGAAGAAGTTCGCGAACTATATGCACTTGGGATCCGCTATGTAATGCCCTTTGGTATATCCCATACTAAAGATGATAAAGGCAGTGACACGTGGAACGACGATGGTCTACTCGCCCGCATGGTGCGTACCATTAAAGCTGCCGTACCAGAGATGATGGTGATCCCCGATATTTGTTTTTGTGAATACACTGATCACGGTCATTGTGGCGTGGTACACAATAATGAAGTCTGTAACGATCTCACTGTTGAGAATTTAGTCAAACAATCAATCACCGCCGCTACAGCAGGCGCCGATATGCTAGCGCCATCAGCTATGATGGACGGCCAAGTTAAGGCGATTCGCCAAGGTCTCGATGCCGCAGGGTTTGAGCATGTGGCGATTCTAGCCCACTCGGCAAAATTCGCCTCTTCCTTCTATGGCCCTTTTAGAGCCGCAGTAGATTGTGAACTCAGCGGTAATCGCAAGGGATATCAGCTTGATTATGCTAACGGCCGCCAAGCCCTGTTAGAAGCCTCATTAGATGAAGCCGAAGGCGCCGATATTCTGATGGTTAAACCTGGTACACCTTATTTGGATGTACTTAGCCGCTTAAGACAAGAAACTCATCTGCCACTCGCGGCCTATCAAGTAGGCGGTGAATATGCCGGCATTAAGTTTGCCGCCCTTGCTGGTGCTTTAGATGAGCGCGCAGTGGTCACTGAAACCTTTATTGGTTTAAAGCGTGCTGGGGCGGATCTAATTGTTAGCTATTACACTAAACAATATGCCCAGTGGTTAGCTGAAAGCCGTTAATTACGTTTCTGATTAATAAAGCGCATAAAAAAATGCCACTTTAGCAGTGGCATTTTTTATTTAACATTTTATGCGCTAAATAGCTTACGCCTTTTGTAATTCCGCAAATAACGCTTTAATTTTCTCGACCTTAGGCCGCACGACCATTTGGCAATAAGGCTGCTCGCCGTGTAAGGCAAAGTAATCGTTATGATAATTTTCAGCAGGATAAAAAGTATCAAATGCTGACACTTGGGTCACTATTGGCGCATCAAACACTTTTGCCGCCTCCAACTGAGCCAGCATTGCAGTGATTTGATCTATCTGCTCAGCATTGTGGGTAAACACCACAGAACGATATTGTGGCCCCTTATCATTACCTTGGCGGTTAAGTGTGGTCGGATCGTGGCTCTCAAAAAAGACCTGCAACAAGGTTGTAAAATCAATTTCCTCTGGGTTGAACTCGATATGCACAACCTCTGCATGGCCAGTTTGGCCCGAGCAAACGGATTTATAGTCGGCATCATGGGCTTCACCGCCAGCATAACCTGAGGTGACATTTACTACGCCTTTCAAATTGTTAAAAATCGCTTCAACGCACCAGAAACAACCCGCACCAAAAGTTGCAAAGCTATTTGATGCTTGCTCAACAGCATCATCGATCCCTTTGAAAACCATAGAAACGGAGTTAACACAATGACGAATATTGTTAGGTGTTAACATCTCACCTTCAAATACATGGCCTAAGTGACCACCGCATTGGCTACAGACAATTTCGGTTCTGCGTCCGTCGGCGTCGATATTACGAGTCACTGCGCCGGCTATCTCATCATCAAAAGCTGGCCAGCCACAATGGGCATTAAATTTATGCTCGGAACGATACAGAGGCGCATGGCATTTTTTGCATAAATACAAACCCTTAGCATCATGCTCATAATACTCACCACTAAAGGGGCGCTCAGTGCCTTTCTCTTCGATAACATAGTGTTCAAAATCGGTCAGTTTATTCATATTAGTGCCCTTTCAACTCACGTCGTTGTCTATTTCGATACTCTTTGATTAAGGAGCAAATTCATTAGGAAGTTAAAAATAAGACCTACTCCAAGCAAGATTTATTGCAGTTGCCTTCAAAACGCTTATGTTAAGCGCGCCAATGGCAATAAATTCAATGCCCCATATTAACGGGTTTAGCGGCTAAAATCTTGCCGTTCAAGTAAGACCTAATATAAGTCTTGATGTCGTCGATTGTATAAGCGATGAAAAATACAGCAGTTGCTACCACTCACCCGCGCTGAGTATTTGCACCTACTCCAGCGCACGGCTACACTTGCTGCGGGTCAAATTATAACTATATATAATAAGTAGAAATTTAAATGAAATTAGAAACCATTGATTACCGCGCTGAAAATAGTGCTCAACAATTTGTTGAATCACTAAGGGAAACAGGCTTTGGTGTTTTATCGAATCATCCGATTGATAAACGCTTAGTTGAAGATATCTATACCGAGTGGCAAGCCTTCTTTAATTCAGACGCTAAACACGACTATATGTTTAAAAAAGAAACCCACGACGGTTTCTTTCCTGCGTCAATTTCTGAAACTGCCAAAGGCAACACAATCAAAGATATTAAAGAGTATTACCACGTGTATCCTTGGGGCCGAATTCCCGATTCGCTGCGCGCCAATATTATTGCCTATTACCAAAAAGCTAACGCGCTGGCCGCTGAATTATTAGAGTGGATTGAAACCTACTCACCAGACGATGTAAAAGCTAAGTTTTCGATACCATTGCCTGAGATGATTGCCAATAGCCAAAAAACCTTATTACGCATTCTGCACTACCCACCGATGACGGGCAGTGAAGAAATGGGCGCAATTCGCGCCGCGGCTCATGAGGATATTAACCTTATCACTATACTACCTGCAGCCAATGAGCCAGGGCTACAAGTGAAAGCTAAAGATGGTACTTGGTTAGATGTTCCCAGTGATTTTGGCAGCATTATTATCAATATCGGCGACATGCTACAAGAAGCCTCTGGCGGTTATTTCCCATCAACTTCACACCGCGTAATTAACCCAGAGGGCGCAGATAAAACCAAAGCACGGATTTCACTACCATTATTCTTGCATCCCAATCCTGCCGTTGTGCTGTCAGAGCGTTATACCGCCGACAGTTATCTGATGGAAAGACTGCGCGAACTCGGGGTTATCTAAGCCTTAAAAACGGCTATAAAACCTGAATTAATCCCAGAGACAGTCAAGGATTAAGCAATTGAAGCGCCCTCGGGCGCTTTTTTTATGATATTTGTCACCTTCAAGGTAGAATAGCCGCTCTTTAAGTTATTTAGGACAAGGCGTTATCATGGCAATTCAGTGGTATCCAGGGCATATGCACAAAGCACGCAAAGAGATTGAAGAGGCAATGCCTCAGGTCGATCTTGTTATCGAAGTGCTGGACGCGCGTATCCCCTACAGTAGCGAAAACCCCATGGTGACTCAGCTTAGAGGCGACAAACCTTGTATTAAACTGCTGAATAAATCTGATCTGGCTGATCCTGAGATCACCGCGCAATGGATTGAATACTTAGAGCGTGAGCAAGGCGTTAAGGCAACGGCAATCACTACACTGCAAGCGGCTATGGTAAAAAAAATCCCTGATATTTGCCGCAAGTTAGTGCCAAGTCGCGATAAAACTGAAAAAGATATTCGCACTATGATAATGGGCATTCCCAACGTAGGTAAATCCACCATCATCAACACCTTGGCTGGCCGTGTCATCGCTAAAACCGGTAACGAACCCGCAGTGACCAAAACCCAACAACGCATCAATTTGCGTAACGGTATCGTGCTATCGGACACCCCAGGTATTTTGTGGCCCAAAGTAGATAACGAAGCCAGTAGCTATCGCCTCGCCGTCACGGGTGCTATCAAAGATACCGCGATGGAATATGAAGATGTGGCCTTGTTCGCCGCGAAGTATTTCTTAACCGCCTATCCCAAAGAGATTTGTGAGCGCTACAATCTCAGCGAATTACCCAAAGATGATGTGGCTTTACTTGAAGCGATTGGCCGTAAACGTGGCGCCCTGCGTCCTGGTGGTCGTATTGATATGCACAAAGCATCTGAATTATTACTGCATGAATACCGCTCAGGCAAAATCGGTTTACTCTCATTAGAAACGCCTGCGATGGCCGAGATAGAGAAGATTGAAGTCGCCCGTGTTTTGGCCATAAAAGAAGCTGAGAAAGAGGCTAAACTGGCTAATGAGCGGCTTAAACGTTCAGGCAAACGCCACGATTAATCAATGAGCAGTTGAGCAGTTGAGCAGTTGAGCAGTTGAGCAGTTGAGCAGTTGAGCAGTTGAGCAGTAAGTAAGCCAGTATATTCAATGTGCTGGCTTTTTATTACGAGATATTTAGCAATATATAAGCGTTAACTCACCGTTATTTTGGTGTACTTGATACAAGATTATTAAGCAAGGTATCCATGCTCTGCTCTAATAAATCTAGCACTAATTCAAAACCTTCTGCACCACCGTAGTAAGGGTCCGGCACCTCACTGACTTGCGTATTACCGTAAGCAAGCATTAGCTGTAATTTATGCTGATACTCGAGCGGACAACGATACCGCAGATCCGCTAAATTGACCTTATCCGCCGCGAGAATTAAATCAAAATGCTCAAAATCAGCATCTACAATCTGCCGAGCCCGCATTCCTTCAAAACTAAAACCACGCATTTTGCCCGCGGCAATAGTACGACTATCGGGTTTATCGCCTTGGTGATAGCTCATAATACCAGCAGAATCCACCTCAATATTCAGCCTTCCCTGCGCAATCTTAGCGCGGCACACTGCTTCTGCAGTAGGTGAGCGACAGATATTGCCCATACACACCATTAATATGCGTTGCACTCTTGCTTGCTTCATTATCTTGTATACCTCTATCGTCAAAGCGCTTTTACAGTCATCATAAAGTGATGGGATGTCGTTTGAGCCTAGATTATCAATCTAAGACAACATAAAACTGACTTCATAAGTCATAATTTCGATAAATAGTCGCGAGTCAATCTATGCTCGACTATTGAATGTTATTTGTAGTCACATCACTGCGTATTCGTAAAAAACTCGCGAAACGGGGTAAGCCGTTCACTGTAAGGCCTAGATATTTGTAGGTAATAGTCACGCCTACCGCGGGGGGATGTTGACGCTGTGCAAGACTAAAACCAGTGCCAATACTAAAAACTCGCCCATCTGGTGTTTGTACTCGCAATGCGCCCATCTGCCCTGCAAATTGACCTTTACCCGGAATGTGGGCAATGACTAAAGCTTCAGCATCATAATAAGGTTTTAACTTCATCAAATTAGGGTTACGGCCAATCATATACATTGCAGAACTGCGATGGAGCATTAATCCTTCAGCGCCTTTAGCCACAAGGGTATCCAGTTTTTGATACAAAGCCTCAAGACTTGCTAATTGGAACTGCTTTATGACTTCAAGGTAATTCGATTTACCGCTCAGTTTAGCCTGCGCAAATTGATAACGACTATTAAAGTCACCACCCGCCTTTGGTACATCAAATATCATAAACCGTACCTTGCGCCAATCTTCCTCATTAGCAACACTTTGCCGGATTAAACTCGACATGGCTTCAAACTGACCTCGACCGAGCCATAATTCACCGTCTAAAGGATAATCCGGAAAATTCGCAGTAAACCAAATAGGCGCAGCAATAACATAACCTTGTCGAGTGAATAATGCCTTACCGTTCCAGTAACCTCGAACTCCGTCGAGTTTTTCACTGATCAAAAAATCTTTAATATTAATGTCTTGCTGTACTTTATCACCATCAAACACGGTTGCCAGTTGTATTGGTGGCGACACTTGTACAGCCGAAAAAGCAGGCAAACACTGAAACAAGCTAAATAGCAGAGTAAAGACATACCACCTAAGCGATGAGTAATATGTTAAATATTGTAACTTTTTCATGTGAGTCATTCCTTTGCTCGCTTCTAGTATTGCCCAACATCAAGCTTAGATCGAACAACTAAAATTGCATCCAAATAACCACAAAAACCACTAACCCACTAAGTTAACAAAGAATGTTAACCATCAATTTGCTCAGTTAAGTGTTTATACGCTTATGAACTCAGGCTATACTGCGGCGCAATTTATTAACTTGGTCAAATGTTACAAACGGGTATTTTTTGCTTGATTGCTCTTATTTGAACCAGCAAAGTCTCAGCGCTTTGGCGCTAATGTTAATTGGAAACATGATGAAACCAGCCAACAATCACGGCATTAAACGCATTGTCAGAGCTACAGGCTTTTCAATGAAGGGCTTAAAAGCGGCTTGGATACACGAAGCCGCCTTTAGACAAGAATTAATCTTAGCAATCGTGATGTTACCTGTGGCGCTGTGGGTCAATATCAGTACGATTGAACGCTTAATGCTGATTCTAACGTTATTTATCGTATTGATTGTAGAATTGCTCAACTCGGCGATTGAAGCCGTGGTTGATAGGGTTGGTAGCGAAATCCACCCACTCAGCGGCCAAGCCAAAGACATAGCATCGGCAGCCGTTTTTATGAGTCTTGCGCTGTGCGGGTTAACTTGGCTGGTCGTATTGACGCCTCTAGTGCTCTAACACCGATGTTTAGACCGATGTTTAGATAGTCGCATGAGCAAACACTGAGCCATCGTCTTTTAAAAAGCCGATGGCTTGTTTTATTTGAGCTAAGCGATCGTTTTCCGCCCAATAAGCCACATACACATTACGTGAAATCGCATTCGCGCCACTAACAAGATGTAATTCACCGCAGCGCAAAGCATGCTGTACTAGGTGCTCAGGCAAAAATGCACAGCCGCCATTATTTAAAATAAAATCTAAAGCAATACTCGCCGAACTGGTGTGGAGTGTAGGCACCGGCAATGAAGCATACTCCTGCGCATGGACAATATTAAACGCCGTTCCCCAATCTACTTTCACATACTGTCCCGCCACAACGGCATCGACGCTTTGATCGTTAATACTCGACACTAACAGCAGATTAATTTGTCCCAGTTGCTGTAATTCAAATTGTTCTAGTTTGGGGGGATCAAATGAAATCGCGATATCAAGAGTACGATCCATTAATTGGCGCGTCATCGCATTGGTCGGTAAGACTTCTGTGCGCAGTGCAACGCCAGGCAACCCCACATGCAATCCTTGTAAATAACCCTGCAGATAGGCGTCCCAAATATTCGGCCCTGCGCCAATAGCAAGCTGAGTCGATTGTAACTGACTCAAGGAAACATCTTGTTTAGCCCGCTCCCACGCCGTCAGTACCGCCTCAGCGTGGCCGAGCATACGCTCGCCCGCTGGCGTAGGTTGAATGTTATTGCGTTGACGCTCGAATAACGCGACACCCAAGATACTTTCAAGTTGCTTAACCCGAAAACTCACCGCACTGCGAGTCAAATAAAGGTTTTCTGCCGCTTTACCAAAATGGCGAGTACGGGAGACTTCAAGAAAGGTTTTTAGTAAATCAGTATCCATAAAAATTCTTGACCAACATAGACAAATTTTTTTGATTTATAAATCAATAATACTAGCCAATACTCCAGTTGCAAATCTTTGTGTATCAAAAACCAGAAGGTAACTGCCATGTCTGAACAGACTTTTCTAAGCGCTAACAAGGGTTCTGAGACGTTTAACGGCTCAGCTACTGTAAGTTTTAACTCTCAAAAACGTTTTTACGATGATGCTAATTTCCCCAAAGGCTTTAAACGCAGCGGTGATTTCACCAATAAAGAAGCTGAACTTCTTGAATTGTATGGACATGCGATGAAGAATTTAGCCGAAGGTAAAACCTTACCTTGTACCGCTGAAGAAGCCCAATTTGTCGAAGTCGCCAAAGGAAATATCGCGCCCAGTAGCTTGTTAGAACAGATCTGGGTAAAGTATCGCAGGCTCGCCATGGGGAAGCCCTTTTATGCCGTGGTTGGTACAGTGCATTTGCCTGCAACCAAGCCCGAAATAGAAATAGAACTCGAAGCCGATGCTGTATTTGATATTGAAGATGATGTTCAGGATGAACCTGAACCTGAGGATAAAGAATGATAATTAAGGTTTGCTACTAAATGCGTGGTTGGATTTTATATAAAGAAACTGCGACTCAGCTAAAACCTGAATGGTATGAAATTGATCGTTTACTGGCGTCAGCCAAAGCTGACAACATCGAGTTGACAGTTTACGCACCAGATGAATTTGATTTAACTGTCACCAGAGAAGATAACAAGAGTATTTTATTGAATGGGCAAGCCGTCGAGCTGCCTGATTTTATTATTCCGCGAATGGGCTCAGGTACGACTTACTTTGCTTTAGCCATTATTCGCCACTTAGAACGATTAGGCGTGTATTGCCTTAACCCTTCTAAAGCCATTGAAATTGTTAAAGACAAGCTATTCTCCCAGCAGTTGTTGGCCGAGAAAAATTTGCCAACGCCTAAAACCATGCTGGTTAAATTCCCTGTCGATATTAATCTGGTGGAACGTCACCTAGGTTTTCCTGTGGTGATTAAAACACTTTCTGGCTCACAGGGCAGCGGCGTATTTTTATCCCATAAGGCACGAGAATTCGATGATTTAATGCAATTAATTGAAGCGACCAACAAAAACGCTAACATTATTTTGCAAGAGTTTATTGCTAACAGTCATGGCCGCGATCTACGGGTATTTACGATTGGGGGTCGTGTTGCGGGTTGCTATGAAAGGCGCGGTCAGGAAGATAGCTTTAAAGCTAACGTGAGTGCGGGTGGCTCAGCGCGCCCATTTCAAATCACACCTGAAATTGAATGGTTAGCCACCCAAACAGCCAATATTCTCGATCTTGATGTTGCGGGTATCGATTTATTATTCGATAACGGCCATTATAAAATCTGTGAAGCGAATTCATCTCCAGGATTTGAAGGTTTGGAGTCTTGTTTAAATGTGGATATAGCGGCGCAAATTTTACACTTTATTCGTATCCGCTTAGGCATGTTTAATAAAGACGAGCCAAGTAGCCCTAAAATAGTGGCAGACGGTACATCAGCTAATATTGAAACTAATAATATGGCAACGCTGGCATCGAGCTAGCCTCTATCGACCTTTAAGACCGAAGAAAAATATTTAAATAAGCATAATATCTAGCGGTATCTGCCGCTAGATATTCTAAAGCTAATGACTCCCCTGCATTTATTTACCTTATCTTTCATCTTCATGAGTATCACTCAAATTGTTCCGCTACCCCTAGCAATAATAACTTCGATAATTTACCGCGAATATGTTGCTCATCTTTAAGCTTCAATCGAAAATGAATGTGATTTATCGCTCAAATTTCACACAGTCGCATAAAAGTTATACATAAACCATTTTTGATCACAAAAAAACAGCGTGTTGAAAACATTTTATTCACATTTTTATATTTGCTGTTAGACTGCCAATGTCGATTTTTTATCGAATATTTAACAACAGCAAAATCTAATCATTAAACATAATAAAAATAATGCTGGAGTCACTACTTAATATGTCGATCCGCTTGTTACCCCTAATCATAGCGTCACTCGTGAGCAATCAAGTGCAAGCCGATGATTTTACTATTGAGTTCGGTGGTTTCTATTCGCAATCAGATACAAATATGGAAGTTACAAACCCTATTTCAGGTAATAATTTTACCTTGGACTATGAGTCTGACCTACAGTTAGCCGAAAACGAGTTTTTACCTTTCATCGAGCTAAATTATCACTTTAACGAACGTCACAATATCTACCTAGACTGGAAGAAACTCCATAGAAACGCCGAAACCCAAGCATTATCTAAGCCCTTTCTGATCGAAATTAATGATAATATTTATGATATTAAAGCCGGTGGCAGACTGAATTCGACTTTAAATATTGATGTGCTGCGATTAGGTTATGGCTATGATGTGTTTCAAAGTAGTAACTATGACGTAGGTTTGTCGTTTGGACTGCATACCATGTTTATCAAAATGGGATTTGAAGGGGTAATCGGAGTTTGTTCCTCTTCAGAATTAGTGAATAATGTCTGTGGTAGCCAAGCTATTCCGCGCATTGTTGACGAAAGTGTCACCGCACCTCTGCCAGATGTTGGTATATATGGCCACTATGAGTTTATCCCCGGTTGGCAATTTACCGGCCATGCACAATATTTTTATGTAAAACTCAATGATGTAAAAGGTAACCTCGTTGATATTAAACTCGGTGTTGATGCACAAATCACTCCGAATTGGCGTATGAATGTGGCCTATAATTACTACGAAGTTGACGTTGATATCGCCCAAAACTCACCCACTAAAAACACGCAAATTGCGAACTATAATATCTATTACAGCTTTACTGGTCCTATGCTTTCAGTTAGCTATACCTTTTAATTAATAAGTATTCTTCTTTGTGTATTATTAAATATCTAAAACGGCACAACAAAATGGCGTCTACTCGACGCCATTTTACTTAAACGCGTTTCAACTATTTACGGCCATCTAGTTCACGTTTGGCTTTAAAGTCTGATGACTCAAGCCAGTGAGGCCAATCAGTGCCATTAGCTAACGTGGTAAGCATACTGGCGATTAAATCAAGATCTTGCCTCACGCCTTCCAATGACCAACTAGGATCATAGTCATCCGCGGCTTGGTGGTATTTATGGGTGATATAATCGGGATCGGTATCCCCAAGACTCATGAATAACAGTCCTGGGACACCTTGCTGGGCTAGCGCAAAGTGATCGGATCTGAACATCAAACCATTCTGCGGTCTTGGATCGGCTTTCACCGAGCGTTCTTGCACCTTAGCTGCTTTATCTAAGTATTGTTCTAACTCAGACACTCCCTCCCCATAACGCAAGACGTAATTCACGCCTTGATTCATATTCATGCCATCGATATTTAAAAAGGCGACAATATTTTTTGTTGGCACACTGGGGTGCTGAGCAAAATGCTGCGCGCCAATCAGACCGGTTTCCTCTGCCGTAAAAGCACTAAAAAGAATAGAACGTTCTAATGGCGCAGTACTCGCTTGCTGCTTAAAGTATCGAGCCAATGCTAGAACACCAGCCACACCGCTGGCATTATCGACCGCACCATTTAAAACCTCAGGTTTTCCGTTTTCAATCACAGTGCCAAGATGATCCCAGTGGGCGTGCATCATGACAACCTCATCAGGGCGAGTTTTACCTGGTAATAATGCTGCAACGTTATGGGACTGTGCGCGTTCAATTTGATTAATTAATGTAAGTTGTGCGGTGAGCTTAAGCGGTATTGCCTTAAAGGCTGGTTTTGCTGCTTGCTGTTTTAAAAGATCAAAATCTAACCCTGCTTTAGCAAAGATTTTTTGCACAGTTTCGTGCTGAACCCAGCCCATAATACCAACTTGTCCTTGGTTATTATTGGCATCAACCAATGTAAACTTAGTCCCCGTATTAGAGTTTTGCACCACGCCCCAACCATAGGCTGCCGGAGCTGTTTCGTGCACAATAAACACAGCCTCTGCGCCTTGACGCGCGGCTTCTTCATACTTATAAGTCCAGCGGCCGTAATAGGTCATGGCATTACCTTTGAACACTGCGGGATCTTGAGTAGCAAAGCCAGGATCATTGACGAGTACAATAACGGTTTTGCCTTTTACATCTACCCCTTGGTAATCATTCCAGCCATATTCCGGCGCATTAATACCGTAGCCAACAAACACTACGTCGCTATTATTTAAGCTGACTTTTTCGGAGACTCTTTGGGTTCTGGCAGTAAATTCACTGCCATTGGCAAACTTAAGACCACCGATATCAAGCTGCATATGTTGATCTGCGCTAATTTGCGCTAAAGGAACCGCTTGTAAGTAACTGTCACCAAATCCGGGTTTTAGACCCATATCTTTAAATGCTTTTACTAAATAGTCTAAAGTTAATGTCTCACCTTCAGATAAGGGCGCGCGTCCACCAAAGGCATCGCTCGCTAGCGTTTTAACATCGGTTCGGTATTGCGCGAGATCGAGGCTTTGCATAAATGTTGTGTCAGCAAAGGCAGGAAATGAGACCGTGGCCATCAGACTGGTGGCTAAGATGATATTTTTCACAACTTTCTCCCAAGTTATTATCATTATTTAATTTTAAGGATAAACTTTACCATATCATCTTCTATTTATGATGGCAGCCATGCGTAAACAGAATCACTACTGCTAGGTAAAAACAATAATAACACCTTTTACGTACCGATATTTTTATCGCTGAGGCGACGTAAATAGTAAAAAAATTTTAATATCCGTGCATTTTCATTGAGTAAGGTAACAATATGTCGTTAGAGTTATTACAAATTGCGGCACTCAATCTCAAAAAAGCAGTGCCTTTGATGCTCAAACATAAAATTCCGACTACACCGGTTAACTATGCACTTTGGTACACTTATGTTGGAGAGCAAAACCCTGAGTTAAATCGACAACTCGATACAGTGATTTCCCAGTACAACACCTGCCCTCCCGTTAGTAGTGAACTATTATATCGCCAATATGTTGCCGATCCGGTCGAGCTCGATGTAAGAGGAATGCGCCAGAGTTTAGATGCTATGGTGACTGAGTTATCCCAATCACTCAAAGATACTAATTTGGATGCTAATGACTTTCAGTCGCGTATTGATAGTAATTTTGAAAAACTCAATCGTATTGAAGATGAAGGCTATAGTGTCGAACAGGTACTTGATTTAGTACGCAGCTTAGTGAAAGAGTCCGACAATATTCGTTCTAGCACAGAGTTTTTTACGGGCCAATTGCAAAAAGCTCAAACCGAAATCGATGCCTTAAAGAAAAAACTCGAACAAACAGAAAAAGATGTACTCTACGATGCCCTAACAGGCTGTTTTAATCGCCGCGCTTTTGACATCGATTTTAGCGGTATGTTGGCGCAAGCCCCATTAGGCACCTGCGTGATTTTAGTCGATATTGACCATTTCAAACTATTTAACGACACCTATGGCCACCAGCTTGGCGATCAAGTATTGCGAGCTGTGGCTAAACGTTTGCAGGAATCTTGTCGTGATGGCGTGAAACTGTATCGTTTTGGCGGTGAAGAATTTGCGATTATTGTGCCTAAAAGTCAGTTACGTGTCGCTAGGCAACTAGCCGAAGGCATGCGCCGTGGTCTTGAAAAGCTTAGTTTGAAAGACAGACGCAAAGATGAACGTATCAATAATATCAGTGCTTCATTTGGCGTTGCCCAATGGCAAGATAAACAAACGGGTATGCAGTTGATTGAAGCGGCGGATAAATTGCTTTATGACGCCAAGCGTTTAGGCCGAAATCGAGTATTACCAATAAGTAGTTGATTGCTACCTTAGCCTAAATCGGATTCAAACTTAGGCTAAGGCTTACGTTATCTTTATATTAATGTGTAAAGCGGGACACACTGACAACATTTCCTTGCGACTCACTCTCTATTGCAGCGGGTATACCTTTACGACCCGTTTGCAGTAGCTCATCATCAACCGGTATGGCTTGCACCACAAACCGTAATTCAGCGCCACCTTGAAGCGCCTCAAAGGGATAACAGGTAATCAAGGTTAGACGATTATCATCGGACGGTGCCATAAATTGGGTTGCCGTTTCATGCACGACTTGAGTAGCAACTACTTCATAAATAATGTTATTTCCCTTGAGTGTTTGTAGTGATAAACGGCGACCTACCGCCATGCCATTGAGTATTGCAAAATGTGTGTCCCTGTGGCCGGCAATCACAGTGTTACCTATTTGTCCCGCTGGCGCACTGGATAACATCATACTTGGGCCAAAAGCCAAATTTCGTCCAGAAGCCCCCGCCAGGACATATAAACTGTCATCAAGCTCAGCCTCACTAGCCGTATTCTCCGCGGGCTGGCGGTAAATAGACAATTTTGCAACTGGGTAAGTATCCGCCCATGACCAAGGCTTATGGGATTTGCCATCCGCTAATGTTTTAGTCCATGCCTGTTCAATCAAATACTGGGCAAAGTGTGCTTTAGCCTGCATATAGAATCCCTTTCCTAATAATGTTGCGCCAATTAAACATAATCCCACCACTAAAAATCGCTGCGTTCTCGCTTTGCTCATAGCTCGTAACTCATTGTTCACAAGCCAATGTCATTAAGGCGGCCTTATCTTCTTGTCTTTGCCGCTGAATCGACCTTGCCAGCATTAAGGCTAGTAGCAAGGTAAACGCACCAAGCAGCATATCCAAACGACTTGAAGTGGCGGTTTGCGGTAATACGCCAAATGGCTGCCAGCCTAGAGGTAAGTGTTGACGCACCACAGCATCACGGCTGGTCGCAGTTGAATCGATTGGCGTTAAATCAACTGCCACTAAACTAGTGTAGGCGCTGACTAAGTGATAGTTCATCGATAGAGCCGTAACTTGCTGTTTGACCTTGTCATCATTGGCGCCATTTTTACTGAGCTCTAATGCGGCGATTTGTTTACGGGCCCAGAACAAATCTAACCCCGTGCTTTGATGGGTAATAAGGTCCGCGGCGTTATCCTGCAATGATAATGACTGTTGCCAATTTTTGTGACCTTGACGTCCTGAAATCACCAACTCCTGCGGCTCACGGGCACCGCGTTTAAGGCTAACGAGCACAGGCTCACCTCGATATAAATCAGCAATCGGTGACGGCCAATAATCGGGAACACTGCCATCGTCATACCGTACTTGAATATCAGTTAACACGGGATATTGAATTTTGCTCAGCAAAGTGCTGATTTTCTCATCGACCTCATCAACTTTACCAATATAAGTAAAAGTGCCACGACCGAGCTCAGCTGCTCTTTGCATAAAATGTGAATTTGGCGCTGAACCTATGCCAACAGTAAACAAACGGCTCTCACCTATTTGGTAGCGGATTAAGTCAAACAAGGCTTGTTCATTACCCACCGAGCCATCTGTCATAAAAATCACTTGGCGTAGAGGCTGCGATGATTTTGTCGCTTCATTAGCCATCGACTTGGGTAATGCAGCATCCAGTGCCAACGCCATCTCAGTGCCACCATCAGCTTGTAAACGGTTCACAAACTCACGAGCGCGGGACAAATTAGCCGAGGTCGCAGCTAATGGCGTTGCAGACAGCTGAGATAATTCTGAGTTAAATTCGATAATGTTGAAATAATCTTCTGGTTTAAGTCCCTTTAACGCGTACAACAGTGCATTTTTAGCTTGAACGATAGAATCTCCCGCCATCGAGCCCGACGTATCAATCACTAGAATTAGTTCACGGGGCAAACTCGGCTGGTTACTTTTTTCAACCTTAGGCGGTAGCACCATCACTAAGCTGTAGTTATCTTCACTTGCCTTCTTATCTTTGCTTGTGTCAAACGTATTTTGAGACACGGTATCGCTATTAGATTGATGAGTTTTACCTTGTTGATTAAATACCCAAGCAATAGGGCTTGTGCCTTGCTTTACACGCCACTGCAATACAAAGTCACGGTTTGTGGGCACACTTTGAGCCAGTGACACATCAACGGCGCCGCTATTAGCTTGATTAAGGTTGATGTCATGATAAAGACTCTCAATCGACGCTTCATCGACACCCTTTGCCAGCAACACTTGGATATTCGCATTAAGTACAGGATCGCGCCCACTTGCTGCATCTCGCACTGGCGCAATAATCCGGTCGGCATCAAATACCTGCGAGCTGGTCACTCGGCTCGATTGGCTTCCCTGTGCTATAGGATCACTTGAATCGCTACCACTTACGCCAGAGGTTAAGCCCGGAATATAACGAGGCGCGACCACCAGCGGAAAACGTAAACTAAACACACCATCTTCATATTTAATGGTCTCTTGGTAACTAATTTCTACTATCAATTCCTCTTGAGGTGCTAGATTTGCCACTTCAGTGGTGAACATATTCGGCCGTTCTTGGCTGACTAAGCTGGCACGTTTTCCCTCCGCTTTTGCCTGCTCAAAAATCTGCTTAGCCTCGGCCTTTGGGTGAATTTGTCCTTCAATCACTCGTTGGCCTATGTGTAATCGCAGCGAATCCACCGCAGCCTCATTGGGTAACGGAAACAAATATTGTCCATTCAACACAAACTCAGTGTTGTTACGAAAAACTTGTTTCACGCTGACGCGGTTACTTAATCCAGAGACTTGCATGACCACTTGGGTATCAAGTGGCAAGGATGGCACCCAAGCACCACTCTGTTGACGGTAAAGCAACGTGCCTTGGGTAATATCATCAAAATTAATGGCTTGCGGCTCTATAATATTTACCTGAGTCGAAGCTATATTTTGTGGCTCTGGCAGTGTGCCAGTGCTATTAGGTGAAGCTAATGCCACAAAGGGCAAACACCAACACACAGCAGCACTAATCAGCAGTATCACTATGGTTTCACTGACTTCTTTTACCCTTTTCCCTGTGACCATCACAAAGGCTTCCTTCTATTAAATAATATAAACTGACTAATATAAACGCTATAAAATAGATGACGTTACGAGGCCGCTACTCAGCTGTGCGCTGTGCCATCATGGTTATGTGTGGTTGCAGTGTTAAGGTTACGCGGCGATCAAATACATCCGATTCTTTATCTTGCAGGGCTTGCAATGGCGATAATGCGCCAAAGGCTTGGGTGGTCATGCGCGGTGCAGCAACGCCTTGCTGAATAAGGTAACTACGTACTTCCAGTAAACGCTGCTCAGAAAGTGCTTGGTTGTAGCTAACATCCCCTCGGCGGTCGGCATAGCCCTTAAGCTCTAAGTTAAGCTCTGGTGATAAATTCATCACCTCGGCCACATCGTCTAATTGAGGTAAAAAGTGTGCTTCGACCTCAGAGGAGCCCGTACGAAACTGCACATTAAGTCCTAATGCTAATTCGCTGAGTAATTGACGCTGTGCTGACAACAATTCATCAAGCTCTTGCTGCGCCATGGCATATTCGCTCGCCTGTTTTTCAGTTTTTTGCTGCTTTGCACTCAGCAAAGATAACTCGGACTGTTGCAGGTGGAGTTGTCGTTGCTGCACTTGCAACGTGTCAGTGTCGCCAACGGATTTACCAATCAAGGTACCGGTAAGAGCGCCAATAATTGCGCCAACAGGACCACCAACCAATACACCGACCAATGCCCCACCACCTAAGCCGATTAAGGTTTCAACTTCGTCATCTTCATGGCTGTATTCATTGTCTGTGGCCATATCGTTAACATTGGCAGCGTGCTCTAAGGTTTGATCTTGTCCAAGCGCTTGGTTTTTTAATGAAACCCGCGCAAAAACACTGGCTACGGGCGCACTTAATAGACTTAACACCAATAGATTAATTAGCGTTTTTTTCATCATCCATTCCTTTCTGATTATTCTCGATGCTGCACTCATCCCTGAAATCTCAAATTCAAAACCGCATCAGGTCAAACAGGTGCAAAACTAATAAGGCTATTAAACACAAATGGAATGGCATGAGCAGGGATAGAAAATGGCAATGCAACTATCAATTGTGGCAACAAAATGGCAATTGTATTTGTGGTCTTTTTTCTCGGGTAAAATCCTGTATAGTCACGAAAACTTAAGTCCCAAAGGCAATAGGAATATGGCTCTATGAAGCGTATCGCTATAGTGGAAGATGAAGCGGCCATTCGTGAGAATTACAAGGACGTGCTGCAACAACACGGTTATAGCGTGCAAACCTATGCCGACAGACCCTCGGCCATGTTAGCCTTTAACACCCGTTTACCAGATTTAGCCATTATTGATATTGGTTTAGGTAATGAAATTGACGGCGGTTTTATGCTATGTCAGTCGCTGCGTGCGATGTCTAGCACGCTGCCCATCATCTTTTTGACCGCCCGCGACAGTGACTTTGATACTGTGTGTGGTCTGCGTTTAGGCGCCGATGATTACTTAAGTAAAGAAGTGAGTTTTCCGCATTTGACTGCGCGTTTAGCCGCTTTATTTCGCCGCTCTGAGCTTGCCGCCAGCCAAACACCGCAAGAATATCTGCTTGAGCGAGGGCCACTGACAATTGATGCCAACCGCATGCAAGTCTATTGGAACCAGTTACCGATTGAACTTACCGTCACCGAATTTTGGATGGTGCATGCGTTAGCTAAACATCCTGGCCATGTACGCAGCCGGCATGAATTAATGCAAGAAGCTAAAATCTTTGTTGATGACAGCACGATCACCTCCCATGTGAAACGTATTCGCAAAAAATTTATCGCTAATGCGCCAGAGTTTGACTGTATTGATACTGTCTATGGCATGGGTTATCGCTGGGATAGTTTAGCCTAGACTCGTTTACCCTAGCCTAAGCGCAACAACAGGCTCCTTATACTATTTAGACCATTGATATAATGGGTAAAAATAGACAGACTATCTTTAATTCTATAAATGCTGATACCTAAATGATGATACGTTTCCCCTTTGGTCTTCGCACTAAAGTCATCGGCCTTAGCCTGTTTTTGCTCTGCCTACCTTGGCTGGGGTATCAATACGTGTGGGAAATGGAAAAATATCTACGCCACGGTCAAGAACGCACGTTAGAGGGCACAACTCAAGCACTGGCGACTGCACTACACGAGCGGCCTAAATTATTTGATGGACAGGCGAGTTTTTTAAAACAAGTAGAGAAAAGCCGTGATTTATATGCCTATCCATTAGCAGGAGCAATTTTACTCGATGGCAAACTCAACGAGTGGCAGGAGTATCAGCACCGATTTATACAATATGGTGAAGCGCATCAAATCATGCGCGCCAACCCAAATACACCGCTCACCTTAAGTTTTACCCACATGGTCGGCCAGTACGATGGTTATCTATATGCTTTTTTTCAGGTCATCGACCCAAGCGTCGTTTTTCGCGGGAAAAATGCCTTAAGTGTCGATAGAAACGATCATCTCTCGATTGCGACTCTGTCACCGGACAATAAATTCAAACGCTATATCATTACCACTACGCAACCGGGTTGGATTAGCGCATTTGAATTACCCGCTAACCCTAAACAAACGGTGCCCGTCACTCCAGAGGTACGTATTCAAGGCCAATGGGCGACTACCGATGTGGGTTACAATATCGAGCTGCGTATCCCTTTAAACATGGTCGGCAGCAAGCTTGGATTTGCCATTGCTGATGTTAACGACAGTAAATACCGCGATGTGGTTGCTGTAGTCGGAACCTCAGCCTTAGATACGGTAGATAACCTCGGTACAGTATTGGTACCGTCGCCTGAAATCGAAGGTATTATCAAGGGCATGAGCCATAACAGCTCACGTATATGGGTAGTCGATAAACATGGCCGCGTACTGGCTAAATCTGGCGATATTCGCGCAAATAATAGTGTGTGGACTCGCACTTTAGAGGATGAAAAAAGCACCACGTTATGGCAAACCTTCAAGCGCGATTACCTGCGTCCACTGTATTATAAAATCCTCACAAAACCGCCCAAAGATTTTATTGATGCCTTACAAGACTCGACTGAACTTGACGGTAGCCATATCCAAAAGGCGCTCGCGGGTCAGCAAGGTTCAACGTGGCGTTTAACTCCAGATAATAAAGCCGTCGTACTCACTGCCGCCAGTCCAATTTGGATTGATAACAATGTGATGGGCGCCGTTGTCGCCGAAGAAACCACCCACGGCATCCGTTCACTACGTAACCGTGCGCTAGAAAAACTGTTTAACGTGATTTTAACCATTATGAGTATGGGCACTTTAGCGCTATTTTTCTTCGCATCAAGTATTTCAAACCGTATTCGCAAACTGCGCGATGAAGCGGAAAATGCCATTGATAGCCAAGGTCGAGTACGCAATCACCTCAAGCCATCTAAAGCACGGGATGAAATTGGCGATTTATCACGCAGCTTTTCCAGCATCGTTGGACGTTTAGGCCAATACACACACTATTTAGAAAATATGTCATCACGCTTGTCCCATGAACTACGCACCCCCGTAGCCGTTGTGCGTTCATCTCTTGAGCATTTAAATCTGCAAACATTAGATAAAGACACGCAGAAATATGTCGACCGCGCCCAAGAAGGTGTCAGTCGTTTAAGCATGATTTTAAATAATATGAGCGAAGCAACCCGCTTAGAGCAGAGTTTAACTCAAGCTGACATCTGTAAATTCCCACTCTCCCAAGTGGTTAGTGGTTGTATGCAAGGTTATCAAATGACCTATCCAGAACAGCGCTTTAGTGTAAAAGTGCCTGAACAACCACTGATGATGCAAGGCGTGCCCGAATACATAGCGCAGTTGATGGACAAACTTATCGCCAACGCGATTGAGTTTTGCGATAAAGACAGCGCTATCGAAGTCACGCTCACCCAAGTCGGCAAGCAAGCCACATTGCTGATTAGTAATTTAGGGCCAGAACTCCCACTTAATATGTCGGAGCAGATTTTTGACTCCATGGTGTCGGTAAGGATAAATCAAGTCCAAGACAAACCCCATCTTGGTTTAGGGCTGTATATCGCCCGATTAGTTGCTGAGTTTCACCAGGGACAAATCCTCGCCCGTAATCGTAGTGAGCGTAATGGCGTAGATATTCTAGTGACGCTGCCTTTAAGCTAAAATGGCTGTGCATGGGTAAAAGTTAATATTGGCGCAGATAAACAGCCATTACGCTTACTCAGCAGCACGGGCGATTTTTATCTTAAAATCGCACATGCCGGAGGCAATAACATGAGTCAAACTCATCACCACGCCTCCTGTCATTTTGGCGTGCAAATGCTAAGATGGCCAATATAACAACAGATTACACTCTCTTGTCGCTGCTTTTGAAAGTAGCTTGTCTCAAAAGAATTAAGTGTTCTCTAAGCGTAAGTGTTTTTCAAAACTTGCCTAACTGATTTGTTCACCCTACATGCCAAGGTAATTCTCCAATGACAGATAAACCTCATCAAGCCACCCAAATTGTCAGCTTAGGTCGAGATAAAAAATGGACCAAAGGCGTAATCAATCCGCCCGTTTTTCGAGCTTCGACTATTGTGTTTGAAACGATGGAAGAAATGCGCCACGCCGCTAAAAACAAAACTAATGGCGAAATGTTTTATGGCCGCCGTGGTACTCCAACTCATTTTTCGTTTCAAGCGGCGATTGCCGAATTGGAAGGCGGCGTAGGCACGGCACTTTATCCTTCTGGCGCGGCGGCGATAAGCGCTGCATTACTATCATTTTTAAAAGCGGGCGATCACCTATTAATGGTTGATAGCGTGTATGAGCCAACGCGAGATTTGTGTACCCATATTCTCGGCGGTTTTGGTATTGAAACCACCTATTACAATCCGCTAATTGGCGCTGGAATTAGCGAGCTTATCCGCCCCAATACTAAGGTGTTATTTTTAGAGTCTCCCGGTTCTATCACCATGGAAGTGCAAGATGTGCCAACGTTATGCCGCATCGCCCACGAACATGGGCTGATTACTATGCTCGACAACACGTGGGCCTCACCCATCAATAGTAAGCCCTTTGAAATGGGCGTAGATATTTCGATTCAAGCGGCAACCAAATATATCGTTGGTCACTCGGATGTGATGATAGGCACCGCCACCGCCAATGAACAATACTGGCCACAATTACGTGAACACAGTTATTTAATGGGGCAAACCACCTCACCAGACGATGTGTATCTTGCCGCCCGCGGCCTGCGCACCTTAGGCGTGCGTATGGCGCAACATGAAAAAAATGCCCTACAAGTTGCCAACTGGTTGAAAACTCGGCCAGAAGTTGATCATCTACGGCATCCAGCCTTTGATACCTGCCCCGGCCACGAGTTTTTTAAACGCGACTTTAGTGCCTCAAACGGCTTGTTCTCTTTTGTATTAAAACAAGGCGACGCCGATGCAGTTACCGCACTGGTTGAAAATATGCATCACTTTAAAATGGGTTTCTCTTGGGGCGGCTACGAGAGTTTAATACTTGGTATTTTTGGCATTGATAAAATCCGCTCGGCAACGCAGTGGGATGCAAGTAAACCGTTAATTCGTGTGCATATTGGTTTAGAAGATCCCGCGGATTTAATTGCCGATCTCAGCGCAGGCTTTGAACGCTTTAATGCCGTGTTGGCGGCTAAAGCGAAGTAGCCATATTTCAACGTCGCTGTAATTACCTATTACCTATTACCTACAACCGACTAGGTGATTAGCTGAATAACGAAGCGGTTTAGTGGCAAGTGCTCGCATATAAAAAAAGGGGCGGAATCAATATTCCGCCCCTTTTTATTTCTGTTTACTGTAAATATTTAGGCTAATAAATAAAGCTAACTTATTCAATGAGCCTCGATTAATTCGCTTTACCCACCTTTAACGCAGGATCGATCCACGCCGCCGAGCCATAAAGCGGCACAGTTGAGAGTGCATGTTTATGGCTGCCATTAGTCTCTTTGGTCGAATAGGATAAATACAACAACGTCTGGTTTTGCGCATCATAAATTCGGCGCACTTTTAATGACTTAAACAAAATACTTAAGGATTCAGTAAAAATCACTTCACCGTGCTTGCCCATGTCAATCTTAGCGAGATCGGCTGCATTAATTGGCCCTGTTTGACGGCAACTGATGCTCATGTCGGAGGGATCGGCAAAATCTAAATTAGCCTCAATACGACTAATATGACAAGTTACGCCTGGGATTTTAGGATCTTGTTTCGCATCAATAATCACATCTTTGGTGGTAAAAAGCCCTAGGCTCACCTTACCCACATCGTCACCGCAGCCAGCGAGTAATAAACCCACCGTTACCGCAAACGCACACTTAAGTCGTGTTCTCATCCATACATCCTTTTACGTTAGTGCTGCTTATACATAAGTGCTTATATATTAGTGCTTAGCAAATATCTTTTGTGCCCAGCGGGTTAGCCCTGCCGTCACTGAGCCAAAATGGTCCCCCACCACTACTGGAATATCAGGATAAATACCGCTGATTTTAGCGTAAATAGCGGGGCTTCGCGCGGTACCACCGGTCACGTAAATGACATCGGGTTTACATTCTGGCTCAACATCTTCACTCGCAATATTTTCACTCAACACATGGTTAGCAACCAAAGTTTGTGCCGCTTGTGCGAGCGCTTGATGCATTAAGGCTTCCACTTTTGTCAGCGACGACTCAATGGCATTCTCAAACAATTCACGGCTCACATCAGCGTGCAGCGTTGCTTCAATAAAATCGAGGTTAATATCGGTATTTTCAGCATCAGACAACGCAATTTTAGCGCGCTCGGCTTGGCGAACTAACTGATAGCTTAACTGCTGCAGTTGCACTTTTAACAGTCGGCTCAATAACTGCGGCTGCTCGGCTTCTTTAATCAATTCATCAATCAATTTACGACTACTTAGCGTATTGAACTCTCGCTGGGCACTAATATCGTTGACCGCCACCGCATTCCAAAATGCTTTACTGGGCATAGGTTTGCCATTAGTCATGGGTGAACCTAAACCAAAGTGCGGCATAAAGGCATTCATTGCAAGGGCGATATCAAGGTCGTTACCACCGATACGCTGACCGCTATGGCCGAGAAAATCTTCACTGCGATCCGCTTTATGTTTATGAGCCGGCCCCATTTTGACCACTGAGCAGTCGGTCGTACCGCCGCCCACGTCAACAACCAATACGGTTTTGTTGTCGGTCAAGGTCGCTTCATAATCCATTCCTGCTGCTAACGGCTCAAACAAAAAATCAACGCCGATAAAACCCGCGCGTTTTGCCGCTAAGGTGAGAATGGTTTCTGCCTGACGGTTACTTTCTTCGCCGCCTATGCCTTGAAAGTTCACTGGCCGACCAATCACTGCATGGGTAATTGTCGCCTCTGCGCCGGGTTTAGCCAGACCCTTTTCAACCAATATCGATTCGGCGCGCACTTTAATATGCATCATCATCAGGGTAACAATATCTTCAAACAGGGCAACCTGTTCGGGTCTTAAACCCGTTGCACCTAAAAAAGATTTTGGCGAACGGACATAAAACCCTTCCTCCGGCATGTCTAAATAGGCGCTTACCGCTTGCTCACCAACAAAGACCGCTTGGGTGTTGGCATCGAGATCTAACTCGTGGCGCACCATACGGGCGCGACTTATTTGCGCGGCACGTTTATTAGCGTAATCGGCCTTAAATTCAGTAGGAAGACCGCGATAAACTGCCTCGGCGATGAGCTCTCTGTCCATCGCATATAAGGTCGAAGGTAAATAAGCTGATTGCTCTGACAAGGCCAATAACTGCACAGTATCACCCTGCATAATCCCTATGGCGCAGTTAGCACTTCCATAATCAAATCCAACAAACATACCTTTACTCCCGCGATAAAAAAGCCGAGCACAATAGCATAGTTTGCAATAATGCCCAAGGAGTTAACGTGCACCATTAGCCACGTTACACCATCAAGTTTCACCTAACAAAAGCTAGGAGCAACGTTAATACCACAACAAATTTAATCACCTAAAGCTGATTGCACAAACACGGATGAGTGTTATTGTATATCGCGCCATGACGCTTGCTTAAAGGAGCTGTGCAGTGTCCCCCAATACCGACAAACTTTCGATTGATAAAGAACTCTCTTGGCTATCTTTTAACGAGCGAGTGTTGCAAGAAGCCTGCGATCATAATGTACCGTTAGTGGAACGAGTGCGCTTTTTAGGCATATTTTCCAATAATATGGATGAGTTTTTCAGGGTGCGTGTCGCTTCGGTTAGGCGCTCAATGCTGCTTTCATCCCTACAGGAAGGTCGCAGTAACAGCCGCCATTTAATGGCTAAAATTCAATCTAAAGTGATGGCGCTGCAAGAAAGATTCGACGGCATATACACGGACTTAATGCGCGAGCTTGTACGGCGTAATATTCTATTAATCAATGAAAAACAGCTAAGCGAGTTTCACAGCGACTGGCTAAAAAAGCATTTTAGAGACCATTTAAAACGGCATATTGCCCCGCTTATTGTCAACAATAACCGCGGTTTAGTTAAACAAATCAACGATGATGCCACCTATCTGTGTGTCTGTTTATTTACTAAAGCGCGCCGCCAATATGCCCTAGTCGAAGTGCCCACTAAAAATGTACCGCGTTTTATCGAACTCCCGACTGAAAAGAGTAAAACAAAAAAGTATTTAATCTTACTCGACAATATTATTCGCCATTGCGTAGATGAGCTCTTTGGCCCCTTCTTCGAGTACGATGCCATTGAAGTATTTTCAATGAAATTAACCCGTGATGCCGATTTTGATATCACCGACGAGCTAGAGCAAACTCAGCTCGAAAAAATGACCAAAGGCCTTAAAAAACGTCTCACCGCCGAGCCGGTACGGTTAGTGTATGACAAAGAAATGCCCGAACATATGTTGGTCATGCTCAAAGATAATTTGAACATCAGCTCGACCGAATGCTTGATCCCTGGTGGGCGTTATCACAGTTTTAAAGACTTTATTGATTTTCCAAACCCAAGCCGAGATTATCTCGAAAATGAAAAGCTACCCGCACTCAATAGTGCAGGTTTTGGCCGCTGTGCCAACAGCTTCGATGCCATTCGGATGGGCGATATTATGCTTAACTATCCGTATCATAAGTTTTCGCACTTTACCGAAATGGTGCGCCAAGCGGCATATGATCCTGCGGTACGTTTTATTCGCATTAGCTTATATCGAGTAGCTAAAAAATCCCATGTGGTGCAATCGCTTGTCGATGCAGTGAGAAACGGTAAGCAGGTTACGGCGGTTATCGAGCTCAGAGCTAGATTTGATGAACAATCTAATATTGAGTGGACACGCATCTTGGCCGAAGCGGGCGTGAAGGTTCATCACGGAATTACCAGCTTAAAAGTGCATTCTAAATTGTGTTTAATTGGCCGCGAAGAACAAGGGGAAATTAAACTCTATTGTCACGTCGGCTCAGGCAACTTTAACGAGGGCACGGCGCGAGTGTATACCGACTTGTCGCTGTTTACCGCCAATCAAGAAATTGCCCAAGAGGTTGAACAAGTATTTGATCTCATTGAGCATCCATATCGCCGCGATAACTTCCAGCACTTAATCGTATCGCCCTACGATGCCAGACAAAAACTCAGCAGCTTGATTGATAATGAAATCATCAATGCTCAAAACCATATCAAAGCGGCGATCACCTTAAAATTAAATAACTTACTCGATGAGTCGTTGGTGCAAAAACTGTATGAAGCATCGGCGGCTGGGGTCAAAATCAAGCTACTGATTCGTGGTATGTGTTCGCTCATTCCTCAAATTCCGGGGATCAGCGATAATATCGAAATTTACAGTATTGTAGACCGATTCCTCGAGCATTCCCGCGTGATGTTATTCCATGCTGGCGGCGAAAATAAACTTTTTCTCTGCTCCGCGGATTGGATGAGCCGCAATATTGATAATCGTGTTGAAGTAAGTGTACCTATTTATGATCTGCGCTTAAAACAGATGGTCATGGATATTTTATCATTACAATTCAATGACAATACTAAAGCTCGCATCATCAATAAGGATCAAAGTAATCCTTATCGCAATCGTGGTAACAAGCGAAAAGTACGCTCTCAAATTGCCATTTATCAGTATTTGATTAATTATGAAAAGCGTCAACAGCAAGAATTCAATGCCTTACAACAGCAAACCCATGATGAGGATGCTCAGCAAGATGACTCTGCTGCGCCCGATATAAATCAACAGTTACAGGCCAACGTTGGCTAAATGCTGACTTTATTTCACTGCCATTGCTTAAGGATAATCTGATTGGGCGCTACTCATTCGCAAACACAGTCACCAATTAATATGTTGACACCATCAGCCTCGAACCATTTTGTCGCCATCGATATGGGGTCAAACAGTTTCCATCTTATTATTGCCCGCGAGCAAGATGGCAGCTTGCAAATTTTGCACAAAGAAAAACAACAGGTTCAGCTCGCAACGGGGCTCGATGCACACAATGTGCTTGACGATGCAGCCATTGAACGTGGCCTCAACTGCCTACGAGATTTTAATCAAAGATTTTCTAATCTCGACCAAGCCCAAGTACGCTTAGTCGCGACCCACACTCTGAGAATTGCCAAAAATCGCGAACAATTTATCCAAGCAGCGCTCGCTATTATGCCCTATCCGGTAGAAGTGATTTCGGGCCATGAAGAAGCGCGCTTAATTTATAATGGCATTGCCCAAAGCCAAGTGCTTGGAAAAAGTAATTTAGTCATAGATATAGGCGGCGGCTCTACCGAGGTTGTGATCGGTCATAAAAATACCCCAACACAATTATCGAGCCTGCGCTGCGGCTGCGTGAGTTTTAATGAACGTTTTTTTACCGATGGCCGTATTACCTCAGCTTCGTTTCGTGATGCACAAAGCGCGGCCGATAAACAGTTTGCCTCACTCTCAAAGGAATATTTTGCCGGCGGCTGGGAGCTCACCTTAGGCAGCTCAGGTACCGTCAAAGCCATCTGCGAAGCGATTCAAGAAGAACACGGCGATGAAACCATAACACTGTCACGGCTAAAAAAACTCAAGGTCAAGTTGATCAAGTGTGGCCATATTAACCAGATAGAATTTGCCCATGTTGATGATAAACGCACGCCTTTAGTGCCCGCCGGCCTAGCTATTTTAATCAGCTTTTTTAGGCGCTTACCGATACATAAACTGGAGTTTAGCACTGGCGCCCTTCGTGAAGGCGTACTCTATGAACTGGCAAAAATTGGCCAGTATCAAGATATTCGCCACCGCACCGTTGATAGTATTGCCCAGCTTTATCATATCGATATGGCCCACGCCACTAAGGTGCGCGATACCGCTATGGCGCTGTTTGAACAGGTGGCCCATGACTGGCAATTAAGGCCGCACGCGCGCCTACTCGCCTACAGCGCAACCTTACATGAAATTGGGCTACACATTAATTCAAAGTCTTTGCATAAACACGGTGGCTATATCATCAGTAACAGTGATTTGCCTGGGTTTAGCGAAGCATTACAATTAGATTTAGCACGGCTTATCAGCAACCATCGAAAAAAGCCCAATGCCTTGATGCTCACTGAGCTTGAGCCCAGCCATAAACTCACATTAAATCGACTACTGTGCCTACTACGGCTCGCAATATTACTTAATCTGGGTCGTATCGCCAAAACGCTGACCTTAGATCATATCAAGGTCATTCCTGATGGACTGATGCTAGTGCTACCAAGCCATAAGCGAAAAATCAGCTTATTTATGAAAGATTTACAGCGTGAGCAAAAACAAATGCTCACCCTTGGGATGAACCTACGTTTAGTGTCGAGCTTAAGTTAGCATTAGGTGTAATTCTGACTTGGATACAAGATTTAAGCGACATAACAGCGTGCTAACGTAATGAGTCGCAACAGATTAAAGTTAAAAGAATTTTTACCTGCCACTAAAGCATAAATTCCTGCTCGCGCGTTTGCCGCTGAGTAGGGATTTCTGCTATGATCCACGGCTGACTGATATAATTCCACGAATTTAAAGATGATCAGAGTCAAACCCTTTTTATCTTGCGATATCAGAACCATCGCCTTGTAGGTATAAGCATGATTAACCACTTTAGTGTGCTCGGCATAAAACCCAGTGCCAAAGAAGACGACATTAAAAAAGCCTATCGACGGCTGTCAAACAAATATCATCCCGACAAGTTGTTAGGCGCCTCAGAAGAGGAAAAGCAGCAAGCTGCCATACAACTTGAACGCGTTAAAAATGCTTATGATGTGTTATCAGATCCTAAGCGACGAAATGCGTTTATTAAAGATTTCAATAACGTAATAGTGACCGATCCAGCCAGCGCCATGCGCGAGCTGTGGGACCAATTTTATCCTTGAGCGTTTTCTAGAGTAGTGCCAAATGGTTAAAAAATTGAATATCTCACGCATTAATGAGCTAAAAAATAATGCCTACGACAATATCGAATCCTATGACGATCCTGATACACCTAAAGCGCTAGAGCAATTTACTAGCCAAATCAAAAAGGTGTTAGAAGCCGATCCTAAGATACTCGATACTGTGCCTGAATACCTGCCCGTTGCACTTTATGGTCGAATTAAGTTTCCCGCTGAAGCCAAGCTCAAGTGGGCACAGTGGATAAACACGGCAACTCAACCCGAGTGGGATGAATTCAAAGTCACTATTGGCTTTAACAATGCCGATTTACCTCTGGTGTTGGCCGTACGCGGTTACTCCGAAACCTTATTGATAGAAAGCTGCGCCGTATTGTATTTACTTGAAATTCAAGGTAAAGCTACACCAGCAGCAAAGCATCACGACGATGAAGATGATGACAACGACTATGTTGGCACGTCCGATAACGACGATGATGATGAAGGCGAAGAAGAAGATGGCTATTACGATCACTATGATGACGAGGACCGCTAATGAACACTAGTCTCATTGAGATTACCGTCGCTGAAATTAAGCAGTTAGCGGATGTAGAGCCAAAACAAGCCAGTAAACGCTTTGAAATCATCGCCAATACCATGAGCGACGCGCAATTAGTCGAAGTTATCGAACACATGGATATCGTCACGCTGACACAAATCAACAGTCACCATGATATCTCCTGCCCTTCGATCATGTCTGAACTCATGACGCCAGAACAAATTCGCGACATCGTCTGTCAGCAGCCTTTGTACTGGGAAGAAAAAATTAAAAACAATGCCGAAGAACTGATTCAGCATACCTTTGATTTTTTGACCTATTTAATTCGTATCCAGGATAGCGAACAAAAACAAACTGCCATTTTAGAATGTATCGCCGACGATCCTGCTGGCCTCTTTTACTTATCGATCCCGTTTATCGAAATGATGTTAGGCGAGAAGCATGAAGATGAAGACGGCTACACCGATCTCTATGATGACGAAGAAGACACTGAAACCATCGGCTACGACAGCCGCGTTGCCAGTGAAGATGCACACAGCCTCAGCATAGACGACCCACGCAGCCTAATGGCCTTAATCCACGAGCTCGCGCCCGATGTTGAAAAAGCCATCAAGAGTTTACTGCGTAACGAAAGCTCAGGTTGGGAAATGATCATCAGTAAGTTTGTTAACGAACTGGTAATTCAAGCCAAAGAGAAAAACCAAGTGACGGATGAATACGCTGAAGTCGATGATATGTTTAGCTTTTTGGATTAAGGAATTATTTGATGCAATTGGTACTGCGTGATGTAGATCAAGGGCCCTACCTGAGCAAGGTATTAGCCCAAGGCCAAGCAGACGACACGCTGAGCGATGAACAGCTGTCACAAATCAAATCCAAAGCTATTTTGATGAGCCTCAAACTGGCCGATAAATTTTACAACAAATACAAAATGCACCTGCTCGAACAAGCAGCGCACGATGTGATTGGCGTAGTCAGTCTTGGCTTGCTGGAGTTATCCAGCCAAAATCCGCAGCAAGCAATACGTTTATTGCTCAACGCCGATGGCGTAGTCAAATGCTTTCAAAAAGGCTGGAGCATGCTCAGCACTGTCAGCAAGCATAAACTCGTCAACGGCAAGTCACTGTACGGTGATGTTGACAAGTTCTTGCTTGAACAAGTGTCTAGCCCGCCAGATGCAGAAGAATGGTTAGGCTATGAAGCCTATCAAGATGCCCTACTTGAGCATCAGCGCCAACAGTCAATTGGAGCTCTATTCGCGCAATTTTACGCGCAATCGAGCTATGACCCGCTAGATTTTCTCAATCTAGAGAGTGTATTAGCCGAAGTGGTACTGTATCGATTATTGTTTGATGGCGCCAAAGTCAGGCAGGATTTGAAAAAGCGTATCGGCAAAATCACTCTAAAAGATGAGTGGTTTACCCGTGAGCATATTGAATTGGAAACCCAGAAAGCGTTAGCAGAATTACCCGCAGAACTCGCTGAAACCATCAGTAAAGATCTCGGTAAAAACTTTGCTCCCGCCCTGCTGCGTACTCTGCACTTTGCGAAAAGCTATCGCGAACTCTTACTCAGCGACGCCTCACCCGAGCGCTTAGAAAGATTCGAATACAAAGAAGGTCTTGTCGGCCTCCTCGGCTGGCCACTCTACATATCACTTTAATCATTAATAAATTTAGTAATTTGATTAATGATTGAATAGCTTAGAAATGAGTGCTTTATTGAAAAATAAAGCACTTTTTTATTGTCTTTTTTATACAAAATCCCAACAATCAGTCTTTCAGTTTCGAGTGGTTTTAGCGTAGGGCTTGATAACGCCTTGGGAACAGATACGTGTTGAAAAGTAGTGTTTGGGGATCAGTAATTTTAGTTGTGAGAAGTTTAGCGTTTACGGATATCCACTCACACAGGCTTGCCATGTCATTCACTCATCGACACTGTGAATAGAAACCTAGGGTTTCTGAGCTTATAAACGAGAGTCATGGACGCCGAACTGGCAGTTAAACACGGATGTTGTTCAAGTCCTTCCTTGGATGCTCCGACCGCCCCGTCTGATGTGAAAGGATTCACAAATGCCGCGATGGCATGGATGCCAAAAAGCGGCCATGGGACGGACGGTCGTCTCGACAATCATCATGGCTCACCTTTCGTGCATTCGCGTAATCTGTAGATTTAAAAGACATACGCAACATACTTTGGGACAGAAATGTGTTGAAAAGTAGTGTTTGGGGATCAGTAATTTCAGTTGTTAGCAGTTTAGCGTTTACGGGTATCCACTCGCACAGGCTTGCCATAGTATTTGCTCGTCGACTCGCAGCAAGTCCGTCCTTGGATGCTCGACCGCCCCGTCCATGGGGCGAACGGTCGTCTCGCCAATCACCATGGCTCACCTTTCTAGCACTGGCGTAGTCAGTAAGTTTTAAAGAAATAAAAAGCACGTTTTGGGACAAAAGCGTGTTAGACCCGTTGCTCTAACTTATCGGTTTCGGATTAAAATTTGTATGAATTAACGTCCCGAACATAGTGAAGTAAGAGAGCTTCGGATTGTTAGATTTTTTATCCATTATCACGGAAAAAACAGATGTACTTGACAAAAAGATCTGCGATATAGTGTGCTTTATTAAATAAGTCCTTCCTTTCCTGTATGCTCGGCGTCTTTCCGTGCGCCCTATTGTTTCTCTCTTCTCTTAGTGTATTCAAATGATGCCCTTTTGTAACAATACCTTCTCTCACCACGCAGTCAATCATGTTAACTAATTTTGCTATATCTTTTGAGTTTATATTTAACAATCCACTTTCATTTTTATTTTTCAAATAGTCTTTTATGCTTGTCTCAAATATTAGACCTAACTCAAATAATGCTATATCAACATTATCTATTGTTAAAAATGACAATGGTCTACCAAGTAAAGAAATAGTTTTACTGCAAGTTGTATATTTAGTTATATCAATCTCAATTTTTTCAACATCTTCATTGTGCATGTAAACCGCATAGAAATTATTTCCTTCTTTGAACTTTTGAATATCGCTCATTCTTTCTAGGTATTGATAAAACGTTGGTCGAATGCATTCAACGTTCTTTGTAACCAGCTTAAAAAGATCCCCTTTTTTCATGGGGATGTTCGGCTTTTCAAACAAAATAGATCTAATTTCTTGCTGAACTTGGTTTAGAAGAAGGGGCCGCTCCTCGAACTTTGAACTCAATTTTTCTGTGTCTTTACAATGAACTATTTTGTTTCTCCTACCGTTTTCTTGAGTTATTTGCAATGCCTTGGTAGTGCATATCCTCTGCCTAACACTTACCTCTGATAGACCGGTTGATATAGACACAGCTCTTATCAACTCAGAAAGCTCTACTGGGTTTTTAATACTAATAACAGCCTTAATGGACTCATTAAAATCAGAAACTGAAATCGATTCGCTTTTTTTGGATTTTTCTGCTGGTTGAAGTCTCCAGGCACTGAGAGCATATTCCCCTCTTCCAACTCTTGAAAATATCGATTGATCACTCAAATAGACTTTTAATGAGTTTAAGGAAGCATCTGGCCTTATTTTTTCTACGGCCAGTTTTATCTCGGTAAACTTAAGCGGCTTTCCTTCAGAATGCAAGACGTTCTCGATAGCTTGCATTATCGTTATATTGGTTACATTATTCCAATATGCCAGAGCCCATTCTCCGCTCTTTCCAATAGGAACAAATCTTTTATCAGCGACTAATTGATTCTTCAAGTTTGTTTCTTTAATTAAATCTGAATATATAGTCGATTTTGATAAAAAATTTATTTCCTGAGCAATCTTAGAAAAATGCATGGGTTTTCCTGACGATTCAAGCACGCGAAAAGCCTTGTCTGAAGCACTTCTAAGCCTTGAAAATTTTACAAGAATATGATCTTCTTGGAATTCAATATCTTTAGTGGCAGATAGCGCAATTTTTATCGAATCATTTGAAATATTTGATTTCTTCCCACTCTTTCTCTTGGCGCCGACTATTAAATCAAAAACTGGCAAAGAGTCAGCTCTATCATATATATGATCAAGAGCTTGAAAAACAGATTCGATTTCATGTTTTTCGTATTTTTCAGTAACACACCAAGCTTCCGATATTTCCCCTCTAAATCCGATAATGTTTTTAGGAAGTTTAGTGTATCCTGACACCTCCATAAACAATTCTAAATATACTTCACTCAGTTTATCTCCAAATTTATCTGCAAAAACATGCTCTATATCTTCTTTCAAAATCAGCCATTCATACTCTTTCAGACTCTCCAGGAAAGATGCGTAAGCTTTATATATTTTATGGGAGAGCTTCCAAGTGCATCTTTTTAATTCGTCTATTAATACCAGTCGTAATTCTTTAATAGACTTTGCTTCGACTTGCCTTATTCTTTCGCGCGTCACGTCATAAAATGCACCTAAATCCTCCAATGTATATTTTCTGTTTCCACTTAGACCAAAGCGCTTTTTGAGAACGTCAGTATCCCGCTTAATATTTGAGGATTTCTTTTTTGATAGATACAGTTCAACAATCGCTGGAAAAGCTTCGACAAGATTACCGTTTGTCGACGAGAGAAATTCTTCTCTCGGATCAATATAAAGTTTCATCTTCTCGTCTGAGGCTAATGCGACCTCATTTATGAACTTATAAACGGCAGACCTCGTTTCGGAGACCGTCTTAACACCAACTCCTGTCGATTCTGATAGCTCAGACAATGTTAACTGCACTGCTTCATAGCTATTTTTTGCTCCGAGAGATATTAGAACATTACGAGCGCGAGTTGGTAATCCAATAGCATCTATAGGAATTTGGGAGGCTCTTTCCTTAAATATTGGAGTTATTTCTTGTGATAATTCATTTTCCCCAAAATCCATAAGTATTTCCGACTCCATATTTGAAATCTAACGTCTTAGTATTTATGCGCTGCGCTGTTTGCAGGGCATAAATCGCTTGTTGGACTTGGCCGCTGCCACATCCGTCTAAATTGGTATGAATGATGCTATAGGAATTTGCTTTTTTGCGGTAGCTATTTTTTATACAGTTTTGAGGGTAATCACTTGATATCGTTTTAGCTTTCTCATTTTTCGCGCTTATTTTTTGCTGATGAATCGCTATCTAACAACTCAAAACTCCAAGGAATACACCTCCCCTCGGAGTTGCCGCAGGGCGAATAGGCAAATTGCGTGAGTTCGGTCATGGATGACCGACTAGCTTTCGCAGGTGCAGGGACGCATCCTTCGGAAGCGATAGCAAATTTGTCAATGAGCACAAGGGGCTTTCAACTCCGTTGGGGCGTCTTGGAGCATCCAAGGAGGATAGGACGAGCAGTCCTCCTTGGTCGGGTGTGGGGTGAAGCCCCACGACTTTGATTTTGATTAATGCATTCAAACTACGAAACACACTTTAGGGCAATAGCTTTTCAGCTAATCAAGCAGCGAGAGGGTTAGTTAAAATAGGTATTGTTGCACCAGTGACCTTCTAAAACAGGGATATTTTATTAGCGCCCTCTGGGGGGCTTCTTGTTAAATAAATAGACGGCGAGTCACAGAGGAAACAATGGCAATGAATACAGCACAACTGACGACAACGTTATCTTGCTTTTGGGCAAAAAGAAAAGCCCGCGGCTGCGGGCTTGATGTGACTTAAAAATCAACGGAATACAAAGACTGACTTAACGATACGTCAGCGTCGTAGTATCCGTTAACTTATCGTTATCTTTAACGGTCAGTTCAACTGTGTGTTGCCCACGGCGGGCAAGGCGTAATACCACTTGACCGTTAGCGCGGGTGCCATTGTCGAACGTCCATTTATGTTGCTTGATCACGCCATCGGTATCATAGCTAGTCGAGATAAACATATCGACTAGCAATAAATTGATACGCTGAATTTGCGCAACAGGCGGTTGTTTCACCTCTCCAACAACCACAGTCACCGCTTGCGACGTGCTATGGGTTAGGCCGTCATTATCCGTCACAGTTAGCGTGACCAGATACTCACCGCTTTGGCTGTAACTGTGAGTCACTACCTCACCCACTGCCACTGTGTTGTCACCAAAGCTCCACTGGGCTGATACAATCTGTCCATCGCTGTCGGTTGAAGTGGATGTCAGTTGCACCGCGGCGCCATTCACCACTTGAGTAAAACTGGCCACTGGCGCGATGTTTTCCGCTTCAAGCAAGAGTGAAATCACCACAGGATCGTGATCCGATGAGCGATATGCATCCGTGGCGAATAAGTCTTGGATTTGAGTCGGCGTCTTAAACTCTTCGTTGTAATCCAGTATGAGTGGTTCATCGGTATTGATATGCCACTGCGTCACATCCACCACTTTATCCAGCAGGGCGGCGTTTGCTAAAGCATGATCTAGCTGACCCGATTCAGCCGAGAACACATAGGAATAAGGGTTCGGCTTTTGAAGTTTGGCAAACAGCTCGCTAAAGCCTGCATTAGCTAATGCCGTTAATGGGTCTTCCTTCGCATAAGCGTTCAAATCACCAATTAGCAATACGCCTTGCTCTGGATATTGCTCGCTAATCCATTGGCCTGCTGCCGTTGCCGCGCGGGTACGGGTGATATTACAGTTACCTTGACCATCATTCAGATCAGGATCGCCCGCACATTCACTACCCTTAGATTTAAAGTGATTAACCGCAACAACCACACTTTCTTCGCTGCCGTTCACGCTAAAGGCTTGAGTTAACATAGGACGATTTTTACCATCATCAAACAGCGGTTGCTGGTCGTCATCTAATGGCGAATTGGCACTGGATAGAATGCGCGCCGCGCCCTGTGGCGTGACTTTATCGCTACGATAAATCAAGCCGACCGTGATGGCATCGGTGCCAATGGCATTCATGCCCGTTGGCGCGATATAAGCGTAACGCGCCTCACCGATTACAGTGTTTAAACCTGTGACTAAATCGGCAATGGCAGAATTGGCGCCAAAGCCATCGTTTTCGATTTCCA
Organism: Shewanella morhuae; assembly: GCF_003028295.1. Lineage (NCBI taxonomy): Bacteria > Pseudomonadati > Pseudomonadota > Gammaproteobacteria > Alteromonadales > Shewanellaceae > Shewanella > Shewanella morhuae. The sequence goes on along the minus strand of NZ_PYSG01000002.1, from coordinate 1,168,882 downwards.
TTAAGCCAAATACATCAGCACTAATACCTACCATCGCACTGATAATCTTTGCCTTTTGACGCTCAAACTCGCTCAAAGTATTGGCACCACGCGCAGTTGGGAACCCCGCACCTTGACCGTCACCGTTGAAGTAGTTGAGCACGTTAAAACTAGCGACGTTAAGGTTACCGCCCTCATTTAATGTAGGTGCGACAGGGCGTGGGTTTTCCGCCACAAAGTTAACCGTCTCTACTGGCATAATGCGATACAGATTAAAGCCATAATGCATCACACCGCTAAGCTGCGTCACTTTATCGCCCACCCGCACTGTGTTTGATGCGCTCAGACCCGGTGCAGGGAATTGCACCGGATCAGGATTTTGCGCCGTTAAACCATCATCCAATAAAATACTGTCGCGTTGGTTAGCCGCGCTCACCGCCAGCGCATCAGCGCCAGGTAAAGCCACTTGCGTACCAATAAAGTGACGTTGACTGCCTAATGTAATCTCGCCGTAACGACCAAGGTTGTAGACTTCGTTTACCACTAAATCTTGGCTAAAACGAACACGCATACCCTCAAATCGCTCAAAATCATCACTGCTGTTAATTGGTAAAGTCAGCACAGCCGCCGTTGGTAATGCTTGCCCTGTGGCGCAAAGCGTGTGTGCAGACAGAGTAGTTAACTCTGTTAGGCCTTGATATTCAGTCACTTTAGCTTGTAAACGAATACGATCGCCAGCCACATACGCGGTGGGCGCAGTACCGGTATACACAAATACGCCTTCGGAGGTTTGGGGATCGTTATCAGCTTCGTTATCGGCCATTTGTACAAAAATGCCCTTAAGGCCGGCTTCCTGATTACTGACAACAACCGCTTCAACCACTAAAGTTTGGCCGTTAAGTGGGCTTGCTGCGCCCGCGCCTTGAAGAGTATGAATTGCTGTGGCGTCTTCGCCGCACACTAAAGAACTCGGAGGTGGGTCGACCGGATCAGTTGGCGAACTTGGGCTAAATTTACCCAGATCAGAAATATCATCCTTAGCAAAACCTAGCCAAGTGCTAAAGCTGACCGCATCGTCGCTGATTGGATCGGCAATCAACTGCTCTGGATTACGGCGCAGGGTGTTGTCTTGCGTGGATAAATCACCACTGCCCCACTCGGTACCAGGATCAACACCGACTTGACCTAAACTATCAATCACTTGATTTTGATAAGTTAGTTCAATGGCATCATCACCATTAAAGAAACTCGCGCTACTTTGTTGATCTGTCACTGCAAGGATATCGGCAGAGGCATCATTATCGGCAACCACATACGTCGCCCCCGCCGCTAATGAGCCAGTGAGCGCAATGGTCGTGCCGACGTTGGTGCTGCCATTAAAATAGAAACGCAATTGGTATTGGCTTAAATCAATAACACCTGCGGTTGGGTTATACAGCTCGATGGCTTTATTGTTGCTGCTGCCTTCGACGTATTCTGAAATGATCAAATTATCCGCGCCATGGGCAAGCCCACAAACGCTGCCGATGGCTAACGCCAGTACAGTTTTAGTATTAAACATTAAGACCCCTAAATGTATTGTTTTAATATTTGATGTGAAATTGGTATCTGATTTATGTGCTTAGATGCTTCAAAGCGATCCCACTTCAAAGACTAACGATACTATAGACGATAAAGGTTACAGATTGGTTGCCATTAGGTTGCAACTAAAGATGGATATTATTCGTAGGATTTAGCAGCAAAGCTTAGTGAGCAGAGCTAGGAATAAAGCAGTATGCCAGCTGTTGACCGCCCTATATAAAGGCGGCCAGAGATAATAAATGTGATATTAAAAATGAATATGGTAAAGATAAATTGCTGTTAAAAATAAGCGGAGTAAATAACGCAAATGAATAACAGCAGTATGCTAGGGATTATAAGGGCTGAAGTTTTTCATCGAGTAATTTAACCAGTAACAACTCACCGTTGTCGTTCACCCTAAACTCACCGTATTTAGCGCTACTAAAATGATCGGCTTGCCCTTCTTCGAAGAAAAAGCTGTTCGATGCCAGTTTGATTTGATTACCTCGGGCACGAAACTGCACCCGCAGCTGATCTTTACCGAGCGCTTGGTCGGTATAAAAGTCTACAAAACGCGCCACTTTTTGCTCATCTACTGCCAACAATAACTGGCCTTGCATTTGCTGCGGCGTTAAGGCGCTGCTAACATCGCGGGCAATTGCATATTCCAGCGCCATGTAATCCCCCTGCATTAACGAGCGCGGATCCACGGGTGCTAATGCAAAGCGCACTACTTGCCCATGGTTAAGCAACTGTTCAAACTTGAAAATCCGCCAATTCACGCCCGTAAGAATCGCCACAGTGGTGAATAATACAATCCCAAGCGCCCACTTATGTGTAGCCGATAGCTTTGCCATCACATTTCCCATCACATAGCCTCCTTGGCATTTTCATTGGCATTTTTATTAGCAGGAAATAACCGCCACATTAACACTCTAGCCACCAGTAGTAGCGCACCTAAGCCCATCATATAGGCGGATTTGAGTAACAAAGTCGTCTCGAGGGAATAATAATATCCGCTGACAAAGAGTAATGCAGCGAAAATTCCCATGCTTTTTAGCCAAAATTCATTGCTATAATTACCGAGTAAAATCAAGAGGATGGCCGTAGATAACCCCTGCATAGGTAAAGATAAGCCACTCACTAAAACTAAACCGATAAAACAGCTGAGTGCCGACAACGAGTACAACGATTGCTGGCGCTCACGATAAATATTTATCAGTAAAAAACTGCCTATCACGAAAATGATCAATAGTTGCAACACACTAAACCACAGCGTTTGTTGTAAAGGATTGAATAACTCGTCAAAGAGATAATCCATGCTAAAAGCATGTGTTAGTTGAACATCCAACAACATCAATGCAAAACCATAAAGCAACATACGCGCGCGTTGATAATGTCGCCCTAAACGATTGAGGTTGAATAATAGCGAACTGACGATTAACACCAACACACTCGGGCAGAGATAGAATAAGTTAATCTGTGCCGCAATGCCGACAAAGCAAGCACTGACACAAAAGGCAAATACAAACTGAGCCAAACTATGGTTAATTAACCCCCAAAGTAGCAAAAGAATGCTCGCCATACACAGATACCAAGCCAGGCTAAAGTCGTACCCAAAAATATTATATAATCCCCAAGCAATGCCTAAGAGTCCACTCAAACAAATGGCAAAAGCAAACTGCTGCACAAAGATTTGCGGTTTGGCCAACAAGTAAAACCCAAGCCCTATGCCCAAATAAACGATTCCAACAACTAAAGCGATATCCTCTTCATTTTGATCAAACACCACGTTTAACAGTGAAGCCATAAACCCTAGTAGAAACAAGGCGGCTATCCAAGCGGCGAAAGCTTGCATAACGGCAATATACCAAGGCGTATCTTGCGTTTCAGGTGCATGAGGTGATTTGACTTTGCCTTGGGCATATAAGATTTGCCACAATGCGGCCAGTTCAGGCTCACTCGAACTGTCATTGGGCGCCGCGCTATTATTTAATGCGTAATTGAGCGGCTGACCTACTGATAAGTCTTTATTTTCGTCCATGAGTGTCTCCCACTGTTTCCTTATTGGTACTTAATATCGCGGGCGACGTTTTAAAAAGCCGGTTCAATTTTCTTAAGCCCATGCTTAATCCGCTGCTTGCTAAAATAATATAAAGACCAATAAAGAGAAAACCACCAATAGGATCGCTGTTTTCAAACATTAATTTAATCAGTAATGCCGCGCCCACAGCAATCAGGCTAAAGCCACCCAAGGCTAAGGGGTATATTCGCGGTAATACATAGCGAAACACAAAGAAGCTGAGGCCAAGGTGAGCAATATAGCCGCAGAAAATCCAAGAATTAAGCTCTCCGTGGTTAAAAGCATCATCAAAAATCAACCAACAGATTAATAACGTAAAGCAGCCCATAGCAAACATTGAAGTGGCGTACTCCACAAGCGGAGCATGCCAACGCCCCGCCACTTTTCGGTCTAAAAAAACAAAAGCATAATAAATGGCTAAATTTAAACAGATAAATATTAGTAGCAGTCGCTGCTCATCCCAGAAATCACCCCAAAAATGAGCAAAAGTATCAAAAATTAATCCTAAGCTAAGGTTAAACAGTGCCACCACGAGTAACCATAAAGCATCAAACCCTGCCACCCATGCAAAAGGTAAAATGAGCAGCGCCCATAGAGCAAATAGCTGCCAAGGATCAGCCCCCGTTTGATAGGTTTGTCCAACCAGTGCCAATAAACCGCCCACTAACACGCTTGCTGTAAGCAATACTGTATTAGCTGTTGTGGCACCAAATACCGTAGATTGAGTATTCGCTTGGTTCCCAGCATTAGCCTCAGTTTGAGCCTGATGGACTGAGCGAAACTGATGTGCGGTGCGATAATAGAGCCAAGCGAATACCGCTATAGCGAGCAGAATCGCAACTTCGATAAGAGCAAATTTGGCAAAACGCCCGAGGGATTGCCAATTGTAGGCAAAGAAAAAAATCAAACCACAGGCAGCACTCAGCGCACCAAACCACAGTAATAAGTGGGCAATTAGACCGCGCCAGCTCGATACATTAGGCCGCGAAGCCAGTTGTACATAAAGCGTACTTGCCTGTTCGGCGGTGATATGTCCCTGTTCCACCCAATTACACACTTGAGATGCTATTTTACTCAATGTGAGATCTCCCTAATCCGTTTTGCGCTAGCTTACTATGTTGAAGTTAAAATTCGTATGATATCCAAACGATTAAGCAAAAATAATGGTATATACTTGTAAAAGTGATGGGCAGACAGGCAACACTAGAAATAATTAGAGGTATACATGATATTTAACCCTTTATATCGTCAACTCTTTTTCCTTTGTTTAGCAGTAAGCTTTCATACTGCTGTTTTAGCTCAAGAGCCGGTACCACCTCAAAGGGCACACTCTATAAAACCGACAGAAAAACCGACGATTCGTGTCGGTGGTTATCAATTTGCTCCCTATGTGGATCTACATAATGGCCATTACACTGGCCTCACCCTCGACATTATCGATGCATTAAATCAAATACAACAAGAAGTGATATTTGAATTTACGATTACCAGCATAGAACACCGATATAAAGCCTACGCCTTAGGCCGCTTTGACATGCTTATATTTGAAAATCCCACTTGGGGATGGCACAACATTAATTATCATTTTATTCCATTACATATGTTAGATGGTGAAGTATTGATTGCACTTAACGCCAAAGCGCAGGATCAACATTATTTTAAAAATCTAACCGGCAAGTCTATTGCCATAGTGAAAGGCTATCACTATCAATTCGCTAATTTTAAAACTTCACCAGATACTCTCTCACTACAATTTAACCCTTTGTTTGTTAATAACAATAGCGCTTCAATACAGAGCGTTCTACGAGGACGCGCTGATATCGCTCCCGTCACCCATTCTTACTTACAATATTATTTAAAGATGAATCCACAGGACAAGCCGTTATTGTTAATCGCCGATAAATGGGATCAAGCCTATGACAATGGCATCTTGCTTAATCCCCAATCGATACTTGATGAAAAACAACTTTCCCACTGGATAAAGCTATTAATCAATAATGGTAAACTGAGCGAACTTGCCGCTGAATATGCTATTACATTAAAACAATAACTGTTTTATCTATTGATAAAATAAACGTTCAATCATCGAGTTCAATGGTTCGAGCACCGCAAAAATCGAAATAAGCAAAAAACCAAAGCAGATAACACAATTATCCGCATACGATTAGCGTGGACTTAATGTAGCAATGTAAAACTGTCAAATTGCAAAGGTTAATATCACATCACTAAGAATTATCTTTAACAATGCCCTTTAAAAATGCAAAAGGAGCCTGCAGGCTCCTTTCATTGACAATAATGACAACACGCAACGGTTACATAGTTGCCATGGTCCAATAATCTAAGCGTTTTTGTGGATCGGCTAAGAGGGTTTTACATTGTTCTTTATATTGACCCATTAACGCTCCTAAGCTGCTTGAACCGCCTAGACTTTTGATTTGGCGCGTTTTAGCATCGGCCACCGCTTGAGTGACTTCAGCCTCTGAATTGTATTTTTTAGCGAGATTTTCGGCTTCTACTTTAGAGTTTTTTAAACGTTCACCTACCGCCTGCATTTGCGGGGCATTCATTGCTGCTATCGCTTCGGAGCTAATTTGGTAATAAGCGGCGCATTCAATTAATTCTTCGCTCAATGCTTTTTCTGCTTCACCGGCCCAAGCAGCTGTACTGGCACTGAAAACTAAACCACCTAAGACTAACGTTTTTACCTGAGTTAACATGCTACTTTTCCTTTTGAATCGTTATACATAAACCTAACCAAGCTCTGGGTGGATCTCAAGCTCGTAGGTATAAAATCTTGATTGCGCACAAAGCCTAAACCTTCATATAAGCCTTGCGCGCGCTGGTTTTTTTGTTGTGTTTCTAACATCAAATAACTCATTTTATGCGTTTTGGCATAACAGACAGCCTGCAGCACTAACGCTCGCCCAATACCAACACAGCGAGCGTGTTGCGTTACATAAACATCATTAAGAATTAATATCGGCGCCAAACGTAGCGATGAAAAGCTGGGGTACATTTGAATAAAACCTAACCCAAGCCCTTGATTATCTTTGGCAATAAATATCACCGACGACTCATCTACCAATCTTGAACAAATAAACTGCTCGGCGGCCGCTAAATCATCTTGGCAATCGTAAAACTGTCGGTACTCATTAAATAACACTGCGACATCATGGGCATGAGTCACATCAGCTCGAGTTATAATGCTTGCCATGGACCTTTCCTTTTTATCGTTAGCGTATTAACGGTCGTTGTCGCAATCGAAATTGCAGACTGTTTTTCACCGCTGGCCACTCAGTATCAATAATGGAATACACCACAGTATCGCGGATTGTGCCGTCTTTAAGAATTTTGTGATTACGCAACACCCCGTCTTGCTTAGCACCGAGTCTGGCAATGGCTTGTCTGGAGGCTTGGTTATGCCAGTGAGTGCGAAACTCAACGGCAATGGCGTTTAAGGTTTCAAAGGCGAAGGTCAGCAATAGCAATTTAGATTCAGTATTAATCCCCGTACGCTGGGCACTTTTGGCATACCAAGTGTAGCCAATTTCAAGGCGACGATTGTCAGGCTCCCAGTGGCAAATTCGCGTGCATCCGACAATCTCACCAGATACTCTATCGCGCACCGCAAACGGAAAACTCTGACCCTGTGCTTTTTCATCGATGGCTTTAGTCACATAGAGCTTCATCTGCGCTGGCTCTGGTACGCTGGTATACCATAAACGCCAAAGTTGACCATCTGTAACGGCTAAACTCAATGCCGCCACATGGGACAAGGACAAAGGCTCAAGCACGATATGCTCACCCGTTAAACAACCTAAGTTATCTTCACTGCCCACTATACCGTCTCCGTTAAATGATAAAAACCGTGCTGCAGCGCACACTTTTATCTAGCCTAACATTAAACGAGAATAAAAAAACACTTCTATTTTCAGTATGATTGGACAAATTTATTATATTGTCAGTGGCTTGGATTATCTAAAAATTAAGATTGATAAAACGCTGGGCAGTGAGATATTTAGGAAGGTAGAGATAAAAGATGAATACACGACAACACATCACTATCGCTAATAGTGATCAACGGTAACGAATAACAATAAGCACTCGGCACGGCTAAACACCTAAACCTAGCCACAGCATTTAGGTGTTAACTATCCAGAAGATTAAAAACCATGCACGCTATTGCTGACCCTAAACCAGCCAGCAATACTATTACGCTGAGCTAGGGTTTGGGTTACTTCATGGGGAAAGCGTTCGCTAAGAAATATCACAAATTGGCCCATTTTAGGCGCGATGCGTTCAATCTCAATATTGGCTTCATCATAAATAATCAACTCACCGCAATCGGCGGCTTTCCAGTCGGGATTTAAAAAAAACACTGTCGTTAAAATACGATTTTGACTGCCTTTAAGTGCATCGACATGCTTCTTATAAAATGCGCCAGGCTGATACACGGCATAGTGACTTTCATAATCGAATAAGCCCATAAACAAGCGACGATTTAAGCCATTTTTGAGTTGCATCATTACATCCAAATACTGGCTATCGGGTTCATTAGACTCCTCTAACCATTGGATCCTGTCACGACGAATATCAGGGTTTAATTGTTGCTCTATGCCACGACCAATAGAGGCTGCTTTAAGCTCATGAGCTTGCGTCGATTGGATTCTTTCCAATAACACTTGGCTAATATGGGTAGGAATTAAGTCAGATAAAAAAATATAACCTTTATCGACTAGGGCATCAGCGATCACGTCCAGCATTGCTTCACTTAATTGCGAAACCATTATGCTACATCCAAAAATTGAGGCTACGCTTTTGCTGTACTCAAGGGCTCAAGGAAGGATTAAGTGAGCCTGATTTTCGAGGGGCGTCGAAAAAGATATGATTGCCATATCTCAATAGATAAATTCTGCAAGATTTTAGAGTAAAGAACACTGGATTACAACAAAATAAAAACATATAAAAACATATACTTACCATTATCCAAATAATTCAACAGGGGTATCGTTAGGGCTAAGCTGCAAACACTGTTCAAAGTGTAATCCCAGTTTATTCAGTAACGCTTTGGAGGCGCCATTTTGACGGTTAACAATTGCGACAATACGCTGTATGCCTAAGCGTTTTCCTAAATCTAAAGACGCTTTTGCGGCTTCAAATGTATAACCTTGGCCCCAGTATTGCGGTAATAAAGCATAACCGATATCAACATCATTCAGTTGTGGACGTTTGATTAAGCCGCAAATCCCAATGCAAAAGCCATTATTCGCTAATACTACGGCATATAACCCAAAACCGTGTTCGGCATAACTTTTCATCGGTCCATCGGTGATATAGCTTCTGGCTTGTGCAAGAGTACGTACGCCTTTGTCGCCGATGTTCTCAATAAAACCCTGGCTATTAAGTAGGACTAATATAAAAGATGCATCCGCAGCAGTTAGCTGGCGGAGGATCAATCGAGGTGTACGCGCAACTTGCATAGGATTTCTCCACTTTATGCTATAGAAATAACATTTATAAATAACGAGCGTATTGACTGCCATCCTTTTGCGATTTTTTAGGCGCTATCACCGCAGGCGAGCCAAGATATAAAAATCCAACGATTTGATCTTGTGGTGTAAGGCCCAATGCCTTATTTACATTAGCATCAAAGGCAAAATCCCCCGTGCGCCACACTGCGCCTAAGCCTAAGGCAAATGCCGCTTGTTGCATGGCCATCGTCGCGCAACCTGCTGCTATTTGTTGTTCGAGTAAGGGTACTTTGGTATGTGCTTGCGTTTTTGCCACAACAGTAATCACCATAGGCGCACGCATTGGCATACCTTTCGCTTTATTGACAAAATCTTCATCGGCGCCATTCTCTTTTGCCGCCGCAACAAAAATGTCAGCTAATCGCTCTAACCCTTTATCTGTCGCAATAATAAATTCCCATGGTGTTAAAGCACCATGATCGGGCACCCGAATAGCTGCATCCAAAATGATTTTTAATTGTTCAGCATCTGGAGCGGGCGTTGTTAATCTGGGAGTTGATTGACGGGTAAGCAAGAGTTCAATAGCGTCCACGTTATTATCCTAATTCGATATAAATTGCGCCCAAGCATAGCAAATTACAGACAAAGAGGCATAAAAAATCCCACTAATTCAGTGGGACTGATGTCATGCGTAAAGATTAAAAGTACACCCGATTATTGGATATCCTCAGCTTACCCAAGCTCATCTGCCAAATAAGCATCCTATTGTGGTAATAACATTTGGCTTTACTCGTTAGGCTTCTTTTGCAATCGCCTCTTGATTTAGCTCGGTGAGATCTTGAATAAGCTCGTCTAATTTTTTATAGAAATGCATAGATTGCTTTTCCGATAAACTCGCGTTTATTGCCAGTAATAAAGTGCCAAAGGCTTCAGTATTTTTACGTAAAAACACTTTATGTTGTTCTGACTTCAGTTCATCAGCTTGTGTCATCAACAACGTTAAACGTTCGGTTAACAGCGTTTTATCGGTGCGCTGCCAAAGGGCGATCTCAAATTGACGTAGCCACTCATGCCGGTACTCAAGCCACATATCTAAGGTTAATAAACGCTGTTGATTATACTGGTGGATAAGCAATTTTTGTGTGGCGCTCAGGCTACCAAGCCAATCGCTAAATTGTTGTTGAAGGTTTTTATTGGCATCTTTTTGCAATTGTTCGGCGGTCTTTCCGGCAAACTCTTTAACGAGTTTCCTCTCATCTTCGCGTAATTTAGCGAGGATTTGCTTCACTTGTTTATCGTTTAAAGACACAACGATAGGTAGCAGTTCCGGCAAGGCGAATTCAAATAATCGAAACCAATGTCGCTTAGCGATATCAACCTGCTCAACCCACAACTCAGGCGTTAATGTATTGGTTTTAAGTAAATTTTCGACTTGAGTTAATTGCGCTGCATATTGGGATAATTCCGTGGATTGATGCCACCGGACAAGTCTTTCGATGAGGGTATCAAATGCTTTTTGTTGGGATTTATCTAAGGTTACATAATCCTCTTGTTCCCAAGCGATAGCCCAGTCGAGAAAACGATAACTAAATTTTGTCGAGCAGGCACTTAAACCTAAAAAAAACACCAGTAGCATCACGCCTTTTTTCATCAGAATATTCCATCCTTGAATTATTTTTATCAAAGTAAGCCATTTAGTCACTTGCTTAGGTTATAGCATTATTTGATTAAAATCGGCTATTGAGGATAAACAATACCGCCAGACTCAGGTAGCCAATGCGTTAGTTATTGGGCGTTATCAGCGGCCAAAAACGATCAAACCAAGCAAGATAGTCAACACTGTGAGTGGACGGCTTTTGTGCCGCCATTAACAATGCCCAGTAACAGGCAAACACCCAATACATGTCAATGGCCGCAGGCACGGCTTGCACGGCATCGGCCGTCACATTAGGGTGCTGCTTTAGATATCCGTCAACTAATAATTTTTGTTGCTCTGGTGTTAATCTATGGGTAGCCAGCACCACTGCTAACTCGCACAGTGGGTGCGACGCACTGGCATACTCAAAATCAATACAATACAGACGGTTGTTTTTAAATAGGAGGTTATGTGGGTTTAAATCTCGATGGCAAAATTGTGGCTTGATTAAACAGGCGGCCAAACGATTAGACCAATTTTTGATATCCATCTGAATACCAAGTAGTTTAACCACTCGCTCATTCCAATTTTTATCATTGGTATATTTATCAATTACCTCATCACGCTGGCGTAACCTCGCGCGATTCTTTAACGCTGAAGATGCCTGATAGGCGAGCATTTGCTGGTGATAACTCTGCCACTGCTCAGTGACACTAATATGATAAGGCCCGGTGGGTGATGAGCGTAATTGTAGCAATAATTCCAGCAATAATTCCAACAATAAATCAGGGACTTGATTAGGATGATTATTATACTTTGCAGGGTCAAGCAGCGCCTGAGTGCCTGCATCGCTATGATTTAACTCATTATCATCTAAGCCGCTATTATGTAAGCCGCTATCATGTGAGCTGTGATAGAAAACGCTGGGGAGTAATGAGTCTAACTTAGATAGCCTCAGTTCAGCCTGGCCCTGAACAAAACCAGCTGCACTGGTTTGGCATTCTAATGCCGGCCAATGGATTAGATGGTCGCTTTCAATAAACTCGCTAAGATAATAACGTTTATCTTCACTCACCCACAGCAGTTGGGGCGCAAGTTTAATGTCTGCCAATTGTTGCCAGTAAAAACACTCTTGCTCACGATTGCACAAGTGGTTTGCAGCATCGGCATTAGCTCGCAGTACATAATTGGTCGTAGCAGTAACAATTTTATAATTGTGATTACTCAAACCGCCTGAAAGCTCCTGGATACTTAACACTTGCACAAGCCCTGCGCGCCTGAGTATCGGGTACAGTGCGTTGAGTGCGGAGTTTGATGAAAGCGGCATCGCAGTATTTATATCACTCATTAATTGAATAACTTTAACACATTCTTTTTATAAGTGTTTTTATTAAAATCGTTAGTATCACAGGCGTTATCATCATAGGTATTACGAGTATTAGCTAACGTGCTGCGCCACAGGAAATAGCCAACAACAGCAAGCACCACATAGAGCACAAATAACAATGAGGTGAGCATCAATCCTTTACTCAAATAAAGATAAATAGACACAAAATCAATCACGACCCAGTACAGCCAATTCTCCAATACTTTTTTTGCCACTAAATAGGTGGTCATCACCGCAAAACAGGTGGTCGCTGCATCTAAATAGGGAAACGCTGCTTGGGTATAGGTTGCCATACCATGCCCAACTAATAGCGATATCACACCCGTTGTTGCAATCAGCTTTAAATGAGTTTTGAGTGACCAAGTGGTGATTTTTATCCCCTGTTCTTTATCACCACCTTGGGTCCAGAGCCAATAACCGTAGAGCGCCATCGCCATGTAATAGATATTTAATACCGATTCCATTAACAATGACACTTTCCAGAATAACACCGTATAAATGGCGGTACTGGCAAACGCTGCTGCCCAGCACCATACATTAGCCTTCATTGCCAACAGCAAATACGCCATCGCCAGCAGCACCGCTAAGGCTTCCCATGCAGTCATCACATGGGTCTCACCAAACGCTGAATTAATGCTCTCGACTAAGGTTAGCCATAAATCCGTCATTGTATTGTGCTCACTTTCCGTTTAAAGCAAAGACTATAAAGCCCTATTCGCTGTGAGCTAAATCCAACTCACCGCCGATAAATTTACACACAAATACCGCCTTGCCCCATTTTTCATTAGCGGCTTTCATCTCGGTTGCAAGCATCGTCATCACATCTAAATATTCGCCACAAACTTGGGTTGCCATCGCATTGGTTACGCGTTCAATATTGGGGTAGCTATCCACGCGGCCGATAAACCATTTAATCGGGTCGATATAGTTTTCATTTAATGGATACATGCTAATTTCTGCTGTGAGTTTCATTTTGATTCCTTAAAACGTAAGTAGATTAAGAAAGCTGTAGCCTAAACGGTGGTACAGCCTTAGCGATTAAATAATTAACCTGGTCATTATACTTTTGATTACATGAACTTAACGTTAACCGTTACACCAAGCTGGCGCGGATCGCCGTAACGAATATATTGTTTTTCTGCCCAACCACTGTCGGGCTCGTTACCGAAATAAAAACCACGCACACCGTATTCTTCATCAAATAGATTGCGGCCCCACAAATAAGCAGACCATGTACTCGCTTCATATCCAACGCGAGCATTAACAATCGTGTATGGCTCTGAGCGGGAATCGTTACTGTCAGAATAGTAAAAATCGCTCTTACCACTCAGATTGAGGTTAGTAAACCAGCCTGAATTAGCCCGATAAGTGCCGCCAAGACTGTAAGTAAAATGCGGAGAATGGGCTAAATCACGGCCAGTTAAATCGACATCTGTGCCATATTTATCCTGATATTGATAATTACCATAGGCGGTTTCTAGCCAACCTAAGCTTGAGTAAAGTTGCAAATTATCAGTGGCATACCAAGTCGCATCGAGTTCAGCACCATAGTTATTTGAACTACCGGCATTTTCAGTGAATAGAATAAAACGCTGGGGTTTATTTGGATCTTGTAGCGATGCAGCCACCTGTTGATCTTGTCTGTCCATATAAAATAACGCCAGATTCGTATCGACAAGTCCTGCTAACCAATGGGATTTAAGACCGATTTCATAGTTGTACAATGTCTCAGTATCAAACTCTTTTTTATCATTCAGCTCAACCGGTAAGGTCATGTTAAACCCACCCGCTTTATAGCCCCGCGCTACACGCAGATAAGCATTATGCGAGTCGTTAAGCATTTTACTCAAGGCAATATGTCCGCCCCACATGGTTTCGCTTGGGTCGAAATCATCCTGGTTTGTATCAGAATAATGGCTGTTACGCTGCTCTAAACGTAAGCCCACAGACAAGGCATATTGGGAACCTAAATCGGTATCGAGCTGACCAAATAGTGCGTAGTTAGTTGCCTCATATTCAGAGTCTAAAACTTCATCGGCGAAAGTATTGTACTCAGAATACAATTGGTTATCTTCTTGTAGATTCATCGCATATACGCCGAGTAACCAGTCGGTACTTTCAGCAAAAATACGGCCTTGCTCAGTAGAGCTTAAACGAAACTCTTGCGATAGCGTTTTACGCTGGCCCGTTTTATCCCAGAAATAATCATACTGACACGATGAGAACTGAATACCATCATCAGTGCATTGTTTTGCCGCCCAATAAGCTGAATTAGACCAGTCGCCATCGTAACTATAATGGTGATCGGTATTAGCAAAGGAAGTTAGCGAGGTCAGCTCAAATAGTTCAGCGCCCGAATACGTGACCTTAAAACCCGCGCCAGTAGTACGCTGGCTATCGACACCGGGCTCATCTGAGGTCGTTTGTTTAGGAGAATTGGTTAAGCTCCATACATCGTAACCATTATCAAAATCAGCATGCAACACAGTCAAATCTAATTGCAGATCGTCAGTGGCGTACCAACGCAGCTTAACGCGGCCACTAAACTCATCACGATTATTGGTATCATCGCGGCCCAAAAACAGGTTGTCGCGGTAACCATTTTGCTGATGTTGCTGCAATGAAACGCGGTACAGCAGTTTACCTGAGTCCGTTACAGGCCCTGAACTAAAACCACTAAAAGTACGTAAATCATCATCCCCCAAGGACACTTCAGCGCCATGCTCAAACACATCCGTTGGGTCATTACTCTTTAAATAAATCAACCCCGCTAACGCATTAGCACCATAACGTGTGCCCTGAGGCCCACGCAGCACTTCAACCTGTTGTAAATCATACATGCTCGACACCATGCCGATACCGGATAAATCGATATCGTCAATGATGTAACCAACAGAAGAATTGGGCGCGCCTTGGTATTGTTCTTGTTCACCTACACCGCGAATTTGGAAGTATTTCGGCCGCGAACTGCCACCTGACCAGTTAACGTTAGCAATAGAGTTAAGTAAGTCTTCAAAATGTTGTGCGCTTTCATCTTGAATTTTTTGCGCATCGATAACTGTAATACTAGAAGGCATTTTCTCTAAACTGGCGCCGCGAAAATCTGCCGTTACCACCATGATTTCCATATCCTTATCGGGATCGGATTTATCAAGCGCCTCGGTTTGTGCAAATGCAGGTGTGCTCAACGCAACAGCAATAGCTAAAGCCAATGGTGCTCGCGTTAAAGATAGCGTGGGTGACGCGGTAAAATATGATGGTTTACTGTTAAACATAGGACCTCAAATATCTAGTTTGAGATCCGGCAACGAATAAGCGATTCAGAAGTGTGCTGTTGATTGGCCCATTCCTACGCCGGTATGAGCCGGATCAGGTTCTAAGGGTTTGTCGAAAGACATCTCAGTTTGCAGTCACTCATATTAATTATTAACATTAATTGACGACAAACACCCCTTGGCAGACATGAGTATACTGAGTAATGCCAGAGGATGACAGACATATCTATGTTTAAAAAAATCAACCATGTGGCTTAAGTTCACACATCAAATACGAACATTTATCCATTAATTGATTAACACTGTGGCTCATACCCTGTGAATTTAGCCGCCTTAAAGCATAATGCTGTAAACTCCCGCTATCGCAATAATTGAGAGATTGTTTATGCAGCTAAAACCACTGGCTAAAGGACGCTTTAACCAACGATGGGAACAAGATTATCCCTTAATTGAACGGGTCATTATGGAATGCGTCACCGAAACTAAAGCATTGAAAAAAGGTGTACACCTGATGACACAAGGGCAAGCTTTTTCATCGCTCGTGTTTGTGAAGCAAGGTCGCGTCTCCCTAGGCCATACCGCCAGAAATGGACGGAGCTTTCAACTAGGTACGATGAATTGTGACTCACAATTATTTGGCGAAATGGAGTTTTTTACCCAGTATCGTTGCCAGCTTGACATCATAGCGAATGAGCCTTTAGAGATTGCTATTATTAGTGGTGACAAACTGCAACTTTCGCTCACACAACATCCACAATTGGCGCTGTTTTTTGCCAGTGCCATGGCTATCGATTATCAGGATACTGTCGATATTTTTACTCGACGTATGCTGTATCCAATTAGCTATAACATTGCCTTTGATCTTTATCATCAGCACTTAAATGACTTACCTGTGGATGGGTTTACGAAACGTTATTTAGAGGCTGAACGTTTCGCTACCACCGATAGAGTTTACCGACGAGCAATAAAAAATCTTGAAGAGTTGGGTTTAATTGAGCGGGAAAAGGACAGTATTCGTATTTTGGATCTTAATGCTTTAAAAGCGTTCGTTGAAGAAGGTAAATAAGGGGATTGTTAAACTCTGCTCGATTTAACAATCACCCTGGTTAACATTTTAGATAAGCCACTTACGCACTTAAATGGGGTTTCATCCGGCTAGAAACAATCAACAAGCTTAAAATCACAGCATAAAATAATGGAATAACATACATGACTGTCTGTAATCCAATTATCTGCTCAAACATGGAGCTTATCGCAGGACTAAACATCGCCCCCGCACTACCGCTAATTAAGATGTAAGACACATTCTTACCGCTGGCTTTTTTAACAAAAGACACACCATAAGCAATAAATGCGTTATATAAGGCCGCACAGACGAAACCATAGCCATAGGTTAAATAACCGACCCATTCAATATTATCGGTAGTAACAATCGCCGCGGTAATCACCATAGCCAAAGTAATAATCGCTAATAAGAAGTGATTTATTTTAACGCGAGTTACTATAAGCGTTGAAATTAAGGCGCCAATTAAAGCAGCAGACCAATACTGGGTAATGATGTTACCTGCATCCTCAAAGGGAATATTAAACTTTTGTTTTACAAATAAAGGCGCCCAAGTTAAAAATGTATACAGGGCCAACATGCCTAAAAATAAGCCCACTCCACCGCTAATAATTCCTAGGTTCCATTCAGATTTTTGTTTATCTTCTGCCTGAGTGCCCTGCTCGCATAGTGCGAAATTAGTAAATAACGTAAGCATAACTGTGCCTAGTGCAACTAAACCTACGGCTAAATAACTGTAACTCCATGATAATGAGTGAGTCAGTGCATAAGTGGTAATTAAAGGAAAGATAACACCGGCGATATTAAACGTGGCATCTTGCACCACTAACATCGTACTTTGCAGTTTTTCTTGCCATACAGACACAACAATAGTACCGGCAATACATAATCCTATTCCCCCACAAAAGCCGATTAGCGTCATTGCGAACATCACCCATTGGAGTGATGTCGTGAAATGTAATACCACCGCACACAGTCCAATTAAGCTATAGCTTATGAGGGTAATTCTTTTAATACCTATTTTTTCAATAAAGAAAAAAGCCGCAATTGTTCCTGCTAAAGCCCCGCCATTGAGCAGTGAAAATATAGAAGCGACTTCGTTCACATTGGCGGAAAACTTCTCCGCAATGGGTTCAATCAACATACCGAATTGTGTCGCAAAGCCTGCCATAATAAAGTTGGCAAGAAAACTAATGGCCGTTAATGTTATTTTATTATTCATTTTGTCACTCCATGAGTGAAATTAGGGTACAAAAATTAAGCGCCAAAAAGCACCTAACTATTTAGTTAAGCGCCGTTGCTAATGCGAGCTCAATCATATTATTAAAGGATAGTTGACGTTCTTCAGCGGTCGTTTCTTCGCCGGTTAAACAGTGGTCAGAAACTGTTAAAATAGCCAGTGATTCGATGCCAAATTGATGTGATAAACCATAAAGACCTGCGACTTCCATATCAACACCGAGCACCCCAAAACGCTCTAAGGCGGGGATCATATCTTCATCTGGATCGTAATAAAGATCACCACTAAAAATATTACCGACCTTAACACTAATGCCCTTTTCATTCGCTTTGGTATACGCTTTATGTAGCAAGGAAAACGTCGCCGACGTGGCCATCTGATAACCGCTACTGCGTTTAGCATTAGTTGGAGAGTCAGTACCCGCTGCCTGCGCTAAAATCACATCGCGCATATGTACATGCTTTTGCGTCGCACCTAAACTGCCAATGCGAATAATACGTTTAACGCCAAAATAATTAATTAACTCATGTCCATAAAGCACCATCGATGAAATGCCCATACCATGGCCCATCACCGAAATACGTTGTCCCTGATAAAACCCCGTATAACCTAGCATATTACGCACATTGGTCACTTCAACAGCATCATCAAGATAAGTTTCTGCAATATATTTCGCCCGCAGAGGGTCGCCGGGCATAATTATTGTTTCTGCAAAATCATTGGGTTGAGCATTAATATGGGCTGTCATGTTTATATCCTCATGTTGAATACTCTGATAGTAGTATCCAATTAAAGAATGTTTTTAGGACTAATGTCCGGATTTAATACTCACATGCGTATTTAATGCCACGTTGATGATTGATTTTTACCCAATAAAAATGGCTTGCCTCAACTAAGAGCCAAGCCAAGAAAATATTATATTGGAAATGGGGCATTAATCGCAGGCTAAAACAACCGCCCTTCGTGATGCGGCATTAAAGCGATATGGCCAAAACTCAGATAATTAGTTTGAAAAGGTTTCGCGCACATACACATCAAATCGAACAGCTTGACTGTTTGGCGCCACTGCCGTGACTTGCAGTTGTTGCTTACCGTGCAACTTAACTGATTTCCAACTGGTCGCTTCATCTTCAATGGTAAAGCCACTGGCGTCGTACCAAGTAAACTTATACTGCACACGCATATCGGTTGACGACTTACTTACCACTAGCGCCGATGCTTGTATTACATCGGCAATACGGCGTGCATCAACACTTTCAACGGCGATATTACGAGCAAAGCTACTGTTGTCTACGCGTGTTTCGCCCTGAGAATTCACTGAAATACCCGCAGTATGCGAGGCGCAGGCGCCTAATGCTAGTGCGGCGGCCAATATTAATCCGCTATAAATTTGCTTCATTTCTCTCTCCTTGTCACGCCACAAAATACGCAGCCAATGCGCATCATTTTACAGTAAACCTACCGCTAATCGTACTCAACTAAACCCATGTTTTAACATTACGTTAAGCTTAAGCATTCATAGTTCATTGCTCAGACTTACCTTGTTAAGGCTCAATAATCATCAGCAATGGATTGAAGGTTAATCTATCAAAAAGTGCGCCCGCGCGGTAGCAATTAACTGTTTACGGTTTGTCTGCCAGCAACTAATGTTGACGTTGGCAACACGTCGCCCCTGACGGGTTATCCGACATTCTACAAAGCTATCCTTAAGCAAACCCGCACGCAAATAATCAATTGAGAAATCGACAACTTTAGGCACCTTTGCCGTTTGCATAAAGACCATTAATTGTACAATCGCTGACATTTCCATAAACCCAGCAATCACGCCGCCATGGATAGCGGGTAACACCGGATTGCCAATATTGTCATCTTTAGCCGGCAGTTTAAAAATCAGTTCATCACCAAAACGCTCAACCTTCATGCCAATAAATTTGGCATAAGGCACATGCTCGAGCAAATGCCCAAAGTCATTAAGCTCAGTAGCTCGCTTTACAATGCCTTGCACATCTATTGGAGCTGTAACAGGCATACTTTGTGATGGAGCTCCAGCCTCCAGTGGTAAGCGAGTTTTACTCACCGCGCCTATCGTTGTGTCAGTTTCGCCCATCAGTGCTTGCCTAAAGGCATCACCCACCATTTCAGGGCTTATGCGCATAAAAGACCCTACCGCGTGAGCAATAGGCTGATCAATGCTGTCTTGATAAGCAATAGCGCGGGTAAAGGCAATATTCGATGACAACCGATAGCACTCAGCAAAGCCATATACGGGTTTATGTGGCTGGGCGGGTTTCATATAATCCACCCGTAAATCTAACGTGGGTGAAATTTCTAATGATTGATATTTTTGATAAATGGCACTGACCACCGCACTACCACAAGCGGTATCCATCAAAGTAGTAATCACCCCACCGTGAATGACCCCCGTGTCAGGATAACCAATTAATTCAGTGCTGTAGGGCAGTTCAATCAGCACGTGGTGCTCGCTTGCCTCAAGTACGCTTAAACCAAGCCTGCGACACTGCGCCAGTTGATCCACAAATCGCTGCGCCATTTGTGTTAGTGGAAAAAAGTCGGTATTTAATTTCATTAACCTTGGCTCAACATAGGGCCCAAAGGTTCACCACCAACAAGGTGGATATGAATATGGTACACCTCTTGTCCACCATGTTGATTGCAGTTCATAATCAATCGGTAGCCATTTTCAGCTATCCCAGCCTCGGCTGCCAATTTAGCCGCCACTGTCATCATACGACCCAGCGCTAACTCATCTGAAGCTTTCATGTCGTTAGCCGTAGGGATTAAATGATTAGGTACTATCAGAATATGGGTCGGCGCCTTAGGCGAAATATCCCTAAACGCGGTGACTAATTCATCTTGATACAAAATATCTGCGGGAATTTCACGACGAATTATTTTGCTGAAAATCGTTTCTTCGGCCATGGGGCGTCCTCCTAGGGTTAATTACCTGTATCATATACTGAAGTCAGCGCGAAATGCGAGTTTAGCACTCACGATAATATCGACATTTGGCGCATGCGACTTCCCTTTTATATGAACATAATAAAAAATGCAGTATACAAAATAGATATAGTTTTAGGATTCTGGCCAGAGTCATTAAACGCTTTGTATTGATAGAGAATTACGCTTTTATTTGCCTGTTACGGGTATTTTTGGCAGCATGGCCACCATTAAAACATTTAGGTTTTGCAGGATAACTATGATCCACTATCAGATAATTCCACTTGATCCGAAAGCCCACTTATTTGCAGTGACAATGACACTGCGCCAACCAAAATCAGTACAGGTTTTTAGCCTTCCCGCGTGGTTACCTGGCAGTTATATGGTGCGTGATTTTGCAAAAAACATTATCGAGCTCAAAGCCCAAGATAAGCAGGGACAACCCCTTAAGCTCACACAATTAGATAAGCAAACTTGGTCGGTTGACAATAGTAGCCTTGAAATAACGCTAACTTATCAAGTGTATGCTTGGGATCTATCGGTGCGTACCGCGCATTTAGATATGACCCATGGATTCTTTAATGGCAGTAGCGTATTTTTAGCCGCCCACGGTGTTGAAGATAGTTCGCACACTGTCACTATATTGCCGCCAACGGAGTCATCATTAAGTGACTGGCGCCTTGCCACCAGCATGACCAGACTTAATGGCGATGATTTTGCTTTTGGCCAATTTTCGGCCGAGAGTTATGATGAGCTTATCGATCATCCCGTTGAAATGGGCTTATTTAGCCTTGCCAGTTTTGATGCCTGCGGTGTGCAACATGATATCGTGCTAAATGGTCGCCACCGCGCCTGCATGCCAAGACTTTGCCAAGACTTAAAAGCCATTTGCGAGTATCAAATTAACCTGTTTGGTACCCCTGCACCTTTTAAGCGTTATCTATTTATGACCACAGTACTAGACAACGGTTTTGGTGGCCTAGAACATAGGGCATCAACGGCATTAATGTGTTCACGTAAAGACTTACCGCTCACCCTAGATGCGCCTATTAATAATGATTACCGCACCTATTTATCGTTATGTAGTCACGAGTATTTTCACAGCTGGAATGTTAAACGCATTAAGCCAGAATGTTTTTTGCCTTATAAACTCGATGCCGAAACCTATACACCGCAGCTATGGGCCTATGAGGGGATCACCTCTTATTACGATGACTTTCTAACCTACCGGGCTGGACGTGTGAGTCAACAGGATTATCTGGATATGCTCAGCGAAACCTTTACCCGCGTGTATCGCAGCCAAGGTCGCTTTAAACAAACCATTAAAGACGCCAGTTTTAATGCCTGGACCAAGTTTTATAAGCAAGATGAAAATGCCCAAAATGCCATTATTAGCTATTACACGAAGGGCGCACTGTTCGCACTGTATTTGGATTTAATCCTGCGCAGTGAAACCCAAGGCCAATACAGCCTCGATGATGTAATGCGAATATTGTGGCAAGAATACGCACTACAAAATAAAGGCACCACAGACCAATGCCACCAAGCGATTGTTGAGCGGCTACTTAATCGTGATTGCCACGCTATCTTTGCCTATTTAGATAATACTGATGATATTCCTCTTGCGCCGCTACTAACTGAATTTGGCGTCGACTTTACCCTTCGCGCGAGTCAGGGCCCGCAAGATGTAGGTGGTACACAACATAAAGGTTATAAGATTGCTTTTGGCGCAAAAACTCAAGCTGCGCCAATGGGATTAAAAATCGTCAGCGTAGCCCAAGGTAGCCCAGCTCACTTTGCAGGCTTGAGCGCTGGAGATAACTTAATCGCCGCGGATAACTTACAAGTCAACGCGCAATTTGAGGCGCAGCTACAGCACTATTCTCTTGGAGAAGCGATAAACTTACATTGGTTTAGACGAGATGAGTTAATGACGGGTGAGTTAGTAATTACCGCTGCACCAAAAGATACCGTCGCCCTGTTGGTACGTGATAACAGCAAAATAGCCGCTTGGCTTGGTCGTTAATATCGGCCTTATTTAATACCACGGTAAAAACAATAAAAGGGTCATTGGCCCTTTTATTGTTTCACATACAGCATACTTAAACTTTAATGTCAGAGCATATCGCTTTAAACCAGCACATCATGTAAATGAGTCTGTGCCCAAGCAATGGCTTGGCCACGGCTTGACACGCCAATCTTACGAAAGACGCGGTACAAATGCGTTTTTATTGTACTTTCACTCACAAACAATTGATTCGCAATATCTAAGTTAGTACTTCCCGTCAATAAAGCTTGCAACACCTCACGTTCACGTATTGTCAGTGGCTCAGTATCTTCAAATAGACCAAAATCATCATTCACCCCATTAATTAGCTGAATGGGAAATACTCTATGGCCTCGTAAAATATTCGACAGTCCGAGGCTGATCTCTGCTAATCCGGTTTCGAGGGAAAATACCCCAGCAGTAGTGGTTGCTTGCATTAAAAAACGGGCATCGACTTGTTTGGGGAAATGTAAATAGACAACCCGCACACTGGGATGTTCGCGGGCCAGTAAACGCTGAAATTGATAGGCTTTTTGAAGTTCGACAGTGGCTAAATCAATCACGACCATGGAGGCGTGGTTATCCTTAACGTGCTCACATATTGCATCTGGGTTGACTTGAGTCAACTTAACAAGAAATTCCTGCGGCCAGTGTCCTGCTAATAGTTCGACTAATACTTGCGATCGTGACACTACAATCCAATGTAATATTTTGAACATCCTGCTCACTCCCTGTCTGACTAACGATTATTCATTCCGAGAACAGAAGCCCTCAATGTCATTTCACATCTGCCCAATAGACCTCCAAGTCTATATAAATAGAATAGTATCATTAGATAAAACAGATTAAAAAGACTTACAGAATAAATATTTACCGTACGCAAATTTAAAAAATTTGTGTTTGCATACACTACATTCTTAAACCGCAATCTTAATTTAAACTGAAAAAACTACTAAAATATTCAGATAAGAGCGTAAAATAAAGTCCATACACAACACAAGGAAAAGCCATGCCTAACAGTAACGTCACTCGCATAGAAATAAAATCCTATGCCGTATGGGATAAACCCACCCGCTTATTTCATTGGGTCAACGTCATGCTCGTACTCGCACTTGTTTTAGTGGGAGGCATCATGATGTATCGCTCTGAATTGGGTATAACGGAGCTAACAGGCAAGATTGGCTTAAAAACGTTACATGTATGCATAGGTTATGCATTTGCATTAAATCTTATTGTTCGCCTCGTGTGGGGTTTTGTCGGTAATAAATATGCGCGTTTTAGCCATATATTGCCTAATGCAAAAACAAAAAGTGACTTAATGCTCTACAAGTCCGAACTCGCAGCAGGTAAAAATCCGCAGTATTTAGGCCATAATCCAAAGGGGAAATTTGCTGTATTGGCGATTATGCTGTTATTAGTCACGATAATGCTAACGGGACTTTTTCGGGCTGGTACCGATATTTACTATCCACCATTAGGCGGTGCGATACAAAGCTATCTAGCGGAGTCGAATGTCGACCCTGCAAGTTTACAACCCTACGATGCAACTGGGGTTAATGTCGAAAAAGCCGCTACGATAAAAGCGTTCAAGGGATTGGCCGGTGAAGTTCACGTCTATGCAGTGTACTTACTATTACTGCTCATTTTATTACACATTTTCGCCGTGATTTATACTGAAGTTAAACGTCAACCTGGGATTATTTCAGCCATGTTTTCAGGTAAAAAAATGATTCAAGGCCAACCTAAAGACGAGTGATGTTATAACTAGCGGATAGTTGATACAAATAACGCCAGCAAATTGCTGGCGTTATTATATTGACTTGAAGGCATACACCAATGTATTTGGTATTGATTATTTCAAGTTATTTTTTCAGAGTAGACCCTGAAGTACGACCATCGTCGTGGCAGCTTTCACACGTAGGTTTATCACCCACGTTCATGTCATGAACCGCATGACAGTCAGCACAGACTAAATTACCGTCATGTGGCTTATGTACCGCATCCATTTCAGCAAGAGAACCATGACAGCTTTGGCACTGTTCAAATTCAAAGGCACCGTCCGCAGAAGGTGTACCATCTTTATGACAACTTTCACATCCACCTGATTCAGCATGAAAATCAGACAGTTTTTGATCTGCAGCAAATGCAGTTGGCGACAGCGCTAGCGCTGCGAGACTTGCACCGAAAAGCGCACTTAATAGTTTTTTGCTCACAATAGTATCCTCCAATGGCGATTGTCAGTGGAAATTCTTGTCAGGGTGACTTCCATCTCGCAACCAAAAGTAAATAGCACGACTCGATATAACTTAGTTAAGGATGCAAAAATAAGCAACCTATTACTAAGCCACATCAGTTTATCAATATGCTTAAGATTAAAATGTGCGCTATATCATGTAACCACATGCTTACATAAGGATTTTACACTTATACAACCTTATAACGTACAGAATGTAAACCCTTATTATGATTAAGGTTAAAATAAATACCGTCAATCCAAAAATAAAATTTGCCACAAGCGAAATGAAAACATGGAAGCACTAAAATGTAATGACGAGAAAATACACCTGCTGATGCTTGATGGGATATTTTAAAGCTCAACGATACAACTCTCCTTGGCACTGATTTTAAATGCCAAGGAGAGTTCAAAACCATATTTACTGAATTTATTTAGCTTGGACAAGAAAGTTAATAACGCTATCAATGGAGAGCTATTAATAACGGACACCCAATGGCTGATTCGTTTCAACTTCTGTTTTAGGCCAAGCGTTAATCACGGCTTTAACTAATGAGGCTAATGGAATTGCAAAAAATACTCCCCAAACGCCCCATAAACCACCAAAAACTAAAACGGCCGCTATGATGATCACCGGATGTAAATCCACCGCATCGGAAAATAAAAGAGGCACCAGTAAGTTACCGTCTAGCCCCTGAATAATGCCATAGCCCAACATTAAATAGCCAAATTCAGAACTAAAACCCCACTGAAAAAATGCCACTAAAGTGATAGGCAACGTCACCAATGTTGCACCAACGTAGGGGATCAATACCGATAAACCGGTTAACACACTTAATAAAACCGAATATCTCAGTCCCATTAAAGCAAACAGAATATAAGTTGCGACACCAACAACCACTATTTCAATCACTTTGCCACGGATGTAATTAAAGATTTGTTGATGCATCTCAAACCAAACTTTGCGCGCTAACTGGCGGTTGGCGGGGAAAAACCGTTTGCTACCATTGATTAATTGGTGTTTATCTTTTAAAAAGAAAAACACTAATAACGGCACTAAAATTGCGTATACCATCAACACTAATAAAGAGGCGGAGTAACCAATTAACTGCTTAGCAATATCTAATACATGCTGGGTATCGAGCAATTTTTTCAGCTCGCCCACCATCAGATTCAACTGTTCTGGATTGATAAATTGCGGATATTGATTGATCAGTGTTTGTATCGTCTGCATTCCTTTGTCTATCATGCTCGGTAAATCAGCAATTAAGCTCGCTCCCTGGCGCCACACACTCGGGATTAAACCAAACGTTAATAACACCACAATCCCTAAAAACAACACAATCACTAAAGAGGCCCCAGCGGTACGATTAATACCCAACTTAAGCATTTGGGTAACCGGCCAATCCAATAAAAAAGCCAACACCAGTGCAACTAATAAAGGTGCAAGTAAACCGGCGGCAAAATAAAGTACCAGCGCGAAACCCACAAGAATTGCCATTAAGGTCACCGCTTGAGGATCACTAAAGCGTTCTTTATACCAACGAGAAAAAACAGTAAACATGGAGGATTCCAATAGTGATAACGGGCTTAAGCTTCTTAAGCGCTCAAGAAAAGGGATTACAGTATTGTGTAAAGCTTTTTAAGCCTCACTATAACACCCCACTGCCTCATAATGACTAAGTACGCTAATAATGAATAAGGTTGTTTAAGTGATATTTTGCCACGTTAAGTACTGCATCAACGCGGATAAATTTAAACAACAAAGTTTAAATTTATCCTAGAGATGGATCAACTTTGATGATCATCAAGGCTAACAGACTCGCATCATTACGCAACTCTTCGACAACGTGACCTTGTTTTTTTAAATATTGGGGAACATCTCGCCGCGAACCTGAGTCAGAGAGTAAGATATGCAATTGCTCACCGTCTCGCATTGGCTTCAATGCCAGCTTGATTTTCACTAAAGGGACTGGGCAACGAAATAGTGTTAAATCAATAAAAATCATAATGAACTTGCTATAGATGAACTGGGGCTATTATCCTAAGTCGCCACTCAAACTACAAGCTCAGTGTAACCTCTTTGCCTTGTAGCAAAGATAATTAGAAAATATAAAGGATCCGCTTGCGTAACTTGACTTTTTTGACTCAATTAAAACCTTTTGTTGCAG
Organism: Shewanella morhuae; assembly: GCF_003028295.1. Lineage (NCBI taxonomy): Bacteria > Pseudomonadati > Pseudomonadota > Gammaproteobacteria > Alteromonadales > Shewanellaceae > Shewanella > Shewanella morhuae. The sequence continues at coordinate 1,141,779 of NZ_PYSG01000002.1, read as the reverse complement.
GCGCACTTTCTTTGATGCTATTGACATTCGCCGCCAAAAGTTTTGCGAACAACGACTTACCAGACTTAGGCACAGCCGCCGTCAATACCTTCAGCCTTGAGAAAGAAATGGTTTACGGTGATGCCTATATGCGCGTCATTCGTTCCTCGGCGCCAATGTTAAACGATCCCGTATTGAGCCAATACCTTACCGAATTAGGTAACAAACTGGTCGCCCATGCCACGGGAGTGAAAACCCCCTTTTATTTCTTCTTGTTACAAAACGATGAAATCAACGCCTTTGCCTTTTTTGGCGGCCATGTAGCCGTTCACACGGGATTATTTCTCAATGCCGATAATGAAAGTGAACTGGCCTCAGTGTTGGGTCACGAAATTACCCACGTTACCCAACGCCATCTTGCCCGCTCGCTCGAAGCACAGCAGAAAAGTAATCCTGCGACGATTGCAGGTTTACTCGGCGCTATTTTATTAACCATCGCAGTACCACAAGCGGGTATGGCTGCGCTCGCAACAACACAAGCGATGTCGACACAATCAAGAATTAACTATACTCGTTTGCATGAAAAAGAAGCCGATCGTATCGGGATGCAAATTTTGGTAGATGCAGGTTTTGACCCCAATGCCTCTGCGGATTTTTTTGGTAAATTAGCCAGTCGTTATCGCTTTACCACGACCCCGCCGCAAATGCTGCTAACTCACCCATTACCAGAGTCACGGATCACCGAGGCCCGAAACCGCGCGGAACAATACTCTAAACGCTATGTCCCAGACCATCTTAACTTCCAATTGGCGAAAGCACGTATTCAAGTACGTTTTTCTAGCTACAGCGACGAAGCCGTATTGAGCATGTTTGAAAGGCAGTTGAACAAACAAACCTATAGCTTTAAAGAGGCCGCACTCTATGGCAAAGCACTGGCATTATTTAGATTAAAAAAGTTTGTTGAATCCGAGAAAATTATTGATAGTCTGTTAAAAATTGATAATAACAATCTGTTTTATATCGACACTAAATCTGACTTATTGACTGAACGTAAGGACTATAAGAACGCGATTACGATGCTCGAAGGCCAGCGCAGAATCAAGCCAACGTCTCAAGTTATTAACGCTAACTTAGCCAACATTTATATCGAAGCTGATCAGGCATCCAAAGCAATCCCTTTGCTGGAGGATATGATTTTCCTCGATAAACAGAATGAATTGCCTTACCAATTGTTGGCCACTGTCTATAAAAAAACCGGTAATCAAGCTTTGGAATATTTCTCTACTGCTGAGTTAATGGCATTAGGGGCAAACTACAAAGGTGCAATTGATCAATTGAATTTTGCTTATCGTGCATCTGAAAGTAATCCATTACAACTTGCGCGGATTGAAGCACGGATCCGCCAATTCAAAATTGCCGACAAACAGATGGATGCCCTTAAATAAGCCGTTATTTTTCACCGAGTAAAGCGGTGTTAATATAATCGACGCCCCGAACACACTGACGGGGCGTTGTTTTTTCTGTTATTATTCGCCCATTATTATTTCAGCCCGTATTGAGCCACTCCCACTATGACCCAAGCGACGATTTACCATAATCCACGTTGTTCAAAAAGCCGCGAAACCTTAGCCCTACTCGAGCAACAAGGTTGTGATATTAACGTGGTGGAGTATTTAAAAAATCCGCCAACGGCTAAAGAAATCAGCGATATTCTGACTAAATTGGGCCTCAGTGCACGTGAAATAATGCGTACTAAGGAGACTGAATATCAAACCTTAGGGCTTGCCGACACCTCGCTAACGGAAACGCAACTGATTGAAGCTATGGTGAACACGCCTAAACTGCTTGAGCGCCCTATTGTGCTCGCCAATCAACGCGCCGCGATTGGTCGCCCTCCTGAGAATGTGCTCGAGATTCTTTAACCCTTGCCGCTATTTTTAACCGTTAGGTAGACATAATGACGTCCAACGCTTTATTTACCCTCAGCCGTTTAGGTTACTTTGCATTAGTGCTGCTGTTAAGCGGCTGGTTTGTTGGCCAAGGAATGAGTGGCGAATACTCCTTACTCTTTAGCCTGTTATGGATAGTACCTTTATTACTGCCAGTAAAAGGGATTTTCCAAGGTAATCCTTATACCTTTGCATGGGCAAGTTTTGTACTGTGCCTATATATGTTACATGCGCTGACATTGCTTTATGTGACCACTGATGCCTTCGCTTTTGCCTTAATCGAAGCATTATTGATTGGTGTACTACTCATCGCATTTCCTTTCTACGCACGTATTCGTGGTCGTGAACTAGGCTTAGGCTTAAAGAAAAAATCTAAAGAATAACTCTTTAGCCTCAGTGTAATTTAGATGCCGTTCTACCTTTTAGGGTATAACGGTATTTTTATAGAACAACACCAAACGCCATCGACTAAGAACGATTTAAATATCTGTACCAGCACTGTACCCGCCTTATTGACAGCCTCCCCTTTAACCTAATAAAAAATTAACATTTAATATACTTGGTGTCACTTTTTGCAACTTATTGTCCATGCTATAGTCAGGTGCTCATCTTGAAGTACCCGTTTGTAAAGTGTCATCAGAAGTCTAATAACACTGCCGAGTTAACAATGGAGAATAGTGTCATGGGAATGTCGGTATCACAGAAAATGTTGGCATTAGTGGCCTGCTCTAGCCTACTCATATCATGCGGTGGGGGCGATGAGGATAGTAACAATCCTAATAATGGTGGGACAACGCCACCATCGGTTTCATTACTGCGTTGTACTGACAATATTGCGCCATTGATTATCACAACGTCCTCCTCCATCCGCTTTCAAACTGAGTCAACTTATACGGCGGGTCAATCCAGTGCCATTATTGCCAATATACCCAATCGGGATAGTCAGAGTTTAAGCTTCCTCTGGCAACAAATTGATGGTCAAAATATTGAATTAGTCAGCCAAAATAGCCCCGTATTAGCCTTTGATATTCCCGCAGCAGGTAGCTATCGTTTTAGCTTACATGTAACAGGTAATAATTTAGATGTAACCGGTGAAATTGATATCAATGCCGATGCGGCTATTGGGATGCTTAATGCCCGTCAAGATCACCAAGTGGTTGAAGGTAATAATGTTAGCTTAAGACTTGGTCAACAGTCAGGATTAAGTGCGGCGAATATCTCTTGGTGTGTAGCATCTGGCCCAGACTTGAATGTCGATATTAGCGATCCGTTTAGACCATTATTTACTGCGCCAGCGATCAGCCAAGATACGCTTACTCGTCTCAAAGTGAGTGCTAATATTAGTGGCAATCAGCACAAGGATGATGTTTTTGTCCTGACAACAGCGGCGCCTGCGATAAGTTCAAGCTATTTTGATACCCCAGTCGCGCGCACTTATGCTTATCGTCCATCTTCACCTTACGCTAATGTGTTAAGTCAGTGTGTTTACTCCAACCAGCTGAATGATAGCTGCACTATCAATCAGTTACCTTTAATCGGCCAAACATCAAACGATCTCAATCATGAGACCATTCTTGATCGTGTACTGGTTTCACATGATTGGATGGGTGATAACTTTGCCGCCTTTTTAACCCAGTTGGACCCTAACAGCGATTTTGCCCGCTTATTACAATCCGTTACTGCCATTGTGATTAGCTATGATATACGCCCTTCTTTCTATTGGGTCGTCACTGGAGCGATTTACCTCGACCCTAACGATTTATGGCTTACACCAATTCAACGTGACACTATCAATGAAGCGCCTGATTACCGTAGTAACTTTGGTAATGAACTCAATTTTATGATGCCTTGGCGTTATGTTAAAAATAATCAATATGCCTCACTTAGCGTCCCCGCTACCGCCAGAGCATACCGAACACTAGCGCAAATCAATCCCGATCTAGCCTCTTTGCTGTACCACGAACTCGCCCATGCCAATGATTTCTTTCCCCGCAGTGTACATACCTCACTGGCAGGGCCGAGATTATTAGATGATTATCGTCGACGTAATGCGAATAAGAGCCTGATTTCAGACAAGGTCAGTACAATCTATCCATTATCGAGCACTGAAATGACTGGGCTTGCTAATGTCAGTTTCCTCGGCGGCGCGGCTAATAATCTACAAAAAACCTACCAACCCTCAGATGTGAGCACTTTCTTTTCGACCGATATCGCTAGCGATTTCTATGCTTATTCCAGTACCCGTGAAGACACAGCCATGCTGTTTGAAGAAGCGATGATGAGTTATCGTTATCAAATATTGCGTGATGTTGCCGTCACCAATAAACCGGCAGTATTAACCGCTGATACGCTGCTGATTGATTGGGGGCAAAGAGGCAGAATTGCCGATGACAGCTTAGAAAACCGCGCGGCACTGGTGATTGATGAAATATTACCTGAACTTAATGGCATCAGCTTGATTGAAAGCCTACCCGAGCCTGTCGCGATGACACAAGGTCAAAGCTGGCGCCAAGCACTTGCAATATCACCAGCAAATAGGCAGCTTAAAAGCCTAAATAATACCGCCGTAAATGATAGTACACCACGTTTTGAGCCTGAACTTCGTTTAAGTGGCGACCGTCACCGTCATCCACAGCAATAAGTACTAACAAGGTGATAAATCCACACACGATTTTGATATTGGGCATTGAAACAGCACCAAGTAAAATACGTCAAAGTCGCTCTTATCTATGCATGTTGTGCCATCTAATGGCAACGAATCGCCCTTAGCATTAACCCAAAAAATAAGGCTCAAACAAATGTTTGAGCCTTATTTTCACACTAATAACTTAATCCTAAATTATCGACAATACCGTGACTTTGGCTGCCAAGTATTGCGCTTCGTTTAGATCGCCTTTAGTGCAGCAATACGTTTTTCCAATGGAGGATGACTCATCATTATTTCCGCCATTGAACGCTTTCCGTTAATACCAAAGGCAGACATTTGTGCAGGCATTGCTGTGCTTTCTGGACCTTGGCGTAAACGCTCAAGTGCAGCAATCATCTTACCTTTACCCGCTAAATGTGCCGCGCCTTCATCGGCTTTGTACTCACGAACACGTGAGAAGTAAGCAACAATAATGGAAGCCAAAATACCGAATAACATATCCAGTACGAAAACCACGGCCATGTAAGCGAACATACCCAGACCTTCGCCTTCTTCGTCACTGCTCGACACGAAGTTATTGATAATGCCAGCAACGACACGGGCTGCGAAGATTACGAAGGTATTCACCACACCTTGGATCAGTGTCAAGGTCACCATATCACCATTGGCAACATGACTTACTTCATGGGCCAGTACGCCTTCGATTTCATCTTGGCTCATGCCGTATAACAAACCCGTACTCACAGCCACTAATGAATTATCTTTACTTGGGCCGGTGGCGAACGCATTCATATCGGGTGATTGATAAATCGCCACTTCTGGCATTTTAATCCCCGCTTGTTTAGCTTGACGGGCAACCGTCTCTACTAACCAACGTTCGGTACTATCGCGTGGAGTCGTGATGACTTCACAACCCATAGTTTTTTTCGCCATCCATTTTGAAATGGCTAAGCTAATGAATGCCCCACCGAATCCAAAAATAGCAGCGAACACTAACAGCCCACCCATAGTCGACGTGTTCACGCCTAGAATAGACATCACAATTGAGGCGACTAACAACACGGCTAGGTTAGTCGCAATCAATAAAAATATACGCTTCATTTCAGCTCCTTTAGGGCAAGAATGTGCCATTTAACTTTGTTCAAAGACATAATATGTCCAAATAATTGAAATTCAAGTGCTAACAAATAAAAACTGTTAAAATTAGCCTACCTTACATTGATAAAGACAGTGCTTTTGGTGGTTTGTGAGTCTAGGGATATTTTATTAATCAAAACTTAAATCTAACGGCTATAAGGGTTACAGACGAATTTTGCTTTATTTCTCTATGTTTATCACGATTAATCTTTGTTAACATGTTCGTACACTTGAATCTTTGAAGATATACAAATGACCATTAATGCCCTACTGCTCAGTAGTTCTCGTGTCGGTGATACGCCTTATCTTGCGCACGCGATCCCTTTTATTAAACCGTTAACGACGCAAGCACAAAAGTGGATTTTTATCCCCTATGCAGGTGTCAGTATGAGTTATGACACTTACTTAACGTCTGTCGTTACGGGGTTAAGTGAACTTCAACTCGATATCAGTGGTATACATCAGCACCCAGATCCGCGTCAGGCGATAAAAAATGCTGATGGAATATTGGTAGGTGGCGGTAACACTTTTCATCTATTACACCAATTGTATCATCATGACCTAGTAGCGCTAATTAGTGATCAAGTCGCCCAAGGTAAACCTTATATCGGCTGGAGCGCTGGCACTAACGTCTCAGGACTGAGCATTAGAACCACCAATGACATGCCTATTATAGAGCCGCCTTCATTCAACGGGTTAAAAATTGTGCCGTTTCAATTAAACCCACATTATTCTAATTACCTTGCACCAGGCCATAATGGTGAAACCCGTGCCCAACGATTATTAGAGTTCACTAAAATCGATCCCATTACACCCGTCATAGGGCTCGTTGAAGGCTCAGCGCTGTGGCGCCAAGGAAACACATTATCATTATTAGGCGATAAGCCTGCGTATTTATTCTGTGGTGAGCAGCAAGAAATCCCCATACCCGTGGGCACTGATTTATCACATTTACTCAAATAATTTGTTTTACCGAGTCAACCACACAGTGGTTTATTAACGCGTAACACACCATTCACCAATAATGGCAATATACAAAATGAATAAGGCCAAAACCGTAGGGACATAAGGCAATGTACTAACTGGGTATGAGCCGTTGATACCATTGAGCACATATTTGATTGCTCAAAATAGCACTGTCGGTGATTTTTATTACAAATATCTGTATACACAGGTAAAATTGATTTTTAGCCTCAGCAAGTTGGCGCTCGCTACTGAGGTGAAAATAAAAGATAAGTTATTAATATTTATAGATTAGATAAGCAGAAGCCTATTATATAGTGCCTATGACTCAGCGTCATTTTAGTAAGGAGTTTCCATTTTGCGACTGAATCTTGTGATGAATTACCCTACCGGTTATCCGGCATTATTGAAAAAATTACCTTTTGTCATCCTGACAGCCTTTGTTACCGTTGTCGGGATAAATAACGTCAATGCCGCCGCCACACAGGCCGCACCTAACACAGAGAAAAAAACAGAGAAAAAGGTAGAGAAAAAAATAGAGACGTTCTCCCACGATACGGTTATCACTCTGGCAGAACAGCTCTCACAAACCCCCTTTAAAGAAGCTAAAAAGGCACCGAAGGAACTGATTGATCTAAATTTTGATACTTACAGTAAGATAAACTATCAAGAAAATGCCGCTATTTGGGGGGGCTCACCCACTAAGTTTTCAGTGCAATTGTTTGCGCCAGGTTTTCTTTATAAAAACCTCGTCGATATTGATGTGGTTGAAAACAGCAAGGCGATCCCGATTGAGCTAACAGAAGCTTCATTTAATGTGCCTAATGATGCTATCGAAAAGTTAATCACCCAAGTGGGACAATATGCCGGCGTTCGCTTGCATTACCCCATTAACGATGATGAAACGAAAGATGAATTTATCATGTTTCAAGGTGCGAGCTATTTTCGTGTCCTATCTAAAGGACAAACCTATGGTTTATCAAACCGTGGATTAGCGATAGATGTTGCGCAACCTAAGGGCGAAGAATATCCGTTGTTTAAACGTTTTTGGGTTGAACGGCCATCTAAATACCAAACCGCCATTGTGGTACACGCCCTACTCGATAGCCAAAGCGTGACTGGCGCCTATCGTTTTGGTATTTATCCAGGCTCACCGTCACGTGTTGAAGTTGAAGTGACTCTATTTCCTCGTCGTGATATCCCACATGCTGGCCTAGCACCTCTCACCTCTATGTTTCTCTATGGTGGCTTAGATTCCTCAGATAAGCCTGATTATCGTCCACAGGTTCATAACTCAGATGGACTACAGGTAGACCGAGGTAATGGTGAACGTTTATGGCGTCCGTTAAATAATCCCAATAAATTGCAAATCAGTGCATTTGGTGATGAAGATATCAAGGGATTTGGATTAATTCAGCGTCATCGTAAATTTGAAGACTACCAAGATCTTGATGCAAACTATCAACTTAAACCTTCAGCATGGATTGAGCCACTTAATGATTGGGGAAAAGGACAGCTTATATTACTAGAAATCCCCTCTAATGCTGAAACTAACGACAATATCGTGACCTATTGGGAGCCACAAGGCGGCTTGAAGAAAGATCAGCCCTACAAATACTCCTACCGGATGACGGCATCAAATGACAGTCCTTCAGCGGCGTCTAAAGCGCGTGTTGTTCGTAGCTCAAAGGGACAACTTGTTGCAAAAGGGAAAGAGTTACTGATCGACTACAGCAATATAAACGCACAAGATATTGATAAAATTCGTATTGATGCCAGTATTAGCAAAGGTAAAATTATCTCTTCACGAATAGTGGCACACCCTGATATCAACGGTGCAAGGGTATTCTTAAACTTTGAGCCAGAAAGTACCAATGTGGCAGAATTAAGAGTCCAACTGAATAAAGGCGATAAGCCACTGGCTGCCACTTGGTTATACCGTTGGAATAGTGACGATTGGCAATAGTAAAATTTAATGGTCGTGAAGTTTACGTGTATTTATACGTCTAAATACACGAACTGATACGACTAGCTGATATCCAATGAATAGATTAAAGCGTCAGTATGTACTGACGCTTTTTTATTATTTAATGTTATTGTTGGCTATTCATTAAGCTCTAGCTTAAGCACGTTATCTCCTCTACCAGCCGCCTAGACATAAACTCACGCCTATCAATCCAGCGCATATCCAAAGTATTTTTTATAAAATGGTGCATCAAAAAATTAACCGCATCCACCTATAATACCAATCGTATTAACTATCTGTTCATTCAGCGGGAGTTCAACGCGCTTTAGACAAGGCGAAGGCTTGAAGACATAGTGGTGCTCTGTCGAAAGACTTAAACGCAGTATAAAGCGCGTTGCCATGCAGTTAAATCGCCGCCCTTTGGGAGCCTCACTGGCATCCCACTCCCGTTGCATTGACTTAAAAGGGAATAACCATTTCTGCGTCAATGCGCCTCGGATTGAAATACCTGTGAGGCTCTGAACTGATTAGATAGTTAATGTGACTGGTATAATACTTCGGTGCTGTTTCTATATGAAAACCAGCCAGATTTAGGGTCGCACAAAAGGGTTTTGTCGGCCGACGCAAGCAATGTTAGCTATAGCAACAGGAAGCATTTACGGGACAAATGGAAGACACAGATGCAAAAAAGCCTCGATATAAATATCGAGGCTTTTTCTTTTTTGGTACCCGAGGCCAGACTTGAACTGGCACGCTTATTCAGCGAGGGATTTTAAATCCCTTGTGTCTACCGATTCCACCACTCGGGCAAACTCTTTATATTAATGAACGGAATCATGTCACTAATATATTAACTCTATATATTTAACACTAAAAAATGCAATAAAACCCTATTTAAAACTAGGACTCTATTTTTAATACCACTATCAAAATAATGGTACCCGAGGCCAGACTTGAACTGGCACGCTTATTCAGCGAGGGATTTTAAATCCCTTGTGTCTACCGATTCCACCACTCGGGCAAACTCTTTATATTAACAACGGGAATCATGTCATTAATACTTTATATTTTGGAGGCGCGACCCGGAGTCGAACCGAGATCGGCGGATTTGCAATCCGCAGCATAGCCATTCTGCCATCGCGCCATACTTGCTAACTCATTAAAACACTATGAGTCTTTAAATATTGGAGCGACATATCGGGTTCGAACCGATGACCTATACCTTGGCAAGGTATCGCTCTACCAACTGAGCTAATGTCGCATTTTGCTTTATCTTCAACTTTATTAAGGTATTTTACCTTAGTAAACTGAGTTGATGTCACGCTTCAATATTCTGTAGAGTTAAAACATTGTTTACACATAGTCTCTTGTCTACGGGGTGGCATTCTACCGATTTACCATCCTGTGTCAACCGCTGTTTTAACGATAACTCACTGCTTGCACACTAAATAATCTCTTTGATTTTTTATTGCACTATTCAGCGGTGAGATCTTTCCACGCGGCTAAAATGTAACTCATCATTGACCAGAAGGTTAATACAGCAGCGATATAGAGCAGCACAAATGCCGCAGTTGTCATTAACGGATTGTATTGCCAAATCAAGCCAATAATCGCCACCATTTGCGCCGCAGTCTTATATTTTCCAATCCAAGAAACCGCTACAGTGCCACGTTTACCGATTTCTGCCATCCATTCTCTCAGGGCTGAAATCACAATTTCGCGGCCGATCATAAACAGTGCTGGCATCGTCAGCCAAATATTGGTGTATTGGTCAACTAATAAGACTAACGCAGTGATGACCATCAACTTGTCCGCAACTGGATCGAGGAAGGCACCAAAACGAGTTAATTGCTTCAGTTTACGGGCAGCATAACCATCTAATGCATCCGTTAACGCCGCGAGCCAAAAGGTAAACGCAGCAACAAAAGGAGTCCAGTCATAGGGTAAATAAAACAGCACCACAAAAATGGGCAGTAAAAAAAGCCTGAAAAGAGTTAATGCTATAGGTACGTTAAACGGCATGATCAAACCAGTTAGTCAAAAGCAGCGCCAATCTTGCCTTAATTTTATCACCCTCGCAATGCATCATGAATGGTTTGTGCCATTTCTATGCTGATCCCCGGTACTTTGACTAATTCTGCCACACTTGCCCCTTTCACTTCCTGCAGTCCACCCAGATGTTGTAACAACGCTTTACGGCGTTTAGGGCCAATACCAGCAATAGATTCGAGCGTTGAGGTATTACGGGTCTTTTGGCGACGATTACGATGTCCTGCAATAGCGAATCGATGGGACTCATCACGAATATGCTGAATAAGATGTAGCGCTGGCGAATCACCTTCGAGGGAAAAACTGGTTTCAGTATCACCAAAAATTAACGTTTCAAGCCCAGGTTTACGGCCCTCACCTTTCGCCACACCAATCAATTGCGGTACTTTATCTAAATGGACAAACTTTTGATCCACAATTTTTTGCGCAATACGTAACTGCCCGAGTCCACCATCAATAAACAGAATATCGGGAATTTTACCGCCCGCTTCAATTTTATCAAAACGACGAGTGACCGCTTGCTTCATTGCGGCATAATCATCGCCTGGTGTAATTCCATCGATGTTATAACGGCGATACTCCGCTTTGTGCGGCCCCTCGCGATTAAACACCACACACGAGGCAACCGTACTCTCACCCATAGTATGGCTAATATCGAAGCATTCCATTCGCTGAATAGGCGTACTTAACTCTAAAATTTCTTCCAATAATACAAAGCGTTGCTCAACAGTATTTTTATGAGATAAACGCGTCATCACTGCATTAGTGGCATTGGTGATCGCCAAGCGTAAAAAGCTTGCTCTATCGGCACGCACATTGGTCTTAATTGAGAATTTTTTATCTAATGCCGTAGATACCGCCGCCTCGAGCTCGGGTAACTCTTCAAAATTATGGCTAATCACCACTTCCTTGGGGATAGTGCGCTGGATATCGGCGTTTAAATAAAACTGTAAAATAAAGGATCGTAGTACTTCATTTATATCCGTTTGTGCGGGTACTGAGGGATAATAACTGCGACTGCCAAAAATTTTACCCTCACGAATAAACAGTAAATGAAAACAGGCAATACCTGACGCATAATGCACGCCAATCACGTCCATATCACCTTTATTATTCGACACTTCTTGCTGCTCAGCCACTTTACGCAGTGCCATAATTTGGTCGCGAAACCGAGCGGCATGCTCATAGGCTTGGTTCTCGGCAGCCTGCTCCATTTTGTCAACTAGGGCTGTGATCACTTGTTGATCTTTACCTTTCAAAAACAAACTGGCTAATTTAACTTGTTCATCGTAATCAGCATGGCTGACTTTACCCACACAGGGCGCGCTGCAACGGGAGAGTTGATATTGTAAACAGGGACGTGAGCGAGATTTGTAGTAAAGGTCGTCACATTGGCGAATAGGAAATAGCTTCTGCATCAAATGCAAGCTTTCACGTACCGCACCACCATTAGGATAAGGCCCAAAATAGTGGCCTTTTTCTCGCTGAGGCCCGCGATGATACGCAAGCCTTGGGTGCTCATGTTGACTTAATAATATGTAGGGATAAGATTTGTCATCACGTAATAACACATTGTATTTAGGCATATATTGCTTGATATAATCGTTTTCAAGCAACAACGCATCGGTTTCACTGTGGGTTAACGTGACATCAATATGATGGATATGTGAGACTAAAGCTTGGGTTTTAACATTATCTAAATTTTTACGAAAATAGGATGAAAGACGTTTTTTAAGATCTTTGGCCTTACCCACATAAATGACGTCATTTTTGACGTCATACATACGATAAACACCAGCGGAGGATGAAACCGTTCGTAAAAAACTTGCGGCATTAAAATCACTCGACATTATTCACACCCACGGTTTTGCAGACTTAACACCAACCACATAAAATAATACGACCTACTCTTATAACCGACTGATAATTAAAAATGACCCGTATCCAACATCTTATAACGAATAGCTAACCGCGTGAGCTCCACATCGCCACTGATCCCCAATTTGGCAAATAAACGGTAACGGTAGCTGTTAACGGTTTTAGGGCTTAAATTGAGCTGCTCAGAAATGTCGCTCACTTTCTCACCATTAGTGATCATCAACATAATCTGCAATTCACGTTCAGACAATGTCTTAAATGGATTGTCATCTGCGGGATTAAACTGACTCAGGGCCATTTGTTGCGCAATCTCAGGCGATAAATAGCGTTGTCCACGGGAAACCTGTCGTATGGCCTGCAAAACTTCAGGGGGCGTCGCACCTTTAGTTAAGTAGCCCGAAGCGCCCGCTTGCATCACTTTGCTTGGAAACGGATCTTCAGTGTGCACTGTTAAGACAATAATTTTTGCATGTGGCTGATATCGTAAAATTTTGCGCGTTGCTTCTAAACCACCCATCCCCGGCATATTCATGTCCATTAAGATCACGTCGGCTTCATTTTGACGAGACCACTGCACCGCAGTTTCACCATCGGGAGCCTCGCCAATAACCTTGATCCCACGTTCATCTTCTAATATGCGGCGGATCCCAGTTCTTACAAGCTCATGATCATCAACTAGATATATCGATATCACTTTACATCCACCTCTACAATTTACAGAGCACACTGTGCATAAACAGCGAAATACAGCAAACGGCCACTGAATTCATATGGCTAATTTAGCCCAACCGCTCTATTTCGCAAAGCATAAAATGAACATTGTTAACTAGATGATATTTAAAGGAAGGATTTTAGACCGCATTAACGTATCGGGAGCATTTTTGCAGCAGAAAAATGCATACTCAGCTGAATATAAATTATTAACTCATGAGGGTAGATTAACTGATGATGTGCTCACTCAATATAACAAGGTACTAAACTTAAAATCATTAAATAAGCACACTAGCATTTAACTTAAATTAAGAAGCAAAGTTCAAATCGCGCAAACAAAAAAGGCCATCATTGCTGATAGCCTTTTCTGTAAAATATGGCGGAGGAGCAGGGATTTGAACCCTGGGTGGGCTATAAACCCACGCCGGTTTTCAAGACCGGTGCATTAAACCACTCTGCCACCCCTCCGAACGAGCGAGATAATAGCGATCTCTGTTGTCACTGTAAACTTAAATTTTTGAATAATCTTTCAAGTGGTGATTTAGTACTCTACTACGGTATATGTTTCTATTATTTCCATAAAACAATCGCGATAGTGTTCGGCTCAAATCGACTCATGGGTAAAAACGTGTCCATTTAACACACTCATAGTTAACCATCAATCTCCCGCAATCAAAAAACAAGATATTAGCCATATATTTCAATGGCATAAATAAATAAAAGTAAAAGCTCTATATCGGCATATATTTTGTATAGCTTAGTTATCAAACTGATTATGTTGACCTAAAGGTGGTATATGCAACAACTCGCCCTTATTGATGAACCCAGCCAACAACCATCCGAACTTTCACAAAGTAAATTACCCGGTGACATAGCTATGTGGCTAGTGATCATGATGGAGCTGACTGTATTTGCATTATTTTTTATCGGCTTTGCAGTAATGAAGCGTTTAGAACCAGATATGTTTCTACAAGGCCAACACACAATCCACATCACCATCGGCCTAGGTTGTACCTTGAGCCTATTGCTCAGTAGCTATTTAGTGGCCTTGGCACTTAATGAAGCAAAACGAGGCAATAACGTTAAAGTAGCTAAGTTACTCCGTGGCAGTTTATGTTTGGCTTTTGTTTACCTTATCGCTAAAAGTTATGAATACACCTTATTGATTAATGCTGGTTTTGATCTATCTACCAATGACTTTTTTACCTTGTATTTCTTGATCACTGCATTCCACTTTATGCATGTGATATTAGGTTGTGGCATTTTATTTTATTTACATCAACAAAGCCGCAAGCAATTTTATGGACCGAATGAACATCAAGGGTTTGAAGCCGCTGCTGCTTACTGGCATATGGTGGATTTAGTGTGGATTTTAGTTTTTTTCTTAATTTACATTGCCCACTAAGGGTAATCGTTATCCATTTATGATGATTAGAGGACAGAAACTTATGCCGTTATTTCACAAAAATATTAAGTCGATACACTTAGCTGCCATTATCTTAATTGGATTAACTTGCCTAACGACGGCAATCAGTTACTCCCCTGTCATTTTTAAGTTTGCCAGCCCACTCTCATTAACAGATATCAATCCTTCGGTACGATTGTTCAGCATCATTATTATTGTTTTAATGACCATGATTAAGGGCATAAAGATTGTTGATGTGTTTATGGAGATGCGAGATACGCCGAAACAATGGCGCCGATTCGCCTTAAGTTATCCCATTATCATCCCGCTTGTGCTTGCTTTAATCCTCTATCTTTAAAAGGCTAGCATAGGTTTGATATTCGAGATTTGAAAGATAAACTCAGTTTGCCGTTAAGTCGCTACACATATATTTGTGCAACTCATCACAGTTTATTCGGTACTAACAAGACAAAAACATCAATGTTGATATATTGACAACGTTAATTTGGCTTTTGCCTAATTTGTTGTCAATATTCCCCGTTGGAGCCTGTCATGTTAGAGCAAACTTTACTGGATATCGCCTTAGATCTCAGCCAAAGCATACCCAAAAAAGCCCTTTATCAACGCTTTATGACTGCTGTCAATCAAGTGATGCCCTGCGATGCTGTAGCGCTACTGGAATATCAAGGTAATGAATTAGTCCCTGTCGCCGTTGATGGGTTACTACCAGAAGTGCTCGGAATGGGTTTTGCTCCCCATGAACATCCTCGACTTGAGACTATTATGGGCTCAAGGCACCCTATTCGTTTTAATGCCGATTCAGAGCTTGCCGATCCCTATGATGGTTTCTTAGTGATTGACCCCAAAAGAGTGCTTGATGTCCATGCATGTATCGGTTGCAGCCTTTATGTAGAAGACACGCTAGTTGGGGTACTCACTTTAGATGCTCTCAACGTTGGCGCGTTTGATAACATTAGTGATATTAGTATTGCCACCTTAGCCGCCCTTGCCGCTGTCACGATACGTAATGTTAATTTACTTACCCAGCTAGCACACCAAGAAGAATATCGACTTAATGAAAGAGAGAGCTCTTTTAAACAAAAGCCATTAAAGAAGTCAGACTTTATTGGTGAAACGCCCTGTATGCTGGCTCTTAAAGATGATATTCGAATTGTCGCTAATTCAGACCTATGTGTACTAATCAGTGGTGAAACGGGGGTGGGTAAAGAAGTTGCCGCTCGCAGCCTGCACGCGCAATCTAAACGTAAGCAGCAAATTTTTGTACAATTAAACTGTGCAGCATTGCCTGAAACATTGGCAGAGAGTGAGCTATTTGGTCATATTAAAGGCGCCTTCACCGGAGCCACTAAAGACAGAATGGGCAAGTTTGAATTAGCCCATCAGGGCACACTATTTTTAGATGAAGTTGGGGAATTATCCCTCGGATTACAAGCTAAATTATTACGATTTATCCAAGAAGGCGAAATCCAACGCTTAGGGCTAGATCGAAATATCCATGTAGATGTGCGCATTATTGCTGCCAGTAATCGTAATTTACTGAATGCGGTTGATGAAGGACGTTTTCGTGAAGACTTGTATTATAGACTTTGTGTTTATCCACTCCATGTGCCGCCACTTCGCGAACGTCCAGATGACATTCCGCTACTTTGCGGTAATATTTTAACTCACTTTAAACACAAAATTGGCTTAAGCAATGCCAAAAGCATTCGCCTTAGTGCAGAAGCAATGCAAACTTTACTTGCCTATTCATGGCCAGGAAATGTCAGGGAACTACAGCATGTATTGATGCGTGCAGCGCTTAAAGCCAGCGCTGAAAGTAAAGGAGTTATCATTGTTCAACGTCATCATTTAAGTTTTGCAAGGGAGCGATTTAACCCAACAGCAACTTTCAATGCGGCATCGATGGTAACATTCAGCCCATCGCCACAAACATCTAATACCGATGTTCCGTTACCCTTAATAAGCTCACCTGATGAAGAGTCATCAACTGCTGCAAGTACAATATTAAATGCGGCATCATTCACTAACGAGGCGCAACCCTCACCACGTGTGGATACATCGCATTCCTTTAATGATTTGGTAGCCGATTTTCAACGCCAAGTCATACGCCAAAGTCTTGAGGATAATGATCAAGTCTGGGCTAAAGCCGCGCGGCAACTACAACTTGATAGGGGAAACTTACATCGTCAAGCGAAACGTCTAGGGCTAATCGTATAATGCACGGCGGTAACATAAATGCATGGCGGTAACGTAAATACACACTAACTCAATTTACATATAGTCTTTACTCAAATATAAATAAGTAAAGACTGTTAAATGGTCTAAATATTACCAATGACTAAACTACCAACAATCTATTTGTTAATAATAAAAACAACTCAGTGTAATCAGCCCAAGCATGAGCACTAAAAAGCCTTTCATTATTCTCACGGGCCAACCTTGGGTGTGCTTAAGTCCCATGAAATAATCGATAACTAAAGTCCCCTTGCTAAGCACTATTCCTGCCACCAGCAATACACTGAGTTGGTTGATATGCGCTAAGTGTTCACCCTCCACCTTTTGCTGTGGCCCTTCTGCCAGTAAAGTACTAAAAAGCGTTAATACCACCAAGGTCAACCACACCATTACAGGCCAATGGTTACCCTTAAAAACCGAGGCTAGTCGGAGATTAAGGCGCTTAATAAAGCGGTTTGCCATACAATTAGCCTCAAATGAACTCAAGATAATCAGTGTTGAATGAATACTGTTAATTACGCTGCTTATCCAAAACGCAGGTTGATTACATGGCATTTTTCTATCATCACTATGCTATCAATGTAAAACGTATAAGAGCGGAAAGATGACAATCCAGACTAAATCAATCATATGCCAGTAGGTCGCCGCACTTTCTAACCCCTCGTGATTATTTGCATCATAAAAACCCAGTGCGGTAAATATCGTCACCACACTTATGGTAGCCATACCAATCAATACATGTAGTAAATGATTGAAACCAATGTAATAGTAACCCGCAATAAAGTAATCATCCCTCGGATTAATACCGAGCGCGCCATTGCGGTGATACTCCCAAAATTTCACCGCACAATACAAGCCACCCGCGACTATGGTTAAAAGCAACCAATGAATAGTGCGCTTGATATTGCCTATTTTGATAGCCGCCATCGCTTTAACAATACATAAACTACTGCTGAGTAAAATAAGGGTATTACTAAGGCCAGCAAGAGTGCTGAGCTTTTGCGGCCCTTGGCTAAAATCCGCAGGAAAATAAGCTTTGGCAACCAAAAACAACACAAAAAACAAGCCAAACTCGGTTAGCTCTGCGTAAATAAATACCCATACCGCAAGCGAGCCAGGAGCCTTATGTTGGCTTGTGTGCGTCACTATTGAGTTTTGACTAACCTCAGCATCATGTTGATTAGCCAAACACTCGGATTCAACACTTAACTCAAATTTAGCCATAGTGTCAGTCATGCTATCGACTTAAAAATGTGCATTAACAAGCTTTGATAAAGCCTTAATTGTCTCAGGCTCATCAGTTAGTGGCTCGATAATACAATGCAAACAGGCTATTTGTGCATGGCATCCACTGGACATCATTTTTGCGGCATAAATCAATAACCGTGTGGATACCGCTGCCTTTAAATCAATATCACTTAAGCGACGAATATCAGCGCCTAATTTGACTAAAGTGTTCGCAAGTTCAAGCTTAATTCCGGCTTCATGCACCAGAATGTTTGCTTCGTTTTCTGGGCTTGGATAATCAAAAGACATAGCAACAAAACGCTGACGAGTGCTGGGTTTAAGCCCTTTCATCATATTTTGATAACCTGGGTTATAGGACACCACTAACATAAAATCTTTATGGGCTTTAATGACTTCTCCAGTGCGCTCAAGATGAAGTTCGCGGCGGTGATCCGATAGCGAATGCAGTACTACCGTGGTGTCTTTTCGGGCTTCAATAATTTCGTCTAAGTAACAAATTCCGCCGTGGCGTACTGCCCGCGTTAACGGGCCATCTTGCCAAAAAGTGCCATCAGAACTGACTAAATGACGCCCAAGTAAATCTGCTGCGGTTAAATCATCATGGCAAGATACGGTCACTAATTCACGGCCAAGGTTATGTGCCATATATTCCACAAAGCGGGTTTTACCGCAGCCGGTAGGCCCCTTGATGAGTACCGGTAAATTATGTGCTTTGGCAAAATTAAAAATCTCGACTTCGTTATCTTGAACTTGGTAGTAACAACTGTTGGTATCTTCGGTCATAACAGGCTCTCTTATCACGCAAAATAGATAAATAAACTCAAAGGGAATTAGTGCATCGCAGTAAGATGTAGATAAATTTTAGGTAGCACTCGCGGTAACTCACTGGCATTACTCACAATAGAAAATCCATGATGCCCAAAAAGATATGGGAGATAGTCATGGCCTTTTTTATCAATAGTGACGCAATAAGGCACTAAGCCTAAAAGTTTAGCTTCAACAATGGCTTGGCGAGTATCTTCAATACCATAACGACCTTCGTATTTGTCTAAATCGTTAGGTTTACCGTCTGTAATAATTAACAATATTTTATTGGCTCCGCCTCGTTCTGCTAGTAATTGGCTAGATTGCCGAATCGCGGCGCCCATACGGGTGTAGTAGCCAGGCTCGATACGGGCAATACGGCCTCGGACATGATCACTATGCGGCATATCGAAATTTTTAAGGATGTGATAACGCACATGTTGGCTACGCACTGATGAAAAACCATATAACGCAAACTCATCACCAAGGCGAGTCAGCGCCTCGCTAAAAACCATTAAGCTGTCACGGATAACATCAATCACCCGTTGCTTATCATCAATATAGGCTTCTGTGGATAGGGATAAATCAGCCAAAATCAAACAATTCACGTCTCGATTCTGTCGCTGGGTATCAATATAAAAAGCTTGTTTGCTGGTATCTTTTACAGGCAAAGCATAGTCATCTAGCCAAGCGTCGAGATCAATTTCATCACCACTTTTTTGAGCTTTTCTGCGGTGTGGCGTTAACCCTAAATGCGCAAAAAGCGCCAATATATCTTGGCTTAACTTTTGATATTCGCTAGATAACGCAATGGGTTCAACCTCATCACTAATCATAGTTTGCAGCACGCACGCGTCATCAACCAAGCGTTGCTGTTTATAGTCCCATTCGGGTAATAAAATACCTTCGCCTAAACGTAAATCATCTTGGGCGGCTGCGGGTAAATCTAAGTCAAAACGGATCCGGGCAGCACTCGCCTTACGGTGTCGCGATAAACTAATAATATCGAGATCTTTTGCAATTTCGGTAATATCGGTATCGTCATCCTCATCACTTTGACAACGATCTAGATTGATTTGCTCAGTCCACGTCATCAAAGCTTCAGCTTGAAAAATCAGTAGTCCATCGGTTTTACGATTATCATCAACATATTGTGCTTTTTTACGTTGATCAATTTCCTGCACTTCACCCGTTTTACGCTTGGGTTGGGTTTTATTTTTTTCATCCGCTGGCTCAAAATCCGCACCTGCGCCTTGAGTTATTAGCGGTGGATAAAGCCACAGTGGCACAGGCAACACATCTTTATGGCTATGGGGGTATTTATCCATAGCTCCGGGGATTTTGATTACTGTTGCAATGGCTTTTTCTGCTAGCGTTAACCCATCCTTTTGACTGAAAAAATCACGGTTAAAAAACTCAGTCGCTTTTGTTTTAGTCGCCTCTTTAGCAAGTAAAGTTTCAAGCTCAAGGTTTCGTAGCCCTAACACTTCATGAGCTAACTGACTGTATATACGCCTCAGTCCAGCGTATTGAGTAATTAAGTGGCGAGTGGCTTGTTGATTGTCATTAAACCAATCGGTCATGTCTTTATAAGACAGGCCACTGCGGCTCTGTTTATCTAACTGCGCAGCTAAAGCAGTTAGCCAAAAATATAATGATTGATTAAGATCTTTTTCAGCAAATAGCGCAATAAATGGCGGGAGTCTTACACTGCGTTCGTCTTGCCAACTTAAATAAAACTGTTTATGACTGCCGGCAATTTTCTGCATCGTACTGCGACGGATATTGAGATCACGCTTTTCGGCTATTTCAAGGCTTTTAGCTCCATCACCGCCCATAGCACGGTAATAAATTAATAGTTGAGTTTGTAATTCACTGAAATGGACCTTAGCAGCGACATGGTCGGTGGTCACTTGGGATGTTAACCATTTATCCCATATTTTGCCGACGACTTCTTCCATTGCTACCTCAATAATATAATGACGAATGCTGATATTTTTAATTAATTCGTTATCGATAAATAACGAAAATGTACACTCAGATTTAATAGTATTTTTACTATTCGATTATTAAGTAACATTTATTAAAATTGATATAAATGTAACCTAATAAATCAATATTAAGAGTCTGATAAACAATATTGATTGATATGAATAGCGTTAAATATTGATAAATGTGGCTGTAACCTAAAGGCCGCAGCCACATTAACTATCAAATCCTTTATTCAGCTAACGTCGCATTAGCATCAGGATATTGTTTGCCATTTTTATTGGCAACTACAAAGCTTGCAAAATAAGCAGCAACGCCCGCAGTAAAGAGTAAACCAAACCCAAGACGCACAATATAGAAAGGCTTAAGCACCTCTTGTGTTGCCATAAAGCTTAATGCTTTACCGGCTTCTGGGATGCGTTGTAATGCAACTTGCCAAATTCCCGCTGCGGTTAACGCAAAGGTAATACCTAGCATGCCGATACACATTAACCAAAAACCAATTCGCTCGACTTTTTGTGCCTGCACACTGTTGCCTTGTGGGCGACCGTTCATTACTGGCATAGAGTATGAAATCATACACATAACTACCATCGCGTAGGCGCCAAAGAAGGCTAAGTGACCGTGTGCAGCAGTAAGTTGTGAGCCATGTGTGTAGTAGTTAACAGGGGCTAGCGTATGCAAGAATCCCCATACACCCGCACCTAAGAAAGCCATAACCGCAGTGCCTTTAGCCCATGTGGTGGCGATCTTATTATTGTGTTCTCTACGGCGCTCTTTCACCATTTTAAAGGCAAATACCACCATCATAAAGAAAGGCACAGGTTCTAACGCGGAGAAGAAAGATCCCATCCATAACCAGTACTTAGGTGGGCCAACCCAAAAATAATGGTGCCCCATACCAATAAGCCCAGAGATCAGCGCCATCGCAATAATCACATAAAGCCATTTTTCAATGTGCTCGCGATCGACACCTGTGACTTTAATGAGTACGAAAGCTAATAGAGCACCTAAAATAAGCTCCCATACGCCTTCAACCCATAAATGCACCACAAACCACCAGAAATATTTATCTAATGTTAAGCTGTCAGGATTATAGAAAGAGAATAAATAGAAAACGGCTAAGCCAATAAGCCCCGTAATCAACACCATATTAATAACCGTCTTCCGGCCTCTCAATATGGTCATACCAATATTAAATACAAAGGACAAACAGACTAATACAATACCAACTTTGGTAATGGTGGGTTGTTCTAAAAACTCACGGCCCATTGTCGGAAATAGTTCATTTTTAGTGATCCGAGCCAGTTCAGCATAAGGGACGAGTAAGTAGCCTAAAATAGTTGCTACGCCCGCTACCACAAAAACCCAAAAAGTAATTTTAGCGAGTAATGGACTATACAGCTCCGTTTCAGCTTCTTCAGGGACTAAGAAATAACTTGCTCCCATGAATCCAAATAACATCCAAACAATCAGGAGATTGGTGTGTACCATTCGTGCTGCGTTAAAAGGAATATAAGGAAAACCGACATCACCATTGATGTACTGCAACCCCATTAATAAACCAAACAAAATTTGGCCGGCAAATAACATCATTGCAAAAACAAAATACGGTTTTGCAATTCGTTGAGATTCATACTTCATAATTCGCTCCTCTCCTTAACCTTCGATATTCGGTGGCCAATTGTTATCGTCGATCCTGGATGTCCAGATTAAAAAATCTGCCAAGTCATCGATTTCAGCATCGGTTAAGTTAAATTGCGGCATCTTACGACGTTCAGGAATAGCGAGAGGTTGAGCATTAACCCATCCACGTAGGTAACTTTTAAACGCAGCTTCGTTACCAGCACCACGGCGATCAAACACGTTAGCAAGCTCTGGAGCATAATACGCTCCCTCACCCATCAAACTGTGGCATCCGATACAGTTGTTGGTTTCCCATAAACCTTTACCGGCAATGACATGCTCTGTCAGCGCTTCCCTATGCTCTCGCTTTGGTAATTGACGGACAGTATCTACCGACAACCCCAACAGCAATAACAAAAAGAAAAAGCTGCCGCCGTAATAAATATTACGAGCCATACTTTTTGTAAATTTTTCAGCCATTAACGACTCCTTGATTTTTAATTTCCATTATTAAAAAAGCAATAGTCATGCCAATAGTTAAAGCAATGATTTATAAGAATTAATCTGGATGATTAATTAAACATTAATTTCAGCCAGTCAAATTGACTGCGATGATGTTGTTAATTAAACATCGTTAATCAATATCTAGTGTTAATAAGACAAGGCTAATTAATAGCCAAGCGGTTAAATTAAAAGCGATTTAACTGTGTATAAGAAAACGGTTAAAGTTTTGAGAGTTAACAGCGTTGACCATAATGGCGCCGATTGAAGTGAAAAGCGTACAATTAAATGATGTTAGTGATGCAGGCGGCAGCTTATCAAACAATGCTGGAAAACATAAATTGCGTGATGAGTTTTCGGTAAGCATGGCAACAAATACTCAACGGAACACAACCACATATTTAGTATAAAAAGACACAGAAACATACTCATTATCCATGACACATTTGGGAGACGTAACATGTCATCACTAAGAGGTAGTTGTTTTTATGGGTTGAAGCAATACAAAAAATAGCTAAATCGAGCGGTATTGGAATGCATTTGATAATACAGCGATTTCATAGATCAATTTTTTATAGATTGAGTTTTAACTGACAACTTTTAACAAATATACTGATTACTGATTACTGATTACTGATATAGGTTAATAGTATGACTATGGAATATGCCTCAATCGTGTAGATTTAGGCGAGTAAGCGCTATATATGATCTCCTCCAATACTGGATAAGATCATATACAGCGCATAATTGCTATCTTTATGATTCAGAAGCTAAATATCAATAATTAAGTTCTTGGCTCTCGCTGCTGAGGTGAAACGTCGCGTCTATGTATCCAAAGGTACAACACTGGCAACACCAGTAATGTCAGTAAGGTCGACGACATAATGCCGCCAATCACCACTGTCGCTAAAGGTCGCTGCACTTCTGCTCCCGTGCCGATATTGAGCGCCATTGGGATAAACCCAAGGCTGGCGACTAATGCCGTCATTAATACCGGCCTTAAGCGTAGCAGCGCACCATCAATAATCGCATTACGTAAATCACCGGTTTCAGACCATCGCTGGCGAATAAACTCCACCATCACCAAACCGTTAAGTACAGCAACACCAGACAGCGCGATAAAGCCGATACCCGCCGATAATGACAACGGCATGTCACGTAGCCATAACGACAATACGCCGCCGGTTAACGCTAAAGGAATACCGGTGAAAATGACCAGCGAATCTTTAAAAGATGAAAACACCATCATTAATAAGCCAAAAATAATGGCTAAGGTTACTGGCACAACAATAGAGAGCCGATTACTGGCCGATTCTAGTTGCTCAAAGGTGCCACCGTAATCTAACCAATAGCCACTTGGCACCTTAACGTCGCTGGCAATACGCTGCTTGACCTCCGCAACAAAGCTGCCGAGATCGCGGTCTCGCACGTTGGCAGTGACGACTATGCTACGTTTACCGTTTTCACGGCTGATTTGTGCTGGGGCAGGTTTATTTTCTAACGTGGCGACTTCATTTAAGGGCACATAACCGCCATTTGGCAGCGGCACAGGTAAATATTGTAGGTTTTCAATATCAAGGCGCAGTGCTTCTGGTAAACGAACCACTAACTCAAAACGACGATCGCCTTGATACACTTGCCCTACGGTCTCACCGCCAATACTGGTGGCGACTAAATCCTGTAGCATTTGTACGTTTAACCCATAACGCGAGAGTGCCATGCGTTTAGGAATGATCGATAACATCGGCAGACCCGTCACTTGCTCAACACTGGTATCAGCAGCGCCATCAATGCTATTGATCACTCCGCTGATGGCATTTGCGGTAGTGACTAATTGCTCAAGCGAGTCGCCAAATATTTTGATCCCTAAATCGGCGCGCACCCCTGAAATCAACTCGTTAAAACGCATTTGAATCGGCTGGGCAAACTCGTAGTTATTACCTGGCAATTCAAATAATGCGGCCTCGAGTTCTTCAACTAACACGTTTTTAGGTTTATTGGGGTTAGGCCATTGATCGCGAGGCTTTAAAATCACAAAACTATCGGCAATATTGGGTGGCATAGGATCTGTTGCTACATCGGGTGTGCCAATTTTAGCGAAGGTTTTTGCCACTTCAGGAAATTGTAATAAACGCAACTCAACCTGTGATTGCATCTCAATGGCTTGATCTATTCCCGTTCCTGGAATACGCATGGCATGTAAAGTGATATCGCCCTCATCAAGTTCGGGGACAAACTCTGAGCCCATTTGAGTCAATAACCAAATAGATACGCCCACCAACACCGCGGTAAAAGAAACCACAATCCAACGCCACTCAAGCACCCATTCTAATAACGGACGATACAAAGACTTAGCGCCTTTAATCACGATACTTTCTTTTTCACTAATTTTACCGCGCAAAAAAATCGCTACGGCAGCGGGCACTAAAGTGATCGAAAGTACCATGGCCGCCAATAATGCCATGATGACGGTAATCGCCATAGGGTGAAACATTTTGCCCTCAACACCCGACAAACTAAAAATCGGGATGTACACCACAGTGATAATAGCCACGCCAAATAAACTGGGGCGGATCACTTCCGTGGTTGCCTCATACACTAATTGTAAGCGTTGGCGTAAATCTAATAATCCACCGCCATGCTGCTGCGCGAAGGATAAACGCCGCACACAGTTATCGACGATGATCACAGCACCATCGACGATTAAACCAAAATCTAACGCGCCTAAACTCATCAAGTTAGCTGAAACACCAGTTTGCACCATGCCCGTAATCGTCACTAACATAGACAAAGGGATCACTGCGGCGGTAATCAAGGCGGCGCGAAAATTCCCCAGCAGTAAAAACAACACCACGACCACCAGTAAAGCGCCTTCTAACAGGTTGGTTTTAACGGTATCAATGGTTTTATCGACTAAGGTGGTGCGGTTATAAACCACATCAACGGTTACACCATCGGGCAGTGACGGCTTAATGGCTGCAAGTTTAGCGGCAGCAGCCTGCGAAACAGTGCGGGAGTTTTCCCCCATCAGCATCATCGCCATGCCAAGCACGCTTTCTTTACCGTCACGGGTCGCAGCGCCGGTGCGAAGCTCTTTGCCGATTGCCACTTCAGCTACATCGCGGATTAAAATAGGCTCGGAACCATTACGCCCGACAACAATCTGTTCGATATCTGTAATCGTTGCCAATTGCCCTGGTGAACGAACTAAAAGCTGTTGGCCGTTTTTTTCAATATAACCTGCGCCGCGGTTACTGTTGTTGGTTCGCAGGGCATCAGCCACTTGCTCCATTGAAATACCATATTGCAGCAACAATCTGGGGTCAGGTAATACATGGTATTGTTTGTTAAAGCCGCCAAAGGTATTCACCTCAACAATGCCAGAAACCTGTGCAAGCTGCGGCTTAATGATCCACTCTTGGATTTCACGTAAGGCGATAGCGTCCATCGGTGAGCCATCAGCCTGCGTAGCGCCCGGAAGGGCTTCCAATGTGTACATGAAAATTTCACTGAGGCCTGTTGCAATCGGCCCCATTATCGGTTCAAGCCCTTGAGGTAGTTGGGCTTTAATTGTCCCAAGGCGCTCATTAATCAGATTACGAGCAAAATAAATATCGGTGCCATCTTCAAAGACAACCGTGACTTGCGATAAACCATAGCGGGAAATAGAGCGTGTATAGCTAAGATGTGGCAAGCCATATAGCGCAGACTCGACCGGAAAAGTGATTCTTTGCTCGGTTTCTAACGGCGAGAACCCCGCAGCCTCAGTGTTAATTTGCACCTGTACATTGGTAATATCAGGTACAGCATCTATGGGTAAACGCTGGTAACTCCATAACCCGGCCGCAACCAGCAGCAAGACGAGACTCATCATCAAAAAGCGTCGCTCAATAGAGAAACGTACGATTTGTTCAAACATACTGCTTCTCCTTAGTGCTCGTGCGCTGCGCCAGATTTTTCAATATCGGCTTTAATCAAATAGCTGTTTTCAACCACATATTGTTCACCCACTTCAAGACCTGACAGTACTTGAGTGTGGCTATCATCGCGATAACCTAAGGTAACGGGTCTTAGCTCGTAACGATCGCCTTCTTTTACAAAAACAACGTCTTGATTACGCATACCGTGTAGCGCTTGATTTGCTACAACTAAAGGCACATCAAGATGGGCAATTTCAATATGGGCTGCCAGCATGTCGTTAGGGGCAAACTTATCTGTCACATTATCAACTCGCACCCGAGCCACCACCACCGCTTCACCATTAGCTGCGGGGAGTAAATGTGCAATTGTGCCTTGATATAAGATGTCGTTGGCTTTCAATGTAACCGCTTGTCCCACCTTTACTTGGGCGCGAGCAGAGGGGAATATCTGGACTTCAGCCCAAAGCATAGTGGTATTAGTGATCAGCAATAAAGGAGCATTACGAGTGGTTTCACCCACATTGACATATCGACCTTGTACCACACCGCTAATGGGCGCTGATAGGGTGTAAGTTTGTAGGCTGTCATTGGACTCGACCTGCGCTAAGCGCTGGCCCTTTTCAACCTTATCGCCAATATTGACGTAAAGGTTGGTCACCACGCCAGGAAAACGCGCAGTGATATTGGCGATATAATCTGCTGCCAGTGTCAATCTTCCATAGGCGCTAACGGTTTTGGCTATGGTGCCTGCTACCGCTTGCGTAGTTTTAATACCGACTTTTTGGGCTATTTCTGCCGCAATAGTCACATGATTAGTTTCATGCTCATCGTGTTCAGCATGTTTGTCATCATCGCCGTGCGCATCGTGTTTTTCATGTTCGTCATGCTTATCATGTTCAACATGGGTAGCTTGCTCATTGTGCTCAGTATGTTTTGGGGATGGCTCATGACCGTGATCGTCCGATGACCATGCTTGATTCGAAAAGGCAAAGAAAAGGCATAGAGGAAAAAGTAACTGTTTCATATTGATGAGATTTCCATTTTTATTCCATTAATGGCAAAGCATTGGATTAACGCTGCTGTAATGCTTGCGCAGTAAGTTGTTCAATCAAGGCTTGGTTTAATAACACGGACGTTGCGGCTTCAATTAACGCTAAACGGGCATCGAGGAGCTCTTGCTGAGCTGAGACCCAATCGGCATAACGATATGCGCCTTTTTCATAGGCTTTTTGCGTGTGGATAAGCGATTCAGACAAAATGGGGATTATCTCTTCCCGTAGATGTGCTACCGCCTCAAATTGCTGCTGCCGCGTTGAATAGGCTTTAAACAACCGTACTCGTAAAGCCAGTAAGGCTGCATCTTTTTGCGCGCCAGCCTGATTAATGGCCGCATTTGCTGCTTGTACATTGCCACTATTACGTTGCTCAGCAAACAACGGCATCGAAAAGCCTAATGTTAGTGCGTTATCGCCAGAAACTTCAAAGCGTTTAACGCCTATCTGCCAACGAATATCACTGCTGGACTGGCTACGAGCCAGCTGCCACTGTGCTTCTCGAACGCGCTGCTCATTTGTATACACTTCAATAGCTGGGGTTGTTTCAATGCGTTGATACAGTGTGTCAAAGGGCTCAACCGCGTTAAAGGCAAATAGATCGCCACTTAATGAATTGAAGGTTGGCTGATTTACGCCCCAATAACTCGCTAAAATCACTTTGCTGCTATTGTAGTTCGATGCTAATTCCGCTGCATTTAAACGTGCATTAGCCAGTGCCGCTTTTGCCCGCAGTGCATCCGCTTGAGACGCTGCACCTTGGCGGACCCGCTGATTAACCTGCTGATATGTGGCTTGTGCCAACGTAATGGCATTTTCAGCAAGTTGTTGTTTTTCTTGTAAAGAAAGGGTCGTGATAAATGTTTGCGTCACTTCACCTAATAAATCTAATGCTGCCGCTTTTTTCTGCGCTTCAACATAGGCAAAGCTAGTATCAACCACTGTGGTGCGCGCTAATCGCTTATCGCCCAGTTCAATAAATGACGACAAGGCTAATGTGAGCTCCACGGCATCAATACCTGAATATTCACCAGTTCCTAATACGTTTTCCGCTTCTAGACCCACCTCATACGAAGCAGATTGGTCGGCACTTATGCGTTGCCCCGCTAATGCTTGGCTGCGCCATTGGAACACTTGTAACTGAGGATGACGACTTAATGTTAGCTGGGCAGCACTTTCTAACGTGAGGTTTTCAGGTGCTTTGGCATAAACGTCACCAATTGTGGAAAACGTCAGCATAAATAATACGTTATACAAATAGCGTCTATGCCGCTGCGATGGATGATGACTGTTTAGCATGTATTTATAACCTTAAGTTGATACCCGCTTAACCTGCCGCTGCAGGCTTATTCAACGCGGATTGACCTCATAAACTTATCGCCTAATAGCAATATCAATCGCTATGGGCAGAATAACCATCACATTCTGTATAGATTAATAGCCAGAGTGGTAACAATTATAATCATTAACACCATGATTAATAGCTAAAAAATACAGATGTGCGAGCCATTTTATGTTATTTGTGCTAGTTTAATCCTTCCAGTAACAAGAAGGTCAATCTGAAATGAAGATCAATGATGCAGCTAAACGATCGAGCATTAATAGCAAAACCATTCGCTACTATGAAGAAGTGGGATTATTACCACCAACGAGCCGCAATGCCAATGGCTACCGAGAATACAGTGAGGTAGATATTGAAAGATTGATTTTTATTCGGCGTTGTCGTGAATTACAAATTCCAATAAAAGAGCTGATGATCCTCGTCGATGTGCAAATAGATCAGCAATCATCCTGCCTAGAAGTGGATGACATTATCCTCAAGCAACTTGAAAAAGTACGCGATAGAATTAAAGAACTGCAGCAACTAGAAAAAACGCTCAACAAACTGGCTCATTCTTGCCAATTTGATACCGTTTCTCAATGTCAGATTTTACAGAAACTAAGTGAAAAATAAATAATTAGCCCAGAACACACATTAATGTCTTTACCATAACGGCTGTAGGTGATGTTTGGATTCGCGTGGCCAACAAGCTGCGCCACGATATGCTCGCTAATATCTAATTGCTTCATGCTGTCGATAAAGGTGTGCCTGAATGAGTAGGCTGTAGGGCGTGCATTAGGTTTCATGCCTATCTTTGTTTGTAACGTTGAAAGCTGTTTACAGTATTGATATGACCAGTCTTCCGTCTGCCCGACTTGCTTATAACCAAACAGCTGACCATTTGTGTGTGCCCTGCTAGCAACAAAGGCCATAAAGCCGCGTTTCAATAAATTGGCGTGTATCGGCACTTCCCTCACCGCATTGATGTTTTTAAGGCGCTGACCTTGACCCCCTTCACTGATTGCAATATACGTTGAGTCATTTACCGATTTAATGTCGCTAATACGCAACTGGCACGCTTCTGACGGTCTTAAGCCACTATAGAGCATCAGCACCGTCACACACTTAAAGTCGTCGTCACTGGCGCGGTACTCTGCACTATCAAATAAGCGCTTAAGCTCCAGCGTTGACCATCTGTCCCTTGCATCGCTCGCCTTTGCTTTCGGCTTTTGCCCTATCGTCACACTTTCAAATGGGTTTTGAGTGCAATAGTTCATTAATTTGCACCACTTGAAGAATTGAAATGTGGCGGCTAAGTACTCTTTATTACTTTTATAGCTGCGACCTTGCGTTAATAACGTATCACGATACTGCATCGCATCGGCACTGGTGATGTGGGTGACCTGAGTAGCGGAAGTAAATGTGATGAAGTGTTCAATGCGTTGGGTCAGTTGCTTTACCGACAATAAACGAATGCCCGCCTTGTGTTTTGACGCGACAAACTGCGTGAGTGCCTCGTTGAAGCAGATTTGAGGTTTGAGCGGAATAACCTCAACCTCGCGCGCAGGCGTTAATTTGCTCTGCCGTTGAGGAATTAACGAGCTAGGACGGTCTATTTGCGCGAATTGCGTGCGTAGCTGATTAATCACCTCATCAACGTAACGAATAAAATCATTAATGCGTGTGTGCTCATCAATCGATTTAATCAGTTTTTTGAGGGTTCCAGCGACATCAATGTTACGAATAACCGCTTCAGAGCGGTCACGAGTTAATAATGAGACTTTAACGTCAAAGGGAAAGCCCTTGTCACGTAAGGATTTGGCTAAACAGATACGTGTGAAGTACACGTTGTTGGGGGCGCGATAAAGATACATTGTCTGAGTCAATCCTTATGGAGAGTCTCTCAAACGCCACAAACAAAAGAAGCCGTTGATAATCAACGGCTTCTTTCGTATTTAATATGGCGGAGGAGTAGGGATTTGAACCCTAGGTGGGCTATAAACCCACGCCGGTTTTCAAGACCGGTGCATTAAACCACTCTGCCACCCCTCCGAACGAGCGAAATAATATAAGTATCGGAGAGTATTGTAAACCTCAATTTAAAATTATTGAATCAAATGCTCATCTTATGCTCAGCTCGATGTTTTTTACGGCAAATTATTCACTAACTTTGGTGAATAATCGACAAAACAGGCACAAAAATATCTATACAGTGAGAGACTTGTCGTTTGGGTATGGTAAAATCAGACTAACTTTTCATGGTAAATGCTTATATGAATTCACTCTTGATACCCACGTCTTCACTCGCACCTGAATTTAGCCTGCCACCTCTTTCTGAAACGGCTGCCAATCTAAGCGCATTACTCTTAGGCCAAGAACGCGCTGTGGATGCGTTTAAACTGCACCATGCCATTATTGACCAGCAGCTTTACTTGGCCGATTATCCCGGCATTGACCGCCAGTTAATGATCCAAGCCTGCGTTAATAGTCTGACAGCCTTGCCTGCAACGTATCTAGTGGCACACAGCCAGATTGATAACTCGGTAAAATTTCAATGGCAATTAGATAAACCGCTAGATAATGAAAAAGTAATTACCGAAAAAACGATTAACTATCGTTATCTAAGCGGTAATATTCGTCGCGTTGATCTCATAGGCCGAATGCAACAAACAGGGACCACGAGTCAATATCAAGCAGGCGCTCTGGCACAGTGTCATTATGTGTTTATTTGTGCCGAATCGCTGTGGAAACGTGAAAGTTTGTGGGATTTAGTGATGCAAATTCTCACGCATAAACAATACCAAATCAGCAATACCTTAAGCCCTATTCCACTAAATTGTAAAATTGTCTTAGTGGGCGCAGGGATGATTTATAGTCAAGTAAGAACGGAAGATTGGCAATTTCAACGTCATTTTACGCTGTTAGCGGAACTCGCCAGTGAAATAGATTTGATCCGGTACAAGGAATCACAATACGTTGCATGGCTACAAGCTGTTGCCCAAAGTATTGATGTTACTTTAGAACAATCGAGTTTAGCGCCACTATTCAGTTACAGTACACGATTAACCGAGCACCAGCGTCGTCTCAGTTTGTCTATGCTCGAGTTTGCTCAACTGATGGCGCAGGCTAAGGCATATAGCGGCAAAACAAGTATCGATGCCAACAGTATTGAACACGCGTTAATCCAAGCCAACTATCGCCATAATAGTTCTGAAGAATATTCGGGCCAAAGCTTCGATGACAACTTCATCAATCTGCCAACGTCAGGGGCTATGGTGGGCCAAATTAATGGCCTGACCGTGATCGATGCTATCGATTACAGTTATGGTGAACCAGCGCGTATCACCGCTTCAGTCCACTATGGCGATGGCGAAGTGGCCGATATTGAAAGAAAATCTGAACTTGGCGGTAATATACATGCCAAAGGAATGATGATCCTCTCAGCCTGTTTGTACCGTATTTTTGGACGAGACGCACCATTACACCTAAATGCAAATATCGTTTTTGAGCAGTCCTATCAAGAAATTGATGGTGATAGCGCATCACTCGCTGAATACTGCTGTTTAATGTCTGCCATTGCCGAACAACCGATTATTCAGTCACTGGCGATTACCGGCGCATTGGATCAGTTTGGTAATGTACAAGCGATTGGTGGTATCAACGAGAAAATTGAAGGTTTCTTTAATCTGTGCGAAAGACGCGGTTTGACGGGCGAGCAAGGTGTAATTATGCCAAAATCGAACACATTACAGCTTAATCTTCATCCCAAAGTGATTACTGCTGTAGGTAAAGGCTTATTTCATATCTATGCTATTGAACATATGGATCAGGCGGTTGAACTTTTAATGCAAATGCCTGCGGGTGTCGCCGATGAAGATAATGATTTTCCACACGATTCATTATATGGCCTAGTGCAAGAACGATTAGATAAACTTGCAGGGAATGGTGAAGAGGAAATCGGCTTAATCACGAGATTACTCGCAAAATTAGGATTTTTTCGCCGCTAATTAGCTGATCGGAGTTGTTTAGCTTACACGTGTTCGCTAATCTTGGCCCCTCTTATTGCTGGAGTAGTAAAATAATGAATAAAGCAAACAGTTTCAATAAAGAAGAACTCATCGCCTGCGGCCATGGGAAATTATTTGGTCCAAACTCACCCCGTCTTCCTGTCGATAATATGCTGATGATAGATAGAATCGTCACCATCAATGATAATGGCGGTGAATTTGGCAAAGGTGAAATTGTCGCTGAACTCGATATTAATCCAGACTTATGGTTTTTTGACTGCCACTTTATTACCGATCCCGTTATGCCAGGTTGTTTAGGTCTAGATGCTATGTGGCAGTTAGTTGGTTTCTATTTAGGCTGGGAAGGAGCTGAAGGTAAAGGTCGTGCGCTCGGCGTAGGTGAAGTGAAGTTTACTGGACAAGTATTGCCTGGTGCAAAAAAAGTAACTTATAAGCTCAATATCAAGCGCACTATTCACCGTAAGTTGGTTATGGGTATAGCTGACGCGGTTCTCGAAGTCGATGGACGCCAGATTTATAGCGCTACAGATCTTAAAGTTGGTGTATTTAGCGACACTTCTACGTTTTAATCTTTTGTCTACTGTATCAGCTTTAATACAAATGAAATTGCCCTCAACTGAGGGCAATATGCTGCATTACTTTGCGTGTTCTGGACTATTTAATTAATGAGATTTGGCTCACTTATTTATTAAATAGCCCATTAACTCGGCCATCCACACCTTCACGCCAACCACCTAACCACTGCGATCGCGAATCAAGATTTGCATAAGGACAGAGCTCCTTAGAGCGCCCACCCACACCAGCTTGGAATCCTTTTGAAAAAGCTCTGTCTAAACGATCTCGTTTTTGTCTTTTCATGCAAGCGTCCTCTGTTCTACATAAAATAGAAGCAAAAGCTTCACCCATAGGAATAGTGCTTTTTGACGTTAAGATCAATCAAAAAATAGGCTATCGTGCTGACTATTTATTAAGCTACTGAGATCTTAGTGAAAAAAAATCGAGGCATTTTGCCTCGATTTTTTTAGTCTGAATTGAAACTTAAAAGTTAACGAGTTCGGCGACGGAACCATACTAAAGGTAATGCCAACAACCATGCTAAAGTTGCAGCGCCTTTACGCTCATAATTCCCCGTGTCGGTATTTTCTTTCACTGTGCAAGCCTCGCCACTTGTTGCAGGTTTAAGTACAACCATACGTGGGATATAGGCTGTTACCGGATCGCCATTTCCATTTAACTCAAACAACGGCAAGCCATTATCACCAATAATCACTTTACCATCTTTATCAAATTGATAAGCAGGTTTACGAATAAAAGCCGTACCGACAATCGTTCCTTCTTCGTTGATGCTAGCACCTTCAACAACGACGATATCGGCATTATATTGCAGCTGCTTCCCCGAACCGTCCTGTATTTCTACCTGATGACGAGTCCAATTTCCATCACTATTTTTCTCGTAACCCTTAGATTCACAGGTCAGTAATGTATTAAGGTTACTGAACTCATCTGTTGGCTTATCATACAAAAAGCCCGCTTTTGGACGCGGTTTTTCTTTGTCGTACGTGGTTTCAATATAACCAACCACTTGGCCTTTATTATTGATACTCTTTGCTTTACTTGAAAGATCACTGGTTTTTGCCGCAAAGTCGTTTGGCGTTACTATGACAGCATCTGCTTGAGTTGAGTCATAATAGAAGAACTTATCCCGTGCATAACCTTGTAGGTAACTACGATAGCTTCCCACCACGAGACCGTTATCATTAATAGCATAAGCTGTAGAACTTAATACTTCATTATCGCGCACTGGGATCCAGTGATATTGATATTCACCATTGGCGTCTTTAGCCCAATAAGCTGCATCTTGGCGTAAATTTTTTGTATCACCATAACGGTAAATGTGCGAGCGCCCAACGGCGACACCGGCATTATTTAACCCAACGGCTTGAGCGGTAAAGGTAAACGTATTATCTTTGTCAGGTGTTAATCCTAAAGGTAATTCAGTTCCTGTCGCGATATTATTATCAATTTGCCATACATAAGCACGGGTTTGATATTGAATATTACGTGTCCCTGAAGCATTAGGATATTGCTCACGTTGCACACAAACATCCAACGGCAAGGTATTATCTGTCCCTAAACAATAACTCACACGATCGCTGCCGTACTTGCTGATAGCAGTACTCGCATAACCCGCAACTAAATTATTGTTATTTACCGCAGATGCTGCTGACCAACCGCCAAGCTCAACCGTTTTATCATCCTTAACAAATTGCGTATAAGGAGGGATTAATGGAATTTCAGTGTCACCTAGTTTGGCAATACCGCGAAATTCATAGTCACGGTAATACCAGTAATCATCAGCCACATTCGTTGTCGCAGTATTTTCGACTTTCTTTTCAGGCGCAGTCATATTACCGACTTTGACGCCGGCATCATTGATACCATAGTAAAATGTATCAACCGAGTTAATGACTGCGGTATCACTTGGCGGTGTAGCGCCATTAATACTATCAAAAGTCGGTAACCAAGCTCCTGCTGCTCCATTTTGCGCGGCAGTAAAGACAAAGTTATTCGCAACTATTGCCTCGGTAATTGAATAGGTGATGGTTTCTTCGGGAGCGATGCCATCTTCAATATCAATGATACCATCTTCTACATCAGAAGTGCTGAGCTTTTTCTTACCCTTAGAAATACCGACTAATTCGTCATTGGCATTGACGCCTAAAGCATAACCATTACGCGTGCCTTCAAGAGTGCCGAGTAAATCATAGTTATCTAGGTTAACAATTTCATACACTGGTGCAGCATGGGCACTATTCAATACACCAAGGACACCTAAGGCTACCAAGGAAAGGGCTTTATCCAACTTTGACTTCATTAATTCTATTCCCATTTTTATTATTGGTTTACTTCAATGACTCAAGCTCTTCCCATCGCTCGAAGCAAACTTCCAATTGCTTTTCTTTATCAGCTAACTGGCTCAGCACTTGATTCACTTTATCCTGTGTCTGGCTATAGAAGTTTGCATGACCAATTGTGGTTTGCAGCGCGAGAATATCTGCTTCTAGCTGCTCCATCATACTGGGTAATGACTCTAACTCACGTTGTAACTTATATGACAATTTTTTTACTGCTGGAGCAGACTGAGTAAGCTTAACTTCTACTGGTTTTGTTTCAACCGTAGGAGCTTCGACCGCCTTTTGTGCACTAGGTTCCTCAGAATAAAATTTTGCCCCTTGGTTCACCGCATCTTGGTAGCCACCCACATACTCGCTCCAAGCGCCATTACCGGCATACCACCAACTACTGGTGACGGTGTTATCGATAAATGCCCTATCGTGGCTCACGAGTAAAAGCGTGCCTTGGTACTCAGTCAGCAATGATTCTAATAATTCTAGGGTCTCGATATCAAGATCGTTAGTTGGTTCGTCGAGTATGATTAAGTTTGCTGGACGAATTAATAATTTAGCCAACAACAGGCGGTTTTTCTCGCCACCCGACAGTGCTTTTACCGGAGTTCTAGCACGCATTGGTGAGAACAAAAAGTCCTGTAAATAACTTAAGATATGACGGTCTTGACCATTAATCGTGATGGTCTTTTTACCTTCACCAACGTTTTCTTCAACGGTTTGCTCAGGATCTAATGCCTCACGATATTGGTCGAAATAAGCGATATCTAACTTAGTTCCAACTTTAATCTCGCCAGATTGTGGCTGTAACTTCTCGATTAATAGTTTAATCAACGTCGATTTACCACAACCGTTCGGACCAATCAGCGCAATACGGTCACCACGGATCACTGTGGTATTGAAATTCTTAACTAGGTTTTTGTCCGGTAAATTGAAGTTTAGATCTTTAACATCAAATACTAACTTACCTGAACGCTCAGTATCCGACACCGCCATTTTAGCGTTACCTTGGCGATTCAAACGCTCACTACGCTCATCACGTAACGCTTTAAGCGCGCGTACCCGACCTTCGTTACGGGTACGGCGTGCTTTAACACCTTGACGGATCCATACTTCTTCATCGGCTAGGCGTTTGTCAAACAAAGCATTTTTTTCAGCTTCGACACGTAGCCATTCTTGCTTACCATCAAGATACGCTTGATAGTTGCCCGGCCATGACGTCACAACGCCACGGTCTAAATCGACAATACGTGTCGCCATACGGGCAATAAAGCCCCTATCATGGCTGATAAACACAATAGCACCTTGATAATCAAGTAAAAACTTTTCAAGCCACTCAATGGTATCTATGTCTAAATGGTTAGTCGGCTCATCGAGTAACAGTAAATCAGGCTCACTGACCAATGCTCTTGCTAAGGCCACCTTACGTTGCCAACCACCCGATAACTCACTTAATAATTTGTCGGGATCTAGACTTAATAACTCACAATTTTGTTGAATACGTGAATCTAACTGCCAACCGTTGTAGTGATCTAATGTCTCTTGCAGGCCTTGCATCTCATTAAGCATACGATCCATTTGCTCAGGCGAAGCATGGGCAACATCATGAGACAATTGATGATAACGCTCAAGCGCCTGTCCGACTTCTTTTAAGCCCGCAGCAATATAAGCGTATACAGTACCTTGCTCGGCTTTTGGGGGATCTTGCTGTAGGCGGCTAACAGTAACATTACCAGCGATGTTAAATTCGCCTTCATCCAGTAACACATCACCAGACAACACCTTTAATAAACTCGACTTGCCAGCACCATTACGGCCAACAATACACACGCGCTCACCGCGTTGAATAGTAAAATCCGCTTTTTGTAATAACGGAGTATAACCATAGGCTAAAGAGCCACTATTGATACGAACCAGACTCAAACTAAGCTCCTGTAAACTCTTGTAATTGCGTTGCGTTAAATGGCCACTGTAACTCGTTATCGTTCCAGGCTTTTAGCACAGGAATCGATACGCCATAACGCTGCGCGAGGTATGCATCATCACATATATCGATGGCATGATAGTTAATGTCGGCCGCGTCCAGTAACGCCGCGGCCAGTTCACACAGATGGCAACCGTCGGTGTGATATAGCAGATAAGGCCTGTTATCTAACTCTGTTTGAGTCAACTCAGGCATGGGTTAGCAACCAGGTGTTATGGATATGCGGGTTGCGTTTGTAATCCATCGGTAACGTGATGTCATCAATGTTAGTCACCTTGATATTCATCTTTGTCAGTGTCTCTATGTCCATCTTAAACTTGCGTTTATTGTTAGAGAACACTAACTCACCTGTTGGACTAAGCAGTTTGACTAAAGATGCCAGCAAATTCACATGATCGCGCTGTACATCAAAGGAGTCTTCCATCCTTTTAGAGTTAGAAAACGTCGGTGGATCGATAAAAATCAGATCGTATTGCTCACGACAATCTCTAATCCACTGCATGCAATCAGATTGCACAAACTCATATTGTTTGCCTTGCAAACCATTGAGTGCAAAGTTGTCCTTTGCCCATGCGATATAAGTATTTGACATATCGACGGTTGTTACTGATTTAGCACCGCCAAGCGCCGCATGCACAGAAGCAGAACCGGTATAAGAAAACAAATTAAGTACGCGGCGCCCCTTAGATTTTTGTCCCACTAAACGACGTGTTAAGCGGTGATCGAGGAACAAACCTGTATCCAAATAACCCGTTAAGTTCAATTTGAACTTAGCGCCATATTCAGTGGTAATGAGCTCTAATTTACGCTCATCCAACTTTTGATACTGACTTGCACCCTTTTGACGCTCACGAGTCTTCATGATCATCTTGTTCGGGTTGATGCCAATCGCCGACGGCAGTGCCAGTAATACATCGCTTAAGCGACGTTTAGTTACAGCTTCAGGTATGGTCGCTGGCGCCATATATTCTTGAATAATCACGTAATCTAGATATTTATCTACCGCGACATTATATTCAGGAATATCAGCATCATAAATACGATAGCTATCGATACCTTCTTTTTGAGCCCATTTTTCTAGTAGCTTGGCATTCTTTTTAATGCGGTTAGCAAACGCAGGGGCGATATCGGCAATGTCTACGCCATCGGGTAGCACAGGTGTGTCGCGACGCGTACTGTTGGCATGCAAGGTATAAATGTTAAATACGCATTCTAATGCGCCGTTGAACATCTTCATCTGTTTATCAGCTTTAAGCTTGAGTGATGAAATCAGTTCAATATCGCTACATAGCATGGCCACTTTCCAGCCGCCAAACTCTTTTTTAAACTTGTCACCGAGCTGATAGTACAATTGCAATAACTCAGACACATTACCTAAACGCTCACCATAAGGTGGGTTAGTGATCAAGTATCCCGTTGCGGCAGGAGGCTCTATCGTCAACGCATCGGCGACTTTAAAATCAATTAATTGCAGTACGCCAGCATTTTCAGCGTTACGTTTGGCAACGCCAATTAAATGCGCATCAACATCTGATCCATAAAATTTAATGCCACAACGTTCAAGGCCTACTGAAGCACGTGCTTTGGCTTCTTCAACCACGTTTTGCCACACGGCTTTATCATGGCGACGCCAGTGCTCAAAACCAAAACGACTGCGCTGTAAACCGGGGGCAATATCCGCTGCCATTAACGCCGCTTCAATTAGCACAGTACCGCTACCACAAAAAGGATCGAGCAACGTCGAAGGCGCTGCTTGCCAGCCACTGCGCACTAGCATATTGGCAGCTAAATTTTCCTTTAAGGGCGCCTCACCCGTAGTTGAACGATAACCACGTTGATGTAACGATGGACCTGAAAAGTTTATCGCGATGGTGATCACGCCATTACGGAAATGCGCATCAATCTTAAAGTCAGCGTCAACGCGTGACACGTTTGGACGTTCGATATCATCGTCACGAAAACGGTCAACCACCGCATCCTTAATCTTTAAAGCACCAAACTGGGTATTATTGATAAAGCCACCCGTACCATGAAAATCGATACTAAAAGTGCATTTATTCGAAAAATGTGCAGGCCAGTCGACACAATAGGCTGCGTTATAGAGTTGCTCTGCCGACTCGCAGCTACCTTTATAGATAACCAGCACAATACGGCTGGCTAAGCGTGTCCATAAAGTAATACGATACGCTAAAGCTAAAGGTGCGGTGAAATATACACCTGCAACACTCTCTTTTACTTCAGTCGCACCAAATTCTATCAGCTCTTGGGCTAAGCTATATTCAAAGCCCTTAGGGGCGGCAGCAAAAAAATTAAGCATGGGATATCAGTACGCAGTCAAAATCAAAGCGACATTATACCTGCTCGGATACATAAAAGATAAACAGTTATTAAGCAATGCCCCATTTAGTCACGGTCTTGACCCAAGATCATCGATGAAAAATCGCCAACTTATATTCAAATCGTATAAAAGCCCCCCACCTCGCTTTATATTTAAGCGTTCACCACCTTTTTCAATCTTCGTCCTTGCATTGCCAACGCTCTGCCGTTATAGTCTGCCCCGCTTTGAAGACGGACGCGGGATGGAGCAGCATGGTAGCTCGTCGGGCTCATAACCCGAAGGTCGTAGGTTCAAATCCTGCTCCCGCAACCATTTCAAAGCAAATAGTAAAGTAATACAGATAGATATCGGACGCGGGATGGAGCAGTATGGTAGCTCGTCGGGCTCATAACCCGAAGGTCGTCGGTTCAAATCCGGCTCCCGCAACCACTTTCTATATGTGTTTATAATGAGAAATAGCTTATCGGGCTCAACTCTTTATAAACAACAGGCGAAGGTAGCAGGTTTAAATCCAGCTTCCGTTACCTATTCTTAGATGACAGAATTAAAACAGTAATCAACAGCAATAATCGGACGCGGGATGGAGCAGTATGGTAGCTCGTCGGGCTCATAACCCGAAGGTCGTCGGTTCAAATCCGGCTCCCGCAACCAATTCTTAGATGACAGAATTAAAACAGTAATCAACAGCAACAATCGGACGCGGGATGGAGCAGTATGGTAGCTCGTCGGGCTCATAACCCGAAGGTCGTCGGTTCAAATCCGGCTCCCGCAACCAATTCTTAGATGACAGAATTAAAACAGTAATCAACAGCAACAATCGGACGCGGGATGGAGCAGTATGGTAGCTCGTCGGGCTCATAACCCGAAGGTCGTCGGTTCAAATCCGGCTCCCGCAACCAATTCTCTTTATAGAAGAGTCAATCAACCAGCATAAGCTGGTTTTTTTGTACCTCAAACCCGCAGAAAATACAGACTAGCGCAATATGTTAGCTCATCTGGCTCAACGCTTTATAAACAACTGGCGAAGGTCGTCGGTTCAAATCCGGCTCCCGCAACCAATTCTCTTTATAGAAGAGTCAATCAACCAGCATAAGCTGGTTTTTTTGTACCTCAAACCCGCAGAAAATACAGACTAGCGCAATATGTTAGCTCATCTGGCTCAACGCTTTATAAACAACTGGCGAAGGTCGTCGGTTCAAATCCGGCTCCCGCACAACCAATTCTCTTTATAGAAGAGTCAATCAACCAGCATAAGCTGGTTTTTTTGTACCTCAAACCCGCAGAAAATACAGACTAGCGCAACCCGCACAACCAATTCTCTTTATAGAAGAGTCAATCAACCAGCATAAGCTGGTTTTTTTGCACCTAAAATCCGCAGGGAATGCAGATTAGCGCAATATGCTAGATCATCGGGCTCAACGCTTTATTATTTGGCTCCGTGATGCCGCGATTAGCAATATACATAACGCTTCAATCCAAGCCCCATTGCGCTCACCTTCCACCAGCTAATATCTGCAAACAGAGCAGCCGCCTATTGAAGTAGAGGTGTTTTTTTGGATATCAAACTGACTATGAAACCAATTGTAGGCAACAGCATTAAATTAAATTGAGAGCCAAACCTTTCGACCAATATCGCTACGTTTATGTTGAAATATCAGGCAAATAAAAACCCGCTCAAGATCAGCTCTTGGCGGGCTTAGACGATCAACATTATCACTACCATTGAATTAGCCGCTTTAATCATTTTACTTTAACGATATCAAGTGACTATATTATTTAATGGTTAGAGCGGCAGTCGTCCATTAAATGACAGTGCTAAGGTAGTGCTATCCACATATTCAAGCTCACCCCCCACAGGGACGCCGTGAGCAATGCGACTAATTATAACCTTGTGGCGTCTGGCCATATCAGCAATAAAATGCGCTGTTGCCTCACCTTCTACTGTCGGATTGGTCGCCAAAATCAGTTCAGCCACATCGCCCGAGGCCAAATGGCGCTCCAGCAAAGCTAGACCTAACTCTTCTGGCCCTACACCATCGAGGGGTGATAAATGACCTAAAAGCACAAAGTAGCGACCGGTGAAATGTCCACCCGCCTCAATAGCTAACACGTCGGCTGGTGTTTCTACCACACAAATAGTGGCGGATATTCCGCGTTTATGGCTAGCACAAATTGGACAGAGGGTTTCTTCAGTGTAGGTTCGGCAAGACTGACAATGGCCAACGTCACTCATTGCGCTGGACAGTGCACTGGCTAATTTAAGCCCTGCTTTTCGGTCACGCTCGAGCAATTGAAACGCCATACGTTGCGCCGATTTAGGCCCAACCCCAGGTAAACAACGCAGCGACTGAATTAACTCATCTAACAGTGGACTAAATTTCATCGGCTATCTCAATTAAAATGGCATTTTCATGCCTGGTGGTAATTGCATACCGCCAGTAACTTCGGCCATTTTAGTTTTTTGGTTTTCTTCGATTCGACGGGCAGCATCATTGCAAGCCGCGGCAATCAAATCTTCCAGCATTTCTTTGTCGTCTTCCATTAGGCTTGGGTCAATTTCAACTTTACGCACGTTATGTGCGCCAGTCATGGTCACTTTAACCAAACCCGCACCTGATTCACCCACCATTTCCATACGAGCAATTTCTTCCTGCACTTTGGCCATTTTTTCTTGCATCATCTGGGCCTGTTTCATCAGATTACCCATACCGCCTTTTCCAAACATAGTCTTTTCTCTTCTATTAGGGTTAGTCGCAAGCATTAACGCGGCTAATCTTACTTAAATAAATGGGATTGGCAATCAATGCCGTTACCTTGTTAATAAACTTATGATCTCGGTGCTGAGTTTCTCAGCAGCCTGACTACAAACTTGCTGGTTTAGCTCAAATTTAAACCACTGCGTTACAAGTTATCGCGTTATAGGCCTAGTCGATAACCGTTAACT
This sequence comes from Shewanella morhuae, assembly GCF_003028295.1. Taxonomy (NCBI): domain Bacteria; kingdom Pseudomonadati; phylum Pseudomonadota; class Gammaproteobacteria; order Alteromonadales; family Shewanellaceae; genus Shewanella; species Shewanella morhuae. Next base: position 1,098,178 of record NZ_PYSG01000002.1, on the reverse strand, counting down.
CGCGACTTCATTTAACTCAGGTAGTGCTTGTATTTGTTGACTGCGTAAATTCAACAACTCTGGCGGATACACCAAACTATCAGCATCAAGTTCGGCGCCCATACGTTGAATTAACCATTGCACATTGTCATCATGGAGCAATGATTGATGCGTCTGTTGCAGCAACTCTTGATGGAAACGCTTACGTAACTCCAAGGGCGTTTCCCGCTGCGCATCGATTCCTATGACCACTTGCACCCGTCTTGGGTTCCCGAGCACGGCACTTAATGCCTGCTCAAGCTGCACGATGGCACCATCGGCAGCAAGATGCTTCTGGTTCGGTTTAAGCAGTAGTAGTAAAGGATCGCTCTGTACTTGGTAAACAGAATTAACTGCAAGTTGCCGCACTCGCCCGCCGATATCTAGACTCGCCATTAGCTTGTACCAATGTAAATCTAATGGATGACCACTTATCGGCGAAGTCGTATTGAGCGCACCTTCCACTGCATGCGAAGTATGAGCAAGAGTAGCCGTGCTCATCGGTGTTACCGCTGGGACTGGAGATTGCGATTCACCTTGATGCTTTATTTGGGTTTGAAGCATTGCTGACGTTGGAGTCGTTTCCAGCGGCTGTTCAATATGCTGCCCTGCACTGACATCTCGCACATTATTTGATGCATCATTGATTAAATGAGTCGTATCTAAAGACGTTTGAGCACAATCAGTCTGAACACTATTCATAGCAGCGCTATTAATATCGACACTGTTAATATCAACAGTCTTCGTGTCAGCACTGTCAACATGAATGCTATCAACTTGAGTCGTTGGATTATCAGTTTCTGGCGCGGCTTCCCAAGGTGGACGATCATAGCCTGCGGTAGCTTTGACTGGTTCTGCAGCGACTAATCCAGATGAGCTTGCCATCGAAGGTGCAGCTTGATGCTCAGCGATAGGTTTAAGATCTAAGTCAAACTCATCATCAAAATCAAGGGAGTGAGCAAGGTCCACACCGGCATTTAAACCAAGAGCTAAATCAGGTGTTAAAGCAGTTTCCAAATCAATTGCCGGAGTAACAGATAACGTTGTACTCGCACGACTAGCCCCAAGTTTAGGCAAAGTCATCGTCGTCTTACTGTTTGGTGCCTTTAGTTTTGAGTCCAGTGGCGACTTTTTTTCATCACTGTCCTTAGCACTTAACGCATCAAGATCCGATAACAGTGAATCCCGAGCCGCTAATACTGCCGAGAGAATATCATCATCCGCTAATGGTACGCTGGCTGGTATTTCTGTCAAAGTAGATTCTTGAGCTACTGCTGCTAACTGATGGTCAACCGAACCTTGTACGCCTACCGCGGTTTGGATATAAGCCGTGTTTTGAACACTCTCTGCGTGTTGAACCTCATCATGCTCAGCTTGAGGCTCAAAGCTGTGATTAAAGTCATCGTCATTATATGAGCCGGATGAGAATCCAGCATAAGCATCTTGATAAGAATCGAGCGGCGCCGATTCTTGAGCATAATCCATTATTAGTGAAGATGAATGCTCAGTACCATTATCCTCAATACCAGCGGCAGAGATTGTGGTTGAAACAGAAAGTTCGTGGGCTGGTGCAGAAGCGCTTGTCGCTGACGATAATGCGTGAGGCTCTGCCTTTATATTAGCGCCGTCAACATTAAAGCCCTGGCTTTGAGCCTGACTTAAAATAACTGCCTGCTCGGCTATTAATGCCGCATCCGCCTCAATCTCTGCTGACTCCAACTCGTCATTGGCATCATCGATTACCATTTCCTGAGCACTTCTTACCGCATAAGCGCCCTTAGGTGTTACAGCGAGGGGACTTTCAGCTGAAGCGATTTCAAGCGAAGTTTCAGCCTGAAGGCTCGCTGCGGCTTGCTCAATTAACGCTGTTTTTTTTTCAGCCGTTGGTTGCTCTTGCGCTACCGTTTGCGGCGTATTTGATGTATTCCCTTCGGGTAAAATGACCTCTGCAACAATATCAGGCTGCCAACGTTTTACCGGTTTTTCTGGTACAAAAGCAACAGCACGTAATAGCGCCATCTCAAGCCCTGATTTAGGATCAGGGGCATGGGGCAAATCTTTACGACCCGTTAATAAAATTTGATAATAAAGCTGTACTTGCTCTGGCGTCAGCTGCTCAGAAAAAGCACTAATTTGCGTGCTGTACAAGGATTGCTGCGCGCAAGCAGGGGCAAACTGAGTCAAGGTGATTTGATGTAATAGCTCAAGTAAACTACGCAATACTTCTTGGGCATCGGCGCCGTACGCAAGCACTTGGGCACAGGTATGCATTAACGCGCCAATATCTGCATAGGTTAAAGCTTTAAGTAAGGCAACCACATGTTGTTCATCAATACTGCCCAGCATTGTTTGCACTTGAGTGAGCATCACATTACCGCCACCAAAGGCGATAGCTTGATCAGTCAGGCTCAGGGCATCACGCATACTGCCATTGGCGGCTTTAGCGAGTAAAGTTAATGCTTCAAACTCAAAGGGAAACTGCTCTTGGGTCAAGATATGGTTGAGCTGAGTAGCAATCTCGGTTTGAGTCAGGCTTTTTAAATTAAATTGCAAACAACGAGATAACACAGTTACGGGCAGTTTTTGCGGATCGGTGGTCGCCAAAAGAAATTTAACGTGTTCAGGAGGTTCTTCTAAGGTTTTAAGCAGTGCATTAAAGCTGCTGCGTGACAGCATGTGCACTTCGTCGATAAGATAAACCTTAAAACGGCCACGAGTCGGACGATACTGCACATTGTCTAGCAGCTCACGGGTATCATCGACCTTAGTGCGAGACGCGGCATCAACTTCAATCAAATCAACAAAACGGCCTTGGGCGATTTCCACGCAGCTGCCGCAAACGCCACAGGGAGTCGCTGTCACGCCTTGTTCGCAATTTAAGCCTTTGGCAAAGAGTCGCGCTAAGCTGGTTTTACCGACCCCACGCGTTCCCGTAAACAGGTAAGCATGATGTAAGCGCTGCTGGCTTAATGCATTGGTTAAAGCTTGTAAAACATGGCTTTGGCCAACCATTTGATCAAATGTGGCAGGGCGCCATTTTCTGGCTAACACCTGATATGACATGGGACTCCCCAGAGTATGTGATACAAAAGCGGGAGCATGCGCCCCAAGAACGTTGAAAGATAACATGTCATGATTTTACATGCTATCAAACTATCCTAAGGCGCCTTTAGCTGCAGATTTATTCGCCTTCAAACTCGCAAAGTTTAACCAACTCAAGCCCTAATGCGGTTAAACGTGCTTCACCGCCTAAATCGGGTAACGAGATCACAAAAGCGGCATGTTTTACTTCGCCGCCCAATTGGCGAATGAGTTTCACTGTCGCCTCGATAGTACCGCCAGTCGCAAGTAAATCGTCAACCACCAGCACTTTATCATTGGCATTAATCGCATCTGTATGAATTTCTAGGCAATCATGACCATATTCCAACTCATAGCTTTGGCTAATAGTTGCGCGTGGTAGTTTGCCAGGCTTACGCACAGGCACAAAACCCACAGCCAGTTCTAATGCTAGCGGCGCGCCAAATAAGAAACCACGAGCTTCTGTACCAACAATTTTGGTAAAACCTTGGCCGCGATAATGTTCAGCCAGCAAGTCGATGGTCGCTTTATAGGCTGCTGGGGTTTCAAGCAAACTGGTGACATCTCGAAATAAAATCCCTTCCTTAGGATAATTAGGAATTGTTTTAATGCTTTGTTTTATCAAGGATAAGGTTTCTGTATTCATAGCCATCATAGTTACTTAATAAGTTACTTAATTAATTCACCAACCCTGAGGTTGCGGTATAAAACAAAACGTCCACACTAGGTGGACGTTTTGTCAAAAGTCGGACAAAGTTTATGCCGCTTTAGTTTTAGTTGCAACAATCAAGACGCACTCATGGTAGATGAATCTACTATTTGTGTTTTAGATCAACCCCCAATAGGCATTGTAGTTCAACCCAACCTTAAGAATATTGCTTAACAAAAACTCGATCGAGCCGCCAATCTCATCACTCTATTTCGGGAATCGTTTTAAGATACCAGAGTAAAATCAATGCCATCACTATTAGTACGCCTTTCACCCATAAAATAGGAACTACGATAATACTAAAGCTAAAGCTGAGAATACTCACTAACATCGCTTTACGTTTTAGGCTTTTACGCATCGCGCCTTGTTGTTGCCATTGAGTTAACGTATCGGCAAACCAAGGATGTGTCATCAGCCACAAGTGCAAACGTTCACTCGAGCGAGCAAAGCAAAAAGCGGCAAGCAGAATAAAAGGTACTGTGGGTAGCAAAGGCAGCACAATGCCAAGTAAACCAAGCACTAATGCAATTAATCCTAATAGTAAAAATAACCCGCGTTTTATAACCATAATATAAAAAATGCCATTAAAAAATAAAGCCACTCGATAGAGTGGCTAATACTATACAAATTTAGCATTAATGCTGGATTAAACTAAACCAAAATGCTTTAACCACATCAAACTCGCTGGTAGCGTGGGTAGCAACAATACTAAAATAAAACCAGCAAAGTGCATAAAGTTAAATGGGTCTTTAAATGGCTCGCTACTCATTACAGCTCCTCGAGTATGGGTATAAAAGTATAAACGTCGCAGGAATGATACGGTGATTAAGATCACAGAACTGTGGATATTGTAGCGGTTTGTCAAATTAATGAAAACCCTTAAATAGTAAGGTTATTACATTTTCTCGCTAACGGATCTCATTTTATGAGCGACGGCCTAGCACAATGCCCTTGCTCACTAATTGCTCGAGTAATTGTATACAACCTTGCTCAATCATCTGAGGTTCCATTTGAGGGTAAATATTGGTTAACCAATTGATTATCTGTGTCAGTGTCACATTGCTTTGTGAGGTTAGTAATGCCATTACCTGTGCACTTAAAGGGGCTAACTGTAAAAAACAAACTTCTGCGTCAGCATCTTGATAGAGACAAAAAAATACTGGAGTATCCAGACGCCGCTGTGGGCGATAATCCTGACGAATATGTTGTACTTCAAAATGATACTGCGCCACCCTCGCCGTCTGCGACAGACATAATGTATGCAACGAAAGTTGCTCAGGGCTCAGTAGATACTCATCATCACGGCTTTGCGCCACTGCAACCACTAACTCAAGCCATTCGTAGTGAGCTAATTCAAGCATAAAAACCGGATCATTATCTGTAAGCTGGTATTGCTGCTGTAAGAAATGTAAAAACTCCCCCGCTATATCAATAAAAATCGGCGATTTGCAATCATGCTGACTAAAAAATCTCTGCACTAATGCCTGCCAATCCTCATCCGAGTACAAACTTTTCAGCACAGGAAAGCCATTCGATACAAAGCCCGTGACATTATTAAAAAATAACTCACGGTAAACCTGCATATGCCGCACATCGGTATTTACGGGTAATGGCAACGAAGGATCGCGGATATAATCAATAAAGGATTGTTGCACGAGTTTAAAATCCATCAGGCAATCCTCTTAACTGCATGACGGCTATTCTGGGCATTATAGCTAAGCGCCGCAGTGTGATAATTACGGATTTGATCTATCTCTAGCATGAGTTCTGCGGTTGTCGGTAAATTAAAATCACGCTCAAGCAAAGTCGATTTAATCCCATGCAAGGCATAGCAGCGTTGCAGTAATCTCCATACCGGATCGTTAATGGCTGCGCCGTGTGTATCAATAAGTAAATCTTCTGCTTGTTTATAGTGCCCAGCAATGTGCAAATACGCGATACGCTCCGTTGGCATTGCTTTTAAAAAGGCCTCTGCATCATATTGATGATTAACCGAATTCACATAGATGTTATTAACATCTAATAGCAGTTTGCAATCGGCCTCTTGCAGCACGGCATTGACAAATTCCAGCTCACTCATTTGTGCACCAGGAGCGGCATAAAAAGATACGTTTTCTAATATTAGCGGCCGCTCAAGTATGTCTTCCACTTGCTTAACCCGCGCCGCTACATGTTTCACCGCAGCGTCAGTAAAAGGAATAGGCATAAGATCGTATAAATGACCTTGGCCTGAGCAATAACTTAAATGTTCGGAATAGATTTGGATTTGGTGTAAGTCCATAAACGTTTTGATGTTTTTTATAAACGTCACATCTAGGGGCTCAGGGCCACCGATAGATAAACTCAAACCGTGGCAATAAAAAGTATGTTGCTCAGTCAGTTCACGAAATTGACGGCCAAACTTACCGCCTAAGGTCATCCAATTTTCGGGGGCGACTTCAAAAAAATCAATAGCGTCTGGAACCTGTGCACAAAACTCACTGAGCATTTCTCGCCTTAACCCCAGCCCGACCTGCGCCGCATCTTTCTGCTTATTCATAACACTTCACCAACGCGAATATTTTCAACTGAGATAAAAAACAGGCCAGCATAGGCTGACCTGAGCACACTCCATAAGCCCGATAATAAAGGGGATAATACCTACAGGCGTTATTGCACTTCTTTTTTAACGGCCTCGACTTTAGCATCAACTTTCTCGGTGGTTTTTGTCATATCAGCGCCGCATTTGGCTTCACCACATTTGCCTTCTTTTGCTTTTTCAGTAGCGGCTTTCTTCACATCGGCGCCACATTTGGCTTCACCACATTTGCCTTCTTTTGCTTTTTCAGCCGCGGCTTTCTTCATATCAGCGCCACATTTAGCCTCACCACACTTACCTTCTGAGCCGACGATTTGATAACCTGTGTCCATTGCTTCAAAACCAAATGGGTTCGTTTGTGCATTGACAACAAATGCTGAACTCATCACCACTGAACCTAACGCGACTGCCACTGCTGTTTTTTTAACTGAATTCATAACGTAATCCCTTCTTGTTTATTGAGTAATATTAACCAACAACAGAGTAAATCGCTGGCCTACAACAAAAGACCCGCCCTGTTTCAACTTTGTTACAAAAAATATCACTAAATCACAGAAATGGCCAAAATATTCTGTTAGAGCGATTATTTGATATGAATATGATGGGTTAATTCGTTTATTGATTTCCATTAACTGGGCCACTTTGTAACTTAGAACCAATAAGGTAGAATGCACGCCCTTTGCAATAGATATGGGTTTACTGCAGTGCGCGTGATTTTGGCTCCTATGGAAGGCGTTGTAGACGCTTTGATGCGTGACATTTTATCAACCATCAATCCCTACGATTTACTCGTCACCGAATTTGTGCGTGTGGTAGACCAACTGTTGCCAGATAAAGTGTTTTTAAAGCTGTGCCCTGAGTTACTCAATAACGGTAACACTCCTTCAGGTACGCCAGTGCGAGTGCAGTTACTCGGCCAAGAACCCCAATGCATGGGCGAAAATGCTCTACGCGCGATTGAGCTCGGCTCACACGGTGTTGATGCCAATTTTGGTTGTCCGGCAAAAATCGTTAACCGCAGTAAAGGTGGCGCGGTATTACTGCAATATCCAGAAAGTGTGCACGACATTGTTAAAGCAATGCGCCAGGCTGTCCCAAAAGAACACGCTGTAACCGCAAAAATTCGCTTAGGTTATGAAGATAAGTCACTGTTTATGGAAAATGCCATTGCGGTGTATGAAGCCGGAGCGACTGAACTTGCCATCCATGCGCGCAGCAAAGTCGATGGTTACAAGCCGCCAGCTTACTGGGAATACATTACAGAAGTACGCAAACGTTTGCCTATTCCGGTGATTGCCAACGGTGAAATTTGGAACCGTGATGATGCTAAGCGTTGTATCGAGGTCACAGGCTGCGACAGTATCATGATCGGCCGCGGGGCGATTTCGTTGCCCAATTTAGCCGATACCATCAAAACAGGCGCAACTCCTTATACGTGGGAACAAACCTTAGCGTTAATGCTCAGCTACACCCAAAGGGAATTAAATGGTCGTAAAAGCGACTATTACCCAGCCCGGATCAAGCAATGGTTTACCTATCTTAATCGTCAATATCCTGCAGCCGATACCTTGTTTAGGGAGCTGAGAGTCTATAAAACGACAGAAGAAATCGTCGCAGTATTAGAGGCGGCACAGCAAAACTTACACGATTAACCATCGCGGTTTAAAACCGAATCTCAATACGTAACTCTCTGTGTATGCCAATTAAAAAAGCTTTGTCATCACCAATATCATGCGGTAAAGATGAAGGATTTTATCGGTTTTAAAACCGTTAAAAATGAAAATATGGCAGATACTTGATCCTTATCATAGTCGTTGATAGCGGAACAATTAGACTGAACGCCTAGAGTCAAATGAATATAGGCAATTTTACGTGAGCATTACCCATATCAGACATGAATTGTCAGAACTTGAAGCTAATCTAAGGATAGAAATCGGGGCGCTCCCTTCGTTCATCGAGGCCATAGGAGAGTCTTCAGCTAACCAGAGCTTAACTGAACTCATCGATAAATTGGCTCAAACCCCATTGGCAGAACACCCGCTATTTAGTCAATTAAATAAACTCGATGCCGCTTTTTGTCAGCTCGATTTAGGTCTTTATGGTCTTTGTTCCGATTGCGAGGCCGAAATCGAAACAGTGCGATTAACTCAAGATCCCACCGAGCAGCGCTGTAACGCATGTGCTGATCATTATCAGCATGAGCATCGCCACGAGCTACGGCTCAATCATTGATAACACTCCCGCCTATTTAACCTAAACTTGTGATAATACATTGAGCTAACAGCTATCTACGTGTTTGGTTTTTCAGTCAAAATAAATTCTGCGCACTGCTGGTACTATGCGTAAGCGAATAGAAACATTTATAATATCTATGATTTTTAAGCGGTTTAATCCTAAATAGCACCAATGGATTAACCGATGAAACTCACAAACAGCAACTTGACACTCTATGCATCAACATCCAAATGCAACATCGCCATCGTCATCGTCATCGTCATCGTAACTGTGGCTCATAACACCGCTATTAAGTTAATTAATACGCTTTATCATGCAAAAGAGAAACATCGAGATGATCAGCGGCGTTCTCTGCGCTCGGTTCAGTGAGAAAAGGAATACTGCCAAGAAAAGGTGCTGACATCATTTCTTTAAGGCTGGCTAGGTTTTCGTCAAACATACTCATTTCAGGATCGACACGATTGGCCACCCAACCAGAAATCGTAAGACCATCAGCCAGTATCGCCTCTTGGGTAAGCAAAGCATGATTTAAGCAGCCGAGTTTCATTCCCACCACGAGTATGACCGGCAGCTCAAGTTTCTGTACCACTTCCGACAAATACCGGCCCTCACCTAAGGGCAAACGCCAGCCCCCCGCGCCTTCAATTAAGCAAAAATCCGCTTGGGAAAATGCCGTAAAATCTAAGCTATCGATAATCACTTCTGGCGTTAAACTCATACCCACTTGAGCCGCGGCAATGTGCGGTGCGATGGCGGGCTCAAAACTAAAAGGGTTAATCTGCGCATAGGCTAGTTTTAATGATGATGAGGTCATCAGCTGCAGAGCATCTGCATTTCGCAAACCTTCAGACGTTTGTGCGCATCCTGAAGCTATAGGCTTAATCCCTAACGTCAGCATAGTGTTCGCGGCGAGAATGCCTACGGCAGAATCTGCGCTAGCAATATGACCTAAACGATTCACTGCGGTTAATAATGCAGATGAGACTAAGGTTTTACCACTGTCGGTATCTGTGCCTGTTACAAAAAACATATTAGATCCTCATGTTTGTCTATCGCGGTTAGTTAACGCTGTTCAAATTATGATGTTACATATTAATTATCATATAGTTAAACCTAAACGCGGCACTCTTAATGCATTATTTATCAGTATTACGCCGCGCGCGAATTTGTACAATTTGATAGGTTAACGGTAAACCTTTCGGTAAACGTAACGCCTCTGCTTTGGCCTGCATTATCTGCCAATCTTGACGACCTCGTAGCTGCGGAGTTAAATCAGAAATAGCACTGGATGAGTGGGCAGATTGCACCGAAGCGCCCACCCCTTTGATTGAATAGATCAACGCTTTCAGCGTATCAAAATATACTGTCATCGGAATGAGCTGCACATCTAAGTGCTGCCATATACCGAGTTTAAATGCAGTTTTAAGTGCTACAAGCGATGAAAACTCATTCACTCTTAAGCCTAATTGGGCTAATTGATTAAGGCTCCCCTCTGCCACCAGCGTCACATGACACTCACCGTGTGGCCTTAATACCCGCGCCATTTCAGCCACAGCAGCAGGAAAATCCGCACACCACTGCAAAGCTAAATTAGAATAAATAACATCCATACTGTTATCGCTAAAGGGTAAATACTGCGCATCTGCGCATACCCCATGATAATTGGGATAAGACTGCTTTAACTTATGCAACATACCAAGGGCAATATCCACGGCAAATATAGCGCTAGACGGCTTATCCGTAAGGCTGTTGGGGTAACATGCTGAAAAATCAGTCCCAGGGCCCGCCCCAATGTCTAATAGATTACCTTTGACTAATAATCCGCTGAGCAAACTGGCGGCGCTCAGACGTTGTAATTTGTTATGGTCTTGATAGCTATGGGCCGCAGCGGAGAATCGTTGTGCAATCTTAGCCTCAGTTGTATGAGGCTTGATTCCAACAGGTTTGATTACTTCAGACTCTTTTAGGCTTGGCATTTTGGCTCACACTCATCACACAATTCAAATTCAAAAAACTCACCCAATTTATTAAACGCATTTATCTGTACTCATCCTCTGCACGGCACTCACTCACGCGAGGGATATTAACGCGCTTGAGCACTTGGGCTAATTGCGCAGCACAAGCTGCGATATCTTCAGCGCTATGCGCCGCGGTTAAGGTAATACGTAAACGCGCCGAGCCAACAGGCACTGTCGGTGGGCGAATCGCGCCAACCCAAATGCCTGCGATTTTTAACTCATCCGCCACTTGCAGGGTTTGCTGCGCGTCACCAATGATCAATGGCTGAATTGCAGTGTCTGAGTTTAAAAGAGGCACATTGGCATCAAGGCATAAGCGCTTAAACAGCGCAATATTCGCACGCAGTTTTTGCTGTAATTCAGGATGCGCCATGCTGTACTGAACAGCAGCTAACGCCAGTACGGCATTGGCAGGCGATAATGAGGTCGAATAGATATATTCTCGGGCATTACTGACTAAAAAATCGATCAGTGCTTGGCTTCCCAAGATGGCCGCGCCTTGGCAACCTAAGGCTTTACCAAACGTGACGACTTGCACATCGATAAGCTTGGCGGCTTTAGCATGTGCATTGCCATTTGCATCAGCAGCATTAAGCATGGCAAAACCATGGGCATCGTCGACAATGAGCCAAGTATGGTGTTGACGACAAAGTGCCGATAAGTCAGTAATCGGCGCACAATCGCCGTCCATACTAAACACGCTTTCAGTAATTAATGCCGATGCTTGATGTCGAACTAACAGCCGCTCAGCGCTCTCGAGGGAATTATGTAAAAAACGTTTCAGCTGCGCGCCGCTATCTTGCAAACCATCAATAATGGAGGCGTGTACAAGTTTATCGGCAATCACGGTATCTTGCTGATCAAATAAGGTTTTCATTAACGCAGTATTAGCACCAAAGCCTGAGCAAAATAGTAACGCCGCTTCATGCCCTGTTAGGGAGCAAAGTTGACGTTCAAGCGCGAAATGCGCCTCACTGTAACCTGTGACTAATGGCGAGGCGCCACTACCAACACCGTAAGTCTGCGCGCCAAGGTGCAGGGCGTCAGCAAGCTCTGGCACGCGGGATAAACCTAAATAATCATTACTACTGAAATTACTATAAGTGCGCCCTTCAAACACAAAGCGTGGGCTTGAAGTCGATGCGTTAGTATCAAGACTGTGCTCAATACTCATCACTTTGCGTTGCCGCAGTAATCCTTGCTCACGCAAAGCCTGCTGACGGGCGGAAATTTTAGTTTCGAGCAGAGAACTCATTTATTTGCTCTTAAGAAAGATAGTCTCAAACAGAGTTGCCTCAAACGTTATCGCATAGATGAGAATAACGGCATAAGATTAACAGCCACAACCGTTATAAGGTTGTGGCCTCAGGTCTAAATATTGATCAATATTACAACGCAGCCGCATCATAAAATGCTGCTGATGACCTATCTTGATACGCCGCCGCTTTAGCCAATACAGCCTTTTCTTCTTCCAGTTTTGCCGCCGGCCCCTGTTCTGGACGCAGGCCCAAACGACGGAATAACCCCATATCATCACTTTCTTCTGGGTTTGGCGTGGTTAGCAATTTACAACCGTAGAAAATCGAGTTGGCGCCAGCAAAGAAACACATGGCTTGCAGCTCATCACTCATATTTTCACGCCCCGCCGATAAACGCACACGGGAAAGTGGCATTAAGATACGCGCTACAGCGATAGTTCGCACAAATTCTAATGGATCGAGATCGTCCAGTTTCTCAAACGGCGTACCCGCCACTTTGACCAGCATATTGATCGGCACTGAATCCGGATGCTGCGGTAAATTAGCTAATTGTTGCAATAAGCCCGCACGATCCGTTGCCTTTTCACCCATACCAACAATCCCGCCAGAGCACACTTTCATGCCAGATGCGCGCACATTTGTCAGTGTATCCAACCGATTTTGATAGGTACGTGTGGTGATCACATCGCCGTAATATTCAGGCGAAGTATCTAAATTGTGATTGTAATAATCTAAACCAGCACCAGCGAGATCATTAGCCTGATCTTCTGACAGCATGCCGAGTGTCATACAGGTTTCCATGCCTAAGGCTTTGACTTCTTGTACCATTTGCTTAAGGTACGGCATGTCTTTTTCTTTCGGATTACGCCAAGCCGCGCCCATGCAGAAACGAGAAGCACCCGCGGCTTTAGCACTGCGCGCTTCGGTCAGCACAGTTTCCATTGCCAGCAAACGCTCTTTTTCAAGGCCAGTATCATAACGGGCGCTCTGCGGGCAGTATTTACAATCCTCTGGGCAAGCGCCAGTTTTAATTGAGAGCAAACGGCTAATTTGCACTTCATTAGGATCGTACACTTCACGGTGAATGCTGTGGGCTTTAAATAATAAATCATTCATCGGCAGCGCAAATAAGGCTTCGATTTCTTCCCGCTTCCAATCATGACGAACTTGCAACTGCGACATTAGACACCCTTTTTATTCTGTTTTTTATCTTGGCTAGGATAACCTCAGCCCTTAAACTGTCAACGCCAACCAGTAAAGCCAGTTGACTAACGACCACTTTTCAACCAACTCAGTGAGCATTTATGCGCAATTTACTCGATTTTGATTTTGATAGCGCCCATATTTGGCATCCTTACACCTCCATGACTCGATCTCTTCCTGTATATGGCGTACATAGCGCAAAGGGCTGCGAGCTCGAACTCGTCGATGGCCGAAAACTCATCGATGGCACTAGTTCATGGTGGGCCTGTGTGCACGGCTATGCACACCCTGAAATATTAACCGCGATGGAAAAACAGCTGCATCAGCTAAGTCATGTGATGTTTGGCGGCATTACCCATGAGCCTGCCATCGAATTATGTAAAAAACTGATTGCGATGACCTGTGAGCCACTGACTAAAGTTTTTTTATGCGACTCTGGCTCTATTGCAGTCGAAGTGGCGATTAAAATGGCGTTGCAATATTGGCAGGGGCAAAATGCACATGAAGGTTTACGCCCGTTAAAGCAACGCATTCTTACGGTTAAAAAGGGTTACCACGGTGATACCTTTGCCGCCATGAGCGTATGCGATCCAGAAGGCGGCATGCACACTATGTTTGGCGATGCTGTCACTAAACAATCTTTTGTGCCCGCACCGCAAACCACCTTTGGCGAAACCTTACAAGCCGATGATTTAACCGCAATGCGCAGTATCTTAAGCGCTCATCACAACGACATTGCTGCAGTAATCATAGAGCCGATAATGCAAGGCGCGGGCGGTATGCGTTTTTACAGTGCGGATTATTTAATCGGCCTTCGCGCGTTGTGCGATGAATTTAATGTGTTGTTGATTTTAGATGAAATAGCCACTGGCTTTGGCCGCACGGGTAAGCTGTTTGCCTATGAGCACGCTAATATCACCCCTGATATCTTATGTTTAGGTAAAGCCTTGACTGGGGGTTATATCAGCCTAGCGGCCACTTTATGTACTGATAAAGTGGCCAAAGGAATAAGCCAATCGCCAGCGGGCGTGTTTATGCATGGGCCGACATTTATGGGTAATCCGCTGGCCTGCGCTGCGGCGTGCGCAAGCTTAGACTTAATTAATCGCAATCAATGGCAAACGCAAGTCGCCACTATTGAGCAGCAAATGCGCCTAGAGCTTATGGATGCGATTGATTTACCTAGTGTAAAAGATGTGCGAGTGCTCGGCGCGGTCGGCGTATTAGAGATGCATGAGCCAGTTAATACCGCTGAACTACAGCAACAATTTGTTGATTTAGGCGTATGGGTTCGCCCCTTTGCGAATCTTATCTATATCATGCCGCCCTATGTCATTAGCACAGCGCAGTTAAGCCAACTCACCCGTGCGATGAAGCTTGTCGCAGCAGGTATTAGTGCAGCATCAATCCATTCAGCGCCACAACTTATCAGCCACGGTTAATCGTGGCTGATACCTTTATTAAACTGACCCCATATATCTGGGTTCAGTTTAATCAGCTTATTTTACTAAGCTAGAAATCAACGCCCGCAGCGCCGCAGGTTTTATCATTTTCGCCATATAGTGATAGCCGCGGCGTTGCACATCTTCCACCAGCTCTTTGCGGGTGTTGGCAGTAATCAAAATACCAGGTAAATCTTTACCATAAAGAGCGCGGATACCGTCCATCGCATCAACGCCATTCTGGCCATCATCCAAGTGATAATCAGCGAGTACGATATCGGGCGCAACGCCTTTAAGCCCAAGCTTTATGCGTGCATCGGATAAGTCTTTGGCACAAATAACCTCACATTGCCAACGACTTAATAAACTTTCTAAGCCAGCCAAAATCGCTTCTTCGTTATCGATACACAATACCTTAATACCCGATAACGGCTGTAATAATGAGGGTAATGCCTTTATTTGTGGTTGGCTCACGGTTTCTCCAAGTGGCACACAAATAGAGAACACCGAACCACTGCCTAATTGTGACGAGACTTGAATACCGTGTTCGAGTACTTTACTGATGCGATCGGCAATCGCCAGACCTAAACCTAACCCGCTGATATTGTTGCTTTTGGGGTTATTTAAGCGTTTGAACTCTTTAAAGATTTCTTGCGTTTCTTTCTCATCGATACCGCAGCCCGTATCTAGCACTTGAATTTCAAGATAATTTCCTCGATGACGACAACCAAATAACACTCTCCCCCCCCGAGCATAACGGTACGCATTAGTTAAAAAGTTTTGCAGAATACGGCGCAATAAAGAGGGATCTGAATTGACGGTTGCGCTGCATGGGATCATCTTAAAACGGATGTGACTATCGGCTGCCATTGCCTCAAACTCAACAGATAAGCCATTGATAAGCTCAGAAATAGCAAAATCACGGCGATTTACATCCACCATTCCTGAATCGAGTTTAGAAATATCGAGTAAGTCTGTGAGCAATTCACCCGCTATTTTTAATGAACTATTTACGTGGGATAACGTAGTACGAGCCTCTCGATCCAAATGAGGGTACTGGGATAGCGAGGCGGTAAATAGCCGCGCAGCGTTAAGCGGCTGCATTAAATCATGCCCAACGGCGGCCAAAAAGCGACTCTTAGAGGCATTCGCAATTTCTTCCTGCGCTTTGGCTTCTAATAGCTCACTGTTTAACATGGCTAATTCGTAGGTGCGTTCTTTAACTCGGCTTTCTAAGGTTTCATTAGCCTCAAGCAAGGCTCGTTCCTGCTTACGATATTGAGTAATATCGGTAAAGGTCATCACAAAGCCACCCGATGGCATAGGATTACCTTGAATTTTAATCACTTTGCCATCTTTACGATAACGCTCAGAAGTATGCGGCGTACCATTACGCATATGCTGCACTCGTTGCTCAACTTGTTGTTCTATCTCCCCTTCACCACAATAACCCCGCGCCGCATTAAAACGGATCACTTCACTAATAGGCATACCCTGCTGCAAAAAACCTTCAGGATATTGATATAGCTCGACATATTTGTAATTCCACGCCACTAAATTGAGATCATTATCAATGACGCTCATACCTTCATAGGCATGCTCAATGGCGCCACGTAGCATATCTTGGCTAAGCATAATTTTTGATGATGCTTCATCCACCAAACTAAACACTTCATCTAGTGCTAAATCGCGCCCTTGTAGCACAGAATCCATTACCAGCGCCGCACTTGATGCACCAAGCACGCCAGCCAATAAATGTTCAGTATGAGAAATCAGCTCAGCCGGCGCAGCTTTATGCCAACTGTCGCTTTTTACCGCATCAATCGAAAAGTGACTAAAACTTTCATAGGCCCGAGTTGGGCTGACAAAGCGACTCGCTAAAATCAGTAAATCCTGTTGAGAAATCGGACCATTTTTCTTATTCGCACCGCTTTTTAACTTGCCAGGGCTGACAAAAGCACTGGCTTGAATACGTTCGGCGACCCCTGCCCTAAACCAAATAGAGCCTAAAATATAACAGCCGATATTGGCTGAAAGTGCTGTCAATGCATCGCGCACATTGGGCGTAATGGCATCCAACAGACCGATTTCAGTGACGATACCAGACGCTAAATCAGATGAGATTTGCACATCTGTCATACCCTGCAGCATGATATAAAACCACAAACTAAAACCGACACTAAGCCCTAAAAAGACTCCGGCACGGTTGCCATGTTTCCAATAAAGCCCGCCGACTAAAGCGGGCGCAAGCTGGGCAAAAGCACCAAAGGACAACATGCCTAAATGCGACAATGAATCACTGTCTGCTAATGCCAGATAACTGCCATAACCCAAGCTCAAAATAATCACGATGGCAAAACGGCGAGCATTTAATAATAACTGTGAAAACTGGCTAAAATTCTTCTCGCGGATATGGCCTGTACGTAACATCACAGGCACTAGCCATTCGTTACTTACCATCACACTAATAGTCACTACCGCAACAATCACCATTCCCGTTGCGGCAGAAAGCGTGCCCAGCAGTGCAATGACCGCCAATAAAGGCTGATCTAAAGCCAGCGGCAAATTGATCACATAGGTATCGGCAGAAACTGAATCGCCGAGGATAATTTTTCCTGCTAGGGCAAGCGGTCCAACAAATAGACCGAATAATGCTAAATACAATGGAAATAACCAGCGGCCTTTAGATAATACTGACTCATCGGCACATTCCACCACCATCACGTGGAACTGTCTTGGCATACATAAAAAGGCTGCCATTCCGACTAATAACTCGGGCATTAAAGCTTCAATGCGCGGATTGGGGTTGTGGATCAACGATTGAGCGCTCGCTTGTTGCCAAATATCCCCAAAACCATCAAAAAAACCAAAACTGATGACAATACCAACTAACAAAAATGCTGCTAATTTAACCAGCGACTCAAAGGCAATCGCGAACATCATGCCCGGATTATGCTCAGTGGCATCGAGTTTACGGGTACCAAATAAAATGGCAAATATGGCTAATAACGCGGTAATCAGTAATGGAATGGTTACGCCATCAAGCGGATCGTCTACCGGTTGGAAGAGATTAAGACTAAATACCATAGCTTTCAGCTGCAGGGCAATATACGGCATGATGCCAAACAGGGCGATGAGCGTCACGATGGCCGCTAAGGTTTGCGATTTACCGTAACGGGCGGCAATAAAGTCGGCAACTGAGGTGATATTTTGTGCCTTTGACACTAATACGATTTTTCGTAACATGCCAAAACCTAAGGTAAAAATCAGAATAGGCCCGATAAAAATCGGTAAAAAAGACCAAAAATCATTTGCTGATTGGCCTACCGTACCCAAAAAACTCCACGACGAACAATACACAGCTAAGCTCAGTCCATAGATAGCGACCTGTAACTTTTTGGTGATCCGGCTAAACCACCGCTCCGCCCCCCACGCCAAGAGGAATAAAAGCGAGACATAACAGACGGCAATAACAGCAACGACTAAGGTTAAATTCATACTTTGCTCTTTTTTCTGATTATTGTGCGATAAAACCTGTCTAAAATCTAGCCTGACTTGTAGTGCAACAGCTTAAATATAAAGGAAATTTTAAAACTAGACCAAGGTCTAATGGAGTTGCCGTGGTCTTACATACCATACTCAGGCCACGCAATTTTTTAAAAGGGAAGCCCTATGAGCCCGCAGTCTCTTTACAAAGTCTCCGACGACATCGCAGCTAATGCACTTGTAAACAACGATAAATATAAAACAATGTACCAAGAGTCGATTGTTAATCCCGATGGTTTCTGGAGAGAGCACGGCAAGCGTATTGATTGGATTAAACCCTATACAAAAATTAAAAAAACCTCTTTCGATGATCACAATTTGTCAATTAACTGGTTTTATGATGGCACCCTCAATGCGTCAGCCAACTGTCTAGACCGCCACTTAGCCGAGCACAGTGATCGCGTGGCGATTATTTGGGAAGGCGACAACGCTAGCGAACAACGCAAAATCACCTATGGCGAATTACATGCTGACGTCTGTAAATTTGCAAACGCACTGCGTAGCCAAGGTGTATGCCGCGGTGACATAGTCACCATTTACATGCCCATGGTGCCAGAAGCAGCAGTCGCCATGCTCGCCTGTGCCCGTATTGGCGCAATCCATGCCGTCATATTTGGTGGCTTTTCGCCTGATTCAATTGCGACACGCGTAATTGACGGTAAATCTAAAGTCCTGATTACCTCAGATGAAGGTATGCGTGGTGGCCGAGCTATTCCATTAAAGCGTAACGTCGATGATGCATTAAAAAATCCTGATGTAACCACTATTGAAAAAGTCATTGTACTTAAACGCACTGGTGGCAAGGTTGACTGGCAAGAAGGCCGCGATATTTGGTGGCACTCGCTGATGGAAACAGCATCTGAGCATTGTCAGCCTGAAGAAATGGACGCTGAAGCACCATTATTCTTGCTATACACCTCAGGTTCAACCGGTAACCCTAAAGGCGTATTACATACCACTGGCGGCTACATGGTTTATGCGTCAATGACCCATGAATATGTGTTCGACTATAAAGCTGGTGAAGTGTATTGGTGCACCGCTGATGTGGGTTGGATTACTGGTCACTCCTACATGGTCTACGGCCCACTCGCCAATGGCGCGACGGTGCTTATTCATGAGGGTGTGCCTAATCATCCAAGCCCTGCCCGCTTAGGTGAAATGATTGACCGTCATAAGGTCAATATCCTTTATACCGCGCCCACTTTGATTCGTGCATTGATGGCAGAAGGCAAACAACACTTCGATAAGTTTGATGGTAGCAGCTTGAGAATTATGGGGTCTGTCGGTGAGCCAATAAACCCTGAAGCATGGCGTTGGTACCATGAGGTAATTGGCCATGAGCATTGCCCTATCGTCGATACGTGGTGGCAAACTGAAACGGGTGGCATTTTAATTGCTCCACTGCCAGGCGCTACTGATACTAAACCTGGCTCAGCAACGCGTCCTTTCTTTGGCGTGCAACCTGCTTTAGTCGATAACATGGGTAATATTTTAGACGGTGAAAATGAAGGTAACTTAGTATTACTGGACTCTTGGCCTGGGCAAATGCGCACGATTTATGGCGATCATGAGCGCTTTGTACTGACCTACTTTAAAACCTTCCGTGGCATGTATTTTACCGGTGACGGTGCCCGTCGCGATGAAGATGGTTATTACTGGATCACGGGCCGCGTCGACGATGTGATCAACGTATCAGGCCATCGATTAGGTACCGCTGAAGTTGAAAGTGCGCTGGTATCACACGAACTTGTCGCAGAAGCCGCAGTGGTGGGTTACCCACATGATATTAAAGGCCAAGGCATTTATGCCTACGTCACCTTAACTCGTGGCACCGAAGAAACAGAAGAACTACGCCAAGAGCTGCGTCAATGGGTGCGTAAAGAAATTGGTGCGCTGGCAACCCCAGATTTAATTCAATGGGCTACCGGCTTGCCTAAAACGCGTTCAGGTAAAATTATGCGCCGCTTCCTGCGTAAGATTGCCGCTAACGAAGTGACTAATTTAGGTGATTCATCCACTTTGGCAGATCCTGCCGTGATCGAAACCTTAATTGAAGCACGCTTGAATCGTACTGAGTAATCACCGTATCAAGAATAAAGTCCACAGAGTTTAGCCTATACCCAATAGGCTAAACGTTACCTGAAGTCTCCCTTTCTAAACCTCAGGTAAAAGTGACCCTGTTGAGAGAGTATGATTGCTCCTTTCTCTAGTTTGCCCCTCCAACCAGGGGCATTTTTTTGGCCACTTTTGGTCGCTATGTTAAGCTTATTACCTCACTTTTATTCAATATAGATTTTTCATCAACGTGCTAGTTAAACTCCGAGACTATCAACAGCAAGCAGTTGATGCGGCTATTGCTCATTTTAAGCAAAGCCATGCTTCTGCTGTACTCGTATTGCCTACAGGTGCAGGTAAAAGCATCGTCATCGCCGAATTAGCGCGCATTGCAAAAGGTAGAGTCTTAGTGCTCACCCATGTAAAAGAATTAGTCGCGCAAAATGCACAAAAAGTCGGCTTACTCACGGCCAAAGCGAGTATTTATGCTGCAGGACTTAATCAAAAACACACCGATGGCAAAACCGTTGTGGCCAGTATCCAATCGGCGGCGCGGGGACTAAGCCAATTTGATCAACCTTTTTCACTGGTGATTATTGATGAATGCCACAGAGTCAGTCTGGCTAAAACCAGCCAATACCAGCAAGTGCTCACCCATTTACGAACTAAAAACCCTCAGCTGAGATTACTTGGGCTCACTGCTACACCCTATCGCCTTGGCACGGGCTGGATTTATCAGCAG
Organism: Shewanella morhuae; assembly: GCF_003028295.1. NCBI lineage: Bacteria > Pseudomonadati > Pseudomonadota > Gammaproteobacteria > Alteromonadales > Shewanellaceae > Shewanella > Shewanella morhuae. The sequence continues at coordinate 1,077,292 of NZ_PYSG01000002.1, read as the reverse complement.
CACTACCATGGTAAAGTGGGCTCACCCGAACATGCCGTATTCGAACATTGCGTGTTTGAACTACCACTAAGACCGCTTATCAAACAAGGTTACCTCACAGCACCACTACTGTTTGATGGCTTAAGTGCCCAATATGATTTTAGCCAACTCAAACCAAACGACAATGGTGAATACATTGAGTCTGAAGTTAACGATTTACTGGGGCATTACGGCCGCGCAACCACCGCAATAGTAAAACAGCTTATTGAACTGAGCCAGCATAGAAAAGGTATCATCATCTTTGCGGCGACGGTGCGCCACGCTAATGAAATTTTTGGGCTACTTAATCAAACTTATGAAGCGCAGAGCGCCATTATTACGGCACAAACGCACGACCATGAACGTGACGAAACGATTGAACGCTTTAAAGCACAAGAGCTCAAGTTTTTAGTCAACGTAGCAGTGTTGACCACAGGCTTCGACGCGCCCCATGTTGATTTGATTGCCATCTTGCGCCCTACCGCCTCAGTGAGTCTGTTTCAACAAATGATTGGCCGGGGATTAAGAATTGCCGAAGGTAAAAAAGATTGTCTAGTTATAGACTATGCCGCCAACGGCTATGATTTGTATTTCCCTGAAGTTGGCCAAGCTAAACCCAACAGTAAGTCGGTTCCCGTGCAAGTTCACTGCCCCGTATGTGATTTTGCCAATATTTTTTGGGGACTAACGGACGACGATGGCGATATCATCGAGCACTTTGGTCGTCGCTGCCAAGGCATAGTCGAACAGCAAAGTAAAAAGCAACAATGCGATTTTCGATTTAGATCGAAATCTTGCCCAGATTGCGGTGAAGAAAATGATATTGCCGCGCGTATTTGCCAGCACTGCCAATCAACGCTTATTGATCCTGATAAACGCCTGCGCCAAGTACTCAGCCAGCAGCATCATCATTTATTTCGCTGCCAGCATATGACGCTTATTGACGATGGCAGCAATCTAAAAGTGCAGTATCTTGATATCGATGGTAATGAATTTAATCAATTTTTTAAGTTACAAACTCCAGCCCAGTGGCGCGCACTATATGCACTATTTATTTTCCCCCATAGCCGCACTCCGGGACTAAAACCGAAAAAGTACACTAAGGTAGCTGATTTAATTAATGATGTGGATAAATTCCGAATGCCTAATCTCTTGCTGCTGAAGAAACATAAAAAGGGTTGGGATCTACTCGAAAGCTATTTTGATTATCAGGGCCGTTATCAAACTGAAAATAAATACCGCTGACATTACCAATTCACTTATGCCTATGGTATAAAACGGCTAGAGTAATCCTAAGGAGTTATTATGTTCGTTGTTATTTTTGGCCGTCCAGGCTGTCCTTATTGCGTTCGTGCAGTGCAATTATCTGAACAACTCGTTGAAAAGCGTGATGACTTCAAGTTCAGATATATTGATATTCATGCGGAAGGCATTTCTAAAGCAGATCTCGAAAAAACTGTCGGCAAGCCTGTTGAAACAGTTCCGCAGATCTTTATCGATGAGAAACACATCGGTGGCTGTACCGATTTCGAACAATACGTTCGTGAGAATAAGTTGCTAGATTAATCTCTACGCCTATATTCTCGGCTTAACAAAAAAGGAGACCCTAGGTCTCCTTTTTTTATCACACGATACCGAGTATTAAAATGTCACACGCATAAATAGAGTCACGGCAAATGACGTACGCTACGAATGTTACATGGTTTTTATTTTGGTACGTAACCGGGCATAACATCAGTTATTTTTGATTGATGATGACAGGAGTAAAACTTAAGAAATATCGATATGACGGATATGAATCAACATAATAGCGGGTAGTAATGTGGTAACACTGCAAGATAATAATTTGGCAGAGTAATAAGTGGTTTGCGAGGAAGGATTAGAATTATTCGATTGATTGCTTGGTTAAAGCCAGCTTCACTAGCCTTATAAATAAGTAACTAAGCTAACGACACCGGATATTCGCTGATGTTGGCACTTTCTGTATAGTGGTGGGTCGTGAAGGATTCGAACCTTCGACCAATTGGTTAAAAGCCAACTGCTCTACCGACTGAGCTAACGACCCATCTAGTATTGCGCTGATTTAAACACTTTCAGTAAAGTGGTGGGTCGTGAAGGATTCGAACCTTCGACCAATTGGTTAAAAGCCAACTGCTCTACCGACTGAGCTAACGACCCATCTAGGTATTACGATAAAACGATGTACGTATTTTATATGCACTATTCATATAAAAAGTGGTGGGTCGTGAAGGATTCGAACCTTCGACCAATTGGTTAAAAGCCAACTGCTCTACCGACTGAGCTAACGACCCATCTAGATATTACGATAAAACGATGTACGTATTTTATATGCACTATTCATATAAAAAGTGGTGGGTCGTGAAGGATTCGAACCTTCGACCAATTGGTTAAAAGCCAACTGCTCTACCGACTGAGCTAACGACCCATCTAGGTATTGCGATAAAACGATGTACATATTTTATATGAACTATTCATATAAAAAGTGGTGGGTCGTGAAGGATTCGAACCTTCGACCAATTGGTTAAAAGCCAACTGCTCTACCGACTGAGCTAACGACCCATCTAGGTATTACGATAAACAATCTACATATTTTATATAAATCATATATATAAAATTGGTGGGTCGTGAAGGATTCGAACCTTCGACCAATTGGTTAAAAGCCAACTGCTCTACCGACTGAGCTAACGACCCATTAGATATTGCGCTGATTTAGGCACTTTCAGTAAAGTGGTGTGCCGCGAAAGATTAGAACCATTCGACTGATTGGTTAAAAGCAAACTGCCCTAGTTATATAAAAAAACAACTAAGTTAACGACTCACAATATTGAACATTATTACATGAAAACCACTAACCCACTCTATTAGCTAATAATAAGTGGTGGGTCGTGAAGGATTCGAACCTTCGACCAATTGGTTAAAAGCCAACTGCTCTACCGACTGAGCTAACGACCCATTTACTGGTATTTCACGCCCCGAACGACCTCGCCGCTCTGAGGGCGCCTATAATACCTTTTTCATTTTCTCATGCAAGCGCAAATTCCCAATTTTTTGTCGTTTGCATGAAAAACAGACTAAGAGTATGTTTTTTAGTTAATTACGCTTTAAGTGCGGCTAGCTGTTGCTGTGCAATGCGTGCTGCTGCGCTGTTTGCGTAATCTTTAACAACTTGTTGGTAATATTGCGTAGCTCCCGTTTTGTCACCGGTTTTCTCTGCAATCATACCCAACTTAACTAAACTATCACCGCGCTTATTAGAATCACTAAAGCGTGTAACAACTGTATTAAAAGCTTGTTTTGCTTCTGCAAACTCACTTTTATTAAATAAAAGCTGGCCTAACCAATAGTTAGCATTTGCGGCATACACTGAATCAGGATACTGCTTGATAAAAGCACGGAAAGCAGGAATGGCTTCGTCATACTTACGCTCTTTTAGAACTAAGTTAACGGCCCCTTCATAGCTTGCTGTTTCACTTAAACTGCTTGCGGCAGCATTCGTGGCTATAGCAGGTGTGGATGCGGCCGCCACAGCGGCTGGCGCGGCAGAAGCTTTGGAGGATGCATTAGCCAGCTCATCATATAACTGACGCTGACGCTGCTGCATCTGCTCAATCTGATAATTTTGTTGTTCGGTTAAACCACGTAAATCCAGGACTTCTTGTTGCAGAGTGTCAAGCCGACGTTGCATGTCGAGCTCACTTTGCTGTCTCGATTTAATAATACGCTCAATACGAGCAAGCCTGTCATCACTTGAACCACCAGCAATATCTTCCACAGGAGCAGGCGCTGCAACTGCAGCACCCGCACCAAGGAACATTGCCGTAATTAAGACGGCACGTTTCATTGTCACTCTCCGAGATTCAATTTTAGTAAACTAAAACTGCACGACGGTTTTTGGCAAAACCTTCATCAGTACGAGAAAAATCTAATGGTTTTTCTTCGCCATAGCTCACTACGCTCATTTGGCTTGGCTGTACGCCCATACCTTGTAGATATTTAGCAACGGCTTTAGCACGACGTTCGCCTAGTGCGATGTTGTACTCAGGCGTACCACGTTCGTCAGCATGACCTTCGATCAATACACGTACACTTGGGTGTTCAACTAAGTAAGTACCATGGGCTTCTAAGATGGCGGCAAATTCAGTTTGAACTTCACTACGGTCAAAATCGAAGTAAATGATTTGTTGTTTTCTCAAATCATCTAACTGTTGACGTTGTTGTTCTTCAGCCGACAACATACCGCCCACACCGCCTGTTTGAACGCCACCATTCAGTTCACTACCAGAACCGTTTGTTGAGCCCATTGCATCAGTTTCTGATTCTGAAGTTGAGCTACATGCACTAATAGCCATAATTGGAAGTGCTACCAACATAGCTTTTAACAACTTGTTCAGATCCATTACGTATTCCTTATAAAATTAAATGTGAATAAATCGGGGTATAACATTAGAGAAACGGTGACCAAGAAGGTGATTTCACCTCACCTTGACCTACCGGTAATCTTGCCTTAAAGCGTCCATCCGTAGAAACTGCTGCTAATACTTGCTTACCTTGGTACGTGGTGCCATAGATCACCATAGTACCGTTAGGAGCCACACTTGGAGATTCATCCAAACGTGTCGATGTCAGCACTTGCATAAACCGCGTATTGAGATCCATACGCGCAATATTAAACTTACCATTGGTACGATTAACAAAAATCATACTACGACCATCAGGAGCAATTGATCCCCCTAGATTCCATTCACCTTCAAAGGTTTCACGGTTAACTTTACCTGAGTTCAACTCTACGCGATAAATTTGTGGACGACCACCGCGCTCTGAGGTGAAAATCAATGACTTTCCATCAGGATACCATGACGGCTCAGTATCAATAGCATAGTGATTGGTAATACGCTTAATCGCTTTAGTCGCAATATCGATAACGTAAATCTCAGGCTGACCATCTTTAGATAAAGTCACTGCCAATGATTTGCCATCGGGCGAAAAAGCCGGTGCACCATTAATGCCAGGGAAAGAGCTCACCTTAGTACGCACTTGGGTGTAAAGGTCTTGTACAAAAATCTCAGCTTTTTTGTTCTCAAAGCTAACATACGCTAAACGACGACCATCTGGTGACCAAGTTGGTGACATTAATGGTTCTGGCGAACGCAACAACATTTGTTCATTGACGCCATCATAGTCAGCCACCATCAATTGATAAGGGGCTTTTTGAGTATGATTAACAACCACATAAGAAATGCGTGTTAAGAATGCGCCACGAATACCGGTTAGTTTTTCATAAACGATATCGCTAATCCTGTGCCCATATTGGCGAAATTGCGCCGCTGAAATCACAGTTTGACGGCTGTCCATCAAAAATTCTGTTGCGCTTACCGGGCCTTTCAATGCTTGGTTTTGTGCTTTAACCAAATCGATTAAATCAAAACTCACCAAATATTGGTCAGTGCCATAAGGCTTAACAGTGCCTAGCACTAACGCCTCTGCACCGACGCTCGTCCAAGCATTAGCTTGAAACTGCGCTAACGTACCGATATTACGTTGTGGTAAACCCAACTCATCTAAGGGTTTAAAAGTGCCGCTACGTATTAGATCAGACATCACCACATCTGCAATCGCTTGTGGCGCTGCGCCAGGGCCTTGCCAGACAAAAGGCATCACAGCTATCGGACGCGCTGCATCGACACCTTCAGTAATCACAATATCCAATGCCGCTTTTGCGGGGGTGGTGCACAGCAGAACCGCCAGTGCTAACCATTTTGCCAATATTTTCATGGGACTCCTTTAATTAAAACGTTGGTTCAACGATTAAGTTAATTTCTTTCATCAAGTTATAAACAGCAGGGTCCGGAGACACTGGCAATTTACCCGCTTTCAAAATAGCCGCTTTTGCTGCACGACAAACATTAGGATCGCCACCTTGAGTTTGACTGCTGATCACAAAACCATCGCTGGCTAAACGTACAGAGACAGTACAGGTTTTACCACGCATTGACTCATCTACCACCAAGTTACGTTGGATAGTCGATTTTATCATTGCCTGATATTTGCCCATTTCACTCTGCACTTGCTTACTCATGGTTTGCGATAATGCTGTTTGCTCAGCGGCTAAAGCATCTGCCATTTCCTGCTCTTGCTGGGCGCGAGCTTTAGCTTCTGCATCCGCTTTTTGCTTACGGGCAGCCTCAGCTTTTTGTTTACGCTCGGCTTCGTCCTTCAATTTATTAGCTGCGTCTTCCTTTTGCTTACGTTCAGCTTCCGCTTTTTTCTTACGCTCGGCATCTTCCTTCAACTTACGGTCTGTTTCAGCCTTGGCTGCTGCAGCTTCCGCTACTTGACGTTTTTCTACCGCTTTTTGCGCAGCTTCTTCAGAGACCTTACGTTCCTGTTCCTTCAGTTTACGATCGGTTTCAGCTTGAACCGCCTTGGCCTTTTCCTGCTGCTGTTTGACCTGCGCAAGTTTGGTGGCTTCATTGGCTTTTTGGGTTTCAACTTCTTGCTGCTTACGTTCTTGCTCTAGCTGTTTAATTTGCGCTTGTTCACGCTCGCGAGCTTTGGTCGCTTCTTGCGCTTTACGCTCAAGTTCAGCTTGGCGTTCATGCTCACGACGTTCAGTATCACGTTTTTCTTGCTTTAGCTTTTCAACTTGGTTAGCCACTTTTTGCTGATCAACCATAACGGCTTGAACCGCTGGCGCACTCACTTGTTGCATTGGCTCAGGTTTATGAGAAAAATCGCCCCCTAATGCCAGAATAACTATTACGCCAATATGAATACCCGCTGAAATTGACAGAGGCAATGTTACATCAGTGTTATCTGCCACCTATTTCTCCTTGGGTGAGTCCGTCATCAAACCGACCGATGGCACGCCCGCACCTTGCAGTGTCACCATCAACTGAATCACTTTATCGTAAGGAATATTTCTATCGGCTTTGACCACTACTGGTCGTTCAGGTTCTGTCACCATAAGTGCAGCGACTTCTGTCGCGAGTTCTTCCAACTCCATTGGCACATTGGTCGAACCGCCCTTATTAAGGTAATAATCACCATCGCCATCAATAGAAGCCACTACTGGCGGTTTACTGTCGGCAGGTAACACTTCTGCAGCGCCTTGAGGCAGTTCAACTTTTACCCCTTGGGTCACTATGGGCGCTGTTACCATAAAAATAATTAACAGCACGAGCATGACGTCGATATAAGGCACCACGTTGATTTCAGCAACGGGGCGACGACGTTTGCGCTGATAAGCTGGTTGCATTATGCCCCTTCCTTCTCACTGTATGCTTGGCGATGCAAAATACTGGAGAACTCTTCCATAAAGTTTGCGTAGGCCATTTCTAATTTATCAACTTGAGTCGAGAAACGGTTATAGGCAATAACCGCAGGAATTGCTGCAAATAAACCCATCGCTGTGGCAATCAACGCCTCAGCAATACCGGGAGCAACCATCGCTAAGGTGGCGTTTTCCATCGAGCCGATAGCAATAAAAGAATTCATAATTCCCCATACCGTACCAAATAAACCGATATAAGGGCTAGTCGAACCTATTGTCGCTAATAACGGTAAATTCGCTTCTAACTTTTCCATTTCGCGAGAAAGTGTCACACGCATAGCCCTTGATGTACCATCCATCACGGCATCAGGCACTTTGCTATTTAATTTATTTAGGCGTGAATATTCCTTAAAGCCTGTCACAAATAATGACTCTAAACCGCTATTATCTGGGCGTGATAATAATTCTTTGTAAAGACGGTTTAAATCAACACCTGACCAAAATTTATCTTCAAACTTAGCCGATTTACTTTTTGCTGCAGACAGTAAGCTACGGCGTTGTAAAATCACCGTCCAAGACATTACGGATAAGCAAAGTAAAGTGAACATCACAAATTTTACTAATAAACTGGCTTGTAAAAATAACCCAACAATCGACATATCAGCTTGCACTGTCAAACTCCTGCACAATATTTAAGGGAATCGCTCGGGGACGCATCCGTGACAGCGCAACACAAACTACCAGCACTGTGCCTTCACAATAACAGTCTCCTTGCTTATCGACCAAGCGTTGATGAAAAATCAACGAGGCCTTTTTCAACTCTATGACCTTAGTTTCTACAATAAGGTTCTGTTCAAAACGTGCCGCTTTGCGAAAATCTAATTCCGCACGCTTTACCACAAAGGCGGTATCGTCAGCTAATAGCGCAGTCTGACTCACACCAAGGGCTTTTAGCCACTCGGTTCTCGCTCGCTCAAAAAAGTTGAGATAGTTTGAATGATAGACAACGCCGCCAGCGTCGGTGTCTTCGTAATAGACTGAAATAGGCCAATGAAACATCATTTGAAAATAAGCAGTTTTGGTTGAAAAATTGACGCTTACTATACCTAGGGAAACAAGACTTGTGAATCACCCGATGAAGATATAGATAGGAATAGCAGGGGTTTCAGCTGAATGGGTATAATTGTAAAAAACAATGGGGCTAAACGGCCCCATTTCATTAACATAGTTGATTATTTTACGATAGATAGTTTGTTATTTTTCGATAGTTTGCGGCAACGTCAACCCAAAACTCTGCCACAAGAAACTGTAGATATCGGCAAACTCATCAATCTTCATCGCCGTAGGTTTACCGGCTCCATGACCCGCATTGGACTCAATACGCATAATCACAGGTTCGGCGCCTTGCTGCTTATCTTGTAACATGGCGGCAAACTTAAAGCTGTGTAATGGCACCACGCGGTCATCATGATCAGCTGTCATCACCATAGTCGCAGGATAAGCTTGCGCTTTGACATTGTGATAAGGCGAGTAAGCCAGTAGCGCAGGGAACTGTTCGGCGTTATCAGCACTACCATATTCACTCGTCCATGCCCAACCAATAGTGAACTTGTGGAAACGCAGCATATCTAGCACTCCTACAGCCGGTAATACTGCTGCAAATAGCTCTGGCCGTTGAGTTACCGCCGCTCCCATAAGCAAGCCACCGTTACTACGGCCATAGGCACCTAATTTAGTACTGTTGGTGTATTTCTCACTTACTAAATATTCAGCAGCGGCAAAATAGTCATCAAACACATTTTGTTTTTTATCGAACATTCCCGCCTGATGCCAGCTTTCACCGTACTCGGCGCCACCACGCAGGCTCGGCACAGCATAAATACCGCCCATATCTAACCAAGCAATATTAGCGGGGCTAAAACGTGGTGTCATCGAAATCGCAAAACCGCCATAGGCATACAATAGCGTTGGATTTTGACCATTTTTCACTAAACCTTTTTTATAGGACAACATCATAGGCACACGCGTACCGTCTTTGCTGTTATAAAAGACTTGCTCAGAGACATAGTCACCTGGGTTAAACGACACTTTAGGTTTAGCAATCACACTTGACTGAGCAGTTTTAAAATCAAATTTATAGGTGGTTTCTGGCTGAATATAGCTATTAAACACGTAATAGAAATAGTCTTTGCTTGCCTTACCAAAAGGTCCCGTCACATTACCTTGACCGGGCAACGCCACATCTTGGCGCTTTTGCCCGCCCATACTGTAAATTGATAATTGACCTAAGACATCGTGTAAATAACTCACCACTAAATGATCATTAATAATTGCGACGTTATTAATTGGATCCTTAGATTCTGGAATAATGGTTAGCCATTGGGATTTATCACTATTACGAGTATCAATTGCAATAATTTTACCATTAGGCGCATCTAAGTCGGTTTTAAAATAAAACACTGATCCATCATTGCCAAGAAACTCATATTCAGCTTCTAAACTAAGGATCAACTCCACCACTTGTGATTTAGGCTCAAATAACGATTTATAGAAAAAACGATTACGTTTATCCGTGCCTTGTGAAATGGACAGTAATAGATATTCGCCTTTATCGGAAACATCAATACCAAAGCCCCAATCTTTATTCTGCGGGCGCTCATAAATCAATAAATCTTGGCGCTGATCTGTACCTAATTTATGGTAATACACTTTTTGGTTGAAATTGACGTCGGCCAATACATCCCCACCCGCAGGGGCATCATAACGGGCATAAAACACGCCTTGGTTTTCTTTATCCCAAACAGCATTCGAAAATTTAATCCATTTCAGCTCATCAGCGAGTTTTTTACCGCTTGCGATATCAACAAACTGCCATTGCTGCCAGTCTGAGCCTGAATTTGATACGCCATAAGCTAAAATTTTACCATCATTACTTACCGCCACGCCTGATAAAGCAACTGTACCGTCTGCAGACAGCTTATTCGGATCGAGAACTGGCTTTTCAACGCCATCTAAGCCCTTAACATATAAAACAGATTGTGCCTGCAGCCCATCATTACGGTAGTAAAATTGATTGTCACCGTTCTCAAACGGAGCAGACACCTTTTCGTAATTCCACAGTTCAGTAATGCGTTTGACTACAGCTGATTTATTGGGGATCTTGGCTAAATAAGCCTGACCGAAGGCTTGCTGTTCTTTCACCCAAGCTTCAGTTTCTGGCGTATTGGCTTCTAAGTGACGGTATGGATCCGCAACCTTTACACCATGGATAGTTTCAATGAGGTCATCTTTTTGAGTCACTGGGTAAACCAATTTATTTGTACTTACCTGTTCAGCTGAATGTTGCTCAGGCGTATTGCCACTTTGGCAGGCACCGAGTGCCACCCCTAATGTTGCGACGAACAAACCTTGCTTCGCAAGACGAAATCTTAATGCCATCTTCTTATTATCCTTTCTTGTGGTTTTGAGCCTAAAGCTTTTCAACAAGTACTATACAAGCAAAAAATCTCATGGCAATGCTGTAACTAAAGATGAAGCACCAAGGGTTATCTCGCAGATTTAACAAATCTGTATCAAGGATAAGCTTATTAAAGTGTATTATTATGCACAAATAATGAGTTATAAGTTATTAATCAACATAAATAGTGACTTAAGTGACGTACATCACCTTTTAATCATTAGAATTGCTAATGATTTATGGCAATTTTTCTCGTTTGTTTTATGGCAGAGTTAACCATAGAATGTACTTGTTTTCAGGATATAACTGCTTGCAGTTATTGAAAACCAAGAACTCTTAAACTGATGTGTTCCCAACGCTTCAGTTTCATCCCTGGTTCTTATGCTTGACTTCCTTCCTTCAATTTGTTGATTGTAAATGCATTATTTTTGCGGCCCGCTTAGTTTAAGCGGGCTTTTTTTTACCAGTTTTTTATCAAACTATCATTTACAAAAAACATCGCTCAATAACTTGAACTAGGGATAATGACTGTATCAACTGACGAATCTTATTACTCCAGCTAAAAGATTAATGCTAAAGAGAAAATTTTCTTTATCCACATAAGGTTACGTACCTAAATAGTGAGCTATTAGTGAGTCGCACAGTTAACGCAGATAAGAGAAAAACCAGCAGAAACACAGAGCTTATCCTTAAGCTCAAGGTAAATAGCTCAGGCTAGATCGCTCACTCATACCGTTAGACTTAATCTTGCAAGCAGTATGGTCAATAAATCGTTCACATCATATGCGATAAAATTAACTAATCTGATCAATATTGACCGTTGTTATCATCACTAACGAGATGCAAAAATAATAAAGCCAAGTCAGAAGCTTGGCTTTATTGCTAACTCAAATATTTAAACACTCAAATTGAGACTGTACTACAGAGGCTTACTAATCCGGACTACAACGCGGCGGTTACGTGCCCTCTCGTCCATATCATCATTAGAGGCTACATGACGACGTTCACCGTGCCCCACAGTAACAATACGATCCTGAGGAATACCACTGGAAACAAAGAACTCTTTTACTGATTCAGCGCGTTGATCCGATACTTTTTGATTTACAGCGCGGCCGCCATAACTGTCGGTATATGCATCAACTAACACTAACTCCACGAGCGGATCATAAGCTAGGTATTCTTGGACTCGCGACAGTTGTTGCTGTGAAAAATGGGTTAAATCAGTACCGCCCTCATTATAATTTAATACAGTAAAAGCAATATCATCAAAGCTATAGGGTAATAAGTGCGCGAGGCAAGCTTTAAACTCTGTGTATTTGCGGCCAAAGTTAGCTGAAGATAAACCCACAGCAATTTTATTCGACTCATTGTACCAATCAGCATAGTAAAATGTCGGTTCCATACCGCGACTTAACTCCGCCAGCATGGACCACGCCGCGCGTTTAGGCACCTCACCATTAAAATATTTTTGATAATGCAGCGAAGTGATCTCTTTGGATACCACTCCTGGACGCCATTTCGGCGCCTTACTCATTAGCTTAGCTTGAGTCACTTGGTCCGGTTTTACCCACATATCTAAGGTAAAATTCATATTTTGCTGTTTACCCGCCTCACTGGTAAAAATGGCTTTACCGTAAGCAGGAATATCATGTTCTAAGCGGCATACGATGGGAGAATTCTCACTCATCCGCCACTGGGAATCACTTAAGGTGGCCACATAATGGCGCAACTCTGCTGTTGCAGTTGCTGGAACGCATAAAATTGACACTAAGATCAGTTTTCGCCACATAGCCTTTACTCTTAATTAATCGGGTACATGGCTTTATCGGCAAACTATTTAGTTCCTTTAGCCTATAAAACCATCAATCAAGCATGACACACCCGAACACATTTAGCATAATAGCGCCCTGTGAATTTTCTTGAGTACTTTATGAGTGACATTTGCGACGCGAACAAATTGAAATACCGATTTCGAGGCTACTTTCCCGTAGTCATTGATGTCGAAACTGCGGGCTTCAACTCTCAAACCGATGCGTTGCTAGAAATTGCTGTCACATTATTGAAAATGGACAGTGAGGGCGTGATAGGAATCGATAAAACCTTACACTTCCACATTGAGCCCTTTGAAGGCGCAAATTTAGAACCCGCGGCCTTAGCATTCAATGGAATAGATCCAACCAATCCGTTACGGGGAGCGGTGAGCGAGAAAGAAGCCTTTTTAGAAATTTTTAAAGCAGTGAAAAAAGCCCAAAAAGCCTCTGACTGCCATCGCAGCATAATTGTGGCGCACAATGCTGCTTTTGATCATGCTTTTGTCAGTAAAGCGATTGAACGCTGTGATTTAAAACGTTCACCATTTCATCCTTTTGCGACTTTCGATACAGCCACATTGGCGGGGCTTGCCATTGGCCATACCGTACTGGCTAAAGCCTGCATTATGGCTGGGATCCCCTTTGATAATAATGAGGCCCATTCAGCCTTATACGATACTGAACGCACCGCTGAGTTATTTTGCCTTATCGTTAACCGCTGGAAAACATTAGGTGGCTGGCCATTACTTACCGCCGATGAGCTGGATATTGGGGATAAGATTGAAGATAAGACTGAAGAATAAACTGAGCCATTAATGCTCATGTTTAGGCCTGCAATAACCAATAAAAAAGCTGCCATAAGGCAGCTTTTTTTATTTAACACACAGCACTAATTAGAACATGCTAATTACAGTGAACTTGCGTTTTCAGAAAGGTAAGCAGCAACACCTTCAGTGCTTGCATTCATACCTTTGTCGCCTTTTTCCCAGCCAGCAGGACATACATCGCCATGCTCTTCGTGGAATTGTAATGCATCGATCATACGCAGCATTTCATCAACGTTACGGCCTAATGGCAGATCGTTAACTACTTGATGACGAACCATGCCTTCTTTGTCAATTAAGAACGAACCACGGAAAGCCACACCCGCTTCTGGATGCTCAACATCGTATGCTTTACAGATTTCGTGCTTAACGTCAGCGACTAAGGTGTACTTAACTTGGCCAATACCACCTTTATCAACTGGGGTGTTACGCCATGCATTGTGAGTAAACTGAGAATCGATTGAAACACCAATCACTTCTACGCCACGCTTAGTGAACTCTTCCATGCGGTGATCAAATGCGATCAACTCTGATGGACAAACGAAAGTGAAGTCAAGTGGATAGAAGAATACGACTGCGGGTTTACCTTTGATGGCTGCAGTCAAGTTGAAGCTATCAACGATTTCGCCAGAACCTAATACAGCTGCAGCAGTAAAATCAGGAGCCTGACGGCCTACTAATACGCTCATTTTATATCTCCATCTATGAGTTGAACTAAGTGTAAAGTAAGTGCCTTAATAAGTAGAATATCTCCCCCAACCTAGGCCGAGTTAAATCTTTACTAATAAAAAGGCGTTCTTACCAATCAAATCTTTAGGCATTATAAGTCGTGTGCTGTGCCTTACAACCTATTTAAGACCAATATCACATTTTTCAAGAGCATTTAAATTTTCTCTGCCTAAAGATAGAGCAATTTATGGTTCCTGAGTGTGCAACATTCCACATTTGCCTAACACACAACAACTTGCCTGTTCACATTTTCAGATATTTTTCAGATAAGGTGTTAGCAAACTGGACAACGACCACCTTTGCAGTCAAAAATAGCACCTTTGACTTAAGAATTAAGAAATTTGACTATGAATGCAGTCGTGATTGCAGTGTGCTTAATGTTGGCACTCAGTTTAGCTAGGGTGAATGTGGTTATTGCGCTAACCGTGAGCGCGCTTGTAGCGGGACTCGTGGGCGGGATGGATATGCACCAAACCATCAATGCCTTTAATACTGGCTTAGGTGGTGGCGCACAAATTGCGCTCAGCTATGCGTTATTAGGGGCTTTTGCCGTCGCGCTATCGCATTCGGGTTTAACAACATTAATTTCTAGAAGTATCATTAATAGCCTTGGACAAGATCCTAACCCGACCAATACCAACTGGGTCCGCTGGTTACTGCTAATATCGCTATTGGTCATGTCGATGGCCTCACAGAATATTTTACCTATTCACATTGCCTTCATCCCGATTTTAGTACCGCCACTACTACATGTAATAACCAAGCTCAATATCGATCGTCGTATTGTTGCCTGTGTGCTGACCTTCGGTTTAGTCACAACCTATATGATTTTACCGATTGGATTTGGTGGCATTTTCTTAAATGATATTCTGCTATCAAACTTAACCAGCAATGGTTTAGCCGCAGTGCGCGAGCAAATTCCATCAGCTATGTTGATTCCTGCCGCGGGCATGGTGGTCGGCTTACTCACAGCGGTGTTCATCAGTTACCGTAAGCCTCGTATCTATGACGAGACAAAAGTGCTGGTAGCTGAGCCAGAAGAAGCCCTCAATAAACGCAATATTAATATTGCCGCAGTCGCGATATTAGCGACTCTGATTGTACAACTTGAAACCGACTCAATGATTTTTGGCGCCTTAGTTGGCTTTATGATTTTTAGTTTTTCGGGCGCATTAAAACATGTCGCTGATCAAGATATTTTCAATCAAGGCGTGCGCATGATGGCCAACATTGGTTTTATCATGATTTCAGCCGCAGGTTTTGCCGCCGTAGTGAAAGAAACTGGTGAAGTCGGTACGCTTGTGGCCTCACTGAGCAACATCATTGGTGATAATAAAGCGCTCGCCGCCTTTTTGATGTTACTGGTTGGCCTATTGATCACTATGGGAATCGGCTCGTCATTCTCTACCATTCCGATTATCGCGACAATTTATGTGCCACTGGCGTTGAGTTTTGGTTTTTCAGTCACGGCAACGATAGCGTTAGTTGGCACAGCTGCCGCACTCGGTGATGCGGGTTCGCCCGCATCTGACTCCACTTTAGGCCCAACAGCAGGTTTAAACGTCGATGGCCAGCACGATCATATTCGCGACAGCGTGATCCCGACGTTTATTCACTACAATATTCCCCTATTAGTGTTTGGCTGGATTGCGGCTATGGTGTTGTAACCCTGTACTGTAATCATTAATGCCTAAGCATATAAAACAAAAAGGCCGAGTCGCATTGCGATTCGGCCTTTTTTATCAAACACCTTAAACATTAACAAATAATATTAACCAGTGCAGGAGCGCTGACTTAACTTAGATAGCAGACCCAATAACCTATAGAGCCGCTCCAAGTTCAGATTACTTAGTCCCAAATATTTTATCACCAGCATCACCTAAACCAGGCAGGATATAACCTTTCTCGTTTAGGCATCTATCAATAGCGGCAGTATATAATTCAATATCTGGGTGCGCCGCTTCTAACGCTTTAATCCCTTCAGGAGCCGCCACTAAGACTAAGGCTTTGATTGAAGTACAACCGCGTTTCTTCAATAAATCTACGGTCGCAATCATAGAGCCACCCGTGGCTAACATAGGGTCAACAACTAAAGCGATACGCTCGTTCATGTCGCTGGCAAGCTTTTCAAAATAAGGCACTGGCTCAAGGGTTTCTTCGTCGCGATAAATACCGACAACTGAGATACGCGCGCTTGGAATATGTTCCAGTACACCGTCCATCATACCCAATCCCGCACGTAAAATTGGCACCACAGTGACTTTTTTACCTTTGATTTGGTCAACTTCAACCGGACCATTCCAGCCTTCAATCGTCACCGTTTCAGTTTCGAAATCTGCGGTAGCTTCATAGGTTAATAAACTACCGACTTCAGCGGCTAGCTCACGGAAACGTTTAGTGCTAATGTCGCCTTCGCGCATTAAACCAATTTTGTGACGCACTAAAGGATGTTTAACCTCGACAACTTTCATTTTTCTCTCCTACTTTATTTTTCGGCGTATTATTTCAGGCAAATTTTTCAGATTCTAGTTGATTTGTTTATGAGGTAAAACATAAAGTTTTGCCATTCGGTCTAATCGTGAGCTATATCCCAAGAATAATCCTCAATCGCTTAAGATACGTACCCTAATTTACTATTTTATGACCGATTCAAAAATCTCAACCCGTAAAATGCCCTCTTATCTTAGCCAAAAATATAATGCCGGCGGGATAAATCTAAATCATGGCTTTCGACCCCTAACACAAGCTGGTAGAATACCGCCGCATAAAATCCAATAACGATGTACCCGAGAGGATCCCTCCGTGAGCACACCTACCCCACTGAGCTATAAAGATGCCGGCGTTGATATTGATGCAGGTAATGCACTGGTTACTAACATAAAAGCAGCTGTTAAACGTACCCGTCGTCCAGAAGTTATGGGCAACTTAGGTGGTTTTGGCGCATTGTGTGAAATCCCTACTAAATATAAACAACCTGTACTCGTGTCTGGCACTGATGGTGTTGGAACTAAACTACGTTTAGCCATCGACTATAAAAAGCATGACACCGTCGGTATCGACTTAGTCGCTATGTGCGTGAACGACTTAATCGTTCAAGGTGCTGAGCCACTGTTTTTCCTCGATTACTATGCAACGGGTAAGCTAGATGTTGAAACAGCGACTTCTGTCGTCAACGGCATAGCCGAAGGTTGTTTCCAATCTGGTTGTGCATTAGTTGGCGGTGAAACCGCTGAAATGCCAGGTATGTATGAAGGTGATGATTACGATCTAGCCGGTTTCTGCGTCGGCGTCGTTGAAAAAGCCGATATCATTGACGGAAGCAAAGTTGCTGCGGGAGATGCACTTATCGCATTGGCTTCAAGTGGCCCGCATTCAAATGGTTACTCTTTAGTCCGTAAGGTATTAGAAGTAAGCCAAGCAGATCCTCAACAAGCTCTTAATGGCAAACCCTTGATTGAGCATTTGCTTGAACCAACCAAAATTTACGTGAAATCATTGCTGAAACTGATCGAAGCATCAGATGTACATGCAATGGTACATATTACTGGCGGCGGCTTCTGGGAAAACATCCCTCGCGTACTGCCAGATAACTTAAAAACCGTTATCCAAGGTGATTCTTGGCAGTGGCCAGCGGTATTTAGCTGGTTGATGGAAAACGGTAATATTGCAGAGTACGAAATGTACCGCACCTTCAACTGTGGCGTTGGTATGTTGGTCGTACTGCCTGCCGATAAAGTCGATGCTGCACTGGCATTATTAGCAGCTGAAGGCGAACAAGCATGGCTTATCGGTGCTATCGCCAATCGTGAAGGCAATGAAGAGCAAGTGGAGATCCTGTAATGCCCCAGAGCTGTCGTGTAGTTGTATTAATTTCCGGAAATGGCAGTAACCTGCAAGCGATTATCGACGGTTGTGATGATAATCTGCAGGCCGAAGTTGTCGGAGTCATCAGTAATAAACCCGATGCCTATGGCCTAGTGCGCGCCCATCATGGCGAAATTGATACCAGCTGTGTGATAGCTCACCAAGGTGAATCTCGCTCTGAATACGATGCACGTTTAATGGCAGTGATTGAGCAATACCAGCCCGATTTAATTGTGCTGGCAGGATTTATGCGTATTTTAAGTGATGATTTCGTTAATCATTATCTAGGTCGCATGATCAACATTCATCCGTCACTGTTACCTAAATATACCGGTTTGAATACCCACCAACGTGCTATTGATGCCAACGACAGTGAGCATGGCGCTAGCGTGCATTTTGTCACGCCAGAGCTAGATTCAGGCCCAGTGATTTTACAGGCTAACGTGCCTGTTTATGAAGATGATAGCGCTGATATGCTTGCCGCACGCGTACATGAGCAAGAGCATGCCATTTATCCACTGGTGGTGAAATGGTTTAGTCAGCAGCGACTTAACATGCAAAATGGCCAAGCCTATCTTGATGGCACTCTTATCGGTCAGAGCGGTTACGCGCCCGATTAAAGTAGCTTTCAGCGTTAGTAGAAGCGAAATCACAAATAGAGACCTTAGCGTCTCTATTTTTTTAATTATTTTCTACAAAAGCATTGTTTTCTCGGGTAATGTGGCATTAGATAACTGAATGATAAGTGATTTTTTGCTCGGCATAAAAAGAGACTATTAGATGAAAAATATTATCTGCGATATCGATGGTGTACTACTGCACGACAATAAATTGATCCCCGGCAGCGATAAATTTATCAAACGCATTTTAGAGCAAGGCAATCCGTTAGTCGTATTAACAAATTACCCCGTACAAACAGGTAAGGATTTGCAAAACCGTTTAAGCGCAGCCGGTATTGATATTCCTGAAGAATGCTTTTATACCTCCGCCATGGCAACCGCTGACTTTTTAAAACACCAAGAAGGCAGCAAAGCCTATGTTATAGGTGAAGGAGCCCTCACCCATGAGCTCTATAAAGCGGGCTTTACCATCACCGATATCAACCCCGACTTTGTGATTGTCGGTGAAACCCGCTCTTACAATTGGGATATGATCCATAAAGCCGCTGGTTTTGTTGCCCGTGGCGCCCGCTTTATTGCCACTAATCCCGATACTCACGGCCCAGCTTACAGCCCTGCTTGTGGCGCATTGTGTGCACCTATCGTACGGATTACTGGTAAAAAGCCTTTTTATGTTGGTAAACCAAGCGCATGGATTATTCGCTCGGCGCTTAATCATATGGATGGACACTCGGAAGATACCGTGATTATCGGCGACAATATGCGTACCGATATTTTAGCGGGCTTCCAAGCGGGGCTTGAAACCATTCTGGTCACCAGTGGCGTGAGTAAGCTTGAAGATATCGACAAAGAACCCTTCCGCCCAAATCATGTGTTTGCCTGCGCGGGCGATATTGATGTTGTTTAACAGTACATCGGACGAATTTTGCTTTATTACGCCATCCCTCATCATTTAACTTAAGTGCTTGCCGATGCAATAAGCTTTCTTTAAAGGCGTATTGCATCAAGCAAGGCAACATTAAGTAACACATTCACCTGCCGCTCAGCCTTGTAGCTCGCAGCGGCTTGCTTCATGATAAGTCTCGCTTCTAATTGATGAACAGAAATCTAAAATTTCTTAATTAAAACAACAGTAGGATTAACCTATGCTACGTCTGTATCCACTCTGTGCATTAGCTATGCTCAGCGCCTGTAGTCCCAATGCATCTGTACCCGATGGCACCAGCGCTTTAGCTGAACTCAAACCAGTGCAGTTTAATGAAGCACGTTTTAGAAATGATATTAAAACGCTATCATCCGATGAATTTGAAGGCCGTGCGCCAACCACTCATGGTGAAAAACTCACCTTGGATTATTTGACCAAAGCCTTTACCGATATGGGGCTTAAAGGCGCATACCAAGGCAGCTTTTTACAACCTGTGCCTATGGTCAGCTATACCGCAGATGAAGCGCAGCAAGTGACACTGGCAGGGTTACCCTTTAAATATCGTCAAGATCTGGTGCTCAGCAGCCGTCACGATAACGGTGGCGTTAATATTGAAAATGCACCATTAGTCTTTGTGGGCTATGGGGTGAACGCACCCGAATATGCTTGGAATGATTACCAAGATCTCGACATGAAAGGCAAAATCGCGGTGATCTTAGTTAACGATCCCGGCTTTGCCCGCCCTGACTCGGGTAAGTTCAATGGTAAAGCCATGACCTATTACGGCCGCTGGAGCTATAAGTTTGAAGAGGCCAGCCGTCAAGGTGCACTTGGCGCACTGATCATCCATGATACTCAACCCGCTTCTTACCCTTGGTCAGTGGTGGAAAATAGCTGGACAGGCGCGCAGCAAGATCTGGTGCTGAGTAAAGCCGAGCAAAATAGCCGAATTCAAGTCGAAGGTTGGCTCGCCTTAGATACCGCAACCCAACTTTTTGAGAAAGCAGGTTTATCACTACCAAACCTCATGGCGCGCGCCGCCGATAGCCCGATAAATTTACCCCTTGAGCAAACGGCCAGCATCGCCTTTAAGAATAAAGCCGAATATGCAAATAGTTACAACGTGGTCGCCACGCTCACGGGTAGCACACAAGCCGATGAACAAATTCTCTATATCGCCCATTGGGATCACATAGGTAAAGATGAAACAAAAGAAGGCGATCAAATTTATAACGGTGCGATGGACAATGCCTCGGGCACTGCCGGCATTCTCGAAATCGCCAGACAATTAGCCGACAATGCAAAACAGGGTCACGGTTTAGCGCGATCGGTCACCTTTATTGCTACCACAGGTGAAGAACAAGGTTTACTCGGCTCGCGTTATTATGCCGCTAATCCACTTTATCCTATTGATAAAACGGTCGCGGTACTGAACCTTGATAGCACCAATATCTATGGTAAAACCAAGGATTACACCATCGTCGGCAAAGGGAAGTCGGAGTTAGAAAACTACCTTATCGAGGCGGCTACACAACAAAACCGCATTTCAATGGGTGAAAAAAATCCCGCTTCGGGCGGTTTCTTCCGTTCAGATCACTTCAGCTTTGCCAAACTGGGTATCCCTGCGGTATTTGCCGGTGGCGGTAATGAAGCAATTGATGACGCCACTGCTGCCTATAAAACCCAGATGCAAGCCACGATGAAAGGCTGTTATCACAATGTTTGCGATGAATACCATGAAAACTGGGATTTAAGCGGCGCACTGCAAGACTTGCAAGTGTATTACCAAGCCACTCGTGCACTAGGTAATAGCCAAGATTGGCCAGGATACTATCAAGGTACCGAGTTCAATAGCCTGCGACCAGCCAAAAAACAGCTCGTGACAGATACGAAATAATCGGTGCTATTGAATAGGGTTGAGTAAAAGGCTTTCGGTATAAAGCGCTAACTCGGTGAGCACCGATGAGACAAAGCACTCGATAAGATTTAAAAGCACGTGATCCCATCACGTGCTTTTTTGTTTTTAGCCCACTAAACATGTTGAGTTGATTGAATACTAGCCGCTTAATTTCGCTGCATAATATGGTTACGCACCAGCTTATGCTATTGGTTAATGCCAGATAACTGAGGGTGAATTGATTAATAATAAAACACTGACATTTTTACACTCGCCATTTACGCTATTTTTGATAATTTTTTTGCAATCGGCACATTGCTTAAAAGCATTATGAATTCACCAAAACCTCTCACCCTAAACAACACAATAAAAACAAATCATCAAAAATAACCGCATTTAAATGATTTATCATCAACAAAACAAACCAAAAGCAAAGATCTAAATCAACAAAAACACCAATAAACAGATGAATCATCAAAAATAGTGTTTGGCAAATCCCCTAATTGCTGGCACATTAACACTCAATTGAGACATCCTCAAATGACAGACAGTGTGGGAGTTGTACTATGTGTTCAATCTTTTCGATTTTAGATATCCAATCTGATGCCAAAGAACTGCGCCAAGTTGCGCTAGAAATGTCTAAGCTAATGCGCCACCGTGGCCCTGACTGGTCAGGTATTTATGCCAGTGATAAAGCCATTCTTGCCCACGAACGTTTAGCGATTGTTGACATTGAACACGGTGCTCAGCCACTGCTAACAGAAGATGGCAGCTTGATCCTCGCGGTCAACGGTGAAATCTATAACCACAAAGAATTGAAAGCCCAGCTAGGCGATAAGTACAGTTATCAAACCAACTCTGACTGCGAAGTGATTCTGGCGTTGTATCAAGAATACGGTCCTGATTTCCTTGATAAGCTAAACGGTATTTTCGCCTTTGTGTTATATGACAAAGCTCAAGATAGATACCTTATCGGCCGCGATCACATGGGTATTATTCCGCTATATACAGGCCGTGACGCTGCGGGTAACTTCTATGTTGCCTCAGAAATGAAAGCACTAATGCCAGTATGTAAAACGGTAGAAGAATTTTTACCCGGTCAATATTTATACTCAAGCGATGCAGCCGCAGTGAAATACTACACTCGCGATTGGCAGAGCTACGATGCGGTTAAAGATAACCCAGCAAGCAAAGAAGAATTACGTGACGCATTAGAAGCCGCGGTAAAACGCCAATTAATGTCAGATGTGCCCTATGGTGTGTTGCTATCAGGTGGCTTAGATTCATCAATCATTTCCGCCGTGACACAAACCTTTGCTAAACGCCGCATTGAAGACGATGGTGAAACTAACGCTTGGTGGCCACAATTGCATTCTTTTGCCGTTGGTCTTGAAGGCGCACCAGATTTAATCGCCGCCAAAAAGGTCGCCGATGCCATTGGTACAATTCACCATGAGATCCATTTCACCTTCCAAGAAGGCTTAGATGCGATTAAAGAAGTGATCTATCACTTAGAAACCTATGATGTCACGACGATTCGTGCTGCCACTCCAATGTATTTAATGGCGCGTAAAATCAAAGCTATGGGTATTAAAATGGTGTTGTCTGGTGAAGGTGCTGATGAGCTATTTGGCGGTTATTTATACTTCCATAAAGCGCCAAACGCACAGGCATTCCACGAGGAATTAGTCCGCAAACTCGATAAGCTGCATCTGTTCGATTGTCTGCGTGCCAACAAAGCTATGGCCGCATGGGGATTAGAAGCCCGTGTGCCCTTCCTTGATAAAGAGTTTATGGATGTGGCGATGCGCATCAACCCTGAAGCAAAAATGTCTAAGGATGGCCGCATCGAGAAACACATTCTGCGCCAAGCCTTTGAGCACAAATTGCCAAAAGAAGTGGCATGGCGTCAAAAGGAGCAATTTAGTGATGGCGTGGGCTACTCATGGATTGACGGTTTGAAAGAACAAGCGGCAGCGCGCGTGGATGATTTACAACTGGCAAACGCGAAATTCCGTTTCCCATATAACACGCCAGAAACTAAAGAAGCCTATTTCTATCGTTGCTTCTTTGAGGAGCATTACCCACTGAGCGGTGCTGCTGAAACGGTTCCTGGTGGTAAATCTGTTGCCTGTTCAACGCCAGAAGCACTGGCTTGGGACGAAAGCTTACGCGGTATTATCGACCCATCGGGCAGAGCAGTACGCTCTGTACACACCTCAAGCTATTAATTGGGTTGAAACAATTAACTTAAGTATATTAGATAAATAAAAAATGATAGCCAAGCAAAGCAGCTGGTTTTATTAGCGTCGTAAAAGCCACCCACCTTAGGGTGGTTTTTGCATTTAGATGAAGCTGACATTAATACTATTTTTCCGTTCGGGGTTTCAATCTCCATAAACTAAGCCGACAACGCATTGATTGGCTGCATTTTGGCGGGCGTGTGCCCCTGGACTTGCGTGTGAGAGTCAGTGTCAGCTTGACGGTGAAAGTAAACATTATTTTGTGCCAACGCCATCGGATCTTGGGCTAAAAAAAACTGACCCGCCGCGATGCCCGCATGATAATCATGTCGCAAATCGGCATCGGTACTGCCTAGTAATTTACTTTGCAAATTTTCAGCGGCAAAAATTTGCACGATTTCTACATCCTCGGGGGGATTGGCGATAAAATCCAGTTCATCCTGATAGGCTTGTTCGTGCTGCACTAAATAATCGATGGTTTTAGGACAAAAGCCAGAAACACAAATCCAAGATTTTAATTTATAAATCCAAGCCGATTGCGCTTGAAAATCCTCACTCACAGTGCGGATCACCACGATTTTACGGGCACCGCGGCGATAAGCTTCACGCACAGGTAAAGGTGCCGCTAAACCACCATCGAGGTAAAAATCACCGCTAATATCAGCGGTTAATGCTGCGCTGTGATTAGAGGCACCGTTATTAGAAGCGTTGTCATCAAGCCAAGGCGTGAGTTTCACCCCTTGTTTATACAAAAATGGTAATGCACTGGAGGCTTTAAGTAGTTCACGCCATTGGTTTTTACTATTTGGACTTAAAAAGTAGCCTTTACGATCATTGGCATTGGTGGTGGTGATCAGTAATTGCCGGTTGCCGAGTGAAGCCGTCGCTGCGTTAAGATTTAGCTTGAACGTCCCTTGGCGAGTCTGCTCAAAATACCAGTCTAAATCGACCACATTACCACCCACTAACCCTCGGCCGAGTCGATAAAATCGTTTATGACGCGATAAACCACGGATCAATCGTTTCGCATATCCCTTCTGACGAGATAAAAAACTACTGAGGTTTTGTGAGCCAGCAGAGGTACCAATAAATAAATCGAAGGGATCAAATCCGCCATCAAGCCATGCATCCAGTACACCAGCAGTAAAAATACCTCGCTGGCCGCCACCCTCAGCAATCAAGGCGACCTTGGGGCTCGCTGTGGGTAAAGATTCTGTTGTGGATGAATGATTAACGAAATGCATGGAAAACCTTATCGAGAAATATCTATAAGGTCATTCTAAACAAGCTTAAGCGCCAAGGATAACGGATAGAAACTATTAGCTTAACAGGAAAAGACGGTTAAGCTATTTGAAGTACATTAACATTTTATGGTTGATTTTTCAGAAATTAGATTTGCAGAGAACATGAAAAAACCAGCGACTGTGCGCTGGTTTAGGTTGTTTTGAGCTGAGTTAGCCCAGCATCATTAAGGTAAGCGCTTAAAAAATAGCTTCATCCAATTGCGTGAGCATTTCACTCGCCTGCTCGATTTGCTTACGCAGACTGCGACCTTGCACCGCCCAGTAAGCCATATAAAAATCGGCAGTTTTGAGTTTAGCCTGATAAAATGCGGTTTCTTCACTGCCCTGCTCCAATGCCGCTAATGCAACGGCGGCGCTTCTGGCCCACATCCACGCCAGCGCAGTCACACCAAACAATTCTAGATAAGCCATAGAGGCCGCGCCGATAATGTCAGGATTGGTCGCCGCTTGCGAGGCTAAATAACCACTGGCTTTTTGCAAATCGCCAGCACAATCCATCAAACCGCTCACATAAGGCTGCATTGCGGCATTGTTGCTGTATGATTTAATAAACTCAGTGACTAAAGCCGACCACTGCTGCATCGCCGCGCCGCGATCTGCCAGTAATTTACGTCCGACTAAATCCAATGCCTGAATACCGTTAGTCCCCTCATAAATCATGGCTATACGGCTATCTCGTACAAACTGTTCCATACCCCACTCATGAATATAGCCATGTCCACCAAAGACTTGCTGCGCATCAACACAAGCATTAAAACCTCTATTCGTGATAAAACCTTTCACTACTGGTGTAAATAATGCGGCTAATTGAGAGGCGACTTTAGCTTTGGCAGGATCACTATGACGCTCAGCTTCATCAAGCCATAGGGCTTGCTGGCCAACGAGTGCACGCGCACCTTCATTAAATGCTTTTTGCGATAACAACATACGGCGCACATCACCGTGAACCAAAATCGGATCGGCGGCTTTTTCAGGGGCTTTCGCGCCGCTTAACGCACGGCTCTGTAAACGATCTTTAGCGTAGGCTAACGCATTTTGATAAGCTATTTCAGACACACCAAGACCTTGCACGCCCACGCCTAAACGCGCTTGGTTCATCATGGTAAACATGGCGCGCAGTCCTTGATGTGCATCGCCCACTAGCTCGCCCAGCGCGCCATCAAACACCATCACGCAGGTTGAGTTACCATGAATACCCATTTTGTGTTCAAGACCGCTGGCATACAAAGTATTCGGCGCCCCTAAACTGCCATCGCTATTAACTAACACTTTAGGTACGGCAAATAACGAAATCCCTTTAACGCCTTCAGGTGCATCAGGCAAACGAGCAAGTACTAAATGCACTATATTGTCGGTGAGCTGGTGATCGCCAGATGAGATAAAGATTTTCTCACCCGTAATGGCAAAAATACCTTCAGATACGGGAACCGCTTTGGTACGTAATAATGCTAAGTCAGTGCCAGCATGAGACTCAGTTAAGTTCATGGTTCCAGTCCACTCACCGCTAACCAATTTGCTCAAATATTTTTGCTTTAATGCATCACTACCATGGGCGTGAATAGCGGCATACGCACCGTGGGTTAACCCAGGATACATGGCAAAGGCCATATTGGTTGCCGTTTGCATTTCAGCTGCAAAAATACCAACGACTTCAGGTAAACCTTGACCGCCAAACTCAGGATCACAGGTCAGTGTTGCCCAGCCATTAGCAACAAACTGTTGGTAAGCATCATGAAATCCATCTGGCGTAATCACTTTTCCGTCGACCAGTTTACATCCCTGCACATCACCCACACTGTTTAGGGGTAACATGACCTCAGTTGAAAAATCAGCCATGCCTTGTAAAACCGCATTGACTAATTCAGGGTCAATTTCATCAAACCCTTTAAGTGCATCTTGCTGATAGATGTGTAACATTTCATCGAGGATAAATTGATAGTCGCGCAGCGGCGCTTGATAAACTGGCATAGTCGGTTCCCTTTTTTAGTTAGACGCAATTCTACTAAGTGCTCCGACCACTTTAACGACATTTGCCAAAAAGGGAAGATCCCCTCAGCATGAGTTTTGGCTTTTGTTTACACATACAAACAGCAAAACTGTAAATTGATCGCAACAAAGCCTTATACTGAGTCGCAAAAGTTTGTAAGCTAAGCATCTGTATTTTTTGCTACATCATCCGAGTTGAGGATATTTTTACTATGGGTTCTGTCACTACCAAAAAGCACGCCAATGGCCTCGATTATGTCGAAGTGAACTCGGCGCTATGTCAGGCAAGAATTTTTTTACAGGGCGCACAAATCGACTATTTCCAACCCGTAGGCAAACCACCTTTACTGTGGGTTTCTTCGGCTGACGATTATCAACCCGGTAATGGTATCCGTGGCGGTGTACCTGTATGTTGGCCTTGGTTTGGCATGAGTTGCGAGCCTAATTTTCCTCAGCATGGTTTCGCCCGTACGCGTATTTGGGCGCTTGAGTCGGTTGAAATGCGTGATCAGTTAGTGCATTTACGTTTCAGCTTAAAAATTAGTGAGCAAGATAAAATCTATTGGCCACACAATACTCAAGTGAGTGTGTTATTTACACTAGGCGAGACATTAAGTATTAGTCTGGTCAATACCAACTTAGGCGATAAAGCAGTCACCCTAACTCAAGCACTGCACAGCTATTTTCCAATTGAAGATATTCACCAACTCAAAGCGAGCGGTTTTAATGGCTCAAAATATATCGAATTTGGCGAAGGACCTTATCCTCAAACCACTGATGAAGTGCACTTTGATCGTGAAACCGACCGAGTTTATACCGAGCTTGGCCCAGTACAGCGATTGCATACGCCGCAAGGGATTATCAAAGTCAGTCGTGAGAACAGCCGGTCTGCCGTGTTGTGGAACCCTTGGATAGATAAATCTCAACGGCTAGGTCGTTTTAATGCAGAGGATTATCTCACTATGGTCTGCTTAGAAGCCGCCAATGTGTTAGAAGATAAACTGGTACTCGCCCCAGGTGAAAGCCATAGTTTAGTCACCTACATTTGCTGGCAAGATTAAGCATTTCAATCAAATACTTGACCAAAAAAGATTTTAAAAAAATGCCCAGACTCATAAGCCTGGGCATTTTTATTATCGCTAACATTTAACGTAAAACTTAAGACAAGACTTACTTAGCTGACTTCTCTAAGCGCGCCAACAAGCTAGAGGTATCCCAGCGATTTCCGCCCATGCTCTGCACTTCGGAATAGAATTGATCCACCAACGCGGTTAATGGCAAGTGTGATCCATTACGACGGGCTTCTTCTAAGGCAATACCTAAATCCTTACGCATCCAATCGACTGCAAAACCAAAATCATAGTTTTGGCCCCACATCGTCTTGTAGCGATTCTCCATTTGCCAGCTCTGCGCCGCGCCCTTGCTAATGACTTCAATCACTTTTTCACCGTCAAGACCCGCGTTACGGGCAAACTGCAGTGCCTCAGCCAAACCTTGGACCACGCCGGCAATACAGATTTGGTTCACCATCTTAGTCAACTGGCCAGCACCGACATCACCGAGACGCTCGGCGCAACGAGCAAAAGCTTCAATAATCGGTTTAGCGCGGGTAAATATGACTTCATCGCCGCCGACCATCACAGTTAATAGTCCATTTTCAGCGCCCGCTTGACCACCAGACACTGGCGCATCCAGAAAGTGGACGCCCTTTGGGGCTAACACTTGATAGAGCTCACGCGCTACATCGGCTGAAGCTGTTGTATGGTCAACTAATACCGCACCTTTTTCGATACCATGAATAACGCCATCCTTACCTAACACGACTTCACGCAAGTCGTTATCATTGCCGACACAGGTGAACACAAATTCTTGCCCTTGAGCCGCCTCTTTGGGTGTGGCGCAGCAGCGACCACCATAGGTTTCAACCCAAGCTTGCGCCTTGGCAAAAGTGCGATTATAAACAGTGACCTCATGGCCTTTGTTGAGTAAATGTCTCGCCATGGGGTATCCCATTACGCCTAAACCAATAAATGCAACTTTTGCCATGAAGCGATCCTCAAATAGGTAAACAAGATGAATTAATTAGAACTTGCGGAGTCTGGTTCTGTACCCTCTACCCAATATATTACCGCTAAATCTTCAGTAACAAACACGAGAAATGCTAGCAAGTGTTTCAATCTATAGATTTCTTTGCGGTAATAAGCGGGAGGGGAAATAAGAATGCAGTTTAACATCCTGCCAGTATAACGCGTCAGGGATAAATCAAACTGAGTGGCAAACGCACTTTTCGGTACAAACAACAAAGGCGCTAGAAGCACCTTTGTTGATATAATTTATCACGTTATTTTACTACGTGAGCTTCCATCTCGGCGCCAATCTTTTTACGCATTTCCATCAGGCGCAATGCTGAATCTCGCAAATGGATATCATGATCCGTTTGTGGTAGCCACTCAGGTACTGGCGTGGGTTGACCCTGTTCATCTACAGCCACCATAATGACAATACAGTGGGTAGTAAGGTGACGCTCAGACACTTTAGGATCCCCCGCCCGCACATCAATACCGATATGCATAGATGTCTTGCCGGTATAAATAACTTTAGCGCTGACTTCAACGATATTACCCACCAAAATCGGCTGTACAAAACGAATACCACCAGCATAGGCGGTAATACAATATTTACCGCTCCAACCCGCAGCGCAAGCATAGGCCGCGAGATCGATCCACTTCATCACCGCGCCGCCGTGAACTTTACCGCCAAAATTGACATCCGCAGGCTCGGATAAAAATCTCAAGGTACTTTGTCTATCGATACCAGCCATATAACCTCAACTTATTCAGCCACTATGGCTTAATGTTCTCACGCAATAAGTTGAGTTTACGATAGAAAGCTTAAGTTAGGTAAAGATAATTACAATTGGCCTTATCAAAGAATTCGATTTAACCAAAGTGACTAATATGTACGCAGCATGCAGTAAATTAGATACAGCTAAATGACAAGGCTATAACGGTAGTGCGCAGCTAACAAACGCGTGGCTTTTCCAACGGAATAAATACCTAAAAATAACATGCTTGCAAGCCTTACAGCATCTGACTATCAATGCCAACGCTAATTACCATCACCAGCAATGCAAATCAGCCCACCACACACAATATAAGTGTTAAGGTAAAAATCCCTATTTCAGATATACCAAACTTCTCATTCACCGCAGATTAACTCGGTCAAATTTGCAGTTAGTGCAGCGCTAATAGGAATAAGCTAATTAATCGCAGGGTTTAATATTAAATAGCCCATTAAGGTTGGATATGTTTGTCATTATCAATGGATAAAAACAAACAAGCTTTATGAGAAAAGGTTAATGATGAAGGTATCAGATAGTTATGATGCAACTTTACTAAAAATTATTAAAAATCAACCTGATAAATATAGATTATTAATTTTAGTCATAAAAAATGCGCCCTCAGACGCATTTCTTCACGGCCATATTGTTAGGCTTTTTTAAACAACAATGAACCGTTAGTTCCACCAAAGCCAAACGAGTTGCACAGTGCATAATCCATCTTCACATCACGGGCAGTATGAGCAACAAAATCTAAGTCACAACCTTCATCAGGATTATCTAAGTTGATAGTTGGCGGCACAATTTGATCGCGTAGTGCGAGTAAGGTAAAAATAGCCTCAACTGCACCAGCAGCACCTAATAGGTGACCCGTCATCGATTTAGTTGAACTCACTAATACTCTACTAGCTTGGTTGCCAAACACGGATTTAACCGCTGCAACTTCGGCTTTATCTCCCGCAGGAGTCGATGTACCGTGGGCATTGATATAACCGATTTGTTCAAGTGATAACTTAGCGTCATTAATAGCATTGACCATCGCAGCCGCCGCACCAGCACCATCGCTTGGAGGCGATGTCATGTGAAAAGCATCACCACTCATACCAAAGCCGACTAACTCGCCGTAAATGGTCGCTCCGCGCGCTTTTGCATGTTCATATTCTTCAAGCACCATCACGCCAGCACCATCGCCTATAACAAAACCATCACGGTCTTTATCCCATGGCCGACTTGCTGCCATTGGATCGTCGTTGCGAGTAGATAATGCTTTCGCCGCGCTAAAACCTGCTACGCCCAAAGGAGAGGTGACATCTTCGGCGCCGCCAGCGACCATAACATCTGCATCACCATAGGCAATCGTGCGCGCCGCAAAGCCAATATTGTGCACACCCGTAGTACAAGCGGTGGTGACAGCAAAGTTAGGTCCTTGCATACCAAACATGATCGACAAGTTACCCGAAATCATATTGATAATAGTACTCGGCACGAAAAAAGGAGAAACTTTACGTGGGCCGCCATTGATGAGCGCGCTGTGGCCTTGCTCAATCAGCCACATTCCGCCCATACCTGAGCCAATAGCGGTGCCGACTCGACCGGGATTTTCTTTGCTCATATCCAGACCTGAGTCGTGGATAGCTTGAATGCCTGCCGCCATACCATATTGAATAAAGAGATCCATCTTGCGGGCCTCTTTTTTCGTGACATATTGTTCAATATCAAAATCTTTTACTGAACCACTGAAACGGGTAGAAAATTCACTGGCATCAAATTTGGTTATTGGTGCAATACCACTTTTACCTGAAAGCAAGGCTTTCCAAGTAGTATCCACAGTATTACCCACTGGAGTTACTAACCCCAAACCGGTTACCACTACACGACGTTTAGACACGGCAGTCACCTTTAAATGCTAAATTTGTTAGTTTTGATAGATAAACACGGTTTTCTATCATTAGACAATTCTTTCGTAACGATTTATTTAAGAAAGAAGTCGCCAATCTGCGGCGAGCATCCCGTGGATAACACAATAAAATACGATCCAGAGATGATTGAGTAGTACAGAAGCAGAATTTGACGGGGCTAAAACAAAAACAGGCGGCAAAAATGCCGCCTGTCTTCAAGAATTCAGAATTACTGATTCTTAGAAACGTAGTCGATCGCTGCTTGAACAGTAGTGATCTTTTCAGCTTCTTCATCAGGGATCTCGGTATCAAACTCTTCTTCTAGAGCCATAACCAACTCAACAGTGTCCAGAGAATCTGCACCCAGATCGTCAACGAAAGATGCCGCTGGCTTAACGTCTTCTTCTTTAACGCCCAGTTGCTCTACAATGATTTTCTTTACACGTTCTTCGATGTTGCTCATTAGTTTCTTTCCTATTCAAATTACGCACTTGCGTAAGATTGCGAGTAGTTTATTAGATTTGGCTGACAATGCAAGCTTAGTTTTCGTGGTCTAACCACGAAATTTCACCATCAATTGATACAGATCACTACTCAGTTACGACAGAATCCCTGCCATTCGCCCTTAAACCATGTACATGCCGCCATTCACATGCAATGTTTCGCCTGTGATGTAAGCAGCTGAGTCCGAGGCCAAAAAGAGCACAGCGTTAGCAATTTCTTGCGCTTGCCCTAATCGTTCCATCGGAACCTGTGACATAATAGCTTTTTGCTGATCTTCGGTCAGCTCATCTGTCATATCGGTCTGAATAAATCCAGGAGCGATAGCATTAACGGTAATTTGACGAGATGCAACCTCTCTTGCAAGAGATTTTGTAAACCCAATCAAACCCGCCTTTGCTGCCGAGTAGTTAACTTGACCTGCATTGCCCATGGTACCTACCACTGAACCAATATTGATGATTCGGCCAAAACGCTTTTTCATCATGGTACGCATCACAGGTTTTGATAGTCTAAATAATGATGTCAGATTAGTGTCGATAGTATCTTGCCATTCATCATCTTTCATCCGCATCAGCAGATTATCACGAGTAATACCCGCATTGTTAACTAGAATATCAACATCACCTACTTTTTCTTTAATCGATGCGAATAAATTGGTAACAGATTCACTATCTGTGACATTAAGCACTAAACCAAAACCTTTGTCACCCAGATATTCTTGAATGGCCGCAGCGCCTTTATCACTGGTGGCAGTGCCAATGACCACAGCACCCGCTTCGACAAGCGTCTCAGCAATCGCACGGCCAATACCACGGCTCGCGCCAGTTACCAAAGCCACTTTACCCGCTAAATTCAGATTAAAACTCATACAAACTCCTTACTCAGTTAATGCTACTAATGAAGCAACGTCATTAACCGCTTGGGCTGAAAGTGATTTATTAATTCGTTTTGTTAAGCCTGTTAATACTTTACCCGGGCCGCATTCTATCAAGTGTGTAATGCCTTTCTGAGCCATTAGTTCAACGGTCTCACTCCAACGCACAGGACAATATAACTGACGCACTAAGGCATCTTTAATTTCATCCGCCGCTGCGGGATAGGCAACATCGACGTTATTAATAACAACGATATTAGGTGCATTAAACTTGATATCGTTCAATGCAATTGCGAGTTTATCTGCGGCAGGTTTCATTAGCGCACAATGCGATGGCACACTGACAGGTAATGCTACCGCCATTTTGGCGCCTGCTGCTTTACAAGCCACTGCCGCGCGCTCAACCGCCTCTTTTTGTCCCGCTATAACCACTTGGCCAGGACTATTGAAGTTAACTGGGCTCACCACTTCACCTTGAGCCGCTTCAACGCAAGTCTTGGCAATTGTGTCATTATCTAAACCGATAATGGCATACATGGCGCCTGTGCCAGCAGGAACCGCTTGCTGCATCAATTGACCACGAAGTTCCACTAACTTTATCGCGTCTTTAAAACCTATCACACCCGCGCACACTAAAGCAGAGTATTCGCCTAGACTATGGCCAGCTAACATGGCTGGCATAGGCTTGCCTGAAGCTACATAGGCACGCCAAATAGCAACACTTGCCGCTAATAGGGCGGGTTGGGTTTTATCTGTTTCATTTAAGCTTTCAACAGGACCTTGCTGAACCAATGCCCACAGATCATAACCTAAGACGTCACTCGCCTCGGCAAAGGTCTGCCCTACTACTGCGTGTGATTGTGCAAGCTCGGCTAACATGCCTAGGGCTTGTGAACCTTGACCTGGAAATACAAAAGCAACATTTTCCATATTCAAATTACCTATGGCTAACTTAATTTATTGAAAAATCATGTGAAAACACATGTAGAACTTAGAAACGAATGAGCGCACTACCCCACGCAAACCCTGCACCGAATGCCTCAAGCAGCAGTAGTTGTCCACGTTGAATGCGGCCATCACGTACTGCTTCATCTAACGCGATAGGCACAGATGCAGCTGAGGTATTACCATGTTTAGCTAAGGTTAAGACCACTTTATCGAGACTCATATCGAGTTTTTTGGCGGTAGCATTGATAATACGGAAATTAGCTTGATGCGGTACCAACCAATCAATTTCTGACTTATCAATATTGTTGATACGTAGCGTCTCAGTCACAACATGGGACAATTGAGTTACAGCCACTTTAAAGACATCATTCCCCTTCATGGTCATAAAACCGACCGCTTCAGAGGTTTCGCCTTGCCGTGGTGGGAAAGCGCATTTCAATAAATCGCCTTGGCGACCATCGGCATAGATATGAGTCGAAATGATCCCTGGCGTTTCAGATGCACCAATCACAACGGCGCCAGCACCATCACCAAACAAAATAATCGTTGAGCGATCTTCTGGCTCACATAAACGAGACAGCACATCGGCCCCAATTACTAATACTTTTTTAGCAGCGCCCGTTTTTACAAATTGGTCGGCAACAGATAAAGCATAAACAAAGCCAGAACAAGCCGCTGCGATGTCGAATGCTGGAATGGTATGCACGCCAAGCATAGCTTGAATTTCACAGGCGGCAGCCGGAAAAGCATTGGGAGCACTGGTGGTGCCGCAAACTATCATGTCTAAATCTGATGCTTCTATGCCAGCCATTTCCAGCGCTTTGAGTGCAGCTTGGTAGCCCATAGTTGAAACGGTTTCATCGAAGGCCGCAATACGACGTTCTGATATGCCTGTACGTTCCACAATCCATTGGTCAGTGGTTTCTACCATCTTTTCCAAATCTTGATTGCTGCGTACCTGCACGGGTAGATAACTACCAGTTCCGAGAATTTTTGTATGCATAAGGAGGGATCAGTTATTTATATCTAAAAGAATCGACTCCAAACGATCTTTTATCATTTCAGGGAGTCGACGTTGAGCTTCCGTTACTGCCAAGTTGATTGCTTGTAGATAGGCAGTTTCGTCAGCGTTTCCATGGCTTTTTACCACTATTCCTCGCAATCCTATCAGACTTGCGCCGTTATAGTGGTCGGGGTTCATCTGGCTCAGCACCGCTTGAATACGTGGGGCGATAAGTTTAGCCAGAAAACGAACAAATAAACCTTGGGTTAATCCCCGTTTTAACTGATGTACCAATAACTTGGCAATACCTTCTGAGGTTTTTAGCGTGATGTTGCCCACAAAGCCATCACAAACAATCACATCCACATTTCCAGAGTAGATTTCATTACCTTCAATAAAACCGGTGTAATTGATTTGCTCTGTTTGTTGTAGTAATTGTGCAGCTTGCTGAACCTGATCGTTACCTTTAATTTCTTCAATGCCCACATTGAGCAAGGCAACTTTTGGCCGAGATTTTTTATCAATCGTTTCGCACAAAACAGAACCCATCACGGCAAATTGAAATAAGGTTTCTGAATCACAGGAAACATTAGCGCCCAAATCCAGTAAATAAACTGGTTTTTGAGTCACCGCAGGTAAGCAGCTGACTAATGCGGGTCGATCAACGCCTGGCAAAGTTTTGAGCAATACTTTTGCCATCGCCATTAGTGCACCGGTGTTACCAGCACTCACACATGCTTGCGCACGTTCATCACGCACTAATTCAATTGCTAAGCGCATTGAGCTGTTTTTACGTGTGCGTAATGCATGTACAGGTCTATCAGACATACTCACGACTTCGTCGGTATGAATGATTTCTATACGTGAAAGTAAACTCGCTTCAGCTTGGTGTAAATAGACATCAATTTCAGTCTTGTCACCGACCAAAAAGATTTTTAGAAAAGAATGTAATTGTAGTGCCCGCAAGGCTGCAGGCACTGTGACGTGGGGGCCATAATCGCCCCCCATTACATCTAACGCAAGCGCCAGATTCGTCATTAGGAAACCAACAAATTACTTGTTGATTACCTTTTTACCGCGATAAAAACCATCTGCAGTCACATTGTGACGCATATGAGTTTCACCACTGGTAGCGTCTACAGACAGCTGAGCAGTGCTCAGTGCGTCATGTGAACGGCGCATTCCGCGCTTTGAACGTGATTTTTTGTTCTGTTGTACAGCCATTGGCCTGTCTCCTAGATTACTTGCTCTTCAGTTTTTCTAACACTGCAAACGGATTTGGACGCTCCTCATGAGCGGGTTCGATCTCGCCTACAACTATGTCTTTAGATCCGGCACTACAATCAATCTCTTGATGCATTGGGATTATCGGCATAGCGACTATCAATTCATCTTCGATTAATTGATGTAGACGCACTTCGCCAACTTCATTGCACTCAATTGGGTCATACGCATCCGGGAGCTCATCGATTTCTGCCTTAGTCCGGCATGGACCGAAACAAAACTCGACCGTAACCTCTGTGGTAAATAGCGTCATGCAACGTTGACATACTAGAGTGAGCTCCGTCACAGCCTTCCCTTTCAGGTAGACTATCCCCTGTAAATCTACACCACATTCAAGCGACACTGCCACATCGGAACAGTCGCCGGCACATAACTCAGTTAATCTTTTCAATTGCACGCCAGGAACTGTGCCGTGATAAACTTGGCGGCTCGTGGCGGCGCGAAATGGATCAATTGAAACCGGTATCTTTACTGTTTGCATAAGGCGCGCATATTATAGTTTGGAAACGCTAGAGTCAAAGAAAAAATACTAACTTAAGTCCCAGTTTGCAACTTAAGCCTTTCTCCAGCCCCAACATTGAAATTGACGTGGGCGAAATAGTACCCAAGCATGAGGCCGCATACAAGCATAAGCCGCCTAAAATAGCCGCATTTAGCCGTATTCGCTGAAAAGAAAGCGTAAAAAACGAAATAGTTGTGCACTCTCGCTCAAATTGGTCACAATATAGCTCAATTTTTTACGGAAATTCATTTATGCCACCCCCGTTAATCTTAGCCTCGACGTCTATCTACCGACAATCGCTACTACAAAAACTCGGTTTAGCCTTCGAGTGCTGTAATCCTGATATCGACGAAACAGCACATAGTAATG
Organism: Shewanella morhuae; assembly: GCF_003028295.1. Classification (NCBI taxonomy): domain Bacteria; kingdom Pseudomonadati; phylum Pseudomonadota; class Gammaproteobacteria; order Alteromonadales; family Shewanellaceae; genus Shewanella; species Shewanella morhuae. Next base: position 1,040,102 of record NZ_PYSG01000002.1, on the reverse strand, counting down.
AATCGGCCCCAGCATTAGTCCTTAGACTCGCCAAAGCAAAGGCATTTGCTGGTGCAACACAATTTGTAGATGGATTGATTATAGGTTCTGATCAAGTCGCTGTTATTGATGGCCAGATTATCGGTAAACCCCATCATTTTGACAACGCTGTTGCGCAGCTTACCCAAGCCTCAGGTAAAGCCATCACCTTTTATACCGGACTCGCACTTTATAATACCGCAACGGGGATGATGAACGCCGAAGTTGAACCTTTTACCGTGCATTTCAGGCAACTCAGCCATGCACAGATCGTGGCTTATGTAAAAAAGGAAGAGCCCTATTACTGTGCAGGTAGCTTTAAAAGTGAAGGTTTAGGGATCGCTTTATTTACGCAGCTCGAAGGTCGAGATCCTAATACCTTGGTTGGTTTACCACTAATACTATTAACTGAGATGCTGTTAGCCCAAGGTGTAGACGTTTTGGCATAATTCACTTTGGTTTTAGTTTGATATGCATCGATTTTACTGAGCGAGCTTTGTTTATTAAATAAAGCGCGCAAACTTTAATCCGCCAAAGGATAAGGTATATACCGTAATAAGGAAGGTTGTACCAAGATAGCGTTTATCATCACGCCTGCATAAAAAGTATAGTTAAAGGTGTTGCAGTAATTGCTCTGGCGAATCAATCAAGGCAATAGGTTTTGCCCGCAATAACTTTTTGGCGTTGTGGGCACCATAAGTCACACCGATGCTATCAATCCCAGCATTGGCCGCCATGGTCAGATCCAATAAAGAATCACCCACCATCAAAGCTCGTTCAGGCGCAATATTCAATTCGTGAAGCAAGCTTGAAATCATTTCAGGATGGGGTTTACTGCTCACTTCATCTGCGCAGCGTGACGCAACAAAGTACTTTCCAAGTCCAGTTTGTTCAAAAACGCGTTCAAGACCTGCGCGGGCTTTACCTGTTGCAACGGCTAATTGATAGCCTTGGGTGTGCAAGTGACTAATTAAGGCAGGCGCTTGTGCAAAGAGCGGCGTTGGCGTGGTGTCTAAATGTAAATATTGTGTTTTAAACTCAGCGCGCATGTGTAGGTAGCCATCCTCTAACCTTTGGCTAGATTCATTTTTAGAGAACGGATGTAGAAAATCTGCTGAAGAATCACTTCGACTGAGTCCTTGCGGGAAAAGAACTCGCAGCGCCTCAGTCATAGATAAACCGATAATATCACGAATGTCATTTTCAGTTGGGATAGGCAGGTGCAATGCTTTAGCCATGTTTTCAATGCAGATGATAATTTTACCGATGGAATCCATCAGCGTGCCATCCCAATCAAAAATCACTAAATCATATTGCTTGATCTTCATCCTTGAATCCTACCCCTACTTGTTACACACGCTTTAACTTGTCCAATAATTGTGACAAATTATGATCTAAAGGTGCAGAAACCCGCATCACTTCATCATTTTCAGGATGAATAAACATGAGTTCTGCCGCATGTAAAAATAGTCGCGCTAAACCTAACGCACGCATGCTATCGTCAAACTTTTGCTCGCTATACTTATCATCACAGGCGATAGGATGACCAGCAAACTGGCAATGCACACGAATTTGATGAGTACGGCCAGTAACTGGGCTGGCCTTAACTAAAGTACAACCTTGGTAACGCTGCATAATTTTAAAGCGCGTTTCTGACGGTTTACCTTCAGCGTTGACGCGCACGATACGCTCACCAGATTTAAGGGTGATTTTTAATAAGGGCTGCTTAACCGCTTTATCTTGAGCAGACCATTCACCTTTCACTAAGGCTAAATAATCTTTTTGCATCTTTTTATGTCTAAGCTGATCATGCAGATGTTTGAGCGCGCTTCGCTTTTTAGCGATCAATAAAACACCGGAGGTATCCTTATCGAGACGATGTACTAACTCTAAAAACTTCTGCTGAGGACGCAGTGAACGCAGCGCTTCAATCACGCCGTAATCAACACCGCTACCGCCATGCACCGCTATTCCAGCAGGTTTATTTAACACGATCAGATGATTATCTTCATGCAAGATACGATCTTCAAGCTGCGACACTTTACTTAAGTTGGCCGATGGTGCAGTACGATTGTCTGGCTCTGCGACTCTAACAGGCGGAATACGCACTATATCGCCAATCTGTAACTTGTACTCAGGTTTAATGCGCTTCTTATTAACTCGAACCTCGCCCTTGCGGACAATGCGATAGATCATGCTTTTCGGCACGCCCTTCAGCTTGGTCATTAAGTAGTTATCGATACGCTGTTCGAAGTGATCTTCATCAATCGTGATCAACTGAACCTGTTGTGGGGTGGATTCTGTATTCATGATGCGCCATCTAATTATTGCAGCGTTCATTGTACAACAACTAAGAAGAATTGTGCCTTCCCATTGCTGAATTTTTTGATTGTTGCTATATTTCACCTGCGATTAGGGATAACCAGTGGATAAAGTGTTCACAAGCTCCCTTTCCCAAGCGAAAAATCTCATGGATAAAAAAATATTTTCTTGATAGCAATTCATTGATTTGCAAGTCGTAGATTAAGTAAAAATACCACAAATGCGTTTTTACGATTAAATCGAGAAAATCACCTTAAATTAATAAGGTTTCCTGGAATTTTTCTCCCAGATTTCGAAACATATTTTAACTTGTCGTCAGACAAACCGATTCGACTTGGGCATTACCGGAACGAAACTAAAGAATTTATGGGGTTGGTTGATGTTTTACAACGAATTCCTTGTTTTTGTAATCATTAAAAAATAAGCCATAAATAGGATGCGACACGCAGCGACTGCGTCTAACAGTAATGCGCACCTTGCCTAGCCACAAGCCGTGAGGCTTTGTTGACCACAGCTAGGCCCGTAATGCAGCGAAACGCGATGTTTGATGACCTCTATTTAAAGAAGAATGACGTCATCATGAAACGTATGTTAATCAATGCGACTCAATCAGAAGAGTTGCGTGTTGCCCTTGTTGATGGGCAACAACTGTATGATCTAGATATTGAAAGTCCAGGTCACGAGCAAAAAAAATCAAATATTTACAAAGGTAAAATTACCCGCGTAGAACCCTCTCTAGAAGCCGCATTCGTTGACTATGGCGCCGATCGTCATGGCTTTTTGCCGCTAAAAGAAATTGCTAGAGAATATTTTCCTAAAGGATATTCTTTCCAAGGTCGCCCAAATATCAAAGAAGTCGTCAGTGAAGGACAAGAAGTTATTGTTCAAATTGATAAAGAAGAACGTGGCAATAAAGGTGCGGCATTAACCACCTTTATTAGCTTAGCGGGCTCTTATTTAGTGTTAATGCCAAACAACCCACGTGCGGGCGGGATTTCTCGTCGTATTGAAGGTGATGAGCGTACTGAGTTAAAAGAAGCACTGGCCGATTTAGAAGTACCTGCCGGCATGGGTCTTATTGTCCGCACTGCTGGTGTAGGCAAAGAATCTGCAGAATTAAAGTGGGACTTAAAAGTTCTACAGCACCACTGGACTGCGATCACCGAAGCTGCACAAGTAAAAGGCGCTCCTTTCTTAATTCACCAAGAAAGTAACGTCATTGTTCGCGCTATTCGTGACTATTTACGCCGTGATGTTGGCGAAATTCTCATCGACCATCCACGTATTTTCGAAGAAGCTAAGCAACATATTGCTTTAGTTCGTCCTGATTTCGTTGAGCGCGTAAAACTTTACGAAGCTGAAGTGCCATTATTTACACACTTCCAAATCGAATCACAAATTGAATCGGCCTTCCAACGTGAAGTGCGTCTACCTTCTGGCGGATCAATCGTAATTGACCCAACAGAAGCCTTAACCTCAATCGATATCAACTCTGCCAGAGCGACTAAAGGCGGAGACATTGAAGAGACGGCGCTAAATACTAACCTTGAAGCTGCTGATGAAATTGCCCGCCAATTACGTTTACGCGATTTGGGCGGTTTAGTCGTTATCGACTTCATCGACATGACACCAGTACGCCATCAACGCGAAGTTGAAAATCGCTTACGTGATGCGGTGCACCATGATCGTGCTCGTGTGCAATTAGGCCGTATTTCACGCTTTGGTTTGATGGAAATGTCACGCCAACGTTTACGCCCATCTTTAGAAGAATCAGCTGCACATATTTGCCCACGCTGCCATGGCCAAGGCACTATTCGTAGTACTGAATCATTAGCCTTGTCGATTCTTCGTTTGATGGAAGAAGAAGCAATCAAAGAAAATACATCACAAATTGAAGCCGTTGTGCCTGTCGATGTAGCAGCGTTCTTGTTAAACGAGAAACGTAAAGCTATCCGAATTACAGAACAACGTCATAATGTTGAAGTATATATCATCCCTGATGCACACATGATGACACCTGATTATCGTGTTATTCGCCATCGTAGTGATGATGAAATCAGCGAATCAAGCTACAAGCGCATTGAGCAGCCAGAAGCTAAGTTGTATGAGCCCCGCAAATTGGAGCGTACAACCGCAGCTGCGCCAGCTTTAAAAGGTTATGCTGCACCACAAAAAGTGGAACAAGCACCATCACCAACGGTAAAAGAACAACCATCACAGCCTGGTTTCTTCAGTAAGCTAGTGAGTGCGATAAGTGCGATGTTGGCACCAAGCGAAAAAGCTGAGCCAGTAAAAGCGCCTGAAACTAAAACTGCTGATAGCAGCGCAGCTAACGCAAACCGTCGTAATCGTCGTAATGACACTCGACGCCCACGTAGCGCCCAAGATGCAGACAAGACAAAAGAAGGCACTCGCGAACCACGTAGTCGTAATCCAAGAAAACCTGCGGATGCGATAGCAACGTCACAAGAACGCCCTACTCAAGATAAAGACGAAGCGACAAAACGTCCGATAAAAGCGGAATCTAAGCCACGAGTTCAAGCACCAAAAGACGTTATTGCGGATATTGATACTGACACCGATACTCCGAAGCAAGAAGTTGCTCGTGAGCGTCGTCAACGTCGTAATATGCGCCGTAAAGTACGTATCGATAATGGTCATAATACGCCAGATAATGCGATACCTATTTCTCCTGAAGAAGTTGTTGAAGTATTGACAGAGATTGCAGCTGTAAATGCTGCCGCTGTCACTATCGAAGTGAAAACTGCGGTAATCACTGAAACAACGGCAGAAACGAGAACACCAAGAACACGTCGCCAGCCTCGTAAAGATGCATCACTAGCTCAAGACTCGATAAAAAGTGAAGCTTTAGACAACGAAGTTTTAGAGCATAACGTTGCCGAAACTACCACTAAAGAAGCACCAACCATAGCTGTTATCGAAGCGGAAGTCACAACAACAGAAATAACAGAAAGCACCGCGCCAGTAGATGTACTATCGAAAGATAACGACATTGAAAGCACTGATGATGAAAATGCTGACAGTCAGTCAAAACAAGAGCCAAGAGAAGGTCAACGTCGTAGCCGTCGTAGCCCACGCCATCTTCGCGCAGCGGGTCAGCGCCGTCGCCGTGATGAAGATGACCAAGGTACATCAACGCCAGCACAGTTTGTTCCTAATGACGAGTTAGGTGTTGACCAAGAGTACCCACGAGAAGTCGCTAGTGTTCGTGTTGAAGCACCGGTAGCAGCGGTACCTACTCAGTTAGAAGCCGCTATTACAGAGAACGTAACAACCGAAATCGAGCACACTCAAACAATTGCAGCACCGATGGCTAAAATCCCTGCTGAAGTCAAAACTGAAACTCTAGTTGAAACGACTAAAGAGAGCGAAGTTGAGGCAGCAGAACCTAAGTCACCAGTAGAAACTAAATCTGCTGAAATCGATGCACAAGCAAAAGCAGTTGAAGCGAACGTTAACTTTGCATCAGTAACCGAAGCCCCCGCAACGGCTACCGAGTCAAATAAGCAAGTTGAGCTGGTGATTCAAACAGAGTCTACGGTGGAATCAAATGTTGTTTCAAAAGAAGCAGTTAAAGCAACATCTTCGGCGCCGACGGCCAAACCCGCATCCATTGCAAAACCTCAATTAGCGCCTCAAGTTGCATCTACTGTAACAACAAAGCCTGTGATTGATGTTGTGGCCAACAAACCAAAAGCTGCGAGTCGTTTTGGCTCTATGGTGTCCTCTGACATGACTAAACCAGTGGTTGAAGTGAGAGAGCAAGTTGCAGTGCCTAAGGGACGCGAGTATGAAAATACTACGACTGAAGAGACTTCTAGCGCTAAAATCAAATTGGTGAACGGTGCAGAATCGGATATGACTCGTCCATAATCACTTTGGTTCGATAGATAGCTAAATGCCGCTCACTTAAGGTGAGCGGCATTTTTATTAGTAAGTTTTAAACATAGCTTAACTGCTTACGGAAATACTTATTATGCCAATAGTCTTAATTGTGTAATCAAATTAGTCGCCACTTTGTAACCTTACAAAGTATGAACAAGCCCAATATCCTAACCTGAATGAAATCAGACGCACGTAAACGTATGCATTATATTACAGCACTTCACTAAGAAGCCGCTATTGCCAGTATGCAGAAAAACAGTAGAACCTGTGTTAATAAGCGGGTTACCACTGACCTTCCCCAAGGGCTGCCAGGTCTAAATGACAAGCTTAATTCACTTAGCACAGCAAGCTAGTCTCAAAGCGCTTATACAGCAACCAAGCCTCTCTAGGCAAGGGGTAGACTGATGGCAGAGGATCTCCATCATTTTATTCAACCTGAATTTTGGGTGACATTCAAACAAGCTAATATCTACCGTCTACTACATCAATTGGGCTTTCATGGATCACCACTCGCTCTCGCCACCCGAAAAATCGGAGGCTGTGCAAGCAACTTTTAAAAAACTTTCTGATGATAACGATCCCGTAACACCCCGGGCCATGTTGCACTCTATCGCATTGATGTTTGGTTGCAAGATGAAGCCAGATTTGGTCAACAAATACTACCACCCGTATTTGGGCCAAGAAAGGGATACTCCACGCGCAGTAAGGCAGCAACCGTTTGAATCGGCATATTTATATGGCGCAATGTGTCCTGCAACTGGCGCAACAGAAGCGATTATTGCCCCACATGCTAACAGCGAATACATGTACCAACATTTGAAGTTAATTTCTGCTGCAACGTCATTTGGGCGCTACGCCCTGATCATCATGGACGGCGCTGGCTGGCATCAACAAGCGTTAGCCGACGACTTTGATAATCTGACCGTCCTCAAGCTGCCTCCTTACTCACCCGAACTCACCCCCATAGAGCAAGTCTGGCAATGGCTACGCCAAAATGTGTTGGCCAATCGCTGTTTTAGTGGTTATGACGACATTGTTGAACAGTGTTCCATCGCATGGAATAGCTTCATCGAGAATAAAGAAAGGGTGAGCAAATTGTGCTTAGACGATGGGCGACACTGACCAGTTAATTAATATAAATGGTATAATATGGGCAAAAATAATACGGATTGGTATGAGTTTGATTTCGGCTATAAGAATAGGCCAAAACTAATTCAGGTGCAGAGGCATGTTTTATTTTATTGCCGATTAGTGACAGTTTAGAGATGGAATGATGAATAAATAATTGAGCTAAAAGTTTTCACTCACAAATAAGGAGCTAAATACTTTGACGAATATCGATAACTTTAAACCTTACACAAATAAAAAGAGCCATGGAATTAACCATAGCTCTTTGATCCATTGCTCTTAGCTCTAAGCTAACAGCACTGAAACATTAACCAACGATAGTTACGTTTTCAGCTTGTGGACCTTTTTGACCTTGAGTCACAGTGAAAGACACTTTCTGACCTTCATCAAGGGTTTTGAAACCGTCAGAGTTGATCGCACGGAAATGTACGAAAACATCTGGACCAGATTCTTGCTCAATGAATCCGAAACCTTTGTCAGAGTTGAACCATTTAACAACACCAGTAACTTGAGACATAATATAAATCCTGTAAATAAAAAATTAAAGCCTTAACGGCGGTGGAGCTGGAAAATGCCGGTATTACTTATGTTTACAGGACGAACTGGTCGTATTGAACACATAAATATAAGCCCAACCTTCAAGCTAACAAGACTATAAACCATTCTAAAGATAAGTCAACATACTGCGACACTTTGGATTATTTATTTTGCCTACGTCTACTTTATGATTTTGCAACCGGCTAGCTGAACACTAAGTCCATGCTGTTTCACAGGTATAGTAAAGCACTTTAAATATTTTATTTCAATCGCTTAATCTATGTTATCACCTTGAAATGCGATGTACTTCAATTTGGAAATCCAGCTCACAATTTAGCCCTTGTGAGGCAAGTAATTGTTTTTGAACATCGGTAAACTTCCAAGCGTAGGGAGTCATTTCTAAGAAATGAGCAATATGTTCTCTATGAATTAATTTGAGCTGGGATTGCAACCGTTCTTGATGTAAACATTCGAATCCTAAAATATGCGTCGTGGACTCGGCATGCAGTCTAGGCTCGGCATAAATCTGTTTTTTTAATGCCAAATGGTGCAAAGGGCCAGGTGAAACAGTGATTAACACACCGCCATTGGCCATAATCCTGTGTAGTTCTTCAATTTTTGAAGGCGCATAAATACGAATAGCCAAGTCGACACTTTGAGCTGCAATAGGCATTTCATAAGCACTTGCGACGCAGAACTGTAGATGAGGATAACGCTTCGCTGCATACTTAATTGCTGACTTAGAAATATCAATGCCTTGTAACTCACACTGATGATGCTGATTCAACACATCGAATAAACGCTGACTGTAGTACCCTTCCCCACAGCCTATATCGAGTATTTGCTTTGCTTCAGGCGCAAACTTAAGTGCAAGTTCATTAACTCTATCACTCAAGCCTTGATAGTAACCAGCGGTTAAAAACTCACGCCGAGCAAACATCATCTGTTTGTTATCGCCAGGATCTTTTGAATTTTTCTTCTGTACAGGTAATAAGTTGACGTAACCCTCTTTGGCTACATCAAACTTGTGTTGCTGTGAACAACCCCAAGTTCGCTCTGTTAACGCCAGAGGTGCGGCGCACAGAGGACATAAATAGTGCATAGTGGACTCTTATCGTTTACTAAATTGGAGTAACAACCATTTAAGTGTCGTCTTCCATTAATCGGCCAACCATCTGAACCAGTTCAGGTGGCGCTAGTAACTCATAACACTCTAGTTTTCGTAATAATTTATCAGTGTTATCCGTATCATTAGCCGAGCGATTATAATTGGGACGTTCAAATATATGGGTATAGGTTCTAAATAACCACTGCTGTTTCTGCATTAACAATGGGGTAAGCCTTAATGCTTCATCGGCAAGGCCAGCGTGACACAGACCCAAGTCGCCACGTACAAACGTTTGTAATTCTAACCTAACCTGCTCGATTTCTGCCATGTCAATGGCAATCAATTCGGATGATGCTGCATAGTCGTATTGTCTTGCTAGCAGGGCTTTAGCGACCAATAATACTTTTGGCTCATGTAAAACACGTAAATCAGTTTCTAAAGGGACTAATTCAAATTTGGAATCAGCTTGTAAGGCAAAAGTTAAGCAATTATCCAAGTTTTGGCAGTTAGCCATATCTAAGGAAAAAGAAACTCCTCGCCTCAATTCTGCCGCGCAAAACTTTGCTGCTGTTCCCATACGCGTATAAAGCCGAAAACCTTGGCCAATACAACGAGTGACTGGTGTATTAAAAGCCTGAGAACTTTTTGATAGCGATTCGACCTTTAAGCCCATAAATGGTTGAAAGCGAACTGTAATATTTTTCAGCGCATCGGCATTCGCTATAACGATGATCTCTAGCAATGGCGCACTTATCGCCTGTAATACCATAAAATCACTAATGTCGTCGGGTAATCGCAACGTCAGTATCGATGTTTTTTCGGCATCAAGCACTATGAGTTCATTTAGAAAATGATGATACATGAGACACTCTTCCCCCCCTATTTAAGTGCAATTGTACCGTCTAATCTCTATTAAAATCACCTAGTAAACCATTATATTCCTAAGTTAATGACTTAGTTTTAACCATGCCGTAAATGTTCATTCCGAGTGTTTAGGTGTTAAGATGTGACTATTCAACAAACTGTCATTTGAATCTAATTTATGTCTAATCATTCCCAGCCAAGTATATTCTGGCACGACTACGAAACATTTGGTGCAAACCCTGCAAAAGACAGACCCTCGCAATTTGCTGGTATTCGCACGGATTTAAATCTCAATATTATCGGCGAACCTGAGACGTTTTATTGCAAACAAGCCACTGATTACCTGCCGTCGCCGGAAGCGATATTGATCACAGGGATCACACCGCAGTTAGCTAATTTAAAAGGCATCCCTGAAACTGAGTTTATGGGACGTATTCAGGTCTTATTTAGCCAACCCAACACCTGCGTTGCCGGTTATAACTCACTGCGTTTTGACGATGAGGTGACCCGTTATGGCTTTTATCGCAACTTTATCGATCCCTATGCTCGCGAATGGCAAAATGGAAACTCCCGCTGGGATATCATCGATTTAGTTCGCGCTTGTTACGCCTTTAGACCTGAAGGAATCAATTGGCCGACAAAAGAAGATGGCTCGCCTAGCTTTAAGCTAGAGCACCTGACTCAAGCGAATGGTTTAAGCCACGAGAAAGCCCATGATGCAATGTCAGATGTATATGCGACGATTGCAATGGCTAAGCTTATTCGCGAAAAACAACCTAAGTTATATCAGTACTATTTTGATTTGCGTCGCAAACAAGCGGTTAGCGATCAAATCGATGTACTTAATATGCAGCCACTTGTTCACGTCAGTTCAAAAATTAGTGCACGTAATGGTTGTACCACCTTGATTTCACCTGTAGCGCACCATCCAACCAATAAAAATGCCGTTATTTGCGTTAATTTAGCGATGGATTTAACGCCGTTATTTGAGCTCGATATTGAGCAAATTAAAACGCGCATGTATACGTCAAGAGCCGATCTGGCCGAAGATGAATTGCCTATCCCTGTCAAACAAATTCATTTAAATAAATGCCCATTTATCACCTCAGCAAAAATTCTCAGCGATGAACATGCCGCTCGTTTAGGTATAGATAAAGAATTTGCCAGAGCACAATATAAAAGCTTGAAACAACACCCCGAACTGCGCGAGAAATTAGCACTATTGTTTGAGCACGATGAGAGCAGAGCCACGACAGATCCCGACTTAATGTTGTATTCCGGTGGTTTTTTTAGTCAAGCGGATAAAGCGAAAATGGAAATCATCCGTCATACCCTACCGCAAAATTTAGCTGCGTTAGATTTGCAATTTGATGATCCACGCATTCCTGAAATGTTGTTCCGTTACCGTGCCAGAAACTACCCAGAGTTACTTGATTATGAAGAATCACTGCGCTGGCGTGAATTCTGTCAAAGTCGTTTAGCCGATCAAGACTATGTACTTAAATTAGAAAACTTACTACAAGATACGCAAGCAGATGAGAATAAACAAAAATTACTTACCGCGCTTTGCCATTATTTGCGCGAGCTTTAAATTTTTGTAAGGTCATAATCTTATCTCTTGTATTTAAAAGCTTTAAACAAAGCTTTAGACTCAACCATATACTGGCAATATATTTAAACAGACTCAGTATAGATTAATAACAATCAATACATTAATGTTCACAGCGTATAAACGCGAGCTAACTCGCATTTATACTGTAACAAAATTACTAGAATGTTCTTTCATGAACTTAACAAATAAGGAATCGGGAAATGCAAGATAGATTCAATCACAGCATAACCCTACTGCCAACGCCGTTAGCAGATGCACTCATTCCCATGTTAAACCAACACTTTGCGGGGCACCTCAATGCACAACAACTTGCTACGCTAACAAGTGCAAGTAAAATGAGTGAAGCTGAAGTGTTATTAGCATTACTGCCAATAGCCGCAGCACTGGCTAAACCGCCTATCAGTGAGTTTTATGTTGGCGCGATTGCCAAAGGCAAAAGTGGTGATATTTACATGGGCGCGAATATAGAATTGCCCGGTGAAGCGTTATTTCACTCAGTCCATGCGGAACAAAGTGCTATTAGCCACGCTTGGCTAAGCGGTGAAAGCCAAATCGTTGATATCATAGTCAATGCCAGCCCTTGTGGCCATTGCCGTCAATTCATGAATGAATTGGTGGAAGGTAGCAAGATTTGTATTCATCTACCAGCACAGGAAAGTCATCCTCTCGCGTATTATTTACCCTATGCTTTTGGGCCTAAAGACTTAAATGTCACCTCCCCCTTAATGGCTAAGCAATACACTGAATTTGCGTTAGATAGTGCCGATCCTATGATCATCGAGGGCTTAGAACATGCAGGTTTAAGCTATGCGCCTTACACTCAAAGTTTTGCTGCCGTAGTATTAGAAACCCACGATGGCGCAACCTATTGTGGTCGATACGCCGAGAACGCAGCGTTTAATCCTTCTATGCTCCCCATGCAGATGGCATTATCGAATCTAACTCGCCATAACCGTGAGTTTAGTGATATCAGTCGTGCAGTATTAATTGAGTCGTCTCAAGGAAAAATTAGTCTAGTAGGCGCGACGATGGATGCACTGCATACCGTTGCAGCTATCGAACTTGAGCACATAGTGATAGAACCAGTATAAGCAGTGTTTCAAAATATCAATGGTGACATACGTTAATGCGTATTTCACCATTGATTTATCAACTGAGATATTCACACTTGTGTTTAAAATTTGATATCAATGTAGGTAAATTTATTGATGTGGGTCGATCAAAGATCGTTAGGATTAAGGTCATAAGCACGACTAAACTGCATTCTGAAAATGATTAATGGCCTCAAGTCTTTTTACTCTTTGCTTACTCAACAACGACAGAATCAATCATTATCGCTACACAGCCCCGCCGCTTAATTTAGCCAGGTGAGCACATTTACGCTGTCTCATTTTGGTATAACACGCTTGTTGTTCCGCTTCTGACATTACACGCCATGCTAAAATCTCGTCGAGATGCCTAAAACAACCTAAGCAAATATCTTGCTGATCTAAACAACAATTACGAATACAAGGAATTACGTGAGAATTATTCTGACCAGACGGCATATTCATTGCCACAGGGTTCTGTAAAATGGAATCGGCGCCCACCAGGGAAGTTAAATATATCAGCCGTAATAGCGCCACCAGCTTCAACAACAGATACCAGAGTTAATGCTAAATTTTGACTATATATCACAATCAATGGGCAACCTCGCGTCAGAGTAAAATTGATATCAGCTTGATAGAATCCTCCAGTGATACCTGCATCCACAAAGCAGCTATATTCAGGGCCATAATCAACATAATCCCAACCAAAGACCTGGTTAAAAAAGGCCTTCGAGCTCGCAATATCTCGACTCGGTATTTCTAAATAATTGATACTGTGGTGAGGGTTCATAGACAGCCTTGTTATTTGATATTCACGCCTACGTTGTAAGTAAAAAGGAAGCCAAAGCTCCCATTCTATTCGCGGCTTTAACTCAGGTTAGCCTTGTATTAAAGCGGCGACAAGTCCAATCAGACCGCCAAATACACCGCCCCAAATCACTAGCCATCCCAAATGCGTTTGGATCATATCCTGTACGATTTTTTTCACCATTTGCGGTGTAAGCTCACTTAATCTTTGTTCTACTATATTGGCAATCTTTGCTTGTAAATCGGCCATTACATTTGGTTGTTCAATTTCTTGCTGCAATAGCTCATGGAATGCGTCACTTTGGGCCATTTCAACCAAAGATGCCTTCATTTTCACAATAAATGGCTCTTTTAACGGCAATAATGCATCAGTGCCACCGAACATCGACAGCATGCCACCAAAGGAAGATTGCGCGACCGTACTGATTAGAGCATCAAATGAAGGCGCTAAATCAACCTTTCCAATCACAGGCGCCAAATCTATTTTACTAAACCCTTGTTTTTCAGATAAAAATCGCTCGATATTCTCGGTAGTAAAAAACTGTTTCATCATTAAGTGAGCGATACCCGCTTTAAATTCTTCAAAGCGCGAAGGCACAACGCCTGAGCCATAAAGTCCAGGGACTTTCTCAAACAACATGTATATCGCAACCCAATTGGTAATTGCGCCAGATAAAGCAAACAACCCCACACTCAGTACCATTGCCGAATCAATAACATATCCCACCACGACCAAGGCAGCCGCTAATAAATTGGTCACTAAACTCTTATTCAATCTCGTATCCCCTAAGATAGCATCGATAAAATGTAAAACTGGCTTATATTAACAAGCTAACAGGACTTAGGTCTAACAATGAAATCCACTTTTCAATTAAGCACTTTGTTATATATGTTCAGTTTTAATACTGCTCTAAACCTTATCTTGATAACGCATTAACAACGGCTGAGTTCAAACATAAACAAGGCTTATCCAAGGAAGCCTTGATGCAGTCTGAGCCAACATCAACAAAAAAAGGGTGAGTAATATGCCATTTAAGTAAAAGATTTTTAACGAAGATATTTTAATTGGATAAAAAACATCAAGGTGCCATTATCATCTTGATTAACTCACTAAAAATCTTATCGCGGCCTAAAAAATAGCATTAAAACTGACTATTCAGCCATACTGTTAAGATAGTGCACACCCACCTAAACTAAGCTAAACACGGAATGTTAATCGACAATAATAAAAGTTAACAAATAATAACCTTAACTAATTCTGGCAACACTAGCGTTATTCGCTAGAATGTCCGTACTTATGCCAGTTTTACACTGACTTATGCATTGGAGCCTTAATATTAATGCTGACCCAGCTATCGAAATTTAACCAACTTTTTTTTGCCCTGCCAAGGTATCTTCGAGTGATTTTTTACCTTGTGCTTATCTATCTTGGGTATATCTGCGCATTAGGCATATTACTTCCCTATGCGATTACGACTCAGGCGCCAGAGAAGTTGTCATCTTTATTGGGGCGTCAAGTTACCCTCGGTGACGTTCGCATTAACCCTTTTAATTTCAAAGTCGAAATTGATCAATTTGCCATTAAAGAAAAAGATGAGAAGCCATTTGCTGGCGTAGCACAAGTTCAATTTGAAGTGAACTTTTGGCAATCGGTGTTTAAGCGTATTGCAGTTATCGAACACATACACATACAAGCGCCCTACGCACACATCATCCGTGTGGACAGAAAAAATAAAATAGGATTCAACTTCGACGACATTCTATTGACCTTAAACAAACATTCATCCACAAGCCCTAATACCACACCTGCAGATGTTAGCGCGCCCGTTCGCGTTCTACTGAGCCAATTTGTATTAGATGCTGGGCAAGTCAGCTTTGATGATAAAATCACGAATGCTCAAGTCAATTATCCCAATATCAATCTGAAACTCAGTCACCTCGATACTGAATATTTGATGACCGCAGTGACTGAATCCATTGCGCCAGCCATAAAAGCGAACAAAGCAGAGGTAAGCACTGCAAATACCCAAACGATATCGAAATCTACAGTTGTACCCATCAAGCATAACCATTATGCAATGCACCTACGTGACGATCATGCCGGCGAAATCAGCTTGCAAGGACAATTCCAACTGTTCCCGTTAAAAATCACTGGTGATGTGCAATTTGCTAAGCTTAAGCTGACACCGCTGTGGCGATTTATCGACGATCAATTTATCCCAATCCTTACCGATGGCGAAATTAGTGCCAAAACGCAGTATCAAGTGGATTTAACCGATAATGGCGAGTTACAAATCACCAGTAATCATGGCCAATTCATTGTCGAAAAACTCAATTTTAACGACCAAAAACGCACTGTGGTTAAGCTGCCACTCTTTGCCCTTGACGGTATTTCAGTGAATTTGCAGCAACAGAAAGTGCATATTAATAAACTGCACAGTGATGGCTTAATAATTAATGCAATGTTGAGTCAAGATGGTCTCGATCTAGCCAACTTGTTTACGCCTAAATCATCAGCCCCTGCAGCAAGTTCAACCCAAACGGTTGCAAAACCAATAGAGACTCAGCTTGCAGAAAACGTACAAGCCCCATTAGTTGAAGAAAAGCCTCAAATAGTTAAGGTTTCAACTGATGTAAGCAATACAACGCCCCCCCCGACTGAAAGTCAATTAGCTGCGACTAACGACAAGGATAGTGCTGTACTCAACAATGACATCGCCGCAAACGCTGCTACTACGACTAAAAAAGCTACGGCTACAGTCCCGGCTGAAAAATCGACTTGGTTAGTGCAACTCGATGAACTACATGTTGAAAACTATGATATTAATTTATCAGAACAAAAACTCACCGCAACGCCGCAGCAATGGCGTGTCTATCCACTTAATTTTTCAACCAAAACCATAACAAGCACGTTAGCGACTCCGATTGAATACGAACTACAACTCAGCATTAATGACAAAGGAAGTTTTAGCTCTCAAGGCCAAGTAGATATTACTGGCGAAGCCATAGATGCCAATATCCAACTCGATAAATTGGCGTTAATCCAGTTTCAACCTTACCTGGCGCCTTATATTAATATCCAGCTCAAAAGTGGTCTATTAAGCTCTACAGGCAAACTCACTGCCGATGCAAAGGGTAAAGCTATTTATGCTGGCAATGTTGATCTAGATGATTTAGCTATTAATGACACATTACGTCATTCCCCGCTGGTCAAATGGCAAAAAATGAATATCAATCAACTGGATTTTGACCAACAAAAAAATCAAATCAAAATTGATCATTTAGCCTTTATTCAACCCTACGCCAAAGTGGTGATTGCCAAAGATAGAACGACCAATATCAGCGACCTTATCGTTGATACTCCTGTGTCGACAGCTAATAGCAAGCCCGTTCCAACTACAGAAAGTGCTGCAGCGCCACCTACACATTCGCAAACAGCAAGCAAAACGGTAACACCAGAATTAACGCTCGATATCCAAAAAATTAGCTTTAACCAAGGTTCGGCTTACTTTGCAGATAATTCACTGACACCAAATTTTGCCTCGGGCATTGAGCAACTCGAAGGTAATATCACGCATTTATCTTCAATACCAGGGACTAAAGCCTCGGTTGATATTAAGGGTAAAATAGATAAGTATGCGCCCGTCACCTTAAAAGGTGATATTAACCCCTTATTAGATATGCCATATTTAGATCTTGATTTAGTCTTTAAGAATGTTGAGTTAACTTCGGTCAATCCCTACTCAGGTACCTATGCAGGTTACTACATCGATAAAGGCCAATTATCACTTTCACTAAACTACAAACTGGATAAAAATAAACTCAAAGGTAACAATCATTTAGTGATTAATCAACTAAAGCTCGGTAAACCAAGTAATAGCGAACTAGCCACTAGCTTGCCCATCACGCTTGCAATAGCACTATTACAGGATCGTAACGGGGTAATTGATTTAGGCATGGAAGTCTCTGGCGATTTAGATTCACCCAGTTTTAGCGTCGGCAGCATTATCATGACGGCGCTAAAGAATGTCATTACCAAGGCCGTTACAGCGCCTTTCACTTTCTTAGCGGGATTGATTGGTTCTGACGAGACCTTAGATAAAGTCAGCTTTGCGGCAGGACAATTCAGCCTTAGTGAAAAAGAGCAGCAAAGTTTAGATAAACTCGCCAGTGCATTACTCGACAGACCAATGCTCAAGCTCAGCGTTGAAGGGGAAGTCGATGCTATCAATGACAGCCAAGCCATTGCTGAGCGCATCATGAAGCGTAAATTAGCTAAGTTAGCCAATATCGAGTTCAGTGCGTTACCTGATGGTTTAAGTCCGAGCCAATTTCCGATCCAAGGGCCGCTTGCCGATGCGTTAGTGAAACTCTATGAGCAAGAAATAAAAGCGGATCCTTCTCAAGTAAAAGACACGGTTATCTCGGAAGCAAAAGATACCTCACTTTCAGACTACGAAATCACCACGCGTTGGCATATCGCCTTATATAATCTGTCAGTTAAAGCACAGAGTGTTAATGATGACATGTTAGGTAATTTAGCCCAAGAAAGAGCAAAAACGGTGAAAACATACCTTGTTGACGTTAAGAATATTGCGCCGGAGCGGATTTTCTTACTCGAAAGCCGTATCAATTTAAATCAAAATGCGGCGCAAGTGAGCCTAACAATTGATGCACAATAACTCAGTCAATCAATAATTAGCTATGTAACATAAGCCCGCTAAAGGTTAACTTCAGCGGGCTTTATTTTGTAATTAAGTGCAAAGATATTCCCTTATATAATCAAACCTTTTGTAAGCAGTCCCCCAATTAAAACGTTGGCCGCGCTTTGTGTCATAGGTTACACTCTGCGGCATTTGTGTAACAAGGTATCGCATTAATCACTGAATACCTCAGACTGGTGGTTGCGTCATTGCCGCATCGCTATTTATACACAAATGTGAATACCCACTCCTATATCATTGAGGTCAATTACATGTTTATCGTTCGCTGGATCCTAGGCAGAATTATTCTGTTATTAAACTTTATCTTTACCCCTAAGAAACGCCAACGGCCACAGGATGAGCAACAAAAAATTGATTTTCAAACCCAAACATTGACACTATATCAATATCCTGCATGCCCATTTTGTGTAAAAGTCCGCCGAGCGATTCGCCGTCAAGGACTCAACATCAAAACACTTGATGCAAAAAAATCGCCCCATAAAGATGAACTCACCGTTCAAGGTGGTAAGCAACAAGTGCCTTGTCTGCGTATTGAAGACAATGGCCAAGTACAATGGTTGTATGAGTCAAAAGAAATTATCAGTTACTTAGACCAACGCTTCGCCTAACTCGGGCGTAATCGTCTCAGCGTCATTTAAAAATGCGCCCAATAATCTTTCCGGAGAATGTAGGGACTACGGGCGCAATAATTATCTGAACTCAGATGTTATGCACTTTATTTACGCCATAGATATTCGCGATCAGAATAATCAAACAACCACTGCGGTTGATACACCACGAGTAATGTCACCGCCATACCATTGAGTAATGCCTCAGGAAACGCCAATAAAGGGATTAACATTAAGTAATTATCAAATAACACGTTCCAGTCATAATCTGCTGCAGCCCACAACCACATCGCCCAACTCAGTTGATGAAATACCATAGAAAAGCCGGAGTTAATAAAACCGCCAACAAAAATAAACACAAAGATGTGCTTAGGAAATAAATGGTAACTACGGCTGTATAACATAAAACATAAAAACAGTGGCATAGCTATCGCAAACAGGCTAAAAGCACCAAAATCAGCAGGCTGCTTTAATACAAAAAGACTAAAAAAAGCGCTCGGTAACAGTAAGGCCAACGTCGCAAGGCGCCAACCAAACATAAGCATACAAGTCACAATGCCTAAAAAATGCAGATGCAGCCCGGTTTGAATACTGGCATTTAACGACCAAAGCGCATTAATCCCCACTAACACTAGTAATAAGCGCCATTGCAGATTTTTATCCCGACGTATTTGTGCTAATTCATCTTTGGGCCAAATTGCGTATACCCATAGCACCAAAAGCACAAGGCATATGCCTTGAGTTAAGCCCAAACCCCACTCAATTTGTGCCCATTTATTCGACCAAAACGCCAACATTGATAGCCCATCCTTATAACCCATTACGCCTATACCCACAGTGTACTTGCCACTCTTAACCCCTGATATGTCGATATAGAGCCACACTCAGTCGATGGAGATACCATAAATCCATGAACTTTATAGCCATAGTAAGGTATTCTTCTATTAGTTAATAACCTTAGAGCTAAATTTTATTATGCCACTTCGATATTTCAGCATTGCCATATTAAGTTGTTTATCGCTCATCGCTTGCAGCAGTGCCCCTATCGATCCAAGTGAACTAGCGGGAAAATTACGCGATAAGTTAGCTACTGATATTAAAGCCGACGGCCTTAAGCTTTTTATCTATAAAGCACGTTTAGTTGATGATAAGTCGGCTTTTAATGACGTTGAGCGTCCCTTATCAAATGAGACATATCGACGCAATACACAAGATCCACGTGAACAACGTCGCGCGATGCAAGATTTGCAAGACTCATTAGAGATATGGGGACGACAAGTAGAATTAGGGCTAACAAAAACTCTTGAAATGACCGGTTACTGCCGTGAAGGTTACATTGAGTTGAGCCGAATTATTGAGCCGAGTCGAGGTGAAATCCGCGGAGAGTGCCAAGAAGGAGCAAGCGATGCCGATAAACAAAAATTTGTGAATGATCAAACTAAACGCTAAATAACCATCCATCTTGCAGCTGTACAAAACCTTAAATCAGCTAAACATAACAAAAATAATAAATCTAAAGTCTAAATATGCGCGTATAGATAATACGCGCATTAACATATTCTAGACGGTTTCAGTCAGTGGTTCGGCACGATTTTCCAGTAACACAGGAATACCTTCTGTGATTGGATAAGCTAACTTATCTGCTTTACAAACCAGTTTTTGTGCCACTTTATCGTACTCAAGTTTCCCTTTACACACAGGGCAAGCCACTATATCTAACAATTTTTTATCGAATGCCATGGAAGTTTCCTTGTTTAGCGGCAGCCACCTCGCGAAGGCGTGCGAGCAACTGCTGATCAAATTGTGATGGTAGCTTGGCATCGACTGCCAAATACCACCAGTTTTCTTGTGCAAAATCGCGACATTTAACCGCATCTTTTTCTGTCATCAACAACGGTAAGTCTTTAGCTAAGTCACATAACTGGGCTTTATCATAAGCCTGATGATCATCAAACCCATGGCTTAATGCCAGTTGATAGCCTTGAGCGCGTAATGCTTCAAAGAAACGCGCAGGATTACCTATGCCCGCCATCGCAACCAGCGGCTGCGATTGATCAAAGGTGTAATCATTGGGATTAGCATCGTATTTGACCGGTTTTACTGCTGTAGGAACTAATTGCATTTCAAACTGCCCTTTCGCAGCGGGGCCACCATTGCTCAGCACAAAATCCACTGACTCAAGACGCCACGCAGCTTCACGCAGCGGACCTGCGGGTAACAGCAGTCCATTACCTAAACCACGCTGACCATCAATCACCACCAATTCAATATCGCGCGCCAGTGCATAATGCTGCAAGCCATCGTCACAAATAATGACATCAACACCAAACTCGGCAATGAGCGTATTGGCCGTATCGACTCGTTTCGCGCCAACGACCATAGGCACTTGAGTGCGCGCGACTATCATGGCAGGCTCGTCACCTACCTCTGCTGCACTTGCATCTAAGTTAACCGTTTTAACGCCTTGAATATCAACGCCGTAACCACGACTAATTACGCCAGGTTTAAAACCGTGCTGGCGCAATAACTCAATCAAATAAATCACGGTAGGCGTCTTACCGCTGCCACCTACGGTAATATTCCCGACGATAATCACTGGGATGGGCATTACAGTTTGCGATATTATCCCGAGACGAAATAATGTACGGCGTACACACGTAATACCCGCAAATAGCCACGATAAAGGCAGTAAGAGCCATCGCAATGGATGACCCTGATACCAAATTTTATTCACTAAGGCCTGCATCTAGCTACCAAATTGCATTTGATACAATTTGGCGTACATGCCATTCAATTCCAGTAATGACTGGTGCGTACCGCGTTCAACGATACGTCCCTGATCGACCACTAAAATTTGATCGGCACTCTCGATGGTCGATAGCCTATGGGCGATCACCACTGAAGTGCGATTTTGCCTGAGATTATCTAAGCCTTTTTGTATCGCTTTTTCTGACTCAGTATCCAGTGCAGAGGTCGCTTCATCGAGGATCAATACAGGAGCATCACGTAGCATTGCGCGCGCAATGGCAATACGTTGTCTTTGGCCGCCAGACAATAACACGCCATTTTCACCGACTTGGGTATCAAGGCCTTGGGGCAACTGATCAATAAACTCCATCGCATAGGCTAAGGTGGCCGCTTCAACAATCTGTTCACGCGTGGCTTCACCGGGATAGGCGTAGGCGATATTATTAGCAATAGTGTCGTTAAATAAGGTCACTTGCTGGGAAACTAATGCCACTTGGTTACGAAGCGACTTTAACGAGTAATCGTAAATACTCACGTCGTCGAGCAGAATATCACCTGATTCAAGACCGGTATAAAAACGGGTCACGAGACTTGCTATCGTTGATTTACCTGAACCAGAACGGCCCACTAATGCTAAGGTTTGCCCCGGTTTAACTTCAAAGTCCACATGTTCCAGTGCCCGACGGTCTTGGCTGTCATAACTAAAACATACGTTATCAAAGCGTAGGTGACCGTTAGCACGCTCAACACTGTAGGTTCCGGTATCGGATTCAGGCTGCGTATCGAGTAACTCAAACACTGTCGTACACGCCGCAATACCCCGTTGGAATTCGGCATTGACTCGCGTTAAGCTTTTAATGGGCTGTAACATCGCCATCATAGCGGCCAAAATCGTCGCAAAAGTACCCGCTGTAAGGTCGGCTTTCATGCTGTCTAAACTGGCGGCATACAGCACGAAGGCTAAACCAAACGAGCCGATAATCATGATTAATGGTTGGCTAATCGCCTGCGCAACGGCTAATTTCATATTTTGATGGCGGTTTTGGTCGTTAATTCTAGCAAAACGCGTAGCTTCTGTTTCTTGTCCACCAAAGGCTAATACGTTTTTGTGACCCTTAATCATTTGTTCTGTTGAGGCGCTAACGCTACCCATAGCCGTTTGAATCTGTTTAGAGACTTTACGGAAACGACGACTAACAATCGTAATGACTAACCCCATAACAGGGCCGATGACTAAGATACACAGCGATAATTTCCACGAGTTGTAGAACATCAACGCCAACATGCCGAGCACGGTTACACTGTCACGAACGATAGAAATCAAGGCGCTACCCGATGCCCTAGCAATTTGCTCAGTGTCGAAGGTGACTTTTGAAATCAAGTTACCGGTATTTTCCTTGTCCATATAACTGACAGGCAGGCGCAGATAATGCTCAAATACTTGCTGGCGCATATCCATAATTAATTTAGCGCTCATGTATGAAATGCCGTATGTCGAGACAAAGTTAGCAAATCCACGCAGGGAAAACATTAGGATAACCACGAGCGGTGCCATCATCAGCACATCGTTGTTCGCATGGAAACCTTCATTTGTTGGCAAAGCGATACCGCTGGTGACAGCCGCTGGTGCGCCGCCAGAGAAACCCTTATCAATAAAGGGGCCGATGAAAGCAATAAAGGCGGCATCAACGAGACCATAAGTAATTAAGCCCGCAACTGAAAGTATCAGCATGCCTTTCATCTGTTTGATATAGCCCAGTAATCGTTTGAAAACTGTCCACATTTCGTCTTTAGGAGATGTTGTCATAGATAACACTAAATTATGGCAAAGTGGGCATTCTACTCTGGATTAATAAAGTCACCAAATCTAAACAAAGAGTTGTACCAAAATGGCGCTAAATCACCACGATAAGTCTTTACCTCACGCTCAGACTGCTGAAAAATCACACTAATCTGCCCTTCTATTCCTGTAGTGAAGTGCATAATATCTCGCTGCTGATAACGTCCTACCACGATAGGTTTAGGCAAACCATAGCGATTGGCCAAACCTGCTGAAAATAAAACTAATTTAGGCGCAACGGCATCGATAAAGGCCTCTGTTGATGACGTTTTACTGCCATGGTGCGGCGCCACGAGAACTTCGCTTTGTAATATATATTCACTCCTTAATAGTGCGGCTTCAGTTTGTTTTTCAATATCTCCCGTCAGTAGCAGGCTTTGCCAATCATCATTAATGCGCACCACACAAGAACCGTTATTACCAGCTTGCACTTGAGGTGGTGAGAGTAAATTCACATTTAAGCCTTGCCATTTAATATGCCTTGGCCGACAGTTTTGCCCATTAAGCCCAACCACATCGGTAATTAACTGCGCAGCAGGATAAGCATCGATTAAGATTGCAGCGCCACCAGCATGATCGTTATCACCATGGCTAATTACTATATAGTCAATAGTTTGAATACCCTTTGCTTTTAAAAATGGCAATATCACTCGCTCTGCATAACTAAAGTCATCACCAAAAGCGGCGCCCGTATCGTAGATAAATCCTCTGCCATTCTTTTCAATCACCACAGCTAAACCTTGGCCCACATCAAGTAAATGCATAGCCCATCGGTTGGAGTGAACACTAGGCCACAAGGTCATACAAGCAAGTAGGATGGGGATAAACAGTAAGCTCAGCATGCTTAACCATGGGAGATAATGCTTATTTTTAGGTACATAACGCCACAATATCCCACCAATAAAAGTAGATAATATTAAGGCTAATGTTGAGTCTGAAAGCGTTAACCAATGGGCTGGTAATTGCGGGCTTATATCTAACAGCCATGCATAGGGCGATAAACTCCAATCACTCAGGCGCAGTAACACCAACCAAGATAATCCAAACGCAGTCCCAAGCCACCAGCAAATAAATCCCGCCATAGCTAACGGGATCACCACAAAGCTAAACCAAGGTACTGCTAAAATATTCATCCACAAGCTATGTAAACTCACGCCGCCAAATAGTGCGGCTTGCAGTAATCCAAGCCCAAGACTTAAGCGCCACTGAATGGCCCAAAACTGCATTAATCCTGTGTATACACGCGTCCTTCGTGTTGAGATTGAGGTGAATTCTTTAGGTTGAATTTCTAAGGTGTATAAGATGATGCCTAAAGCACAAAACGACAGCCAAAATCCAGCACTTAAACAAGCCAATGGATCAAGCAGTAATACCATAAACAGAGCAAACAACAAGCGCTCCCACGCCGAGGAGAATCGCTTTAGTAAACTTAACAACATTAATAATAAAATCATCACTAAAGCACGTTGAGTCGAGATCCCAAAACCGGCCAAATAAGCATAAAAAGCGGCACTGATTCCGGCAGTGACTAACGCAAGAGTGATATTACGCCGACTCTGATGTGGCATAAAACGACTTAAACCGAACAACAGGCAAGTGTATATCCATGCTGTAACCACCGAGAGATGTAACCCAGAAATCGCCACTAAATGGCCCGTCCCTGTTTGCCTTAAAGCTTGCCAACGCTCTTTTGAAATCAATTGCTTATCACCTAAAAGTAACGCCAGTAAAATATCCCCTTGGGGCAATAAGGTTAATTCGGGTTTTAACGAGCTGATAAGGTCATTACGCAGTGAAGATGAAACCTCAAGCAATTGCGCATCAATAACTCGCCCTCTACCAACAAGATGTTGGCTGATAAATTGTTTTTGCTCGTTATAACCCCCTTGATTTAACACGCTCGCTATACTCTTTGGCGCTAAGGTGAATTGCCACACTTGACCAACATCGACTTCTGGCGGATTTTTCCACGATAGACGCAATTTTGCATTTGGCACGAAGATTAAATTTGGTTTAATGAAGGATATATCCAAACTTAGCCAGTCGCTGTTTCGACTAACTAGTGATATGATTTCGCCTCTTACCTGTATAGGTTGTTGTAACATCGGAAGATCCTGCCTAGATAAGCCTAAGCAAAAAATAGTTAGCCATGCAATTGAAAAGAGTCCACCTGCGCAAATAGGGATTTTTCGATGTATGATTAACGCCCCAGCAACAAGGTAGGGTAAATAATTGACTGGCGGCAGCGAAGGCCACAACATCGCTGATAACAAAATGGCACTAAAGCCAAACATGAATCGATTCATAGTGAATTAAGTTAAGACAGTAATTTCAGCCTATGCCAAAAAAATTTATCAAAAGATTTATGCCTAAGCCTGAAACCTTGCGTGAGCATAAACACTTACGCATGTTCGGACGCTTGTTACATAATCCCAATCTGTGGGCACTTAATCGCAAATCGGCTCCTGGCGCATTCGCAGTAGGATTATTTGTTGCTTGGATCCCAATGCCATTTCAGATGGTCGTGGCTGCTGCTTTTGCTATTCTATTTAACGTTAATATCCCCGTTTCTGTTGCATTAGTATGGATAACTAACCCGTTAACCATGCCGGTGATGTTTTATGGTGCCTATTTGCTCGGAGCTAAAATACTCGGCCATGCTCCACAAGATTTTACCTTTGAAGCAAGCTGGCAATGGATTGAAGCATCGCTTGCCACCATAGGTCCGCCCTTCTTACTTGGCTGTTTGGTACTCGGCATCGTTTTTGCTGCTGTGGGTTATTTGCTAATTAATAATCTATGGAAATATTCGATTATGTTTAAATGGCAAAAACGTAAAAATAAATAATCTTTCAGCCCTTGCAGCTTATGTTGTGTAATCTCCCCAGTGCACAACATAAGCGATAATATATCAACGCCAATCAATAACTGAACGCTTCATCAGTCACTATCCTCTACTTAGCCGCAATCAACTACTCTCTCGCTAACCGTACAAATAACCTTTTATTGTAAATTAAAATTTATGCATAAAAATCAACTTAGTTACGTTAAATATGTGCTTGCCATCACGTAAAAAGTTTGAATTTAATTTAGCCCAGTAAAGGGATATTTATCTTTAATCAACTTAAAGAATGTATACTCATATTGATATATATACATTCATTTTATTTGAACCTTATAATGCCTGACAAATTTAGTCAGATACTCAAGAGTGACTTATGTTGAACATTGATGATCCCGCGCATTTGCAGCCTCCAATAGCTTTATTTAGATTAGGTTTCAGACCATTTTTCCTGTTTGCCAGCTTATTTAGCGTACTCGCTTTAGGAATATGGGGAGGATTTCTATCAGGAATTAGCCTCTTACCCGTTTCACTTAATCCTCTTTGGTGGCATGGACACGAAATGATCTTTGGTTTCGTTTGTGCTGTCGTAGCCGGTTTTTTATTAACGGCGGTACAAAATTGGACAGGCCAGCCTGGAGCAAAAGGACCAGTGTTAATCGGGTTATTTGTCGTATGGTTGTTACCTCGGCTGTTATTCCTTGTGCCAGCAGCAGTGCCGTTTAAACTGATTATGTTTATCGACTTGTTATTTTTACCCCTCACCGCAGCGCTAATCGCTCGCTCAGTAATCCGTGTTCGTCAATGGCGTAACTTTGTATTCATCCCTATCTTTACTTTACTGACCCTAATGAATGCGCTGAGTTATTACGGCGTACTGACAAATCAATTTAACTGGGTAAACATTGGTTTATACGGCGCGGTTATTCTAATGAGCACCATAGTGGCTCTTTTAGGTGGTCGAGTTATTCCCTTTTTCACAGAAAAAGCCACACAATGGCAACGTCAGAGTTCTATTCCGGCACTCGAATGGCTAAGTTTTATCAGTCTTGCTGCACTTGTCTTGAGTATCGTCCTGCAAGAGGACATCTTCATTCGCAGCATTGCGGGCATTGCGAGCTTAGTTTTGCTGTTACGCTGGCATCGTTGGGGTTGGCATGCAAGCTGGCGTGTTCCACTACTGTGGTCCCTGCATCTCAGTTATGTTTGCATCCCGCTTGGTCTAGCACTGATCGCTTTGGGGTTTCCTCTGTCTGTCGGTATGCACGCAATTACCGTTGGTGGTTTAGGCGGAATGATTTTAGCCATGATGGCTAGGGTCTCGTTAGGTCATACCGGTAAAGCATTGCAACCACCGCGTTTAATGCCATATTGCTTTGGATTAATGCTACTGGCAGTGTTACTCAGAGTGCTAGCGGGAATACTCCCCCTTTGGTCGTCACTGCTATTGCTCAGCACGATTATCTGTTGGCTAGTCGCCTTCGGTTGTTTCTGCCTTTATTATGGCCCGATGTTATGTCAAGCCAGAACCGATGGTCGTCCCGGTTAAACATCACTTAAGACGGGCTTTGTAGTAAAGCCTACGATCATACATATCTGTGAATTAAGTCACGGATATTTAGCTAGGTTTTCCCTGCTAATTATTTTTTTACTGTTAGTATTTATACAAACATTTAGTAGGGAACTTCCATGCCATTTTATCGCCAATATGGTTCTAAAAGCCTTAAAGCCGTAGAACACTTAGTCTTATTTCTCATCGCTATTGCCACTATCGTCGCCATCGGCCAAGAAATTGTTCATATTATTTCTGTACGTATGGTGATGCTAGCTGACTTACTCTTACTCTTTATTTACTTAGAAGTTCTAGCCATGGTGGCGAGTTATTTCGAATCAGGTAAATTACCCGTGCGTATGCCGCTTTATATTGCAATTGTGGCATTAGCGCGTTATTTGATATTAGATATGAAAAGTATGGATGACTGGCGTATCGTAGCGATATCAGCATCTACGCTTGTTTTAGCAGCGACCGTTATAGTGATCCGTTGGGGACAATTAAAAATGCCTTACCCGAAAAACCAAGAATACGATAATTAATCAGCAACTAAATGGGTGCTATTGCTGCCTTAATGAGTGACATTAATTGTCTTGATATTAAGGTGGCACTTAAAGACCTCGCATTCACATTGGTATTCTGCCCAAAAGCCATTATGCTAGTTTTACTAAGATAAACCACTGACGGAGTAATTAAGTTATGGGCAGTCATTCTATTGGTTTCGAAGAAAAACGTACGTCATTACGTGTAGACATGGAAGCAGAACGGATAGTGTTAAATTGGGTCGATGCCCAAGGTGAAACACAAACCGACGAAGGCGTATGTATCGACTTAGCAAGACGTGGGCTTTTATTCGATTATAAAAAACCTTTTGCATTAGGTGAGCTAATTGAAGTGACCTTTAATGCCAATACTAGACAACAAAATACCATAAAGGGGCAAGTATGCCGTTGTGCTAAATGCCATGAGCACAGCTACCATATCGCCATACAACTCCTTTAATTAAACTTAAATTTCGCAGGTTTAGTGTGTCTGTTCTACACTCAATTCATTGCTAGGTTCATTAAGGGGCGTAACATGATTTTGTTGGTAGGAGGCGAAAAAGGAGGGAGCGGGAAAAGTTGTTTAGCTCAAAACCTTGCGGTGTATATTCAGCAAAAATTTCAAGCCAATGTTCTCATGGTCGATTGCGATCCCCAGCGCACCACTTCAGATTGGATCCAAGCAAGAAACAATGATCCCAGCCTGCCAAGCATTAATTGCATTCAACTTTATGGCAAAATCCGTAACGATTTATTGAGCCTCAATGACCGATTTGATTACGTAATTGTAGACTGCGGGGGGCAGGATAACTTAGCCATGCGCGCTGCAATGTCAGTTGCGACCTATGTTGTGATCCCTTTAAGACCAAAGAGACGTGATCTAAAAACCTTACCTCACATGGAAGACATGCTAAGTACCTGCAAGATGGTCAACCCCAAAATGATATCTACAATAGTTTTGACCCAATGCCCTGCTCTGCCCACGCAATTTAAACGTATTTTAGAAGCGAAAGATGTGGTGAAATCCTTCGGATTAAGAGTGCTAAACTCGGTCACGTTTTGTCGAAATATTTATGACGACAGTGAAGAAAAAGGCTCCTCAGTGGTCGAAGTCGAACCCGATGGTAAGGCTGCCGATGAAATCCGCGCTATAGCGGATGAATTATTCGCAATACCATCAGAAAATAGCTATGAGCTTAACTGATCTTAAACGTAAGCGACCTAAGCAGCCCATCAAGTCAGTCTCTGTCGAGGATTTTATTGAAGATGCTAATAACTATGCCTTTGGTAAAAAAAGTTTATTAACCGCACCTACAACGTCGGCCTTTATTAAAGGGTTAGATAAAAAATCGACAAAAATTTATCGTCATGCAACCTTTACCCTCACTGAAAATAGTATCTCTCAGCTTAATACACTCTCAAAATCGACTGGTATCGCAAAGTCTCGATTACTGCGTATTCTAATCAATGAATTTAGCCAACTGACGCCCATACAACAAGAAATCATTGCCAACAAACGTCATAGCGAAACCTAACCTTTAGCCAGAGTCATTGATTGGAAGTAGGCAGCTTCTGGTTATATTACTCTTTAATCAATGATCACATTGTTTGCCCGCGGCGAGTTCAATACCTTGGGGCGTGTCGAGTAATTTTCCTTTGTGCGTCAATAACTGTAACAATGCTTCAGCGCTAAGATCAACGGCACTACACGTATGATATCGCGCCGATAAGCCAAACTGTTGTCCCATTAAAGAAATTAATTCAGGCTTTATAATCGCGGCCCCTTGAGCTACCATCAGCGCTATAACATCATGACCGTGAACAGAATTGGACATATGTCCTCCTAAAGATGCAATATGCTGCTCTTTATATCTTAACGGTTGAATTTGAACTCTGATCTCGCGCATACAATTTCAATTTGATACTACTGCGCCGACATCTGTGACAATAATGTGAGCCATTATGTCCTTAATTCTCTTGTTGACCCAACAGATGTCGCTGTATTTAGTGATTGTTTACTTGGTCAGTAAAACGCCGCTGTTTAAACTGTTTGCCGAAACATCCCCCCGTCTGCCACATAAAATTTTTATGTATCTGATTTTTTCAAGTTTCTGCGTTATGGCAACCTATTTTGGCGAACAAACCTCTGGAGCGATTGCCAATACGCGCGCAATGGGTGCGGTATTAGGGGGATTATTGGGCGGGCCAGTGACTGGTTTTCTGGTCGGACTCACTGGTGGGCTTCACCGCTATAGCATGGGCGGTTTTACCGACTTAGCCTGCGCGATTTCAACCACGTTAGAAGGACTCACGGCGGGGATGATAAGCTTTTACTTAAGGCGTGCGGGTAAAAGTGAGCTTATCTATAATCCATTACTCGTTTGCCTCGTAACCCTTTATGCCG
The DNA here is from genome assembly GCF_003028295.1 of Shewanella morhuae. Lineage (NCBI taxonomy): Bacteria > Pseudomonadati > Pseudomonadota > Gammaproteobacteria > Alteromonadales > Shewanellaceae > Shewanella > Shewanella morhuae. Next base: position 1,009,452 of record NZ_PYSG01000002.1, on the reverse strand, counting down.
AGATGATGCAAATGAGCATTATCCTTCTGGTCGCCCATCCTTTTGATGATGCCTGGGCATTGGTCCGTCAAATTGCACCGCCCATGTTGTTGGTCAACTCCATCGGTGCAGCGCTGTTTATGAGTATGATCCGTGACCAAAAGGCCATGTTTGACAAACTGTCCTCTAGTTTTTCGACTAAGGCATTAAAAATAGCCGAACGCAGTGTTGGGCTATTGTCAAAAGGATTTAACGAGCAGAGCAGCAGCCTCGTCGCTCAGATTGTTATTGAAGAAACCAACGTTGGCGCGGTCGCGATTACAGACAGAGACAAGCTATTAGCTTTTATCGGTATCGGCGCCGATCACCATCTTCCAGGCACCCCAATTTCATCTAAAATCACCTTAGAAGCCATCAATCAAAATAAGGTGATGTTTGCCGATGGCGTTGAAATGCCCTATGCCTGCTCTATTTCAACTCACTGTCGCCTTGGTTCTAGCCTCGTTATCCCGCTACGCAGTGACACAGAAGTGATTGGCACTATTAAACTTTACGAGCCTAAAAATAAACTTTTTTTGAATATTAACCGTACCTTAGGTGAAGGTATTGCCCGTTTATTATCAAACCAAATACTTTATGGCCGTTTTGAACAACAACAAAATTTACTCACTCAAGCCGAACTTAAATTACTGCAGGCACAGGTTAATCCACATTTTTTGTTTAATGCCCTTAATACCATTAGCGCGATTATCAAGCGCGATCCCGATATGTCGAAACAGTTACTGCAGCAATTATCTCAATTTTTACGCATCAATTTAAAACGAACTACAGGTTTAGTGACGTTAGGTGATGAGCTAGATCACATCGCTTCTTATCTCACCATTGAAAAAGCACGTTTTATTGATAAATTACATGTCAGTATCGCGATACCTGAATCACTCTATCACTGTAAGGTACCAGCTTTTACCCTGCAGCCTATTATCGAAAATGCGGTGAAACACGGCACTTCACACATGATTGAGCAAGGGAAAATTAAAGTGACGGGGAAACTAGAAAATAATGTATTGGAATTAGAAGTCATAGACAATGCTGGCTTATATCACCCCATTGAAGGCTCAGAGGGGCTTGGGATGAACTTAGTACATAAGCGCATTCAGAATCTTTTTGGCGAACAATATGGTGTCACAGTAACGTGCGATCCCGATGAATTAACCCGTGTCACCATTCGATTACCAATAGAATCTCCTGAAACATCAACGATGGGAATCGGCACGTGATTACTTGTTTAATTGTCGACGATGAACTGTTTGCTCGCGAAGAATTAGCCGACCTTTTAGGGCAAGAGCCCGATATGCATATCATAGGTCAATGTACCAACGCCATTGAAGCATTGCATATGATCTCAAAGGAAAAACCTCAACTGGTTTTTCTCGATATCCAAATGCCGCGGATTTCAGGTATGGAACTTATCGCCATGCTCGATCCTGACACTATGCCCAAAATCGTGTTTGTTACTGCCTACGACGAGTTTGCTGTCAAAGCCTTTGATAATCATGCCTTCGATTATTTGCTCAAACCGATAGATGCACAAAGATTCAGTAAAACACTCACTCGTGTGCGTAAAAACCTCGCACCGCAGTTAATGGACGCTATTACCCCTAAAAATCTTGAACATATTCCGTGCTATAGCGGTAATAAGCTCAAAGTGATTGCCATCCAAGACGTAGAATATGTGTTTAGCGATTTAAGCGGCATTCATGTGGCCAGCACTAAAGGTAAAGTGCATACTCAATTAACCTTAAAAATATTTGAAGAAAAGACTCCACTGGTGCGCTGCCATCGTCAGTATTTGATCTCACCGAAAGCTATTGCTGAAATTGAACTATTAGATACCGGCGCACAAGTCACCACGCATATGGGTGATAAAGTGCCCGTATCACGCCGCTATCTTAAGAGTCTAAAACAGCTTTTCGGCTTTCAATAGGCAGCATCCAAACCCGATTAACGGCATGTTATTGGTCATGCTGTTCGCCATCAAATGTCGGACAACACCTGCTGTTAACATAAAGGCGCAACCACTCAATCTCACCTATTACCGCTCAGACTGCATTTTCGACCACTGACTGATATTGCTCAGTTTTATATAAACAACGTGTTTACACTCGCCAGAACTCAAATGGGGAGATAACAAAAATGATGTGGTTCCTACTCTGTGTCGGTCTGCTGATCGGCGGCTACTTTATCTATGGCGCCTTTGTCGAAAAAGTCTTCGGCATTAACGCTAACCGTCAAACACCGGCTTTCACTCAGGCTGATGGCGTCGACTTTGTACCTATGTCTAAAGGCAAAGTTTATTTGATTCAATTGTTAAACATCGCAGGCGTAGGCCCAATCTTTGGCCCTATCCTGGGTGCACTTTATGGCCCTGCGGCCATGCTGTGGATTGTAATCGGCTGCATTTTTGCAGGTGCTGTACATGACTATTTTTCTGGCATGCTATCTGTACGTAACGGTGGCCAATCGGTGCCAAACCTTGCGGGTAAATATTTAGGCAAGAGCGCCAAACACTTTATGAACGTGTTTGCCATCGTGCTGTTACTGCTAGTCGGTGTGGTGTTTATCTCTGCGCCTGCGGGTTTACTTGGTAAATTAACCGGTTGGGACGTCAGTATCTTTGTAGGTATTATTTTTATCTACTATCTTATTGCCACTGTGGTGCCCGTCGATAAAATTATCGGTCGTCTATACCCTTTCTTTGGCGCTTTATTGTTCTTCATGTCATTTGGTTTAGCTATCGCGATTATGTTATCAAGCGAGCACACCTTACTGCCTAACGTGCAAGCGGGCGATTTCTTCCAAAACTTAAATCCAAATGACATGCCACTCTGGCCTGCCCTATTTATCACTATCGCCTGTGGTGCGGTGTCGGGTTTCCATGCCACACAATCACCTTTAATGGCACGCTGCGTTGAAAATGAGACTAATGGTCGCTTCGTCTTCTTTGGTGCCATGATTGGCGAAGGTGTCATCGCCCTGCTTTGGTGCGCCATTGCACTGTCTTATTTTGGTGGCGTTGAAGGGTTAAGCGCGGGGATGTCTGGTAACCCAGCAAACGTAGTATATGAAGCTTCTACTGGTCTATTAGGTGCTGTTGGTGGCTTTATGGCTATCTTAGGCGTAATTATCCTGCCGATTACCTCAGGTGATACCGCTTTTCGTTCTGCACGTTTGATTTTGGCTGAATTTTTCAACATGCCACAAATCTCACTGCCAAAACGGTTAGTGTTAGCTATCCCACTATTTGTTATCGGCGGCATGTTAACTCAGGTGGACTTCGGCATCATTTGGCGCTATTTCGGTGTGGCGAACCAAACCACTGCAGTGTTAATGCTGTGGACTGCATCGGCTTATCTACTACGCCATAACAAGCTGCATTGGATTGCGACAATCCCTGCAATGTTTATGACTACTGTGGTAATTGCATTCCTACTGAACTCATCGACCTTAGGCGCAGGTTTGCCGATGACGGTATCAACCATAGCGGGTGTAATCACCACCTTAGTGATTACTGCGTTATTGATTGTAAAAACGAAAGGTAAAGGCGAAATTGACTCACACATTGAAACTGAGCTAAAAGAGACGGTTAACGATTAATCTCATCATTAAATTGGAATATTATAAAACAGGCGCTTAATTGCGCCTGTTTTCATCACCACCTCACAGATTACCCGCAAAGCTCATTTTATTCGGCACTGACTCTCCATTTATTCGATAAGAGCCACGCACTGTATCAGTAATACAAAAATGCTATACTCGCGCCATAGCACACTGCACCATGATGCATAATATGAATCAATCGAATGACCCGCTGCACGGCCTCAAACTAGAAACTATTATTACTCATTTAGTCGAGCGATACGGCTGGGAGAATTTAGGCGAGAGAATTAATATTCGCTGTTTTACCCACGATCCCAGTATTAAGTCCAGCTTACAGTTTTTGCGCAAAAATGACTGGGCGCGTGATAAGGTCGAATATCTCTATTTGAGGGCCAATAAATTACCTTTACCACCAACACAAGCGGAAACCAAGCAAGCGGGCAAAAAGCCTACTGCTAAACCTAAGGCAAAAGTCGCCAACCATAAAGTGGCTCAAGCGGCGCCAAATAAATCAGCTACCAGCGATAAACCGAGCGTAGATGGCAAAGTAAATAAACATATTTGGGGTAAGAGTTAATATTCTAGACTTAGTAATGCTTAAACAGCTCTGAGATAAGGGCTGTATTGTCATTAATACCGAACTCTACTTTTTAGTTAAAAAACGACCTTGGCTTTAGTTTTCACATGAATGGCCGATAATGTTTTGAGAATTAACCTAGTTTGTGCCTAATGGAGCATTTAATGAACATCAATGGAATAAATAGCACCACAACAGGTTCAGCTTTTACGCCAGTATCAAACGCATATATCGCAGCGACACCAACCACAAAAGCGGCGAATACTGAGCCAACAACAGACTCTCCGGATGCTCAAGATACCGTCTCCATTTCTAATGCTGGCCGTGTGGCACTATCCATAGATGTCGGCTCGACCTTAAGAGATAAAGCTTCTGCCCAAAAGGAACAATTAGACACTGCCACCTCAGAAGAACCAAAGTCAATAATTGATGCGCAAGTCCAAAAGATAAAAGAGCAGATAAAAGCTTTACAGGAAATGCTGGCTAAACTGAAGGGCGATGACTCAGACGCCGCAGATCAGCAGCGTAAGCTTATCCAAGAACAAATCATGCAACTGAGTGGTCAAATAGCAACTTTAATGGATCAAAAGATACGCGATGCAAAGGAGTCAGCTTAACGTAAACGACTTTACGCAAAGCCTTTACCATATTATTAATCCATATCCAACGAAATGAATTCAACTAATCTAGATAGGAAAACTGAACATTAAGCGCCAAATATCTAAGCCATCACCACGGCGGTAGCTTAATCCTATGCGGTCAATATCGAGTAATTTTCCTCCAAGGGACTTAGAGAAGGCGAGAGAAAATCCTGCTTCATAACTACCTGAAACGATAGTATCTTGTTCGATTTCACTGATAAATCTGAGCTCATTAAAATACCAATAACCCACTGCAAATACTCTCGGTTGAACCTGAAAGCTCCACCACTGCCAGCGCGGCGCTAATCCCACATCGACACCGGTTTGTAACACAGCAAATTGGTCAGCAAACTTACCATAGTGCTCACTGTAACCAGCAAAGTGTAATCTGGACACCCATACAGCATCTTGTCCCGCGAGGCTAAAGTCATACAAGCTACTGATGCCTGATGCAATAATGGCAACGTTATCGCCTTTATCAAAATTAGTACCAAACCCGATATCCAGATACGCTTCCATTCGAGTATTTTCGCTAGCCTGCCAATGGTGCTCAACACCAGGGGTCACTGTCATAGTGCCGATTGATGATGGCAACTCACCTTCGGTAATATCTTGGGCTAAATAATCAAAAAAGCCAAAGGAGATAGGTAAGCGTAACCAAGTCTGGCTATCACTGTCCTTTTTTAAATCGAAACTTAATGGGATACTCACAACAGTCGCATTTTGGTTTGCGGCGCGATAAACACCTGTGCCTAAATAACTACCAAATGCATAAACTGAATTAGGATTATCGCTCGTCTCTATCGGATTACTGTCATTAGCATCAACGGTGGGCTCATTGGTTTGGGGCAAAGATGGAATAACTTTTACAGCAGAAAATGAATTAGCGCAGGTGATAGGTGTAACCCCCATTGCCCAGCACATTACAAACAATAATAACAACCGACTGAAAAAATGGCTCAATTAACTTAAACCTTCCTCATCACTGACCCAATCGGTCGAATCATCATAAATACAAAACTACTTATTTTCATCCATAAAATGATATTCAGACATCAGATGTCCAAGCTCAGTAGATTTGGTTTTTAAGTAGGCTTCGTTGTAACGATTTTTACCGACTTGCAACGGCACACGTTCAACGACTTCGATACCACACTCTTGCATTGCTTTAACTTTACGCGGGTTATTGGTCATCAAACGCACATGTTCAACACCTATCTGTTCTAGCATAGGTTTAATCATATCGTATTTGCGCATATCGGCTTCAAAACCCAGTTGCTCGTTAGCTTCAACGGTATTGGCACCTTTGTCTTGCAACTCGTAAGCGCGAATTTTATTTAACAAACCAATGCCACGGCCTTCTTGGCGTAAATAGAGGATAAAGCCACTGCCCGTTTCGGCAATATTTTGCATCGCCGTTTGCAACTGAAAACCACAGTCACAACGCAAACTAAATAAGGCATCGCCGGTTAGACACTCGGAATGAATACGACCCAACACAGGTTCATCCGTACTGAACGTACCAAATGTCAGCGCAACATGCTCTTTACCTGATTCCGTATCTTCAAAACCATGCATGGCAAACACGCCCCAAGGAGTGGGTAACTTTGACGTTGCGACAAATTTTATCGACATATTTAACCTTTAACGACAACTCTCATTCCATGAGACAAATAAAATCCCTAGAAACAACTGAGGATTAGGCACTTAGCCAACTAAGCGCAGCATTCTAAAGTGTTTTTGAACATTCAGAAATACTTTAGTGTTTTAATCAACTAAACCAAGCATGAGTGTCACTTTTAGATGGTCAGCACGAAAGAGTGGATTAAAACGAAGCAGTGCATAAAGTCAAAGGCCACAAGCTCAGGACCGACACTCGATCTGGTACTTGTGGCATCCGATCACACATTAAAATTTTTCGGGTGCGTATCCAGTGACTTCAGTCAGTCTCATCTCACGGCCGATAGCCGTCATAGGATGGATAACTACCAACCCTTTTACAGACTTTTTCAGTTTACCCATGTCCGCTTGCTCTGCTTTTGTCAAAGCACGGTGGAAAGGTAAATCCTTGATATCTGAACCTTGCTTATTCAATAAGCGAGTTTGCTGTCCTTTCACACTGGCAATTTGCTTAGTGACGGCAGCGATTTCACGTTTGAACTGGGCAATAACCACGTCATCGCCTCTTTGTTCAGCCGCAGCAAGTTTACGACGAAATTTATCGACTTTATCGTTAAGTTGCTGCAGTTCTTGCTTTAAATTCATTCTGTTACCTTAAATTACCTAAGTTAGCCACAGTAAAATCTTAGCCTGATTATGCTAGCATCTGTGTCAAGGCCTCAGATTATAGCAGTAAGTTGCAGATCCTCGTTACCGCTTTTATAACAAACGAATGATCTGATTGCTGCTGCCGCGAAACATCAAACTCGGATCGGCAAGATTTTGCTCAAATTTTCCATCCACCAGCACATCAATATAGGGTAATACCGCGCGTTGTTTATCACTTAACTCATCAAATACATAGCCCGTCCATAACCATATATCTTTACTCGGACACTCAGTTTTAACGCGTTTGACCAGTGCCAAAATAGTATCAAGATTAGCGGGCAACAAAGGATCGCCCCCCGAGAGGGATAAACCGCGGCGCACTATTCGTTGATCACTGAGATCAGCAATAATCCTATCTACCATCACGCTATCAAATAAATGCCCTGAGCGGACATCCCAAGTACTTTGATTATAACAACCGCGGCATTGGTGCTCACAACCAGATACAAATAGGGTCACGCGCGTACCAGGGCCATTCACTACATCGATAGGAAAATACTGATGATAATTCATAGCTTATAGTTCATAGTGCAATGCCATTTTAATATTAAGACTTATGTCATCGCACCATTGATACCATGAAATAAGCCTAACAAGCAGAATAAGGTCAATTCCCAAACGACCTGAAAATACCAGTTTTAGTATCTCCAGGTTGTTTAGATATAAGTATTACAAGTGTTTGATTCTACGTTTAACTTCTTCTTGTTTACCATGATTAAATGGCCGAGCATCAGGGCTGCCCAAGTAACCGCAAACCCGGCGCGTTACCGACACACGGCTAGGTTCGTGATTACCGCATTTAGGACACGTAAAGCCTTTACTGGTGCAGCTAAATTCGCCGGTAAAACCGCAGTCATAGCATTCATCAATTGGGGTGTTAGTGCCATAATAAGGCACACGGCTGTAACTATAATCCCAGACGTTTTCTAACGCTTCAAGGTTATGCTGCATGTTGGGATACTCGCCATAGCAAATAAATCCACCGCTGGTTATCGCAGGATATGGCTGCTCAAAATCAATTTTATCGTATGGATTGACGTGCTTTTCAACATCAAGATGGAAACTATTGGTGTAATAGCCTTTATCCGTCACTCCAGCAACGAGACCAAATTGTTTGGCATCTAGTTTACAAAAGCGACTGCAAAGATTCTCACTTGGCGTGCTATATAAACTAAAGCCATAACCCGTCTCAACTCTCCAAGCATCAGTAGCGGCTTTTAGATAAGCAACAATGGCAACGGCCTTTTCCCTTAATAGTGCATTATCAAATACATGGGTTTGGGTGCCATAAAGTGCATTAATGGTTTCATGTAAACCAATGTAACCGAGTGAAATTGACGCACGACCATTTTTAAAGATTTGCGACACATCATCATCTGCTCGTAAACGTACGCCACAGGCACCTTCCATATACAAAATAGGTGCAACACGGGCTTTTACGCCGTTTAGTCGCTCAATGCGAGTATCCAGAGCTTTACGAGCTAAAACTAATCGATTATCCAAAATACGGTAAAACTCGGCTTCGTTGCCCTGTGCTTCTAAGGCAATCCGCGGCAGATTTAAACTGACCACCCCAAGATTATTACGCCCTTCATGCACGAGTTCGCCATTTTCTTCATAGGTGCCTAAAAAGCTTCGACAACCCATTGGAGTTTTAAACGAACCAGTGACTTTTTCAACTTGTTCATAATTAAGAATATCGGGATACATACGCATAGTTGCGCATTTGAGCGCCATTTGTTTGACATCATAATTGCAATCGCCAGCCTTGTGATTGATGCCATCACGAATAGCAAATACGAGCTTAGGAAATACTGCTGTTTTACGGTTTTTGCCTAAACCTGCCATGCGCACTTTGAGCATAGATTGCTGAATTAAGCGTGATTCCCACGAAGTACCTAAACCAAAGCCAAAGGTTACAAATGGTGTTTGTCCATTGGCGGTATGCAAGGTATTTACTTCGTATTCGAGTGATTGAAACGCATCGTGACACTCTTTTTCAGTTTGCGCAGTGGCAAAAGCTTTGGCGTCGGTGATCTTCCAATTTAATGCGGTTTGATAGTGCTTGTCATAACTCTTGGCGACAAATGGCGCTAACACTTCGTCGATACGGTTAATGGTCGTGCCACCATAGATATGGCTCGCCACTTGGGCAATGATTTGCGCGGTGACCGCCGTTGCTGTAGAAATCGATTTTGGCGTTTCAATCTCAGCATTGCCCATTTTAAAGCCGTGAGTCAACATGCCTGCCAAATCAATTAGCATGCAGTTAAACATAGGGAAAAACGGCGAATAATCTAAGTCGTGGTAGTGGATCTCACCCGCTTCATGGGCAGCAACCACATCCTTTGGCAAAATATGACTTTTGGCATAATGTTTTGCCACTATGCCCGCGAGTAAATCCCGCTGAGTCGGGATCACTTTGGAATCTTTATTGGCATTCTCATTAAGCAATGCCGCATTACTCTGCTCAACTAAACCACGGATCTCAAGGTTGAGTTTACTGGTCGCATCACGACATATATCTCTATCGTGACGGTATTCGATGTACACCCGTGCCAGCGACTTGTACGGGCCTTCCATCAGTAAGTTTTCAACGACATCCTGCAGATAATGGATATCCACTTCGGTTAATGTCGCCACTTGCAGCCTCACACTGGCAGCAACTGTTGCAGCATAATCAGTATCTTCAATACCTGCCGAGTTTGCAGCGGCTATAACCGCATCTCTTATTCTTGTTTCATCAAAAAGTGTGCGGCAACCATCCCGCTTAATCACGACTGGCATTAGTGAGTCCTTCTCCATTTAGACCGAATCAAACACCACATGTAGTAACCAATGATTCAGCAAACACAATATGTAGCGTATTAGGCGGCATCGACATTAAAGTTTCTATGATCCAGATCATGGTTTTCAAGATAGGAGAAAAGAACAAAGCAGAAGTGTTGTAATAGCCGATGATCCACACTTAGAGCCTTGACCTTCGTCATAAAGCAAGATAGATGGAGGATAAAATAGGTAGGTAGAAAATAAATAGATGGGAGATAAAATAGGTGTGATTTTATAACAATTAGCACAAAGCCATTTTCAATAAATAAAAAATGGCTTTGATATTAACAAAATATACGTCGGCATATTAACGTTTAGCAAGTGCCAGATAACTGCTTAACTGACCCGATGCAGACTGATGCGCCCCCATCGATGAGGCCAATTGCATCATTGATTTAAGCCCCTGCCATTGCTGTTTTTGTGTATCGGTTAACGCTGGTTCTGAATTCAAATAATCAGTTAACTGTCCGAGTGTCTTAGTGGCTTTTTGCGCCAATACTGGCGAATGCGCATCATCCATATTATTTAAAACACTTTTAGCATCTATCAAGGTATTAACCAGCGGATTATTTGGCGAGTTTTTAGCGAGTGATTTAAGTTCATCATCGACAAAATCTTGTAGCGACTGCTTGCTTGGCTCTGTCGTACTGGGAACTGTTATACCATTTTTGGATAAACGTTCGAGTTGCATGTCCGATAAAATCCCGTCTTTTTGTAAACGTGACACTAACGCAGGGATCTTCGCGACACCAAATTGGCCATCGGCAAAGAAATCCTTCGCCATCGACTGAATTTTCTGTGCTCGCTGCGCCCTAGGTGACAGTGCGATTTCATCCGCTTTTGTCGCGTCTGTTTTAGTCGTATCTGGCTGAGGTTTGGTTGACGTAATAGTGCTATCTGTTTTAGCCGTATTGGTTTTTTGGCTATTGGCACCATAAGCATCGGCGACACTGGTACTACTACGAGTAAGATTGAAGCTATTTGCAATAGAATTCATTGTCAATAATTCGGCGTCTAAGACTAATTGGTAGTTTTAAAGCAAAAATTAAGCCAATCAAGTATGAATCTATGCCTAGCTAGAATTAAGGCCTTCACACAGCTATCCCTGCACATCACTATCCCATCACAGGATATTAGGTAGACTTATGCCTAGGACTGTAAGTCCTCAATCAGAGCAAGACATTGGCGGCGCAATAAATCGAGTGCCTCAGCATCCAGCTGCACTTTATCGAGCAGCGTTTGCTTTAAGGCTAACGCCTCATGCTTAATATCTTCTCCCTGACTGGTCAGCGTCACCCGTTTTTTCCGTTCATCATCCACACAAACTAAACGCGTGATCAGCCCTTTCACCTCAAGTCGCTTAACGATAGGCGTTAAAGTGCCCATATCGAGCTTAGTTGCCGCGGATAACTGCGTTTGACTACAACCGTTTTGACGCCACAGGGTTTGCATCACTAAATATTGGGGGAAGGTTAACCCGTATGCTTCGAGCAACGGCCGATAAGCGCGCACCAGCGCATTACTCGCAGAATAAAGTGCAAAGCAGACATTATCAGATAAACACAGTTTATCTATCGCCTCTTCAGTATGAGTCGAAATGATTGCATCTCTTTTCGGTTTGGCTGGAATATGTGTCACGTTTAGGCATTTGTCATTCAAACATACTGCATCTTACTCTATCCACTTTAGCGCATCTAGTTTGTGCGCAAAGTATTTGCATTTAATCCTTAACCCACGTAAAGTTATTGCAATTAGTTTGCGCACAAACAAAAGGTCATTTATGAATAATCCTATTACACAAACCCGTGAAATCCATTTAGCCAGTCGCCCAGAAGGCATGCCATCTGTTGATAATTTTGCTTTGGTAAATAAATCCTTAGCGCCACTTGCTGACGGACAAGTGCTGATTAAAAACCTGTGGATGTCTGTTGACCCTTACATGCGTGGTCGCATGGTTGATCGCAAGAGTTATATTGCGCCCTTCGCGTTAAATCAAGTACTAGAAGGTGGCGCTATTGGTGAAGTTATCGCTTCTAAAAACAATGAGTTTCCTGTGGGAACGAAAGTCAGCAGCATGTTAGGTTGGCGCGAACATGCCGTAACTGATACCGATGGACTGACAGCTTTGCCACAAACTGAATTAGATAGCTCACATTTTTTAGGCGTACTGGGTATGCCCGGCATGACAGCATGGACGGGGCTGACACGTATTGCTAACTTAAAAGCGGGTGAAACGCTGTTTGTCTCAGCCGCATCTGGCGCAGTAGGCAGTGTCGCTTGTCAGCTTGGTAAGTTGATGGGCGCTCGAGTAGTTGCCTCGGTTGGCTCAGATGAAAAAGCTCAATTATTACAAAGTTATGGTGTCGATAGCATCATCAACTACAAAACCTGTGGCGATCTGACTCAAGCCTTAGCAAAAGCCGCACCAGAGGGTGTGGACGTATATTTTGAGAACGTTGGGGGTGAACATCTAGCCGCAGCACTGAGTAATATGAAAGATCACGGGCGAATTGCCGTCTGCGGCATGATTTCACTCTATAACGAATCCACTCCTACCGCTGGTCCAGATAATTTATCCCTGATTGTGATGCGAAAATTAAAACTCGAAGGTTTTATCGTATTTGAACATTGGGACCACTATCCTGAATTTGCAGCAAAAATGGCGCAATGGTTAGCTGAAGGTAAAGTGCAAGCTGAGCAAACTATTTATCAGGGAATAGAACAAGCACCCGATGCATTTATTGGCCTATTTGAAGGTAAAAATCGCGGTAAAATGCTAGTAAAGCTGGCTTAAGGACAACTAATGTTAAGCTAAACAGTTAGCTTAACATTACAGCTAAGAAAATATTAAGTCGGTATAGCGAGACGAATGCCGACTTTTATTATTTGATATCAATCGCCTGCCTTGCTTAGCTGCCCTGTTTATTCTGGGGCGACTGTTATTAACCTTTCCAGAGTGCGGCTTCAATCAAATGAGCCACTTTTTCTACGGCAGCTTCACCCGCAGCAATAGCTTCATCGGCACGATGAAACTCCATCGTCCCAATATTACCCACTTCAGGCACAATACAAATATCAGGTGGATCGCCCATTAATCGTGCTCTTTTATGTCTTTGTTCTAAAATCCCCATCGACTGCGACATTACCGCTATCATTCCTGGATTTGATTTAGTGCCCAGAGAAAACTTATCCGTCAAATTACTCACATAATCTCGACCGCGGGCAAATAAATCCATAAAACCCGTTTCTTGTCGTGCGGGTATCTCAACACTTGCTGCAGGTATTTTTTGACTGGACATATTAACAGGCAATGCTTGGACACGCCCTGAATGATAGCCATATAAATCAACTGCAATCACCACATCAACACCCATGGCACGGCTCATTGAAACAGGCACAGGATTAACCACTGCGCCATCGACTAACCAACGTTCCCCTTGACGTACAGGGGCTAAAATCCCTGGCATAGAACAAGAAGCTCGCACCGCTTGACGTAAATCTCCTTCAGTAAACCAAATCTCTTGACCCGAGTATAAATCAGTCGCAACCGCGGCAAAGGGACGGTTAAGTTTCTCAATATCCACATCTCCTATGCGGGCATGCAGCACATCAAATACTTTATCGCCGCCAATAAGGCCACCTTTGCGCCATCGAATATCCATCAAACCCAGTACATCCCAACTAGAGAAACCACGTACCCATTGTTCCAATTCTGGTAAATGTTCATGGGCATAAGCGGCGCCTACCAATGCCCCTATTGAGCATCCAGCAACTTTATCAGGTTTAACTCCCATTGCGGCTAAACCATTTAATACGCCAATGTGTGCCCAACCTTTCGCAGCGCCGCTGCCAAGCGCAATACCCACAGTGGGAGTTGTTCCACTAGCCATAAATTATTCTCCAATTACATACTGCATAACACGATAGCGTAAAACACGCTCACATCCACAGCTTATCAATAAAATTTGTATGATTAATTTTGTAACTTCAATGTAAACAAAAACAGTAATGTAAGTTTGAATCACACCATCACAACATCATTCAAGCGCTAGAGTGCAGATAATCATCAATGTGGATGGCTGAGTAAGGGGGATTAAGGCTATAATCTGCCCTTACTAAGATTTAGGGGGTATACCTTTGCAATTTACTGATTTTTCTCTGGACCAGCGTCTGCTACAAAGCATAAAACACATGGGCATTACTGAGCCCACAGCCATCCAGGAACAAGCACTGCCTATCGCATTGGCAGGTAAAGATTTAATGGCGTCATCAAAAACGGGCTCAGGTAAAACCTTAGCGTTTTTGTTACCCGCATTGCAAAGAGTTATTTCGACCCGCTCACTGTCAAAGCGCGATCCTAGAGTCTTAATTTTATTACCTACTCGTGAGTTAGCACATCAAGTTTATAGCCAACTTCGTCTGCTTGTCGCCAACACTCAATACAAAGCGATCAGCGTATTAGGGGGGGAGAACTTTAACGACCAAGCTAAAGCACTCGCAAAAGAGCCACATTTTATTGTGGCGACCCCAGGTCGTATCGTTGATCATTTAGAGCAAAAAAACCTATTCCTAAATGGTTTAGAGTTATTAGTGCTCGATGAAGCCGACCGCATGTTAGATTTAGGCTTTGCTCCACAACTGAAAGCAATCAACGAAGCTGCCGACCATAAACGTCGTCAAACATTGATGTTTTCGGCAACCTTAGATCATGACGAAATCAATGATATCGCAGCAACCTTGTTAAAAAATCCTGCGCATGTCGCCATTGGCGCTGCTCACTCAGAACATAACGATATCCATCAGCGCATCTTTTTATGTGACCACTTAGACCATAAAGAAGCGTTGTTAGCTCGTTTGCTCAAAGACGAAACTCATAAGCAAGTCATCATTTTTACCGCCACTCGCCCTGATACTGAGCGCTTAGCGGCTAAATTAACCGCCCAAGGTTTTGCAACCTCAGCCCTAAGTGGCGATTTAAAGCAATCGGCACGAAACCAAATCATGGACCAATTTGCTCGTGGCCAACAACAAGTGCTAGTAACAACCGATGTTGCTTCGCGCGGTTTGGACTTACTGAATGTGTCTTTAGTGATTAACTTCGACATGCCTAAATTTGCCGAGGAATACGTGCATCGTATTGGTCGTACTGGTCGTGCTGGCGCGAAAGGCGATGCGGTATCACTCGTTGGGCCAAAGGATTGGGATAACTTCAAAAAAGTGCAAGTTTTCCTCAGAAAGACTTTTGATATCAGCACTATTTTAGGTCTAGAAGCTAAGTTTAGTGGGCTACAAAGTAAGGCGAAACAGACGCCAGTAAAACGCTTAGCGAAAGCAGACGTGACGAAAGGTAAGAGCAAAAGAGTAAAAGCAGCCACACCTGCACCATCACGGGATAAGCGTTTCATCACAGGCGTTGATATCGGTGATGCACCTATGCGTAAAAAACCTGCTGCGGCAAAATTACTACAAGATAATGATACCGAAGAAGTTTAAAAAAATTACAGAATAAATACCCATGGATTTAACATCAGATGTTATCTCTGATATAAAACACATTGGCATGATCTAATACTGGAAATTGACGCACTATGTGCATCAGTCTGTCACCAAGCGAACCAAAAGCGCATGGTAAACACTGACCCTTAAGTCATTTCCAGCTACAATAGCGCTATTATCGATATTTTGAAGGTGTAACATGAGAGTTTGTGGTGTTGAATTAAAAGGTGGCGAAGCCATTATCAGTTTATTGAGCTATGAAGGTGAAACCTTCAATGTGCCAGATTGTCGCAAGGTCTCTTTCACCGTTTCCCAATCGGCAACCACAGAAGCTATCCGTGAATTTCATTTCGCTTTCCATAAGCTTATGCAGGATTATCATGTTGATGAAGTCGTTATCATTGAGCGTGAGCAAAAGGGCAAACTAGCAGGCTCTGCAACAAGTTTTAAACTGGAAGCCGCCATTCAACTAGGTGAATTACCAGTGAACTTACTGTCTCCAGTAACCATAAAAGAGCAAAATAAGCGTAATCCACCACAAGTCGATTTTGATAGCTTAGACCTTAAAAAGGTACAACAGCTTGCTTTTGAAGCCGCCTACGCCCAGCAAAATCGCCATATTTTTGGCAAGATATAAGTAGTGTGATGACTTAGGCTCCGAAGTTATTCGGAGCTAAATACCTTATGAATTCATTAAAATACCTAAGCGGCTATAGCCCTGAGATCCAGCAGCAAGTACAGCAACATCTGGATGCGGGTACTTTATCCAAGCTACTGTTGAAACGTCATCCTGTCATACACAGTGTTCGCAGCGATAAAGCGCTGTACGATTATACCCAAACGATTAAAAATCAATTTTTACGCCAGTCATCCCCACTATCCAAAGTGATCTTTGATGATAAAATTAGCATGAGTCATCATGCACTTGGGTTACATTCTTATGTAGCACGAGTTCAAGGCAATAAAATCAAAGCAAAGAACGAAATCCGTATATCTTCACGTTTAAAGCGCGTACCAGAACCTTTACTACGGATGGTTGTTGTACACGAACTTGCCCATTTAAAAGAAAAAGATCACAACAAGGCTTTCTATAATTTGTGTATCCATATGGAGCCAGATTATCATCAATTTGAGTTTGATTTGCGTCTATTATTAACCTGCATCGATGCCAATATATCCCCTTATTCGACCAATACGGTCGACGCCTAAATAATAATATTCCTCATTTAAAATGAAGCGATGCTGGTTGCTAAAGTAAATGGTCCAGTATTCAAAGGCAGATAATGTCTGTGTGCGCTAAAAAATAATTCAAAGACCTCAAACCAGTTAATAGACGATGATCTAAATAATTGCTCTCAATCACTGTATCCCAATTATTCAATGGGACACTCGAACGCTAAGTTCTGCCATTAAGCTCTCTCAACTACACATATACTCACGACAATCACTAAGCCTTTACTGCGCTCTTATCTTATTCTGATACATTCATTACCGATAAGTTTGAATAAAATTTAAGCTAATTTTGTGATAAGAAAAATGCTTATAGAATGCAGAGACTATTATGGTGTAAATAACATAGCCTTGAGATAAGTGACATAACGGATATAAAAATACCGATGACACTTAAGTGTTATCGGTATTTTTATATCTCTAGTAATGTGGTTATTATGGATTATTCAGGTTTTAATCAACTCTAATTCATCGTCTAAGCCAATTACTTAGCCTAAGTTCATCATCGCTTGGCGACTCTCGACTAAGTTAGTAAATATCTGTAAGTCTTGGTTGGCTAACTGACTAGACATTGGAATATCTGCTTTTAACGGATCAACTGGTTTACCGTTAATATGGAATTCATAATGTAAATGTGGCCCTGTCGAACGCCCAGTATTACCCGATAAAGCAATAACTTGTCCGCGAGTAACACGTTGGCCTTTACGCACAAGTGCTTTAGATAAATGTAAATAACGAGTACGGTACTTACCACCATGCTCAATCACAATATATTTACCGGCAAACTGGTGGTCTGTCACTAAACTTACGATACCGTCCCCAGGTGCAATAACTTTAGTGCCGATAGGAACGGAAAAGTCAGTACCGTTATGTGGTGAAATACGGCCAGTAATAGGATGTTTACGATATGCGTTAAAACGAGAGCTCATGCGCGGTTGCTTAGCTAACGGATAACGCTGGAATGCGCGAACTAAACTTTGCCCTTTAGCATCATAATAACTACCATCAGAATATTGGAATGCACTAATTTCAGACCGACCCGTTTTAATTGTCACCCCTAAAATTTGGCTACTTCCTGTGGCTTCGCCTTCAACATATTGATCATTTACCAAAACAGAAAATTGATCACCAGCATGTAAATCACGGGCGAAATTTAACTTTTCTTTGAGTAAATCTTCAATGCGCTGAATGTCGGCGGCCGCTAAACCCATTTTTTGTGCCGAAACATAAAAAGAGCCTTTAATATCCCCACTAATAATACGATTTTGCCAAACACCTTCTACGTTAACTTCCTCAACATTAAAACTACCATCTTCATAACGAGTAAAAACAACTTGGCGGGCAGTGTTAAAATAAAGTTCTAATTTCTGTAGTTGGCCTTCGTTATCTAACCAAAATTGAATTCTGTTGCCGGGTAATAAAGTATCAAGTGCGAGGATATTTAAATCAGCTTCTAACACCTTATACATAGTCTGTTGATCAACGCCCGCTTTTGAAAACAACCCACTCAATGTATCACCAGAGGCAATAACGCGTTCGAAATGAGGGATATTACTGATGAATGCACTATTTTCGGTTTCTTGAGACTCAGAAACTTGAGGTAGTATATTTTCGATATCGAGGGTAATAGGGATCCGCTGTGCAGTAGGCATGATATTGCTACTATTAGGCATTAGCATAGCAGCGCCAATCAACAGGCCACCCATTAATAGAATGTTCTTCTGTTTTGATGATAAGTTCTGCAAACGGGATTGCGATAAGTTGATAAAGTTGGGTTTGCCTGTTTGCAACGCTTCTCACCTTTCGTTAACTTTGTACTCTATTTTTGAACCAGCCCCTTAAAGGGAAGCTCTAATTTTTTCCAACTTATCCCAAAAAAACGATTATGACAATCGCTATTTCGCACTTTTAGCCCGATATTAACAAGAAACATGCGCTAGTTCGCACTTCAAATTAATTCCCCTTATATTTCCCAATGTTAAACACGAAAAAATCACAACAAATAACAGATTAAAAACAAATGTTTAAATGCGACTTCTGTAGAAAGTAAGCGGCTAAAGTAAAACAACCACCATTTCACTCCCATGTGAGGTTTTATGGATATCGATGCGGGTATTTATCTGCTCTTTCATCTCTGAGACGTGCGATATTACCCCTATCATACGGCCTGATGATTGCAGATCCATCAGGGTTCGAATGGCCAATTCTAATGAATCTTGGTCCAAACTACCAAAGCCTTCATCAATAAATAAGGTGTCGAGTTTGATGCCACCTGCATAGGCTTGCACCACATCGGATAACCCTAATGCCATTGATAATGCCGCCATAAAACTCTCACCGCCACTTAAGGTCGCCACCGGACGTACTTTTGAGGTGTAGGCATCTTCGACTTCTAACTCTAGGCCTGAAGCCTTGTTACCTTTTGCTCTATCTTCCTTACGCAATAAGCGATAACGCCCTTTACTCATCAAATGCAGCCTATGACTGGCTTCAAGTAACACATCATCAAGCAACACACTTAAGACAAAACGCTGCAAGCTAATTTTATTGCCCGTATTACCATTAGCAACGTCGGCGAGCGTGCCAATAACCGCATACTCATCTTCTAAACTCTTAGCTTTCGTATCGGCAATATTCAGCTGGGTTTGTGTTTGAAGCAGAAGCGCAGCTCGAGTGTGGAGCTGTTGCCATGTGTGTTCGGCAGTGTGTAATGCTTGCTGCGCCATCTCAAGCTCTGCCGCAAGCTTGGTGCTATCGGGCGGTACTTTATCTTTAAGCTTAAGTGTCAGTTGCTCACTCTGGGCTTGAATTAACGCACATTGCTGCTGGTACGCTTCAATCTCACTTGCTAGTAGATGTAGTTGCTGCTCATCCAACATGGCCTCAAGCAAAGCTTGTTGATCGGTAAAACCGGCAGCTAATAACTGTTGACTGAGCTGCTGCTGTGCTCGAGTTAACTGCGTTAGTGCGGTCTCAGCGGTGTTCTCTGCTCCATTTAACGCAGCTTTAGCGGCGACAAAAGCCTGCCCAGTTTGTAGTTGAAGCTCGCGAATGCTGGCAATCTGTTGTTTAACATGATTAATATCTTGTTGGTTTTGTGCTATTGCAGCGTTTAATACCTCGAGCGTAGCCAGCTCCTTCGGTACATTTTGCTGCATTTGCGCTAGCTGCCCTTGCAATACATCAACCTTTGATTGCGAGGTATTTTCTTGCGCGTGTCCTTGCTCCAGCTTTTGCTGTAATTGCGTTTCTTGCATCTGTAGCAGCACGATATCTTGCTGCAGCTGCTGCAAACTTAAGTGGGCTTGTTCGGCTGTTGTAAGTGAAGAAGCCAATTGCGCCAAAGTATGCGTATGTTCATCTAAAGAAATATCAACTGCAACGCCTAATTGTGCTGCGAGATCCTGCGATTGTTGCTGCAAGGTTTCTAACTGCGTTTGAAAGCCCCGATATTCAGCTCTTGCCTTACTCAACATATCTTGGGCATAGGCTTCTGCATCTTGGGCTAATTGCAGCGCTTCATCACTGGGCAGCGCTTCTTGGCTCTGCGCTGGCTGTGGGTGAATTGTGCTACCGCATACAGGGCAAGGTTCATCTTGCTGTAATTGCCGAGCTAAAATAGCCGCCTGCCCTTGATGCCAAGTCAACAATAGGGTTTTATGCGCTATCTGTGCTTGTTGATGTTGAGTATTAAGCAGTTGGCCTTGCGCCTTAGCCTTGTCAAGTTTAGCCAGTGTTGAAGCAACTCTGACCGCCACCTGTTGCCATTGCTGATAAGCAGATAATAACTGCTGTTGCTGCTGGTGCGATTGCTGTAATGACAGACGAGTCTCACTGCTAGCTTGTAATGGTGGCAGAGTTGATTCCAGTTCACGGCGTTTTTGGCTAACGGCGCTTAATTCATTTTTGCTAGCCAGAAACTGCGCTTTAGCCTTAGTTAACAGCTGTTGTTCTTGCTCGACTGTCTTAGTGAGTTTATCGAGTTCCCTAAGCTGAGGTCCTAATGCATTCAGTTGCGGTTTAGCTTGCTCCTTTTCAAGTAACTGCGCTTCCAACACGGGTAACCCTGTTGCTTTTAGTTCAGCACTTTCAAAAGCTTGCTTAGTATTTAATAAGGCTGTTTTTGTGTGGTTAAGGTTAAGGTTTGCTGATTTAGATTCTTGCTCACGGGACAAAAACACTTCAACGATTGGCCCTAAACGCTGCGCTTGCTTAGCAAGTTCCACTGCGTGACTTTTAGCCTTAATATTATTTTGCTGCGCACTAAGCTCTGCAGCAGTTCGAGTTAACACATCCAGCTGAGTAAAATCGGCCAGTAAATGCTGCGCAGCGTCGCCCCGCTTGATGATAAGTTGCTGTTGTTGTAATGCCTGCTCTTTCGCGCTTTGGGCCACTTCAAGTTCTGGTGCGAGCTTAGCTAATTCATTATTCAGTTCATCATCGGATGCAACAGCCGCACTTTGTAAGATGCCATCGCGACGACTACGCTGGTCTTTTACTAAGGCGCGAATATCCGCTGCCTTACTTTTTAAGGAATCTTCAATGCGGCGATAAATATGAGTTTGAAATAATTGACTAAATATCTGCTCACGCGCCTTAGAATCTGCCATTAATAATTCACGGAACTTGCCCTGTGGCAATACCATGACTTGGCGAAATTGCTCCACATCGAGCCCTGTTAAGGCTTCAATTTCAGCAGTTGCCTCAGAGACTTTACTCGCCACAAGCAAGCTTTCATTGCCATCAGCGTCAATTTTATAGAGCTGAGCTTCAGGCTTTTGTACCGTTGAGCCATCGCCGCTTTTTTTTACTCTATCTTGCTCTGGCACGCGCCGAATACGATAGTGATTACTGCCAAGCTGAAAGCTAAATGTGACCTCAGTGAGCAAGTTATCATCGGCCATATCGCAACGCATCTGACTGCCTTCACGCTCGTTACCCGTAGTTTTGCCGTAAAGCGCAAAACAAATACCGTCGAGCAAGGTCGTTTTACCCGCACCTGTTGGCCCATTAATTAAAAATAATGGATTAGTGCCAAGCGCTGTAAAATCAAGTGATTGAGTTGATGCAAAGGGGCCAAAGGCTGACATTGAAAGGCTAAGGGGTCTCATGCTTGACGCTCCTCATTGTGCAACTTAGTCAAGAGGTCGTCCATCACAGTTTGCTGTGCCTGCGTTAATGGCTCGCCAGACACCTGAGAGAAAAAGTCGCAGAACATATCCATTTCGCCTTTTTTGATATGATCGCGGCTTAAAGCGACTTGCTGCTGCCCCGCCATCAAGCCTGTGCGCTCTAAATGCAGTACATTAGGGTAAACGGCTCTGAGTTTGCCCATAGCATCTAAAATGGCATGTTTATCCAGTAGTCTCACCATCAGGTAATCTTCACGCTTTATATCCGTTTTGCCTTGAGCGAGTAATGTTTCTAATTCCCCCTCTAAGATGCGCACATCACGCATTGACGTTAATGGTAATAAACGAATATTTAGCGGCGTTTGCGCGCCAAGTTCAACTAAGGTTACCGACTTGTGTTGATGTTGTTCGCTAAAGGAATATTTTAAAATCGAACCTGAATAGCGCACATGTTCGGCGCCTTTGTATTGCGGCCCGTGCAAATGGCCTAACGCAACATAATCAAATTCAGTAAATAGCTTTGGCGATATTTTGTCGGCGCCGCCAATACTGAGCGGTCGCTCTGATTCTGACTCACTGCCACCATCCAAAAAGCAGTGACTGATCACCACTTTGGGTAAGCCTTGACTATCGTGCTGACGCACTTGCTCAAGCAAAATATCCATAGCCATTTCGTGGCTCGCAGCCTCGCACTCAAATACGTGGCGCACGGTGGCTGGATCAGCATAAGGCAGGGGATAAAAAACCACATCACCGCTTAAACTCGACAAAGTAATAGGATGAATATTAACGCTCAGTGGCCCAATAATATGTAACCCACTTGCCGCCATTTGTTTTGCTGCAAAACCCAAACGCTCGTGGCCGTCATGGTTTCCAGCAATCATAATCACTTGCAAGCCTAAACCATGTACCAAACGATTAAGCACATCATCTAATAACGCAACCGCATTAGCTGGCGGAATCGAACGGTCATAAATATCCCCCGCAACAATCACAGCATCGACCTTATGCTCACTTGCCATAGCAATAATTTGCTCGAGCACAAAGGCTTGATCATCTAGTAATGACTGATTGTGTAACTGGCGGCCAATATGCCAGTCTGAGGTATGGATAAATTTCATAATCGCTCTTTTAACAAAGTGATGGCGCCAAAGCTAAGCGCTCGTATCGCCCATTAACGCAAAATAAGGTAAACAATTTACGTATTCAAATCTAATTAAATCCTAATAAGTAAAACATAGTGTTAAAATACACATAGAAAAATAAGAACACAAAAAGTGTATTAAAAAGGACAGGATATACTATTCAAAAACCTTGAAATAGTACACCTATTGCCAAAATAGGAGGTGGGATTTTTGATAGTATTGGAAGGTTCTACACTGCGATATCATCCTCGACTTAACTGTTAAGCCAAGGTTGACATCATTCAGATAAAATAGCGCACTAAGATAAGCTAACGCGCCGTTTAAGGCTGCGCCTATTGATTGTCTATTAGAATAACTGGTACTGCGTTGCGAGCAGTTTAAAGCTCATCGCAAGGGACATAGTCACCACGAGTGGCTTAATGATCTTAGTGCCTTTAGTCACCACTAGACGAGAACCTAAGGTTGCGCCAATGGCTTGTCCGGCCAGCATTACTAACCCCAATAACCAAATCACTTTCCCGCCTAAGGCGAAAAAGATCAACGAGGCGATATTGGTCGAAAAATTTAGCAGCTTCGCGTGAGCTGTAGCCTTTGCCAAACCAAAACCAGCTAGTGATACAAAAGCTAATGCAAAAAAACTGCCGGTACCTGGACCAAAAAAACCATCGTACAAGCCAACGCCTAAAGCCGCAGTGAACGCAAACGCGGTCGGTGTGAGCACTTGATGTTTATCGTCCTCAGATATCTTTTTCGAAAACAAAAAGTAACAACCAATGGCCAATATTAAAAATGGCAACATCAATTCGAGCACTTTAGTATCAACAAGTTGAACTAAAACAGTCCCTAATGCGGCGCCGATAAACGCACAAATTAAAGCTAACTTAACCGACTTAAGATCAACCAGCCCCTTGCGCACAAAGTACCAGCTCGCAAAAAAACTACCGCCACAAGCCTGTAACTTATTGGTCCCTAAGGCAACCGTAGGCGGTAATCCAGCCCACATGAGTGCCGGAATTGTTAATAAACCACCGCCACCGGCAATTGAATCAATAAAACCTGCCACCAGTGCCACGGCAAAAAGTATTGCTGCGATTTGTAGAGTTAATTCAAATTCCATAATTTTTATTATTCTGTTGATAAAAAGAGAGTCATTGCCGAGCATTAGACTGCGTTTGCCAACTAAATGCAAAGGAGTTATTACCGCCTTTACATCAAATATAGTGACGTAAGAGTGAGATATTCCGGCTCCAACACCCGCCATAGGAAATAATATGCTCACCGGTTTATAACCACTTAACGTCATCAAAAATAACTGATACATAACATTGCAATCAAACCATAAATCTCAATACTTATGTCCCACCTTTATAATTTATTCACGCCGACATCCCCTTACCGACCACTAGAAACCTAGCCTTTATCGCTTGGTTACTGGAGATTTATCCTTTGATTGTTAGAGATTGATGTTTCTTAGTGATATTAAGTATTTTGGCAAGGGATTGAGCATAGATAAGACTTTAGCATTAACACATCCAATAGCAGAAAATGAGTAATAAAAAACCACCCTCGGGTGGTTTTCGTTTAAATTTAACAACTAACAGGATAGCATTAATGGCTACAGTTTGGACCATGTACATGCCCATGGTCGTCTTCGTCTATAAACTCATCGTCACCGTCTTGATGTTGCATTACACCCCAACCGTCACTCGTACCACCAAACTCGGCAGCAAAATCATTAAGCATGACCTCTTGCTCAACTAAAGTGTCGTACTCAGGTACCATATTTAGGCAAACAATAATTTCCCACTTGCCAAGCTCATCATTCAGATTGAGCTCAATCTCGCCTTGCAAGTCAGAATTAGTTAACTCTTCTAACGCTGTCTCAGCATCGCGTTGATCATCAAATACTAAAAAGAAATCAACATCTAACGCTTTAGTTAAATCGATTCCCGATTCAGCCATTGCTGCCAGCATTTTACCATTGTCATCATCTGGAAATTGCATATATTGCTCCACTGTTGCAGGCTTATTCTGCCGCAATGATTTGAACTGATTCACCGTTAAAGCTGACGATATCGCCCGCCACGATCTTTTTACGTTTACGAGTTTCAACTTCACCGTTAACAGTGACTTGACCTTCGTCAATAAAATGCTTAGCTTCACCGCCAGCACTGCTCATGCCTTGGACTTTTAATACCTTGTACAATTCAATGAAATCTTCGTCAGAATGCAAAGCTAATTGATTAATTTGCGTCACTTAGTACACGCCTTCTAAAAATAAACCTGTGGCATTATACCAGCACCGCGCCAAATACGCTGAAGATAATTAGGCTAGAGGCGTCTTTCATCAGCGAGTAAACCATAGGCACATTCATCAAGCCAATTTTCCCCGATTTTGAATTGCTGTCTGAGCAAACCCTCAAGCCGAAAACCACATTTCTCAAGGACACGTGCTGATGCATGATTATCTTTGGCACAATGACCAACAAATTTATGAAGATTAAAACTTAAGCAGGCCCAATCAATGACCGCCCTTAAGCTCTCAGTTGCATAACCTTTGCCGTGGCCTTCTGCTGCCAGCAAGTAACCGACTTCAGCCCGCTGCTCATCAAGGCTTTGACAATAGAGGCCTGTTAACCCGATAAATTGCCCTGTATCAACGGTCTCAATCACTAAGGTCAGCCAATCGCCAGAACCATAAAACCAAGTGTCAGAACGCTGATCAAATTTACTGCGAAGAGCTACTTGCGACTCAGGAACTCGCACATAGCGATTAATCTCAGGATCACTGTGCAATGCATAAAAATGTTCCCAGTCGCTATCTTGTAAGCTCCGGAGTTTCAATCTATCGGTATAGAGTTCCAGCATAATAACTCCGTGATGAGTAGATAAAACAAAAACGGCAGCCACCGCTGCCGTTTCAAACACCTTGCATGAAACAAACCGTAAAACTTATGCGCGGCTGGTCACTTCAAGTAAATGAAAACCAAATTGAGTTTTAACAGGGCCTTGCACTTCATTCAATGGTGCACTAAATACCACTTCGTCAAACTCTTTGACCATCATACCTGGGCCAAATGAACCTAATTCGCCACCTTGTGCACCTGATGGACAAGATGAATGCGCACGAGCAATCTCGGCAAAATCTGCTCCGTCTACTATTTGTTGTTTCAGCGTTTGGCATTGATCTTCACTGCTGACTAACAAATGTCTTGCTGTTGCCTGGACCATAATAAAACTCCTATTTGGATCATGAGACATTTGCCTCAAATATCATCAACGTCCCATTATCATTCGATCTAATGGGCTGGGTTCAACAGTATAAAAACTTTCTGTTGAATAAAAAAGTTTTTAAATACCGTTACTCCTATCAATCTCGAGTAACGGCATATTGAGTACTAAACTTGTTTAGCCGCTATCCAACGGTCGATTTTTTGTTCCATCACTGCCATAGGAAGTGAACCTGAAGTGAGGATTTGATCGTGGAATGCTTTTAAATCAAACTTATCACCCAGGGCTTTTTCAGCGCGAGCGCGTAAGGCAATAATTTTTAACTGGCCCACTTTGTAGGACAAAGCTTGGCCTGGGATCGCCATATAACGCTCAACTTCTGCGACAATATCGCTTTCAGCCATTGGCGAGTTATCTTTCATGTACTGAATTGCTTGCTCACGGCTCCAGCCTTTAGCATGAAGGCCAGTGTCAACGACTAAGCGCATTGCGCGCAGCATTTCATCTGAAAGCTTACCAAAATACTGGTAAGGATCGGTAAACAAGCCCATTTCAACGCCTAAATATTCAGCATAAAGTGCCCACCCCTCTTCAAAGGCGGTATAACCACTAAAGCGTTGGAACTCAGGCACGCCCGTTAATTCTTGTTTAATTGCAATTTGGAAGTGATGCCCTGGTGCAGCTTCATGTAAAGACAGCGTCGTCATACCCCACTTTGGCTGTGCTTTAAGATTATAAGTATTAATATAAAATACACCTGGGCGACTACCATCAACGGCTGGCGCTTCATAAGAGGCTCCGGCTGCAGACTGTTCTCTGAAGTTTTCAACCGGTTTCACTACATAATCAGCCTTTGGCATCACATTAAAGTAGTTAGGTAAAACCTTATTGATGTTATCTTTTAGTACCATATAGCCATCAATCAAGCCTTGACGATCATCATAAAAATACTGCGGTTCAGAAGATAATGCCGCAAAAAATGCCTTTAAATCCCCTTTAAAACCCACTTGAGCACGCACCTTATCCATTTCTGATAAAATTCTTGCCACCTCAGTTAGGCCAATTTGATGGATTTCATCGACTGACATAGTGGTGGTCGTGTGAAAGTTGGCCAAATGCTGATACCAAGCTTTACCATTAGGCAAGCCAGACCAGCCATCTGTTGCACGCGACTTAGGCAAATAAGTTTGTTTAAAGTAATCTCGTAAACTCGTTAAAGCGGGTAAAATACGCTCAGTAATCATGGCTTGATAACGCGCAGTTAATTCCGCTTTATCTTGTTCAGAAAAACTTTCAGGAAAATGCAGGATAGGTGAGTAGAAAATACTCTGGGTAACATCCGTGGTTAACATGGCGTCTAACTGTGGAATAATACGCTCTACCAGTACTCTTGGTAGCACGACTTTACTTTCAATACCTTCATCCATCCGATTTTCAGCTAATGATACCCACTTGATAAAACCATCAACTCTTTGCTCCCAATTTCGATAATCTTGCACGCTATTAAAAGGTTGTGCACTTTCACCACTACCTAACTGCACCATAGTGATCACGGTACTATAGAACTGGCTTATCGGCATAAAGCGTGACGGATACGTTTCATCAACTAAAGCCATATCACGGTCGTAGACAAACAAGTCATAACTCAACTGGAGATCTGCAGGTAGCTGCTTAGGATTAATCGCGCGCACCTGTTCTAAATAACGCGTATTAAGATCATGACGAGCTTTAAGATAATCTTCAGTTAAATCACCACCAAAATCAGCGTTATAATCATTAACACCGACAAAAGTGGCGTAAATAGGCTCTAATTTCAAATAATCTTTAAAATAAGCATCAACAAGTGCTAAGTAACGCTGTTCTGCCGTCTGCGTTTCGCCCTGCTCTGCAGCCGCAGTATTAGCTGTGCTATTTTCTTGAACTGCGGTAACTTCAGGCTTAGAACAACCTTGAAGAGTTAAGATTAATGCGATTGAACCCGCTAATAAACCCAATTTCATTTTAATATTTCTCCTATTTAGTTCGTCATTACTGACTTCTTTTAATTCTTTTGTCAAAATCTACTGTCGAATGAATTGATCATATCGATATTACACAGTGAAGATTCGTTGTTAACCCCCAAAACACTAGGGCTGAAATCTTATAGCGGGTAAGAGATGCAGGTTAAACATACTGGCATGATTACACATTTAAACCGCACCTCTTAGTTTGGGGCTGCTGTGAAATAGATAAAATAGTCCCGTGAATGTATTAAAGCGATTAAACCAACAAACGCCTGACTTTAATCAAGAATATGGTAAAAAACACAAGCTGGCAATCTGCGGTAAACTGACTATTACTATTTGCTACACCCACACAAGACCAACAAAAGTAAGCTCAGCCCTCTCTCCCAAAGAAAAAGCCCCTTTCGGGGCTTTCAAACTAAAACATTAACAAACTGCGAAGTGATTACAGTGCGACATCATGCATACGTGCTTTCTCTTTAATATAAGAGATATAGCTTTTTGCACTCTTCTCAGTCTTCTTATCGTTAGCAGCTAATACCGCACGGTTATAAGCAGACTTGTACTGTTTCAAACTTAAATGAGCCAAAGCTAATTCAAAGTTTGCTTCTCCAGGATGATCAACGCCTACTGAGATGGCTTTTTCAAGCACTGGGATCGCAGCAGAATATTGTCCATCTAAGCTTAACAAACGACCTTGCTTGAGATAAGTCTTACCATCATTATTGATAGCAGCAGATTTACCATAATACTCAGCGGCTTGTTTAAACTCTTTCGCATTTTGGAAAAATCCTGCCAAAATATCGAACGACTTAGCATCCTCAGCGATCATGCCTGACTTTATATGCTTCTGGTAGATTTTAGCCGCTTGATATGGAGCACCTTTCTGTGCCATCAATTGTGCTAAACGCGTGATATTACCCGCGCTATCTAAGAAACCATTTCTGTAGGCTAAATCGTAAGTTGCCAGAGATTTGTCGTAGTCTTCAACCATCAAATAAAACTGTGCTAATTGAACCCATAATCTGCCATCAGATGGAAATAAAGGCACCATGACTTCTAACACACCAACCGCTTTCTTATACTTCTTTTGATTGAAGTAAGCAGTCAGTTTCATTTGATACAGACCTTTATCAGGAGCTTCAGCTAATGAAAGACCTTTATCGGCCACTTCAATCACTTTATCCCACTGTTTAAGCTCTGAATGTGCAATACCAATACGGCGATACATTTGAGAATCTGCTTTACAAGTAAAATCCATCCACTTGTAATAATAAGGAATCGCTTCCTTAAACTTTTTCTCTTGTAACAGCAAATCCGCATAAAGACGCATTGTCGCAGCGTGATCCGTTCCACCTAAAATATCAGCTTCTACAGCCTGTTTCAGGTACTTGATCGCAGTATCCATTTTGCCTTTTTCGGCATAAAAGTTACCTAGCATACGTGCAACATAAGCTTTATCGAAATCGTTCTTCGCATTCGCCTCAAGCAAAATAGTAATAGCTTCATCTATTTTGCCATTAGTATAAGCTTCAAATGATTTCTGAACTTTTTTCGCTGCGCCTTCGCCTACCGCTTTAGATTGACGTTTATCGATGGCACACTTCTCTTCAGCCATAGCTGGAGACAATGTTAACGTACCACCACAAACAGAAAGCAATAATAGCACTGCGATTTTATTAACATTACGCATAATTATTTGCCTCCCTTATCTAAGGTAAAGTCTAGTTGGACAGTCATACCCGGCTGTTTCAGTGGTTTGCCATCTACAATCTTTGGCTTGTATTTCCACTTCTTCAATGCACGAATCGCTTCTTTATCAAATAAACGCTTTGGTTCTGCTTGAATAACTTCGACATCGTCAATACCACCGAGTTCGTTAATGGTAAAACGAAGTTGTACCCAACCTTCTTTACCATCGCGAGCCGCAGCAATTGGATACTGAGGTTCGATACGAACGATAGGCGTAGCATCGCCGTCACGAGTCATCATATTACCTAATTTAAAGCCGGTGCTTGGACCGCCAGCTTCTACACCACCCATATTGAACGACATTGATGTGTCAATATTGCTTGAGGAGTCTGGTGGTGTTACATCAGGCTTCTGCGGCTGTTCTGGTGGTGGTGGTGGCTTAGGCACAACCCTTGGCTTATTCTGTGCTTTTGAATCTTGTCTATCCATTGTGATTTCAATTACAGGGGTCTCGGCCGATGTATCACCGCGCTGTGCGCCGCCACCGACCAAGAACGCCATAAAAGCGAACAGACCAAAAGTCACAGCAGCACCAATAATGATCGATACTAGTGCTCTTAGCATATTAATCGTTCCCCGCAGATACCGAAATTTTATCTATACCAGCCGCTTTCACTTGGTCTAGAACTTTAACAACTAAGCCGTGTAATGCATCTTTATCAGCCTGAATTAATACAGCAGCTTCAGGTGCTTCAGCCAGCATACGCTCAACGTTTGCCGTTACACGTTCGATATCAACCTGACGGTTTTCCATCATAATGACACCAGTCTTACTGACGCCAATAAAGATGTTCGCCGAAGGCTTTGAAGTCGCTTGTGAAGCTTTTGGTTTGTTATAGTCCAAACCAGATGGTTTCACGAATGACGTTGTTACAATGAAGAAGATTAGCATAATGAACACGATGTCGAGCATCGGTGTCATATCAATTTGCGCTTCCTCATCTATACTGGAATGCTTTTTACGTGCCATGTTCAATCTCTCTCTAGTGGTGCGGCATGCTGTCTTTTAGCTTTTCTAAACTGATTTTCATTTTTGCATCAAGACGAGTACTAAAAAATACTCCTGATAATGCTGCAACCATACCAGCCATAGTCGGCATGGTCGCCATTGAAATACCAGCCGCCATCAAACGAGCATTACTCGTCCCCTGAACTGCCATCACATCGAACACTGAAATCATACCGGTTACGGTACCTAATAAACCTATCATTGGGCAAATTGCCACTAAGGTTTTAATGATCAGCATACGTGCATTCAAATCTTGCTTCGCTTGGGACATCCAAGCTTCACGGATACGGTGCGCATACCAAGAGGTTGTTTCCTCTCTGGCGTCCCATGCAGTTATGATTGCTTTATGGTGCTTTGGTGATATCCAATTAAGATACCAATAACGCTCCAGCATCAATACCCACATTAAGAACAGTACAGCCGCTACAAGCCAGAGGACGTTGCCCCCGGAGGCCATGAAGCCCCTGACGGAATCCCAAATATCCATCAGGTATATCATCATTAGTCAGCCCTCTTCTCAGCATGTGCTGCGATGATGCCAGCGCTTTGCTCTTCAAGGATCTGTACAATTGACTTACTACGCGCAACAACAATTGCATGCATTAACATTAATGGCAGAGCCGCAACCAGACCTTGTACTGTTGTTACCAACGCCATCGAAATACCGCCAGCCATCAGCTTTGGATCGCCAGTACCGAATAATTGAATACTTTGGAAAGTTGCAATCATACCCGTTACTGTACCTAACAGACCCATCATAGGTGCGATAGCAGCTAGAACTTTAATGATTGAAATACGTGCTTCTAATGCTGGTGTTTCTTTCAAAATAGCTTCGTCAAGTTTCAACTCTAATGTTTCAACATCAACATCTTTGTTCTCTTGGTAAACTTTTAAGATACGACCTAAAGCATTATTACCAGGCTTATCAACGTTTTTACGTTGGCTGTTAACACGAGCACCGATAATAGTCATAGTCACTAAACGCTCGATAGAAATCAGCATACCTAGCGCGAGTAATATCATGATGATATAACCGATTGTGCCGCCAGATTCTATACGATCTTCCATACTCGCTTTGTTAGTAAAGATGTTTAACAGTACACCACGAGCTGGGTCAACGTAGAAAGGTGCAGTACCTGAAGTGGTTTCTTCCCATTTAGCAACAGCGCGGACTTGATAGCCTTCTGGTTGCTGAGACAACTGCTGAATTAACCGTAAGTCTGGGTTATAGACAACATATTTACCATCAGCGGTAAGGTTATATGCTCCAACACGATAGATAGTCGTTGTTTTAACACTACCGTCGATACCTGTAACAGAACCTTCGAACTTAACAACTTTGCCAGATTGCGCCATTTCAAATAGCTGCTCTTGCCAGAATTGCTCTAGTTCTTCGATTTTAGGTAATTGTTTGCGAGAACCTAAATCAGCGATAAACTTGTCACGATTTGGAAATTGGGCACTGGTATTTGAACTTGCTAATTTACCAGCAAAATCACCCGCTTCACCTTTAACCACACCAAACATCTCACCCAAGTCACCTTGAGCAGTTTTCAAGTCTTCTTCTAACTGAGCGATTTTGCGCTCATTATCTAAAAACGCTTGGTTTAAATCTTTACCGCGTTGTTTCTCAGCCGCTAAAGCATCTTTTTCACGCTTTAACAATGCAGCTTTATCACCACGTTCGGCTTGGAACTCTTGTTCGCGTTTGCTGTTGATTTTGCCTTCTGCAGCGCGTTCAGATTTAACTTGTTGCAACAATTGGTCAATAGATTTAGGCGCATCAGCAGCGCTTACCATGCCAACAGTTAAAGAGAGACTTGCAGCCAACACTGCTGTAGTAATTAACTTCTTCATTATTGTGCAGTCTCCGCAGCAGGAATTGGTAATGCGAATAGGTCTAGAGCGCCTTGTTTACGGGCAATGCGGATACCTTTAGTCAGTTCACGCAAATAGCTGTCATCCAACTTATCCCAACCCTTAGATTCGGAGTTATACATCCAGCCAGTCTTTTGATCTAAACTCTGTGCATAAAGAGCCACACGGCCTAGGTTAAAGAAGTCAACTAACACTTCTTTTCCATCTAGGTTTAACTTACCTTGGTTTACTGCAACTGCACTGCCATATTCACGTTCGATACTATAAGCATCAAGGATTAAGCGGTATTTTTCTGCCAGTGTTACTTCAGCAGTGTTCAACAGTGTTTTTAATTCTGCTACGCGATTAGTACGTACTTCAGAGTTAAAAGGTAAATCTAATTGAACAAACTGTTCTAATGAGTCAACCATTTTGAACATTAATGGCACAACGCCCTGGCGAAGTTTATCAACACCATTAATGTCAACTTGCACAGAATCCATCGTCTTTTGCTGGTCAGCGACCAAACTTGCGACATAATCGTTATATGACTTCAGTGATTCGCGCTCATCAGCAACAGAACCATACTCAAAGAGCATGTCTTGTGCTTGATCAAAATACTTATCAACGTTCTTCTGCGACGCAGCAGCATCAGCATGGATTTGACCATCTGCTTTCTGTACGTCGGTAAGAGGATCTGCAACCACGAAGTTACTGCTCGCTAATGCCAGCACGCCAACAAGTGCAGTAGCGATTTTTGTTCTATTGCTTACCTTGGACATAGTTCCCAACCAATTTGAAGTGAATAAAAAAGGTTTAACTTACACTTAACAATGTTTATATTTTTAACAAATTAAGACAAATTAATGTAAGTATCTCTTTATCTTGTGATTGTTTATTTTTTTCTTCCCTTTCCTACACTATTAAAGCGTAGACCCGCTGGCATCATTCCATAAAATGTTGACCGGTGTCAACATTTGAGATTGCTGAAAAGTTGCTAATTAGGGTGCTTTTAAACAGATAACCTACTAATGGCCAATTTGTGTACATATATAGTGCAAAACCCTTTACATTCGTTGCGAGTAAAGAATGCTATATTCACTTTAATGCCTTTTGAAAAATAAAATGCCAAGCAAGTAATTGTGCATCAGTTGATTTTAAGGTTGTAGCGGATACGAACTCAACACGCTCATTCGATAGAATTTTTAGCATTGAAGCTAACTTAGTTTCGTCAATTGCCGCGCATACTAACTCTTCAAGTCTAAGCGCTAAATCACTTAATTGTTTTTGAACAAATTTAAGATAATCATTTTTCTTATCTACAGACCAATAAAGCCCTTGTTTGAAAAAAGTCGTCACATAATTCAATATTTCTGAATCCATTAATGCGGCTTCATTAGATTCATATAATTCACCAATTAATTGATTAATGTCATTACGCAACACTTCACAAACTTGATCGTTTTTTATTCTATTTATATCAACTTTAGTTGTGACTTGCCCCATTGAGTCTGCGAGCGAATATAATTTCTCTATCAGTTTTTTTGTTGTGACGCTTTGTATAAGCAATAAAACTTGTTTATTCCTACTAATAATCATCGAGTTATGATGATGACAGACAAGAGACAATCTCCCTCCTGTTTTTAAAATATTTGCGACGGTTTTTAATGATGCTGATAGATTAGAATACTCAATTCCGAATTGAGAAGTCACTAGATCGACAGGATCACTGAAGGGCAAGGATTCACAGTTAACTTCACCAATCAGTTCTATCTTAATTGAGTTGTCAGCATCAAATTTTATAGGCTGTATCTTCGCAATATCTACACCACGGACACGGCCATTTATATTGGATTCATCAAAATAGTTTTTAAGTAATAAAGGTAAAGCACCATTACCGGTTGCAATATCTAACACTTCAAAATTTGGCCTTAATTCTTTAAATATTGGAAGCCAAATATCTTTTAGTATTCCAGCATAATTACTGCTGAAATCTGTCCCAAACGAAGTTAAATGGCCTTGTTCCCAATACTCACTCCAATGTTGACTCATGCAATCTCCTACGAAATTGAAATATCACCGCTTTTAGATGTTCGAAATATAACAAAAAGGCCAGCAATTTGCTGGCCTTGTCATCAGTATTCTAACGGTTTATTAGAACTTTAGAGTATAGCTTGCACGATATTCACGACCATAGTTGTTATACAACTCTGGGTTGTCGTACGAACCAGAAGAACTCAGTACAGGATCTTCATTAGTCAGGTTATTAACACCTAACAATACTTTGCCATAACTACCGATATCGTAGCTGTAGCTGATATTGTGGATTAACCAAGAATCTAACTTACCTTCTTCTTTATCTTCATTTGTTGAGCTGGTGTAGTTCATGTTCCACGAGAAAGCGTTATCACCAATTTTATATACTGTAGTAAATACAGATCTATAGTCTGGCTGACCATTCCATCCCGCGGTATCAACTGAACCTGCGCCACCTTCAACTTCTTCATCATATTTAAGTATGAAACTGTTAGTCCAGTTTACTGAAAAGTCACCAAACTCTGTTTCAAGGTTGCCATTAAGTGCAACGTCAATGCCTTGAATTTGTAACTTATCGCCGTTGCTATAGCCAGTACCTACTTCATAGGCCTTACCTAAGGCCCCACCAGTACCTGGTGCACGTAGCACATAGAAAGTATCATCAGGTGCCAAAGAACCAGAAGCAATACCTTCCATTACGTTAGTAATACTACGCTGACTGATTACGTTATCAATGTTTAAATCGAAGTAGTCAACCTTAATACCAAAGTTATCAACAACATCCCAAGCAACGCCTAAGTTGATATATTCAGAAGTTTCAGGACCTAACCCGCTGTTTGCAGAGATAAATGTATCGTACTGTGCCTCTAAACACTGAGTATCGCTAATGCCATTAGAACGACAATAAGCATAATCAGTACCTCTTTCTGCACTAAACGTAGTAGCCGCATTTAATTCATCTAGGCCTGGAGCACGGAATGCTTCTGAGTATGATGCACGTACAACAACGTTATCCAGCGCTTGCCAACGAACAGAAGCTTTAGGCGCAACGTTATCACCAAAATCGCTATAATCGTCATAACGAGCAGCAAGGTTTACTTCAATTGTTTCTGTAATAGGCAAGGCTGCTTCATAAAACGCTGCCCATACTTGACGATCGCCGCCAGCAGAGTTACCCGCGCTACCACCAACTAAACCCGCTTCAGATTGTGCATCATAGACTGATGTAAAGTTCTGATCGAAGTATTCCATACCAAAATAATGCGCAATAGCACCAGCTGGTAGGCTGAATGCGTCAAAACCGATACCGGCGTTCCATTGCTTAAACGTTGCACGGTCTTGCGTTAACGTAGTAGCTTTCATGTTATTAACGCCAGCTTCAGAGCCGAGATCAATACCATTAGCTTCGTTGTATGCTAAGCCTGAATAACTAAGATAATACTCACCGATAGATTTGTTATCAGCGATATTGTGGTGATAATAGACTTCCCAAGTGGCATCATTCCACGCACTAATACTACCGCGCAGTCCTGTTAAGTAATCTTGGTTATAATCATTAACGTTACCGTCGCGATTACCAATATCTACCCAACGAAATGATCCTATAGCACCATCGACACCATAAGGATTATGTGGATTATCGGCAGACATGTTATTCCAAGCTGCTGCAGGTGGCGCATAGCGACCAAAAGAACTGTTTTGAGTAAACATGACACGGCCAAACCACTCTACATCTTCAGCAACTTCATAATTAGAATCAACATAGACAGTATTGCGATCTACAGAGGCTTTGTTATAAGAAACGTTAGCCGGAGCAAACGCACAATAAGTATGCCCAGGGCCTGATACGTTGTCAGCTTTAATCGTTCGGAATTTGTCAGAACCATACTTAGCTTCTAAATCATCACAAAGTGGTGAAGCTTGTGTCATCGATCTATCGGGGTTACTAACCGTTGCGCCGTATTGACTCCATCCGATAGCTTCTTCGAACTGAATTTCTCCGTCACCGTTTAAATCGTTCAAGCTAGGAGCAGTGTAAGAGCGATCTGCATCTCTAATACCTTCACGGTCCTGATGATCAAACGCAAAGGTCAGGTTACCTTTATCCATCTGATAACCAGCAACAACAGAAAACTCTTTACTTGTCATGCCTTCATCTTGCTCACGAGCACCCGCGCCAACGTTAAACTCGATACCTTGATAGTTCTTTTTCATGATGATGTTAACAACACCAGCAATGGCATCTGAACCATAAGTAGAAGAAGCACCATCGGTTAGAATTTCAATGCGCTCTACTGCCGCCATAGGAATAGCGTTTAAGTTGGCAGATGAACCGCCTAACGTTGGAGAACCAGGAAAGCGTTTGCCATCGATTAACACAAGCGTACGGTTTGAGCCGGCACCACGTAAATTAATAGTCGCTTGTGACTGAGCTGAACTACCGGAACGTTCAGAAAATGAACCAAATGAGTTTAAGTTACTATTTCGTAAAGCGTCCGCAACGGTAAAGTTACCTTCAACCTTCATGTCTTCAGTCGTAATAGTTGTAACTGGTGAAGCACCTTCTAGGTCAGTACGTTTAATTCGTGAACCTGTAACTTCAATACGCTCGACTTTCGCCCCATCTTCAGCCGCCACAGCAACTGGAGCCGTAAAAGCAGCAACAGCTACGCCGCTAATCAAAGCTAAGCGTACAGAATTAGCAAGTAAATTATGTTTTAGCATTGTCAATCTCCCTGGAAATATTATGTCTTTATTATAATCCGCTTATTTAATAAACGGTTTCAAACAGAGGTGTCTTCGACCCTCGCTTGAAACAATAAAATCACATATAAAACCTTTAAGCAACAATAAATACACAAACACCTCATTTGGGCGACATTTTGCACATTATGTGTACATATTAGCTAAAAGAAAGACTTTGAAACCACAAAAAAAATACCAGTCATTTCTGACTGGTATTTTTACAAAGAGAGTTCGGTATTAACTCAATTTATGTTTTAAAGAATGAAACGACTAGAGTGAGTATCGAATACCAATTGCAACACCGTCATCTTCAGAAAGTGCCATTCTGGCCTCTTGATCTTTATCTGCACTCGTAAAGTCGCTGTAATCTTTACGTGCTTCTACGTAAAGAACGGTGTTCGGGTCCCAAACAAAATGCAACCCCACCACCACAAACTGACGCTTAAACACGTCTTTTGGATCTGCATTAAAGTTAGGCTGGATTACGTAGTCATCACCTGCGTCTAATATGTTGTACGATATAAATGGACGTAGTCCATTATCAAACTTATAAGAGGCTAATGATTCAATACCATAAGCATCTTTAATTAAGCGGCCAATGTTATCTGTATCGTGATTTTCTTGTTTATTGATGTTTGCTGCTGCGTATAAACCATCATTGTCGAAATTGCCCCAAGTAATACCAGCACCATAGATAAGATCAACCGCAGTAGATTGCGTGCCATTGCCAAAACTTACATCAAACTCACCACGGTTAGCACCTGCAGTTAATGTCAGCATGTCAGTCGCTTTATAGGTCAGCGCGCCACCATAGGTGTAGTTATATTCGACTTTCTGCGCCGCTTTATCGCCACTTTCCCAGTTTATTTGGCACTGACTTTGAGAGATCTCAGCGGTTGTGTCACAGGTGTAAAAACTGTCGTTTTTTAACTGAGCTTGAATAGCGAAGCTTAAATCGCCAAAAGCGTTACGATACTGAACCGTTTTATCACCACGACCCACACCGTTTACTGCGCCATCATCTTTGTTAAAAGTATAAACACCGGCAGTATTACCATCCCATACAAAACCGTAGTTTGTGCTGTAAACAACATCGTACCAAGCACCCCACTGCTTGCCGATAGTTAAGGTACCGTATTTATCGTGGGATAAACCTGCATAACCTAAACGATTATAAAAGAATTCTTCTTGTACCGATTCAAAGCGATTATTGTACACAATATCGCTATTACCCACTGGATTGACACCCCATTCTAGTTTTGCAAATGCTTCCCAGCCATCGGTCAACTCACGGTTAAAACCGAAATTAATCCGTGAAGCACCATTAACAACCTCTGTTTCATCTTGAGTGTTGATCACGCGAGCATCGATAAAACCACCGATTTCTACGGCATTTTTATTATCTTTGTAGATCTCGATAGCACTGACAGAGGGGGCTATAAATATTACTGCCAGCGCAGTGGCTACTAACGTCTTGTTCATTTGGGGTTTAACCTTTTTGTTTATGTTTTACCAACGTCATTTCGTTGTTACATTTCCTTACAGTTTCAGCTTAAAGAGTAGCAAACTTTCAATATCTCCTCAAAGCGAAACCTAAAAAATATGCATCGCAGCATCACAAAAACAAAATTATTAACAGTATAAAACCTATATATCCTCTACAGCCATCACGGAATAAAACACAATAAAAACAGCTAACACACTATATTAACAACAGTTGTTTTGATGCAATACTCATGTAGTTTAGTTTCATTATTGAAAACACAGGCTCGGCAATAGGGCCTATTTGCTTGTCTATGTAGTATTGATAGTCAATTTTAGACGTTCTGTACTCAACAGACTCAGGACCGTTTACAGTGATTAGGTAATCTATTTGTGCGCCTCGCTTGCCAAAAGCCGCATTATCTGTCGCATCACATAATTGCTGTGCAACCTTTACATGTGGAGAAGACTTAGCCGTATAATCTTCAATATTGCGCCGCATACGTTTACGAAAGACCAAATCATCATCTAATTGCCCATCGAGCAGTTTTTCAAACACACTGGTTAAATAAATACTGATATCCCTTTGGTTAAACATACGCTCATAGAGTGACGCTTGAACTTTACGTGCTAAAGGACTCCAATCACTACGCACTTGCTCCATGCCTTTAA
Source organism: Shewanella morhuae (assembly GCF_003028295.1). Classification (NCBI taxonomy): domain Bacteria; kingdom Pseudomonadati; phylum Pseudomonadota; class Gammaproteobacteria; order Alteromonadales; family Shewanellaceae; genus Shewanella; species Shewanella morhuae. The sequence goes on along the minus strand of NZ_PYSG01000002.1, from coordinate 969,650 downwards.
AAATAAGCTCAAGTTCATCGCTCGCATTACGCCAAGCTCCCACATAACGCTTCTTACTGCCTTCTAATGACCCTCTTAGCGTTGGCATAAAGAACTGCTCGTAATGCCGCTCAAACTGTAACTCGAGAAAACTCTCAACTTGGTGTTCTTCAGTAATCTTAGCGTGCCATTTTGCGTTGATATCGTCGGCAAGTGTCTGACCTAAGGCGCTTATATCGGTGAGATCGGGCTCGCTGCCAAGCCAGACAAAGGTGGAATCCGTATCGCCGTAAATCACTTGATAGCCCATTTCTTCTATCCAGGCGCGGGTTTGCTTCATAATTTGATGACTACGCATGGTGATAGAACTTGCCAACTTAGCATCATGAAAAACACAGCCTTGGGAGCCTAAAACCCCATAAAGGGAGTTCATGATAATTTTTATCGCTTGGGATAACGGCGCATTATGTTCACGTTTAGACTTTTCGCGCTGCTCTGATAAGGTTTGAATAAGCTTAGGTAAAATAGGCTGCTGCCGGCTAAATCGGCCACCTAAAAAACCTGCGACACACTCAGACTCAGGTAACTGTAAACCTTCAATCAAACCTTTAGGATCGATCAAAAAGGTGCGAATAATGGAGGGATACAGACTTTTAAAATCAAACACTAAAATATGTTTATAAAGACCCGGCACAGAATCCATCACGTAGCCGCCAGGACTTTCAATGCCTTGACTCACAGGCTCAGCAGGAGCGACATAACCCGCTCGATGTAAATGTGGTAAATACAAATGATTAAACGCCGCCACCGAAGCCCCTACTCGCCCCAGTTCTAAGCCAGTCAGTTCGGCCCGCGCGAGGGCAAAATCCCACAATTGAGTGTGAGTAAAAATATCCCACACTAAGCGGCTATCGGTAAGATTATAATGCGCTAAGGCTTGTTTATTGGTCTTAAACAGCAGGTCAATTTCTTCAACGCGGTTGTCCACGTTATGAATGGCCTTGCCTTCCCCTAATAGTTGCCGCGACACAAATTCCAACGAGAAACGCTCAAAGTGATAAAAAGCAGCTTTAAGCCAATCGATACCATCGAGTACTACACGGCCCGGTAAAACTAAAGTTTCTGGGCGAAACTTATTTTCAACTTTCCAATCGAGCTTGGCGCCGCCGCGGCCAATCGTTAGCGGAATACGGTGTAATTGCGCGCGACGTGATAGCAATGCAAGATCAAAACTCACCACTGACCAACCGATAATAAAGTCAGGATCAAACTCATGGAACCAAGCGATTAATCGATGAATAAGCGCGGATTCATCGGCCACCCATTCGATATAATCGGGGGAGTTTGATTCAGCTTCACCCACCATAATGACTTTTTCATAAGTCTGCTTGAGGCTAGCTTGACCATTAGATTGGCCACCGTCTTGACCATATAGCGCCACCGAATAGAGCAAACCCTCAAAGCTACATTCAAAATCCAGTGAGATACAACGTAAATGCACAGCCGTTAAAGGAACAATACTCTTAGCTCGCTCGGCGATAAACACGGGGAGCAAATTAGTCTCAGGATTATCAACACCCTGCTCAAGATAAGATCCTAAAAAAGCCACATCAAGTGCCACAAAACGCTCAAATAAATAACGTTGCTCTGGGCGAATATCAGCTTCAAATAAAGGAATATCAGCATCTTTAGCAATACGTTGTAAAGTACGTAAGCTACTGCTGGATTTAGCATAAATACCACTGACTGCGCCGCTTTTAAAGCTCTTAAGCGCTAATGGCACAAAACGCAGTGCTTGACCCGGTGTCTGTAATTGTAACGAGGCGACATCTGTTTGATGACAAAAACAAATATGTTCAGTGTCTTGCACCTCCACCAGTACTGGGCCTTTCTCGGTGGCTAAATAATACTGCAACACTAAACTCCCATGACGATGAATCGCATGGCGTGTTATGACTCGACCTTGTACACTAACGGCCGCGGTTGCCTCAGGCTTCATCGCATTGGTTCCCAAATCGCATCGCTACTCAATTTAAATGCCGCCAAATGGCAGAAAAGTTTCTTAGGCTATGCAATCACTGTTATTATGTACAGCATTAATTCGATAAAGTAGTGACGCATGTTACCTGACAATGTAAAAACCCAGATCCGCGCCATCTATAAAGATATTGCTACCGCCTTGCCTAATTTTAGGCCGCGCCGTGAACAAAATTATATGGTGGCAGAAATATCTAAGACCCTCGCCGGCGACTATGACAAAGATAGACGCATTATTGTGGTCGAAGCGGGGACGGGTATCGGTAAATCATTGTCTTATATTCTTGGTACCATTCCACTGGCATTATCGAGTAAGAAAAAAGTTTGTATTGCCACCGCTACCGTGGCATTACAAGAGCAACTGCTGCATAAAGACTTACCGTTTTTCTTTGAACAATCTGGTTTAAATTTCCGTTTTGGCCTAGTAAAAGGTCGACAACGTTATGTGTGTTTATCAAAACTGGCGATGCTCATCGGTGATGACGACAGTACACAAATGGCCATGTGGCAAACTAAGCCAGACAATAGCCAAGTGGCGATGATGCACGGCCTGTTAAAAGACTATAACGAAGGTCGCTGGAACGGTGAAATTGATACCTTAGACGTGCCATTACCAGATCACTTGTGGCAACAAATCGCCTGTGACAAACACAGCTGCCATCGCCAAGTTGCCAGCCATAGAAATTGTCCGTTCCATAAGGCCCGTGAAGATATCGACACATGGGACGTGCTCATCGTCAACCACAGCTTATTATTTGCCGACTTAGAACTGGGTGGGGGGGTAATTTTACCCGATCCTGAAGATGTGTTTTACGTTATCGATGAGGCGCATCATTTACCGATTGTGGCACGGGACTTTTCCAGTGCACAGGCCACGCTAAGAGGCGCTGGCGACTGGCTCGAAAAAATTGGCAAGACTTGCGCTAAGTTACAAAATCAAATAAAGAGCAACAATATCATTGCACCTGCACAGGCGATGCAAGATCATTTAGGCGATTTGATCACTCAGCTTAATCAAGTTGCTCAATATTGCGACTCCCAGACCAAGCACTTTGCCAACCCGGAAAACCGTTTACGTTTTGAGCACGGAAAACTGCCCGAGTCACTGCTTATTCTTGCCGAAAACCTTGCTGTTACCTCTAATCTCGCTCTGAAGCAATTTAATAAAATGCTGTCACTATTGGCCGAAGCAATAAAAGATGGTGATATTCCTAAACATCAATCCGAAGCGCTACTGGCTGAAACCGGATTTATGTTGCAAAGGCTCGAAAATCTACAGAAATTGTGGAAGATGATGGCTAAGGAAGATAAACACAAAGGTGCCCCTATGGCGCGCTGGGTTGAACTTATCACCGGTAAACAAGCAGATTACCTCTTTAGTGCCTCGCCTATCGAAGTCGGCTTTATGCTGGAATCTATGTTGTGGCAAAAGGCTGCGGGCGTGGTCTTATGTAGTGCCACGCTGCGCGCACTGAATAATTTTGACCATTTCGTGCATCAAGTCGGTTTATCTCTTAATGATGGCAGCCGTTATTTAGCCTTACAATCCCCCTTCGATTACCCGAATAATGCGACACTGTATTTACCCAAAATGCGTACTGAGCCGACTGACGATGCCTATACGGCAGAGCTTGCCGAACAAATCATCACGCTTATTGATGGTGAAATGGCCACCTTAGTGCTATTTGCTTCTTATTGGCAGATGGAAAAAGTGGTTGAATTACTTGAAGGTAAACTCACCACTGAGCTGCTTATTCAAGGCAATGCTCCGCGACAGCAGTTGCTCGAAAATCATAAAGCCAAGTGCGATAAAGGTGAACCGAGCATATTATTCGGCACCGGCAGTTTCTCTGAAGGTCTCGATTTACCCGGCGATTATCTCACTAATTTAATCGTCACTAAACTGCCCTTTGCCGTGCCAACCTCGCCCGTTGAGCAAGCCCATGCAGAATATGTCAAAGTGAAAGGTGGTAACCCCTTCTTACAATTAACCATCCCCGATGCCTCACGTAAGCTAATTCAAAGTTGTGGTAGATTACTGCGTAAAGAGCAAGATTATGGCAGAGTCACCATTCTAGATAGACGATTAGTAACTAAGCGTTATGGCAAATCTTTGTTAGATGCCTTACCGCCCTTTAGACGAGTTATAGAGTAGGATTAAAATTTGGAATTGTTACTCGAGCCTAGTCATTGGGCCCTGTTGGCAGTTATTGGCCTTATCGCTGGATTTATTGATGCCGTTGTGGGTGGTGGTGGCTTATTGTCGATCCCAGCACTATTAGCTTTAGGCATGCCGCCGCATATGGTATTAGGCACCAATAAGTTAGCGGCAAGTTTTGGATCATCTATGGCGGCTTGGACCTATTATCGCCAACATCTTTTTACTCCTTCGTTTTGGTACATGGCTTTTATCGCTACATTTATTGGCGCAATCTTGGGCAGTTTTTTAGTCTATTTAGTCGATACACAGTGGCTTGAAAAAGCCTTACCACTACTCATCATTGGCATTGCTATTTACAGTTTAGTCAGCCCCAATGCGATATCCGATATCAACAGCCAAACCCCAACTGTTAAACCTCCCGCTAAAAAACAGTGGCTTCAGGGATTAGCTTTAGGCACTTACGATGGTTTTGCAGGCCCTGGCATTGGTGCATTTTGGACGGTAACATCAGGCTCTTTGTACAAGCTGCCTTTATTGCACTGCTGTGGCCTAGCCCGAGCAATGACCTTTACCAGCAATTTAACCGCATTAGCTATTTTTGGCTGGCTTGGACAAGTACAGTGGCAAATAGGTTTAGGAATGGGATTGTGCATGATGTTAGGCTCATTTATTGGCGCTCGCTGCGCGATTAAATTTGGCATGCCTTTTATCCGCCCGCTATTTATTTTAATTGTGTTAATGATTGCAGCGAATTTGGCATGGAGTGCATGGTTGTGAACACCCCAAAACTACTGACTATAATGAGAAATCAGTTGCAAACACTAGAACAAGAAGTGTTGCAACACGATAACCGGCTTGCACCACCGCAACGTAAGCTATTACAAGAAACAGAGCGCTTTAACCATTCGTTATTTGTTCAGCACGGCGCTTTACTTAGTCCTTGTATCGAACAAATCCGTAGCAGTATTATTCAGCTCGAAAAACAAATTAAGCTAAAACTTGCCCCACAAACTATCGCACTGAGCTGTGAGCGGATCCAAGACAGATTCACCGCGGTTAAACGTGCCTTGCTAACAACCTCTATTGATATCAAGTCTAAAACTCAGCAACGTGCCAGTAGTCGTGCTCGCTTTACCCAACGCCAGAATCAATCTCATCAAGCCAGTGGTTTTGAATGGATTGCCAATAATGTGATGCAAAATAGTCATGAAATTTACGCAGAATTGAACAAACATTTAAATTGGGCGAAAAAATTTGAACAAAAAATTGAAGAAATGGAATCAAAACTTGAAAACTGTCATAGTGCTGACAAAATACAATTGCAAAATGACATCCTTTTGATGCATCGTCGTTTAGGAAAATGCAGGCAAGCTATTAGTTATATAGAAAATCGCATTCAAATATTCGAACGCCCGTATCAGAGTAATAATCGTTAAGGAATAATAATGAAATCACTTTTGCCAATTAGCAGCCTGCTCGTATTACTTAGTTCTGCCTCAGTGTTCGCAGCAGACCTAACCATTCCTATGTCGTTTGAATATATTGCCCTTGACGGTAAAAAAGTGGAGTCCAGTCTATTCAATCATAAAAGCAGCTTAACCTTGGCACCCGGCACTCACAAAATTGCTCTTCGTTACCATGAAATGGTAGAAGATGATTATAGTGACAGCCAAACCTTCGTTAAATCAGCTCCTTTTATCGTGACGTTAAACGTGGATGGCGACTATCAATACCACCTTGAGGCCGCCGAAGGAGAAGTTGTTAAAAAGCCCAAAATCTATGCTAAAAATCCGCAAGTTAAATTAACCCGTAGTGACAAAGGCGACGTCAATTACCAAGTCACTAATACTGATTTAGAAGAAGAAAGCTTTGTTTCTCGTTTGTTCACGGGTAATCAAACTGATGATGTATCTGGTAGTGCCACTGCAGCTACTGCCGCAGCGGGTGCTGTTGTCGCTGTTACCCCTACGGCAACATCCGCTCAAACGGCGATTAGCGCAACCTCGTTAACTGCTCCTGTTGATACATCTAAAGCCGCTGGTGCTCATCCACAGCAAATGTTGCAATACTGGTGGCTACAAGCAGATGAAAAAACACGCAAAGAGTTTATGAGTTGGGCAATTTCACAGTTATAACTATTGGCTATTAGTCGATATTGACTATCGAGCTAACAGACTATTGCGCCAGCATAACTAAGCTGGCGCTCCCTCTCAAATCAGAGTTTAACGCCAACATAGATGTTCACTTAGCGATAAAATACTGCCTAATAAAAACTCATAAAATGATGATGTTAAAATAGTATCAATAGCCAAATCACTACTAAATTAATGGGTTAAAGCTGACTAACACAAAATCAAGTCATCTTCATGATGCGAAGACAACATGGAGCTATTGTTTTACCGTCAATTAGCGAATAAGGACAAGGAGTCTTTAAAATGGCTATTGGTAGTGATTACAACAACAGCTGAAAACTCATTAATAGACCCAATTAGCGGCAATGTTAAAGCCGTCACACTACAATATAAGCTAAAGATTCGACCAAATTTTGATTGTGATAAACTATTTGTAGTAGCAAACTCAATAAAACAGTCATGGAGTATCAAAATGCAACTTGAAATCCGTAATTACTATGAAGTGCTTTTAATGGAAATATTGTCCGACGAAGGACTGATGGATGAGCTTCCCGAAGATTATCTCGCAGATCTTTGCTGCGTCACCTTAAACCAACTCCCTGTACGTTACGTTCGTCATCTTGTCGATACCTACTTTTTTGAGGATTACAACGAACTACAACAATTAAAACGCGAGATCCAAACAGCACTAGAAAAGTCGCGAGCCTTTCTTAAACAAAATCTGCAAAAAAGATTACAAGAGGTTGAAGCAAGCAATTAATATTGACTAAGTATCGCATTCGGACTGAATTAACAATTGCCGAGGAATAATCAGGTAAAAATCATCAAACACAACTTTCAAACCTCAGATGATACTAATAATACATATAATTAGATGGAAGAGTGCAATAGATAAATTTGACGTTTAATCTAAACGTATTCGAATGCTGATAATCGTTATTAAGCGTATTTTAGATAAAAACCAAACAAAAAATACGATAAAAAAGACATGATGGAGAAAGGGGGATAATAAAATAGCAGATTAAAAATTGGAGGTTCCCCTAGAGCCACACCCCGGCACACGAGTCACTTGCTGCGGTTGCTCCCTTCCAGGCCTGGCCGAGTTCACAAGTTATCATTGCGGGGGGACCCTAGGGTCACCATAACTTCGAGCATTCTCTTGTGATTAGATAAACCAAAGAGCTTGCTAGAACGCGAAGGATTATCCCCTATGGGCACTACGGGATCAAGCGCTAATCAACAAGATCTGCTAATATCCTAGTCAACTGCACAATCTATAAGCAAATTAAGTGATTAAAATAATAAAAGCCTAACTATGTAGGCTTTTATTTAGATGTTACTGAACATTGTTATCCCAAACTTAGCATTGCTAAACACTGAATATCTTAAAGATTATAACTTGATGATATGACGGTTCTGTTCAATCAATTTAGTTCCAACACCCGACACATTGGCTAAATCATCTATTGTACTGAACTTGCCATTTTTAGTGCGGTAATCAACAATTGCTTGAGCTTTAGCAGCGCCAATTCCTTTCAGCGTTTGTAACTGTTCAACCGAAGCCGTGTTTATGTTGACTTGGGCGGCATCTGGCATCGCCTTTTTCGCAGTAGCAGTCATCTCACTGGTCTCAGATTTAACCTGAGTCTGCATTTTTTCGGCGGCTTTTTTTGTTTCTGTGGCACTCACTGGTGTTGTTAATAACAAGGTTAATGCCATGACACTCATAATAACGGGTATACGATTTGTGGTTTTCATAACGATTCCTCTGCTCCATGAAATTCGGCCTCTCGTCCTACTTCCGTGGCCTTCAATCAAAAATAGACTAAGGGATCCTAAAATACCAAATCGATACTGAAAAATATTCTAAATAACTTAACTGCCCCCTAAAATAACCAAGCAGGCCTAATCTTAGTAGGATTAACTTGCTACATGATGCGCATCAAAGCTTGCTTTAAGTCGGCGATAATATCATCACAATCCTCTAAGCCAATTGAAATACGCAGTAAATTATCACTAATTCCCGCCGCGGCTCTGGCTTTTACGGTATAAGGCGAATGTGTCATCGATGCCGGATGTTGAATAAGGGATTCAGCGTCCCCTAAACTTACCGCTATGGAAAACAGCGTTAGATAACCTACAAATGCCATGGTCTCATCTAAATTTGCGGCTAATTCAAAAGCAATTACACCACCAGCACGTTTCATCTGTTTACCGATAAACCTATGGCCCGGGTGGCATTTAAGCCCAGGGTAGTACACTCGAGTGACCGCGGGATGCTCAGATAAAAACTCAGCTACACACTCGGCGCTATCGCAATGACGCTGTAAACGCACATCTAGGGTTTTAAGCCCACGTAAAATCAACCATGCATCGTGCGGCGATATGACCGCGCCGATATCTTTTAAGATTTCATACTTCACTTTATGGATCTGTTCTTCGCTACCGCACACAATGCCTGCAATCACATCACCGTGACCATTTAAATATTTAGTGGCACTATGAACTACTATATCAATCCCCAAATCCAGTGGTCGCTGCAGCAAGGGCGTCATAAAGGTATTGTCGACAATACTAACCAGTTGATGCCGTTTAGCGATATTGGCAATAGCCGTTAAATCAAATACCTGTAAATGAGGATTCACCGGCGTTTCACAGAAAATCACTTTGGTATTAGGTTTTATCGCCGCTTCAACTTCCGCTACAACTGAAAAGTCGACTAACGACACTTCAATACCAAAACGAGCCAATTGAGTGGTCATTAAGGCAAATGTGCAACCATAAACCGCATTAGATGCGACCAAGTGATCGCCCATTTCTAAATTAGCCAGTAGTGCGCCAGAAACGGCGCCCATACCAGATGCTGTCGCAGCAGCGGCCTCAGCCCCCTCTAAAATCGCCATTTTACGCTCAAGTTCAGCAGTGGTGGGATTACCTAAACGAGTGTAAATATAACCCGGTTCATTACCCGCAAATCGCTCACCACCTTGTTTTGCCGACTCAAATACAAATGTTGCACTTTGATAAAGCGGCGTCACTAAAGCGCCAAAAGCCTCTCGCGTATGTCCTGCATGAATAACCTGTGTTGCCGCTTGCCACGCTTTAGCTGACTTATCTTGCATACCTAGCTCCTTGTCATTAGCTTTGAGCTCTTCCTGCTCTTTATGGTTGTTAGTTGTTGGGTTAGAAAGCTTAATATCTGCATTATGTGGCGATGCTATAGAAAGGATTCGTCCCATCGAATAAGTTCTACCATACCTTGACTAAACACTTAAGCTAGTAACATGGCGAAAAAACCCACGGTCAAACTGTAACTAACTTGTTACGTAGAGATTGTTGCAAAGTACTTGCTATACCAATCGTATTAACTATCTGTTCATTCAGCGGGAATTCAACGCGCTTTAGACAAGGCGAAGGATTGAAGACATAGTGGTGCTCTGTCGAAAGCCTTAAACGCAGTATAAAGCGCGTTGCCATGCAGTTAAATCAGCCGCCCTTTGGGAGCCTCACAGGCATCCCACTCCCGTGTTGCATTGACTTAAAAGGGAATAACCATTTCTGCGTCAATGCGCCTCGGATTGAAATACCCGTGAGGCTCTGAACTGATTAGATAGTTAATGTGATTGGTGTTAATAGCTATTTACGGGCAAAAATCTCCACCATAAGCGATAAAAAATGCGCTAAGGAGCAAGTCCATTAGCGCATTTCCGGCAGTTTAACGCTCTATTTGATAGAGAGTATTTTTTACTCTTTAGACGGTCGATAATCCTTGTCATCTACATCAGCAAATTGGCCTTTTAGTGCATCGCGGCCTTCCTTGGTAAACAGTTTGCCTGAAAACTGCTTAAGCTCGATTAATAATTCCTGATGCACTTTTGATAATTTAGGCCTTTGATCTTCCCTAAACACTATCGGACGACACAGCGCCATCGCTTGATACCCAAGGCGTGCGGTTAACATGCCGCCGCCTAAGCCTTGAGCCAAGCGAGCTGACAATTTACCGGTCATTTCAACCGATAATAACTGTGTGCCTAAATCGGTGACTAACTCACTCGTCCCCGCATAGATAATATTAATAATGATACTGCGGATAAGTTTAATCCGGCTCCAATAGCCTAATTCAATACCATAACAGCGGGCTACATCGCGCAGCATGCGTTGATTACGCCATAGGATAATCGCCATATCGAGCACAGCTAAAGGGCTAGCGGCCAACAACACGGCTGATTCTGCCGCATATCTTCGCACCACTTTTTTCGCCAGTTCATCTCGCTCAGTTAGCACTAAATCTTCGAATAGCATGACTTTCTCGGCATCATTATGCTCATCTTTTAATGAGCGGCGAAGTTGCTGTAGCCCTTGGCTGTTTTCATAATGACAAACGATATTATCGATAAAACTGTCAGCTTCACCCATTTGCATGCTCTGCGCTAATCTTGCTCCCGTTTCTTGAGTATCTGCGACATGTTTTAGTCGCTTAAGTTTGCGGTACTCACTGATAGCTCCCGCCAATGCCCACGCACTGACGACCCCAAGCACCACAGCATAAAAACTAAACAACCAAGGGCTTTCAAGCCATGCATCCCTTAGTCCTAATCCTGTTTGAACCACAACGAGCAGCAATAGACTCAACGCCGCAAAACGAGCGAGCCAAGACCAACGGCGCGATTTAACCAGTTGAGGCGATACCGATTTAGCATCAATCATTTTAGGATGGGCTAACAATGTCTCGTCCATTAACGCCTCAACATCGGCGGTAACGTCTTGCACTGGTGTAGTGGGCTCAAAGGCTTTCGCTGCTTTGAGTTCCTCTTTAGTAGGGTTAAGTTCTACGCTTTGTGAGTCAAACAGCTGCTGTTTTTTCAGTGGTTTATTCTCAATCAATTGTCCTGCCGCGTTTACAGCGGAATTGGAGGTTTGCTCATTGGGTTTATCCGATAGCTTTAACGTCATTCCAACTTATCTCCTAATAAATACTGCAGCAGATGATCAAGTCGAATATGCTCAAAATGCACTTGGGATGGGTCGACATTGGCATTACTTGGCGGTGCAAAGCCGATAAAGTTAAACCCTTGGTTACGCCAAAAATCAGGATCAGGTAAGCGAGTAGGTACTTCGCCGGGAAACAAGGTGAGAGGTTTACCGTTAAGTCCGATGCCCTGCACCACTTCGACCTCACCCTCTTGTGTTTTCACCATGCCATGACGAGTCGCTTTGATAGCACTAATCGCCATGGTTTCTACTTTGCAACCATCGAAACTGGCAAAATGTTGGCTGTGTTTGAGCATATCGGTTAACAGCGACAATACATGGCTTTGTTGATCGCGGGTGACATGGTCAACCTTGCTCGCAGCAAATAGTAAACGATCAATTCGCGGAGCAAATAACCGTCGTAAATAACTCGATTGACCAAACTGAAAGCTTTCCATAATGGCATTGAGCGCCGCGCCCATATCCTCAAATTGCTTTTTACCGCGATTCAACGCACTAAAACAGTCAACGAGTACTAACTGCCGGTCAAAACTAGCAAAATGATGTTTATAAAAAGGTTTAACAACTTTAGCAACATATTCTTGATAGCGTTTTTCAAGCACATGAAAAGCACTGTGCTTATGACTTTGCTGTAACTTGGTAAACTCTTCACTTGTTATCAATAACAAGGGGAAAAATGCTAATAAAGGCGCGTCCTGCCATTCGCCCGGCAATAACATACGCCCAGGTTGCGCTTGGTAATAGCCTTGCACATGCACTAAATCATTGAGTAACTGCTGGTATTGATCGGCAATCAGCTTTAACTGCTGCTCGTCGGCATTGGCCGCTAAATCTAATGCCTTTAAAGATTGCTCAAACTGGGCATATAAGGGTGAACTTTTAAGATTATCAATACGCACTTGCTGGGCACTGCACCAAGTTACAAAATCTTGGCGCAGCATAGGTAAATCAAGTAACCACTCACCGGGGTAATCAACGATATCTAAATAGAGCGTGGCGGTATCAGAAAACTTAGCCAGTAACCCTTTTTTGGGCTGGTATTTAATCGCCAGTCGCAATTCAGAAATGGTACGAGTGGAAGCAGGCCAAGTCGCAGGATTGGCAGTAAGCGCTAACATAGCGCCTTGATAATCAAAACTGGCAATTTCAAGATCCGGCTGCATGGCACGCTTTACGCCGAGCAATCGCTGATCGCGGCTCACTTTCCACAGGGGTAACGCATTATTATTGTGGGCATGGGGTAACGTAGACACGGGGCCTGCATTGAGCAGCTGATTGACTAACCCAGTAATAAACGCAGTTTTCCCTGCACCAGAAAGCCCAGTCACGGCCAAGCGTAAATGCCGGTCTGCGGTTCGATGTAATAGAGATTGACCCTTTTGAGTTAATTTATGGAGTGAAGCATCAAGCATTCCCATTAGAGACTTCCCTTATGTCGAATGATGTTAACTATACACTAGAATCAAAAAGAAATTAAACAACAAGGGCGGACATAGCCGCCCTTTAGAAGGGTTATAAACTGTTGATTTGTCTTTTTAAATCAAAGTTGTCAGAGGTGACGTGACGTTCTAAATTTTGTAGTCTGATTTCTAAACTTCTAAATTGACGATTCACGTCACTCAGCGCTTGCTTTGCAGGTTCTCCTGATTGCCACGGCTTCTTCTTTAGCTCGATATCGTCTCTATCGTAATGCTTTTGTGGCTTGATATCTAAAATCACCCACAAAGCGACATAAATGATAAATACAACACCTGAACCGCCAAGTAAGAAGATAGACGCTGCTAACACTCGTACTAGCCAGGTTTCTATCGCAAAGTAATCAGCAATCCCAGCACATACACCCGCTATTTTTCCTGACTGGGGAATGCGGTACAAAGTACGGCCATTAGATCCTCTCATGTTTCCCCCTCCATTCAGGCGATTCTGTATCCAGAATGGCCTCTAAGGTCTCGATACGCGCCGCCATTTTATCGGCCTTAGATATCAAGTCATTGAGTTGTGAAAACTCTTCTTCTGTGAGTCCCTGGCTCACTTGTCGCTTACTGCGATAATGAAGAACTAACCATATAGGCGCGACTATCACCATAAAAATAATAATCGGCGCCATTAGCATGTCCATATCCATAACTCACCTCTGAATTGTTATTCTTTTGACTTAGTGGGTGCTTTACTTTTTATCTTGGCTTTTAGTGCTGCCAGTTCTGCATTCACAGAATCTTCTGCTTCTAACGCAGCAAACTCATCGACTAAGGTCTTTTTACTGCCAAGATCATAGGATTCAACTTGGGCTTCTAAACCTTCGACACGACGCTCATATTGCTCAAATTTGAGCATAGCGTTGTCAATCTTGCTTGAATCTAACTGCTTTTTCACTTCTAAGCGTGATGACGCGGTTTGCGTACGCAAAATAATGGTCTTTTGACGCGCTTTAGCATCGAGCAGCTTTTCTTGTAACATGCCCACTTCATCTTTCAAGCGTGCAATATGTTCCTCTATAACGACTAATTCTTGATTCAGCGTGTCAGCTAAACCGGTCGCTTTTTGCTTTTCAACTAAAGCGGCTTTAGCTAAATCTTCACGGTCTTTCGACAGTGCCAGTTCAGCCTTATCTTGCCAATCTTGCACTTGCTCTAACACACGGTTGATACGACGTTGCAGCTCTTTCTTCTCTGCTAACACTTTAGCTGAGGTAGAACGCACTTCAACGAGTGTATCTTCCATTTCTTGGATAATCAGTCGAACCATTTTTTCTGGGTCTTCAGCTTTATCCAGCAATGCACTGATATTAGAGTTAATGATATCGGCGAAACGAGAGAAAATTCCCATAATCTTATCCTCAAATTGATGTTGGTCTCGCAGAAGGTATTACACTAACCGTGCCAACTTTAAATTTAATACTGCATACAGCCACTTAAACAAAATTTTAACTTTTTACTTCCTTTTACGCTTCAAGCCACCTATTATCATTTTCACCAAATTTTAGCGTGAAAGACTAAAAAATACCGTGGATAATAAATTTCAGCAAGACAACCTAATCGGTCAATCTAACGCCCTACTCGAAGTGCTAGAACATGTGTCGCAACTTGCACCACTGTCTAAACCCGTGCTGATTATTGGTGAACGTGGCACAGGTAAAGAGCTTATTGCTGAACGCTTACATTATCTATCTAAGCGCTGGGATCAAAGTTTTATTAAGCTAAACTGTTCATCATTGAGTGAGAATTTACTCGAGAGTGAATTATTTGGCCACGAATCCGGCGCTTTTACCGGCGCAAAAGGTAAACACGAAGGTCGGTTTGAGCGCGCCGACGGCGGTACGTTATTCCTTGACGAACTCGCCAACACCTCTGGACTTATCCAAGAAAAATTACTGCGCGTGATTGAATATGGTGAATTTGAACGAGTAGGCGGCAGTAAAACCGTACAGGCCGATGTTCGTTTAATCTGCGCTGCCAACGAAGATTTACCATCACTTGCTGAGGCAGGCGAATTTCGTGCCGATTTGTTAGATAGACTCGCGTTTGATGTCATCACGCTGCCGCCGCTGCGTTGTCGTCCCGAAGATATTATGACGCTGGCAGAATACTTCGCTATCGGCATGGCGCGGCAATTAAAACTACAGCTTTTTAGTGGTTTTAGCCCCTATGCTATCGAGCAGTTAATGACCTACGATTGGCCGGGTAACATCCGCGAGCTTAAAAACGTCGTTGAGCGCAGCGTGTATCGTAATGGCGGTGAAAATAGTCCTATTGAGCATATTACCCTCGATCCTTTTGCTTCGCCCTATCGCCCTAAAACGCGAATGAAAACACGCGAACGTCAAATAGCCTCAGTTACACCCACCACTGTGATAAATACGCCACAAACTACACCAATAGCTGAGGTTGAAGTCCAAACCCTTTCAGGTTCACCAGCCAATAGCTTTAATTTTCCATTGGACTTTAAAGAGCAAACCGAGAAATATGAGATGGACCTAATTCAACAGGCACTATCAAGCAGCCAATACAACCAAAAGAAGACCGCAGACATGCTCGGATTAAGTTATCACCAACTACGTGGTATCC
This sequence comes from Shewanella morhuae, assembly GCF_003028295.1. NCBI lineage: Bacteria > Pseudomonadati > Pseudomonadota > Gammaproteobacteria > Alteromonadales > Shewanellaceae > Shewanella > Shewanella morhuae. The sequence continues at coordinate 954,285 of NZ_PYSG01000002.1, read as the reverse complement.
TCAAAAAATACAATTTACTTGATAAAGCATAAGCAGATTGCCCACGGGGGAGATGCACTGCTAAAATGGGCATTCATAGTCGATAAAATAATGATTTATAAATGAGTATGCAAATTAGACGCTGGTGCCTAACAACTGCAGTAATCTGCATGAGTGGGTTGTTGGTCGCGTGTAGTCCTCAACAACTCCCTTCTGGTTTGGTATATTGCTCCGAAGGGAATCCTGAGTCATTTAATCCACAATTGGTGACCTCAGGCACCACAATTGATGCCACCTCACATCAGATTTACAGTCGACTCATAGATTATGATACTCAGTCAGGTAAACTTGTCCCTGCTTTAGCTACGAGTTGGGCCATGTCCGATGATGGTTTAAGCTATCGATTCACCCTCAGAGAAAATGTACAGTTTCAGCATTCAAGCCGTTTTATCCCGAGTCGTTACTTTAATGCCGATGATGTGTTGTTCTCCTTTAATCGCATTATCGATGCTCAACACCCTTACCATTTTGTCTCCCGCACTGGTTATCCTTTTTTCCAAAGTATTGGCTTTTCGGAACAAGTTAAAAAGATAGAAAAAATAAACGAGCATGAAGTGGTGTTTTATTTAAACCGTAAAGATGCGTCGTTTCTATCAAACCTAGCAACTGACTTTGCCATTATTTTGTCCGATGAATACGCACAGCAACAATTAGCGCTAGGCCAGCCAGAAAATGTAGACCATTTTGCGATTGGCACGGGTCCGTTCACCTTAGTTCAATACGCTAAAAATGAATATATTCGCTATCGACGTAACCCTGATTATTGGGGAGAACCCGCAAACGTTGAAATGCTAGTATTTGATATCACGCTAAAAAGTACCACTCGACTCGCTAAACTCATTACTGGTGACTGCAGTGTATCTGCCCTGCCTAAAGCCGGTGAGCTAGCCGTTATCAAACAACATGAAGAATTAAATATTGAATCTCAACCAGGGCTCAATGTGGCATTTTGGGCTTTTAACACACAAAAACCTCCTTTGAATGACGTCAGAGTACGCCGCGCCCTTGCCTACGCTGTTGATAAGCAAGATATCTTGCGAGCGGTTTATCAAAATACTGCCATCGAAGCTACAGGTGTTCTGCCGCCGGCTTCTTGGGCTTATGAAAACAATAAAAGAATTGATGACTATAATCCGCAAAAGGCGCGTGATTTACTGAAAGAAGCTGGCGTAGCCAATCTCAGTATCGATATTTGGGCTATGCCTGTCGCCCGTGCTTATAACCCTAATACGATGAAAACGGCTGAGTTAATCCAGTCAGATTTAGCCAATATAGGCGTAAAAGTTAATATCATCAGTTACGATTGGAGCGTGTTTACTCAAAGGCTTAGTCGTGATGAATATGATTCTGTACTCATTGGTTGGAATGCTGATAACAGCGATCCAGATAACTTCTTTACGCCAATATTGAGCTGTTCAGCCATGCAATCGAATAATAATCGGTCTCGTTGGTGTAACCCAGAGTTTGATGCTCTGTTAGATAGCGCCAGAGAAATAGCTGATCAAGCCGAACGTAAAGTCATTTACCAACAAGCTGAAGCTTTTTTAGCCGATCAAGTCCCTCTGCTTAGTTTTGCCCACGCCAAACGCGTTATTTTAACACGACATGATATCAGTAATATGCAAGTAACCCCCTTTGGCGGGATCTCCTTCGCGCGCACAAGCCAAGTCCACTCGGAGGCGAATTAATGTTTGCATATCTATTACGCCGCCTTAATTTGTTCCTTGCGACCTCATTAGTGATGATCGGGGTCTTATTTTATGCCACTGGATTATTTCCAGTTGAACGTACCTATGCACTAACGGGGATCCATGCGCCTACGACTAGCCAGCTAATTCAAATCGAACAAGACTATAAGCTAGATAAGCACTCTGGGTGGCAATTTATCGCTTATCTGCAACAGCGGCTCAGCGGCAATTTAGGCATTTCGGTGACTTCGCACCAACAAGTCGCTGAAGAATTACGTTCTGTTTTACCCGCCTCTTTTGAATTAGCCACTATGGCGGCAATTATCGCCATTTGTCTCGGAGTCCCTATAGGCGTTTTGGCCTCTCAAAGTCAGCATAAACTCACCCAAAATACCATCATGGCCATCACCTTAACTGGCTACTCTGTCCCGGTATTTTGGCTAGGATTATATCTTTCACTGTGGTTTGGGGTCGATTTGGGTTGGTTACCCATTTCAGGTCAAATCAACCTACTGTATGAAATTAAGCCCATTACTGGCTTTATGCTGGTTGATACTTTGCTATCAAAATCTGAATACGGTATGTCTGCATTTAAAGATGCACTGCTGCATATTATTTTACCGGCGATGACTCTAGCAGTTTTACCCTTTACCGTTGTCGTTCGTAGCACCCGCTCAGCCATGATGAATGTGATGGATCAAACTTATATTCGCGCTGCAGAAGCACGAGGTATGCATACAAGCACTATCATACTGCGTCACGCCTTGCCTAATGCGCTCATTCCTGTACTTAAACATTTAGGCCTAATGCTGGGTTCATTTGCCAGCTATGCTATTGTCGTTGAAATGATTTTCTCTTGGCCAGGTGTAGGCTCCTGGCTGGTTTCAGGTATTTACCAACGAGATTATACCGTTATCCAAGGAGGAATTCTGGCCGTGGCCCTACTGATCATCTTCCTAAGTATCTTGATTGAAGTGCTACACACAGTCTTTAATCCACTGAGCAGAAAAGACCTTTATGCAACCCGTTAAAGTTTATCAAGAAGACCGTATTGCTTCTCCGGCAAAGCGAGTTTGGATAACATTTTCTGCCAACCCCTTTGCGTTAGCAGGCCTGTGGTCGATTTCATTATTGCTCTTACTCACCTTATTTGGCCCGATGATCGCGCCCTTTGCGCCAGAAACTCAAGATCCTAGAGCTTTGCTATTACCGCCCTCTTGGGATCCTTCAGGTACGGTGACGCATTTTTTAGGCACTGACGATCTTGGTCGCGATATTTTTAGTCGATTACTATACGGTGCCCATCTTACTTTTGGCATGGCGTTATTAATCGTCATCACGGCACTCATTATAGGATTTATTATCGGCTCGTTATCGGGCATGATGCGCGGGTTAAAATCCAGTATTCTTGCCCATTTACTCGATTCGCTTCTATCCATCCCATCATTATTAATGGCTATTTTAGTGGTCGCCGTGATGGGGCCTGGGTTAGAAAACGTTTTTTGGGCAGTTGGTATCGCGTTAACCCCGCAATTTGTACGATCAATTCATCATTCTGTACATGAAGAACTACAAAAAGAATACGTTACTGCCGCGCGTTTAGATGGTGCGAATTCTCTGCAAGTTTTTTGGTATGTAATCATGCCAAACGTCTGGGAAGTCGTTATTATTCAAACGACGCTAGCTATTTCAGCGGCAATTTTAGACATTGCAGCCCTCGGCTTTTTAAACTTAGGCGCACAAGCGCCAAGCCCTGAATGGGGCGCGATGGTGGCACAAGGCATGGACAATCTATTAACTGCGCCTTGGGCAGTCACCATTCCGGGTTTAGCGATTCTCTTTAGTGTGCTGGCCATTAACTTGGTTGGTGATGGCTTACGGTCGGCGCTCGCGCCCATCAGAAACTAACTTATGCCTTTACTCGACGTACGAAATCTAACGATTGAGCTCGATACTCCCCATGGCAGAGTGCGGGCACTTGAGAATGTCAGCTTAACCCTCAATGCCGGTGAGATTCATGGTCTAGTCGGCGAGTCTGGTTCTGGTCGTAGTTTATTAGCAAGGGCTATCTTGGGAATACCGGGACCTAGCTGGACGGTTACCGCTGACCGCATGATGTGGGATGGTAATAACCTGATGGCGATGAGTTCAAAAGAGCGTCGCAATCTGATGGGCTCAGATATCGCGATGATTTTTCAAGATCCCTCGGGTAGTTTAGATCCCACTCAAACCATCGGCCGCCAATTAATGCCTGCAATGCCCAAAAATCCAAATATTTACTTTTGGAAACGGCGTAAATATGCACGGCTTACGGCACAAAAATGGTTACATAAAGTGGGCATTAAAAACCCTCAACAAGTCATGTCTAGCTATGCATGGCAGTTGTCCGAAGGTGAGTGCCAAAAGGTTATGATTGCCATGGCAGTTGCTAACCAACCTCGCCTGTTAATTGCTGACGAACCAACAAGCTCAATGGAGCTCAGTACTCAAGCACAAATATTCAGATTATTATCGCAATTAAATCAGTTACAAAACGTATCTATTTTATTAATAAGCCATGAGCTTGAAACCTTGGCTCAATGGTGCGATCACTTATCAGTGCTCTATTGTGGCCAAGTGATGGAGTCAGGGCCGACAGATGATGTAATCAAGCAGCCCTATCATCCCTACACCAAGGCATTACTGGATAATATGCCCGGCTATTCAGGTATTATTGGCCATAAAGCGATTATGCCGACATTACCGGGCTCAGCCCCTGCATTGCAGCATTTACCTATTGGTTGCCGTTTAGGGCCTCGTTGCCCTGAAGCACAGAAAAAATGCGTTTATCAGCCAAAGTTAAGTCATATAAAAGACCGCTATTTTGCCTGTCATTTCCCTTATCACGGTGACACTCCAAATGACGACTCCACTGCTTAAAGTTAACGATCTTTATAAAAGATACGATATGGGCTACAAAGGCTTTTCGCGTCAGTACAAGGACGCACTAGCCCCTATTTCCTTTGAGTTAAAGCGCGGTGAAACCTTAGCGATTGTTGGCGAAACGGGTTCGGGTAAAAGTACACTCGCACGGATTTTAGTTGGCGCGGAGTCTCGTAGCGGCGGTGAAATATTTTTTGAAGGAGAGGCACTAGACAGTCGCAATCTTAAACAAAGATGCCGCTTAATTAGGATGATTTTCCAAGATCCTAACACCTCACTTAACCCGCGACTAACAATAGGGCAGTTGCTCGATGAGCCCTTAAAGTTTAATACGCAATTGTCATCGCACTTACGTCATACACAAGTAGTTGATACTTTAAAAAAAGTGGGATTATTACCCGAGCATGCCGATTTTTATCCGCATATGATTTCTGAAGGCCAAAAACAACGAGTTGCGGTTGCACGAGCTTTAATGTTAAATCCTAAAATCATTATTGCCGACGAGGCATTAACCGCTCTGGACCTTTCGGTACGCTCGCAAATTTTGAATTTACTGCTCAAATTACAAAAAGATCTCGGTTTGTCCTATATCTTCGTATCTCATAATCTCAATATTATTCGCCATGTCAGCGATAAAATAATGGTGCTCAACAAAGGCGTTATGGTTGAAAAAGCATCGACAGAACAGATATTTAGCTCACCTCAACATGAATATACCCAGAGGTTGATTCAAGAGCAAAGTGTGTTTGTCCACAAACGTTAAACTGCTCCAACCACTTAACTAATCAGGGGAATTGGTTAAAAATAGGTGCCATTTACCCGTCGATATATTTATCCTATTGGTCATTTTGATAGAAGAAGCTTAAACATGATTATCAAACCAAAAATTCGTGGATTCATTTGTACCACTACACATCCAGTTGGTTGTGAAGCAAACGTTAAAGAACAAATCACCTTTACTAAAGCAAAAGGTAAAATTGCTAATGGCCCTAAAAAGGTATTAGTAGTGGGTTCATCAAGCGGTTATGGCCTATCCTCACGTATTGCAGCAGCATTCGGTAGCGATGCAGCCACCATTGGTGTGTTCTTTGAAAAACCGGGAACTGAAACCAAGCCCGGCACTGCAGGTTGGTACAACACTGCTGCTTTTGATAAGTTTGCTAAAGCCGAAGGCTTATATTCTAAAAGTGTCAATGGCGATGCATTTAGTCACGAAGCAAAACAAAAAGTTATCGAGTTAATTAAGCAAGATCTCGGTGAAATCGATATGGTCGTTTACTCACTGGCCTCGCCTGTACGTAAACTGCCAGATTCTGGTGAGTTAATTCGCTCAGCTTTAAAACCAATTGGCGAAACTTACACCGCAACTGCCGTTGATACCAATAAAGACTGCATTATTGAAGCCACTGTAGAACCTGCAACTGAACAAGAGATTGCCGATACAGTGACGGTAATGGGCGGTGAAGATTGGGAACTGTGGATTAAAGCCTTATCTGACGCAGGTGTTTTAGCCGATAACTGTAAAACAGTTGCCTATAGCTACATTGGTACTGAACTAACTTGGCCTATCTACTGGCACGGCGCCCTTGGCAAGGCCAAGATGGATCTCGATCGTGCGGCAAAAGCCTTAAATGAGCAACTGTCTCGCACGGGTGGCAGTGCCAATGTCGCAGTGCTTAAAAGCGTAGTGACTCAAGCAAGTTCAGCTATCCCTGTGATGCCATTATATATTGCTATGGTATTCAAAAAGATGCGCCAAGAAGGTCTGCATGAAGGCTGTATGGAGCAAATTTATCGTCTATTTACCGAACGTCTATTCCGCGCTGACGGCGCTAAACCCGTAACAGACAGCGACAATCGTTTACGCTTAGATGACTGGGAACTGCGTGAAGATATTCAGCAGCACTGCCGTAATTTGTGGCCACAAGTGACCACTGAAAACCTATCAGAACTGACTGATTACCGCGAATATAAAGCTGAATTCATTAAGTTATTTGGCTTTGGTATCGAAGGCATTGATTATGATGCCGACGTTAACCCCTATGTTGAGTTTGACGTTATTGAGCTTTAATTAACGCTGATAATAGAGAGCGTTCACAAAACATAAAACGCCACTTTTAAGTGGCGTTTTTATTTATAACGCTCTGATTAAAATGGTTATACTATCTTTGTTAATTTATAAAAAATATTTATCATGTCCAGCGCTTTTCAGTCGATAAGCTCATACATGCTGCATTAGATAAACTAAATAGTCATCCGTCAGAGCGACACTGAACTGATTGAATGTTAATACTCTTAGTTTGAAATACTCTATAAGGAAATATAATGAAAATTAGCGCAAGAAACACACTCAGCGGCACAATAAAATCCATCGAAATGGGCGCTGTTAATAATGAAATAACTATCGAGCTTGCACCAGGCGTAGTATTAACGTCAGTTGTCACTAAAGCATCCTGCGAGCGTCTAGGCCTTAAAGTGGGTGATTCTGCCTACGCACTCATCAAAGCCAGTAGCGTGATGATAGGCGTTGACGACTAAACCCGAATCATTAGTACTGAGTAATGGGCTCTTCTTATATTAATAGATAAATAAAACAGCTCCTTTTTTAAAAATAAAAAGAATTAGAAAACAAAAAAAGGCCAAGTAAAATTACTTGGCCTTTTTAATTAACATTTATCAGTAGCATGGCAGGTTTACCCCGCCACCTTATACTTGGACTACTCAGCTACAGGGTAAAGCACCTTAGCGTTAGCCTTTAACGAATCAATCAGCCCACGGTAGTCTGCTTCACTGTATTGTGCGTTCAAGCGTTGTTTAAGCGCATTAACCAACTCATCGCTAACGCCTTCTGCAGCATTAACTTTATCGAGTGCAATAACTGCATAACCATTAGCTAAACCAACAATGTCTACAACTGCAGTTGTGCTAGGCGTTGGCATTTGGAACGCCTTACCTATAATTGCGGCATCAACATCCTGTGCATCACGAGCGAGCTTAACCTTAGACACAAATGCCAAATCAGTTGCACCGGCTTTCACTTGTGCCATTAACTCTTGCGCTTTGGCGCGTGCGGCATCATTGGCTTGCTCTTGCTTTAAACGTTCAACAATGCTGTCTTTTACTTCAGCTAACGCCATTGTACCCGCATCGTGGTGCTCTTTTACGCGGATAACCACAACATGGTTAGGCTCTAGCTCAATTACTTCACTGTTTAAACCTTTCAGCATTACCGTTTCAGAGAAAGCGGCTTTGACTAAGTCTGGTTTGTTTAGCGCAGCAGGAACATTATCGCGAGAAAACAGAGCTGTTGTCTTAATATCAACGCCGACAGCTTTAGCCGTTTCAGATAGTGTATCTGGCACTTCGTAACTAGTATCAGCTAGTTTGCTTTGTAAACTGTAGAACTGATCAACGGCTTTTTTATCTTGCAGTTGAGCAATAATTTTAGCTTTCACATCATCAAATGGCACAGTGGCACCGGCTTGCACATCTAATAACTTAATAACGTGGAAACCAAAGTCAGTTTTAACGACTGCTGAATATTGACCTTTATTTAAGGCGAACAATGCCGCATCAAAAGACGGTTCCATTACGCCAGGCTCAAACCAATCCAGCTTGCCGCCCTGCTCAGCACTCAGAGTGTCATCTGAATTTGCTTTAGCTAATGCAGCAAAATCAGCACCGTTATCTAATTGCTTAACAATATCTTCTGCTTTAGTTTTTGCCGCAACTTCATCGCTACCTGGCATGACCAGAATATGTGCTGCTAAACGCTTTTCATTAGAGACGTACTGCGCTTTATGTTCTTCATAATAAGCTCGTGCTTCATCATCTGAAACTGGGCTATTTTTAGCAAAATCGGTAGCATTTAACTCAACATATTCTAAGCTCACCATTTCAGGGCTAATAAACTGCCCTTGGTTAGCATCGTAATAATTTTTGACTTGTTCATCGCTGACAACTGCTGTTGCGAAGAAAGGTGCGGAATCTACAAGCAAATAACGCACATCGCGAGTTTGACCTTGCAGTTCTGCCAATTGCTTAGCTTCCCCAGGTAAAACAAACTCAGTGCCAATAAGCGCTGCAGTTAACTGACGACGGGTCATATCGACACGCATCATATCTCTGAAAGCTTGAGGCTGATAACCTAACTGGCGCAAAATAGCTTGATAACGATCATTATCAAATCTGCCATCCGTTTGGAATGCCGGCTCAGTTTTAACTGCATTAATAATCTGTTCGTCAGAAACGCGCAGACCCATAGCTTTAGCCGCTTGGTCAATTAATTTATCAGCAACTAAGCGCTCTAATACACTTTGTTTAATGCTTTCTAGGTATCTTTCGTCTGCCGATAATGCGGCAAACATTTCACCGAGTTGTTGCTCCATACGAGAGCGCTCGCTCTGGTAGGCTTGTTCTAACTCTGCTTTAGTGATCATGTCACCATTAACTTCTGCAGCGGGTTCATCAGTGGTTGAGCCTAAGTAGCTACTGACACCTGCGAATGCAAAAGATAAAATCACAAGTACGAGAATGCCTTTAGCAATCACGCCTTGCGAACCGTCGCGGATCTTTTCTAACATCAGATTTCTCGCTTGTTGCGATTAACAAAATAAAAAGGCGCATCAGTTCGAGATGCGCCTTTCTGTAATTTATGGGGATGGTTCAGACGCTACCACAGGTAAATTCTAACACCCCGAGTAATGGTAGAAACTAAGCTTCATATTCCATTACTTTCAATTCGTAAAAAGCACTGATAAACAGTGCTTGTAATTACGAACGCCTTACAAAGGCTACGATATTAATGATTAGTTAACAGCGTCTTTCAGTGCTTTACCGGCTTTGAATGCTGGAATTTTAGCTGCTGCGATTTTGATCTCTTCACCCGTTTGTGGGTTGCGACCAGTACGCTCAGCGCGTTCACGCACTTCAAAAGTACCAAAACCAACAAGAGAAATTTTATCGCCTTCTTTCAGACCTTCAGTCACAGCAGCGATAAAAGAATCCAGTGCGCGGCCAGCAGCGGCTTTAGAAATGTCAGCACCAGATGCGATTTTCTCGATTAGTTCAGATTTGTTCATGTCATCCCCTTGAATGTAATTTTTTTTGCGCCGCAACCAAATCCATGTCTAGAGCGGTCTGCGGAGGCTTTTATAACAAGCTTGAATTCAAAGTTCAAGCTGAGTTCGAAAACCAAAGAATTAAAACTGGATACAGCTCAAAGCCAGTTGCGCCAAGGGCTTGGAGCAGCTGGCTCTCCACAGACCTAGGCTACCACAGGTCTGCGCTTTGTTAAGCCCTTTTTTCACTTTTTTTAGCGTGATAGCGCAATTTCTTGCGTTATGCCAAGTTTTTAACCACTTCAAAGCCTTCTACCGGTCTTTCTAGTGCCAGTTTCAGTACTTCATCGACCCAACGCACAGGACGAATTTCTAAATCAGCGATCACATTGGCTGGAATTTCTTCCAAATCACGCTCATTTTCCTTTGGAATCAATACTAACTTAATGCCGCCACGGTGAGCTGCCAGCAGTTTCTCTTTTAAACCACCAATAGGTAATACTTCACCCCGTAAGGTAATTTCACCTGTCATGGCTACATCACTACGCACTGGGTTACCCGTTAGGCTTGATACTAAAGCGGTACACATAGCCGCACCCGCAGATGGGCCATCTTTTGGCGTAGCACCTTCTGGCACATGCACGTGGATATCACGCTTCTCGTAGAAATCAGCATTAATACCTAATTGTTCCGCACGGGCACGAACGACTGTCATTGCCGCTTGAATCGACTCTTGCATCACATCACCAAGAGAACCGGTATAAGTTAACTTGCCTTTACCGGGTACCGATGTTGCTTCAATCGTCAGTAAATCACCGCCGACTTGTGTCCAGGCTAAGCCTGTCACTTGACCGATTTGGTTTTTAGACTCAGCTTTACCATAATCAAAACGCTGCACGCCAAGGAACGATTTAAGATTATCTTGATTAACCGTCACAGACTTAACTGACTTATCAAGCAAAATCATCTTCACGACTTTACGGCAAATTTTAGATAATTCACGCTCAAGCGATCGCACGCCAGCTTCACGGGTGTAATAACGGATGATGCCGACTATCGCACTATCATCCACATGAATTTCACTCGCTTTTAAGCCATTACGCTCAATTTGTTTATTCAGCAAATGTTGTTTGGCGATATTCAGCTTTTCATCTTCGGTGTAACCCGATAAACGGATCACTTCCATACGGTCAAGTAGCGGCCCTGGAATATCCATCGAGTTCGACGTTGCCACGAACATTACATCGGATAAGTCATAATCGACTTCCAAATAATGATCGTTAAACGTTGAGTTTTGCTCAGGATCTAACACTTCTAATAGTGCTGATGCTGGGTCGCCACGCATGTCCGAACTCATTTTATCGATTTCATCGAGCAAGAATAATGGGTTTTTAACGCCCACTTTAGCCATTTTTTGAATGACTTTACCCGGCATAGAACCAATATAAGTACGGCGATGACCACGGATTTCCGCTTCATCACGCACGCCGCCCAAAGCAACACGCACATATTTACGGCCCGTCGCTTTAGCGATTGATTGCCCCAGCGAAGTTTTACCTACACCTGGTGGCCCAACTAAACACAGAATAGGCCCTTTAAGCTGGCGAACTCGGCTTTGTACGGCCAAATATTCCAAGATACGTTCTTTCACTTTTTCAAGGCCAAAATGATCGGAGTCGAGCACCTCTTTGGCTTTCGCTAAATCACGCTTAATTTTAGAACGTTGGCTCCAAGGCACGGCTGTCATCCAATCGACATAGCTGCGTACGACAGTAGCCTCAGCTGACATAGGTGACATCATGCGTAACTTGTTCAGCTCGGCGAGGGCCTTTTCTTTTGCATCGCTTGGCATATTGGCGTCTTCAATCTTACGATTTAAGACGTCAAATTCGTCATGACCTTCGTCTAAATCACCCAGTTCTTTTTGGATGGCTTTCATCTGTTCGTTGAGATAATACTCGCGCTGGCTCTTTTCCATCTGTTTTTTAACACGAGTACGGATACGTTTCTCAACCTGTAATAGGTCGATTTCCGATTCCATCATCGCCATTAAATATTCTAGACGCTCGCCGACATTGACCATCTCAAGCACAGATTGCTTATCTTCAAGCTTAAGCGGCATGTGAGCAGCCATAGTATCTGCCAGACGCGCCGCTTCATCGATTCCCGATAAAGAGGTCAAGACTTCTGGCGGGATCTTTTTGTTCAGTTTGATATAACCTTCAAACTGACCAATAGCGCTGCGCACTAACACTTCTTCTTCTTTGTCTTCCAGCGGCTCTGATTCCAGATACTCAGCCTTGGCAACAAAGAACTCTGTTTCTTGGGTATAAGCGGTAATACGGGCACGACGGCCGCCTTCAACCAGTACTTTCACAGTGCCATCTGGCAGTTTAAGTAACTGTAAAATAGAGGCCACCGTACCCACTTCGAAGATGTCATCTTTTGATGGTTCGTCGAGCTCGGCATCACGCTGTGCCACTAAAATAATTTGCTTATCCTGCGCCATTGCGGTTTCGAGACATCGAATAGATTTTTCTCGTCCGACAAATAACGGAATTACCATATGGGGATAGACCACCACATCTCGCAGTGGCAGCACGGGGAGTTCGATATGCGCTTCACGCTCTTGGGTCATAGCTCGATTCCGTTTTGGTGAAATGGATTAATACTGGAGTATATTGGGACGCTTTCTTAAGTTTCAATGGCTAATACGAAAAAAGGAGCCCATTGGACTCCTTGTTTTTCAGTTTATTCGTAATCAGTACGATTATTACTCACCAGAGGCGGTTTGAGTCTCATTTGGCTCATAAATCAGGATAGGTGCAGATTCACCCTTCACGACCGATTCATCCACAACGGCTTTCACAACACCATCTACAGAAGGAATATCGTACATAGTATCCAGTAGAATACTTTCAACGATTGAGCGTAAACCGCGGGCACCTGTCTTACGTGACATCGCTTTATGTGCAATCGCTTTGAGTGCATCTTCGCGGAACTCAAGTTCTACACCTTCCATCTCAAATAACGCACTGTATTGCTTAGTGAGCGCATTTTTAGGTTGAGACAAAATTTGAACTAGGGCTTCTTCATCTAACTCAGTTAACGTTGCGACTACAGGCAAACGGCCAATAAACTCTGGGATCAGACCATATTTGACTAAGTCGCCCGGCTCAACTTGAGCGAGGGTTTCAGAAATAGAGGCCTTTTCTTTTTCACCTTTCACTTGCGCACCGAAACCGATACCCGAGCCAACGTGTGCACGTTGTTCGATGACCTTTTCAAGCCCCGCAAATGCACCACCACAGATAAACAGGATCTTAGAGGTATCAACCTGTAAGAACTCTTGTTGTGGATGCTTACGGCCGCCTTGTGGTGGAACCGCGGCAACAGTACCTTCAATCAGTTTAAGCAGTGCTTGCTGCACGCCTTCACCCGATACGTCACGGGTAATTGATGGATTGTCAGACTTGCGACTGATTTTATCAATTTCATCAATATAAACGATACCGCGCTGTGCTTTCTCAACATCGTAGTCGCACTTTTGCAGCAACTTTTGAATGATGTTTTCAACGTCTTCACCCACATATCCCGCTTCGGTCAATGTAGTGGCATCCGCCATAGTGAAAGGCACATTCAGTGAGCGAGCCAAAGTTTCAGCTAATAGCGTTTTACCACTACCGGTTGGACCGATCAGCAAAATGTTACTCTTACCCAGCTCAATGCCATCTTTAGGTGAGGCATTTTTTAAACGCTTATAGTGATTATACACTGCCACAGCAAGCACTTTTTTTGCTCTGTCTTGGCCAATGACGTAATCATCTAAATGCGCACGTAACTCGTGCGGTGTAGGCAATTTATCGCTATCGCGCTTTGGAGAGATTTCTTTAATCTCTTCACGAATGATGTCATTACACAGCTCAACACATTCGTCGCATACATACACTGATGGGCCAGCAATGAGTTTTCTGACTTCATGCTGGCTCTTACCGCAAAAAGAGCAGTACAGCAATTTGCCACTGTCACCATTATTTTTGTTGTCGCCCATTAATTACCTCATTTTGCAGTCTGCTATACTGCCTGTCTTAAATTTGCTTAACTTTTACAGAGCATAGCTCAGTCAAAAGCAAAAATCAGCCGCGTTTAGTCATCACTGAATCAACTAACCCGTATTCAACGGCTTGAGTGGCGCTCATAAAATTATCACGATCGGTATCGCGTTCTACCACTTCAAGTGGTTGGCCGGTATGTTCTGCCAGCATCTGATTAAGCTTATTTTTAATGCCTAATATTTCTTTAGCATGAATAGCAATATCAGAAGCCTGGCCTTGAAAACCGCCCAGCGGCTGATGGATCATCACGCGAGAATTTGGTAAACAGTGACGTTTGCCCTTCTCACCACCAGCTAATAAGAAAGCACCCATGCTGGCCGCTTGGCCGATACAGACAGTGCTCACGTTTGGCTTAATAAACTGCATAGTATCATAAATAGCCATACCTGCTGTAACTGAGCCACCTGGAGAGTTAATGTATAAAAAGATATCTTTATCTGGGCTTTCTGATTCTAAGAATAATAATTGCGCCACGATAAGGTTTGCCATGTGTTCTTCAACTTGACCAACCAAAAAGATAATACGCTCTTTCAACAAACGAGAATAAATATCGTATGAGCGTTCACCCTTAGCGGTCTGTTCGATCACCATCGGCACTAAAGCACTTTGTATGTCTGACGCATTATGCATTATTCACTTCCCTAAATAAAAATGGCTCGCATGAGGAGCCTCATACGAGCCATTATAAATGGCGAACAGCTAATCAAGTCAAGCTTAGCTTATGCGCGACCAGTAGCCTTGTTCATAAATTCTTCAAAAGCGACCTGTTTTTCAGTTACTTTTGCAGATTTTAACAGTGCTTCAACCGCTTGCTCTTCTAAAGCAACGTTGCGCATGTTTTGCATCATTTCTTTGTTGCTATTGTAATAAGCAACAACTTCACTTGGATCTTCATAGGCAGAAGCCATAGAAGCGATCAAGCCTTGTACACGTTCGTCTTCAGCTTTTAGCTCGTTAGTCTTGATAACTTCGCCTAATAGCAAACCGATTTTAACGCGACGAGCAGCTTGTTCAGTGAACAATTCTGCAGGTAGCTCTGGCATGTTAGCCGTTTGGCCACCAAAACGTTGCATAGCTTGCTGACGCAGTACGTTAACTTCGGCATCGATTAATGCTTTTGGCAACGTGATATCGTTGTTAGCTAACAGACCTTCGATCACTTGCTCTTTAACGTTAGCTTTTAACGCTTGATCAAGCTCACGGTTCATGTTTTTACGGATTTCAGCTTTTAGGGCTTCTAAACCACCTTCGCTAATACCAAACAATGAAGCAAACTCATCGTTAACTTCTGGTAGGTTAGCAGCTTGAACTTCAGTCAAAGTAATCGCGAACTTAGCGGCTTTACCTTTCAGGTTTTCAGCGTGATATTCTTCTGGGAAGTTCACGTCGATAACAAATTCTTCACCTGCTTTGTGACCTAAGATACCCGCTTCAAAACCTGGGATCATACGGCCGCTGCCTAATTGCAGTTCGAAATCGTCAGCTTTTCCGCCTTCAAATTCTTCACCATCAACAGAGCCGATAAAGTTCATTTTCACTTTATCGCCATCTGCAGCAGCGCGGTCAACAACTGCAAATGTTGCATGTTGCTTGCGAAGTGTTTCGATCATGGTGTCAACGTCAGCGTCAGTGACTTCAGCTTTTGGTTGTTCTACTTCGATTGCATCTAAGCCTTTAAGCTCAACTTCTGGGTAGACTTCAAACGTAGCGATAAATTCAAATTTATCGCCATCAGTTGAACCAGGCACGAAAGTCGGTGCACCCGCTGGGTTTAACTTCTCAGCAATAATTGCATCGATGAAGTTACGCTGCATTACTTCGCCCATGATATCTTGACGAATAGCCGCACCATAACGCTTATTAATCACTGTTACAGGCACTTTACCAGGACGAAAACCTGGAATACGAGCACGCTTAGCTTCACGTTGTAGACTGTCTTTAACCAGCTTTTCAATTTGTTCCGCAGGAACAGAAATGGTCAGGCGACGCTCTAGGCCTTGAGTTGCTTCAACAGAAACTTGCATTGTTTTACCTCGAAATTTGTCTAACGTCCTTTTTAATAGCCGAGTTGTCAACTATTCAGGTATTCGTTTCTTGATCATTAAATTTGACTACCATGCCTACCACTACTGGCTTTAGGCACAAGTCGCTCATCATATTTGATATCTATCAAGACGCGACATTATAGCCACCGTTTTCTGCAGAGTCGAGCCTCTATAGCCGAATCTGAGGTATAAAAAAAGCGACCTAGGTCGCTTTTTTTATTTTGTACTCAAAGTACTAAAAATGGGGTGACTGATGGGGCTCGAACCCACGACAACCGGAATCACAATCCGGGACTCTACCAACTGAGCTACAATCACCATTAAAACTGGTACGCCCGGCAGGATTCGAACCTGCGACCACCCGCTTAGAAGGCGGGTGCTCTATCCAACTGAGCTACGGGCGCATGGTTCTACAGAATAGTCTGTATCCTAACCGATTCGGAAAGCATTTATGCTAACCCTATCATTCGCTATTTGAATTTAAAAAGTATCAATTCAACGATTGCAAATGACCTTAAAATGGTCGGTGATAGAGGATTCGAACCTCTGACCCTCTGGTCCCAAACCAGATGCGCTACCGGGCTGCGCTAATCACCGAAAGTCTTACTGTATAACAAAAACAAGGTTGACAGACGACATCAACACATGTGCCTGAGAACGGAGCGCATCTTATCGCCTCACTTTGCACCCGTCAACGATTTTTTTAATGATTGACTCTAGGTGCTGAATTATCAGGCTAATATCGCTTTTTAAATCCATTTGTAATCAGCTTTAGCACGACACAGTAGCCGTGCCCTGTTAAAATAGTGGCGATTGCCAATCTCTGTTTTAACCATCGCCCATATAAAGGATATCCTACACCCATGACAGCCCAAATAATCGACGGCAAGGCGATTGCTCAATCCATCCGTACTCAACTACGTAAAAAAGTCACCGCCCGCAAAGAGGCTGGACAACGCATACCAGGTTTAGCCGTGATATTAGTGGGGGCCGATCCGGCATCTCAAGTTTATGTTGGAAGTAAACGTAAAGCCTGTGAAGAAGTTGGCTTTATTTCTCGCTCATACGATTTAGAAACAAACTGTAGCGAAGATGAGTTATTAGGCCTTATTGATAATTTAAATAATGATCCGACTATCGATGGCATACTTGTGCAACTTCCCTTACCTGCCCATATCGAAGATTCAAAAGTTATCGAGCGTATTCGTCCTGATAAAGATGTTGATGGCTTTCACCCATACAACGTTGGCCGCTTAGCCCAACGTATCCCAGTGCTGCGCTCATGCACCCCCATGGGTATCATGACGCTGATCAAATCAACTGGCATCGATACCTATGGTTTAGATGCTGTGGTGGTTGGCGCGTCTAATATTGTTGGTCGCCCTATGACCTTAGAATTACTGCTGGCGGGTTGTACCACGACCACTTGTCATCGTTTCACTAAAAATCTTGAGCAAAAAATCCGCCTCGCTGATTTAGTTGTTGTCGCGGTAGGTAAACCAGGCTTTATTCCTGGTGAATGGATCAAACCTGGCGCAATTGTCATTGATGTAGGTATTAACCGTTTAGATAACGGCAACTTAGTCGGTGATGTGCAATATGAAGTGGCCGCGCAACATGCCAGTTTTATTACTCCTGTACCTGGCGGCGTTGGCCCTATGACCATAGCAAGCCTCTTAGAAAACACCTTGTACGCTGCTGAGCAGTATCACGACTAGGTTCTAGGTTCTAGGTTCTAGGTTCTAGGTTCTAGGTTCTAGGTTCTAGGTTCTGTAAGCATAAAAAAACCTGCGTAATGCAGGTTTTTTTATGTCAGGCGATTAACCAATATTGAAGATAACAGCTAATAAGCTTATTTCTTACGCCAAGTAGTGCCACCAGGGCCATCTTCGAGCTCAACCCCTAACTCATTTAAGCGATTACGCGCCACATCGGCAGCAGACCAATCCTTTTCAGTACGAGCACGGTTACGTTCAACAATTAAGGCTTCAATTTCGGCCACTTCATCGTCACTACCACCACCTTGAAAGAAAGTCTCTGGCGATTGGCTTAATAAGCCTAAAACATCCGCTAACTGCTTTAATGTGACCGCTAACGCAGATGCTTGCACCATATTGGTTAGCTTTAAACGATTAACCTCACGCACCATATCAAATAGCACTGAATAGGCTTCTGGCGTATTAAAGTCATCGTCCATGGCCGCATTAAATCTTGCGACAAACTCTTCTGCGGGTGCGGCTATAGCAGTTAAATCGACATCTTTTAACGCAGTATATAAACGCTCTAATGCTGAACGAGCTTGTTTTAAGTTATCTTCCGAATAGTTCAGTTGGCTACGATAATGGCCAGACAATAGGAAATAGCGCACCGTTTCAGCATCATAATGGCCAAGTACGTCACGAATTGTGAAGAAGTTGCCTAAAGATTTAGACATTTTTTCACGGTCGACCATCACCATGCCAGTGTGCATCCAATAGTTCACGTAGGGCGTGTCGTGGGCACAGCAGGACTGAGCTATTTCGTTCTCATGGTGTGGGAACTGTAAGTCTGAACCCCCACCATGAATATCAAAATGCAGACCTAAATGTTTGCTGTTCATGGCGGAACATTCAATATGCCAGCCTGGACGACCTGGTCCCCATGGTGATTCCCACGTTGGTTCACCTGGCTTAGACATTTTCCACAGTACAAAATCCATCGGATTTTGTTTAGTTTGATCCACTTCTACCCGAGCACCAGCTTGCAGTTGATCTAAATTCTGCCCCGACAAACGGCCGTAATCAGGATAAGAGGCCACGCTGAAAAGTACATCACCATCGCTCGCCACGTAGGCATGACCACGAGCGAGTAATAACTCGACCATATCAATAATTTCTTCGATATGCAGTGTTGCGCGCGGTTCAAAGTCAGGGCGAAGCATATTCAAAGCATCAAAGTCTTGATGCATTTCACCAATAAGACGCTCAGTTAAGGCTTCACAGCTTTCGTTATTCTCGTTGGCACGCTTAATGATTTTGTCGTCAACATCTGTAATATTGCGTTGAAAATTCACTTCATAACCCGCATAACGCAGGTAGCGCACTATCATGTCAAAGGAAACAAAAGTACGCCCGTGACCAATGTGACAGAGATCGTATATGGTCACACCACACACATACATCCCGATTTTTCCGGGAGTAATTGGCTTAAATTCCTGTTTTTGGCGGGTAATACTGTTGTAAATCTTCAACATCGACATTCTCTTTAATGATACATTCAGGTGTAAAATCAATGAGTCAGTCTACCACGGCAAGCCCGCTTTTGAATACTGCACTTTGCGCGCAATCCTAGATAAGTTAGAATCGCGCCACTATTTATGGAGAGTATGAAAACATGATCACATTACACACCAATTTTGGCGACATTAAACTGCAACTGAATGCTGAGAAAGCACCGTTAACAGTAGCAAACTTCATGAAATATGTTGACGAAGGTTTCTTCGACGGCACTATCTTCCACCGTGTGATTGACGGTTTCATGATCCAAGGTGGTGGCTTTAATGAAGATATGAGCCAAAAGCGTAGCGGCGAGCCCGTGAAAAACGAAGCGAACAATGGCTTATCAAATCGCACTGGTACTGTGGCTATGGCACGTACCTCTGATCCACATTCAGCCACTGCACAATTTTTTATTAACATTAATGACAACACTTTCTTAGACTTTAAAGCAGAGAACAACCAAGGTTGGGGCTACTGCGTATTTGGTGAAGTCGTTGAAGGTATGGATATTGTCGAAAAAATCAAAGCGGTTAGCACAGGTAATAAAGGCATGCATCAAGATGTACCTTTAGAAGCCGTGGTGATTGAAAAAGTCAGCGTTGCGGCATAATCGCGCCTAATGCGAACTCTATTTATAGGCGATCTGCACCTGAGTGCAGATCGCCTTGATATCACCCAAGCGTTCACTCATTTTCTCGATACACAACTCGATAATGCTGACGCCCTCTATATCCTCGGTGATTTGTTTGAAGTCTGGGTTGGCGATGATATCGCCTTGCCTTTTGCTCTAGAACTCGCCAAAAAACTCAAACAAGTATCACAAAAGCTGCCAGTGTATTTCATCCACGGCAATCGTGATTTTATGCTAGGTAAGCAATTTGCGCACGCCGCAGGTATGCAAATCTTACCCGAAGTGACTTGCCTGAATTTATACGGTGTAGAAACGGTTATTTTACACGGCGACAGCTTATGTACGTTAGATAAGGCTTACCAACGTTTTAGAAAGTTGCGCAGTTTTGCACTAGCAAGATGGTTATACGGTTGCTTATCGAGAAAAACTCGCCAAGGTATTGCTAATAAAATTCGTAATAAGAGTAAGAGTAGCAATCAGCAAAAAAGCTATACCATCATGGATGTGGAGCCCAATGCGGTCGAGGCATTATTTGCCCAGACGCATACTCAGCAGATGATCCACGGTCACACCCATAGACCCGCGATTCATCAACTCGATAATGGCTGCAGACGCATTGTAGTGGGTGATTGGTATGAACAAGGAAGTGTACTGAGTGTAAGCGCTGAAGGGATTAATTTAGAATCGTTACCTTTTGAGCCGACAACTTAAGTTTGGTTACTTTTATTGACGTTATTTGAGCCTAAAGATGCTTTATATTAACGGTTCGCTCGAACCGTTAATCGTTTCAGTAAGTTCGAGCTAACCCTGCAAGGCTTAAATTTAAAAATCTTTAAAGTCAAATTGATAGTGGCGACCCACTGTGGAAACGAAACTCATCATCGGGTGCTAAAATCAACTGCGCCTCGACCTCACCAAAGTACTTTACTCGCTCACTAATATCCTCTGGTGAAACCAACTGTGCTAACGCAAGATAGTCTTGATAATGACGCGCTTCAGAGCGCAGCAATGACACATAAAATTTACTCAGTTCGCTGTCTAAATAAGGCGCCAACTTAGCAAACCGCTCACAGGAACGAGCTTCAATATAAGCACCTACAATCAGTTTATCCCGCAGGATATCTTTCTCATGGGTGGTCACATAACTCATCATGCCCTTGGCATAACGGCCCGCGCGAATATTACGGTAATCGATACCACGATTATGCATTAGCTCCAATACTTGCTCAAAATGATGAAACTCTTCTTTAATCAAGCGGATCAAAGGTGAAACCAGATTAGCGGCAAACTTAAAATTAGGCTTAGGCATAAGTTCAGCCACCAGCTCATTCTTTTTCACATCGCGGGCCAGAAAACTCACCACATCGTGATCTTGCGAATAAATAAACTCTTCATAGGGTTTAGCCCACGCCAACAGGGTTCGACCGCTATCTTTATCTAACGCATATTTTCGTAGCAAAAATATCGCGGTCTGAGCCGCTTTCAACTCACAGTTACAATGGTCAATCAGCAGCTCATCCAAGGAATCTGATTTTATCGCGATATCAATCCAAGTTTGCGGCGTATCACAGCGAAGAAAGGCGTGGATGGGGGCAAGAAGTTGCTGCATGGAGTCACTCAAGATCATTCTCAGTATTAGGCTATTTTACGCATATTTACCTATAAGCTACAGCACTAGGGCTTAGTAAACTTGACGTACAAGATTTTTTGTTCAATAAATGTTCTACACTCTATAGAACTGAGATATTGATCACGCTGTATCTCGGTTTGTTTGTGTAACCAATCGAGAGTTAAAAAACAAGATAATGTTTTAACCTCGATTGTGGAGCTGTTATCAGCTCGTCTGACGTTTGGCGAGCCACTTATCAATGCTGAACAAGGATAATTATAATGATACTGAATCACTTAATGGGGCTCTACATCCATCCTAAGCAAGAATGGCAAACAATTGAAAAAAATCATGAGGCACTAAAAAGTAGTTTAAGTCATGTGATGCTTATCGCCTTAATACCGGCAGTTTGCAGCTATATAGCTACGGCTTATATTGGTTGGAATCCTGGCGCTGGCGATCCAATTTACCTCACTCCACAAAGCGCCTTATTTATGTCAGCAGGCATGTACCTAGGCCTTATTGCGGGCGTCTTCGCCCTCGCCTATTTAGCCTATTGGATGGCAAAAACCTTCGATGCAAATCCAACCTACACTCAAGCATTAGAGCTTGCATCCTATACGGCAACACCGTTGTTTATGGTCGGTCTAGCCGCATTATATCCAGTACTGTGGTTTATCATGATAGTGGGATTGATTGGTTTGGCTTACTCAGTATATTTACTGTACGCGGGTGTACCCATAATTATGAATATCCCTGAAGAGAAAGGCTTTATTTATGCCAGTTCGATGGTGACCGCTGGTTTAGTGCTGTTAGTAGCGTTAATGGCAACCAGCGTTATTCTATGGAGCCTAGGCTTTGGTCCTATGTATCAATAACAACTTAAATTAACTGCAACTCACACAAGTCCATAGCTCTTTCACTAATTCCAAAAATAAAAAAGAAGGCCTAAAAGGCCTTCTTTTTTAGTCGAATTAATTGTTTGAACAACTTAGCTTCGTTTAATTGAGTGCTTAATTGAGTTGAGCTATTTGTCTCATATCATTAAACGCACTCAATCAAACCAACACTATCAAATCATTCGAAAGAATCACGCAGTGCTACGGTTAAGTTAAACACTAAATTATCTGGTGATGAATCTTTGCTGTCTGCGCAAAAATAACCTTCACGTTCAAACTGATACGCTTTTTCGGCGGGTGCATTGACTAGACTTGCTTCAGCAAAGCCTTGCACAACAATCAGTGACTCTGGGTTTAATACTTCGTCCACAGTCTCAGCTGCTGCTGGATTAGGATCGGTAAATAAACGCTGATAGAGACGGAACTGCGCAGGTTTAGCCGTTGATGCCTCAACCCAATGGATAACGCCTTTAACTTTACGGCCATCAGCTGGGTTTTTACCTAATGTCTCAGGATCATAAGTACAGTAAACTGTAGTGATATTACCATCACTGTCTTTATCGCAACGCTCAGCTTTAATCACATAAGCATTACGTAAACGTACTTCTTTACCGGTAACCAGACGTTTGTATTGTTTGTTACCTTCTTCTTTAAAGTCAGCGATATCAATTAAAATTTCACGGCCAAAGGCTAATTCACGCGTGCCCATGTTCTCATCATTTGGATGAGCGGCTGCTTGAATGAACTCAAGTTTACCTTCTACATAGTTTTCAATAATCACTTTTAATGGACGCAATACGGCCATTGCACGCGGTGCATGTTCGTTTAGTTCTTCACGAATACACGCATCTAACATGCCGACTTCAATCATATTTTCTTGCTTAGTCACACCAATACGTTGGCAGAACTCGCGAATTGATGCAGGTGTATAACCACGGCGACGTAAGCCAGCAATCGTTGGCATACGTGGGTCATCCCAACCTGATACGAGTTTACGCGCCACAAGGTCGTTCAGCTTACGCTTAGACATCAAGGTATATTCGAGATTTAAGCGTGAAAATTCGTATTGACGCGTACGATTCGGCGCTTGAAAATCATTTAAATTATCTAATACCCAATCGTATAAACGACGGTTATCTTGGAATTCTAATGTACATAAAGAATGGGTAATATGCTCTAACGCATCAGAAATACAGTGAGTAAAGTCGTACATTGGATAAATGCACCACTTGTCACCCGTTTGATGATGATGGGCAAAACGAATACGGTAGATGATTGGGTCACGCATGCACATGAATGGTGAGGCCATATCAATCTTAGCACGCAGCGCACACTCACCTTCTTTAAAACCACCGTCGCGCATCTTAGCAAATAGAGCGAGGTTTTCTTCAACTGAAGTATCGCGGAAAGGGCTGTTTTTACCTGGCTCTTTTAACGTACCACGGTACTCACGAGTTTCATCGGCATTTAAAAAACAGACGTAGGCCAAACCTTTATTAATCAGCTCAACCGCATATTGGTGCAACTGATCAAAGTAGTTTGATGAATAGCGCACATCGCCATCCCATTGGAATCCAAGCCAACGTACATCCGCCTGAATAGAATTAACATAATCAATGTCTTCTTTTTCAGGATTGGTATCGTCAAAACGTAAATTACATAGACCGTTATAGTCTCGCGCTATGCCAAAATTTAAGCAGATAGACTTAGCATGACCGATATGAAGATAGCCATTGGGTTCTGGCGGGAAACGAGTTTGTACACTCTTGTGTTTACCAGTTTTTAAATCTTCATCTATGATATTACGAATAAAGTTACTCGGACGTACTTCAGTGTCCACATGACTCATGGAATTCCTCTTTGCGAACAATGGCAATTTTAATAAAGCCAGCATGATCCTACAGATCACTACTAGTTACAATGCCTAGTGATAAAACTATCGGTTATGGCCGCGATAGTAAAACAATAAAAGCAGCTACGAAAGCTGCTTTTATCTTTACTCTTACTAAGCTGACATTTATTGCTCAGTCAGGCTTATGCAGCAAACCCGACCAGTGGCTTACTCAGTCACCTATTCAGTAATGATGCGGATCCCAGGAATGATTTGCTGAGTTCTTCTACCCTTACGTTTTAACCACAGATAAAAAGCAGCCAATGCAAATAAGAAGAAGCCAATCCACAGGCTTGATTGTAGTGGATGCTCGTTAAACGTTGTAGCTTGATACACCACAGTTGCAGTGCCATAAGCAAGTGCAAAAGTCCATGTACCGGCAAACGTTGCCCAGCGAGAACCAAACTCATGTACTAAAGCGCCCATCGCTGCAACACAAGGAGTGTAGAGCAAGATAAATAGCAAGTAAGAAAATGCCGCTATCTTAGTCGTAAATCCAGCCTGTAATGCACTAAATGTCGATGTGGCCACGCCTTGAGATTCTGCTGCAGCACTGGTGCTAGAGACATCACCAACAGATAATTTCAACGGATCCTCTAAATCTAAACCAAATAAATTAGCGGGGATCGTAGCCAACGCGGCATTAAAACTATCTGCCAACGGAGTTAACTCTGCATCATCTGCACCAGCATTGCTATAAAGACTGTTTAACGTACCCACAACAGCTTCTTTTGCAAAAATACCGGTAATAATACCCACAGTTGCGGGCCAGTTTTCTTGTTCAATCCCCATCGGCGCAAAGATTGGCGTCACTTTTTGGCTCGCAACACTGAGTAATGATGCTTGGCTCTCTTCATGGCCAAATGTGCCGTCAACACCAATAGCGTTAATAAAATTTAAAAAGGTAACGACTAAAACAATGGTTTTACCAGCACCAAAAATAAAGCTTTTAGTCCGTTTACTCGTGCGAACCATCACGGCTTTAAGTTTAGGCATCTCATAGCTTGGCAGCTCCATTACGACCGCACTACTGGTACCGGGTAACAATGTATTTCTGAGTAATAAACCGGTACCGATTGCAGCTAATATCCCAATAACATAAAGCAAGAATACTAAATTTTGCCCTGAGTCAGGGAAAAACGCTGCAGCAAATAAAGCATATACAGGTAAACGCGCGCCACATGACATAAATGGCGCCATCATACCGGTGACGATACGTTCACGCTCACTGCCTAAGGTTCGCGTCGCCATGATCGCAGGTACTGAACAGCCAAAACCCACAATCATTGGCACAAAAGCTTTGCCAGGAAGGCCAATACGACGCATCAAACCATCAACCACAAATGCCGCTCGTGCCATATAACCCGAACTTTCTAATACCGACAAGGCAAGGAATAACGCTGCAATAACCGGGATAAAGGTTGAAACAGTTTGAATACCTTGGCCAACACCACCGGCTAAAATAGTCACCAGCCAAGTTGGTGAGCCCATACTGGTTAAAAACGCTCCAAAATGGTCTACCAGTAATGCGCCAGCAAACACATCAAAGAAATCGATAAAGGCACTACCAATATTAATGCTGAACATAAACATCAAATACATCACCAATAAGAACACCGGAATACCTAACACCGGATGCAATATCAGCTTATCGAGTTTGTCACTTAATGTAAGAAAACCATCAGCTTTAACTGAACCTTGAAATACCCTTTCAACAAAGTTAAAACGAGTCGTGGCCAGCATAATTTCAATATCATGGCCTTGCTGAGAGGTATTCTGAGTACAAGTATTAATTTCACTCTGTAATTCAGCCCCTTGACTGCTACTACAACCGGCTCGATTACCTAGCAGCGCTAAAGCACGACCACGGCTTAATTCCACATCTTGATTGCAAAGTAACTTCACGCTCGTTTCAATTTGAGCGTCGTAATTAAGCATTAATGGCGCTTCAGACACTCGCCCTTGCAGTAAATCCAATACTTGCGCTTGCACTTTTTCTACATCAGCAAGATCGCGCGAACACACGCCAATTACAGGGCAACCGAGTTCTTGACTCATTTTCTTTAAGTCGACTTTTATCCCATGCTTTATCGCGACATCGATTTTATTCAATACAACGACCATAGGTACAGCAAGTTCACGCAACTGAACCGTGAGGTATAAGTGGCGCTCAATATTGGTCGCATCAACTAAATTGATAATGCCATCGACGCGTTGCTCTGCCAGATACTGCTGCGCGATTTGCTCATCTAAAGAGCAGTCACAACTATTACCCGCGGGAAGAAGATCGTAAATACCGGGTAAGTCAGTCAGATAGATATCAGCACCATTTAGGGTGAAATGGCCCGTCTTTTTCTCAACCGTCACACCAGACCAGTTGCCGACTTGTTGATTCGCGCCAGTTAGCGCGTTAAAGAGTGTCGATTTGCCCGCGTTAGGGTTACCAACGGTGACGCAATGAAACTGCTTAGCCATTCGCCTTTTCCACCTCAATGATGTCTGCCAAGTCTTTGCGCATACAAAGTTTACTACCACGAATATCCAACTCTAAACCTGAGCCCATTGGTGCGTATCGGATCAATAAAAAACGCGTATTGGGTGTTATCCCCATAGATAACAACTTGCGCTTTACGGTTTGCGGCAGATCTAAGCGCCCGACTTCAGAAATAACACCGCGATCACCGGGGCTGAGTTCGCTTAACTTCATTACGTATCCTACCTTTGCAACAGGTCCAGTTCGAAAAACTGTGCTCATTGTAACTGAGCAATGACCCTAATAACTTTACCTAGATCAAGATTTTTGATTGGTAACGATAATAGTTTTCAATTGTGTTGGCTATTATGTGACAAAAAACCTCATGAATAAACGGTCTACTGAAAATAAAAAAAACGAGTAGCAATCATTACCTCTAAGACAACTAATTTACTAACGGTCAATCTTCAACTCAAAACACTGACGCAGGCTTAATGTGTCACATAAATAGCCTCGCTAGAGCGAGTTTACTGACGTCGATGGCAAACCATTACCACAGTTTATTCATACAACTGATATTACGATATAGTCAGCCATAACATCAAAAACCTAAGCACCTGCTTTTATTAAAAAACATTGTAAAACTACCGAAGTTGAAATCGTAATCTTCTGCCACAAATAAGACTTAAGTGATTCGTGAACTACGCGTCCACCCATTTCTAATTTAAGCTTAAAAAAGTCAGTAACAACAGATATTAGAGACGCGCTTACGATGCGGCCAACTACTCCAAAAGAAATAGTCAGATCTCAGTCACATTACCCACTTAAAATAACTGATTAATCGCTGTGACTTCGCTAGCCTTACAGATGGAAACTAATTCCACACATCCTATGTGGGTAATGAGATTTATTACCATTTACCCAGTATTCGATGATGATTACAATTATTGCAGGGAAATATCATGATGAAACGGTTCAATTTCAATAGCGCAACAAAAGCGATGTTGGGTGCCGGTTTACTTTCACTACTGCTCACCGCTTGCGGTGGGAGTGATGGTAAAGATGGTGAAGATGGAAAACCAGGTCCTGTTGGCTTAGATGTCGGCCAAGCGACCACACTAAAGGCAAGTCTTGAAGGTGTAAAAATTGATAACGGCATCGTCAGTGTTGACATAGTGCTAACCAATGCTAATGGCGTTCCAGTTACTGGCTTAGAACAATATGCACAAGTCAATTCGCTAGGATTAGGGATTGCTAAGCTCAGCCCAGAAAGTGGTAAAGGCTACAAAACACCACAATGGACGAGTTATATTAACACTGTGCAAGCCGTTAATCCTGCTCGCAGCTTAACAAATTATACTTATACCGTTGGTGGCGTTGCTAAAGACGTTAAATTTACGCCCGGTGATGCAATTCAAGCCAATATTGAATCAAGCTGTAAAACAGCTTGTTTAACTGTGGTTGATGCTGGTGTTTATCGATACACATTTAAAGCCAACTTAAGCGCATTAAACCCTATAGATGGTCTAGATTTAACCTACGATCCAGCATTAGTGCACCGCATTACGTTAGAGCTTCAAACTGATGGTAGTAAAGACGCTAAATTAGTGAATAGTCATATCGACTTTTTACCTAGTGATAACTTTAAAGAAGCCGCTGCAACAGATACACGTACAGTGGTCGATTTAGAAGCAAACTGTATTAAGTGTCACAACACAAATTACAGTGATACCTCTTCGACTGCTAAACCGCTAGCACTTCACGGTGGTAAGCGTATCGCGATTGCTAACTGTCAGGTTTGTCATAATAGTTACAGTAAAGACCCTGAAACAGGCGCATCTTTAGATATGGGCGCTATGGTTCATGCTATCCACAAAGGCACCTATACCATGGTGGGCTATGGCGGAACCATTTATGACTTTAGTGGCACAATACCTAAAGCGGAATACCCATTATTCCGTGAAGGCAAAGACGTTTCTGAACGTGTTACATTACCTGTTTCTATCGGTACCTGTGAATCTTGCCACAGTACTGATGGCAAAGGGCCTGTTGATGCTGATAACTTCAAACATCACAGAGGATTAGCCTGCGCATCGTGCCATATGACAGGTTTCAACCCTGTTGATAACAGTGAATGGTTAACACCACCTGAAGGCCAAAAGGACCGTGGTTTTGTAGGTAACTACTTCCACTACTACGCCACACCTGAGATTGATGGCATTCCAGGTGCAGACCTCGTTAATGTTTTCCAAAACGGAGGTTGCGCAGCATGTCACGCAGCTGAGGGCGAAGAAGGCAGTGCTAAATATCACTTAGCGAAAACGGTAGTCACTAAGAGTATTCGTGACGAATATGCTTATAAATTAGGTAATGGTACGTTTGATGCGTCAGGCAACAAACTCACATTCACCGTTCAGTGGCATAACGATACCGCACCTAACGCCGATACATCAGTAAAAGCATTGTGGTTAGTTGCAGCAGCTCTGGATAAGGAATACCAAATTGGCTATAAAGCCTCAACATTTGGTACCCACCCAGGACGTTTTTCAGTCAATCTGGTAAAAGAGTATCCAGCTATCACCATGGCACAAACGGGTAATACGCTCACTTACACCATTGCTGGCATCACACAACCTGACATGATTGCTTTGAAAAAAGGAACGCTATCAGCCAAGCTATTTGTCTGTGCAGACCAATCAGAAACTAAAGCCGTCGATTGTTCAGATACCACTATCACTCATAAAACTGAAGTGATTATTGCTGCAAACCAAGCCAATTTTGCGGGCATTAGTGCAGGCGACTCACCTTTTGTTGCTCGCAATGTGGTTGCCTCAGAAGCTAAATGCGCTAACTGTCATGGTAAGCAGGCTGATTTCTCTGTTGCACACTCACGTGTCAGGCCAACGGGTTCACCAGATAGTGGCTGTAGTAGTTGCCATACTTCAGAGCCTAACACTGCCGTTGCATTAACTGATGGCAGCTGTGTCACTTGTCACAACAACTCACTCACTGCAGTAAATAGTACCGGCCATAGTGCGGGTCGAGCTAAAGATTTCAGTCGTGGGTTTGATTTTAAAGTCATGGTTCACCAAATACACGCTAACACGCGTAGTGGACGTTTTGGTAGCTATACAACAGATGTCACCTTCCCTGAAAATCCAGCTAACTGCGCCGTGTGCCACGACAAGGGGCAACTAAACTTAGCGACACTTGGCGATAAACCTGTGTTTATTGCAAGCACTGGGGAGTACTCACCAACGGTTGCAGCCTGTGCATCTTGCCATGCCCCAACCGCTGAAGGTAATAGTGCTGTGATTGGCCACTTTGAGACTAACGGTGGTGTGTATAACGGTGCTGCTGGCACTTATACCCCAGGTAGCGAAACCTGTGCTACCTGTCACGGCGAAGGTAAATCATCGGGCGTGGATAAAGTTCATCCAGTGAAATACTAATATGAACCAGAACCACGAATAGTCATCACTGATGGTCTAATATTCGTGACTCACATTAGGTTTAGTAAATCCCCCGCTCTGCGGGGGATTTTTTTATACCTCACCAAGGATTAAGTTCTTGGTTTTATAGCACAAAGATTATTGATACAACGCTGATAAAAACTGCTGTTTTTTCGTTCTAAAATCATTTTTTGCCCTCGCTTTAAATACCCCTTTAGAAATAGAAAGATCCAAGTCACACATTAGCAAAGGCCTTGGAGATTTTAAGGTCATGTTAGGTTAGCCTTTCCTTGGGGAATTCTATTTCCAGCATCCACTTAATACTTCTACTGGCCAAAAATACAGACATAGATCTGTTGGCTTTAGAACATAACGTTTAAGTAATGCCAAACCTATGCAGGGAAAAAATGATGAACACACATAAAACTAAAATCGCACTGTTGCTCGCAGCAAGTGCAGTGACTATGGCCTTAACGGGTTGTGGTGGCAGCGATGGTAATTCTGGTGAACCGGGTGAACCTGGCGGTGAACCCGCAGGCGCTATTAAAACGCTTAATTTCACGTTCGAAAAAGCAATAATAACTGATGGTCTACCTCGTGTTGATTTTCGCGTTACTAACGAAGATGACATGCCAGTTGTCGGCTTACAGTATTTCAAATTTTATGCCGAACAACTGGTACCACAAGGTGCAACAGGGGCGGGTAATGCCTCCCAGTGGCAATATCTTATTGACGAGACCTGTGATTTAACGCCTCAAGTTAAAAAATGCGCCGGCAGCTTAGTTGATAACAAAAATGGCAGCTACAGCTATAGCTTCAGCACTAACCTCAACTCAAGCACTCGTGCAGCCTATAACAGTGAATTAGCACAACGTATTGTGCTAAACAACTATATCCGTGGCACAACCCCAGCGCCACTACCAGATGGCACTACGCTGCCCGTATTTACCGGCATATTTGATTACGTTGCAGACACTGGCGCAGAAGCAACCTATAGCCGTAAAATCGTCACTACTGCCAGCTGTAATACTTGCCACGAAGATGTCATCAACGCTAAACACTACACCAGCGATGTCAACTTCTGCGCCAGTTGCCATACCGAAGGTAAAGCAAAACCTGGCAATGAGTTCAATGTTTTGGTTCACGCAAAACACAAAGACTTAACCTTAGGCTCATTAGACAGCTGTCAAAGCTGCCACACAGCCAGTGATGCGGCGCCAGATTGGGGTAATTGGTCACGTATTCCAACGGCTGCCACCTGCGGAAGCTGTCATAGCAATATCGATTTCGCAGCGGGTAAAGGTCACTCACAACAGCTAGATAACTCTAATTGTATTGCCTGCCATAACAGTAATTGGACTGCTGAAATACACACTGGCAAGACTGCCGATAAGAAAGCGGTTATTGCGCAGTTAGGTATGTCAGCAGTATTAGCCGCTCAAGCTGATGATGCTGCGGTATTAACAGTCTCTATCTTAGATAAAGACGGTAACGCTATTGATGCTGCCACAGTTCAAGACAAAATCAAACGCTTAGAAACAGCAACGAACGTTGGCCCTAATTTCCCAATCATGGGTTACAACCCAAGCCCAGGTAGTGGAAAAGCCAAAATAGCTAAAGATTTAATTTTGGATGGTGCACTGCAAGCAGATGTAAGCATCGTTGACGGTAAACTGGTATTCACAACACCTGCCCTACCTTTCGGTGCTGGCGACACAGATACTGCCTTTACCTTTATCGGCTTAGAAATGTGTAACACTGGCACAACTTTAACAGCATGTACCACTGACAGCGCCACAACCAGTATGAAGTCTGCACTAGCCTTTGGTACTAAGTCAGGAAAAGCACCTAGCATGCGCCATGTTAACTCTGTTGAGTTTAGCACTTGCCAAGGCTGTCACAGTGATACCTTCGAAATCCACAAAGGCCATCACTCAGGTTTTGTGATGACAGAACAAGTATCACATGCCAAAGATGCTAACGGTAAAGCGATCATTGGTGTTGATGCTTGTGTCGCTTGTCATACACCTGATGGTACTTATGCCTCTGGCGCAAACAAAGGTGCATTTGAGATGAAACTGCACGTGGTTCACGGCAAACAGGGTGTCATTAAAGAATGTACTCAATGTCATAACGACTTCAACCTAGATGCATTCAAGGTCAAAGGCGCATTGGCAACATCTGCAGGTAAGTACACCACGCCAATCACTGCAACTTGTACTTCATGCCATACGCCAGAGTCTATTGGCCATGGCTTAGAGAATATGGGCGCGATAGTGAACGGCGATTATGTTCAAGCTAACCAAGCGGCGCAGTCAGAAACCTGTTTCTACTGTCACAAACCCACACCAACAGATCACACTCAGGTGAAAATGTAATTTGCCCAAGCAGGGGGAGCTCTATCCCCCTTTCTTGAATATTGTTGGGACAAATTGGGAAGCCTATTATGAAAAACAACTTAAAAATTAAAAACCTACTGCCGGTACTGGTCATCTCTTTGACCATGTCAGCGGTGATGTCATTATGCATAACACCGAGCGCTTACGCCTCAAAGTGGGATGAAAAAATGACTCCTGAGCAAGTTGAAGCCACATTGGATAAAAAGTTCGCCGAAGGCAACTATTCCCCCAAAGGTGCTGATTCTTGTTTAATGTGCCATAAAAAATCTGAAAAAGTGATGGACCTTTTCAAAGGTGTCCATGGTGCAATCGACTCATCGAAAAGCCCAATGGCTGGCCTACAATGTGAAGCCTGTCATGGTCCTTTAGGTCAACACAACAAAGGCGGCAATGAGCCGATGATCACTTTTGGGAAGTTATCGACCTTAAGTGCAGACAAGCAAAACAGTGTGTGTATGAGCTGTCACCTAGACGATAAACGTATGTCTTGGAACGCGGATCACCATGACAATGCCGATGTTGCTTGTGCCTCTTGCCACCAAGTGCATGTGGCAAAAGATCCTGTGTTATCAAAAAATACTGAAATGGAAGTCTGTACTAGCTGCCACACTAAGCAAAAAGCAGACATGAACAAGCGCTCAAGTCACCCACTGAAATGGGCTCAAATGACCTGTAGCGATTGCCATAATCCCCATGGGAGCATGACGGATTCCGATCTTAACAAGCCTACCATCAACGAAACTTGTTATTCCTGCCACGCCGAAAAACGCGGTCCAAAATTGTGGGAACATGCTCCCGTTACGGAGAATTGTGTTACATGCCACAATCCTCACGGCAGCGTGAACGATGCCATGTTGAAAACCCGCGCACCGCAGCTGTGTCAGCAATGTCACGCTAGCGATGGCCACGCCAGCAATGCTTATTTAGGTAATACAGGGTTAGGCTCAAATGTCGGTGACAATGCCTTTACGGGTGGAAAGAGCTGTTTAAATTGCCACAGTCAGATCCATGGTTCAAACCATCCATCTGGCAAGCTATTACAGCGCTAAGGAGACGAGAAAATGAAATTTAAACTCAATTTGATCACTCTGGCGTTACTAGCAAACACAGGTTTTGCAATAGCGGCCGATGGGTATGGTTTGGCCAATGCCAATACTGAAAAAGTCAAAATGTCCGCTTGGAGCTGTAAAGGCTGCCTTGTTGAAACCGGAACATCAGGCACAGTAGGCGTAGGGATTGGTTACAACAACGAAGCTGATATTCGCTCAGCGAATGCCTTTGGCACTTCAAATGAAGTCGCGGGTAAGTTTGATGCAGACTTAGCCTTTCGCGGTGAAAAAGGTTATCGCGCCAGCGTTGAAGCTTATCAGCTGGGGATGGATGGCGGCCGCTTAGATGTGAACGCCGGCAAACCAGGCCAATATAATGTCAATGTTAACTATCGCCAGATTGCCACGTACAACAGCAATAGTGCCTTAACGCCCTACTCCGGCATGGGTGGTAACCACTTAACCCTACCAGACAACTGGATAACGGCGGGTTCAAGCAGCCAAATGCCTTTGTTATTGGATAACCTCAATGCCTTAGAACTGTCGCTTAAACGTGAACGCACAGGTTTAGGGTTTGATTATCAAGGTGAATCGCTGTGGAGCACACATGTGAGCTACATGCGTGAAGAAAAAACCGGTTTGAAAAAAACATCAGGTGGATTCTTCAACCAATCGATGATGCTCGCTGAGCCTGTGGATTACACCACTGACTCCATCGAAGCTGGCATCAAGCTTAAAGGCGATCGTTGGTTTACTGCACTTAACTACAACGGCTCGATTTTTAAGAACGAGTACAACCAGTTAAACTTCGACAGCGCTTTCAATCCTACTTTTGGCGCACAAACCTCGGGTACTCTCGCCCTTGACCCAGATAATCAGGCACATACAGTGTCGTTAGTGGGTCAATATAACGACAGTACCCATGTATTCACTGGCCGTTTACTTGCCGGGCAGATGAGTCAAGACCAAGCGTTAGTGACTTCAGGTTATGGTTATCAAGTGCCAACTGAAGCTGTTGATGCCAAAGTTGACCTTATCGGTTTAAACTTAAAAGTGGTCAGCAAAGTGACTAACTCACTGCGTTTAAGTGGTAGCTACGACTATAACGACCGTGATAACAATACGCAGATTGAACAGTGGACCCAAGTCAGCATCAACAATGTCAACGGTAAGGTGGCCTATAACACGCCTTACGATAACACCAGCCAACGCGTCAAAGTGGCGGCGGATTATCGTATTACCAACGGCATGAAGCTTGATGGCGGCTATGATTTCAAACGTGACGAACGTAATTATCAAGACCGTGAAACTACGGATGAAAACACTGTCTGGGCACGTTTTCGAGTTAATAGTTTCGAGATGTGGGATATGTGGGTAAAGGGCAGCTACGGTCAACGTGATGGCTCGCAATACCAAGCCTCTGAATGGACATCGTCTGAAACCAACAGCCTGTTACGTAAGTATAATCTGGCTAATCGTGACAGAACCCAAGTCGAAGCTCGTGTTACTCACTCGCCTATCGAAAGCCTGACGATTGATTTAGGTGCTCGCTATGCCCTTGATGACTACAGCGATACTGTGATTGGTTTAACTGAGTCAAAAGACACCAGTTATGATGCTAACATCAGCTACATGATCACCGATGACATACTGGCAACGGCATTTTACAATTATCAAACGATTAAATCTGAACAAGCTGGTAGCAGTAATTACAGCACACCAACCTGGACTGGATTAATTGAAGATCAGATTGATGTTGTTGGCGCAGGCCTAAGTTACAACAACCTATTCGAAAATAAGTTACGTCTAGGGCTGGATTATACTTACTCAGACTCCGACAGTAACACTCAAGTCAGACAAGGTATCACCGGTGACTATGGCGATTATTTTGCCAAAGTACACAACGTTAACCTATACGCTCAATATCAAGCCAGCGAGAAAATGGCGCTACGCTTTGATTACAAAATTGAGAATTATGAGGATAATGATGCCGCCAATGATATCGCCGTTGATGGGATTTGGAACGTTGTAGGCTTTGGCAGTAATAGCCATGATTACACGGCGCAGATGATCATGCTGAGCATGAGCTACAAAATCTAATCAATAGCTATACTCATATTCAAAATCAGCATTTAAAATTAGCATCTAAAACCCGCATTTTGCGGGTTTTTTTCTCGTAATATCCCCCACTAAAGTCAGTAAATCACGGTAGATGATATGAGAATCTTGAATAAGATCAGACTCTGGCACTAAAGTTAGCCTATAAAAACCTTATTCCTTGAGTTTTGGTTCACTTTAGCGGATCTTAATTCAATCTTTTGGTTAATCTTCTGAGCTCATGCGTATTTATTCTCCAGTCACCCAATATCAATGGCTATCATCAACTCCTGCCTTATTAGGGTTGAGCCTGCTGCCTATGCCCGTTATGGCATTTGACCCATCTGGCGGCACTGCTAGCCTGTTTATCATTCTCGGCCTTGGCGGATTTACCTTAATCAACCTGCTTTTACAGGGCTTATTCTTTTTCGCGGGAAAGTATCGCAATGCCACATTTGCCAAACGTCACGTATTAAGCGCACTGATTATCCCCTTAATGGCGATTGCATTAGCCATTTATGACCACAGAGGTTGGAGTGATTTGGCCCTTAACTTAGGCATTATTTGTGTGGGTATTGGGTTGATTCTATTACCGCTACAGCTTTGCCAAATTGAAAAAGTGGCGAATCATAATGCTGACTGGATAATCAGCGTGGGTGCATTATTTATCTTAGCCCTAAGCTACGTGATTGCGCCATTCGCCTTTTTTACCATTGTGTTAGCCCACATCTGCTTGGCCTCTTCACCCAGTAAAGCACCTAAACGATTAAGTTATCTAGGCTTAGCGCTTGGTTATGCGCTTTTTGGCTACTGGGTATACCAAACTATAATGATGCTGCAATCTTAATCGCCTATGAATACATTAACTAAAGTGCCGCCTCACCCATCCTCTTCTGCGCCCATGGATGAGCTATTGATAAAAATTAGAGCCTGCACACTATGTCAGGCCTATTTACCCTTAGCGCCCAAACCGATATTACAGGCCAGTAGCCAAGCGAGGATTTTAATTGCTGGCCAAGCACCGGGCGTTAAAACCCATCACAAAGGTATTCCCTTTGATGATGCCAGCGGCGAGCGTTTACGTACTTGGTTAGATGTCACGCGAGAACAATTTTACGATCCGACTCTTTTTGCTATTGTGCCGATGGGATTTTGTTTTCCCGGTAGTATTGAGAAAAATGGCAAAAAACAAGGCGATAAACCTCCTCGACCCGAATGCGCTGCCACCTGGCATCAACAGTTACTCGCCTTAATGCCACATATTGAGTTAATCGTAATCCTCGGACAGTATGCGATTGATTACCACCTGCCCCGCGAGCCTATTGATCTACTCAGTACAACAGCACAGGCTAGCAAGACGCACTCAAAAAGCATTAAAGTAAAATCAATCACAGTGACGCAAGCAACTGTGCAGTGGCAGCAATATTGGCCTAAATACATTGTGTTGCCCCACCCAAGCCCTCGCAATAATCTCTGGCTGAAGCGCAATCCCGAATTTGAGCGCGATATGCTACCCAAACTCAAAATGCGCATTGCGTCGCTATTACACCCTTAACAATATACTGGGCACTTGTATGTATCTGCTTGATTCTGCTATTGCTAAACAGATTGTGAGCCGCACAATGAAAATCATCGGCCACAATATTAATGTGATGAACGGCCAAGGAGTGATTTTAGGCTCTGGCGATCCTAAACGCATTGGTTCAATCCATGAGGGCGCACTGCTAGCGATTGCACAAAACCGTAATGTAGAAATCAATCAACAAGTTGCCTCTGGGCTACATGGCGTAAAACCCGGTATCAATTTACCCTTACATTATCAAGGGCAAATCGTTGGTGTGGTGGGTATTACAGGCGAACCAAGTGAGTTAACTCATTACGGTGAATTGCTCAAAATGACCGCTGAAATAATTGTCGAACAAGCGAATCTTCAAGATAAATTACAGTGGGAGAACCGCCAACGGGAAGAGTTTATTCTGCAGCTAATCAAAGCTGAGAATAACGATGATGAGCAGTTGCAACGCTGGGCGAAACAACTTGAGATTGATATTAATCTTCCACGAGTCGCCGCGATTATTGAAATCAGTGAGATCGATTCACCGCGACATCTCTCAAAAAATAATGTGCCGACACCCATCATAAACCTAAGCCAAAAAAATCGTCAGCCCAATGATGAACACAATCCCAGAGTCAGTGAAACACTGAAGCAAGTGCTACATTTGTTGCAATATCCCGATCGAGGTAACTTAATTGCCATGACCTCAATGTCGCAACTGGTTATCTTAAAACCAGCCTTTTTAGATGGTAAACAATGGGATCCTGAGCTTGAAAATCAGCGTATCGACAAACTGCTACAACGCTTACCGGCACAAATGGATTTACACTTTAAAATTGCCCTTGGGCATTTTTTCCCTGAAAAAGGAGGCATCACGCGCTCCTATCAAACAGCGCAAGAAACCTTAACCTTAGGTAAGCAACTTAACCCTGAAGCTAATAAGTACTTGTTCGAAACCTATTCACTACAAGTGCTGCTTGCAGGGCTTAAACATGATTGGCGCGGTCAAGCCCTAGCATCACCTTATCAGCAACTGGCTAAGGCCGATAAAAATGGACAGTTACGTAAAACCTTAGCGGCGTATATCACTCACTTTGGTGATGCGCAGCAATGTGCTAATGCACTGTTTATTCACCGTAATACCTTAAGATACCGCCTCGATAAAATTCAACAGATTACTCAAGCTGATATTCAATCACTACATGGATTGTTAAGCCTGTATTTAGGACAATTAATCGATACTTCCACCCGTTCGCTTTAATCCGTCGATAAACATAAACGCGGCGGTCAAGCCTGTTTTTTTAACGGTTAAATAACCTGATCTCGGGATAAGCTCTGCGTCTCTACAGGTTATTTTTCCCTTTATCTGCGTTAACTTTGCTACTAATAGCCCACTATTAGGTACGCAAACTTGCCTTGATAACGGAAAAACTACCTCTGTAGAGTTAATTTTTCGAATAAGGTAATAAGATTAATTCGTTACCACAGCCACTATCCCGAGTTCAGGTTAAATAATCTTTCTGATTTATTAAAAGATCAATTGAAAGATTTTTACCGTATTGCCTTTCTAATACTGCAATCAATGCTAAACATTATTTGACTCAACCCATTGAAAGGAATTGCAATGAACCCAATAAAACTCACTTTACTCGCTAAAGCATGCCTTATTACTGGCTTTGCTCTAACTTCCCCTACATTAATTGCTGCCGAAAAAACGATTCCAGAATTGGTTGATGCCGTTAATGGCACGCCCGATGCGGCAAGTCGAGAAGCGGGTAAAAAAGTCAAACTGCGTAATCACACTAAAGGGTTTTGCACCTCCGGTAGCTTTAAGCCCAATCCAAAACTACAAGACACGCTAACGATTCCATTTTTTAATCAAGATACGATTAAAGTAACGGCACGTTTCTCCCTCGGCGGCGCTAACCCAAAGATTTCAGACAAAACCCCGGGGCGCTTTATGTCGCTTAAGATTGATGGCGATAAAGAAAACCTGAATTTTGTGACGACCAATATTCCTGTATTCTTTGCCAGCAATCTTGACGAGTTTTTTACCTTTCAAACAAAAAGTAAACAAGGTGCAGAAGGTAAACAATGGCTTATTGATAATCAGCCACACGCCAAAGCCTTCTTCGATTTTGTTAAACAGTTGCCTCCTAGCCCAAGTTTTGCCAATAGCCCCTATTACGGTGTAAACAGTTTTCTATTTACGGCTAAAAATGGCGAGATCCAACCGGGACGTTGGATTTTTGAACCTGTTGCAGGCACAGCTGCACTAAGCACAGAAGAACTGGCCAATCTTAGCGATAATTTTTTACAAGCTGAATTACTCAAGCGTATTCAAACCCAGCCCGCACAATGGAATCTTTATATCCAGCTCGCCGAAAAAGGCGATGTGATTGATGATCCAATGGCTATCTGGCCACAAACCCGTCAACGCTTACTCGTCGGTCAAGTGATTATTAACGGCGAACGAGACAGCGATCCTCAAGTTCAGCAATGCGATAAAGGTATATTTAACCCAGTGTTACTGCCAAAAGGTATTACACCTTCGGCCGATCCCATTCTCAATGCGCGCACTCCCGCCTACGTAGAATCCCTTATTCGTCGCCTATAAGTACCAATAACCCTAAATCCCGATATTGAAGATTGGCAAATAAAAATATTTGCTAATCTTCTTCAACAAAATAAAATCAATTCCCTCCCAAATCCCCCCTCACTTTTGTGCATAAGCACAAAAATAAGTGATAATACAGCCGCAATTCCGTGGTTTTAGCCAAAGCTATTCAACAATACCTGCACAATAATAGGATGACTTTAAAGCAGCCCTTATTGGACTCAAGCCCAAATAAAAGCTGCGCCCTACAATATCGGTCAAGAAACTCACTCAAGAACTTCAGCCCAGAACTGAACGGGACATAATATGAACTTAGTGCTTATTCTCATCGGCGTGATTGCATTTATTGTTATCGCGACCTCAAAATTTAAACTACATCCTTTTTTAACCTTAATTCTAGCGGCTTTTATCGCCGCCTTTGCCTATGGTCTACCGAGTGGAGAGATTGCTAAAACCATTACTACCGGTTTTGGCGGAATCTTAGGTTATATTGGCCTAGTGATCGTCTTAGGGACGATTATTGGTATCATTCTAGAAAAAAGCGGCGCCGCCATCACCATGGCTGATGTGGTAATCAAAGTATTGGGTAAACGCTTCCCGACATTAACTATGTCGGTCATCGGCTACCTCGTCTCCATTCCAGTATTTTGTGACTCGGGTTTTGTTATTTTAAACTCACTGAAACAATCAATGGCGAACCGCATGAAGGTTTCTAGCGTCTCGATGAGCGTAGCCTTAGCCACAGGTCTGTACGCAACTCATACCTTTGTACCGCCAACGCCAGGCCCTATCGCAGCTGCAGGTAACTTAGGTCTAGAGTCTAATTTAGGCTTAGTGATTGGTGTCGGTCTATTTGTGGCCGCAGTAGCTACATTAGCAGGCATGTTATGGGCTAACCGGTTTGCTGGTGTTGAACCCGATGGTGAAGGGGCTGAGGAGCTAAAGGCGCAGGCAAGCGACTATGAAACCCTCAAAAAAAGCTACGGAACACTGCCAAGCCCAGTAAAAGCGTTTGCACCGATATTTATCCCTATTATATTGATTTGTTTAGGGTCTATCGCTAACTTCCCCTCAGCACCGCTAGGTAAAGAAGGCTTGTTTGATGCGTTAGTGTTCCTCGGTCAGCCGGTTAACGCTTTGATGATAGGCCTATTTTTATCGCTGTCGTTATTAAAAGGCGATAATAAAATCAGTGAATTTAGCGAGCGTATTAGCCAAGGCCTAGTAACCGCTGCACCGATTATTTTAATCACTGGTGCGGGCGGTGCCTTTGGCGCGGTATTAAAAGCGACCCCTATTGGTGATTTTTTAGGTACATCACTGTCGGCACTGGGCGTTGGTATCTTTATGCCCTTTATCGTTGCCGCAGCACTTAAATCAGCCCAAGGTTCATCGACTGTAGCATTGGTTGCAACCTCAGCATTAGTCGCGCCTATGCTCGGCGATATTGGCCTTGGCAGCGAGATGGGCCGAGTCTTAACAGTAATGGCCATTGGTGCAGGCGCCATGACGGTATCCCACGCCAACGACAGCTTCTTTTGGGTTGTCGCCCAGTTTAGCCGCATGAGTGTAAAACAAGCTTATAAAGCGCAAACTATGGCAACGCTTATCCAGGGTGTGACCGCCATGGTGACAGTGTATCTGTTAAGCCTAGTGCTGCTCTAATATGCTGTATTCTTTATTTAATACAATGTGATATTGATTTAATTGTATCCCTTGGGCGTAGACCGCGCCCAAGATATCTGTGTGTTATACGCCCTAATCATTGCAACACATTCATGCGCCACCGCTTTATATAAATCTATTTTATATAAATCTATTTTATATAAATCTATTTTATATAAACCTATGTTGGCACAGGGATGTTGTTGCCCCAAAAGTAAGTGGTATTGGGTAAAATGTTCAACATTAAGCCCTGCTTTATCCCATTTAGCTGTAGGATTTTTAATGAAAATAGTTATCGCCCCCGACTCATTTAAAGAAAGCTTAAGCGCGCTCGACGTAGCCAATGCTATTGAACAAGGCTTAAGACAAGTAATCCCAAACTGCGATATCATC
Organism: Shewanella morhuae; assembly: GCF_003028295.1. NCBI lineage: Bacteria > Pseudomonadati > Pseudomonadota > Gammaproteobacteria > Alteromonadales > Shewanellaceae > Shewanella > Shewanella morhuae. The sequence goes on along the minus strand of NZ_PYSG01000002.1, from coordinate 912,429 downwards.
AAAATTCCCGTTGCCGATGGCGGCGAAGGCACGGTGCAATCTATGGTTGATGCCACGGGTGGCAGCATTATTAGCCTAGAAGTCATGGGCCCACTTGGGCTAAAAGTACAGGCGCACTATGGCATTCTCGGTGATGCTTTAAATACCGGTTCAGCTTCTAGTACAAACTCGACTAACAAGTCGCATCATCATGGCGCGATTGCCGTGATTGAAATGGCCTCAGCGTCTGGCTTACATCATGTGCCAAGAGATCAACGTAATCCGCTGCTCACCACCAGTTATGGGACGGGTGAACTGATTTGTGATGCGCTTAATCGGGGGATAAAGCACATTATTTTAGGGCTTGGTGGCAGCGCCACCAACGATGGCGGCGCGGGAATGGCCCAAGCGCTGGATATTTTATTACTCGATAATCAAGGTAAAACCCTGCCTTCTGGCGGTGCAGCATTGGTAAATCTTGCAAAAATTGACGCTTCAAACGCACACCCACTACTACGTGAATGCAGCTTCGAAGTCGCTTGTGATGTTGATAATCCGCTGTGCGGCGAACGTGGTGCTTCGGCGATTTTTGGCCCGCAAAAAGGCGCAACCCCAGAAATGGTTAAGCAGCTCGATACCGCGCTCGCCCATTATGCCGATGTGATTGCCCGCAACGGCATGACAGATCACCGTGAACATGCCGGTGCTGGTGCTGCTGGCGGTATGGGCCTTGGCGTGATGGCTTTTTTACATGCCGAGCTTAAACCCGGCGTTGAAATTGTGATGCGAACCGTGGGGCTTGCCGATAAAATTCGCGGCGCCGATTTAGTCATCACAGGTGAAGGGCGTATTGATGGCCAAACTGTGTTTGGTAAAACGCCGATGGGCGTGTTAAAGCAAGCTAAACTTCAGGGCATTCCCACTATCGGCATTGCGGGTTGTCTAGGAGAAAATGCCAATGCCGTATTGGAACACGGTATGACAGCTATCTTCCCGATTATCCCGCACTTAAGCCCGCTTGATAATGTACTCGCCAATGCCAAACTAAACCTTTGTAATACTGCCCGCAATATTGGTGCGATACTGATGTTAGGACAGCGCTAATACTTGGGCTAATGCTTAAATTATTCCCTCATTTTGATGATTTAAATAATGGCGCCAATACGGCGCCTTTGCTTATGTTAAGCGGCAACTCTTTGGCTGCACAAAATTTTATTACTTGATGCCTAAAAGGCCTTGCAGTAAAGTGAGCTCCCTTTTTAGTATTCCGCTAGATTAATATGTTGAGAGTCACTAATTCGTTATACTCTTCAAGCAAATTTACGGTTTCACTATAAAAATCAATAGACGACAAGCCCATGACCCAAAAACTCCCTCGCCAAGCCACCGCATCTGAAGCAAGCCTGCTGCGCATTTTTACTGCGCCAGAAGATGCAGGATCAACGCTAAGTATTATCGAGCAGAAGCTTTCCGAGGACTTAGCCGGCTTTTTGGGTGACAGTATCGCCGCACTCGAAAAACCCTTGTCGGAAATTGAGACCGATTTTCAAGCTTTTGAAATTCCGAGTCAGCCACGTTTTGTATCCGATTACACCGACGAAATCATGCAAAATTTAGTGGCGCATTCAGTGCATACTGCAGCGCCAAGCTTTATCGGCCACATGACTTCAGCACTGCCCTACTTTGTATTACCACTGTCAAAAATGATGGTCGGACTCAATCAAAATCTGGTCAAAATCGAAACCTCTAAGGCATTTACGCCGCTTGAGCGCCAAGTGCTTGGCATGATGCACCATTTGATTTACGACCAAGATACGGATTTTTATCAAAGCTGGATGCACAGCGCCAATCATTCCCTCGGGGCATTTTGCTCCGGCGGCACAGTGGCCAACATCACTGCACTGTGGATTGCCCGCAATCAGTTACTGAAGGCCGATGGTGAGTTTAAAGGTGTCAGCCGCGAAGGTTTACTTAAAGCACTGCGCCATTATGGCTACGATGATTTAGCGATTTTAGTCTCGGAGCGAGGTCACTATTCGCTGGGAAAAGCCGTCGATCTACTTGGCATCGGCCGCGACAACATCATCAGCATTCCCACGGGCAGCGATAACAAGGTCGATGTAGCAAAAATGCGCCAAGCGGCCCTTGAACTTGCCAATAAAAACATCAAAGTGCTTGCCATTGTAGGTGTTGCTGGCACCACAGAAACCGGTAATGTTGACCCACTGACAGAGTTAGCAGAGCTAGCAAAAGAATTAAATTGCCATTTCCATGTAGATGCTGCTTGGGGCGGCGCAAGTTTATTATCTAATAAATACCGCCACTTACTCGCAGGCATTGAACTAGCTGACTCAGTCACCATTGATGCCCACAAACAAATGTACGTGCCCATGGGCGCAGGTATGGTGTTATTTAAAGACCCCGAGTTTGCCCATGCCATTGCCCATCATGCCGAATACATTCTGCGCCGTGGTTCAAAGGATCTCGGCAGCCAAACGCTGGAAGGTTCACGCCCCGGCATGGCGATGTTAGTGCACGCTTGCTTGCAAATCATCGGTCGTGATGGTTATGAAATTTTAATCAACAACAGCCTCGAAAAGGCCCGCTATTTTGCAGAACAAATCAAAGCTCGCGAGGATTTTGAGCTCGTCACAGAGCCAGAACTGTGTCTGCTGACCTATCGTTATGTCCCCGCCAGCATCCAAGCCGCCATGCAGCTAGCTTGCGAGCAAGCAGACACAACTAAACTCGCCCGCTTTAACGAGCTACTTGATGGCCTGACCCAGTTTATTCAAAAGCACCAACGCGAACAGGGTAAGTCCTTCGTCTCCCGCACCCGCATTCAGCCAGCACGCTATTTTAGACAAGCGACCGTGGTGTTTCGCGTAGTACTCGCAAACCCACTCACCAGCCATGACATACTCAATCAAGTGCTGGTTGAGCAAAGTGAAATCGCCACATTAGATAACGAGTTTCTACCCGCACTCTTGGCGATGGTTACCCAATAGCGAGTAGTGTAAAGTGAGTTTCAAAAAGCAAAAATAACGGTCCATTACATAACTGGGATGATTAACACTTGGCAACCGATATACGATTAAACACTTAACCTGTAACTCGTTTATACGCCCGAATTCAGCAACTTCAGTGTCATGCCGTGAAGCCATTCACGGCGGCTCTTCGATGACAGATATAAGCCCCGATTAATGGATACAATATGAAGAGTAAATCGATAAATATTGGAGGGATTACTGGCTTTAAAAAAGCTATCTATTTATTTTGATGACCATATGCACCTTATGCCACTCGTATTAAAGATCTGTTCATTCAGCGGGTGTTCAACGCGCTTTAGACAAGGCGAAAGCTGAAGACATATAGTGGTGATCGGTCAAAAGCCTTAAACGCAGTATAAAGCGTGTTGCCATGCCGTTAACATCAGCCGCCCTGCTGGAGCCACACAAGCATCTGAACTGATTAGATAGTTAATGTGATTGGTGCTGCCTGTGGGCGAATGGCATCAGGAAGCGACTATCCTTGAGAGTATTACTCATCCATTTTTAGCTAACAGTACACATATTCTTAAACAGAGTGTTTAAGTCGGCAAAGAGCCTTCAAAGCAATAATCAAAGGCGATAATGAACAAATACAGTCGAGTGTCGAAATTGCAGTCTTTGATCCAGAAAAAATTTTAAGTATTAGAGGATTACATCAATATGCTGATAATTACCTTTATCATATTTAAGTGTTAATTAAGATAGCACTGGCATGATGTGCTGGCTCTACACCAATTGAGTGATTTTGCCATTTTTACAGCAACTTATTTCCGTAAGAGTAAACCGTATTGGTTTACTCTTTTTTTGCCTATTATTAACGACTTTAAATAGTTAATTTTATGAGTTAATCGATAAACCCAAGCCACTTTGTATCTTACTATCAATGCAATACACTAACATTAATCGAATACACTAGCCTACATTACCCATTAATTATCAGCCGTTTACATGGATGGTTACTCTTGTATTATAACAAGTGACAATAATTAAGCTTATATGGCAAGCGGTTTGCGGGCACGGCTTTTAGTGCCTGAGTTTTTAGTCACTGAATTTTTAGCACCACTGGCTTTAGTTGCAGTTGTTTTTAACCCATTTGACGCTTTACGGTAAGTCGACTTGCGATAACCAGATTTACCACTCGTAGATTTACCATAACCTTGGCCCTTTAAGCCATTAAGCGCGGTAGGCAGCTGTGCCCCTGCATTTTGGATAAGGGTAAATAGTGTGTCGAGTAGTGGCTGCATAAAGGCTTGATAGGATGTTTCTTTACGGCAAATACTGTTCAAACTCGCCTCCCATAGTGCTGTCATATCAGGTGACGTTGCGCTGACGGGCAAACTGTTTATCAACCCTTTACCCACTTCAGTTGATACGATAGATTTGCCCAAACGTTGTAAAAAGCTGCGTTTAAACAGTAATTCAATAATACCCGCACGGGTGGCCTCTGTGCCTAAGCCATCGGTTTCTTTGAGAATTTTACGAATATTCGCATCGGTCACATAACGATTAATGCCTGTCATCGCGCCAAGTAAAGTTGCATCGGTAAAGGCTTTAGGCGGCTGAGTATTTTTCTCCAGCAGTTCACCTTGAGTGCAATGCAACACTTGTCCTAATGTTAAGGGCGGCAACTGACCGCTAAACTCATCATTGTCAGCATCGTCTGTGCTAGTGCTTTCATCCGCTGGCTTTTTTTCTATAGACTTATTGCCATGAGATTCTTGGCGGGCAAAGAGTTGCTTCCAACCTAACGATTTATCCTGCCGTGCTTTGGTATTAAATAATCCGCCCTCTATAGTGACTTGCACTGTAGTTTCACCGTAACAATAAGCGGGGTAAAACTGTGCTAGATATTGACGAGCAACGTGCAGATATAGCTGTTTTTCCCGCAGACTTAAACTCGATAAGTTAGCCGTTTTCTCTGTTGGCACTATCGCATGGTGAGCATCGACTTTTTTATCATCCCATGCTTTGGATTTAAGGCGATGATCTGGCGCGTCAACCTGTTGTAATAATTCAGCAGCTCCGCCACTAACCGCTTTTAATACTAAGGGGGCAAGGCTGTGTTGCTCTACGGGCAAATAACGGCTGTCGGAGCGCGGATAAGTGATCAGTTTATGGCGTTCATACAGACTCTGGCAGGTATCAAGTACATCCTTAGCGCTCATACCAAAACGTTTTGCAGCATCAATTTGTAACGCCGACAAACTATAAGGTAACGGTGGATATTGTTTTTTATCCTTAGACACTAGTTGCGTAATGACAGCAGACTTATCGTTAATCCGACTCACTACATTTTGCGCTAACCCTCTGGCTAACACTCGGCCTTCTTCATCCATATAAGGCAAACAAGCTTCACTGGGCCGCCATTTTGCGCTAAAGGTTTCTTGTTTTTGTGTCGCCAAATGCGCCAATACTTCATAAAAAGGTTTAGATTGAAAATTGGCTATCTCTTCATCGCGGCGCACCACCAACCCAAGCAAAGGAGTTTGTACTCGGCCAACAGATAACACCCCCTGATAACCGACCTTTTTACCTTGAATAGTGTAGGCGCGCGTCATGTTCATCCCATAGAGCCAGTCGGCACGGCTACGGGCAAGTGCTGAAGTCGATAACGGAATAAATTCACGGTTGCTGCGTAATTGTGTCAGTGCACGCTTTACTGCTTGTGGGTTTAAATCACTGATAAGTAGACGCTGGGTTTGATGCAATTTATCGCCCGTCACCCCAAGATAGGCAATTACTTCATCCACAAGTAACTGCCCCTCGCGGTCAGGATCGCCAGCATTAACTAGCGTATTGGCTTGTTTAACTAATCGTTTAAGCACTGTGAGCTGGCTACGAGTTGTGGCCTTAGGTTTCAATTGCCATTTATCGGGCACTATTGGTAAATGTTCGAATTTCCAAGATTTAAATTCAGGATTGTAGGCATCGGGCTCGGCTTGTTCTAGCAAGTGCCCCACGCACCAAGACACACAATCGCCATTGGCAGCTTCGATAAATCCATCGCCTTTTTTATGGGGTTTAGGCAATACATCGGCAATGGCCCGCCCTAGGCTAGGTTTCTCTGCGATATAAAGGATCATATAAACACCAAACACTGGATATAATTACAGTGTAATTTAGCCCAAACAGTCGCTAAGTGCAAATATCTATCCAACTCGCTCATTAAAAAGCCGGTTCAACTGTAAATTCAATTGCGAATAGTTCTCAATAGCAGCTAAGGTACAATGAATAAAATGGGAGTGATTATGAGACAGTTTGCTATACACGCACGAGAAAAGATAACGTTTAGCCCTACATTAACGTTAAGATTCAACCAACTACTGTTATTTCACAGTTTAATGTTACTCGCGATTAGCCTATTTGCTAGTCGATGGTTTGGACAGGTTAGCATTATCGATTTACCACTAGCATGGGGATTAATGTTACTGCTACCGATTGTGCTGGTTTTGTCGCTACTGCTAAGGCATCAAGTGACGCGTTATAGCTTGAACTACTTATTTGGTGTGTGGATGCTGCTATGGGTATTGGGATGAGAGTCATAAAAAAGCCAGTGAAATATCACTGGCTCCTGCTCTTTATACGCTAACGGTTCGCGCTCAAACGCTTATCTTTCTTTATGGATGACAGACGTTATGCAACTCTAAGTTAGTGCCCACATCCTTATTGCGATCCACTTTAGCATCATCATTACGCAAATGTGTTAAGTGATCTAAATACGCTTGATCAACATCATTAGTAATGTAATGGCCATCAAATACTGAGGTTTCAAAACGCTTAATCGCTGGATTTTCCATTCTTACTGCTTCAATTAAGTCAGGTAAATCCTGGAAAATAATGCCATCGGCACCGATTAATTTAGCAATTTCATCAACATCACGCCCATGGGCGATTAACTCATTTGATGTTGGCATGTCGATGCCGTAAACATTAGGGAAGCGAATTTCTGGAGCCGCAGAGGCGAAATACACTTTCTTAGCACCCGCTTCACGAGCCATTTCAATGATTTGCTCTGAGGTTGTGCCACGCACAATAGAGTCATCTACTAGCAGCACATTTTTACCGTAAAACTCGGTATTAATGGCATTGAGCTTACGGCGCACAGACTTCTTACGCTCCTGCTGACCCGGCATGATGAAAGTACGGCCAATATAACGGTTTTTTACAAATCCTTGGCGATACGGTAAACCCATGCAACGGGCAATTTCAAGGGCGGTATCACAAGAGGTTTCAGGAATAGGGATTACCACATCGATATCGTGATCGCACCATTCCTTCTTAATTTTCTCGCCAAGCTTAGCGCCCATATTAACGCGACTGGCATATACCGATACTTTGTCGATGGTCGAATCTGGACGGGCAAAATAAACAAACTCAAAGATACAAGGCGCATAGCTCGGATTAGCCGCACATTGACGAGTATAAAGCTCGCCATCAATAGACACATAAATCGCTTCACCCGGCGCCACATCACGCATCACTTCAAAGCCAACAGCATCGAGAGCAACACTTTCAGAGGCGACCATGTATTCGGTACCTGTTGGCGTTTCGTGCTTGCCTAACACCAAAGGACGAATACCGAATGGGTCACGAAACGCGACAAGGCCTTGGCCAATGATCATCGCCACTACCGCATAGGCACCACGAGCTTGCTGGTGCACGTTAGCAACCGCATCAAATACTTCTTCTGAGGTCAGGGTTAAGCTAGTGGTTTTTTGTAATTCATCAGCCAACAGGTTTAATAACACTTCAGAGTCTGAGGTGGTATTCACATGGCGACGTTTTTTGATCAGCCCTTCGGCTAATTCAACCGTGTTAGTTAAGTTGCCGTTGTGGGCTAAAGAGATCCCAAATGGCGAGTTAACATAAAAAGGCTGCGCCTCTGACGCACTTGAACTGCCCGCCGTTGGATAGCGCACATGGCCAATACCTGCATTACCTTGTAGGCGTTGCATGTGTTTGACTTCAAAAACGTCTTTGACTAAACCATTGGCTTTACGCAGCCTGAAAGCACCACGATCAATGGTCACAATACCTGCCGCATCCTGACCTCTGTGCTGCAGCACTGTCAGTGCATCATAAATGGTTTGATTAACCGATGATTGGCCAACTATTCCGACGATACCACACATGGATAAGCTTCCTCATTGTAAGATGTTCTATGCCTTTTATGCTGAAATATAAGCAGGTTATAAGATCATACTTTTACCTTTCGGTTTAAATACGACGTTATTTATCACTCAGGTATTCGGTCACGTTTCTGCTTATTCAAATAACAACATCGAGGTCATTATCTAAATGGCGTGTGTATGTAATAGGCATCAGCCCTTAAACATGCGTAACATAAATTCCCAAGCGACAGCGTTTTTCAGCATTTAGGATTAATTAATTTTATTTCTTATAGTTTGGGTACAAAGCTGGAGGTGTTTTCCAAATAGTTAAAAAACCATTGAATAACCACGCCAAATTCGGGCACTAGCACAGAGTCCTTCCACCACTGAGTGTTGGGTGAGCCTGTAAAAGCATCCATAAAAAACAGTAAAGCACTCACAATCAAGGCGCCGCGAATGGCACCGAAACAAAGGCCTAAAAGCCTGTCAGTGCCAGATAATCCGGTTTTAACAACCAGTTGTCCAAGAATGTAGTTAACTAGAGCGCCGAGCACTAAGGTAGTAATAAACAGAATGGCAATGGAAACGCCATTGCGCAGCATCTCATCACTCATTTGCGTTAAATGAACGGCAAGATCGAGGTAAAATTGGCTGGCAATAAAGAAAGCTGCAAACCATACCACTAACGACATGGCTTCTTTGGCAAATCCTCGGATCAGACTGATGAGAGTCGATAATCCGATGACGAATATGATAGCGTAATCAATCCAAACCATTGAGATGGCTTTCCGACATGGGCTTTAAGACGGCGCGATTCTACCAGAGACTGAAACGATTCTCACCCCCTAGTGAGGTAAATAAATCATTTTCAGTCTCGGGCGTGGTATCGCCATTAAGACTCTAAGGGGTTAAAAGGTATTATCCAGCCCTTAAGCCGTGTGAGGGTTTCGACCTCAATTTGTATTTTTTTCAGTTTTGCTTCGGACACATCTGGCCCAACAAAAACTTTAGTCAATACGCCATCCTTAGGTGTTGCTGGAATGGTGTAAGCTTTAAAACCATTCTTACGCAGTTGTGCGACTAAGGTTTTAACGTTAGCGGCATTATTAAAACCACCTAACTGTAAGGTAAAACCGCTTTTTATATTGTCACGACTAACAGTTTTAACTTCAGCCTCTTTTACCGTATTGACTTTAGGCGCTGCAACTTTTGGTTTTTCAACTTTAGCTTTTTCAACCTTTGCCACTGCGACCGGTTTGCTCTCAGACTTTTTAATCACTTCAGCTTTAACGGTTGCCTTAGGCGGCTCTTTTTTGACGTCAGCCTTTTTTATCTCGGGCTGGATTTCAGCCTTAGCATCTGGCTTAGAGGACTCTTTGACTGCAACCTCAAGCTGATTATCCGCATTAGCTTGAGCATCAGCTGCTAACGCAGGTTCATTTGAGCTAAGTTCACCATCAACTGATAAAACCTCAAACATATCGTCGGCTTTTTGCTGTTCAATTACAGTCGGACGTAAAGGGATCTCTGAAAATTGCTCTTCTTGATGATCTTTTTTACCATCTAAAATATCCGGCAAAAAAAGCACACCAAGCGCAACCAGCACCACAGTGCCAACTAAACGATTATGAAACTGGCTAGACAAAACGCACTTCCTGCTTAAATTGAGACTTAAAACCTGCCACAGTGTAAAAGGAGCCAAACACAATTACCACATCATCTGGGGTTATTTGCACTTTTAATGCAGACCAGGCAGCATCTATGTCTTCAAACTCAATCGCTTTGCTATCTGCTGCTAAGGTTTGACGCAACTGAGCCGCACTTGCACCGCGCTCACCTTTCAGACTCACTAAGCACCATGTGTCAACCAAAGGTTCAATCACCGACAGCACGCCAGCAATATCTTTATCTTTAAGCATGCCGCATAGCGCAAATACGCGCTTCCCTGCAACTATCGGCTGTAACTGTTGCACTAAAAATCGAGCCGCATGGGGATTATGGGCGACATCAAGCAGCACTAAAGGTTGTTCACTCACTCGCTCTAATCGACCGGTTAAACGAGCCGTACTAATACCTTTATCGATAATATCCGCCGTAATATAAGGCCAACCATGTTCAATCACCGCCAGTACCGTTGCCGCATTAGGCAAGGGTAAGGTCGGTAATGTTAGGTGATTAAGCTGCCTTATTTGCCCCGAAAACTCCCATGAGTCACCATGATTTTGATAACTAAATTCATGACCAACACGGTATAAATGTGCGCCGACTTCGTTAGCAACATCATTAACGCTGCATGGCAGGTTGGGTTCACCTACGATAGCGGGTTTACCAGCGCGGAAAATCCCCGCCTTTTCACGGCCCACAAGTTCACGGGTATTACCAAGATAACCTTCGTGATCTAAATCCACTGAAGTGACCACACTAATATCGGCATCAATAATGTTAGTGGCATCTAAACGTCCTCCTAAACCCACTTCTAGAATCACTACATCAAGCTTTGCGGCTTTAAAAAGGATTAATCCCGCCAGCGTAGCGTATTCAAAAAAGGTCAGAGAGATCTCGGCGCGCGCCGCTTCAATTTGCTCAAAGGCCGCAACAAAAGCACGGTCTTGCGCATCTTCGCCATTGATACGCACTCGCTCGTTATACTTGAGCATATGCGGTGAGCTGTACACACCCACAGTCAAACCCGATAAGCGCAAAATTTGTTCTAACATAGCGCAAGTGGTGCCTTTACCATTTGTACCAGCCACAGTAACCACTTTAGTTTGGCCAAGTGTCAGTAGATCTAAGCGGCGCGCCACTTGTGAAACACGGCTTAACCCCATGTCTATTTCAGTGGGATGAATGGATAACAAATAGTCAAGCCACTGATTAATCTCTGCATTTGACGCTGGTACTGTTAGCATATCGGTACATCCTCGTATTCGATGTCTTACAATCTATTGAAATAAAGCCTGAGTATTATAAACGGTAATTTTAGTCCAACATAAACAGCGGCCCAAGAGCCAATTTGGGTAACTGGTACTGCTCTGGATACGTCACATCAACTAAATAAAGCCCGTTGGGTTTTGCCGTTGCTGCCGCTTGTTTTCTATCCTTTAGCGCTAACAGCTCTGTCATCCACGTTAAAGGCTGATTACCTAAACCAATTTCTAATAACGAACCCACAATGTTACGCACCATGTGGTGCAAAAAGGCATTAGCAGCAATATCAACAATCACATACATACCTTGGCGAGTCACATTTACGCAATGCACATTGCGAAATGGCGTTTTAGATTGACACTGCATAGCACGGAAACTGGTAAAATCATGTTCACCGAGTAATAACTGCGCCGCTTGATGCATTTTGTTAGCATCGATATCACCGTGATAATGACTGACGCCGTGACGTAAAATTCCTGGGCGAAATTGATGATTATAAATTACATAACGGTAGCGACGAGCCGTGGCGGAAAAACGAGCATGGAAGCTATCATCCACCTCTTTCACCCAGCGCACAGCAATATCATCAGGCAGATTAGCATTCACCCCGAGGGTCCATGCGCTTTCGTTACGAATTGCATTTGTTTCAAAATGCACCACTTGGCCAGTGGCATGAACCCCCGCATCGGTACGACCAGCACAAAGTACGCCAATGGGCTCGTTGGCCACTATCGATAACGCACGTTCTAATTGCGTTTGTACTGAATCGACGTCTATTTGGCGTTGCCAGCCAAAATAGCCCTTACCGTCATATTCAATACCTAATGCAATCCGCATTCACTTATCCTCACTTGTGACTATTATTTAGCGGCGCATTTTATCACAGCATTAACTAAAAAAAACGGCGCTGTTAGCGCCGTTTAATCAAAACTGAAAGGTGACCGCTTTAGCTGATATTCTTCAGTAAGCGTTGCGCTTCTTCTTGCTGACGCGCATTACCATCAATATTGACTTCTTTTAGCAAGGCTTTGGCGCTATCACTATCGTCAATTTCAATATATGCACGGGCTAAATCAAGTTTGGCATTGACTGAATTTTCCTCGTCATCAACATCAATCATCGCCGCATCACCGATTAAAGCATTTACGTCACTCATTTCAACGTCAATTTCTGAATACTGATCGGTATCACCCTCTTCATTGGCATCATTTAACAACTTATCGATATCAATAAAACCATTTTCATTTTGGAAGTGAGTTAAATCGTGCTCAGGCACAAACCTCTGCTGTGCTTTACGCGACTCTTGGGCATCAAGCGCAGCCAAGGCTTCATCAACGGTGAGATTATGATCATCAATGAGAGAAAAGCTGTCTTCCGACGTCAATACGTCTTCATCTTCATCAAAATCTGCATTAGCAGTAAAGGCGGCGAGCACATTATCGTCACTTAAATCAAACCCTTGCTCAAAATCTAGTTCATCCACATCTTCTTGAGTATCGAGTTTAACATCTTCACTAAAATCAAGATCGTTCCGTGTCGCCTTGATGGGTTTATCTTGAGCTGCATGAATGAAATCGGTGTTAGGCTCAACATTATTGCCATCAGTTGCGGTGCTAGTTTGAGGCGTGATAGGGTTTGCTTTAGGGGCAAAATCAAGCTCTGAATCCCAATCGAGTACATGGGGATCTGCGCTCTTATTGGCTTTTAAATCATTAAAAAATGATGATTCTTTCTCTTTGGTGCTTAATGCTGCGGCCGTTGCTGCTGCCACCCCAGCCGTTGTTAAATTGACTTGAGGTTCATCATCAAGCTCAAACGTATCGTCAGTACCATTTGGGTCGTGACCTGCACCAACACCTTTAAGTAAATCATTAGCATCATCGGTGTCAGTAGACTCTATTGCTGCGGTTTCGATATCAAAATTAATTTCGTCGGCATCGGCCTCTGACTGTTCAGGTAAATCAAACTGAGCTAAAAGCGCATCTAAATCTTCTTCATTGGTTAAGTCTTCTGGCAACGAAGCTTGCAACTCTGCAGTAATGGCTGCATTGATGTCGCTACCAGTACTATCTTGTGAATCATTTTGAGGTTCTGCAGTGGCATCAAGCTCAACCTCAGGTTTTGTCTCAAAACTGGCCAATAAGGAGTCAATGTCATCGGTATCGTCAACACCTAGCTCATCAATGTCTGCGTCTAACTCAGCGGCAATTTCAGCGCTAATATTGGGTTCTGCGACTTCGGGTTCAGATCCTGATACAGATGTTGGTTTGTCAAAATCTGCCAACAAAGCATCAATATCATCACTATTACCAACGTCTAAGTCATCAAACTCTGCGTCTAACTCAGCAGCAATTTCGGCGCTAAGATCGGATTCTACGACTGCGGCTGTAGATTCAGAAGCGGGCGCCGGTTTATCGAAACCTGCCAATAAAGCATCAATATCATCGCTATTATCAACGTCTAAGTCATCAAGCTCAGCATCTAACTCAGCGGCAATTTCGGCGCTAAGATCGGATTCTACGACTGTGGCTGTAGATTCAGAAGCGGGCGCCGGTTTATCGAAACTTGCCAATAAGGCATCAATATCAGCGCTATTATCAACGTCTAAGTCATCAAGCTCAGCGTCTAACTCAGCGGCAATTTCAGCGCTAAGATCAGGTCTTGTAACTTCTGGTCCAGATTCTGGTGCAGGTGTCGGTTTATCAAAATCTGCCAATAAGGCATCGATATCATCATTATTATCAATGTCTAAGTTATCAAGCTCTGCGTCTAACTCGGCAGCAATTTCGGCGCTAAGATCAGGTTCTGCGACTTCAGCTGTAGATTCAGAAGCGGGTGTAGGTTTATCAAAACCTGCCAACAAGGCATCAATATCATCAACGTCTAAGCCATCAACGTCTAAGTCATCAAGCTCGGCGTCTAACTCATCGGCAATTTCGGCGCTAAGATCGGGCTCAGTAACTGCTGATTCAGATTCTGGTGCAGGTGTCGGTTTATCAAAACCTGCGAGTAGAGCAGCGATATCGTCATTAGAATCCGTAATCGCATCATCTAATTCAACCGATTCAACTGATGAATCAGATAATGCGTCGCTAAGATCATCAGCCGCCACAGATTCGGGAGTAGTTTTTGCTACTGGCGCACTAAACTCGGCAAGCAAAGCATCAAGATCGTCAGTATCTGCTGTCGACGCCTTGGCAGGTTCAGCCGCATCAATCTCAACAGCGTTGTTTTTCTCAAAGCCAACGTCATTCGTTTGCGCCAAATCATTGCCAAAGTTACGCTCTAACTCACTAAAATCGTCATTCTCATTTGAGGTTTCTTCAAAATCTAGACCGGCTAATAGCGCATCAAGATCAGCTTCCTCAATGATATTGTCAGATTTAGGCTTATTCTCTGGGATACCTTCTTCCTGATCCCCCATGGCTTCTGCCCATAGATCATCTAAAGATTGGCCTTCTTCCTCAACATCAGATCCAACAGCAACACTCTGATCAATAAACATCTCAGAGGCCATATCCATTTGGTCACTCGCATCAGAGAGATCGTGTTCTGGTTGTAAATCTACACTTCCCATATCGAGTAAACTGTCGATAGAATCAATAGGATCACGGTCTAAATGAACCGCCATATCACCTAAATCGTCATTATCCATACTCAGAGTCGTAGCCGTAGCCGTAGCACCAGCAGCCATAGTCGCTTGCTGCGCCTGCATCTCGCGACGTTCTTTATTCCGTTTGCGACGTAATAACCAAAACACTCCTAGCAATAAAAACAAAGCAGGTATAACCGCCGCCGCAACCATTAACATCGGGTTATTAAGGAAGTTACGCCACAGGTCGTCAGGCTCTGCCGCTGTATCTGTATCAGCTTCTGTGGTTATTGGCTCGGATATTTGAGTCGCTTCAATCTCTGTTTTTAACGCTTGGTTTTGTAATTTACTGGCTTGTAGCGTTTCTTCTAGTACAGCAATGCGTTGATTTAACTCTTCAACTTTCACTTTTAATGCTTCTACATCAGCAGTGCGTACAGAGAGTTGATCTTGCGTTCTGGCTAATTCATCGGTTAAGGACAGGTTTTTACTCTCAGCTGCCTCTAACCGTGTAGTGATATCGGAACTCACCATTTCAGGCGTAGATTGAGTCTGTGTATTAGTCACAGCTGCTGACGTAGTGGCTTTATCGGCTGCAGGTACTGATGCTACGGCAGTTTCAATTGGTGCCACTGCTGGTGCTTCTACCGCAGGAGCTGGAGGTGTCGATGCTTTTTCTGCGAGCACTGTGGATGCTACTGCCGGCGCGATTACAGGCACTTGAGGCGTCATCTTCGGTGTCGGTTTCGCAGTATTTTTTGCCGCGCTGCGGGAAGGTTTATCGCTTTGTTCAGCTCTAGCTATCGCAATACGATTAGGAATAGATTGCATGACATCTTTAGACGGAACGAGCAAGATCATGCCGCGTTCTAAACTGTTGTAACTAGCAGAATTAAAAGCATGGGGGTTGGCATCGTATAACGCGGCCATTACTTGGTAAATACTGACACTGGCATCTGGGCGGACTTTTTGCGCTATGCTCCAAAAAGTGTCTTTAGATGTCGTAGGGCCGTATTGATGATTAACTTGACGAATTTGTCCATCTGGACCCATTATTTTTAAAGGTTTTAATCTTGGTGTGTCTGCTGCAATGGCGGGATCAACAAAATAAGTAATGGAAGAAACGGCTAAAACAGTGGCAACTAGACCCACAAGATACGAAGTGCGAAATGTCATCAATCCTTCCCTTTGAAGCGCTATAAAGTTATCTCTCTGATAACAGGCTTTAGGCAATTGTATTTATTGAGATTACTATAAACCAGAAATCCCTGCCCTGCTACTGTTCACAATTGTAAAACAAAAAAAGCCTGCTGACTGCAGGCTTTTTCAATGGGCATCATTACTTTATCAAACTTAGTAGTAATCTCTCACTAAGATCTCGGCAATTTGCACACTATTTAAGGCTGCGCCCTTACGAATATTGTCAGACACCACCCACAGGTTAATACCGTGAGAATGGGAAATATCCTTACGAATACGGCCAACATAAACGGGATCAGTGCCAGCACCATCAGTCACGGCCGTAGGATAATCGTCATCAGACTCAAACAATACCACGCCATCGGCATTACGCAGTAACGCTTTAACGTCTTCTGCATCGACAGGTTGGCGTGTTTCGATATTAATCGCTTCAGAGTGACCATAAAATACCGGAACACGTACAGCGGTCGCATTGACTAATATCTCATCGTCGCCGAAAATCTTTTGGGTTTCCCAAACCATTTTCATTTCTTCTTTGGTATAGCCATTATCCATAAATTTATCGATTTGTGGCAATACGTTAAAAGCAATTTGCTTAGGATAAACCTCCGCTTCCGCTGGTAAGCCTTGCAATAGTTTAGTGCACTGATGTACTAGTTCTTCAATCGCTTTTTTGCCCGTACCAGATACCGACTGGTAAGTAGCTACGTTGATGCGCGTAATACCATAAGCATCATAAATCGGTTTCAGCGCCACCAGCATTTGGATGGTCGAACAATTGGGATTGGCGATAATATTGCGATTACGGAAATCGG
Organism: Shewanella morhuae; assembly: GCF_003028295.1. Taxonomy (NCBI): domain Bacteria; kingdom Pseudomonadati; phylum Pseudomonadota; class Gammaproteobacteria; order Alteromonadales; family Shewanellaceae; genus Shewanella; species Shewanella morhuae. Next base: position 895,754 of record NZ_PYSG01000002.1, on the reverse strand, counting down.
CAATCGCGTGCGGGTTAACTTCGGGTATGACTAAAGGAACATCGATGTCGTATCTAAAGTGTGAAGTGTTATCAATCACAACACAGCCAGCTTCGGCAGCAATCGGTGCCCATTTGGCAGAAACATCACCGCCTGCTGAGAAAAAACCAATTTGGGCTTGGGTCCAATCGAAGGTTTCTACGTCGAGAATGGTAATTTGTTTGCCATGAAAACTGACCGTTTCACCAGCGCTGCGGCTACTAGCTAAAGGGTACAAATTAGCAATCGGGAAATTACGCTCTTCGAGGATCTCAATCATAGTTTGACCCACTGCGCCCGATGCACCTAAAACGACAACATTAAATTCCTGTGACATGGTTACTTACCGACTCCTGAAAAACCTAAATTGGACAACCAATCTACATCAGATAGGTTGTTATAAGCCAGTGCCAACGCACTAAATTCGCGTCTATGTAGGTGATTTTTTCTCATAGTGTCAAAGCCATTCTGATTTAAGAATGTATTTCTGAAGATTTGGTCGTCGTCGCGCAAATCATAAACAAAGCGCGCAAGTTGCAATAGCGCTTTTTCATTCGGCGCAGTCATAAACTCGACTTCTTTAATATTAAATGTCGGTAATAAATCTAAAAGGTTTTTATCCGCGGGAAGATTAAGTAACTGACACAGTTTTTGATAAAGCATAAAAGTACCGCGCGCCTTACCCTCTAAGCTATAGCCGGCAATATGCGGTGTGGCGAACTCTGCAAGCGCTACCAGCTCTGGCAAGGGTTTGGGTTCCCCTTCCCACACATCGAGCACTAACTTAAGGTCAGCACGTTTTTGCTTAACCTTAATCAGCGCTTGATTATCAATCACATCACCACGGCAGCAGTTGATTAGCCACGTATTTTGCTTGAGCGCGCTTAAACGTGCCTCGTCAAATAAATGCTTAGTCTTATGCTCACCCGTGCGCGTAATGGGCACATGTAAACTGATAATGTCAGCCTGCGCCATGATGGTATCTAAACTAACAAAACTGCGTGAGTCACCCTCAGCGGCTTTAATGGGGTCATTAAGTAACACTTTAATACCATAGGCTTGCAAACATTTTGCCGTTGCAGTGCCGGTATTACCCGCACCGACGATACCGACCACTTTCCCTTTCAGTGGTGAGTTAACACGTTGCGCTAATTCCAACATAGCGATAAACGCAAACTCTCCGACCGCGGTGGCATTACAACCCGGCGCATTAGAAAAGGGAATATTGTGCTTTGCAAGGTAAGCTAAATCGACATGATCAGTGCCTATGGTGGCACTACCCACAAATTTAAGTCGATGATTACCCGCAAGTAACTCCGCATTAACGTTAGTTATCGAGCGCACTAGCAACACATCGGCATCGTGTACTTGCGCAGACGTTAAACTGCGACCATTGAACGGAATAACCTCACCCATATCGCTAAAGAGCGGTATAACATAGGGCATATTTTCATCGACTAAAATATTCATAGGCACCTGATTTTAAAAATGTGGAAAAGAAGGCATCAAGATGCTCGGCATTCTAACAAGACTTAAGCGATAAATCCTTGTCGGTGCAATAGGTTCGCGAAAAACACCAACAAAAAAGGAAGCCGAAGCTTCCTTTTTATACTGCTTGATAAACAAACTTATTTAAATTTGCGCATCACTAACGTGGCGTTTGTACCGCCAAAACCAAAACTGTTACTCATTACGGTGGTCAACTCAGCATCGCGATATTCTCTAACAATTGGCATACCTTTCGCCGCTTCGTCAAGATTATCGATATTGATACTTGGAGCAATAAAGCTGTTTTCCATCATCAGTAAACTATAGATAGCTTCATGTACACCAGCAGCACCTAATGCATGGCCTGTCATCGACTTAGTCGATGCGATAGGCGGGCACTGGTCTTTGAATACTTCACGTAATGCTTCTAGCTCACGCATATCACCGACAGGCGTTGAAGTGCCGTGAGTGTTGATGTAATCAATCGGGGTATCGACATCAGCCATGGCTAATCTCATGCAACGAACCGCACCTTCGCCCGATGGAGCCACCATGTCATAACCGTCAGATGACGCGCCGTAACCAATCACTTCTGCGTAAATTTTTGCGCCGCGAGCCAGAGCATGCTCTAACTCTTCAACCACAACAATACCGCCGCCGCCTGAAATCACAAACCCATCACGGTCTGCATCATAGGTGCGTGAGGCTTTTTCTGGCGTGGCATTGTATTTAGTAGACAGCGCGCCCATAGCATCAAAGCCCATGGTGAGTGTCCAATCGACTTCCTCTGCACCACCGGCAAATACCATATCTTGCTTACCCATTTGGATAAGTTCTACAGCATGACCAATACAATGCGCGCTGGTGGCACAAGCAGAACTGATTGAATAGTTCATGCCTTTTATTTTAAACGGCGTGGCTAAACAAGCGCTGGCGGTGCTCGACATAATACGTGGCACAATATACGGGCCAACACGTTTAACGCCTTTTTCACGCAGTGTGTCTGCAGATTGTACTTGGTTAGACGATGATGCACCGCCAGTACCAACAATCAAACCTACGCGCGGATCTGAATACTGCTCTTCCGTTAAATTGGCATCGCTAATCGCTTCTTGCATTGCAATGTAAGCATAAGCAGCGGCATCGCCCATGAAGCGCAATGCTTTACGATCGATATGCTCAGCAGGGTTTAATTTGATATCTCCCCATACATGGCTACGTAATTGCATTTCTTCAAACTGAGCGGAATGCGTAATACCACTGCGGCCCGCTTTCAGTGACTCGGTTACTTCTTGCTTGTTATTACCGATGCTTGAAACAACACCCATTCCGGTGATCACGACTCTTTTCATTTTATTGCTACCCATTGTGTACATATCAGTACCTACTTTTTGCTGAGCCAATAATATCTGTTTTGACTCAATTAAGTGGTCAGCTTTCCATAAAGATGCGTAAAATAATGCCTATTATGAGACCGAGAGTAAATTTCTTTGATTACAGAGCTCGATAAACCTTGCCAAATTAAGCGTGATTACCAGCAATTAATCAACCTTTATCCCGCAACAGCTCACACTGATGCACACTATGCCAGCAAACTGCGCGTTTATCAGCAGCAGATAGTTAAGGCTAATGCACAGCAAAAGTTACTCGTACTAGGACAAATAGGCCTAGGTGACGGGCTTGAAATGTTATCTTGGTGGCACGCACAAGCCAATCTTAACCAGCGTTTATTGCTTAAAGTATTCGAGCCCAACCCTATTAATAGGTACGAACTTACATTACTTTGGGATCAATCACGCACTTCAATGGCTGAACCCGCCAGTGAATTAAAGCTTGATTCAGCCTTCACATTCAAGTTTGGCACTAAGCTTAACCCATTAGCGCAAACCTTACTCTATGCTGCGCCTGCCGCTATTATAGGCTGTCAAAGATTTATTTTTGATGATGGTCGTATCACCATTGATTTGCACTTTGGTGATATTCACACTCAACTCTCTTCATTCATCCATACGCCACAGCATCCCATTTGCCACTGGCTAGTGCTGCCCCATCTGCAAAAGCTGCTACATTCGCAAATCTATTGGCAGATGGCCAAACTCAGTAACGATAATACAAAGATTGCCGGTGTGGAATTAACCGAAACGACACGTAATAGCATGAAAACCTGCGGTTTTGCAGTGAATGACATCAATGATTACAGTAGCAGTGATTATAGTAATCGTGATGATATAAGCTTCGCCGAAAAGTCGATTAACCACCAGCGCGATGCCGTACTATTACACGAGCGCCATGTATTGCGTCAGCAAGACGCTCAAGCCTACGGCTTTAATCCTACACAGGGAGTTTCACCCTCAGATATCACCTCCCCGATTGCCATTATTGGCGGTGGATTAGCCTCGGCGCATTTAGCCTTGTCTTTAGCTGAACGTGGCCAAGGCACGCAACTATTTTGTAAAGATATCCAGCTAGGCCAAGGCGCATCGGGTAACCGTCAGGGGGCGATTTATCCGTTACTCACGCCCGAAAATGATGAATTGAGCGTTTTTTTCCAGCAAGCATTTTTATTTAGCCGACGCCGAGTGCAAGCTCTAACGGCTGCCAGCGCCGAAAATCAAACATCTATTTCCCATGATTTTTGCGGTGTATTGCAAACCGCCCACGATGAACGCAGCCAATTAAGACTGAATAAAATAATAAAAAGCCAAGATTGGCCACCGGAAATTGCCTATGCCGTCAATGCAAATAAAGCCAATGCCATTGCCAAGATTAATCTTGATAAACCCGGCTTTTTTTATCCTTTAGGTGGCTGGGTTTGTCCATTTGAATATGCCGAGGCCGCCATACAAAAAGCGATGCAACTTACCGAGGTCAAACTCAATCTCAATACTGACATCCTTAACATTGAGCGCCAAACCGATGGCTGGTATTTATTAACTGACAATCATCGTTTTGGCCCCTTTGCTCAGCTAGTGCTCGCTAATGGCGCAGAGCTCACGCAATTTGATGCCAGTAATCAATTACAAATCAGCCCTTTTCGCGGCCAAGTTAGCCATGTGCCGGCTCAATTTGAATTGAGTCAACTTGCGACAGTGCTGTGTGCTAATGGTTATTTAACACCGAGCCATGAAGGGCTCCATTGCCTTGGTGCCAGTTACGTTAAAGATCCCGCACATCTGGACTTTTGTCCGCAGGAACAGCAAGACAATCTTGCAAAAATGCATGAGAGTTATCCTAACCAGAGTTGGCTTGAAAATATTGATATGAGTGACAACAATGCCCGCATAGGGGTGAGAATGGTGACACGGGATCATTTCCCTATGATGGGCTGCGCCCCAGATGTAGCAAAAATTTTTAACGATTATCTGCAACATCAACTCACTAAAGAGAGTCGACACTACTGGCAAATAACGCCAGCGCCGGTGCATCAAGGGCTGTATATTCTCGGTGGCTTAGGCTCAAGGGGATTAAGTTCAGGGCCACTAGCTGCCGAATGCCTTGCAGCGCAGCTTTGCGGCGAGCCAATACCGCTCGACAAAGAAACCTTATGTAAACTTAACCCTAATCGTATGTGGCTGCGTAAGTTACTCAAGGGCAAAGCCCTTTAGTTGGCAAGTGGCTTAAAAAGGCACAAGTCACTTAAAAAAGAACGTCTTGTAACAAAAAAGGAATTAAGCCAAGGCTTAATTCCTTTTTTGTATATTATCTGTAAACCATTTAAGCAGCGGTAATTACGATAGATGTATCGATACTGCTTGGTTCAACATGTCGAGGTTTTCGTGGTGCTCGAGGCACTTTTACCCGAGTACGATTATTGTTATCGCGGCTCTGACGAATGAGCGCATCACCAGCTAAATTCAATGACAGGTTTGCAGCCTCACGATGGGATTTAGCCAATCTGTCATATAGCAACACATTGACCGATGCCGCCAGATTCATACAACCAACCGTAGGCACATACACTACGGCATCGGCTTTATCGATAATGTCTTGGCCAATAGTGCCATCTTCAGGGCCAAACACATAAAAGGCTTTCGGTGGATGGACAAAATCGGGCAGCGGCGTTGCGCCAACGACTAAATCTACACAAATCAGTTTAGTATCTGCCGGAATTGATTCTAATAATGAGTTAACACCCATGAGCGGAATATGCTCGCCCGCGTCTTTAGTATCAACATGATATTGCGCCGCGCCTGAACGCGCTGCGAGCTCGTAACGTCTGCCGGTATAGAATACGCCGTTAACGCCATAACAACCCGATGCGCGCATAATGCCGCCAACATTGACTGGCGTTTTAGGGTTTACTAAACCGATAAATACCGAGCTAGCATCTTGTAAATCATCACTTATTGCCACTTGTAGCGGTTCTGAAATCAACATCGTATTTAGGCTACATCCAGCTCACTGATAATCTTGGCGTGTAACTGTGCCCATGCTTGCTCAACTAAGGCGTAGTCGGCATCGTTTAATTCTTGGCGCGCCAGTGCTAAACAATCGGTCATTTTCAACATAAGGGCATCGATATCGGTTTCACCCTGCGCTTCAAGTTGTGACAACACCACGGCCACATGGCCCTGTAAATAACCACAGGCAAACAAAGCATCGTCATCACCATGGCTGACTACGCTGGCGATCCACTGTTCTAATGCGTCTTCGTAATGCTCTAACATTGACTCTAATTCTCCATTGATACTGAATTTACGGGCGCATTGGCTGCGGCCAATAAATCTGGATTAGCCACCTGATACATCACGTAATCATGGTAACCGGTAATCACTTTGTAATAGCCGCCAAGCTCGCGATCTAATTTAGGGTCGCCACTATCCACAATTAGTGGTCGTCCTTCAAGTGCTTTTAACTTAGTTTTTGTAGCAAGGATAATAATATTGTCTTTTCCGATACGCCTAATAAGCGCAGGCGACAACTGTTGATTACCACGCCCTAAAATATGCCCCTGACCACCAATCAAGGTGATCACTAATTTAGTCGGCTTATCTTGGGTAAGCTTAAGTAACTCATTGGCGGTTAAATCACTACCAATAAGTTTTTTATGCTGAATAAGATCAACACCTAACAAGGTATTATCGAGCTTTAATTCTTCCATCATAAAGGCAACGGTACTACCAGAACCTATAATGTAAAGCTCATCTTCCATTTGATTAATCACATCGGCGGCAATATCTGCCAATACAAGTTCATCGACTTCTTTACCGCCCATTTTAACCGCTTGCACATAACGCGGCTCGGCAGGCACTAAAAGTTCACCAAATCGTTTGGCGCGCACTGTGCCTTGACGAAAAGCCACTTCGTCGATATCCATTACATCTGCGGACATTAAGCTAACAAGCTCGCCATCGAGTAACATTTTCACCACCATGCCTGACGCATGGGGCGTAATACCATAAACGCCAGAATGGATTTTAACGCCCGCTGGCACGCCCAGCACGGGTAATTTGTCATCAATGTCGGCTTGTTCAAACACAGAATAAACATCGCGAGCGGTACCATCACCACCGGCAAAAAGGAGTAAATCTAGCGGTTCATCCAGCAATGCGCGCGCAACGGCTTGGGTATCTCGTGCTTGGGTTTTTTCAGGAGTGTGGTACACCACTCGCGTGGTAAACCCCAGCGCTTTAGCGACATCTTCTCCCATACTACCTGAGGCAGTAATAACTTCGATTTCATCACGATAATCACGGATCACCTCAAGCGCTTGCATCATGCGCATCGCAGCTTTCGGCTCTGCCCCTAAAGCCAGAGCCTCTGCTGCCACACCATCACTACCTTTAAGACCAACACTGCCACCAAGGCCGGCTAATGGGTTGATAACTAAGCCTAAACGAAATCGAATCACTTCTTACCTCACTCAGCACAATCTTGTTATTATTTTTAGTTTATTATTTTTAAATTCTGTTCAAAAAATGGCTTATTTTACACTGCAGCAGTAACACTAGACTTATCTTTAGGGATAAATAATACGGCCAACATCGCAGCAAAAGCGCACGCAGCGGCAAATATCCACGACCACACAGCGCCGCTACCATCGTCCCAAATATAACCACAAATCCACGTTCCGAGCGCGCCGCCAACCCCAAAACTTAAGCTGGCGTACAGCGCTTGGCCTTGGCTTCGATGACTAGCATCAAAGTGCCTGTGCACAAATTGAATCGATGCCGCGTGGGTTAATCCAAAGGTAAAGGCATGTAAGAGTTGGCTAAAGCCTAGCCACAACACGCTGTCCACTCCAAAGGCGACCAACAACCAGCGCAGGCAAGTCATACCAATACTGACAATCAATAAGGTATTAACGCCATAGCGGCCAAGTAAACGCGGCGCAAACATAAACATGACGATTTCGGCCATCGCGCCAAGGGCGACAAACATGCCCGCAGAGGATTCAGAATAGCCTGCTTGCTTTAAATATAAGACGAAGAACCCGTAAAAAGGCCCCGCACTCATTTGCAACAACATCGCCGAGATCAAGAACCAAATAATCGCCTTATTCCATTGTAACGGTACTCGGCTTTGATGGGTGTCGCGCACTAAACGATTGGCAGGTAATGGCAGCGCACAAACTAACATACCAATAAATAATGATAGGCCGATATAGGGCAGCACTTCTGTGCCCCACTGGCCAATCGCAAAGCCAGCACTCACCACCAAGCAAATATAACCGACACTGCCCCAACTGCGTATTTGGCCGTAACGGCTGGCATTCTCACCTAAAGTTTCTAAGGTAATCACTTCAAGCTGGGCGAGAATGGCATTCCAAAAGAATGTATATAAGGCCAAACTGAGCGCCATATACACAAATCCGCCGTGGTAGAAAAAGCTCAAATAAGCGAGTGCAGCGGCCCCTGCGCCCATTTTAATTAGCTCAGCGCGCATACCTGTTCGGTCAGCTACTTTAGCCCACACATTGGGTGCAACAATGCGCGTCGCCATAAGAATGGCGAGTAAAAAACCAATTTCTTGAGGGTTAAATCCGCGGTTTTCAAAAAAGACCCCAAGATAAGGGATCATAGTACCGAGAATAGAAAAGAAGAAAAAATAACAGGCACAAAGCCAGCGTAATTGCTGGTTTGTGCTAGAAGATACTGACATTAATACATTCCGTTTATCTCATGCCATCCATAGCATTTGTTATCGCATAGCGTCTATTTGATACCGACTATCTCATGCCAAGAATGGGCGTTTGGCTACATACATTTTGGTTTTGCGCCCTGTGCCTTAGCAAGTGGTCCATCAGCACTATGGCAAGCATGGCCTCGGCAATCGGTACAGCGCGGATACCCACACAAGGATCGTGACGACCTTTAGTGATAACTTCGGCCATTTCACCTTGCGCCGTCATACTTTGACCCGGTACGCTAATGCTTGACGTAGGTTTTAATGCAATATGGGCAATGATCGGCTGACCCGATGAAATTCCACCGAGCACGCCACCCGCATGGTTTGACTCAAAACCCAGTGGTGACATTAAGTCGCGGCCTTCGGAGCCTTTTTGCGTGACAACGCCAAAACCAGCACCGATCTCAACGCCTTTCACCGCATTAATCCCCATCAAAGCGTGGGCGATATCGGCATCTAATCTGTCAAACACTGGCTCCCCTAAGCCCACAGGTACGCCTGTAGCAACAACGGAGATTTTTGCGCCAATTGAGTCACCGGACTTTTTAAGCTCGCGCATATAGTCATCAAGCGCTTCAAGTTTGCTGGCATCGGGAAAGAAAAAGGCATTTTGTTCAATCTGGCTAAAATCAAGCGTCTCGGCAAAAATAGGCCCCAGTTGCGACATATAGCCGTGGATCTGAATACCATGAATTTGTTTTAAATATTTTTTCGCTACCGCACCTGCCGCCACCCGCATTGCGGTTTCGCGAGCTGACGAGCGGCCACCGCCACGGTAATCGCGCATACCGTACTTTTGTTGGTAGGTATAATCGGCGTGCCCTGGACGGAATAAATCTTTGATATTCGAGTAATCTTGGCTGCGTTGATCGGTATTTTCAATCAAGAGTCCAATTGAGGTGCCCGTAGTTTTACCTTCAAAGACGCCAGATAAAATACGCACTTCGTCAGGCTCACGGCGAGCCGTGGTGTATCGTGATGTACCTGGGCGACGGCGGTCAAGATCGTGCTGCATATCGGCTTCGGTTAATTCAAGCCCGGGAGGGCAACCATCAATAATGCAACCGAGCGCTACACCGTGGCTCTCACCAAACGTCGTCACTACAAAGTTTTGACCAATACTGTTTCCAGACATCCGCGTTGTACACCTTAAATTATTTGTTTATCGCTCCGTGTCCAGCGACCACTGGACCATTTATTTTCCCACTGCAAGCCTAACTGGCAGCGGGAAAAGTCTCAACCTAATTTGCTATCTTAAGTTATTGCGCGTCGCGATAAATACCAAACACTGATTGATTCTCAACCAGTTGATCACGCGTTAATACAAATACACCGTCACCCCCATTTTCAAAGGTAATCCAAGTAAATGGCACTTCAGGGAATTGCTCAATCAAATGCACCATAGAATTGCCCACTTCGACTACGAGTAGACCCGTTGGCGTGAGGTACTGTGCGGCGTTGGCCAGTATGCGTTTAGTTAAATCTAAGCCGTCACGACCCGATGCTAAACCAATGGCAGGCTCGTGATGATATTCATCAGGCATATCGCCAATATCTTCGGCGTCTACATAAGGCGGATTTGAGACAATCAAATCATATTGCGGCCCTTCTGGAATGGCTGAGAATAAGTCCGACTGCATCGGGAACACTCTGTCCATGACCCCTAAGGTTTCAATATTAATTTGCGCCACATCTAACGCATCTTGACTGATATCCAGCGCATCAACCTCAGCGTCTTCAAATTCATAGGCACAGGCAATCGCGATACAAGCGCTACCAGTGCATAAATCTAAAATACGCGTGACCGGTTTACCGTATAACCAAGGGCTAAAACGATTGGCGATCATTTCGGCAATCGGTGAGCGCGGCACTAACACGCGTTCATCGACGTAAAACTCAAGCCCTGCAAAACGCGCTTTATTGGTCAGATAAGGTACCGGTAAGCGCTCCCTTACACGGCGAATAATCAACTCGACAATTTTATGTTTTTCACTGCTGGTCAAGTTGCTTAAAATCACTTGCTGGCCGATTTCTTCGGGTAAGTGTAAAGCATGGAAAACTAAGGCAATGGCTTCATCCCATGCGTTATCAGTGCCATGACCATAATACACATTGGCATCGTTAAAACGGCTTACAGCCCAACGCAACATATCGCCAATGGTGCGCAACTCTGTCACGGCTTCATCTACAAAGATCTTATCCAAAACGTGCTCCTGCTAATTTGTTCGCAAAACATTGTAACTGAACTCTATTCAGAAACCATAGGATTCAATAGAATACCCGCCATGAATAAAGACGATGACAATGAAGGTTTGGCGATGTTTTCAAAGCTTATTGATGGGATTAAGCCTATCAGCCAAAATAAGCGACACTTCGGCACGCCCTTAAAAACCAAACAAGAAATCGAACTGAAAGAGCAGCAACTGCATGCTAACAGTTATTTCTCAGATACTTATCAACCATTACTGCCAGTACATGGACCGATGCGTTGGCTAGAAGATGGTGTTGATAGCATAGAACTCAAACGCCTTAGACGTGGGGACTACCAACCAGATTTACTGCTGGACTTACATGGCTATCGCCAATCAGAAGCCAAACTTGAATTAGCGGCCCTGATCCAAGCCTGCGTAAAACAGCAAAGCTTGTGTTGCTGCATTATGCATGGTTACGGCAGCGGCATATTGAAACAGCAAGTCCCCATGTGGTTAGTACAGCATCCTATGGTAAAAGCTTTCCACCAAGCCCCTAAAGAATGGGGCGGCGACGCAGCGCTATTAGTGCTGATAGATATTGGGGAACTGCCGCATCGACGGTAACTTGCTATCGGCTTTAGATATCAACGTTGCAGGTTTAGGGGGTTAGCAAAAACAAACGGCCCCATTAAGTGGACCGTTTTTTTGTGATAGAGACATAAATCTAGACTAGCTAATACTGTGGGGCGCATGCTGCCAAACGATTGAAGCTTGCTCAGCATGTTTATCAATAAGCGTAATACCCGATGTCGCAAATAAAGGCGGTTCCACACCGGCGACTAACTCACTGACTAAGTAGCCCAATAACGGCATGTGAGCAATCACTAGCACCTTATCGGCCTTGTATAACTCAGCGTAGGCAACCACCAAAGCGGCCACATTAGCAGGATCGCCAGCAGGGACAAGGTCGTCAGCGACTAACCATTTACGCGGCTCAGGAAAATGCTGACTTAGCTCCTGCCAAGTTTGCTGTGCACGTAAGTAAGGACTCACTAAAACAAGATCGAAATCGGTCACACTGCGCGCTAACCAGTTACTCATCAAAACGGTGTGGTGCCTACCTACGTCGGTTAGCGTTCTGTCTCTATCAGACTGCGCATTAAATCCAGCGTCACCATGTCTCATCAAAAATAGCTGCATACTTATCTCGCGACTCACATGTGTTTTTGTTTTATCCCAATTGTAGCCCTAAAACTCATTTCAACAAACCATGTAAGACTTAATCTTTAGTCGATAAATACAAGAGATATTTGCTAAAAACCGTTAAGGCTATCAATATATATCAAGCTATCGTTATCGGAGTGTCTCTTTGCAAGCCTCTCAGTCCATTTATAAAAGTCCTAATGATCATCGTCAGTACCGTTATCTCGTGTTAGATAACGCGCTTAGGGTGCTATTAGTTGAAGATCAAGATGCTAGCCAAGCAGCGGCGTCCATGGCTGTAGGCGTAGGTCATTTCGATGATCCCGCAGATAGACCCGGCATGGCGCACTTTTTAGAGCATATGCTCTTTCTTGGCACAGAGAAGTTCCCCGACTCAGGCGAGTATCACGCCTTTATCAATCAGCATGGCGGCAGTAATAATGCTTGGACAGGCACTGAACACACTAACTTTTTTTTCACCATCAATGAAGATGTGTTTGCCGATTCTTTAGACAGATTTAGCCAGTTTTTTATCGCACCTAAATTTGATTTAGAATTAGTGGATAGAGAGCGCCAAGCCATTGAATCTGAATTTAGTTTAAAGCTCAAAGATGATATCCGCCGAACCTATCAAGTGCTAAAAGAAACCGTTAACCCGCTCCACCCTTTTTCAAAATTCTCCGTAGGGAATTTAGTCACCTTAGGCGGTGAACAAGCGCAAGTTCGTAGCGAATTACTCAACTTTTACCAAAGCCATTACAGTGCCAACTTAATGACACTGTGCTTAGTCGCGCCACTTTCTCTTGATGAATTACAACACTTAGCAAACCATTACTTTAGTGGCATACAGAACCTAGACTTAGTTAAAAACTATCCTCAAGTACCTATTTTTTCTGAAAAAGAACTATTAACACAAATCAACATTGTGCCGCTTAAAGAACAAAAACGCTTAAGTATCAGTTTTAATTTCCCTGGGATTGACCACTACTACAAACGTAAACCTTTGACTTATATCAGCCATATTTTAGGTAATGAGAGCCAAGGTAGTCTGTTGTCCTATCTTAAAGAGCAAGGACTGGTGAATAACTTGTCTGCGGGTGGTGGCGTAAACGGGTATAACTTTAAAGATTACAGTATCGGCTTGCAGTTAACCGATAAGGGACTGGCGAATCTTGATGAGATTATCAGTTGTTGTTTTGAGTACATTGAACTCATCAAAACCCAAGGGTTAGATGAGTGGCGTTATTTAGAACGCGCAAATTTACTTAAAATGGCATTTCGTTATCAAGAACAAGTAAAATCACTCGATTTAGCCAGCCATCTCAGCATCAATATGCATCATTATGACGTTGAAGATTTAGTCTTTGGTGACTACCGCATGGATGGACTCGATATCCCCGAGACTATCGAGTTACTTGAGTTAATGACGCCATCGAACATGCGTCTACAGCTTATCGCGCAATCGGTTAAGACAGATCGTAAAGCGAACTGGTATCACACACCTTATAAAGTCAGCACAATTGCTGCACAATCTCTTGCTCGCTGGCAAGTTAAGCATATTCGTCATGAATTACAACTTCCTACGCCTAACCCTTTTATCGTAGCAGACTCGATTCCCAGGCCAGATAAGAGCGATGTAGATGTTCCTGTGATCGTCGCAGAATCGACTGGATACCGTATTTGGCATAAGAAAGATGATGAGTTTAATGTGCCGAAAGGTCACATGTATTTATCACTGGATTCAGAACAAGCGAGTAAAACACCAAAGCATGCCGCCCTCACCCGCTTATATGTTGAAATGCTGCTAGATTATTTGACCGAGCCAACCTATCAGGCTGAGGTAGCAGGCTTAAGTTACAATATTTATCCGCATCAAGGCGGGATCACACTGCATTTATCTGGTTTTACGGGCAATCAAGAAACTCTACTAACTTTGTTAATTGATAAAGCAAGGGAGCGTAATTTTACTGAAGATCGTTTTGCGCTGATTAAATCTCAATTACTGCGCAGCTGGCAGAATATGGCCCAAGCTAAACCCATTTCACAATTGTTTACGAGTCTCACTGTCACGCTACAAAAAAGCAGTTATGAGCCAGCTCGCATGGCACAAATGCTAGAAGACATTAGCCTTGAAGATTTACATGACCATGTACGTGCCTTTTACGAAAAAATTTACCTCGAAGGTTTAGTCTATGGAGATTGGTTAGTTTCTGAAGCTCAAGCACTCGGCAAACGTTTAGAGCACATTTTATCCTTAGTTTCGACGCCAAGCGCTGAGTCCACTAGAGAATTAGTAAATTTAACCGGCCAAGGCACATTGCTAAGGGAGCTCAGCATAGATCATCAAGATAGCGCAATCATAGTGTATTACCAATCGGCCGTGGCAACGCCAGATAAAATGGCGCTATTTAGCTTACTTAATCACACTATGTCATCCACTTTTTTTCATGAACTGCGTACTGAAAAGCAATTAGGTTATATGGTCGGGACAGGTTATCTGCCACTCAATCGTCATCCTGGACTCATTTTTTATATACAGTCACCCACAACAGGTCCATTGCATTTATTAGAAGCAATCGATGAGTTTATTGCCGACTTTAATTATGCGGTGATGCAAATCACCAACGAAGAATGGGAAAGCACTAAAGTAGGTTTAATCAGCCAGATAATGGAGCATGATGCAAATCTAAAAACGCGTAGTCAGCGTTATTGGGTCAGTGTCGGCAATAGAGATTATCAATTTAACCAAAGAGAAATTGTTGTCGATGAGATAGCTAAACTCACCCGTACCGATTTGCTGAAATTTATGATGCGTAGAATGCGCACTAAACACAGTGACCGCTTAGTCTTATTTAGCACTGGTGAAGAACATAAAACCCAGGCACCACTGCTATCAGAAAAAATGATTACCGATCTCAAGACTTTCAAGCAAATAGCGGAAAAGTTTAATTTTTAAACAAATTACTTTTACCCACATATTTGTTCACTATTTTAAATAAACAAACAAAACCGCTACTAATCAGCCCAACGATAGTCGTATCTATCACTGTTGGGCATAATACTGATGTAAAACGTGGTTAACCCATGTTTTATCACATATTAATTGAACAATTTTACCGCATCCACGTGCTATTAAAGAATTTTATGCAAACTGCACTTTGACAAAACCCTCACTTTCTGGAAAAGTGATGTAACACAATTGTTTCATGGCATCATCGGATAATAAGAACAAATACTATGCCTAAAGCACTCTTTAAAATCGTCTTGCTCGCTTTCTTTGGCTTGCATGCATTCGAAGACGTAAACGCATCTCCCTTTTCTGACAAATCCCCAATTATTCTCCAATCACAATCTTTTGGTGTCCCGCAAGGGCTTTCCCAAAGCACTGTTACGTCTATCGTCCAGGACCATGATGGCTATATATGGATAGGAACATTTAATGGACTTAATCGATTTGATGGGAAAAACTTTAAGCATTTTTATGCTAATGATACCAGAACAGGCCTTCCCAGTTCTTTTATAAGAAGTTTGCTAGTTGACGATAAAGGAGCTTTATATGTGGGAACCGATAATGGACTCGTTGTATATGACAAACGCCAAGAATCATTCACTAGTTATGGTTTATCAGTAAAAGATACTCCTATTTGGAGTCTTAACTCAAGTGGGAAAAGTTTAATTGTTGGAACCAATAAAGCAATTATAGATATTAGTGATAAAGAGTACTACTTTGAACTCTCAAAGAAAGGCCTAGGTGAAATTAAAAAAACGATAAAAGTAGGCGATGATTATTATATCAGAGACTATGCAGGTACATTATTTAAGCTAACAAAAAATGAATTAAAGGAGATAGCTCAGAAAACAATGGATTTTGAGCAAAAGAATGATACGACAATGCTAATATCATTCAGTAATGGATTATATGAATACAAAGGCAATGAAATAGTAAAAGTCGATAATCGAGCGTTTTCATTACTTACAAAATACAAAAAAAACATATATGGCTTCACAAATGAAAATATTGTTGACATTTCCAATGAATTTACTATTGGACTTTTATCTCCAGATAGACCTGACAAAACGTCTTCATTTTTTGCAACCGAAGATATGTTTGTATTAGGAAGTATTGATCAAGGCATTACTATTGTAAAAAAAGTAAATAATTTAGTACAGAAAACCAACTTAACGATAGATAGCACATGGCATCTTACAAAAAGCACCAAAGGTTTTCTGGTTTCATCTGACTCTGAAAAAATAAAATTTTTTGATGATAATTTAAACCTAATAAAAAGTTTCAACACTCATACTCAAGGATACAAATATGCAGTTCTAAGTGACGATGGGCTTTATTTTGGTACTAATACAGGGTTGTTTTTACAGAAAGATGATTCATCCAAGTTGATTAGCAAAAATATAATATCATCACTCTCTATTAATGAAAATAGTTTGACAATTGCTGCTGGAACACCTGATGGTAAAGTTTTAATCATTAAAAATGGTGAAATTACTAACAGCATTGATACAAAAAAGAATGAGCCAATTTTTGACGTAGAGTTAACATCTGACAACCTAATATATATAGCTGGACAAGATGGACTAAAAAAATATGAAAATGGATTATTAGAAAACTTAAGTAATGAAATAACTTACAGCATCGAAAAAAGTGATAATGGCATTTACTTCGGAACATCAACATCACTAATGTTTTATAATGATACCAATAAAAAAATTTCGAGAATACTTTCTAACAATAAAGAGATCTACGCCATTGTAGATAATGATAGTTTTATAACAGCTTCATCACTAAGTGAAGTCATTATTTTTGAAAAAAACAGTAAAGCATCTTATACCTTAAAAACATCAAATGGGAGTCAATATGAGTACAATGCTCCCAATGGCATCAATATAAACGGTAACACTCTACTTGCGGGGATTAGTGGAATTAGTCTAGTATCACCTAAAGATGTTGTAAGTTATGTAAAGAAAAAAAAGGTAAATAAAACAGAAATATCAGATTTCTTAGTATTTAATATAGTTCAAAATAAAGAAAGCAACTATCTAGTACAATCAATCGCAGCATCTAATGAAATATCATTGAAATACTCTGACTATCCATTTTCGTTCAACTTTATATCTCCCATGTCAGACGACTCATCAACTAACTACTACTATAGAATGTTCGGTCTTTCTGATATATGGATACCTGCAAATGGAACAAACTCAGCAACATATACAAACCTATCTCCAGGAAATTATACTTTTCAAGTTTATGCTGTTAATTCACTTTCCGGTGAAAAAGCAGCAACAAAAGAGCTTACTGTCATTATAACACCTCCTTGGTGGTCATCATTTCAAGCAAAATCTATTTATGCTGCTATTGTATTATTTATTTCCTACCTTGTGACAAAAGCCATATTACGTCGTAGAGAAACACAAAGACAGATTGTACTCAGTGAAGAACGATTAAAACTATCACTATGGGGAAGTGGTGATGAAATGTGGGACTGGGATATAGAAACCGGTAATATTTTTCGCTCAAATATATGGGGAGCACTTGAATTTCCCCGTGATGGACATCGTTCTGGTAAATCAGATGAAGAGAGTAATATACATCCAATGGATCAAGAGCGTGTTCGAGAAGCGCTCAATAAGCATTTTTATGGTGAAACAGATCATTTCGAAGCCGCATACCGAGTAAAAGGTAAAGACGACAATTGGGTATGGATCTTAGACCGCGCCAAAATTGTAGAACGTGATGACAAAGATAATGCCCTGCGAATGACTGGAACGATTAAGAATATTAGTCAATTTAAACAAAAAGAAGAGCAACTAAAACTCTTTGAAAAGGCTATTGAAAATATTTCGGAAGGTATGTTTATACTCGATAGCGAATACCACTTTGTTGAAGTTAATGAAGCTTGCTGCAAGATTTCATTACGCAATCGTACTGATTTCATGGGGAAATTACTCACATTTGATTTATATCCAGAAACCTTTTCCACTCAAATCAGAACAATATTAAAACAGCAAGGTCGATGGACAAATGAAGTCGAAGCAATAAGAGGAGACAAAAGTCGCTTTAATATGGAACTCACTATCGACGCCATCTATGATGAACAAGGTGAATTATCACACTATGTTGGCATTTTTTCCGATATATCGAGACGAAAACAACAAGAAGAAGAACTTAGAAAACTAACAAATAATGATGTATTGACAGGACTCCCAAATCGTTCAAATTTACAAGTCACCTTAAGTAACTTAGTCAATAAAGAAATAGCCCATGCTCTAATGGTACTCGACCTTGATAATTTCAAACGTATTAATGACTCCTTAGGTCATCAGGTTGGAGATACATTACTACAACAGGTTTCAGTGCGTATAAAATCATTACTGCCTAAAAATACTAGCATTTACCGATTAGGTGGAGATGAGTTTGCAATTGTACTCGATAAAATTTCAGATATAAATGCCAGTGCAGCAATCGCAAGTCGTATTATAGAAGGACTAAAACCAGCCTTTGAAATTAATCATGAACTGTTAGTCTTAGGGTTAAGTATTGGTATCGTATTATTTCCGGAGGATGAGCAAAACGAGCAAGCATTATTGAGAAAAGCTGATATCGCGATGTACCATGCTAAATCAGCAGGAGGTAATTGTTATCAATTTTATTCAGAGCCATTAAACCAACATGCTATTCGTCAATTAGAGGTGGAAACATTAATTCGTGAAGGTTTAAAGGAAGATTTATTCGAAGTCTATTATCAACCTAAAATTGATCTTAAATGCGGTAAAATTACTGGTATGGAGGCTTTAGTTAGATTAAATCATCCAATACATGGTTTAATTCCACCGAATGATTTTATTCCTCTAGCCGAAGAAAATGGTTTAATTGTTGAAATTGGTGAAATTGTATTACGTAAAGCCTGTTTCGCCGCACAGAATTGGCGGGAACAAGGAATATTTAGCGGCAGGGTTGCTGTCAATTTATCGTCACGTCAATTTGCCCTCCCCGATCTTCAACAGCGAATTGAATCAATTTTAAGACTTACTAAACTGCCAGCTTGTCACCTAGAATTAGAAATTACTGAAGGTACCGTCATTAAACAGCCGGAAACAGCAATTATTGTCATGCAACAACTTGCTAAAATGGGCGTGAGTCTAGCACTCGATGATTTTGGTACTGGATACTCGTCACTCTCATACTTAAAGCGCTTCCCAATTCATACTTTGAAGATTGATAAAGCGTTTGTTGACGATATTGATAAGTCTGATCGCGATCTAAAAATGGTCGATTCTATTATCACTATCGCCCATAACATGGGGCTATCAGTGGTAGGTGAAGGCGTAGAGCAGACTGCACAATTAAATATTTTACGGGCGCTCAACTGCGAAGAAATTCAAGGCTATATTTTTAGTAAGGCCATAAAAGAAAATGAGTTTACTCTGCTACTCCAAGAAAACATAGCCAAACCCAATATGGATAGACACATTATATAATCATTTAACTCTCAATTTTATTGCATTTTACACATTGGCACAACACATGCATTAGTACTGCTAGTGTCAATAATAAATCAATATCAACTACCCTGAGAGAGAATTAGAATGATTAAAGGAATCCTAGTAACCGTTACTTTATTATCTTCAATTGGCTTTGCAGCAAATTCTTCAGCACTTGAAAATACTAAAAATATTATCTCCTTAATACCGCTAGCTGCCACTGAAGCAACTACAGTAAAAGTAGAACCTATTGAAGTTGCTGGACATCCTTATGTAAAATTTAAGCCTTTTGAAATAGCTGGGCATCCTTACGTCAAATTCAAATCTTTTGAAATAGCTGGACATCCTTACGTCAAATTTAAACCTTTTGAAATAGCTGGACATCCTTACGTTAAATTTAAGCCATTTGAAATAGCTGGACATCCTTATGTCAAATTTAAACCTTTTGAAATAGCTGGGCATCCTTATGTCAAATTTAAACCTTTTGAAATAGCTGGACATCCTTATGTCAAGTTCATTAACTCTGAAGTTGCATAATATTAACCAGGTTAAGGAGCATAACTATGCTAAATTCAATTAAAAAAGCACTCGGTTTATCTAAGCCAGCACGTAAAAAGGTTAAGTTACCTGATGGTTTAAACCAACTTGAAGTGATTTCAGCAAAGGGTTGGTGGAACTAGATTTAAGCCTTAAGTAATGAGTCTAATGAAGAAATAGCAATAAGAAATTAGATGACATTAGGCACAGTTTAAAAACTAAAGGGAGCATAGCTCCCTTTAGTTTTTAATATTTATTAAAAGCCACATCTTTAAAAATAACTAAAAATCATCACGCTCGGAATTTTACTCCTCATCAAAATACAATCGCTTGTGAGCCATTCAAATTAATACCCATGTTGATCTTCGTTCAAATATTAGACTAAGCGTTCTATGCGTACCCGCTATCAACATCTTTCACTAAACACTGAACTAACGCATCTAACTCAAGGGAATAAAATTAAAGTCAACTTCAACCATTTAAGGGCGCTGCTCATACAAGAATCACATCAGCATTGTGATTGTTTTTTAGGCAAAACCATGCCTTGTGGCAATAAAAAAGCGGCAATATTATGCCGCTTTTTTGTTCAATATAGAATGGTGAAGACTTAGAAGAAGCGCGAGTTTTCTTGAGCCATCGTTTTTAAACGTTCGCAAGGTTCGAATCTGCTACCTAATTGACTTTGATAGCCCTCAAGAATTCGCACTAAGTTAGCTGCACCTAAAGTATCAATATAATGGAATGGACCACCGAGGAATGGCGGGAAACCAATGCCGAAAATAGCACCAATATCCCCATCTCTTGGCGATGCGATAATACCATCATCTAAACAACGTACCGCTTCGTTAAGCATTTGCACGACGCAGCGCTCAGCAACCGCTTTGGCGTCTTTATTAGTGCCTGGCTTAATGCCTAACACGCCATAAACACTCTCATCGACAGCTTTGGCTTTCTTGCTCGATGCGCCATATTGGTAGAAACCTTTGCCATTTTTACGACCTTTTCGATCGTCAGCCAAAAGCCTTTCAAATGCCGCAGGTGCTCTAAAACGCTCGCCCAATTCTTTCTCAAGAATTGGTGAAATCTTAGCGCCCACATCGATACCCACTTCGTCCAGTAAAGTAATAGGTCCAACAGGGAAACCAAACTTCACTAAGGCTTTATCTAAATGTTCAACACTTTGGCCTTCAAGTAATAATTGCGCGGCCTCGTTCATGTAGAGCGCTAGAATTCGGTTCACATAAAAACCTGCGCCATCCTGCACCACTATCGGCGTTTTACCTTGCTTACGAGCAAATGCGACCGTGGTTGCAATAGTTTCTGCCGATGTTTTAGCGTGGGCAATGACTTCCACCAGCGGCATTTTCTCTACTGGCGAGAAATAATGTAGACCAATAACGTTCTCAGGACGCGTCGCCGCCTCGGCGATTTGACTAATCGGTAATGATGAAGTGTTTGAGGCAAAAATAGTATGCTCGCCGCATTCACGCTCAATGTCTTTTACCATTTGGTGTTTAAGCGCTAAGTCTTCAAATACCGCTTCCACGACGATATCGGCATCTTTTACGCCTTTATACTCTGTGGTTGTAGTCATCAGTGCCATTAAATTGTCACGGGCAGCAGGCGTCATGTGGCGACGTTTTACGCCTTTATCCAATAACTTATAAGCGTAGGCTAGCGCATTGCTTAAACCTTTTTCACTGATATCTTTGACGCGAACGGGGATCTTAGCCTTGGTCGTTGTCACCGATGCAATACCACCGCCCATTAAACCGCCACCTAAGATCACGGCTTTTTTCACTTTGCGGGGAATCGCACCCACGGCGCCGGTTTCTTTCTTCATTTCTGTAGTCGCGAAGAAAATACTGCGCAGCGCAGCAGATTCTTTTGAAACCACTAATTCAGCAAAATGGCTGGCTTCGACGTCTAATCCCTTTTGCATGCCCTTAGCAATCCCTTGGCGCACGCAGTCAATTATTTTGGCGGGTGCGGGATAATTGCCTTGGGTTTTCTTTTCGACTTGTTTAGTCGCTTGGCTAAAAATAATGTTACGGCCAAAGCTTGTGCCTTCAAGGATTTGATTAACAAGTGATTTTTTAACCAATTTCGGCGTACGCTTGCCCGCAAGCGCCATATCGACGGCGGTTTGTAACAAAATCGTCTGCGGCACAACATCATTTACTAAGCCCATTTTCAAGGCTTGTTTAGGTCGAATTTGTTTACCGGTCAACATCATGTCTAAAGCAGTCGTAATACCAACTAAACGTGGCAAACGTTGAGTACCGCCACCACCTGGCAATAAACCCAGTTGCACTTCAGGTACGCCGAGCATAGTCTTGCCATCGTCACTGCATACCCTTTGATGACAAGCTAATGCTAACTCTAAACCGCCACCTAAACAGGCGCCATGGATAGCCGCAACCACCGGAATTTTTAACGCTTCTAACTCATTAAAAACCACATGACCTTGCTGAGATAAGGCTTTGGCGTCGCCCGCAGTTTTACAGGCATCGAGCATGGAAATATCAGCGCCTGCAACAAAAGAATCTTTTTTACCCGAAATAAGCACTAAACCACGAATATTCGGATCACTCTTGATTTCGGCCAGAATTTCACTGATTTCAGGGCCAAATTGTGTTTTTAAGGTGTTCATGGTTTCGCCAGGAACATCCATTGTCAAAATGGCAATACCGTCGTCGCGGCGGGTTAAATTAAAGGTCTTTTCCATGCCGATTACTCCACTTCTACTATCATAGCCACACCTAAACCACCGGCTGCACAAGCCGTAGTTAGGCCAGTTCCACCACCGCGGCGTTTCAGTTCACGACACACTTGCGTGATCAAACGAGTTCCCGTTGCAGCAAAAGGATGACCATAGGCCAGCGAGCCGCCGAGCACGTTAAACTTACTCATGTCGATTTCACCAATGGCGCGGTTACGGCCGAGTTTTTCTTCAGCAAATTTTTTCGAAGCAAACATCTGCATATTGGCTAATGTCTGCGCTGCAAAAGCCTCGTGCATTTCAATTAGCGTGAGGTCTTCTAACTCCATTCCAGCCCGTTTCAGTGCCAGTGGCGTCGCGTAAGACGGCCCCATCAACATGTCTTGCCACACATCAATGGCGCTAAAGGCGTAACTCTTAATGTAACCAATAGGCTGATAACCTAAAGCTTTGGCTCGGCCTTCGCTCATCAAAATAATGGCCGATGCACCGTCCGTCAGTGGCGTACTATTGGCCGCAGTCACAGTGCCATGCTGCCGATCAAAAGCCGGACGCAACTTAGCGTATGACTCAAGTACCGAGTTGTCGCGGATATTGTTATCACGATCGATAAACTGCTTATATGGTGGCACATGGGCAACCATCACTTCATCGCGAAGTTTGCCAGCGGCCCAAGTTTCACTCGCTAACGTGTGCGAGCGGTGTGCTAACGCATCTTGGTCGGCACGGCTAATATTGTAGGTTTTTGCCATTTGCTCAGCGGTTTGCCCCATAGACAAGCCCGTTGAATACTCAGCTACCGCAGGCGGCACTGGAAATAAATCTTTAATGCCTAAACGGCGGAATATTTGTAATTTTTGCCCAAAGCTACGGGCTTTATTCAAATCGACTAACGCATGGGCTAACTTTTTTGACACACCGATAGGCAATACAGAGGATGAATCAGCGCCGCCGGCAATACCGATTTCGATATTACCCGTCATGATAGATTCAGCTACGTTTACGGCAGATTGAAAGCTCGTCGCACAAGCGCGAGTGACACTATAGGCATCGGTCGATACATTCATGCCAGTACCAAGTACGATTTCACGAGCAATGTTAGGTGCAGCAGGCATTTGCACGACTTGTCCATAGACCAGCTGTTCAATCAGCTTAGGGTCAAGTTCAGAGCGCGCCAATAATTCATTGACCACCATTTTGCCCATATCGAGCGCCGACACACCGTGAAATGCGGTGGCTTGCTTTGCGAATGGCGTTCTTAAACCCGCTACAATGGCGATACGTTCGCCCTTGGCGTTCGTAACCTGTTGTCTATCACTCATTTGTCACCCTCTTTATGTGCGCAATCGCTGAGAGATTTCAGGCGGCGCTATCGATTTCCGTGTTTGACCCATTGATTTGCGGCGAAAATCGCCCAATAACAGGTCTGACCATTAAAGTGTGATCTGATTCTAACTTCTTGTCAGCAAGTTTTAAACACCTGTTTGTTTTTTTAACACTAGCCAAACCCTAAGGGAATTCTTTACCATAGCTGTTGTCTATAGCCCACATACGTATTTTCAACATAATAAAACGAGTAGCATCATGCCTTTGAGTCGCTTCCATGCATTACGCACTTACCTCAATAAGGTTGTTTTAGGGCAACCAGTATTGACCGAAAATCTGCTCATTGCCTTAATTGCCAATGGCCACTTATTAGTTGAAGGGCCGCCAGGACTTGCTAAGACCCGAGCGGTGAAAGCCTTATGTGACGGGGTTGAGGGCGATTTTCACCGCATTCAATTCACCCCTGATTTGTTACCTGCTGACTTAACTGGTACTGATATTTATCGCTCGCAAACTGGTACTTTCGAATTTGAAGCCGGACCGATTTTTCACAATTTAATCTTAGCCGACGAAATTAACCGCGCTCCAGCCAAAGTACAATCGGCCTTATTAGAAGCCATGGCCGAAGGTCAAGTTACCGTCGGTAAGCACAGTTATAAGCTTCCGCCGCTGTTTTTAGTAATGGCAACCCAGAACCCGTTAGAAAACGAAGGCACTTATCCTCTGCCCGAAGCACAGCTTGACCGTTTTTTAATGCATTTAAATCTTGATTACCCAAGCGGCGAAACTGAAATCGAAATTCTGCGCCAATCGCGTAAAGAAGCATTAACCCACGAGTTGCCAACAATGGAGCCAATTGCGCAGGCGGATGTGTTTGCCGCCCGTGATGAAGCCATGGAAATCTATCTTGCCGAACCGCTCGAAAAGTACATAGTCGAAATCGTGATGGCGACCCGCGAGCCTTCACGTTACAGCGAAGACTTAGCGAAATGGCTTGAGTACGGTGTCAGCCCGCGCGCAACGATTTCGTTAGAACGCTGCGCCCGCGCCCGCGCTTGGCTGCACGAACGAGACTTTGTTTCACCAGAAGACATTCAAGCCGTAGCGCCCAATGTATTAAGACACAGATTATTACTGAGCTACCAAGCGCAGGCTGAAGGCGTGAGCCGCGATCACGTGATCAACCACATCTTGAGTCAAGTTGCAGTACCTTAACGGTGAAGATAAGGGTGAAATAAGATGAGTGACACTGCGCAACTTTCAGCCTCGGCCGATGGCTTGCCGCTGTTTGCCGATGGTTTGCACTTAACGGAGCAAGAACTGCTGGCGTGCCAAAATATTGCCCGCGCTATGCCCGAGCGTTACAGTCGTGCCCGCGCCAATTTAGCCGGCCATCGCAGCAGCTTAATCAAAGGCCGCGGGATGGAGTTTGCCGAGGTGCGCCACTATCAACAGGGCGATGATGTGCGCACCATTGATTGGCGCGTTACTGCTCGCACAGGCAAAACCCATACTAAGTTATTTGTCGAAGAACGTGAGCGCCCTATTTTACTATTAATCGACTTGAGCCAAAGCCTCTATTTTGGCTCGCGTTTATTACTGCAATCGGTGCAAGCCGGTCACCTTGCGACCACTTTAGGTTGGAATGCCATTAACCATGGCGATAGGCTCGGTGCCTTGATTGCCAGCGAGTCCGAACATGTCGAGCTCAAACCCCGCAGTCGTCGTCAGGGCATATTGCAGTTAATATCAGAGCTGCGCCGCGTGCACGAAAATCAGCTTAATCGTGTTGGCAGTGCTCAGCGCGATCCCGATCATATTTTGCGCGCCTGTCAGCGATTACAACGTATCGCCAAACCCGGTTCCTTAATTTGGATAGTGACAGATGGCAGCCATTTTACGCCCCAGTGTATTGCACCATTAACGGAGCTAAAGCGTCATTGTGATGTTGGCGCCTATCTGATTACCGATCCCCTGCGCCAAGGCACTTTGCCGTTACCGCACAACTTTAGTTTACCGGTACGCGATGGCGATGAAGATTTAGTGCTCACCCGCCACAGTTATCAGGCTTGGCTCGACATGCAGCAGCGTCAGCAACAAAGGTTTATCAGCATGATGCAGCAATTGCGTGTGCGTACTCAGCTAATAGATGCGGGTATTCCTTTAGCTAATCAATTGGAATTATTGCGTTAACAATGAGTGCAGAAATAGTGAATTCACACATAGCGACTCCTGAAATAGCAAATCTACCGGCTGCACCGATGATGTCTGCCGTGCCAAATCCTGCACTTGCAGAGCTGCAGGATATTATACATCCCGATCCAATCGGTGCTTGGCCTTGGGCCATCGGTTATTGGTTAGTTTTAGCAATAGTGATTAGCCTCATTACACTGTTAGTTATTTGGCTAAGAAAACGTGCCCGTTACTTCGCGCCAAGAAGAGCCGCAAAACAGTTACTCAATCAGCTTGATAGACAAGCGCCCTCTTATGTCTCTGACGTCAATAGCATCCTAAAGCGCACCGCCATGAGTTACCTCAGTAGAGAAGCGATAGCGTCATTAGATGGAAAGGCATGGGCAACCTGGCTAGACAGCTATTTACCCGCGCATAAACGCCAACGTATCGGTCCCTTGCTAACCAAACGCCATCAAGCAACGCCGCTAACATTGGATGAAGCCAATGAGTTACACGCGCTGACACAGGCTTGGTTAGCATCAAAAGCCAAACTCAACGCCCCTGAACTTAGTCAAATTAACGCTCAAGTTATGCCTGTTGATAGTCAAAAATCGGAGGCACAATGTTAACTATTGCATGGCCTTGGCTATTGATATTACTGCCGTTACCTTTGATTTTTTGGCGCCAACAAACCATACAAGTAGAGGGTGGCCGACTGCAATTACCGGGAATGAGCCAAACAGGTAAACAAAGCTTAGCCACCAACACACGCCAGAGCCGTAAACGCTACTGGCTGATGTGGTGCTTGTTAGTGCTTGCTATCGCTCGTCCGCAATGGCTTGGGGAACCCATCGAGTTGCCAAGCCAAGGCCGCGATCTGATGATGGCAGTAGATTTATCCGGCAGTATGCAGATTGAAGATATGGTGGTAAATGGTAAAACCGTCGACCGCTTTACTTTGATACAACACGTCGTCAGTGATTTTATTGAACGCCGCAAAGGCGACCGTATCGGCTTGATTCTATTTGCCGATCACGCTTATTTACAGGCACCGCTCACCCAAGATAGACGTTCAGTGGCGCAATTTTTAAAAGAAGCGCAAATCGGCTTAGTCGGTAAACAAACCGCCATAGGTGAAGCCATAGCCCTAGCGGTAAAGCGTTTTGATAAAATGGACGAGAGTAATAGAGTGCTGATTTTATTGACCGATGGCTCCAATAATGCGGGCAATATCGAGCCAGAACAAGCAGCGCAGATTGCCGCTAATCGTAAAGTCACCATTTACACTGTGGGTGTCGGAGCTGATGTGATGGAGCGGCGCACACTCTTTGGCCGCGAACGGGTTAACCCCTCGATGGATCTAGATGAAAACCAGCTTAAGCATATCGCTGAAGTCACCCACGGCCGTTATTTTCGCGCCCGTAACAGCCAAGAACTGGATCAAATTTACCAAGAAATCGACAAACTCGAGCCAGTGAGTCGCGACCAATTGAGCTATCGTCCACAGGCAGACCTGTTCTATTGGCCGCTGGCTTTGGCTTTACTGACAAGCCTGTGGATTGCCTTAGGTCAATTACCATTTTTTGCTACGCGCCGAGTTAAACTCGCTGCAACGAGTTCACGGAGGAACATAAAATAATGAGCCTACATTTTATTCGTCCCGAATGGCTACTCGCCCTAGTGCCGCTGGCCTTAGTGTTACTCAGTTTATGGCGACAACACCAGAGTCACAGCGCATGGAACCGTTATATTGCGCCGCACTTAGCCAAAATATTAGTCACCCAAGGCGATAAAAAATCCCGCCATCCGCTGCATTTATTAGCCTTCACTTGGCTGATCGCGACGATTGCCCTTGCTGGGCCTGCCGTTAATAAACAATCCTTACCCGTGTTTGCCACCGAACAAGGCCGTGTATTAGTGATGGATATGTCGGTATCTATGTTTGCAACCGATGTGACGCCAAATCGCTTAACCCAAGCCAAATTTAGGGCAACAGACTTACTACGTAATCTAAAAGAAGGTGAAACAGGTTTAGTCGCTTTTGCTGGTGATGCTTTTACTATCAGTCCATTAACGCGTGATACCGGCACACTACTCAATTTACTGCCCACATTAAGCCCTGAGATCATGCCAGTGCGCGGCTCAAACTTAGCTGCGGCGCTTACTCAAGCTAAAGCTCTATTGGCGCAAGGTGGCCATATTCACGGCGATATCATTGTCATGACCGATGGCATTACTACCGCACAATTTGATGAGGCAAACTCGGCATTAAGTGGCACGCAATATCGTCTTGCCATAATGGCTTTTGGCACCAGCCAAGGCGCGCCAATCCGTCTACCCGATGGACAATTACAACGAGACAATAGCAATGAAGTTGTGGTTGCTGCGGTAAATTTTGGCTTACTGCAAAAGCTGGTTGCAAACAATAAAGGCATCTTGATTCAGAACCGCGCCGATGGTAACGATCTCGACCAATTACAAGGTTGGTTAAGTGATGCTGGCGATGCTAAAGCAACAGAGCTTGACGGCGAAACCTGGCAAGATCTCGGCCCTTATCTGGCACTATTATTGCTGCTTCCCGCGCTGTTCAGTTTTAGGCAAGGCATCATTGCGGGTATCGGTGGCGGGTTTGTTGCCTTATTGAGCGGCCTACTATTAGCGGCTGCGCCGCAATCTGCCCATGCCAATATATGGGAAGATTTATGGCAAACCGCCGATCAACAAGCAATGCAAGCCTATCAATCACAAGATTATGCTAACGCCGCTAAGCAGTTTGAGTCACCCCAATGGCGTGCTAGTGCTCAGTATAAAGCCGGTGATTATGAGCAAGCGCTCAAAACCTTCGAGCAAGATAACTCAGCCCAAGGCCTTTACAATCAGGGCAATGCGTTGATGCAACTCGGTAAACCTGATAAAGCGAAAGAACGCTATCAAGCCGCGCTTGAAAAACAGGCCGATTTCCCTGCGGCAAAAGCCAATCTTGAACTTGCTGAAAAACAATTGAAAGAACAGCAAAAACAGCAAGGTAATAACGGCCAACAGAGTAAAGAGCAAGATCAAAAAGAAGATCCGCAATCTGGTCAAGATAACGATCAACAGAATGGTTCTGAGCAAAATAAGCAAGATCAAGCAGGGCAAGAATCCAAGGAGCAGCAGGATGATACCAATGCTGAACAAGATCATAAGCAAAGCCCTGAACAGCAAAAAGCAGATGAACAACCATCAGAACAAGATAAACAAAATAGCAATGATCAAAGTAATAAGGATAAACCTCAACCTGATAGCCAAGAAAATAAGCCAGTAGATAATGAGGCTAACATGCAGGCGCAGGCTAA
Source organism: Shewanella morhuae (assembly GCF_003028295.1). NCBI lineage: Bacteria > Pseudomonadati > Pseudomonadota > Gammaproteobacteria > Alteromonadales > Shewanellaceae > Shewanella > Shewanella morhuae. Next base: position 866,130 of record NZ_PYSG01000002.1, on the reverse strand, counting down.
AGCTGATGCAAATAACAAACAAATGCCTGAGCAAGAAAAACAAAACGTTAGTGCTAAAGATACTCCAGAGCAAGATGTTCAAGATAAACAAAACATTGCTATGGATGAATCTATCGAAGCGCCGCCAACAAACAGTGAGCCGCTTCCACCCGAAATGCAACGCGCACTGCGGGGCGTGAGCGAAGACCCTCAAGTATTACTGCGTAACAAAATGCAGTTGGAATATCAAAAACGCCGCCAAAATGGCCAAATATCAAAGGATAACGAACAGTGGTAATCAGACAATTTTTTATCCTGCTACTCCTTGCTATCGGAGTGGTTAATCCCGCTTTTGCACTCACTAAGATTGAGGCAACTGTTGATCGCAACCCCGTGATGTTGGGCGAATACTTTGTGCTTAATATCAGTGTTGATGATGAAATCGATACCGGCAAACTCGACACCTCAGCCCTACTGAGGGACTTTATTGTTGGTCGCACCAGCGTAAGTCGCAGTACACAAATCATGAATTTTGATGCGGTTAAAGAAACTCGCTGGCAAGTGCTGCTTGCACCAAAACAAAAAGGTCAATTGACTATTCCAGCCTTTAGTATTGACGGCATAAACTCGGCGCCAATTCCACTGCAAGTGGTCGAAAGCGGTGGTCAACCCGCACAAATGAAAAACCTATTTATCGACGCAAAAGTGTCAACCGACGAAGCCTATGTCGGCCAATTAATTACCTATAAAGTAAAACTCTATCTCGCGGTAGAATTACAGCGAGGTGTGTTGAGCGCACCGGTGATTGAGGGCGGGCAAATCAAACAAGTCGGTGAAGATAAAGATGGCTCTGAAATTGTCGATGGGCGTCGTTATCGCGTAATTGAGCGTACCTATGGCATTATTCCCGACTTACCGGGCCAAATTAATATTAAGGGAGCCACCTTTGCCGGCGATGTATTGGTTGAATCCCAACGCCGTGGCGGTATGTTTGGCTTTAATGAAAGTCGCCCAATGCAAGCGGGAGCGCCATCGCTCACAGTACAAGTCAATCCTGCTCCCGCCAGTTTTCTAGGTCAGTGGTTAGTTGCCGATCTGGTAGTGTTAAAAGAAACGTTTCCGGAGGATATTACAGAGTTTACCGTCGGCAGCCCCATCACTCGCACGATAACGCTTTTAGCCTCAAACGCTGATGAAAATAGTTTGCCAGATATCAACCAGACGCTTCCTGATGAGCTGAAGTTATATCCTGAAAAACCCCAGCGACAGACCTTTGTGCGTGAAGCGCAAATCGTGTCTCAGTACAGTATTTCGTCGGCTATTGTCCCCAGTAAAGCGGGAACGTTTACTTTGCCCGAAATCAACATACCTTGGTGGAACCCGCACCTTAAACGAGAAGAAACAGCAACACTACCAGCACGTACTATCGTGGTGAAAGGTGGCGCTATCACGGATACGCCCACAGCCCCCGCTTGGCAAGCTAACTCAACGGCTGATAACAATAACTCTTGGATGGTTAAGGCATTTGCTGCGCTATGGTTGATCACTTTAGTGGTTTGGATTATCACTTTAATTGCTTGGCGCCGTGCTTTAAAAAATCAAGTAACGGCACCGATTGCGCTCAACTCGGCTCCAGCAGCAACGATATCGGGTTTACACAGCTTAGAAAAAGCCTGTGCCAGTGGCGATGTGGGCCACATAATGTTGCAATTACAGCGCTATTTTAGCGAGTTAGAACAAACACCAATGACACTCGATAAGATTGCCGAGCAGTCTTTACCACTGGCTGAAGCGATACAACAACTGCAATTAGCCGCCTATAGTGCTAATGCTAATAATGCAAATCCACACTTAAGTGCCCAGTGCGCCGCGTTACTTAACGCGGTCAAAACCTATCAACGTCAGCACTCAAAACCAAAATCAGTAGCATTAAGCCCACTAAATCCTCGATAAACCCTTAACTAATAATAGGTTTAATGACTAGGTTTAATGACTAGGTTTAATGACAAAAAAGCGAGCTCAACATGTTAAATATCCAGCGAAAAAACCAACAGGTAAAAAATGTTTACTAATTGGCGCAAGAAATCAGCAGAGCCTGCGGTCTCTTCTGACATGTTAAGCAAACAACGACGATATAACAGCCTAGTCAAGGCGCTACATGCCGATATCTTCCGTTATGCCTATTGGTTATCTGGCGATAAACACGTGGCTGAGGACATTACTCAAGAAACATTTTTACGGGCATGGAAAGCATTAGATTCCCTCAAAGATGATAAAGCCGCTAAAGCATGGCTTATCACTATTTTGAGACGGGAAAATGCGCGGCGTTTTGAGCGTAAACAGTTTGATTACTCCGATGTCGAGCAAGATACGTTAGAGGACAATATCTCTAATAGCAGTGAAGATCAGACCGATCAATATCTGATCCGTCGGCAAATTAGTCGGCTGGACATTGAATACCGTGAACCACTTTTACTGCAACTGATTGGTGGTTTTAACGGTGATGAAATCGCCGAGCTAATGGAGCTTAATCGTAACACTGTGATGACACGTTTATTTCGGGCGAGAAACCAATTGAAAGTATTACTTGAAAAATCAGAGGTGAGAGGTCAGTCCAATGGATGAGCTTAAATTTAGACGTCAAGCCTATGAGAACCCTTACAATCAAGACGCTGATTTTCTGCAGCAGATAAAAGCTAAACCAGAAAACCAAGCGCTTGTGAATGAACTTAAAAATCTCGATGCAAAACTGTGCAGTGCATTAAAAATTAGTGTGCCTGAAGATTTAGCCGATAAGCTAATTCTGCGCCAGCAATTGCAGCAACATCACAAACAGCGACGCCGTACAGGTTTTCTAATGGCAATGGCAGCTTCCATAGCCTTTGCTGTGGGAATAAGCTTTAGTTTACTGCGCCTTGGCCCCATCGATTTAGCAGAGCATGCTCTAGCCCATGTCAATCATGAGAGTGTCGCTTTACACTTGGACCAAAATGTCGACTTTAAACAAGTAAATGCTCGACTGGCTTCACTGAAAAACTTTGGTAATGCCAAGTTTATCCAACAGCCCGGTAAAGTATATTTCAGCTCTTATTGCGATTTTCAAGGTGTAAAAAGCTTGCATCTCGTGCTTCAAGGCGAGCAAGGTAAAGTCACTCTATTTATCGTGCCGTTGGAAAAACGTATGGTGCTAGATCAAACGTTTGCCGACAGCCAATATCAAGGTATCGGTTTTGAAACTGCTGACGCTTTTATTCTGATCGTTGGTGAAGATAAATCTGATCTTAACTATGTAAAAGACGAAATAAGCAATATCTTCATCTAAACCGATCATTTTTAAATCTAACCTTCGATAAAAACTCGTATCGCAGGTTAGATTTTAGTCACATATTTACCTGCTAATGGGCGATTGCTCAAACATCTGGTAGCATGCTTGCCACTTTTAATAATAAAAAGATGGGAAGAAACAAGATGACGATTGAAACCCCAATTTTAATCACATTTGTTAGCTATTTAGTATTGATGATGGGCATAGGTTTTTGGGCTTATCGTGCTACCGATACTGTTGATGATTATATTTTAGGTGGCCGAAAAATGGGCCCCGCCGTGACTGCACTTAGCGTGGGTGCATCAGATATGTCTGGTTGGTTATTACTGGGTTTACCCGGCGCGGTTTACTTAGGTGGTTTAGGCGAAGCATGGATTGGCATAGGCTTAATTTTTGGTGCTTGGTTAAACTGGTTATTTGTAGCAAAACGCCTACGTATTTACACTCAACTGGCTGATAACGCACTGACGTTGCCCGATTTTTTTGAGAAGCGTTTCCACGATACTCAAGGTTACCTCAAACTTGTTTCCGCCATCACTATTCTAGTATTTTTCACCTTCTACGCCTCTTCAGGCATGGTAGGCGGCGCGATTTTGTTTGAAAAAGTCTTTGGCCTTGATTACACCGTTGCTCTGGTTATTGGCTCAGCCATCATAGTCGGTTATACCTTTATAGGCGGTTTCTTTGCAGTGTGTTGGACTGACTTTTTTCAAGGTTGTTTAATGCTTATCGCACTATTAATTGTGCCGTTTGCGGTGTTTTCCAACCCTGAAAGTCAGGCCGGAATGGAATCGATTGATCCGGCGATGTTGGCACTCGTTAGCGATAACACCACTGTGATTGGCATGCTGTCTTTGCTCGCGTGGGGATTAGGCTATTTTGGTCAACCGCATATTTTATCGCGCTTTATGGCGATAAGCAGCGCCGATGCCCTGCCCTTATCGCGCCGTATTGCGATGAGCTGGATGATACTATCTTTGGTAGGTGCGCTGGCAACAGGGATTGCTGGATCTGTCTATTTTGCAAAAATGCCACTTGCAAATCCTGAAACCGTATTTATCCATTTAGCCCAAGCGGCCTTTAACCCATGGATTGGTGGTCTACTCATCGCGGCGATTTTATCGGCAATTATGAGCACTATCGATTCGCAACTATTAGTTTGCTCAAGCGTTATCACCGAAGATTTCTACCGTAAATGGCTGCGACCTAAAGCTGATGATCGCGAGTTGATGATGGTTGGTCGTTTAGGCGTACTGGCAATTGCAGTGATTGCAGGCGTAGTGGCACTTAATCCTGACAGCAGCGTACTGAGTTTAGTGAGCTACGCATGGGCAGGTTTTGGCGCCGCATTTGGCCCAGTGGTACTGTTGTCGTTATTTTGGAAGCAATATAGTCGTAATGGCGCGATTGCCACCATCATAGTGGGTGCGTTAACCGTGGTCATTTGGAAACAATTATCGGGTGGGATTTTTGAATTATATGAAATACTGCCAGGTTTTGTATTTGCATCCATTGCCGGTATTTTAGTCAGTAAATTATCTGCGCCGAGTCAACAAGTGACAACAGAGTTCGAACAATTTAAATCTGCATTGTAATCTCTGCCCTCATCCATAATGTAAAAAGGCATACACTTGTACGCCTTTTTACATTTTGTATCGTTTTAACTTTTCTACGCAGCGTTACAAATCGTTAACGTTAATTAAAACTCTTCATCGCATCCAAAGCCCATGACATCAGGCAACTGGCCAGACCATTCAATCGCCACTTAAAAAACACTCTGTTTGAAATGCCTTTAATTAACTGAAAATTAACATATTTAACATCTGGTCGGACTTGTTGGCAGTACATTCAATCCATAAGATGCAAAAGACAAAAAAGGATTTCGACACGGTACTGGGGAGTTCGGTCGAATAAAAATCCAATATTTATAAAAATAGAGAGAATAATAATGAAAAAATTCAACAAGACACTCATTGCCATTTCGGTCGCATTAGCCAGTACACAAACCTTAGCCGCTGGTTTCCAACTCAACAGCCAATCAGCCACAGGCATAGGCCGTGCATTCTCTGGTGATGCCGTTATCGCCGATAACGCGTCGGTAATATCTCGTAACCCTGCAGCTATGGCGTTATTTGATAAGGATTCACTTTCTGTTGGTTTAACTTACGTCGATGTTTCAGTTGATGTCAAAGATGTTAACTTTGCTGGCGGAGCCGTCGATTTAGGCAGTATCGATGATGCAGGCAGCACTAAGGCCATTCCTAATATTTACTATATCCATCCCATCGATGACAAATTTGCCGTAGGTTTTGCCGCTTTTTCTAATTTTGGTACAGGTACCGATTCAGCCACATTGTCTAAAAATGTTGCTGCAGCCCCCTTTGATCTATTAGGTAAAACAGAAGTCACCACAATTAACTTTAATACTAGCCTTTCATACCGCATCAATGACATGTTCAGCATAGGTGCTGGTATTGATGCGGTTTACGGTGAAGGACGCTTGACCCGTGATGCTGGCTCAACACCGCTGGTTAATGTTGATGCCGATGGCTGGGCATTTGGCGGTATCCTTGGCGCAACGATTGAGTTAAATCAGGATAACCGTTTTGGTTTAAGCTACCGCTTTAGCCCAACGGTTAATGTTGAAGGCGATATCAATACTATCTCTACTGCGAATTTAGGATTGGGCGGCCCAACAACACTAGCCACCAGCTTTGATAGCTTAGATGTACCGCTAGCGGATATCTTCCAAGTAGCAGGTTTCCATCAGCTGACGTCTCAATTTGCGGTACATTACACCGCCCAGTTCACCAAATGGGGCGATTTTGAGCAAATTACTGCTAAAGATGGCGTAGCCACCATTTTACCAGGCCAAGCTGGCGCTGGCAGTACTGTAAATGCAGGTGATGTTGCTCTAAAAAAATACCAATGGAAAGATTCATGGTTATTTAGCTTAGGTGGTACTTACACGATTAACGAACAATTTACCGTTCGCGCAGGTTACATGCATGACATGGGTGTGGTTGATGATATTAGCTCAATCTCGATCCCAGATTCAGACCGTAACTGGTTTACTGCGGGCATGAGCTACCATGTTAATCCACAGAACAGCATCGATTTTGGTATCGCCTATGTTAAAGGTGAAGAAGTTCACTTAATTGAAAATAGCGCAACACCTGGTGTAGGTCCGGTTAATGCGATTACTGAGTCAAGTGCCATGTACTACTCGGTGCAATATAGCTACCAGTTCTAAGATAAGCGCTACATCCCCAAAGCCGCATTGATTGCGGCTTTTTTGTAGTATTAATTTACAATTTATGGTTTAACAATAATTCAAACTGATGCTTTCCATCCTTTCATCCCACAGGTTTTAAGCGGCGGCAATACCGAATAAACCCAGTGCATAACCTCCAGTAATTGCGTATCGTAGGCTTAGTTTATTTAATTAAGAGATTATTTTCATGGTAAAAAATAATACCCTTCCAGCCCTTTTACTCGGCGGCTTCCTCTGCGCAGGCCTAGTATATGTCGGCCAAACCGCAAGCTCAGCTTTATTACAAATGAAAGCGATGGATCGTACTGTTACGGTAAAGGGCTTAGCCGAAAAAGAAGTTAAAGCGAATGTGGCTATCTGGCCAATCAATTTCACCGAGGTCGATAACAATCTGCCCAAGCTCTATGAAACGGTTCAACAAAAAACGGACCGCGTGGTGGCATTCTTAAAAGAACAGGGCTTTAACGATAGCGAAATCACCGTCTCTTTACCTTCTATTGAAGACCGTCAAGCCCAAGGTTATGTCGATCCAAACGTGAAATATCGCTACTCCGCAAAAATTAATTTATCGGTTTATACTCCACAAATCGACCTAATGCTTAATGCCCGTAAGCAAATGATTAGTTTAGTGAAAGAAGGCATAGCAATCGCCAGCCAAGACTATGGTAACAGCGCTGAGTTCCTCTTCACCGACCTCAACTCAGTCAAACCTTTAATGGTGCAAGAAGCGACGCAAAATGGCCGTGAAGTGGCAGAAAAATTTGCCAAAGACTCAGATTCTCGCCTCGGTAAAATTAAAACCGCCAGTCAAGGCCAGTTCACGATTTCAGATCGCGACAGCAGCACACCTTATATTAAACAAATTCGTATCGTCTCCACTCTGAGCTATTATTTAAACGATTAGGGATATTGGTTTATCGGTTGGTAACCTATTAATAATTTGGGAATAAGAGGCATATTGGTCTTATTCCTAAATTAGCCAACAGCATTACATTAAATTTTTCTAATAAATAGTGATTGCCTATTCAACCCAACTCCATTAGAATTTTCTCATGAATAACATCTGGGATAATTTTAATGCTGACGTCTATTTTTCGCACTCTGTTATTACTACTGCTATTTTCTAGTGCTCAAGCTCAAGCAGCTTCAGTCGACACTATCGACGTTTTAAATAAACCCTATGCTAATTGGGTTACCTTAGATGCCACCATTGAAGCGGTCAAAGCGGCAACGGTGTCAGCACAAACCTCTGGCCGTATCGTCAAGCTCAACTACGATGTTAACGATATTGTCCCCGAAGGCGCTGCCCTACTTGAAATCACCAGTAAAGAACAAGGCGCTGAACTTGCGAGCGTTGAGGCCGACTTAGCCAAAGCAAAAGCCTTAAATGTTGAAGCACAGGCACAATACCAACGTTATAAAGAGTTATTTCCCCAAGGCGCTATCTCACAGGGAGCGATGGATGAAGCCACTGCCAATGCTAAGGCAACCGCGCAAGCCGTCAGTGCAGCACAAGCGCGAGTCATTAAAGCCAGCGAATCCTTAAAATACACGGTTGTTTCGGCACCATTTAGTGGCGTAGTCACTGAGCGTTTTGTCGAACTTGGCGAAACCGTTAGCCCAGGACAAGCGCTGCTGTCAGGGTTTTCAGCAAGCCAAATGCGCGCCATTACCCAAGTGCCACAGCGTTATATCAATCAACTGAAAAATGCCCCCGAATTTATCGTGCGTTTAAGTGATGGCCGCGAGTTGACCTCGAGGGATCTCACAATTTTTAGTTTTGCCGATCCCATCAGCCACAGTTACCAAGTGCGCATTAACCTGCCTGAGAATGAAGCCAATCTCCAACCCGGCACTTGGGCAAAGGCATCTTTTAAAAATGGCGAGCGTGAAATAATTCAACTGCCACTATCAGCGCTACTCACAATGAACGAACTGAGCAGTGTTTATTTAAAACAGGGGGATGGCTTTGTACTCGTCCAAGTCCGTGTGACTAAACCCTTAAATGGCGAGGTCGAAGTGCTCTCGGGTCTTAAGTCAGGTGACACGGTTGCCGTTGATGCTTACCAAGTATTGCTCAGCAAGAAGCAATAATTTTTTAGCGACGTTAGCTTTGTTGAGGTTGTTTTATGAAACATGCGCCAGCACCACAAACCACACTTGGGATTTCCGGTCGAATCGCCGCAGCCTTCCAAAATAGCGCCATCACGCCACTTTTAGCGCTTCTCGGGCTCTTACTCGGTTTATTCGCGATTTTGGTAACGCCAAAGGAAGAAGAACCGCAAATTGACGTCACCTTTGCCGACGTGTTTATCCCTTTTCCCGGTGCAACGCCTACTGAAGTTGAAAGTTTAGTCACACTGCCAGCAGAGCAGGTAATCTCCGAAATCAAAGGTATAGATACCCTATATTCATTCTCACAGCCCGATGGCGCGATGATCATCGTCATCTTTAAGGTCGGCGTGGCGCGCAATGATGCCATCGTCAGCCTGTACAACCAGATTTATTCCAATATGGATAAATTGCCAAGAGACGCTGGTGTTGGCGAACCGCTAATAAAACCCCGCGGCATCGATGATGTGCCTATTGTGAGTTTAACCTTGTGGTCTAAGGACAGGCAGGTTTCTGCCGAGCAGCTGACCCATGTCGCCCTTGGATTAGAAACTGAAATTAAGCGTATTGCAGGCACCCGCGAAATCTACACCGTTGGCCAACACGAAATAGTGGCCAACATACGCATCGATCCCGCCAAGATGAACAGCTTTAATCTGACCTACGACAAGTTAAGACAAAGCCTGAATGACAATAATATGGTCTCTATGCCTGCATCCTTAGTGCAAGGTAATCAAGAGATTAAAGTTCAGGCTGGGCAGTTTTTACAATCTATTGATGATCTTAAGCAATTAGTCGTTAGTGTCTATCAAGATAAACAAGGTAAACCTATCCCCATTTATCTGGCAGATATTGCTGAAATCAGTTTAAAGAGTGATATCCCTAAGCAGAGCGTTTGGCATGCAGATAAAAACGATATTTATCCAGCTGTTACTATCGCAATTGGTAAACAAGCGGGCCAAAATGCCGTCGATATCGCCGACAGTGTGATTGAGCGGATTGCTAAGGTCGACAATGTATTGATCCCCGCTAATATTGAAGTCACTGTGTCGCGTAACTATGGCGAAACCGCGGCGGATAAATCTAACACCCTTATTTTAAAACTAATTTTTGCCACCAGCGCCGTTGTCGTACTGGTCTTTTTAACCATGGGGGCCCGCGAATCCTTAGTTGTGGGTGTGGCTATTATTATCACACTAGCGATCACCCTTTTCGCCTCTTGGGCGTGGGGATTTACCCTAAACCGCGTGTCCTTATTCGCCCTGATTTTTTCCATCGGTATTTTGGTCGACGATGCCATCGTCGTGGTTGAAAACATCCACAGGCATATGGCGCTCGGCAAAAAATCTTTTAGTGAGCTTATCCCTGTGGCGGTTGATGAAGTCGGTGGGCCGACGATTCTGGCGACGTTCACCGTTATTGCGGCACTGCTACCGATGGCTTTTGTGTCGGGCTTAATGGGGCCTTACATGAGCCCGATTCCCATCAACGCCAGTATGGGCATGTTGATTTCCTTGGTGGTTGCCTTTGTCGTAACCCCTTGGCTCAGTCGTAAACTGCTTAAACACAATGACAAGCACGATAGCGCCCAAGCATCGCACGAGGATGAAGCCGAAACGAAGATGGTGCGCCTCTTCACCCACTTAATTGGCCCTTTCCTGCTGGGTAAAAATGCCCGTAAGGCAAGAATGGGACTGGCTGCTGGCGTATTTGTATTAATTGGCATCGCTGTCGCGCTCCCCATTGGTCAGCTCGTGGTACTGAAAATGCTGCCCTTTGATAACAAGTCCGAGTTTCAAGTGATGGTGGACATGCCAGAAGGCACGCCCGTAGAGCAAACACAAAGAGTGCTACAGGATTTGAGTCGCTACCTGACTACCGTCCCCGAGGTCGAACACCTGCAATTGTATGCCGGCACTAACGCGCCAATGAACTTTAACGGCTTAGTGCGCCACTATTTTTTACGTAACAGCCAAGAACTTGGCGATATTCAAGTGAATCTGGTAGATAAAAAACACCGTAAGCGCGACAGCCATAGCATTGCGGTATCAGTACGGGAAGATTTGCAAAAAATTGGCGAGCAATATCAAGCCAATATCAAAGTAGTTGAAGTACCACCTGGGCCACCAGTATGGTCGCCGCTGGTGGCCGAAGTTTATGGCCCAAGCCCCGCTATTCGCGAACAAGCCGCTTATGAAATGCAGGCACTGTTCCATGAAACCAAAGATGTAGTCGATATCGATATTTTCTTGCCCGCAGCCCAGCAAAAATGGCAAGTGATGATCGACCGCAGTAAAGCCAGCCTGATGGCCGTACCTTATAGCAATATTGTCGATTTGATTGCCACTTCCGTTGGCGGCAAAGACGTGAGTTATTTACACCAAGCGCAGCAAAAAAAACCTGTACCGATTCGTTTGCAATTAGAAGAAGGCGCAAAAATTGATTTAGAGCAAGTGCTGAATATGAAGTTGCTCAGCCAGACAGGTCAATCTGTACCTATTTCTGAGTTAGTAACCATCAAACGCGGCACCATTGATGCACCGATTATCCATAAAAATATGGTCCCGATGATCATGGTCGTCGCTGATATGTCAGGTCCACTGGACAGCCCGCTCTACGGTATGTTCGATATGGCAGACAACATCGATGGCAAGGATGGTTTAGGGTTTGAACAACATTATATTCACCAACCCACAGGGCTCGATTCTATCGCCGTGCTTTGGGATGGCGAATGGAAAATCACCTACGAAACCTTCAGAGACATGGGCATAGCCTACGCTGTCGGCATGATCGCGATTTATCTTTTGGTGGTGGTGCAGTTTAGATCGTATCTGGTGCCGCTCATCATCATGGCGCCTATCCCACTTACGGTGATTGGGGTGATGCCAGGCCATGCACTACTCGGTGCCCAATTCACTGCCACATCTATGATAGGCATGATAGCGCTAGCGGGGATTATTGTGCGTAACTCAATATTATTGGTCGATTTTATCAATCAAGAAACCGCATCCGGCGTGCCCTTTGAGCGAGCAGTGATCCACTCTGGCGCCGTAAGGGCAAAACCCATTATGCTGACCGCTTTTGCAGCCATGATAGGCGCCTTGTTCATCCTTGATGACCCTATTTTCAATGGCTTAGCGATTAGTCTGATCTTTGGTATTTTTATCTCAACCATACTGACGTTAATCGTTATTCCAGTGCTGTATTACACAACAATGAAAAATCGTATGACCCTAAATCAACCCTAAACTAACCACAAAACTAACCACAACAAAGGCCGCTACCCAGACGGTCTCAAGGAGTAAAGTATGTCAATAGAACGCAGCATTATGGCTTTTGCCGGATTGATGGTGTTATTGTCACTAGTGCTAACCGCGTATGTGCACCACAATTTTATATGGTTAACCGCATTTATTGGCGCTAACCTATTACAAAGTGCTTTTACAGGTTTTTGCCCTGCGGCCATGGTTTTACGTAAATTAGGTGTAAAATCAGAGGCTCAAATTGCCAAGCAAAGCTAACCAATACCAAGTCAGTACATAATAGTAAGGTTAGCGAATACCAGCTTGGCTACACCAAGCTGGTCTAAAACAAGTCTTCAAGGAGAGATAAAGTGATCCACAACCTTATTACACGTGGCCAAAACCTAATGCGCTTAGCGCTGTTAAGCCTATCCTCACTAATGCTAATGCCGATGATGTCAAATGCCGCCGATCAAAATCCAGCCATTGCGTGGGATAAAATTGCGACAGGCGCTATGGTGCTTGATGTTAGAACACCAGAGGAGTTTGCTGAAGGGCATATCGCCAATGCCGTCAATATTCCCTTTGAGCAAGTGGCTGAGGAATTTGCTAAGCGTGGCATCGCCAAAGACGCCCCTGTTGTGCTGTATTGTCACAGCGGCCGCCGTAGCAGCATTGCAACCAAAGCCTTAGTCACTGCTGGATACACGCAAACCTATGATGGTGGCGGTTATTCAAGCTTAGTTGAAGCGCAAGAAGCGCCAGCTAAATAATCAGCTCCATAACGTGAATCCTGACGCGCTAAGCTGATATTTAAAAAGAAGTTTTACTCAGTTAATTGCTTTTACCCAGCCGATTGTTAACAGACTAATAAACTAACAGCGCCGATAGTTAATGCCGCATACTTTTAAGTGAAGGCATTCGCTATCGGCACTTTTTATAAAATGCGTGATTAAATATCTTTAAGAATTTCAGGTTCGATCAGCACACTGTTTTCGCTATCAGATAACCAAATTTGGCCTTCACTAATAGAAACCTGTAATGCCATATTACGGCCAACAAAGATTTCCATCGCGGCGACTGACTCTTCAGCAATATTCCATACTTTAAGGTTTTGATAACGATCTAACGTTTGCTGATTTTGCTTCCACCAAATAGGCACGCTGCGGCCACCATAGGTAAATAACTGCACTACTTTGGCACGGCCACTGGCCTTTCTCAGCCATTTTTCATCGGCTTGACCAAACTCAACCCAAAGATCAATTTCACCGGATAAAGTTTTATCCCACAATTCAGGCTCGTCCTCAACGCACATGCCTTTACTAAAACTTAAGCTTTCACTGGCATTAATAATAAACGCCAATAAACGTACCATCATGCGACCATCGGTTTCTGAAGGATGCTGGGCCAATGTTAGTTGATGATCTTGGTAATAATGTCGATCCATATCGGCAATCTGTAAATTGACCTTAAACACGGTCGCTTTGGGGGCCATAATCATCCTAAGTGCAGAGTAAGTACTGAGTGAAATCCTGAAAAAGCGAAATCCTAAAATAAGGTCGCTGAGTCTACCTGAGACTCAGTGTTAGCTCAAACGAACAATGGCACATTGAGTATTAAAGTGCGCCTTGGCGTAAATGTTTGGCCATAGGGAAATGTGCTTTCAACTGATTGATTTTTTGCGTATCAGCCACTAGCAACATCCGAGCGCCTTGCTCGTACTGTTGACTCAATTCACTAAGCGCAGGTAAAGAACCACGATTAGCATCACGACGCACGAGTTCAGTCAGTGCATCACTCACCTCATCTTGGCTATATATCCAATCGAGCCGTTGTAATAGCGGTATCGCCGCGAGCGGTAATAAATCAATTTGAGTAGCATCATCAATTAGCAATATTTCACCACGACTGACTAAACTATCAAACGCATTGTAATAATGTTCGGCAGTACGATTATCAAAACGGTCGCCATTGGTATCGAAAAAGCGTTCCCAAAATAAGCGACGTTTTGATGTTGAATCGAGTTTATCTTGCACTTCTACACGTCTATCGGCGACAAAATCAAATAAAGGCTTAAGTGATTGCGGCAAGCTGGTCTCTAAACGTGAGCGAATGGTACGCGCAAATACCGGCGCGGCGCCCGCAGTGCTTATGGCCACCACTAAACGGCCACGATCGACAATGGATGGGGTAATAAAACGGCAAAATGCAGGATTATCAACAGCGTTAACCCAAATACCCCGCGCGGTTGCTAGGGTCGCTAACTCGGCATTTAAACTATCATTAGCGGTGGCTAAATAGACTAAATCATAGTTTTGAATATCAGCGTGGACCACATTACGTTCAGAAATAAGAATACGGCCTGCATCCGCATAACCCCGCACTTCAGGATTAATCTCTGGGGCTATCACGTGAATATTAGCCTCGGTACGTGTTAATAGTGCTAACTTACGGCTGGCCACATCGCCTGCCCCCACCAGCAAGACATTCAAATTAACTGTATCGATAAATAAGGGGAAATATTGCATTGAAATGGGTCCTAGACGCTTAATCCTGTACAACAGGTAATTGTCGCTGTATCCAGCCCTTATAACCACCCACCATAGAGGCAACGCGGGTATAACCCATGAGTTGCAGATTATGGGCCGCCAAGGCTGATCGCGCACCACCGGCGCAGTAGAGCAAAATGGGAGTATTTTTATCGGGGAAACGTGTTTCAATATCACGCTCTAAAATACCGCGACTTAAATGTTGAGCTTGGGGTAAATGATCCTGTAGCCACTCGCGATCCTCACGCACATCAATTAAATGCCAGCTGTCATCTAATTGATAAGCTTCTATGGTCACTTCGGTTATTTTTGGCAAAATAGCATTAACAAGAGCAGAAAAGGCATTGGGGGACTGCATCGCAGACTCCTAGGTAAGATATTGAATGATGAGGTGAAGTTAGCTTATAAGCAAAGTCAGTTTATCAACAAAGTGTAATGCGCTCATCTGGCTCAAACAATCTTTTTACGGCACCATTAATAAAGAATTAACCTTAATAGCACTACATGTTTAGATAACGTACTTAGATTAATTGTGGCTTTCGCTACGCTCCGAGCTGCATTGCCAACAAAGCTCAAAACTACCTTCATTGGTTTCATGGCACAACACACATTGCCATTGTGGACTTTCAACATCCAGGGCTTCTAACTGAATTTGTGCAGGCCCATGTTGGGACTCTCGCACCCATAACTCCACATTTTGCATTCCGGTAGGGAGTTCACCAACACCACCTAACAACGCTTCACCTCTGAGCTCAACGTGAATACCACAAGTTTCTAATAAACCTTTCCATGTATGGGCTTGTAATAGATTACCACCTGCAACTAATACCTTACGTTCTTCCATGGGACATCCTACGGCTACAAGTCTCTAGAATTTGGGTTGCCGTCATCCTACTGCTAAATAGCCAAGTCTGTCGAGTGCTGTTTTTTACATCATTCATTAATAACATTAACAACGACATTTTACGCAGCAAACCATAGTGAGCAGGGAATTTGGCAAGCAACATGTGTCACCCATTCTTATATGCAAAAAAAAACCACCCGAGGGTGGTTTTTACGCCAACGTAGCAGTTAAGGCATCATTGGAGGTTGGTCTGCACCTTCTTTTTCTATCTCAACTGGCATCATATGTTCACGATTGATGCCCAGTTTAATGGCCAAGAAACTCGCCACATAAATAGATGAATAGGTACCCACAAAAATACCCATCAGCAATGCAGTCGCAAAGCCATGGATCATTGTGCCGCCCTTAAGGAACAAAGCTATGACCGTCACTAAAGTCGTACCTGTAGTGATAATCGTCCGGCTCATGGTTTGAGTGATAGAAACGTTGACGATTTCTTCAGGGTCACTCTTACGCATCTTAAGGAAATTTTCACGGATACGGTCAAATACCACGATAGTATCGTTGAGAGAATACCCCACAACCGTCAATAGACCCGCTAAAACGGTCAAATCAAATTCCAATTGGAATACCGAAAAGACCCCTAACGTCACAATCACGTCGTGTGCCAGAGCTGCCACTGAACCAAAAGCTAAGCGCCATTCAAAACGAAATGACACGTAAATCATGATACAGATCAGTGCCACTAATACAGCTAAAGCGCCTTGTTCAGCCAGTTCTTTACCCACTTGTGGACCAACAAACTCAACCCGCTTTTGCTGTACTTGTGGATCAACTTTCTGCGCTGCTTCCATGACGGATTTAACTTGCACATCACTTTTAACGCCTTCTTTAACCTGTAAACGTACTAAGACGTCACGGCTAGAACCAAAGTTTTGTACGATGGCACCTTCAGAATCTGGCGTTGTCAATTGCACTCGCAGCGCGTTTAAATCAACTGGCTGAGTAAACTCCATTTCAACGACGGTACCGCCAGTAAAATCAAGCCCCCAATTAATACCATTGACGCCTAGTGATACTAGCGATGCCAGCACCAACACTGCTGACATAATACTGATTGGCAGAGCATGACGGAGGAAGTTTACCGTATGTTTAAAAGATAAAATTTCAATCATTATCACTTCCCCTTAGATAGACAGAGTCTTCACGCGCTTACCACCCCAAACCGCGTTAACGATTGAGCGAGTACCCACGATAGCGGTGAACATGGAAGTTGCAATACCTATCATTAAGGTCACGGCAAAACCTTTAATCGCCCCCGTACCTACGGCAAATAAAATTAGCGCCGTAATGAAGGTGGTGATGTTAGCATCCGCAATCGTTGAGAATGCATTACCATAGCCTTCATGGATAGCTTGCTGCACACTACGACCTGCGCGTAATTCTTCACGGATACGCTCATAAATCAGTACGTTACCGTCAACTGCCATACCTACAGTCAATACCATACCGGCAATACCCGGTAGCGTTAACACCGCGCCAGGGATCATCGACATCACGCCAACAACCATGACTAAGTTTGCGGTTAACGCAAGGTTGGCGATCAGACCAAAAGCGCGGTAGTAAATCAGCATAAAGAGTAAGACAGTTGCCATTCCCCACATCATGGCTTGCACACCGCTTTGAATGTTTTCAGCACCTAAGCTTGGACCAATGGTACGTTCTTCAACGATAGACACCGGTGCAATCAGGGCACCCGCACGCAGCAATAGCGCGAGGTTTTGTGCTTCACCATGGCTTAAGCCAGTGATCACAAAATTACGTCCTAAACGAGCTTGGATAGTTGCAACAGAAATCACTTCTTGAATTTTGCGCATCTTGACGCTGCCATCGGCATTGCGCTCACCACTGTCTTTATATTCAATGAACAAAGTGGCCATAGGCTTGCCTATGTTGTCTTTGGTCACGTCAGAGAAAATGGTACCGCCTTTCGCGTCTAAGTTAATGCTCACCTGTGGGCGACTGTATTGGTCAAAGCTAGGCTGCGCGCCAGTGATATGATCACCCGTCAGCATCACTTCTTTCTTCAATATAACAGTGCCACCTTCACGGCGCTGATACACTTCAGAACCTGCAGATACCCGACCAGATTGCGCAGCATTCGGATCAGCTTTGTCATCCACCATATGGAATTCAATCGATGCCGTAGCACCGAGAATTTCCTTAGCACGAGCGGTATCTTGCACCCCTGGTAGTTCAACGATAATGCGCTCAGCGCCTTGACGTTGTACCACTGGTTCCGCCACACCTAATTCGTTAACACGATTACGAATAGTGGTAATGTTTTGCTGCAGTGCCTCTTCTTTAACTTGCTTAATATAGGTATCGCTCATGACCGCTTGCAGGGCGAAATTTTCACCACGGCTCACATCACTAAAAACCATATCGTTACTGCGAGTCTTAAGGAAACGTTCAGCACTGGCTAAGCTTTCAGCATCACGAAACTTAATTTCGATACCTGCACCATTATTACGAATGCCGGCATAACGAATTTTTTCATCACGTAATTGCGAACGAAAATCGGCAACTTTAGCCTCTTCCATCTTACGAATGGCTTCGCCCATGTCCACTTCCATTAGGAAATGCACACCGCCACGAAGATCGAGCCCGAGTTTCATTGGGCTACCGCCCATTGACTCGAGCCATTTAGGCGTTGCAGGGGCTAAGTTTAGCGCCACTGTAAAATTGTCACCGAGGCTATCGGCAATCACTTCTTTAGCCAGTAGTTGTTGCTCCGGATTTTGCACTCGGACCAACAACTGACCTTTTTCAAGCTCAGAGCGCTTTACCGCAATGCCCTTGCTGGCTAACAGCTCGTTCACACTGGCTTGGGTAGATGCGGTTACTTCAGCACCCCGAGTCGCCACAACTTGCACCGCGTGATCTTCACCAAAAAGGTTCGGTACGGCATAGAAACAACCTATAGCGATGACAAGCACCACCATAATGTTTTTCCACATTGGGTATTTATTTAACACGCCTGAGCCCTCTTGGCTTACAACGACTGGATAGAGCCCTTAGGCAATACAGCTGCAATATAGTCTTTTTTTATCGTGATTTGAGTCGTGTCGTTTAAGCTCAGTAACACGTAATCGCTTTCATCGCTGATTTTTGCAACCTTACCTAAAATTCCGCCACTGGTTAGCACTTCATCGCCTTTACCAATCGCTGACATAAGGTTTTTGTGCTCTTTAACGCGTTTTGACTGCGGACGGAAAATCATGAAGTAGAAAATCAGGCCGAAAATCGCCAGCATGAAAATCAGTTCCATCGTGCCGCCACCTTGTGGTGCGCCGGCAGCGCTTGCGTATGCATTTGAAATAAACATAGTTTTCTCTTCTTATTAGTAAAAAATCAATCAACAAACTCTGGTACTTCGCGACCTTGATTGGTATAGAAGTCCTTTACAAAGGCGTCTAATGTACCCGTCTCAATCGCACCGCGCAAACCTTCCATTAACATTTGATAGTATCTCAAATTGTGCATGGTGTTTAAACGCGCACCCAGAATCTCATTACAACGATCTAAGTGATAAAGGTATGCCCGTGAATAGTTTTTACAGGTATAACAATCACACTTAGCATCAAGTGGTGATGTGTCATCTCGATGACGCGCATTGCGTATTTTGATCACACCTTCACTCGTAAACAGATGACCATTTCGAGCATTACGGGTTGGCATGACACAGTCAAACATGTCAACACCGCGACGTACGCCTTCAACGAGATCTTCTGGTTTACCGACCCCCATCAGATAGCGAGGTTTGTCAGCAGGAATTTGCGGGCAAATATGCTCAAGAATGCGATGCATATCTGCTTTGGGCTCACCTACGGCCAAACCACCGACGGCATAACCGTCAAAACCAATATCCACTAAGCCTTTTAAGCTTTCGTCACGTAAATCTTCATACACACCGCCCTGAATAATACCGAACAGAGAGTTAGGGTTCTCTAAACGGTCAAATTCATCGCGTGAACGCTTCGCCCAACGTAAAGACATTTGCATTGATTTGCGCGCTTCATCTTCAGTGGCGGGATACGGGGTACATTCGTCAAAAATCATCACCACATCACTGCCCAACGCATCTTGAATTTGCATTGATTTTTCAGGATCTAAGAAGATTTTCTCACCATTTATAGGCGAGCGAAAATGTACTCCTTCTTCGGTGATCTTACGGATATCACCGAGACTAAATACTTGGAAACCACCCGAATCAGTTAAGATAGGACGTTGCCAGTTCATAAAATCATGCAAGTCACCGTGCTTACGCATGATTTCTTCGCCTGGACGCAACCATAAATGGAAGGTGTTACCGAGCAGAATGTCAGCGCCAGTGGCACGTACTTCCTCTGGCGTCATACCTTTAACCGTGCCGTAAGTTCCCACGGGCATAAAGGCTGGAGTTTCTACTGTACCTCGATCAAAAATCAACCGACCACGGCGCGCGCGGCCGTCAGTAGTATCTAATTCAAATTTCATAATTTACCTCGCCAGAAAAACAGTCTGACTACATTTTTAATGGCCAATGCCATTTTGATTAACAATAGAGATGGGGACAATGCAAAAAGGTTCAACCTTTTGATAAAATAAATTTGCCCCCATTACTCACTGTGGGCGGCTATTTTAAAGCAAAATCATACTCTAGTGGGCTTTTTTCGTCACAAACATGGCATCACCATAACTAAAAAAGCGATATTTTTGTGCGATTGCATGTTGATACGCCGCCATAACATGATCAAAACCCGCAAAGGCAGACACTAACATGATTAAGGTAGATTCTGGCAAATGGAAGTTAGTCACCATAGCATCAACAACTTGGAACTGATAACCGGGATAAATAAAGATGTCGGTATCACCGCTAAAAGCTTTGAGCTCACCCCCACCTGCGCGCGCAGCACTTTCGAGTGAACGCACTGATGTTGTGCCAACGGCAACCACACGTTTACCTGCCGCTTTAGTTCGCGCGATTAAATCGACCACATCCTGCGGTACATTAGCCCACTCTGAATGCATCTTGTGCTCAAGAATTGTGTCAACGCGTACGGGCTGGAAAGTTCCTGCACCGACATGCAAGGTCACAAAGGCAATATTCACGCCCTTAGCCTTTAATGCTTCAAGCATCGCATCGTCAAAATGTAAACCAGCCGTCGGCGCTGCAACCGCGCCAGGGTTTAGGTTATACACAGTTTGATAGCGCTCTTTATCGGCATCTTCATCGGGTCTATCGATATAAGGCGGTAGCGGCATATGCCCTACGGCTTCGAGTACTTCTAAAATGGTCAACTCAGCTAACAGTTCGAGTTCAAATAAAGTATCGTGGCGCGCCACCATCTTCATTTGATAGCCACCATCAAGGTGGATTAATGAATCGACTTTAGGAGATTTAGAGCTGCGAACATGGGCGAGAATACGCTTATCATCGAGCATACGCTCAACTAAAATTTCTAACTTACCACCACTGGCTTTTTGGCCAAACATACGCGCGGGGATCACTCGGGTATTATTGAATACCATTAAATCACCGGGATTAATCATCCCCAGTAGATCGGTAAATTGTTTATCACCTAACGCGCCAGAGTTGCCATCTAAAGTGAGTAGGCGTGATGCATTACGCTGCGCCATAGGATAACGAGCGATCAGCTCATCAGGGAGATCGAAACAAAAGTCAGCAACGCGCATAGTGGCCTCAAGATAGCGTTAAACGGCGGCTAGTCTATAGGGTAGAGGCCAATAAGATCAAGATTACTTATTGCCAGTGTCTATTTCTTGCTCAAGACACTGTGGATTGGCTCCTTCAGAGGATACATTCTCATCGGCAGCATATTTAAGCCGTGCGGGGCTAAAATCATCCAAGCTAAAAGGGTGTTGTTCAAAGGGGATTTCAACTAATATTTTTTTGCGCTTAGGCCGCTCGTCTTTACCGAGCATTTTAGTAAACCAGTTCCACATCATCCATGATCCTAAAAAAGTGAAAAAAAACTACATTTTTACCTTGGGCGCTTTCCTAAGCGCACTACTGCATGCTACCGTGAACCGACGTGGTTAACCAAGCATATATATGAACTTTCTTACACACTTACATCTTGCCGATATCAGTAAAACTCATCTTGCCGCTAATGTGGCGGGTAACTATATTCAAGCACCAATAGCGCAAGCGCCTATGGAATTACGGCAAGCTTTATGGCTCAACCAAGAAATTAACACTCTGTGCGCTAGCCACGAACTCACTATCGAACTAATGGAAGCCTTTCCTGTAGCCTTAAAAAGCATAGCAGCAGAGCTGATGGCGGTGAGTTTTGATCATTACTTGGCTTACTATTGGGAAGAATATCATCCAGAACCACTCGATGCATTTAGCCAGAAGGCGTATGGCGCCCTAGCGTCTTTCGCAGCCCAAGGCCATGATCAATATCATCCTCAATCTCTGTTAACGCTCATTCCACCCATGCGCAGCGAAGACTGGCTAGGCAGTTACACTAACGAGCAAGGGCTACGTCGCGCTTTAGCACAAGTGGCAAAACAGCACCCACAAGCTGCGCTATTTAAAGACAGTCATAAAATTATCGATAAAATGCAGATCGAAATTGAAACGGCGTTTCGCACTTTTTACCCGCAATTAATGGCTTATAGTCGTATTTGGAGTCGTAAGACGCCAGCCGAATTTTTACCCTCTCCCCTCTAAACATTAGCAAGCATAAAATTATGCAGTTGGCCTAGGTAAATTTTGTTAATATGGCCGCGAGAAAATGAGGATAAGATGCAGATATTTGATTACCACCCCCCCGCAGTTCCTTGGCTAGACATACGCTATAAAGATAGAGACCTGATTATCATCAATAAACCTTCGGGATTATTGTCCAATCCCGGTCGAGCAGCACACACCTTCGATTGCGCGCTAACCCGTTTGCAAAGCCTCTATCCAGAAACAATTTTAGTGCATCGGCTCGACTGCGCGACCTCGGGCATTATGGTGTTCGCCCGTAATAAAAAAGCCGAGTCACATTTAAAAACGCAGTTTCAAGATAGGCAGAGTAAGAAAGTTTATATCGCCGAAGTAATGGGAGATGTGACGCAGGAACAGGGCGTTATTGACTTCGCGATAGCGCCAGACTCAGAGCATCCGCCCTATCAAAAGACGTTACAAAAGGGAGCGACTGGCGGTAAAAGCGCCCTCACCCACTACCGTGTACTAGAGCGCCGAGAAAACAGCACCTTAATCGAGCTTTCGCCAGAAACAGGCCGCACTCATCAATTACGTGTGCATATGCTTGCCCTAGGCCATGCGATTTTAGGTGATGAGTTTTACGGTGATGCCGAAGTTATCAAAGCCAAACCGCGTTTATGCTTACATGCACAAAGCTTAAGTCTGTCTCATCCGTATTCGAATAAGCCATTATTTTTTAGTAGCAAACATCCCTTTAACGGCTAACCGTCTACACATAAACTAGATAAAATCAAAAGGTCGCTAATGCGACCTTTTGATATATTAAAATATTGAACATGCATTTACGCGACGCGCATACTTTGCACCGGATGTGCATCGGCCGCTAATTTGTCTACTTGGAAATAACAGCCTTGTTCATTACAAAATTGTAATTGCTTTGACTGAGTCACAATAAAGAATTCACCAAAAAAATTACCACCGACATCTTCTAGCTTATGGCCCTCGGATGTTTGCGTCATATAGACTTCATCTAAACTATGGCACCCATCGCTAAACCAGGTTTCTAAAAAATATTTATCGTTTTCTTTATAGAGGGTAATTTTATCACCCAATAAAGGACGTTCATCTAACCAACGGCCTATAATTTCGCGATTTTGCATATCGGTCTCCCGCCAATGAAGGCGACGGCGTTTTTCGATTCCTGACATCCTGATATCCTTATGCAATACCCAATCACCTGAGGTGAAAGCCAGTTGTGGCAGTACATTAAGCATAGAACCCATTTGACTCTTTACTCCTTATAGCAACACATTACTTTAAATAACTTATATGATGTGATCATTTTGTTAATTAATGTTTGCTAACTATTTAAATAATAAGATAAATGCTCTTGATTAATTAATCGGCAGTGTAGCCCAATTAACAAATTAAAACGTGATCAAGATCACTCTTTACCGATTGCTAAAATAAAGGTAGCTAAAAGACTTATTTATCGGGCGAATGTACTGTTACATCTTTTCTTGCCAATTTGAATAGGGTTTCTGATATAACCAATAGGTGAGTTATCGCACTAATAAAACCAAGCGATATTTCAATATCTTCAGGTAAAAATAAAGCAGGAAGCCTTATGCATAATATTCATCGTCGCAATTTTCTTAAAGCTGCAGGTGCCGCTACCGCAGGACTCGTCACCGCCAATATAGCCCTTAATACCAACGCCAGTACTGTTGCACCTAAACCGCAAGCGGGTAAATCCGTTATTGGACTTGTGGCGCCTAAAATGGATGTGGTTAGAGTCGGCTTTATCGGTGTCGGCGAGCGAGGTTTTAGCCATGTCGAGCAATTCTGTCATTTAGAAGGTGTTGAACTTAAAGCTATTTGTGACACCCACCAAGCGGTACTCGACAGAGCCGCAGATCATATCGTTAAACAAAATCGGCCAAAACCTACTGTCTATACTGGTAATGACCTGAGCTATCGCGATCTATTAAGCCGCGATGATATTGATATTGTGATTATTTCGACTCCGTGGGAATGGCACGCGCCTATGGCGATTGAAACCATGGAGAGTGGCAAACATGCCTTTGTCGAAGTACCAATGGCACTCACTGTAGAGGAGTGCTGGCAAGTTGTTGATACCGCAGAGCGCACTCAGAAAAACTGCATGATGATGGAGAACGTCAACTACGGCCGCGAAGAACTTATGGTACTCAACATGGTACGCCAAGGCGTGTTTGGCGAGTTACTCCACGGCGAAGCCGCTTATATCCATGAGCTACGCTGGCAGATGAAGGAAATCGACCATAAAACGGGCTCATGGCGTACTTATTGGCATACCAAACGTAACGGTAACTTGTATCCAACCCACGGTTTAGGCCCAGTTTCACAGTACATGAACATTAACCGTGGTGACAGATTCGATTACTTAACCTCAATGAGTTCTCCCGCCCTTGGCCGCGCACTTTACGCTAAACGCGAATTTCCTGCCGATCATGAGCGTAACCAGCTCAAGTACATCAATGGCGATATCAACACCAGCTTGATTAAAACCGTTAAGGGCCGAACCATCATGGTGCAACATGATACTACGACCCCAAGACCTTACAGTCGCCACAATTTAATCCAAGGAACTAATGGCGTATTTGCTGGTTTCCCGAATCGTATCGCCCTAGAAAATGGCAGCTTGGGTAACAGTTACCACGAATGGGATATGGACATGCAAAAGTGGTACGACAAATATGATCATCCATTGTGGCAACGTATAGGTAAAGAGGCTGAAATCAACGGCGGCCACGGCGGTATGGACTTTGTAATGCTATGGCGCATGATTTATTGCCTACGCAATGGCGAAGCCTTAGATCAGGATGTGTACGATGGTGCGTCTTGGTCGGTGGTGAATATCTTAAGCGAACAGTCAGTCAATGATCGCAGTAACTCAGTCACCTTCCCTGATTTTACTCGCGGGGCGTGGAAAACGGCCAAACCGTTAGGGATTGTCGGCGCTTAAGCTAACACATTAGTCAAACTCACCAAAAGGATAAGCGCCTCGGCCTTATCCTTTTTCTATTTATTTTATCAAGCTGCTGAATAATAAACTCATCCGTTATAAAAAATAGCAGCAGAAGTTAGTAATAACCTATTTCTTTGATTTTCAGTGCAAAGTCACCACTTTGCTGGGCACCAATCACCAGCCCTAAGCTACAGAGTTGGCTTAACGCAATACTCGGACGGGAAATAGCTTTGCCTCGACATTGTGGCTGAAAATCGCTGAAAGGAATATCGATGCGCTGCCAATTTACTATTCTTGTACAGCTTGCACTAATCGCTTGATGACTTGGCACAGGCATTGGTGCTTGATATACCGTGCTTTGAGGGGTGTAAACATCCTTTAAATTCACTTTATAGTGTTTATCTTGTTCGCTATCAAGTTCAAGATAAATCCCCGTAAAGCCACTCACATCTATAGGATTAAACTCACAACGCACCGAGGCAAAACCACCGCCATTAGCAAGTGAAACATGGCCACTGAACTCGGCATAACCTAAAGGCGAAACCGTCATTTTACTGCGGGACAAACCGCCCATCACAGTATCATTTATACCATACCAAGGCTTTGCCGCATCTAACGCTTTAAAATCACAAAAGATCATAACGACTCCTATAAAAAAGCAGCCACCAAAGTGACTGCTTTAATTGCTTATAAAACGAATAACCGTGCTAATTAACTTACGTGCTTAACTTAACTCAACTTAGTTTTATTTTCAGCGGCTTCACAAGCGGCAGCGGTAAAGATAACGTCCGTTGAACTATTTAATGCGGTTTCAGCGGCATCTTGAACCACGCCAATAATAAAGCCCACGGCAACCACTTGCATGGCAACATCGTTAGAAATACCAAACAAGCTACAAGCCAGTGGAATCAGTAGTAATGAACCGCCAGCAACGCCAGATGCACCGCAAGCTGAAACAGCAGCGACAACGCTCAGTAACAATGCTGTTAGTAGATCAACTTGAATACCTAAGGTATGAGCCGCGGCTAAAGTCAATACTGTAATGGTGATAGCTGCGCCACCCATGTTAATGGTGGCACCTAAAGGAATAGAAACAGAATACGTGTCTTCATGCAGATTTAATTTTTCACATAGCGCCATATTCACGGGAATATTTGCCGCACTCGAGCGAGTAAAAAATGCGGTAACGCCGCTTTCACGCAAACATTGAAATACCAACGGGTACGGATTACGTCTAATCTTCACATATACAATCAATGGATTAACGATTAAAGCGATAATCGCCATTGCACCTAATAACACTGCCAATAGCTGTGCATAACCTGCAATTGCCGCAAAACCGGTTTCGGCAAATGTCGCCGCAACTAAACCAAAAATACCGATAGGCGCTAAACGAATAATAAAGCGCACCATTTGTGAAATACCATGGCTCATGTCGGCAAACACTTGTTTAGTCGAATCGGTAGCGTGATGTAAAGCTAAACCTAAACCCACACCCCAAGCGAGAATACCAATATAGTTTCCCGTCATTAACGCATTAACTGGGTTATCGACCAATTTGAATAATAAGGTATGAATGACTTCGCCAATGCCTTGTGGCGGACTGGTGCCTTCCACGCCAGCCACCAGTACTAAATCCGTCGGGAAAATTGAACTTAAAATCACTGCGGTTAATGCTGCGGCAAACGTCCCTAATAGATACAAAATCACAATAGGGCGCATATTCGTTTGAGTATTTTTCTTTTGATTGGCAATCGATGACGCCACTAAGATGAATACTAATATTGGCGCTATCGCTTTTAATGCACCCACAAATAAGCTACCTAAAAAAGCGATATCTTTTGCGCTGTCAGGTGACAAAGTGGCTAAAATCACACCCGCGATGATGCCTAATAAGATTTGTAATACCAGACTGCCATTAGCCAATTTAGCTAATAATGATTTTTGTTTCATGATTTAACCTATCGTTATTATATTTTGGTTGAGATCCCCAACGCACGCCTTCGAAAATGAGGCCATTAGGTTTTTATAGGATGTGACTGGACTTGTCTAGTCTTACCAAGAAATAAGCGAGCAAAATCCCCCTCTTGCCCGCCTAAAGCTCACAAAAACCGCACACGTTACTTGATTAGTGCTTATTGATAGCTAAATCAGCACCACGCAACATGGCATCAATCAACTCGTGGGCATCAAATTTTGTTAGCGCTTCATTTGCCCCTACTTGATGAGCTTGGCTCACGCTAATTTCGCTGGATAAAGATGTATGCAAGATAATATAAGCATTAGCAGTTAACGAATTATCACGCACCTCAAATGCCAATTCATAACCATCAAGCCCAGGCATTTCGATATCACTCACTAAAATATCAATCGGATGATGATCCAGTGCCGCTTGCTCCATAATCGCTAAGGCTTCTTTACCATCTGCGGTCACCCGATAAGGTATGTTGATCATATCTAGTGCGTCAGATAATTGCTTACGAGCAACTTTAGAATCATCAACCAATAGAATATTCATCGGCTTCAGTTTTTCACGCTGCACATCGGTCAAAATAGCGCGGTTAGCTTGTGGGTTATCGGGGAAAATTTTTGATAATAACAGCTCAACATCGAGCAGCTGCACCAATTGATCTTGAAAACGGGTAACGCCAGTCAAATAGGCATTTTTACCTAAGTTGGCAGAAGGAGCTTCAATATCACGCCAGTTACACTCGATAATTTTATCGATACCACGCACTAAAAAGCCAATAATCATCCGTTGGCAATCAGTGATAATGATATAACACTTCTCTAATTCCTCGGCTGTAATTGGCCTATAGCCAATCGCGGCCGCCATATCAATAATGGGGATCGTATGACCCCGAATGGTCGCCGCACCAAGAATTGTCGGGTGCGATTGAGGAATTTTACTTAATGGCGTATAAGGCACTAGTTCACGAATTTTCAACGTGCCTAAAGCAAACACTTGGGTCTGTGATAACTTAAACAGCAGTAATCCCTGCGACTGACTTGCTTTGCTTTTCATAATGATATGGGTAACTCACTAAAATTAACCTAGGGGTAGCTTAACCTTAAAATCATAAAAATTTGATGATGAAGGTCAAACACATGAAAATCACTACCTATTAATTAGTCGATTTAACGACCAAATGGCTTTTAAAGACTTAGTCTTGTAATGCGTATAAGACGTCGAAGGCAAATTGATCCCAACCTTCTGCAGTAAAAGCAATATCACGAATATTGCGTACTTGGCTCACAGCATGTAATGGTGCAGCACCATTAACCATCAGATAATACGCCATAATTAAACCCGTGCGATCTTTACCCGACCGACAATGAATAACCACAGGAACATCATCAGCTTCACATTGCTGAATAAACGCTAAAGCCTTAGGTAACTGAGCCACACAAATCGCCACATCGCCATTTTGGGGTGGCACATTACGCGACAACGGAATGCATTCGTAACGTAAATCGAGCTGTTTAAACGCACTTGGTTCGCAGCCTTCACCGCCATTAACTGACAAAACGGCACCAATGCCAGCGTCTTTGAGCGTTTGTAAATCCCAAGAATCTTTATTGGGACCACTACGCCCTGCGACTTTACCTTCAACTAACCAAAATAAGTGCTGCATAAACCTTACCTACGACAAGTGAGATGACAAGGAACATTGGAGATAAGCTAACAATAGCTTATCTCCAATGACTTAAGATTGCTTACCCCAAAATTCAGTATTGGCTGGCGGTAACTGCTTACGTTTTTTTTTGCCCGTACCTTCAGGCTTAGCGACAGGCTTTTCTTGCTCTAACAGTTCGGCTGGTATTTCATCATCGGCTTCAAAACCCACAATTTGTTCACGCACGAGCTTAAGCTTATTCTTTTTTTCTATAATGCCAAAGTGGTGATAATCCTCATGGGAAATCAAAGTCACGGCTAAGCCAGCTTCACCCGCGCGGCCACTACGACCAATACGATGCATATAATCTGCTGGGCTTCTAGGTAAATCAAAGTTGATCACCACAGGCAGTTTATCGATATCGATACCACGAGCTGCAATATCAGTAGCAATTAACACACTGATCTCACCATTTTTAAAACCATCGAGCACCCGCGTACGCGCACCTTGAGCTTTATCGCCATGAAAGACTTCGGCACTGATACCGCGTTTAGATAATTTTTGCGCTAAGTGATTACAAGTGTTCTTGGCACTGACAAAAATTAGCACCTGTGACCACTGGTGCTCTTTTATCAAATGCGCTAATAATGCGGTTTTCATCGGGCGGTTAACGGTAATCACCCGCTGATGAATCGTGCTTTCTTGCTCACTTTGTAATTGATACTCAAGCGGATTATTAAGCAGTTTTGTCGTTAATTCACGCACTTCTTCAGGAAAGGTCGCTGAGAATAACAATGTTTGTTTTTTCGCTGGTAAAGCATCAAGTACTTGGGCTAATTCGTCTGTAAAACCAAGACTTAGCATACGGTCGGCTTCATCAAGCACTAAGACACTAACGCGGTTCAATTTAATCGCATTACTGGATAATAGATCTAATAAACGACCAGGGGTTGCCACTAACACATCAGCGCCAGCACGTAAACTTTGCATTTGGGCATTAACGGACACACCACCAAATGCGGCAACAATTTTCAGTTGGCCATTTAAATGCGAAGCATAGGACAAAAAGCTATCAGCAACTTGCTGCGCTAACTCACGGGTTGGCACTAAGACCAAACAACGAACATAAGCGCCACTTTTATCATCGGTTTTAGCTTCAACGAGTTGCTGCAACACTGGTATGGCAAAGGCTGCCGTTTTACCCGAGCCTGTATTGGCGCCAGCTAACACATCGCGCCCGGCGAGCACAGCAGGAATTGTCGCCGCCTGAACCGGTGTGGGCAAAACATAGGCTAATTCGGTTAATCGATTTAGCAATGGTGCAATAATGCCGAGTTGGGCAAAGTTTGCCGCAGAGGAAGAAGCCTGAGTCATAGAAAGTTTAACTGCTCACCAATATCTTAATAGGACGCTATTCTAGCTTAAATATTGATACTGTGCTTGTCAGTTTCCAGCGTGAGTAGCTGTTGTTTCATCTCAAGTCCGTAAGCATAACCGGTGAGTTTACCATTTTTGCCTATCACTCTATGGCAAGGCACAATAATGGCGATAGGATTTGCGCCATTGGCTGCGCCTACCGCGCGTACCGCTTTGGGACGACCTATTTGCTCAGCAATCTCTCCATAACAGCAGCTCTGGCCGTAATCTAAATTAAGCAAAGCTTGCCAGACTTCACGTTGAAATAGTGTGCCCTTGGGCGCGAGCTTTACATCAAACTCAGCACGTTTACCCGCAAAGTAATCCGTGAGCTGTGCCTGAGTTTCGCGAATATGCACTGTGGCTTGATTGAGCGTATCCGCACTCACCTTAGCAAGGATAATCTCAGTACGATCTGAGCCAATAACCGTTAAATGGCTCAGTCCGTAGGCGTTAGCATGTAATTGCAACAGACCAACAGGACTCATAAAAGTATCTACGGCGCAGGGCTGATACGCTGCAACGTTTGGAGCTTGGTTCAATTGACGAATAGGATGCTTCATTATCTGTCTCTTCATTTAATGTAAACGATGTTCTACATTGTCAGTTTAATTTGGAACTGTTTGACGGTTATTGGTGCCAGAGCTGGAAGGTTAAATAACTGCCCCAAGGCGCGATGCTTTGGCTAAGCTGCTGACATAAATCAGGATAACTTATCGTAGTAGCAGATTCATTCTGCGGATGTGTTGTAGCATATAAGGCCAATAAATGCTTTTTGACGATTAAATCTGAATCTAAAAACACATTTGGATCGCCCAAGCCACGAAGCTTGGCATAGGCTATTGTCCAAGGACCAATACCCTTAACACTAAGCCACTCATCAACGCTTGCCTCTGGATAATCGCAGATAAATGCAGCCAGAGCATTAAGCGCCGATTTACGTGCCCCCGGCATTTTAAGTTCAGTAAGACTGGCTTTGCGAATGATCTCAGGTGTCGGGAATAACCGATACTCTCGGCCATTGAGGTAAAAGCGCTCACCATAGGCTTCAACCAATAGATTCAATAATTTAGTTGCCTGTACGACCGTCACTTGTTGGCCCAAAATTGCGCGGCACACCGCCTCAAATAACGATCCTGCGCCAGGGATACGCAAGCCTGCCAAAGGCGTTAATTCTACATGGGATAGTGTACTTAAGCTTTGTTCAATCTGTTGCATATCCGCATCAAGATCTAAAATCCGCCGTATCAGCGTCACTAATTGCTGTAATTCATCCACGGTAGAGTCTTCGGTCAACGCAATAGACAGCTTGAATCGATTTAGCTTAGGCTCATGGGACATTTGCACTGTGCCGCGCATGTTACCTAATGCAAAACAACGACCATATTCGAGCCCGTTATCGTCAAATTTAGCTTCCGCGGCAAGGTGTGCTTCATCTGCAACTTGAACGGCATCACTCGCTTGTGGATGACTCACTTGCGACGTGAACCATTCCATCCCCGTCACCGCACGTAAGCGATAAAATGCCAGCTGCGATGACCAATCCAATGGTGGTCGATAGTATTGATATAGTGTTAATCCATAGTGCGGTACAAATTCACCCATAGCATCGATTTCGCTTAATCCTGTTGATGGATCAATAACGTGCTCCTTCGCCGCCTTGATTAATGCGGTCTTTCTTAATTGAGTTGGCGTTAATTGCAAGTTTTGCTTAAACGCTTCATTAAAACGACGAATACTATTGAAACCCGCCGCCAACGCCACTTGAGTGATAGGTAACTGGGTTTGATGTAATAATTGTTTCGCAAACAGTAACTGTCGGTATAAGGCATATTGTTTTGGCGAAGTGCCAAAACCTTCGGTAAATAGCTTATTCAGATAACGACTGCTGATGCCTAATCGGTCAGCAAATTGTGTTACAGTTAAAGCCGCTTCTCCCGATGATCTCCCTGCCAATGCGCCTGCTTCAATCAAACTAATGGCCCTTGCTAAAGTCGTGCCTGTGCCCTTCCACGGATTTGATCCTGGTGCACTGTCGGGTCGACAGCGTAAACAAGGCCGTAACCCCGCCTGCGCCGCTTTAACAGCTGAATCAAAATAACGCACATTTTGCTCTTTTGGCGCAACTGCCGGGCAAACGGTGCGGCAATAAATGCCCGTGGTTAACACGCCAACAAAAAACTTACCATCAAAACGCACATCGCGGCTCATCCTCGCCTCTCGACAAACCGTTGCTGAAAGTAGTCCATCACTGATCAACATATCAGCCGAACGATTACTCTCTTTTTTTATCAAAACCACAGACATGTTACTCGTCTTCATCATTTATTAGGCCCGACAATATCCGCTCACAATTTATGTCTTGTTGATTACTTTACGTAAAACTAACATGTAGCACTAGCGGAAAACGGAACTCAATCATTTCCATGCTGTTAATGCATGAAATCCTATATGCTATACCCAAGCTACCTGAGGATACGAGTTTCAACAGCAGCTGGTTATTTAGGTATAAATACGACTATTTTTTATCTCAACATAGAGTTAATTCATGTTTAAACGATTTGAATCTTGGGTTGAAGCCCTCCCCGATGACGAACCCACTAAGCCACCTACTGGGGTTTATGCTTTTTGTCGTCACTATACTAAAGGCTACGAGCTGCCATTAATCCTAATGTCTATTCTGACCGCAATGCTGGCCATGCTTGAGGTGTCATTGTTCGGATTTATGGGCCAGTTAGTTGATTGGCTTGTGAAAAAAGATCCACAGACCTTATTTCAAGATGAAGGGACAACCTTAATACTCATGGGCGTGATGATGCTGATTGTCATGCCTGTGTTGGTATTACTGCATGCGCTTATCATGCATCAAACCTTACTCGGCAATTATCCTATGTCGATCCGTTGGCTCGCACATCGTTATTTGCTGAAGCAAAGTGTGTCATTTTATCAAAATGATTTTGCGGGGCGAATCGCGACTAAAGTGATGCAAACCTCCTTAGCCGTGCGCGAAACTGTGATGAAATTGCTCGATGTACTGGTATACATTTTAGTGTATTTCACCTCTATGCTAGTGATGATCGCCAGCGCCGATGTGCGTCTCGTACTCCCCATGTTAGTGTGGCTCGCATTGTATGTTGGGCTGCAATGGTATTTTGTACCTAAGTTAAAAAGTGTCTCTACTGAGCAAGCCGATGCACGCTCAACCATGACAGGCCGTATCGTCGACAGCTACACCAACATCACCACAGTAAAATTATTCGCTCACACACAAAAAGAGGCTGAATACGCTAAATCCAGTATGCAAATATTTTTAGATACTGTGTATCGTCAGATGCGTTTAGTGACTGGCATTAGTGTTAGCGTGCAGATTATTAACTACATGTTGGCCTTTAGTATTGCAGCGGTATCGATTGCCTTATGGACCGATAGCGCTATTACCGTCGGTTCCATTGCCATAGCGGTGAGTTTAGCACTGCGTTTAAACGGCATGTCACAGTGGATAATGTGGGAAATCAGTTCATTATTTGAAAATATTGGCACCGTCATCGATGGGATGAACACGCTATCAAAAACAACAATAATCCAAGACGAACCTAACGCAAAACCGCTTATCGTTAATCAAGGTAAGATTGATTTCAAACATGTGTGTT
This sequence comes from Shewanella morhuae, assembly GCF_003028295.1. NCBI lineage: Bacteria > Pseudomonadati > Pseudomonadota > Gammaproteobacteria > Alteromonadales > Shewanellaceae > Shewanella > Shewanella morhuae. The sequence continues at coordinate 832,388 of NZ_PYSG01000002.1, read as the reverse complement.
TCCATTACGGTGAACAGACTGGCGTGATTGAAGATCTGAATCTGCATATTAAAGCGGGTGAGAAAGTCGGTCTTGTTGGCCGTTCTGGCGCGGGTAAATCGACCCTAGTCAATTTACTCATGCGTTTTTATGATGTTGAAAAAGGTCAGATTAATATTGATGACCAAGACATCAAAACGGTAACGCAAGATTCACTGCGTTCGCAAATAGGCATGGTCACGCAAGATACATCACTTTTGCATCGCACTATCCGCGAGAATATTCTTTACGGTAATCCAAGTGCCAGTGAAGAACAGCTCGACAGCGCCATTAAGCAAGCTCAAGCCTATGACTTTATTCAAAGCTTAAGCGATCCTAACGGTAACCATGGCTTAGATGCTCAAGTCGGTGAGCGGGGTGTAAAACTCTCTGGCGGACAAAGACAACGTATCGCCATCGCACGGGTTTTATTAAAAAATGCACCGATTTTACTACTTGATGAGGCCACCTCTGCGCTAGATTCAGAAGTTGAAGCGGCAATACAAGAAAGCTTATATGAATTAATGCAAGGTAAGACAGTGATCGCCATTGCCCATCGACTTTCAACCATTGCCGCAATGGATAGGCTAATCGTGTTAGATCAAGGCCGAGTCGTCGAACAAGGCACACACCAAGAACTTATCGCCGCTGGCGGTATTTATGCCCAACTATGGGCGCACCAAACCGGTGGATTCTTAGGTGTAGATTAAGCCAAAAGTTAGATGACGAAAGGCGACACTCAGTAATGAATGTCGCCTTTTTTATCTCTATAGGTTTCCGCCTAATTCTCCCTCTTCCCGCAAAGCTTCACTCTTATACTTATACTCGCTCTCATATTCCCTAAAATTACGAGCCAGTTTAACGCAATATTCCTGAAAAATAGGTGTTGTGACAACGGACTACTTCAAATTGCACTCGTTGAGTGATTGGAAACATGGATAAATCGCGATTAACGGTTCCAAGTATCAGCGTTGAGAGTGACAGCATTCAAAGTGCCAACATTGAATAATCCCAAAAGTGAGTTTTTGTATTGGTTTAGAACAGGATTAGGTTAGAAGACGCCTCAACAAGCTTTAATACGTGATTGAACAAAGTTACGTCACCAAGCAAGGTAAGCCTATCTAAGCATTATTGTTTTTATTTGGTAATTTGGAATTGTGGGTAAGTCTAATGAATAACTTGGTGCGTATGAATCGCAACTAAATCGGGCGACTCTCAATTAAGCACTCAAAATGTAGAGACAAAAAAACCACCTTAAAGGTGGTTTATTGTCTTTAACCAAAGTTTCGATAAACCTTGATTAAAATTGGTATCCCCTAGGGGATTCGAACCCCTGTTACCGCCGTGAAAGGGCGGTGTCCTAGGCCTCTAGACGAAGGGGACCCGGACTTATGATTTAACTCGTAACCGAGCGGTGTAACACACTTACTTCAGTAGGCTAGGAAGTAAATGCTTTGTTCTTACCAAATAACACGTTAGTTATTTGCTAGGAACCAAAATGTGGTATCCCCTAGGGGATTCGAACCCCTGTTACCGCCGTGAAAGGGCGGTGTCCTAGGCCTCTAGACGAAGGGGACCCGGACTTATGATTTAACTCGTAACCGAGCGGTGTAACACATTTACTTCAATAGGCTAGGAAGCAAATGCTTTGTTCTTACCAAACAACACGTTAGTTATTTGTTAGGAACCAAAATGTGGTATCCCCTAGGGGATTCGAACCCCTGTTACCGCCGTGAAAGGGCGGTGTCCTAGGCCTCTAGACGAAGGGGACCCGGACTTATGATTTAACTCGTAACCGAGCGGTGTAACACATTTACTTCAGTAGGCTAGGAAGTAAATGCTTTGTTCTTACCAAACAACACGTTAGTTATTTGCTAGGAACCACTCTCTATAAAAAATAGATGGTATCCCCTAGGGGATTCGAACCCCTGTTACCGCCGTGAAAGGGCGGTGTCCTAGGCCTCTAGACGAAGGGGACCCGGACTTATGATTTAACTCGTAACCGAGCGGTGTAACACATTTACTTCAATAGGCTAGGAAGCAAATGCTTTGTTCTTACCAAACAACACGTTAGTTATTTGCTAGGAACCCAAATGTGGTATCCCCTAGGGGATTCGAACCCCTGTTACCGCCGTGAAAGGGCGGTGTCCTAGGCCTCTAGACGAAGGGGACCCGGATTTATGATTTAACTCGTAACCGAGCGGTGTAACACATTTACTTCAATAGGCTAGGAAGCAAATGTTTTGCTCTTACCAAACAACACGTTAGTTATTTGCTAGGAACCAAAATGTGGTATCCCCTAGGGGATTCGAACCCCTGTTACCGCCGTGAAAGGGCGGTGTCCTAGGCCTCTAGACGAAGGGGACCCGGGATTATTAATTTAAACTATCGTTTCAGCTTAATAAGACTGTAAATTGGTGGAGCTACACGGGATCGAACCGTGGACCTCTTGCATGCCATGCAAGCGCTCTCCCAGCTGAGCTATAGCCCCAAATTTTTGTCAATACAATAGACTTTAGCAGCCAATATATCAGCATAAATTTAGATTTTGTTCTTATCAAACAACACGCTGTCATTTGCTAGGAACCAATATTTGGTATCCCCTAGGGGATTCGAACCCCTGTTACCGCCGTGAAAGGGCGGTGTCCTAGGCCTCTAGACGAAGGGGACCCGGACATATTAATTTGAACTTAACGTTCCCGTTTAACATCTACGGTGTCCTAGGCACTCTCATCTAAAAACGAAGGGGCTAGGACATATTAATTTGAACTTAACGTTCTTGCTTAATATCTGCAGTAAGTTTGGTGGAGCTACACGGGATCGAACCGTGGACCTCTTGCATGCCATGCAAGCGCTCTCCCAGCTGAGCTATAACCCCAAACTTATTTAACGGCATTTAAGTGCACTGCAAGCATTTGCTCGGCCGTGTCTCAACTGCGTGGCGCATTCTATGCAGCACACTTAAAAGTGTCAACTCGTTTTTTTAGGAATTTATTCTATCTGCTACAAATTCAATCGCTTTGGATATTCTTTGTTCAGAACGATTTCTTCCGATTAAACATAGTGTGATATCTAAGCCAGGAGACTGCCCTGCCCCTGTTACTGCAACACGTAAAGGCATGCCAACCTTACCCATACCCACATCTAATTCAGTAGCGGTATCTTCAATTGCCTGATGAATAGCTTCGGCTGTCCATTCCGTTAATGCCGCTAATTTTTGTTGCACCAGTTGCAATGGTTCTAACGCAACACCACGTAAATGCTTTTTCGCTTGGGCTTCATCAAACTCTGTAAAGTCTTCATAGAAATAGCGACTAGAAGCAGCTAACTCTTTTAGTGTTTTAGCTCGCTCTGCTAATGCAGTGACGACTTCGGCTAATGCAGGACCGTTTGACAGATCAATTTTTTGATCGTCCATATGCCATTGTAAGTGTGTCGCCACATATTCTGGGGCAAGACTCTTTATATAGTGTTGATTAAGCCACACTAGTTTATCGGTATTAAAAGCCGAAGCGGCTTTGTTGATATCGCCCAATTTAAAATATTGCTTCATTTCTTCTAATGAGAAAATTTCTTGATCGCCATGTGACCAGCCTAAACGTACTAAGTAGTTCAACAGCGCTTCAGGCAAATAACCATCGTCACGATATTGCATAACGCTCACGGCGCCATGACGCTTAGATAATTTCGCGCCGTCATCCCCTAAAATCATCGATACATGCGCGTATTCAGGGATCGGAGCCCCTAATGCTTTAAGGATATTAATTTGACGCGGCGTATTGTTGATATGATCCTCACCACGCACGACACATGTAATGCCCATATCCCAATCATCAACCACCACACAGAAATTATAGGTTGGCACGCCATCGGTACGGGCGATAATTAAATCATCTAATGCGTCATTAGAAAATTCTATACGGCCACGAACGTGGTCATCAAATACCACTGAGCCACCAATAGGGTTTTTAAAACGCACCACAAATGGTTCATCTGTGTCTCGGGCAGGTAAATCACGGCAGCAACCATCGTACTTTTGCGCTTCACCGTTAGCAGCTTGTGTTTCTCTTAAGGCATCAATTCGCTCGCGTGAGCAATAGCACTTATAGGCAGTGCCCTTTGCTAACATTTGCGCAATGATCTCGTTATAACGATCAAAACGCTTAGTTTGGTAATACGGGCCCTCGTCCCATGTCAGACCTAACCAGTTCATGCCTTCTAAAATCGCATCACAAGCGGCTTGAGTCGAACGCTCAATATCAGTGTCTTCAATACGCAGTACAAATTCACCGTTATTTGCACGAGCTTGTAACCAAGAATAAAGTGCAGTACGGGCACCACCAACATGCAAGAAACCAGTAGGACTGGGGGCAAAACGCGTCTTAGTTGTCATAATGGGACACTAACCTATATAAAGTCGTCTAGATAAAGACAATCACGGTAAAAAGTGGGCTTATTCTAACAGCCAAAGCGAGTGCTGCAAATGGGACAAGCAGGGCCAGCTCATTTATCGTATAAAAATCACGGTTCTAAATGTTAAATAATCCTGTTTAGATAACGTTGGCTACAGAAGGCCCTAACATATCAGTACAAAAGGCACCTATAAAAATGCGCCAGCTAAATAGCCACTGAATTTTTACATTCATTAGCATAAAACTGATGGGCAATTTCTCTCTATATATCAATAACCGTTGTTATCTACTGATTAAACTTAAGCGGCGTTGAACTTAGCTAATCACTAAAGGCTTAAGTAATGCCATTAAGCAACTTGATGAACCATGTCGATTTACACAGTCCTCGCCAATTAAGCATCAATAATTGACTAATTAAATTGACTAATTAACTAACACTTTGATCAGCGGGATGAATAGCATTAAGTCAATACGAACAAAAATGCCGCGACCAATGGTTTTTTCACTAAAAAGCGTTGACACTCGATCGAACCTCCCTATAATACGGCTCCACACAGCGAGGTCGATTAGCTCAGCTGGGAGAGCACCTCCCTTACAAGGAGGGGGTCACTGGTTCGAGCCCAGTATCGACCACCATATTTTTTGCAAAGAATTTATGGTTGTACAACAAGTAGTTATATCCCAGGTCGCTTAGCTCAGCTGGGAGAGCACCTCCCTTACAAGGAGGGGGTCACTGGTTCGAGCCCAGTAGCGACCACCATATAACTTGATGAACAAAAGTGTGAAAGTCATTCCCAGGTCGCTTAGCTCAGCTGGGAGAGCACCTCCCTTACAAGGAGGGGGTCACTGGTTCGAGCCCAGTAGCGACCACCATTCTTTAATGAATAATGACTTAAAAATTGTGTCAATTAGAATTCCCAGGTCGCTTAGCTCAGCTGGGAGAGCACCTCCCTTACAAGGAGGGGGTCACTGGTTCGAGCCCAGTAGCGACCACCATATTATGCAATACACAGGTTTTATCCCCAGGTCGCTTAGCTCAGCTGGGAGAGCACCTCCCTTACAAGGAGGGGGTCACTGGTTCGAGCCCAGTAGCGACCACCATATTCTGCAATACACAGGTTTTACCCCCAGGTCGCTTAGCTCAGCTGGGAGAGCACCTCCCTTACAAGGAGGGGGTCACTGGTTCGAGCCCAGTAGCGACCACCATATTCACCTCGTTATAAATTTACTAACTAAACTATATTGACTACAAATAACTTAATGAATTGGATTGCATATTTCCTTTGAGGCATTCCAGAGCATGTTATCGCTGTACTAATCAACCTGTCCCTTTCTGTAGCACAACCGCTGAGTTAAAACTTCCACGCAGGTAATGAGTAAGGTCATTTAAGAGCTATTATCTAGCGATTACCTTAGGTATGTATGCTTAAGGTGTCATACGATATAATCGATATTAGAATATATAAATCGTTACGCTAAATAACCTGAACTCTGGATAACGAGTGTCGAAAAATCTACATTTAACAAACTAGATCAATGCTATAAATAATTAGTTTGAAACGAGAAATCTATTTTCTGACTGAATGCGCAGATTTTTGCGCATATCAAGGCGCTCTGTAGTACGCCATAGCGAGCTATGGTTAGACAGAGCAACGCAAAGAGGCCTATTCAGCGGCTCTGCTTATCTCGAGCTCAAGTTAAATAGTCTGTAAGCTCACGATAATAACAGTTAGCAACTCATTATTAGCCTTTTCACTCTCCTCCCATAAAGCTACGCTCCTCAGGTTCAGCCGGCATCTTAGTACAATTTATTCGCATATTTTGATCTCTAAATAACAGCTTTTGCTGAATTAGTCGGCATCTTAAAATACGCTAAAGTAATGATGAATATTTGTTTTGGGTGGTTTTCCACCCAAAATACGCCTCGCTGTGAGCGAGATCTCACCCAGTAAACAAAAAGTGTGACAAACATCAAATGAACTACACTTTAGCAACCAAACACTTACAGATTTTAGTGTAAGTTGGCGTGGTACTTGCTTTTAGTAAGACAGACCTCAGGGAAATCAAGGCTGTATTCCGACTCAAACTTGGTAACAAACTAACCAAGACTGAGGATAAATCCTAACAATAGAAAAAGGAACTCAAGATGACATTGAATCAACACACTGAATTCACTCGCCCACTTAAAACCCTCGTTAAGATGCTCGCCGTTGCTTCTGTATTCGCCAGTAGCTTTAACGTACTTGCTGCACCAGTTGAAATTAAGTTTTCGCATGTTGTTGCAGAAAATACTCCTAAAGGCCAAATGGCACTTAAATTTAAAGAACTCGTTGAACAACGCTTGCCGGGAGAATACACAGTAAACGTATTCCCTAACTCACAGTTATTTGGGGATAACAATGAGTTAGCAGCACTTCTACTAAATGATGTGCAATTTGTCGCACCGTCACTCTCAAAATTCGAACGTTACACCAAACGTTTGCAAGTATTTGATTTACCTTTTTTATTCAATGATATGGACGCTGTAAACCGTTTTCAACAAGGTGAAGCGGGTCAAACACTTCTAAACTCGATGACACGTAAAGGTGTCGTGGGTCTAGGTTATTTGCACAATGGTATGAAGCAGTTCTCTGCCAATACACCACTTAAAAACCCTTCTGATGCGAAAGGCTTAAAATTTCGCGTAATGGCATCAGATGTTCTAGCGGCTCAGTTTGATGCTGTTGGCGCCATTCCAGTGAAAAAGCCTTTCTCAGAAGTATTTACCCTGCTTCAAACCCGCGCTATCGATGGTCAAGAAAACACTTGGTCAAATACGTACTCACAGAAATTTTATGAAGTACAAAGCCAGATTACTGAAAGTAATCACGGTGTACTCGATTATATGGTCGTGACCTCAGATACTTTCTGGAAAGGTTTACCGGCTGACAAACGTAAGATCATCAAAGAATCTTTAGATGAATCTATCGCATTAGGTAACAAGATTGCCGCTGAGAAAGATGATCAAGATAAGCAGTTAATTCTTGATTCTAAACGTTCACAATTAGTGACGCTATCTCCCGCTGATCGCCAAAAGTGGATTGATGTAATGAAGCCTGTTTGGGCTAAGTTTGAAGACCAAATCGGTAAAGATGTGATTGATGCCGCTGTAGCTGCAAATAAATAATAATAACAAGCCGCTTAAACTTATTTGGGTTTAAGCGGTTATTTCAGTGAGGAAGTTATGGCTGTGATATCGCGAATATTTGGTTATTTTGAAGAGGGTGTACTGAATCTACTGATCACCTTGATGACATTGTTAGTATTTTCAGAAGTAATCGCACGATTTTTCTTTAATACGGGGTTTCTGTGGATCCAAGAGCTCACGTTAACCCTTTGCGGTTGGTTTGTGCTGTTTGGTATGTCCTACGGCGTAAAAGTCGGTGCACACATTGGAGTGGATGCCTTTGTTAAAAACTTAGCACCTCGAGCAAAAAAAATAACCGCTTTAATTACCGCCTCGGTCTGTATTATTTATTGTGGGCTGTTTTTAAAAGGCAGTTGGGATTATTTAAGCCAGATGTACCAAATTGGCGTGCCGATGGAAGATATTAATTTCCCGCAGTTTTTACTAAAAAGTCTCGATCCGGATTTTGCTTGGAACACTTTACGAATTGACGTAGAAGATGGCGCTGTGCCTATTTGGTTATCTCAAAGCATTCTGATTATTGGATTTATAATGTTGACGTGGCGTTTCGTCGAACTGTTTATTGGTATTTTACGTAACCAAATATCTGGCCTCCAATTTGCCGATGAAGCGAAAGAAAGTATGCATTTAATTGATGAAAGCGTTAAACAAGCCAATACCACTGTTATCTCTGACGAAAAGGAGATTAAATAATGGCTATTGCAACCCTATTCACCGCCCTATTTGTGTGTATGTTCCTCGGGATGCCCATCGCTATCGCGTTAGGTTTTTCTAGTATGCTCACGATATTATTTTTCTCTAATGACTCTTTAGCTTCAGTGGCACTTAAATTATATGAGTCTTCATCAGAGCATTACACTTTACTCGCGATCCCCTTTTTCATTTTATCATCCGCTTTTTTATCAACTGGTGGCGTAGCAAGACGAATTATTGATTTTGCAATGGACAGTATCGGACATGTCCGCGGTGGCTTAGCTATGGCATCCGTTATGGCGTGTATGCTGTTTGCCGCCGTATCGGGCTCATCTCCAGCCACAGTTGCCGCTATCGGTTCTATCGTGATAGTGGGCATGGTTAAAGCCGGTTACCCTGAAAAGTTTGCCGCTGGGGTTATCACTACCTCGGGCACACTCGGTATCTTAATTCCACCATCAATTGTCATGTTGGTATATGCGGCAGCGACAGAAGTGTCGGCAGCAAGAATGTTTATGGCAGGTTTAATCCCAGGCTTAATGATGGGATTTATACTGATGGTTGTTATCTACATAGTCGCACGTTTCAAAAACTTGCCTTCACGCCCTTTCCCTGGTTTTAAACAATTAGGTATTTCAAGTATTAAAGCCTTGGGTGGATTAGCACTCATCTTTATTGTATTAGGCTCTATCTATGGTGGCGTTGCGAGCCCTACAGAAGCATCGGCAGTAGCCTGTATGTATGCGTACTTTATTGCGGTGTTTGGTTATCGCGATATCGGCCCATTAAAAGATGTAGCTTGGCGTAATGAAGGTGAAAATATCCTTAGCGCTAGCATGCGTAATTTAGGTTATATGGCCTTAGGTCTTATCAAAACGCCTATTAACAAAGATATACGTAACGTTGTTCGCGATGGCGCTAAGGTCAGTATCATGCTGCTGTTTATCATCGCTAACGCGATGCTGTTCGCGCATGTGTTAACGACGGAGCGCATCCCACATATCATTGCTGAGCATATTGTTAACATGGGTTTACCCGCTTGGGGATTCCTAATTATCGTTAACTTGCTGCTGCTTGCTGCCGGTAACTTTATGGAACCCTCTGCAATTGTGTTGATTATGGCGCCGATCCTCTTCCCTATCGCGACTCAGTTAGGCATAGATCCTATTCACTTAGGTATCATCATGGTGGTCAACATGGAGATAGGTATGCTCACGCCGCCAGTGGGACTCAACCTCTTTGTGACGGCGGGCATAACCGGACACAGTATTGGTTGGGTAATTAAATCGGTTCTGCCGTGGTTAGTATTGATGCTGGCTTTCTTGATTCTTATCACCTATGTGCCGCAAATTTCGCTTTTCTTACCTGAATGGCTCGATTCAATGCGTGGTTATTAGCCTACCGTTCAAGGGTTATGACATTAACCCTTGATTACAGATAATTTTTAAGCGAGCCTAAACGGGCTCGCTTTCTTTTTAAAGCAAACCGTATCCGATATTATGCCAATCGTATTAATGCCCATGTTTTACCAGGATAGCCACCATGTTACCTATGACCTCTAAGGCTAAAAAACGCCTCTTTTTGACTGTAGTCCTGCTCGTTGGCTTATTTTTAACGCTAAAACTGACCTATTGGGTACATTTACATCAAGGTAAAATTGATATTCAAGCTCAATCAGAAAAACAACTGAAGGAGTTAATTAGCTTTCTTGACGGTGCATTGTCCCGCTACGAAAGTATTCCCCATGTACTGTCGACTAATCCTATGTTGGCTAGTGTTCTAAACGACCCAAAAAACTCTAGCAAGGTGCAAGATCTCAATCTATATCTAGAAGAAATTCAACATGTCACCGAAGCATCGGATATTTATCTTATCGATGAGCAAGGGGTCGCGATTGCCGCCAGCAACTGGCAACAGAGTTTCTCGTTCATCGGTAAGGACTATTCCTTTAGACCTTATTACACCGATGCAATTTCAGGTAATTTAGGCCGTTATTATGCCGTGGGTACCAGCTCTGATAAGCGCGGGTTTTACTTTTCCTATCCGATTTATCAGCAAGGTGGTAAAGGCATACTGGGCGCGATAATCGTTAAAGTGGATATTAGCGGTATCGAGCAACAAAGCACGAGTATTGCCATCGCGGGTCAATACCAATTTATGATCAGTGATCCCGAAGATATTGTGTTTATCTCCAGCATCGATGAATGGCGTTTAAAATCACTGACGCCACTCACCAAAATCAAACAACAAACTATAGATACGTCAAAACGTTACGCTGAACGTCCTATTGGCGAGCTATTAATAAAGCCAGCCTATGAGAGTGATCGTCAAGCCATAATCTATCAACTGCAAACGGGCAAAGATCGTGAGCAATACATGGACAATCACCAACAAATGTCCAAAGCGGGTTGGCGAGTACACATATTTGCACCGATTAAGCCTTTAATGACATCTTTGCCAGCACTGATGCTACTTTCAGCCAGTATTTATCTGCTATTGGCATTAAGTATTTTATTTAGCGCCGAGCGTCGTCGTAACTTACACCGTATGAAATTGGCGCAGAGCCTATTAGAACAAAGAGTTGAAGAGCGTACTCAAGACTTACTGCAGGCTAACCATCAACTCAAAGACACTCAAGACGAGCTAATCCAAGCAGCAAAACTCACTGTAATAGGTAGCTTAGCTGCCAGTATCAACCATGAACTAAACCAACCTCTGGCGGCTATTCGCAGTTACGCCCAAAATACCCAAACCTTTCTAACCCGCAACATGCAAGATAAAGCTTTGGATAATATAAAAATTATTATTGAGCTAACCGACAGGCTGGCTGATATTGTGGGACAATTTAAAAGTTTTACCCGTAAAAGCCAAGGCACAGATAGCGCCACCGATATTAGCCGTTGTCTTAAACAAGCGCTGACCATAGTTCAGCCCGCAATAGACAAGCAAGGTGTAGAGTTAGACGTGCAGTTACCCAACAGTCAGTATCAGGTTTGGGGCGATAAGGTCAGACTACAACAAGTATTTGTCAATATTATGAGCAACGCCATTGTCGCGATGCAACAATCAGTTAAACGCCATTTGATCATTCGAGTGACCTGCGAAGACAAGTTCTGTATCAGCATTCAAGACACAGGTCCTGGCGTGCGTGAAAGCCAAATCGAAAAAATATTTGAGCCCTACTTTACCACCAGTGAACGTCACGGCCTTGGCTTGGGTTTATCGATTTCACAGCGTATTATCGAATCCATGCAAGGCCAGATTAACGTGGCTAATGCCGAGGATGGCGGTGCCATTTTCCAGATTATTTTACCTATTTATTTGCTCGAGGAACGTTAGTCTCATGAGTGTGCTCAATTCGATCCAAGATTATTCTGTTCTCATCGTTGACGATGAGCCACACATCGGCACTGTTCTTGTTCAATTATTTGAACTCGAAGGCATCAAAGCAATTGCGACCACTGAACCTAAAGGTATCGCTAAGCTTTTGCATAAAGATTGGGCTGGCATGGTGATATCAGATGTCAACATGCCACACTTAGATGGCATCAGTTTAATGCAGCAAATCCGTCTACAAGACCCCGACTTGCCCGTTGTACTACTCACAGGCTTTGGTGATATCGCTATGGCGGTTAATGCGTTAAAGCAAGGTGCCTATGATTTTCTTGAAAAACCCTTTAATAACGAACATATCCTCGACGTGGTAAAACGCGCACTAGATAAACGTAGCTTGACCTTAGAAAACCGTAAACTCAAAAAGGATCTCCAGAGCCAGAGCGTGCCGGGGCCACGGATTTTAGGCAACAGTGTCGGCATTAACCGTATGCGCCATATTATTACTCAAGTGATAGACACCCCAGCCGACGTGTTAATTGAAGGTGAAACCGGTACAGGTAAAGAGCTCGTTGCCCGCTATTTACACGATCATAGTAGCCGTAACCAAGCTAACTTTGTTGCTATCAACTGTGGCGCTATCCCTGAAAACCTGATTGAAAGTGAACTTTTTGGCGCTGAAGCAGGCGCATTTACCGGTGTAGATAAGATGCGCATTGGTAAGTTTGAATATGCCAATGGCGGCACATTATTTTTAGATGAGATCGAAAGTACGCCACTGTCACTGCAAGTCAAACTACTACGAGTACTTGAGGATCGTAAGGTTGAGCGCTTAGGTTCAAATAAAAGCATCAATCTGGATATTCGCGTGATAGCGGCCACAAAAGTGGATTTAAAAAGCCTGTGTGATACGGGGGAATTTCGTCAGGATTTATTGTATCGCTTAAATCTCGTGACAGTACCTATTCCGCCACTAAGAGATCGCCGTGAAGATATTCCATTGCTATTTCTGCATTTTGCCCGTGTTGCGTCAGCGCGCTATCACAAGGCGCTCATCGCCCTAAATGCCGAACAAAACGCCATACTCACCTCCCACGACTGGCCGGGCAATGTACGTGAGTTACGTAACCTAGCAGAACGCTTTGTACTATTAGGCGGAGAAGCGGCTTTTGCCGGCACCTTGGGTAATACACCCAGTTTGCACTCCAGCATGTCCTTACTTCAAAGAGTCGAGTTTTTTGAGCGCGTATTGATTGAAGAAGCACTCAGCCATAATAAAGGCAGCATTAAACTGACGATGGAACAACTTGAGCTACCGCGTAAAACGCTCTATGACAAAATGCGAAAATACGATTTAGACCGCAAGCAATACATTAATTCAGATGATTAAGCCAAGGCGTGTTTTGTATTATGTTTAATATCCATGATTACGTTACAGTACAAGGGTGTTAATCGATTGTTTATCGAGAAAAATAGTTTTTAGAAATGCGTCTAAACTCAGCGCAGCTGACGACTAAAAACATGACAGAAAGCGGCCTGGAACACTTTATACAGGGAGGCGAAATTGAGAAAATTATTATTAGTCATCAGTGTCTTTTTACTGAGCGGTTGCTTAGGCATGCCCAAATATGTTGAACCCGTAAATAATTTTGAGCTGAATCGATATCTGGGTAAATGGTACGAGATAGCACGATTAGATCATTCATTTGAAAGAGGGTTAAGCCAAGTTAGCGCCGAATATAGCCTAAAAGATGATGGCGGCGTGATGGTGATTAACCGTGGTTTTTCAACCGAAAAAAATGCATGGAAAGAAGCCGAAGGTAAAGCCTATTTTGTTAATGGCGATAACGAAGGCTATTTAAAAGTCTCCTTCTTTGGGCCATTTTATGGCTCCTATGTGGTCTTTGAATTAGATCATGAAAACTACCAATATGCTTTTATATCGGGGCCAGACACAGATTATTTGTGGTTACTAGCCAAAACACCGACTGTGCCAGCAGAGGTGCTTAACAAGTTTGTTGAGATGTCAAAAGCGCGTGGGTTTAATACTGATGACTTAATTTACGTACAACAAAAATAATGCTGACTCATAACGAAAATTAAACAGAAAACAGAGACAAAAACGCCGCAATTTATTGCGGCGTTTTTAGTTTAGCTCCGTGTATTATCACAGGCTAACAAGTTTTATAATTCAATCCCTTTACTGGCAAGGAACTCATCGTAATTACCTCTGAAATCATTCACGCCTTTGTGAGTCACTTCAAGAATACGGTTCGCCAGTGACGATACAAATGCACGGTCATGACTGACGAAAATCAATGTGCCTTCGTACATTTCTAACGCGTTGTTCAATGACTCAATCGATTCCATATCCATGTGGTTGGTCGGTTCATCGAGTACCAGAATGTTAGCTTTTTGCATGATGAGCTTGCCAAATAACATGCGGCCCTTCTCACCACCCGATAACACTTTGACTGACTTTTTAATGTCGTCAGATCCAAACAACATACGGCCTAAAATAGCACGTACTGATTGGTCGTCATCTTCAGGTTTGCGCCATTGGCTCATCCACTCGAACAAGGTCATTTCGTTTTCGAAATCAGACTCATGGTCCTGCGCATAATAACCAATATTTGCGTTTTCAGACCATTGAATCGTACCGCTATCCTGTGGGATATCATGGATCAAAGTTCGTAACAGCGTTGTTTTACCGACACCGTTTTCACCCAATACCGCAATGCGCTCACCCACTTCAACAATCAAGTTTAAGTCTTTGAATAGTGGCGTATCGTAGCCTTTAGTTAATTGCTCAACCACTAAGGCATTACGGAATAATTTCTTTTCTTGCTCAAAACGAATGAACGGGTTCACACGGCTAGAGGCTTTAATATCATCTAACTTAATTTTGTCGATTTGACGGGCACGTGATGTAGCCTGTTTCGCCTTAGATGCGTTCGCAGAGAAGCGCGCTACGAAGGTTTGCAGCTCAGAAATCTGGGCTTTTTTCTTAGCATTATCCGACAATAAACGCTCGCGAGCTTGAGTGGCAGCCTGCATGTATTCGTCGTAGTTACCAGGATAAACGCGCAGCTCGCCGTAATCTAAATCAGCCATATGGGTACAAACTGAGTTTAAGAAATATCTATCGTGCGAAATGATCACCATAGTGCTATTACGTTGATTCAGCATGTCCTGTAACCAACGAATAGTGTCGATATCCAAGTTGTTGGTAGGTTCGTCAAGTAGCAGCACATCAGGATCAGAGAACAACGCCTGCGCTAACAATACTCGTAGTTTCAAACCTGGAGCGATTTCTGACATCAAACCAAAATGGGTTTCTATGCTAATACCCACACCCAGCAGCAATTCGCCCGCACGAGATTCGGCGGTATAACCGTCCATCTCAGCAAAGTCCATCTCAAGGTTAGCCACGGTAATGCCGTCTTCTTCACTCATTTCAGGTAAAGAATAAATACGGTCACGCTCTTGCTTGACCTTCCACAGTTCGCGGTGGCCCATGATCACAGTATCAATCAGGTTGAATTCTTCATAACCAAACTGGTTCTGGCTTAATTTACCCAAACGCTCATTGACATCTAACGAGACGTTACCGCTGCTAGGGTCTAGATCACCACACAGGATCTTCATGAAGGTCGATTTACCACAGCCATTCGCGCCGATAAGACCGTAACGGTTACCTCCGCCAAATTTAACTGAGATGTTTTCAAACAGTGGCTTAGCGCCGAACTGCATGGTGATATTTGCTGTTGTGATCAAAATGAACTTCCAAATCGAGTAATGTTGGCCTAGCCAGCTGACGCCGCTTTAAATAAGCATAAACCTAATAACGCTATGCCGAAGGGGTAAAAATAAACGTGGCACTATAGCAGTTTGGGCTAAATTATCAACTACCAAGGCAGTATTAGCCTTTAACGCCAATACTGCCATTGCCGCTTAACATCGATATTAAGCAACTGAATACACTTAATCGATTAGCTTAACTTTCAATAATTTAGTTCGGGTTGTCTATAGTAAGACTCAGGCTAGTATCGCTTGGCGTCGAGAATAATGCTAACGCCAAGACTGAACATTAATCGCCCGCTTATAACTTCTGTCGTCTTAAGCGATTAGCGTTAGTCACGACGGTTAACGAAGACAACGCCATAGCCGCCCCCGCGATCACAGGGCTCAATAACATACCGGTTAGCGGATAAAGCACACCTGCAGCAATGGGAATGCCTAAACTGTTATACACAAAGGCGCCAAATAGGTTTTGTTTAATATTGGTAATCGTTGCCCTCGACAGTGCCAATATGTGAGCAATCACGATTAACTGTGGTGATAACAAGGTCATATCCGCACTTTCTATCGCCACTTCAGTGCCAGAGCCCATCGCGATGCCCACATCGGCACTCATTAAAGCTGGCGCATCGTTAATGCCATCACCTACCATAGCAACTACATGCCCTTGCTTTTGCAAATCCTGCACATGCTGTTGTTTTTGTTCTGGTAGTACACCGGCTATCACTTCACTAATCCCCACTTGGCTTGCCACGGCTTGCGCTGTTTGTGGGTTATCTCCGGTCAATAACACCACGCGAATACCACTTTGTAACATAGCTGCTATCGCCGCTTCTGCATCGGGTTTAATTGGATCGGCCAGTGCGATAGTGGCCACTAACGTACCTGCCCTTGCAACGTAAATGGGGGTTTTGCCTTGGTTAGCAAAACTCAAGGTTGCTTGCGGGTCTAACGCACTGCCATCGGGATTAACAATGTCTAATTCCGTCATCAAGGCAAGATTACCAATAGCAAAGTGAACACTATCAACTTCGCCAGTAATACCTTTACCTTGATGGTTAATAAAACTTTGGGTATCAGGTAATTGCGATAGCGATTCCTTGGCGTAATTGACAATAGCACTGGCCAATGGGTGCTCTGAATGTTGTTCAAGACTCGCAATCGCACCGAGTAATTGCGCTTGTTCCGCATTATCTAGTGTTTGAACTAAGGTAAAGTCCGTCACTTGCGGTTTGCCTAACGTCACAGTGCCTGTTTTATCAAGCACAACGCAATCGACCTTACTTGCTGTTTGCAGCGCCTCACCATTTTTGACTAAGACGCCCATTTGAGCTGCGCGGCCAACGGCCACCATAATCGACATGGGGGTTGCCAGTCCAAGCGCACAAGGACAAGCAATAATCAGCACACTGGTCAATACCACTAGCGCATGACTCAAAGCTGGCGCTGGGCCCACAAAATACCAAATCGCGGCGGCAAGAAGGGCGATGATAACGACCGTAGGTACAAATACGGCTGAAACTTTATCGGCCAACCGACCTATGGGTAACTTAGAGGTTTGCGCCTGTTGTACCAGCGCAATAATTTTGGCAAGTCTAGTATCCTGCTGGCCAGCTGTTACTCGATAAACTAAGCTGCCGTTCCCATTTACTGTACCTGCACTCAAGTTATCTCCGCGATTTTTAAGCACGGGAATAGGCTCGCCCGTCAACATGGCTTCATCTAATAGGGATTGCCCAGTTTCAACAACGCCATCGAGCGCCACTCTATCCCCAGGACGTAAGCGCAACTTATCGCCAAGTTTAAGCTGACTTATTTCAACCTGTTCATCGCCTTTGTCGCTGATACGGATAGCCGTAGTCGATTGTAATCCGAGTAATCTCTGTACTGCCTCGCTCGTTTTGCCGCGCGCTTTGAGCTCAAATCCGTGGCCTAAGTTAATCAATCCTAAAATCATCACGCTGGCTTCAAAATACACATGGCGAGTCTCGATGGGAAAAGCACTTGGCATAATCACCACCAGCATAGAATACGCCCATGCCGTAGTGGTACCGAGCACGATTAGGGTGTCCATATTAGTCGTTTTGGCTTTGAGTGCCCGCCACATACCTTGATAAAAATGCCCACCCGTCGTCACCAGTAAAGCCAACGTTACCAGTCCCATTATGCCCCAGCCAAGTTGCATACTCGGGCTATTGATCATCATTTCACCGCCCAGTAACCCCCATAACATCATAGGCATACCGACAGCGAGCGCCGCTATCGCTTGGCGCATTCGCAACCGATACTCAGCGGCATCTGCGATGCGTTTTTCTTCGGCGGCGGCCTTAGCATCAACCACCACCTGTGCAGGAAATCCCGCATTAGCCATCACAGCTAACGCGGTATCAACATTCATGTTGCCGTCTACCGTCACTTGTTTATCCGCGAGGTTAACGCGCGCCTCGACGCCCTCTTGAGCGGCAAGTGCTTTTTCAATTTTAGCAACGCAACCTGCACAATTCATATTGGCAACATAGAGCCTGATCTGAGCCATAAAATATTCCTTAGTTGAACTTTTACGCGATAGGCTTAAGATAAAGTCTCCCATTAAGGGAGAGTCAAGCTTAAGTTGGCCGAATGTGACAGCACTAACAATTTACCATCAAAAGATCAGTAAAACGCTGTGTTAGCCCATCCTAGTGCTTAACGTCATGGCCGTAGTCATAGTTAAAATCGAGGTAGAAATGAAGATAGGTGAAGTGGCAAAACAAACGGGCTTAAGCGTTAAAAGTATCCGTTATTATCATGATATTGGTTTAGTCTGCGCCGAGCGAAATCAGGCAGGCTATCGGGTTTATCGCCATTCAGATATTGAGGCCCTTAAGTTTGTGCACCAATGCCGCGACTTAGGTTTTAGCTTAGAGGATTGCAAGTCATTACTGGGTCTTAAGGGCAACGAAAGTCGTAATGCAGAAGATGTAAAACAGCTTACCCGTACTCATCTTGCTTATGTCGAGCAGCAAATTAGCAAGTTGCAGCAACTTAGGGCGCAATTACAACATATGGTGACCCAATGCCAAGGTGGCGAACAACCCCACTGCGCCATTATTGATAGCCTAAGTCATACGCCACAAAAGGAAGAGAGCTTACAAGATATAACCTCTTCGTGTTGCCATAAAAGCCCCGCAGAATAACAACGGCCAGTATCAACCACTGCAATTCTGGGTTATTGATGACTGACACTGCTTGGCTTTAACGCCGCAGCATTATCAAGCAGCAAACTAGGTAATGTACCCGCAGGCGTAAAATGAAACACTTGGCCATAAAATGCCAATTCAGTGTCTAAACTCGCCGCTTTATGCTCGGGTGTCCAGCCATCATGCGTCTGGTCTTCATAACTTATATAGGCTGTCGGCACCCCTTTGGCTTTTAAGGCGGCATAAATTTGTTGCGATTGTTGTGACGGTACAATTTGCCCCCTCAAACCTTGAATAATAAGTAAAGGTTCGTTTAATCCCTCAAGATGATAAAAAGGCGATCGCTCTCGATAACGCGCTTTATTCTCAGCATAGGGACCGATAAGTTGATCTAAATAGCCAGTCTCAAACTTATGAGTATTATTAACAAGCTGCTCAAAATCACTGATCCCTGCGTAACTCACGCCCGCTTGAAATACATCGTAAAAGGCTAAAGACGACATAACCGTTAGCCCCCCCGCGCTAATACCGCGAATCGCTAACTTTTGCGCATCGACCCAACCTTTAGCGACCACATATTGAGCCGCATTGATGACATCCTCCACGTCGGCTTGGCCCCACTTTCCATAGATACTTTGGCGATAGGCACGGCCAAAACCACTACTTCCACGAAAATTAACATCAAGTACCGCAAAACCACGGCTAGTCCAGAACTGGATGTCACTACGATAAGCCAGACTCGCGCGCGCAGTCGGGCCGCCGTGCAACATCACAATTAATGGCGGTCGAGTATCATGGGGGGCGATATAATTGGGGTTAACGGGCCCATAAAAATAACCGTAGGCTTGCTGATGATTACCGGTTTCAAAGGTAATGTTTTTCGCCCGTGAAATGAAATTAGGATCAAGCTTGGCTAAGTTGGGGCTATAAACCAACTCTGTGCCGCGGCCAATCACTTTATAAATGCCCTTCTCAGGGGTAGCCTTAGCGCCGACAAAATAAACGCCATCTTCCCCCTTTGTAACTTGGGTTATTTCACCAAAGTCGACGGCTAAAGATTCAACCAAGCCAGAATCCAAATGCAACCGAATTAACGCCGCCTGACTCCCCAACATATAGCTGGCAATAATCGTGTTTTCGGATTCAAAGGCATAGTTATGATTACCTAAATACCAATCAGCCACTGCAAATTCGGCACTTTTGCTCAGTACAGGGGCTAAGGTATTTTTCGGCGTAACACGATAGATATTCCACCAATCGCTCATATCCGAGACGACATAGAGTTGCCCATCTGGACTGAATAATGGTTGAGATACAGAAGAATCTGTCGGCGTATTGATCTTACGGATATTGCGTAACTGACCTTTACGGTCAAGATCTCCAAGCCAGAGAACGCTGTTATCCCATGGCATGTAGGGGTGTTCCCATGTGATCCATGCAAGCTTCGAGTTATCGGGCGAAATGGCTGGCGCTGAGATAAAATCATGGCCCGAGACAAGCGTGTCACCTTCTTTGGCAAAATTGAGGTTAATGGTCACTAAACTGGCTTTAGGTTCACCCGCTTGACGATGATCTTCACGCACACAGATAATTCGCGAACCCTTAGGATAAGCAACACAGTCGGCATGGCGAGTACCATTTGGGGTTAACGCTAATGACGGTTGGTTAGGCGCAAAACGATAAAATAATTGATCGTTCGCCTTCGTGACAAATAAACTCTGGCCAATGCCTAAAAAGGCGGCTCCGCCATATTCATGTACGGTAGATTTAACATTAAAACTCGAAGGCACCACCTCAATGATATTACCTTGCTTATTGAGCTGCTTAATGCCAACTTGCCCCTGCTGTTCGCCATTGGATTCTGCAAAATACAGCGTGCCTGCCACGCTTTGCAATTCAATCACGCTATCGGACTGTTGAAATACATTCGCCGCCGATAAAGGAGAAGCCCAGCTGCCATAAGGGGCGATGATCGGCGTGTCATTATCACTAGGGCGTGACACCTGCTCATTAGAAGGCTCGCATCCGCTCAAACATAACAAGCCAGCCAAGAGGTATAAGTATCGATATAACCCCATTGTTTCTCTCCAATGTTTGCTTACAGCGCAAACCGAAACAAAAAATATAAACGTGCAAAAACAGATTATTTTTTAAATGGATTTTTACATTTTTTAAAAAACCAATGCACGACTTGCGCTTGCTGTGTCTGAGTCAAACCAAAATAAATGCATATCCAAGGTGAGAGTAGGAAAAACCAAGGAATGACTGCCACAGAACGGCCACTGAAAAGCAAAAAAAAGAACCCACAATAAATCACAATAAGCCCTAAAATACCGACAATCAGCATCATGCGTTTCGTTATCTTCTCAAGCCAGAGGGCTTTATGCTGCCAAGACATGCGGATGTTAAGCTCCATTACATACAATAAACTAGTTTATTGTATGGTGTAAAAAGTGGATGGCGATTGTTTAAGGTTAACCAGTAAATGTCAACTCTAACAACAGGGAACAACCCGCTGCGATAGTCACTATTATCTTGGCTTTACACATAAAAAACCGAGCTTAGGCTCGGTTTTTATTCATCTCGATGAGATATGAATCATCAATATGCTTACAGGCGAATACCGCCATCAATTTCAAATACACGACCATTCACATAATCGTTTTCAATAATAAAACGCACGGTTGAAGCGATTTCTTCAGCATGACCAAGGCGACCAACGGGGATTAACTTCTCTAAACGCTCTAACGCTTCGGGTTTCATCGCAGCGGTCATTTCGGTTGCAATCACGCCTGGCGCAACGGCAGCGCTACGAATATTGTGACGTGCCAGCTCTTTTGCCCAGCCAACCGACATAGCCGCAACGCCCGCTTTAGAGGCCGCATAGTTTGATTGCCCCATATTACCCGCTTTAGCTAAGCTAGAGATATTCACTATTACCCCTGCTTGGCCGGATTCAATCATTGCGGCGGCGGCTTCACGACCACACAAGAAACTGCCCGTCAAATTAACATTGATAACCGATTGGAACTGCTCCAGTGACATACGGTCAGTGACTTTACCGTCTTTGGCTTTGACCAACATACCATCACGTAAAATCCCGGCATTATTGACCAGTACGTTAACTTGGCCAAAGTCTTCTAAAATATAGGCGAACCCTGCAACCACATCTTCTTCATCAGTAATATCTAAGGCATAACCTTGGACTTCAGTGTCTGAACCTAGCTCAGCACAAGCTCGCTCGAGTTTGTCTTGATCCACATCGATAAGTGCTATTTTAGCGCCTGCCTGTGCAAAATTTTGTGCCATTGCTAGGCCTAAACCACCCGCGCCGCCAGTAATGACGACAACCTTATCTTTTAAATCCATCTGGTTATCCCTTGTTCTAATGTTTATTTTTTAAGTGGTGCAAATTGTTCAAAAATACTGGAGAAATCTCGACGACCATTACCTTGTCTTGCATGATTAACATACAAGCTGCGGGCTAAGGCGCCCATTGGCGTACTAGAATTGCTCAGTAATGCCGCTTCTTGCGATAGACCGAGATCTTTAACCATCAAATCTACCATAAAGCCGCCCTCATAGCCCTTAGAAGAAGGTACCGTTTCCATCACACCTGGGCAGGGATTGTACTTCTCTAACGTCCAATTACCACCACTACTGACCTTCATGATGTCCGATAACACCTTAGGATCCAGACCATGGTCAACGCCCATTTGCAACGCTTCAGACGTGCCAACCATCAACACGGATAACAGCATGTTATTGCAAATTTTAGCGACTTGACCCGCACCCGCACCGCCGGCATGGAATATATTCATCCCCATGGCTTTTAATACGGGCTGCGCGCGCTCAAACGCCGCCTCGGAGCCGCCACAAATGAAAGTTAAACTGCCAGCTGCTGCACCTGCTGTGCCGCCAGAAACCGGCGCATCCATAAATTCGATACCACTTTTTGCCGCCTCAGCCGCGACTAATTGCGCACTTTGCGCATCGATGGTGGAGCAATCGATCAGTAAAGTATCGCCAGCAACCACGTCAAGCAGACCTTTGTCTGAACCATTGCCTAAATATAAATTTTTCACATGCTTACCCGCAGGTAACATAGTGATTACTACGCTTGCGCCCGCTGCAGCACCGCAAGCCGTACTCGATACAAAAGCCCCTTGGTCAGCAAGACTTTTCATCGCTTCGGGGACTAAATCGAATACACGAACGGTCATGCCCGCTTTTAATAAATTGGCCGCCATTGGGCCGCCCATATTGCCAAGACCGATAAATGCGACTGTACTCATGCTGACACTCCTGTGTGCTGTTCTTTTTTATATGGTGGTAATGTTGTCACTACCACAGAGTAAAACGCGCATGGCTGAGTTTAATTTGTATAAACTCAGCTATTAAATCAATTCAACGCTTAGCTTAATTGATTGAAGGGATGCGACTCGCCCCACGGTGACGTTAATATTTGCTCAATGACGGCGGCAGGCACAGAATCAACATCCTTAAAGCGCCACTGGGGTTGCTTGTCTTTATCTATCAACAATGCCCGCACGCCTTCACAGAAATCACCGTGAGCACACACATTGACGCTGGCGGTTAATTCCCATTTAAAACACTGGGCTAGGCTTAACTTAGTGCCAAGTTGCGCTTGGCTATAAGCCAAATGCCAGCTAATAGGGCTGCCCGCAAGGAAAGTATCTCTCGCCTTCATTAACCAAGTATCATCAGATACCAGAGTCGACATTCGCGTGACGATATCCGCTAAACTGCCCGCCATGAGTCTATCGATAATGTCTTGGCTGTCAGCCAATATGCTATCGCCCTTAGGAATATCGACTTGATTAGATAACTCATTGATCATGCTGTCTAAACGTTGATGGTTGAGCGCCGGTGTATCGCTCCAATCTAAGGTTGCCATGGCATCAAACATTAGCTCTTTGTCGTCACGATTCAAATAATGATCTGCAAGGCCAACATAACAGGCATCGGCAGCCTTCATGTTATAGGCGGTGAGCCCTAAAAATAGCCCCATTTTACCTGGCATGCGGTTAAGAAAATAACTGCCGCCCACATCGGGATAGAGCCCAATCGACACTTCAGGCATAGCAATCCGCGATGTTTCAGTAACAACTCTGTGGCTGCCTCCGGCCATCAAACCGAGTCCGCCACCCATCACAATGCCATCGCCCCACACCAATACGGGTTTGCCATAGGTATGTAGTAGATAATCGAGGCGATATTCCTCCTCGAAAAAAACTTTCGCTTCTTCAGTCACTTCTCCCTTAGTGGCAATGGAAGCGTGGTATAGCGCACGCACATCGCCACCAGCACAAAAGGCCTTCTCACCGCTACCATCCAACACAATACAGGCGATAAGCGCGTCTTTCTTCCACAGACTAAGCTGCGCCGTCATTGCGCGCACCATGTCTAAATCTAAGGCGTTGAGGGCTTTCTCTACATTGAGTGTGACCACCCCAACCAACTTGCCTGAGGCGGTGGCTAAGGTTTGGAACACCACGTTTTGCGTGGTCGTGGCCGGATGTGCGGCACTGCTTGATGCGTTATCTACTACATTAGTCATTAGCGGTTCTTCCAATCAGCTTTACGTTTACCCAAAAACGCGTTTACGCCTTCGGCCTGATCTTCGGTATCAAATAACCCGACAAATAATTCACGTTCAATTGGCAACGCTTGATTGCGTGGCATAGTACGACCGGCTTGAATCAGTGTCTTGCACGCTGTTACGCTGCTTGGGCTTTGATTAGCCACTTTAGCGGCTAACGCTATCGCAGCATTAAGTGCCTCGCCAGTTTCGACTACTTCTTCGACTAAACGTAAACCCAATGCTTTGGTCGCATCAATACGCTCACCGCATAAAATCATCCGCTTAGCCCAACCTTCACCGACTAATGCGGTCAAATTTTGGGTACCGCCCGCACAGGGTAATAAGCCAACGGTCGCCTCAGGTAATGCCATAACAGCTTGGGTTTCAGCGATACGAATATCGCAAGCCAATGCCACTTCTAAGCCGCCGCCCATGGCGTAACCGTTAATGGCTGCAATCGACACACCGCGAAATTGACTTAAGGTTTCAAAGGCTTCACCAAAATGCTTAGCCATAGCCGCGGCATTGTCTTTATTTCCGTCGCTAAATAGCTTTAAGTCAGCACCAGCAGAAAAGAACTTTTGCCCTTGCCCTGTTAACACTAAAGCATAAATGTCTTTATTGGCATTGAGCGCCAGCACTTTGGCTTTAAGCGCCTGCAAACTCTCAGCGGTCCAAGTGTTTGCCGGTGGATTATTCATCGTCAGTATGGCCGTATGGCCTTCGATGCGTTCAACTAAATATTCCATCTGTTTAGACTCCTTTTATGTTATCGCCTACCGGTAACCCATGCATCTTGCGAGCTTATTTACAGAATTTGCCCTGCATTTTCATCGAGTAAACGACGGGCGATAATCAAGCGCATAATTTCGTTGGTGCCTTCTAAAATCTGGTGTACACGCACATCACGGAAATGACGTTCTAGTGGGTACTCCCTTATATAACCATATCCGCCATGAATTTGCAGCGCTGCATCGCAAACCTGAAAACCCACATCGGTGGCAAAACGTTTCGCCATGGCGCAATAAGCCGTGGCTTCTGGATCGCCACTATCTAATTTAAAAGCAGCAAGACGCACAATTTGGCGCGCTGCAACTAGTTCAGTGGCCATATCGGCGAGCTTGAATTGCAAGGCTTGGAAAGCTGCTAACGGCTTACCGAATTGCTGGCGCTCATTCATATATTGAGTAGCACGCTCTAGTGCAGCTTGCGCTGTGCCCACTGAACAGGTTGCAATATTAATGCGACCGCCATCTAAGCCTTTCATTGCAAAGGTAAAGCCTTGGCCTTCTTCGCCAAGTAAATTAGCCACTGGTACGCGCACGTTTTCAAAGGTAATTTGGCGCGTAGGCTGGGCATTCCAACCCATTTTATCTTCTGCTTTACCATAAATAACGCCTGCGGCGTCGGCTGGAATGGCAATGGCAGATATTCCCTTTGGCCCCGCTTGTCCTGTGCGACACATCACCACGAGTAACTCTGTGGCGCCTGCTCCAGAGATAAACACTTTAGAGCCAGAAATCACATATTCATCACCGTCACGCACAGCTTTAGTTTGTAATGAGGCGGCGTCCGATCCTGCGCCCGGCTCAGTCAAGCAATATGACGCTAACATTTGCCCTGTGGTCAACGGTTCAGACCATGTCTGACGCAGGGTTGCAGTCCCCCAAGTCGTCACCATCCAAGTGGCCATATTGTGAATGGTCAGCATGGCAGTCGTCGCCGTGCAGCCTTTGGCGAGCTCTTCAAAAATAATCGACGCATCGAGGCGCGATAATCCCATACCGCCTTCAGATTCAGGCGAATAGAGCGAGCAAAAACCGAGTTCGCCGGCTTTTTGGATCACATCTTTCGGAAAATGATGTTCTTCATCCCATTTGGCAGCAAACGGGGTTAACTCTTCTGCGGCAAACTGGCGCGCAAGTTCAGCAAATTGACGTTGGTCATCGTTGAAATTAAAGTCCATTTGGTTCTCCTATGACTCTGTGGCCACTTATTTTATTTAATAGACTGGCGCCTTAAGGGCGCCGTCTAGTCAGTAAGAGAGTTGAATAAACAACCGCTAATGTAATGTTTCTACATCTATTTTTAACGTAAGTTAATACTCATATTGGGTGCGGTAGCGATGGCAATATCAGACTCATACCAACGGGAAGTAATGGTCTTAGTCTCAGTATAAAAACGCACCGCTTGCTTACCATAAGCATGTTGATCGCCATAGAAACTGCCCTTCCAACCAGTGAATGAGAAGAAGGGTAATGGCACTGGAATCGGCACGTTAATCCCCACTTGGCCTACTTCCACTTCATGCTGATATTTGCGCGCCGCAGCACCGCTGGCAGTAAAAATAGAGGTGCCGTTACCGTAGGGACTTGCATTAACTAGCTCAATGGCTTCATCTAAAGAGTCCGATTCCATACAACATAATACTGGGCCGAAGATTTCTTCTTTGTAGATGCTCATGTCGGTTGTGACTTTAGTGAACATGGTTGGGCCAACCCAGTTCCCCTCTTCATAGCCTTTAACCGTAAAATGACTGCCGTCAAGCACGCACTCTGCCCCCTCTTCTTTACCTTGAGCAATCAGCTTAAGCACACGCGCTTTGGCAGCTGGGCTAATAACAGGACCATAGCCGGCTTCTTTGTCATCCCATAAACCTGGGCGAACCTTAGCTAGCGCATCTTTAAGTTCTGGGATCCACTCTTTAGCCGCACCGACAAATATCGCTACCGATAGCGCCATACAACGCTGACCCGCCGCGCCGACAGAAGCGCCAACTAAATTGTTAATCACTTGCTGTTTGTTAGCATCAGGCATAATAACGCAGTGGTTTTTCGCGCCCGCAAACGCCTGTACACGTTTTAAGTTATCGGTACCGGTTTTATAAATATATTGTCCAACAGCGACTGACCCGACGAAAGAAATGGCTTTAATGGCTGGGTCGGCAAGTAAAATATCAACCGCTGTTTTGTCGCCATGCACTAACTGTAATACGCCCTTAGGCGCACCAGCTTCAACAAACAGCTCAACTAAACGCTGCGGCGTCATTGGATCTTGTTCTGACGGTTTTAAAATAAAGGTATTACCGCAGGCAATCGCTAATGGGAACATCCATAACGGGATCATTGCAGGGAAGTTAAACGGCGTAATACCCGCACACACGCCCAGCGGCTGAGTGTAGCTGTAGGTATCGATTGAGCGCGCGACGTTTTCAACGGTTTCGCCCATCAATAATGACGCCACGTTACAAGCGTGTTCTACCACTTCAATACCGCGCCACACGTCGCCCTTAGCATCTTCAAAGGTTTTACCGGTTTCCTTTGCAAGAATGGTCGCCAGCTCATCGTGGTGTTCTTTTAATAAATGCTGATAACGCAACATGACTCGCGCACGCTCAGACACCGGCACTTCTTTCCAGGTTTTAAATGCCGCTTTAGCACTCGCAATAGCCGCATGGACTTCAGCGCTTGTGGCCGCATTGATTACTGCGATAGGCTGATTATTTGCCGGATTAGTGACTGTAATCTGTGATGTACCCGTACCATGGGTAAACTCACCGTCAATGTAATGCTTTACTTGTATGGTCATGTTGCAATCCTTTCTTTGTAGAGTGATGAGCTGGCGGTGCGATATTATAATTATCCTCAAGGGAAGTGATTGCCCTTGCCAGCCGTCTTTTTGATTTAAAACGATAACTTATATTTCGATGGCCATCGCAGTTGCTTCGCCGCCGCCAATACATAACGAAGCCACGCCGCGCTTAAGGCCGCGGGCTTTTAATGCATAGATTAAGGTCACCAACAAACGTGAGCCCGAGCAACCAATCGGATGACCTAAGGCGCAGGCGCCGCCATTAACGTTAACTTTAGCGTTATCTAAGCCTAATTCAGATACGGCGAGCATAGTCACCATCGCGAAGGCTTCATTAATTTCAAATAAATCAACGTCATCCTTTGACCAGCCGACATTAGCCAGTAATTTTGTCATTGCGCCAACGGGCGCAGTGGTAAAGAGTGCAGGCTCTTGAGCGTGCGTGGTGTGGCCTTTAATGGTAGCTAACACAGTTAAACCTAAACGCTCAGCTTCGCCGCGCGAGGTCAACATAAGCGCCGCCGCACCATCGGAAATTGAGCTAGAGTTTGCTGCGGTAATGGTGCCATCTTGAGTAAAAGCTGGGCGCAACGTAGGGATTTTTTCAGGACGAGCATTACCGGGCTGTTCGTCGGTATCAATAGTCACATCACCACGACGATCACTGATGGTAACTGGCGAAATTTCGGCTTTAAAGGCTCCAGAGTTAATAGCAGCATTGGCTTTTTCTAACGAACTGAGAGCAAAAGCGTCCATCTGCTCGCGGGTGATGCCAAATTCATCGGCAGTTTTCTGGGCAAAGGTGCCCATAGCACCACCGGTGTAGGCATCTTCTAACCCATCTAAAAACATATGATCAAGCACTTTACCATGGCCCATACGCATGCCGCCGCGGGCTTTATCCAGCAAATACGGTGCTTGGCTCATACTCTCCATGCCACCAGCAATTACTACTTTTGCGCTGCCTGCTTTAATTAAATCGTGAGCTAACATCACCGTTTTCATGCCTGAACCACAAACTTTATTCACTGTTGTTGCGCCAACAGACAAAGGCAAACCTGCGCCTAAAGTCGCTTGACGCGCGGGTGCTTGGCCCAAACCTGCGGGTAATACGCAGCCCATCAAGACCTCATCAACATGTTCACCCGCCAATTGCGTATCTGCTAACAAGCCTTTAATAGCAGTCGCGGCTAATATGGGGGATGCAACGGATGATAAACTACCTTGAAACCCACCCATTGGGGTGCGTTTTGCGGCAACGATGACGATATCTTGATTTAACTGTTCAGTACTCATTGAAACTCCAACCGATAATGCCAAGCACGTCAAAACATGCTCATAGCGAATAAAATAATCACAATAAAACCACTCTGACGTTTACGCTAACGTAAAGCAAGTATTCCTTGGTCTAATATGCAGATTTTATCAGGTGAAAATGTCAGTAAGAATTTACAGTAAAGTGGGATTAAGAATAAGAAAGGACAAGTATCGATAAAGTAGTAAGAATGATGACTTAGCTATAAAAGTATGCGCAGTAATGGCTAATCCGTTTGGACTAAAAAGCGTTAAAATTCAAAATTAATGACAAAAAACCATCAAACTCACCCGCCATTATGCAGCAGAAATAACCTTACTTAGCACCATGACTTTCAGTAGATGATATCTAGGCTCGCATTAGTTATAAGATTAACCATTAGCAATAAACCACAACAAGCTGAGTGCATTAATCCCGAAGGAGGACTAAAGCACTCAGCGCAATAGCCTGACAAATTTAGTCTGATGCATAATGATTTAACGCGATTCCCACGGGGTCATCGCCGTCATATCGTTTAAGTCATAGGGGGTTAACTGGTAGACGTAATAGTTAAGCCAATTACTCACCAGTAAACTGCCGTGGCTATGCCAACGAGCAATCGCCTCAGCTTCAGGATTGTCATTGCGATAATAGTTTTGTGGTACATCGGGATTTAAGTTTTGGGCTAAGTCTCGATGATACTCATCATTTAACGTCGATTTTTGATACTCAGGATGACCCATCACAAACAAGTTGCGGTTATTACGGCTTAATACTAAATAAGCCCCTGCCTCATCGGATTCAGCTAATACTTGCAGCTGCGGATGTTGTTTAATGTCTTCAAGATTCATTTCAGCAAAACGGGAATGGGGCGCAAAAAACTCATCATCAAAACCGCGTAGCAATGGAAAATGCTGACAAGTACGACGATGTACAAATACGCCTGAACGCTTCTGTGGCAAAATTTGTCGATTTAAACCATAGAGATGATACAAACCCGCATGGGCTGCCCAACATAAAAACAGCACTGAGGTGACATGCTCTTGCGACCAGTCAATAATTTCACGTATATGATCCCAGTAGACCACGTCTTCAAAATCAATTTGCCCCAGCGGCGCGCCCGTAATGATCAACCCGTCATAGTTTTTGTGGCGCACGTCTTCAAAATCACGATAAAAGGTATTCATGTGATCAATCGAGGTATGTTTGGACTCTTTATCATGAATACGCAGTAAATCAACATCGACTTGCAGTGGCGTATTTCCCAGTAAACGCAATAACTGGGTTTCGGTCTCGATTTTGTTCGGCATCAAGTTCAACATCAGCACCTTCATCGGTCTGATATCTTGATTAGCCGCCCGAGTTTCGGACATCACAAAAATGTTTTCGGACTCTAATACCCCTGCCGCGGGCAGATGGTCTGGAATTCTAACCGGCATACAGCGCCTCTTCTGTTCGTAAATATCAACGGATTCGGCGCGTATGTTAGCTCACCTTTAGTGAGCTAATTAATCACCGACTTTTTCCAGCAGTATGGTCATAGGTTCAGTGGCGTTGAGGTCAATAGGATAAGCATGGGTGTTAATAAACAATAACTTATCACCGAGCATTATCCGTGCACCTATAGCATAACTGTGACCAGGTTGAAATTGATCACTGCCCATCGCAAAACTAAATGGCGCGGGAATCGCAGCCCCTTGTTGCACACGTTCAGCCATCACTATGGCTGGCACATCCATTTTTGAAACATCAAGCAGTTGCACTATAACCTTGGCATCGGCAGGCAGTGCAATGCGTTCGCGATATAAGGCCTGGCCCTTAATCTCAACGAGAGCATTGGGCGTTGCACAACCAGATAACACCCCCATGACGGCCATTAATACTAAGGCTGTTAATCTCAACGCACTTAAACGCAATCCTGTGTTCATTTTATTTCTCCTAATCATACATAAAGACTTCTAGATGTCCATACGCCCGAGCTATAAATCTTGTCTTGCCGCGTATATCTTTCTATCATAAGCCACCATTTCGTTGTCGAAAAACCTATGACTCAAGCAACTGCAATCATTGTGGGAGCTAGCTCACAATTAAGTCGTGAACTTGCAAAGCAATTGGCAGATCAACAGGTTGAATTAGCCTTATTCGCCCAAGATCCAGAATCACTTCACGATTTTGCCCTATCCTTGCCAACAAAAGTACAAGTATTTGCACTTCAAATTGAACAGCCTCAAGCAATTATTAATCAACTCGAATTCGTCTGGCAGAGACTTGGCGGCGCGCACTTAGTCTTAGTCAATACTGGTCTCAATAGCTATGATCCTGAGCTGCCTTGGTTACCTGAGCAAGATATTATCGATGTCAATGTGCGAGGCTTTGCCGCTATCTGTAATACGGCATTTAGACTATTTCGCGAGCAAGGTTATGGACAACTGGCGGCAATAAACTCGATAGCGGGTCTACGCGGTGGGCCAAGCGTGGCTTACCATGCCTCAAAGGCATTTGGACAGAATTATCTTGAGGGCCTAAGCATGCATGCACAGCGCCTCAAGTTACCAATTACTATTACCGATATTCAACTCGGTTTACTTGATAAAGCCGCAATGCAGCAAAGTGCAATGTGGCTTGCGCCATTACCACAGGTCGCAGCGCAAATTATCAAGGCGATGAAACAAGGTAAACGCCGCGTTTATGTGACTAAACGCTGGCGCCTTGTTGCTTGGCTTACCGTGTTATTACCCGAGTTTATCTACAACACGCGCCACTGGAAGGCTAAAAAACCAAAATAGTAAGCCGACAAATATCGTGTTAAAAGTGCAAAACGAAAAAGGAGCCCAAGGCTCCTTTTTTACGCTTATCTACTCAATAGATTAGAAAGTGTAACCTACGCTTACCATATACACCCAAGGGTCGATATCGGTTTCAATCTTCACTGGAGCCTCTGCTAAATTAAACTTCACGTCGGTACTAATTTGCATATACCACACTGATGCGTTAACTAACCAATTTTTACTTAATTGATAATCTAAGCCAACCTGCCCAGCAACACCCCAAGAATTACTCAAGCTAAGATCCGTTAAAGCGCCGTTTAAGTCATTGGTGAATTCACTATCATAAAAGTTAGTGTAATTAACACCAACGCCAATGTAAGGGCGTAGAGCAGATTGAGCATCACCAAAATAGTACTGAGCCACTAATGTAGGAGGCAGTTGCTTAGTGTCAGCAATTTTTCCTACGCCCTTTAAAGAAACATCATGGCTAAAAGGCGTTGCCGCTAATAATTCGATGCCCAGGTTATCAGTCAGCATATAGCCGAAGTTGAGCCCTAATTGAGTATTGTTGTTAATAATAAACTCACCGTTTCCAGCGACATCTTGGCTCGACTCATTCGGTGCCACCACAGCCCCCCCCGCACGAACAATAATATCGCCCGCTTGGTGAGCCGATACCGAAGCTGAAAAACCAATAGCGAGAAGAGAGGCAGCGACTACAGCAGATACAGTATTTTTACGCATCATCATACTCCATGTATATAACATAAATGATTGTTTGTGATTACATCCATAACGATTTGAGCTCACACTGCCAGAGAAATGACGTGGCTTTATTGATCCAAATCAAATGCGCGCACCAATACCTACTTAGGAGTATTTGCAGCGAGATACCGCTCACAAAACCTAAACATTTATCGACAATACTCCTTTAATTATCGTGAGTTAGCGCATATATGCGTAAATACAAATGTACATCTTTAGTTGTAGTTCGCTTAAGTGTCGTTAACATTTCAGCTACGTGCGTTCGCAGAATATTGAGCTAATTGGCGATGGGATTTAGCGGATAGTTAACGAGTAGAGCGGTGAGAGAGCCAAGTTAGATAACGACAGCGTAGGTTACGCTATCGGTAGGTTATGCTATCGAAAGTTAACTCATTAGTTTGAGTAAAGGATATTGACGTAACCAGCCCTTTGCAGACACTCTTTGCTCAAATATCAGTAAGCTACGTCGAGGGTTTGCACGCAAGGTAAGATTAAACAGTGCATAAAGACCAAAAGGTGCCACCAATTCATAAGATGTTGCACACTGGCTGGATAAGGACTGCTCAGCAGTAACCTGAGTATTTTTGTCGTACTCGCCAACATCAGAGACATAAATACCAATAGCAGTTTCAAACTCAGGCCAATAGGTCATAGCATCGGCACAGGAAGTATAAGCAGGGTCTTGATTTTTTAAGTGCATACGCGCTTGATTTTTCACCGACCAAGGTAAATCGGGCGCCAATTGTTTAAGGTAAGCTTCAATCGCAGCATCTCGCTCAGGGCGAATATCTAAGGGGCAAAAATAAATCAGATCAATATCGTTAAGCGGGCTCAACTCAAATCCGTGTAAACGATCCCATACCAAATTACGCACAAATCCAGCCGCAATACACCACTGTGGTATGGGATATTGTTTGGCGCACCGTTGAACAATATCAAGCGCCCTCACCCGCTCGTTGTCTTGGCTTATCCACTCCAGTAATCGTGAACGCAACTCAAGCTCTGTTTTTGTTAAAGATGCCAAGTTCACATCAGAATGACTCTGCGCCACCTTAACTGCCCAGCCATAAGTACTCAAATACGTTAAATAGCATCTGCTTGGCGCTCTGGCGCGGCATCGGCAAAGGCATCAAGCTGATTACATTCAGCCCATACACGCATAATATTGGGGTAAGGCGTTACGTCCACATTAAAACGCTGGGCGTTATATACCTGCGGCACTAAACACAAGTCGGCTAATGTCACTGTATTGCCAAAGCTGTAACGGCCGCTATGTCTGGCTAATAGGACTTCTAAGGCCGCAAAGCCACTCGCTACCCAGTGTTGATACCAAGTGTTTTTAGCCGCCTCATCAATACCTAAGGTTTGGGTTAAATATTGTAATACTCGCAGGTTATTTAACGGATGAATTTCACAGGCTATGGTTAGTGCCATTGCGCGCACGTGAGCACGCTCAAGCGCTGAGGCGGGCAATAATGGCGCTTGAGGATAGATTTCATCAAGATATTCAATAATGGCTAAAGATTGCGACAATGCCTCAGTATCTAGCTCATCGTCCACCACTAAGGTTGGCACTAATTCTAGGGGATTAAGGTCAATATATGGCGCTTGGTGTTGCTCACCACCATCACGTACCAGATGTACTGAGAACTGCTCGGCTGAAATTCCCTTAAGATTGAGCGCAATGCGAACACGATATGCAGCACTTGAGCGCCAATAACCATACAGTTTCATATTTTTATCTCCTTATCCATTGAACTTGCCAGCCAAACCATTTTATCAATAAACCTTGATATTTTAAGCTGGTTTGGCGATACATTAACGGGGCCATTTAGCCCCGTGAATGTTAATCGATGCTGGCAATAATCAATGCCGTGTTAAGCTTTATATTCAACCACTTTTTGATCGATACAACCAAAAATCGTGACATCGTTATCATCCAGCATTTCGATACGCACAGTGTCACCAAAACGCATAAATGGCGTCGTAGCTTTACCGTCAGCAATCACTTCTAACATGCGTTTTTCCGCTAAACAGCTCGAACCCGCGCTACGGTCATAATTAGAAATGGTGCCAGAACCAATAATTGCGCCAGCGCTCAATGGGCGAGTTTTGGCAACATGTGAAACGAGTTGACTGAAATTAAACGTCATATCAACGCCCGCATTAGGGCGGCCAAATAACTCACCGTTTAAGTAGGTGATTAACGGTAAATGCACTTTAGAATCTTCCCAGCGTGCGCCTAATTCATCGGGCGTTACCGCCACAGGCGAAAAACTGCTCGATGGCTTAGATTGGAAGAAACCAAAACCTTTCGCCAGCTCTCCTGGGATTAAATTACGCAGTGAGACATCATTCACGAGCATCAACAACTTAATATGTTGAGCCGCATTATCACTACTCACGCCCATAGGAACATCATCGGTAATTACCGCGATTTCAGACTCGAAATCGATACCCCAGTCTTCATTGGCCATTTCAATATCGGCTTTAGGGGCGATAAAACTATCGGAGCCCCCTTGGTACACTAAAGGATCTGTCCAGAAGGTTTCTGGCATTTCAGCGCCGCGAGCTTTACGCACTAACTCAACGTGGTTTACATAGGCGCTACCATCAGCCCATTGATAAGCACGAGGTAATGGCGATAAACACTTAGCTTCATCAAAAGCTTGGACATTATCAAACATACCTTCATTCAGCGCATCGTATAGTTCTTGTAATTGTGGCTTGAGTAAATCCCAACCATCGAGTAATTGCTGCATGGTGTGGGCAATGGCAGGCACGGCAACCGTTTTAGTCAGGTCACGACTCACTAACATTAACTGACCATCTCGGCGACCATTGTTATAACTTGCAAGTTTCATATTGGCTCCAGTACTTTTTTAGCTAGGCGTACAATTTTGGACTACGGGAAAACGCACTGCGCCACCCAACTTAAATTCGACGATTATCATTGACTCATGCTGAACGTTTTGGGCTAACAAAATGTCCGTAATTGTTTACGCTAACGTATTTGCTGCGCGTAGAAATACCCGATACCGGCGAAGATTCCTATAGCGTGAACAAAATCACATTCAAATCAATTATTTTACATTTTGTAAACTAATAATTACGCTTATAAACGCCTTACCGTTTTTCAATAGCTAGCCAACGGATATGCCTAAAAAGCCAGCTACTTAGTGGAACGATACGGTTACATTCAGCGATTAAATCACATCACTAACGACGTTTAGCTATCTGGTATTCACGCAGTTTATTGGCAATTGCGGTATGCGACACACCGAGCTTTTTAGCCAACTGGCGAGTACTTGGATACGCAGGATACAAACGACGTAACAAGTTACCCTCAAATTGCTTCATTGCATCATCGAGATTGCCTTCGAACTCATCATCAAAATAACCAAACCCTTCGGCATAAGAGGGAAGTTTTAGCTGCTCTACCGTCAATTCTGCCGAACCATCCCACATAGATACCGCTCTGAATACGGCATTTTTTAACTGGCGCACATTACCCGGCCAAGCATAAGTGAGTAAATGTTCACGGCACTGAGCCGAAATCCGCCTAACTGGACTCGATAATTGCTGGCTGTAATGTTCGAGGAACATTTCAGTCAATGGAATGATATCAATTTTACGCTCACGTAATGAGGGGATGTGGTAACTCAGCACATGGATGCGATAGTACAAATCTTCCCTAAACTCACCGGTTTGGCATAGCTCAGCGAGATTTTTTTGGGTCGAGCAGATAATACGCACATCTGCACGCACTTCGTCATCGCCACCTATGCGTCTGAAGCTGCCGTCTTGCAGTAAACGTAATAACTTAACTTGGGCAGCCTTTGACATTTCGGCCACTTCATCGAGGAATATCGTTCCCCCTTTGGCCTCTTCAAAAAAGCCACGTTTGATCACTTTACCTTGGCTGACATAACCAAATAATTCTTCTTCGGCGGCGCTGTCCGGTAAAGCCGCACAGTTAATAGCGATAAAGGGTTTTTCACGGCGCATACTGGCATCGTGGCTGGCTCTGGCCATGAGCTCTTTGCCAGTACCGGTTTCACCGGTGATCAATAAAGGCGCATCAAGCTGAGCCATCCGCTGCGCTTGCTTAAGCACCTCTTTCATTTTGTCACTGCTAGCTAATACATTCTCAAAGCCAGTCGTTTGATTCTGCAACGCATTGAACTGTTTACCGACTCGTGCGGGAGATTTGAGCGACACCACTGCCCCCACTAAAATGCTTTTTTCATCCTCATCGGGCAGATAAATGGGTAGCATTTCAGCCAAATATTCATTGGGACCAATTTGTACTCGTGCCGCTTGCGGTAACACTTGGCCTTCACTCAACCAACGGCTGAAGTTAAAGCCTTGTACCCAATGGTTGAGCGATTCTTCGAGCACCTCATGCTCGCCCATACCGATATTGAGCAAGGCAGACTCGTTAACAATACGAATACGGCCTTTGGCATCAATGGAGAACACGGAATCAGGTAAGGTTTTTAACAAGGTCTTGAGCGCGTAATGCTCTTGCTCTGAGGGCATAAACGAAACCGTGCGCACATCATGCACACTTTCCACCTTACGAATTTGCGGCATTAACGCACTTAAGGTTTCAAAACCAATTTCGGCAAATTGTAGGTATAAAAAACCTTGATTACTGGCATCAATGGCAATTAAATTAATACCATACTGTTCTAACACAACTAATATATCTTTCGCTAAACCCACGCGATCTTGACAGCTGACTTCCAAGCGCATAATGACTGATATTCCCATTTTTTGATTCGAATTTTGGGGAGAAACCGTGCAGAGCTATTTTTTACGCTCGCCAATAGAACGCATATTGGCTTAGAAAACCAGCTTTACGCAAACGTAAGCGGCAAATTAATAGCAGGGCGTGTATACGTTAAAAGGTTAAATCAAAAGTGGCAAGTCTAGTTTACAGTACGAGCGGAGTTGGAGTAACTAAATCAGCGCCGAAAAATACTTAACGAGCTGATTTAGTTATTTAAAAATATTAATCAAATAACTGGTCCGTCTTGGCGGCCATGATGAAATCGTTCTTATGTAGTCCTTTTATTGAGTGTGACCACCAAGTTACCGTCACTTTGCCCCACTCAGTAAAAATACCTGGATGATGAAATTCGGCTTCAGCCAAATCTGCCAGCTTATTGGTAAACACCATCGCCAGTTTAAAGTTTTTAAACTTATAGACTCGTTCAAGTTGCATTACGCCATCACGCACTTGTACGCCCCAATCTGGGATCATACGCACCAGTTCTGCCAACTCTTCATCGGTCACTTTCGGGGCATCGGCTTGGCACGCTTCACATTTCATATTCGATAACGCTGTCATACATACTCCTATTGGCAACATCAATAAGGTCAATCCGTTGCACTTTACGTATTACTGATTGAGTTACTCAACCATAAAAAATCAACTCAGTTCACTATATCGGCACTAAATCACTATCTGGCTAAATCACTATCTCGCTCACTTTAACTTTGGGTAAATATTTAGGGGCAAATAAGCCTAACTGGCGCGCCTTAGCCACATAACTCATGATGTCCATTTTGGCGATTTCATCTAGCATATCAATATGGTCAATAACATAATAAATCGGCTGCATGATATCGATACGGTAAGGAGTTCGTAGCACATCGAGTAAATCGAACGGTTGACGTTCTGCTACTGCACTTTCCATTGCATATAAGGTTTCACCGGGTGAACTTAAAATACCTCCACCATAAATACACAAAGGGCCGCCTTTAGGTTGTAGTAAACCAAATTCAACCGTAAACCAATACAAACGCGCCAGAAATACTCGCTCCTCCTTACTGGCATGCAAACCTAACTGGCCATACATATGCGAGAAATTAGCAAATGAAGGGTTAGTCAATAAAGGGCAATGGCCAAAAATCTCGTGAAAAATATCGGGCTCTTGTAGATAGTCAAATTCTTCCTTGCGACGAATAAACGTTGCCACTGGAAACTCTTTATTCGCGAGTAATTCAAAAAAACGGCCAAAGGAAATCAGTGCAGGCACCGCTGCTGTTTTCCAGCCAGTCGTTACTTGCAGTACTGCATCAATTTCAGCGAGTTGCGGAATACGATCCTTAGGCATAGCTAACGCATCAAGACCTTGCAGATATTCCTTGCAAGCTCGTCCGGGGAGATTCACCGCTTGACGGGCGTACAATTGGCTCCATATGTCATGCTCTGCTTGTGGGTATTGAATAAACCCAGTCTTATCGGCTGTGTGAGCGATGTACGCTGTTCCTTTCGTCATAGTCTTCACTTCATGGCTAACACTGATGGCTCCATAGTGATCTAAGCCTTGAATTTTGTTAACTCCCTCACACTTTATTGTTGATCCGCAGTTGTGGTAAAAACGTAAAGTAAGTATTACAAAAACATTAAAAACGCACTAAAAACACATATCAACCATGATGTATTAGATTCACTATGCTAACGTGGTTAAAATTCTGCATAAATTTACCGTTGAAATACCGAAAAAACCCTGATATTTCAGCGTTTGAGAATAGCTTTTCTGTGTAGGTCATTTACAATATTGGCCATTAATCGTATCTCTTTAATCTAAAAGGTTCGCAATGACACAACATCAAATTCGTAAAGCTGTTATTCCTGTCGCAGGCCTTGGCACTCGTATGCTTCCAGCGACTAAAGCCATTCCAAAAGAAATGTTACCTGTTGTCGATAAACCGTTGATCCAATATGTAGTAAGCGAAGCCATTGCCGCAGGAATTAAAGAAATTGTACTGGTGACCCATGCCAGTAAAAACTCTATCGAAAACCATTTCGATACCAGTTTCGAATTAGAAGCCCAACTTGAACGCCGCGTTAAGCGTCAGTTACTCGAAGCAGTACAATCTATTTGCCCTAAAGATGTCACTATCATCAGTGTGCGTCAGTCTCAAGCTAAAGGCTTAGGCCATGCGATTTTATGTGCAAAATCTGTGGTAGGTGATGCGCCATTTGCCGTATTACTGCCTGATGTGATTATCGATGAGTCGAGCTGCAATTTACGCACTGATAACTTAGCTGCCATGGTTTCCCTATTTGATCAAACCCAAGTGGGTCAAATCATGGTAGAAGGTGTGCCACATAATGTCGTCAACCAATATGGTATTGCCGATGTAAATGGCCATGATTTACAACCTGGTGAGTCAGAACCATTAGCCGAGCTCGTTGAAAAGCCATCTGTAGATGAAGCACCATCAAACTTAGCCGTTGTAGGCCGTTATGTGTTACCCGCCAGCATTTGGCCGCTACTGGCAAAAACACCAGCCGGTGCCGGTGATGAAATTCAATTAACCGATGCTATCGCCATGTTGATGAAGCAAGAAACCGTGAATGCTTATTATATGCAAGGTAAAAGTCACGATTGCGGTAACAAACAAGGCTACATGCGTGCCAACGTAGAATATGCTCTGCGCCATAGCGAAATTGGTGAAGACTTTGCACAATATTTAAAAACCGTCGTAAAGGGAATGAAGTAATGACGATTTTAGTGACTGGTGGGGCGGGTTATATTGGTACCCACACTGTAGTAGAACTGCTCAATGCAGGCAATAACGTGATTGTATTGGATAACTTGTCTAATTCAAGCATAGAAGCCTTACACAGAGTCGAGCGGATCACAGGTAAAACAGTCACTTTTTATCAAGGCGATATTCTCAATAAGGCTTTATTACAAAAAGTATTTAGCGACCATGCAATTGATTCGGTTATCCACTTTGCCGGATTAAAAGCTGTGGGTGAATCGGTTGCTAAACCACTCAAGTATTATGAGAATAACGTCACTGGTACCCTTATTCTCTGCCAAGTGATGGCAGAGAATAAGGTAAAAAATCTCGTTTTCAGCTCATCAGCTACCGTGTATGGCGATCCTGCAAGTTTACCTATCACCGAAGACTTCCCAACGGGGGCAACTAATCCCTATGGTCAGTCTAAGTTAATGGTTGAGCATATTCTTGCGGATGTACACAATGCCGATCCGAGCTGGAATATCGCACGTTTACGCTATTTTAATCCCGTTGGTGCCCATGCCAGTGGTTTAATCGGCGAAGACCCTAACGATATCCCGAATAACTTGATGCCATTTATTGCGCAAGTTGCCGTAGGTAAACGTACCGCCTTAAGTGTGTTTGGTGATGATTATCCGACTCACGATGGTACGGGTGTGCGTGACTATATCCATGTCGTCGATTTAGCTAATGGTCATTTAAAAGCACTCACCAAACTAGCGACAAAACCTGGTTTAGTCACGTATAACTTAGGTACGGGTATAGGTTATAGCGTGTTAGATATGGTCAAGGCTTTTGAAAAAGCCTGTGGTCGCACTATTGCTTACCAGATTGCGCCACGTCGTCCCGGTGATATTGCCGCTTGTTACGCCGATCCAACCCATGCAAGGGAAGATTTAGGCTGGCAAGCCACGCATACCTTAGAGGATATGGCCAATAGTAGTTGGCATTGGCAATCGACAAATCCCACAGGTTATAGCGGCTAATCCTATTAATGGCTTGTTGAAATATCTCACTAAGCCATTTCTTTATCTCTTTGCCTAAGAATACCGCTTGAAATGATCCATGGAGCAACATGACTCAAAGTATTAATCACAGTCGTCGCAGCCTCTTTAGTCGTCGTAAAAGTAACGCAATAAGGCCACCTTGGGTACGTGAGGATATCGAATTTACCGATATGTGTACTCGCTGCTCGGCTTGTATTACGGCCTGTGAAACCAAGATTATTATTAAAGGCGACGCTGGATTTCCAGAAGTGTCCTTCACTAACAATGAATGTACTTTTTGTACTCTGTGCGCCAAAAGCTGTCCTGAGAACATTTTTGATTTAACCCAACCCGCTTGGCATTATAAAGCCTATGTGCAAGAGACTTGTTTAACAAACCATGGGATCTGGTGCCAAAGTTGTAAGGATGCCTGCGAGCCCCGAGCCATCAACTTTGTATTCAGCATTGGCCAAGCTCCTAGCCCTCATATTGATGTTGAT
The DNA here is from genome assembly GCF_003028295.1 of Shewanella morhuae. Lineage (NCBI taxonomy): Bacteria > Pseudomonadati > Pseudomonadota > Gammaproteobacteria > Alteromonadales > Shewanellaceae > Shewanella > Shewanella morhuae. The sequence goes on along the minus strand of NZ_PYSG01000002.1, from coordinate 790,708 downwards.
TTATGTAACGGTTGCGGTGCCTGTGTCGCGCCTTGCCCTAGCCAAGCCATACATATAAAACTGCCCACTGAATAAACCAATAATCCTAGCGGTGAGTAAAGCGTTACTAGGTTTGTTCTCTATTTTCGGCTATTATCGCGCGCCGATTGAACTGAGTTAATTTATGATGACCTTTATTAAAAAACTATTTTCCCCGACTCAAAAAAGTACCTCGTTGAGTTTTATTTCCCGTGGCACAAAACTCACGGGTAATATTGAATTAACCGGGGATGTACTTATCGGTGGCGATATTCAAGGTCAACTTCTGTCCCAAGCGAATGTCAGCATAGAGCAAGGCGGTACCATTCATGGCGAAGTAAAGTGTCAAGAATGTATTGTTGATGGATATTTTAAAGGTAGACTCATTTGTGAACGTTTAGTCATTCAACGTAATGGCGTTGTCGATGGCGAAGTCGCTAGCACTTCAATGCAAATCCTTGAAGGTGGCCAATTCATCGGTATGCGAATTAAAGAAGATGCGCCAACTATTTATTCCCATGCCATCGGCCACACACCTGCGATAGACTCACGTAACCTGCCTTTAGCACAAAGCGATGTAATAGAATCTCGCTAAATCTTTATCAGTACATCATTAATATATGCTCGCAATGCAAAGTGAGCATTTTTAAACGTTCATTGTGACCGCAAGCATGACTCACACTCCCAAGATTTCCCCCCATAACGTCCCCTTTCCCAATTAAAATCGTTAATAGATTGTTGCCTTATCAAGAAAGATCACAGTTTATCTGCAAAAGTCGTGTTAATTTACTGCCAAATTGGCATCTTATTTGACAGCAGTTCATTCAATGTAAGCTAAAAGTCCTCAAGGCAAATTTGTATGCCTAATAGTGACCTATAAGTAACAAACTTAACGCAGATAAAGAGACAGACACCCTGTAGCTACCCGCGCACAGTAATGACTATATGCAAACCAATACAAGGCTGAATACAAAATGAGTAATTTGTTATTAAAACAAATCTGTGAGCTCGATGTTTTTACCTTGCTTGTTTTTAAAAGTATTTTCGATACTGGGCATGCAAATAGCGCAGCTAAAGCACTGAATGTTTCTGCGCCAAAAATTAGCCGTTGTCTCAATGCATTACGTTTTACCTTTAACGATGAACTGTTCTACCGTCGTCAACAGGGACTCAAACCAACGCCATTAGCAGAAAGTCTTTATGTTGCTATATGCCAGTTTACTGAAGCGGTTCATCACCTTGAACAATCTGCAACACAAATACAAAACGCTTCGACTCACAGTGATCTCCCCTTGCACATTGCGGCCAGTAATGGGCTGCTAAGCTTTTTGGCACCGCAATTAAGCACTCCCGAAATCGCCCAAAAGTTAGGTAAAATATACTTACATAAGTGGCAGGAAAATAGCGCTGAATTGATCCATGCAGGTGTACTGGATTTTGGTATTACCCTAGAAAGTGCTGAAAATAAAGAATTAAGCTATACCAAACTTGGCTCAGTTAATGGCGTTTATATTGTAGCGGACAAACAACATCCGCTCTGGCAGATTGAGACCAACATAACCCTAGAGCACATTTGCCGCCACCCATTTCTATTTCAAGAATTCAAGGGTTTTAACAGTAAAATTGATCCTTTAGAATTATTTTGTCAACGCCAAGGTATCTTATTACCAGCAGTAGAAAAAGTGTTCGATAGAGAAGAATGGCATGCCCATTTATTAACCATGAAGAGCGTGGCCTTTTGCTCCACCATTGATATGCACACGGTAAAACATATGCCAGGATTACACCTAGAACGCCTTAGTGATACTGAGCTCAGTAGATTGCACGACACTATGATGGCACCCCATTATTACCTCATTCAAAAGCCAGTAATTCATCGGCGATACAGCCAAAACCAATGTGATCTGGTGGTGTGCTCCTTACTTGCCACATTAGATACAGAGTATTCGTGCGAGACGTAAGTTAAGCCAACTCATTAATACCAAGTCTATTAAACCTTGTTGACATTATTGATGTGAATCGATGCTAAACGGGTTTGTCGCGTTATGACTCAACGTCCAAAAAAGCACAATTTAATAGTCTTAAATACGACTCATACGCTAACTTTAGACAACTTTCTCCTATCACTTTCATATTAAAAATATTAAATCCACACTTAAGATATAGGCTATTTAAGTCTCGTTCATTTTACTTAACCGAAAATGAATTATCCCTAGACGTCTAAGTTGAAATATAACAATTGTGAAACCCACCATAAAAACAGAGCTTAATTTGAATATGTAAAATAGCAAAATTCAAATTTTGCAATTGCCATTCTCGGCGGTTAAATCACCGTTCACATAATAGATACAAACTTACAAAAACCACTTTATAAGTAGGTGAATACTCCTATATTGGTGGCACTGCACACGCAGTCTTATAGATAGAAAAAGGACGCGATGATGAAAAACTATAATAAATCTCTACTGGCGCTGGCTCTCGTCAGTAGCTTAAGTCTTACCGCCTGCGGGGACGGAAGTGATGGTGAAAATGGCACTCCCGGAACACCGGGTACGCCCGGCACTCCTGGAGCTCCCGGAATACCAGGAACCCCTGCGGGATCCTTTGCAACAACAGCGCAATCCATCACAGATCTTTCATTCACTTTAAGCCCCGCCGACATTAAAGTAACCAGTAGTGAAGGTTTTAGTATTAAATTTATGCTTACCGGTAAAAATGCAAATAAAGATGTCCCCTTCACCGGACTAAACAAGATTGCTATTTATTCATTAACGGCTAATGAAAATACTTCAGGAACTGGCGCACCTATTCAATGGCAAAATAATGTCACTGCAAATGCGGCAGGTAGTTCATTTACTTGTACTTTAGATGGCCTTGACGCGACTAAAAATGCTTGTACGTTAACCGAAGATATTGCAACACCAGGCACTTATACTGCAACTTGGACACATGAAGGCGCTGCGCCCATTATCAATCCAAATGATAATCCCAATGCAGTACACAGAATATTTTTACGGGCTTATAACATCGCCGATAGCACTGGTGTCGTCCTATCTGACAAGATTTTATCAGTGCCCGTTGACTTCATTCCAGCCACTGACGAACTGGCGACATCAGGTAAAGATACCGTGAGTGATGCAGCCTGTGAAAAATGTCACGGTGAAGCGAATGGTCATATCGCCAATATTTCTGCGCACCATAACTACCAAGGTGTTAAAAACTGTGTCACCTGCCATAACCCAGATCAACTACCAAGCGATGCTGATTTAGCTGCAGGTTTAATATTTGACTTTGCGCCCATGATTCACAGGATCCACTCAGGTGCAGAAAACGCAGCAAACTTTGATGTTAGTAATAAAACAGCGAAAGAATGGAGCGAGATTGGCTTTCCATCTGCGCTGAAAGAATGTACCGCTTGCCACACGACAGACCAACCAAGCTATAACACCATTTATGCTCAAGCTTGTGTAGGCTGCCATATGACAGTCAACTTTGCGACTGGTGAAAACCACTCAGAATTTGCCCTAGCCCAAGCGGATGATACTCAATGTAACTCTTGCCACGGCAGCGGAAACCTGTCACCTGCTGTGGTTCACAGCGTGGGTAAACGTGCAGAGTATGCATCTTTATTTAAAATTGATTTTACCAGCGCCACAACAGTGCCTTCTGCAACGCTGGGCATGAAAACACTTACCATAAAAGCCAACGTTAGTTTAAATGGTGCGCCAATTGCTGATGGCACATCACTAACAACTTACGATGTAACCAGTAATCCTACGGCTATGTTCGTCACCAACGGCCTGCTGATTGGCAATGTAACTGCTGATGGCACTGTGTACTCATGGGGATTTACTCAACCTACAATCAGCATAAAACTCAATAACGGTACGCTTGCTGGCGGTGTGCTCACTATTGTAAAAGATATTCCTGATGCACAAGCGACGGGCACTATCTATCTAGGTTCAGAAGCTAATTTCTGTGCTAAAGCAGGTAAAGTGGTTAGTTGTAATACTGCGGGGATAGAGTTTGGTCCAACGAGCCCTATCGGTAATGATGCAGCAGTTAAATTCTATAGCCTTGATAGTGGCGCAGTCACTAAAGCACGCATGACAGATCCCACTCGCATCACTGTCGAAGAAGCCAAATGTAATGCTTGCCATGGCACTTTAGATTACGCCAAAGGTCCAAAACACGGTACTTATACCTTTGACCAATGTATGCACTGCCATAATGACACCACGGGAGGTTCTTATCATTCAGCTACAGGTTACAAAGGTGAGGACGGTGTTTTAGTTAGCGATCCTAACGTTACGTTTAAAAATAGAGACTTATTCACTGTGTCTCACCGTTTCCACAGCGGTAATTTTGGTGAAGTCGAAGGGATTTTCCGCGATGCGACAGGTGGCTTGGTTGGTTATCCCGCGCCAGAAACAGATTGTGCGATTTGTCATAAAGACAATGCTAAACTGTTTGCAACTGACGGTGGCCTAACCTCAGGCAAGCGTTCAATCAAAGTTGGTAACTACTACATTAGCCCAGTTGCCGAGTCATGCCGTACTTGTCACGCTCACTCTGATGCGGCGGCTGTCGCTCACTTTAGAAGTAACGGCGCGGTCGTTGAAGCCGATGCAATGACAGATCCTAACCTACCAGTAGAATCTTGCGCGACCTGTCATGCTGAAGGTAAAACCTATGGCGTAGATAAGGTACACGCAGAGGTAGCACACTAGTACCTTAGGGCTGCCCTGCACAGCCCCAATTTCATCTCTGCAACTCATTGGGGGCCTTTGGTCCCCTTTTTTATTGTCGATAAATTTCAGATGAATATTCAAATCAGTGCGGTAAAAACTTAGTCTGCTAAGCGATGGTATTGCGCGATACGTTGCCTAAGTAACGTGATAAAGTCCTTAGGTTCTCTATCTAAACTGTCTTGGGGAATATACAAGTGATAACCCAAACGCGTATCTAACATCACGCAGCGATGACCAAACATCGCCAACACGCCACGATAACGGTCGCCTTCTATCACTAACGGACCAAACTCAGCGCCAAGGTAGGTTTCCAAGGTCGCTAAGTCTTCATCTTGAGAGGCTGCTGTCACCAGTAAAGGCCGTTGCTCGGTTAATAAGCCCGTCGCTAGACGCAGGGAAATATTATCGAGAATAGGATTTAAGTGCTTCAGTTTAATGCCTAAATAGGATAATTCTATCGTATCTAAGCCATTGGTTACCCGCGGGATATCGACCCGCTGAATATTATCCCAAGCGATGGACACTTTGCCGCGGCGATGAAAATAAGTCAGCCCTTTCTCATCTAATGCTAACGTTGTTTCTGGCTCATAAACTTTGGCTAAACCAAGAATTAATGCAATGGCGCCAAAACTAAAAAAAACTAACCCCACAGCAAACAGGGCTGGCATTGAGATAAATAGCCAAAACCCCAGCACAAGACCTATCCCACCCAACCAAGTTAAGGTTAAACCATTTCGTTTTGATAAAGGCCGTACTGACACCACTTCGGACTCAATTGTCATTATTATTCCTGTTAACACTTAATATATTCATAGCCAAGTTCGCAAACTATCACCTTTAACTTAACGTTTTTAGCCATAACCACAAGCGGCCGATATATTCATGAATCGCCCGCTGAGACGCCACTAAATTATCAGCGCTTAAACGCCAGCCAAAATCAGCCCGCCCAATAAAATCTGTTGGCGCGGCATCAGCATATAAACCTTTAGCAGCGAAAATAGTCATGGCCCTTGGCATATGCGTCGCCGAGGTGACTAAACGAAAAGAGACTTGGCCTAACGTCGATTGCAAATATTGCGCTTCTTCTAGGGTATCTCGCGCCAGTGGAAATTGGATAATTCGATGTTTATCCACACCCAACTCAATCGCAGCATTCGCCATCATTTCAGCGTGGGAAATATGGGTAAGTTCGCCGCCCCAACCGCTAACAATCAATTGACATTCTTGACCTAAGTTAAGTTGCCGTATCCCTTCTGTAAGCCTTGCAAGCGCCACAGTCGATAAAGATTGCACCGCAGTCGCGCCTTGAATATCAGAATGCGCTGAGCCTAAAACCATCACAAAACAAGGGCCAGTAATGGTGGTAGAATTGATAGGGTAAACAGATTCTAATGGCCGCACTAGGGTATTGACACTTAGTTGACTGCTTAAAAAAAACAACAGCAAGAAGGCGCATGTAACTAAGTATTTCGCCATACTCCGGCGGCGCCATACTAAAAAAGAAAGCAGTAAAAGCAATAGGATAAAGGGAATAGGCATCATCCCCTGTGAAACAACTTTCTTAACCCAAAACATGATGTTCATGCCAAACAACCCAAAAGAGCGCAATCATAGCATCAAAATACGGCGAAACGCATCGCAGATAACATTAGCCCAGCGTTTCGCTGGGCTAATGTTTACCAAACGCATAGGCCATTAAACATTGATTTCAAAGCCTAATAAACTCACTCAATGAGTACATATATCCAAGCGAAGATTACTTTTCCCACAACCAAGCGGCGCCGCGCACACCCGATGAGCAACCGTAAAGATTTTGTAGCACAGGTGTATGGCACTCACTCCCCAAAACATAATGGGCCAGTAATGCCGGTAACCTTGGATAAATTGCCGCAACATTAGACATACCGCCGCCTAGGACTATAGCATCGGGGTCAAGCATATTGATCACATGGGCGAGTGAGCGGGCAAGCCTATCGATATAACGCTCAAACGCAGCGAGTGCAATAGCATCGGCCTCATCGACTAATAACATAATATCGACACCTGATTTTGCAGCAGCGCGCAATGTACCTGATGCTGCCAACGCCACATTGTAATCACGCACAAAGCCAGCGCCTGAAATAAAAGTCTCGATACAATCAGGGTTACCACAAAAACAACGGGTGGTATTAAATTCCTCCTTCGTCATCCAAGGCAGAGGATTATGGCCCCATTCACCGCCGATACCATTACCACCGCCGTGCACTTTGCCGTTAATTGCCACGCCAGCGCCGCAACCAGTACCGATAATCACGCCAAATACCACAGATTTACCTGCAGCAGCACCATCCATCGCCTCTGATACCGCAAAACAGTTTGCATCATTGGCAACCCGCACTTCGCGCTGCAACATTTCACCTAAATGCACGTTGAGGGGATGGCCATTAATCCACGTTGAGTTAGCATTTTTGACTAAACCTGAATAGGGCGATATCACACCAGGAATGCCCACGCCAACAGTGCCTTTTTCGCCGAGTGTGGTTTCTGCTTCTTCAACCAAATCAACCACGGCAGCAAGTGTGCCTCGATAGTCGCGCGGCGTAGTCACACGTTTGCGAAATAGCTCATTGCCTTCATCACTCAGTGCGACTAATTCTATTTTTGTTCCACCTAAATCGACGCCTATTCGCATCATGAATTACGACTCCAATGTTTAGCACGCCATTTAGATCAATAAGCATCAATGCTAGGTTGTTGTTTTACCCAATCTGGGGCAGTGGCAATAAAATAAGGGTTTAAAATGTCAGATTTTTGGTTATAAGTTAATGGTTCACCTGAGTCATAACAGACAACTGTGCCACCAGCACTTTCGAGCACAGCCTGCGCCGCTGCGGTATCCCACTCGCTGGTAGGGCCAAGCCTTGGGTATAAATCTGCACTGCCCTCAGCCAACATACAAAACTTAAGCGAGCTACCGACGCTTAAGATGTCATGCTTGCCAAACTGTTGTAAATATTGCGCCATATCTGGACTTAAGTGAGAGCGACTACCAACAATAATCGGTATTTCTCGTGGTGTTTTTGCGCCTAATAATGGACTTTCTTGGCCTGCTTGTTGACGCCATGCACCTAAATGCTTAGCGCCATAATAATACGTATCGAGCACAGGCGCATATACTACACCCGCGACAGCAACCCCTTGATGAATAAGCGCAATATTAACGGTGAACTCGCCATTGCGCTTAATAAACTCTTTAGTACCATCTAAAGGGTCAATCAACCAATAGGTGTGCCATTGACGGCGCACGTCCCACGCAATATCCGCCGCTTCCTCAGACATAATAGGAATACCAACAAACTGCTGCGCCAATGCCGCCACTATCACATGATGCGCGGCTAAATCGGCGGCGGTCACAGGGCTATCGTCAGCCTTATGGTTAACTGAAAAGTCATCTTGACCATAAACCATCATAATGGCATCGCCGGCCGCTTTAGCAATCGCCACCACTTGCAGCAGATCTTGTTTCGTCAATGTCTGCGCTGTTGTCGTGTTATCTGTCACTCGGATTTCCTTAATGCGTTAAATATCTTGGTATTATGCCATTGTCATCGAAACAGAATTAAGAACAAATTCATCATACATCAAGCAAAATAAACTAAGACTTACTGCTTAAAATGTCCACTGTAAAGCCACAAACACACAAAGTGCTGACGATACTCAGGCAAGTCATCGAGGCACAGAAGAGATTTTAGACTAGCTGCATTGGATATTTACCGTCTTTGTTTTCATGTAGCGAGTCTACATCAATGCTATAAATCTCATCGTTATCAAGATAACTGCCGCAGCATCTGATTCAGTTGCTGACGCCAATCTTGCCACTCAATGTTATCAAACATTGAGTGCCTTGCATGAGTAGCCAGAGTGAATTGTAATTTGTCACTATTTAACACACTATAACTCGGCCTTTTTGCCACATTCACGCCGCGCGTTAATGCTTGCTTAGCATAGGCAGTGCTAGAAATAGGCAGGATAACCACTGGTTGATTTAACAAATTGAGCACTAAGGCTTGTTGCTGAATTTCAACAGCAAACTCATGCCAACTGCATTGGCCCTTAGCACTGTAATGAAATAACCCCGAGCACTGCGCCGCCACTAATTGCCACATCACCCGCGCAAGTGCATCACTCCATGTTGGGCAACCAATTTGATCGTCAATCACCTGTAAACTAGGCTGAGTTTGCATTAATTTCAGCATGGTTTTGACAAAATTATGCCCATCTTGGCCGTAAAGCCATGAGGTGCGCACAACCGTGGCACGATCCCCAAAAACCGCAAATACCTTTTGTTCGCCAAGTAACTTACTCTTAGCGTATTCAGAAAGCGGCTTTGGATGATCAAGTTCAACGCAGGGAGATGCTAAATAATGTGGTTTGGCAGCGGGGTCAATAACACCTTCACTCACATTCTCAGCATTGTGGTCAATATCGTGAGCTGCATTGCCACCAAACACATAATCACTCGACACATGCAGTAAGCGCGCGCCCGACTGCAAACATTGCTGCGCTAGTAACTCGGGGCCGAGCGCATTCACGCGATGGGCTTTAACGATATCGTTTTCAGCCGCATCAACCGCGTTATAGGCGGCGCAGTTGATCACCCAATTAGGTCGATATTGAGAAAATACAGCGGCAATATTGGCGGCATTGGTGATATCTAATTGGCTGCGGTTTAACGCACAAAGCTTAAATGGTATACCCGTGTTCGAGAATAGATAACCCACTTCGGCAGCAACTCGCAGTAACGCTTGCGCCAGCTGGCTATTAGCGCCGGTTATTAATACAACGTCAGGGAAGTTAGCTTCTATAATCGTCGATGTTTCACATGGGGCTGGTGTCGTTTTAGTTATTTGCGCCATCGCCAATATCATCATCGTTAAATAAAGCGATTAAGTCGCTAACGGTTTCATGACCACGCGCGGCTAAAAATGCCAATAATGCCGAGGGGCTACGATTGAGTAACCGTGATGGCGGATAAGCCACTTCATCGATAATCGCTTGCGCGCGCGCAAAGCCGCCCAAACTAAAGGCTACATGGGAATCAGAACCCATGACTAAAATCGTACCAAACTCCTTAGCCGCCTGAGCAATGGCTGTGCAATTAGCTTCACTGCCTTTACGGGAGACTTCAAAGGAAGAATTATTGATTTCAAGCGCAACACCATACTCGGCCGCAGCGCGGGAAACGGCTTCAATATCAATTGGATAAGCAGGGTTTCCTGGGTGGGTAATAATATCAACATTGCCACTTTTAATAGCGTTAATCATAGCTTTGGTGTGAGTAGCCTTATCTGACGGTGGATAAACTGGCTCATGAAATCCCGCGAGTACAATATCCAGCTGCTTTAAATAATCACCAAAGAAATCAATCTCGCCATCGATATTTTTAATATTGGCTTCAATACCCCGCAAAATGCCGACACCATCGACCATACGCGGCAATACTCGTAAATTCACAAAATGCCAAAAATGCGGCGCATCAGCCATATCGGGTCCATGGTCAGTATTGGCAAAAAGACGAATACCCTTCTGCTTTGCCACAGCGATATAGTCATGAATCGTGCTATAAGCGTGACTTGAAGCCACGGTATGAGTATGAGTGTCGACTTGGTACTGCATAGTTCACCTCAGTCAAATGATGCGATCAATTAAGAAAATAGCCATTAATTTAATTAGCTAAAAAGCGATAACAGTTCATCGGCACTACCTTGCCATGTGCCCTTACCTTTACCTTCAAGAATACTATCTGCTAAACTTTGCTTATGCTGTTGCATTTCTTGAATTTTCTCTTCTACTGTGCCTTCGGCAATCAACTTATACACAAACACCGACTTATCTTGGCCAATACGATGGGCCCTATCTGTAGCCTGTTTTTCTACAGCTGGATTCCACCAAGGATCATAATGGATAACGGTATCTGCTGCCGTGAGGTTTAGCCCAGTACCACCGGCTTTTAAGCTAATTAAAAACACGGGGGTATCACCCTCTTGAAACTTATCAATTTGCGCTTGGCGCAGACGAGTTTGTCCGGTGAGCTTACTGTAATTAAGTCCTAAGTCTACCAGCTCGGCTTCAATCAAGGACAACATGCTAGTGAACTGACTAAAGATCAAAATCTTACGCCCTTCTTGTACCATCTCAGGTAAGTTCTGCTTAAGCCAATCTAACTTTGCATTACTCTTTACTTTCTGCGCTTGCTCTAATTTCACTAAGCGCGGATCACAGCAAGCTTGGCGCAATTTAAGTAAGGCATCGAGAAATTCGATATGACTGCTGCCAACGCCTTGAGTAGCAAATAAATCCCGTAGTTTTTTCTCCATCGCCAATCGAATACTCTCATAGAGATTCCGCTGATCTTTCTCTAACGCTAAGGTCTGGAATATTTCAGTTTTAGGCGGTAATTCACCGAGCACTTCATCTTTAGTGCGGCGTAGCACAAAAGGCGCAATGCGTTGACTCAATACTTGCGCTTGTTCTATATCGCCGTAACGCTCAATTTTGTGCCTGAAAGACTTATTAAAAAAGGCATTGGTTCCGAGTAATCCTGGCAAGCTAAAATCCAGTAACGATTTAAGTTCACCGAGGTGATTTTCAAGCGGGGTGCCAGACAAGCACAATCTAAACGGCGCTTTAATCACTTTAATCACTTGAGTCACTTTCGCCTGCGCATTTTTAATCTGCTGCGCTTCATCAAGCACAATATGCTCGAACACATACCCTTGATAATATTCACTATCCCGCACTATCAGCGGATAGGTCGTCACGACAATATCAAACTCAGCTAAGCGTTCAAGCAACGGCTTGCGTAATGCGCCATGAATAATCACAAGCTTTAATGAAGGCGCAAATTTTGCCGCTTCTTTCGCCCAGTTACCCACTAAGCTAGTCGGGCAAATAATCAGACTCGGTGCACTACTCGCCCCCACAGGAGCTAATTCTCGCTGCTTGAGTAAAAAGGCCAAGGTTTGAATGGTTTTACCCAGTCCCATATCATCGGCCAGAATACCGCCAAGCTGATATTCCTTTAAAAAACAAAGCCAATTTAATCCTTGTTGTTGATACTGACGTAGCTCAGCATTGAGGCTACTAGGCACTGTGACGTCCACCACGCCGTTAAAACTGTCGAGCTTAGTTGCTAAACTGCGTACTCGCTCACCATTGAGCAAACGAATGTCACTGTCGGCAAAATCATTTAATAAATGTGCGCGGTATTTAGGCAAAGACACGCTATTACCTTTATTGCCATCAAATAGCTCTAAGATAATGCTAATCAGCGGCTTAATTGCACTGGCTTTAACTTTTAACCAATCACCATTAGGGCTTGGCAATAATAATTCAGCATCGTCAGCAGGTTCACCATACTGTTTAAGCCAAGTGGCAATTAACGGTAGCATTGGCACGATTTGGCCATCAATATCAGCATTAAGTGATAGGGAAAACCAACCCGCCTCAGTATCATCCAGCTCAATCGCCAGCGGAGTATCAATAACATTTAAATTAAAATTGGCGGCAAAATGCATCTGGTAGCCCAAGGTTTCTAATTTCGGGATTTCCTGTTGAATAAACTGCAACCAAGCGTCAATCGCTTCAGGCAGTGAACCTAAACCCCAAATGCTGACATAGCTGCCGCTATTAGGCATAAAAGAAGGAGCTAGCTCGACAAAATCCAATGTCATCAAACGATTAATGACATCCCTTTCTGCCGCTAACTGGCGCGTAACTTGATAGGTTTTTCCCTGTTGAGTGACTAAAGATAACGGCTCGATTGGATATTGACCGCCAAGCACCACGTCCTGATAAACAAACTCCAGCAGCACCAATGGCTGCGCCATGGCAAACTCGGGTAAATCTTGCGAGGTGACTGTCAACCTAATTTGCAGTGGCTCCGCTAGTTCAACAAAATCGATAGCCAGTGGTGTGGGTACCGTTTTGAGTGAAAAATGCTTAATTAACCTATGACTCACCAACTCAATTTGTGAACTTGGCACTGGTGGCATCTGGCTGAGTAATAACATTTTTTCAACACTGATTTCGGTCTCTAATGCTCCCACCGTAAAATAATCTAAATCAATATAACTTGGTGGCTCAATAGGAATCAGCTCCCAATTATCTTTATTGGGTAGCGAGAGCTGCATTTGTTTATGTTCAACATCTTTATCAAGCCAAATAAATTCAGGTTTTATCGGCGCGCCACGGGTGAGCGGTAAACGGCTCTCTTCCCAAAAACATCGCTCAGACAGCAGCATTTTATCCAGCGCCATAGCGCCTAGCTGGGCTTTTAGGTATAAACGTGAGGCGCCGTGGCGGCGAGTAGACATAATAAGGTTGATGATCAGCACGTCTTCGGCGCCAATCCAAGCCGGCATATAGTATTGCACGTCCGATAACGCGATTTTTGAGCCTTTGTTATAGTCGCCTTTCTTTGCCAACTTGCCTTTTCTTAACTCAAGATAAACTCCATTATCGTCTTTAGATAATACGTACAGCACGCGGTCATCATAAAGTAAATCGACGTTAGATAATGTGAGGTCATCACTTTCATCCAGGAGATGTAACCACTGGGCGATACGTTGATCTTCGACCGTTTTATCACTGAGCAAACTATAAAGGACTGCGGCAAGATGCTTACAATGCCCTGTAGCAGGACATGAACAGAAGCCATTCATAATGAGCTTATGGTTGACACTCACCAGACGAATATCTTGCCGATAAGGCTGGGACTCAGCTCCCATTACGCGACCTTCAATATGACGAAAATCAGCATTCGCTTTAGCGCTTAATACCCGTTTTTTCATCACGTAATCACGGGCACGCATTAAGGTTGGCGCCGTGAATAATGACTCAATGCTGGTTCGAGTCAATTGAATAGGATCTTGGGGGGACAAGCGATTCATCTAAAAGCCTTGAAACTAAAAATATCAAATACAGGCAATAACAACCATTGCCTTGCGAAATTTATCAATGAGTTGTATGAGATTGTATTGAAAGCCTTAGCCGAAAGCCAGAATGATAACCATCATAAACAACCTCACCAAGATACAGCCACAAACTTATCTACAGACATGACACATTTTTTACTATTGTAAAGCGGATAAAAATTAGTTTTCAGCAATTAGTGATAAAGTTTTGATTTTGATACCCACATCTAGCCGTAGCACAGTCGTATTTTCGATACTACGTTCGACTTTTATAGGCTGCGTATTCAGCATTAAATGTATACTGCAAATAAATCTAGGTTCACACATAAAATAATTTTAAATTTAAAGACACGCAACAAATGACTGCAACGTGCTGAAAAATAAAAAATATTATTTTACAAAACTCCATTATTACACTTAAAAAGTATTGTCATTGAGACGATATTTAAAAATAAAACTATACAAACCCCTAGAGTGTGTTAATCTTCAATCCGGCCTGTGATTCAGACCTATTTATAAGCAATATTATGTATTTGAAAACCTTCGCTACGCCTGTAATATTTTTTTTGCTGTCATGAAGCTTTCCACTCATAACTTATCATCAATGTAAATAATTCTATTTCTGGCTAACATACCGCATAATTGCGAATTATTTGTTTGAAAAATTTTGGAGACATTCATGTCTAAAACTACTGGTGTAGTTAAATGGTTTAACGAAGATAAAGGTTTTGGTTTTATTTCTCCTGACAATGGTGGCGCTGACGCATTCGTTCATTTCCGCGCAATCGTTTCAGAAGGCTTTAAAACTCTTGCTGAAGGTCAAAAGGTTTCTTTTGATATCGAACAAGGCCAAAAAGGTCCTCAAGCTGCGAACGTAGTTATTCTGTAATTAGACTTTGTCTAATTTAAGTTAACGAGTTCCAGACAAAAATGCCGACTTATGTCGGCATTTTTATATCTACAATTTGGCTTATTTTCATCTGCTATTAAAAATAGCTCTATTCATTAGCTTTGTATGTGTGAAATTTGAGTGTCTGTTTTATCTGACCGCTTCAAAACTCTCGACACCAACAAAATACTGTTCCAGATATCCTACTTCGGCTGCATCACTACGCATTGTCTTTAACTCTAGCGTTAATGCACCCACAACATACTGTTATCATTACCTAATTGCATCAGCACACTAACAACCTTTCATTACGTATCCCAAAAGTAATCTTTTTATCGATTACACAACTTACAAACATCATCAATGTGCTATTCGCCTATAAATCAGTGACTATTATCCGTGGCTAAAACATCATTCAAAGCAAAGCTCAAATCCCTTCAGGGAAGCGGATTAGATGTCGTCCCCAAGGATTTGTTTGAAAAGTAATATGCTTATTGTGCTCGACAGCGTCTGTCAAAATACTGCCATGTCAAAATATAACTCGTGATTCAAAATAGAGTGGAGCCTTAACTCAATGACTATCAAGGACTAGTTACAGTAGTGAACATTGCGGCACAATATTTGCTGTGGATCATTTAAAGGTGTATCGCACTGACATTAACGGGAGTGATGATGATGGATTTTGGCCTAGCCACCGAGCTATATCCAGACGAATATCGCTATCAAATAGCGAATTATAGTTCCAACAATAACCCATTGGACTTAATACAAACGATCCAACAACTGCACGCTAGTTTAGATCCAAGGACAGTCTTTGCCTGCTATGGCAATATACTGGGACAACATTTGCCGATCCAAGGTGCGCGCTTAACCTATGGCCAATATAAATTAAGCTGGGGTAAACGTTATGGTATTACCGTTAAGCGCCAACTGATTCTTGCAGGTCAAACATTGCATATTCAGTATCAGTTACTGACACCGCTCACGCCGTCACAAACCTCTGATATGCAAGAAATGGAGCCGCTGTTATTACAGCCGTTATTAAATGCCATGCAATATGAGGAAATGTCGAAACAAGCCATGTTTGATTCGTTAACCGGCTTAGGGAATCGGCACTACTACAGCCAAAGTTTAACAACGGCGATTGCAAGAGCCCATAGAAAACAAGGCCCTGTTGCACTCATAGTGTTAGATTTGGATAACTTTAAGCAACTTAATGATAGGTTTGGCCATAAGTGTGGTGATTATATTCTAAAGGAGTTTGGCAATATTATTCAGTCGACTATTCGCAATACGGATCAAGCCTTTCGTATCGGTGGAGACGAGTTTGTCATTATTGTGCAAGGGGATATTCATGCCACTAGCTTATTGTGTGAACGGATTGTTGTGACCATTAATCAACATCCTAGTTTCAATCAATTTGGGGTTAGTTGCAGTTTAGGCGCCGCAGAATCACACGATACCATCGAGGCTGAACAGCTTTATGAACTCGCTGATAAAGCACTGTATCAAGCCAAAGCAGCAGGACGCAATTGCTTTAAACTCAGCCAAAATCAACTCGTTTAATACGCGCAGGGATGCCAAATGAGATGCGAAAATTCACTCGCAGCGCGTAACAGTAAAGCTTTATATCAAACTGACGCGCTGTCATTCATCTTTTTACTCGCTTTACCTCATTACTAACAGATTTGATTAAACCAATATTTCCCTATCTACCTGCAAGCCAAGCTCATTTGACTCCACACTGAAATTCTTTTCTACCCATAGCCCAATCGCCATCACGAGTTCCTCACCATAAAACACGAAACCTATCTTTTCACGCATCCAAGGTGGAACAGCAAATTCTTGCCATAATTTTTTTAATTCGCGGCCTTTATCACGCAAATGGGGATGGCAACGAAACTGCCCCGCAAGTTGATAGCGCACGCTGACCACTTCATCTGGTAGAGGTAACCGAGCTCTAGGCCCTTGACTTGTAATACTGAACCGAATGTTAGCATCATAAAATCCCCCTTTGGGAGTTACCACTAACTCAGTGCGCTCTTGTTGCAATAACGGCACGAGAACATCGTCAGAAAGCACCCAATTTAATGGCATATTGCAATGCTTGTAGCTCTGATATTTAAATAAATACACTTGATTGGCAAAACGGCGTATTACACACTCGCCCACACGCAGATGTACTTTAGCATCATCCTTTGCGGTAAGAAGCTGAACGATAATCTGATTAAGTTGCACCTTTGAGGGCAAAGCAAAACCTTGGGATTGAATAAAGCCGCGTAAAAGTAACGCCTGCCAATCCACTGATTGTTCGGCAAAGCTATCAAGTTTAAATACGGTTTGTGCATGGTAAGGAGCCACAGTTAACCACATAGGTAAACGTTCACTCACCTGCAAATCCAGCGTGGCCTGTTGCTCAGCGCACAATGCAGCACTGCGACTTGCGGTCGTAGCGATACTCGGCCAACGTGCTTTTAAGCGCGGAATAATTTCTAAACGTAAAAAATTACGATCGAATTTATCATCTTGATTACTTTCATCTTCGATATGCACTAAACCTTGCTGTTTGGCATAGGCCTCAATGTGCTCGCGACTGATATCCAGTAAAGGTCGCAACTGCTTGCCCTGCACTAACGCTTGCACTTGTCCCATGGCCGCTAAACCTTTAGGGCCCTGCCCACGTTTGAGCGCTAATAAGATAGTTTCGAGCTGATCGTCTTCGTGATGCGCAGTCAACAACACATCATTTGCAGTTAAATGCTGCTCAATGGCTTGATAACGTACTTTACGCGCTTCGGCTTCAAGGCTTAACCTTGGGCCACGATTGACGCTTACGCGCTCAACGATTACAGGCAAGCCATAATGCTGCCCACGCGCAATACAATGCTGCGCCCAAATGTCTGCATTATCACTTAGGCCATGGTGCACATATATCAGCTGATAATTAAACTCGGGATGTTGCTGTGCAAACTGACTTAAACCATAGGCTAAGACTTCAGAATCTACCCCACCACTGTAAGCCAGCACTAACTTGCAGTCAGGCGCTAACGACTGCGCCGTCAAAAAGGCGCTAATATGCGCGCTAAGATCAACCGCTAGCAATGGAGCATCAAACTGAGTCGGCATAGGTTAACTTCATCTGTATTTACTTAAGATATTTGACCGCATTAGAATAATATTCTTACCTTGTTCGGCCCAAGGAGCGATTCAAGCGATAGCATCAAGTCATCGGTCGGGTTCACCCGCCAAGTATCAGCGAGTCTAAACTGACCTTTGGCTTGGGCTTGAGTGTAGTTGATCACCACAGGGACAGCACCGTTACGCCACGGGCTTAAGGCTTGCTCGAAGATATCAAGAGCTGATGGGGTTAACTCACTGCCATCCATATCAATTTCTAGCGCCTTGGCAAAGTGGCTGCGCGCCTCACTGATATCTATAATATTACGCGCCGTCATACGGTTGCCGCCGGCGAAATCATCAAAGCTCACTTCTCCTTCACAAATCAGGATGCGATCTTTTTCTAGCAGATGATTAAACTTCTCAAACGCCTCGGTAAACAACATAATTTCAAGACGAGCGCTTTTATCATCAAGCGTCAACAGCCCCATTTTCGAGCCACGCTTGGTCAACATAACTCGCGTTGCCACCACTAAACCCGCCGCTTTAGCCGTTTTACCTCGCTCTGTGGGATGCACGTCTTTCAAACGGCCAGAGGTGTAATGCTTAAGCTCTTTTAAATATTGATTGATCGGATGACCCGTCAAATACAAACCTAAGGTTTCACGCTCACCTTCAAGCCAAATTTTATCTGGCCAAGGTGCACATTCAACAAACTGTTGCTTACTGTCTTCGGGTTCGCTATTGAGCAAACCAAACATATCGTGTTGACCAATGGCCTCGGCTTTCGCATGTTGATCGGCGGCGCGAATCGCTTCGGGTAAGGTTGCCATCATAGAGGCGCGGTGCGGTCCAAGGGAGTCTAAAGCACCGGCGCAGATCAGCTTTTCAATCACGCGTTTGTTGAGTTTTTTCAAATCGATACGGGCACAAAAATCGAATAAATCAATAAAAGGACCGTCTTTACGCCCTTCTAAAATCGATTCAACCGGACCTTCACCTACGCCTTTAATTGCACCGATACCATATACTATGCGCAGATCATCATCGACGGTGAATTTAAATAAGCCTTTGTTCACATCAGGCGGAATTAACGGTAAACCCATGCGTTCACATTCATCGACCAAGGTGACAATTTTATCGGTATTGTCCATATCGGCCGACATTACTGCCGCCATAAACTGCGAAGGATAGTGAGTTTTAAGCCATAAAGTTTGATAAGAAACCAGTGCATAAGCGGCAGAGTGAGATTTGTTAAAACCGTAGCCAGCAAATTTTTCTACTAAGTCGAAAATCTTCATCGACAAGTCGCCGTCGACACCGTTATTGATCGCACCTTCTTTGAAGGTACCACGCTGCTTAGCCATTTCTTCGGGCTTTTTCTTACCCATAGCGCGGCGGAGCATATCAGCGCCGCCAAGGGTATAACCCGATAGCACCTGCGCTATCTGCATAACCTGTTCTTGATACAGAATAATGCCGTAGGTCGGCGATAACAGCTCTTTAAGTGACTCGTGTTGATACTCAGCATCGGGGTAAGAGACTTTCTCGCGGCCATGCTTACGTTCGATAAAGTTATCAACCATGCCCGATTGCAACGGCCCTGGACGAAATAGTGCTACGAGGGCAATCATGTCTTCAAAACAGTCGGGCTGTAAACGTTTAATCAAATCCTTCATCCCACGGGATTCAAGCTGAAATACCGCAGTCGTTTCATATTTTTTTAACAGACGAAAACATGCCTGATCCGTGAGTGGAATCGCTTCGATACGCACAGGTGGTCGACCATTTTTCACTTCGACCTTGTTCACCATCTCTAGTGCCCAGTCGATAATTGTCAGGGTTCTTAATCCCAAGAAGTCAAACTTAACTAATCCTGCGGTTTCAACGTCATTTTTATCAAATTGGGTGACAGGGTTTTTGCCTTCTGCATCGCAATAAAGTGGCGCGAAATCAGTGATTTTAGTCGGAGCTATCACCACGCCGCCCGCGTGTTTACCCGCGTTACGAGTTACGCCCTCAAGCTTACGACACATGTCGATAAGATCTTTTACATCTTCATCGCCATCATAAGATTCTTGTAGCGCTGGCTCAACCTCAAAGGCTTTGGCGAGTGTCATCCCGGGCTCAGGGGGAATTAATTTTGAAATCCGATCAACAAAACCATAAGGATGGCCGAGCACACGGCCCACATCGCGGATAACTGCTTTTGCCGCCATAGTCCCAAAGGTGATGATTTGCGATACCGCTTCGCGGCCGTACAACTCGGCCACGTGATCAATCACTTCATCACGTCTATCCATGCAAAAATCGACGTCAAAATCGGGCATTGATACCCGCTCTGGGTTGAGAAATCGCTCGAACAACAAATCAAATTCAAGTGGGTCTAAGTCAGTGATTTTAAGCGCATAGGCCACGAGTGAGCCCGCGCCTGAACCACGACCTGGCCCAACAGGGATGCCGTTATCTTTACCCCATTGGATGAACTCCATTACGATCAAGAAGTAACCAGGGAACCCCATCTGGTTAATCACTTTGAGCTCAATGTCCAGCCGCTCATCGTACTCACCCCGTTTTTCGACGCGTACCTGCGGTTCTGGGAATAAAAACTCGAGTCGTTCTTCAAGGCCCTTTCTCGAACAGTCGACCAGAAAGTCTTCGATAGACATATCGCCCGTTGGAAAATTAGGCAAAAAATATTCGTATAAACGGATCGTTACATTGCAACGCTTAGCAATTTCAACACTGTTCGCCAGCGCCATTGGAATATCGGCAAATAGCGCGCACATTTCTTCTTCGCTACGTAAGTACTGCTGTTCACTATACTTTTTAGGACGACGCGGATCGGCAAGGGTAAAACCATCGTGGATTGCAACGCGAATTTCATGGGCGTCAAAATCTTCAGGTTTAAGGAACACCACCTGATTGGTTGCTACCACGGGGATGCCCTTCTCCTGTGCTAAACCCACCGCCATGTGTAAATAACGCTCTTCATCGGCGCGACCGGTACGGATAAGCTCAAGAAAATAGCGATCGGTGAAATGAGTCTGGTAAAACGTACATAAAGATTCAACTTGCGTACTATTACCCTTGAGTAGCGCTTTGCCAACATCCCCCTCTTTTGCGCCCGATAACAGTAAAATACCTTCGTTATAAGTGAGTAACCACTCTTGGTCGATCACCACTCGCCCCGCCACTTGACCTCGTAAATAAGCCTGACTAATTATTTGGGTCAAATTCTGATAACCAACATTATTCATCGCAATAATGGTCAAGGCACACAATTCGCCTTCAAATCCGGGTACCTGCATCCAAAAGTCGGCGCCGATAATTGGTTTTATCCCCGAGCCATGGCAACCACTGTAAAACTTCACTAAACCACAAAAGTTGTTTTGGTCTGTCAAAGCAACAGCAGCCATGCCATGCGCTTCTACCTGCGCCAAAATAGGCTTGACCTTGGCCACGCCATCGGTCATGGAGTAATCACTGTGGACACGTAGATGTACAAAACGAGGATCGGACATAATTAGGATTATCTTTGAATAGCAGGTTAACGATAACTAAAAAGCAGACTAGCAAAGTCACGCAGCCAGAGCCAGTGACTTTGCTTGATAACAGAGGCTATCGCGTTAAAAGCACACGCTAGCGATCTAATATTGCCTTAACGGGTTTAAAACTTTTACGGTATTGGTCAAACACGCCATGTTCAGCGATAGCCTCAAAATGCGCCTTGGTCGGGTACCCTTTATGCTTAGCAAAGCCGTATTGTGGATAAGCGGCGTCAAGCAGGTCCATCTCGCGATCCCGCGTCACTTTGGCGATGATTGAAGCCGCGCTGATACTGGCAATTAAGCCATCACCTTTAATAATGCTATGACTAGTGAGCCCTGCACCATTATGGGCCAAAAATACAGGGCTGCGATTACCATCCACAAGTACAAGCTCAGGCGCTATATTGAGGCCAGCGACTGCGCGCTGCATCGCCAGCATGGTGGCGTGTAGAATATTAAGCTCATCGATTTCAGCAGGACTGGCACGTCCAACGTTATAACACAGCGCTTTAGTGCAAATCTCATCAAATAGGACCTCGCGGCGCTTCTCAGTGAGTTTTTTCGAATCATTCAGTCCAACAATGGGCCGATATGGATCCAAAATCACCGCAGCAGTGACGACATCACCAACTAAGGGGCCACGGCCGACTTCATCCACTCCGGCAATTAATCCGGTTGAAAAGGCTAATAAATCAGCTTCAGTTAAACTTTTAAACGTTGCCACTAATTAACCTCATGCGATTTAACCGCAGGCTTTATCTCAACCAATGCCATGACAGCCTCAGCGGCTTTTAAGCTCGCATCGCAACGTAACATTTGATGCATAGCTTCAAACTCGGCCTTTAGTGGCCCAAAATCGCGATTTAACTCAAGGGTGACCGCTGCAGCAATTTTCTCTGGCGTGCAATTTTCTTGAATTAACTCTGGTACAAGCTCTTTTCCAGCGAGTAAGTTGGGTAAAGAGAAACGTTCGACCTGCATCATACGTTTAGCAATAGCATAAGTTATCGGGCTGACGCGATAAGCCACCACCATAGGACGTTTAACCAGCATAGCCTCTAAAGTCGCAGTGCCAGAGGCCAATAAAATTCCATCAGCGGCGGCCATGACTTCGCGCGATTGACCTTCAATCATATGGATTTCAAGATCTGGGGCAAAATCCTTCAGCGCTTGCTCAAATTGCTCACGACGCTTTTGATTCACCAACGGCGTGACAAAACGTATGTCAGGGAAATTTTGTCTAATTAACAAAGCTGCTTTCACAAAAGGTTCTGCCAATTGCTTTAGCTCACCACCGCGGGAACCGGGCAGTATCGCTAAATACTCAGCATCGGCATCAAGCCCGAGCAATGCACGAGCAGCCGCTTTATCGCTTTGCAGTGGAATATCGTCAGCTAAGGTGTGGCCGACAAAGGTACAGGGCACCTGATGCTGATCGTAAAAAGCTTTTTCAAAGGGCAACAGCGACAACACCATGTTAGTGGCCTTGGCGATTTTGAAGATACGTTTTGGGCGCCATGCCCATACTGACGGGCTCACATAATGAACGGTCTTAATGCCACGTACTTTAAGTTTAAGTTCTAAACCAATATTAAAATCGGGCGCATCAATACCAATAAAACAAGCAGGCTTAAGTGCCGTGATGTCTTTTATCAGTGATGCCCTAATTTTTAATAAACGAGGTAAGCACGACAGAACTTCAACAATCCCCATCACTGCGAGTTCTTCCATCGCGAACAAAGATTGAAAGCCAAGGGCTTCCATACGCGGACCACCAATACCAACAAAGCGTGCATCGGGGTGTATCTTTTGTAGTGCAGTAATTAAACCAGCACCTAAAATATCGCCCGAAAGCTCTCCGGCGACCATAGCAAACACTAATGGAGTTTTATTGCTCATAAACCAATCATGTCTCATAAAGTAATGATATCGGATGATTATCGGTATTTAGCCTACGACGCCTCATCCAAGCCCACGTTTACCCCTATATAATTGAATAATAACGGGGTAAATTCGCCATGGTTAAGCTCATTAATTGATAAGTGCATTTTGATTGAGCATAACTAGATATGAGTACATCTCAAGATACACATTTCTTACCATAAAAAAGCTTAAGCTTATAATACAAAAGGGCATTAAATGCCCTTTTGTTTGCGATGCAATCGTCAAGTTAGCGAATAATGCCGCGACCCGAGGATTTTACAAATTCAACGAACAATTTCACTTGCTCATCGTTCTGTGCATCTTCCGTTAACGCATCAATCGCCTCTTCAACAGTTAAACTGCTGCGATATAAGGTTTTATAAGCACGGCGCACTGCCAATTGGCTCTCTTTAGAAAAACCACGACGCTTCATGCCTTCGCTATTTAAACCACGCGGAATAGTCGGTTGACCCGCAGCCATCACAAAAGGAGGTACATCTTGCAGCACTAAAGAACAACCTGCAGTAAACGCATGGGCACCAATATGCACAAACTGATGCACGCCAGTCATACCGCCTAAAATAGCCCAGTCACCCACATGTACGTGACCTGCGATAGAAGCGTTATTAGACATAATCACATTGTCCCCGACCACACAGTCATGGGCAATATGTACATAGTTCATGAACAGATTATTCGAGCCGATACGAGTCTCACTGTTATCTTGCACGGTTCCGCGATGGATGGTTACATGTTCACGGATGACGTTATTGTCACCCATGATCAATCGTGTAGGTTCGCCGGCGTACTTTTTGTCTTGGCATTCTTCGCCCACTGAAGCGAATTGGAAAATACGATTTCCTTTACCAATAACCGTTGGGCCTTTAACAACCACATGCGAGCTTAACCAGCAATCATCACCGATTTCAACACCTGCACCTATGTAGGTCCAAGGACCAATCGTGACATTATTACCAATTTTCGCATCGGGATGAACAAACGCTAATGTATCTATCACTGACTAATCTCTCTGCGGGCACACATAATTTCAGCGGAGCACACTACTTCACCATCGACTTTAGCTTCACCATGAAAAACACCTATACCACGGCGCTCTTTAATCATTTTCACTTCAAAATGAATTTGATCACCAGGTTCAACTACGCGTCTAAAACGCGCATTGTCGATGCCGGCAAAGTAATACAAAACACCAGGAGGTGGTACATCATCACTCATGGTTTTAAACGCAAGTAACCCTGTTGCTTGCGCCATCGCTTCTAAAATAAGCACGCCGGGCATTACCGGTTGTACGGGGAAGTGTCCCTGAAAAAACGGCTCATTGATTGAAACATTTTTAATCGCATGCAGACTGACACCTGGGGTGTAATCTAGCACACGATCAATCAATAAAAATGGATATCTATGGGGTAGATATTGAAGAATTTCTTTAATATCCATAGTGTTCATTTGATTAGACACGAACCGAGTTCCTCAAATTGCTCTGGAGCAATTAATCTGGTGTTTTTAAATTTTTTTCCAACGTTTTAACACGTTGAAACAGTTCATCTAACTGACGGAAACGAACTGTGTTTTTACGCCAAAGTTTATTGTCCATAGCCACAGTAGCAGAAGAGTATAACCCCGGCTCACGCATGGTACTGGTAATATTAGTCGCACCAGATACATGCACGCCATCGGCAATGCTCAAATGACCTGCGATGGCACTACTACCACCAATAATACAATATTTACCTATGGTGACACTGCCTGCAATCGTGGTACAGCCTGCGATTGCGGTATTTTCGCCAATAATGACGTTATGGGCAACTTGTACTAGGTTATCAATGATCACACCATTGTGTATCTCTGTATTACCTAATGCACCGCGATCTACCGCTGAATTAGCACCAATCTCAACCCGATCGCCGATACGAACGCCGCCTATCTGCGGAATTTTAATCCACTGACCACGTTCATTGGCATAACCAAAACCATCTGAGCCCAATACCGTGCCAGAATGGATAATACAATCTTGTCCTAGCTGCACATCATGGTAGACAGTGACATTGGCCCATAAACGAGTTTCAGAACCAATAACGACATCTTGACCGACTACGCAGCCAGCACCAATTTGCACATTTTCACCAAGAATTACATTGGCCCCAATCACCGCATTCGCACCAATAGCAACGCCTTCACCTAAATGGGCTGACGAGTCAATTTGTGCTGATGCATGAATACCCTCCGCCGCGTTAGGCGTGGTATCTAAATATTGAGCTACACGGGCAAAAGCCACATAGGGATCTTTTACAATTAACGCAGTACCTTGGAAATCCTGCGCATCTTTAGCTGACAATAACACCACTCCCGCTTGAGTCATCTCAAGCTGAGAGCGATATTTACTGTTGGCTAAAAAAGAGATTTGATCCGGCTTGGCATGTTCCAAAGTCGCTACGCTATTAAAAAACAACGTTTCGTCACCTTGAATATCACCATCAAGTAGCAGACTTAGCTCTTTTAAAGTCACACTTTTCATCTATTACTTGCCTTTGCTTAAGGCTTCAACCACTTTGCTACTGATGTCAGCGTTAGACTTGACATAAATAACAGCACCACGTTGCAATACCAAATCATATTGGTCTTTTTCAGCGATAATGTTGATGGCTTTCTGAACCTTTTCTAACAGTTTATTTTGCTCTTCACCCTGGCGATGACGTAAATCTTCGTCCAATGCTTTGCCTTTTAACTGATACTCTGATTTTAGCGATTCCATTTTACGAACCAGTTCCGTTTTTTGCGCATCATTCATCAATGCACCGTCACGTTGCTGCTTCTCCATGAGAGAACGCATTTCTTCTTGCATTTTCTGCACACTAGCCATGCGATCGCCAAACTCTTTCTTCAGAGATTGAGAGATCTGTTCACGTTGTGGAAGCTGTTCAAACACAGCGCCCATATCCACTACAGCAATTTTCTCAGCATGTGCCACTAATGGCGCGCCTAGCAAAATTAACGTCATCAGCGCGCGATTTACCATCTTTTTCAAAATAAACTCCTTGTTACCTTGTTATTATCAGCAAAACCTGCCGAGTGTATGCTTTTTAAAAAGTTTTGCCAATATTGAAAGAGAAGATCTCTGTCTGATCGCCTTCATATTCTTTAAGCGGCCAGGCTAAGCTAAACACCATAGGTCCCATAGGTGACAACCACTGTACACTAAGGCCCCATGATGCACGCAGACGCTCTGGATCGCTGTAATCTTGCAACTTAGCAAACTCTTCAGCAGGAAGCGTTTGATACTGATCTAAATCAAACTCGGTATCCCAAACGTTACCCGCATCCAAGAAGAGACTGGTACGTACAGAGTTCGAGTAAGCTTCATCTAAGAATGGTGTAGGTACAATCAACTCCATGCTCGCAGTTGCAATTGCGTTACCACCAATAGAACGGCCAGAACTTACGCTAATACTGTTAGGATCGCCCGGTAAGCTACAACCATCGCCTGATGGATCCGGTGCACATGGTTCACTACCTCGATAGAGATAGAATGAACGTGGTCCAACTGAGTTAGACTTAAAGCCACGCAGTGAGCTGCTACCGCCTGAGTAATAGTTTTCCCAGAACGGTAATATTTGGTCGTTGTCATTATACTGACCATAGCCATTAGCATAGCCTAAGCGACCACGAGCCAAGAGCACAAAGCTATGACTACGGTTAACAGGGAAATAGTAGTTAGTGTCAAAATCGGTCTTAAAGTACTGTAAATCCGATCCAGGCACTGTCATCTTGCCATTCAAACGCTGTGATGAACCATCTGTTGGGAAAGTTCCACGGTTTAACGTACTACGGGACCAACCTAAACTCAGTTCAAAGTTATCAAAACTTAAGTCAGCATCAGGATCATCAGCGCGATAAATATTATAAAAACGCAATGCTTGCTCATAGGCTGATATTTCTGAAATCGTGTTATGACGATAACCTATGCCACCATTAATACGGTTGTATTCATTGATGGGGAAACCCGAGTTCAGCGCAACGCCGTAAGAACTGTTTTTATAACGTTCTAAGTTGGCTTCATTGGCGTCAAATTCACTCCAATAAACACTCCCACCTAAACTAACGCCATCTTTGGTCCAGTACGGATCGGTATAAGACAAGTTAACGTTTTTAGAGTACTTGTTAGTACTCATGCTAATACCCGCTTGATTGCCTGTGCCTAAGAAGTTGCTCTGCTGTACACCAAACTGCAAGCTAAGTCCTGACTCAGTACCATATCCTACACCCGCGTTAAAGGAGCCTGATGGTTGCTCTTTTACTTTAACCGCGATATCAACTAAATCATCCGTGCCTGGCACTTGAATCGTTTCAGTATCAACGGTTTCAAAAAAGCCTAAACGATTTAATCGTGCTTTCGATTGCTCAACTTGCGCGGAGTTTAACCAAGCCCCTTCCATTTGGCGCAATTCACGACGCATCACTTCATCTTTAGTAACGGTATTACCAGTGAAGTTAATGGCGCGAACATAAACACGCTTACCGGGTTTAATGTTGATGTTTAAGGTGACTTCTTTCGTCTTATCATCAATTTCAGGGTAAGTTTTAACTTCTGGGTAGGCATAACCGAAACGGCCTAGATATTTGCTGTACATTTCTTCGGTAAACGTAACATCACCGCCGTTGTACATATCACCAGTCTTGATTGGCAGAATTGATTGCATCAACTCTTCACGGCCCATCAAATCGCCAGTCAAGTTGACAGCTTTAACTTTATATTTTTCACCTTCATTCACGTTGATAGTGATATAAAGACCTTTTCGATCAGGTGTCATCGCTACTTGAGTCGAGGTGACCTCAAAGCGGATATAACCTTTGTTATGATAGTAGGTTTTGATGGTCTCAAGATCAGCCTGCAATTTTTGCTTCTGATAACGACGCTCACCAAACAAATCCCACCAAGCCACGTAATCTTTAAGTTCTAGCATGCCAATCAGCTCGGCATCAGTGAACTCATGATTACCGACCACGTTAATTTGGCGAATTTCGGCCGCTAAACCTTCGGTGAACTTAAATTTAAGCTCTACCCGATTACGCGGTAAATTGATCACTTGTGCTTCTACTTTCGCGCCGTATTTACCCACGCCATAGTAGAAATCCTGCAGACCTTTTTCAATACCGGTCAACATAGTGCGATCGAGTGATTCACCGACTTTAACGCCAGAACCATCCAGACTTTCTTGTAACTGTTCGTCTTTAATGTCTTTGTTGCCATCAAATGTCACTGCGCTAATCGTGGGACGTTCAGTGACTTTCACCACTAATACGCCGCCATCTCGGCTCACAGTCACATTTTCAAAGTTAGTCGAGGCATACAAGCTTTTAATGGCTTGTTGCACTCTTAACTGGTCAACAGTGTCACCTACTTTTACTGGTAAGCTTAATAGGGCAGCACCGAGTGCAACTCGCTGCAAACCTTCAACTTGGATGTCGGTCACTTCAAACGGTTGGAAAGTATCAGCCAACACAGTCCCTGAAAACGACGCACCGACGAATAACATCGAGGCAAAAAGTTTATTCAATCTCATAGAGCACTTCTAATTATTAGTCTGTCCTTGCTCAGAGTCGGGCAAAATCATTGAAAAGCGCAATGCTCATCAACATCAGCAATATCGCTGCCCCAAACCTGAATCCTATTTCCTGCACCTTTTCAGATACAGGTTTACCAGTTATTACTTCAATAAAGTAATACAGCAAGTGTCCCCCATCGAGCACAGGTAAAGGCAGCAAATTAATGATGCCTAAATTGACGCTGATGAGCGCGAGGAACCCGAGAAAATAGACCAAGCCATAGTTTGCACTACTGCCCGCACCCTGTGCGATTGAAATAGGTCCACTCAGGTTTTTCACCGACACATCGCCGGTAAATAATTTGCCAATCATCTTAAAGCTCACAGCAACGAGTTGCCATGTTTTATCCGCTGCAATGCCAAAAGAATCGATTGGTCCATATTCAAGTTGTAAACGCATATTGTCTGGCCATTGTGCTTGTGTTGGGCTCACACCAAGCACGCCGATTTGTTGACCATTCGCATTTTTACTGCTTAACGGTGTCACTGTTAGGTTAAATTGTTCACCATTACGACGCACAGTTAAACTCACAGGCACATTGGCAGAATGTTGAATAATGTCAACAAAAGCCTGCCAATCGGTATAATTTTCACCATTTATCGCGACTAAGGTATCCCCCACTTTTAGCTCGCTATTTGCAGCAGCGCTATCAGGACTAATTGCCGCAACGGTAGGCACAATTTCGGGACGATAAATACCTAAGCCTAAAGCCGTTATTGGGGATTCTTTCTCTGGGTCAAAATGCCAATTACGCGTATCGAGTTGATAGGTTTTATCATTAGAATCAAGTCCCTGCAAACCGTTTAAAGGCGTCAACGATACGCTCACGCTATCATCGCCGATGTGTCCTACTAAGGCTAAATTGACTTCCTCCCAATTACGCACGGCTTGACCCGAAATCGCGGTAATTAGCATAGGCTCTGTAACTTGAATTTGCGCGGCAGACGTTTCAGGTATTGTCGATGTAATAACGGGCTTAAGCGACGGCACACCTATTAAATACATCAAATATAAAGCAGCAATAGCAAAAATAAAATTCGCTATTGGTCCCGCGGCCACAATCGCAATGCGCTGCCATACTGTTTTGCGATTAAATGCTTGGTGTTTTAATTCCTCAGGAACCTCTTCAACACGCTCATCGAGCATTTTAACATAACCACCTAGCGGGATCATGGCTAACACATACTCAGTACCGTCTTTACCAACCCGACGCCAAATCGCCTTACCAAAGCCAATGGAGAAACGTTCGACTTTAACGCCGCAACGACGTGCAACGTAGAAGTGGCCATACTCGTGGGCGGTAATGAGCAAACCCAATGCAACGATGAAAGAACCCAAGTTCCATAAAAAATCTAACATCCCACTCCTTACATCCTTGATTAAATCACTCAGCTATAGCTAAGTTATGCTTGTTAATGTTTCACGTGCATAAACGCGGGTTTGAGCGTCTAGTGCTAAAATATCTTCTATGCTCGCCATTGGCCGTTTAGGCACTGTCACCAAACACGCTTCATTCACTTTGGCAATTTGCGTAAAACCTATTTGTCCCTGCAAAAAAGCCTCAACTGCTATTTCATTGGCCGCATTTAATACGGTTGTTGCCTCTTGGCCTTGGACGCATGCCTCCATGGCCAATGCTAAACAGGGAAAACGATTAAAGTCAGGTTCACAAAAGCTTAACTGTCCGACTTTGAAAAAATCTAAAGGTTCAACACCGGAGTGAATTCTTTGCGGATAAGCCATACAGTGGGCAATGGGTGTACGCATATCGGGGTTCCCCATCTGAGCAATGACTGACCCATCGCGGTATTGCACCATAGAATGGATAACGCTTTGCGGATGAATAACGACTTTAAGTTGCTCAGTCCCAGTATTAAACAACCAGCGCGCCTCAATAAACTCTAAGCCCTTATTCATCATAGTGGCAGAATCGACAGATATTTTAGGTCCCATCGACCAATTAGGATGTTTACACGCTTGAGCTGGCGTCATAGCCCCAAGCGTTGCAAGATCTGAATGCAAAAACGGACCACCAGAGCCCGTTAATAAAATATGTGAGATACCTGATGCAGTTAAATCACAACGACCTAAATTAGCCTGAACTTCTTGGGGTAAACACTGAAAAATAGCATTATGCTCACTATCAACAGGTAAGAGCACTGCACCAGAACGCTTGGTCGCCTCGATAAATAACTCACCCGACATCACCAAAGCTTCTTTGTTGGCCAATAATATCCGTTTGCCCGCTTTAACGGCTTCTAGCGTGGGCACTAGTCCCACCGCGCCAACAATCGCGGCCATCACAGTATCGACTTCAGCCGCCGTGACTAAACCGAGTAAATCGTTCATGCCAGTGGTGACTTTGATATTAAGCGCAGACGGTAAAGCAGCACGTAACTGCTTTGCAGCTGCCTCATCCATCATATGTGCTACTTTCGGCCGATGTGCCACGCACAAAGCGAGCATCTTATCTACGCTAGTATTAGCCACTAATCCATAAACACAATAAGCCGATGGATTAACCGAAATCACGCTTAAGGTACTGGCTCCAATAGAACCGGTAGCCCCTAATATCACCATATTTTGCATAGCGTTACATCCAGAATACAATGTAGATCAAGGTAAACACTGGCAAAGCTGCTGTTAGACTGTCGATGCGGTCGAGCACACCACCATGACCGGGTAAAATAGTGCCAGAATCTTTAATGCAAGCCGCACGCTTAAACATACTCTCAGATAAATCACCGAGTGCTGAAACTAAGGCAACAAATAAGGTCACAGCAACCACTAAGCCGAGTTCTTGTTCTGGAGAGTAATACATCACGCCAGCAACCACTAGCATAGTCGTCACTAAACCTCCAAGTAAGCCCTCAAGGGTCTTCGCGGGACTTACCGCCGGCATCAGTTTAGTTTTACCTATCGCTTTACCAACAAAATAAGCACCAGAATCAGCGGCCCATACAACCAACATAACCAGCAGTACTAAAATGGGACCGAAATACGCTGAGGCTTGCGAACTAATAGACTTAAGCGCTATTAGTGCGACAAAACAAGGCACTAATGTTAACTGGCCAAACATCGACTTAAACATCGGATTTTTTTGCCAAAACGCCGCGCTTTTAGGATAAGTCACCACTAAAAACAATGAGACGACCCACCACAATGCACCAATATAAAGGATCGCCAAATAAATAGGATGTAACTGATTGCTCAGCCAAACTGCTTCGGTTGGAACAATGAGATTGATGGCAATCAACAGGATTCCGATTGTGCAGGTAAAGCTCCATTGGGTGACGTCACACTGACTATCAATAATTCTTCCCCATTCTTTTGCTGCAATGAGGAACACGGCAACTAATGCCCAAGCAAAATAATTCGGTGGGAGGATAAATATCGCACCCAAGACTAATGGAATTAACCAAACTGCTGTTATTATTCGTTGTTTTAGCAAAAAAAATCCCTCATGCGATTTTACAATGCGCGCATTTCATCTATCTGACTTCCAGTCAAACCAAAGCGACGCTGACGACTTGCAAAAATGGCAATCGCCTCATGAAAAGCCTGTTCATCAAAATCAGGCCAAAGGGTGTCGGTAAACACCAATTCAGCATAAGCTGCCTGCCACAGTAAAAAATTACTAATGCGGCAGTCCCCGCCAGTGCGGATCATTAAATCAACTTCACTCTGATTTTGCATGCACAAATGTTCACTTAAGGCTTCTTCGGTGAACTGACTGCTGTTCATTTCACCAGTTTCGACCTTTTGTGCTAATTTTTGTGCCGCTTGAAGTATGTCCCAACGGCCACCATAGTTAGCTGCAACATTTAGAATCAAGCCAGTATTGCCGGATGTTTTCTCTTGAGCAGTAGCGATTTGTTTTTGTAGGCGCACAGAAAAACGGCTAATATCGCCAATAATATTGAGCTTAACTTGGTTGTTATGCAGCAACTTAATTTCACGCTGCAGCACAGTAAAAAACAACTCCATCAACAAGCTAACTTCTTTGTCAGGTCGACGCCAATTCTCGCTAGAAAATGCAAACAAGGTTAGCGATTCAATTCCTAGTAGGCTTGCCGTACTGACGGCTCGTCTCACGGCCTTAACACCGGCCTTATGTCCCATGACGCGTGGTTTACCTTGGAGTTGAGCCCAGCGTCCATTGCCATCCATAATAATGGCAACGTGTTTGGGTAACAACTGGTTAACCAGTTCGGGCAATTGTCCAGGCAAGGTCGTTTGAGTGCATAAATTGCTCTCATTTGATCTAGGGTACGGATCAAGTTCCACTGTGGATGACATTTAATACAGCCCTTTAAAATAGACAAACGCCGTGTAGTATACCCCTACACGGCGCATCAACTCTAGCTTCTCGAACTGAGATTAGACTTCCATCAACTCAATTTCTTTGGCCGCTAAAATTTCATCAATCTTTTTAATGTGAGCATCGGTGAATTTTTGCACTTCTTCTTCGCTGCGGCGAACATCATCTTCAGTACACGCTTTAGCTTTCTCAAGTTTTTTAACTTCAGAAATTGCATCACGACGCACGTTACGAATGGCAACACGACCGTTTTCAGCTTCGTTACGTACCACTTTAATGAAATCTTTACGACGTTCTTCAGTCAGAGAAGGCAATGGAATACGTAAAGTGGCCCCTGCTGACATAGGGTTCAAACCTAAATCTGAGCTCATAATCGCTTTTTCAACGGCTTGAATAGCGCTACGGTCAAACACGGTTACCGATAGCGTACGAGAATCTTCAATACCCACGTTTGCCACTTGGTTTAGCGGTGTCATCGTGCCGTAGTAAGACACTTGAATAGAATCAAGCAGGCTTGGATGAGCACGACCCGTACGCACTTTCGCCATTTGATTTTTAGTCGCGTCTACACATTTACCCATGCGTTCTTGCGCATCTTTCTTAATGTTCTCAATCACGTTAAATGTCCTTCTTGGTCATTAAATAACTTTTTTCGCTCTGATCAATGTGCCTTCTTCTTCACCCATAATAACGCGGCGTAGCGCGCCTGGCTTATTCATGTTGAAGACTAAAATAGGCATGTCATGATCTCGCGCCATAGTAAAGGCCGCTAAGTCCATTACTTTTAATTCTTTTTCCAGAATCTCTGTGTAAGTCATTTCATCATACTTAACAGCATCTGGATTCTTCATTGGGTCTTCGGAGTATACACCATCGACTTTTGTGCCTTTCAGCACAACTTCAGCTTCGATTTCAATGCCGCGTAAACAGGCCGCTGAGTCGGTGGTGCAAAATGGATTCCCCGTACCGGCAGCAAAAATAACCACTCTGCCAGATTTTAGCAAGCTTATTGCTTCAGCCCAGTTATAGTCGTCACACACACCCTTTAATGGGATAGCTGACATCAGACGAGCATTAACATAGGCACGGTGTAAGGCGTCACGCATGGCTAAGCCGTTCATAACCGTTGCCAGCATACCCATGTGATCGCCCACCACACGGTTCATACCCGCTTTTGCCAGGCCTTCACCGCGAAACAGATTACCACCACCAATAACTACGCCCACCTGAATACCCAGTTCAACCAGCTCTTTTACTTCTTGAGCCATGCGATCTAACACTTTAGGGTCGATGCCGAAGCCTTCGTCGCCCATCAGCGCTTCGCCACTTAATTTGAGAAGAATGCGTCTAAATGCGGGTTTTGGATTGGTGCTCATAATTTTTATCCTGGTATAACAAGACCGCAGCTATTGCCGCGGTCTTGGGGTATTTAGCGTAGGCTATTAAGCCTTTTTAGAAGCAGCGATTTGAGCAGCAACTTCAGCTGCGAAATCTTCTTCTTTTTTCTCAATACCTTCACCGACTTCTAAACGAACGAAGTTAGTGATTGTAGCGCCTTTCTCTTTCAAGAATTCGCCAACAGTTTTCTTTGGTTCCATGATGTAAGCTTGGCCAGTAAGAGAAATCTCACCAGTAAACTTCTTCATACGACCAGCAACCATCTTTTCAGCGATCTCAGCAGATTTGCCTTCGTTCATTGAAATTTCGATTTGCAGAGTACGCTCTCTTGCCACTAAATCTGCAGGAACATCTTCTGGATTAACGAATTCAGGCTTAGAAGCCGCAACGTGCATTGCGATATGCTTTAATGTTTCTTCGTCAGCATTACCAGCAACAACAACACCAATACGCTCACCGTGACGGTAAGAAGAAAGGTTAGCACCATCGATATATTCAACACGACGAATGTTGATGTTTTCACCGATTTTAGTCACTAATGCAACACGGGCATCTTCAAACTGTGCTTTTAAGTCTTCGATAGTCACTTTAGACGCTGCAGCAACATCTAATACTGCATTAGCAAAACCTAAGAAGTTTGAATCTTTAGCTACGAAATCTGTTTGGCAGTTAACTTCTAACAGTGCAGCGAAACCTTCGCCATTCTTAATTAGAATTGTGCCGTCAGCCGCGATATTACCGGCCTTTTTAGCAGCCTTGGCAGCACCAGACTTACGCATGTTGTCAATTGCTAACTCCATGTCGCCGTCAGTTTCTGTCAGTGCGTTTTTACAATCCATCATGCCTGCGCCAGTACGGTCGCGCAGTTCTTTAACTTGGGCAGCAGTAATTGCCATTGTTAAATCCTCTATAAAAAAATCGACTAATTTGCAGATATAAAACAGGGGCACAATGGCCCCTGTTAACCAATCAAAAAACTTGGTTAATAAGGGTGATGATAATCATCGCGCCTTATTATTATTCGGCTTCTACGAAACCGTCTTGCTCAGCTTGAACAGCCAAATCTTGACCACGGCCAGCTTTCGCAGCAGCAGCAACAGAAGAAGTGTACAGACGGATAGCACGCATAGCGTCGTCGTTACCAGGAACGATGTAATTAACACCATCTGGCGCAGAGTTAGTATCAACAACTGCAACAACAGGGATACCCAGGTTGTTAGCTTCTTTAATCGCGATATGCTCATGGTCAGCACCGATGACGAATAATACGTCTGGCAGGCCGCCCATGTTCTTAATACCACCTAAAGATTTTTCTAGCTTTTCAAGCTCACGAGTACGCATCAGCGCTTCTTTCTTGGTCAGCTTGTCGAAAGTACCGTCTACTGACTGTACTTCCAGCTCTTTCAGACGTTTGATTGACTGACGAACTGTTTTCCAGTTAGTCAGCATGCCGCCTAACCAACGGTGATCAACATAAAACTGATCACAAGACAAAGCAGATTCTTTGATCGCTTCGCCAGCAGCACGCTTAGTACCAACGAATAATACTTTACCTTTCTTTGAAGCTACGTTGCTGATGAAAGCAAGGGCTTCATTGAACATTGGCACTGTATGCTCAAGGTTGAT
Organism: Shewanella morhuae; assembly: GCF_003028295.1. Classification (NCBI taxonomy): domain Bacteria; kingdom Pseudomonadati; phylum Pseudomonadota; class Gammaproteobacteria; order Alteromonadales; family Shewanellaceae; genus Shewanella; species Shewanella morhuae. Next base: position 754,535 of record NZ_PYSG01000002.1, on the reverse strand, counting down.
AATGTGAACACCGTTGCGAGCACCGAAAATGAATGGCTTCATTTTTGGGTTCCAGTAACGGGTTTGGTGACCAAAGTGGACACCGGCCTGAAGCATATCGCGCATTGAAACTGTAGTCATTTCTATTACCTTAAAATTTAGGGGGTTAGACCTCCACGCATCCCATGTCTTCGACCCCTTATATAACCACTTAGGGCACCCCGAAGAATGTGTCGATACGTGTGTGATTTAGTATTTAGACAAATTGCCATGTATAATGGCCGCAATATTTAGTCTTGCTACCATCCAAAGCTGAGCATAAAGCTGGCGAGGACAATCCATCAAGACTTAAACATAACGGCGCGCTTTATACCATAAATAGCTCTAAAGCACAAATTTTTGCGTTAGATTGCGCCGCCACCGAACATTTAAGACAGAAGAGAAAACGCAATGAGTATCGTCATTAAGACAGCTGAAGAAATTGAGAAAATGCGGGCTGCGGGTAAACTGGCTGCCGACGTATTGGAAATGATCGCCCCTTATGTAAAACCTGGCGTAACCACCAACGAACTCAATGATATTTGCGCCCAATATACGCAAGAACAAGGCGCCATTTCTGCGCCACTTAATTACCATGGATTTCCTAAATCTATCTGTACTTCGGTCAATAATGTTATTTGCCACGGTATTCCCAACGATAATCCGCCATTGAAAGAAGGCGATATTCTTAATATCGATATCACTGTCATTAAAGACGGTTACCACGGCGACACCTCAAAAATGTTTCTTATTGGTGAAGTCAGTCCAAAAGATAAGCGTTTATGTCGTATTGCCCAAGAAAGCCTGTACTTAGCAATTCGTAAGGTTCGTCCGGGCCTAAAACTGGGCGAAATTGGCAATACTATCGAAAAATTCATCAAAGCCAGCAAAACAGGCCTTGAGAAATACTCTATCGTGCAAGATTATTGTGGCCATGGTATTGGATCGGGGTTTCATGAAGAACCGCAGGTCATGCATTATCGCAATGGTGATAACACGATTTTACGTCCTGGCATGTGTTTCACCATTGAACCAATGATCAATGCGGGTCGGCACACCACCATACTCGATCGTGAGGATAAGTGGACGGTAACAACCTCTGATGGTAAAAACTCTGCCCAGTGGGAACACACTTTACTGGTAACAGACAAAGGCGTTGAAGTGCTCACACTGCGTAATGAAGAAGATTTTCCACGAATTATCAACCATTAATACATGGCAATAACAAGGGACTAAATGAACACAGCGCTACTGGCTAAACAAGCACTTATCGAACAAAACCAAGCCTTGCTCGCCCGTTTTCAAGCAAAGGCTCCAATTGTTGAACTGGTCTTGCAGCGCTGTCAGTTTGTCGATTCCCTTGTCAAGCACGTTTGGGCCCAACTTGGGCTCAATAAATTTGATATCGCGCTGATTGCAGTAGGTGGGTATGGTCGCGGCGAATTACACCCTCATTCAGATATCGATTTACTCTTCCTTTACGATAACAGCTTATGTGCAGATGCTGAAAATGCCCTCAGTCAATTCATCGCCTTTTTATGGGATGCAAACCTTGAGATTGGCCACAGTGTTCGCACCTTAGAAGACACACTTAGCTTAGGACGAGTCGATGTCACGATTGCCACTAATTTACTTGAAGCCCGCTTTTTAACTGGTACTGAATCCCTGTTTGACAGACTTTATGATGCCATTCGCCAAGGTGACTTTTGGACATCGAGTGACTTTTTTATCGCTAAACGTGATGAGCAAAATGCCCGTCATGCCAGAGCCAGTGCCTTCGACCTTGAGCCCAATATCAAAAGTTGCCCCGGTGGCCTGCGGGATATCCAAACGATAGCTTGGGTGGCTATGCGCCATTTTGGTGCCGCGCGTCTTGAAGAATTAGTCCAATACGACTTTTTAGAGCCCGCTGAACTAGAAGAGCTGCTCGAATGCCAGTCCTTTTTATGGACCCTACGTTTTGCCCTGCACATGACAGCAGGTCGCGATGAAAATCGCCTACTGTTTGATGTACAACGTCAAGTAGCAGAGCTTATGGGTTATGAAGATGCGACTCAGCTTGCCGTCGAACAAATGATGAAACGCTACTATCGCACGGTTCGCCGAGTGATGGAGCTAAACGAAATGCTGTTGCAGCTATTTAAGCGCGCCACATTAGGCCAAACAAAAGCACTTGAAATCCAATCAATAGACAAACACTACCAACGCCGTGGCACCTTCATTGAAGCCTTAAGCGACGATCTATTCGATAGTAGTGAAGAAATTGTTAGACTGTTTTTATTAGTAGCTAAAAACTCCAACATCAAGAGTATTTACGCGCCAACGCTACGTTCACTGCGCCGTGCTAGACGCGCCCAGCCACAGGCATTACAGGAAAATCCTCTTTGTCGCCAAGCCTTTATGGAGATTTTACGCCATCCTCGCGGCATAGTAGCCTTATCCTTAATGCATAAGCATGGTGTGTTATCGGCCTATTTACCGGCATGGCGCAATATTGAAGGTCAAATGCAGTTTGACCTATTTCATGCTTATACTGTCGATGAACATACCCACAGATTACTGCTCAATATTGAACGATTTTCACAAGCGGAACAAAAGGAAGAATTTCCCTTAGGCTCTGTGCTTATCAACCAATTACCCAAGAAAGGTTTACTCGTGTTAGGCGCTATCTTTCACGATATCGCCAAAGGCCGCGGCGGTGATCATAGCAAGCTGGGCAGCGTTGATGCCCTCGCCTTTTGTAAACTGCATGGTTTGAACGATCATGATGGCCGCTTAGTCGCTTGGTTAGTTGAAAACCATCTGGTGATGTCAATTACCGCCCAGCGCCGTGATATTTCTGATCCCGATGTGGTTGCCGACTTTGCGAACAAAGTACGCGATGCCGTACATTTAAGTTATTTATACTGCTTAACCGTAGCCGATATCTGCGCCACCAACGAAAAAACCTGGAATAGCTGGAAAGGCTCGCTGCTGCGAGATTTATATTTTTCGACCCAAAGAGTACTCGCTCGCGGTAAAGAAAAGCCGGTCGACATTAGAGCCCGGGTGCGCGAATCCCAAGCGAAGGCAAAAAAAGAATTACTACGCCGTGGATTCAAAGAAAAAGATCTGGATATTTTATGGCAGCGCTTTAAAGCCGATTACTTTTTACGCCACCAGCCAAATCAACTGGCTTGGCACGGTGAAGCCATTTTAAAACACAAACAATTCGACGAACCTTTAGTGCTCGTTTCAAAACATGCCACTCGCGGCGGTACCGAATTATTTGTTTATTGCCAAGATAGGCCTAAATTGTTCGCCACTGTGATGGCGGTACTCGACAATAAAAACATTACTGTCCATGATGCTAACATCATGACCTCAAAAGACAATTACGCACTCGATACCTTTGTTATTTTAGAGCAAAATGGTGAGCCTGTTAGTCAGCTATCGCGTATTCAAAGTGTGCGTAAAGCCCTTGAAAAAGCGCTGACAAGTGATAGTCCAAAATTGCCACGTTTTAGAAAACTATCACGTAAAATGAAGCCGTTTCATGTTCCAACACAAGTAAGCTTCCTTAAAAGTAGCCGTCAAGGAACCAGTATGATGGAGCTTATTGCCTTAGATAGCCCAGGATTACTGGCTAAAGTCGGTGATATCTTTTACCGTTGCAATACAACATTGCTCGCGGCCAAGATCACCACTATTGGTGAACGTGCCGAAGATTTTTTTATGCTGCAGACTAATGAAGGTTTACAGCTCAATGAACATCAAGAAAACACCCTCAGGGAAGCGTTAATCAGCGCCCTGGATGTAAAAAATATCGAATCCGTTAATTAACGAAACCAGTGGGAGAAATAAATGGAGGCTTTACGCCAACGTATTGAAGCAGCGTTTGAAGCGCGCGCCGATATCACACCAAGCACAGTCGATGCCAGCATTCGCAACGATGTGCAAAATGTTATCAATATGCTCGACAGAGGCGAAGTGCGTGTTGCCGAAAAAATCGACGGACAATGGCATGTACATCAATGGCTAAAGAAAGCCGTGTTACTGTCATTCCGTATTTTTGACAACGTGGTCATTGATGGTGCTGAAACCAAATACTTCGACAAAGTGCCATTAAAATTTGCCGAATATGACGAAGCACGTTTTAAAGCAGAAGCCATTCGCGTAGTCCCATCTGCTACTGTGCGTAAAGGATCGTTTATCGGTAAAAATACCGTATTGATGCCATCTTATGTGAACTTAGGCGCCTATGTTGATGAAGGCACTATGGTTGATACGTGGGCGACTGTCGGTTCATGTGCACAAATTGGTAAGAACGTACATTTATCCGGTGGTGTTGGCATTGGTGGTGTATTAGAGCCATTACAAGCTGGCCCAACGATTATCGAAGATAACTGCTTTATCGGTGCGCGCTCTGAGATTGTTGAAGGCGTTGTGGTTGAAGAAGGATCAGTGATTTCAATGGGCGTGTATATTGGCCAAAGTACGCGTATTTATGATCGCGAAACGGGTGAAGTCCATTACGGCCGCGTCCCTGCTGGCTCTGTCGTTGTGTCGGGCAACCTGCCGTCAGCCTGTGGTAAATACAGTCTTTATGCTGCCATTATTGTTAAAAAAGTGGATGCAAAAACACGCAGTAAAGTTGGTATTAACGAGTTACTACGTATCGTTGATTAATGATTGAACTGCTCACGCTTAACTTATTATAAATTTAAGTGTAAATGCCAAGATTTTGTCTTGGCATTTTTTATTTACCGCTTTAAAACACAACTGTCTTATTACCGTATACAACCACTTGTTCATTCAATACTAATTGCAGTGCTTTACTCAAGACGCTTTTTTCCACATCGCGCCCTGCTCGCGCCATTTCTAAGGCACTGTAGCTGTGATCGACGGGGATGACATCCTGTTTAATAATAGGGCCTTCATCGAGGCAGTTATTGACAAAATGCGCTGTCGCGCCAATGATTTTCACCCCACGTTCCCAAGCTTGTCGATAGGGCGCTGCGCCGATAAAGGCGGGTAAGAAGGAATGGTGAATATTGATAATTCGATTAGGATATTGCGCCACAAAATCAGGGGTTAACACCCGCATGTATTTAGCCAACACCAGATAATCAGGCTCGTATTGAGATACCGCGGCTAATAAGGCTTGCTCATGTTGAATTCTGTCTAAGCCTTCGTGGCTGACCAGATGAAAGGGAATATTAAATTTTTCGGTTAATTCACGTAGTGCATCATGATTGCCCACTACTGCGGTAATTTCGACACTTAGGCCACCATAATAGGCTTTCATGAGTAAGTCGCCTAAACAGTGGGCTTCTTTTGTCACCAACACCACAATACGTTTTTTTCCAGCACTGACTAAGGTCATATGATTTTTCGCAGGCAGCACTTGTCGCAGATCCTGCAATAACTGTTCGCTGTTAAAAATGCCTTCTAATTCAGTACGCATAAAAAAACGTCCTTGGGCATTGTCGACAAACTCACTATTTTTGATGATATTAAGCTTATGGTTAAAACAAACGCTGGTGATTTTAGCAATTAAGCCTTGGGCATCGGCACAATCTGTCAGTAAGATTTTACGGGTTATGGTTGGCGGAGTATTCGTCTGATTTTCGGTCATTTGTTGCAAAGTTGGATCTCCTATATTGTCCCTAGCTTGAGTTTGCCATAGCACCCCCCACTGGCAGTATAAAAATCCTATAATGCGATAATAAAAACAACATTTCAGAAGCTTAAATCAATAAAATGCAAAATTTAAGCTATTTATGTTGTAAAAATATAATTATTGCGGCGTCTGTTACTTCCTTAACCACGTGTATCTAAATAACGCTGTAATACTTTACGCAGGTTTTCTGCCTTCGTGCCATAAACCACCTGTACGCCTTTACCCATAACGATCACCCCTTTTGCCCCCAACTGACTCAAACGTACTTTATTGACTAACTCAGGTCGGTGCACGCTTAGGCGCAAACGAGTCAAACAGGCATTAAGATCAACAATATTGTCACGCCCACCGAGCGCAGTAATAATCGCCCGCAAACTTTCTTTCGGTCCGTTATGATGAGGGTGCTCAAACCGGCCAGGCGTTTTTAAGTTAAAAGCCAAAATACTTATCCTAAACAATAGGTAATATATCATTGCCGTTAACGGACCAAGGAAAATAAACCAGCTAACATTACGGGATAATGGAAATAACAGCGTAAAGTCTACCAACCCTTGGGAAAATACAATACTGTGATGGATATCAAGCGTAATACAGACAAAATAAGCCAGCCCTGTGAGTAAGGCGTGAATGATAAATAAAATCGGCGCCACAAACATAAAAGCAAACTCGATAGGTTCAGTCACCCCAGTTAACCAACTCGCCGCCCCCGCTGACAACATAATACCAGCGACGCGATTACGCTCTGATTTATCAGCGCAGCGCCACATCGCTAAAGCCGCAGCTGGTAATCCCCACATTTTAATCAGATATCCACCGGCTAAATTACCTGCCTGCGGATCGCCCGCTAAATAGCGCGCAACTTCACCACGAACAATCTCATTCCCTAATAACTGATATTGGCCTACTTCTAAGTAAAAGGGCGCATTCCAAATATGATGCAGTCCAAGGGGAATGAGTAACCGCTCTAACGCGCCGTACACGCCAAAGGCAATAGCTGGTTTTTGATAAACCGCCCAGTCAGATAAACGCTCAATTAACAATGCCAGTGGTGGCCACATATGGGCAAGCACGTACCCAAGTCCCATCGCTAAAGGAATAATCAATAAAGAGGCGCTGCGACGCCCCTCAAAAAATGAGAAAATCGCTGGTAAGCGAATATATTGGCTCCAATGCACGGCAAGGCAGGTAATACCGCCGAGTAACATGCCGCCGGCAATCCCAGTATCTAAGGTGTCCATTCCCAATAAAGACTGAGTTGGGAGTCGATACAAATCAGCGAGAGCGGCTAACGTCGCTGTCATGACCCCATAACCAAATACGGCTGTAAATGCAGCAATGCCCTGATCGCGGCAAAAACCGATGGCCACAGCAACCGCAAATAGCATCGGCATAATAGCAAAAATGAGTTTGCCTACTGCCAGCATAAGTACTGTCAGCTCATCGGGCATAAAGGGAATAGGGCTAACCGTTAAGCCAAGCATCACCCCAGCAGCGGGTAAAATGGCAATAGGAATAAGTAGCGCTTGACTTAAGCGCTGGGCAAATTTAAACCATTGCTGAGTGACGAATCTTCCTAAGCGGCGAGCTCGGATTTGACGATTTGATTCCAGCGTTCTAGCCATTTTATTGCTTCAACCTCAGGTTCCATGGTTTCACAGGCATCAATTTCAAATAATTCCACTAACGGTTTAGCACCAAGCTCAGTCAACAGAACATCAACTGATTTACCCGCACCACAAAAAGTCTCATAACCTGAGTCCCCCAGCGCTATAACGCTATATTTAAGCGCAGGCAAATAGGGAGCGTTAGTTTTAAGATGATGATACCAAGGTTGAATATCCTCAGGTAAATCTCCTTGGCCGGTTGTTGATGTGACAACGATTAATAATTCATCTTGCGGAGGAGTAAAGTTTACGACCGCATCGGGTTGCCACAATGTCACATCATAACCTAGAGTTTTCAGCTCTTTCTCTAGGGTTTCGGCAGTAAATTGTGCGTTGCCGTACACAGTGCCAAACACCAGATTGACCTTTTTCATGATACACTCCACATTCTATTGCAAACCTTAATAGACTGACCTTACTTTATTGTTAAGTCTATGGGCAAGCTAAGGCGTAAATTTTTATAAATCAAGTCATTGAGCATGAGGAAATATCTGATGCGACAGTCTGCCCGGCAAAAACACCTCAAACAACACTACAAAACGATCCAAACTCGACGTAAAAATTATTTCCATTCCGCCCAACAAAATTTAGCATCGCGACTCGTATTAAGCTCAGGTTCTTCAACCTTGGCCGTGATGATGCCAGAAACTACGCAGACACCACAACACTCAGATTAATAAGTGTAATTCTTTTAAAACACCAGCTTGCACAGCGAAGCTAATGATTTCACAGCTTCACTGCGCGCTAATTTATCCAATTGCGGATAATAGGCTTAAATTGCCTTAATCAATACGACAGTGCCAACATTGACGGTTTATTTATCTTTGGCAATTAACAGTTCGGCTTGCTGGCTCAAGGTCATATCGTCCCAACCTAGCTCGGCAAATACGATTTCCCACAAAGGCTCAAGCTCGGTTTCAATATTAAGTCGAGTTTGAGTCACTGGATGAATAAAGGAGAGTTTTTTTGCGATAAGCCACAGACGATTAATGCCAAAATGCTCACGAAAAAATGCATTCTGCTTACCGTCTCCATGCGTAGTATCACCGAGGATAGGGTGGCGTAAATGTGCCATATGTCTTCTTAGTTGATGCTTACGTCCCGTTTTAGGAGTCAAACGTACCAACGCAAAACGACTACTGGGATAACGGCCCGACGAATAAGGAATTTCAGTATTAAGAAGTGGCTGATAAGCCGTCACCGCTTCCTGCGCCGCTTTGTTAGGACTGGCATTTTTATCACCCAGCTCATCTAACTCAACCTTAAGCGCATAGTCTAAAATACCGCTCTCATGCATATTGCCGCGCACTAAGGCCAGATATTGCTTTTCAACCGTATGGGCAGCAAATTGCTCACAGAGTGCATTGGCCACTTCACTACTTTTCGCAAATAACAATACACCGGATGTCGGCCTATCAAGGCGATGTACGGGAAATACATGACACCCCACTAAATCACGGGTGAGCTGCATCGCAAAAAATCGTTCTCGACGGGCTAAATAGCTGCGGTGGACCAATAAACCTGCGGGTTTATGAATTGCCACTAGGTGCTCATCTTCATAGAGAATGTTAATCTCAGGTGCCAGTTCATCAGTATCATCTTGGGAGGTATTCATTGCATTTTCGGGCGTTTCAAGCCAGATATCATCTTGATTCATTTAACAACATATCCAATTCATTCAATACACTTATCAGGTTTTGCCGTAGGGGCATATTCAGCCAAACATGTTCAGCCATAGGCGCTATCGCAATTTGTGTTGGTAAAGGAGCTGCGGCATCAATTAAGTTTCGCATTTTAGGTAACAACACAAACTGTAGCCACTGCTCAAGGGGCATAAGATCGCAAGCAAAAGGCGCAGTGCTTGCCATCGCATCAAGAGACGGCGCTTGCTCAGACCAGAGATTGGCCTCTTGTAGCGCTTGGGTAAGCTGAGTTAATTTAGCTTGGGTTTGACGGTATAGCATACATTCAGATCCATTCTTATTTAGCCGTTATGATTGAGAAACTTTCCATAATTACAGGCCGAATAGGTCGATTAAAGTCCAGCAATTATACCATCCAGACGCGCTTCCCCCTATAATAGCGCCAATTTATTGAGCCTCTTTGATTGATATGGCAACCAAATGACTGAAATAACCACTTTAAGCCAATTTTTAACCACAGCCAAAACCCAGTTCCAAGTGTATGATCTTGGTCGTAGGGTACAACATATCGATATGCTCGCATTTCACCAAATTGAATCTCTTGCAACACCTTATCCTTATCCAACTCAGGGGCATGCACAATTTGCTATCGTCTTTTGGGATGCAAGCCAACAACATTTTATTTGGTTTCTAAAACTGGCATTAGATGAGCAAGGGTTACTGTCACCCGCGCCGCGCTCACAATTTATCGAAATGATATTAGCCGCATTAGGGCAAGACCCCACCCAGCCACTTAGCGATGAGCAGCAAGAACGACTTACGCATAATCCGTTTAACTTCAAGCCAAGCCAGGAAAAACTCGCCGTATTTAATGCTCTTGTTCGTAAACAGCTCGGGCAACGCGCATCGTCGCAATACGAATTTGCGCTGCTATATCTGTCGGGCCAAGTTGCGCCAGCGCAATGGCAACATATTGGGATGCAAGGCATCGCCGATGTGTGCATCAGAGCAAATGAGTTAGATCATCAACAACACTTGGTATCGAGTTTTGATACGGGTGCAATCGAAGTTCAAATAGCCCTATGCCAATGTCTTGAGCATTTGTCTGTCAGCGACACGCTGGCCGATAAAATTCTTACAAAACTTCAAGATGCAGCCCCAGAACATCAAGCCTATTTCCTCCGAGCTCTAGCTTCTAGCGCCAAACACAGCCAACAGGCCTTCGAACATCTTCATCGCCAATCTTATTTAGATGCTAACACTTTAATTAGCATTGCCGGGCGTAACTGGTCGATATTAAAACACGATGCAAGTCGCAGTCTTTACTTAGAAGCTCTAGCACTACAGCCCCAAGCCTTTTTTAATCAGGTATTTGCTGATATTGTGGCTATTCCTAGTTTGCGCAATCAATTACTAAGCGAATTAAGAAATCCCAATCGAAGTGTTCAACTATCACAAGCCATCGGTGGTTTGTTTAAGGCAACGAATAAATGATGTCAGATCTACTGTTAATTATTGGCCTCGTCGTAATTGCCGCATTTTTCTGGCAATTACGCCAAATGGCAGAACTTAGCCGTGTTTTTGCTGAAAAAGAATGTTGGCGTCAAAAGGTACAATTATTAGCGATAGCAATGGAAACTGCCCGCCCGAGCGTTGGCGGCACCACAGGTATTTGTTGGAAAGCGAAATATTTATTTGAATTTAGTACAGATGGCATTAACCAATACTGTGGTCATATTTGGATGCAAGGCAAGAAAATTCAGAAAATAGAATGGCCTATCTTCCCTGAGCCAGAATGGCAAGAAGCGCCAACAGCGCAGGGCAAATTTGGCGGTTGTGGTACACAAAGCGGTTGTAGTTCAGGCAAGTGTCATTAAACTTTGATGAATAAATTGAACCCTTTGTAACTTAACTATCATTCGTCATTCGTCATTCGTCATTCGTCATTCGTGTTAGCAGATAACTCACATCAAAAATTAACAAGTAAAGGCGCGGCTATAAAGCCGCGCCTTTCTGTTCTCTGTTAAGCTATCCTGCTATTTTTGTGCTCCCTGCACCATCCATGCGTCAATCTGCATCCTGCTTCATCCCTGCTCAATCCTTGATATTCCTTGTACTTGCGTACGTCCCTATTTCTTGGTCATCCCATACCAAGCTTACTCATCCTGAGCGGTTCCATCATCATCCATGAAAAATAAGTGGTGCATCCATTCAATTTCATTCCATGTACTATTGCCATCCAGTGCAATGAGTCCATCAGTCCTTGTTCCCTTCCATGGCTGTTGACGCTGTTTCATCCTGAATAGCCTATATCCCTATCACTCCTTTAGTCACATTCCTTTGTCACTGCTCAATCATCCTTATCGCCAACATCCTGTTGCTCGTCATTCCTTGTACCAGATGAATTCTACGGCAATCACAAATTTACTCATCGAGGATTATTTAATAATGTTACCAACCATGTAAAAACCAACATGACCATCACATCCTAATATTATGATAAATATGGAATATTAATTAATATAGCGCCATTATCAACCTAATGACTTACAAATCACTTACGTGATTGTGAGAGATCTCTCACAAGAATAATGGCAATTAGAATGAAATTCATTCGTAGTTTAGTTTTGCCCCTCTGAAAATATTTTCCATTGCTTCCGTTTATCTATCAACATGAATCAAGCTTTCGGCAAATATTCAGCATTTACAGAGGGAGGGCACTACAAAATGTATAAAATAATGCGGATAAAAAACACTACAACAAAAACCATAAGAGGCTTTTCATAATTCCGTGTCAGATTAAGGCTCACACTGTCCAGTTGTAATGGTCAAGTTTTTCTGGAGGGATGTTAAGCCGCTTTTTTTAACTCATTATATTTTTGATGTGGCGTCTTATAATCTATTGCTGAATGCCTACGTTTGTAATTGTAAAACTGGATATATTGCTCAACCACGCTCACTACAGAGCTGTGATTGATAAAGGCTAAATGGTTTAATCGTTCAGTCTTTAAGCTCCTAAAAAATCGTTCCATCACCGCATTATCCCAACAATTTCCTCTACGACTCATACTTTGTTCAATACCTAAGCCCCTTAGCTTTTCTCTGAACACCTTAGCCGAGTACTGGCAACCTTGGTCAGAGTGAAACATCAACGCCTGTGTATTTGGCCTCTGGCGTTGTAGCGCGTTATTTAAGGCCGCTGTCGCTAACGCTGCATTGGGTTGGCTTGATAAGGCATACCCAACAATTTCTTTGGTGCCTAAATCAAGCACACAAGCTAAATAACTCCACCCTTGATGGGATTTTATGTAGGTAATATCACCCACCCAATGAGTATTATACGTCGTAGGGTTAAACTGCCGCTTGAGCAAATTAGGTGCGTAAACTTGCTCATCACCTGAGTTAGGATAGTAATGCTTTTTCTTTGGCCTAATCGCTATTAACCCCATACTTTTCATTATGCTAGCAATAGCGTAAACCCCTACCTTACAATCTAAATCGACTAAGTCTGCCTGTATTCGACGTTTACCATACGTCGAATTTGAGTCAGAGAACGCTTGTTCTACTAATTGTATCCGTGCCTGCTTTTCAGCGCTTTGGGGGATCGGTTTGTAATATAAACTACTGCAACTGAGCTCGAATACTCGGCACAACTCACTCATTCTAAAGCCTAGATTTGCTTTCTTTACTTCGCGGATCATTTTAAGTTTTGATTGTCTCAAATGAAGAAAGCTGCAGCCTTTTTTAGGATGTCATTATCCCTCATGGCTTGTTTTAGTGTAATGGGGGCAACAGGCAAAACAGAATTAACCATATACAATCGTAAAAATTAGCCAAAGAAAAGGGCGCAACTATATAGTGCGCCCCATTTATCCTTTGTAAGCCTTCCTGCTCGATTTGTGCTCCCTGCACCATCCATGCGTTTGTTTGCGTCCAGCATCATCCCTGTAATCCTTTTTTGTCCCTGTGTATCTAACTTTCGCGAGATAACACTCAATCCTTTGACCTGTAAATCCGTTTACAGAGCCAGTCACTTCCTATGACGTTTCCCTATTGCATCCTTCCATATATGAGTACAAGCTGTTCACCCTTATACCCCATCCTTGACTCGACACGTCCTGCATCGAGCTCATGCTTAATCCTTAAGCGTGTCCTTTTTCATCCTGATAATCATCATCCTGACAATTCAACTCGCTATCCCTAATAATCTTTGAAAAGCAACCTAGCTTTTCATTAGCCAGTCCTAGGCAGTTAACAGCTACCATGCTGTCGGCGATTTCAACCATGAAATCTAATTAATTTGTTGCGTCTTGCGTCCATTAAGCCTGTTTCGCTTTCCTTGCTATCCATTCATCTTGGCTATGAATGAATATTACGTTAACTTACACCTCTTTGTTCGGCTAAAAGAACACAATGCAAAACTTTAAGATATAACAATGGAGCGATTAAACCTTTATAAGTTGATTTAATTGGATATTAAGCCACTGAGAACAAAAAACAATCAAAAATAAAGCTAGATATCCTACAGTAGGTGTAAGCGATCTCTCACACGAAAGTGAGCACCTTACTTAACATCATTTTTTCTACCTAAAAAGTGCCAAATCATTTGAGCAAACATTACCCAATCAGCCATCAAGCTATAAAATGGATATTGAAATGTTGCGGGGCGATTTCTCTCAAATACAAAGTGTCCTATCCAAGCAAAACCATAACCAACCAATGGAACAAACCAACATAACCACCACGTTTGTGTAAATATCGTGATAGTAACCAGCAATAACACGATGCCACTACCAGCAAAGTGTAATTGTCGACAAATAGGGTTTTGGTGCTGTGATAAATAAAAAGGGTAAAAATCAGTGAAACAGCGATACAAACGAACTGAACGGTTTGAATTATGCGTGCTGTTGGCCTGCATAAAATAACAACTGTCCATCGATACTGCCAATATTCAACTCGCCCAACGAAACAAAGTCATGTTGGGTAAATAATTGCGTATGGCTCTCTTGTGTCACAAACACACCAATACCTTCGACGTCAGGCTGCTCATCACACCAACTCACAACCGCTTGAACTAAACGATGTCCAAGTCCTTTGTGCCGCTCATTAGATACCAGTGCAATAAACTGCAAAATGCCACAGTGATCATTGGGCAACAACTCAATAATACTCGACTCTTTTTTTATTAAAGCTTGTGTGGATTGCCTGCCAGTACCTAACAACATCTTTAAACGCCAATGCCAATAACGTCCTTCTCCTAAGGGGATTTTCTGGGTAACAACACAGGCTAAACCAACCAGCCTTTCACCGTTAAACAAACCAATGAGTGCTTGTTTTTGTTGCCATAAAGTATTGAGTTCTTCACGGATCGCAGCACGTAATTTTTGTTCATAAGCCGCTTTATCTGAGGAAAACAGTGATTCAATAAAAAAGGGGTCATCGTGATAAGCGTTATAAAGAATAGAAGCTGCAATACGTAAATCTTCCGCAGTCAAATAGACTGCTCGATAATTTTCCAAGGTCTGATTTTCCATTATTCGTATTCCTTGAATTAGCTCACACTTTTTACGAGTACCATTAATTTACCAAGGAAACGAAAAAGTGCAAATTTTAATCATAGATTGCATTTTTTAATCAGACGCTTACTCTAAACACTGGCAACATACTGAAAAGGAAATAATGATGGACACAACTCCAGTCGACTTAAGCCACTTATTCGAACAACTCGGTTTAGACAATAGCGATGAAGCTATAAAACAGTTTATTGAAACCCATGAGATTGACCATCATATTCATCTAAATCAAGCACCCTTTTGGAACTCCGCCCAAAAGAGTTTTCTAACTGAAGCCCTAGAAGCGGATGCTGAATGGACGCCACTTATTGAAAAATTAGATACTCGGCTGCGTAAATTATAAGGTTATTCGATTCTATTTTACCGTAAGCCGTTGCACTCCAACCCACTAAGGCATTGTTTCTGTGCACGATAGGCGTGCATTCATCCTTAGTGGTTTTTCCATCGTTATTATTGCGCTGGGTACATAAAACAAGATTAAGGTTTGTTGATTAGAACCGCCTTTTTTAACTCTTTGTTGGATGTCAGCTTCACTAAAATCAGTAATTGGCATTAAGTTCATCACTTGTTTCTGGGCATTACTAAGCTCATTTCGGATAAATTAATAAGATTTTCATTCTAAACTGCCTCCCAAGATTAACTGCAATTCCAGTCCGATTCTCCCCTCCTCCATATTGACCACACTGCCACTAAGACCTAAGCTTGCAAGCCCTAAAAAGTGATAGCGATAAGTGCGTTATTCCATTTATGGTTAATCATGTAGCCTCGGTGTAATTATTGTTTTGCTTAAAAATGATTACCACTGGACAACAAATAAAGCGAAAACAAACATAACACACTATTTTTTATTAAAAACTCAAGTGTCACTATGTAATTTGCTTAAATTATTAAAAAAGGAACTTTGCTAATGATGAGTCCTATCGACCAAGTATTAGCGGCTGCACGTTCGCTCGAAGCCAGCGGAAAAACACCCAGCCTAGCCTTAATTAAAACCCGTGTAAGCAGCCGCTTACCGCTACCGATATTGATACAAGGTTTACAACAATTTAAATCAATGCCTAAGGCGGAGCGAGAACGTTTAACCGAGTTGCAAGCAGCGTCCCCGACAGAAGAAGCCCCCATAACTCAGGACGCCATAACTCTTGTTACACTTGCTGAGCGCCTATTGACGCAACAGACATATTTTGACCGCTATGCCGAACAGCAAACAGCAGAAATAGTGCAACTAAAAAATGAGTTACTCAAACTTCAACAACGCATCAACCTACTAGAATCCCAAGGGAAAAAAGCTTAATGTTTGTCACTGAACTGCGCTTCGAATGTTTTGCCGACACGACTATTTCTGCAGCCGAAAAAGCCATTAATCAACTTCTCGAAGCCTATCGAGCCAACGGTCAAATCTTAGGGCGAGAATTTGCGGTCGCCTTTAATGACGGTGAATTTAGAGTGCGTTTGTTAATGCCAGAAAAAAACAGTTTGGCGCACAAATACCACAGCCCTTGGGTCAAAAAAGCGTTAACAGAATTAACTGAAGCCAAGCTACTGGCCCCGCGAGAAAAGTTTATCGGTCAGGACATCAACTCTGAGGTCAGCAATACCCAAACCCCAAGCTGGCAGTTACTCTATACTAGCTTTGTGCATATGTGCTCACCCCTGCGCAGTGGCGATAATTTATTGCCCATTCCCTTGTACCAAATTCCCGCCACCTTTAATGGCGATCATAAGCGCGTTATTCGTTGGCAGAGTGAATGGCAAGCCTGTGACGAGCTACAAATGGCGGCGGCGACAAAAGCTGAATTTGCCGCATTAGAGGAATTATCGAGTCCAGAGAGTGATTTATTTCGTCGAGGTTGGGATTTACGCGGTCGTATCGAATATCTCACGAAAATCCCGACCTATTACTATTTATATCGCGTTGGTGGCCAAGATCTTGCCTCTGAAATGACACGGGCTTGCCCACGTTGTCACAGTCAAGATTGGAAACTTGATGAACCACTGTTAGATATGTTTCATTTTCGCTGCGAGCCTTGTCGCATAGTGTCCAATCTGTCTTGGGATCATCAATAGCATCATAGTATCCCGCAGTAGAACTCAACCTAAGATAAGCCGTACTTAGCTTGAGTTCACTCTGATTGATGAGCGTCGCTCACGCTAGTTAGCGTTTACCCATCAAGTTTTGCCACATTAGTTTAAAACGAGCGAAAATACCGGGATGCTCTAATGCCGGCATAGGTAATTCTTCATGCTTTACTGGCGGTGCTATCCGTGGCGATAGCGCCTCAATAAATTCAGCTAAACTTGCCGATAATTGCTGCGAAGGCAACTCACCTGGTAGCTCTATCCATACACTGCCGTCATTGTTATCAATGGTGAGCATTTTATCGCCATCATCTAACAGGCCAATAAACCAAGTAGGTGGCTGCTTGAGCTTTTTTTTCATCATCAGATGGCCAATCAGGTTTTGCTGCAGGCAATCAAAATCGTTTTCATTCCATACTTGCAGCAACTCACCCGTACCCCATTTTGAGTCAAATAAGAGTGGTGCAGAGAAATATTGACCATAAAAGTGATTGATTTCTGGCCATAAAGTTAATTCTAGCGCATGCTCAACATTGGCGAAACTCCCTTCGACCTCGCGTTTAACAGGCTGCCAAAAAACCGCCTGTTCTAGTTCGGGGTGAAATTCGCCCTGAATACACACAGAAGGTTCACCCTGCGGGTAATAACGCGGTAGTTCACTTAAGCTCGTTAAGTAAGCTTTATGATAGTTTTGCAAAAATTTATCGAGTGCAGGCAGACAAGACACTTAAGCACAATCCAATTTCAGGTATAATGTATGCCTATTTTGACATGGAAACAGTATTGATGACACAGAATCACGATCCCTATAGTGATGCGCAAGCGCTTGCTGGCCTGACGTTAGGTAAAGCCACAGACTATCAAGCTGAATATGACGCGTCGCTGTTACAAGGGGTTCCACGCTCACTAAACCGTAACGCTATAGCACTCACGGAGACGCTACCATTTCATGGTGCCGATATCTGGACGGGTTATGAACTATCTTGGTTAAATACCAAAGGTAAGCCTATGGTGGCCATAGTAGAAGTGTATTTGAGCTATGAAAGCCTGAACCTGATTGAGTCAAAATCGTTTAAACTGTATCTCAATAGTTTTAATCAAACCAAGTTCGATAACATAGATTCACTGCAAAAAACGTTAACGCAAGACCTAGGCCAATGCGCCCAAGGTGATGTTAACATTAAGATTATCGAACCGAAAAACTTTGCTATTCAGCGAATCATTGAGTTACCAGGCACTTGTATTGACGATCTTGATATTGAAGTTAGTGATTATACTTTTAATCCTGATTATTTAGAAAACAGTACCGATGAGAAACAAATTGTTGCAGAAACGCTCAATTCTAATTTGCTAAAATCGAACTGCTTAATTACTTCGCAACCCGATTGGGGTAGCGTGATGATCCGCTACCAAGGGCCTAAAATCGATCGCGAGAAGCTACTGCGCTATTTGATTTCTTTTCGCCAACATAACGAGTTCCACGAGCAGTGTGTCGAGCGGATTTTTGTCGACCTAAAACGTTTTTGTCATTGCACCAAACTCACCGTTTATGCGCGTTATACTCGCCGTGGTGGTTTAGACATAAACCCGTATCGTAGCGATTTTGAGCAACCTGGTGAAAATCACAGGCTTGCGAGACAGTAAATCAAGATAACGTCAAAGGTTTACAGTAAAGTGGCTAGCTAAATAAAAGCCCAAAAAGCCCTGAATTATCAGGGCTTTTTATTGCGTTAACATGTTAATAAACCGTGACACTCCCAAATTTTCCACGCGATTCAATAACGAAATAATGCTTCAACATAGGCTTATTTATCGAGAAAGATCACTCGTACTTAATAGGCACTACCTTAAAGGCGATTTGTTTACTGAAATAGAAATTTAATTTACTGAGGTGGACGTTGGCTCGGTAGTTTTGCACTCAAGCAATAATTGCTGAAAATGTGCCCCTAAGTCTTGCTTGGCAAATTGTTCACTCGCGAGCGCCATTTGCTTAAGACTTTGTAATGCTTGCTCTAATCCCTGCTGCTCAATCAAACTCTTTGCATAAACGGCAGCATCGGCACCTTTTTGCAGAAGACTTGCAAACTTTTCAAAACTCACGTCCTGCTCCATCACTTTCTGTAAATCACCTAACAGTTCAGCTACCTTAGCCGATTCCACTAGCGAGCCTTCAACATTAACTAATTTTCCAAGCGGATCCTGCACAAGCTTTTGCGTCACGCAGGCTGAAACTGTGCCTGCCGCAGCGCTTTGTGCCACAACATCTAATCCATTAGTACGAATTTGCTCAACCACTTGCTGCAATTGTGGATCTTGAGCTAACCAAGCCTGCTCTAATTGTTGTTTATCATCACTACCAAAATAGCCACAGCCAGACAGCACCCCCAGCATAGTAGCCGATAACACGCAGTTAATCCGTTTCATGGTGAGCCTCATTTATTGCATCCCAATGCAAAATATTATGGACGTGACTATACCCAGCAATGTTTAACCGAAGATGAATAAAACAGGCTAAAAAATAGATAAAGACAGAAAGAATCATGACTAAAAGGGCTATTACAACTTAGCGGTTTACGCAGTTTTTGTACGAGTAAAGCTCATGATTTACGCGCTGACGATTAAGCTCTCAATACTGCTTAGTTGCGCTGTTAACTTCACCGCAATAGCAACATTACTAGCATGGGCTAAGCTCACTGCAAAACGGTATTCGTTGGTCAAACGCCCAAAATATGTCTGCCAATATAAAACGTCAGTATCGGAGCTTTGTAGTGGGATATTAGGATAAATGCTGAGCATAGGCGCTATGTCATAGGACTGTCTCACTTCGGCATTTTGACCTGACAGCTTAAGTGATACGTTAGCTAATTGCTCAAACGGCTTAAGCTCAAAGGCAAAAGATTTAAGCGACTGCGCTAAACCTAGGCCAGTGGCCTTAATATAGGACTCCTTTAATGCCCATAAATCGAAAAAGCGTTGCCGCTGGCTCGATTCATCAGCTAGCGCTAGCAATGCTGTGGTTTCTTGGGATGAAAAATAGTGATTTAAAATGGGAAAAATATCCGTCTTTGGCCGCGACCTTTCAATATCAACGCCGAATAAACCTGACTCAAGGCCATGAAACTGAACTACACCAATCACCAGCCAATCGCCGCTATGACTTAAATTAAACTCAAGCCCCGTTTGTTGGCGTAATTGCGCCGTTAAGCTTGGCTTTCCCTTAGCACTATATTCAAAACACCATTCTTTGGGTGATAAATCCGCATAGCAAGATAATACGGCTCGCAGCGCTGCTCTCACCTGCAATCCCTTCCTTTGCGCTTTGGGGTCGCGATAACGCGCCACCTTAGTGCGCTCATCATCACTTAACCAAGACTGGGCCAGCACGGTATGCAGCGATGACATCTCGCTAAACGGAATAAAAAATAGATCTACATTTACACTGCGCTCGCCCTTGCCCAATGTTTGAGCATCAGATACGGCAGGGTTAGGCTTTTCAGTATTTTGCGGCTGATGCTCGGTCATATTTTGGCTTTGGGGAGCACACACTGCAGCGTTATGATCTGGATTCATTCTTCATCTTAAATAGTGTTAACGACGTTTTAGAGTCACTTTAAATCGTATAATATTTTAATCGTATAATATTTTAATCGCGTAAAAATAGTCGCACGATAGCGAAATTATCAGTTTAAGGGTGAGAAAATCTAACGATAACATCAAATTCGTCACCAATAAAACCTAAGCAGCTTAAGCCAGTAGGTGCTATTTTACCCTGTAAACTCAAAAAACGGTTTTCATCTACATTACAAATCTTACGCTAGATTTATCAAAGGATTAAAAGCTAAAAACCACAAACCAACATCTAACTGACCGCACAAAAAACAGGCTCAGCTCACAAAAGCCTACAATTCACAGTCCCACATGATTGTATCGAACCAAAACCTCATGTAATCTGCTTTCCCATTAAATGACACTGATGATAAGTGCTGAGCTGACAACAAGCGCCACCCTTTTCATAAAGACTGACTGTGGTAACTTCGTAAAAACCGCTTACCAGTCCCAATAGATTATGTCGGATGATAATTATTATTAATGGCAACTCACGACGCTCAATCTAAAACGCCGTCTTACGCTCCAAAGAGTACAACTCAAGCAGCGAAAAAAGGCAGTACACCTCGGCATCGCAACGCCACCACTACGCCAGAAATGCGGCTTTTTATTCAGCAATCGGATTTAAGCGTGAGCCAACTGGCAAAGATTTTAAATATCACCGAAGTTACCGTCCGTAAGTGGCGTAAACGCGAATCCATCAGCAACAGTTCAAACACTCCTCACCATCTCAACACCACACTCACGCCGATGGAAGAATATGTGGTGGTAGGACTGCGTTACCAGTTAAGGCTGACCTTAGATAGATTACTCAGCGTCACTCAAACTTATATTAACCCCAATGTGTCGCGCTCTGGTCTTGCCCGTTGCTTAAAGCGTTATGGCATATCCCGACTCGATGAATTTGAAGCCCCACAAGTACCCGAACGCTATTTTAATCAATTGCCTGTGACTCAAGGCAGCGATATCCAAACCTATACGGTCAATCCAGAAACATTAGCCAAGGCGCTGGCACTGCCCAGTACCGACGGCGATACCGTGGTGCAAGTGGTGTCACTCACCATACCGCCGCAGCTCACGCAGCAAGCACCAAGCTCTGTGCTATTAGGCATAGACACGGCAAGTGATTGGATTTATCTCGATATTTATCAAGACAGTAACACCCAAGCAACCAATAGATATATCGCCTATGTCCTTAGACATGGGCCGTTTCATTTACGAAAGTTGCTCGTTCGCAACTATCACACTTTCTTAGCCCGTTTTCCCGGTGCCCATGGCACTCCAATGACAAGCGCGGCTGGATCCCAAAACAAGGTCACCGTATCCAGGTCGACCCGTGGAGACTCTTTATGAGCCATACCCCTTCTGTACCAAATTCTGCGACTGAGTCAAAAAAAGATAAACGACTCAACAAACGTTTGAAAGATATGCCCGTTGCCATCGTCGGCATGGCTAGTATCTTTGCCAACTCGCGTTATTTAAATAAATTTTGGGATTTGATCAGCGAAAAAATCGATGCCATTACTGACATCCCTGACACCCATTGGCGCGCCGAAGATTATTACGATGCCGACAAAAGTAAAGCCGACAAAAGCTACTGTAAACGCGGTGGTTTTTTGCCTGAAGTCGACTTTAATCCAATGGAGTTCGGTCTGCCGCCTAATATTCTTGAGCTGACAGATACCTCGCAGCTGCTGTCGCTAATTGTTGCTAAAGAAGTGCTCGCCGATGCCAATCTGCCAACCGATTACGATCGCGATCGTATCGGTATCACGCTAGGCGTAGGCGGTGGTCAAAAAATCAGTCAGAGCTTAAACTCGCGCCTGCAATATCCAGTATTGAAAAAAGTGTTCAAAAGCAGCGGCCTGAGCGATGAAGACAGCGAAATGCTGATCAAAAAGTTCCAAGACCAATATATCCACTGGGAAGAAAACTCTTTCCCTGGATCGCTCGGCAACGTAATTGCGGGCCGTATTGCCAACCGTTTTGATTTTGGCGGCATGAACTGCGTGGTCGATGCTGCCTGCGCGGGCTCGCTTGCCGCCATGCGTATGGCGTTAACTGAACTGACCGAAGGTCGCAGCGACATGATGATTACTGGCGGCGTCTGTACCGACAACTCGCCATCCATGTACATGAGCTTCTCAAAAACGCCAGCCTTCACCACCAATGAAACCATTCAACCCTTCGATATCGATTCAAAGGGCATGATGATCGGCGAAGGTATCGGCATGGTCGCACTTAAACGCCTTGAAGATGCTGAACGTGATGGCGACCGTATTTATGCCGTCATCAAAGGTGTTGGCGCCTCATCGGACGGTAAGTTTAAGAGTATTTATGCGCCGCGCCCTGAGGGCCAAGCTAAAGCATTAGAGCGCGCTTATGACGATGCAGGCTTTGCACCGCACAGCATTGGCTTAGTTGAAGCCCACGGCACAGGCACGGCCGCGGGTGATGTGGCCGAATTTAATGGTTTAAAATCGGTCTTTGCCCAAGGCAACGACACCAATCAGCATATCGCGTTAGGTTCAGTAAAATCCCAAGTGGGCCACACTAAATCAACTGCGGGCACAGCGGGAGTTATCAAAGCTGCGCTGGCACTGCATCATAAGGTATTGCCTGCGACCATTAACGTCAGTAAGCCCAATCCAAAACTGAATATCGAAAGCTCGCCATTCTATTTAAATACCGAAACGCGCCCATGGTTTCAGCGCGTCGATGCAACGCCGCGCCGCGCTGGCGTGAGCTCCTTTGGCTTTGGCGGTACTAACTTTCATTTAGTATTAGAAGAATACAAACCTGAACACAGCTCAGGCGATAAATACCGTCAGCGCAGTGTGCCGCAAACGCTATTGTTTGCCGCCGCCAATAAAGCCACACTGCTTAGCGAGTTAAAGGCGGCGTTGAGCCAAAGTAACAACGCAGGCGAAAGTGATAACACCCACCTGCGCCATATCGCCCTGCAGTATCCGCTGCGCGTATTGGCAAACAATGATGCCCGTTTAGGTTTTGTGGCTAAGGATATCGCTCAGCTACAAGCTCAATTGAATCAATCGATTGCACACCTAGAAACCAGTGCAAGCGAGGCGTGGCAGTTACCTTCTGGCATCAGTTACCGTGCGCAAGCATTAGTTGAAAAAAATGCAGCCAATAAAGTAGCCGCCCTGTTTGCCGGTCAAGGTTCACAGTACCTGAACATGGGCCGCGAACTTGCCTGTCATTTCCCTGAGATGCGCCAACAAGTGATGGCCAGCGATAAGGTATTTGCTCACCACGGCCAAACACCGTTATCGAGCATCCTTTACCCTATTCCGGCATTCGATGCCGATGCGATTAAAGCCCAAGAAGCAGCGCTGACCAATACTATGTTCGCCCAAAGCGCCATAGGCGCGATTTCAATGGCGCAATATTCGCTATTAACTCAAGCGGGGTTCGCCCCCGATATGGTGGCAGGTCACAGCTTTGGTGAACTGTCAGCGCTGTGCGCGACAGGCGTGATTTCGAGTGTTGATTATGTCGAACTGGCCTTCGCCCGTGGGCACGCTATGGCGCAAAACCCGAGCGATACAGCGAGTAAAGCAGCAGACACTGGAACCATGTACGCCATTATTCTTAAGCAAAAGAATGATATCGATGCGCTCAATAGCTGTTTAGCCCAGTTTGATGGCGTTAAAATTGCCAACTACAACGCGCCAACGCAATTAGTTATCGCAGGTGGCACAGAGCAAACTCAGCTGGCCGCTAAAGCCATTAGCGAACTGGGCTTTAAAGCGATTGCCCTGCCCGTCTCAGGCGCGTTCCATACCCCATTGGTTGGACACGCACAAAAGCCATTTGCCAAAGCCATTGATAAAGCTAAATTCAGCGCGCCAAAAGTGATGCTTTATGCCAACGGCACGGGTCAATTGCACCCAAGTGATGGCAAAGCGATTAAAGCAGAATTTAAGCAACACATGCTGCAATCGGTTCGTTTTAGCGAGCAACTACAAGCCATGTATGACGCTGGCGCCCGTGTGTTTGTTGAGTTTGGCCCTAAGAACATACTGCAAAAGTTAGTTGAAAATACCTTAGGTGAACACTTAAATGAGCTTTGCCTTGTCAGCATGAACCCGAATCCTAAGGGCGATAGTGACAGTCAATTACGCTTAGCCGCAGTTCAATTAGCCGTAGCCGGTGTGGCGTTAACTGAGGTTGACCCCTATCAAGCCGTCACGTCACAAGAGATTGGCGAACGTGAAGCACCATCAGCAATGAACATTAAACTCACTGCCACTAACCATATTAGTGCTGCGACCAAAGCGAAGATGGCTAAATCCCTCGCCACAGGCAGCGTGACTAGCCAAGTGCAATATGTGGATCGCATCGTTGAAACAATTCTCGAAAAAGAAGTCGAAAAAATTGTTGAGAAAGAAGTCGTCGTTGAAAAAATCGTAGAGAAGGTTGTTGAAGTGGAAGCTATTAAAGTGGAAAAAATATCTCAGGGCATCGCGCAAGGCTTAAACAATAACGCACAACAAGCGTCTGCACCGTTAAGCTTAAGCACACCAAGCGTTAGCGGCGATGCGTTAACGGCATTTTTCAGCGCACAATCGCAAGCGGCGCAGTTACATCAGCAGTTTTTAGCTATCCCGCAGCAATATGGCGATACTTTCACGACACTGATGACAGCACAAGCCCAAATGGCGAGCCAAGGCATTGCCATTCCAGAAAGCCTGCAACGCTCGATGGAAATGTTCCACCAGCATCAAGCACAAACTCTGCAAAGCCATAGCGATTTTATGCAGCTACAAAGCAGTAGCAGCCAAGCGGCCTTGGCGATGTTAAACAATGCGCCGATTAACTTTACCCCTGCGGTTGCTCAGCCACGTCCTGTCGCACCAGCTCAAACGGTTCCAGCGCCTGTTGCTACAACGACAGTGGCACACAATGGAGCACCAGTAGCTACTCAGGCTGTACTGACGAGACCAGCGGTTAGCACACCTGTTGCGCCTGTTGTACAAACAGCTCCTGTTGCGCCTGCGGTGACAGTACAAGTTGCACCAGTTTTAGTTGCACCTGCGGCGCCAGCAACGAGCAGTTTAAGTGCAGCCTTAGTACAACAAACCATGATGGCTGTGGTTGCCGATAAAACAGGCTACCCCACTGAAATGTTGGAACTCTCTATGGATATGGAAGCCGATCTTGGTATCGATTCCATCAAGCGCGTTGAAATCTTAGGCACAGTGCAAGACGAACTGCCGGGCTTACCTGAACTCAGCCCAGAAGATCTGGCCGAGTGTCGTACCTTAGGTGAAATCGTTGACTACATGAACAGCAAACTAGTTGCAGTTAGCTCGGTTTCAGCTACAACAGCAGCGCAAGTCACTGTTACCGCGACAACAGATAACGGTTTAAGCGCTGCCTTAGTGCAACAAACTATGATGGCTGTAGTCGCTGACAAGACAGGCTACCCCACTGAAATGTTGGAACTCTCTATGGATATGGAAGCCGATCTTGGTATCGATTCCATCAAGCGCGTTGAAATCTTAGGCACAGTGCAAGACGAACTGCCGGGCTTACCTGAACTCAGCCCAGAAGATCTGGCTGAGTGTCGTACCTTAGGTGAAATCGTTGACTACATGCAAAGTAAGCTTACACAAAACGACAAGCTGCCAGCAGCGGGAGCTGTTATTGCCCCAATAGCAGTGCCTACCGCTAACGGCTTAAGCTCTGCCTTAGTGCAACAAACCATGATGGCTGTAGTCGCTGACAAGACGGGCTACCCCACTGAAATGCTCGAACTCAGCATGGATATGGAAGCCGATCTTGGTATCGATTCCATCAAGCGCGTTGAAATCTTAGGCACAGTGCAAGACGAACTGCCGAGCTTACCTGAGCTGAATCCTGAAGATCTCGCCGAATGTCGCACCTTAGGTGAAATCGTTGACTACATGAACAGCAAACTAGTTGCAGCTGGCTCGGTTTCATCTACAACAGCAGCGCAAGTCACTGTTACCGCGACAACAAATAACGGCTTAAGTGCTGCACTTGTCCAACAAACCATGATGGCTGTGGTGGCCGACAAGACAGGCTATCCCACTGAAATGCTCGAACTCTCAATGGATATGGAAGCCGATCTTGGTATCGACTCCATCAAGCGCGTTGAAATTTTAGGCACAGTGCAAGATGAGCTACCGAGCTTACCTGAGCTGAATCCTGAAGATTTAGCTGAGTGTCGCACCTTAGGCGAAATCGTTGGCTATATGAATAGCAAATTACCCGCAACGGTCTCTGTTGTAGTTTCTCCAACAGCACCAACGACTCCTGCTGCAAACGGCTTAAGCGCTGCCTTAGTGCAACAAACCATGATGGCTGTGGTTGCCGACAAGACAGGCTACCCCACTGAAATGTTAGAACTCTCCATGGATATGGAAGCCGATCTTGGTATCGATTCCATTAAGCGCGTGGAGATTTTAGGCACAGTTCAAGATGAGCTACCAGGCTTACCTGAGCTGAATCCTGAAGATCTAGCTGAATGTCGTACCTTGGGTGAAATCGTTGGCTATATGCAAAGTAAGCTAGGCCAGAATACTACGGCAAATGTGGTAAACGTCGCTGTCGCGGCTGAGCCAGTTATCGATTTGCCACCCCATGACTTACCACCCCATAGCGAGGTGGTGCTAAAAAAGTTGCCAGCGGCGGCTGAGCTAACGCAAAAAGCAGCGCAACTATCAGCACAACAATCAGCGCAACAAGCTGTGACACGCGTTTTTGCTAAAGATGCCTGCATTATCATTAGCGATGATGGTCACAATGCTGGCGTACTTGCCGAGAAATTGCATGCTCAAGGTCTAACGGTTGCGGTTGTGCGCTCGCCAGAAAGCCTTGTAGCCAGTGCATCACCGCTCAATAGCCACATTGCCAGCTTCACATTAGCGGCGATTGACGATGCCAGCATCAGCGCAGTGATTAATGAGATCAAAAGCTTAGGTACGGTTGCAGGCTTTATTCATCTGCAACCACAACATAAAACTTCAGCCAATGCGAAAGGTTTAGTGTTGTCCAGTGCCGCCAAAGCATCGGTCGAGCAAGCATTCTTGTTCGCCAAACACTTACAACCGCTTTTAACAGCAGCAACTGCCAATAGTGGCAGCAGCTTTATCAGCGTCAGTCGTATCGACGGTGGTTTTGGTTATCTTAACCATAATCTGATAGCTAACAGCGAGTTAAACCAAGCAGCATTGGCAGGTCTAACTAAAACCTTGAGCCACGAGTGGCCAAACGTACATTGCCGTGCCTTAGATATCGCGCCAGCACTTGATGCCAAGCAACTGGCCAATGCGGTGATCGCTGAGCTATTTGCAACCGATAAGCTATTAGAAGTTGGCATCGGTGAGGATCTGACACGCGTAACCTTAGTTGCAGGTAAGGCTGATACCCGCCACGGCGCAGCTAACTTGACGAGTGCAGATAAAATTCTAGTTACTGGCGGCGCAAAAGGCGTGACCTTTGAATGTGCCTTAAGTCTCGCAAAACGCTGTAAGGCGCACTTTATCCTTGCCGGCAGAAGCAGCCAACAAGCTATTCCCACTTGGGCACAGGGTAAAAATAACAGCGAACTTAAAGCCGCTGCTATTGCCCACATCCAAAGCCTAGGCGAGAAACCTACGCCAAAACAAGTGGATGCTTTAGTCTGGCCAGTT
Organism: Shewanella morhuae; assembly: GCF_003028295.1. Classification (NCBI taxonomy): domain Bacteria; kingdom Pseudomonadati; phylum Pseudomonadota; class Gammaproteobacteria; order Alteromonadales; family Shewanellaceae; genus Shewanella; species Shewanella morhuae. The sequence continues at coordinate 726,608 of NZ_PYSG01000002.1, read as the reverse complement.
CAAAGCAGCCTGGAGATTGCATCTGCATTGCAAGCCTTTACTGCCGTAGGCGCCAGCGCAGAGTACTTAAGCCTCGATGTTAATAATCCAGACGCGATCGCCAGCACTATCGTGCCGATCACTGAGTTATCACCTATAACTGGCATCATCCATGGTGCGGGCGTACTCGCCGATAAACACATCCAAGACAAAACCTTAGATGAGTTAGCACGGGTTTATGGCACTAAAGTCACTGGTATTAGCAATCTACTTACTGCACTGGATTTAGATAAAGTAAAACTGATCGCCCTGTTCTCTTCGGCGGCGGGATTTTACGGTAATAGCGGCCAGAGCGATTACGCTATGTCCAACGACATACTCAACAAAGCCGCACTACAACTGGCACAGCAACTACCAAACGCTAAAGTGATGAGCTTCGATTGGGGGCCGTGGGACGGCGGTATGGTGAATCCAGCGCTGAAAAAGATGTTTATCGATCGCGGTGTTTATGTGATCCCGCTAAAGGCGGGTGCTGAGTTATTTGCCAGCCAATTACTGAGCAACACAGGCGCACAATTACTGGTCGGTACGGACATGCAAGGCAGCGCGCCCCATGACGACACGCCTAACGAAGTGCAAGAAACTGAAGGTAGCAATCTAAAAAAGCCTGAAGCGGATCTGACCACTGACTCGTCGGGTCCGCATGCTTTGACCGACATGCTAAAACTAGGCACGGTAAAACTACAGCGCACACTGGACCCTAAGGCAATGATCTTTATTGAAGATCACTGCATTAATGGTAATCCCGTATTACCCACTGTGTGCGCGATTCAGTGGATGCGTGAAGCCGCCTTTGATGTGCTCAAGCAGCCGGTCAAAGTGCAAAGCTACAAGCTGTTGAAGGGCATTATTTTCGACACTGCCGTGTTACAAAATGGAGCGTTAGAAAGTGCAGCCCCCATCACGTTAGAACTTGAGCTTGCACCGATTGCGTTAACGGATACAGCCGCGAAAGACACAGACGAGTGCTTGAGTGGACAATTCAGTGCCTTAATCAGCTTTGAAGATCGTCCGCAATATCAAGCCATCCTAGTCGTTGATGATGCAGCGATTGATGATTTAGCCACTGACAGCAAAGCAAAAGCTTTCGACGCACAAAGTTTGATGGGACTTTCTGCCATCGCAACAGCGAGCAGCCTTTACAGCGACGGCACGCTTTTCCACGGTCCAAGACTGCAAGGTATTGAGTCTGTGGTGAAGTTTGACGATGCGAGCTTAGTCGCCAAGGTGAGTATTCCCCATGTTGCGTTAGCAGACTGCGGAAGTTTTGTGCCTAATCTAGCATCTAAAGGCTCGCAAGCCTTTGCAGAAGATTTGCTGCTGCAGGCGATGCTGGTATGGGCGAGGCTCAAGTATGGCGCGGCGAGTTTGCCATCAAGCATTGGTGAGTTTATCTCCCATGCGCCGTTTGCCTTTGGCGATAAAGGGTATCTAGTGCTCGAAGTAGTGAAACACTCTGGCCGCGCCCTTGAAGCCCATATCGCGCTATATCATCAAGATGGCCGCTTAAGCTGTGAGATGAACAACGCCAAAGTCACCGTCAGCAAAAGCCTTAACAATGCATTTTTAGCCAATAAAGTTGTAGTGGCAAAAAACGTAGAGGCAAAGGTCGGGTGAACTTAGCCAACACACACAGCAACCAAGCTGATATGACGATAAAAAAGCTTGCCAAGCCACTGCGTATTGCAGTGTTGCTTGGCGATACGGCCAATCTTGCAGCTCACTCCGTATCCAAATCCCCCGCCGCCAAATTAAGTAGCACTAAGCTAGCGCAAACTGGCGCTAAGCTAGAACAGCTTGAGCGGTTAGAAATTTGTGCGGCCGATATCGCCCAGTCGACATTACATGAACCAACATCAGTCACCGCATTATTAAGTCACGCGATTAGCGCTATTGAACAAGGCAAGCTAATTGAACTTAAATTCGATGATGGCAATCAGCCGCAGTCTTTATATTTGCTCGATGGTTTACGCGCCGCCAAACTGCGCCTACACGCACATGCGTTTATAGCTGGCTTTGCCGCTGGCAGTGAGATAACAAGCGTTGCCGATGAGGCGTTAACGATAGCAAAACGTAGCCCAGCGCAAACTGTTCAACATCAAATCATCATTGACTCGCTGAACGAGGCCTTTATTGCACTGCGCCAAGGCGTGATGGCCTTAGCGGCACGAACACAAGCGCCGCTAAAAGGTAAAGACGATACACATCATCAAGCTGGCTATTGGTTTAGCGGCCAACACCAAGCGCGGGTTTTATGTCTGAATTTAATAACAAAAAGTTTAATGACCAAAACTCTCAATCAAGTAGATATTTGCCAAAGTGTTGTACTGACCCAAGGCACACAACTATTAGCACCCAAGGCACTTGTCGATACAAGTAGGCTTTTTGTGCCGATAAGTGGTGACAATATTGATAATCTCATCGCGCAAGTATTGCAGATAGATAACACACTAAAAAATGGCACGGACTATCATGCTGAACAGCTCAAACCTTGGTTTGAACGCTATGATGCCAACGCGCCACTGGCGTTAGTCTTGATGGCGGCATCGATTGATGACCTAAAACTTGAAGCCAAAGCCATGCTTGGCGCGCTTGAAAATGATGCTGTTCATCATGGTCAACCCTTTAAGACACCAGCGGGTAGTTGTTTTAGCGCTAAGCCGCTAGGGGATGCGGGACTGACCTTTGTTTATCCTGGCGTTGGCACCGTTTACGCCAATATGTTCAATAACTTGCATGAATATTTCCCCGCGCTGTATCACCAGCTAGAACGAGAAGGCGATTTAAGCGCCATGCTGCAATCACCGCAGATTTATGCGGCAGATGTAAAAACTGCGGCTGGCATGAGCCTAAGTCAACAAGCTATTAGCGGCGTGGGCGCCAGTTACCTATTCACCAAGTTGTTAACCCAAGCCTTTAATATTAAGCCAAAAATGGCGCTCGGTTACTCCATGGGCGAAGCGGCAATGTGGGCAAGCCTTGATGTGTGGCAAACGCCCCACGGAATGATTACCGCCACTGAAAATAGCGATATTTTCAACCATGCGATTTCTGGTGAGCTAACCGCTGTCCGCCGAGCCTGGCAGCTTGCAGATAATGAAGCCATAGTGTGGAACAGCTTTGTAGTGCGCGCGGATAGCAACGAAATTAAGGCATTATTGCCAGAGTTTCCTCGCGCCTACTTAGCCATCACTCAAGGTGATACTTGTGTCATTGCAGGCTGCGAAGCGAGCTGTAAAGCCCTACTTGCCAAATTAGGTAAGCGCGGGATTGCCGCCAATCGCGTCACTGCAATGCATACCGCGCCTGCCATGTTAGTCCATGGACAAGTACAAGATTTCTATACTCAAGCACTAAACGCCGATGCCGAGTATTCGCCGATCCGCTTTATTAGCGCAGCGCAAACTGCGCCAGTAATTGTGGATAGCCACAGCATTGGCCGCGCGATTGCCGATACCTTTTGCTCGCCACTCGACTTTAGTGCACTCATTCAAAATGCCACTGAGCAAGGCGCAAGGCTATTTGTTGAAGTGGGCGCCGATAGGCAAACCAGTACACTCATCGATAAAATTAGCCACGCACACGCATGTCAACACAGTGACCAACATCAAAGCAGTACAAACGCTACCACTACCGCCATTGCTTGCAATGCCAAAGGTGCTGATGCGATCACCAGCTTACTCAAGTGTTTAGCTCAGCTGATAAGCCACAGAGTGCCGCTTTCGCTGGCGCCGCTCATGCAGCCATTAAGTGCTAATGCAGCCCCTTTATCATCAGCAGTATCACCAGAAGGAGAACCCCTGTGAGTTCTCAGCATTCCTCGACTATTGATAAAACTACCGAGCCTATGATTGCATCAAAAAGTGCGTCAAAAAGCGCATCAAAAATTGCGATTGTCGGTCTCGCAACTCAATATCCTGACGCCGATAATCCCCAAACCTTCTGGCAAAATCTGCTGGATAAAAAAGACTCACGCACCCAAATCAGTCGCGAAAAGCTCAATGCCAATCCCGTCGATTATCAAGGTGTGCAGGGTCAGTCTGACCGTTTTTACTGTGATAAAGGCGGCTACATCCAACACTTCCAGTTTGATGCCAAGGGTTATCAACTGCCTGAGTCTGCCTTTGACGGTTTAGATGAAAGCTTTTTATGGGCACTCGATTGCAGTCGTAAAGCCCTTCAAGACGCAGGGATTGCCCCAAACGATACCGTACTGGCGCGCACAGGTATCGTGATGGGAACCTTGTCGTTCCCGACCGCCCGCTCCAATGAATTATTTTTGCCGCTGTATCATCAAACCGTTGAAAAGGCGCTGCAAAACAAACTTAATCAAAGCGCTTTTCAACTGGCTGACTTTAACCAAGCTCATGCGGGTAAAGAGTTCAACGTCGAGCCAGCATTAAACGTCGCCAATGGCGCCGTTGCCCACACAGCCTCAAAGCTGGTCAGCGATGCACTCGGTTTAGGTGGCACTCAGTTAAGTCTGGACGCCGCCTGCGCTAGCTCAGTTTATGCGCTCAAACTCGCCTGCGATTACCTGACCACAGGCAAGGCCGATATGATGCTTGCGGGCGCAGTATCGGGCGCAGATCCCTTCTTTATCAACATGGGATTCTCGATTTTCCACGCCTATCCAGATCACGGTATTTCGGCGCCCTTTGATAGTAACAGCAAGGGTTTATTCGCCGGCGAAGGCGCTGGGGTTTTAGTGTTAAAACGCTTGGAAGATGCGCAGCGCGATGGTGATAACATCTATGCGGTCGTTAGCGGCATTGGTTTATCGAACGACGGTAAAGGCCAGTTTGTATTAAGTCCCAACAGCAAAGGCCAAGTGCAAGCCTTCGAGCGCGCCTATAGTGCGGCAAATACACTGCCCGCCAATATCGAAGTGATTGAATGCCATGCCACTGGCACACCGCTTGGCGATAAGGTCGAACTTGCCTCGATGGAGCGCTTTTTTGAGGACAAACTCGCGGGCTCTGCAGTGCCGCTTATCGGTTCGGCAAAATCCAACTTAGGCCATTTACTCACCGCCGCGGGCATGCCGGGGATCATGAAAATGATTTTTGCCATGCGCTCGGGTCGACTGCCGCCAAGTATTAACTTATCAGCGCCGATATCCTCGCCTAAGGGCTTATTTAGCGCTAAAAATTTACCGACAGAATTGCATGCTTGGCCAGATAAAGCCGGCAATGACCGCCGCCACGCGGGTGTTTCTGTGTTTGGTTTTGGCGGTTGTAACGCGCATTTATTGCTGGAATCCTATATTGCCAATACCTCCAATGCTGACAACCAGAGTGAACAGTCTACTGCTACTGTCAGTTACCAGCACACTCCATTAAATATCATTGGTTTAGCATCGCACTTCGGTCCTTTATCCTCAATTAGTGCACTGGATAACACGATAAGCGCGAAGCAAGATGCCTTTATCCCGCTGCCTGCTAAACGCTGGAAAGGCTTAGATAAACATCCAGAGATCTTAGCTAACTTTGGCTTGCCTGCTGTACCACAGGGTGCGTATATCGACCAGTTCGATTTTGACTTCCTGCGCTTTAAAGTGCCGCCCAATGAAGACGACCGCCTGATCTCCCAGCAACTGCTGCTGATCAAAGTGGCCGATGAAGCGATTCGTGATGCGAACTTAAAACCCGGCGGCAAGGTCGCCGTATTAGTGGCAATGGAAACCGAGCTTGAATTGCACCAGTTCCGTGGCCGAGTGAATCTGCACACTCAACTGGCTGACAGCCTTAAAAACCAAGGAATAACACTCACACAAGCTGAGTATGTTGCCCTTGAAAAAATCGCCATGGATAGCGTGCTCGATGCTGCCAAACTAAATCAATACACCAGTTTTATTGGCAATATTATGGCATCACGCATCGCATCCCTTTGGGACTTTAACGGCCCAGCCTTTACGATTTCGGCGGCTGAGCTTTCTGTCGCACGCTGTATTGATGTGGCCGAGAATCTGTTGTCCCAAGAATCCTTAGATGCCGTGGTGATTGCCGCCGTCGATTTAAGTGGCAGCCTTGAGCAAGTGATCCTCAAAAATGCCGTATCGCCAGTGGCATTTACTCCAACTGACACTGGTTGGAAAGTCGGTGAAGGTGCTGGCGCGTTAGTGCTCACTACAACACAATCAAGTACAGCCCAATCAAGCACTGCCGCTGACAATACCCAAAGTAATAGCGACAGTTATGGTCACATCAGCGGTCAAGTGTTTGGTGCTATGTGTGATATGCAAGGTAACAACAACACAGCGCGCATTTGCAATGACTTGTTAACCCAAGCCAAGGTGAATAGCAGTCAGATTAGCTTGATTGAAACCAGTATTGCAGTTGAGCAACGTGCCGATTCAGAGGCGCTCAATACGCAGCTGCCGAGTGTGAACCAGCGCAGCCAAGCCGCTGATACTGTGGGACATTGCTTTGCCGCGGCGGGTATGGCGAGTATGTTGAGCGCGCTGTTACAGCTTAAAAACCATGTTCCCCAGCATCAACCAATGCAGCACGCACTCGTTGCCACGTTTAGCCAAGGTAAATGCTCGCAGTTATTGCTCAGCCAAAGTGCCACGCAAGCGCACAGTTTGCAGCAAAGGCTTGAACAAGACTTAACGCTTTCTGAGCAAAAACACTTAATTAAACAAGTGACACTCGGTGGCCGCGATATCTATCAGCATATCCTAGATACGCCGTTGGCGGACATAGATGCAATACAGCAAAAAGCCCAAGCTATGACAGCATTGCCAGCGCGCAGCCAGCGCAAGCATTTGGTTCAAATAGCTAACCAAGGCACTCAGGGCTTTGCCACACGCAGCCAAACTACTGAACAACAAAAAGAGACATTAAGCAGCATGCCAATTAATGCCCTAAGCACGCCCAATAACAACGCCGCTCAAGCAGAGCTAAAAGACGCTGCATTTTTAAGAAACCAGCAACTTGCCAGTGAAGCACATTTAGCTTTTTTACACAGCCGAGCTGAAGGCTTAAAACTGGCCGATGTTTTGATGAAAGCCCAGCTTGCCAGCGAGTTAGCCACCCATGGCCAAACTACTACTGTACAACAGCAAGCCATCGTTCCTGCGTATGCATCGGCTCATACACCAGAGCTAGCCGCTGTTGTTAACTCAGAAGCAAACCCAGCTGCGTCTAATCCAAAACATGCACTCTATCCCAATCATGCAAAAGTGCCGCAGTACACGCCGCCAACACCGATAAGCAAGCCTTGTATTTGGGATTATGCAGATTTAGTTGAATACGCCGAAGGTGATATCGCTAAAGTATTTGGCCAAGATTACGCCATTATCGACAGCTACGCCCGCCGCGTACGCCTGCCAACCACCGACTATTTACTGGTATCTCGGGTGACAAAATTAAACGCCCAGATGAACCAATATCAGCCTTGCACTATGACCACCGAATACGACATCCCTGTCGATGCACCGTATTTAATTGATGGCCAAATTCCGTGGGCTGTGGCGGTTGAATCAGGCCAATGTGACTTGATGTTAATCAGCTATTTAGGTATCGATTTTGAGAATAAGGGCGAGCGCGTTTACCGCCTACTCGATTGCACCCTGACCTTCCTTGGCGACTTACCGCGCGGCGGCGACACCCTGCGCTACGATATTTCTATCAATCACTTTGCCCGCAATGGCGATACCTTACTGTTTTTCTTCTCCTACGAATGTTTCGTGGGTGATAAATTAATTCTTAAGATGGATGGTGGCTGCGCGGGCTTCTTTACTGACAAAGAGCTAGCCGACGGCAAAGGCGTTATTCACACTGAAGCTGAAATCAAAGCTCGCAACCTTGCATTGAACAATCCGAATAAGCCGCGCTTTAATCCGCTGCTTAACTGCGCGCAAAACCAATTTGATTACAACCAAATCCATAAATTGCTCAGTGCCGATATCGGCGGCTGTTTTGGCGGCGCGCACGCAGCGCATCAAGCGCAATATGGTTTGCAGCCATCCTTAAGTTTTGCATCCGAAAAATTCCTGATGATTGAACAAGTCAGCAATCTTGAGGTGCATGGCGGCGCGTGGGGCTTAGGTGCAGTACAAGGTCATAAGCAGCTCGAAGCTGATCATTGGTATTTCCCGTGTCATTTTAAGGGTGACCAAGTGATGGCGGGGTCATTAATGGCCGAAGGCTGTGGGCAATTACTGCAATTTTTTATGCTGCATATTGGGATGCACGCCAGTACAGAAGAAGGGGGCGTCAAAAACGGTCGTTTCCAGCCGCTCGAAAACGCGTCACAAAAAGTGCGCTGTCGTGGTCAAGTGTTGCCGCAATCTGGCCTACTCACCTATCGTATGGAAGTTACTGAAATAGGCATGAGCCCGCGCCCTTACGCTAAGGCGAATATCGATATTCTGCTTAATGGCAAAGTGGTGGTGGATTTCCAAAACCTTGGGGTGATGATCAAAGATGAAGCCGAATGCACCCGCTACCCTGCAGATAATACCGTCAGCACAGTTAACAATGCATCGCTTGATTGGACAACGCCAGCATCATTAGCCGCGCCGCTGATGCAGCAGCGACCTGATTTAACCGCGCCAAGTAATAAAGGCGTAGTACCACTTAAGCATGTGCCCGCACCGATTGCGCCAGCAGGTTCTAAGTACGCCAACCGCGTGCCAGATAGCCTGCCATTTACGCCGTACCACATGTTCGAATTTGCCACGGGCGATATCGAAAACTGCTTCGGCCCCGATTTCAGCATCTATCGCGGCTTTATTCCACCGCGCACGCCTTGCGGCGATTTACAGCTCACTACCCGCGTAATTGCGATTGACGGTAAACGTGGCGAGCTGAAAAAGCCATCATCTTGTGTTGCCGAATACGAAGTACCCGCAAATGCTTGGTATTACGATAAAAACAGCCATCCAAGCGTGATGCCCTATTCTGTGCTGATGGAAATATCACTGCAGCCAAACGGCTTTATCTCGGGTTATATGGGCACCACCTTGGGCTTCCCCGGCCAAGAGCTGTTTTTCCGTAACTTAGACGGTAGCGGTAAGCTGCTGCGCCATGTGGATTTGCGCGGTAAAACAATCGTGAACGACTCACGTTTGTTATCGACTGTGATTGCTGGCAGCAACATCATCCAAAATTTCAGCTTCGAGTTAAGCTGCGATGGCGAGCCTTTCTACCAAGGTAAAGCGGTATTTGGTTACTTCAAGGGCGATGCGCTGAAAAACCAACTCGGCATAGACAACGGCAAGATCACACAGCCTTGGCATGTGCAAAATGGCATAGCCGCCGATAGCCAAATCAATCTGTTAGATAAGCAGCATCGCAGCTTTAACGCGCCAGACGGTCAACCGCATTACCGTTTAGCCGGCGGCCAGCTTAACTTTATCGACAAGGCCGAAATCGTGAAAGCCGGCGGTAAAGCGGGCCTTGGCTATTTATACGCCGAGCGCACCATTGACCCGAGTGATTGGTTCTTCCAATTCCACTTCCATCAAGATCCTGTGATGCCAGGCTCATTAGGGGTTGAAGCCATTATCGAGCTGATGCAAACCTATGCGATTGACCAAAACCTTGGTGCGGGCTTTAAGAGTCCTAAATTTGGCCAAATTTTATCAGATATCAAATGGAAGTATCGCGGCCAAATTAATCCATTAAACAAGCAGATGTCGCTGGATGTACATATTACCAGCGTGACAGACGATAATGGCAAACGCATCATTATGGGCGATGCCAACTTGAGTAAAGATGGCCTGCGAATTTATGAAGTTAAAGATATCGCCATCTGTATTGAAGAAGCTTAATGCGTTAAATTCTATTTATTGAATCACTTAAAATAATCCTGTCGCTGCGTTGGCTTTACACCCGAACTTTTTACTCAAGTAATAGCAACGTAGCGGCAATAAAAACGAGACCCAAGATGACTAGCCATACTCTAGATCAATTCAATAGCAATAATGAAAAACTCAGCCCTTGGCCGTGGCAAGTCAACGATGCAGCGCTGAGCTTTGATATCGACTCATTAGGTAAAAAACTCAAAGATTTAACCCAAGCCTGCTACTTAGTTAATCACAGCGAAAAAGGCTTAGGCATTGCGCAAACGGCCGAAGTGACCACCAGTGACAGCCAAGCGCCATTTGGCTCACACCCTGTTAGCGCCTTTGCCCCTGCCCTTGGCACCCAAAGTTTAGGTGACAGTAATTTTCGCCGCGTTCACGGCGTTAAATACGCTTACTACGCCGGCGCTATGGCTAACGGGATTGCTTCGGAAGAGCTGGTTATTGCGCTGGGTCAAGCGGGCATCTTATGCTCCTTTGGCGCAGCTGGGTTAATTCCATCGCGCGTTGAAGCAGCCATTACCCGTATTCAAGCGGCGCTGCCCAATGGCCCTTACGCCTTTAACTTAATTCACAGCCCAAGCGAGCCGGCATTAGAGCGCGGCAGTGTTGAGCTGTTTTTAAAACATAAAGTACGCACGGTCGAAGCCTCAGCATTTTTAGGCTTAACGCCGCAGATCGTCTATTACCGTGCAGCGGGCTTGAGCCGTGATGCGCACGGCGAGATTGTTATTGGTAATAAAGTCATCGCAAAAATCAGCCGCACTGAAGTCGCAACTAAGTTTATGGAGCCGGCGCCTGCCAAAATTCTGCAGCAATTAGTGAGTGACGGTCTTATCAGCCAAGATCAAATGGCGATGGCATTACTTGTGCCTATGGCAGACGACATCACCGCCGAAGCCGACTCAGGCGGTCATACCGACAATCGTCCATTGGTCACGCTATTGCCGACCATTTTGGCGCTTAAAGATGAAATCCAAGCTAAGTATCAATATAAAACGCCCATCCGTGTGGGTGCTGGCGGCGGCGTTGGTACACCCGATGCAGCATTAGCCACCTTCAACATGGGCGCGGCGTTTATCGTCACAGGTTCAATCAACCAAGCTTGCATTGAAGCGGGCGCGAGCGAACACACGCGTAAGTTACTCGCCACTACCGAAATGGCCGATGTCACTATGGCGCCAGCGGCGGATATGTTCGAAATGGGCGTGAAATTACAAGTGGTTAAGCGCGGGACCTTATTCCCGATGCGCGCCAATAAATTATACGAAATCTACACCCGTTACGATTCAATAGAAGCCATCCCTGCGGACGAGCGTAAAAAGCTTGAAGAGCAAGTGTTCCGCGCATCACTCGATGATATTTGGACAGGCACTGTCGCCCACTTTAATGAGCGCGATCCTAAGCAAATCGAGCGTGCGCTGGATAATCCAAAACGCAAAATGGCGCTGATTTTCCGTTGGTATTTAGGTTTATCGAGCCGCTGGTCAAATGTTGGTGAAATCGGCCGCGAGATGGATTACCAAATTTGGGCAGGCCCGGCGCTCGGTGCATTTAACGCGTGGGCTAAAGGCAGTTATTTAGATGACTATAAAGCCCGTAACGCGGTGGATTTAGCCAAACATTTAATGGTGGGCGCGGCGTATCAAGCGCGCATAAACCTATTGCAGTCCCAAGGTGCGAGTATTCCCGTGACACTACAGCGCTGGAAACCGCTGAATCGTTTTTAAGCGCTAGCAGTAAGCGTCTTTAAAGCCGATGCTTATCTGTGTCGGCTTTTTTAATGGGCTGTCTTTTAAAATAAATTGTGCATGATGCACTTTTTGGACATTTTACGACTGAAACTCTTACCGAAGATTAGGTAAAAATTGCCTACTACATCACTACCAGCGCTAATCTGCAGCAACACGTAAATATTAATAATAACTAAAAATCAAAAGCTTAATAGATATTTATAAAGTTGGCACTAAGATAGCAATATAACTATTACCATTAACCAGTAGCCATTAACCTTCAGATGATACCAAAGATCAGATGCAGGATTAATACAAGGGCAAGGAGGTTTATATGTTAGGTTGGACATTGATATTTCTAATTGTTGCACTGATTGCAGGTGTATTTGGATTTACCGGTATTGCGGGCGCCGCAGCGGGGATCGCAAAAATTATTTTCTTTTTGTTTATTGTATTACTGGTGATTTCATTGCTGATCAACGCCTTTAAAGGTAAAGGGCCGCGACTTTAATTTTAATTTTTTAGAAAGGAGATAGATATGAAACCATTTACCCTGATGAGCACCGCAGCACTAACCTTATTCCTCGCTTTAGGTTTATCAGCCTGTAGTGATAACAATGCCGAAAGTGCTGGTGAGAAAATTGATGACGCGATTACCGATACAGGTAATGCCATCGAAGATGCCTGTGAAGATATTAAAGAAGGCGTTAATGCTAAAGATAAAAAGTGCTAATAGCCGTTAAGTTTAGGGTGGCAATGGATAAATCCATTGCCACCCTTTTTGATCCACTTGAACTGCAATAATTTACCTACATAACGGATACCAATAACCTTGGAGGAGACCTATGCTAGCCAACATTCACATTAAGTATTTCTACTTTGCGGGTGCTGTGATATTGGCCAGCTTAGCGATTATAGGTAGCTCCCCCCTACTGACGTTTATATGTGCTTGGATAAGTTTGTCATTATTTTTAGTCGGATCAGCATACTGGTTTAATCTGGCGAACATTTTTAGAAAGCGTCAAGATGGCACAATTCCTTGGTATATTCGCTGGGGTTTTATTCCCTTTTTACTGGGTAGTCATTTCTATAACTACTGGGCCAGAAAATATGATTCTGTGCCATCAATACAAAAAATTGACGAGCAACTTTACCTCGGTAGCAGGTTAGTCCCTGCCGATCTTGCCAACATAAAAGCCAATGGGATCACAGCAATTCTTGATGTTACTGCTGAATTTGATGCGCTGGACTGGTCACAATTTGAAGATCATATCGAGTATTTAAATATTCCCATCCTCGACCATAGTGTGCCAACGAGTGCCCAGATCAATCAAGCGGTTAACTGGTTACATCGCCAAGTTAGAGCTCAAAAAAACGTGCTTATTCATTGTGCTATGGGCCGTGGCCGCTCAGTATTAGTTCTGGCAGCCTATCTGGTTTGCCAAGATAAACACCAAAGTTTCCCAAAGGTTTTGCAACGCATAAAACAAGCTCGAAAAACGGCGGGATTAAATAAATGGCAATTAAGAGCCGTTGAAAAAATGTACCACCAAAAACAAATTAACATTCATAAAGTGGTATGGATTATCGCTAACCCTGTCTCGGGTGGCGGAAAATGGCAAGAATATAACGAACAAATTCAAAGTGAGCTTAAGGCATATTTTGATGTTCATTTAGCGTTAACAACAGAGGATGTTTCAGCCAACACCCTCACCAAACAAGCCCGTGGTGCTGGCGCTGATATTATTATCGCCTGCGGAGGTGATGGCACTGTCACTGAGGTTGCCTCAGAAATTGTCGATACCGATATCGCATTGGGCATAATACCTTTAGGTACGACTAACGCCTTAAGTCACGCTCTATTTGGCTTAAGCAGTAAACTGATCCCAGTATCTCAAGCCTTGGATAACATTATCCAAGGCCATTACCAAGCCATAGATACCGCCCGCTGCAATGGACAGTTAGTGTTATTACTTGTGGGTATCGGCTTTGAGCAACAAATGATTGAATCAGCGAGCCGTGAGCGTAAAAATGCCCTAGGGCAACTCGCCTATCTCGATGGGTTATGGCGCGCGGTCAATGCCAATAATGCGCTGACTATCCAGCTGAGTTTAGATGATGCAGAGCCGCTAAATATCACCACCCATAGCCTTGTTGTTGCTAATGCGGCGCCCTTCACTAGCGTACTCGCGCAGGGGGATGGCGAGCCAAATATGACAGATGGCTTGCTTGATATTACCTGGTTAAATTCGGCGGATGACCCTAGTGATAAACTCTTGAGCCTGGCAGAGCTGATGATGGCCGGATGGATAAAAGAAGACCGTTCTGAGACACATAAAAAAGCAGCCATAACCGAGCAGTCTCAGCAAACTCGCAGCAGTAAAGTTAACCACGCCCATGCAAAAAAAGTGCGTATTAGCTGTCAACCAAAGTGTAAGTACGTGATTGATGGCGAACTATTTGAGCCAGACGACATATATATTGAAGTCCAGCCCACATCGCTTAAGGTTTTTATTCCCTATCAAGAACCAGCTATAGAAACTGAATCGTTTTTATAATGAATGTTTAAATCAATTAACTGACATAAAGCCAAGATCACCACTGGCGTAAAACATAAGTATTCAATATCTAATAATCTCGGAGTAATGGTGCTAAGCCACTCAATGTTAGGCTCTAAACACATCTCTATTAGCACTCAAAAACTGGGTTTATAACGATGTAATCGTAAGCGTAGATGGCGCCGCGACCTGCTCAAAAATGATGTCGCAGGCAGCCAAATACCCACTACTGTTTAAACCATGAAATATGACCACATTTAGCACAACTGACATGTGCTGCGCTCCGATTTGCCCAATCAAACTTAAAAAACGTAGCCAATGCCGTATTTAACTGAGCCCGGCCTAACCAAAATAAATCATGATGACACACCAGACAGCGAAATGGCCGGCCCAAAACGTCAACCGTTTGGGGCTCCTTTTTCTTAAAAAACATTATTTATTCCTCAATTAATACCCGATTACAACCCACATAGCGTCTTCGTAAATTTTATTAGACCAGTAAAACTCACATTCTTAACAGCCTAAATTTACCAGCTTGTTATCCGTTTTGGGATATCAGATGCGCCGCGAGAAAAATATGGATCAACTTTTTAAGCTAACAATTCCTTAAGCTAACTATTTAAGGCGGTAATGTTTAAGTAATAACTGTAATTTTTCGATTTTCACTACATAAAGTCATCAAAAAATTTCAGTTTAATGTGAGTGATGATAGCTATTCCACAGTGGGCTCATCTGACTCAACTTGCTGCTCATATTTGCTGAGTTTGTTATAAAGAGTTTTAACACTGATACCAAGTTGTTCTGCTGTATCGGTTTTATTACCCTGCGTTGTTTCCAGTGCCTGATAAATAGCAATCCTTTCTAAATCATCTAAACGCATTCCTTGGGGGATCACCACGTGTTCGACTTCAAGGCTATTTGTTTCGCTTGCGGTGGTTAATTGCAAATGACTAGGGAGAATCTCTTGATCCGCCAAAATATACGCCCGCTCAATGGCATGCTTTAACTCACGCACATTGCCACACCAAGGGTGAGCACTAATAAGTTGAATACTCGCGTCAGTGAAATATTTACTTTGTTTTTCCGCCACATTACGGTAAGCCAGAAAATGCCGTGCCAGCCCGATGATATCATCGCCACGCTCCCGTAGGGGAGGCACTCGAATAGGGAACTGAGCTAAGCGAAAGTATAAATCTTCTCGAAACAACCCTTCTTCTATCGCCGCAATAGGATCGCGGTTTGTAGCTGCTACAATACGCACATTGGCTAATTGCACTTTGGCGCCGCCCACAGGACGATATTCACTATTTTCAAGCACTCGCAGCAACTTGACTTGATGCTCAATGGGCATTTCAGTGACCTCATCAAGAAATAGCGTTCCTCCTTCTGCTTGCTCAAACACTCCTTTGTGATCACGGTTAGCACCGGTAAAAGCCCCTTTTACATGGCCAAACAACTCACTGTCCACTAATTCAGGGCTCAGAGCTCCGCAGTTAATAGCAATAAAAGGCG
Source organism: Shewanella morhuae (assembly GCF_003028295.1). NCBI lineage: Bacteria > Pseudomonadati > Pseudomonadota > Gammaproteobacteria > Alteromonadales > Shewanellaceae > Shewanella > Shewanella morhuae. The sequence continues at coordinate 710,952 of NZ_PYSG01000002.1, read as the reverse complement.
CATTTACCCGTGGACTGGCAAGATGAATCGTATTAGCGACCAGCTCTTTACCCGCACCACTTTCACCGATGATCAGCACATTACTATCCGTCACTGAAACTCGGCGAATGGTACGATACAATTTATGCATCGCGCCCGACGAGCCAACCAGTACACCGTATTGGTCTAATTCACTCGAAAAAGGTCGTGGACGATGAGCAGAAGTCGAGACTAAATACTGTGCAAACTCGGCTAAGGTATCGCTAATGAGTGCCATATCGTAGGGCTGACGAAAATGATAACCCGCACACTGGGACATTAATTTATCCAAATGCGGATTAGGCTGCCCATCAGATAAAAAGATAAACTCGATATGCGTCATCGCAGCACTTTCTATTAAGCTTAAATAATCTTCATGGCTAAGGCGGGGTAACTCAATAATTGCGACGTCAATTCGATTCGACTCAAGCTGTGCTAACCAAGACATATCATCAACACTGCGTAATTTATTGAACTCTTTTGCTCCTTCAAGTTGGATTAAGGCTTGCTCGGTACCGATGTCATGCAGATGATAAAAAAGTGTGGGTCGAGTCATGCGTGCTTCACTCCCTGTGTGTAGACAGCAACTGTATGTTAACCGTGAAATATTAACAATATGAGCGGTAATAGTTTCCTAGTCAGTGGCGTAAATTTAATAAGAATAAAAAATATCAGTCTAGAAATCAGCCTCTTAAAATATCACTAAAAATGAGAACAAAAAATGCATGGTAGCTGAACAACACTGAATTATTTACTAGCATGTTAGCTACACGCATTAAGGAGGCACATTATGAAGTCTAATGTTGTGCAACATCAGACCGATATCAACACAGACATCACATTAATTGATGAGGTGGTGGCATCTAGCCAGCATAGTCTGGCGTTTTACACTCAGGCGATAACGGCCATTGATGACTATAAGCTGAAACGCATTTTTTCAATGCAGATAAATATTTACCAGCGAATATTAGCCTTATTGACTTCACCACAACAGCATATGGTGTTATCAAGTACAGCACAGCAAACCTTGTCGGCGCGCGCGCGGCAAACACAAAAGCACGCGACTTACACTCAAGCACAAACCTTATTGCACCAAGAATATTTTTACGAAGGAGTCGCCCACTTGATTGATATTGAACAGGGCAGATTAACAGTGTTAAAACAAGCCGTTAAGCAAGCATATCAACCGCACACAGCCCAAAACCTTGCCGAAAGTGCCGCTTGGCTACAAAGTAGTTGTGATGAAATGACCTCTTTTTGCCGACGTTAACATTCGAGTTAGTCTTATCCCATACCGCACCCAAAGTGCGGTTTTTTATTGCTTAAACTTCATATTTTCACAAATCCCCCGCGGCTCAACACCAGCTCTGCAACAATTACATTGAGTCGGTAAAAAAGACCGGAAAGAACGGCTAAAAAAGTAAGTCATCATAATAAAAAACACAAAAAACCTTTAAAATCATTAAAATAAAAAACTGGCACGATTAAAGCATTATCTCCATTCGAGAAAACAACGGAGGATATTCTTATGAAAACCACAACAGTAGCAGCATCAGTAATCGCCACCTTACTTGTCGGTTCAATCAGCTTAAATGTCGCCGCTCAAGATTGGAAAGACGGAACTAAAGATGCATGGATCGATGGTAAAGCTGAAACCACTTTACTACTTAACACCAACCTGAATTCCTTTGACATCAATACCGATGTGAAAGACGGAAAGGTGACACTAACAGGTAAAGTAGAAAGTAGTGTCGATAAAGCACTTGCCACTGAACTGATTAAAAGTTTAGACGGTGTGAAAGATGTCGATAATCAACTCACAGTAATGAATGAGAAAGAAGGCACCAGTGAAGTTGTCGCCACTTTAACCGATTCTAAAGTTGCTACCGTCGTCAAGACTCGCTTATTATTTTCAACCGATGTCTCTGGCACCCAGATTGATGTTGATGTCGCCAATGGTGTTGTTACGTTAAAAGGTGAAGTTGCCAGCGATGCTGAGCGTCAATTAGCACTTAAAATCGCAGAGAATACCGACGATGTGAAAAAGGTCGTTGATAAGATTAAAGTGGTTAAAAAAGCCTCTTAGATCTCGCCAATACTCGCAATTTAAACTGTACGTTAATGTAGACTCTTTTTTAGAGCACCCCATAAAAAGAGTCATAAAAAACCAGCTTAAGCTGGTTTTTTATGACTGCTCCACAATCATTCAGAATAATTACCCCGCTCACCTTAAAATACTTTATCTCAAAATATACAAACACATACGATAAAAAGTGACGTGAGCAATAATCATGAAATTTACTCGTAGCTGTACTGTGCACTCAAGGTGAGCCAAGCACTAAGTTAGTGTATGCCAGTTTCGCTCACATTCACCTCTAAAGTTTTTACTATTTCAGGGCTGGCTGACATCGGTTGATTTGGCGCTCTGTCTCGATAGGTGACTAACAGTTTATAGGGCGCTTCGAAAGGATAGATAGGCTCAATACTGTCAATTTCAACTCTATCGCCAAGCATTACACTGCTTAAATGCTTGAGACTTTTGTATTCGTAATCGAGATTAAAGAATCCAAGATACCAAAATGCTCCCGAGCCTTGGGTCGTAACCATAAAAGGGGCAACAAAGGGCATAATTTGTACTTTGGGATCGTCTTGAATTGGAGCACTACTTTGAGTATCAGGCTCAAGGGCTGGATCAAAATTAAGTGGCGTAATACGCAAATAATCAAGTAATACCCGACCTTTTACCTCGCCATCTTGATAATCTCCTATAGCAAACTCGGTCTGATTAATCTTAATAAAATGAGTTAATTTAATAGACTTGCTATTTTCTGGCAGATTTACTTCAAAATGGTTAACCGTTTGTAGACTAAAGAGTTTTTGCATCACTTCCGATGCATTAGCAACCGACTCAACTTCAACAGGCGTTGCCGCTTCAATATCATTCGTTTGTGGTGCTATTTTTGGTAGGACCGTAGTGTCATCATTAGCCTCATTATTCGTTTTATCATCTAACATAATCTGCTCAGCTTCGAACGCATCATAAAGACCATCATTGGTTAGGTTAAAACGGTAAATACCCGCAGCGAGTATGGTCAATATTACTAGGGTTGCAGCTATCGTTAACTTTGAAAACATACTCATTTATTTCCCCCAACCACGTATTTTACGTGCTACGTTTTAGACACAAATAAACATCAAATCAATACTGCTGCAGTATTACAGATATCGGGCTAAAACGGAGTGGAGAAAAATCAAAAATATAAAATTTTTTAACTTTAGTCAGATTAAGTTCAGTTATTTAACCGCTTGTTCTAGTGCCTAACCTATCAAATTCAAATAACTATCCTGTATCACAAGATATTTTAGTGCGACTTTAGACTCACCCTAAATGACTAACAAATAAAAAAGATTAATTTATTACACCTTTCCTAGGTTGAATAAATTTTGCCTTAGCAGTCACACACGCGATATCAGCCACATAAAGTGAGGCTTCCAATTGGTACATTCCCATACGTTGGCTCACGATTCGGCCGACAATTTTAATGGCATCTCCCACCTTTATTGGCGCAACAAAACGCACAGTCATTTCAGCAGTTAATGCTTTTATGCCCTGCATAAACAAACAATGGGTCATGGCAGCATCCACTAAAGAGCTTGCTACGCCACCATGTAATAGGCTGTTATAACCCTGAAGCTGGCGACTGACTTTGTGATAACCCACGACTTGATCTTTACCATCGGCAAAAAACTTACACTGCAAAGACAAAGAGTTTTGAGCTGCATCACCACAGACAACGCATTGACTGTGGCTTTGTTTACAATCTTGATAACGGTTCACGCTGCACCTTTTTATTAATCAATATGGATGGGTTTTGAATGCCAACTTAAATACGGTTCTTAGCTAAAAATGCGCATTAACCATTTGATAAGTTTTATAGCCACCACTGAGGTTGCGCACCTTAAAGCCATGTTGTACCAACATCCGATAAGCGATATGTCCTCGCAAACCCACTTGGCAAAATACGAGCAATTCTTTGTCTTTAGGGAGTTCGTTGAGTCTGTCTCTCAGTGCTGGCAGCGGAATATTAATTGCACCTGCAATAGCACTAACAGGCGTTAATTCGCTTGGATTACGCACATCAACAATAACTTGTTCAGCCGTTAAGTTGTTTAGATCTTGAGAATGACAAATGGCTTCATCACCAAGTAATACGTTAGCGGCTACCATTCCGGCTTGATTCACCGCATCACGCGCAGAACCAAAAGGCGGCGCATAGGTGAGTTCAAGATCGGCTAAATCATAAATAGTTAAACCTGCGCGCTGCGCCACAGCTAACACATCAATACGTTTATTTACACCATCAAGCCCTGCTGCCTGAGCCCCTAAAATGCGGCCATTATCAGGACAAAACAACAGCTTTAAGGTAATTGGATGCGCTCCAGGGTAATAACTGGCATGGCTAGCGGTGTGTACATAAATCTTTTCATACGGGATAGCTTGCCTTAGCAAACTCTTTTCATTTAACCCAGTTGAGGCGATGGCTATATCAAACAATTTACAGATGGCAGCGCCTTGGGTAGCACGATATTACTTATTGCCACCCAGCATATTATCCGCGGCTAATCGTCCTTGCTGCTGCAGATGCACCACCAGCAACACCACCTACAATAACGATTTTAACCATGATCTTCTCCAATGAAATTAACAAATAAGGTTATGGCTATTGGCCAGATTTGCTCTCAAGTTTTTTCTTACAATCAAAACAGTGACCATAAATATTAAGGCTGTGATGATCGATAACCACACCGTGGCGCTCTGCAGCTAGCCATAAACGTAGGTCAATCAATGGATCGGAAAACTCTATTAACTTGCCACAGGTTAAGCAAATTAAATGATCATGACGCGGTTTTCCGCTGAGCTCATAAACCGCACTTTCAGACTCAAATAGTCGCCTTATCACTAAGCCTGCTTGCTCAAAATGCGTCATAATGCGATACACAGTATTTAAGCCCATAGCCTCACCCTGTGCATTTAACCCTTTGTAAATATTTTCTACGGTTAAATGTTGCTTATCGACCTGAGTTAAAAACTTAAGCAACTTACATCTTTGAGTGGTTACTTTGAGGCCGGAATCTTTCAATACTGCTTGCATTACACTTACCTAAACACGTCAATACGCGCTACCAGTGTTTAATACTCAGCTGATATGGTTTGTCATCAGCGCTTTACCGTTGATTAAACTATCAACCACCTTATACCTAGCCCCTTTGACTAAATTCGCCAACGTTTGACGGGATACGCCCATAGACTTAGCCGCTTCTTGTTGCTGCATTCCAAGCAAATCAACTAGGCGCATAGCTTCAATTTCGTCCTCGGCCAGCGGCACTTGTTCTAACTGAATCATCGGAATGCCATTAGGCTTAAAACAGATATTGGCTCTTTGGCCACAAATAGTTCGGGGGATTTTTGGTCTGACCATGTTACACCTCGTTTATAGCATATGCTATTTATATTCAGTTTACTTCTTACATGCAACCTTTATCACAGAACGAGGGAAATGATGACAATATGCTAAGCCATGAAACCACGATGTCATCGTTTGTATTTGAGTTTTTCAGTAATGACTAAACTCAGGCTATAATCCCCACAAGCAAAGTAAATGCCGATGGCAGTATTGCTAGCAGTCCAAATTAGTACCACTTTATTGACTTAATCATTAAGGATTTTTTAGCCCATGACAACAGCTTCCACTAGCCCTTTTGCTGTGTTGAATCAAACCACTGCGACCTCATTCAATGAGCAAAAAAACCTGATTAAACGGGTATTTAAGGGTAAACCAGTACAATGTCCTAGCTGTAAACAAACACTAAAAGTGATATTGCCTGAGCAGGCAAAAATAGAACAAGCGGCAGGCATTTACTGTGCTAAAGGCTGCACTGATATCGAACTTGATATGGAAGCCGTTGCAGGACTGTAACTATCCTCCTAGTTCGACTTCATTTAAAATACGATCAAACACTTAACCATTGCCATTTAAGCAAAAGCTCAGCGCTGGCTTGTGCGCCACGGCTCAGCGTGACATTAAATACACTATTAGCTGGAATACTCCCTACACCTTTTGGGGTGCCTGTCATCACAATATCGCCTTCATCGAGACTGATAAACGCTTGCAGCTCGGACAATATGGTCTGAGGTTTGTAGATCATTAAATCGATATGTCCCTCTTGAACCAAGTTATCGTTGATACTCAAGGTAAAATGCAGCGGTGCCTCGGCATCATCAATCGCCACAAAGGGGCTAAATAATGCGGCACCATCAAAGGCCTTTGCCCGTTCCCAAGGTAATCCCTTAGCTTTTAACTGGTTTTGCAAATCACGCTTGGTGAGATCTAAACCAATCGCTACGCTACTAAAATGGCCATCTTGAAACATAAAACACAGTTCGGTTTCATAGTGCAGAGTTTCACCTTGATGCTCGGCAAGTAACACGGTCGAAATAGCCGAGTTTGGCTTTAAAAACACCACCATATCGTCGGGCATTTCATTGCCTAATTCATGGATATGATCCACATAGTTGCGCCCAATACAGATAATTTTTGTTGGTACTACGGCGTTCTCACCTAACACGACTGATTTCATCTTTTATCCTCACGCTGTCTAATCAAGCATATTCATTCAAAAATTCATCGAGTTGTTCGTTGGCAATTTCAATTTCGTCACCTTCAAACTGAGCAATATGGAACATACCCTCACCTTCATTGGTGACGGGAATATTGCTGATCCCAATAATAATGCCATCGGTAGGCGCGCGAATAGCCACACTATCACCACCATGTGGGCTGACAATATGGGCGATAATATAGCCTTTAGTGACACGTTGACCGAGCTTGAGCTTCATATTCACTAAACCGTCAGATTCACTCCGCACCCAATAACTGCGGATAGCACTAACACTTGCGCTTTTATTACTTACACGTCCCTTTTGCATACCTAAACTGCGCATCACGTTAAGCACACCTTTTAGGCCTGACTTTATTGATAACTCACTAAAACGCAGCGCTTCGCCGGCCTCGTACAAAATACAAGGGATGCCTTGTTGATTCGCATAGCCGCGCATAGAGACACTGCGTGCTTTGGAGTGCATGATCAACGGTGCACCAAAGGCATTTGCCATAGCGAGCATCGTCTCGTTATTGGTATCACAGCGAATCTGTGGCAAGTTATCTCGATGGATGGCACCGGTGTGTAAATCAATCACATGGGTAGCATGGACTAACAGTTGAGTCGCAAATAAATTCGCTAAACGGCTAGCTAGCGCTCCTTTACTCGAACCAGGGAAGCAGCGATTAAGATCGCGTCTATCGGGTAAATAACGGGATTGTTGAATAAAACCAAACACATTGACTATCGGCACCACAATTAACGTGCCTGTTAAGTTTTTGGGATTTACTCTGGCTAATAAACGACGACAAATTTCAATGCCATTAAGCTCATCCCCATGAATGGCAGCACAAACTAGCAAAGTTGGGCCGGGTTTAGCCCCGTGAAACACTTCCACATGGATATCAAGTTGTGTATCGGTGTACAGCTTAGCGGCGGCCAGCTTGATCCCCAGTTGAGTCCCTGCTGTGACTCGTTTACCCGCTAACTCGAATGCTTCACGTCTTTTTACCATGGCAACTCCCTTGTTCTATTGAATGTTGTCCCGCGCGGCTAATTTACATTGGCCAATAACGCTCGGCTATCGTTTATCGCTTAATTTCTAACACTAGAAACTAAAACTAAATGATCACGTAAAGTCTAAACGATTTATTGCGGCTCAAATTGATTCAGCCAAGATTTTAAAATTTGCAACAACATAGGTCTATCTTCAACGCTCACGCCCGCTAACAACGCACTCTGACATTGAATGTGCTGCGGCAATGCCTTATCGATAAGCGCCTTACCTTCAGCAGTTAACGAGACATGTACGCCGCGGCGATCTTCCTTACTGTGCGCCCGTTCAATCAGCCCTTTATTTTCGAGTCTGTCTAAACGGCTCGTCATAGCACCAGAACTTAACATCATGCTCTGATAAAGCTGTGAAGGCGAGAGTGTAAACGGCTCACCCGAGCGCCTTAGGGTGGCAAGTACATCGAACTCGCCTTGTCCCAAACCAAATTCAGCATGGCATTGCAGTAGTATTACTTCGATATGTTTCGTTAAACGCGCGATACGGCCAAGCGCCTCCATAGGGATCAAATCCGCTATAACGCCTTGCTGTTGCCACTGCTTAACGATTTGGTCAAGACCATCTTGTTGATTGGTTATTGTTGGATCCGTTATTGAGGGGCTGGTTTTAGCCATCTGAATATTTGTTGCCATAGGTTTTGCCACCATAGGTTTATCTCTACGCAAAGATTCTTTACATAGTAGACATTTTCACGCAAAATTAAAATAGCTTCATATAAAGATACACTTTAAAGAGATTATTTCGTGCTACTGCTTTTTTTAACCATAAAACTCATCATTGTCGATAAAAATCTAGACTGTGCAACTACATACGTATTACAACACCATGCACACCAATTGACTTTTGGTAAGCTTATATCCGTTTTCATTGGAGAAACCCATGCCATCAACCCAGTCTGAGAAAGCGAATTTATTGCTACTCGGCTTCGCTTTTATCCTTATTGGCCTCAATTTGCGCCCCATTCTTGCGTCTGTGGGTCCACTGTTACCGACAATACAACAGAATATTACATTAAGTTTTACCTTAGCTTCTATGCTGACATTATTGCCTGTTTTAGCGATGGGATTAGGCTGCTTTGTCGGTTTTAGCATTGTTAAACGCTTAGGCTTTAATTTGGTGATGACCAGTTCGATTTCTCTGCTCGTTATTGCTACAGCAATGCGATTTTGGGCAATTGACGCCTCTTGGTTGATTAGTTCAGCATTACTGGCTGGGGTCGGTATTGCGCTGATTCAAACGATTATGCCAACCATGATTAAACAAAATTTCGGTGAGCGAGCACCGGTAATGATGGGCTTGTATGTTACAGCGATCATGGCTGGTGCGGCGTTATCTGCCAGTAGTGTTTCTTATATCAGTATCAATTATGGATGGCGAGCAGGTTTAGGTCATTGGACTTGGTTAGCGGTTATAGCATTAGCACTGTGGCTAATGGTTAAACGCCTTACAATACAACAAAATAACACAGTGCTTCCTCTTGCTGAATATCGTTTTTGGCGTTTTTCTCGTAGCTGGGTGTTAGCGATATTTTTTGCTTTAGGTACCAGTTGTTATGTTTGCGCACTGGCTTGGCTTGCCCCTTATGCCACCGAACTGGGTTATAGCCAAACTCAATCAGGTTTAGTGCTCGGTTTTTTGACCAGTATGCAAGTGGTTGCTGGATTAGTGTTTCCTTGGTGGGCACATAAATCAACCGATAGACGCACTATTATCGCGCTACTTTGCCTATTACAGCTGATTGGTTTTATAGGGCTTGCGCTTGCTCCATCCGTCTCATTGTTTTTATGGGCTGGACTGACTGGATTAGGCATTGGCGGAATTTTTCCACTGGGCTTAATTGTGACTATGGATCATCAACAAAATCCGATGTTAGCGGGTAAATTAACCGCTTTTGTGCAAGGAGTGGGTTATACCATTGCAGCCATATCACCTTGGATTGCGGGGATGATCCGCGATCATTTTCATCGTTTTGATAGCGCTTGGCTATTGCTTGCCGGATTAAGCATTATAGCGTGGTTGCTGTCGCGACAATTTAATCCATTGAGTTATGCACGCCAATACCCGCAATGATGTTCAATTATCTTCTATAAAATGATGCTAATAACATAAAAAAACCGCCTAATTAAAACAAATTAGGCGGTTTTTATCGTATTGATTATTGATAAATAGTATTAATTAGCGCGAAGCCGTTAAGACTTTTTAACAAAACACGTCAGGATCACGATGCGAGTACCGTTAACACGGCCTTCGATATGTTCTGGGTTGTTGGTCAACGCAATGTTACGCACAGCTGTGCCGCGCTTAGCCACAAAGCTAGTACCTTTCACGTTTAAATCTTTGATAATCACTACCGTATCGCCAGCGTTGATTACGGCACCATTACTGTCTAAGGTTGGAGTAGTGTCGTCACCTGCGGCGGCAACTTCAGCATCGCCCCACGCTTTGACATCATCTTCAAGATACAGCATATCCAGTAAATCTTGCGCCCAACCTTCGCCATTTAAGCGCTTAAGCATACGATATGACATCACTTGAACTGCTGGTACTGGGCTCCACATGCTGTCGTTCAGACAACGCCAGTGGTTCATGTCCATAGTATCCGCTACCGCAATTTGGCCACTGCAGGTTTCACAAATCATGATCTCATTTTCATGGCCATCTGAAGCCGGCAGATCATAAATAGAGAGTTCAAGCTCGCTACCACACAGTTCACACTTGCCGCCACAGCGACTTAGCAATTCATTTTCAGTCATTTTTCTGTTCTATATGCCTAGTAAAACGCGGATTATGCCATAAACCGGCTTTTTTCGGCAGGGGGCTGAGACAATATAACCCTATTTTTTATAAGTTTTATAAACTATTCCCACACTACCTTGTTAATTAATCTTTAAAATTCATAGGCTAAACTCAAGCGAATATCGCGCCCCGCAGCAGGGATCCCATCGGAGAGAAACGGCACCACTTGCAGATTGGTGAGGTTTTTCACCATCAAACGCACACTCAATCCCTTTAAACTGGCTTGAGGTTCATAGGCGAGGTACAGGTTCTGCAAGAAGTAATTTTCGCTCGGCGATTCGGCATTAAAGATATCGTCATGGGGAACATTGGTTTGCGCATCATACCAAGCGCCCTGCCAAGCCACTGAAATATCATCAGTAACATACATGCCTAAACGCAGACGAATATCGAGCGGTGCTATGTTAGCTAAATACTCGTCGTCATCTTGGCTATCTCTAAGTGAGCCATTGTGTTGTCCTTGCAGCCATGAAACCGCCAGATCACTGAACATGTTTTGATAGCGATATTGGGCCTCAAAATCGGCACCGTAAATATGGTAACCATCAAGATTAGTATAACCACTTTGAATTAACTGGGTTTTATCAGACTTAGCCCCACGGCGCTGGGCGATATCATCGCGGCCTTGGTTGGCAAACAGAGTCAGCTGTGTCGACAATGCATCATCATTGGCAAGCAGATGCTGGTGCTGCGTCATTAGGCCTAACTTAAAAGCGTGTAAGCGTTCGACATCGATATCGCGACTCGTGCCGGTTATGCTGGCTTTTGCATATTGCACGGCGTAAATCTCATCCACCACAGGGGCTTGCAGACTATAGGCGTAATCAAAGTTTAACCGAGCGTAGTTTGTCAGCTGGTAATCTATGCCTAATCTTGGTGAGAACCCCGAGTGATGAGTCGAGCTATAATCGTGGCCTGCGATGATATCGTTATAATCTGGCGCAATATTTGGCCGACCTATGCTGTAAATAAAATCATATCGTAGCGAGGGAGTGACAGTTAAGTCATTGGTGAGATGAATCGCATCGCGAACATACACGGCATAGGTATCTTGGCGACCTTCGGGTTGATAATAAGGTGTGTACCAGCCAAAGTTTTTCTCGGGATTCTTCTCATAGCTCTTGTTAAACACAAGCGAAGTGCGGTCGAGACTGCGGTACTGTAATCCAGTGGTGATTTCGTGATCGCCAATCAAACTTAAGTTATTGATATCAAAATAATCACGTTTGTAATCCAGCCAAGATTCGTGGCCGAAATTGCCTACGGAAACCGTCATTTTTTCCCACGCGATATCGGGTCTTACCCAGTGGCGCGCATTCGCCGAATGGGAGATCACCACTTGGGTATCGATCAGCTGATTGCTTGGCGAATAACGATAATTGGCAGACCAAGTGTTGTCTTCATAGGTGTTGTAGGCGGTAGTGGCATACAGCGCCTGCTCGTAGGAACCATACTTTTTGATGTTGTAGTCTGAGATGGCAGGCATGGGGCCACGGCGATTAGCCCAAGGTTTGCGGCCTTCATCAAGATAATGGGTCACACTCAAGGCAAGTTGGTGATCGCCCTGCTCATAATCAATCTTGCCTAGATAGTTATCTTGCTCATAGCCCGAATATTCAAACTCATCGCCATTGGCTAAAGTCACATCTCCCGCATCACGGCGTGTAAGGTGCAACAACCCCGATAAATGTGGATTGACCCTGCCATAGACAGTCCCCGTATAACCCATAGCGTCATTATTGCTGGCGTAGCTGGTTTTGACTCGAGCGCCAACCGCTTGATCGTATTTGAGAAAGTCATCGGCCGATTTAGTGACTACATACATGGCGCCACCAAAAGCACCATTACCCGAGCGCACATCATGAGCACCTTTAATCACTTCCACTCGTTTAATGAGGTCAGGATCGAGAAAAAATGAGCCATAGCGATACTGCTCAAATCCCACTGGGGCATTATCTACATAAACGTTAAAATCTTCAGTCTCGCCAAAACCCCAGATATTTATCCGCTCACCGCCGCTGCGAGTGCCACCATCGATATGCGCCCCAGCCATATCATCAATCACTTCGGCAAAGGTCGTTGCCTGCATCTCCTCGATTTGTTCCATGGAAATAATTGCTTCACCGGGTTTAGCGACTGTGATGGCCCTACGATATTGCTGCCCATGAACCTGCAGGATTTCAATCGGCTCAACCTTAGGCTCGCCCAATACCTCAACTGCGTACAACGGTATTGAGGGTAACAAACATAATCCCATAAGCGACAGATTTCTATTCACTTTCCATTTTCCAAACTTAGGCAGGCAACCCATTCAACGTATTCCTATTAGCAAGCTAATCTAAAAATAGGCCGGCATTATAGGCATCAACCAATAAAATGAGAATAGTTCTCACTTGGGTTTACATGTAAATAACTGGCTGGTTGAAAACAAGGTAGAAGTGGCGCAATCCAAAAAATTTAAGTGAAGATCTTGCCGAAGAATGGCAGTATTAGTGCCATATTTGATAGCCTTTCATCCTCTTAAGAGTGCACGGTCTTGCTGTACGAGTGAATATACAGCAGGTTTTCCTCACGTTCGCCCTGCTTGCATCCAGGCTGTTTGCACTCATTTCAAATGCATTAATAAGGTTCAATGATAATGGCCACGCTCACGACTAAAATCCCTATTGCGACAGGTGCAACGTTCAGCGCTGCGAGTTTGCAATTTTTAAATCAACTGGCGCAAAACAACTCCCGCGACTGGTTTAAAGCCCATCAGGCGGAATACGAAGAGACAGTGCGAACCCCTGCGCTACAGTTTATCGAACAAATGCAGCCCAGTATTCTCGCCCTCTCACCTCGGCTGACGGCCGTGCCGAAAAAAGTCGGTGGCAGTCTGATGCGCCCCCAGCGAGACAGCCGTTTCAGCAAGGATAAAACACCTTACAAAACCAATGTCGGCATTCAATTTCGTCATTTTCAGGGCAAAGACGTGCATGCGCCGGGGCTGTACTTACACATTGCCGAAGATAGCTGTTTTATTGCCGCGGGGATTTGGCACCCAGAATCGAAAGCCTTAAATGCCATTCGCACTTGCATCGATGAGAATCCCAACGGCTATAAAAAGGCACTACAAACCTTGCAGAGTCATGGATTTAATATGGAGGGTGATAATTTAATTCGTCCACCAAAGGGGTTTGATAAAAACCACCCTATGCTGGCAGAGCTAAAACGCAAAGATTTTATCGCTATAAAAAATATCGCCTTTGAGGAGCTCTGCCGCCCAGATGCCGCCAGTTTTTGCACAGAGCAATTTGCGCATTGCACTCAATTAATGGCCTATTTGTGTTTTGCGCTGGACTTGGACTTCTAAACATAGGCTTTTGAAAATAGGCTTTTGAAAATAGATTTCTAAAAAGATGGCCTAGGCAAAACTAGGCCAATCAAGCGATATCTTTTACCACTATACAATCTGATGTGTACTTAACCTACGTAAGCGACTCTGTAATATCGCAAATATATTATCTATCCGTTCATATTCGTCGGCCTTACCGCATAATCTAATGCATTGCAATTAAAGGACTATAAATGAAACTCTACGAATTAGCCCCAACTCCCAGCGCGCGCCGCGTTAGCATTTTTCTTGCGGAAAAAGGCATAGAAATACCGAGAGTTAACGTCGATATTCGCAGCGGGGAGAATTTAAGCGCTGAATTTAAAGCCAAAAGTTTAAACGGCCGCATTCCATTACTCGAACTCGATGATGGCAGCTACCTGTGTGAATCGGTTGCCATTTGCCGTTATTTAGAAGAAATCCACCCAAGTGTTAACTCACTGTTTGGCAATACACCACTTGAGCGCGCCAACGTAGAAATGTGGCAACGTATCATAGAGTTGCAAGGATTGATGGTCGGGTTTCAAGCTTTTCGCAATTTAAGCGGCGTCTATAAAGATAGGGAAAACTGTATCGAGTCTTGGGGTACAGAATCACGCCAAAGGGTCATTGACTTTTTACCGACCTTAAACCAAAAATTAGGAAAGTCCCCGTTTATGGCGGGCGACAAATTCAGCATTGCCGATATTTCGGCTTATGTTTTTATCAGCTTTATTAAGAATTTAGACATTGAGGTCACCGACAGCTTGCCGCATCTTAAAGCTTGGTTCATCACTATGGCGCAGCGTCCCGCCATAGTGTCATTAACCCCTAAAAAATAGCAGCACGAATGCCTGAATGGGTACTAAAGTGAGTAACTATAAGCGTTATAACCTAAAGGAATCATCATGATCGATTTATACACTGCCGCGACCCCTAACGGTTTTAAAATCTCCATAGCACTGGAAGAAATGGGGCTAGAGTATCGTGTCCACAAGCTAGATTTCAGCACTAATGAGCAAAAACAACCTGAGTTCATTGCCATTAATCCTAATGGTCGAATTCCAGCCATTATCGACCGCGACAATGAAGATTTTGTGGTATTCGAATCGGGTGCAATTCTGCTGTATCTCGCCGAAAAAACAGGTAAATTCCTGCCTGCCGAACCGAAAAAACGCTCACAGGTGATCCAATGGTTAATGTTTCAAATGAGCGGCGTCGGCCCCATGATGGGGCAGGCAAACGTATTCTTCCGATATTTCCCTGAAAAAATCCCCGCTGCCATTGACCGTTATCAAAAAGAAGGCCGACGTTTATTCGAAGTCATGAATACTCAACTCGCGACAAATCAATATCTTGCAGGTGAAGAATACACAATTGCCGACATCGCTACTTGGCCTTGGGTACGTATCCACGAGTGGAGCGGCATCAATATGGACGGGCTGACGCATTTGCAACGTTGGTTAGATGAGTTAGCGCTCAGACCTGCGTGCCAAAAAGGCATAGTCACGCCGCCACCGGTGGAAATGAGCGATGAAGAACGGGCTAAACAAATCCAAAAGATGGTGACTAAATAACCATCGGCTAAATGGCAATTACGCCAATAGCCTGCAAATAACCGTTAACGGCTAAATGCATTATGAGTCTGACTGACTCAACCATAAAAGCCCCTTTGGCTCAGGCTAATTCAGGGCTTTTTTACTGCCTGTTATCGGGCAAAACTGCTACACTCTGCGCCACTTATTTTTTCACCTCTGTTACCGCCATGCCTCTCGCATAAGGTGCTGTCACAGAAGCATGATCTAGGCTAAATTTATGGGTAATCCAAGCAGCTTTTCATCCGGTAAAGCATCTAACTCAAACACATCATCAGTGTTAAATGTTCAAACAAACACGCCCGCACAAAAACGTGCACTTAGTTACGCCAGTACAATTAAGCAATTATTCGATGAAATTCAAAGCAGTAAAATGCCCGCCGACCGTATTCTGGCAAATTACTTTAGAGAACATAAAAAACACGGCTCTAAGGATCGTAAAGTCATCCGTGAATCCTTGTTTAGTCTGTTTCGCTGGTGGGGATGGTTTCAGCGATTAGGTGATCAGCAAGAATCTGCTGTTTATTTTGCCAGCCTAAGCGCCTGCGCCCTATTGGAAGCCCATGCTTGGCAAGATATCGCCAGGGCTTGGCATGAGTTATCGCAATCGACTATCGATTTTCAGCAAGCTCAAGCACTTGCCGTTGAAAGTATCGATAACAAACTAACGCTAATGCAGTATTTATTCCCAGTGACTGAGTTTAAACCACAGGATTTATTACCCGATTGGTTCTGGCAAGTGTGCCCTGTTGATACAGCGCAACAAACACGACTCATTGCCGCTATGTCTAGTCGCCCACCGATTTGGGGACGCGCGCAAGGGATCACTAGCCAAGATGCGGCGACACAACTTCAAGTGCTCGGCATAGACGCAAGTTATGGTCATTACTTTAGCGATACCATCAATCTTGGCAGCAAGAGCATGAATCTTAATGAAATAGCCCTGTATAAAGACGGTAACATTGAGATCCAAGATTTGGCTTCACAGGTCATAGGACAAATTTGCGTGCCAGAACCCGATGCCCATTGGTGGGATGCCTGTAGCGGTGCCGGCGGAAAAACCCTGCAGTTGCGCTCTTTGATGTTAGCTAAAGCTACTGATAAGCAAACGCCATCTACGGGCAGCATCATATCATCCGATATTCGCTCCAATGCCCTAGAAGAACTCACTAAACGTGCTCAAAGAGCCCATTTTAACGGCATTAGCGTAGCCCGTTGGAAAAGTGATGCCCTGCCCGTACCTACGGCTCATTTCGACGGTGTATTAGTCGATGCACCGTGCAGTTGCACAGGCACTTGGCGACGTAATCCTGATATGCGTTGGTTAGATGGTGTTGAATCTGTGGCCGATAAAGCCTCGTTACAACTTGATATTTTAAGCCGTAGTAGCCGCGCAGTTAAGGCCGGCGGCGCATTGGTTTACGCCACTTGCTCCTTGTCGCCCATTGAGAACCAAGACGTGGTGACGGCGTTTTTACAGCAACATCCAGAGTTCACTCTCACGCCGATACGCCACCCTTTTAGCGGTGAACAAACAGAAATGTTGACCGTGTGGCCCTTTGAGGCTAACAGTGATGGCATGTTCGTCGCGCGTATGCAACGCAGTAAGTAACACTAACTCATTATTTTATATCAAAACTTCGCGCCCTAAATTCTGGGCGCTTATTTTAAACGTATAATGTTCTTTTCAATGCTCATTCATTTATTCCTTATTTATCATGTGGATAAATATTCCCACCTTCAACGCCTCTCCTATTTAGCTCATTCCAGAGTCAAGATATCGCTCTTGTACAAAATATTTCACCATCAATGATGAAATATTTCGCTTTAGCTTCATCTCACCTTTGGGTAAAAAGATCGGGTGCTGCAAATGGCACAGGTATTTTTGGAATTTTGACCATGTCACACTCTTATGAATTTGACGACGATGATGCGCCATGGGGCGATAACGTCAAAGGTAAACAAAAAAGCAAGCGTGTAAAACAACGCCGTAGAGATACAAAGCGTAGTTATTCGGACGATACAGAGGTGAATGTTTATCAGAATAAAACCAAATAACGTGTTTTTAGCGAGTTTACCTAAATAAATTAGTGCTTTATGAAAGTTGACCAAATCCGAGCAAGTTGCAGTCATTGTAACTTGCTAATTCATTTACTCCCCCAACGTTATTATTCATCGAATTCCTCCACTAAATCGCGGCTAATAAATAATCAGTGCAGAGTACACACTCAAGATGAAGTAAATTTTGTCGCAGTACATAAGCTATTAAAAATTCTACTTAATGTGTCAACTGATAACAGTTCATTGTGATTGAATACACGGGTCAAAATGTTTACCAATAAAAAATCGGCTAAGGTTGCCCTTAGCCGATTTTTATAAGTAATGAATAATCACTTAAAAGCGATATTTACCACCAATATAAACACCATCTTCAAAGGTAAAATCACGCGCGTGGTCATATTCAAAGGCAATTTTACGGTAACCGACATACAGTGCCATATTTGGCGTTACACGATATTGCACTTTTGAATCTAGCTCATAATGGCCATCAACATTACCAAAAGACAAAACTGAAGGCGCATAATAAGCCGCAGCATGTAAAGAAATTTTTGGTCCCATCGTGAGTACATAACGACCGCCAACAGACAGCGCGCTACCATTGGGCGCATAATCTGCCCAAAGCTGGCTTAACTGTGCGCCCACTTCAACATGATGCACACCCGAATCATGGGTCATATGCATTGCACCTTGAGCAATATGGCCGCTCTCATCTCCGTAGATATAATTTAACACTGCATTGGTATCTTTGCTTAGTTGCAGTTCTAATTCTGTATAAACAACATCATTGTTCAACCCGAGATTAAATTCTGAAGCATTCACGTGCAGCGCCGCTGCACTCAATAATAAGACACTTGCCACTTTGAACTTAGCCATAAAAAACACCTCTATAATGACTGTGGGTAATAAGCGCAGATCATACCGAATCAACAGAGAAAATCAGCTTTTTTACTGTTAAATATTCAAAAATGGAGATAACTCATAACTAACAAACAAGTAGTAAGCAATTTGCACACACAAAACAAACCAAGTTACATCACTGAACTAACATTACACTACAGGAATACGATCGCCAACCAAAGACTGCATCACCTTACTTGCATCAATATCATCTGTTAGCGCTAAAAAATACCACCCTACGGTATTACCCGTGCCACGAATACTCAAATAGTCACGCCAAAATTGAAAACCCATCTTGAGCAAATTTGCTTTACTTGCAACATTTTCGTCACGAATCGTGGCATATAAAATAGAAATACCCAGCGTTTGTGCGACTTCGATACGCTTTTGGGTAAGCTGCTGGGCAATTCCCTGCCGCCTATAGTGACGCGATACCACCAAATAACCCAACTCACCGACAATACCCTCTCCCGCTTTAATCGCAGCACAACCAATAATATCTCCCGCGACCGTTTTAGCTAAGATAACGGCTCGAGATTTATAAAAATCTTTATGGTTAAGAGGGTGGGCATTATCATCGCGATTATCGATTAACTGTGCTGCTAAAGCTAACTCAGCAGGTACATTACTGATCACAAAATTAATTTTGCTCATAAGCTAACTCAAATCAAACGGTGATAAATACGAATGCTCATTCAGCAACGAGTGTATCGTGCTAGCCGCCACGATACACTGCGTGATTTTAGAGATACAGTAACGTAGCCACCCCTAAAAAAGTAAAAAAGCCAATCACATCAGTTACCGTAGTTAATATCACTGACCCTGACAGCGCCGCATCTTGCTTAAACTTTTGCAACACCATAGGCACCACAACGCCAGCTATCGCCGCAACGGCCATATTGATAAGAATTGCACTGCCTATCACAATGCCAATTGTAACTTCATTAAACCACCAACCTGCGACTAATCCGATAACAACAGCCCACAACAGTCCATTAACGATACCAATACCCAGTTCATTCTTCATCAATGAAAAGAGGTTACCTGCTGATATCTGTCCCATAGCCATACCGCGGATCATCAGCGTCAACGACTGACTGCCAGCGATACCACCCATAGATGCCACTATCGGCATTAATACGGCTAGAGCGACAACTTGAGATAATACGTTTTCAAATAAACCTATGGTCGCGGAGGCGAGAAAAGCCGTCAGCAAGTTTATTCCGAGCCACACAGCACGGCGCTGAGCGCCTTTCATAATCGGCGCGAACAAGTCATCGGATTCATCCATACCAGCAGTTGCCATCAATTGCGCTTCATAGTGCTCGCGTACTAATGCGGTTGCAGTACGTAAGGTAACTCGACCAATAAGCTCGCCTGCGTCGTCGATTATAGGCAATTCAATTTCACGGCTATGCTCAATCGCTTCAGCAGCTTCAAGTAAACTGGTGTCGGCAGATAAAGCGCGACTGTCATCAGCCAATAATGAAATCAATAATTCATCGGGATTGTGTTTAAAAATATCATAACGACGAACGGTACCTTGATACCTGTCTTTATCATCGACGATAAACAAATTATCGTTACAGTCGAGTTCTATACGACGGAAAAAACGCTGTGCCTGAGCAACGCTGGCCTTATCACTGAGCACCAACATTTGATGATCGGTATAGCGACCGATTTCATTCTCTGAATATTTATCATATAACTCAAATCGTTGTCGCTGGCGTTCGCCCATTTGCGCTAAAGCACGATCGGTAAAACTCTCAGGAAGATAGTCACTCCACTCAATCAAGTCTTCTGGACTTAACTGTGCGAATAGCAAATCCACTTCTTCAGTGGGCATCCGATTAAGGATCCCCATACGAGGATCTGCGCGCATTAAGCTCAGTACCGTTACGCGGTCAGCAAACTCAATTTGTTGCCATCGCTCATAACGTTCATCTAATGGCAAGGATTCAAGGGCTAGCGCAATAGTGCCTGGCTCTGAATCATTTAAGATTTCATTGAATACTTCCGCTTGCTCTTCGCCTTCCGCTTCAGTGAGTTGTTGAACAACTTGACCCACATCAGTTGGCATATTGGTTTCATATTCGGCCTCATGTTCTGTCACACAGACGCCCTTATCTTTAGCTACAAAATTATCGTAACTATATTGATAGTTAAGTAAATTAGCAAATACACAAGTAAGTTGTGCGCAATTATATTGTGCATATTGATATTTAAGTTTATGCTTGCAACTAGAACTTAATGGAGGTGAATATGACGACGAATATATACAGCCAGTCAGCAATAGATATTCAGGGCAACACAGTAAGCTTAGACCAGTATCATGACAAAGTGCTTTTGATCGTAAATACGGCCAGTGAGTGTGGATTTACACCGCAATACAAAGGATTAGAAATACTGTATCAACAATACAAAGACAAAGGATTTATAATTTTGGGGTTTCCTTGTAATCAATTTGGCGCCCAAGAAAAAGCTGACGAACAGAATATTCAAGCTTTCTGCGAACTCAACTTTGGTGTGACGTTTCCACTGTTTTCAAAAGTAGAGGTTAATGGCGAACATACTCATCCTCTGTATCAATACCTTAAAAAAGCAGCCCCAGGAATATTAGGTACTGAAGCTATAAAATGGAATTTCACTAAGTTTTTAATCAACCGGCAAGGTGAGGCAATTGAGCGCTTTGCATCAACGACAAAACCAGAAGCACTCGAAAGTAAAATTGCCGCTCTATTAAAATAACGTTTTATAAACTTGAAATGATTAAACTTATTTATTTTTAAATTTATTTTTAATTTTTTATGGAACTTAACCGTACACGCGCCCTCAAATGTATTGAACAGTGAATGTCTTTTTCATGTTCATCATCTCCCTGGAGCTTCTAGCGCAGCTCCCTTGATCTAGTAATAGGTCACTAGGCAACCATTTGGTTGCCTTTTTTTATCTGCACATCAATTTGTAAAATAAATGTACTCATTGTTGTGCAATAGGAATTTTGCAAAAAGATCATATTTTTTCTGTTCTAAAGGAACTTAATTAAAAACCATGACTCTGAGTATAGGTAAGGGTTAATAGATAAGATTAAATGCACATTGAACCATGAGATTGTTTATCGTTTCATAATTTCAAATGACACAGTTTCTGTTTTATCGCATTTTGGCTAATTTGTTGATCGTTCATCATCATCTCCCTTTGGGACACAATAGAAAACACGCTAGCGCACTGAATTCTATTTGTATTCCGCACTGATTTACTTGTGGCAACCATTGGTTGCCATTTTTTTTGCTTATTTTTTCTCAGTTCATTTTTACTCAGTTTTTATATTTAATGCTTTGTCGAGTTGCACTTGAATCGACGGGTGATATGTCGCGCGGGCTTTAGCATAAATGTCAGCTAATTCTTTATGGTATCCAGCAATTTGCAGCTCTGCATAAAGAGGTCGAACAAATTTACCTCGACCGATGTGAGTCAAAAAAGCACTTAAGGAAGGTAATACCGGATCATAGTGATTACGAATCGCTACCCTAAACCAGTCACAGGCTATCTCTGTATTGGTGGATTGCGTGAAATGGAACGTATCGTCCAAATCCATCAATTGCACTTGGCTGATGACCTCAGGTAATTGAGTCAGAAAATATTGCCAATGATGTACTCGCCATCCCTTAACAATTAAGTGAGTTGCGGCGGTACCTTGCAAAAAATGCGCGAGTGCATCATCCACTTTATCTAAACTCGATGAAGTCGGAGCACAATAATCCTTGGGTAAACCTACACCATAAACCCAAGTTAACAACTCAGTTTCAGTAATTTTATCTGGGTGTAATTGCACTAAGGTTTGCTGTGCATATTCGACAAACACTTCAGTCGTAATCGCCTGAAAAGCAAAATGTTTCACGTAGTTGAATAAGAATTTATCGAACTCTACTCGTCCGAGCCTGCGCTCTAAATCATGGACGAACATTGACGCTTTATCGTAAGTAAAACGATTAAAAGCTAAGTTAGGATCGTCCAGCTGTACATTGGAAGGTAAGGTTTGCTTATCCTTAGACAAAGATACCACTTCCTCTTTTAAGCGACCAAACTCAAGCACCCACTCAAGTTCAGCTTGTTCTTTACCGTAAACAGCTTCGACGATGCGATTAGTAAAATAAGTGGTAAAACCTTCATTTAACCAAAGATCACGCCAAGTCGCATTACTCACTAAATTACCGGTCCACGAATGCGCTAGCTCATGGGCGACGGTGGATACTAAACTCTTATCACCCGCGATTAGTGTGGGTGTTAAAAATGCTAAACGGGGATTTTCCATACCACCAAAGGGAAAACTCGGTGGCAAAATAAGCATGTCGTAGCGATCCCACGCGTAAGGACCGAGTAATGATTCGGCAACCTCCAGCATATATTCGGTATCTTCAAACTCCGCAGCGGCAGCACTGAGCATGTTCGGTTCAGCATATACGCCGCACCTTGGACCAACTGCTTTGAAAGCAATATCACCCACCGCCAACGCCATTAAATGCGTGGGAATAGGCAATTCCATTTCAAAATAAAACACACCATCAAGTGGTGTTTCGGGAGTATTCATCGCACTCATCACTGCCCGCAATCCTTTAGGCACTTGCACCTTAGCATCAAAAGTAATGCGTGCCTTCGGCGTATCTTGCAAGGGGATCCAACTGCGAGCATTAATGGGTTGTGACTGGCTAAAAAGATAAGGTAAATGTTTCCCTGCTGTTTGTTCGGGCATTAGCCACTGTAGCCCTTGGGCTGCGGGAGAGGTTTGATAGTGAATACAAACCTTCTCACAATCTAGCTTTAGTAAATTGATACACAGCTTTTGCCCTAAAATGGAACTCACTTCACTAAAAACATAATCAAGCGGTTCACCATTAACGGTTGTGACAGAAAGCACGGTCAAATCTCGGCTATCCAGCCACAATTCAGTCACATTATGTTGAAGGTATTTTAAAGACAACGTCGCGTAACCAGAAAGACACTGCACGTCAAAATCGACCACTAAGTCCAAAGATACATGGGTGACTTGCACTTGTTCAGTGTTTGCAAAAGAATGGTAATCTTGGGTTAAATCTAAAGTGGGGCTATTGGTTAATCTGCCTGTAGCTCGCTTATTTGGCTTTAACTGATTGTGCATTGATTGGACCACTGTCGCCTCGGTAGCTAAGTTCTGATATTGCAGCGCCGTATTGTTATGGCGCTGCGTTTAATAATTGATAGTAGGGTTGGATTATCAACGGCAAATTTGTTCAGAAGCAAATGACAATCACGCTTTCTATGACGTTATTGACATGTTGCAGGCGACTTTTTTGTAACCATCCGTATTATATACGTCGCCCATGGGATCTGCATTCGCAACCGTCACAACTATAGTTACAGTTACAGTTACAGCTATAATTATAGTTAGCGCCAATGGGTGCATACAGCTTAGTTAAGCGTGTATGCGAGCGAATTAAAAATAAATATTTAAAATATTTCACCGTTTCACTGAACTAATTTAGTTATGTTGAGTCTGATATTATGAACCGAATTTTTGTAATGATTGTTTGTGTTCATCATCATTCTCCTTTAGATGGTTTCTAGCGCGACCATCCCAAGATTCCGATTTGGAATTTATAGCAACCTATTTAGGTTGCTTTTTTTATGCCTTTTATCTCAGTATATTGCTGTTTAATGATTGAAGCTTAGTCGCGGTAAAAACTAAAATGCCAGCACACCTAACTTAGATAAAATATTTTACTTAACCAAATGTGATGGTCTTCTCCCACTACGGCATCACATCTGGTTGCTTATCATTAAAACAAAAAAGGATCTCCGAGGAGATCCTTAATTATCAAGCGCTTTAGTTTACAAACTGATACCGACTTGTTCTAAATCTTTAGCCACTACGCTCTTAGGTACAGTCACATAGCCATCTTTCTCAACCACTTGCTGACCTTGCTTAGACAAAACATAACGTAGGAATTCTTTTTCCATTGGCGCTAAGTCTTTGTTGGGTTGCTTATTCACGTAAACATATAAGTAACGTGATAGCGGATAAGTACCGTTAGCCGCATTTTCAGCCGTTGCTTCAATAAACTCGTTACCTTTTTTGGCAATCGCAACCGCTTTAACTCCGGCCGTTTTGTAACCAATGCCAGAGTAACCAATAGCATTTAAAGATTGAGATACTGATTGCACCACAGAGGCTGAACCCGGTTGTTCATTCACGTTTGCTTTAAAGTCTCCCTTACACAGGGCGTGTTCTTTAAAATAACCGTAAGTTCCAGAAACCGAGTTGCGACCGTAAAGCTGAACATCTTTTGCTGACCAGTTACCGTCTAAGCCCAAATCACCCCAACGTTGGATATCACTGCTACCACACTTGTGCGTAGAAGAGAAAATACCATCAACTTGCTCAAGGTTTAAGCCTTTGATTGGGTTATCTTTGTGTACGAAAACAGCTAAAGCATCGATAGCAACACGTATCGCAGTAGGTTTATAGCCATAATGCTTTTCAAACGCTTCTATTTCATTAGGCTTCATCTTACGGCTCATTGGGCCAAATTGTGAGGTGCCTTCAGTTAATGCCGGTGGCGCCGTGGAAGAACCCGCCGCCTGAATTTGAATATTCACGTTAGGATAAATATGTTTAAACTCTTCAGCCCACAGTGTCATCATGTTGGCTAAGGTATCTGAACCTACCGATGATAAATTGCCTGACACGCCGCTGGCTTTTTCATACGTTGGCAAAGATGCATCTACCGATGCCATCGCAGTGGCAGAGAATACACCCGCGGCTGTAAGGGTCATTGCGCCGACAAGTTTTTTCAGTTTCATTATGTGCTCCAGTAATAAGCTAACTAATTTGTAACTTAAGTTTCTTCAGACGCAGCCAGTATCAATCGCTACAATGACAATTCTATGTCCGTGATGTGACACTTAGATGACAATGTAATCTTTTTCGCTTTTTACTGTCATTTATTGAACATAATGTCTAAAAATGAAAAACAGGCTCTAATGGCCTGTTTTTATTGTCAATATTGATAATGTTAAATCCGCTATTTTATTTTTTACGTTCGATAAGATGCTGCGGGATCACAAAACTAAAAATGCTACCCTTGCCTACTTCACTCTGGATATTAAGCTCACTATGGTGGTGACTCAGTGCATGTTTAACTATCGCAAGCCCTAAACCACTACCACCAGTTTGCCTTGAACGGGCACTATCTACTCGATAAAAACGCTCCGTTAATCGTCCTGTGTGCTGCGCAGCAATGCCTTCACCAGTGTCGGTGACACTAAAAAGCCCTCCGCTTGCAACACTGCGCCACTGCACGGTGATTTTACCGCCAGGTTCTGTGTACCGAATCGCATTAGAAATCAAATTAGAACAAGCGCTTCTCAGTTGTAATTCATTCCCGTGGGGATTAAGGCCCGGTTCGCAATAGAAACTGAGCTCGTATCTATCTTGTGCCAACGCCTTTGCCTCTTCCTTAAGCACCTCGATTAACTGATTCATATTAACCGTATTTTCAAGGTTAATATCCGCTGCATCTTCAATCCGCGATAGCACTAAAAGCTGTTCAACCATTGATTGCATCCGCTTTGTTTGCTGCTGCATTAATATCAACGGCTTAATATTCAATGAATCGGCCTCTTCCATGCTCTGCATCATTTCGAGGTAGCCCTGCAGCACTGTCAGCGGCGTTTTCAGCTCATGTGACACATTAGCGACAAACTCTTTACGCATGCCTTCAAGCTGACGTATGCGGGTAATATCCCGCGCAATAAGCAGTAATTGTCTATCGCCATAAGCCATAATACGAATTTCGAGTAACCGTCTTTCAGACACTGGAGAGGGCAACTCCAGTGGTTCTTGGTATTGTGCAGTTTTAATATAAGCGGAAAAGTCAGGATGACGGATCAAGTTATCAATACGCTGACCATTATCCTGTGGCCAAACAAAGCCGAGAATAAGTTGCGCTAACTTATTGCACCATAAAATATTATGCTCTGAGTCGAGCACTACAGCGGCATCTGGCAGGGCTTCTGCACCTTGGCGAAATCGCGCCAGCAATGTGGCGAGTTGACCAACTCGTCGACGATTTTTCCCTTGAAGGCGATAAATGCCGTTAAACACCCCTTCCCAACTCCCATTACCCTGCGGCGGTGTGAGTTTTCTATCTTGCCATAACCAAAAGTTAAGCCGAGATAGCTGCCGATAATGCCAGATAATTAATCCTAGCATGCCGATAATAAGTATCCAGAGGGGCTTACCTATCAATAAACCTATAAACGCACAAAGCAGTAAAAACACAGCTAAGCGCGTAAACAACCGGTACCCAGAATAAGCATTAGACATAAATAAACCCAAACATCTTATCTAAATAAGAGGAGCGCAAGATAGCTTAAAAGCTAACTTGCACCTATCACTTATTTGGTACTAGATGCGCGTAGAAAAACGATAACCAGCACCACGAACGGTCTGGATCAAGCGGTCATGTCCGTATTCTTCGACGGCCTTGCGCAGCCGTCTAATATGCACATCAACGGTTCTGTCTTCAACATACACGTTTGTGCCCCATACATTATCGAGCAATTGTTCGCGGCTGTAGACACGTTCAGGGTGAGTCATAAAAAAGTGTAATAAACGAAATTCTGTTGGGCCCATCTCTAATACCGCCTCACCCACACTCACCCTATGGCTTACAGGATCAAGCATTAATCCTTGCACATCAATGGTATCTTCTAAACGCGTTGGTGCACTACGACGCAATACCGCCTTAATACGCGCAACCAGTTCTTTAGGGGAAAAAGGTTTAGTGATGTAGTCATCGGCACCAACTTCAAGGCCTTTGACTTTATCTTCCTCTTCACCGCGCGCGGTCAGCATAATGATCGGGATTTGGCGCGTAAACTCATCTTGCTTTAAACGTTTCGCCAGTTGAATACCACTGCCACCGGGGAACATCCAATCTAATAAAATTAGATCGGGGTAAGGCTCCTTGAGTAGTGCAATAGCCGAATCAAAATCTTCTGCGGCAGAGGTAGTAAACCCATGCTGCTCCATTACAAAAGTCAGCATCTCACGGATCGCTAACTCGTCTTCAACTATCAATATCCTTGCAGTCATAAGTGATTTTCTGTCAGTGAATGTCAACACAGCTATTATTCGTCATTTTTATTACAGATTTATGAATAAGCACGCTACTAATGCCATTTAGTCGTAATAATTGTCACAATAAGTTTATATAACTGTTTGTTTATAGCAATAAAAAAGGAGGCTATATGCCTCCTAAATTAAGTTTTGCTGCTGAATTTAGAATTTGTGTTCTAAACCAACACCGATATATTTATCATCATCGTTAGACGCCTCTAACGAACGATTAGTGTAAAAAGCAAGAATTTTAGTCGGCTTAGCTAATGCATAATCTGCACCGACTGACCATGAGTCACCAAGGTCTTCCATATCTTGGAACTGAGCTTTTAAAGTAACAGCATCAATATCATAAGCAGCACTTAATAGATAACCGTTAGCACTTTCTGCTGTGACTTCTACTGGCATCGATGTTGCTGAATCATATTTATAGGTTTGTTCTTGTTGCTGGTACATACCACCCAGTTTAATACCGGCTAACTTAGCTTGTAAGCTGGCACGAACAATCTCATATCCCGAAACATCTGAGTCATAGGCAAGAGATGCATAAACAGGGGTTTTCTTCAGTTTCGCATCGCCATACATGGCCGCGACACTAAAACCATCTTGAGCAAATTGACCTTTTACATCATTGCCTTCAGCAACATAGGTAACACCGAATACAAAATCACCAAAGGAAGGTGTAAGGTAAGTCGCCGTTTGAGCCGCGCGAACTTCACCCTTGAACAGTTTACCTAAGTCACCTGAAAGGTCGTTAAACTGATCAACATCACCTTGAGAAATTTTCAACAAGGTATCATTACGCCCCACTGAGAACGAACCAAAAGCGCCTTTCAAACCAACAAATTGGTTACGTGCAGTGAAGTTATCGCTTGATGCTGCTCCCGTATCAACTTGATATTCCACTGTGTAGAAAGCTTCTAACGAGCTAGACAACGCAAAATCACCCTTCACACCAAAACGAGAAGCATTACTTTGAATCGTTGTTGTTGCATCACCTTTCTCATCATTTGATTGAGCAGTAACATTCAACTTACCATACACAGTAAGTGGCTCAGCGGCATAAGCCGAAGCCAGAGTTGCAGAGGCTAGCGCAGAAGCAAGTAGAGTTTTACTAAAAACGTTCATCATTTAATCCTTTGGACGTTATGTTCGTCTTGGTTATTGGTTTGGAACGACCGAAAGTGTGCAATGAATGTGTTTCAGTTTTATTTCATTTGTGACCGTTTAGTTTGCAAGGTAAAAAAACTGACACTAAACTTGGCAGGAAACCCAGTAAAAATAAGGGCTGTAGCTGAGGTAATTCTTATATTACAGTTTGATGAATTTTGATCCGCCGCTAAAAATCAGCTGTTGAACACAGGTTTACCCCGCTCAAACTATGCCGTAAACTGCCACTTTAATTTTCAATGAGCGCCTCTTATGTGGTTTAAAAATCTTACTCTTTATCGTTTCAATAAACCTTTTGCCGTCGAAACCGAAGCGCTAGAAACTGCGTTGGCCGATTTCACTTTTTCGCCATGTTCAAGCCAAGATGTCAGTAAATTTGGTTTTTCTAACGCGTTAGGTAAAAAAGGCAGCTCGTTGGTACACAGCGCCGACAATCGCCACCTGATCTGTGTGACAAAAGAAGATAAAATTCTCCCTGGCCAAGTCATCAAAGAAGTCTTAGAAGAAAAAGTTGCGCTCATTGAAGATGAAGAAAATCGCAAACTGACAAAAAAAGAAAAAGATGCGATGAAAGAGGAAATCATCACGAGCCTACTACCACGCGCTTTCTCGCGTCGTAGCCAAACCCACGCCTTGATTTTACCAGAATTAGAAATGATCCTCGTTGACAGCTCAAGTGCCACTAAGGCTGAAGAGTTATTAGCATTATTACGCAAAGCGCTGGGAAGTTTACCGGTGATCCCATTGAGTTTTAAAGTGCCAGTCGAAGCCAATTTAACTGAATGGCTAAAGCTGGGCAGCGCGCCATTACCCTTTGAAATGCAAGATGAGGCAGAGCTTAAATCCGAAGCTGATGAGGGCGGAATTGTACGTTTTAAGCAACAGGATTTAAAAGAAGAAGAAGTGTTAGCTCACCTTGCAACAGGCAAGCAAGTACATAAGTTAGCGCTGCATTTTGGCCAATCAATTGCACTATTATTACAATCGGATGCCAGCGTGAAACGCCTTAAATTCTCAGAAGAGTTTAGAGCTGGTAACGATGAGGTAGGTACTGACGACCCAATGGCGCGTTTAGATGCTGACTTTGCCTTAATGGGCAGCGAATTAGTCGCGCTGATACATGCACTTGTGGCAGCCCTTGGTGGGCTTGAAGACGCACAAGGTTAAACAAAACTCGTTAAGCAGACGAGATCTGCAACTCGCTTATTAGACTGAACCGTACAAGATAAGAAAAGGCGCCCCCATCAAAATAATGGTTGCGCCTTTTTTACGACGATTTAACTTTAGGTGGCTTTAAGAGAAAGGCATTTAGATGCTAAATATGAAGTCCTAACCACATTAAGCTTTAGTCGCTAACTCGCCTTTATTATCAAATGGCCAATCAATACCCAACCAAGCCTTAAAAAAGGCTTTCTGCTGTTTAGTCGCCTTTGCATCACCCTTAAGCACCAACTTACCGCTTTGCTGCTCACCGAGTGCAAGCTTAACTTGTTTGATTTTATCGTTACTAAACAATGTCACTTCAATGCTATCACCAGCTTTAAAATCGTTAATACGCTTATCAAAACCAGATGCGGTTACCTTAAGGCCATTTATGGCTAATACTTCATCGCCTGCGGTTATGCCCGCTTGCCACGCGGGGCCATTACGTAGTACTTGGTCTAATAACAAAGAGCCATGGGTGCTACTTAACGTCATGCCGGCAAAGGCTTCAGTTTTTGAGTCTTTGCCATAGGACATAACAAGCCCAGCTTGCGCTAACAACTCAGGGAAATCTAAGCTCATCGGACTATTCACGTTTGCTTGCCACCAAGGCGCATAATCTTTGCCAGATAAATCTTTGAGAATATGCTGCACATCGCTCACCGCATAACCTTTTGGCACGCGGTAGTCTTGATATAAACGACGGTGCACATCACGGTAAGAATGCTTAAGCTTAGTGTCTTGCAACAGTGAAAAATCTAAGGCCAGAGAGGTTAAGTAACCCTCAGAGTAAATATTAACACTGTGGTTAATGGCATAATCACCACCCGTGCTGCTCCACTCTCCAGCACTTGCTTCGGCTACTGATTGGGTTTCACGCCCTGGATTGAGTTGATTTTTTTCAACACGTTTAGCTAAATCCTCAAAAAACTCTTTCGCCGTCATCACCCCAGCACGTAGTAATAGCTGGCCTTGGAAATAGCTAGTAGAGCCTTCGGCCATCCACAGTAATTCGGTCATGTTTTCATGCTGATAATCGTAAGGCACTAGCCCTTCTGGGCGATATGCCTTCACGTTCCAAGTATGAATAAACTCATGGGATGCCGTACCGATAAAGCGTAGGTAATCTTTGCGCTCACGGAAACTAAAACGTGGTAATTGGATAACGGTAGAATTTAAGTGTTCTGTCGCGCCACTGGCACCATTGGTGGCATGCACCATATACACATAACGGTCAAAAGGATAATCCCCCCAAATTGCCTTAACCTGACCACTTAACGCAGTTAAATCCTTAACGATTTTATCGGTGTCATAATTACCCTCTCCCCAAAATACTAACTCATAGTTTTTGCCATTAGCGCTGAACTGCTTATGAGTACTCACTCCGGTTTCAATTGGGGAATCAATTAATACATCGTAACTAGGTGCAATAAAAGAGTGTGCCAATATCCCTGATGCCATACCCGAATAACTTTGCCAAGTTTCAGGGACGTTTAATTGAACCGATACAGGCTCAGCGCGAAACTGCGGGCTATACATAAATACGCCGCTGGCATCTAAAAAAGCATGGCTCGCATCTATATGGCGCACTCTTTGGCCTAATTCATTGGCATACAACTGATAACTAACGGTAACACGGGTTGGCGCGCTGAGCGCAACTTGCCATTCGCCACTCGCCGTGCGTTTCCAAGGCAGTTCAACACCTTGACTGTCTTTAGCACTAAATAAACGCACGCCATCGGCCAAAGGTAACACTTGATATTTACCCGTGCGCCACACTGGCAAGTTAACCGTAAAATCGGTGCTCTGCACCTCAGGAAAAGTCACGCTCACTTGGGCGATATGATGCTCGGGTTTAACGAGTTCGATTTGATATTTTACATCGGCCAAGACTTGGCCTGAAAATAACGCACTTAATACCAATATTGATAATCTGCTAGGTTCCACTCTTACTTCCTTCTGTTATTATGCTTCTTATAATTTCGCCAAGTATAACAAGTCGATGTAGCATCCTCATTAGGCGCTAACAAAAGCTAACAAAATAAGTTCCTTGACTTAAGGAATGAGGAATCCCTGCTCAAATGCAAAAACTAACGGTTATTTTATTAGCTTTATTACTGTCGATCTCATTTAGCGTACAAAGCAGAGATTTCGAAGCGGATGAAGTTGAGTTTAGGGAAACACCACAGCAA
The DNA here is from genome assembly GCF_003028295.1 of Shewanella morhuae. Classification (NCBI taxonomy): domain Bacteria; kingdom Pseudomonadati; phylum Pseudomonadota; class Gammaproteobacteria; order Alteromonadales; family Shewanellaceae; genus Shewanella; species Shewanella morhuae. The sequence goes on along the minus strand of NZ_PYSG01000002.1, from coordinate 678,776 downwards.
ATGTATGATGTGCTGAGCCAATCGATTTCCTTCCCTATTCTTTTTGAAAACCGTGAGCAATTTGAACGTGTAGCCAAAGAGCAAGGCTACAGCACCACTGACTTTGAGCATATATTGTATTTGCTTGCTCGATTAAACATGGAGCATAACGTCAAAACGAACGGTGGTATAAAAGACGCCAAAAGTATTATTGAGTGGTTAACAAAGGCGGCACAATCGCCCTATGAACAAGCCGCAGTGGCAATGCTACAAGGGCGTTACCTTGGCCGTGCAGAACAAAAATATCCAGAAGCAATAGGTCAATATAACCAAGCGCTTACTCGTATTAACGATAGCTATGACGTTAATGCGTTAATTTTAAAACATAATATTTATGAACACTTAGGTGCATTACATTTATTAATTCGCCAAGAAGTGCCCGCCTTGATGCATTTTCATACTTACCGCGACATTGCTTACAAACTCAGAAACGATTATTTAATTGCTGCCGCTGAAGCAAGGCTGGGATTTTATTACAATTTTAATCAGCAACTGACTAAATCATTACAGCATTATAGTGAAGCAGTTCGTATTTCAAATAACGCTAACTACCCATTAATGAAAACCCATCTTCAACTGCAACTATCAAAGGTATATCGCGATTTAAAACAGTGGGATGAAGCGCTTAAAAATGCTCACGAAGCCGCTGCTGGTTTTAAAAAAATGGATAACGATACTTACTTATCAAGCTGCATGACAGTGATTGCTATGGTCTATGGTGAGCAAGGGGATTGGAATAAAGCGATCGATTATTACCTTAATGCTCAGCAATTAGATGCAAAACGCGGTAATTATATTGCTCAAGGGCTCAATTTCCACAATCTAGGGCAAGCCTATTCAAATATTAATGACAATGTTAATGCCCTTAAATATTTACTGATGGCTAACCAAATATTCAAAGAAAAACAAAGTTATCATTATCAGGTTTATAACGAGCTGCTTATTGGTGAAATCGCGCAAACTAAGCAAGATTGGCCGCTGATGATGAGTCATGCAAAGATCGCCTTAGCCTTAGCCATCGATATCAAACTCATCGATGAACAAAAATCAGCCTTAACGCTTATCGCCTTCGCAGCTCAAAAACTGGGTGAGTTAACGCAAACTATCGACGCCCAAAATCGCATTATTGAGTTAGGTAAAACGGTAGAGGAAACTGACAAAAACTCTCCCGTACCGGCCTCAGCCCTTGCAGAGCAGCAGCTCAAACTTGAGCTTAACATGCTGCACGCAAAGCTGACCCAGGCAGAAAAGGAAAGCAGTAACATCAAAATGTTACTGCTATTCACTAGCCTTACCATTGGTGTTTTATTGATCATAATTAGCTTTGCGTTATACCATAGACGCAAAATAACGACAGAAAATGCAGCATTAGCCCAATTAACTCTGCAAGACCCTTTTACGCATCAGTTAGGCTATGCTGCGTTATTAGCCCATTTAAGTCATAGCCAAGAATCCACGGCAGCGTTAGGGTTAATTGCTTTCCCCACATTACTCTCGACCGATTTAGACTATGGCCAATATTTTAGCAATACTATGGCCACACAAATTGCCACACAACTAACAGAAGCCTTGGCCACTCCGGTTTACGTAATCCGCCAAGGGGTGCTTGCCGTGCGGTTCAAGCAAGCGATAGAACCGATGCAAGTGATTAATCAAATAAGGCACACTCTCGACCAACAACAAATAAAGCATCATTTTCGACTAGGTTTTGCACATTTGCCCTTTTTAGCCAAATCAGAAACTAAAATGGCTGCTAAGCTAAAATTTGAAGCGGTGCAGATGGCTCTTGCATGTGCTCGTAGCTTAGAGGGAAATAATGATTATTATGTCGCATTTAGAGCACTCGATTTTGTACCCTTGAGTTTATTTGCTAATCCTTTATTTTTGCACCTTGAAAAAGGCATTGAGCGAGGCTTGATAAGATTAGAAACGAATGGCGATAAAGAGGATATTCGCTGGCCTTGCTGGGAAAACAACCAAGATCGGCAACTACTAGAAAATATTTGATCAATATCAGTCATTAATCACAGGGGCATCGTTAAATCACATTTGCACTCTATGCCCCATGTTATAACATTAGTGACATAAGTTAACCGCTAATATCAAGACAAAGGATCGTCATGTTTTTTAGCCTTAAAGAGTTAGGACAACATTCAGGATGAAGGATTCAGGCGCTACAGTCTCACAACTTGCTTTACTGCAACAGAAGCTTCATTCGGCAAAAGCTGCCCTCGATGAAGTGAATGAAGATAGGCATGCAAAGTTGCAAATACTACTGCAATTTATTAGTCACTTAAGCCTTGCCTGTAAGGGACAGAATCTTGAGCTAGATAATAAACTTGCCAAACTTCGTCATAACTTAAATACGTTTGAACGAGTTGATGAAGCGTTGCCTGAGTTAGTTGATGTCGAGCGTCTGCTAAAAGGCCAATATTATAATGCTATGGTACAGCTCGAAGAGAGCCGAGCATGTTTGACACGTGTTATCCGTCAGCTACAGCGCGTTAAATCGGCACCCGAAAAGCTCAAAAAAGAAATCAATTATTTCAAGCAAGATCTTGATAAGCCTTTTCATACACTGTGGGAGTATATTCCTAAAGTTAAACAGATTATTGGTTTTTACGAAACGATATTACAGCAACAATTTGGTGAATCTGAAAAACTTGATGTTCAGCCAAAACACCAGCAGCTAGCCCATGAGCTAGCACAGATGGTTTCAGAAATTGAGTTTCGTAAAGATCAGCGTGAACAAGTGCTTCAGATTAAAGAAGTACTGGCCTCTGAAGTTGAAATTGATTGTTTACTCGATGCATACCACACCATTTTAGCCTTGTTACTGGATAACATTGCCCGTGAAAAGTCTGCGTCACAAGAGTTTTTATTCGCGCTCAATGATGCTTTAGCCGCAGTTCGTGAGGTGGTGAGTGAATCTTACAATCGTAATCAACGTAGCTTTCTGCTCAAGGCGCAACTTAATCGAGAAATTAACACTTACGTCGATAATGTCGGTGAAGCCATTATTGAGACAGAAGATATCGTTGCACTGAAAGCCCAATTGACGACTCAATTGAGTTCTATCCGTTCAACATTATCCCGCAAAGAAGCCTTAGAACAACGAGATCAAGCACTGTTACTTAAATCAATGGAGACCATGCGTAAAGAGCTCAATGAATTAAGTTATGAGGCAAACACCTACAAAGAGCGTTTATTCGAACAACAGAAACTCAATTTGCTTGATAGTTTAACCCAACTGCCTAACCGCGCGGCCTTAGAAGAACGCATGGACATGGAGTACCGTAACTATCAGCGTCATAAAACGCCGTTATGGGTAGCGATTGCTGACATCGACCATTTTAAAGCGATTAATGACAGCTTTGGCCATAGCACGGGGGATAAAACCCTGCAGGTTATTGCGATGGCGTTAAAAAACTCCCTGCGGGAGTCTGAATTTGTTGCCCGCTATGGCGGTGAAGAATTTGTTCTGTTATTGCCTGATGTGGCTCCTGCTGACATTGCTCAACTTTTAAACAGAGTGCGTGAAAAGATAAAAAATATACCATTTAAATTTAAGAATCAGAGAATTACGGTTACAGTATCTATAGGCGCCGCGCAAGTTATAGGAAGTGAGCTCATAAATGAGACTTTCGAACGCGCCGATGCAGCACTCTATAAAGCAAAACACGAAAGCAGAGACAGGGTTGTGATTGACGTATAATTAAGCCTCACTATACGTTTCTTTTTATCACTCCTGTCAACACGAAGGAGTGGTAAATGATAGTAAAAGTCAGCCCTAAAGGCAGCATGGATCAGCTGTCACAGCTTGAAGTAGAACGACTCAAAAAAAATGCCCAAAGTCCGTTATATCAGTTATATCGCAACTGCTCATTAGCGGTCCTTGCCGCAGGTTTAAAAACAGATAACTCTAAAGCCCTGTTTGAGCAATATCACGATTTCGACATCCATGTGTTACAACGAGAGCGTGGAGTTAAATTAGAGTTAGTTAATCCTCCCGAACAAGCCTTTGTAGATGGCCAAATTATTACTGGCATTCAAGAATATCTATTCTGCGTCTTACGCGACATCCTCTATATCAGCGATAGATATAGCGCACTAGAGCATATTAACCTAACCAATGCCCACCATATTACTAATGTGGTATTCGATATTCTACGAAACGCACGGGCAATTGCACCAATGAAAGATCCTAATGTGATCGTTTGTTGGGGCGGGCACAGTATTAATGCCATCGAATATCAATACACCCGTGAAGTCGGTTATCAGTTGGGCCTAAGAGGACTCGACATTTGTACTGGCTGTGGGCCTGGTGCAATGGAAGGCCCAATGAAAGGTGCAGCAATCGGTCACGCTAAGCAACGGATTAAAAATGCGCGTTATATTGGTTTAACTGAACCGAGTATCATTGCTGCTGAGCCGCCCAATCAAATCGTTAATGAACTGGTGATTTTACCCGATATAGAAAAACGCCTCGAAGCTTTTGTGCGCTTAGGTCACGGTATTATTATTTTTCCTGGTGGCGCAGGCACAGCTGAAGAATTGCTCTATATATTGGGTATTTTACTTAATGAAGAAAATCAAGAAACGCCGTATCCACTAATACTCACAGGCCCTATAGAAAGTGCTGACTACTTCATTAAAATTGATGAGTTTATCGCCTCAACTTTAGGCCCTATCGCGCAGAAAAAGTACCAAATTATTATCGACAACCCCACTGAAGTCGCACGGTTGATGAAACAAGGCATGGAGCAGGTCAAAGCCTATCGCCGCTCAACCGGTGATGCTTACCAATATCAGTGGGCATTAAAAATTGAGCCAGAATTCCAGCTACCTTTTATCCCTACGCACGAAGTGATGGCAAATTTAGACTTACACTTTCAAACCGATAAAGCAAAACTTGCTGCCAACCTTCGTAAAGCGTTTTCGGGTATAGTGGCGGGTAATGTCAAGTCAGACACGATCAAACAGATTGAGCACAACGGTCCTTTCCAATTAAAAGGCGATCCACAGCTCATGGATATGATGGATACGCTCTTGAATGCATTTGTACAACAACACAGAATGAAACTACCTGGTAGCGCTTATGTTCCTTGTTATCAGATAGTCAAATAGACTGTAAAATACATCATTGAATAATCAAATAAAGTTGCGAGTGAAATAAGTACATTACCATGAACAAGTTTTTAATCATCGATGCTCTCAACTTGGTTCGTCGCATCTACGCGGCGATCCCTGATGACACCGATATGCAAAGTTTAACTGAGCGCGTGAGTTTGGCGTGCACTAAGCTGCTGCGAGTTCACCGCCCAACCCATGTGGCTATGGTGTGGGACGGTGATGAAATCTCATGGCGCAAACAGCTTTACCCCGATTATAAAAAAGGCCGAAAACCTATGCCAGAACCGTTAGCAATGGGTTTAGCGGCGCTGCAAGCACATTTAAGTACAATAAACATTGGCTCAATTTATGCTGCCGCTGAAGCTGATGATGTGATTGCAACACTAGCAATGAAAATGACTAAAGCTCAAGGTGAAGCGATTATTGTATCCACCGACAAGGGATTTAGTCAGCTCAATCATCGCCACATCAGCCAGTGGGATCATTTTAATCAACAATACCTTGATATCGTTGCTCTGGAGCAAAAGTTTGGGGTCGACCGCAATCAGTTTCTCGATTTAATGGCCTTAGCGGGAGATAGTGGCAATAAAATCCCAGGTATTGCCGGCATTGGCCCAAAATCTGCGGCTGAATTATTAAAAACCTTCAGAACCCTACCCACGTTGTTTTCATCATTATCAAACTTAGGTGCTAAGCAAGCAAAAAAACTCGCCGAAGGCAAAGAGATGGCAAGGCTAAGCTATAAGCTAGCGCAGCTACAAACGGACTTACCGCTTAATATTAATTTAAAAGACTTTCGTGTTATTTATTCCCGGCCTGACAATCCCAGCAATTAAGACCAAACTACAATTAACCAAGTTGCAACATTTGCATTTACCTAAGAACAACAACAGCGTATTTTAGGGCGAGCTTAGGTCACTCATCGAATGATGATAAAGGAATAACGATAAATGAAATCAAAAATTTCAGTCATTATTGGTAGTATTTTTGCCGCTTATGTTGCCTTTGTTGCTGTGGTTATACTGGTTTATGAACCGACACCCGATGATATGAGTTGGGAAGATAGACAAGCCTACAATAGTCAGAAAATTAGCGATTTAGTTCTAGGGCAAAATATTGCCTCAGTAAAAACATTGCTGGGTAAGGCAGATTTTTCAGAGGCGAAAAGGTTAAAAGAAACTCAATTGCAGGTATTATTTTATCGCACTCACCATGAAAAATCAGATGGCGTCACCACCAAAGAAGAATGCACTCCGCTTATTTTTGAAAATGGTCAATTGATTGCATGGGGCCAAGATACCTACAAGCAATACCTCGATTCGGCTACAGACACTATGCGCAATCCGCCCCATGACATCTTAACCAATAAGTAAATACCACCAACAAAGATTTAAAAAACGCCACCCAATCGGTGGCGTTTTAGCTTTTACAATCCACTCAGTTACTCAACGATGCAGTAACTTAATAATAAATGGATGACATTAAGCCAACAGTTTATTCAACGTCAGCCTTGTACTCGACGTAAGCCTCACCTTTACTGAGCCATGCTGGCGCGGGGGTCCCCTTCAGATAATGGTCAAAATACTGCATCATACGCATACTGTAATCGAGCTTATTAGGGTACTTTTTCAAATGATGTGGCTCGTCCTCATATTGTAAGAACACTACATCTTTGCCCGCGCGGCGCATCGCTAAATACATTTCAACCCCTTGCTCCCAAGGAACGGCATCATCTTTATCACCAAACATAATCATTAAAGGCGTTTGAATACGGTCAGCGTAAAATACGGGTGAATTTTCAATATATTTTTGCGGTGCAGCAAACAAACTCGCGCCAATACGACTTTGCCCCGTTTCGTACTGGAACTGACGCGCCACTCCCGTACCATGGCGAATACCGCTGTAGGCACTGGTCATATTGGCCACCGGCGCACCCGCGACTGCGGCCTTAAACATCTTAGTTTGCGTGATGGCAAACGCCGTTTGGTAACCACTCCAAGAATGACCTTGTAACCCGATTGCATCGGGATCGGCAACGCCCATATCAATGAGCTTCTGCACGCCAGATGTCAGCGCTTGCACAGAACTCGCCCCCGGATAACCAATCTCAAAACGGATATCAGGCAGGAACACTGCATAACCATTATTGATATACCAAGCAAAATTAGGCCGGTGGTTGATGTTCATCTGCGGGAATGCATGCAGCCTATCGGTCATAAATCGATAGTAATAAACCAGCACAGGAACGCGTTTACCCGCTTGATAATTAGTGGGCTTAATCAGTACGCCATCTAACGGCTTACCATCGCTATTGGTCCAGTGAACTAACTCGGCTTTACTCCAATTAAACGCTTGGCGTTGCTTGTCTAAATCGGTCTGCCTCACTGCATTTTGCGGCGCGTTATAACTGGCCGTATACAAATCGGGGAATAAATCAAAGCGTTCCTTAGAAAATACGACAGTATCGGCATCTTTACTGCGGCCCAATACGGTCAACTTATACTCACCTTGCATCAGAGTCTTAACGCCCGCTTCGCCCAGCGTTGCTTGGTAAAAACCATCGGCTTTAGTTTTATCACTATAACCATGGAGTAAAATAGTGGCATTGTAGGCAAGCTCAGTCGGCTCGTCGGGATTATCGACTAAGCCCGCTAGTCGATATTGAATTTTTTGAGCACGGCCCTTTCCCTCAGTTAAAGTAAAACCGGCTTTAGATTCGGTATTAAATTGCCAAACATCGTATTTGTCATAGACCAATATCCCAGCGTCATCCTTAAGCCAAGGACCAAAACCGTATCCCGGCGCACTAGATGGATAATCATGATCTTCATCGGCAAAACTGACCTTTATAGATCGGGTTAGGTTAGAGCGCTGCGCCTGGGCAATATCATAAAGATACACATTACCTTGCTGATAATAGACCACATACTTACCGTTACCCGATAAGCTTGGCTCAGCATCACTGGGCTGCTGAGTCAAAAATGGCACCTTAAGGCCTGTATTTATATCAATCAGATAATAGTCTTGATAGAACCCTGCCCAAGTTGCCATTTTGCGATAGGGTAAATCGGAGCTGGCTAACATAAAGCGTTTGTGCTGCGAAATCGTCACATCAGGCACCGTTTTATCACCAAGCTGCACCACATTATTAGAGCCTAAATGTAGTACCGCTAGGTAAGTCCGTTTTTGCTCTTTGTCGTATTGTTTGATTTCATGAGGCTTAATGCGCGGATCATCACCATGCCATACCTTAAGCCCACGCTGCGCGGTGACAATATCGGTATTAAACAAATCATTTTCTTCGGTAATTTTCTGCAAACTTAACTGCTGACTCACCTCAGGTACACGACCAAAGAACAGTCGCTCACTGTCTAATGAGAAGCTTAAACGAGTGTAACGATTAAGCTTCCATTCGGGTGACTCTGGGGGTTTACTTATTTTGCCCGATGACAAATCGACCAAGGATAACTGGTAGTTGCGACCATAGGGTAACTCACTGTCTTTACCTTGGGTGAACGCCAGCCAACGACCATTTTTAGCCAGTGCTAAAGCCCCTACTTGTTGGTTAGACGAGTCAAAAACAACTGTTTTCTTGTGAGTTTTTAAATCCACTAACTGCAACTGATGCTGTTTATTAGTAATATCATTTACCGCTAATGCCAATCTGCGGCTATTTTTATCAAACACATAGCCAGTAACCTGCTCAATATCGATTTGTTGAGTTAGATTTTCTAAACTAAGCAAAGTAAAACGTCGACCTTGGTCAAACTTATCCACCTTTGGCTTCGCCGGTTTTGCTGTACTTACGGTGCCGACCTCGACTAATGTTTCAGCAACTTTTGGCTCAACTTCTTTTTTGGACTCTTCGTCGGCTTCAAACCAAATAGCCAGATGTTTACCTTCGTCGCTGAAAGCAAATTCCTGCACGCGCTCAAAACGGGTTTGTGTACCCGTTTGGGTATCAAGTAATACCATGGCGGATTTGAGTTTTTTCTTCGCTTTGGCATCGCTCGTTTCAAGCGTAAGTAAACTCGGTTTAACCACTACAGCAATATAACGACCATCGTGGCTCACTTGCGGATCTGACCCACCAGCAACTTGATAACTTTGTTGTAACGAGATGTTTTTCGCAATGACATGACTATCACCACGGTCAGGCGAGGATTCAACCGCGATAACCTGTCCAGTGTCTGAAATAACCGGTTTACCGAGGGATTCAAAATGCATAATGTCAGTTAGGGTGAGCGGCTTAGTGCTATTTTCCGCTAGTGCTGGCGGTAGTATCCCGATGGATAACAACATCACAGATGTAATAGATATTAACTTCAATGTCTTCCTCTTTTATATATTTGTTAGACTAAAGTAGACTTTTTAACCTTTGGGTTTCCATCATGGTGAGAAGCCCGTCTTTTTACAAGTAATACCACATAAAATATCGTGATATTACTCACTATTCCCTGTGAAGTTTGATCAAAGGTGGGTAAAATAATGCGCAGAAAAAATACCTATTTCATAGTCCTGCTATCCAGTTAATCTGGGGCAGACAATTGCAGTAACCACGAACCGTGGAAGGACTTCTCCATGTCAAAAAGAACGATAACCGTAATTCCAGGTGATGGAATTGGCCCAAGTATCATTGATTCAGCCTTACAAATTCTTGATAAAGTAGGCTGTGATTTTGAATATGAATTTGCCGATGCAGGCCTGACAGCACTCGAAAAACAAGGTGAGTTACTGCCGCAGCGCACTTTAGAGCTAATTGAAAAAAACCGTATTACCCTAAAAGGCCCGCTAACAACGCCTGTTGGTGAAGGTTTTACTTCAATCAACGTCACGTTACGTAAAAAATTCGGTCTATATGCAAACGTCCGCCCAGTGCTATCTTTCAAAGGCACCAAAGCTCGTTACGAAAATATTGATATCATCACTGTGCGTGAAAACACTGAAGGCATGTATTCAGGTTTCGGTCAAAAAGTGTCTGAAGATGGGTTAACGGCAGAAGCGACCAGTGTCATTACTCGTCAAGGTGCTGAGCAAATCGCCACTTTCGCTTATGAGCTGGCACGTAAAGAAAACCGTAAGAAAGTCACTATCGTTCACAAAGCTAACATTATGAAGTCAACCTCAGGTTTGTTCCTGAAAGTGGCTCGTGAAGTGAGCCTACGCTACCCAGACATCAAGACAGAAGAAATGATTGTCGATGCAACGTGCATGAAGCTAGTAATGAACCCAGAAAACTTCGATGTGATCGTTACAACCAACCTGTTTGGTGACATCTTATCGGATCTGTGTGCTGGTTTAGTCGGTGGTTTAGGTATGGCACCCGGTGCAAACATTGGCCGCGATGCGGCAATTTTTGAAGCCGTTCACGGTAGTGCACCTGATATCGCTGGCAAAAATCTAGCAAACCCAACCTCAGTCATTTTAGCGTCTATCCAAATGCTAGAATATTTAGGTATGGCTGACAAAGCAGAGCAAATCCGTAAAGCCGTATCTGCAGTGATTGCAGAAGGCGACCGTACAACTCACGATTTAGGTGGCACGCACGGTACGACTGATTTCACTCAAGCAGTACTTGAGCGTCTGTAATAGTGTATAGCGCGTTACAGACGAGTCTATAACGCGCTTGTTCAATCTTGAGCTTCGGTTTAAAACTCAAATGAACAGGCACTAAAAAGCCCCAAAGTTTCCTTTGGGGCTTTTTGTTATGTCACTTTTAAACCTGCGTCGATTTAGTGCAAGATAATCGCAGGGATTAATTCCACGCGGTATCGGGGCGCAGCCATAAATGCACAGTCACTTCATCTCGGTCATGGTAAAGATGTTTGCACTGCACTTTAAAATCGGTAACACCATTTTCTTTTAGAATAGTCTGCATGGTTTCAAGAATCGCTATGACCTCTTTATAACGACTCTTCATCGGCAATTTAAGGTTAAAAATAGCTTCCTTAAACCAACCGTTTATCGCCCATGCTTCAATCAACTCGGCTACGCGCGCGGGTTTTTCAACCATGTCACACACTAACCAATAGATATTTTTACGCTGTGGTTCAAAACGAAAACCGTCTTCACGGAAATGTTTAACCTGACCCGTTTGCATTAACTTCTCATCCATAGGGCCATTATCTACCGCAGAGACAAACATACCACGACGCACAAGTTGATAAGTCCAACCGCCTGGACATGCGCCTAAGTCAACTGAATTCATACCACTACGAATACGCTCTTCTTGCTCTTCTTTGGGCACAAACTGACCAAATGCTTCATCAAGTTTTAAGCTAGAGCGACTTGGTGCATCTGCCGCCATTCTTAGGCGTGGAATACCCATAAAATGGGGAGAGCTATTATTACTATAAGAATATCCCACATAAGCACGACCAGGCCCCACAAAACACACGTGGATAATCGGGCGTTTAGGGTTTTCTTGAGCGAGTAAACTACCCGATTTTTTCAAATGCTGACGCAAAGGTACGGTGAATTTACGGCAAAAAGCCGATAACTCTTTGGCTTCGTTGGTATCTGGCGTTTCAACGCGTAATTCACCCGCTTTACTGACATCACTTAAGGCGGCAACGATTGGCGTCACTCTGTCATTTTCTGGCAAGTCGATTAATAAATCACTGGCGGCAAACATTTGGCGAGCAAAAATTAATGAAGCAAGTGGTAATTGCTTAACTAACGCCTCAGCTGCATCGTCTTCAAAGCCTTGGAAGACCACATAAGCGTCATTGTTGTTCGCTTTAACAAAGCCGCCGACATTAAGCTCTGCGGCGCGCTGCTGAATTTCTGCCGCGCATTCTTTTTCAAAGCCAGCACGGCAAAATAAAAATAGGTTTTTCATGGGGATCCCTGAGAAATCCAAGCCAAAGTTATGGCTGACTATCAATTTGGGCGCCAGTATAGCAATTTAAGTAAAAAAATGCCCTATTTGCCGTCAATGCAAACAAGGCATCAGTGTCTTGCTGATTAAAACCATTCAGCCGATTTTAAAGCTTAAAAACGAACGTTAATTTTCTACATTAAGACTCATGGCCATCCACCACTTTATGACGCCATACTGCTGCGGCAAATAGTAACCAACCGAGTAAAAAGCATCCGCCGCCAATTGGCGTAATGGGCCCAAGCCATTTAGTGCCAATAAGTGCCAATCCATATAACGAACCAGAAAATAGCATAATACCTACAATAAATAGGTATGCCGCCCAGTCCAATAAACGTGACGTCAGCCATTGGCCAGAAAACGCGAGCATAACCAAGGCAAAAGTATGATAGAAATGATATTGCACACCTAAGTTAAACACTTCAATTAAGTCTGGTGGCGCAACAGCCTTAAGACCATGGGCACCAAAGGCACCTAAAGCAACCGCTAAGAATCCGCTCATCGCGGCGAGTAATAATAAACCTTTACGCATTTAACACCCCTGCTTAAATAGCCTTAATTCATTCAACATTCATGTAAGTACATTCTGTTCACTAATAAAATTGCTTGATAAATCAATGGCACGAGCCAGATTAGCCGCCTCTGTGGTACCTGACGACTTTCTTGGAGTAAAACTATGATCGCCATCAGTTATCCAAGCGAGTTTTATCTCAGGTTTCAACGGCCAACTCGGTATTTGCTCTTTGCCACCAAACTTATCCCGCTCGCCTTGCACAACTAATACCGGGACTTGGCATTCATTCAACGGCCCCAATCTTGGATCGCCGCCTTTGAGCGGTACAAAGGGATAGCCTAAACAAATGACGCTATCGATGCGCGTAGCTATCAACGGATCGCATGCCAATAGCGCCGCCATGCGGCCGCCCATCGATTTACCCATCAGTATCACACGCTCAACTGCTGGCAATGATTGAGCAATATCGAGCATCTGTGTCAAACAAGCGAGCAATTTAGGTGCACGGTCAGGTGGACGTCTTTTACCGTCAACAGCATTTGCCTGCATATAGAGGAAATTAAAGCGCATGACCTGAAAACCCTTAGCCACCAGCCCCGCCGACATCGCCTGCATAAAATCTGAGTCCATGTTAGCCCCTGCGCCATGGGCAAATAAAATCAAGCTACTTGCAGGCAGCCCGTCTACGATATAACTGGGCTTATCCGGGCAACAACTCACTACGTGACTCCTCAGCAAACATGTCTAACATCCATTCGCGAAACGCCACAACCTTACCCAGCTCAGCATGGTTTTGCTGGCAAACTAAGTAGTATGCATCCTTACTCACCAATACTTCTTCAAATGGACACACAAGTCGCCCCGCTTTTATATCGGGACGTGCCAGTACGCTATAGCCCAATGCCACACCTTGACCATGGGCTGCAGCTTGTAATACCAAAGATGAATGACTAAAAATAGGTCCTTGGTTCACATTAATATCAGTAATCCCACACTGCCTAAACCATGCCTGCCAATCGTGACGATTCATGTCATGTAAGAGTGTGTGATATTTCAAATCACTCGGTTGTGATAGTGGCTTTGTACCATTGAGTAACATGGGCGAACACACGGGAATAAGCACTTCGTTTCTGAGCTTATCAGCGCGCAGGCCAGGCCAACTGCCTAAGCCATAATAAATAGCGACATCGACGTCGTCCGTTAAAGAACTCGACTCACTATCTACCGCTTTAATGCGTACATCAATATCAGGATTTTTTTCACTGAACTTGGCTAAACGAGGCACTAACCACTGGATAGCAAAACTCGGTGACATACTTACAGTGAGCGAACCTACTGCACTGCGAGCTAATAGCCGGTCAGTGGCGTCGGCGAGTTGAATAAAGACGTCTTTAATGTCAAGAAAGTAACTCTGCCCTTCTTCAGTTAGTAATAAAGAACGATTCTTTCGGCGAAATAATTTTAATCCGAGAAAATCTTCTAATGCCTTAATTTGATGGCTTACCGCAGCTTGGGTAACGAACAATTCTTCCGCCGCTCGGGTAAAACTCAAGTGCCGCGCCGCGGCTTCAAATGCTTTAACCGCGTTCAGCGGTGGTAATCGTCTTGACATCGTGATCTCTATCTCATTTTTTAATTAGTTTTTCTAATCCTTATTGTTACATTTAATCGTTTGTAAAGGCCAGCTATTTTGGTTAAATTTTGTGCCAGAGAAACACACTCGTTAGACAATCTCGAATCGGTGATGGGAATGTCTGACAGCGTCATTTTGTCAGCCCGGAGGCGACTATGTTCAATGTAAAATCGGCGTTTGCGTTAGTTTTTATCGCTGCACTCAGTTTTAATGCCAATGCTAACGTGTTCGCTGACGAAATCGTCATCGATACTAGCGACTTACAAACAAGTATTACTGCAGACTTAGGTGCCGCGATGGATAAAATGCATCAAGAGCTACTGCAAGAAGCCACACTGTTGATTGCTGAGGATGATGCGATTAACACCCCGCAGGTTGTTAAAGCCCAATAGTTGATAAACGATTTCAGGTTGTTTTACAGAAGTTATCAAAATAAAAAACCGCATTAATATGCGGTTTTTTATTTTTTGTGTTAAATCGGACTAAAAGCCTACTGCTACGGTTCATTCTCCGCGCAATAAGCTCATTTACACGGTTTTATGGGCGATACACTTTCACGTTGCTGTAACCTTGCTCAATTAAATATAGCGCCTGTAATTTACTCATCACCCCGCGTTCACAATACAATAAGTAGGTCTTTTGCTTATCGAGATCGGCAAACTGAGTCGCTAACTTGAAGAAAGGAATTTGTTTGATCTCTACCCCTTCAATTTGCAACGGTTTACGCTCTTCTTCTTCGGGAGCGCGAATATCAATAACCACTTCATTAGCATCAATGCTGGCAACAGTTTCAGTCTCAGTTATCTGAGTATCCATTTGTTCAGCTATTTCCCTAATATCAATAGTGACAGATTGAGCGATGATTTGATCAATCAAGTCCTCTGAGAATTTCTTCTCTTCCGCCTCGACTTTCGCTAGTACCGCCTTCACCGTAGGCTTTTGCGAAATAACGCCGCAGTATTCAGGCATCGATTTGGCAAAGTCTTCCGTACCAATTCGGCGACTTTCATTAATAATGTCTTGTTTATCCATGGCAATCAGCGGACGTAAAATTAATAGCTCTGTACAACGGTCAATCACGTTAAGATTGGTTAACGTCTGGCTAGACACTTGGCCTAAGCTCTCACCGGTCACCAGTGCTTGAATGCCCATACGCTCAGCAATACGCGCCGCAGTGCGCATCATCATGCGTTTAAGCACAACACCCATTTGACCGTTATCAATACGCTCTAAAATTTCCGCTACAACAGGTTCAAAAGGGATTGAAATGAATTTAACTTTATGGGATTCACCGTAGGTTTTCCATAAATGGTAGGCCACTTGCTTAACGCCAATTTCATGCTGCGCGCCGCCCAAATTGAAAAAGCAGTAGTGGGTACGAGCGCCTTTTTTGATAAATTGATAGCTAGAGACACCCGAATCAAAACCACCCGAAATCAATGACAATACATCTTCCTGCGTCGCCATTGGGAAACCACCTAAGCCTTCAATACGCTTAGTGACCATGTACAGATTATCGCGGTCAATTTCGAGGTTAACGGTAATATCGGGATTTTTTAAACGCACGCCAACGGCATCAGTAAACTGATTTAAGCCGCCGCCAACATAACGCTCAACCTCAATCGACTTAAAATCATGATCGCCAGAGCGTTTCACTCGCACGCAAAAGGTTTTGCCCGCTAGTTGGTCACGATAGACGGGTAAAACTTGCTGATAAATATCATCCACAGACTCAAAGCTGTATTCATCAACTTGCACAACGTGTGCAATACCCGGAATACATGCCAGACGCTCACCAAAGGCTTGGGCTAACTCAGGTTTGTCCTTAGGTACCATCACCATAATGCGATCCCATTGACGTTGGACTTTAGCGTCCTCATCAACTTTTTTCAGCACATTACGAATATTGGTTTCGAGCATTTTGGTGAAGCGCATACGAACTGGTTTGCTCTTCATCATGATTTCTGGATACAGCTTTACAATAAACTTCATGGGATTTCCGCGGGCAATTTTGAAAAAGTAAAATTGGCTAAAATAATAATCGGGGGATTATATACCCAAGTAACCTAAACATGCGAGTTTCAGCGGGCTTGTACCACCGTAATCCAAGCTATTTTCGTATCTAAAATCACGTTGCATTTGAGTGTATTTATCGACTAAAAACTCACTAAAATTAACACCCTACTGCAATGATACAATTACCCTACTGTATTTAAGTACTCTACATTTAAGTACTCCAAAATATTGCTAAAAAATCAAAGTTTTTATCCTTAACGTAAAAATTTGGCGCATAAAAAAGCCGCGATATTATCGCGGCAGTAAAACAAACATAACCGGGCATATGAACAGCTACTTGCCGATTTGAATCTCTTCCGACTCTTTCGCTTTGCCTTGCTCTATCGCAATTTCTACTCTGCGATTACGGGCACGATTCTCCGCTGAATCGTTAGGTACTATTGGGTTATTCGATGCCATACCGACTACTTTCATTCGTTTAGCATCAAAACCTTTAACCTGTAATAATTCATGGGCTACGGCTACCGCACGTTTACTAGATAGATCCCAGTTAGAACTATAAAGTTCATCACTAATTTGCATGTCATCGGTGTAACCTGACACGGTAATAATCCCTGGCACATCTTTTAATAGTTCGCCCACAGAGCGCACAATAGGTTTAAATCGAGGTTGCAGAAAACCCGAACCCGAGGCAAACGAGCCCTTTTCACGGATGCGGATAATAATCTGCTGGCCCAAAGATTCAATTTCAATCGAACCATCAATAATTTCTTTATTGAGCTCTTGTGCCATTCTCTTGACTTGCTCATTGATTTTTTCCTGTGCAGCGCTCTCTTCGGCTTCAACCGCTTTGGCAATATCTTGCGCAGTAACACTTGCTTCACCACCGCGCTGGGAACCATCTTGCTGTTGTGAACCACCAGAACTATCGTCTTCACCCGCTTTATAATCCAGCACGGGCTCAGTCATTTCGTTAGTTTGTTGATTGATAATCTCAATCGGCGTGGGATCTGGGCGACCGGGCCTAAACTCTAAAGCAATAACTGAGGTACCTTTAGGAATATCTTTCAGCTCAACTTTATTTTGCACACCAAAAGCGTATTTCATCGAGCCTGCAATCTGTTGAAATTTCAACACGTCCATTTCAGAAAATGACAATAGCAACACGAAAAAACACATCAACAACGACATCAAGTCGGCAAATGTTGCCAACCAAGCCGGTGCGCCGGGCGGTGGACAGTTGCACTTAGCCATGGGCTACTCTCCGTCCGTGGTATCAATTTTGCGATTTTTTTCAGCCAAATAATTTTTTAAGAAACCTTCGATCACACGGGGATTTTGTCCGTCTTGAATAGCAAGTACAGCATCCATAATCAAATTACGATTAAGCATCTCTTCCCCCATGCGCAGCGATAATTTATCCGCAACAGGGATAGCAACCATGTTTGCCATCATAGAACCGTATAATGTGGTTAACAGCGCTACCGCCATAGAGGGGCCAATCGACTTAGGATCTGACATGTTGGACAACATAGCAACCAGACCAACCAGCGTACCAATCATCCCCATCGCAGGCCCAACATCACCGACGGCTCTAAATATGGCAATCCCGGTGCGATGACGTTCTTCGGTCAAAGCAATATCTTTCTCTAATGCTGCACGGACGACTTCACCATCATGACCATCAACTAACATATCAACGGCTTTTTGCATGAAACTATTGGTGATTTGTGCTTCTTCCAAGGCCAAAAAACCACCTTTACGAGCGGCATCAGCCATAGCAACCGCTTGTTCAATCAAATCTTCGGGCTTATCAAGCTTAAATATAAACGCTTTGGCTGCAATTTTTACCGCTCCAAAAAATTGTTTAAGATTAAACTTCATCATGACCACAAAGAAGGAGCCACCAAACACAATTAGAATCGAAGGCACATCGACGAAAATCATTAAGCCGCCACTCGTCACCATAGCGCCGAGAATAAAAGCAAAAGCCCCCACTATTCCTATTATTGTTGCTAAATCCACGACGGCTCCTCAATTTTTTCAATAAACAACATAATACTTACTCTGGGTAAGCAATGGCACTCAGATAATCGATTGAGTGAAAATCCTGCTGACCATACGTGTGAGACTTGTGTATCGAGCTCAAAATTACGATACAAATGATGATACTATTGTCAGTTATCGGACATACACTAAGCAAGTTTAGCGACTATTTATATTTTCTGGAAAAAATTCAGTTACAAAGCGTGCGATTGAGCAAATATTTATCGTCTGAATTTGACCCTTGCGTCGCCCTGATATACCTTGTGTCCGCTAAATTAAAGGAAATATAAACGTGGCTAAAAAACCCGAAAATCTCAGTTTCGAAGAATCCCTTGGCGAGCTAGAGCGCATCGTTGCCGATTTAGAGCAAGGCGATATCTCACTTGATGACGCGTTAAAACAATTTGAACGCGGCATTAATCTCGTACGAAACAGCCAAGCCAAACTCGAACAAGCTCAACAAAAAGTGGCCATTTTATTGAAACCAGATGAAAATGCGCCTCTGTCCCCCTATGCCGTTGAGGGCGAATAAGCGTGCTAGCCAGTACCATTCAAGAATATCAGCAACGTGTTGATAATCAATTAAAACAGCGTTTTAATACGCTTGAAGATAGCGCTCCTACATTAAAAGCTGCCATGACTTACGGCGCTTTATTAGGTGGCAAACGCATTCGTCCATTTCTGGTTTACAGTATCGGGCGCATGTTTGGGCTTGAACTCGATAAGTTAGATGCATGCGCCGCAGCCATTGAATGTATTCATGCTTACTCACTTATCCATGACGATTTACCTGCTATGGATAATGATGAACTGCGCCGTGGTCAGCCCACAGTGCATATCGCTTTTGATGAGGCGACCGCTATTTTAGCGGGAGATGCGCTGCAAACCTTAGCCTTTGAAATTATTACCGAGCCCCTAGTAGGGATCAGCAGCGAACAACATATTGCCATGGTGCGAGTTTTAGCTAAAGCTTCAGGCTATCGTGGCATGTGCGGTGGTCAAGCAATAGATTTAGCTTCAACCAATAAAAATATTGATCTTAACGCACTAACTCAATTACATAATATGAAAACCGGCGCGCTTATTAGTTGCGCCGTTGAGTTAGCTTTAATTGCCGCTAATGCGCCTAAAGAACACTATATTGCTATGATGGATTTTGCCCGTGCCATCGGGCTCGCCTTCCAAGTACAAGACGATATCCTCGATATCATAGCCACTACCGAAGAGCTCGGTAAGCCGCAAGGCTCTGATACAGAATCAAATAAGAGTACTTTTCCACAATTACTTGGACTACAAGGCGCACAAGATACCGCCAAACAACTGGTCCAAGAAGCACTATCAGTGCTGGCTAAATTGCCCTACAATAGTCAGTTAATTGCAGATTTCGCCCGCTATATCATTGAGCGAAGAATATAATAAGAGTCGAAGTATCTCGCTATGAGTTTGGACATTTCTCAGTTTCCCGTGTTGGCACAGGCCAACACCCCTAATGAACTCCGCCAACTTCCTCAGGCACTTTTACCACAAGTGGCCGATGAATTACGCGAGTTCCTGCTTAAGTCTGTTGGCATGTCCAGCGGTCATTTTGCCTCTGGCCTAGGCACGGTAGAGCTCACCGTTGCATTGCACTATGTCTACAATACTCCTTTTGACCGTTTGATTTGGGATGTTGGCCATCAAGCCTACCCGCATAAAATCCTTACAGGTCGTCGCGATAGAATGCAGACTATTCGGCAAAAAGAGGGTTTGCACCCTTTTCCTTGGCGTGAAGAAAGTGAATATGACACTTTTAGTGTCGGTCATTCGGGTACATCAATCAGCGCAGCACTGGCGATGGCAATTATCGCTGAAAAAGAGCAAGCGGGTCGTAAAGTTGTTGCCGTAATCGGCGATGGTGCGATGACAGGCGGTATGGTGTTTGAAGCCATGAACCACGCAGGCGACTTGCACAATGACATGCTTGTTGTGTTAAATGACAACGAAATGTCGATTTCTGAAAATGTCGGTGCGCTTAATAACCATTTAGCACAACTGATGTCAGGCCGTTTTTATACTACGCTGCGCGAAGGCGGCAAGAAAGTGTTGAAAGGCATGCCCGTCATCAAAGAAATGGCTAAGCGTACTGAAGAACACCTTAAAGGTATGGTGGTTCCTGGCACTTTATTTGAAGAGTTAGGTTTCAACTATATTGGCCCAATCGATGGCCACGATGTTGATGCTCTGGTCGAGACCATGCGTAATATGCGCAATCTTAAAGGTCCACAAGTGCTGCACATCATGACTAAGAAAGGTCGTGGTTATGAGCCTGCTGAAAAAGATCCTATCGGTTGGCATGCGGTGCCTAAGTTTGACCCATCGCTGTTTAAAAAACCGGCCACAAAACCCGGTTTACCGACCTTTTCGCAAGTGTTTGGTAAATGGTTATGCGACATTGCCGAACAAGATGAAAAAGTATTAGCGATTACCCCTGCCATGCGCGAAGGTTCGGGCATGGTGGAGTTTTCCCAACGCTTCCCGAAACAATATTTTGATGCCGCGATAGCCGAACAACACGCCGTAACCCTAGCGGCGGGTTTTGCCTGCGAAGGTTACAAACCGGTAGTGGCAATTTACTCCACATTTTTGCAACGCGCCTATGATCAGCTGATTCACGATGTAGCACTGCAACAATTACCGGTATTATTTGCCATTGATCGCGGCGGTATTGTCGGTGCGGATGGGCCAACCCATCAAGGCGCATTTGATCTAAGCTTTATGCGCTGCATTCCAAACATGGTCATTATGGCGCCATCGAACGAAAACGAATGTCGTCAAATGCTCTACACAGGTTATTGCTATAACGCTGGCCCAAGTGCAGTACGCTACCCTAGAGGCAGTGCAACAGGTGAAACTCAGGTCGAGACTATGACAGCCTTACCGATAGGTAAAGGCGTCATTAAGCGTACTGGTGAACGCGTTGCCATTCTCAACTTTGGTACGACTTTAGCTTCCACATTGACGGCAGCTGAAAGCTTAAATGCAACAGTAGTCGACATGCGCTTTGTAAAACCGCTGGATATTGAACTGGTCAAAGAAATGGCTAAAAGCCATGACGTACTGGTTACAGTGGAAGAAAATGCGATTATGGGCGGCGCAGGGTCTGGCGTCCTTGAACTGCTACAAAAGTTAAAGATGCCTAAGCCTGTATTGCAAATCGGTTTACCTGATGAGTTTATTAAGCACGGCGCACCAGAAGAAGTCACCCACGACTTACAACTGGATGCTGAAGGCATACTGGCGCAAATTAATACCTATTTAGCACAATAAGCTATTGAGCTTTAGAGGCGCTATTTTGTAAGACGTTAGCGACTCTCATAAAAAATTTCGCCCATAAAAAAGGACTGCTATTGCAGTCCTTTTTTGTCGCTGTCTTTATAACAGCTGCCTAGCCAATAAAGCTTAAGCTTCGATATCTATCGTTGCGCTTTCTTGGTTAGGGCCGCCTTGTGACACCATAACCATCGCAGGGCGTAGTAAGCGGCTATTCAGCTCATAACCCTTCTGCATCACCAACATCACAGTGTTAGCAGGGAATTCACTGCTTGGTTGCATGCCAATCGCTTGATGTAGATCTGGGTTAAATGACTGACCTTGTGGATCAATTTGTTTAACACCAAATTTAGCCACCGCGGTAAGCAAGCTTTTTTGAGTTAACTCAACGCCTTGATAAATCGCTTTCGTCGCGTCATCTTCTGGGTTTGTCCCCATTAAAGCGCGTTCCATATTATCAAGAACTGGCAAAAGTTCACTTGCAAACTTTTCTAAGGCAAATTTATTCGCTTTTTCCACATCCATTGCAGCGCGACGACGAATATTATCCACTTCGGCGGCGGCGCGGATCACTGAATCCTTTTGTTCTTCAACTTTCGCCAAAGCGTCAGCGAGTAACTGTTCCAGCTCTTCAATACGGAAATTGGCCTGGGTAAGCTCATCGATAAGACTTGCTTCTGTGGTAGACACTTCAGACTCTACACCCTCTTGGATCAGATCTTGTTCTACTTTAATCGATTCGTTGCTCATTTTCACTCCAGCTAAAAATGCTTTGTTTCTGAAATACTCTGGGCATATTATGGGGATCAATTTTGACGTTTCAAGGCCTAAGGGCAGATCTAGCATAAATATGACCACAAAGTTTCACACTATTGGCCTAATCGGCAAGCCCCATCATCAAGGGACTAACCAAACCTTAAAGCGTCTACATCATTGGCTGACAATGCAAGGCTTTGAAGTGTTAGTAGAAGAGCGTGTTGCTGCCGAATTAGGGCCTTATATCGAGGCTGTTGATTTGCTCGAAATTGGCACGCGCTGCGACTTAGCTATCGTCGTGGGTGGTGACGGCAATATGCTTGGTGCAGCAAGGGTATTAGCCCGCTTCGATTTAGGTGTTATTGGCGTCAACCGCGGTAATTTAGGCTTCTTAACCGACTTACCACCCGATACCTTCGAGGAAGCTCTCGCCAAAGTGCTTGACGGTGAGTTCGATACCGAGCACAGGTTCTTACTCGAAGCGAAGGTGTATCGCCACGGGGAGCTTAAAGCAAGTAATACCGCCGTGAATGAGGCGGTACTGCATCCGGGTAAAATTGCCCACATGATTGAATTTGAAGTCTATATTGACGACCAATTCATGTACAGCCAACGTGCTGATGGCATGATAGTGTCTACGCCAACAGGCTCAACAGCCTATGCACTTTCTGCAGGAGGCGCGATTCTTACACCTAATCTGCAGGCAATGATCTTAGTTCCTATGTTTCCACACACCTTATCTTGTCGTCCGATTGTGGTTGATGCTTGTAGCACCATTAAAATGGTGGTTTCCCCTGAGAATGGTGAAAACCTAGAGGTCAGCTGTGATGGTCACGTCCATTTAGCCGTATTACCCGGTGATGAAATCATAGTGCGCCGTAGCTCCGAGCGTTTACGACTTATTCATCCTAAAGGGCATAATTATTTTCATGTGTTGCGCACTAAATTAGGTTGGGGCAGCAAGTTATTTTAAGTCAGTACTATTTTTATCAATACCCTGCTAAAAGAGACTATTCAGTCTCTTTTTTATTAACATAAATATTAATTTATCTGCGCATTAAATCATTATTTTTATATTGTTCGCTGCTTAATGTTCTAACGCTATATTTCAGTTGGCGCTAGATAACTTATCTATAGAGTTTGACAACTCAGCAAAATATCTAAATACAACGTAATTAACCGTGATTAAATTTCAGTTTATTTAAAATTAATACAAAATAAGTTAAGTGATATTTGTCACAATATAAAATCACGCTTGAAAAAAGCGATATTCGTCACAACGAACAACTACCCAATAAACCAATAAAAAACAAACATGTAATACAAAACCACTAAAGGTTCATCTTTTTAAAGCTCAAAATAATGTGACATCAATCACGTGCCGTATGTGTTTTTTAGATACTGAAAATCACTCATTAATGAAATAAAAAGATCAGTTTATTGCATTATCCACGGCTTAATTGGGTAACAACCCAATTGTAATAACTAAAATCGCAGTTATTTAAATTTTTTATAAAAAATTTAAACACACAGCCATCAACTCAAGTGATCAAGCTCACATATAGAAATATCTTTTAAGTGACACATCCCTCAGCACGGTAGATTGGCATTTCATATAGCAGCGAAAATGATCTAGATCATATTAGTAAAACTCACAATAACGTCTAGTACACAACACAGAATGTCGAGGCCATTAACACTTTTAATATTAATTGCTGTTTTATCGGTCTGAGAAGTCGACATTAAAACTGATGAAAATTCTAATATTAATAATAAGACAGACCACTTGATGAAGAGGCTAGCATGACAATACTTCAACTCCTCGCCAGCTTGACGCCGGTAATCAGCGTAATGCTATTTTTAGTGTTACTCAGAATGCCCGCATCAAAGGCGATGCCCATTTCCATGATAGTCACTGCACTCGCCGCCGTGTTTATCTGGCAAATGGATACCACATTACTGGCGGCATCAGTCCTTGAAGGGCTGCTATCTGCTATTACTCCACTCACCATTATTTTTGGCGCAGTGTTCTTACTTAACACCCTGAAATATTCAGGGGCAATGGATACTATCCGCGCAGGCTTTACTAACATCAGTGCCGATGCTCGCGTGCAAGTCATCATCATTTGTTGGTTATTTGGTGCCTTTATTGAAGGCAGTGCCGGCTTTGGTACCCCAGCCGCCATTGGTGCGCCGCTGTTAGTATTATTAGGTGTTCCCCCTATTGCCGCAGCTGTGGTCGCGCTAATTGCCGACTCGGCCAGTGTGTCCTTTGGCGCGATTGGTTTACCCGTACTCTTTGGTATGGAGCAAGGTTTAATGCAAGGCGGCGTAAGTATGGCCTCCGCGCAAATTGCTGAGCATGGCGGCACCTATGCTGACTTTGCGCAGTTTATTGCTATGCACATGATCACTATCGACTTAATCACAGGCTCGTTAATCCCATTGGTGATGGTCGCTATGTTAACTGGCTTTTTTGGTCGCAATAAATCCTTTAAAGAAGGCTTAGCAATTTGGAAGTTTGCGATTTTTGCAGGCCTTGCCTTTACCGTCCCCGCTTGGATTATCAACTATATTGCTGGTCCAGAATTTCCCTCTGTTATCGGTTCTTTAGTCGGTATGGCAATGGTGATCCCTGTAGCGCGTAAAGGTTATTTACTGCCTAAAACCCCTTGGAATGATTTTGCCGAGAATGACAGTCAAGAAAGCGGAAAAGTCGCAACAACGGCTAAGTTTTCACAAATAGCCGCTTGGACGCCTTATATCATTATGGCGGCGCTGCTGGTGTTATCACGCACAGTTGCACCGTTAAAAACATGGTTATCGGGCTTTAACATCAGTTGGACAGGTCTAATGGGCACTGAGCTTAAGGCCAGCTTTGCCACTTTATACGCACCCGGTATTTTCTTCATTGTGGTGTGTATTTTAGGTTTCTTCCTGTTCAGAATGAAAAGCCCTGCAATAAAACAAACGATTGGTGTGTCATGTAAATCCATGTTACCCACCATTATTTCACTCGGCGCGTCAGTGCCTATGGTGAAAATCTTCTTAAACTCTGGTGTCAATGGAGCAGGCTTAGCCTCAATGCCAGTTGCATTAGCCGATATGCTGGCGCACTCAATGGGTTCTGTGTGGGCTTGGATGTCGCCTATTGTTGGTATTTTCGGCGCCTTTCTATCGGGCTCTGCGACCTTCTCAAATATGATGTTCTCAGGCCTACAGTACAGTGTGGCCGACAATATCGGTATGAATCACGCGTTAGTGTTAGCCCTACAGGGCATAGGTGCCAACGCAGGTAACATGATGTGTGTGATGAACGTAGTTGCGGCCGCAACGGTCGTAGGTATGGCAGGACGAGAGTCTGAAATTATTCGTAAGACAATGCCCGTTGCTATTGGTTATGCATTATTGGCAGGTACGATAGCCACACTCTGGGGTGGCTTCTAAGCCCACTGAAATCCAAGGCCGCTGTAGCGGCTTTGGTCATTTATTGCGTTAAGAGAGTAGCCTTATGTCCATTAATTATAATGCTGTATATCAAGACCTGATTAAACAGCTCGGTGAGCCTGCCGTATCCAATGATCCTGTGCGCCGTTTTGCTTGGTCTACCGACGCGAGTTATTTTCGCATTGTGCCTGAAATCGTGGTGCATGCAGATAACCTTACACAGGTAAAAGACACTCTTGCCGTTGCCCGCGCCTATAAAGTCCCCGTTACCTTTCGCGCAGCGGGCACCAGTTTATCGGGACAAGCCATTGGTGAAGGCATTTTGCTGATGTTAGGCCACGACGGCTTTAGAACCATTGAAGTAAGTCCCGACAGTCAAAAAATTACCCTCGGCGCGGCGGTGATTGGCGCAGATGCCAACGCGGTATTGCGGCCACTGGACAAAAAAATTGGCCCTGACCCTGCCACATTAGCCTCGGCAATGGTGGGCGGTATCGTGTCAAACAATGCCTCAGGTATGTGCTGCGGCACGGCGCAAAACAGCTATCAAACTATCGCCTCGGCTAAATTACTGTTTGCCGATGGTACTGAATTAAATACTGGTTGCGACAAATCCAAAGCGGCATTTGCTAAATCCCACGGCGAATTATTAGATTCATTGACTGCATTAGCCAAACTCACTCGCAGCAATGACGTCCTTACGCAACGCATTCGTAAAAAATACTCCATCAAAAACACCACAGGTTATAGCATCAACTCTTTGGTTGATTTCGAAGAGCCTTTTGAGCTCATCAACCACTTGATTGTGGGCGCCGAAGGCACCTTAGCCTTTGTTGAAGAAGTCACTTACCACACAGTCGATGAAGCCAAGTTTAAAGCCTCTGCCATGGCAGTATTCTTTAATATGGTCGATGCCGCCAGCGCAATTCCACCAATTATTGGTCACAGTGTTGCCGCCGCCGAATTACTCGACTGGGCATCGATTCAAGCCGTTACCGGTAAAAAAGGCATGCCAGATTGGCTCAGCACATTGCCAGAAGGCGCAGCCATTTTGCTGATTGAATCCCGCGCTAATGATGCACAAACCTTAGAAAGTTATACCCAAGATGTGATTGCTAAACTCGCACATCTTAAAACTGAACGCCCCATTACCTTCAGTAGCGATGCCAGTGTTTACAGCAAATACTGGGCAATGCGCTCAGGTTTGTTCCCTATTATTGGCGGCGAGCGCCCTAAGGGCAGCTCAGTTATTATTGAAGACGTCGCCTTTAACGTTGAACATTTGGCCGAAGCAGCGGCAGATTTAACCCAACTGTTCCACAAACACGGCTATCCTGAAGGCGTCATTTACGGCCATGCCTTAGCGGGTAACTTCCACTTTATTATCACCCCAACTTTTGCCTCACAAACCGATATCGACCGTTTCCAAAGATTTATGCAAGATGTGGCTGAAATGGTGATCCATAAATACGACGGTTCGATGAAAGCCGAGCACGGTACCGGCCGCGCGGTAGCGCCTTTTGTTGAAATGGAATGGGGCGCCGATGCCTACACTTTGATGAAACGCATCAAGCATATTTTTGACCCACAAGGCTTGCTCAACCCCGGCGTTATCTTGAACGATGACAGCACAGTGCATGTAAAAAACATTAAGCCCTGCCCTGTGGTCGATGATTTTATCGATAAGTGTATTGAATGTGGATTTTGTGAAAAAACCTGTCCGACATCGGCACTTAACTTCTCACCGCGCCAACGTATTGCCACTTTACGTGAAATCGAGCGCTTAGAGCAGTCAGGCGATAAAGCCGCAGCAGCCGAAATGCGCGCCGCCGCTAAATACGATGTGGTCGATACCTGCGCTGCCTGTCAGCTATGTACCATTGCCTGTCCCGTTGATAACAGCATGGGGCAACTGGTACGTAAGCTGCGCACGCCGTACATCAGTACTACTGAACAAAAAGTCTTAGATTTCCAAGCAAAACACTTTGGCGCGGTAAACCAAGTCATCAGCTCAGGTTTTGACATGCTCGGCGTGATCCACAAAATCACTGGCGATGGCATCACCCATGCCTTAATGAAAACCGGCCGCCTGATTTCAAAAGAAGTGCCGTATTGGAACCCCGATTTCCCGAAAGGCGGCAAACTGCCAACACCATCACCAGCAAAAGTGGGCCAAGAAACGGTAGTCTACTTCCCTGCCTGTGGCGGACGAACCTTTGGCCCAACGCCAAAAGACCCTGATAACCGCACTTTGCCAGAAGTGGTCGTCACGCTACTGGAACGCGCAGGCTATAACGTGATTACGCCAGAGAAAACCCGCGATTTATGCTGCGGCCAGATGTGGGAATCGAAGGGCGACTTTAAAAACGCCGATGCTAAACGCCAAGAGCTTATCGATGCAGTAAGCAAAATGACCCATGGCGGCAAGCTGCCCGTGGTAGTCGATGCGTTGTCTTGTACTTACCGGACCTTGTCAGGTGATCCCAAAGTGCAAATTATCGACTTAGTTGAATTTATGCACGACAACTTACTGACTAAGCTCAACATTAGCAAAAAAGTTAATGTGGCTCTGCACTTAGGTTGTAGCGCACGCAAGATGAAGCTCGAGCCTAAGATGCAAGCAATCGCCGATGCTTGCTCAGCGCAAGTGCTAAAACCTGCGGGAATTGATTGCTGTGGTTACGCGGGTGAAAAAGGTTTGTATAAGCCTGAAATTAACGCCAGCGCACTGCGTAATATCAAAAAACTGATCCCAGTGGAGATTAAAGAAGGCTATTACGCTAACCGTATGTGTGAGGTTGGCCTCACTCAGCACAGTGGCATTTCCTATCGCCACTTGGCTTATCTACTCGAAGAGTGCAGCCGCTAATGTAGGATAACAACCGCCGAAAACGGGGCGATATTTTGCCTCGTTTAGGCATGTCAGCACATTGCTATCATTCATTGACAACGCAACTATTAGCATAAAATTTAAACCGAAAAAATATTTTTAAACAATGTAATCAATATATTAAACATTCGCATTTATGAGGATATCAACAAGAGTATTTACTAAATTAACGCTACTTATTCTGTAAAAAACCGCCTATATTGGATTAACTACCTTAGTATTTGTGTGGTCTTCAGCTCACGCAACAAGGCAATGTCGTTCACTAATAAGAAAGAGAAAACACCATGAAAATCGCCCTTTTCATCCCGTGTCTAGTCAATCAAATGATGCCTGAGGTTGCCATTGCCACCTTAGAGCTATTAGAAAAACTCGGACACCAAGTGATTCTACCTGCGGGTCAAACCTGTTGTGGTCAGCCAATGACCAACTCAGGTTGCTTTGATGCCGCCCGCAGTACCACCCGTAAATTACTTAACGCTTTTAAGGGCGTAGAATGCGACGCCATTGTTTGCCCTGCCGCCTCTTGTTTAGTGGCTGCCAAAGAAAACTTCCACGAGTTTGATAGCAGCCCAGAAGCACAAGCTGTGATCAACAAACTCTATGAGCTTACTGAGTTTTTACACGATATCGCGCCAATCCCCGCCTTTACCAAGCCCTTCGCGCACAAAATCAGCCTGCAACTGAGTTGCCATGGCATACGCATGTTGAACCTCGCCACCCCAAGTGAGCAAATGGGGCCAAGATTCAACAAAGTCGAAGCCGTATTAGCAAATATTGACGGCATAGACATAGTCTATCCCGACCGCCGTGACGAATGCTGTGGCTTTGGTGGCACCTTCGCCGTGGACGAAGGCGCAGTGTCAGCCAAAATGGGTAAGGACAAAGCCCAAGCCCACGCCGCAACGGGTGCCGAATATGTGGTGGGTTTTGATCCATCATGTTTATTACACCTCGATGGCATGATCCGCAAACAGCAGTTGCCGATTGAAACTCGCCACATAGCCCAAGTGCTGAACGCTGCACTCTAGGAGACTCATCATGGCTTACAATCATAATCACGAAGCGAGTCAGGGCTCACAAAACCATGCCCATAAAGCCGATATTTTTTGCCGCGACGAAACCCGTGTCGACTGGCATTCAAAAGCGCTGTGGATGCTCAGAGAAAAACGTGACCGCGCCGCAGGTAGCATCCCAGAATGGGAACAACTGCGTCAGCTTGGCTCAGAAATAAAACTCCACACGTTAACCCATCTTGCCCAATATCTTGAAACCTTTGAACAAAACTGTATCGCTAATGGTATACAAGTGCATTGGGCTAAAGATGGCGCCGAGCATAATCGCATTGTTCACGAGATTTTAGCCCGCCATAAAGTGAAAAAGCTGGTGAAGTCCAAGTCTATGTTGACCGAGGAATGCCACCTCAATCCGTACTTAGAGCAACGCGGTATTGAGGTCATTGATACCGACTTAGGTGAGCGAATTATTCAGCTCGCCAAAATGCCGCCATCACACATAGTCGTGCCGGCTATTCACATGAAAAAGGAGGAAGTTGGCGAGCTTTTCCACGAATTATTAGGCACTAAAGCTGGCGAGTCCGACCCCTTATATTTAACCCGCGCCGCCCGCGCGCATTTGCGTGAAAAATTTCTCACCGCCGATGCTGCAATGACCGGCGTCAACATGGCGATTGCCGATAAAGGCGCCGTTGTGGTCTGCACCAACGAGGGCAACGCCGACATGGGCGCTAATCTACCTAAGTTGCAGCTGCATTCAATGGGTATCGACAAAGTGGTGCCCAATGTAGACAGCGCAGCTGTTTTGCTACGCACACTGGCGCGCAACGCCACAGGCCAACCCGTCACCACTTATAGCGCCTTTTACCGTGGCCCACAGCCTGAAGGCGAGATGCACATTATTATCGTCGACAATGGCCGCACTGAGATGCTCAAGGATAAAATCCTTGCAGAATCATTGAAGTGTATCCGTTGTGGTGGTTGCCTCAATACTTGCCCTGTGTATCGTCGCTCTGGCGGTTACAGCTACAACTACACCATTCCGGGCCCAATTGGCATCGCCGTAGGCGCTAAGATAGATGACACTAACTCGATTGCTTGGGCCTGTACCTTGTGCGGTAGCTGTACCTATATCTGCCCGACTAAAGTGCCGCTCGATAAAATTATTTTCCACCACAGACGCCTTAAGGCTGAAGCCGGAAAACTCCCCTATGGCAAAAACAGTTACATGCCATTAGTGGGTAAATTTATGGCAAGCGAAACTCTGTTGAACTGTTCTATGAGTGTGGCAAGAACCGCGCTGCGCATTCTGCCGGGTAGCCTACTAAAACCCTTTAGCGGTGCATGGGGAAAATACCGTGAACTGCCCGTTGCGCCGAACTCCAGCTTCGAAGCTTGGTTTAAGAAACACAGGAGCCTATAAGATGTCTAGTAAACTTGAAATTCTCAATGCGCTCAAACTGTCGGCCTTAACAAATCATCCAATGCCGAGCATAGATGTGGCGCCAAGGGGTGACAATCTCATCGGCCAGTTCGAGACCAACCTCAACACTGTCGCGGGTACGCTACATAAAGATGGTGGCATCAAAGCCCTGCAAGCCAAAGTCGATGAACTTATTGCTCAGGGGTTACAGGTGATCTCTTTAGTTGATGGCGTAACAGCAAACCGCGAAGTGCCACCCACCGCCCATGAGCTAAAAGATATAGATTATGCGGTGATCCCAGGTGACATTGGCGTTGCCGAAAACGGCGCCATTTGGGTGAACAATAAAAATTTAGGCCACAGAGTTACGCCGTTTATCTGTGAAAACCTGATTTTAGCTTTGCCAGCCAATAAAATTGTGCCAAACATGCATCAAGCAGCAAAAGAAATTACCTTAGATGTCGGTGAGTTCGGGGTGTTTATCGCGGGTCCATCAAAAACCGCCGATATCGAACAAGCCCTCGTCGTTGGTGCCCACGGCGCCTGTAGCTTGAACGTGTATTTGCTCTAATGCCTCGCCTGAAAGTCATGATGTAAAGTAACCAAGAAAACACAAAGGTTACGAGATAATCGAAACACAAAAGCCGCCTTCATTGGCGGCTTTCTTGTTTAGAATTTGGCATAACGTTATTTGAGAGATTTGATTTGTACGAGTTACATTACCTAAAGGTACAGGCTTGCCATGGCATTCACTCGTCGACTCGCAGCCAGTCCATCCGTGGATGCTCGACCGCCCCGTCCATGGGGCGGACGGTCGTCTCGCAAATTACCCTGACTCGCCTTGCAAACATCAGCGTGACCTTTAGGCTTAAAGACTCGCGCTAATATTTAGCGATGACGGGCTCTGTTAATTTTCTATTTCTAAAAATAATGAGTAGTTTAGATGGCATTTTATTAGGATGAAAAAACAGTACAATGTTGGAAATTAACGTATTAGAATCTTACCACCAATACTAAACTGCAGTTACACAGAATCTGTTACAGTCTCGGCTTTTCTGCCCTGACTTATTAGTTACTTAATTTATAGTTTTTTGGTGCTCTTTGTCTGAATCATTTTTCGATTTATTGTTAGTTATTTCCTTATGCCAAATCTCGATTTCGTTCTTTGACTTAAGTATTTCTTCATCTGATAACAAACTTTGAACGTGAGGCAAGTATTTATCCACAGCAGAATTTCCTAGTTCTTTCGATACAATTAGAAGGCTATAGGCTTGCAATATGTCTTTCTTGACGCCCAAACCCCTATAAAAATGATTGGCTAGCATTTGGGTAGCTAAGGCATTGCCGTTTAATAATGCACGTTTGCAATACTCAAAAGATTTTTCGTAATCGATTTCAGTACCCCAGCCATTTTGATAATAATCACAGACTTTGCGTTGCTCTGTATCGTCTCCTTGTGCAGAGGCTGCCAAATGCCATTTAAGAGCTTTTTCATAGTTTATTTCAACACCTTCACCCGTTTCATACGCTGATGCTAAAAATATTTGTGAAGGAAGATCTCCTAAACTAGCTCCGGAGGCAAATGCTTCAAATGCTTGTATGAAATCATTCTTCCCCGTTATTACGCCATTTTTATGCATAATACCAAGATGGAAATATGCACTACCTACATCATGTTTTGCTGCAAAGGAAAAGTACTCAAATGCTGTTTGGTAGTTTTGTTCGACTCCTTTCCCATATAAGTAAAAGAGCCCTAGAGCTGATGCACATTTTGGCTGGGTTTCTGCACATTTTTTTAAGTCGTTCATGTCAATTTTATTTGAGATAATTTCAACATTAGGAGGCGTAAAAGATATATTTTTAGTCGAAGCATCTGTTGAACTTTTAGCTTCAACAAGACTAGTAATTGTGGTTAAGGAGATCATAAAAATAAAAGATTTAAGCATATTGGTTCCTTCCGAGCAGTATTGCTTTATTCGAGCTTTATCTATTTGCGCGCCAGACTAAGTACGCAGTAATAGAGCCAACCACAAACACCACCAATCTCTAGCTCGATAAACTACATAAAGGCTTTGGTGAAGGCTTCCTTCGACTGGCGAATGTAGTTACGGGCGCTTTGGGCGTGTTGTTCCCATACGGCGCGATCGCTTGGGTCGGTGAACGGGTTTTGCTCAGTGGCAATCGAGCGTTCAAACTTATCGTAGAAAGTTAGCATGGCCGAGGTGATCTGGTTAAAACGCTCCTTGTATTCTTGAAATTCATCAATCTTCTCAGTGGTTTTAATCATGTACTGCACTAACTCAGCATTGCTATTTGACGCCAATAACGCTTCGGCTTTAGCGCTGATATTAGCACTCGCCTCGGCAATCACCAGCGCGCGAGTTTGCTCGTCTTTACTCATGACTTTGCTGTAGTTTTCAGGCGTGCGAGCAATACTGGCATGTTGTAAATAACTGCGTAGGTGTTTATCAAGATCGCGGCGAAACGCATCTAAACTCTTCTGCATGTT
The DNA here is from genome assembly GCF_003028295.1 of Shewanella morhuae. NCBI lineage: Bacteria > Pseudomonadati > Pseudomonadota > Gammaproteobacteria > Alteromonadales > Shewanellaceae > Shewanella > Shewanella morhuae. The sequence continues at coordinate 645,168 of NZ_PYSG01000002.1, read as the reverse complement.
AACTAAGTCATTATCTAGCGCGGTGACTAATTGCAGCTCTTTTTCGATTTCAGACATAAAACGTTCGGCTTGCTGATAAATTTTCAGGCCATTTTCTTCAGCAAATTTTCGATCGCTGCGACTCAAATCGCCATTGTCATAGTTAGAACGATCAAACGTCGCCGCTACAAATGACTTAAAAGGTTCAGCAAAGGCGGAATAAGCACCGGCACTGACCACGTTTAAGGTAGCTGTGGCTAAGTCACCAAAGGGTTTAACCATAGAGCCTAAACGCGCCTGCTGGATAGGTGACGCCACCCGTTTAGTGTCGGTCAATACCGACCTAAAAGTGCTATATCCCATAGGGTTAGACATCTTATTGCGCTCAGATGTCGCGAGCACAAAGGTGATACTAGAATAAATCGCATTCGAGTATTCAAGGTATTGTCTTTGGCTTTCAAGCTGGGCGGCGTAGTTTTTACCTAAGGTGCGAAACGACTCCGACTGCACGTCGTAGTTTTTGTCTTGTTTGAGTTTATCTAAAATCCCGCCGATAATTTTCTGCTCATTTTTTTGCAGTGCCATATCAAGGCGAATTTTGTCTAAGCTCAAATCATCCAGACTAATTGGGCCATTAATGGCCTCAATGTCGAGGCGAATATACTGGCGGCTGGGGTCGTCAATCGAGACGCGGTGCGCCAAATACTCATTTGCACCCGGCGTGATATCAATTAAGGCAACATGCTGCCACTGGGCATCAAGCTTTAATACGGGTGAGGTTAATACATTGATTCGATACTGGGTTTGAGTATTTTGGGTTTTTACCCAAAACTCTAATAGCCCCGCTTCGGAAATAGGATACTTACTGACGATACTGCTATTGCCTTCGGCGCACAGCAGCGCACTTTCGCCACTGTGTGGTTCAGCGCCTTCAAATTGACAACCCATGATCCACGACCAAGGTTGAGATAAACGATTGCCTTCAAAGTCGCTGGCAAACACTAACTCATTCTCTTTGGCGCTGGCATTCACAGTGGTTAACACGCCAAGCAACAGCATTGAAATGACTGCAGTGGTGCGCATAATAGCCTCATAAAACATAAATTACTAAAATTAACGAGCGAGTCATTCGGCTCAATACCCAGTTATATCAACAGTCAAGCTAACCCAAGGTTATCTGCGAACCCATCTCCTTTACTAAGGCTATTGCCTCGAAAAGCCAGCACGCTTAAATGAGTTATTTTTGATAGCTGATTAAACCAGCGAAATGTACCAGAGGCCAACATCCCGCGCTAGCGCTAAGTCGTGTTTAGCGTAAAAGATAAATATTTAACCGTTAGCGCCAAGTATTAATGCAGCCGCGCTTCAACTCGTTTCATGGCGTAAAACATCCATATCGTCAAAATAGTGCTACAAGTTGCGAGCGACATCCACACCCCGACCACGCCAAATGCCCAAGCAAAACAGTAGATAATAACAGCAATCAAAATAAGCTTAGCGCCCGTGAGCATAGAGGCTTGTGTCGAACAATTAATCGCTTGGAAGAAACTCGCACCGACTAAAATCAAGCCTTCCATTGGTAAGCCCCAGAAATACCAGCGCATGCCTTCAATTGCTACCGGTGTTAGGCTCTGATTATCACCAGCAAACAAATACACCAACCACTCTGGACGAGAATAAATCAGTACTAAGCCTAATGCTGCGGTGAGTAGCGTCATCCCAAAGGCAATATTGCGCGCTTGTTTAACCCGGTCAAATCGCCCTGCTCCAGCGTTAAAGCTATAAATAGGTTGAGTACCAAGGGCTATGCCCTCAAAAATCAAATAGAAAAAAGCCTCCGTGTAACTGACCACGCCATAAGCTGCCACATGTAAGGGACCGCCAACCCACAAAAAAGCCATGTTGTGCAGAGTTAATACTATCGATAGATAAAGGTTCATCAACAAGCTCGGTAAACCCACACGGGCAATATTGATGCAATTGTCGAGTTTGAGCTTCATCTGCTCAAGGTTGATTTTAAGCTGAGTGCGAGGGCCGAAAAAATGCTGCAAACATAACAGCCCAGTCACTGCCTGCGACAGCATAGTCGCAATCGCGGCGCCTGCCAAACCAAAGGGGAAAACCACAATAAACAGCCAATCTAACAGAGTGTTTAATACCCCGCCTAAAATCAGCACCCAAGTCACCATCGAGGGGCGGCCGTCATTACGCAGTAGTGTGGTAAAGGTCATTGAAATAATCGGGAAATGACATAGGGCGAAATACCAGAATAGGTATTGGTTGGCATTTTCGAGTATTTCACCCTGCGCCCCGAGGGCGATTAAAATATCCCGCGAGAATATTCCACCCACAAGAGCAAAAAAGCCTCCCGCCAATAAACATAAACTAAAGGCATTACCAATGAGTTTACGGGCTTTAGCGATATTACCTTGACCAAGATTGATTGATACTAATGCCGCGCTGCCCATGCCTATCATAGCGCCAATGGCATACAAAATAGCGCCGACAGGATAAGCTAACATCATCCCCGCAAGGCCCGTTTCACCTAAATAGTGCCCAACGAAAATACCGTCAATCGTCACATACACGCCCGTCACCAACATAGAGGCAATGGTGGGTATGGTATAGCGCCAAAAAAGCTTAGTAATCGGCTCCTCAAGCAAACTCATATCCGCTGGAACATGATTAGATGTTGTTGCTGTCATTCGTATTTCTCACAAAATAAAAGGCAAGGGCCACAGAAAAATGATCGGGCGAACAAAAATGCGGCAGAGGATTGTACCTAAATTCACTCGGAACACAAAGTCCGTTAAGTAGAAAAATAAACAGTAAAGATTAGTTATCACAATGGGTTAAGTAAAAATGGCGCGGTTACTGCCAAGCTCACAAGACAAATACAGTTTAATAACAGATACGGGATAACTCATCATTTTTTGCTACTTTTTTGGTGTTTAAAGCTAAATTAGGTAAAGTATCAACCCAAGCATACCCATTCTTGCATTTTTGCGAGATAAAACGATTAATACGTTAACTTTAATCAGTTGATTAATAATGGGTTAATACAAAATAACACCTATAAAAACAATAAGGGAAGGACATGAGCCAAAATAGTCCAAATGCAGACAATGATCTGCAAGAAGTTAAACAACTCGGTATGTGGGCCTCGATTACCAGCCTAGGGTATATTTTTTGGCTGGTCGGCGGTATGGAACTCGTTGAACGTATCGCCTACTACGGCGTTAAGGCCAGCGCAGGGCTTTATGCAAAAGCACCCGAATCTGCAGGCGGCTTAGGCATTAGTCTAAGTGACTACGGCATCATTATTTCTCTTTGGGCCATAATGCAAACTTTTGTCCCAGTGTTTACCGGTGGTATGTCTGATCGCGTCGGCTACAAAGAAACCATTTTTGGCTCCACCATTATTAAAATATTTGGCTATTTAGTCATGGCATTTTTCCCTAGTTTTTGGGGCTTTCTTGTTGGAGCCTTGCTACTTGCCATCGGCACTGGAATATTTAAACCGGGCATTCAAGGTACCTTAGTGCTGTCTACCCAACGCAATAACACTTCAATGGCGTGGGGGATTTTTTACCAAGTCGTTAATATTGGCGGTTTTCTCGGGCCATTAGTCGCCGTGCATATGCGTCAACTGTCTTGGGACAATGTGTTCTTTGCCTGCGCCGCCATTATCTCACTCAACTTCTTATTTTTACTGACCTACACGGAGCCTGGCAAAGCTGAGCGGTTGGCGCGCAATAAACAAATTCAATCGGGTGAAGTCAAGCAAGAAGCCCTATGGCGTGATGCTTGGCATGAACTTAAAAAGCCAATAGTGATTTACTATATGTTGGTATTTGCAGGCTTTTGGTTTTTATTCAACGCGTTATTTGATGTGCTACCAATTCATATTTCTGAATGGGTTGATACCAGCGTAATCGTCACGACTCTCTTTGGCAGTGAAGGCACCAGTAACGGTATTCTGCAATTTTGGCTTGGCCTTAATAACGATGGTACTAAGGTGATGCCCGAAGGCATGCTTAATCTTAATGCCGGCCTTATCATGACGAGTTGCTTTATTGTTGCGGCGCTCACGGCCAAATATCGTATTACTACTGCCATGCTTATTGGCTGTTTGCTGAGTATTTTGGCGTTTGTGTTTATTGGCGCTTTCCATACTGCTTGGTTTATTGTGCTGGCGATTGCGATGTTCTCTCTTGGCGAGATGATGATCAGCCCAAAGAAAAATGAGTTCATGGGTAATATTGCGCCTAAAGGTAAAAAAGCCATGTATTTGGGATTTGTGATGTTACCCCAAGGCATAGGTTGGGGCTTAGAAGGCTACTTCGGCCCTAAGTTATATGAGATTTATGCATCGAAGGAGCTGTTTTCGCGGGATTTATTATTAGAGCGCGGCATGAATGCCGTTGATGTTAGCGCTATTCCTCAAGGTGAAGCTTTTACTACGCTGGTGAGTTTCACGGGGGAAAGCGCCGAACAACTCACTCAATTTTTGTATCACAGCAATAATATCGGCATGGCGTGGTATATCATTGCCGCCATAGGGACTATCTCAGCAGTCGGCATTTATCTTTATGGTAAGTGGTTACTCACACTGCAAAAAGCCCAGCGAGCAGCCTAATAAATTTACCGTTGAAAGCGTTAATACCAGACTAAAAGTGCGTATTTTTATACGCACTTTTAGTCTTGATTCGCTATAAACTTTAACTTGATAAACCTTAGCGTTATCAGCTCAACATTTCAGGGGTAAATTGTTCAGCTGAGAGCAACAAGCCTAAACTGTCGATTTGCGCGTTTAAACGATTCAAATCTTGGGTCAATGCAGGCAAGGTCAGTGTATTATCATCAAGCAAATATACTTGCCTTAACGTTGTGTAATAAAAAAGCAGTGTGATCAATGCATTGACATCATTTTTTGCCGCAGCAGCTTTAATTTTAACTAATTTACGATAAATACGATTATGTAACTGCTTTAATCGCCAAACGTAATAAATCTCACGAAAAAATGGCCGCTCCTTAACGTGATGCAACACAGCGCCACATAAGCCCACACTTAACATCACCCCTAAAAGGTTTAAATGAAAGTTACCCGTCGGCTCGCCCGGTACCGGGGTCGCTCCAAAAATGGCAATCAATACCGATCCGAAAGCTAATGAAAGTCCCACCAAGCTGAGCACTAAAATCACAATCAATAAATTCATGTTCTTACGATATCGGGTTTTATCTATTTCTTGCAGTTTCATCACAGTACGCTCGAATAGCCCGCCCGGTGTAGGCGTATCAATAATTAATGGTAAATCATACCCGAATCGTCTTTATTCGACCTTAATTGATTTAAACGAATCGCATACACATATGTTTAAACCGACCTACTCGACCGTTAACTGAGTAATTAGTTAAATAAGCGGGAGTTAAAACAAGCCATAAGCTGTTGTTCTATCTCATCCCAATCAACGTCATTCACGGTTATGATTTCTAATCTAGAATCTAGCGTATCATCCAGTTCAAGCACACTTAGCTCATGATCAATCCAATTAAACCCTGCAATACCATCTGACGTGATCATCACCGCCTTTAATCTGAGCAGCGCTTGCCCCATATTAGATGACTGGGATTGCCGTTGAATAAAAGCAATCAGCTTTTCAAAATCAAACTCTAATGTCGGCTCAAATACCCAACCACAGCTAAAGCAACCTTCGCCTCGATTCTGCTTGCGTACCATGCCGCGCTTATCAAAAGCTAAACTAGTCTCCATTACCCCATCAGCAAACAAACCCAATTCACTTAAATGTGAGCCACCAGTTCGCAGCAAGCTAGGCGTAGTTATCGCAAGATTACCCAGCTTAGGGTTCACGCCAGTAGGCCCACTCGTGTTGAGTGAAACACGCCGCGGCTGGTTAAGATAATCGAGCAAAGCGCGGGGCAACGACTGCTGGTTTGTATGGCTGACCACGGGAATATCGGCGCGTTCGATATGGCTTAAATAAGTCTGTAACTCATAAAGTAGCTTGGTGTTTTCAGCATCATACAAATCGGATTTCGTGGCGATAATCACATCGGCCACTTGCAGTTGTTGAATAAAATTAGCGTGTTCACGATAACGTGGATCGTGAATTTTGCGTGCATCCACTAAACATAGGGTGCTGCGTAGTGAAATCACATTCTGATAATGAGCAGCACTCAACACTTTAATAATTTCATTGGGATGGCCAAGCCCAGTAGGCTCAATCAGTAAACGGTCTGGTTTCGCTTTGGCAATCAATTGATTGATAGCGACTTGCGTCGGTACGCCTGCAGCACAACACATACAGCCCCCCGAAACCTCACGAATTTGTATGCCGTTTTCAGCGGAGTTGAGTAGACCAGCATCAATGCCGACTTCGCCAAATTCATTGACTAATACCGCCCACGTTTCACCTGCGGGTTTAGTCGCCAGCAATTGCTTAATCAAAGAGGTTTTACCCACACCTAAAAAACCTGTGATGATATTGGTAGGAATCGCTTTGATGATCATAGGGATACTCGCTTGGTAACTCACTCAAATAAGGCTCACTCGAATAGCAAGCTTGGCCCTCGAGTGTAGAAGTATTGGCTTTGAAGCTCAACAAAAAGCGCATCGATTAGGATGCGCTTTGTGGTGATAACATACGATTCAGCATGCTAAAAACTAAGCTGAAAAGCGCTATCGACTTATTGATAGCTAAAAGTTAATTGCACTTATTTAGCTTTATTAGACCGACCGCCAAAACCAGACTTATTGCTCACTAAATTTGACTTAGGTTTAGTGGCATTAAACGGTTTACCTGAGCCAGAAGCAGGCTTAGCGCGGCTAGAGTATTTGTCGTCGCCCGCTTTGCTATCCTGCGCTTTACCTTTAGCGTACTTCCCCTGACGGGACTGACCAATGGTGCGATCCTGCGGCGCTTTATGGCTCCACTTTCCAATTGGTTTAATTGGCGCGGCGGGCACGTCACGATAACGGGCAGGCAAAGGCGTACCTTCTTCATAACCTGGTTGTACCGACACTGGCAGCTTTTGATCTATCAAGGCTTCAATTTCAGCAAGCATTTCATCGTCAGCAGGCGCTACAAATGAAATGGCGCGCCCTGTTAATCCCGCGCGGCCAGTACGGCCAATACGGTGGATATAATCTTCGGCAAGGAACGGCAACTCAAGGTTAATCACCATAGGCAACGCGTGAATATCTAACCCACGGGCGGCGACATCGGTTGCCACCAGCACGCGTAATTTACCGGTTTTAAATTCTTCCAATACCCGATTGCGCGATCCTTGGGTTTTATCGCCGTGGAATACGCCTGCGGCGATGCCATCAAGCTTCAATTCTTGTAATAAATGCTCGGCGCTTTCTTTAGTGCTGGCAAATACCAACACTTGGCGCCAATTGTTACGACCAACCAGTTCAGACAATAGCTCGGCTTTACGACGCTTATCAACACGATACACTTCTTGTACCACGGTGGATGCTGTCGTGGTGTCGGCCACATTGACCCATTGGGGTTCATTCAGCATTTTCTCAGCCAGTAATTTGACCGCATCGCTATAGGTGGCTGAAAACAACATGGTTTGATGCTGCACTGCAATTAAACGTTTCACTTTTTCAATATCACGCACAAAACCCATGTCTAACATGCGGTCGGCTTCATCGATCACTAAGGTAGTGACGCTCGACAGATCTAATTGAAACTGGCCGATAATGTCAAAGAGTCGACCCGGTGTTGCCACCAGTATATCCACGCCCTGCTCTACCCCTTTACGCTGGGGGTTCATATTGGCGCCGCCATAAACCGCGAGGGTTTTGAGTGACAGGAACTGGCTGTATTTCTGGATATTTTCACAAACTTGAATCGCAAGTTCACGAGTTGGCGTCATGACTAAAGCACGCAAAATGGGTTTGTTATTGCTGTCATTGGCTAACGACTCAGCCGCCAACTTTTCAAGTACAGGCAGAGCAAAGGAAGCTGTTTTACCAGTACCCGTTTGGGCACAGGCCATAATATCTTTGCCTTCAAAGGCAAGCGGGATCACTTTCTCTTGCACTTGAGTGAGTTGCTGATAGCCACACTCAGTTATCGCATTCAAAATAGGGGAAGATAAACCGAGTGTTTCAAATTTCATAGGGACTCTTTAACTAAGTAGTAAAACTTTGATGCGAGGTAACAATGCCCCAACGCGGGGCCGCGGAGTCTAGCAAAATCCACGGCGCTTTTATAGGCAATAATTATCTCAGGCTTATTATCGCATCAGGCATCGAAAATCAAAGATCCGAAATCAAAGAACGACACTGCAGATATTGTTGCGTAAATTCGCTCGCGGGTATCGGCCTTGAGAACAAATAACCTTGGCCATAGTCACAACCTGCCGCTAACAGCACTTGGCGCTGCGCCTCGGTCTCAACCCCCTCAGCTATCACTTTCATTCCTAATTTATGGGCCATAACGATGATCGCTTCACACAGTATTTGATCGTTTTTATCAGTATCAACATTACGGGTAAAAGATTGATCAATTTTAAGGTAATCAATATCAAATTTTTTCAAATAAGCTAACGATGAGTAGCCCGTACCGAAATCATCCAGCGACACTTGCACGCCCGCATCACGATAGGCCAGTAGCTTTTCAGTGACCCCCATGCTGGCATCCAATAACAAGCCTTCGGTAATTTCAACGCACACACCTGCCCCAGTAATATTCAGCTCTTGTAATAATTTCAGCCAATCATTGAGAAGTGTGCCTTCATCGCGAAATTGGATCGGTGATTTGTTAACGCTTATTTGAATATCGACCCCTAAGCCATGGCGCCAAGCTGCACTTTGGCGCGCCGCTTGTTCAAACACCCAATTGCCAATTTCAACAATTAACCCTGTATCTTCCGCCACTGGAATAAACTCAGACGGTGGCACCGCACCGCGCTCGCAATGGTGCCAGCGGATCAAGGCTTCAGCCTTAGTCACTTCACCGGTTGCGAGTGCAACAATCGGCTGATAATGCAGTTCAAATTCTTTATTAGTAACGGCTTGACGTAAATCTTGAATCAAGCGCATGCGGTATTTGGCATATTCTTGCATTGATGGGGTGAAATAATTGAAACGATTGCGCCCTTGCTCCTTTGCCGCATACATAGCTTGGTCGGCATGTTTGAGTAGTCCTTCAATACTGGTGGAATCATCTGGATATAGGGTGATACCAATGCTGACACTAATAAACGCGGTTTCTTCGCCTAACACATAGGGCTCAGCAATACGGTGCAGAATATTTTCCGCAATGCGCTCAATACTGTAATGATCATTCATTGCACTTAACACGACCGTAAATTCGTCACCACCAAGACGCGCCACTACATCGGTGTCACGGACACAGGATTTCAACCGACTGGCGGTTTCTATCAGCAATAAATCCCCCATGGCATGGCCTAGCGTGTCATTCACTTCTTTAAAGAAATCTAAGTCTAAAAATAACAGGGCAAAGTGGGTACTATTGCGATCTGAGTTCTTAATTTCGCTACTTAAATATTCCAATAACATGCGCCGATTCGGTAAGCCTGTTAGCGTGTCGTAGTTAGCCTGTTTCCAAATTAAATGTTCATTTTGCTTCTTATCGGTAATATCCGAGAACAGTGCAACGCGTCGGTAAGGCTTACCTTCCTTATCATTAATCGTATTAATGGTTAGCCAAATAACATATTCCTCACCATTCCTACGTCGCTGCAGCATCTCGCCTTGCCATTGGCCGCTATCACGTATTTCATTATTCATTTGTTTATAAAAATCAAGACCATTAAGGTCACAATACAATAATCGAATATGCTGACCCCATACTTCGGCCTCACCATAACCAGTCATCTCGCTAAAAGCAGCGTTTACGGTAATGATCAGGCCTTTTTCATCCAGTACACTCATGGCTTCAGAGCTATTGTCGTATACCAGTGCTGACAGCTTTAAGGATTCTTCAAGCAATTTTGCGTCAGTAATATCGGAATAAGTGCCACACATCCGCAAGGCATGATTATTCGAGTCACGGCTCACCACTTTACCCGTATCTAAAACCCAACGAACATTACGATTAAGGGTATTAAGCCGATATTCCATCCTGTGTTGTGCTGTTTCACCGCGAATATGCGCTTCGATAGAGTGTAAAACCTTAGGCCTATCTTCAGCTACGATCGCATCCATCCATTGGCGGCTATTGGCGTTAAGCATGTCAATGTCGCAGCCCAAAATATCGGCACTGCGGGTATTACGTTCAACGCGATCGTTACGAATATCCCAATCCCATACCCCAAGCTCACTACTGCTTAACACCAACTCAAGTTGCTCGCGGCTCGCCAGTACTTCTTGATCGGCTAAGGTTTGCGCCGTGATATCTAAATAGCCGGCAATCACTAACAGCACTTGGTGGTCTGCTCGCTTACAGGAAACGGTCATATGGGTATAAACACATGAACCGTCTTTACTGATAAAACGTTTACCCATCTCGTAGCTGTCAATTTGTCCATTGAGCATCAATTCAAATTTGAGTAAATCAGCTTTTAAATCGTCGGGATGAGTAATCGTTGACCAGGTCATCTGCAGTAATTCATCTTCAGAATATTTGAACATTTGACACAGGCGGGGGTTTACTTTGATCCATTTATGGTCGACACCCGTTATCGCAATACCAATATTGCCAATGTTAAATTGGCTGCGAAACAAAAAATCATCTTGCAAGCGAATTTGCTCATCGCGCTCAAGCTCATAACGTCTTGATAGTAATCGACTCAACAGCCAGGTGGCGATGGGATATATGGTCAATACCGGCAAGGTGATGTTACTGAGTATGGATAAGGCGTCTGCGATAGGTAAAAAGAAGAAGAACCACAGCAACATCACTATATGGACAGTGTAAGCAAAAAGAAAAATTTCCAAATCTGAAATGTTGGCTAGCTTAGACTTACTGTATTGGCGCCATAGTATTCCAATGACGCCAGATGAAACTATGGTAGCAACACCGAGCCACATTGCAGTGCCACCAATACTGATGCGATACAGCCCTGTCATCACCACGGCAACAAAGGTCGGAACACCGCCAAAAAAAAGGCCTGAAACACATAAAATAACCGAACGAGTATCAAACACAAAACCAGGTTTATACACCCACGATGTGCTCATAATTGTGATACCAACACCGCCAATCAGCAGCCCAATCACAATGCGCCACAGTAAATAATACTGTCGTTGATGTTTTTTAGGGATCACGTCATACAAAAAGACCAATGCCAGCATTAAAGCCGCATTTTGTACTAACGGGAAGATAATACTTTTATCCATAACCTAGAGAGCGACTCCAAAAATAAGTGGGGTGAATGCTATTTAAATATTTCACTAAATAGTGTAGCAGAATCACTTAGAAATCATGTGTTAATTCTATTAACTGCATCACAATTTAGCCTAGGCAGTGTGGATATTCAGGGTTGTTTTTTTGCAGTAATTTAGCCGGGTTTTATGCAAGGTAAAGCCCATGTGGTGTAGTTATTCTATATAAACGGAGCCTAACACAGCAGAAACATCAGTCAAAAATAGCCCAAAGTGATCGTCTGGCAAGCTTTTACATTATTGATCAAACCTATCTACCTCATCACTCACAAAAACCAATGCAACACTTTGTATCAATGACGTTTTTATCTTGAATAACCTATTACACCTCTGCCATCATCTATAAACACACAAAATACAAACATAACTATAACATTGCGGGTTTATTGATATTGCTGACGCACCAGCAGCAAGTTAATGCTTGTCCGGCCACATTATAAAAAATGACCATAATAAATAATAGGGATATGAAATGAATAAGTTTACCGGATTGCTACTCACTGCTAGCTTAAGTTTAGGGCTGCTAGGTTGTGATGGCAGCGTTGACGACAATAGCACTCCTGTTCCCCCAACACCGTCACCAACGCCACCGACATTATCTGCTGATGTGTGTTATTTGATGAACACTACCAAAGGTAATATCACCCTCGCGATTGACTTAACGAACATGCCTATTACTGGCAAAAACTTTAAGCAGTATGTCGATAAATCTTTCTATAACGGCACGCTATTCCATAGAACAGTCAATAATTTTATGATCCAAGGCGGTGGTTTTACTACAGGGCTTAAAAGTAAACCCACCAGCGCAGCTATCAAGAATGAAGCTGCTATCGGCATTAGTAATAAACGCGGCACTATTGCAATGGCAAGAGGCCAAGCATCTGATACTGCAACATCACAGTTCTATATCAACGTGTTAGATAATTCTCAATTGGATGCATCCGCTGATAAGTTTGGTTACGCCGTATTTGGCAAAGTGGTGGATGGTATGGATGTTGCCGATCAGATAAGCATAGTAAAAACAACCACGATTGATGGTTTCAGAGATACCCCGGTACAAGAAATTTTGATTAACTCCGTAACTGAAACAAGCTGTCCTGCGGCCTAAAAGCGATACGATAAAATCAAAAAAGCACTGAGAATTCAGTGCTTTTTTATTTTAGTACTTTTATCTTTAAAAATTTATCTCAGAATTAATCGAAACTTATTCATCACCCTGGATTTTGCCAACCAGTAGCATAGGCGCTGCATCAATTTTATCGGCGTCCATCATAGTCGCGATGCGCTCAACGGCCGAGAGTAATTGACTCTGCTCCCACTGTTCAAGATTTTGATAACGTTTAATAAAATGCTCTTGCAATGGTTTGGGTGAATCTTGTAATAATACACGCCCCGCATCACTAAGATATAAATGTACCTTACGCTTATCGGTTTCACTGCGTTGGCGGATAACCAAACCCCGCCCCTCAAGACGATCGATAATGGTCGTCACCGTCGCAGGACTCAAGGTAATTTCTTCCGCCACGGTTTTCGCTAATGGCGCATCCAATTGGGCGATTTTTTGCATCACGATCAATTGCGGCCCAGTTAAACCTGAATGTTTATTCAGTTGGCGAGAATGAATGTCGATAGCGCGTATAACACGGCGCAGCGAAATGAGCAGTTGTTCGTACTTTTCCATAATGTCCCATCCAAGTAGTCCAGTGCACCTTACCAGAAAGTGCCACTGAACTCACCCACAGGAAGGACTTTTGCAGTAAAAGTCCTCTCGCTTACAACATGAATTGACGCGATACCGACAACACTAGACGCTCGTCACTGGTGTCTAAGTTCATACTGGTATCTTCAGCAGCCAGACTGAAATTAAAACCACTCCAATCGGTCATATAAGCAATGCGATAATGATTAAAGGATTTACCACCGTCCCATGACCATCTATCTTCATCAAGTGACGTCGAGCGATCAACACTTAGGCGAATATCATGACCTTCAGCGATGCTAATCGTATGGCCGAGCAACATAGTATAATGCCCGCCGCCTAAGCCAAAGTAATCCCACGTATAGGTTAACTTAGCTTCAGAGTGACCCAAGGAAGTATCGTAGCCCAGCTTGCTATATAACTCTGGATAGTTGTAGTCATCAGAAAACGAATCACCATGGTAAGTATAATAAGCCAGACCAATATCGAGATTTAGCTGTTCACTCAGTTGATAAACTTTACCCGCATAGGCATCAAGCTCTAACCATGTGTCATCATCACCACCAAAATCGACGTTAGAGGTAAAACTCCCCACGTACCAGCCAGAATCAAAACCGTAATCCAAACTTCCTTGTAGCGCGGGGCCGTTGTCAGTTTGGCTGACACCGTTAAAAGTGTAATCCGAAGTTGCCTTAATGGTCGCCGATAACTGGGCATTCGCCGCTGCCGGTATTAGTAATAATCCAGCGACAATAGAGTAAAGATATATTGATTTCATTGTAGATTTTTCCATTAATTGGCTAACTCAATTTTAGTAAAGTCGATTTTATTCTCTTTGGGCGAGCGCTCAATCACGCTCACTGTGGATAATTGTGTCATCACAATATAGCCAAAACAGCTAAAGATCAGTCCAAGCGAAACAGCACCAACCCATTGGATTTCAAGAAAATCTAATTTGAAAAGTAAGGTTAAGCTGCACAGTAGCACTAAATTAAAGCTCATATATTTCAGCTTACCAAAACGTTCAATGGTTAGATTTAGGTTGTCGGTATAAAGACGAATAAGTGAATCTAATGAATTAATCACAAAGGTCACGCCAACGATCACCATCGCTAAATTATAGAAACCCGAGGTATCTAAGCCATTAGCGCTGTAGTAATAAAGTACTGTGAACCAAATTGCGATAGGGATAGAGGGAAACACCATCATGGCTAACAACACTTGATAAGTTTTCATCCCGCCGACAAAGCGTGAGGTAAATTGCCCAATCATAATGCTCCACGCAAACCACCAAAATAGATAAAACTCATGGTAGTCATTGATGGGTAATACAAACTTTTGAATATTACCGAAGTAGTCACCTAGTAAGGCAAAGGTGGTAAAGAATTCACCCACACTCGAATCGGCCGATAAAAAGGCATTGCCCCACATCACAGTAATCAAACCTAAAAACAACCAAGTGCTAGTTAAACTCAAAATTCGCACATAACGTATGCTGGTACTGGAATATATCGCTGCGGCAATCACTATAAAAACGATTAAGTAGAAACTACTTATAATCGTTTTTCCATCACCTAACTCGGGTAAATACCAAGGTAAATTGCTCAGTAATAAATAGGCAGTAAAAGCACAAGTACCAATAATGACGACATTATTAATCAGTTTTATCAGCGGGATTTCAAAATACTTAACTCTGGGTTCGATCACGCAAAAATAGAAACAGGTTAAAAAGTAAAAGCCCCAAATCAAAAAGGCCCAAAAGCCAAACTCTAGCGCCAATGGATTGGTAAAGCCGTATTCAGGATTCGCTGCCACATTGGCATAACCGGCAAATTCGGTCAGCGGAAACATGATCAAGCCGACATCTAAGCCTGAGGTAAATAGAATCGCAATAAAGGTGAACGTACGTACCGGCGTCACGCCGATACAACGGATATTGCCCCAACGATAAACAATAAATGCGATGGCAGTAAACGTGAACAGTATTCCTGCAGATAATAACCAGGTCATAAGATGCACTCCACCCCAGTTGATACTGGGTAAAAGTAGGCATGAGGGTATAAATCCATAAAATATAACTCCATGTTTTTATTTAATAATAAAAACTGAACTATTTTTAAAGGCAGCAACTTGCCCTCAAGCCTTAAATATCGCTACTTAAAAACACTTTGCGATAGTTAAACCCTGATAGATGTTCAGTCGTGAAAGTGATCATATGCAGAGCAACTGCGGGTTGACCGACCCTTTCGATAACGTGACTCATTAAAGCCACTTTTAAATGCAAGACTCTAGTCCGCCATTAAGACGAACTAGCGTTAAAACAAACCTATGCTTAATTTGTAGCAGTACTTCTTTGTGTGGTTTGCCAAGCATCTGCAACAATAACGGCACAGTCTACTGGCGCTAACATCTCCACCTCTAAAATCATATCCGCAGCACGCTCGGCTAACATGATGGTCGGCGCATTTAAATTACCGTTCGGAATAGTCGGAAAAATCGAAGAATCCACTACACGTAACCCCTGTAAACCATGTACCCGGGTTTGCGGGTCAACCACAGCCATCGCATCTGTGCCCATCTTGCACGAGCAAGAAGGATGGTATGCACTTTCAACCGATTGGCGCACAAAGGCATCGATTTGCGCATCGGTTTGTATTGCCGTTCCTGGCTGAATTTCTTCCCCTCGATACTCATCAAATGGTGTTTGATTAATGATCTCGCGGGTTAAGCGCACGCAGGCTCTAAAACCTTCAATATCATCGGGATGTTGTAAATAATTGAATTGAATTTTTGGCGCAATCTTAGGATCTGCCGACACTAACGTAACCGCACCACGGCTTTTAGGTTTGTTATGACCCACATGCACCTGAAAGCCATGGCCAGCAAAGGCTTCTTTGCCATCGTAGCGCATAGCTGCAGGTAAAAAGTGGTATTGTAAATCAGGCCACTCAAGGCCTGCTTTTGAACGAATAAAACCACAGGACTCAAAGTGATTAGTCGCGCCTAATCCAGATTTATCTAATATCCAGCGAGCCCCAATTAAGCCTTTACTGAGTGGATCTAATTTGCCATTAAGAGAGATAGGTTTAAGGCATTTGAATTGAAAATAAAATTCTAAATGATCCTGTAAATTCTGACCGACACCGGGTAATGCATGCTGTAACTCAACCCCTGCATCAGCCAATATTTGGGGATCGCCAATACCCGATAATTGTAGTAAATGCGGCGAACCTATTGAACCTGCGGCTAAAATGACTTCTTTATTACAGCGTATGTCTTCAACGCTGCCTTTGTGTTCTATGCGAACGCCAACGGCTGTTTGTCCTTCCAATAACACCTTATGCACTAAGGCGTGAGTTACAACCGTAAGGTTACGTCTAGCCATTGCTGGGCGTAAATAAGCATTAGCCGTCGACCAGCGCACGCCTTTTTTTACTGTCATATGCATAGGGCCAAAACCCTCTTGCTGCGCCGCATTATAATCGGTAGTCGATAAATACCCCGCCGCAATGCCTGCATCAATAAAGGCTTGATATAACGGATTTTGCATCTGATTACCGTTATTAACCCCTAACGGCCCAGATTCGCCGCGGTACTCATCACCACCAAAGGCCCAGGTTTCCGCTCTCTTAAAATAAGGTAAGCAATGGCTATAATCCCAATCTGTCGCCCCTTGCGCCTGCCACTCATCAAAATCACGAGCATGACCGCGGACATACACCATACCGTTAATTGATGATGAACCGCCAAGCACCTTGCCACGGGGGCAATGCATTTTGCGGTTATTTAAATGCGGCTCAGGCTGCGTTTCAAACTGCCAAGCATATTTAGGGCTATTCATCGGGATAGACAACGCGGTTGGCATTTGAATAAAAATACTCTTATCACTGCCACCGGTTTCTAATAACAATACTTCGTTTTTAGGATCCTTTGACAAACGATTAGCCAGTACACAACCAGCAGAACCAGCGCCGACTATGATGTAGTTATAATATCTTTGTGGGATTGATGCGGCCAAAATAGGCTCCTTAAAATGGGCTTTCTAAGGGCTGTAGACCCACGTAAACAGCTTTAACTTGCGTGTAATGCTTGAGTGTCTCACTGCCGTTTTCTCGACCAATACCCGACAACTTATAACCCCCAACCGGCATTTCTGCAGGTGATGCGCCATAGGCATTAATCCAGCAAATTCCGGCTTGTAGCTGATGGATAACTCGGTGAGCACGGCTGATATCTTGGGTAAATACTCCAGCAGCTAAGCCCATGGCAGTATTATTTGCCCGAGCAATCACTTCGGCTTCATCTTTAAAGGTGAGCACCGACATCACAGGGCCAAAGATTTCTTCTTGGCAGATACGCATGTCATCGGTGCAATTAGTGAAGATGGTCGGGGCAACAAAGTAACCGTTAGGCGCATTATCCGGCGTTAACGCCGTGCCACCGGTAAGTAATGTTGCACCATCGTCGAGACCTTGCTGAATATAATCGAGCACTTTTTGTTGGTGATCTTTAGAGATCAGTGCGCCAAAGTTAGTCTCAGGTGACATAGGATCGCCAACGACTATATTGGCTTGGGTACGCGCGAGCAGTTTTTCAATAAAACTAGGATAAACAGACTCATGGATAAATACCCGAGTCCCGTTTGTACAGACTTCACCTTGGGTATAGAAGTTACCGAGCATGGCGCCTGAAACGGCATTATCGATATCGGCATCATCAAACACGATAAGCGGCGACTTACCGCCAAGCTCCATTGTCACGCCTTTAAGCGAACTTGCCGCCGCAGCCATGACCTTTTTGCCGGTACTTACCTCACCCGTGAAAGATACTTTAGCAATATCGGGATGACCCGTTAACCAAGCGCCAACGTTGCCATCGCCCATCACAACGTTAAATACGCCATCAGGCAAACCCGCTTCGCTAAAGAGCTGCGCTAATTTAAGTGCGCCAAGCGGTGTTTCTTCTGAAGGTTTAAAAATCATCACATTACCGCTAGCTAGGGCTGGCGCGGCTTTCCAACAAGCAATTTGCAGTGGGTAATTCCACGCACCAATACCGGCACAAATACCTAAAGGCTCGCGGCGGGTGTAATAAAAATCACCTCCCACTTGTTGCTGCGCGCCTTCTAAACCCGGTGCAATATGGGCAAAAAATTCAATGGCATCTGCGCCTGTGACCACATCAACCACTGAAGCTTCTTGCCAAGGCTTGCCTGTGTCGCGCACTTCTATTGCTGCCAGTTCATCATTACGAGCACGTAACAGCGCCACCGCGTTTAACAAAATACGACTGCGCTCAGTGGCGCTCATGGCAGACCAAATGGCAAAGCCTTTTTTGGCACTGTCGATAGCAGCTAACTGAATTTTCTCATCGGCGACTTGCACTCGATACGCCACTTGCCCTGTGGCAGGATTGACGACATCGAAGGTCTCACCGCTGTCGTTAGCGAGTAATTGCCCCGCAATAAAGTTGTACTGTACTTCTACTGACATGTATTAACTCCATACTGCTTTATCACATTGTGGATAAAGGTTTTGCATAATTTTTCGGCTTGAACAAAATCCTGCTCAGGGGTTTCACTTAAGGCACTACGTAACCAAAACCCATCGATCATCGCCGCCGTTTGCTGCGCCGCCGTCCGCGCCAATTCACTCGGCAATACTTGTCGAAAGGAAAAATGTAAGTTGCTGTATAAACGGCGACTATTGATATTCTGTAAACGAGCTAACTGGGGATCGTGGACGGCCTGCGCCCAAAAACTCAACCAAGTATGAGTTACATTTCGCGAGCGCTGTAACTCGGTAAAATTAGCTTCAACGATCATCATTAAACGCTCTGTTGGCGCCAGAACTTGTCCTTGGATTCGATTGAGTAACGCCTGTTTTAGCTGCTCAAGTAAATGGCGCAACGCTGCTTGGATGAGCCCCTGTTTACCACTGAAGTAATGGCTGATTATCCCAGAGGACATTCCCGCCAACTGACTAATGCTATTAATGGTGGTGTGCTGTAACCCATGCTGGGCAACCGACACTAAAGTTGCATCAATAAGCTGCTGTCTGCGTATTAACTTCATTGGGGTTTTAGGCATAAATACTCAAGAAATGATCACACTCTCAATGTTATAAAAAACGTTAATTGAACGTCCAGTTAACAAACATGATAATGATTAGTGGTGTAACTATCAATATAAAGTACCGCAATAACTAACCCCATAGAGAGATAGCGATAAAAATATCATACCTAAAAAATACAGACTAAAATCTATTTTTCAATAACTTAAAACCAATAGCAGGCCGTCGCATGACGAATCAACTAACATTAGATATCTAACTAATTTATTAATTTAGATGCCGTAAAAATTAAAGTTTTAGGCTTTAGCTAGTTTGAATTTAACAATTAAGCGGCAAGATAGAAAATAAAAACACTAGCGAGAAAAGCTGAAAAGTGAGGGATTAAGACTTGTTTAACCATAGTTTAGCCATAGTTTAACCATACAAAAAAATCATCGCGTATATCAATACTCATACTCGTCATAAAAGCTCGATATTGGGTTACCTAGTTCCAACTTTAGTGGGAAATTACCTGCAAATAAGCACTGAACCCGATCAGGCTCACACTTTTATTACCCCTTAATTGGTAGCTTGATTACCAGAACAGAAAGTAACTTTAAATAACAACAGATAACAACTAACTAGGTGGATTTATGGCTGCTAAATTTTTTATTCCGTCCGTTAACGTTTTGGGTCAAGGCGCAGTTGACGAGGCTATCAGTGATATCAAAACCTTAGGCTTTAAACATGCCTTAATTGTAACAGACAAGCCTTTAGTCAAAATTGGCTTGGTTGGTGAAGTCGTTGAAAAATTGCTTACAAGTGGTGTGACTTCTACGGTATTTGATGGTGTACAACCTAACCCAACCGTGGCGAACGTTGAGGCGGGTTTAGCGCTGTTAAAGGCCAACAAGTGTGACTTTGTAATTTCCCTTGGCGGGGGTTCTCCCCACGATTGTGCTAAAGGTATTGCCCTTGTTGCCACTAACGGTGGCAGCATTAAAGATTATGAAGGGTTAGATCAATCGACTAAACCACAATTACCCTTAGTGGCAATCAATACAACGGCTGGCACCGCCAGTGAGATGACACGTTTTTGTATTATTACCGACGAAAACCGCCACATAAAAATGGCGATTGTCGATAAACACACCACACCTTTACTGTCGGTCAACGATCCTGAACTTATGCTGAAAAAGCCGGCCGGCCTGACCGCGGCAACAGGTATGGATGCGCTCACTCACGCTGTTGAAGCCTACGTGTCGATTGCAGCTAACCCGATCACCGACGCTTGTGCTATCAAGGCGATAGAATTAATTCAGGCTAACTTAGTAAACGCGGTCGAAAATGGCCAAGACATCAATGCCCGCGAACAAATGGCTTATGCGCAATTTTTAGCGGGTATGGCGTTTAACAATGCCAGCTTAGGTTATGTGCATGCGATGGCGCACCAGTTAGGCGGTTTCTACGATCTGCCCCACGGTGTCTGTAACGCGCTATTGCTACCCCATGTGCAGCAATACAACGCGCAGGTCGTTCCTGCACGCTTAAAGGATATTGCCAAAGCTATGGGTGTGGATGTATTAAGTCTGTCAGATGAGCAAGGCGCTGCTGCTGCGATCACGGCGATCAAAAAGCTATCTGTCACGGTTAAGATCCCTGAAAACCTGACTTTATTAGGTGTAAAGGCTGAAGATATCCCGACACTTGCTGATAATGCTTTAAAGGATGCGTGTGGTTTCACGAACCCCAAACAAGCAACTCATGCGGAAATTTGTCAGATTTTTACTAACGCGCTGTAATTTGTAAAATAAGTCATTTAAGCCTTCAGTAACACAAGTATTATTGAAGGCTTTGTATATTTTTAGTCAAGATAACAAACTGAAACAACTACAATAAATAAACAAAAAACAACCAACAAACATCAAATTAAACTCAATTAAAAAAACAAACACTCACAAACAAGCAAGTTACGGGATAAATGCTCTGAAACTCACATATTATTCGCAAAAATGATATAAAAAGTGTGATCTCTATGGGTTACATGTGATTCGAGATCAGATAGAATTTGTTTAGTTCGCTTTTTCCCTGCAAAAGATGAAGCCAGCTGAGAGGCCCGTTCTAACGAATGGGCCTCTGTCCATTTTGCTTTTAAGTAAATATCTATTCAAAGTCCACACGCTTTACTCATCACTTTTATTGCACTCACATTTTAATCCTCACGACCAAGCCATTGGTGCTTTATTAATCAGTAATTCAGCAAATACGAAACTTCATCTCAAACTGAGATCTAGCACATGGTTATTAACATAAAACTCATGCTAAATAGCACTATCAAAAATTAAGTAAATGTTTAATTTTTATGTAATAACAATCTTTATTCGTCCAAAAACATCAAAAATAAATAGAATTAATTAATGATTGACCGAATTCAAAAACGATGCCTATGATGGCAACAATATCCTCGAAAAGGTAGGTACGCTATGACTGCAATCACCCACGTATATAACTACACTGTTAGATGCCCACACTACAAAGACGCTGAAAATCCCGTAACTTGGTTAAACCATATTGAGATGAACCAATCCAGTGAGATCGCATTAAATCGTATAACTAAATGGCATGAAATCTCAGGTGATAAATCTTTCGAAAGCGGTAATTTTGTCGTTCGCAAGGCTGAAAATGAAGATGCCTATTTTTCGATGAAAAGTGACAGACTTAAACATGATCGCCACGCACTAGCCACCTTTAAAATATTTTTAGACAACTGCTGTGACGATGCCGCTCCTGAAGAAATCATGCAACATCTTATTGAAGACTACCAACAGCGTTTAGCTAAAATCGAATAATCTTTGCAGTATTATTTAGCGACCTGAGACGCCAGTGCTAATAACATCACTGGCGTTTTTATTTACCACTCAAGCACTCAGCTCGATTTCATAATCCCTCAAATCAAACCAAAGCATGTAATCACACCAAGATAGATAATCCGCCTAATCGAGTGACTAGCCTGAAGAACTGTTATATTGTCCTGAGCTGTTATATTGTCCTGAGCTGTTATATTGCCCATGAATAGGGTTACGAACTGAAATTGAGGATTAGCATCACAATGAACAAAGCCACGCTCATTATTATTCCTTTATTACTCGCTACATCTGCCTGTGCAGATTTAAAAGATGCGAGCCGTGCCATCGGCACCACCACTAAAGAGGTCACCACTGAGATAGGCCACGCGACTCGAGATACCACAAAAGCCATAGGTCACGCCTCGCGAGATGCGGTGAAGTCGGTAAAAGAAGATTTAACTACAGACTAAGCCACAACCATTGTGCATTGTGCTGATAAATCGTCACTCAGCACAGTGACGTATGGTCACAGTGCTTGGTAGCGGTGATGATTGCAGTAACGCTAAAGCTAGCTTAGGCCGCATTTGCCCTAATACCATGTGGCACTGGTAAACCTTGGGCATTCACATGTACAAACACTATCTTATCAATACTGACCACCGGCGCTTGGGTCATTTTATTACGAACATGACAACTCACTGTAATGGAACTATGGCCGAGACTAACCAGTGCTAACCCAAACTCAATCACATCACCTTGATGTGCAGGGGTCATAAAATTAATCTCTGAAATCAATTTAGTCACATGGCTGGTACTCTTCATCTGGCAAGCCGCAAAAATGGCGGCTTCCTCATCTATCCAACTAAGCAATTGGCCGCCAAAGAGTGTATTTGCTGGATTTAAATGCTCAGGTTTAACTAAACGACGACTGTAATATTTCATGGCTAAGGCCTTATTGTGAATGCGACTAATCCGCTATAACTTCCCACATTATTTAGAGCATTTTTCAGGCCAGAATGAATATCCATTAAATTACAATGCGATAGCAATAAGCTACTGTAAAATAATCTGATTACTGCACCAAGCTGCACCAAGCTGCACCATATTAATCAGCGCGATGGTAAATGAATAAGCAAAAAAATAGCGACTCATAGAGTCGCCAAGCTAAGGCAAGCAAAAACTTACTGGGTAGGAAGTTAAGTCACAAGAGTTGACTTAAAAATCCGTGCTGAACATGTAGGTGAACGGCACGAAGATAACGGCTGCAAAGCAGCTAACACAGGTTTACAGGTAACACTCTTTCACTAACTCGAGATTAAAGTAACAAAGCCGGTAACTCATCACAGCCCGTCTTGCACTTTATATCGAGCTTTATATCACGCCTCACCACAAACATCTGGATGAGGCGTAATCAAAGATGAAACACAATCACTATGTTTCATCCTCAATGCTCACAACTTAGAATTGATCTTCTTCGGTAGAACCTGTCAGTGCGGTCACTGATGAATGGCCACCTTGGATAACCGTAGTCACTTGGTCAAAATAACCTGTGCCCACTTCTTGTTGATGCGCGACGAAGGTGTAACCTTTTTTCGCTGCGGCAAACTCAACCTCTTGAACTTTCTCAACATAATGTTTCATGCCTTCGCCACGAGCGTAGTCGTAGGCTAAATCGAACATGTTGTACCACATGTTGTGAATACCGGCCAAAGTGATGAACTGGTACTTGTAGCCCATGTCTGATAGTGCTTGTTGGAAGCGCGCGATAGTGGCGTCGTCCAGATTTTTTTTCCAGTTGAACGAAGGTGAACAGTTATACGCCAGCAGTTGATCTGGGTATTGAGCATGAATCGCTTCAGCAAAAACACGCGCCTCTTCTAAATCCGGTTTAGCGGTTTCACACCAAATCAAATCCGCATAAGGTGCATAAGCAAGGCCACGAGAAATCGCTTGGTCAAGACCCGCTTTAACACGGTAGAAACCTTCGTTAGTGCGCTCACCTGTCACAAAATCACGGTCATATGGGTCACAATCTGAAGTTAACAAATCGGCCGCGTTAGCATCAGTTCGGGCGATAACCAGTGTATCCACTCCGCTCACGTCCGCCGCTAAACGTGCAGCAACCAGTTTTTGTACCGCTTCTTGGGTGGGCACTAATACCTTGCCGCCCATGTGACCACATTTTTTGACTGATGCTAACTGATCTTCAAAGTGAACACCGGCAGCACCTGCGTCGATCATCGACTTCATCAATTCAAATGCGTTTAATACACCGCCAAAACCGGCTTCTGCGTCAGCAATGATTGGCAGGAAGTAATCAACAAATTTTTCATCTTCAGGATTAACACCATTGCCCCACTGGATTTGGTCAGCACGACGGAAAGAGTTATTGATACGAGAAACCACCGCAGGTACTGAGTTCGCTGGGTATAAAGATTGATCTGGGTACATAGTGCCAGCTAAGTTGGCATCAGCAGCCACTTGCCAACCAGAAAGGTAAATCGCTTCGATACCCGCTTTCGCCTGTTGTACCGCTTGACCACCTGTTAATGCACCTAATGAGTTCACGTAACCTTTTTTAGCGCCGCCGTTCACCAGTTCCCATAATTTTGCCGCACCGCGTTTAGCAATAGTATTTTCAGGCACGATTGACCCGCGAAGTGCAACCACCTCTTCAGCAGTATAAGGACGACGTACATGTTTCCAACGTGGGTTTTCTGCCCAATCTCGCTTGATTGCATCAACTTGTTCTTGACGTGAAGTCTGAGTCGTTGCCTGATTTTTTGCATGAGTCATAGTGTCGCTCCTTGGTCTTTGATGTTGTCGCAAGCATGAAACTGCCCCAGTTTTATGCTTGCTAAATTATAGGGTTAGCGAAAATGCCAACCTCTGTTCAATCCTTTATGTGAAACAGTTAATGCAAAATCATTGCCTTTAAGCCGTCAGCATTTCATAACCGGGTAAGGTCAAAAAATCGACTAGTTCATCGGAGGTGGTAATATCTTCAAGCAACACCGCCGCTTGAGTAAATTTACCGTGGGTAAACCTGTCGTTTCCGAGCTCCTTTTTCACATTGACAAGCTCTTCCACCAACATATCTTTAAACAGCTGTTTAGTGACTAACTTGCCGTTTGACAATGACTTACCATGCTGGATCCACTGCCAAATTGAAGCTCTAGAAATTTCTGCAGTAGCCGCATCTTCCATCAAGCCATAAATAGGTACACAGCCATTACCACTGATCCATGCTTCTAAATATTGCAGCGCGATACGAATATTGAGACGCATACCTTGTTCAGTACGCTCACCGTCACAGGTTTTCAGTAGTTCGCTGGCGAGGATTGGTGCATCCACATCACGGGTGATATGCAATTGATTACAATGATCTTGACCTATGTACTCGTTGAAAATCCCCATTGCTGTATCAGCAAGACCTGGGTGTGCAACCCAAGTTCCATCGTGACCATTACGGGCTTCTAGCTCTTTATCTTTGCGAACCCGTTGTAATACCGCTTCATTTTCAACAGGATCTTTCGTCGGAATAAAGGCCGCCATACCGCCCATCGCTAATGCGCCGCGCTTGTGACAAGTCTTAATCAATAATCGTGAATAAGCGCTTAAAAAAGGCGTATCCATAGTCACCGCTTGGCGATCTGGCAGCACTCGGTCGCTGTGACGTTTTAATGTTTTGATATAACTAAAAATATAATCCCAGCGACCACAATTTAACGCGACGATGTTAGAGCGCAGTTCATAAAGAATTTCATCCATTTCAAATACTGCAGGTAGCGTCTCAATCAAGCAAGTACACTTAATGGTCCCAGGTTGCAGACAAAACCTATCCTCAACAAAAGCAAACACCTTTGCCCACCAACGCGCCTCTATATGACTTTCAAGTTTAGGAATATAAAAGTAGGGGCCGCTGCCTTTTGCCAGAAGTTGACGGTAGTTGTGGTAGAAATACAGCGCGAAATCGAATAGCGAACCAGGGATCGCGTCACCATTAAACTGCACATGTTTCTCTTTAAGGTGCAGCCCACGAACGCGGCAGATAAGCACTGCTGGATTTGGGCCTAATTTGTAATGCTTGCCGGTTTCTGGCGCTGTGTACTCAATATCGCCACGAACAGCATCACGTAAATTGATTTGGCCTTCGACGACTTTATCCCAGCTCGGTGCTAAAGAGTCTTCGAAATCAGCCATAAACACTTTAGCATTGGCATTTAGCGCATTGATTACCATTTTGCGCTCAACGGGACCAGTTATTTCCACGCGGCGGTCAAGCAAGTCATCGGGAATACCGCGAATTTGCCATGCACCATCACGGATAGCACGAGTTTCTGCTAAGAAGTCTGGCAATGACCCTTTATCTATTCGGGCTTGTTTTTCTTTACGCTTAGCCAGTAGCGTTGGCACTTCGCCGGCAAACTCACGGCAAAGGGACTCTAGTAATGTAATAGCACCTTCAGTAAAGATGACGTCTTGCCCAGGGATTTCGCGCCCCACAATATTAAGTGCAAAGTGGTTTGCAGTAGTATCCGGTGCTGAATTTAATTGCTGCTCACTCAAAGTATGTGCCGTCATCTTAATGCCCTCCCAAAAGGCTGAACCTTTACAAGCTTAACTACAGGTTTTGCAGTGATTAATAAAACCGCCATATTCAAAATTATTGCGTTTATAATCTCACCAA
Organism: Shewanella morhuae; assembly: GCF_003028295.1. Lineage (NCBI taxonomy): Bacteria > Pseudomonadati > Pseudomonadota > Gammaproteobacteria > Alteromonadales > Shewanellaceae > Shewanella > Shewanella morhuae. The sequence continues at coordinate 618,518 of NZ_PYSG01000002.1, read as the reverse complement.
AAAACATCAAATGTTTGTTTCGAACTAAAACTTACCGATAAACGTTTGTATTTGCAACAGTCTAACCTGTCATTAAATAGCAGTAATTTTAATCGTTACCTTCATAATAATTGGTCTGACCAAGTAAACAATTAAACATCAAACAACTGATTTTTAAGTAATAAAAACAAGATACCGAACCCGTTCATTTAATGTCGGTTAAACTTGTCAGACAACTTTACCACGCCAACCACAAAGTAATAACTTACGTAATTAAATAACGATTAGTAATTTATTAATTACAGCTAATTCATCCTATTAGACCTAAGTAGAAAATCACCAACGTTTTGAACTCCAGCGAAGGTTAACAAGGTAAACAGATATAAATCATGCAGATAGGAAAGGTCGTACCACTGAATAATTTAAACGATCGTTTATATTTGACGTTTACGTAAACAGGATGTGCGGCGTTTTTAATATGAATGCTGCTTAGGGTTGCGTTTCTCGATCAACAAGGTGGGATGTGGTGGTTAACCCTAAAAATAAATTACTTTTTTCTAAAAAAATTGAAACAAATTTGAAATAATAACGAGGTAGCAGGAAATTCCGCATTTTTACACAAAATCATTACTCACAATAATTCTTGTAAGTCTTACCAAAAACCTCATTTCAAGATATTTGGCGATAGATAATCCGTTCAAACGATAAATAATGAAACATATGTTGCAATTAAAATGCAAATCATTATCATTCGCGACTAATTTAATTAGGGAAACCAAGATGAAACTATTTCCTTTATCGCTAACCGCACTCGCTTGTCTTTCTGTTTTATCTCATATGGCATATGCCGAATCGAATTCTGTTTCAGCAGATACTGAAGCTAATATTGAACGTATTACGGTTTATGGCAGACAAAACTCTGTTGTTAAAAACTCAGGACTTGCTACTAAATCCGATATGTCATTGATGGAAACCCCTGCAGCGGTTGTGATTGTTGATCAGGAACTGATCGAAGCCCAAGGCGCGACTCACCTTCAAGACTTGATCCGCAATATCAGCGGCGTCACTCAAGCAGGAAACAACTATGGTATTGGCGACAACTTAGTGATCCGTGGTTTAGGCGCTAATTACACCTATGACGGTATGTATGGTGGTGCAGGCTTAGGCAATACATTTAATCCAACACGATCTTTAACAAACGTTGAATCCGTTGAGGTATTAAAAGGCCCAGCAACTGGACTCTATGGTATGGGTAGCGCAGGTGGAGTGATTAACCTTATTGAAAAAAAGCCACAATTTGAGTCAAAACATAAATTTTCAGCTGAAGTGGGACAATGGGATACCTACTCCCTTGCACTAGATAGCACCGGTGGACTGAGCGACAATGTTGCCTACCGCTTAGTTGCAAAATCAGCCCGCAGTGATGGCTATCGCGATATCGGCACAGACAGAGACGAAATCTATGGCGCATTAAAATGGGTATTAAGTGATACCCAAGATTTAATGCTTTCAGGTGCTTACATTAAAGATGCTGTGGCTGTGGACTCTATCGGTCATCCAATCCGCATTTATAATGCAGATTCTGTTGGCGGCAAAAATGCAGAGGATGTGACTTGGCAAGATTTGATCAACGATCCTAACGGTAAAGGCATTCAGCTGACCGATGCGCAGCGTCAACAGCTTGCGGCCTCTTTATCAAATGGCGACGGTTTAACGCCCTATTCTTTTGGTGATGCGGGATTAATTTCACCAATGGCTAAGGATAATGAGGGCAAAGAGTTACGATTTAAACTGACCCATAATATTTACTTTAACGATAATTTATTCCTTAATCAGCAATTGCAATATCGCGATTATACCTCGGGATTCGCTCGCCAAACTGGCGCTTATAATTATGTCTATTGGAATAATAAAGGTGCTATCAATGCCGATCCCCGCGCACCTTTGGTTGAAAATGACGTGTTATATCCCTTTGCCGCCAGACGTCAGGAATATCGTAAACTTGATGCCGATGAGACTTCATGGCAGTACTTTGCCGATCTGCGTTATGACTTTCAGCTCGGCAGCATAGATAATGAATTATTGATCAATGCCAATTATGAAGATCGTAATATTCGTTTCAAACAATATTCTATTTATGATGCCGATCAAGTGCTTAAAGACAAATCAGGCAACATCACTTATCAGGGTAGTTTACCGTATATCTACGATATTCGTCGGCCTAATTGGGGCTCTGGCCGTTTTGAAGATTACGACCCACTCAAAACTGCTGACTATGATAAAAAAGTGAGTGCATGGGGTGTAGGCATACAGCATGTGGGATATCTTCCTTACGGCTTTACCACGCGAATTGGCGTAGCTTTTAATGAAATTAAACAAGCCTATGAGCATTTTGGCCTTGATCCCCGTTATAGCATCAGTCAATCCCAAGCAACACCAGAAGCAGATACAACTGACAACGGTATGACCTATAACCTTGGCTTAACCTATATGCCAATTGAAGATTTATCGTTTTTTATCAACCACTCCAAAGGGCGTACCGCCTACAGCGTGTTAGATGCAGTAAAAGGTAGTGATGCAGATCGTGATGATTCTGAATCAATCAGCAACGACTTAGGTATGCGCTTTAAGGCATTTGAAGATCAACTATTGGGATCACTGGTGCTATTTAAAAGTTCACGTACTAATGTGCCTTACGGTAACCCGGATTATACCAATGGGGTGCTAACGCCTAATATCCCTATCTATTTCTATGATGGTAGCGAAGATACTCAAGGGATTGAACTGGATCTCAATGCCCATCTCAATGAGCAGTGGCGCGTTAATCTTAACGGCATGTACCAAGATGCAAGAGATAAACAAAACCCGAATGACAAAGCAAACTACGATAGCCGTCAAAAGGGTGTTCCCTATGTCACCGCTAGTGCTTGGGTAACCTATGGCGCCGACTGGTTTACTTTACCAAGCCCGATTGAGCTGAGTCTAGGAGCTAAATTTGTTGATGATAGAAGCACACATTCAAGTTCTTTCGGTATCCCAGATGGCTATGTACCTAACTACACCGTCCTTGATTCTGCACTGAGTTACAGCACTAATACTTGGAAGGTGCAACTCAACATTAATAACTTGCTTAATAAAGACTACTATAGCAAAGCGATGTTCATCGGTGGTATGCCAGGTGAAGAACGTAACGTAAAACTACAGTACAGCTATAGTTTCTAGCACCAAATAGAAGATAAATGTTGATGTACTAGCCCAATAAAAAGAGAGCATTAACGCTCTCTTTTTATATCGAATAATTAAACAACATCATTGAATTAACTGACGTTTTCCTTATCGCCACGCATTAATGATTCTAACTCCGCCTTACCTCTATTAGATAAATCAACTAAAGCGGCTAAGTCATGCTGATGAGCGACGCTCTCTATAAACAGTTTTTTATCATGGTCAGCAAAAATCTTCACTCGCTGGCTGGCTTGAACTTGAGATAACCCTAAACCTTGCAGCACCTTTTCACTCGCACCGAGTGCAGAACCTAGCGTTTCACGAAATATGTCCGTTACTCCCAAACTCATCAAACGATAAGCATGATTACGATCCCTTGCCCGTGCAATAATATTAACGTGTGGGAAATGCATTTTTACTTGCTGGGCTATTTCGATAGAATCCTCAACACTATCAACGGCAAGTAATAACAAACGCGAGCGGGCAATCCCCGCAGACATCAACATATCTAAACGCCTAGCGTCGCCAAAATACACTTCACCACCGTATTTACGAATAACGTCCACATGGCTAGCATCTTTATCTAAAGCCACAAAAGGGATCCCAGATGATGCCAGAATACGACCGGTAATTTGGCCCACACGACCAAAGCCTGCAATCACCACTTCAGACTCAGTAACATTAATGGTATCAGGCAAACGCGTGTCTACATCCTTAGGTTTAGTGGCGCGAAACAAGGTAAAGAGCAGCGGAGTAATCGCCATAGATAAGCCAATGGCAAGCACTAGTATTTGAGCGATTTTATCGCCAAGGATCCCAGATATCTGTGCTTGCGATAATAGTACAAATGCAAATTCACCACCTTCAGCAAGAATAAGCCCAAGTGCAATACTCGGCCGCCACTTATGGTGCCTAATGCGGCCAAGCAACATTAATACAATGGTTTTAATCAGCAACATACTAATTAAAATGCCTAAGATGACTAATGGATCGGTTAAGAATAACTTCAAATCCATACTCATACCGACTGCCATAAAAAATAGCCCGAGCAATAATCCCTTAAAAGGCTCGATATCAGTTTCGAGTTGATGGCGATAACTGGAGTTTGCAAGCATAATACCCGCAAGAAAAGCTCCCATCCCCGCAGAGAGCCCTAACCACTCCATTAACTCAGCACTACCCATCACCAATAACAATGCAAAAGCAGTCAGCACTTCACGTACTCCGCTGCTTGCAACGAGCCTAAGTATTCTGGGCAATAGATATTTGCCCACGAGTACAAAACCAATTAATGCGAGACTAGTCCAATACCAAGGAACAGTGTGATGCTCAATCTGAGCAGAGTTTGGCGCTAAATATGCCGTCAGCAGTAACATGGGGATCACGGCAAGATCTTGCAGTAATAAAACACCAAAAGCATCACGTCCGAGCGGTGTAGTGAGTAATCTATGCTCATTCATCAGTTGCACTGCAAAAGCCGTTGATGATAAAGATAACGCCGCGCCAACCACTAGAGCGGCCTCTACCGGCAAACCAAAGCCCCAAGCTAACCCGCCAATCGCGGCCCATGACAATAACAACTGGCCGCTACCTAAACCAAAAATAGCACTGCGTAGTTCCCATAATTTACTTGGGTTCAACTCAAGCCCCAGCACAAACAACATCAATACCACACCCAACTCGGCAAAGTGCAATACAGCAGCGGGGTCAGAAACCAATGCCATGCCACCTGGGCCTAAAATAATCCCTGCAGCAAGGTAGGAAAGAATTGGGCCGGCGCCAAAACGTTTGCCCAAAGGAACAAAGATGACTGCAGCTAATAAAAAAAGTAGCACTGAGGTGAGTAAACTCGAGTGTTCCATGAAGGCTCCAACAGAGAAAAGAAAACACATAATTACATCAAGTAACCCCGCCACAGCGAGTGTAACGATCAGCTATGGTATCCCATTTATTTATAAACAAGGTCAAGGCAATTCAGTAAATAGTATAATTTTTTTGATGTTAACAATGTTTAGAGACGAGAAAACACACAAAGGATATGGTTAAAGACAATAAGATCTAATAAGCCCTGCTTATATGGCTAGCAGCCTATAACACTAGCGTAACAAACTCGATGTTGTGAACTTAGGAGTAGCAGTCAATACGTAACCGACCACTTAATAGCTAATACTTTTTAGGATATTGAGGTTGATGCAACATAGCGCCGTAAATCTGTAGCTTGCTGATCGCACTTAAGTGCTTCGGAATAACGCACAACGGTGTTACGACCAAGAGATTTAGCAGCATAAAGCGCCATGTCGGCACGATGAAATAATGGATCGAGACTCAAATCATCAGCCATTAAACCACTCACGCCAAAACTCGCAGTAATAACAAATTTATGACCAGAATGCTGTGTCTCTATCGCTTCGATGCGTGCTCGACACAGCTCCGCCACTTCCATGCCTTTTTCTTCATTCGCGTAAGGCAGCAGAATCGCAAACTCTTCACCACCAATACGGGCAAATACATCTCCATTACGAATATAGGATTTTAAAGAATCTGCGACCTTCTTTAGCACCCAATCGCCCGTACCATGACCATAGGAATCATTGATATGTTTGAATAAATCTAAATCAAATAAAATGACACAAAAATCCCCACCGCGGGCAGTGGCTTGCACAAAAAGGTTTTCCCCCAATTCCTGTCCAGCACCACGATTCAATATGCCCGTCAGTGCATCCATTCTCGCCATACGCATAAATTTACGTTTCTGCGCATGACCAACTGCCAGTAAAATACCGAGAAAGAACAATCCCCCTAAAAGAATAGTGATAAACATCAGCATATTAGTATATTCACGTTCTTTTACTGTTTGCTGAGCGACATAAAGCTCACGTTCCTTATTTAATAAATTAATTTCACGTGACTGTTCATCAGCATTAAACTTTGCCGCCTGATACGCTAACATTTTCATTTTCGCTTCATCAAACATCAGCTGATTGTAATACTGCTCTTTTTTCGAATACACATAGGCTTGTTCAAACTGTTTATTCTCAGCATTTAAGCCAGCTAACACTTTAAAGACAATATGCTTTAAATCAGTATAACTAGGATCATCAGGTAACGACGTAACGAACTTGGCATGCTCGACCGCATCAGCAAATTGCTTGAGTGCAAAATACGCTTCGGTCAACAAAGAATGGACACTATTAATTTCTAGTTGAAAGTTAAAAGACTCGTACCCCTTTAAAGCACTCAAGAGCAAAGGGACTGAAGCAGAGTACTCCTGTAATCTTAACTTAGACTCTCCCATCCCTTTCATTGCAATAAACGAAATCAATGGGAAACCATTCGACTCACAAAAATCGTGCGTGTACTGGAATTCATCAAATGCCTTGTCATATATTTCAAGCTCTAACTGATAAACTGATAAATACAACTTTGCAGTACAAATATCTTTTACATTATCTGCTGAAGCAAGCGATTGTGCCTTAGCCGCGTAGGTTCCCACCTCTTCTTTTACGCCCATTGCAGAGTACAAACTGGCTAAACGTAGATATGCAGCACGTTTTATATCTATATTATCTATTCGATCTATTAACCCTAGGCTTTTGCTCATTACAACAAAAGCGTCTTTAAAGTTCCGTAGGGCTATGTACGCCGTTGCCTCATAGCTATAGGCCGAAAATAAATAATCGCTATTTTGAACTAAATTTTCAGATTGAATTAACTTATCTAGGGCTTCTTGATATTGACCTGAATAAATAAATGAAGTCCCTTTAAATACCAATAAGCGCCCTTGTTGAAAACGCGTCATATGCTCGAAATCAGCTTCAAGCTCATGGAGCTTAGTGATTGCACTTTGCATATCGGTATGTTGTAGCTGCTCCAGATCAGCTAATACCTCATCAAAATTGATAGTTGCAGCAATTAAGGGCATACAATATATGCCCGAAAATAACCACAAAAAAGCGCACAGGAGTTTCAATTACTCACCATTACCATGGGAAATAACTAAGTAGGCTTTACAATCATCATTCCCACTCAAGCTTTTCAGTTTTTCCATGTCTCCCGACATGATGGCTGCAATTTCTTCATCACTTAACCCATGGGCGCGCATTACGGCCTCAGGATCCAGTTGATACGCTTGCATCAACTGTGCATCTTGGCCTAACTGAGTAAAAAAATCGGATAATGCAGACATACTTTTTCCTTATTTTAATAATGACTTCCGAATTCAACTCAGAAGTACGGCACTCGCAATTAGCCTAATTCTTCAGGTCTAATGCCTAATTTGGTTAAAATAGCATAGTTGTATTCGAGTTTTTTTGCTGGCGGGATCAGCAAAGTACTGATGGGAGACAAGTTTGCCTCGGGCAGCTTACTCAACGACAAATACTCAATTCTAGGAGCTTGAATCGGTAAATTAGCAGCCTCGTAGATCACCACTTGATGATCCCATGGATACCATTGATACAGTTGTTCAACCAAAATCTGTAGCCTATCACTCGTAGTATGAAACTGAGTTAAGGTATGTTCGCCAGCAATAGCAATTTGCCATAACAACAAATGAGTTGTCGGATCGGGAACATGATTAAAGAACATAAACTGGCTGGCTTCAAAACTTTGGTGTCCTGAATTACCAGGGTCTATATCTAAATCTGCCCATAAACACGCCTCGGCCGATATCCCAGGCTCCATCTTTGCAGCAAACCCCTCTGCCCTCGCAAGCTTAATCGCTAAGTGGGACACGCAAGCAAATACACCGGGGTGACCATAAAGCGCGCACACTGTTTTTTTTCCGGCTCTCACAGCGTCCAAAATTGCACTCACCATTTGCTCATAGGTCTCACGGCGATTTTTCACTTCGCCATCTTGAGCATAAAACGGCTGCAAATTGATGACATTAGGATTAATTGTCTGGATCCAACGCTGCGAAAAACCATCGGGCAGGAGTGAAAACACGACATCGGCGTGCTCAATATAACTGCGGCTCATCACACTGATCTGTCCGGCCAGCTGTAAACCCGTGCCTACGCAAACTAAAGAACCCAAAGCATCTATCCCAATATTTTATTTCAAACACTGCGAACTCATAACTAAAGCCACAGCACAAGAACATAATAAAAACATATTGGTAACTTTAATCTGATTTACGCAAGATTACTATGGTTATCGCCACATAAACGGTTTATCAACTTACTGACTAATTGCTTGGCTTTAAAGAAGAAATCGAACTCCCATTTCCATTTTTCAATCCTGTCAGCAGTAAAGCAGTACGGTTCAGAGGCTGAAAAATCCCACCCACAGCTGCCAAGTGACTTCCAGTAATAAATATCCTGAAAGATAGAGAACTAAAGCCAACATCACGGGTCGAAAAGTCACACAATTCTATCTATGACGGCAGCAAAGCCCGATTGCCCTTGTCATGAGGGGGAATGCTTGGGTATTATGGCCGCCAGATTTTCAGAAGTAGCGCATACAATGATCAATAAAAAGCAAAGTCTTACCCTGTTGAGCGCTGTAGCGCTCTCTGTTTCGCTCAGTGCCTGTAGCGTATTCGATTGGTTGATATATAAACCTGACATTCCACAAGGTAACTACATGGAACCGCAGCAAGTTGAAAAGTTGCGTATTGATATGACTAAGGAACAGGCCGAATACATCCTTGGGCGCCCTGTGTTACGTGATAGTTTTGCCAACGATACTTGGTATTATGTGTATCATTATAAAAGTGGCCGTGATGCGAGCATTGTTCATAAAGAACTTATTTTGCACTTTACAGGTGACAAACTCACTGCAGTGAACGGCGATTATGAGCTGAACAAAGAATTTAATACACCACTAGAACAAAGTAGTTTACCCACGAGTAATAAAACCGAGTTAGTGCCGCAGATCCCATTACAACGCCCTGATGAAAAACCATTAGTTCAAGAAAACGAAACTGAAGCACAAATAACAAAACCAATAAAGTAGTATCGCAGATTATGTAACTAGCCTAATTGAAAATGCGATAAAAAAGCACTCAACAATGAGTGCTTTTTTCAGCTCACGTTTTTTGATGATAAAGAGCACTGCCATTGCAGGGCTCTTTATTAGCGCTATAAACTTACTACTTACGCTCGCCCGCCCGTCACTTTATTTGCTCGGCCTTCATCCTTCGCTTTATCTGCCCGACGCCGACGAACATCTTTGGGATCGGCAATTAGAGGACGATAAATCTCAACCCTTTGCCCCGGTAAAATCTCTTGGTCATGTTTAACCACATTGCTAAATACACCTAATTTGACGGTATCCAAATCAATCTCAGGGAAAAAGCTGACTATGTTACTCAAACGTACTACCTCTATCGCAGAGGTACCGGGACTGACATTCACCGGAATAACTTTTTGCTGCGTGGGCAATGCATAAACGACATCGACCACAAACTTATCTGTTTCATTTGTCATTATAAATCACCTTAGCTCGGCTGGTAAAAGCGGTTACCATTGACATCATAAGATCATTAAACACTTTGCCAAAAGCCATATCGGCTAACGAGTTTGAAAACTCAAAACTCAATTCAAACTCTACTTTGCAGGCATCTTCAGTCAGTTCGGTAAAACGCCATTGCCCAAGTAAATGCTTAAAGGGTCCATTTTCTAACGTTAAATCAATACGCTTACCAGGAATGACCTGATTACGGGTTGTAAACGTCTTACGGATCCCTGCTTTGCTCACATCCACAGATGCCAGCATAGTCTGGCCATCAAACTCGAGGACCTTGCCTCCTACACACCCTGGTAAAAACTCTTTATATGACTCAACATCGTTGACTAAGTTATACATTTGCATCGCACTAAAACGGACTAACACACTTCGAGAAATTTGCGGCATAGGACCTAGCACTCTTTACTAACGTATTCACGCAACCCTAATAAACTCAAAATACACTAAAAAAATCATGTGCATAAAAGAAGCAATTAAGGAAGCAATCGAAATTTGCTCAGATTTTATCACGATACACAAAAAACGCACCCCTTGCACGGCGCCGCGCAGTTAGCTCAATAACGATATTGCGTTCAAAAAAACAGCAACAACACGATGAAGCCTTGAAATTCACTAAATAAACCCTTATATCAATATCAAATTGATTCTCCGTGCGTATAATGGCGGCACTATGGTAAAGAAAAAATCAAGCAAAGCAGCGCCTGCGACTATCGCACGTAATAAGCGCGCAACCTTCGAATACCGTTTCGAAGAAAAAATGGAAGCTGGACTATCTCTTATGGGATGGGAAGTTAAATCTATTCGTATGGGTAAGGTAAACCTGTCCGACTGCTACGTATTTTTGAAAAATGGTGAAGCCTTCATGCATGGCTGTACCATTATTCCCCTAAATACAGCATCGACACATGTAATCTGTGACCCTTTACGTCTAAAAAAACTACTACTCAACCGTAAAGAACTCGATAAACTAGCAGGCTTAGTCGAGCGTCAAGGCTATTCCATCATTCCTATCTCAATGTACTGGCGTAAAGGTGCGTGGGTGAAAGTGGAAATAGGTCTGGGTAAAGGTAAAAAAGATCACGATAAACGCGAAGATACTAAAGCGCGTGAATGGGAAGTAGAAAAAGCCCGAGTGATGAAAAAAGAGAAAATGCACGGATAATGAACAAACGATTGAACTTGAAGTAAATGATGCTAGGTGATCATTAGACTACGGGTTACAATCAACGTCTTGGGGGCGATTCTGGATTCGACAGGATTCACGAAACCCTGGGAGCATGCCGAGGGGCGGTTGGCCTCGTAAAAAGCCGCACCGTTATAGTTGCAAACGACTCTAACTACTCTCTAGCAGCTTAGGCTAGCTAGCCATCTGACACATGTTTCTCAAATGGGCAGTGTATACAGATGGTCATATTACATTTGATAGCGAGGGAACTCTGTCCGGGGGTGAACCGCGAAATAGTACCGGACTCACCCAATGAAATCCTGTCTTTCGGAGTTTATTCGGGTTAACTAAAAGAGAGACTAAGCATGTAGCGCCTTGGATGTAGGTGTTCTGGACGCGGGTTCAAGTCCCGCCGCCTCCACCAAATAACATAAAGGACTGATTCCGCTAAGGTTTCAGTCCTTTTTCTTATCTGAAATTTAACAAGCCTGCACGACCAAAATGTGCAATATATATCACTATTTTCAGATATAACGAGCTTGAAAGGTTAACCTACTCGTCTGAAAGATTATCCTATATTAGGCTGTGCAAAAACCCGTTCACCTAATGAGTTCAATATCTTACATTCACCTTCGAGTACCGCGATAATTGATTTTCCCTTACGAAAACTTGCAGGTATCATCACGCGCCCCAACTCACTAATCGATAAACCATCGAGTACAGCATTGTGCATAATTAATCCTACAGGCGCGTCATAATATAAAACAGTTACAGTAGCTTGATTTACTTGCATCATTTTAAACTCACATTAAGCAGCGTCAGCTGCGTTCTCAATCACCTAGCAAGAGCGCTCCTGCCCTTGTAGCTAACATAACCCCAAGACACCACCAAAAAACTAAGATATTACCTAGCCGTTTGACACACCGTTTCCGAACTATACGGCATCGTACTGTATATTTTGGATATTTAATCACTTTAACAAAAAGATGCCAAAACATGTCAATAATGTTACTTAAAAACTCGAAATAGATAATGGAGATAAATCAATGTACTTTTATCAATGTAACGTAAGCGTCTTATACGCGAGTTATTCATCATTTATTTCGCTTTAAATCCCACTCTAAAACCGCCCCAGTGTTTTTTGTTAACAAAAATGGGAACAGATAGATCATGCATGACCTCGCCCGTATCACGTTTATAGGTTTGTAGTAATACAGGTTCTATATGACCGCCACAACGGATTCCAGTCGGATCATTAAAAAGGCGTTTAGTACGATTGTGCACTATATCGATATCAATTTTACCTGTCAGGGCTTGGCTAAAACGCTGATTGTGCGTTGGGAAATAACCTTTTTTATCAACCGCTCCCGCATAAATAATTTCACTGTATTTTGCCAATATCGGTTCTTGGATAGCTGGAAAGTGCTGATCGGTATAGCGATCGAATGCCGTGCTGTATTTTTGCGGATTTGTATTCGTAATGGGTTGGTATTGAGGATTAAATAAATCGGATTCACTGAAAACCTTATTGACTAAACCCTGTAATAATATCGCACCACACGCTTGAGCGGCAGCATTAGCCAACTGTAAAACTTGCTGATCAAAAGTGTGCGTGTCCCACTCAGAAAGCGCTCTAAAAATCCCTTCGGTAGTTAAAGACAAGGTAAATGCCTGCTCTGATACACTTAGGCTTTGTTTACCTGTGTTGGCTAAAGAGTCACGAATTTGCGTCACCGAACGGCTAATATCATTTGTGGTGTTGTTATATTGTTTGAATGAATCCTCCATATCCTCAAGGGCTTGAGCAGATTGCGTCACTGAAATTGAAATGTCGGTAAAGTGTTCATCCAACTCGCCCATAGCCGCAACCACATCGGCAGTTTGCGTCACGACTCTTTCCATTAATCCCGAGGTTTTATCCGTTTCGCTGCGGATTTCTAAGAGCATTTTACCAATATCTTGAGTCGCATCCGCCGTTTTACCCGCAAGACTACGTACTTCGTCAGCTACAACAGCAAAGCCTCGCCCCTGTTCGCCGGCTCGTGCCGCTTCTATTGCAGCATTTAATGCTAAAAGGTTAGTTTGCTGTGCAACAGTATCTATCACTTCGGTAATTTTTTGGATTTGCTCAGCTCGTGATTTAAGTGTCTGTACTTGCTCTGCGGCAGTATCAATATCAACACTAAGAGAGCGGATCGCCGTAACACTTTTTTGCGCTTGGCTACGTCCTTGGACGCTAACGCGCTCGGCTTCTTGTGCTTGAGCTAAAATATCAGCTGCATTGTCGCCAAGCTGTGCGGTAGTTTGGCTTAGTTGCCCTGCGGCGACGGCAATTGCACTGGCATGTTCACCGTTAGATTCTATCGATTTATTAAGTAAATCAATAAAGTGAGAAACCTCAGCTGAACCAATTGCGATTTTACTTGTTAGTATACTGATGTCATGGGCTGGGGCATTTTTATCTTGCAATGCCTTGCTATTGGCTTCATCCATGTCGAGCTCAATCTTTGATGAGCGCATCATGAGCCACATCACAATACCCGCGGCGATAATACCTACTAACAGGGCTTGCAAACTATCGGGAAGATTCAACCACGCTAATAATAAATGGCTAAGGGTAACAAGCACTAAACTGATGAATATTAAAATTTTATGCTGGATTTTCATGTTCTTCCCGTAGCAATAATAAGGTCAAGATGAAGAATGAATGCAAAGGGTCTAATCATTCAATAGAAGGCACTGCAACTAAGCGATAACAAGCCCTGTTAGGTTAGCTTGAATAAAAATACTATTCGTTTTTTAGTCTATTCCTCTGAATAAAGTAGATAATTTATTTATCCACATTCATAAAGCTAGCTCAAAACTATCATCAACCGTCTCACCGACGTATGGCGTGAGTCTACATTTATCGCAATGTGACCTTAATTGCTATTGAAATGTTACTTTTTGATAAAGCAAACTTCATGTTGAAATGCGCGCTATGTCGTCTTCTGCACAAGAAATCCTACCGGAACGGCTGCACATATGCCGAGAAAACTGCTAATATCGGCGCAATTTTTTGAGCTAACGAGATCAAGATGGGCAGAGCATATCAAAACAAGAAAGAATCCATGGCGAAAACAGCAGGTCAAAAAACCCGCATTTATTCACGCTACGGTAAAGAGATATACGTCGTTGCTAAACAAGGCGGCGTTGAACCTGATGGAAATTTATCACTACGCCGTTTGATTGAGCGCGCAAAGAAAGATCAAGTCCCAGCACATGTTATTGAGCGCGCAATTGAAAAAGCCAAAGGCAGTGGCGGTGAAGATTACGATACTGCCCGTTACGAAGGTTTTGGCCCTGGCAACTGTATGGTCATTGTTGACTGCTTAACCGATAACGTAAAACGTACCTTCACTGAAGTGCGTCAAGCCTTTGTGAAAAACGATGCCAAACTCGGTAGCCCAGGTACAGTCGGCCACATGTTTGATCATCAAGCCGTGTTCGTGTTTGCCGGCGATGACGAAGATGCGATTTTAGAACTGCTGATGATGGCTGACGTTGATGTAAGCGATGTTGAGCTGGAAGATGGCTTAATCACAGTCTATGCGCCGCACACTGAGTACTTTAAAGTTAAAACGGCACTCACTGATGCTATGCCAGATATCAACTTTGAATTCGACAACATCACCTTCGTACCGCAAGACATGGTAAAAGTTGAAGGTGAAGATGTCGCCATGTTTGAGAAGTTTATCGCCGCATTAGAAGATTGTGACGACGTACAAAACGTCTATCACAATGCAGAAATCGACGAGTAATATCACCTGGTGATACTCATTAAAACGTAGATTTTGAACAATGCCGTCCACTTAAGTTGGGCGGCATTTTTATTTATATGATCGCCAACTGTGCAGCATAATATTGTGCATTAACTGACAGGAAAAATAATATTTGAATTTATTCATTGATGAAAAGCCAGTAATACAAAAAGGGCCGTTTAGGCCCTTTTTGGTGTTCATCTAAAATGATGAGTGATAACTAAAACCTAACGTAGATCCATTTCTTGAATAATTTCATGGGCGATAGCTGGTGTAGTGCAACTTGGCTTTTCATGTAAATCGGCTTTCAGCTGCCCTTTACGATGTTTAAGTGCTGTATCAAGTTTTTTAGCTGCTGCTGCAATTGCAGGATACATCACTTGATCATTACCCGAAGCAGCAATACGTGCACCTTCATAATTGGTACGAATTTCAACTTGATACTCGCCATGTTCCTTCGAGATAATAATATCAAGTGCGACCAAAGAGGGAAAATGAGTAGCGATTTTAGCAAATTTATCGTTAACATCTTCTCTAACAGAATCAGTAACATCAACGTGGTGACCAGAAATATTTATTTTCATAGATTGTCCCTTTTAGTGTCATTACTTTTTTTTCGCTTCACTATTAGAGCTTGGGGCATGCAGGATAAAACACAAGCCTTATTCGTAAATATTTAGCTCAACACTGGTATTAGCACCTCCTAAATATGACATCTATCAAGAAACTGCAACTACCACCCCCGTTAAAACAACATTAAACATCTAATTTTTAAACATTTAATTATTTTTAGCATATTACAAATATTTAAATAACCTAAGAATAGTACGGTTATATTTACATTATACTAATCACATTAACTATCTAATCAGTTCAGAGCCGCACAGGTATTTCAATCCGAGGCGCATTAACGCAGAAATGGTTATTCCCTTTTAAGTCAATGCAACATGGGAGTGGGATGCCTATGAGACTCCCAAAGGGCGGCTGATTTAACTGCATGACAACGCGCTTTATACTACGTTTAAGGCTATCGACAGAGCACCACTATATGCCTTGTCTAAAGCGCGTTGAACTCCCGCTGAATGAACAGATAGTTAATACGATTGGTATTACCTCTTTGCTACTAAAACGCTTGAGTTACATGGGATGTTTCGTTTTGATACTCCCCCTAAGACTGGCCTTGAATAAATTCATGTTGAGCGAGTCGCCAAAGATCACATATTTACGTCTCAATCTAAATGATATCGTTTATCATTTGAGTTAACTGCGTTATACTTCTGCGATGAGCTATCCCTGATATAGCAATGCATTCGATCTTAAGCTGAGTTTTATGTCATTAAATAAAAAACTTAAAACACAATGAGCTACAACGGATAACGATAACAAATCCACATAGGCTAGAAATGAGAAGTGGCACTTATGTCTAATACATCCGCGTTTGAAACCTCAACGCAACCTTCTGCAGATCAAATACGCTCGTTTTCGCAGATTTCACGGCGAATTGTGCAATGGTTTAAACAAGAGCAATCAGTGTTTGCCTTTAAAGTATTTGCCCGCGCGAGCGCCGCCCTGTTGACGGGTTATATTGCTGCTGCGAGCTTGGCCTGCCTATTAACTGTCGTGTTACCGATGCCGAGATTAGAAAGCACGTTAACTGCCAATATGTTGTCATTTCTCTTTTATGCGGTTGCTATTATTTACGCCTTTTGTGTACGTAAGACTTGGCATGCGTGGCGAGATTTAGGCCTTGTTAGTTTATTCTTTTTTGGCTTGCTTCAAATATGTGGACAGTAGGATGAAAGAAACATTTTTCAGAACCTTATCGTGGTTACATACTTGGGCAGGTTTACTGGTGTGTTGGGTATTATTACTTATCTTTTTTGCGGGTAGTTTGAGCTATTTCCGCCATGAAATAACCCTATGGAATGAGCCCGAATTACATCAAGGTGTTTATCAGGACTATCAAGCTAATACCCTAGAAAACCAACTAGATAAAAACCAACAATATATAGAAACACATTCACCAGCGGCGGTGCAGCGCTGGATGATAGATTTTCCGACTGAACGAAAACCCTTTCAAAGTGTTAGCTGGCAACTCCCGCCAGAAAAAGGCCAACGCCGTGGTAAAACTGAAGAACACGTGGCTTTAGCCGATGGCAGCGGCATGATCTCAGAGGTGCGCGAAAGTCGCGGCGGCAATTTCTTTTATCGTCTGCACTTTGACTTACACTATATGTCTGCTATCACTGCACGTTATATCGTCGGTGTTTGCACTATGTTTATGTTGATAGCCCTTATCAGCGGCATCGTTATCCATAAGCGGATTTTTAAAGATTTATTCAGTTTTAGGCGCGATAAAGGTACACGTTCTTGGTTAGATGCCCACAATGTGAGCTCTGTTATCGCTCTGCCCTACCATCTTATGATCACTTATACGGGGCTTATCACCCTAATGCTGATGTATATTCCATGGACAGTTAATACTGCCTATTCCGGTGACAACCAAGCCTTTTTAAAAGAGCTGAACCCCGCAAGACAAACTGAGAAAGCCGCAGGAATTAGTGCGCCACAAATGCAATTGAGCCAATTGCTACCGCAAGTAAAAGCCGCGTGGGGTGACACGCCGATTAAACAAGTCACGGTGTCATACCCTAAAGATCAAAATAGCCAAGTGACCTTTTACCAAAATACAGGTAAAGACGTGACCGACGAGGCCAATATTTTGATCTTTAACGGTGTTAATGGTGAACTCGAGTATGCCAGCCCGCACGATGCCTCGGGGGCATCAGCGACCTACGATACGATGATGTCATTGCACACTGCGCGTTTTGCAGCCCCACTATTAAGGATTTTATTCTTTTTCTGCGGATTATTGGGCTGCGCCATGATTGCAACCGGCACCTTAATGTGGGCTATTCGCATTCGTCAAAAACAGCAAAAAAGACTGGATAAAGGCGACAAGCCGAGCTTGGGATTACATTTAGTTGAAGGACTAAACTTTATGTTTATCTTGGGGTTGCCTTTAGGTACCGTAGCCTTCTTTTATGCTAATCGGTTATTAGCAACCCACTTTTCTGGCCGCTCTGAATGGGAAATTCACAGTTTCTTTATCGCGTTAGTGGCAATGGGAGTATGGGCTTTTTGGGGGCGTTCACGTCGTCAATGGCAGATGGCATTAATACTCATAGGAAGCTTGTATTGTGCACTACCAGTGCTCAATGCTTTTACCTCACCGAGTAATCTCATCGACAATATCCAATCTCACCAATGGCCTTTAGTTGGATTTGACCTGCTCGCCGTTATATTTGGCTGCGCGATGTTATTTGCCAGCAACCGATTAACATTAATAGCAAAATCCCCAGTCGCAAGACCCGCGTTGAATAAAACACATGTAAAGGCGGATAAGACGCGCCGCAGCGAATTAACCTCGCAGTCTTCATTGGAGGAAGCCAAATCATGATGCCAGAATTTATGCCCATAGTGGGGATATTAGGCTTGAGTTATCTCTCACTTGCCCTATTCGCTTTAGCTAAATTTGGTCATTTTAAAGATGTATTCAATCGCCCACCAGCACAGTGGCAGCGCTATCTGCTCACTCTGTTTGCTTGGTTATTACTGGCGTTTAGCCTAAGTGCCTGCGTGAGCGATCAAGGTTGGGCCTATGGGAGTATTTTGTTTATGGGGATCATCTCCCTCGCGGCAATGTTAGTGATTTTAACCTTAAGTTTTAGCCCACGTCATTTACCCATATGGATAGTCACAAGCAGTGTATTAACAAGCACTTTACTATTTGCATCAGGGATATAACGCATCTGACATACCCAGCTAAGGGTGGCAGATCATAGCTATGTGATCACCGCTAGGCTATAGTGCCCTCAAGTCTTTCAGATAGGAGAAAATCATGGGCTTTAAGTTAATGGTCAACTGGCAAACTTCACCTGCCGAAGAAGGCGAATTTTGCCGAGACCACAGCATTACTTTTGGCAGCGGCCAGACCATTCAGGCTTCTGCTGCGCCCGATTACAAAGGTAATGCGCAGAATGTTAATCCTGAGGAAAGTTTATTAGCCGCGTTATCCTCATGCCATATGCTCACATTTCTGACTATTGCTCACCTTAAACGCTTAAATGTGACGTCCTATATAGATAACGCAACCGCAGAGCTTGGGAAAAATGAAGCGGGTAAACTCGCCATTATTAAAATGGTACTCAATCCTAAAATAGTTTTTGCTGACGGGATTAACGTTGATCACGAAACACTAGAAAAGATCCACGAAAAGGCCCATGCAAACTGTTTTATTGCCAATACGTTAGCTACGGATATTCAAATTAAGTTTTAGCGTTAAACATTATCTTTACGGCCTGCTTGAGGTATTCCTAAGCAGGCTTTTTTATTGCCCAACGCTAATCTTTCGCAAGACGGCTAGGCCATCTAAATGCGACAAAAAATATCATTACAACTGGATAATGTTTAAGCCTGAGTCAAATAACGGCACATAAAAGATGTGAGTATGCGCTGATTGTAAGCATTCTGTATAACGACGGGGATGAGTAAGATAATGAATGGACATAAAAATGGGTGTTGTCTCGGGAACTAAGAGACAACACCCTAACTTTGTACGCGGCTATATTAACTGCGATATCTTAAATTTCAGTTAAATCTCGGTTTAATTCTGAATATAAATATCGATTACTTAGCTTTAATATCCTGCGCCATCCCTTTTGCGGGCAGCGGTTGCGCTTTTAAAGCGGGAATAGGCTGCTTGACTAATTCATCTTTTAAATAGCTTATCGCAGCTTCAAGTTGGGCATCTTTACCGTTAAAGGTGGCAAACGGCAGGTTATCGACTTCAATATCCGGCGTTACGCCATGCCCTTCGAGCACCCAGCGGCCATCCATTGCATACTGTGGATACTCGGCCACCCGCGCCATACCTTTATCGGTCAAAGTATTACGTCCAGATAGCCACACACCCGCTCCTGCTGTTTGTTTACCAATTAACGGCGCAATGCCGAGCGCTTTAATCCCCGCGGCGAAGGTTTCGCCATCGGAATAAGTTAGCTCATCGGTTAATACCACTAAATGACCGTGGAAGGTTTGCTGCATATTGGTGTAAGCAGCACCGTGGGTCGGTTGCCAGAAAGCCCACGCTCGGCGTAATAATTTTTCGATAATCCAACTATCGATATTGCCACCACGGTTTCGGCGCACATCGATAATTAAGCCATCTTTATCATAATTGGTATAAAACTCACGGGCGAAACTTTCAATATCACCGCCGCCCATAGCATATAAGTGCAAATAGCCAATCTTGCTCTTACTCGCATCCTCAACCACAGCGGCGTTATGGCTCACCCAATCTTGGTAACGTAACTGGCTATCCACCGTAGCACTAACTGGCATGACGATGGTTTTATGTGTTTGGCTACCGCGTTTTAGCTGTAGCAATACTTGCTTGTCCTGTTGATTACGTAAAAGGCGCGTAACATCAGCCACATTCGCTACTGGCGTGCCATTAATGGCTAACAACATATCGCCTGCTTTGGCATCGACTTCGATACGATTTAACGGTGAAGCATTAGCGGGTAATTCAGGATCGTTACTGTAAATATGCGCAATGTTAACGCCATCTACTGTTTGTTGTAGACGTGCGCCTAAACTTGCCGTTTTAGCGGCATCGGGATCCTGTGGTAAATCCCCGCCACGCACCTGCGAGTGTAAAGAATCTAACTCGCCCATCATTTGCATAAAAATATCATTCAGCTCATTGCGGTCGGTTAGGCGGTCGAGCAAAGGTTGATACTTAGCTTTAGTCGCTTGCCAATCAAGGCCGCGCATCTTTTTATCAAAGAAGGATTCCTTATGCATTAACCAAGCATCTTCAAACATTTGTTGCCATTCAAGCGAAGGAGAAATCGCTAATTGCCATTGCTGCGTTTGCACTTTGGCATTATCCGTATCACCCAACTTATCGCCACCATCGACAATCAGTAGTGCCTTGTCATCACTATGTTTACGCAGCATCAGCTTTTTACCGTTGGCAGAAACTGCGTAATGACCCACATCCTCTGCAAACACTTCGGCCTTAGGGCTCAAGGGATCAAATTCAATGGTCATTAAACTCGGCTCGGTATCATCACCCATCGCTTGGTCAAGCACATAAAGCCTACCATCAACAGCGCGAAGCTCACTGTAATTACCTGAATCAACAGGCACTTGCCATAAGCGCTGCGAAATATCCGCCCAATCGATGGTTAGTGGATTAGCTTTATCTTTAGCTGCGGTTTTGTCAGTTTCGCTCACGCTGAGCTCATTAGGTTTACTAAAGGGGAATTTGGCATTGTTAACTAAGGCAATAGCAAATATTTGGCTGCGTTTATCAAACACGGGTCCCATGTTTCTGTCGCCCCAAGGCGAGCTTGGTGTTGCACTAAATTGGCGATTTGACAGGAAATAGAGCCACTGTCCATCGCGACTAAAGGTGGGTGAATAAGACTCATACTTGTCGCTAGTCAGTGTCTCGGCCTTATTCTCATCCACTGAATAAAGAACAATTTGCGGTCTTTGCTTACCGATTTCAGACTTGGTTAATGCAATAAAACGACTATCACCAGACCAGCGGATATCGGCATAAGGCCCAAGTCCCTCACCGTTAGTGATGATTTTTTGGTTAGTATTTTTCTTTAAATCCAGTAGCCAAACGTTACCATCGTTATCGTCGTGGGCGATAAACCGACCGTCTTGTGACAGGTTAAGGCTCATTCTTAAAGTATGGCCGTCTTTCGTCAACTGTTTAGCACCATTGCTGCCATCGGCGGGGAATTGCCAAATCTCTTGCTGACCCGTCATGTCGCTAATGGCATAAACAGATTTGCCATCTTGGCTCAAAATGGCTTCTCTAACACGATAAGTCCCTGGCAGCGCAACTTGCACTAAGCGCGAGCCATCAATCCCCGCTATGGCGATATGGCTGCGAGCAGTAATCACAACTTTATCGCCAGCAAGTGCCAAATCGGTAGAGGACGCGTAATCCATAGGATATTTCACCCAATGCTCACGGCGCTGGGCAAAATCAGAGAGGAGCTCGATATTAAGTAACGAGTCTTTAGCAGAAGTAATATCAAATACATGAATATCTGCGCCCTGCTGAAAAACCACTTTACCTTTATCCATCCGCGCGCTGCGGACTTGCCAATCTTTAAATTGGGTCAACTGTTTTGCGTCTGAACCATCGAGCGCCATCGACCACAGGTTATCGTTACCATCGCTGTCGCTGATAAAATAGAGTCTGTCCTGCCACAGCATAGGCTGACGTACAGAACCGTCGTGTTGACCGCTAAGTAGCTGTGCTTCGGTTTTACTGCCGAGTTTAAAACGCCATAATTCGCCTTTTGCGCCACCACGGTACACTTTGGCATTATCCCCCGTCACTTGCAGGCCAAAACGGGTGAAATACACGTAATCGTTGTTGTCATCAATCACACCTTCAACCGCATCGGCTAAAGGTAAATCAGTGGTCGTCAGGGTTTTAGGATCAACACTGCGCAGCATCCAATTATTGGCTGGACCAAAGCCACTGTCGGTAGAATATAAAATGTCGCCTTTGGCCGTAAAGCCTTGCACCCGCACACGGCTATTCTCAAAACTTACTCGTTTGGCTACGCCGCCCATAACAGGGATCACATACACTTCGCTCGCGCCTTCATAATTGGCTACATAAGCCACCCACTTACCATCGGCAGAAATACTGGCACCGAGCTCTTCTGCGGGCAAACTAGTTAAGCGAGTCGCGGCCTTTTGACCTAAGGTCTGAGTCCATAAATCGCCTTCTGCGGTAAAGACTAAGGTTTGGTCGTGCAAGGCTGGCGCGCGGTAATACCCTTGATTGCTGGCTGTATCAGCCGCGATGGCTGGTACTGCGCTTAACGTGCCTAGGGCAAGCATACAGCTGGCAACGGAATAGCGAAGTTTCATGTATGACCTCTATTAATTGTTATTTTTAATGTGCTTATTTTTGATGATGGACTATTTTATGACGCACGATTTATAGGTGATAGGCCAAAGTATATACAGCTATACTCGCCTTATTTTCTATCCAAACTAGCAGAATTGAGCCCAAAGTTCAGTAACCTTGAATAAGAGAAGTTTTAGCAAATGTGTCATCTATTTTATCAATACAGATCAAATAGATAAAAAATGAGAAGATAAAATAAACCCGCAGGTTTCGCTTGCATTGCCATCGGGTAATAAAAAAGGGAGCTTAGCTCCCTTAACATATAATCCCCATGCCCATTATGATTTGATATTTAAGATAATATCTTAAATAGGTGGGTTTTTAATGCCGCAAAATCAGCTGGTAACTCTGCCGATAATATCGGTTTATTCGCAACGGCTGCCAATTCTGCTGGCAAAGGTAAACTCAGGCTAAGCTCGCGATCGACTACATCTTTAAACTTTGCGGGATGTGCCGTCCCTAAAAATATGCCCACTTCGTCAGGCAGTAGAGTTAACGACAAGGCTTTAGCTGCAATTGCGGCATGGGGCTCAGATACATAGCCTTGTGCGTATAACTCAGCTAGCGCCTGTGAAGTTTGCTCCTCCGACAAGCGAATACCGACTAAGTCACTCAATGGCCAACATAATTTTTCACAAATTGCCTCCACTCGCGGCCAGTTACTTGGCTCACTGACATCCATCGCATTAGACATCGTCGCTTGAGTTTGATTTGGCTGCCACTGGCCATTAGCTAAATAGCGCGGCACAGTATCGTTAGCATTGGTCGCGGCGATAAAACGTTTAACCGGTAATCCCATCGCTTTAGCAAATAAACCCGCGGTGAGGTTACCAAAATTACCACTGGGTACAGCAATCACCGGATCGGCATCGTGACGTTGCTTAGACTGAGCAACCGCTTCAAAGTAATAACAAATTTGTGCAAGCAATCGACTAATGTTGATAGAGTTAGCGGAGTTCAAGCTTAAACCATCACGAACATCGGCATCATCAAAGGCGCGTTTCACTAAATCTTGGCAGGCATCAAAATCGGACGAAACAGCGACTGTGTGAATATTCTTACCCAAAGTCGTGAACATCTTTTCCTGTAGCTCGCTGATCTTACCCTTAGGATAAAGCACGACGACATTAACCTTCTCAAGCCCATAAAAGGCATCGGCAACCGCTGCGCCAGTGTCGCCCGATGTTGCAGTAAGAATGGTTAAGCGTGTGTCACCCACAAAAGTATTAACGCACTGCGCCATAAAACGCGCACCAAAATCTTTAAATGCCAGCGTTGGACCATGGAACAATTCGAGGCAAGCACGCTGCTCGTCAACAGTAACCAAAGGTAAATTAAAGTTAAAGGCGCGCTCAACCAATTTATCGACCGCATCTTGCCCTAACTCTGAGGCAAGCCATGCCCCGAGCACTTTTTTACTGCGCTCAACAAATGGCAGCGCCAGTAACCCTTCAATATCGTCTAAGACCGGTATTTGGGTTGGAAAAAATAAACCTCTGTCTTTACCTAACCCTAATTGCACCGCTTCTTTAAAGCTCACTTTTTGTGAAGGATGTTTTAAATTATATAGTTCCATACTCACTCAACCTTTTGATGCTAATACTTAAATACTAATTTGTTGATATTTAACCGTGATATTTAGCCTTAATGCCAAAAAAAGCATTAATCGACTCTACGCGTGCCCTGCTCATCAAGGCGACACACATGGGCAAAGCCACCCGCCTCGGTTAAATAATGCTGCTCTAACCAAGCTTTAGCGGCATTAGCTGTGGCTAAATCGTCAGTAATCGAAAACAGTGTGGGACCGCTGCCCGAAATACCCGTAGTCAACATGCCTAAATCGGCTAAGGCAGCTCTAGCATTGTCGTAACCCGGAATGGCAGCAGCGCGATAAGGTTCAGCTAATACATCCTTTAATACGCTGATCGCCAGCTTAGCGTTTTGTTGATAAGACGCATGTACAAAGGCACTTAAGTAACGACCAAAATCAATAGTGACAGCTTTATCATATTGATTAGGCATGAGCTTACGCATCATCGCCGTTGAAAGTGAAATCCCTGGGTAAGCTACAACCCAATACCAGTCTTTAAAACTCGGTATCGCTTCACAAATTGTGCCGGGCACATTAAGCATCAATTGCATGCCACCCAAGTAACAAGGGGCCACGTTGTCGTAATGCACACTACCGCTAATTTTACCTTCAAACTCCCCCATCAACTCGAGCAATGCTTGCTCGTTATAGGGTCGATTAAAATGTTCATTCAAGGCATATAATGCCGCCACGACAGAGCTTGCACTCGAACCTAATCCACTACCAACAGGTAGGTTTTTTTCCAGTGTCAGTGCCACGCCTTCATCTACTTTACCCTGCGCTGTTAAAAACTCTCGACTAAGAGCTTTTAAGAAAAACTCGGCACACTGATACACTATATTGTCTTGCGGATTTTCAGGAAGTTTATGAGCCCAAGCGCCAGTTTGCGCCAAACTCACACCCGATTTTGCTGCAGCAATCGTCACTCTGTCACCAAGTAAACTGCCATCGATAGGCGCCAATGCCGCGCCCAGCAAATCAAATCCTACGCCCACATTACCCATAGAGGCTGGTGCGTAAACAGTCAAACTCATACGCTCACCTCACGAGTCCAATTCAAAGTTCTTAACACATCGGCAAACGCACCAGCGGCGGTCACTTCTGTTCCAGCGCCGTAGCCGCGCAGCACAAAGGGGATTGGTTGGTAATAACGACTATAAAATGCCAAGGCATTTTCGCCGCCTTTAACGCTATATAGCGGATCTTGTGCATCAACTTCTGCAATACGTACACGGCACACGCCATCCTCAATTTGCCCCACATAACGCAGCACTTTACCTTGGGCTTTGGCCTGCGCCACTTTAGCAGCAATAGCAGCATCAACCTCTGGCAAACGCGCCATAAAGCTTTCAACATCGCCTGAATCATCAAACTCGGCTGGCAATACAGACTCAACCTGCACATCACTGAGCTCTAACTTTAATCCCACTTCACGGGCAAGAATTAACACTTTACGCGCCACATCCATACCGCTCAAATCATCACGGGGATCGGGTTCTGTAAAACATTTATCCCTTGCAAGACCAGTTGCTTCTGACAGCGTCATGCCCTCATCAAGCATGCCGAAAATAAAGGATAAGGAGCCCGATAAAATACCGTTAAACTTATGCAGTTTATCACCTGCAAATAACAGTTTTTTCAGGTTATCAATAACAGGTAATCCAGCGCCTACCGTGGTTTCGTATAAGAACTGGCGACGCTGTTTTAATGCCGTTTGGCGCAGCGCTTGATAATAAGCATAATCGCGAGTATTAGACTTTTTGTTCGGCGTGACCACGTGTAAACCTGAGTTCATCACCTCTAAATACCGATCCGATACTTGCTCGCTTGAAGTGCAATCCACCAGCACAGGGTTCAGTAATTGTTGTTCTTGCGCCCATACGAGTAACGCCGGGATATCACAGGCTTGCTGGCTATCGGCAAGCAAGCTAGACCAGTTATTTAAATCGATACCCGCACTATTGAGTAACATCTTGTTTGAATTGACGATACCGCAAACACGAATGCTGATGTGCTGTTCTTTGAGCATGGAAGATTGTTGTTTTATCTGCTCAAGCAGGCCAGCACCTACGTTACCGCAACCGACTAAAAACACATCTAAATATTGCTGCACATCGAAAAAACCTTGATGACAGGCCGCAACGGCATGCTTAGTTTTACGCTGCTCGATGACCGTCGAAATCGACCGTTCAGACGATCCTTGGGCAATGGCAATAATGTT
This sequence comes from Shewanella morhuae, assembly GCF_003028295.1. Classification (NCBI taxonomy): domain Bacteria; kingdom Pseudomonadati; phylum Pseudomonadota; class Gammaproteobacteria; order Alteromonadales; family Shewanellaceae; genus Shewanella; species Shewanella morhuae. The sequence continues at coordinate 592,052 of NZ_PYSG01000002.1, read as the reverse complement.
CACGTTTGCCTGTGCTAAAGCTTGGAAAAAACGTGCAGCAACTCCTTTGTGGGTACGCATACCATCGCCAATTAACGAGATTATGGCCAGATCGTGTCGCATTTCAATTGGCTCAAGTAAGTCACTTTTTATTTCTAATTCAAACTCTTGCTCTAAGGCCCATTGCACTTTTTCCGCCTCAGCGGTGGCAACACAAAAACAGATACTGTATTCCGAAGAACTTTGAGTGATTAAAGACACCGACACGCCGCTGCGGGAAATTGCCGCTAAGGTACGGCTCGCCATACCGACCATGCCTTTCATGCCGGGGCCTGAAATATCAAACATGGTTTGATTATCAAGATTAGAAATCGCTTTAACCTGCAGGCCACTCTCATCGGCTTTATCGGATACGAGCGTGCCCGGCGCTTTAGGATTAAAACTATTTTTGATGTAACAAGGAATATGAAACTGGGCGATAGGCGCGATTGTTTTAGGGTGTAATACCTTTGCACCAAAATAAGACAGCTCCATCGCTTCTTGATAACTCAGTTGTGATAATAATTTAGCATCGGCCACAACGCGTGGATCAATATTATAAACCCCATCAACGTCGGTCCAAATCTCACAACTAGAGGCATCTAAACACGCAGCGAGCACAGCGGCGGAGTAATCAGAGCCATTACGCCCTAAAGTGACGACCTTACCGTGAGCGTCTGCAGCGGTAAAACCTGGCATCACCCATACCCGTTTTTCGTCTAGCGGTAATACTTTAAATCTGGGTTTACTCAGCCCAATATCAACCACAGATTCAAGGGGGCTGCCACGACCTAAAAATAAAGCGCGAGGATCGAGTTGAGCCGAAGCGAACCCCTTAGATAGCATGATTTGTTCCATTAAGGCTGCAGATAAACGCTCACCAGCAACCACGATTTCAGCGCGGATGCCATCGGGACATTCTTGCAGTAATGCAACACCTCGTAATCTGTCTTGCCAGATGACTAATTGGGCATTGAGCCCTGAGAAAAGCAGCTCGCTTTGCTCACTCGATAAGACTGAGTTAACCGCATCTTGGTACAAAGACGTAAATACTCGCTCGACATGCTGCAAGACTGGCGCATAGTTTTCACCTTTAACCGCAACATCCACCATTTCTAACAACGCATTAGTCACGGTTGCCGGGGCAGATAAAACAGTCGCCACCGACTCAAGTTGGGATGATTGGGCGATGATATCCGCCGACATAGAGAATCGCTGCCAATTTGCAAGCGAGGTACCACCAAATTTCATTACTTTCATCTTATTCTCCTGCACCACGCCCGCCTAGAAACAAAAAAGCCCGCTTCTTTGTGGGAAGCGGGCTCATTATTAAAATTCTTTAGGGTGTATCAGCCCGCCCCCACTATCGTTGTAGTGGTGGTTGTAATAATGGTAGTTACTACGAAACCGAGGCTATTCATACGTTTGGGCTAATCCATGTTAATTTCTGATAAACAGAATTGCTTTTTTTACCTACACTTGTCAACCCCTTAAATTAATTATTTATTAACAATTTACTGCGTTCGATGAAATAACCATTCAAGATTAGATATTGTGAGGTTTTCTAGGGGTAAAAATGCGATTTATTCAATAGTAAACTTTTAACGTCAACGTCAACGATAGTTGCAAGATAAAGATAAGCTCATGCTTTTAAACAACTTATATTTACCACCTTGATTAAGGCTACATAATTTGTTCTACGTCATGATTCCGTTAAAATCTATAGGCTAAGTGTCAAAAATCACATTCATTATATTGTCGTATACGCAGCGCTATTTAATTCAAGGATAATAAAGCTGTGCTGTATCTAACATAAGCGACTTCAACTTATCGCCAGCGCTAAGAAAGCACGTTATTATGCGCGCACATTCTGAACCGGAGGCGATATGAAGATCACTCAACACAGCGCGGTAACTATTCATTACCGTTTATCAGATGAAGAAGGCAGACTATTAGAAGACTCTTTCGACTCTGAACCTATGCTATATCTGCACGGCACTGAAAACCTGATCCCAGGTTTAGAGGCCGCGTTAGAAGGTAAAACTAAAGGCGAAAAACTCGACGTTACTATTAGCGCCGAAGAAGCCTATGGCCCTTACCACGATGGACTACGCCAAGCTGTGCCATTAGAGGCATTTGGTGATATCGAAGATATCGTTCCAGGTATGCGCTTTATTGCTGAAACTGAAATGGGTCAACGCCCAGTTCAAGTTATGGAAGTTAAAGACGATGTTGTTATAGTCGATGGTAACCATCCTTTAGCCGGCCAAGCATTGAATTTCAGCGTTGAAATTATTGACGTTCGTGAAGGTAGTGCAGAAGAAATAGCACACGGTCACATTCATGCAAAAGGCGGTTGTGGAAGTCATGGACATGATCACGATCATAGTGGTGGTGGATGCTGTGGTGGTTCAGGTAAGGAAGAAGCCGGCGGCTGTTGTGGCGGTTCAGACCACGATCATGGGCATCACCATGAAGAGCACGAAGCCTGCGACACACCTAAAACAGGTTGTGATGGCAATGGCGGCTGTGGTTGCCGCGGCTAAAAAGCTTACGCAAAGGTGAACTAGAAATAGTGTATCCCTGAGCGATTGAACTGATGACATAGTTTAATATTTTAAGATGCATGCCCTTAATTTAAGGTCGTGCATTTTTTATACAAAAAAATCTGTGTGATAATGGTAAATTACTAACGGATAGTTGAGTATTGACTTGAAACTTACACTCAGACATTAGCTAATCAACTTTTGAATTTTGGCTCTATGTTCAGGTGACATATTTTTTAGATAATTAGAACAACGTGTAATAGTGGCGATACTCACCTTATACTCAGCGGCTATGTGTCTTTGGCTCATATTTCCATCCAGTAACAACTGAAATACCTTTAAGCGTCCAGCAACGGCACTACGTTCTTCCTCGGTTAACAATAAATGAAACAACACAGAAAGATCTTCATAGTTGCTATGGCTCAATATTTTTTCTAATACTAAATCCCAATTTGCTCGCATAATTACCCTCATAAGTACTGTTCAAGCATTACGTAAGGCAGTTTAACAGATTTAGCCTCTATAAAATAACTTGTTATGTTTAGATACTAATCTAGAAAAAAACTGAAAAAAATGCTTCTAGTACATCAAGTTAATTTGTGTACAATAGCAAGACAATGTCACACTTCAACGCTAATTTGTGAGAATATAATGAAAAAACTACTACTTACTCTCGTTGCCAGTGCTCTATTCGCTTCAGCTGCGCAGGCACACAATTTTGAAGAACCAAAAGATGCGATTGAATACCGCCAATCTGCATTTGGTCTTATATCTTATAACTTTGGCGACATGGCAGCCATGATGAAAGGTAAAAAACCTTTCGAAGCAGAAACCTTCGCAATGCGTGCAACCAACGTTGCAGCCCTATCAAAAATTCCATTTGAAGGTTTTATTGATGGCTCAGACAAAGGTGACACAGAAGCCTTAGCTAAAATTTGGCAGGACAGAGCTGATTTCGATTCAAAAATGAAAACCTTTCAAGAAAATGCTGCCATTCTTGCCACTGTAGCTCAAAAAGGTAACCAAGCTGAAATCAAGCAAGCCTTTATGGATACAGGAAAAAGCTGTAAAGGTTGTCACGACGTATATAAGAAAGACTAATGTTATTCTGTTTATCTTATCGTCAACAAAAAGCCTGCTATTAGCAGGCTTTTTGTTATTTCAAAACTAAGTATAAATCTACAACACTTGTACTATGGGCCAGATTAAATACACAAAGACCACGGCCGCTAATACAGTCAATAGTGCTAAAGCGAGCCACTCTGACTTAAATGTAAGATCACTTTTTGAGCTTGATGACAATGCCACCTTAGAGACCTTTTTATAACCACTAAACATAGCACCGACTAACTTATCTCCTTTTATGGCATGAATAATCACTGCCAGTATGTGAATAGCACTTAGTAAGAGGATAAGGTTAAAGTTCATTTTATGTAGCCAGGTCAAAAAGCTACTGGTATTAGAACTCACATAACTATAAAGCGGACCTTCGGTAAAAATATCATCAGTCGCAAACAAGCCAGTGACTAACTGAAGGCTAATAATCCCTATCAATGCAACAACCATGTAGCCACCAATAGGATTATGCCCAAGTACAACTGACATGCCCTTAGTCTTAATCACTTTTAAATAGTCCAGCGCAACTTTGGGATGGTGAACAAAGTGGCGAAATCGTGCGGTATCACTACCAATGATCCCCCAGAGGATTCTAAATCCAATAAGAACCAACAAACTATAAGCAAAAATCTGGTGCCACTGCATTTCGCCAGCATCAGCACTCCACCATAAAAGCGCTAATAGACACACCATGCCCCAATGGAAAATTCGAGTGGGTAAATCCCAGACTTTAATTTTAACGTGTTCAGTATTCATAAAATGGGCAAATCCAACGTAAACGAGTGAAATAAGTTCAAGTATTTTATCGGAGTTAAGGGGGGAACCTAAAGTAAATATAAGTAAACAAGGGCAAAGACTGCGGAGTTATCCCATCGAATATGACTCTATTTAGCAGGCAATACAAGACTTTTTGGCTAAGAATTATTGATATTTGTCTAAGCGATCAAATATCCAGCTAACGATATCTAACCAGCACAAAAGTGTGATGTAGATCTCGTTTTATAGTGCCAACCTTGGTAATCTGAAATCCAAGGAAACTGCAGAGGGTTTGAAATATGCTAAAGATTACTAGCAAGCAACTTGAAGTTACAGCTCCTATTCGTGAACGTATTGAAAGTCGTTTCGAAAAACTTTCAAGACATGATGTGCAAATGATAAATCCCCACGTAACCATTACAGAGGAGAAACCAGGTTTCAAAATAGAAGCATCGGTTGGCATCCCAAATGGTGAACTCTTCGCTCAAGCAAAACATGAAAACTTATACACTGCGATTAATGCTATGGGCCAAAAATTAGAGAAGCAACTCAATCGCATAACACATAAACCTGAAGCACTGCGGTCTACATCATTAGCACCGACAAATGATACTGCTAAAGAAGTTAATGACGAGTACAATGAGTACGAAGAAGAGGATGCAATATAAATTAAGCTCACTTAGTACAAGATACGTTTAATCTTGAAAGAATAAAGTATAACTTTAGTTAGATCGCAACTTTATAAGTATATGGTTAATTATTTTTTGTAAAAAACACACTTTAACTAAATATCCACTACACTAAACAAAGAGGCATAATAAGTAAAAGCGATACAATATAAAATAATTTTAGACATGTTAAGTTTCAATGTTCCAATTCAGGCTTAATAACTAAATTTCATATAGTCACCATTAGACATAACTAAGGAGCACTAACAATTTATCATTAACATTTAATTTTCACCTGTGAACCATTAAATACTTTTAAAAAACTAACATATATTACTTTAACATCTTAACAAAAATGGGGTGGAGTAAAAACTAACGTCAACGCAGGCTATTTACATTCACATCCGAATAAAAACAAGGAGCAAACCATTCACATTCGAATAAAAACAAGGAGTTAAATTCTGACCTTGGTACATAGAAACACTTCATCAATATAAATACAAGAGCAGGAGGTTTCACCACATTAAACCGTCTTTATTGCCACTTATCATTGTTACATAAGCTTGATTTGCAATTTGGTTCTAAGCTTTACCCTTAAGATTTAGTTATAATTACTTAGGGAAAAGACAGCCTAATCAATACTTAAACCAACTGCAGCAGTTAAAATAGTTAGTAACAACTTTAAAGAGAGGTAATTTAAAAGAGAGGTAATCTAGTCAAATTCTTTTTAATATAACTATAGGATGTAATTCATTATAAAACTCAACAACGTAAACTCTCACTGCATAGTTTTTAATTTTAAAATTTAGTTTTTACTTGATATTTCAAACGTAAGCATCTATATAATAGTTAACCAACATTGAAAGAGGAGGACATCTAGACTTGATAAATAATGTAATAGTTACAAATGAAAAAGCTTTACATGTTCTATATCTTAATACGTTAGATTCAAATGTAAAAAGTAATAACGTAAGTAGTAATACCTTAAACGCATGACAAGGCTAAGCTGTTTTTACAGCAACATGTACTTAGTACAAAAAATGAGCCGTAAATCGTTTATTCATAAATGTTCATTTTAATGTTATAGCTCCATATTTTAATGTTATAGCTCCATGTAGTTGTTAGTTTTCAAATAAATGCAAGATATATCAACGTAAGTTAGCTGGTACTGTAAACAGCATAGTTTCAACTTTATTCGCTATGCCGTCAAAAGTACTTATTAATGTTCAATGTAAATGCAAGTCGTTACCTAGTTAGTTGTTAACATTTTACTGTTACACGTAAATGTAAGATAAACGAGTGTTTTACCTTGTCCCATATTGACCATAAGGAGGATAAACTAGCTTGACCATATATAATACTCAAACCAGCGCACCTTCGGGTGCGCTTTCTTTTGGTACGCCTTTAGGAAAGTTTTGATTGACAGCTAAGCCCTAGCCCTTTAGCTTAAGACTATGAAAATAATAACTACAATTTTTTTTACTTTCTTTTTTATACCCTCACATTAGGAGGCGGATTTACTGTGTAAAAACGAAAGTAAAAATCCAAAGCCTCCCAACTGGGAGGCTTTTTTGTATTTAACGATTAATAAAATATATAACGGCAATTGAGGTCGAAATGCATACACCACAGCCTTTAAATCAAACCCGAGAACAGATTACTAATCTAGATAATGAACTGCTGGCATTACTCGCAGAGCGTCGTCGTTTAAGTTTAGAAGTAGCTCGTAGTAAAGAAGTCGATATTAGGCCAATCAGAGATACTCAAAGGGAAAAAGAACTACTCGCTCGACTAGTAAAAGAAGGGCGAGAAAAGGGATTAGATGCACACTATGTTATCTCTCTCTACCAGAGTATTATCGAAGATTCAGTATTAAATCAGCAAGCTTACCTTCACGGCCGTGCCAACCCTGAAACACAGAAACAACAGTATTGTATCGCCTATCTCGGTGCTAGAGGCTCTTACTCCTACCTCGCCGCTAGCCGCTACTGCCAACGTCGCCAAGTCGAAATGCTGGATTTAGGCTGCCAAAGCTTTGATGAAATAGTGCAAGCCGTTGAGTCTGGACATGCCGATTATGGCTTTCTCCCGATTGAGAATACATCTTCAGGTTCGATCAATGAAGTGTATGACGTACTGCAACACACGAGTCTATCTATCGTCGGTGAAACGACAATAGAAGTCGGTCATTGTTTATTGGGGAAAGTCGGCAGTAAATTAGCAGATATCAAAACAGTCTACGCCCACCCGCAACCTATTAGCCAATGCAGCAAATATTTAAGCCAGCACAAAGATTTGAGGCTGGAATACTGCTCGAGCAGCGCAGAAGCGATGGAGAAGGTAAACCAAAGCTCTGATAATAGCACTGCTGCGATTGGCAGCACCGAAGGCGGTGCCCTTTATCAGCTAGAGTCTATAGAAGCAGGCTTAGCAAATCAGAAGATTAATCAAAGCCGCTTTATTGTCGTTGCCCGCAAAGCCGTTGCCGTACCAGAGCAGTTACCCGCTAAGACCACGTTGATTATGGCGACTGGCCAAAAAGCTGGTGCTTTAGTAGAAGCCTTGTTAGTACTGAAAGCACATCAGTTAAACATGAGTAAATTAGAGTCACGCCCTATCCCAGGAACACCTTGGGAAGAGATGTTCTATTTGGATATCGACGCTAATATCTCCAGTGAATCTATGCAGGCGGGTTTAAAACAGCTTGAACGGATCACGCGCTTTATCAAGGTATTAGGTTGCTATCCTTGCGAAACAGTAAAACCAACGCAGTTGAGCAACAGCCAGTTACTAATTGAACCTAACACGTCTAAGGGGCAAATTATTAGCGATAATGAAGCAAACACAAACCCTATTAGATATAGTAAAGCCTATAAAGAGCAAGCGAGTGAGATCAGCTGCGGTGCTATGTCTATCGGTGCTGGCCACATTGGTGCCATCGCCCAAATAACATTGAATAACAGTATTTCACACTTAGCGTTATCAGCGTTTGAACAACAAGTAAAGCAGCTTAAGGAAGTGGGGTTCCAAGCCATTTTGCTCAATGCTATTAACCAAGTTCCGATGACAGAAATGACGTTATCTAAACTACGTCAAATCCTGCACCAATATAATCTTGTATGCATTATTGCAATAGAACAAGAAGCTGATTTGCCGTTAGCCATTCAGTATGCTGATATGTTATTTCTCGCAGGCAAGCAGATGTTTAATCGAACCTTGCTCACTCAAATAGGCACATTACCCATGCCATTAATCCTTGAGCGTAATGATATGGCAAGCTTTGAGGAATTACTCACCGCGACAGAGGTGATCTTAAGCCAAGGTAATCAGCAACTCATCCTCTGTGACTCAGGCATTAGAACCTTAAATAGTGCTAACCTGCCCTCATTAGATTTAGCTAGCCTGATCCAAATTAAAGCCACCAGTCATCTCCCTATATTAATTAACCCTAGTTATGCGGTAGCAGAAGACTCATTACTCGTGCAAACTCAAGGTATTAAGCAGCTTAAAGTGGATGGGTTAATACTCAATTGCCCACTTAATAACAGTGATAATAATGAGTCGTTTAACTTAATGAGTGCTGTGGTGCGGGAGCTTTATCGAACTCACTAACTTGAGGCTAAAATTCAAATTAGTGATGATTATCAAAGGCTAATTAAATTTATCTCCATCCCGAGTCGCTTTTAAACCAGCTAGTCTATGTAACGACTAGCTGGTTTAAAATTATAGCCAAAATCATCTTTTATGTATTTTTAACAGCACCGACAGCTTTTGATGTATTGATGACTGAATTACTCCTACGGATAAGCCCTGCCATGGTAGAACCCTGTACTAAAATAGAAAATACGACGACGGCATAGGTCATCACAAGCAGCAACTCCCGTAATTCCACACCACCAATGGCATCTATCACTATGCCTTTAGGTAAACTCATTGCCATAGCAAGGGCTAACCCTCCCCTTAACCCACCCCAAATTAGAATAGTCTCTGCATAGGGGTTATATGATTTGAACAATCTAAAGCTCAAATAGGGTAATAATACACTCAAGGCACGTGCCAGCAGCACAAGAGGAATAGCCACAAACATAAACCACCACAATGGTGCCTTAAAAGTGACGAGCAAGAGTAATAAACCCAGTAACAGGAAGAGTAAGGCATTGAAGAAGGATTCAATTAGCGACCAAAACATGAGTAATTTAACTCGCTCATGGCGGGTAAAAAACTTAGGCACGCTGAAATTACCTATAATGATCCCCGCGCTCACCATTGCCAAAGGTCCAGAAACTCCAAGTACCTCAGCCATCACATATCCCGCGGTTGGAATAAGCAACGTGACCAGCATCAATTGTGTTTCTTCTTCACAATAGCGGAAAAAATGATGCAGTAAAAAACCCAGTACGCAGCCATAAATGACCCCGCCTACGGCCTCGCGAATGAATAACTCAGAGATATGTATAAACGTTAGGGGCTCAGTGGAGAATGCTAATTGCGATATCGCCACAAAAATCACTAATCCTATACCATCATTAAATAAAGATTCACCTTCTACTTGAATAGCAATATCTTCCGGCGCGCCCATTTTCTTTAAAATAGCCAAAACGGCGATAGGATCGGTTGGCGAAATTAGCGCCCCAAACAGCAAGCAATGGCTGAGTAATAAGGGTAACCCCAACATAGGTGCCAGCCAAAATAACAGCCCACCAATGATAAAAGTGGATAATAAGGTGCTAACAAAAGCGAGGATTAAAATCTCCCACTTCTGTTGCCTTAGTATTTTTAAACGGATCTGTAATGCACCGGCAAAAAGTAAAAAACCTAACATGCCATTGAGCAACAGCGCTTGAAAATCGAGCTTCTCTAGTCCTGAAACAAAATACAAATAAACGTCGCCGCCTAATGCTTTCCCTCCGAGGAGTAACAATAAACTCATTCCAAGGGAAATAGCCGTAATGGCCACTGTTTCTTGTAGTTTATGAACGCGAGAAGACATGACAGAAGTGATTAAAGCCAAGGCGCAGAGAAGACAGAGTATTTGGTAACTAGACATAGATGCCTCTAAATATTATCAATTTAGAGACTCTAACATAAGTTTAGATTTCTAAACCATCCAATAGACTTAACCAGCCTCTAATGATTCTGTTACAAAACCAAATAACCCCGAAGAAGTAAATCGAAAGACTGAGCCAAGTTTGCGGCACACAATAACCGAGCACTAATAAACCCAAAAAGGCGATATTAGAATGACGTTGCCAACGCAAATGTGATGCTAACAATGGATTGCCATGGGATTGGCGTTGAGAAAAATTAATAAACAGACTTAGCAGCACGGGGAGTAATAATAAAGGAAAACCCGACATTAAGGCGTACAACAAATGCCCAAGAGTACGATCTTCAATTTTTGTGGCATAAGTGGTTGTCATTGTCATTGAGAAACTCCAGCCAGACTAATGGACTGGGCGCAAACATCCTACGCCCTTGTCTTTAACCTTACGTTCTCACTGAGATAAGCGCAACTAAGGATTAGAAATATTTCCATCCAATTAAAAATGAAGCAAATAAACACTACATGACCAGCACGATTTCACCAGCACATTAGATCTTAAGTGTTGCATCGGAGGTTAACGTTGTGGAGCAAGCTAGCACAAACCCAGCTTCAATTTCAGCAGCGGTGAGAGTGATCACACTCGTCGATACGGTTTCGCCCGCTAATACTTGGCATTTACACGCACCGCAAACTCCCGAACGACAAGCCGCAATAATAGGTAATCCTTCAGCCTCAATCCCTTCCAGCAAACTTTGTCCTAGCTTTAGCCTTGTACTGCGTTCACCAATAGACAAGGTAAAAGCCACCTCTTGTCGATTTGTATTAGTTTTATCCGAAAATTCATCTTGTATAAGCTGACTACGCGCAGCGATCGAAGCGGTAGCAAAGCTTTCATGGTGTAACTGACGCATATCGAAACTAAGTTCATCCAATAATGCTTTTACTGCCTTCATATAAGGCTCTGGCCCGCATAAATAGATGGTTCTATCAGCAAAGTCAGGCACTGCAGTTTGTAGCATTTTCGCCGTTAACCGCCCGAAATCAAAGCTTATCATGGGCGAATGGCTGGTAACGGTTTCGGTGCCAGTCTCTAATGCATAACTGAGTTTGAAAGTATTAAAGCGACTCGCCATAGTATCTAGTGATGATTTAAAAATAATATCGGCTTCTGATCTCGCACTATGTACAAAGGCAATATCGGCATTAATTTGGGTGTCGGTCAGATAACGAGACATTGAATACATAGGCGTAATGCCACATCCCGCACTCAAAAAAAGATATTTCTGTGCAGGAATATCAATTAAGTTAAATTGTCCCGTTGGTGGTAGCACTCTTATACTCTGCCCAGGAATAAGATTTTCAATCAGGTAGTTAGATACCAGCCCACCTTCGACACGTTTTATCGTCACCATCAAAGAATAGGGCCGTGAAGGCGATGAAGATAAAGTATAGCTACGGCATACTTGCTCGCCATTAATCTCGAGTACAAAAGTCATAAACTGACCGGGTTTGTAATCGAACTTCATCGGTTCACCCGCTTGAAAACGAAAACTGACCACATCTGCGGTTTCATTCCAGCGTTCAACACACACCAGTTGATTGACACTTTCTGATCTTTGAGGCGCAACCAATAATGCCCCAGTCCCCGCCATCACGTTCATATTCATAGCATTCTTATCCACACAACACTGCGGTTTTATTGAACAGCCTAAAACCGCAGTTAAACAAGAGTTCTCAGTTGATTTAAGCCACGTTTAACATGGTTTTTAAATCGGCCTCGACTGTAGTGGTATTGCGTAAGCCAAATTTATCTTCCAAAATTTTAGCTAAATTCGCCGTTAGAAATGCCGGAGGTGTTGGGCCTGTACGGATATTTTTAACACCCAATGACAATAACGTCAGTAGAACCACAATGGCTTTTTGTTCAAACCAAGAAAGCACTAAACTCAGTGGCAACTCATTGATATCACATTCAAACACTTCCGATAACGCAATTGCTAACTGGATAGCAGAATAGGCATCGTTACATTGACCCACATCGAGCAAACGTGGAATACCGTTAATGTCACCAAATTCAAGCTTATTAAATTTATACTTGCCGCAACCTAAAGTCAGAATGAGTGAATCTTTAGGTGTCGATTTAGCAAGATCAGTAAAGTAGCTTCTGTCCGCTTTATCGCCATCACAACCACCCACGAGGAAGAAATGCTTAATTGCACCGCTCTTAACATTTTCAACCACTGCAGGCGCTGCCGCCATCAAAGCATTGCGGGCAAAACCAATGGTGATCTGATGTGGGATTTCATCATAACTAAACCCATCTAAAGCAAGCGCCTTATCAATCACCGCAGAAAAATCATCGCCTTCTAGATGAATCACACCAGGCCAACCAACAATGCTGCGAGTAAAGATACGATCGCTATAACTGCCAACATTTGGATCGATAATACAGTTAGATGTCATTACCACTGCACCGGGGAAATTGGCAAACTCTTTCTGTTGGTTCTGCCAAGCACTACCGTAGTTGCCGACCAAGTGTGAATACTTTTTAAAGGCGGGATACGCTAACGCTGGCAGCATTTCGCCATGGGTAAACACGTTAATACCCTTGCCGACCGTCTGTTCGAGGATAAGCTCTAAATCCTTCATATCATGGCCAGAAACTAGAATTGCTTTACCCTTAACCGCTTTAGTATTAACGACTGTTGGTTCTGGGTGGCCAAAAGCTTGGGTTTCGCCCGCATCAAGCATTGCCATGATGCGGTAGTTCAGCTGACCTATATCCATCGCGGTGGTAAATAGCTTGTCAGCATCGACACTCGGTTCGCCCAAGAAAGACATGATTTCATGAAAACGCCCCGCTACCTCTGCATCGGTCTGACCGAGCACATGGGCATGTTCCATATAGGCCGCGGCCCCTTTAAGACCATATAAGCACAATAATCTGAGCCCCATGATATCTTCATGCACTTCATGTTTATCTTTATTCAACAGCGCGATGGGGGCTTGTGCCAGCATTTCGATTTTATTGGTTCCCAGCACTAACTGAGCGACTTCTGGTACCTGCTCAGCAGTAACGCCCGCTTGTACACAAGCCGCCTCGTAAGAAGCCTTTAACTGAGCACGATACTTAGCTGCTTGATGGGCATAAGCCATAATGCGATCATCATCAAAATTGACGTTCGTTAGGGTAGAGAAAAACGCTTTAGGCACAAAACTATCAATTTCGGTATCGACAATGCCCATTTCACGAGCTTTAACCGCATACACTGAAACGCCTTGTAGCATGTAAATCAGCAAGTCTTGCAAGTCAGACGTTGCAGCCAACTTGCCACACATACCTTGAGAATAACTACAACCATTGCCAGCGGGTGTACGAATAGTTTGCTCACATTGAATACAGAACATGGATAGACTCCTAATTTAAATTCATGCTTTATTTTTACATGTTTAAAACTAGTCTACCTAAACACAGCATAAGCGACAGTCATTTTTAAGATGGAATGTTAAATGTTAGAGAGCGATCACCTTAAGCAATTGCTAATAAAAACAAGGGCATTTATTCAGTAGCATAAAAAACGCCCATCAATGATGAGCGTTTTATGGCGCAAGCCATTTAACTTGGGATAAGCTAGTTTCTATTGGTTTATTAATTAGTTTTCATATCATTGACTGATTGCAGCATGATACGACTTTCGCGCTGAAACTGAGGGGCAAAATCACCAAACCATTTTGCTACGGTTTCAAATTGCTTAATAAACTCATTTCTATCGCCACGTTTAAGCAAAGCTAATGCTTCACGATAGTTATCCAAATAGTCACTGATTGCATGTTGACTGGCTTGCTGAGCAAAAATAATATCGGCATAAAGTTCTGGGCTTTGAGCAAATAAACGGCCAACCATAGCTAACTCTAAACGATAAATAGGTGAGCTAAATTGCAACAGAGTTTCAATATCTGCCTCTTCTTTACATAAGTTTAAGCCGTAAACAAAAGTCGAAAAATGACGCATAGCCTGTACTAATTGCATCGCATTATCGTGACGTTCAGGTTCGGCTTCCACAATACGCGCGCCCCAAATAGCAATCTGCTCCAGCAGCCATTGGTATTTTTCCGGTGAGCGACCGTGGCAAACGACCACGACTTGTTTTGCTAGGCTGCCAACATCGGGACCAAACATCGGATGAAAGCCAACAACAGGGCCTGAATGTGCCTCAAGCATGGCTTTTACTGGTTCTGTTTTAATCGAGGTTAAATCGGCTAAAATACAATCTTTGGGCAACTTGGTTAACTTTTCACGGATAAGCTCGCAAGTAATGGCAATCGGCACCGTTACCAACACCATACCCGCATCGGCAAATAAACTCTCAGCTTGTTGCCAATCGTCTTTATCAAGAATGTTAACTTGATAACCCGACAGCTTAAGCATCTGTTGAAACAGGCTTCCCAACTGGCCTTTACCACCCACAATGACCACTGAGCCTAAATCAGTTTTGATTTGCTTAAAGCCAACATCTTTTTCATTAAGATAAGACTCACGCATAAGGCGGCGTAAAATATCTTCAATTAATTGTGGTGCAATGCCCATTATTTTTGCTTCTTCACGGCGTTTAGCCAACATAGCGGCCTCACGCTGCGGCGCATAAATAGGCAATCCAGCAGCATGTTTTACAGTGCCAACCTGCGCAACCAAATCTAAACGTTTACGCAGTAAATGTAATAGTTGCTGATCTACACCATCTATTAGGCCGCGTAAGTGTTCTAATTCAGCGGTAGTTTTTTCGTTCATCAATTAAGTCCATTAGGCTGTGGCTAATTTAAGCTACGGCGACGTTAAGTTCCACAAAGCGTGTTGGGAGTACTGAAGATAACTTTGATGCCCCATTACGTAAAATTGCTTCCGTTTTTTGCCAATTAATACAAGAATCTGTCACAGAAACACCATACGCTAGCTCATGCAGCGGTTTATCACAACTTTGATTCCCTTCGTTTAAATGACTTTCCAGCATGACACCAACAATTGATTTATTGCCATTATGAATTTGCTCGAACACATCTTCACAGACACTCTTTTGGCGGCTGTAATCTTTGGATGAATTACCGTGACTGCAGTCAATAATCAGACGCGCATTAAGCTTAGCCTTATGCAATTGCAGCTCGCACTCAGCTACGCTGGCGGCGTCATAGTTAGGTGTTAGACCGCCCCGTAAAATGACGTGACCATCTGGATTACCTGCAGTTTGTAATAATGCCACTTGCCCCTGCTGGTTAATACCCATAAATCGGTGGCTGCTAGCCGCAGATTTAAGTGCATTAATTGCGACTTCTAACTTACCATCGGTACCATTTTTAAAGCCAACGGGCATAGACAAACCGGATGCCATTTCTCTGTGGGTTTGCGATTCTGTGGTACGTGCACCAATCGCTGACCAAGTCACTAATTCTGAAATATATTGCGGACTGATAGGATCGAGAGCTTCAGTTGCAACTGGTAGCCCTAATTCTGCAAGCCAAATCATCAATTCTCGGGCCATTTTCAAACCCTTTTCAACATCAAAGGATCCATCCATATCAGGATCGTTAATCATGCCCTTCCAACCAACGGTGGTACGCGGCTTTTCAAAATACACGCGCATTAAGATATAAAACTCATCGCTAAGTTCATCGTGTAGCGTTTTAAGCTTTAGGGCATATTCTTTGGCGGCGGCGATATCGTGGATGGAGCAAGGACCTGTGACGATCAATACTCGGCTATCACGTTTATGGACAATATCAGCCACGGTTTTACGGGCATTTAGGATATAACGGTAAGCATGATCAGGCAGCGGCAATGCATTTTTAAGCTCTTGCGGGGTAATTAATACTTTCTCTGAACTGATATGTACGTTGTTAATCGTATCTTGTTGCATGCTTACCACCTAATACTGAGTATTTAATCCGTTGTTGAAGTGATACCTAAGCAACGGGATTTCATTTCATAATGACCAATAGTGTCACCATTCAAAGCGAACTGCTGTAATGGTGCAACATTACAAGCGAATGACTACTATGCCTGCACATACCATCGAGATCAAGTAAGAATACTCAAAAAATAGCAACAAAAAACCGCCACTAGGGCGGTTTTCTGTGCGAACACTACGTCTTTTTTTCTGTAGCGGTAACTATTACTTAGTTCCCAGCTTCTCACGGATACGTGCAGATTTACCTGAACGCTCACGTAGATAGTACAGTTTGGCACGACGAACGCGGCCACGACGCTTAACTTCAATGCTAGCGATCAGTGGGCTGTGCGTTTGGAAAGCACGCTCAACACCTTCGCCATTAGAGATTTTACGTACTGTGAATGCAGAGTGCAGACCACGGTTACGCTTAGCAATTACCACGCCTTCGAAAGCCTGTAAACGCTCTTTTTCACCTTCTTTAACACGAACCTGAACTACTACTGTATCACCAGCACCAAACGCAGGTACGTCTTGTTTCATTTGCTCATCGTTGAGCATTTTAATGATGTTGTTCATAACTTACTCCGTTCTAGAATTAACTGAGCTACGACTAAGCATGCTTGTTCATTGCTTCAACGAACTGCGCTAATTGAGTCGTTTGTTCGTCAGTCAGAGCTAGATTTTGCAATAATTCTGGCCGTCTCAGTAAAGTCCTACCAAGGCTTTGCTGTAAACGCCAGAGTCTAATTTGTTCGTGGTTGCCACTTAGCAGCACTGCCGGTACGTCAAGGCCATCAAGGCTTTCAGGGCGAGTGTAATGTGGACAATCCAGTAAACCGTCGGAGAAAGAATCTTGCTCCGCCGAAGCTTGTTTTCCTAGCACGCCAGGAACCAATCGCGATACTGAATCTATCAGAGTCATCGCTGGTAATTCGCCGCCCGAAAGCACGTAATCCCCAATCGACCATTCTTCATCCACTTCCGTTTGAATGATACGCTCATCAATACCTTCGTATCGACCACACACCAAAATCAAACGCGATGATTGAGCCAACTCAGTGACGCCTTGCTGATCCAACTTGCGTCCCTGAGGTGACAAGTAAATCACCTTCGCACCTTCACCCGCTGCAGCTTTCGCCGCACGGATGGCATCACGCAAAGGTTGCACCATCATTAACATTCCGGGACCACCGCCGTAAGGTCGATCATCTACCGTATTATGTCTATCATGGGTGAAATCACGAGGATTCCACGTGTGCAACTCAAGCAGGCCGTTTTTCACGGCTCGACCCGTAACTCCAAAGTCTGTCACGGCACGGAACATCTCTGGGAACAGGGTTATTACCCCTAACCACATCTGTTGTACCTCGACTTAGAAGTCAGGATCCCAATCCACTAAAATCTGTTTACCTTGCAGATCCACCGTTTTGATGAACTGCTCAGGGACAAAGGGGATCATACGTTCCACTTTGCCGAAACTATCTTTAGCGTTGGCTTTAACAAGTAGTACATCGTTTGATCCTGTTTCCACGATCTGATCGACGACACCCATGTTATAACCTGTTGTATTGACCACTTCGCAACCGATGAGATCGCGCCAATAAAATTCATCTACTGGCAAGTCATTCATCTGTTCCGGCAAAATCGCAATCTCACAATTAGTGAGTATTTGCGCTTGCTCCCGTGTTTCTACGCCGTCAAGTAAAGCCACTAAAGCCTTGCCTTGATGACGCCACTGTGTGACCTTAATTTCGCGCCATTCACCATTTTCTTTAATAAGCCAAGGCGAATAGTCAAAGATACCTTCAACAGAATCGGTATAGGCGGTGATTTTCAGCCAACCTTTAATGCCATGACAGGAGCCTAATTTCCCCAGTACGACTGGCTGTTGGTTACTGCTCATCAATCTATACCTTAACGCTATTAAGCAGTTGCTTTACGAGCGTCTTTAATCAATTTTGCTACACGTTCTGTAGCAGCTGCACCGTTAGAAACCCAGTGCTCAACGCGTGCTAGGTCTAAACGTAACGTTTCTTCTTGGCCACGGGCCAATGGGTTGAAGAAACCAACACGTTCGATGAAACGACCGTCACGAGCGTTACGGCTATCAGCAACAACGATGTTATAAAATGGACGCTTTTTTGCGCCGCCACGAGCTAAACGAATGGTAACCATGCGTTTTCAATCCTCTAATGATTTGCTTGAAGCAAAAATAAAAACTGGAACCCCGTGTTCGCGAAGAGTTCCAGATAGAAAGCCGAAAGATTTTACCTGAGTTTCCAACGAATGCAACCTAAGATGGCGATTATTAAACCTACCACCTTAGTACACTCATCATCACAATCAGAACCTACCGACTGATAACGTATTAAATTCAACCAGAAATGTATGATTAACGCCCAGGAAACTTCATTCCTGGTGGCATCATGCCACGCATACCGCGCATCATTTTTTGCATGCCGCCTTTAGCCGACATTTTTTTCATCATTTTTTGCATTTGGGTAAATTGCTTAAGCAAACGGTTTACATCTTGGATTTGCGTACCAGAACCCGCAGCAATACGACGTTTGCGTGAGCCTTTGATTAAGTCAGGATTCTTACGTTCCTTAGACGTCATCGAATTGATCATGGCTTCCATTTGGCCGGTCATTTTGCCATCTTGGATTTGTGCTAAGGCCTCTGGGGGCAATTGACCTACGCCAGGCAGTTTTTCCAGCATGTTCATCATGCCGCCCATGTTTTTCATTTGCTGTAACTGTTCACGGAAATCTTCTAAATCGAAACTGCCACCTTGCTTCACTTTCGAAGCGAGCTTCATGGCCTTTTCTTTATCTACGCCACGCTCCACTTCTTCGATAAGCGATAATACATCACCCATGCCGAGAATACGTGAAGCAATACGATCCGGATGGAACGGTTCTAGCGCATCCGTTTTTTCGCCCACACCGAGGAATTTAATCGGCTTACCTGTAATATGGCGAATCGATAACGCTGCACCACCACGCGCATCACCGTCGACTTTGGTTAAGATAACCCCGGTCAATGGTAATGCTTCGTTAAATGCTTTGGCCGTATTCGCCGCATCTTGACCTGTCATCGCATCAACAACGAATAAGGTTTCAATAGGCTTAACCGCAGCATGTAACGCTTTGATTTCGTCCATCATGGCTTCATCGACATGCAAACGACCTGCGGTATCGAGGATCACCACATCGATGAACTTTAATTTAGCGTGGGCAATAGCTGCCTTAGCGATATCAACGGGCTTTTGGCTGACGTCCGATGGAAAAAACTCCACAGCGACTTCTTGCGCTAAGGTTTCAAGCTGTTTAATCGCCGCAGGACGATAAACGTCGGCGCTGACAACTAATACTGATTTTTTATGACGCTCGCGTAAAAACTTACCCAGTTTTGCCACACTGGTGGTTTTACCTGCGCCTTGCAGGCCTGCCATCATAATTACGGCAGGCGGCTGAGTCGCTAAATCTAAAGCTTCATTCGCCTCGCCCATAGACTTTTCAAGCTCGTTTTGAACGATCTTAATAAAGGCTTGACCAGGGCTTAAGCTTTTAGAGACTTCTTGGCCAACAGCACGTTCTTTTACGTTATTAACGAATTCGCGTACTACAGGTAGGGCAACATCGGCCTCCAGCAGTGCCATACGCACTTCGCGCAGAGTTTCCTTAACGTTTTCTTCAGTTAAGCGACCACGGCCACTGATATTTTTCAGTGTGCGTGACAGTCTGTCGGTTAGGTTCTCAAACATCGTCCCGTTCTATACCTTTAAAGAGTCTCTATTGATAGATGATATTATAACGATGCATGCACATTATGCTACTACTGCACTCATCTTGATGGTGCTTACTTGATTGTACTTAAGTGTTTTACTTGCTTTGTGTCATGTTTTATCGCTGATGACACATTATTTATGCATAACAATAAGAATCTGCTAAATTTTGCAACTCATGTCACTGCCCATTTGCCAACAGCTCATGTTATTCTAGGGAAAATATTGATCTGTATGCCCCGTTTTTAAGGCACCTTTAACTACACAAATAGGTTAATTACCCATGGTCA
Source organism: Shewanella morhuae (assembly GCF_003028295.1). NCBI lineage: Bacteria > Pseudomonadati > Pseudomonadota > Gammaproteobacteria > Alteromonadales > Shewanellaceae > Shewanella > Shewanella morhuae. The sequence goes on along the minus strand of NZ_PYSG01000002.1, from coordinate 571,885 downwards.
TCTTTTCTGCCTCAGCCATGTTTTTTTACTGCATTGCATTGGTATTAGTGACGAGTCGATTATTTCATCCAGAAGGGCCAAATCGCCGCGCTGTCGCAAGCTTTGCGGCTATTGCAGTGATATTACATGCAGCTGCACTCTCACAAGTGATTTTCACCACTGATGGTCAAAACTTTAGCCTGACGAATGTGATTTCCTTAGTAAACTGGATTATCGCTTTCACCTTTACCATATTGATGTTTAGGTTAAAAGTGATTGTAGTCGTACCCGTCGTTTATGCCTGTTCGGTACTCTCAGTTGCCTTACTCTGGCTGTTACCACCTAAGTTTATTATTCATTTTGAACTTTACCCTGAAGTATTAGCCCATGTAGTGTTATCGCTCATGGCTTACAGTGCCCTAATGATTGCAGCGCTATATGCGATACAATTGGCGATGATCCAAAATAAACTGAAGAAAAAACAATTTATGCTGAGCCCTGGTATCCCACCACTTATGACGGTTGAGAAACAACTTTATCATTTGGTGATTATCGGCGTTATTCTGCTCAGTTTGTCACTTGCTACCGGATTTATTTTCCTCGACGACATGTTCGCCGATGGCAAAGGTCACAAGGCAATTTTATCTATAATGGCATGGTTTGTTTATATAACTATGTTGTGGCAGCAATATTGGGTAGGTTGTAAGATAAAGACAGCGGTCATTTACACGCTAACTGGCGCAGGCTTACTTTCGCTTGCCTATTTTGGCGCACGTATTGTCAAAGAGTTAATCCTCAGCTAAACATTTAAGTCGGCAAAGGCAGTTAATCCTGCCGCCGACTTGACACTTTTTTTAAATGTCGGTATTTAATTAAGTTTACTGGCCATATTGGAGCCTTTTTTGGACGCTATATCGACAAGCGCACTCCTGATCATTTTATTAGTGCTTATCCTATTCTCAGCCTATTTTTCAGGCTCAGAAACCGCAATGATGACTCTCAATCGCTATCGTTTACGCCACTTAGCCAATAACGGCCACAAGGGAGCGATTCGGGCTTTAAAACTGCTTGAGCGTCCTGACCGTTTAATTGGCTTAATTTTGATCGGTAATAACTTAGTCAACATTTCAGCCTCTGCCATTGCGACTATCATTGGTATGCGCCTTTGGGGTGACTTAGGTGTGGCTATTGCCACTGGTGTACTCACCTTAGTTGTGCTCGTTTTTGCTGAGGTTACGCCAAAGACTATTGCAGCTCTCAATCCTGAACGTATTGCCTTCCCTTCTAGTATATTACTTATCATACTTTCAACGGTTTTCGCCTACGTTGTTTCAGGTGTTAACTTGATAACCACAGCTATTTTACGGCTGTTGGGGATAAAAACGGTAAACAGTAGCGATGCATTAAGCCAAGAAGAATTACGCACCGTAGTGCATGAAGCTGGCGCGCTCATCCCCCAACGCCACCAAGAAATGCTGTTATCAATCTTAGATTTAGAAAAAGTCACTGTTGAAGATATTATGGTGCCGCGCTCTGATATTTACGCAATTAACATGAATGATGAGTTTAAATATATCAACCGTCAGGTCATTCAAAGTCCACATACCCGCGTGCTAATTTATCGCGACACCATCGACGATGCGGTGGGCTTTATTCATTTACGCGATGCGCTGCGCCTACAGTCTAAAAAGCAATTTAGTAAGTCGTCTTTACTGCGGGCAGTAAAAGAGCTCTATTTCATCCTTGAAGGCACGCCACTTAACGTACAGCTGGCTAACTTCCAACAAAATAAAGAACGTATCGGCTTAGTTGTCGATGAGTATGGTGATATTCAAGGTTTAGTCACACTTGAAGATATTCTTGAAGAGATTGTTGGTGACTTCACCACCTCAATGTTAACAGCCCGAGTGACGATATTCAGGTACAACAAGATGGTAGCTATCTCGTCGACGCGGGCATAACTATCCGCGATTTAAATAAAGAGATGAAGTGGAATTTCCCAACCGATGGCCCTAAAACCCTCAATGGTCTTATTCTGGAATATTTAGAAGAAATCCCTTCAGTCAATACCAGTTTACGTTTGGCTGGCTATCCTTTAGAGATAGTCGATGTGGCAGAGAATATGATAAAAACCGTGCGTATTATGCCGCAGTTTTATTATCCACCGAGAACTTAACCCTCAATGACAGAATCGGCCAAGCAACATTGTTATACATACAGCCCAGCCGATGATGTCTATTTCAATTGAAACAATATCCAGCAATACACTCACTGCTATCTAAGTTTTTGAGCCTCAAGCGCACGGCGTTTTTCAATTGCCATCGGCGTTATTTGCGTTTTCAGTGCTTTTTCTAAGCCCAGCATAAAATAGACTTCTGCCATCAAAAAAAATGGCCCAATTAATAGCTGATTTAAATCATCCACAAAAGCAGGTTTGGCTTTTTCATATTGATGACCAATTAACTGCAACGCCCAGCCCATCACAAACACCCCTAGGGCCAGCCAAGTCGCGCCGGCAATATGCGCAGCCCACTGCGTAGTCATTAGTACTGGGATCATAAATAAAATGAGCCCTATTGAGAGCCTTAGGTGTAAACGAACATAATAAGCTAACACAAATACGCCCACGATAACTGCTAAGCTGGTTTCACCAATCCCCCCCAATGGAATACGTACAGTGGCCAGCAACAGGAAAGCAGACCAAATAATCAGTGGGATACCAATAAAATGCGTTTGAATATTACGCTGATTTAGATGCACACTTTTGTAGGTTGATAACTGCTCTACGGCGGATTTCATTTCGGGCCCCTTTAAATTTACAGCTGCTATTATCAGCATCCAATAAGGATATATTGAAGCACCAAGCTAACGTAAAATAACTGGAGTGAACAGTAAAAGTGTATAAATTGTTATGCGCTATGATAAAAACTCTCTGGCAAATAAAAAAGGAACCCGAAGGCTCCCTCATATAATGAATAAATACAGATATTTACCTATTGGGATTCGATGATGACTGTTGCTATTGCGTAAGACTTTTCATCTGCAATAGAGATATGCCCGATCACTGCATTAAGTTGTTGCAAACGCGCTAAAGCCCCATCAGTAAAATGAATCATCGGCGCACCATCATCATTATTGCCAATGTGAATATGCTGAAACGACACACCGCGACCAATACCGGTGCCGAGCGCTTTGGCTGCGGCCTCTTTTGCAGCAAAACGCTTGGCAAGATAGCGACTTGGCTGACTATGGGCAGTATAAATGGCCAACTCAGCCTCGGTCAGCACACGTTTAGCGAGCTTGTCGCCTGCGCGCGCCACATGCGCCTCTATCCGCTCAATTTCAACGATATCGGTACCTAAACCAACAATCGCCATTATTCGCCTCGGCGCCCTTCAAGCATTAACATTTTCATGTCTTTCACTGCTGTCGCTAAACCGTCAATGGCAGCACGTGCGACAATCGCATGGCCAATATTGAGCTCGTATAACTCAGGAATTGCCGCAATAGGCTTGACGTTGTGATAATGCAGGCCATGACCTGCGTTAACGACTAAACCTTTGCCATGGGCATATTTTGCCATTTCGCTAATACGCGCTAACTCAGTGGCTTCTTGTGCTTGCGTTTTAGCATCGGCATAGCAACCCGTGTGGATTTCGATAAGCGGAGCCCCTGATGCAACCGCTGCATCAATTTGGCTTTTATCGGCATCAATAAATAACGAGACTTGAATACCTTCTACGGCTAAACGCCTTACTGCTGCGGTGATTTTATCCAATTGCCCTGCCACATCTAAGCCGCCTTCAGTAGTCACTTCTTGGCGTTTTTCTGGCACTAAACAGACATAAGTTGGCTTAATTTCACAGGCGATATTGAGCATTTCTTCGGTTACCGCACATTCAAAATTCATGCGAGTTTTTAATGTTTTTGCGAGTAGATATACATCACGATCGATGATGTGGCGTCGATCTTCACGTAAATGAATCGTTATGCCATCGGCGCCAGCGTGTTCAGCTACCGCAGCGGCATGCACTGGATCAGGATAGTTAGTGCCACGGGCTTGGCGCAGGGTCGCAATATGGTCGATATTCACGCCCAATAGGATACGGCTCATCGGGAACTCCTTAATTATTAACGCTGATATTGCGGCCTATTGTACTTAGGCTCGCGCTAAAAAACAGGCGCTAAGGCGAATTATTCGCATCAATTTTAGTCGGCGTGGCAGAGTTGATAAACAATTGTCGACTGAGTAAAGGTTTAGCCCCGAGTAATGGCTTTAATAAAGACCGCATCAATAACTTTGCAGTTAAAAACTGCTCATCATTAAGCTGATTATCACTTAAAGCCAAGAGCATAGCCCCCTGGTAGGCATTGCGGGCACGGGAGTTAAGTACAAATTGAAAACCTAACTCGGGCACTAATTGATAGTAATCTTCAGGGTTCAGCGGCTCACCTTGCGTATCACGGCCAAGTGAGGGCATAGCACCCAGTTCTTGCAGTAAGGCCAGTTCAATGTAGCGCAATTGGGATTGGCAAAATCTAGTTGCTAAACCAACTAAAGCCTGATGATAAATGAGGAATAATGCTTCGGCATTGTGCTGTACAGACAAAGTACGCACCAGTAACTCATTGATATACATGCCAGCAAATAAACTATGGCCTGTAAGCGGCACAGCGGGTGCTGCGGCTTCAACTTGGGTTAAGGTTTTTAATTCAGATCTGCCGCTAAATTCAAAAATCAGCGGCTGGAAAGGCTGGAGAATACTCTTAATTGAACGCTTACCGCTGCCCGTTCGGGCAACCACATCAACTCGTCCAATGCCGTCAACTAAAAGGTTAACTAACACACCGGACTCTCGATATGGACGATGATGCAGAACATAACCACGTTTCATCGGTAAGCGCTCGCAGGAATTAAAATTTAATCTTCGCCGTAACCTAAGCTACGTAGGGCACGTTCATCATCAGCCCAACCCGATTTCACTTTCACCCACACTTCGAGGAAAACTTTATTATCAAACATGGTTTCCATGTCTAAGCGCGCTTGGGTTGCAATAGTACGAATACGCTCGCCTTTGCTACCAATTACCATACGTTTTTGGCCTTCGCGCTCGACAAGGATCAAGGCATTAATTTGATAAACACCGTTCTCCATCATCTTAAACTGTTCAATTTCAACCGTAGCATCGTAGGGCAATTCATCACCGAGGAAACGCATCAGTTTTTCACGCACAATTTCCGACGCCATAAAACGCTGCGAGCGATCGGTAACATAATCCTCAGGGAAGAAGAATGGTCCTTCAGGAATTGATGCCGCCGCCAGCTCCAAAATTCGCTGGACGTTGGTGCCTTTACTGGCAGAAATGGGTAAAATCTCGTCGAACGGATATTTTTTAGCCACTTCTTCCAAATACGGGAATAGTGATTCTTTATCTTTGATATTGTCGACTTTGTTGATTGCCAGAATCGTCTGACGCTCTTCGCCGCCACGGCGTAATTTACTCAGCACCATCTCGTCATCGGCAGTCCACGTCATGCCGTCGACCACAAAAATCACCATTGCTACATCGGCAAGCGAACTGGCTGCGGCGCGGTTCATCAGGCGGTTAATCGCCCGTTGCTCTTCAATGTGCAAACCTGGGGTATCGATAAACACGATTTGCTTAGGACCATCGGTATGAATACCCATGATACGGTGACGCGTCGTTTGCGGCTTTTTAGAAGTAATACTCACCTTCTGTCCAAGCAAGCGGTTAATTAACGTCGATTTACCAACATTAGGGCGACCAATGATCGCCACCATACCGCAATAAGTCACATCATATTGGGCCGACGGCGTTGGCGCAGCCGCATTCATCCTTGCCAGTAATTCATCTAAACTCGGCTCAGTGGCCATATTGGCAACATCCTTACCTGACAAGTCTGTTTTTTTGATCATTTCTTTAGTAACTCCAATACTTGAGCCGCCGCGATTTGCTCGGCTTTACGGCGTGAGCTGGCAACACCAATCACGCTTTGACTCAAATCTTCAATGCGACATTCAACGGTAAATGTCTGATCGTGGGCATCGCCTTCGATGTTGATGACTTGGTAGTCAGGTAACGGCTTTTTAAACCCTTGCAAATGCTCTTGCAGTATCGTTTTAGCATCTTTTTGGCTGATACCCGGCTGGATTTCGGCCAAACGTTCAGCATACCATTTCAATAATAATGCCCGGCAAATTTCAAGATTAGAATCAAGGTAGACCGCGCCAATAATGGCTTCGACCGCATCAGCAAGAATTGACTCGCGTCTAAAACCGCCACTTTTTAGTTCACCAGGCCCCAAATATAAATAGTCACCGAGCTTAAATTCTTGAGCGATGACAGTTAACATATCACCGCGCACTAACGTGGCGCGCATCCGGCTTAAATCGCCTTCGGTCGCCTTCGGAAACTGATGGTATAGCGCATCAGAAATCACGATAGATAAAATTGAATCGCCTAAAAACTCTAAGCGCTCATTGTGTTTATTTGCCGCACTTCTGTGAGTCAGCGCTTGCGTCAACAGCTCAATATTATTGAACTCATAACTTAACGTACGACACAAACGTGGCAAATTTTTAATCGGTTCCATGCTATTTAATTCCACCTACACGCTCAAAACGTACACCGCTTGGTACCCAACTAGGGATAAAGTCGGCCTTTGAACGATCAAATTCAAAACTAATCCAAATCGCTACTGCTTTACCAACAAGGTTTTCTTCGGGTACAAATCCCCAGAAACGGCTGTCAGTACTGTTATCACGGTTATCACCCATGGCAAAGTAATGCCCTTCAGGCACTAAAAACTCACCCGCGGGTAAATTACCTTCACGCTTAAAATAGGCCAACATATCGGGACGACCCGGGTTGATCAAAATATCGTGGGTAACCTCGCCTAACTGCTCGGTATAACGCAGTAATGGCACGCCATCTTGGTTGTACTCACCACGGTTGACTTCAGTACGGGCGATAACCTGTGGTTCAGGACAATCGGTTTGCTCAACACCGCAGGCACTTTGAATCATCAACTGTTTGTTACGATAAATAATTCTATCACCAGGTAAACCTACGACACGTTTAATGTAGTCAATGGTAGGATTTTCAGGATATTTAAACACGATCACGTCGCCACGTTTAGGCTCGCCCGTTTCGATCAGTTTATTACGCCATACCGGATCTTTAAGACCATAACTAAATTTTTCCACCAGAATAAAGTCACCCACAAGCAGGGTTGGCATCATAGAGCCCGATGGAATTTGAAATGGTTCATAAATGAATGAACGTAGGATCAGTACGAACGCAATCACAGGGAAAATAGAATGTGCCGTTTCGACAATGGTCGATTCACGAATGATTTGGTACTCAGCTTCTTCAGTCAAATTGGCTTGAGAAGCTTTTGCTAACGCTAAACTTTCACGACGCTTTGGGGCAAAAAAGAGCACATCGACTAACCAAATAATCCCTGAGAACAGGGTGATGATTACTAGAATAATTGAAAAATACGCTGCCATTGATTATTGAACTCCTGCTTTAAAAATAATTAACCTATCCTAACTCAGCGAATATCAAACTTTAGTTAACTTACCGCACTTGTCCTTGATAAATCCAAAGGCATAAATCAACACGATAACCTAACTAAAGCGCCGCAAACAGCGGCGCAATAGTCAACTAAATTGTCACGTTCTTATGCTAACGATTACTCGTTTAGCTTAAGTACCGCTAAGAATGCCTCTTGCGGCACCTCAACGTTACCGACTTGCTTCATACGTTTCTTACCCTCTTTTTGTTTATTTAAGAGTTTTTTCTTACGAGAAACGTCGCCGCCATAACATTTAGCCGTTACATCTTTACGTAGCGCTTTAACGGTTGAACGAGCAATAACTTGACTGCCCACCGCCGCTTGAATCGCAATATCAAACATCTGACGTGGAATCAGTTCTTTCATCTTATCCACTAAGGCTAAGCCGCGATGACGAATATTTGATCTATGGATAACCATAGCTAAAGCATCGACTCTATCGCCGTTAATCAGAATATCTAAACGCACCATGTCAGCAGGTTCAAAACGAATAAAGTTATATTCGAGTGATGCATAACCACGGCTAGTCGATTTTAAACGGTCAAAGAAGTCCATGACCACTTCCGCCATCGGCAGATGATATGTCACAGCCACTTGATTACCGTGGTATACCATATTGACTTGTGTGCCGCGCTTTTCAATACAGAGGGTAATCACGTTACCTAAGTATTCTTTTGGCACTAAAATGTTGGCCTCAACAATCGGCTCACGCATTTCTTCAATATTATTAAGCGCTGGTAAATCAGACGGGTTATCGACGTAAATTGTCTCACCACTGGTCATCACCACTTCGTACACTACGGTTGGCGCTGTGGTGATCAACTCTAGGTTGTATTCACGCTCTAAACGCTCTTGCACGATTTCCATATGGAGTAGGCCTAAATAGCCAATCCGGAAACCAAAACCCAGTGCCGATGAACTTTCGGGTTCAAAGAATAATGAAGCATCGTTTAAACTGAGCTTATTCAGCGCATCACGGAAGTTTTCATATTCATCGGTAGAAATAGGGAATACGCCAGCGTATACCTGCGGTTTAACTTTCTTAAAGCCAGGTAACGGTTTTTCAGCACCATTTTTAGCTAACGTCAAAGTATCGCCCACTGGCGCGCCGTGAATTTCCTTAAGACCCGCAATAACAAAACCTACTTCACCGGTTTTAAGCTCGGTTTTATCGGTTTGTTTTGGTGTAAAAATACCCACGCGATCTGCTGTGTGGTTTTGCCCTGTCGACATCACCTTAAACTTGTCGCCTTTTTTCAGGCTACCGTGTTTAATCCGCACTAAAGACACAACACCTAAGTAGTTATCAAACCAAGAATCGATGATCAGGGCTTGCAATGGTGAGTCAGGATCGCCTTCTGGCGGAGGAATTTTAGCAACAATGACTTCTAAAACTTCGTCGATACCGACACCCGTTTTAGCTGAACAACGCACAGCATCCATCGCATCAATACCGACGATATCTTCAATCTCGGCAGCAACACGTTCAGGATCGGCTTGAGGTAAGTCAATTTTGTTTAAAATGGGTACCACATCCAGATTCATATCCAGAGCGGTATAACAGTTTGCCAGTGTCTGAGCTTCAACGCCCTGACCCGCATCAACCACCAGTAAAGCGCCTTCACAGGCTGCTAATGAGCGCGAGACCTCATAGGAGAAGTCAACATGACCAGGGGTATCAATAAAGTTAAGTTGATAGACGAGGCCATCTTTGGCTTTGTAATCCAAAGTGACACTTTGTGCCTTAATCGTAATACCACGCTCACGTTCTAGATCCATAGAATCTAAAACTTGAGTATCCATTTCACGGTCGGTTAACCCGCCACAAACCTGAATAAGACGATCTGATAGCGTCGATTTACCATGGTCGATATGGGCAATAATTGAGAAGTTTCTAATTTGTTTCATTATGCTGCAATGACTAATACTGAAAATGGATACGGTTTAAAGGAGCGAAATTGTACCTGATTGCGGTTTCAATACCAATCACATTCACTCTTACTTAGGGCACTAGGATAAAACCACGCCCAAAACCGCAGTTAACTGTTATTTAATAAAAAATAACACATTGAAATTATTGAGCTAATTCTCGTAAATTAAGACTCATACCTAAATAAGCCAAAATCACAGGCTGAGCATCTTCTTCTAAACGTTTAGCTTGTTGTTTACCCAAAGTCCACGCCAATAAAGCTCCTAGCACCGCAAAACCCATAGCACCAAGGTTAGAATTAAACTCAAATAGCTGGCCTAAATACTGTCCTAACGCCGCACCAATAAACAAACCTAACAGCGGCATTAAGTAAATTAATGCCGCTGCTTTTAGAATTACACTCTCAGGAAGCCCCAGTTTGAGCAGTTCGCCAGCCTCGCAGCGGCGTTCACTTTGGATAGAGAATTGCTGAGTTTTTGAAGAAAAAGCCTGTGCAATGGCAGAGGTTCCGCAAGACTCACTGCTAGAACAACTCTTACAAGTGCTTTTAAGTTCAACTTCAACCGTCAACCAACCTTGATTATCGCTGGCGACGACCCTAGCCACTTCTTCCATCATAATCTTTGTCCTATTTTAGCGTCAGACTTTTAGCAATACGTGCCAAGGTTTCGGTAGGCACTTTTCCTACTGCAACCACTTCGGCATTACCTACGTTTTCTGATACTAACGATAAACCGTTACGGGTTATCAGTTCTTCAGGTAATTTGCGGGTCCCAGCCCTCGCTACATAAACTGAAATATTTGCCAGTCCATCGGTCAGTGCAATATATTCCACTGTTTCCTGGCTGCCAATCAGTCTATGGTGATCACGTACGACCACGGTAAAACCTGCAGGAAGCCAAGAAAATTGCCAGTTTTGGCCATCTTGACGCTCGGCTTGATCTATCACTGCTGGCCATTCTTGCTTATAGGCCTCGAGTAAAATAGCCGGAGGCTCACTGAGTTCGATAAGTTCAATTACCATGATTTGCTCAAGTAATTGCTTATCTTGAGTCAGCATGTCATATCTGAGTGGCAAATAGGTTTCCATATCGACCCAAACCTGAAAGCCATAACGAAACTCATCATTTGGCAAGAGGCGGATCATTTGACCTGGACGGCCAGCAATGCGGCTTCGACCACCCAATACAAATTGATAACCGACTTCTAAATCAGCCATTTTGGCAGAAAAAGCGGCAGGCCAAACACCTTGAATATGATCAGAAACAATGCTGTAAGCTGGCTCATCGTGCTCTATAAACGTGACTCGATTACCAACACGAACCGCATTTTTAGGCGGCCCGTTAAGATATTCAAGAAAGGCAACCTCTTGATTATTAACCTTACCGTGCAGATAAACCAAAGGCCGAATATGATCGGCCTGAAGTTGAATAATAGATGCTTTAAATTCTTTTTCTTTTAAAGCCTGACTCATTTTATCGAGCCAGACCTTGGCTGCCATGTCTTCTTGCGCCATCGCAGGGAAGACCAAGGCTAATAAAGCCAACAGGATTAGACGCAAGCTAACTCCTCATTATTAATTAGGAACAGGTACAACGTCGTTATTATCCTCAACAACCGCACCCGTGTTCAATCGTTGTTGCAACATATGGTCCTGAATATAAGTATTAATCCGGTGCCGCTGTTCGTTCACCTGATCGCTACTATGACCTTGGTTCTGTTGTACTGATCCCGTTTGCAAACTCACTGGAGACGCGCTACCTATCAGAGGTCGGGTTATTAATACTGGAGACGGCGATGCGGCATCATCAGCAGTTTGATTGTAATTTTGCACACCCACAATCGCAAACATGGCAACGGTTGCTGCGATAGCATATTGACCAAATTGTTTGAACAAAGGCACAACGCGGCTTTGTTCGCTATTAGCGGCAATTTGTGGTGCAGCTGACGCACGACTCTTGGGCGCAACAATTGCGGGCTCAAGTTCGATGGCAGCGGCAATACTAGCAGACAGATCTAACATAATATTCTGAGGCAATTCGCCTCGCATTGCATCACCTATCATATGATAGTTATGCCATTTATCATGTGAATGTGTATCGGCAGCTAACTCTGCCATGGTCTGCGCATCAGTCTCTCCATCGACGGTAGCAGATACCCATTCTTGACCTAATTTATCCATTTTTCACCTGTCTAAATATAAGGATGTCATTCTTCCAGCAAGGGCTGAAGCTTTTTATCTATTGCCTCACGAGCACGGAAGATACGCGATCTTACTGTACCTACGGGACATTCCATGACGATAGCGATATCTTCGTAACTCATACCATCAAGTTCACGCAACGAGATAGCCATACGCAATTCTTCTGGCAACGTCTCTAATGTATCGAAAATCACCTTTTTGATTTCATCCGATAACATTAATCGCTCTGGGGAGGCAAACTCCTTCAGCGCATCACTGCCTTCATAATATTCGGCATCTTCTACATCAACGTCATTAGCAGGCGTTCTACGCCCCTGTGATACGAGATAATTCTTCGCAGTGTTTACTGCGATGCGGTACAACCAAGTATAAAATGCACTTTCACCGCGAAAGTTTGGCAAAGCTCGATAAGCTTTGATAAACGCTTCCTGCGCTACATCAGCAACGTCTGCTTGATTCCGTACATAACGAGAAATCAAACTAATGACTTTACTTTGATATTTAAGCACTAACAGGTTAAAAGCGTTTTTATCACCTTGTTGTACGCGCTCAACTAATTGTTGATCACTTAATTGTCCACTCATCCGAGCCGACTTCTCCTAAATCTAAAAGGCTGATTTCTCAGTCGCTCGAATCATATTCACTTATGTAGACTCGCGTACTTTGAAAAAGTTCTAAAATTGTATAAATAAAGTAAGGTAAAAAGGAAAGTACCCATAATCCGAGAGTTGGTTTACCATAGTTGGTACTCGTCAATCACATCATGATACCCGATGAAACAAGTAGTTGAACACCAATCTGACATATTAGTCATAGGTAGCGGTGCCGCAGGTCTGACACTAGCTTTGCATCTTGCTGAAAAAGCAAAAGTTATTCTGCTTTCAAAAGGCCCACTCTCGGAAGGATCAACTTACTACGCCCAGGGCGGAATTGCCTCCGTTTTCGACGAAAGTGACACTATTGAATCCCATGTTGCTGATACGCTTATTGCAGGGGCAGGATTATGCGATAAAGATGTTGTTACCTTTACCGCCGAAAATGCTAAAAGTGCCATGCAGTGGCTTATTGAATGTGGTGTTGCCTTCGACAAAGAAGAAACCACAGACGGCAATGAAAAAGACGCACCTTATCATTTAACCCGTGAAGGCGGCCATAGCCATAGGCGTATTTTACACGCTGCAGATGCCACAGGTAAAGAAGTCCAAACCACGCTTCAAGCACGCGTACTGTTACACCCCAACATTCAAGTTTTAGAACGCTATAACGCCATCGATCTGATTACCACCCGTAAATTGAATCGCCCAGGTAATCGAGTGTTAGGCGCTTATGTGTGGAACCGAGATGAAGAACACGTCGAAACAATCAAGGCGAAGTTTGTTGCGCTAGCATCAGGAGGCAGCTCTAAAGTATACCAATACACTTCAAACCCCGATGTGGCCAGTGGTGATGGTATTGCTATGGCGTGGCGTGCTGGTTCTCGCGTCGCTAATATGGAGTTTAATCAATTTCATCCCACGTGTTTGTACCATGCCGATGCCCGTAATTTTTTACTCACTGAAGCACTACGCGGTGAAGGTGCTTACTTGCGTCGTCCAGATGGTAGTCGTTTTATGCCAGACTTTGATGAACGTGGCGAACTGGCTCCGCGAGATATCGTTGCCCGTGCCATTGATTATGAGATGAAACGTCTTGGTGCCGATTGTGTGTATCTTGATATCAGTCATAAAGATGCTGATTTTGTGAAGAAGCATTTCCCGACCATCTATAGCCGTTGCTTAGAACTGGGCATTGATATCACTACAGATCCAATTCCTGTCGTTCCTGCTGCGCACTATACCTGCGGTGGCGTGATGACAGATATGCACGGTCAAACGGATCTTAATGGTCTCTATGCCATTGGTGAAGTCGCCTATACAGGTCTGCATGGTGCGAATCGCCTTGCAAGTAACTCATTACTTGAGTGTTTGGTGTTTGCCCGCGCCGCGTCGCAAGATATTGAGAGCCAACTGAATAAAATTAAAATGCCGGGGCACATCCCCGTATGGGATGAAAGCCAAGTATCTAACTCAGATGAAGAAGTCGTTATTGCCCATAACTGGCATGAACTACGGCTATTTATGTGGGATTATGTCGGTATTGTGCGTTCAGATAAACGCCTAGAGCGCGCGCTGCGACGCTGTATGATGTTGCAGCAAGAAATCCAAGAGTATTATAGTAACTTCAGAGTCAGTAATAACTTGCTCGAATTACGTAACTTAGTGCAAGTCGCGGAGTTAATTATTCGCTGTGCTATGGATAGAAAAGAAAGCCGTGGACTGCATTTTAATATTGATCATCCCGAAAAATTAGACTCTCCTCAGCCCACCATTTTACAACCTGAAAAGTAAGATTGTGACTCTGGCTTGATAATAAACAGACTAAATCTCGGAAGAAGGTTTAGTCTGTTGTATTTTAGCTCTTAGTAACAGACGGCATAAATGCCGATACTGCGCATCATTGACCATATCTGCCCAAACCATTAACAAACGTATTTGCGTATCCACATCGATGTAAATCAAGCAAACAAAAGGGGTGACCCAAGTTCGCTTTAGCACTTTAAAATGCTCCCCTGTAGATAAACGTCCCTCGCCTTTATTATTCAGTACAAACTCTAAATGCCAATGCTGCAGTCGCCACATTTGTAATATCAGAAATAGTATCAGCAGTAAGATACACAGGTATTTAAAGAGAGATAACACAATATTACCGCTTTGCGTCCAGAGTAGAAAAGCGCTAGAACAGACACAAACAAAAACGACCAACGAGAGTCGTTGGTCGAGGGAGGCTTTTACACTAAAACTAGGGTGCTGGTCTGCCACGGACTTTAACGACTATGCGGGCCAATTCAGCATCAGGACACACTTCATGGCCCATAAACCAAGCAAATAACTCAGGATCTTCACATTCTAGTAAACGAATAAACGCGGTTTTGTCTTCATCGGACATTTCTTGATAAAAGTTTTCAACGAATGGTTGAAACAAAACGTCTAATTCCAACATTCCGCGTCGACATGCCCAGCGAACCCTTGCTATGTTCATTAATTCCAAGGTATTTCTCCCAACACAAATTTGGCATTAGTCTACCAGTTCACAGGCTAAAGTGTCGATCATCCCTTTGTGACTGAATGATTAAATCAACATTGTTGCAGTTGCGTATCGAGCCCAGCAAAGAGATCGCTAAAATCAGTATCTAACAAGCGTTTTACCGCCGGATGTTGGATCATTCGTTCGGCAAACATCACATGATATTCTTCTTTCACATCGACAGTTTCACCAAGTAAATGCATACCGTGGGAAGTAACCTCTTGGCGGTAAATCGATGGAGTGACAAAAATGCCGCGCTTAAGATAACCAAAAGCTTTCATCATTGCCGCATCGTCAAACTCCCCTAAAATGCTCACCTTAAGATTTTGTTCATCAAACCAGCGATATAACTGCTGCCCGAGTGAAGTTCTGCGACTGGGGATTAGTAATTGACCTTGTTCTAAACAAGCAGGAAAATCAGCACTGTAAGTGTCAGCAGAAAAAAAACTCACACCGCACTCCCCTAATTTTTTAGACAAAATTTCAGGGTATTTCAATGATTCACCCGCACAATCAGAGAGAATCATATCTAATTTATGCTCACGTAAACGCGCCATTAAGCTCTCATGGGTCGCTTCATAGCAAGCCAAATGTATAGAGCTATCATTAGGGACCACTGATAGCAAAACTCGACTAACTAATGCCTTAGACAAGGCATCAGCAATACCCACCTCAAAAAGCATCGCATCCGCTTTTTGATAATTAAGCAAATCGAGCATTTCGTAACTAAGACTAAACATTTTATCAGCATAACGAAACACCAGCTCTCCCAGCTCAGTGGCCTCTAATGAGCGACCTACCCGTTTGAATAAACTCCCGCCCAATCTATCCTCTAAAGCGCGAATTTGACCGGTGACAGTTTGTGGCGTTAAGCATAGTGCTTCAGCTGCCTTAGTGACCGAACCCTTTTTCTTAATCATCCAAAAATAATACAAATGGTTGTAATTAAAATGCATGCTGATCCATTACTTATCATTGCCCTAATAGCTAAGACATTAAAGGGTTTACCGCGTTATTGTAACCGTTGGCAGTCGAGTAAATTTGTCACTATGCCTTGCAATTGCTCTAAATCTGCAGCAGTCCCTAAGCTCACCGCTTCGGTCACACCCGATACTAAAGCATCACGGTTGGGAATACGGTCGGCACAATAGACTCGATTAGCCTCTTGGAAACGTTTACCACCACGATATTTAAGTGCCCTTGATTCATAGCCATTGGTCTCTAATCGTGCCCCTAATGCATCAGACTTAAACATCAAAGCTCCATCGACGATCCCTTCAAGATAGCTTTGACACGTTGCAGAACTGACATCTTTGTTACAAGCTAATATCTGCGAGGCACTCACTGTTGAAGAGAGACATAAAAGTGTCGCCATTGTCATAAATTTCATATTGATCATAATCATACTCCTTTTTGGGGTAATACTTTTGATAACCAGAAATAACCAACTAATGCCGCCACCATAGAGCCAACTAAGGTACCAAGACGGGCTAAATCGCCATACATAGGATCCGCACGCTCAAAAGCGAGTGATGCGATAAACATCGACATCGTAAAACCAATACCGCACATGGCTGCGACTGGCGCTATTTGCTTCCAACCTACACCATCGGGTAATTGAGCTAACTTAAGCTTCACCGCAACGAAACTAAACAACATGACACCAATGGGCTTACCCAGCATGAGGCCCAATGCAATGCCAACGGGCACAGGCGAGATTAACGTCTCTAAGTTCATGTTACCTAAATACACACCAGCATTAGCAAAGGCGAACACGGGTAAGATTAAAAATGTGCTCCATGGGTGCAAACTATGCTCTAAACCTTCTGCAGGTGAGCTACCATCTTTGGCTCGCATTGGGATACAAAACGCAATAATAACGCCAGCAAGTGTGGCGTGAACGCCTGACTTTAGTACAGCAACCCAAAGGATTAACCCTAAAATTCCATAGGGTAAAAGTGAGGTGACACCTTTTCGGTTTAATCCAACTAACCCAACTATCGCTAAACTGGCAATCACTAAGCTGATGGTCGAAAGATCGCTGCTATAGAACAAAGCGATAATCACGATGACACCCAAATCGTCAATAATCGCCAGCGCTAACAAGAAGACTTTTAGAGACACAGGAACACGGCTACCCAGTAATGCCATGATCCCCAAAGCAAACGCGATATCCGTGGCAGCAGGAATCGCCCATCCCGCTTGCGTGACAGGATCGCCATAGTTAAACAGCAAATAGACTCCGGCAGGGACTATCATGCCGCCAATTGCCGCGAAAGTAGGTAGAGATGCTTGAGCGACACTCGATAAAGCGCCTTCGAGTAACTCACGCTTAACTTCAAGACCGATCAATAGAAAAAATATGGCCATTAGACCGTCATTGATCCACAAAAGGAGGGGCTTATGAATATCAAGCACGCCAATTTTGATTTGCACGTCAGTGCTAAGAAAACCTTGATAAAGCGAAGCTAGCGGAGAATTGGCCATCAACATGGCTAAGGCAACAGCAACGAGTAACAAGATGCCGCCAGCGGACTCTTGACTCAAAAAATTTCTTATAGCTTTTTCCATCGTACACTCCTAAAAATCATAATAAATTGAGTGTAGACGAATAATAATAACAAATAAAATCGTGATTTTCGACGAAACACCTCGGTTATTCCGAGGTGTTTGTTGGCAAATAAGACGTTATACGGCGACAGGCGCTTTGATATGGGGATGGGGATTGTAGTTTGTCAGTTCAAAATCATCGAATTGATAATCAAAAATTGATTCAGGTAAACGTCGAATTGTCATCGTTGGCAGTGGCTTAGGTTCTCGGCTAAGTTGCAATGCAGTTTGTTCCATATGGTTGGAATACAGATGAGTGTCGCCACCTGTCCACACAAAATCACCTAAAGCCAAATTGCATTGCTGGGCAACCATCATAGTAAGTAAAGCGTAACTGGCAATGTTAAAAGGTAAACCTAAAAATACATCGCAGCTACGTTGGTAAAGTTGACAAGATAACTTACCGTCAGCCACATAAAACTGAAAAAATGCATGGCATGGTGCCAAGGCCATTTTATCTAACTCACCCACATTCCATGCAGAAACTATAAGACGACGAGAATCAGGTTGAGCTTTTATCTGTGCAATCACTTGTGAAATCTGATCGATAGCATCGCCACTTTGCGTTGGCCAGCTGCGCCATTGGGCACCATAGACAGGGCCTAAATCGCCATTTTCATCGGCCCATTCATCCCAAATACGGACTTTATTCTCACGTAGATAGGCAATATTAGTTTCGCCTTTTAGGAACCACAGCAACTCATGAATAATAGAACGCATATGGCATTTTTTGGTACTCACCAAAGGGAAGCCTTTGCTCAAATCAAAGCGCATTTGATAGCCAAATACTGAGCGAGTTCCTGTGCCCGTGCGATCTGATTTATCGACACCTTCGGCCAAAATGTGCTTCATTAAGTCTATATACTGTTTCATTACTGCTTATCCTGCTTACGAAAAATCAAATATATACCGATTAACACCATAGGTACTGAGAGTATCTGCCCCATGGTTATAAATCCCCAATAGAGTCCAAGCTGCGCATCAGGTTGTCTTACCGTTTCAACCACTATACGGAAAACACCGTAACCGACTAAAAACATCCCCGACACCGCACCCACTTTATTTGTGCGTTTACTAAACCAATAAAGCAGTAGAAATAGCGCCACACCTTCAAGGGAAAATTGATATAACTGCGAAGGATGACGAGCATCTAATCCACCGCTTGGAAATACCATGCCCCAAGGCATATCAGTGGTGCGCCCCCAGAGCTCGCCATTGATAAAGTTACCAATACGCCCTGCCCCTAAACCGATAGGCACCACGGGCGCCACCATATCTGCAACAGCAAAAAATGGTCGTTTTTGTTGCCACGCGATATAAATCATGGCGGTAATTACGCCTATCAACCCACCATGAAACGACATGCCTCCTTCAGATATTTTAAGCAAATACATCGGGCTAGCCAGAAAATAATCGAAATGATAAAAAAGCACGTAACCGATACGTCCACCTAATATCACCCCAAGAAAACCATAAAATAGCAGATCAGAAACTTGCTCTCGTGTCCATAATCCCTGTGAGCGATCTGCTTGGCGGTTAAGTAACCACATCGCCGCCACAAAGCCAACTAAATAGGTAAAACCATACCAGCGCAGCGCTGGCTCAAAAGTTTGTCCAAAAAGATTAAACGGTCCAAAGGATATGATCACAGGATCAATATTGGGAAAACTTAGCGCCATACGATATCCATTAACCACCTCAAGGTGAGGCAAAAATTAGGTCATAATTAACTTAAAACCAACACATAAAAGTAATAGCGCGAATACTTTTTTAAGCACTGGTGTTGGCCAAGTACTCGCTACTTTTACCCCCACTGGCGCCATTAGCACTGACGTCATGACTAAACCCAATAACGCGGGCAAATAGATAAAACCTAAGGTGCCATAAGGTAGCTCTGGCGCATTAAAGCCCGCGATGATATACCCTAAACTGCCTGATAATGAGATTAGCAAACCTGTCGCAGCCGAAAAACCAATGGCGTAACGCATCTTCACCCCAAAGAAGATTAAAAATGGTACTAGCAAAACGCCACCGCCAATCCCCATCAGCCCGGCAATCATAGCGGCTAATGCAGCGACCACGAATAACACTGGCGCACTGGGTAAGTGACGATTAGATTCCGTTTTAAAGGGATAGGCCATTTGAATCGACATAAGCACTACAAATATCGCAAAACCTTGCTGTAGGGTTGTTGCAGAAATTTGTTCCGCTATAAAACCTGAGGTTAACGCCCCTAGCATGATCCCCGGCAGCATCGTTTTAAGTAACGGCCAAGGAACATTACCGCGTAAATGGTGTGCTCGTGCTGACGAAATCGACGTAAGAATAATTGCCGCCAGTGAGGTTGCTATCGCAATATGGGGTAATTGAGCAGAATGAATACCTGCTGATGGCAAAATATAAAGTAGCGACGGCACCATAATCAAACCACCACCAATACCAAGTAGTCCGGCCATAAAACCGACAACCGCTCCTAAAGCTAAGCAGATTAAAAATACCGACAACAAACAATCCACAGGAATACCTAGCCCATGCTAAATCGAGGGCATCAGCTTAAAGCAAAAGGCAGCATTAGTTAAGAATGGTCTCAAGATCTTGCAGACTTAAATATTCTTTAACTAATTCTCGTACTTGGAAACCATTGGATAGACTCAGTGCCTTAGCAAGCAATTGATCTAAATCGGCGCGTGCTACGCGACGTAGTAAATAATTAATTCGCGCTAAACTGCCCTGGTTCATGCTTAATTGATCGTATCCCATCGCAACCAATAAAATGCAGCCCATAGGCTCACCCGCTAACTCGCCACAGATACTAATGTCGAGCTTATGATGTCGACAATCGAGGAGTGCTTGATGTAACGCCCGCAAAATACCCGGATGATAACTATCAAATAACGAACTCACCCGTGGATTATTTCGGTCAACCGCTAGTAAATACTGCGTTAAATCATTACTACCAACTGAGACAAAATCAACCCTTTTGGCCACATCGTTAAGCTGATATAACATGGCAGGTACTTCGAGCATAATGCCAACTCTGGGCATAACAATATCAATATTCACATCATTTTTTAATTCTATATAGGCTTGTCGTAAATAGGCTAAGGATTGATCGATTTCATCTAAGTTACTCACCATAGGCAATAAAATACTCAGTTGCTTACCATCGCCTCCGGCTTGTAGCATGGCCCGTAACTGCACTAAAAATAGCTCAGGATGATCCAGTGACAAGCGGATCCCGCGCCATCCTAAAAATGGATTATCTTCTTTAATCGGAAAATAAGGCAGAGGTTTGTCGCCGCCTACATCTAAGGTGCGCATCACCACAGGTCGACCCGACGCCGCCAATAACACTTGCTGATATACTTTTACTTGCTCAGATTCACTCGGAAAACGTTGTTGCAGCATGAAAGGGATTTCAGTACGGTAAAGCCCAATCCCATCAGCGCCGCTAGCGATCTCAGAAGCCACACCACTGAGTAATCCGGCATTTAAATACAAACGGATGCGCGAACCATCAAGCGTAACTGAAGGTAAAGCTAATTCTTGAGCGTATTGACGTTGCAACGCTTTTTGCGCTGAAATCAAACTGCGATACTCACCAACAACAGCTGGGGATGGCGACACTAATAACTGGCCACGGCTCGCATTCACCACCAAGAGTTTTTGGTCAATATTGGCCGATAATAATTGCTCCACGCCTGTAATGGCCGGTACACCTAAAGCGCGGGCTAAAATAGCGGCATGGGAGTTCACGCCGCCAAGCTCAGTGACAATGCCAGCAAGCTTTTGCCTTGGAAACTCGGCCAACATAGTCGCGTCGGCTTCACGGGCAATCAGGATCACCGGTTTATCGGGTTCACGTTCAAGCCGTTCAGGCTCAATTAACTGGCGTAATACTTTTTGCCCTAAGTCGCGGATATCACTCGCACGCTCCTTAAGGTAAGGGTCTTCCATCGCTAAAAATTGTTGGATATAACGCAAAGACACTCGACTCACTGCCGACTCAGCCGCCCATCCTAATTGTACTTCACGGGCGTATTCGCCACCTAAACTTGCATCATCAAGCAGTAATTGTAATGCATTGAAAATAGAGACGACTTCGTCATCTTGTTCACGGTCAAACCGTTGTGACAATGCGCCAATCGCTTCTTTACAGCGTGCCATTGCCACCGTTAAGCGGCTCGACTCATGGATAATATTGTCACAACGTACATCGGGCTGTTCGAGGGAGATTTCGCCACCCAGCACAAAGGCGTAAGCAATGGCGATACCGTTCGATGCGGAGGTACCTTGAAACAGTATTTGATGTTGATGGGAACTGACTTGTGCTTTTTGTTTTAAACCACGTACTGCCATTGCTAACTGAGCGGCGAGGGTCATCAAGAAGGCCTCTTCACCTTCGCTGAATTGACGCGCACTCGCCTGCTGCACCACGATGACCCCAACTACCGCCTTTTGGTAGATGATAGGCACAGCTAAAAAAGCACGATATTCTTCTTCTGCTACTTCAGGAAAGTGTTTGAATCGAGGATGAAGCCTAGCGTCAGCTAAGTTAACCGCTTCTTCGCGCTGGGCAGTAAGTCCAACTAATCCTTCGCTCAACGGCATGCGCACACGACCAACAGCACTTTTTTTAAGGCCATCTGTTGCAGATAGCACTAATTCTTGCTCCTCTAATATGTAGATGGAACAACATTGGGTAGCCATAGCCGCTTTTGTCGAGGTAACTAAAGTCTCTAATGCAATATCTAGGCTATTGGCTGATGCCACCGCCTGAGTTATATCCCTGAGCGTATTTAACACTGTTTTCAATCCTATTTTGAAAATCAGCCCGTTGTTTTTTGCCTTCCCCGTTTTCTCGGTATTTCCTGAATCTGGAATGACAATGCCGTTACTGCGAACTCTTTCATCACTTTACGATAAACATCACGTTTAAAGGAGACAACTTGTCGTACAGGATACCAATAACTGACCCAGCGCCAATCGTCAAATTCAGGATGCCCAGATAAACTTAAATTAATCGCACTGTCTTGGCTTTTAAGCTGTAACAAAAACCACTTTTGTTTTTGCCCAATACACACAGGTTTACTGTCTTGTCTTACTAAACGTTTTGGCAAACGATAACGTAACCAAGAACGTGTTGAAGTTAAGATATCAACGTGTTCGGGTCTTAGGCCAACTTCTTCATATAATTCACGATACATCGCCTCTTCGGCAGTCTCGCCCTCATCAACACCACCCTGAGGAAATTGCCATGAATGTTGACCAAAGCGTCTGGCCCACATGACTTGGCCATATCTGTTACAAATTATAATGCCCACATTTGCGCGAAAGCCGTCGCTATCAATCACATGGACTCCAAATCACATTAAATTCTAATAAACTGATTGTTTCATAAAGCTAGTCTCTCAGCAAACCTCTATTTCACCCTAAGCCTTGGATAAAATGACTCTTGCAAGATATTTATCAACAAGCGGCAGGCGTAAAACGGAGGGATATCCACATTTTCTGTGGATATCTCTGTTTGAAACTTCAGTGAACTTGTTATAACGCTCAAAAAACATCAGTTTAGGTCTATTTAAAAAACAAACAGCAAACCAATAAAGATCAACATATATAATGAGTTAAAAACAACCCTCCCTTTAAAAAAGTAGCCAACACCGATAAAGCTCACTATTTAACCAGTTAAAGACCTTTTTATTATTCTGACGATATAACTCAATTTTATACACAATATGTGTTCAACAAGGTTCATAAAAGCTCAAATAAACACTGTTTTTAGCATTGACGTGGCGATTTCATTAGGTTAAGCAAACTAATTTATCAACTTATCCCAAATATCTGTGGATAAGTATGTGGGGAACACAAGGGAAAGCAGAGAGTAACTTTGAACACTTTTTCACAAAATGGGAATTAACTCACATATGAATTTTAAAATCAGTTACTTAGAATAAAAAAAAACAGAGTAAGTTCACTTGAATATCACTGCTCACATTTTAACCACCATTGCTAAGTGGTTATTTTTAAGTAAAATCCAACCATGAATAAAATCATTCCTCCCGAAAATCTCCCTGAATTACTTGAACGCGCCTATTTAATGGCTGGCGTAAATTTGGCGCACATTGCCGCTCAAAGAGGTTTGTCTGTTCCCAAAGATCTTAAACGCGATAAAGGTTGGGTCGGTCAGTTAATTGAAATGGAACTGGGGGCAATTGCAGGCTCTAAACCCGAGCAAGACTTTCTGCACTTAGGCGTCGAGCTTAAAACTATCCCGATTGATTCGCGGGGGCATCCACTAGAAACCACTTATGTGTGCGTGGCGCCGTTGCATAATATCCAAGGCTTAACTTGGCAAAACAGCTTAGTCTGCCACAAGCTACAACGCGTACTGTGGGTGCCAATAGAAGGTGAGCGGTGTATTCCCGTGGGCGAACGCCGCATTGGTACCCCAATATTGTGGGAACCCACGCCCCATGAGTTACAATTATTACAACAAGATTGGGAGGAAATCATGGAGCTTATCGCTCTGGGTAAAGTCGATAAAGTGACTGCACGCCACGGTGAAGTGCTGCAATTACGCCCCAAAGCAGCAAATAGTAAGGCCCTAACGCAGAGTATCGCTGCAGATGGCAGTCTAAAAATGACTAATCCTAGAGGCTTTTATTTAAAGAAAAACTTCACTGCCAGCATACTTAATCGCGTTTTTGGTTAACTTTAAGCAACGATATAGACTTGGATTGATCCAGATCACAAATATCACTGGCACTTAGGTGACACTTTTCTATAAACTACGGCATTCTGAAATCACAGCCGTATTCGGATACCCATCAAGCAGTGAGAGCACGTAGACAAGCGAAAAAACTCCTTTTTGCGATTTTAGCTTGGGCGATAGCCATGGCTGCATTCGTGTTTTTTCGATATGCCCAATCACCAGACTTACCCCAATGGGCGGTAGGCTCTGCTGATCTTGCTACACTGGCTATTTATATGGGAATAATTTTTGGCAGTCTACATTGGATGTCAAACGTCATCGCTGATTTCAGTGCCATAAATCGACTCCCTTATATGTTCTCTGTCATTTTTAAGGGACTATTTTTATTCCTTGGCGCAACGACATTAGCTTACATGACTCAGTTTTTAAATATGTGGGCTATCGAAAACCACATGTCAACGCTCAGGCAAATGTTAACAACCCACATACTCTACAGTCCTTCATTTCAAGCATTAATTGTTTATCTGGTGGTTGTACGCGTTGGTTTAGCCTTCGTCGAACAAATGGCGCTGCTAGTTGGGCCACGTATCCTACTCAACATTGGCCTAGGTAAATATCACAAACCCAGATATGAACAGCGATTATTCCTATATTTAGACATGGTTGCCTCAACCACTCATGCTGAATCATTAGGCGATTATCGTTTTAGCCGCTTAATCCAAGACAGCTTTAGCTTACTGTCGGATACCGTCACTAATAACGAAGCTGAAATTTATCGCTATATGGGCGATGCGGTATTAATCCATTGGCCATTAGAAGAAGGGATTGTGCACGACCGCTGTATGAACATCTATTTTGAATTCAGCCAGCATCTCAATTGGCAAAGGCATTATTTTGAAAAACACTACGGTTTTGTACCTAAATTTAAAGCCGCAGCACATTGTGGACAAGTTGTCGCAGCAGTAGTTGGGGTGCAAAAACAAGAAATTAGTTTCTTTAGTGATGTGATTAACACCCTTGCTAGGCTGCAAGATCAGTGTAATCCACTGGGGCAACGCATGTTGATTTCAGGTGCATTGGCCGGACGTTTAGATAACCCTAATACTGCGTATCATCTATCCAACTTAGGCCCAGTCAAATTAAAAGGGAAACAACACTCAATCGAAGTGTTTGGCGTTTCCCCGCTTTAAATAATGCCTAATAATCGCTATAACATTATTTGGTCATCAGCGTTATTCAGTGTCTTTAGTAAGCAACTTTTGGATCATCAAACCTAAAGTACGGAAGGTTAAAATCCGACTGGTTGTTTGGCGCCAAACAAGGCCGATATCACGATAAGGCGCTTCACCTGGCGGCGTCATCACTACCAAATCCGTATCATTTAAAATACCCGCATCAATCGCCATTTGCGGTAAGAATGTAGTACCTAGTTTACTGTTCACCATCTGTACTAACGTATGCAGACTGGTGGCGGCAAACGGATTCACTTTTGCACTGTCGCCTAACTGACACGCTGTAATCGCATGGCCCGTAATGCAATGCTCACTTTGCAGTAAAAAAATACTTTCATCGGGCAGTGCATGATAATCAATTGGTTGATGGATATTTCCGGCTAAATCTTTGTGGATCACCATTTTAAAAGGGTCGATACCGACTTTCATGCTGTGATAACCGCTGGTGTCTACCGGTAAAGCCAGAATCAATAGATCCAGCTCGCCTTTTCCCAAAGCCTCTAACAAACGTTCAGTGGTGTCTTCCTTCAATAATAAACTCATCGCAGGATAGGACTGCTGACACTCACGGATCACGCGGCTCAATAGAAAAGGGGCAATTGTTGGGATACAACCTAAGCGTATATCGCCCGTCATTGGCTCGCCTTGGTTTTTAACCAATTCAACCAAATCATCGACATCGGTGAGAATCTTCCGGGCGCGTTGCACCACTTCTTCACCTATTGCAGTAAACATAAAAGACTTATGGTCTCGCTCAATCAACTGATGGCCTAATTGCTCCTCTAAATTTTGGATCCCACTTGAGAGCGTTGACTGGCTCACAAAACACACCTTGGCGGCGCGGTTAAAATTTTGCTCTTGATAGAGATTCACCAAATAAAATAAATTTTTTAAGCTAGGTAAACTTTTCATTTTCTCGATTGCCATTAAGGTTATGAATTAAGAAATCAAATTTACTGTAGCATAACTGATTAATGATAACGTGACATAAAATATCAAGAATGTGACCTAAATCGATATTCAATTGGGTGTAATTGCAGACAAAACAGGAGAAAATAACAACGAGGTAAAATTAAGCAGATTAAAAAAGAATATAGGATAACTAACATCCAGGATTAGGGCGCAACCATTCACGTAATTGCGGCGCCCTACGCATAATCTAATTTATGCTTTAGCCTGCAAAAAAAGTTTTAGCTGTTGTAAATCAGCGCTCGCATGCTCAACAATTTGCGCAACCCAAGTGCCATGTTCAGCATCCCATTGTGGCTCTTCGCCATGTTGTAATAGCTGAGCAATTTGCTGAATACGTTTTAAGCCCACCGAACCCGCCGCACCTTTAAATTTATGCGCTTCTGAACATAAAGTCTCTTTGTCTGCAGCCTCGTTAGCTTTCACTAGATTTCCCACATATTCAGGCATGAGCTGCTCAAATAGCACCACACTCTTGAGCAAAGTACCGGCACCAATCGCGCTGCAGTATTGTTCGAGAGTATTGAGATCGAGTATTGCTTCTAATTCAACTGTGGCCATGAGGCCTCCCTTAAGTGGTTCAATGCTTAAAAAGAATTTACCACATAATACTCACTAAAATTGACTGTGCAACTTATAGCGATATTCTAGCTCCAATAAGCGCTGCATTTAACAGAATAGTCACTCGTCACTGACAAATTCTGCCCATAAAATAAGAGCTATAACAGTAGGTTTTAGAAAAATGCTAAAGCCTCTTTCGCGATATTAATACCGGCCTTGCCCACAATAAAGCAGCTAATTATACACAATCGCCACTAATCCAAACCAGCGATAGACTCACTCATCGCTTGTGAGACAATTACAGCAATCAATGTACTTTTAAAGCTGAGTGTCCTATCACGCCTTACAAACAGCTAAAGACATTTATGTATGCATTAAGTCCCATCAAAAGACCAAGCTAATTTCATATCAGAACATTAACAACAACCAAGATGAAACGACTAATAGATAAGCACAACATTAATACGCTGAATAAAAAAGTTACTAATAAACAAATGGATAATGGTTTATTTACACTAAATTATGCCCTCATATTACGCATAATTTTATTTTCATAAATGGATGCTCATTCAGATAGAGTAATCAGCTACCGAGTTCCGCCCACGCAAGCATGCATTAAAATTCAATAATCATAGATTTTTACCCAATCAGTTGTTGATGAAAAATAACTTTATCTACATGAAAAATAATTCATCACTGAGTTTCTTTCATGCCTCAATAGTTAAATTACTTATAAAACTCTTTTTATTCATATCGTTACATAGTATCCATCACACTTTACGTCAACGTAATGCAATTATGCTTTATGTATAAAATGTGAAGAAACATCGTTTTTTATGCAAAATTTTGGTTTGACCTTTGATGAATCTCAGGATAATTTGAGTAATCGGGTGCATATCCATAGAAAGTATTACACTTTTGCCCGAGTCGTAATTAGTTGAGGTCTAGGGGGTTTTTTTGTATGAGCTTATATCATCCCAGTTTTGAGCGGGACAATTGTGGTTTTGGGTTGATAGCGCAGATGGATGGCGAAGCCAGCCATCGTATTGTGCGCACGGCTATTCATGGACTCGATCGCATGAAGCACCGTGGCGGCATTGCCTCCGACGGTCGCACTGGCGACGGCTGTGGTTTATTAATGCAATTACCCGTACAGTTTTTTGAAGCGATTGCCGCAGAAAATGATTGGCATTTGAGTCGTAAATTTGCCGTAGGCATGCTGTTTTTAAGTCAAAATGATGAACTAGCTGAACAAGCTAAGCATCTACTTGAGCGTGAGCTTGAGCGTGAAACATTAAGCATTGCCGGCTGGCGCAAAGTGCCTATCAATGCCGATGTGTTAGGCGAAATAGGTAAAGCTAGCTTGCCGCAGATTTATCAAGTGCTGATCAACGCGCCAATCGGCTGGCGTGAAAAAGACTTAGAACGCCGTCTTTATATGGCTCGTCGTCGCTTAGAACAACAAATCATCGATGACAATGACTTCTATGTCGCGAGTTTATCTGGCCAAGTAATTGTCTATAAAGGCTTGATGATGCCAGTAGACTTACCCGCATTTTATCCTGATCTCGCTGACATTCGTTTAAAAAGCTCTATTTGTCTATTCCATCAACGCTTCTCAACCAATACTTCTCCTAAATGGCCATTAGCTCAGCCGTTTAGATATTTAGCCCATAACGGTGAAATCAATACAATTACGGGTAACCGTCAATGGGCCCGCGCCCGTGCCTATAAATTTAATTCCCCCCTATTACCTGATTTGCAGCAAGCAGCGCCCTTTGTGAATGAAACAGGCTCAGACTCTTCCTCTTTAGATAACATGCTAGAAATGTTGTTATCTGGTGGTATGGATTTATACCGTGCCATGCGTTTATTGATCCCGCCTGCTTGGCAAAGTAATCCAGAAATGGATGATGAATTAAAAGCCTTTTACGACTTTAACTCTATGCACATGGAGCCCTGGGATGGCCCAGCTGGTATTGTAATGACCAATGGTCGCCATGCCGCTTGCGCCGTTGACCGTAATGGTTTGCGTCCATCACGTTATGTGATCACTAAAGATCGTATTTTGACCTTAGCCTCCGAAGTCGGTATTTGGGATTACTCCGCCGATGAAGTCATTGAAAAAGGCCGCGTTGGCCCAGGTGAACTACTGGTATTAGATACCTTAAACGGCCGCTTATACCAATCCTTTGAGATTGATAACGACCTTAAACGTCGCCACCCCTATAAAGAATGGATGGCAAAAAACAGCCAAACTTTAACGCCCGCCGAAGACTTGGCCTCAGAGCAACATGGTGCAGGCGAGTTTACCCCTGAACTCTTGTTGCAATATCAAAAACTCTTTGGCTATACCCGCGAAGAGTTAGAACACGTTATTTGGGTCATCGCCAAACAAGGCGAAGAAGCCACGGGCTCTATGGGCGACGATACGCCTATGGCGGTGTTGTCGAAAAAATCACGTTCACTATATGACTATTTCAGGCAAAAATTTGCTCAAGTGACTAACCCCCCCATTGACCCCTTACGTGAAAAACACGTGATGTCGTTGACCACTTGTATTGGCCGTGAGCAGAACCTGTTTAATGAAACAACGGGCCACGCTTACCGCGTGACGTTCAACTCACCTATTTTATTATTCAGTGATTTCAATCAGTTATTGGGATTAGATAGCACTTACTATCGTGCCAATATTGTGGATTTAAATTACGAACAACAAGAAGGCTTAGAAAGCGCCATTCGCCGCATTACTGCTGAAGCTGAGCGCTTAGCCCGTAGCGGTACCACTTTGCTTATACTATCGGACAGAGCAATTGCTAAAACAGCGCAAGTGATACCTGCAGCAATGGCGGTCGGTTCAGTGCAACAAATGCTGGTGAATAAGAGCCTGCGCTGCGATACCAACATCATAGTTGAAACCGCATCGGCGCGAGATCCACACCACTTTGCCGTATTACTGGGCTTTGGTGCCACGGCGATTTATCCGTACCTTGTGTATGAATCAATTTCTGAGTTGGCCAAACGCCATCAGTTAACTGACACCACAGCACTGATGCTGAATTTTCGTTATGGTATCGAAAAAGGCCTGCGAAAAATCATGTCTAAAATGGGCATCAGCACGGTCGGCTCTTACCGTTGTAGTCAACAGTTTGAAGCTATCGGTATCGCCAGCGACGTCATTGAATTGTGCTTTAAAGGCGTAATCAGCCGCATCGAAGGTGCCGGATTTACTGACATTGCCCAAGATCAAGCCATTCTGCACAAAGCGGCCTACCGCGTCCATGTACCATTGCCGCAAGGTGGTCTGCTGAAATATGTTGAGGGTGGTGAGTATCACTGCTTTAACCCCGATGTGGTTAACACATTGCAAGCATCATTGATTGACAAAAACTTTGCCACCTACAAAAAATTTGCCGAGCTCGTCGATAATCGCCCAGTGGCTACGCTACGTGACTTAATCGGCATCAAGGGTGTACAAGCATCGATTGATGTCGCTAACGTCGAAGGCGCTGCAGGCTTGTATCAACGTTTTGACAGTGCAGCCATGAGTATCGGTGCCCTCAGCCCCGAAGCCCATGAAGCTCTGGCAATTGCCATGAACCGTTTAGGCGGCCGCTCTAACTCAGGTGAAGGCGGTGAAGATGCACGCCGCTTTAATACTGAGCGCAACTCTGCCATTAAGCAGATTGCCTCGGCGCGCTTTGGCGTTACGGCGCACTACTTAGTTAATGCCGATGTGTTGCAAATCAAAGTCGCCCAAGGGGCAAAACCTGGTGAAGGTGGCCAGTTACCCGGCCATAAAGTGAGTGTTGAAATCGCCGGACTGCGACATGCGCGCCCAGGTGTGACCTTAATTTCACCGCCGCCGCACCACGATATTTACTCTATCGAAGATTTAGCCCAGCTTATTTTCGACTTGAAGCAAATCAATACTAAGGCACTGATTTCAGTCAAACTGGTATCAGAACCCGGTGTCGGCACTATCGCGACCGGTGTGGCTAAAGCCTATGCGGATATGATCACGATTTCAGGTTACGACGGCGGCACAGGCGCCAGCCCAATCACCTCAGTCAAGTATGCGGGGAGTCCTTGGGAGCTGGGTTTAGCGGAAGTGCATCAATCACTAGTAGAGAACGGCCTGCGCCATAAAATTCGTTTGCAGGTCGATGGCGGTTTAAAAACTGGTACCGATGTGATTAAAGCGGCGCTCTTAGGAGCAGAAAGTTTTGGTTTTGGTACTGTGCCTATGATCGCACTTGGCTGTAAATACCTGCGTATTTGTCACCTGAACAACTGCGCCACTGGCGTGGCAACGCAAGATAAAAATCTGCGCGACAACCATTACCACGGCCTGCCAGAGCGAGTGATGACTTACTTTGAGTTTGTCGCAGAAGAAGTGCGTCAATGGATGGCAACCTTAGGAGTGAGCAAATTTGAAGATTTAGTCGGCCGTAGCGAATGGTTATATGCCTTAGAAGGTAAAACCACAAAGCAGCAAGGCTTAGATTTGTCGCCAATTTTGTATCAACCCAAAGTCCCTGCAACTTCGTCACGCACATGGCAAGAAACCAATCCACCAGCGGATTTAGGCCGACTAAACCAACACCTACTAAATGAGTGCAAAAGCGCTGTCGATAACGGTGAGGGTTTTGATGCAACTTACAGCATTAACAACACTGACCGCTCAGTGGGCGCGACCTTGTCGGGCTATATCGCAAGTACCCTCGGCGTAAACGGCACTAAAGCACCGGTAAAACTGAACTTTAACGGCAGTGCTGGCCAAAGTTTTGGTGTATGGAATAGCCCAGGTCTTGAGCTAAAACTCTGTGGTGATGCCAACGACTATGTCGGTAAAGGTATGTCTGGCGGTCAAATCGTCATTTACCCTCCGATTGGCAGCCCGTTCCAAAGTGAGCGCAGCGCCATTGTCGGTAACACTTGTCTTTACGGCGCGACTGGCGGCAAGTTCTTTGCTGCAGGTCAAGCGGGCGAGCGTTTTGCCGTACGTAACTCAGGTGCGATAGCGGTAGTTGAAGGCTTAGGTGATAACGGTTGTGAATACATGACCAGCGGCATTGTGGTCGTCCTTGGTAAAACCGGAGTAAATTTTGGCGCGGGTATGACGGGCGGCTTTGCCTATGTGTTCGATCAATTCGGCCGTTTTCATCGCCGTGTGAATAATGAATTAGTCGATACGCAAAAACTTGAGTCCACTATTCATCAACAACATTTAAAAGGCCTGATTGAAGCCCACGTGGCTGAGACGGGTAGTGAACATGCCAAGATGATCTTAAGTGATTTTGATAACTGGTTAGATTGTTTTGTATTAATAAAACCTAAAAACATTGCTGTGGCCGATTTACTCAAGTTAGAAAAGTCGAGTCCAGAATTAGTTGTCAAGGCGGGGTAATGGCGTATGAGTAACGATTTTCAATTTATCGAAGTGGGCCGTAAAGACCCCATCAAACACCCTGCGGCAAAACGTGCAACTCAATTTATTGAGATTTATCAGCCGTTTGTTCAGGCTCAAGTCGCTGAGCAAGCAGACCGTTGTTTAGATTGTGGTAATCCCTATTGTGAATGGAAATGCCCACTACACAATTATATCCCCAACTGGCTCAAGCTGGCCGAGCAAGGCCGCATCATGGAAGCGGCAGATTTAGTGCATGAGACGAATACTCTGCCAGAAATTTGTGGCCGCGTTTGTCCGCAAGATAGACTCTGTGAAGGCGCTTGTACTCTCAATGATGACTTTGGCGCTGTCACTATCGGTAATGTCGAAAAATACATTACTGATACCGCTATCGCCCAAGGCTGGCGCCCCGACATGAGTAAGGTAACGCCGCGCCCTGAACGGGTGGCAATTGTGGGTGCGGGCCCTGCAGGCTTAGGCTGCGCGGATATTCTGTCCCGTAATGGCGTTAAAGCGGTGGTCTTTGATAAATATCCACAAATTGGTGGCCTACTCACCTACGGCATTCCCTCTTTTAAACTCGATAAGGCCGTTATGGCAACCCGTCGTAGTGTGTTAGAAGGTATGGGTATTGAGTTCAAACTCGGTGTCACTGTGGGTAAAGACATCCCATTTACACAGCTGCTTGAAGAATACGATGCGGTTTTCCTTGGCATGGGTACTTACACCGCCATGAAAGCCAACCTTGAGGGCGAAGATGCCCAAGGCGTATATCAAGCTCTGCCCTATTTAGTGGGTAATACTCATCATTTAATGGGCACACAAAATGCTGAAACGCCCTATTTAGTGGGTAATACTCATCATTTAATGGGCACACAAAATGCTGAAACGCCCTACCTGAACCTTGAAGGTAAACGTGTAGTGGTATTAGGCGGCGGTGATACCGCGATGGATTGCGTGCGCACCGCAATACGCCAAGGTGCTAGCAGCGTAGTGTGTGCTTACCGCCGTGATGAGGTCAATATGCCGGGCTCACGCCGCGAAGTGCAAAATGCGCGCGAAGAGGGCGTTAATTTCCTATTTAACCGTCAACCTGTGGCAATTAAAACCCAAGATGGCAAGGTTGTTGGCATTGAGTGTATCGAAACAGCCATGGGCAAAGCCGATGCAAGTGGTCGCCAATCTGCACAGGCTATTGCAGGTAGCGAGCAGTTACTTGAGGCAGATGCGATTATTATCGCCTTTGGTTTTCAACCTAGCCCAGCGCCTTGGTTTGCCGACCATGGTATCGAACTTGATCAATGGGGCCGAGTTAAAGCAGATAAGTTAACCGACAATCCATTCCAAACCACTAATCTAAAAGTGTTTGCTGGTGGTGATATGGTGCGCGGATCAGACTTAGTGGTGACCGCCATTGCCGAAGGTCGCGATGCCGCCCAAGGTATTTTGAACTACTTAGACTAAGCACTGACTTGCTTCGTTGAGCACTAAGGTGTTTGTTTAAAATTTAGATATTTTTTAGCTGTAAAACCATTTTGCCGCTATCCATTTACCGTTAGCGCTTTAACCCAGCGCATCTTAGGATGCGCGTTTTTTTACCCCCCATTATCAACCAAATCACGCAATCCAAATCACGCCATAACGACTGCACAAAACTGTGTGGTATATTAGCCAGTATTATTGTGTCCCACTCTTACGTGTTGAATAAAAAAGGTCTCCCATGAAAATTGGAATTATTGGTGCAATGGAGCCAGAAGTTGCTCATTTAATTGCCGCTATGACAAATGCAACATCGCAAACTATTGCAGGTATTGAATTTATTGCAGGTACTCTCGCGGGTAAAGACGTTGTCGTGACGCGCTCTGGTATAGGTAAAGTTGCCGCCAGTATCGCAACAACGCTGCTTATTGAAAAGTACGCGCCAGATGCGGTGATCAACACAGGCTCTGCCGGTGGTTTTGTCGATACGTTAGCGATTGGCGATATCGTCATTTCTTCCGAAGTACGTCATCACGATGTAGATGTCACCGCTTTTGGTTATGAAATTGGCCAAATGGCGCAGCAGCCTGCCGCGTTTATTCCTGCGGCTCATTTAGTTGAAGCTGCCAATAAGGCGATAGCTCAATTAGGTGAAGTTAAAGCGATTGAAGGATTGATTTGTACGGGTGATAGCTTTATTTGCGATCCTGTTCGCACTCAAACTATGCTAAAAAACTTCCCGACTATGGCCGCCTGTGAAATGGAAGGCGCTGCAATTGCCCAAGTTTGTCATCAATTTGGAGTGCCATTTGTAGTGATCCGTTCATTATCAGATAACGCCAATAATGACTCACCAGTTGATTTTGACTCTTATATTGTCAAAGCTGGTTATCACTCAGCACTGATGGTGATGTTACTGCTTGAGCAATTAACTCCAGCTCAGTAAAATAATCACTTAAGCGGAAAAGTATCAAATGCATACCTCATTTTATCAACAACTTGTCGTGAACGATGGCACTTTGTTTACAGGTTTTTTGGTACTTTTTTTTGCTTTATTATTGGCACGTTTAGCGCCATTACCACGGGAAATACAACCGCTTATTTGGTTTAGCCATTTAGCAGAACAACTCGCGGTTAAAGTAAATCGCCCCGAGCGTTCACCAAGGCAACAAGCTATAGCAGGTTTTTTAGCGATGTTGCTGTTAGTATTTCCATTTTGGGCCATCATTACCTTTTTGCTCGAATTAGCCGAGTTCCCATGGTTCTTTGAGTTCTTAGTCCTTTACCTGTGCTTAGCTGATGCAGGATTTAGCCAAATAGCCGATGAAATCGCTAAAGCCTTAAAGCGTGGAGACAATACCCGCGCCAAAACGCTTTTACAGCCTTGGGTAGTACGCGATACCGATAGTTTATCGGAAGTTGGCCTAGCCAAAGCCACCATAGAAAAACTAGCTACTGCACCCATTTATGGCATTGCTGCGACGATTTTCTTTTTTGCTATCGCTGGGGCACCGCTAGTACTGGCGGTGCGTATGCTAAAACAGCTCGAATTGAGCTGGCCGCCTATTCAGCCAAAGTATCAACACTTTTGCAGTACAATAAATAGCTTATCAACTATCTTATTAGCAATCCCCGCTTGGCTCTGGGGTTTATCACTCGCCATTCAAGGCGGCCCTAGCGCGTTAACTAAGCTGTTTACTGCACCGAAAAATCATCCCACGATTCGAAGCGATATTCTCTGTGTGAATATCGTTGCCAATATTTTAAGAATAGAACTTGGTGGACCACAAAAGTTTGCTGGCATACGTATCAACGTGGATAAATTCTGCTATGGTCAGCTGCCAAACAGTGATGCCATCGCGCCAGCTATTAAGCTAACCACGCGCGCCTGCGCCATCTGGTTTAGCTTTATTATTCTACTCCCCGTGTTATGGGCAAGTTTACGTTGGTTACATAGCTTGTGATATGATCTAGCCCTCTGTTAGCACGAGGTAAAGGCGGTTATTGTGCTCGAAAGTATGCATGTTTCACTAACAACGCCGGCGTTGTTATTTCCCGCGATCTCATTGCTATTGCTTGCTTATACCAACCGTTTTTTTGCTTTAGCAGCACTAATTCGAAACTTAAGTCATGGTGATAAGCCGGTGCATAAAGATCAACTTAAAAACCTGAGCCAACGCATCACTATTATTCGCCGCATGCAAGAGGCAGGAGTATCAAGCTTCGCCCTGTGCGTATTGTGTATGATATTTATCTATATCGGCTTCAATAAAACCGGTTCAGTGATTTTTGGTGCTAGCTTGTTGTTACTGCTCTATTCACTGATTTTATCTGTGATTGAAATTCGCATCTCCGTTGATGCTCTCAATATCCATATCAAAGAGATGAGTAAATGAATCAGTGGATTTATTTTTTTGATTTATGTGGTACTGCAGTATTTGCTTTATCTGGTGCGCTAGCTGCTGGGCGTCATAAAATGGATCCTTTTGGCGTTATTGTACTCGCCTCAGTTACCGCCGTTGGCGGCGGCAGTATCCGTGACGCCTTAATTGGCGCTACGCCCGTTTTTTGGATCCGCGATCCTAATTACATCATAGTGATCCTTGCAACAGTGCTCGCCTGTTTATTATTAGTACGTCGTCCCCGTAAGGTACCAGAGTATATTTTACCGGTTGCCGATGCCTTTGGATTAGCTCTGTTTACGGTAATAGGTGCAGAAAAAGCCTTCAGTATGGGCTTAAGTGGCATGATTGCTGTCGTTATGGGCTTGATCACAGGCGTGGGAGGAGGCATTATTCGAGACGTACTGTGTAAACAAATCCCTATGGTATTACGTACAGAAATCTATGCCACAGCTTCTATTGTAGGTGGTATCGGCTATACCGTCAGTTTAGCCTACGGTATGGGCGAAAAAACGGCGCTATTTTTAGCAATGACCAGCATCTTAATTATCCGTTTAAGCGCAATTAAATGGCATCTATCATTACCGGCGTTTGATCTCAAAACCAAGAGGGAATAGTTTGCGAATATTGGGTTTTATTTTGAGTCTTATTTTTGGATTAGCCTTCAATCCTACATTGGCGCATGCCAACACAGGTGAAATGCCACAAGAACAGCTGTTAGCAGTAAAGTACATGAATGCACTCACTGAGCACGACTACAAGACGCTACGAAAATTCTATAATCGTGACAGTGTTTTTTTTGACAAAACCGCTAACCGAAAATACACCGGCGGCCGCTTCATTATCGACTTTCTCGAGCGCGCCCATGAGGGGGTGCTCGAGTATAATTTCAATATAGAACACATGTATAACGCAGGCTCTTTGGTAGTAATGATAGGTAACTACCATTTAAAAGGACCTGGCGAGCAATTTGGTAAACCAGGTAAAATCATTGATATTGCCATTCCAGGCGTCACTAGCCTTAAACTCGATATGCTCAATCATAGGGTGATTGAGCATATGGATCTGCTCGATTACCAAACCATGTCTGATCAATTAGCTATGCAGTAGAGATAAAATTTGTACATCTTTGAAACTTGCCCCCTAAAAACAGGTCGAAACTAACAGTAGGTCAAAACCTAAGTGTGATGTTTTAGGTCGGTTGACTGAGTCAGTTCGTTTCGATGAGGTTCATATGAAGTTTTTGGGGTTACTTACTTTACTCATTCTTAATAGCCTAGTACTGGCACCCAAAGCATTGGCATTGCAACCCATCATCGTCTCTTACGCCGTTCAGCCAGTGAGTCATTTTAACCAACAATTACGGGTCGCTCAGGAACAACATCAACCGTGGACGGAAGATCCCAGTAAAATCAGTAACCAGTACGCAGGCGGCAAATTTACTTTAGTGAGTACTCAGGCCAATAAAGACAGTATCTTAACTTATCAAATAAGTGAGTTGTCTAAACAACATCCGCAGATGCTGTTGATTATCTCTTTAAAGCAGGACGCTAAACTGTGGCAAATAAGCTCGGCGCAATTAGCATGGAAATGCAATGATGGGCAGCATTTTGGCACGGATAGATGCAAGATTGCCGAGCATGACATGAATGCAACGCCTTAATCTTGTGGAATACAAACAACTTAAAAACAAAAAGCACCCTAGGGTGCTATTTGTTTAGTTTAAATTGACTCTGACTTAAAGCATTTTAAACCAACGTCACTTTGGCAAACTTGCGTTTACCGACTTGGAATACCGCGACAGTGCCAGCAGACAGCGTCATACGGCTATCATCCAACTTGGCGCCATCCATCTTCACCGCACCTTGCTTTATCATCCGCATGGCTTCTGAAGTCGACGAGACTAAGTCGGCATCTTTCAGTAAATTAGCAATTGCTAGACCTTCGCCAGCAACTAACTCAAGTTCTTCAATATCATCGGGGATAATCCCCTTGGCGCGATCAACAAAAGCTTGATGCGCACTCTCGGCAGAAGCGGCATCGTGAAAACGTGTAATGATTTCCTTCGCCAAGATGATTTTAGTATCACGTGGGTTTGAACCATTGGCGACATCTTGCTTAAACTGTTCAATTTCAGCCAATGGACGGAATGACAGCAGTTCAAAGTAGCGCCACATCAAATCGTCCGAAATTGACATCAACTTACCAAACATTTCGTTGGCAGGTTCACTTACACCAATATAGTTGAATGCCGATTTAGACATTTTCTTAACGCCATCTAAACCTTCGAGCAGTGGCATCATGATCACCGCTTGTGGTTTTTGACCTTCTGCTTTTTGTAGTTCACGGCCCATCAACAGGTTGAACTTTTGATCTGTGCCACCTAGCTCAACATCGGCTTTTAATGCAACTGAATCATAACCTTGCAATAAAGGATACATAAACTCATGAATCGCAATAGATTGGCCCGAAGCATAACGTTTTTTAAAGTCGTCACGCTCCATCATACGGGCAACCGTTTGCTGAGAAGCAAGGCGGATCATGCCCGCAGCGCCCAATGGCTCTAACCAACTAGAATTAAATTCAATGCGTGTTTTGGCTGGGTCGAGAATTTTATAAACTTGTTCTTTATACGTTTCTGCGTTGGCTAATACTTGTTCACGTGTCAGCGGTGGCCGCGTGCTATTTTTACCACTAGGATCACCCACCATACCGGTAAAGTCACCAATCAAGAAAATGACCTCATGACCTAACTCTTGGAATAACCTTAATTTATTTAAGATTACTGTGTGTCCAAGGTGAATATCCGGAGCCGTAGGATCGGCGCCTAATTTAATCCGCAGTGGACGCCCTTCTTTGAGTTTTTCGAGCAAATCCGCTTCGAGTAAAATCTCATCGGTACCACGTCTAATTTCTGCTAATACTTGGTCTAAATCAGCCATTTCGGCAAGGACTCCTAAGGCCATGGTCATAAAATAAAGAGACTTATGTTACTTGTTAGCCACCACAATTGAAAGTGTGTACACTAAGGGGATTATTCAAGTTTCTGGTTATTGGTATCGGCGTCAATGGCAAAGGTTATAACGTTATTTAAATTGTTGCCTAAAAAGCATCAAATTCTTCTCAGCATTCTTTCTGTTATCACTATGATAACTATGCTGCTACCTGCTGAAGAGGCCCAAGCTTCAAAGCAAACTGCTAGCCTAGGTGAACACACTCAAATCAATACTCGTTATGATGTGCCTTTAGCTTTTCGCTCACCTGAACGGCCTGAATCACTTGAACATCAAACAAACAATGCTGTAGAAGATGCAACACCTCTATCTTCAACCGCTGCACTCGCTGCAGGTGAGTCCAATAACCAAGCCATAGAGTCTCTCGAAAGTGCTCATCATAGAGACGTAGAACATTTTAACGTCAAAAATGGGGATACCTTAGCGGCAGTATTTAATCGTGCGGGCTTAACCAGTAAAGACGTGTATGAAATTACCCAGTTACCTTTAGCAAAACAAAATTTACTGAAAATCATGCCGGGCGAAGAAATCGTGATATCCAAGGATATCAATGGTAATTTAACTGAGGTACGTTATCGAGTTAATGCCATTTCGACACTTGTTATCACTAAAAATCAAGATCAATACCTCGAAAAAATCTCAGAGAAAGATGTCGAAATCCGCAGCCATTTCACCAGTGCGAATATTAAAAGCAACTTTTGGAGTGCTGCCGTTGATGCAGGTATGACCGCCAACCAAATCATGCAATTGTCGACAGTATTTGGCTGGGATATCGATTTTGCCTTAGATTTACGTGAGGGTGACAGTTTCGCCATAATCTATGAGCAAGAATATGCCGATGGAGAGTTTTTACGTAACGGCAATATCTTAGCCGCAGAATTTATTAACCAAGATGAACGCTATACTGCTATTCGCTATACCGACGGAAACTATTACTCCGAGAATGGTACTAGCATGCGAAAGGCTTTCTTGCGCTCACCCGTTGATTTCAAATATGTCAGCTCCAACTTTAATCCAAGACGTTTGCATCCTGTGACAGGGCAAGTTAAAGCTCATCGCGGCGTAGACTACGTTGCCGCCATTGGCACGCCGATTAAGGCAGCAGGTAGTGGTAACGTAATTGAGGCGGGTTATAATCAATTTAATGGTAACTATGTTTTTATTAAGCATAACAACACTTACACTACCAAATACCTGCATCTGACTAAACGTAATGTGAGTAAAGGTGCTAGCGTCAAGCAAGGGCAAATTATCGGTACTTTAGGTAAAACGGGCCGCGTGACAGGGGCACATTTACATTACGAATTTATCGTTAATGGCGTACACCGTAACCCAAGAACGATTACGCTACCGAAATCAGAATCAATTGCGAGAAAAGAAAAACCTCAATTCGATACGCTCAGCAAACAGTTGATGGCCACGCTTTCGCAAAACAAGCAAACGCAATTGGCAATGCAATAACGAAGGACGACTCCTCCACATGAAAAATGCGTATTATATTGGACTAATGTCAGGCACCAGCATGGACGGTGTTGATGCTGTATTAGTTGATTTTTCAGGTATAAAACCGCAGCTAATTTGTAGTCATACGGAGGCCATTCCTAGCCATTTACTCAAAGGCTTGCAACGTTTATGTTTACCGAGCACAGATGAAATCAATCGTCTCGGGCGCATAGATCGCAGCGTCGGTCAATTATTTGCCCTAGCCGTTAATAACCTAATGGCAAAATGCGCTATTGCTAAAGAAGATATTATTGCGATTGGTAGTCACGGTCAAACAGTGCGCCACATGCCAAACCTCGAAGTGGGTTTTACCCTACAAATTGGCGATCCAAATACTATTGCGACCGAAACCGGTATTGATGTTATTGCTGATTTTCGCCGAAAAGATATTGCGCTCGGTGGCCAAGGTGCGCCTTTAGTACCAGCATTTCACCAGCAGACTTTTGCTGAAATCGGTAAAAAACGTATTATTTTGAATATTGGCGGTATAGCCAATATCACTTATTTACCCGGTAATAATGAGCAGGTACTCGGGTTTGATACCGGTCCAGGTAATAACTTAATTGATGCGTGGATCCAACAGGTTAAAAGTGAGCCCTTCGATCAAAATGGTGAATGGGCCGCATCGGGTAAAACAGATCAAAGCCTATTAGCCCATCTATTATCGCACCCCTATTTCTCACTAACTCACCCGAAAAGCACAGGCCGAGAGTTATTTAACCAAGCATGGTTAGAGCAACAGTTGTCGCCCTTTAATCATTTAGATGAAGCAGATATTCAATCGACATTATTAGATTTAACTTGCCACAGCATAGCCCAAGACATCCTTAAACTGTCTAAAGAAGGGGAATTATTCGTTTGTGGTGGTGGCGCGTTCAACGGTCAACTGATGCAGCGTTTAGCTGTTTTACTACCGGGTTATCAATTAGATACAACCTCAGCCCTTGGTGTTGATCCTAAATGGGTAGAGGGCATTGCCTTTGCGTGGCTTGCCATGCGTAATCACTTAGGCTTACCCGCCAATCTACCCGCAGTGACAGGCGCCAGCCGCGAAGCTGTACTCGGTGGATACTTTAGCGCGAAGTAGACTAACTAAGCATACACCACCGATTATCGGATTAATTTATGCTTTAGTAACATAATATCGCGCTGAGGGTAACCATCAAGCGTCATCAATAAGCGACTAGACTCAGGAATATAAGTCATAGAACCAAAGGAGCTTAAACTTGAGCGCGGCACTTGCAATACTGGCATGATATTTTTAGATTTAGCATCCCAAAAATTTAATCTCTGTTCACCAATATGATCCGATTTAAAATAAACCCCCTCCTGCGTTAATGTCCAATTATTAGTTGTTTTAAAGTCCGTATTAGCAATCAAGGTTTCAACAACATCAGGCTGATTTAAATTAACTAACCATAGCCCTTGAGTATCAGAGCGAGTAAATACTAACTCTGACGCTGAGCTTGCAAAACCAACGCCCATGTTCAGTGAGTTAACGACTCTTGGAGCTTGATTATTTAAATAAAACTCCGTAATGCCTGCGCTTGTTGAGGCATAAACAGATTTCCCCTGCCAACTCCAAGCTGGTCTGCCATGATTATGGTAAGTAGATGCTAACGCGATAATATGTTTACTTGCTAAATCTAGAATGTAAATACGATTGCCTTCATGATTGTCATCTGGAGCAATAAAAGCAATTTTAGTACCATCCGGAGACCAGCGCGGATAAGCGACTCGAGTTTTAAGCTTAGTGTGTTGTTCCAGCTTCTGACCATTAAAGTCTGAGGTCCAAATCTCATTAAAACCACTCTCATTAGATACAAAAACAAGACGTAAGGCTTGCGTTGAGTAATCTGGATTACGATGATTAACCCCTGAATATAACAAAGGAAATAAGGTCGTTGGCACTTTATTATTAAGGGAGAGGTAAGCTATTTCAAACTGGCGGTGATATTGATGGTAGACAAGTTCTCCGCTGTCTCCAATAAGCCTTGGATAACTCATGCCCTCAACATCTAAAGAGCTAATATTTTTAGATTTTATATCAATAATAAAACCATTACGACTTCCAGACTCTTCTGTGGCAAACACTAAACGCTTACTATCATTGGTCCAACCTAAACCTCGTACATCTTCAATGCCATGGGTGAGCCGTTGTTCATTGCCAGAAGAAAGCTCTCGAATAAAAATATCCTCTGAAATATTGCTATAACGGCGAACGATAGCCATCCAATATCCATCAGGACTATAGGCCAAATCTCTGTCTTCATAACTACAATTTATCTCGCATGATTGGCGAATCAGTTGGGTATTATCAAGTCCAAGGGATTGAACATAAATACCTCCCATTTTATTTTTTTCATGTGAAGATATATAAGCTAATGACTTTCCATCTGGTGAAACATCGATGGCGGACATATCACTACTACAAGGAGCTAAAGATATGATTTCATTGGTTGACAGCGTTAACTGCATGATACGGCACTCTGCAGTCGTTACTGTGCGAGAGGTAAAATACAAACGCGTATCATCGATACTCCAAGCGGCACGCAATTCCGTTGAAGATGAAGATGTTAACTGCCGTACAGGAAGATCGTCATTGGTTAGGTCCTTAAGATATAGACTTGGAACAAAGCCTGGTCTATAAGCACCATAAACAAGCCAACGTCCATCATGAGAAACGACAGGATAACGCTCAGAACCCGGATCGCGGGTTAAGGCGGTAACCTGAGTCTCCAGCATTTTCTGTTTATCTTGGTAAAGATGTATCCCAGTAAAAAGCATACCCAAAAAAATCAATAAGGCCATCGAAGTCATGATAACGCGCATACGTTGCGTCATATGAAGTAATTTACCCGAGGTTAATTGGAGTAAGTCTTGCTCCTCTGAAATAGCCTCGACATCGAACTCTGGCTCAATGAGTAAGCGATAGCCTGTTTTACGCACGGTTTCAATCACTGCACCCACTTCAGCTAAGGGCGATAATTGCTGTCTCAAATGCCAAATGGCATTCGTTAAAGCCTTAGCTCCCACATAGCTATTCCCGTCCCATACCTGAGTAATTAATTCATCCCGAGTAACGACCTCAGGGTAGTTTCGTGCAAGAACATTGAGCACTTCAATAAATTTAGGTTGAAGAGATAGCTTCGTCTGCTCGATAGCAGACTCATTCATATCTGTCTTGGATTGGAATACGACTGAGTTATCTGAGGGATCTATTCTACATAGACCTAAACGATAGCTTAACTTACGCTGGTCCTTCATCATTTTCCTAACACCGCAATTCTTAGCCTTATTATGGT
This sequence comes from Shewanella morhuae, assembly GCF_003028295.1. Lineage (NCBI taxonomy): Bacteria > Pseudomonadati > Pseudomonadota > Gammaproteobacteria > Alteromonadales > Shewanellaceae > Shewanella > Shewanella morhuae. The sequence goes on along the minus strand of NZ_PYSG01000002.1, from coordinate 527,845 downwards.
TATGAGTACTAAGTAAGTCTTTAATACTACCGAATAACCAGATCGAATAGCAACTGACCTTTTTTATTAATTATTTAAAATTCATAATATTACGCCATAATATTTATAAAATAGAGATTTAAACAATATAGAATCGAGCTATGAAAGATTGCAGAGGGTGGCCATATTACTTACAAAGGAACTCACTATAAATGTAAAAAGCTCTACAGCTTAAAACGGTACTCCTTTGAGAGTTAACCTCAACAGAGAAACCCTGCAAGGAATGAAACATGCGGCGCTTAATATTTAATAATATCTGGATAATTCTATTAATCACTTTTAGCTACCACAGCTTCGCGCAGGAATATAAAACACCCGCAAAAGCCCTACAACAAACGGTTGAAAACAACACAACTGTCGTGACGCGACTTTCAAATAATCATGAATGGATGGCTATACTTACCCCAATTTCAGCCCCTGCTATTTCCACTTTTGCAACTGCAGAGCAAAAACTCGCAGGGCTAAGAATATCACCACAGCAACTTATACCCAGTAGATTGCCCACACGTTATAATCAGCTCAAGCTCATCAATATTAAGAACAATGAACAACGCACCATTAACTTGCCTAACGCTAATGACATTACTGAAGTAACCTTTTCACCCAATAACCGTTACTTAAGCTTTGTCAGTCTGAACCAGAGCGGTGGCTATCTTTATGCTTATGACATTGAAAAAGACCTAAATAGACAACTCACGAACCAACGCCTAAATGGCAGTATCAACTTAAATTATCAATGGCTTGGAGAATGTGGCGTAGTGGCACGTTTTGCCAATGAACAGAACGGCCAATGGCGACAGTCACAAGCTTCGTATTCTCCTATGGTAAAGGAAACTCTCTCAAGTAAGACTCAGCAACGAACCTATCAGGATTTGCTTAAAAACTCTGCAGATGAACAACGATTTACCGACTTAACAATGAGTCAACTCGCCCTAGTTAAACTTGATGGCACTATTTCGACAATCGCTAAGGCACAAATTTTTCTCGATTTTTCTATTTCACCAGATGAAAAATATATCCTCGCAACTCATCTCACCCCGCCATTTTCCTACAAAGTTAAGTACCATGATTTCCCTAAGTTAACCGCAGTTTATCGCTTAAATGATGCGCACATTACAACCATTCATCAAAGCCTAAGCGGTGAGCAACGTCCCACAGGTAGTGATGCTGTTTTAAGTGGCCCTAGGATGATCCAGTGGGTACAAGGTCAAGCGGCAACATTAGCTTTTACCCAAGCATTAGATTTAAGCGATTCACGTCAAGCAGCTGCAAAGCGCGACAGCCTCTGGACTCTTTCGGCGCCATTTACTGATAAAGCAAAGCTAATCGGTAATACACAGTGGAGAATTGTCGATATTGAGTGGGCTGAACATGATCTAGTATTGGTCACAGAGCGCAATACTAAATTGCAACGACTGAGGATGGGTCATATAGATCTCAACCAAGAGAAAACCTCGTTACACACATTTAGCGAGCGAAACATGCGCGATAAATATCAAGATTTAGGGCAGTTTTTTAAAGTATATATTCCTAATAAAGGCAAACTTATTCACATCAGCCAGCATGCTAACTCGCCAGAACTAATGCATTATGGGCAAGGTGCTTCAAATACAGGGAATCGGCCTTTTTTAAAACACACATTATTAGTCAACGGCACCTCAACCTTACTATGGCAGTCGGCCAATGATAAATTGGAGTCGGTACGTTATATACTCGATGTCAATCCACTAAGAATGATCATCAACCGCGAAAGCCCAAATCAGGCACCTAGCCTAGTGCTAATCAATGTCAACGATGCATCTGAGACTGTGCTATATCAGCAACCGGAAGGATTACAAGCCTACAAAGGGATCCAAAAACAACTCATTACCTACCAAAGAGCCGATGGTGTACCACTCTCAGGGACATTGTACTTACCTGCTGGCTATCGCAAAGAGCAAGGCCCACTACCAGTGTTGATGTGGGCCTACCCAAGGGAATTTAATGATGCTGAAATCGCAGGGCAAGTCAGTTTCAGCCCCAATCAATATTTAAAAATCAGTCCTAAAGGTCCAGTGCCTTTCGTGGCTGAAGGCTTTGCCGTATTCGATAAAGTTTCTATGCCTATAATTGGTCAGAATGATAAAGCACCTAATGATGACTTTAAACAGCAATTGACGGCCAATGCACAAGCCGCTGTAGATGTATTGGTCAATTTAGGGATTGCCGACCCCAAGCGAATTGCTATTGGTGGCCATTCTTATGGTGCATTTATGGTGGCAAATTTACTTGCGCATACGGATTTATTCTACGCGGGAATAGCCAGAAGTGGCGCTTATAATCGCAGTCTAACGCCATTTGGCTTTCAAAATGAAGAACGTAATTATTGGCAAGCCAATGATATATACCAACAAATGTCACCTTTTAATTATGCCAATCAAATCAAGTCGCCCTTGTTATTAATTCACGGGGAGATGGATCAAAACTCGGGCACTTTTCCAATGCAAGCAGAACGGATGTTTGACGCAATTAAGGGCTTAGGCGGTACTGCAAGACTCGTTATCCTGCCTTTTGAAAGTCATAGTTACAGTGCTAAAGAATCGTTAAATCATATGTTATGGGAACAAAGCCATTTTTTAAAAGCGCACATGCTAGCAACACATTAATACTCTCTATAAAATAAAAAAACCGCATGCTAAAAACATGCGGTTTATATAAAAATAAAAGCTACAATAATGGTTAGAACTTCATCTCTGCACCTAAGTAACCGTAACGTCCAACACCGCCACCATAAGCGCTACTATAGTTACCTGTTCCTGACTCAACAAGATCTCCCGTATCAGCTACCCAAGGACCTTGATTATCGAAAATATTACGCACGCCACCGTATAAGCGTAATTGCGCACTATTATTAATATCCATAGTATAAGACACTGATAAATCATGAGTCACATATGAGCCGTAGTATAAGAATGCCGGTGTCTCAGGATTCAGAATTGCGGTTGCATCACCCGCATCTATTTTTGCCTGATTTGCAGCGTTCAGATCCTGCCACTCATTGACTCTATCATGGCTATCAACCATATCGCTCTTGTATTTGGTACTCCAGCGAATGCGCCAGTCATCATTGCTCCAGGTTAATGAAGCAGTGCCCCTATCTTCAAAAATACCACTAGCAAGTTCACCAACGTAATCATCTTCTACAAGCCCATCAGCGCCCATGTAGCTTGAGCTATATTCAAGCACATGAGTCCAGTTAGTCTTAAAACTGAGATCACCGTATTCAGCAAGCTCCCACTGATAAGCAAGGGCAATATCCACACCACGAGTGCTTATATCATTCAAATTGAGCTCTTGCTGAATGATTTGCGTTAACTGACCTTCGGTATCACGGCTAACCACACCACAGTATTGGTTGTCTGCACCATAAGCATTACTTGAGTTATAACACTCGGCAAGAATATCTTCATTGCTTAGCGAACCAATAGCATCGGCGACTTTAATATCATAATAATCCACCGCTAAGTTAAAGCCCTCAAGAAAATCAGGAGCCATAGTGAAGCCTAATGTATAGGTATCAGCAGTTTCCTCGGTAAGCTCTTCATTACCAGCATTAGGAGAATATTTAGAACCACCTGTATCTTCAAAAATACCGTCAGTCGCAATTGCAGCAGCAATACCAGCATCAAGACGACAACTATCGTGACCCGCATTGGTAGAAGTCGCTGTAACACCATCACAAATATCACGAACACTGTCATAATCTCCACGAGGTGGCGAAATTAACTCAGTAATATTAGGTGCACGTTGCGCACGTGAATAGTTGGCACGCAGCGCATAATTTTCGATAGGCTCCCACAATAAACCAGTACGATAGCTAGACATTAAATCAATGTTTTTCTGGCTATAATCCGCAATACGCAACGAGACATCGAGATCAAGTTTATGAGCAAAATCAGCATTTCTTAGTAGCGGTAAACTCGCCTCACCAAACGCTTCCCATACCGTTACCTCACCTTCAAATGGTGGTACATCGTTAAAGGTAATGGCATCAGCACGCATTGCTTTATCTGTTTGCACTTCTTGCGTATCACGGCGATATTCAACTCCAAATGCAGACTGAACGCCCCCTGCTGGTAATTCGAATAACTCGCCCGAAATAAATCCTAAAGCGTTAAGTTGAGTAATATCTGTATTGATGTAGGGATTAGCACGAATATAATCGGCGCCTTCTTTGCTGATAGAACCTTCACCAAAAATATTGACCGGCACGCAGCCTTCAGCTCTAGCATCTTCACTCGCACATTGAATAGTGACACCATCATCAGCGTATTCAGCATCAAGCGCATTCCTTAAACGACGAATACTTACCTCGTTGCTACGACGTTGGCGCTGTTCAAATTTACCGTATCCAACAGAGGCATCCCAAGTCCAAGTATCAAATAAACTTCCTTGTAATCCAGCCCAAGATCGTAATGTTGTACGTTCGTTATTACTTTCAACAGGACCTACTTCTTGGAAGCGGCGATCCCACGTAACACTTTTACCTGCCATTGCGGCAATTTCAGATGGCACATAGGGATTATTAGGCGATATCGTTCCCGCATCAATCATACCTGGCAGCCCAGTGATAGGATCGATATAAAGCTCTGCATCATTATAATCTTGGCCTTCTGCATCGGTGCGACGAAATGCAGTATTACGGCTAAATTGAACTTGAACATTGGCTTTTACATCATCAGAAATGTCGTAGTTCATTTTTATTGCAGCAGACAAACTGTCTTCAGGAACTTTCAATAATGCCGTTTCATAGGTGTTATAACCATCACGTTCCTCTTTAAAATCTGGCTTTAAATTGGCGCCGTCATACCACCAGGCATTAGTTTCAAAACGACCACCATTGATATCGTTACTGCGTTCACGCCACTCATCTGGTGTTATATCTCGCATGCATTGATCACCATCTACCGTGTTCATTGCATTACACATCGTTTTAGTATCATATTCAAAGCTAGATTCGTATTTAGAACGACTTCTATCACTAGCAAATAATCCATACTGCTTGTCGTAAGTAGCACTTGCGTAGATATAGCCTTTATCGCTTGCAAAGTCAGCGCCATAACCTACATCAACGGTACGCTCTTGACCGCCGCCATTGGTCGTTTCTCCGCCTCTAGCATTAATTTCAAAGCCAGTTTTATCGCTTTGTGTGATAATATTAACAACACCTGCAATAGCATCAGAGCCATACACCGCTGATGCGCCACCGGTGATAATCTCAACCTTTTCAACCATTGCCGTAGGTATCGTGCTTAAACTGACATAGTTACCACTATAGCTGTTTGATACAACACGACGTCCATCGATTAAAGTTAAGGTTCTATCGGTGCCAAGACTACGTAAATCAATCGTCGAAAGCCCCGTATTCTGAACGCTAGATTGACTGTTGGTACTACTAACGCCTTCTGAAAGTGCAGGCACTTGATCAACAAGAATATCTGCTAGCGAGCCAATACCACTATCAGCAATATCTTTAGCATCAAGACCTACCATTGGCGTGCTCAACGAAAAACTATCACGCTTAATACGTGATCCTGTCACTGCTACTTTCTCAATACTAGCTTCATCAGCATCTGCGACGGGTAAATTTCTATTGGCATTCATGTCCTTTTGCGCGGTACTCACTTCTATCGGATCTGCAGCAAACACCATCGAAGGCACAACACTAAGCATCGCCGCTTGTATTGCTAAAGTTAATATTTTTATTTTCATCACTTTACCTTTATTAGTTCTGCACTGATGGCAGTTATTATGTTTATAGTTTTAGAGAACTAGGGAGTAACTCGGCAACCTGGCAGTATCATTTTTAACCACTCACTTTTACCAATACTGTTATTTTTCACACAACCAAATTCATTAACACTGAAGATTAATTTAATTAACAAAAAACAATCACAAACTTGTACTTGGCTCCAGCAAATGCAGCAATGCTTAAGGGCTCGTTTATTTGCCTCTTTTATATCTATTAATTATCTATTCATTAAAAATCATATGCTTGCGTTTAATTCGCAGTGGTAAACTTGAAGTGGCAGGTTTTAGGCGTTTTATAAAAGTTGATATAATAAATTGAGACGAAATAAACGTTAGCTATTACCTCTCTTCAGGCTAAGTAAAAAACGAGGCGAATTAAATTGAGGTAGTGGTTTATTTATATGCATAGGAACCTACAAATTGTTCCTTATCGATAGGCTTGATTTAGTGCGATTTCTACGCAGTAAAATAAAGGGGCAATTCCAACACAACTACACACTTAGTGCTGTTGTTCTTTTTCTAATCCCGCGCTAATGTTACCATTTGCACAACTGGTGAATTTTGCTGTGCGACTAAAAACACATCTGGCTCACCCTATTCAAGCAAAAGAGATATTTTTCATGAGTAAGACTGTTAAAACCCTCGCTGAGACAGCAGCAATGACACCTGAAGCACGTTACGATTATCTTGTTGAACAAGTTAAAGAACACCAGATCATTTGGACGTTACAGGACCAAGACGGTTGCGTCATGCTGACCACGGAAGAAGAAGATTGTATTCCAATGTGGCCAACTGAAGAGGCTGCAGAATCTTGGGCTGTGGACGAATGGAGCGATTGCCAAACTTTGGCTATCCCCTATGACGAATTCCACGATAGATGGGTGCCAGGCATGGAAGATGATGATTTATTTGTTGCCGTGTTCCCAGTATTAGATGATTTAGGCGTAGTGATCCCACCTTACGAACTTGATCAAAAATTAGCGCCTAAGCAAAGCCATTAATCTGCAGCGCTAAGCGAGAATATCTATGAGCGAGCAAGAATCGACGACAATACCTCAAGCAAGCACAATGATGAGTCAACGCTTACCGAAACGACTCATTGCGCTGTTGCTGGTGTATACCGCTGCGTCAATCAGTGGCTTAGTCGCTAAGCAGGGCGTGTTATTTTGTCTACTGACACTCTTTATGGTGATTGCTATTATCGGCCGGCAAAAGGCAGCGCTTATTATGCTGAGGGGTTACACCTTAGTACAGCTGGGATTGATTAGTATGCTGCCAGTGATCATGTACGATCCTGACAACTTAATTGTCGGCCCGACGACAGTGTACTTAGGAGAATGGCAGAGCAAGCTACCTGACTATGTCATTTTTATCGCTTTGATCGTTTTGTCGTTACTGCAAGTTTGGATAGCCTTTGATAAAAAGGTAAAGGCGTGGTTTAAACCTAAACTTAACTTGAATATCATGGGTTAAGTCGTGATAGGTGACTAAATTGCGCCCAACAAAAAGCCGTCATTACGACGGCTTTTTTGATCTAACACTATGCCTTTAGGCACTGCATTAGCAATGTATTAAACAGAAAAGCTGGCACCACAACCACAGGTCGAAGATGCATTAGGGTTTTTCACGAAGAAGCGAGAACCTTCAAGGCCAGAAGTATAATCGACTTCTCCACCCACTAAATATTGTAGGCTCATAGGATCAACAACTAAAAGAACGCCTTGTTTTTCTATCGTAAAATCGCCTTCATTGACCTTTTCATCAAAGGTAAAGCCGTACTGAAATCCAGAACAACCACCGCCAGTCACATAGACTCGTAGCTTAAGTTCAGGATTTTGCTCTTCTTCCAGCAAACCTTTTACCTTAGCGGCTGCCGCATCGGTAAATTGGATTGGCATTGCTGTATCAGCTTGATCAGTCATTACTACCTCTTACATCAGTTTTCTGGGGCAAATTATCCTTTACCTGACTGTTTTGTTCAAGTATTACCCGCGGTTCTTTTTCACCCTGTAATAACTCAGGGGCACTATAGATTTGTTCAGTCTGTGAATTCTTAGTCCAGCGGCTCGAAGGCACCAACACCTTAACCTTCACTTGCTGTAAATTAAAGCCTGCGGGAACAGTTACCTTGGTATCTATGACCTGAAAATAACGAAAATCAAACTCGAGTTTAGAACCCGTGATTTTGTTCACATTTAAGTTAACTGATTTGCCATTTTGCACACCAATTAATGTCAATTCGGCTCGACCTTGGATTGACTGCTTACGCTTTTGCAACTGAGTTAACACCAGCTTAAGGTTATATTCATCGGTCAAAGCGCCTGGCGTAATTTCAAGTCCGTGAATTGCGACACCTTCAGCATTATCATCTGGCGTCATAATGCTACGATAGAACGCCAGCTCGTGTTCTAACTCTTTTTGCTTTTTCAGTTGCTGACCAAACATATCTTGCATCTGCGCATTCGCTTCACGCTCAACGGATAGCTCTAGATTTCTGGTGGCGAGTAACTGGGTTTGAGCTTCTAATTCGACGCTCAAGCGCTGGGCTTTACCGTTGTGTTTAACAACGGGATCATCGCTGCTTAACAGCAAAAAACTGATCCAAGCCCCTAAAAGAAGGGCCACTAAGACTAAACACGATAAATATATTGAAGATGGACGATACTTTCGGTCCATCACTTGTAACCGATTTCGCCAATGAGAATAATTTGGCATTAGGTAACAACCCCTTATATAAAATATAATCAACTCAAGAACGAGTTCGATACAATACAACTCAGGCCAACGCAGTGCAATTACCTATAAACAAAGTCGCGATGCAACGTGCCATCATAGTAGCTAAAAAGTATTTTGCTAATGAGCTACGTGATCATTTATCCCAAGCCCGTATCAGTGCGCAACTGTGCATACTGGCGCTGCTATTTGCCATTTTCTCATCTTGTGTCATTTTACTGTTTCGACTTTTACTGGTTTGGGCTAATCATTACACCCAAATACAGACGCTGGATTTTACGGGGAACGTCGCTGACTGGCGAGCTCTGTTACCGCTTTTAGGGGCAGTATTAATTTGGATTGTGGCAAAACTAGGCTCTAAACGCTATAGAAGAATGGGAATAGCCTATGTTTTACATAGAGTTAAATTGCATTATGGTAAAATTCCGCTGCAATCTGCCGCAGGACAATTTTTTCAAGCACTCTTTGCCCTAGGCACTAATTTCTCGGTAGGTCGTGAAGGTCCAGCTATTCATCTGGGTGCTGTGAGTGCCAGTTTTCTCGCTGAAAAATTTAATCTTCCGGATAATAGCGTACGGATTATGTGCGTCAGTGGCATTGCTGCAGGCATAGCCGCGACTTTTAATGCACCACTCGCTGCGGTCATTTTTGTACTTGAAGTGATCGTACGTGAGTACAAAATCCATTACTTTTTCCCGATTATGCTCTCGGCTATTTGTGGTGCAGTATCAAGCCAACTGGTGTTCGGTAATGTACACGAACTGGACCGCATTCAAGTATTCCATATCCCCCTAGATCACTATCCCATACTGGCGATTGGCGGCGTAGTATTAGGCTTTGCTGCCGCCCTATTTAATTATTCATTATTAAAAGTCACTGCCACCGGACAAAACTGGCCATTAATTTATCGATTATTATTGGCGGGTAGCATCACTACCCTAATTGGTTTAGTGCTACCACAAGCCCTTGGAACTGGCGATTTCGCCATTGGTGAGGCGATTAGTCAACACCCGAGCTTATTGCTTTTAATTGCGCTGTTGTTTGCCAAAATGATTGCCACTATTGCGGCAATTGGTTTGGGTATTCCCGGTGGCTTGATTGGTCCTCTCTACGGTATAGGTGCTTTACTCGGGGCTATCCTTGCCTTAGTCAGCGCCCTATTGTTCCCATCTATTGCGCCCTACGTTGGGCTTTATACGGTTATCGGCATGACTGCCATGATGGGAGTATGTCTTGCTGCGCCACTGGCAGCCTTAGTCGCCTTGTTAGAAATGACCAATGACGCCAGTATCATTTTACCTTCAATGTTTGTCACTATTCCGGCTTTTTTAATTGCCTATCAAGGATTTAAAACAAAATCTATTTTCTTTGAACAGTTAGAGATCATGGGACTTAATTATAAAGTCGCGCCGGTTAATTTAGCGCTGCAGAAAAAAGGCGTCAGAACCTTGATGGATAGACGCTTTGTTATCGTTAATGACAACGATGAGTTATTGCTCGAAGTACTTAAGCGGGCTGAAGGTCGAAGCGTACTAGTGCGTAATACTGAGGCAATATTAGAAATGGTCAGTCTTGAGATGCCACCCGATAATCATAGCCCCGCGCTTACACGCCATCCTATAGAAGGCCTGAGTGATACAACAACACTCAATGAGGCTTATATCATCTTGTCACCCAAACGTAGTGGTGAGGTATTTATCTACCAAGACACGCCCGATAACATCGTTGGCGTGATCAGCTGGGCAGCACTCCAAAAAGAAATCAATTCAGGGCAAATATAATCTATAGCCGCTTATTCTTCCCACCAGCATAAACAATCAGTAACACCTATTACTGAGTAAACGCTAATTGAACATCACCAATAACATGGACCCTATACAGTTGATATTGAGTTGGCGCAAATACTATTTCCCTTACTAAGTTAAAGGTCTTACTATTTGTCAGTTGAATGTCCGCCCTATTGAAGAAAGACTGAATACTAGGATGATGTTTAAACGCATCCCCCATGAAGAAGAGGAAAATAATATCAAAGTCGTGATCACTAAGATTAAAAATCTAAATCACGAAACTAGGTAGCCACAGGGCTAAAACTAGAAATTGTCTGGCGTGAAACAGCAAAGCCCACGACCCCATTCACAATGGCGCAACTTATTTTACGAAAAATATAATAACAAGCTAAACATAGGTAACCCATCATGAAGTTTATTCCACCGCAGTTATTTTTAACCTATATCGCCGTGTGTGAAACCGGCAGTTTTACCCGCGCAGCAGAAAGAATACATAACTCTCAATCGGCCATTAGCCAACAAATTAACCGCCTTGAATCTATGCTCGGCAGCACGCTATTAATACGTACACCGCAAAAGGTGACATTAACGGAGCAAGGGGAATTTGTATTACGTTATGCCCATAAAATTATCGACTTGAACACCTCTATGGTCGATAACTTTCATGAGAAGTCAGAGCAAAGCATTATCAAGATAGGAGTGCCTGACGATCTGTCGGTCGATGTCACTAAAGCCATTGTGCAGTTTCAACATAACTACAATATCTTAATTGAATTTACCTCAGGCCTAAGCAACAGCCTGTATCAGGCCTATCAAGCTGGCCAGTATGACCTTATTTTGGTTAAGCAGCCCATACTCGGTAATGCTTACGCCTATCGCAGAGAGCCTCTCTTATGGCTCGACAGCGCGGCGCACCCCACCTTTAATAACAAGATGGTCCCATTAGTGCTGTTCCCCACTGGAGCTCTGTATCGGGAGCATATTCTTAACTCTATGGACCAATTAGGTTACTGCAGCAAAATTAACTATTGCAGCAGTAACTTGTCGGCCATTATTACCGCTTCATCTATCGGTTTTGGGATCACCTTGTTACCGGAAACCTGTAAAACGGCAGAGCATAGCATTATCAATGAGCTACAAACCTATGCTCCACCCAACGACTTTTATTTAGCCTTATATGTTAATAATACGCATGACATGATCGTGACTAAAATAGCCGATGAGATCATCAACACCTTTAACTTAAAGCACCATAAAACCTATTAAGCCTGATGATGACAAAGATAACCCTAGCTCAACCGATTTATGATCAACTCATGCACCACGGCTCAATAAGCACAACCGTGCATTCAGTATTTAACGCCGCCTGCAATCTCCAAAGCCCCTTTGGTTTGATCTCGCTACTCACCCAACCAAAAAAGATGAACCCAAGCGCAATTTTATTGCCGCAAGGGGTAAGCCTTAAGTCGCTCATTGTCGGTGCAAAGGTTGAGCTGTGCGTCATTAATAACAAAGACTCTAACTTGTCGCCGGCATCAGCGGCCAGCGCCCATATTGATAATCTGATACTGCATATTAACTTAGGCGCAGGCGCAACCATTGTGAGTGAGCAGATAGCACGTTTTAACCCTAGCTTGTCTGCGGCTTTGCCCATCGCGCTCAGCCAACAATCAAGCCTTCAGCTGCATATCGCTTCTTTTTTGCAGTGCAATCAAAAGTCGCTGGGGATTTATCCATTACTGTGTCAGCAACCGCGACTCAATATCGCGACTAATCTGGTGTATCAACCAGAGATGATGATTAAATATATTACGCCGCACCTACAAAAGTTTATCGCTGCTGTAGCCCAGCAAGACCGTGCAATTGAGCTTAAATCTATTATCGGCTTTGGTGCTGGGCTAACCCCCTCAATGGACGACCTACTGGTCGGCTTACTCTCCTGGCTAGACTTTAGCCAGCACCCTTATTTTTATCTGCTAGCACAAGCGGTACAAGCTAGTGCAGCGCAAACTACAGATGTTAGTCAAGCCATGTTATTGCACGCCACGCACCATCATTATAACCAAGAGATTACTGAGCTGTATGCCTTTTTAAATCAGCCCTTTAACCCCTTGGCGCTCGATGTAGCCCTTGATTCAGTGGTTACCTATGGTCACTCTTCTGGCCACGACACCCTATGCGGCATCTACTTGGGATTAATCTTCTTCGGGGATGCACCAATAAGCTGAAAACACACAACGGGCAGATGTAGAGTGATGCTCTATCGTGCTTATGTACTTGCTTAATCATGCCTATTCTGGTCAGTTCTAAACCGTAAGACCCTAATGGGTGGCAACCATCCGAATACAATGGGATGAACTGAAGTGCTAGATTGCAGGTCGTAGGCCAAAATAAAAAAGCCTCTATTTGAGGCTTTTAAAACATAAACCAGCACTAAAATAACAAAGCGTGCAAGTGACTGGCTAGGCTGTTGATAAAATCAATAATACTCGACAGTTTCGCCCAGTGTGATGCGCGTACCAGAGTGTCCAGCAATAACCGCAGATAATTCATCTAAAGCACCAATGGCAGCATCACCCAGCCCCTTAGAAACAAATTTACACACGGCATCAATTTTAGGGCCCATAGAACCCGCTGGGAAATGGTATTTATCTAACTCTTCAGGCGTAATATGTTTAATTGCCTGCTGGTTTTCTTTACCGTAATTAAGGTAAACCGCGCCGTCGGTTAGAATAATAAACAAATCCGCCTTAATTTGCTCGGCAAGTAACTCCGCCGTTAAGTCTTTATCAACCACACATTCAACGCCAACGAGATTACCATTATTAGCTTTAAATACCGGAATACCTCCACCACCACAGGCAATCACAGTATTACCATTTTCAAGTAGGTTACTGATTTGCTTAGATTCGACAATATCTTGTGGCATAGGTGAAGACACAACCCGGCGGTAATAGTCGCCATCTTTCTTAAAAATTGCCGAAGGATTAGCAATATTAATCTTATCTATCTCTTCTTCGCTATAAATGGGACCCACAAACTTAGTGGGGTCGTTAAATGCTACATCGTCAATATCTACGCAGGTTTGGGTCAAAATAGTGGTAATACTTAACTTATTGTCACTGTTAAATAATTCCTGCTGCAACATATAACCAATCATGCCGCAAGTTTCGGCACCCAATACATCCAATGGGTAGGCGGTGACCGCACTATTAATTTTTTGGTACTCGTAATTTTGCTCCATCAATAATCCCACTTGTGGACCATTACCATGAACAATTACCACATCATGCTCTCTAGCGATAGCCGCAATTGATGCCGCAGCCTTTTTAATATTATTACGAAGATTGGTCGCAGTGAGCGGTTGACCACGCTCTAATAACGCATTGCCACCAAGGGCTAATACTATTTTCATGGGAAACCTCAATATATATTTAATCCACAATCATGTGGCAGAAAAAAATAAACACACAGTTGCAATAAAGGTAATAAATAAAACGGATAAAACTAATAATAAAAGCCGACTCATTTCTTATCATTAATAACAGATTTAAATAGAGCCGACTTTTATGCGCACAAGAGTTAACCGTATTGATTAAAATTTATTAGCAAAGGCAATAATGGCTTTTTCAAAGCATTCCACTGGTGGATTCGTAATACCACAACCTATCATACCAACGCCGGGTTCTTTATGAGCAATAGCGGTATTAATAATAGGTAAAACACCTGTTTCAATGACTTTACGAATATCAATACCCGATGAAATACCTTTAAAATTTAATAACGGAATAGTGACATTCGGATTTTTGGCAGTTGTAATTTCATCCATCTGGATAGAGTAATCAATCGCCTCATTTACCGTGCCGCCAACCAGTGCAACGATTGCTGGCGCCGTCGCCATCGCAAATCCACCAATTCCATAGGTTTCGGTAATAGCACTGTCACCTATGTCTAAGCCCGAATCTTCAGGCTTAAAGCCAGCAAATAGTGGGCCGATAACCTTTTGAGCAGGACCTGTAAACCAAGTAAAGCCTTTCATACCGCTGACACGAATACCAAATTCAACGCCGTTACGTGCCATTGTGGTCACTACCGTACTGTGCTCGACCCCATGACCAGCATCGAGGGCACACTTACACATTGCCATCCAAGTTGGACCCGAAAAGTAATCGCTTGATGCAATAAAATCAAACACCTCACGTTTTTCTTTGATGGTGAATTCAGTTTCTAAAATCAAAGGTGTTAATGCCTGTGATAATAAAGCGGTACCCGCGTTATTACGGTTATGACATTCATCTCCCATATGCAGGGCTTGAGCTAGCATTAAGCGTAAATCGATAGGCTCAGCTTTATCCATAGCGGCTTTTAGCATTGGCCCTAATACGTCGCGCATCCAGATTAAGCGCTCAACCACGCTTTCATCGTTGGCGCCCATACGTAAAATTTTCGCCATCTGCTCACTAAGGTTGGTATACGCGACGTTACCATAGGTCATGTTTTTGACCACGTGCATATACATAGAAGCCGACGTGACCCCCGCCATAGAGCCGACGCAATCGTGCTCATGACATGGCGAAAAAGTGATTTCACCTGATGCTGCTAATTTAAATGCCTCATCAAGATTAGCTGCCAAGCCTTCAAAAATCAGCGCGCCAGTCACCGCGCCGCGCATTGGGCCATTCATATCATCCCAGCATATTGGTGGGCCAGCATGTAAAATGGTGGTCTTAGTCATACCAGGAACGACATCAATCGCTCTTTCATAACCCACCAACACTGGGTGTGATTTAATAATGCGATTAACCGCTTCTTCGTTGGCCGCCTCAATTTTTTGTGCTATTTCTGGCTGTGCCAGTTTATCAAGCGCTGCAATCACCTTGGTATTACCACCAGCAATGGGTTGCCAGTTCACATGGGTCACCGGCGCTTGCTGCTTGCTGATATCGTCTTTAAAGAACTCAAGGCCCACATTAATTACATTTAAGTTTGAAAATAGTGCTGTCATCTTGCTCATGATTATTCTCCCTTGCTCACAAAGCCGCTTGCCAATAGCCCGGTATTTTGACTGCTGCTGGAAATGGTCACCCCTGCCGAAGCCAATTTATCAACTTGCTCGCTCAACTTTGGCGTGTCCAGATCAGTACCCAGTACGTAACCTAGAATCTCTAAGTGCTGACCCCGCGCCGCCGCTTTTTGCTTCGCGTTGATAATGGCTGGCAAAGTCACGCCAACAGGATCTTCATGTGAACCATAACCGATAACAAAATCGAGAATGATCACCCCAACTTCAGGGTCATCAGCTTCTTTAAGCAGACGTTCAATACGCGATGAAGGGTCGATCATCGGATGTGGGCGCCCATTAGTAAAATCATCGTCACCAAAATCGATAAAGGTGTGCTGCTGGCTAACATTAATGTCCGCTAAACGCTGCTCTGGTTTTTTGGCGATATTGCTATACACCTGGCTATGCGTATCACGCACCAGCATCATGGTTTCTTCACATAAGGTGCCACCGCAGAACAAACCACGAATGTACTTTTGTTCAGGTGATAACTTGACTTTAATCTCTTCAATTAACGCTAAGTTCAAAGCGCGCTTATTAATACTACTTTCATCAACACCCGCTAAAACAACCGCTTGTAACGCGGCTTCTTTAGTGGTTTTAGCAAAGTGAGCCCCGGCTGCAATAACCGGTGCTTCTTCACCACCTAACAGACAGACTACCACCGGCTTGCTAAAGCTCTGAACCAGTGCGAGTACCTTGGCTTCAACGCTTTTCGCCGCAGGTTTAGAGACGATTAAGATCACCTCAGTGGCAGGGTCGGCCTCTAATGCACGCAATCCATCTAGCATCATGATACCACCGACTTCTGCGCTTAAGTCACGTCCGCCTGTACCTAATAGTTGCGATATACCACCGCCAAAGTCATGAATACGTGCAGCAACTTCTTGGCTGCCCGTGCCTGATGCGCCGACAATACCAATATTACCTGGACGGACTTTGTTGGCGAAACACAGACCAACATGATTAATAATGGCGGTGCCGCAATCAGGCCCCATCATTAGCAAGCCTTTTTCGTGAGCAAAGGTTTTAAGCTCCACCTCGTCGGCCACCGAAACGTTGTCGCTAAACATCAATACGTGTAAACCGTTAGTCAGCGCGGTTAGCGCTTCACGCTTAGCAAACTCACCAGGCACAGAGATCACCGCCAGATTGGCATCGGGTGCGTCGTTTAAGGCACTCTTTAAGGTGACATATTTTTTCTTACTTGCGCCTAAACCTGTTGCTGCTTTGTCATCGCCTTTTAAGAGCACTTCTACCTTGGCAAGTGCAGCATCACACACCTCCTCGCTAACGGCTTTTACCACAATAAACAGATCACCACTGTTGGCATTTTGCACTTCAGGTAATAATAAACCTATGTTAGCTAACACCCCTTTATTCATCTCGGTTGCCATTGCAACAAAGGCCTGTTCAACATCATTAATTTCATTAACTTTGGTCGTTAATGCCATTAATGAAACCGAATCGAAATAGGTATTCTTTTTTAAAGTTAATTTTACGACCATATTAGCCTCTACTATATTTCAACAAAAATATGTGTAATTACTCATGTAATAGTTAATAAAATAACCACTACACCTATGTGTAAATATGTATTCCATTTAAATAAGATAAAATAAAAACTAAGAGCATCAACCTTCAAGTAGGTACTGACTTAAACCCACCAATTAATTAAAGTATTTAACAAGGATACTCAGTTAAATTTTATTTATTTGACAGAGTATTTTTAATATCAACCAATTCATCAACGTCATCGCAGGCTTCAATGGCTTGATTAATGACGGCTATTGCTTGTTCAAGCAGCCCCATTATTTCTAATGACTTGGCTTTATGCTGATAATAAAGCCCATTGCGAGCATCATGCTTAATCGCATTTTCTATAGTGGCAATCGCCTCATCGTGTCGGCCTAATGAACGCAAGCTATTAGCCTGATGAAATGAGTAATCATAACGATGCGGCTGCTGCGCCAATAATAGGGCCATAGCATCGACTGCATCCTCATGCATGCCAAGCTCTCGTAAATAATTAGACTTGTGGTAGCGCACAAACGGTGACTCAGGCTGAACTGCAATGCCGTAATCAAATTCAACGAGTGCCTGCCGCGTTTGTTTGGCAAGCCGATAACTATTGGCGATATAAAGATAAAACTGCGCTTTATTGTCACTCAGTGCCAAACCTTCACGGTAAGCGGTTATTGCCTCATCAAAACGCGCTAACTCCGTTAGCACATAACCACAGTAATAGAAGTAATCTACTGGATTGGTAAAGCCATCCCTATTGGTGGTTAACACTGCCAACGCCGCTTGATAGTCAAACTGACGAATATGCTGTTTAACCAAGCGTAATGCAGCACTATAGCCTTGCTTAACTTGCTCACGTTGCGTCATCAAGGCGACAATACTTTGTTGACCCAAAGCGTTGGCATGATCGAGCGCACTTAATCCATCGCGATCTTGAAGGTCAATGTCAGCGCCAGCGTCGAGTAACCCCTCTATAACGTCGGCATATAAATACCCACCATCACCTAAGATCACCGCTTCTAATAATGCCGACCACCCTAATTTATTCGCGTGATTGACTGGGATGCCAGCATCTAAACTGACCAGTACAGTACGTAAAAAGCCTTTTTCGCTTGAGGGTAACAATGGCGTCCCCCCAAAACGGTTAACACTGGTGACGTCGGCGCCATTGGCTAAAGTCAGTGATAAAAGTGCGTGAAATCCGTTAGCACCAGCGCACAGGTAAGGCGTCAGTTGGTTCACATCACGAGCATTAACATCAGCACCATGCTCTATGAGCACCTTGGCTAGCGTCAGATTATTTTGCTGCACAGCAATCATCAATGCAGTACAGCCATTTTGATCTCGGCTATCGACTTCGACCTGCTCCGCTAAATAAGTCATAACATCGTCAACCCGATTATTGATGACCAACTTATGCAACGACATAGGGGCATTAGCATTCATATTCACTCCTCAAGCGGCTTCAGTGGCTTTAGTTGCTGGGATAATAGGCAGTGGTTGGCTAACAGGCTCGCTTACACTCTCTTTAAGGTTGTAAAAATGTTTCACCCCAAACAGAGTCGCCATCATCAAATAGGAGTAAACAAACATCATAGATTCCGGTTGAGCAAAGCCAACGCCATTGGCATGGATGAACCCCACCAGTGCTAAACCTGCAGCAACTAAGGCAGCAACCACGGCGCGAAGGGGGGTATTATTGATAGCAAAAACCACCATACAGCCCCACAGCAAACTCGCAAGCGGCGCACCATTACCTAAGCCCACCATGCCTTGGTAATAAATTCCTTTTGCCGCTAACGCTTCTATCCCTACCTCTTGGGCATTCGTACCGGCAGTTGCCAAAGTATTTTTGAATAAAGATAGTGCCCAGTAGCCAATCCATGGGAATAAACAAACGAAGATTGCAGGTACTTCCAATTTAGGCGTTTCACGTACGACTTGGTTAGCTGTCACAATACCGATGTAGACTAATATTGGTGCAATAGCAGCACCAGGGATAAGGCTCAGTAACAGTGCACCTAAACCAAATAGACACACGAAGAACATAATCACACCATTAAACAAGGTGTAACCTATACTCGCACCCATCTCTTTATAAGCAGCATGACCCACATACACAGTGACAGGAAAAGGGTTACCCATAAACGCACCGAGCATTGATGCACAGCCGTTAACCATCATGATTTTACGTGTCGGGTAAGAGTCACCCGCGGCATCGGCACTTTCAATATTTTCAAGGTCAAATACATAATTGGCCAAACCTAGTGGCACAGCGGATGCCAAATAAGGTAAGGCGTGTGGCACACCTTGGATAAAGCTGTCGATATGGAATTGTGGAGGGTTGAAACCCGCATCCGATAGTGAGGCAATAATCGCATCGGGTGACTGCAAACCAAATAACCAAGCCAGCGCGGTACCAACAATAATCAATAACAAGCCGGTGGGAATTTTAGGAAACAGCGGTTTTTTACCGAACCAGTTGATAAAGATAATACCCAGCACTACAAACGACACAACAGGCGTTGAGAATGCTTGCAACATCGGGTTGAGCGCCAACAGTGTAAGGCCTAAGCCCGCCAAACAAGACAACAGCACTGTGCGAGGTACGATACGACGGATGGTATCACCGAAGAATGAGCCGACTAATAGGATCATCGCCTCAACAAAACACCAAACTAATGCGATTTGAATTGCAAACGCCGCATCTTGCGTCGAGTGATAAACAGGCATAATCACGAGGAAGGTAACGGTAAAAATAGACGGGGCACTCGGACCAGATGGTAAGGCCGTCACATCATCGCGGCCGGTTTCCTTTTTCAATTTATAGGCAAACCAAGCATAAAAAATACTGGCACACATCACGGCTAAGCCAAACGCTGGGACGACCTGCCCCATAACAAATTCTTTTGGTAAACCTACGACAAAAAGTAACAAGCCCATCATCGTCAGTAAATTGGTTAAATTATTGGTAAACAGACCAAAGAAGGCCGCCCAATCACCTTTACGCCAAACATCACTTATGTCCATATAGCAGTCCTATTGTGATTTAATTATTTAATTGGAGTTAATAGCGAACACCCAAAGGTTAACAAAATTAAGGCGAGTCAATAAATTAGAAAACTAAATAGGCAAGATTAGACTTAATGATACAAACATAAAAACAAACAATAAAATAACCAAACAAAAACAAATTAAAAACAGTTAGCTAACACGTACTACGTTAAAGGTTCTTTAACGTGATCAACCTCACCCTTAGGCTGACTGCTAACGCTTGCAAGTAACAAAATGAAGTGTGATGAGAGTCACGTCATACTATTACTAAAGGTTTTTTTGCTAAATCTCTCGCAGCATTTACCGTTAGTGTGCTTAGATAAACCAGTAAGACTTTAACTGTAAAATTAAAATAAATAACTGATAATATTAAAAAATCACTTACCTTGTGAACTGAACGCGCTAAGACCGCAAAAGCCGAATATCACACTGAAGCATGGCTCTACAGCTGATGTCGCCATTGATTTAACAAGCCTTAAATTCTACGACGAAGATGATAAAAACATCTCAGCAAGATAAAAAAGTGCCAAACCTTGCCTGTACAATATCGCTATGTAGCACTTAGCCGATAGCATCTAGTCGATAACGGTATACATAAATGCGTATCAGCAGAAGCCTTCATTATTAAACATGCCAATAATGAAAATGAACTGATGACTCAGCTACTGAGGTAAATCGCTCAGGAAGGTATCTCTTTTTCAAGTGTTTAACCAACAAAATGACGGGGTAATGCAAATGCTTGCGAACACAAGAAATGGGCGTATAATCCTTCGGAATTTTTCGAAACAGAGTTTAGCAATGAACTGGCCAGCTAAGTACAACTTGATTCATTATCGCCGAGAAGCTGCATCGGTTTTATTTTCTGTTTTTCAATTTTAAAACAGCCTCCTTGTTTAAGGGGGCTTTTTTTTGTCTGTTTTTTACGTCAGACAAAAGCGTTTTAAAGCTTAATTTGTAAAATACATTCGCAATGTAACTTGCGCTGTAAGTGCAATCGCAAAAATTTAAAACCATTTGTATCCGTTATCTATATATTGGGAAGATAAGCCATGGCAAATTCGTTATTTCAAAAACACATCATATCCATTCCGGAATTAACCCGAAGTGAACTTGAACTTATCGTTGAAACTGCTGGAAAACTGAAAGCAGAGCCAAATCCAGAATTATTAAAAAATAAGGTTGTGGCGTGTTGTTTTTTTGAACCATCAACACGTACCCGTCTCTCTTTTGAAACCGCAATACAACGCCTTGGCGGCACTGTGATTGGTTTTGATAATGGTGGTAACACTTCGTTAGCTAACAAAGGCGAAACTTTGGCTGACTCTGTTCAGGTGATATCTTCTTATGTCGATGCTTTTGTTATACGCCACCCGCAAGAGGGTGCAGCACGTTTAGCTTCTGAATTCTCTCATGGCGTACCAGTACTTAACGGTGGCGACGGGGCAAATCAACATCCAACACAAACCCTATTAGACCTATTTTCAATCTTTGAAACTCAAGGGCGCCTAGATAATCTGAATATCGCATTCGTTGGCGATCTAAAGTATGGCCGTACTGTACATTCTCTGGCTCAAGCATTATCGAAGTTTAACAACATTAACTTCTTCTTCATCGCACCCGAAATTTTGGCTATGCCAGATTACATTTGCGAAGAATTAAACCAAGCCGGTATCAATTATAGTCTGCATGCCACTATGGAAGAAGTGATCCCTAAGCTAGACATACTGTATATGACTCGCGTTCAGAAAGAGCGTTTGGACGAATCAGAGTACGTGCATATTAAAGCCGCTTACGTCCTAACAGCCTCAATGCTAGCTGACGCGTCAGATAACCTAAAGGTATTACACCCATTACCGCGTATAGATGAAATTACCGTTGATGTCGATAAAACCAAACACGCTTACTACTTTCAGCAAGCTGAAAATGGAGTTTACGCGCGTGAGGCGCTACTGGCACTTGTACTAAACGAACAACTATAAGCAGGAGATAATCGCTATGCCTAAAGAAACCCAACTGGTTGAAGCAATAAAAAATGGTTCTGTTATCGACCATATTCCCGCAAACATGGGGATAAAGGTGCTTAAACTGTTCAAAATGCACAAAACGAATCAACGCGTAACGATAGGCCTCAACCTGCCCTCTTCAGCTTTAGGCGCGAAGGATTTGATTAAGATTGAAAACGTATTTATCAATACGGATCAGGCTAACCAATTGGCTTTATATGCACCTAATGCAACAGTAAACCAAATAGAAAATTATGAAGTGGTTAAAAAACTCACTTTGTCACTTCCAGAGAAAATCAATTCGATTTTTAAGTGCCCTAATAGCAACTGCATTACTCATAATGAGCCTGTAGACAGTAGTTTTACTATTATTGCCAAAAAAGAAGATGTATTCCTAAAGTGCAGATACTGTGAAAAAGTGTTCTCGCGGGAAATCGTCACTGAACGTGTTTAACCTTAACAGAGGTTAAACATTAGATAGACCGGATGAATTAACCACTTATATGGTTAATTCATCTCAAACTTATCACTCGCTATACTCATAAGTAGGATTTGTACATCAGCACCCCATTTTCACATTAGACGTTCATACCTAAAGCAAGCAATCTCCCAATACAGTACAAAGTACTTCATACAAAATACCGTTAAGCTATAAATACCAAGATGGCAATTGACATTGACCTCCTTTAAGCGTTGCCAATGCTTGGTTATGTGATCAATGGTCATTGCAAATGCTGAGTATGAGCTCACAATAACGGAACGATTTAACGAAAATTTAGATCAGCCTGATATACTCTACCCAGCACAAATTCAAGAAGAGCGAGCCCCAATAAAGGGGAAGCCGAATAAATATCATGGTATAAGAGCGCTTAAACCTAAATATTGATACAAAACATTGCAAACTCTGTGGTCTAACATCCGCGATAAAGGCTATAGAACACAGATAAATGAGTTAGATAGTCTGCTTAATTTAGCCACTTTTAGATTGGTAAATAACGGACTTTTAATTTGTATGGCGCAGCTTGCGCTCACATCTGGTGTTGGTTCACAACTTGAACAACACCCATGTTCAGTTAATTAGTACTTATAAAACGCCGATGTTAAATCTGGCGACTGACTTTAAGGATATAGAATGACCCGTTCAGAAACCCTATTTGAACAAGCTAAAAAAACCATCCCCGGTGGTGTTAACTCCCCGGTTCGTGCTTTTAATGGTGTAGGTGGTTCCCCCCTATTTATTGAAAAAGCCAATGGCGCTTATATTTATGATGCAGATGGTAAAGCTTATATTGATTACGTCGGTTCTTGGGGACCGATGATCCTCGGCCATAACCACCCAAAAATCCGTGCTGCGGTATTAGCTGCGGTTGAAAATGGTTTGTCTTTTGGCGCGCCAACAGAGCTTGAAGTGCAAATGGCCGAGAAAGTCATCTCTATGGTGCCGTCTATCGAGCAAGTGCGCATGGTGAGTTCAGGCACAGAAGCG
The DNA here is from genome assembly GCF_003028295.1 of Shewanella morhuae. Lineage (NCBI taxonomy): Bacteria > Pseudomonadati > Pseudomonadota > Gammaproteobacteria > Alteromonadales > Shewanellaceae > Shewanella > Shewanella morhuae. Next base: position 504,367 of record NZ_PYSG01000002.1, on the reverse strand, counting down.
ACCATGAGTGCTATCCGTTTAGCACGCGGTTTTACCAACCGTGACAAAATTTTAAAATTTGAAGGCTGTTACCATGGCCACGCAGATTGCCTGTTAGTTAAAGCGGGTTCTGGCGCACTAACCTTAGGCCAACCTAGCTCACCAGGTATCCCTGAAGATTTCGCTAAGCACACCTTAACTGCGGTGTATAACGATTTAGATTCCGTTAGAACGCTGTTTGAACAATATCCTACGGATATTTCTTGCATCATCATCGAGCCTGTTGCTGGCAACATGAACTGCATTCCACCTATCCCTGGCTTCTTGCAAGGTCTACGGGATATTTGTGATGAGTTTGGTGCTTTACTGATTATCGATGAAGTGATGACCGGCTTTCGCGTATCAAAAAGTGGTGCACAGGGTTATTACGGCGTAACGCCTGATTTAACTACGCTAGGTAAAGTCATTGGTGGCGGTATGCCAGTGGGTGCATTTGGTGGCCGTAAAGATGTAATGCAATTTATCGCGCCGACAGGTCCAGTTTACCAAGCGGGCACGTTATCAGGTAACCCAATTGCAATGTCAGCGGGTCTAGCACAAATGGATGCCCTGTGTGAAGAAGGTCTGTACGAAGCCTTAAGCGCTAAAACTAAACGTATCGCCGAGGGGTTTAAAGCGGCGGCAGATAAGCACGGTATTCCGATGGCAATCAACTATGTTGGTGGCATGTTTGGTTTCTTCTTTACTGACCAAGCTGAAATTACCCGTTTCGATCAAGTGACGCAATGCAACATCGAGCAGTTCCGTATTTTCTACCACGGCATGTTAGATGAAGGCGTTTACTTAGCCCCTAGTGCCTATGAAGCTGGTTTCCTATCAATGGCCCACGGCGATGAAGAAATGCGCTTAACCTTAGAAGCAGCTGACCGCGTATTAGCGAGTATGAAAGCAAGCTAGATTTAGGTTTAGATTTAGATTTAGACATATTAGGGGACGCCAGCGCGTCCCCTTTTTTTATGCTAAATCGCTGCATCACTAACGTATCTAAATAACCTGAACCCTGGATAACGAGTGTCGGAAAATCTAAATTTAACAAACTAAATCAATGTTATAAATGATTAGTTTGAAAAGAAAAATCTATTTTCTGACTGAATGCGCTGTTTTTACGCATATCAAGGCGCTCTGTCGTACGCCATAGCGAGCTATGGTTAGGCAGAGCAACGCAGGGAGGCCCGAAAAGATGCCTATTCAGCGGCTCTGCTTATCCCTAGCTCAGGTTAAATACTAGTTTGTATATTTATACGCCGCACGAGTTTATTTAATCTGCACTGAGGATAAGCTCTACATTTCTACAGGTTATGCTTCTCTTTATCGACGTTAGCCTTGCGACTAATGGCTCGCTATTGAAGTACGCAAACCTGCTATTAATCAATAGCAAAAACGCCCTTTGTAGGGTTAATTTTTTGGATAAGAACATAAGATTAATTGAGGCCACAGCTACTATGCTGAACTCAGATTATTTAAAATTTGTTTAAGTAAAAGTGTTTAGCCTAACAACAAGCCTATAGCGATATCGCTATTCAACAATCTCTACCTGAACAAAAATTAATTGAAGGTTCTGCAAACAGATTGCTTAGACTTTAATCGTAGAACCCACTTTTAACACAGCGATTCAACTTCTCAATTAAGCTAAAAAAACTATATAAACCGCAACTTGCGAGACATAAAACCAGATTAGCGCCAAATCGCATGGGATCAATATCACAAAGTTAACACAAATTGGGTTATAGCTAACGGTTGCGTTATGTATTCTATTATGTTCTGATCCGCTCGCGCTAATACGGCTAGCTTAATTTAGCCTTGATAAGCCCAATCTTTAGGTTGACTCAAGTCGTCCTACGACATTAAAACAGCAGTTGGAATTGTAGTTATGTTAAATACCTTTCTCATCATACTTGCCGTGCTGGCATTGCTCAGTATTGTTTTCGAAGAAGTTACCCATCTTAATAAAGCAAAAACCACCTTATTCTTTGGCTGTATCTCTTGGGTAGCGCTGTTTATGGCTGCAGGAGATCCTACTAATGAGAAAATAGTTGCCCACCAACTCAATGAGAACCTACTCGAAATTGCCACGCTTTGGTTATTTCTAATGTCGACCATGACCTTCGTTGCGTACTTAAACGCGAAGGGCATGATCCAAATTATGGTTCAAAAGCTGTTCCCGCAAAAAGTGTCGGTACGCATGCTAATGATCCAAGTGGCCTTATTTGCACTGGTGCTGTCAGCATTTTGTGATAACGTCACTGCAACCTTAGTGTCTTTAGGCTTATTAACTACCTTTAAACTTGATAAGCAGATGCGCCGAAGAATGGCGGTATTGATCATCTTTGCGGTGAACTCAGGCGGTGTAGCACTCATTACTGGGGATGTTACCACACTGATGATCTTCCTCGGTGGTCATGTGCATATGTCTGAACTGCTGATGTTATTTATTCCATCGGCGGTAAGCGTGATTCTACTCGCTACCCTGTTCTCTCTTAAAGCCGAAGGTGTGGTCAGCACTACGCCAATCAAACACACCTACCAAACAGTTGACGTGCTGATTGCGATCGTGTTTTTCTGCACCATTATAATGACCATGTTATTAAACATATTGTTTGGTATTCCGCCCGTATTAACCTTCTTAACGGGTCTATCAATTATGTTTTTGATTGGCCATACAACCCACAGTAATAAAGAAGAACTCAAAATTCTTGAGTACATTCGCCAAGTAGAATATGACACCCTATTATTCTTCCTAGGTATTTTATTGCTCGTCGGTATGCTTAAAGAAATCGGTACCTTAGATATGTTGACTGAAGCTTATACGATGTTTAATCCAAACATTTCTAACTTCTTCACCGGTATCGGCTCAGCCTTAATTGATAACGTGCCACTCACCGCTGCACTATTAAAAGCCAATCCCGTATTGAATACGCCTGAATGGCTTGGTTTAACTTATAGTGTTGGCGTTGGCGGTTCACTACTTATCATTGGTTCTGCATCCGGTATTGTGGCTATGAGTAAAGTGAAAGAACTGACTTTTGTAAGTTATTTAAAATACGTTCCTGCACTTTTCCTTTGCTACAGCGTCGGTTACGCAATAACCCTGTTTCTAGCCTATAGACTGTTTGATTAAGCTAATTACGGTATATAACAAAAAAGGCGCCCAAGGCGCCTTTTTTGTCTTTATTATTTACCACTGCTAACACATTGTTAAAATTGATAAAAAAGTTTGTCGGTGTTATTTATCGTCACGATTTATCGCATCATTTAACTTAATTGTAGAGGTCTAAATCGCAGGAACTTTAAACTGAGTTCCTTGAATATCTAACACGATATCCCGTGGACGGATGGCGATAATCTTTAATTTCCCCGCGATCAAATCTCCTTCTTGTAACTCAGCACCATCGACATTTAACCACCGCTGACTTGAGTCAGTAGAATAAACATGAGCAACTATATTGAATTCAGGAACTTGCAACTGTAACCCCGCAGGTAACTGACCATATTTTGGAATATCATCCACGGCAGTTTTAGGAATAGGGTCTAATTTAGCCTCTGTAACAGGTGTTTTTGCAGCATGAGTATATTCCACCTTTTTTAATGCAGTTTGAAACGTCGCGACTAACTTATCCTCATCACGGCTTTTATTCGTTTCTAAGCCCACATCTTCTGCCGCCGCACTCACTTGTTGCCGTAGAGCCTCAAGGCTCGCTAAACCTGCACCATTGGCATTGGCGCCTAACATCATGGTTTGTGATGCACCAATAGATGACGTTTGAGTGTCCACTGCCATCGTTTCACGATTTGCAGCATCAACTTGAGCTGAAGTCGACATATAGTCTGCGTAACTGGCATCACTTACACCAACAGCAGGAGTAGTGGTATTGAGGGTATAATCTATCTGAGGTGTATTTGATACTACTGCCCCAGGTTGAAATGGTGATACGGCGGCTAGCTCAGGTAAAGTCTGCGCCCGAGGAAGTGCTACTTTCCCAGCAAAACGAACACTCTCAGCGTTTGATTCAGTTTGTAATTGAGTTTTAGACTCTGCCAAAGGTTCATTGTTAACCGCCGATGACATTGATGACAATGGACTTGCCACTACCACAGCACGACTTGGGGTAAGCTCAGCGGGTATAAGCTCTGTCGGAGTTAATTCAGCTTTAGTCAGCTGGGCCTGATCCCAAGCGTTTAGCCCCCAAGCTGCCCCAACTCCTGCGGCAACTGCAAGCACCAATAGAGAAATTCTGCCTGTGGGTGACATCGCTTTGCGTGACGGCGAATAGTTGGCCCTTGGCGTCATTACGGCATCGGGAAGCTGCGATTGTTGCTGTTGTTTATTGCGGATAACGGCATCAAGTAATATAGACATTAACGACTTGCCCCATTATCTGTTAAACGTGGGCCTTGCTGGCTTAAATACAAATTTAATCTCACTAATGTTTGGTTCCCAGCAATACCATCGGCTTTTAATCCATGCTGGCTTTGGAAAGCTTTAAGATCATTTTCTAATGGCACATCGAATTGATTGACTCTACGCGCATTACGGTTGCTAACATGGGCTAAAGCATTTTCCAACCATTGTAATTGTCCAGGGCTCGATTTTTGACTGATATCCATCATAGGTAAATTAGGGGCTTGCCATAGTATTTCGAAGGTGCCACTAAAATGTTGATTAAACCAAGCCTTATCAATCCAAAGCTGTTGCTCCCCTAATTGCATTAGTAACTGCTCGCCATCAATTGCGATCACAGCACCATAAAAATCTAGCTGATGATCATCAACTAAATAGACAACGGCAGGATAATTAAGTCGAGTCAATGACATCCAATTACCCTGTTGTTGATAGCATGCTAATTCTTGCTCAACCGCAGACTGACAAGCAGTTAAACCTTTATAAGGCACTTTTCCCCACACACTAAATAGCCCCGCAAAAGCGGTATCAATATTGCGACTCTGATTAATCGCATCATTGAGCAAACGTTGATTAGGACTGGCCACTAATGCCTGCTGCGGCTCAATGCTTGAGAGATTAATTGGGTGCGCCACTTCATGCGCCGCAGCGGTTGTGCTTAACTCTTGAGGATTTGCTCCACTAGGCTCTAACTTAGGCTGAGAAACTAAACTAGTCGCTGCATTTACGGGCTTATCAGTCAATAGCCAATAAGAAACACCAAAAGCCATAAGTAGCACAATCGTGGTCACTGTTGACCATAAATATTTATGCTGAGTGGGCTCGATTTCACCTAACACCTCTGCTGCGGCTTGCCTGACCATATGATGATCAATTGGCACTCGTGACTGAGCATAGCCAGCCATTAAAGCTCGTTCGCATAACAAGTTAATTAATCGAGGTATGCCACCACTGTACTTTTGTAAAACCTTAATGGCTTTTCCAGTAAATAGCGGTTCAAACCGCCCCGCAACTTGTAAGCGATGCAATACATAAAGCCCTATTTCATCTTCATTTAGCGGCAATAAATGGTAACGTGCGGTAATACGCTGTGCTAATTGACGTAACTCTTGGCGCTTTAGTAACAACTGCAATTCTGGCTGGCCAATCAAAATGACTTGTAATAATTTTTTGGTATCGGTTTCAAGATTAGTAAGTAAGCGCAGTTGTTCTAATACCTCAGGGCGTAAATGCTGCGCTTCATCAATAATCAGTACGGTATTTCGGCCCTTACTGTGATTGGCTAATAGAAACCGACTCAAGTGATCAATCAGTTGCTTGAGTGTAGGATTATCGCCGTAGCTGATTTTCAGCTCATCACAAAGTGTTGCCAGTAACTCAAGCTCAGTGAGTGACGGATTTAGGATAAATGCGGTATCGGTATTGTCGGGCAATTGCCCTAACAAACAGCGAGATACTGTTGTTTTTCCCGTGCCAACCTCACCAGTTAACAGCACAAAACCACCTGTTTCACCCAACCCGTAAGTTAAGTGGGCTAACGCTTCTCGATGCCTATCACTCAAAAACAAATAATGGGGATTGGGTGCAATTGAAAAAGGGTTGTCGCTGAGTCCATAAAAAGCCTTGTACATACCACCAATCATCCTAATTTAAAAATAACGCCCCACGTTAAAGCGTCCCAATGTTATTGTCAAAATATCCGCAACATCGATGTGACATACTCTGCATGTAAATAACTCAAGGCGACGTTGCCAATCATCAATGTGAGCATGTTAAGCTATGTTTATGACACATTAGCCGAAGCAAATCCGTGAAAATATATCTCGTCGGCGGTGCAGTGCGTGACAACCTGCTCAATCTGCCAATTAAAGATAAAGATTACCTCGTCGTTGGGGCAACGCCAGAGCAAATGCTCCAGCTGGGTTACCGTCAAGTCGGTAAAGACTTTCCTGTTTTTCTACATCCTAAGAATCAACAAGAATACGCACTGGCTCGCACCGAACGAAAAGTTGGACTAGGGTATGGTGGTTTTAGTTGCTATGCCAGCCCTGATGTGACTTTAGAACAAGACTTGCTACGCCGAGATCTGACTATCAATGCCATAGCACAAGATGAAGATGGCACGCTTTACGATCCTTTTAATGGTATGAGGGATATTGCAGAGCGCAATTTACGCCACGTTTCTGATGCTTTTATAGAAGACCCTTTACGGGTATTGCGTGTTGCTCGTTTTGCCGCGAGATTCCATGCTTTAGGCTTTAAAATTGCCACTGAAACGCTCGCGCTTATGCGTCAAATTAGCGAAAGTGATGAACTTAACGCGTTGACGCCAGAACGTGTTTGGCAAGAAGTGGACAAAAGTTTAGCTGGCCCACACCCTGAGATCTTTTTTGAAGTATTGAATCAATGCGGTGCTCTAAAAGTGCTGTTTCCTGAAGTTTTTGCTTTATTCGGTATTCCTCAACCTGAAAAATGGCATCCTGAAATTGATACAGGCGTGCATACATTGATGGTTATCGCTCAAGCAGCCCTTCTCACAGAGGACAAAAGCGTTAGATTTGCCGCATTAGTCCATGACTTAGGTAAAGCACTTAGCCCCAAAGAGCATTTACCAAAACATCACGGTCACGGACAAAAAGGTTTACCGCTGATTAAAGCACTCTGCAGTCGTTTACGAGTGCCTAACGAAATGCGCGATGTGGCTTTATTAGTCAGCGATCAACATCAGAATGTGCATCAGGCATTCGAACTCAGAGCGGAAACTATCGTCAAAATATTCGATAAAGCAGATTTTTGGCGTAAGCCTGAACGCTTAGAGCAACTCATCTTAGCTTGCACTGCCGATATGCGTGGTCGCACTGGCTTTGAAAGCAATGCATACCCACAAGGTGAGTATCTAACTCAGTGCTTTGACGTCGCCAATAACATTGATATTAGTGCCATCATTGCGGCAGGCTTTCAGGGAGCAGAGATAAAAAACGCATTAAATTTACGTCGAATTGAAGCGGTCAGTCAGCTTAAGCACAAATTGCAAACCCAACAGTCAACAAACAACCCGTAATTTGTAATTAATTTGTAAATGCCGTAGCGTTTTATAGTGAACAATTGCCCTGTTTACGATTAGAAATATTAATATAACTTATAAAAAAAGCTTTTAAAAAAATTTTATCTGCCTATAGTGGTTAAACACATTAATATTCGTAGCAAATTAAAATAGCTATGTCATAATTAGGCAGTTTCGCTTACAAAGTAACGGAACATTCAAATCCAACCTATTTTAAGGGATTTTTTACAATGAACAAAAAAGTACTGATGATTGCTGGTTTAGCAATGACTGCCCTACTAGGTGGTTGCGCAAACACTACTGCACTGGAAGAAAGCGTTGCAACTCTGGGCAACAAGGTTGATCAATTGTCAGCTGATGTTGGTTCTCTGAAATCAGAGCAAAGCAAACTGTCTGCAGACGTTAAAGATGCAAAAGCTGCATCTATGGACGCACAAGCAGAAGCTAAACGCGCAAACGACCGTTTAGACAACGTTGCTTCTCGTTACAAGAAGTAATGATAGGTAATTTAGCTTACTATTTAGTAGGTTAAGACAAAAGGCTTAAGAAAGATGAAAGCGATAAGCACATCAATCTAAGCCTTTTTTTATGCCTGCTATTTATATAAATCATCTACAGATACGATAAACAAAATACCACAACACTAAATTGACTTTGAAGATTAGAATGTCATTTAAAGTTGCCCTTATTAGTCAATCTAAAAGCAATCACTTATATACCACTTTATAAACAGCGCAGATTCCTATAAACAATCGCGATTCATTTCTAGAAAGTCCGTATCATTAATCATAATAATCGCTAGATATAGTAGACAATAATTCTTAAACCTCAGCCTCACCTCCCCTTAAAGCATGATTTTATAAAAAGTATAAAACACTATCATTTTAAGAATAGTTATTAATAACAAATCGAGGTTAGATGGGGAATGGTGGCTCCAAGAAGATTGCATTTGTCAGCGAGGAAATGGACCTAAGGTTAAAAACAACAACTATTTCAGCCAGCATAACATAGAAATAACAAACTGAATCATAGGCTTGAGTCATATAGCCTTTAAAACCACCTAAAAGCCATCGTTCTAAGCCTATGAATTGTATTAAAATCAGCCGTATCAACTGTAGATTTTAATCTATAGCGGTTCACTCATACGTTTATGTGCCAAGACTAATACATAGTCAATTTCCAGCGACTCAAAATGACTAGCTTGGATATCGTGTTTCATCTTGTCAGTGGCACGCCACGCATAGGGAGCCATATCCAGCAATGTTAATGCCTGCTCGCCAGTAACAGCTAGAGTGAAACTCAGTGGCTGAGTACTTTTTACCGATAATGCTGAGGGCAAATTCACTTGGAAAGGTTTTTCAACTAAGTCGGAATAAATATATTCTCTTAGTTGCCATAAATGTCGTGGCCCTGGCATGACCAGTAACATAGTCCCATCATCTTTCAATACCCTAACAGACTCTTTTCCTTTTAACGGCCGATCAATGACGGTAATAAAATCCACACAATTATCAGCAAAGGGTAATTTTTTAGAAGAGCTTAAACACAACATTCCAGGAGTCTGCGCCTTCGCCGCGGCAAAAATGGCGTTTTCTGCGTCCGCTACGCCCACGTACTGGACATTTAACGGATTTTCAACCTCTGCCAACTTAGATGCTAAAGCACGTAGGTAAAAGCCCTCAGCGCATTCATAATCCAATAAACAAGCATCAGGCCTGATAGAGCTAGTGATTATCTCAGCCAATGTATCAACCAAGGGCGAAAAGATACCTGATTCGAGCAGAAAACGCTTAGCTCTCACTTGCTCGCGCGAATCCCCCGTCGGTTTCTGGCGTTGTGGCTTAGTAAAAACCCAGTAGCCTTGTTCATCCCGATCAAAGTGATGTTTATCTGCACAATAGAAGCCTTGGGATGCTTTATGTTGTTTTAACGCAAGTCCACAGGTTGGACACTGAAATTCAAGACCCATATAAAGCTCCAAAAATAAGCTAAGCTTCAGAAAATAAAAAAGCTTAAAGAACAAAAAATCGGGTACTTGACCCGATTCTATTATTTATTATCTAACTATGATGTCCAAGCTAGGATAGCTAGAGAAAAATAAATCCACACAATACAGCACCTAACGCTAAACGGTAGATTACAAATGGGGTCATACCCATACGGCTAATAATCTTCAAGAAGTAGTGAATACAAGCATAAGCAGCCACAAATGAAACCAATGTCCCTAACGTTAATGCTTGATAATCAATTGGTAGTTCGCTTTTCACTAAATCTTTACCGACTAAAATAGCGGCACCTAAACTCACAGGTACAGACATTAAAAATGAAAATCGCGCGGCGGCATCGCGGCTTAAACCTAGCATAAGTGCCGCTGTCATGGTTGCACCAGAACGTGATGTGCCAGGGATTAAGGCTAATGCCTGCGCAAAACCAATCAACAAAGCTTTGCGCCAGCCAGTTTGATACACAGTTAAATCACGGCGTGACATCTTATCAGCCCACCACAACAACAAACCAAATATGACAGTAGTAACAGCGATAACTTCAGTATTTCGCAAATGGGTCGCAATATAATCCTTAGCCATAAAACCGAAAAACACCGCAGGTAAGGTTGCTAGAATAATCCACCAAGCCAGCTTACTGTCTTCGGATTGTTTGCCTTTAAATATACTGGCAATCCACGCATTAAACATTGTCCATAATTCATGCCTAAAATAAATCACTACGGCAAATAATGATCCGGTATTAACCGCAACATCAAAAGATAAACCTTGATCTTCCCAACCTAAGAGCTGTGCGGGTAAAATTAAGTGAGCAGAACTAGAAATAGGTAAAAACTCGGTTAGCCCTTGAATAAGCGCTAAAATAATAACCTGAAACGTATCCATGACAATCCTATCAATAAATTAAAACGTCAGCCCTTGAGGCCACTCAAACGCCACGGGCCAAAGCCGCTGCGAATTTTTATCGTACTCCTGCCACAAACTTGCATAACTTTTACCAGCCAAAGGATGCTTAAGCGCTGGTACTAACTCAGCTAATGGCCATAACACAAATGCATTATTGACTATCTCATCACGGGGCAGCACAACAGGAGTTTGACAAACAATATCGTCATAGAGCAACAAGTCTAAATCTAAAGTTCTAGGGCTAAATTTCTTAGCCCCAATAAGCCGGCCGTGATTCTGCTCGATTTGCTTAAACTGTGCAACTACTGCGGCAATATTAAGGTCTGTTTCAGCGCTCGCGACCATGTTTAAAAAGTTAGTGCCACTAAAACCAACGGCTTCACTTTCATACATAGAAGAAAGATTCAACGGTCCAAAACATGCTCGCAGTGACTGCAATCCTGCTTGCAGATGTTTTTTAGGCTCTATATTACTGCCTAAGCTGATATAAATACGTGCCATGCGAATGTCCGATTTATCTGTAGGTAAACATTATCTTTTTAAACCATGATGCTACTTAAGGGTTTAGTTAACGTGAACGCTCAATCTGAACACCCACAGAAGCTGCTGTTGCCACAGCCCCTGGTTTCATTACGATAACTTTAACCCAAGTCACCTTAAATTCTTGCAACAAACAATCGGCAACTCGCTCAGCAACAGTTTCAATTAATTCAATAGGTTGCTCTGTAATAAGTTGCGTTAGCCGCTTAGAAACCGTCTCATAGCAGAGGGCAAATTGATAATCATCGGTCGCTGCGGCAGGTTTGATGTCCCATGCCATATCAAGATCGAGTAATAGGCTTTGATGAATACTCTTTTCCCACTCATAAACGCCAATCACTGTATCAATACGCAATTGACGTATAAGTACCTTATCCATGCATTCTCCAACGACTGATTATCTTGAGGTCTGATAAGTTGAAAGCGATTCTCGCTATATAATCCGCAATCTTCTGACAGATCACTAATTTACTTTCTACTCAGGCCAATCCACAGTAGGATAACGTCCTAAAAGGATTTGCTCATTCAGAAAATATCTGCGTAAAAACGGTGTTGGTAATAACACAGACCGATAACGGAATTGATAACTGAGTTAGCTTTTTAAATTGCTGCGCGATAATACCTTAAGACGCGTAAGGAAACCAATGTGAGTCCATTAACACTGACACTTTTGATGATTTTAGCGGCCTATCTGGCAGGCTCGATCTCAAGTGCCGTGCTGGTTTGTAAAATGAGGGGGTTACCGGATCCAAGGTTGCAAGGTTCAGGCAACCCAGGGGCCACTAACGTCTTGCGAATTGGTGGAGCTGGTGCGGCAGCGGCTGTGCTGTTTTTCGATATGCTCAAAGGTGCTCTACCTTCTTATTTAGCCTATCTTATGGGCATAGATGCCATATCTTTGGGACTAATCGCCATCGCAGCCTGTCTTGGACACATTTACCCAGTATTTTTTGGTTTTAAAGGCGGTAAAGGTGTTGCTACTGCTTTTGGCGCTATGGCCCCCATTGGCGATGATTTGGCCATTTGCTTAATGGCATCTTGGGTTATCTTGTTACTTATTAGCCGCTACTCTTCCCTTGCTGCTATCCTTACCGCTTTACTTGCACCGCTCTACACTTGGTTATTAGACGACAGATTTACCATTCCCGTTGCCATGCTATCGACTCTTATCATTATAAGGCATAAAGATAATATTCAGCGGTTGCTCAAGGGTGAAGAATCTAAGGTATCACGCAAAAAACGCCCTAAAAAACTGTAGCGATTTAGTCCGATGCCTAAAAACAAAAAACTGCGTTTAATACGCAGTTTTTTGTTTTATATAAAATAACTAATCAACTGGAGGCAAAGTGTCTAACGGCCATCTAGGCTGACCTTTAACTGTCAAGTCTTCATGCTGCCCAGCCTTTAAACGCTGTAATCCCGCAAAGGCAATCATGGCGCCATTATCGGTACAAAACTCCCCGCGAGGATAAAAAACTTGCCCACCCAGCGAGCTCATCATTTCGGCTAAGGTTTCCCTTAAACGAGTATTTGCACTTACGCCACCGGCGATAACGAGTCGATTATAACCCGTTTGTTTTAACGCCCGACGACACTTAATCGCCAGCGTATCAACCACTGCTTCTTCAAAAGCTCTGGCAATATTAGCTCGTGTCTGCTCATCATCAGGCTCGGCGGCTATGGTATTGGCAGTAAAGGTTTTTAAACCCGAAAAACTAAAGTTAAGCCCAGGTTTATCCGTCATTGGTCGCGGGAATTTATAACCTGCTGGTAAGCCTTTAGCCGCAAGCTTAGCCAAACGGGGGCCACCTGGATAATCTAGCCCCATTAACTTAGCGGTTTTATCGAATGCTTCACCTGCCGCATCATCCACAGACTCGCCTAGCACTTCATAGCGGCCAATACCATCAACTTTAACCAACATAGAGTGGCCGCCGGAGACGAGTAAAGCCACAAAAGGAAACTCGGGCGCATCCTCCTCGAGCATAGGCGCCAGTAAGTGTCCTTCCATGTGGTGCACACCAATAGCAGGCTTATCCCACGCAAAAGCGAGCGAACGCCCGACACAGGCACCAACAAGCAAGGCCCCGATAAGCCCAGGCCCCTTGGTATAGGCAACCCCATCGAGTTCAGCTATTTCAGTATTCGCATCTTTTAGTGCCTGACGGATAAGTGGCACAATTTTACGTACATGGTCACGTGACGCCAGTTCCGGCACTACACCGCCATAGTCCGCATGCAACTTAACTTGGCTATATAACGTGTGGGATAACAAGCCTAACTCATCGTCATAAACAGCAATACCTGTCTCGTCACAAGATGTTTCAATACCTAGAACCCGCATGATGTCTCATTAATTATCTAATCAAGGGCGCTAATTCTACCTGTAAGTGCTATATTACTCCAGCTACAGAAACCATTATTGAACCCACTATAGTGGCGGCTCCTGGTTTTAGAGCTTTACAAGCCTAGGTGTCTCGGTATAAAATTCCGCACCATTTTAAATAGACTTGGTTCGATCAATTGAACCAGAACAACCTACACCTAAGGGGTGATGGCGTATGCCAATTATTAAAGTACGTGAAAACGAACCATTCGACGTAGCTCTGCGTCGTTTCAAGCGCTCTTGTGAAAAAGCTGGTATTTTAGCCGACGTGCGTGCTCGTGAATTCTACGAGAAGCCAACTACTGCACGTAAGCGCGCAAAAGCAGCTGCAGTTAAACGTTTAGCTAAGAAGCTTTCTCGCGAAAACGCACGTCGCGTACGTTTATATTAATCTCATATGAGCCTAATTGATCAGCTAAAAGACCATATGAAACAGGCCATGTTCGCCAAAGAGAAGGCGCGCTTGAGTACTATTCGTATGGCATTAGCCGCCATCAAACAGATTGAAGTGGATACTCGCGAATCTCTGACTGATGAACAGGTTATAGCGGTCTTAACCAAAATGGTGAAACAACGTCGCGATTCGATTGCTCAATTTGAAGCAGCGGGTCGCAACGATTTGGCCGACGTGGAAGCAGCAGAGATTCAAGTTATTGAAGCTTTCCTGCCTACTCCTCTTAGTGAGGCGGAAGTCACGGCGCTCATCGATGCAACTATTGAAGAAGTAGGTGCATCAACCATGGCGGATATGGGCAAAGTAATGGGAGCATTGAAGTCTAAAGTGCAAGGACGTGCAGACATGGGCGCTATTGGCGCTATGATCCGTGCTAAATTGCAATAATTAGCGTTTCACTGTATGAACAAGCCGTGCATATGCGCGGCTTGTTTGTTTAAATTCGCGCAAGGCGGGATTTTAAGCACTCAATGGCAATACCTCGTGATTTTATCAATGAGCTGATCGCTCGCACTGACATAGTCGAACTTATCGATCGTAAAGTGCCCTTGAAAAAGGCGGGTAAGAACTACTCAGCCTGTTGTCCTTTTCATAGCGAAAAATCACCTTCGTTTACTGTCAGCCGTGATAAACAGTTCTATCATTGCTTTGGCTGCGGTGCTCACGGTAACGCCATCGATTTTGTGATGGAGTATGACCGACTCGATTTTATTGACGCCATTGAAGACCTAGCGGGCCAACTTGGATTAGAGGTTCCTAGAGAACAAGGCACAGGCAAGCGACATGACGACGGCTTAAGCCGTGATTTATATCAACTCATGGAAGAAGCTTGTCTTTATTATCAAAACCAGCTTAGACAACACCAAGATAAACAAAAGGTTATCGATTACCTTACTTATCGTGACTTATCCGATGAGGTAATAGAGCATTTTGGTATCGGTTTTGCGCCAGACGGTTGGGATGGCTTACTAGGCCGCTATCGTCAAAATCAAGATGCGCAGGACAAACTGCTGACGGCAGGTATGTTAATTGCCAATGACAGTGGTAAGCGTTACGACCGTTTTCGTGATCGCCTAATGTTTCCAATCCGCGACAGACGCGGACGGGTTATTGGCTTTGGTGGAAGAGTTTTAGGTGATGGCACACCCAAATACTTGAATTCTCCAGAAACGCCCATATTTCATAAGGGCAATGAACTTTATGGTCTGTACGAACTAAAGCAACGCCATCGCGATCCTGACAAAGTGTTGATCGTCGAAGGCTATATGGATGTGGTCGCACTGGCGCAATTTGGCGTCGATTATGCCGTAGCCTCTTTAGGTACATCGACCACAGCTGAACAATTTCAGCTATTACTGCGTAGTGCTAAAGAAGTGGTTTGCTGTTACGACGGCGACCGAGCGGGTACAGAAGCGGCTTGGCGCGCCTTAGAAACGGCATTGCCATTATTAAAGCCGGGCGATCAAGTACGATTTATGTTTCTGCCTCAGGGTGAAGATCCTGATTCTATGGTGCGTAAAATTGGTAAAGACGCCTTTGAAGTTTTAATGGGCTCAGCCATTGCGCTACCTGAGTTTTTATTTGACACATTAGCCACCAAATACGGTACGGATAAAGGCAACTTAGCGAAACAAGCTTTTATCTTAATTGAAAAAATTCAAGATACTGTGCTGCAAAATTTATTGCTTGAGAATTTAGCTCACAAGCTTGGAATGAACAGCTCAGAAGATATGAAAAAGAAGCTAGGCTTTAGCGTTAAACAAGCTAAGCCAATAGCAAATAGA
The DNA here is from genome assembly GCF_003028295.1 of Shewanella morhuae. Lineage (NCBI taxonomy): Bacteria > Pseudomonadati > Pseudomonadota > Gammaproteobacteria > Alteromonadales > Shewanellaceae > Shewanella > Shewanella morhuae. Next base: position 488,792 of record NZ_PYSG01000002.1, on the reverse strand, counting down.
GGATTAAAAGGACGCGGTACACCATTGCGACTTGCCATCGCATTACTCGTACAACATCCTAAACTGGGATTGGGTTTACCCCCACAACCCGCACTAGCCCACTTGCAGATGCCAGGCATAGAATTGCTGCCACTGTTATTGGAGATGACTCGAGAGCAAGGGTTAAACAGCGCACAACTACTTGAAAAATTCAGGGAACACTCCCACAGCGGAGCTCTGCATAAATTAGCCCAATGGGACCATCAAGTGGCGGATGAAAACCTGCTCGAAAAGTTTAAACAAACCCTGGTTTGGTTGAACAATCAATATATTGAACAACGATATCAGGAATTGAGCCTTAAACAGACTCATACTAAAGAAGAGAAGATCCAGCTTTCGAAGCTGATCTCAGTCATGAAAGGGTTAAACTGAGGCAAAAATGTCCTCATTCACTATCCCAGTGACTAGCACAGACATGTGCACGCGGCTATAATTGACGATTTGTGCGGCATTGAGCTTATGCTCTATGTCCGTCGTTGTAACAGTTTCCCAACTTGGATGATATCTATGGATCATACTCCGCAGTCGCAACTTAAGCTGTTGCTTGCCAAAGGTAAAGAGCAAGGTTACTTAACCTATGCAGAAGTGAACGATCACTTACCTGCAGACATGGTCGATTCTGACCAGATCGAAGATATTATCCAGATGATCAATGACATGGGTATCCGAGTCTTCGAAGAAGCTCCCGATGCCGATGACATGATGATGTCAGAAGACAATACAGACGAAGATGCAGCAGAAGAAGCCGCCGCCGCACTGGCAACAGTCGAAAGCGAACTTGGCCGCACTACCGATCCTGTGCGCATGTACATGCGTGAAATGGGTACCGTTGAACTTCTAACCCGCGAAGGCGAGATTGTTATCGCCAAGCGTATAGAAGAAGGTATCAACACAGTTCAAAGCTCCGTTGCCGAATATCCACAAGCGATCGCGATGATCCTTGAGCAATTCGACCAATTTGAAGCCGATGAACTGCGCCTATCCGATATTATATCTGGGTTTGTCAATCCAGACGAAGATGACGTTGCACCAACAGCAACTCACATCGGCTCAGAGTTATCTGAAGATCAATTAGATGATGAAGATGACGAAGAAGATGGTGATGATGCCGAAGAAGAAGAGGAAGGCAACAAAGGGCCTGATCCTGAAGAAGCACGTGAAAAATTCGGTCACCTCAGAACCGCTTACGAAAGTGCATTAAAAATTATTGACGCAAAGGGTCGCGAACATCCTGAGTCAGTAAAAGCCTTATTCGAAATTGGTGAAATCTTCAAAGAGTTTCGTTTAGTACCTAAACAGTTTGATCGTTTAGTCAAAAGCATGCGCACTATGATGGACCGCGTACGTGTTCAAGAACGCTTAGTGTTAAAACTGTGTGTTGAACAAGCTAAAATGCCGAAGAAAAACTTCGTCAAATTCTTTACGGGTAACGAAACTAACCTAGATTGGTTCCACACTGAAAAAGCCTCAACTAAACCTTATGCCGAAGGCCTAAGAATGGTTGAAGACGACGTAAACCGTTGTCGCACTAAGCTTGCAGCAGTGGAAGAAGAAACAGGTTTAGTCATTTCAGCCATTAAAGACATTAACCGTCGTATGTCAATCGGTGAAGCCAAAGCGCGCCGTGCGAAAAAAGAAATGGTTGAAGCAAACTTACGTCTGGTAATCTCTATCGCGAAGAAATATACCAACCGTGGTCTGCAATTCTTGGACTTAATCCAAGAAGGTAATATTGGCTTGATGAAGGCGGTAGATAAATTCGAATACCGTCGTGGTTATAAGTTTTCAACTTACGCAACTTGGTGGATCCGTCAGGCAATTACTCGCTCTATCGCCGACCAAGCACGTACGATCCGTATTCCAGTGCACATGATCGAAACGATCAACAAGCTGAATCGAATCTCTCGCCAAATGCTACAGGAAATGGGCCGTGAGCCTTCGCCTGAAGAACTGGCTGAGCGCATGATGATGCCGGAAGATAAGATCCGTAAAGTATTGAAAATCGCTAAAGAACCTATCTCCATGGAAACCCCTATCGGTGACGATGAAGATTCGCATTTAGGTGATTTTATCGAGGATACTACCCTCGAATTACCACTGGATAGCGCAACCAGCGAAAGCTTGAAAAACGCCACCCATGAAGTATTAGCTGGCCTGACAGCCCGTGAAGCAAAAGTACTGCGTATGCGTTTTGGTATCGATATGAATACTGACCATACGTTAGAAGAAGTAGGTAAACAGTTTGACGTGACGCGCGAGCGTATTCGACAAATTGAAGCTAAAGCGCTGCGCAAGCTTCGCCACCCTTCACGCTCAGAAATCTTAAAATCGTTCTTAGATGAATAGTTGGATATAAAATCCACACTAAGCTAAAACGACAAAGCCCTGCTCTTGCAGGGCTTTTTTATGTCACTAATCCGTCTGCACTAAGGTTATTAACCTGTAATAGGATAAAAATAGCTAAGCGCACACCCGATAAATCAATAAAGTTGATTAACAGATAACCACTTGAATCAATTAGGTGAATTAGAAGCAAAAACACCAGTGACAAGCGCAAACAAGCTTAGTATAATTCCACTCGCTTTAGACAGTGACGACTGTCTTTAGTCGGCCCCTTAGCTCAGTTGGTTAGAGCACACGACTCATAATCGTTAGGTCCACGGTTCAAGTCCGTGAGGGGCCACCAATTCTGATAAGCCGTAGTAGGTTAACCCCTACTACGGCTTTTTCGTATTTAAAATAGACGCGTTGCTTATTGGTTCTATGAGTAATATTCTTTCTACGCGATATAAATTACGTAGAATAACAACGTGATAAATTTAATTTATCTAATAAAAAACTCTTAGATGAATCGCCTTCATTCTAAGAGTTTTTAAATACATAGAACACTGTCAAACTGACGTTTAGGTTTTTAACTTACCTAATTCTTCATGTTGTTGTCTAACTAAATCCGCCAATACCACACTGCTTCGCTGTGCTTCATCGGCAAGATGAGCAAGTTCAGATGCGGACTCTGAAATCCCAGTAATATTACGGTTAACCTCTTCGGTTACGGCACTTTGCTCTTCTGCTGCAGTTGCTATATGTGTAATTTGTCCTGATATTTCCTCAATTTGGCTTACCATTGAATTCAAAGAAGATAAAGCTTGTTCTGTCTGAGTCACGGCCATTTGCGCCCGTTCAGCCCCTTTATCGATAATACTTGAAGCACTATGTACTTCTTTTTGGAGGGCATCGATAAGCACACTAATATCATCGGTGGAGCTTTGAGTCTTGGACGCCAACGCCCTGACTTCATCGGCAACGACGGCGAAACCACGACCTTGCTCACCCGCCCTAGCGGCTTCAATTGCCGCATTCAAAGCGAGTAGATTTGTTTGCGCCGCAATCGAACTAATCACCTCAAGAATTCGACTAATATTGGTGCTACTTTCGGCCACTTTACTAACGGCTATTTTAGCTTGCAATGACTCTTTCGACATCGTGTCTACATAATCCATTGCTTTAGTTAAGCTTTCCTCACTTGCACGAATGTTACGCGACATCGCCTCTGTTTCTACCGCCGTTTGCTCTGATGCTTTAGCGACTTCAAGCGCTGTTGCGCTCATTTCATTTACCGCAGTAACAACACTTTCAATCTCACCATGTTGTCGTTGGACGCTATCACGAGTTAATTGGGCTATTTCTGCTGATGATTGGCTTTCTTGCTGAGTACGACTCGCTAAAACTTTTAATTCTGCAATGAGACTCTTTAGCTTATAGATAAAGGAGTTAAAGCCTTTTGCTAGAGCGATGAGCTCAGCATGTGAGTCGACTTCAATCGATTGGGTCAAGTCACCCTCTGCACTAGCAAGATGCTCTACTCTATTTTGAATCATCTTCAGTGGCGAAATAATGCTGCGAAGCACCAAACTAATGGTGATAACGGCAATAACTGATACGACTAACCCCACTATCAATAGTAGGCTGCCAAGTGATGTAGCCATTTCATCCATTTTATTATTGAGTTCAATTGAGCTTTTATAGGCTTGAGCATTAGGGACTTGAATAACCAGTGACCATTCAGTATTCGCGAGTGAAATTTTAATCGGATAAGCGACAATAATTTCATCGCCGTCCGTCATGTATTGACCATTCTTATGCAATGAACTAATTTTAGTCGCTAATTTAGGATCTATTGATTCTGATAGAGGACGGGCTTTTTTACTGTCATAGCTGGACGCAACAATAAAGCCATGATTACTCAGCAATGTGACCTTAGCTTGTCCGTCATAAAGGCTCTTTGCTAATCGATCAATTAACGATTGGAATACCGGTAAGTTTACATCAATACCTATTACACCGATGAACTGCTTATGCTTGACTATCGGTACTGTCAGGGAGGTCATTAGCTCAGTATGACCAGGGCTGATTTCGTCTAAATATGGCTCCATTAAACAAGGTTTTAGCGTTTCTTTAGCGCACAGATACCATTCAGCATCACGCACACCAAACTCATTCAGACTAGTAAGGTATTTTTCTTGTGAATCATCAACTTGCCGTTGCTTCACACTACCATCACTATTACGGGTGTAATACACTTCTAATGCACCAGAAGATGCCACACTATGGCTAATCTCTACATTTAAAAATTCGCTATCGAGACCATCATAACCATTCGGTTCAAATTGCGCGTACATAGAAGAAGTTTGCGAACTTTTCTTTAGCACGGCCGCAAGAGCAAGCTCTAACCTATCGCGCTTTAAGGGTAATTCTTCAGCGGTGCTTTCAACAATCCCCGCAAAAGAAAAAGGAATACGAGAAGCCTCATTAATAAACCCCGCAACCATTTCACCATACTCGCCTGCTCGTGCCTCTAGCTTATCGCGAGTCTCCAGTTGCAGGGTTTTTTGTACTTGTTCAGAAACCTGGATATTTTGTGCGGATAATGCCTGCCAAAGACTTATCGTTAAAATTGCGACAATCAATAAGAACAATGCGGAAGTAATCCACAACAATTTAGTACTGATGGATAAATGCTTCATCTGGTTAACTCCCAAGGGATGACAATTGCACAATAATCTTGAGCTATTTTATTTTAATATTCATTAAACTAACTTAAAAATGGCAACCCACTGTTAAGCTTATCCATATTATCAAAGGTCTACTTTGTTACTAATAAGTAAAATATTAGCATCAAAATAGAGGTTAAGGTCTAGATCTATCTCTTTATCTGACGAGATAAACATTTATCGGTCGCGATTACTGAAATTCAGCTTAAAATTTTAAAATCATTTGTAACAAAATCCATTCTACTGCTTTACACCATTGGTTTGCAGTGAATATCGCCTTATAATCTTCCCCCTTAAATCTAAAAAAATAATATTGGAAGCAAGCGATATGACTATTGGGACTGCTCCGGTAAGTAAAACACATTCATTTATGACTGTGTCACTTATCGAATTATGGGAACGCTTTGGTTATTACGGTATGCAAGCGCTGATTGTGTACTTTATGGTGCAGCGCCTCGGCTTTGATGACTCACGCGCAAACTTAGTATGGAGTGCCTGTGCGGCGCTTATTTATGTATCACCTGCGATTGGCGGCTGGGTTGGGGATAAGATCCTCGGCACTAAGCGAACGATGTTATTGGGTGCGGGTATCCTTTCTCTAGGATATGCATTAATGGCAGTACCCACTGAAAATACTTGGTTTATGTTTTCAGCACTCGGTGTGATTGTGGTCGGTAACGGCCTATTCAAACCCAATGCCGGTAACTTAGTTCGTAAAATTTATGAAGGTGACGATTCTAAAATCGACAGTGCGTTTACTATCTATTATATGGCGGTAAACGTCGGCTCAACCTTCTCTATGTTGCTTACGCCTTGGATTAAGGATTACGTCAACGCCCAGTATGGCAACGAATTTGGTTGGCATGCTGCCTTTGCCGTATGTTGTGTGGGTATACTGGTGGGCTTAGGCAACTATGCATTAATGTATAAAAGCCTCGCTAACTATGGTTCTGAGCCAGATACACGCCCAGTCAATAAGAAAAGCCTCACAATTGTTTTAGTTCTGGCCGCGCTTTCAGTTGTGGCCTCGGCCATTATTCTTGAATATGAAGCGGTTGCACGTATTTTCGTTTATGCCGCAGGTATTGCGGTATTGGCTATTTTCTTCCACTTAATCCGTACCAGTGAAAAAAGTGAACGCGCGGGCCTTATCGCGGCATTGATCCTAACAGTGCAAACCGTGTTCTTCTTTATTTTCTATCAGCAAATGTCAACGTCACTGGCGCTGTTTGCCCTGCGTAACGTGGACTGGGATTTCCAATTTTTTGGTACCCATTTATGGACTTGGTCACCAGCCCAATTTCAAGCACTTAACCCCCTGTGGATTATGGTGTTGAGCCCTGTATTGGCATGGAGCTATTCATGGGCGGGGCGCAATAACAAAGACTTCTCTATTGCAGCTAAGTTTGCGCTCGGTTTTGCGGTCGTCGCGATTGGCTTTTTTATCTATGGTTTTGCGGAGCAATTTGCTGTTAATGGTAAAACCTCATCATGGATCATGATTTGGGGCTATGCCTCTTACTCTTTAGGTGAATTACTGGTTAGTGGTCTTGGCCTTGCGATGATTGCCCGCTACGTGCCTGCACGTATGGGTGGTTTTATGATGGGCGCTTATTTTGTCGCATCAGGTATTTCTCAATATCTAGGCGGTGTAGTGGCCAACTTTGCCAGTGTACCGAAAGATTTAATCGATCCGCTGCAAACCTTGCCAGTATATACCAGTCTATTTAATAAACTGGGTATCGCGGCGGTGGTCTGTACCTTTATCGCGCTAGCAGTGTTGCCTTTGATGCGCCGCCTGACTGAGACTCACAATGCCCATAATAGTATTGGCGATAATGCGGCAGCATCACTTCGTGATGTAAAAGCGGAGCTGTAATCTTCAATCTAATCATCTTTATTGCTTAACACTAAACTGCCGATAAGCCATGCTATCGGCAGTTTTTATCACCTCATTCAAATCGATTACTGTCCTTGCGTAGCGCCTCATAACTCAATGGACTTTAGCAAAAGCTATACAAGCGCAATACGGTGGGCACAGCGCTCAGTTGTTGACAATAAAATCTTTATTCCCACCTTATAATGCTCAGACTAAGATGATTTTAACCCTCAATTATTTTTACAAAGCAATCACGTGCTCGGTCGACTAGAACACGTTAAATAAGAACTCAAATAAAGATTAAGCTACGAGGCATTAGCCGACTAAGCTTGAGAAGTGCTAATGTGACCCCATATCAATGACACTGAATACCTTTTATTCATCATGACTGTTCCCTACGTTTATTTTTATTTTCAGTTTAACAGTGCTTCTCACAACATAAGAGCCACTTGCTATCACTGATTAAAACGGCAGTCACTTGGAGACACCATGTCACAACAAACATCAATATTAGCCGATATTCCTTTCTCGTTATTGGAACTCGCACCCATGCGCCAAGGGTCGACCGTAGGTGAAACGCTGCACGACAGTTTGCAGTATGCCAAAGAGGCCGATCGCCTCGGCTTTAATCGCTTTTGGTTTGCCGAGCACCACAATATGCCCGGTATCGCCAGTTCAGCGACCTCAGTATTAATTGGTTATATTGCTGGTAACACCCTGCGCATTCGGGTTGGTGCGGGCGGCATTATGCTGCCTAACCATGCACCTTTAGTGGTCGCAGAACAGTTCGGTACCCTTGAAAGCCTGTATCCCGGTCGAATTGATTTGGGTTTGGGGCGCGCGCCCGGCAGCGATCAAATTACCAGCCGAGCATTGAACCGCGATAGCAGCCGCGCCGAACAATTCCCAGAGGAGGTCAGTGAATTACAAACCTTACTTGGCCCTTACAATGGCCGTCAGGCGGTGCGAGCAATTCCCGGAGAAGGCACAAATGTACCCATTTGGTTATTGGGTTCAAGCCTATTTAGTGCACAGTTAGCGGCGCAGCGCGGTTTGCCCTATGTGTTTGCCGGCCACTTTGCACCACGTTTTCTTTATGATGCGATTGAAATCTATCGCCGCGATTTTAAACCATCGCAAGTGCTGGATAAGCCGTATGTGATGTTAGGTTTGCCGCTCGTTGCCGCCGACACTGATGAAGAGGCGCTATTTCTGGGTACGACATCGAAGCAACGCGTACTGGCGCTTATCCGTGGTCACGACTTATGGTTAAAACCACCCGTTGAAACCATGGACGGCTTGTGGAGTGAGCAAGAAAAGACCTACGTCGATAATTTCTTAGGTTTATCTGTCTCTGGCGGCCCTGCGACTATAAAACATCGCTTGGAAATGATCGTCACAGAACTTGGCATAGATGAGTTTATCTTCACCAACGACTTATATGATCTTGATAAACGCAAAAGGGCACTGCAGATCCTAATGGAGATAAAGAAGTAGCCATTCAGTAAATTGACTCGTGCTAAAAGCCATTGGCAGCCAAAACAATTTCCATTGAAAATCCCGCCGAAGCGGGATTTTCATTATGTAAAACTGTCATCTAAAAAGGTTTATATCAAAACCGTATTAACTTTTCAGCACAGCATCAAAGCAGTTTTTTAGAATACCAAGGCCAGCATCAATTTGTGCTTCCGGCGCAGTTAATGGCACCAAAATACGCAGTACATTACCGTAAGTGCCACAAGATAATAAAATCAGTCCACGATCACGGGCATCACTTAACACTTGCGCGCAATAGTGCGGCGCTGGCTTGCCATCTTCCATCAGTTCGATGGCAATCATAGCGCCTAAACCACGTACATCGGCAATTTGCGTATGCTCAACTTGCATCACATTTAATGCTGACTTAATGCGCTCACCGATAGCATTAGCACGCTCTAATAGTTTTTCTTCTTCAAATACTTCAATGACAGCGAGCGCCGCGGCGCAGGCTAACGGACTGCCACCATATGTACCGCCAAGACCACCCGGGCCAACCGCATCCATCACTTGTGCGCGGCCTGTAATACCTGAAAGTGGGAAACCACCTGCAATTGATTTAGCAAAAGTGGTGATATCGGCACTTACGCCCATTTGCTCCATAGCAAAGAAAGTGCCGGTTCGGCCAGCGCCCGTTTGCACTTCATCGGCAATCAACATAATACCTTCACGATCGCACAGTGCGCGCAAACGCTGCATAAAGGCCGGTGATGCAGCGTAGAAACCGCCCTCACCCTGCACAGGTTCTAAAATAATCGCGGCAATATCACTAGGCTCGGCATCATTTTTAAAGATGCGTTCAATCGAAGCTATAGCATCGTCATCGGACACGCCGTGCAGCTCGCACGGGAACTCAGCGCGGAACACATTCGCCGACATCAACCCCATACCTTTACTGTAAGGCGCAACTTTGCCGGTAAGTGCTAAGGCCGCGATAGTGCGACCATGGTAGCCAGACGTAAACGCAATCACGCCAGCACGTTTAGTGTAAGCTCGCGCCACTTTAACTGCGTTTTCAACCGCTTCAGAGCCGCTAGTAAATAATGCCGTCTTCTTGGCGAAATCCCCAGGCACCAGTTGATTGAGCTTTTCACACACTTGGATATAGCTCTCATAACCGAGTACCATAAAGCAAGTGTGGGAGAAATTATCCAGCTGCGCCGCAACCGCCGCTTTTACTTTGGGGTGAAGATGACCGGTATTAAGCACTGCAATACCGCCGGCAAAATCGATAAACTCACGACCTTCAACATCCCACACAGTGGCATTTTCAGCGCGCGCGGTAAAAATGGGATGAATCTGCCCAACGCCGCCCGCAACAGCGGCTTGGCGACGTGCCATTAATGAATCATTGGTTATAGTCATTTAGTGTTCCTCACTCGCCAAATCAGCCGTATTAAACGGACATACAAATGTATTTCATTTCTAAATATTCTTCGATACCAAACTTAGAACCTTCACGGCCCAGCCCAGAGGATTTTATGCCGCCAAAGGGAGCCACTTCAGTCGAAATCAAACCTGTATTGACCCCAACCATGCCGTATTCCAAGGCTTCAGCCACTTTCCACACCAGCGAGATATCACGGCCATAAAAATAGGCCGCAAGGCCAAATTCGGTATCGTTGGCTTGCTGAATCACATCATCAACATCGCTGAATTTAAACAGCGGCGCGAGTGGGCCAAAGGTTTCTTCACGGGCAACTAGCATGCTTTTATCAACGTTTGTGAGCACCGTTGGCTCAAAGAAATTACCGCCAAGGTCGTGGACCTTACCACCAGCGAGTACCGAAGCCCCTTTCGCAATGGCATCAATGAGATGGCTTTGCACTTTTTCAACTGCAGCAGCATTAATAAGCGGCCCGGTAGTCACGCCCTCATTAATGCCCTCGCCAACCTTAAGTTTGCTCACTGCAGCACTGAGTTTTAAAGCAAATTCATCGTATACGCCGTCTTGCACATAAATACGGTTAGCACAGACGCAGGTTTGGCCGGCATTACGGTACTTAGCGATCATGGCGCCTTCAACGGCAGCATCGATATCGGCATCGTTAAACACGATAAATGGTGCATTACCGCCAAGCTCTAACGACAGTTTTTTTAAGGTAGGCGCACATTGCGCCATTAATTTAATACCGATATTGGTTGAGCCAGTGAAAGACAGCTTACGCACTATGGGGTTGCTGCACATTTCATTGCCAATTTGCACCGCATCACCGGTTAATACGCTAAATACACCGGCAGGAATACCGGCACGCTGTGCGAGTTCAGCCATCGCTAATGCGGTAAAAGGTGTTTGGTGCGCCGGTTTTACCACCATAGTACAACCCGCGGCTAAGGCAGGAGCCGCTTTGCGGGTGATCATCGCGGCAGGAAAGTTCCACGGCGTTATCGCAGCAGTTACACCAACAGGCTGCTTAATTACAATCAAGCGTTTATCACCTTGATGCCCAGGAATGGTATCGCCATAAATACGTTTCGCTTCTTCGGCAAACCACTCAATAAACGAGGCAGCATAGGTTACTTCACCTTTCGCTTCTGCTAGTGGCTTACCTTGCTCAGTCGTCATGAGCAATGCTAAGTCATCACTGTTTTCATTGAGTAATTCAAACCAACGCCTTAACTTAGCGCCGCGCTCTTTGGCTGTCAGTGCTCGCCATGCAGGTAAAGCCGCCTCCGCCGCCTTAATCGCCATTTCAGTTTCAACTTGTCCCATATTGGGAACATGCCCAATCACGGCATTGGTTGCGGGATTAACCACCTTTAGCGTGTCACCAGACACGGCATCACACCATTGGCCATTAATAAAAGACTGTTGACGTAGCAAACTCGGATCATTTAATTGCACAAGGATTTCCTCGCATTGTGAAGCAACCTAGCTGCTTCTTAAAAGTGGTAATGTTAGAGACCTAGTTTGTCTCTTAACGTGTAATACCAAGCCCCAATAGCGCTAAAAGGGACGCGTAATGCGTGACCACCGGGGAAAGGATAATGGGGGAGCGCGGCAAAGGCATCAAAACGCGTAGCTTGACCATTGAGCATTTCGGCCAGTAACTTGCCCGCTAAATGGGTGTAGGTGACGCCATGGCCACTACAACCCTGTGAATAATAAATATTTTTACCGATACGACCGACCTGCGGTAAGCGTGATAATGTCAGTAAGAAGTTACCTGTCCACGCATAATCGATTTTTACATCTTTTAATTGTGGGAAGGTTTTAAGCATATTCGGAATAATGATTGATTTGATATCCGCCGGATCACGAGCGCCATACACCACTCCACCACCGTAAATCATACGTTTATCGCCAGATAAGCGAAAATAATCGAGTAGATAGTTACAGTCTTCAACACAGTAATCCTGTGGCAATAGACTGGCGGCTAAATCATCACCTAAAGGTTCAGTGGTGATGACCTGTGTACCACAAGGCATTGATTTAGCTTGTAGTTCCGGCATTAACTTACCTAAATAGGCATTACCTGCCACGACCACAAACTTGGCTTTCACACTGCCCTGCGCCGTATGCACTACGGGGCTGTCGCCTTCATCAACACGTAATACTGCTGAGTCTTCAAAAATCTTACCACCAAGGGATTCTACCGCCCGCGCTTCACCTAACGCTAAGTTAAGCGGATGAATATGGCCACCGCTTTTATCGAGTAGCCCACCAACATAGCGTTCAGTATTGACCACACTACGGATACCTTTAGTATCGAGAAGCTCAAGCTGATTAACATGACCGTGGCTTTCCCACAGTTGCTTTTGATGACGCAGATGGCCCATTTGCTTTTCGTTCATAGCCGCAAATACGCCGCCATCTTTTAGATCGCATTGAATGTTGTACTTTGCAATACGATCGCGGATGATTTGACCGCCCTCAAAAGCCATTTGGCCAAAGAGTTTACCTTGTTCTTTGCCAACCGTTTTTTCAATAGTATCAATGTCTCGGCTAAAACTATTGACGATTTGCCCACCATTACGCCCCGAAGCGCCCCAGCCAATACGAGCAGCTTCTAACACCACCACACTAAAGCCTGATTCTAATAAATGCAGTGCGGCAGAAAGTCCGGTATAACCCGCGCCAATCACACACACATCGGCTTCAATCGATTCCTGTAGGCGCGGACGTTCAACCTTATCGTTGGCCGATGCCGCATAATATGATCCAGCGTGAGCGATGGCAGACATGTTGTTCCCTTGAATTCTAATGTTCATTATTTTAAACAGCCATCACATCCTACACGCTCACAAAACGAAACACTAGCCAAAAAAGCACAATAATTTACACTTTGTTTGATATTTCAAACGGGATATATTATCAAAACCAGTGATTAAATTAAGCTTGAAGCATTTGTAGGATAACGTTGTGAATAGCAGCTGATAAGCTAATAAAAATGGCTTTGTCGAGCACAAAGCCATTTTGTTATTAAAGTCACTCGTTAATCGGCATACGGTCGCGTTTCTCTGCCCGCCTTGCCATATACCAAGAAAGAAAGGCAATTAAAGACACACTCAAAATAATCAGCGTCGCTAGTGCGTTGATTTTAGGCGAAATACCCATGCGTACCGATGAGAACACCACCATAGGTAAGGTCGTTGCACCAGGGCCTGAGGCAAAACTTGCAATCACTAAATCATCTAAAGATAAACTGAAAGACAGTAACCAACCCGCCATTAATGCGGGCGATATCATAGGCACAGTAATTACAAAGAAGGTTTTAAGTGGCGTTGCACCTAAGTCCATAGCGGCTTCTTCAATTGATCTATCAAGCTCACGCAATCGTGATGAAACCACCACAGCGACATAAGCCGCGCAGAAAGTCGAATGCGCAATCCATACTGTCAACATACCGCGCTCTTTGGGCCAACCGAATAAATCGGCCATGTGCACAAACAGCAGTAGCAATGACAAACCGGTAATCACCTCTGGCATAACCAACGGCGCGGTAATCATGTTCGATAGAGTTAATTTAGCCCACGAGCGCTTAAAGCGCGTCATCACAAATGCCGCCATAGTACCAATAACAACCGCCATGGTTGAGCTATAAAAAGCAATTCGTAGACTGGTCCATACCGCATCTAAAATCTGTTGATCCTCAAATAATTCACCATACCATTTAGGTGAAAAACCGCCCCATACCGTCACTAATTTAGAGTCGTTAAAGGAGTAAATCACCAGTACCAACATTGGGGCATATAGGAACAGCAGTCCAAACCACAGCATAACGGAAGAAAAACTTAATTTTTTCATAGGTCTTTCTCCAAACTACGCGCCTGATAGCGATGAAATAGCGTTATCGGAATAATTAATAAACCGAGCATTACAATCGCCAGCGATGATGCTACTGGCCAATCACGGTTGTTGAAGAATTCTTGCCATAGGACTCGGCCAATCATTAGGGAATCTGGGCCGCCTAGCAGCTCGGGGATCACAAACTCTCCCACCGCTGGAATAAACACCAACATAGAACCCGCAATAACACCGCTTTTTGACAGTGGTAAGGTAATTTTCCAGAAGGTATTAATACGGCTTGAGCCTAAGTCTGACGCCGCTTCAATCAAACTCATATCAAGTTTCACTAAGGTGGCGTACAGGGGCAAAATCATAAAGGGTAAATACGCGTAGATAATGCCGATGTATACGGCCACATTGGTATTTAAAATCTGTAGTGGCTCAGAGATAACACCTAACCACATCAGCATGCTGTTGATAATCCCAGTATTACTTAGAATTCCCATCCAAGCATAAACACGAATTAAGAACGAGGTCCAAGAAGGCAGCATAACTAATAGCAGTAACACGGTTTGTAGCCGCGCTGGTGCACGGGCTATGGCGTAAGCCATGGGATAACCAATAATCAAACAACCAATCGTCGAGATAAATGCCATTTTAAGCGAGCTGAGATAGGCCATGTAATACAGCGAATCGTCAAGCAACATCAAATAATTACCAAAATGTAAAAAAATATTTAAGACATTATCGGCATACTGAAAAGTCGCTTCATAGGGCGGAATCGAAATCGCCGCCGTCGAAAAACTCAGCTTGAGTACAATCGCAAATGGCAAAGCAAAAAATAATAACAGCCAAAGATAAGGAATACCTATGGTCCAAATGCGGCCTTTTAACCATTTTAATCGAGTCGGTATCTTCATGATCTCAACACCACGCCGCTGGTGTCCTCCCAACTGATAAAGACTTCATCATCCCATGTCGCATTATCGGCACGGCGTTCGCGGTTTGTCATACTGCACTGTACAATTTGGCCATTTTCTAAACGAATGTAATAGACTGATATACCGCCTAAATATGCGATATCGTGTACAACACCCTTAGCCCAGTTATACGGGCCTTCTGGCTGTTCACGGTTAATAATGGTTTTTTCAGGGCGTACGGCTAACCAAACATTTTTATCTTCAACGTTAGTTGACACCCCATAGCCAACATAAAAATGCTGTGTTAACTCATTAGGTTTTATGACCAAATGGTCAGCTTCATCCACTTCAATAGCGCCAGCAAATAAGTTTACGGTACCAATAAACTCGGCAATCATGCGACTGTTTGGGCTTTCATAAATGTCCATCGGTGAACCTGTTTGGGCAATCCAACCATCGTTCATTATGGAAATTCGTCCCGCCATGGTCATGGCTTCTTCTTGATCGTGAGTCACCATCACACAAGTCACACCCACACGCTCAAGAATCTCAACTACTTCGAGTTGCATTTGGGTACGTAACTTTTTATCCAATGCGCCCATAGGCTCATCGAGTAATAATAATTTAGGCCGTTTTGCCAATGAACGCGCCAGCGCAACACGTTGACGTTGACCACCAGATAGCTGATGCGGCTTACGCTTACCGTATTGTTCCATGTGTACAAGTCTGAGCATATCTTGCACACGTTGCTCAATTTCTGCTTTAGGTAGCTTGTCTTGTTTTAAACCAAAGGCGATGTTTTGCGCCACTGTCATATGAGGAAACAGCGCGTAGGATTGAAACATCATATTGATGGGACGTTCATAAGGAGGTAAATCGGTAATATCTTCACCATCGAGAAAAATGCGGCCAGACGTGGGCTTTTCAAACCCAGCTAACATACGTAAAAGTGTTGATTTGCCCGATCCTGAGCCGCCAAGTAAGGCAAAAATCTCACCTTTATTAATCGTCAATGACACATCATCGACAGCCCGTACATCATCAAATAATTTACTAACTCGCTCAATCTTGAGCAGCACTTTATCTTGCGTCTTTGTTGTCGGTTTATTAGTGACGCCCGAGGTGATTGTCATAGTACTTCTCCACCCTATAATGAGGCGTTAACATCCTCAAATTCTGGGTTCAACACAATTAATGAATGAAAAATAGAGTAACAAAACGCTGTTAAATCCTATACGTGGATTAATCTGCATAGGGTTGGATAGAGTGAATTTGCAAAATAGGGGCAAGCTAAACTTGCCCCTTATCAACTATTGCCCTGACTTCACTTTGGTCCAAACACGGTTTAATACGCGCTGGATTTTCAAAGGACGGATTTCACCAATATAGAGTTTATCGAGTACATCTTGCGGTGGGTAAATAGCTGGATCGGTACGAATCGCTTCATCAACCAAAGGTTGTGCAGGATCGTTTGGATTAGCATAAGCGACAAAGTTAGAAATTGGCGCAATCACTTCTGGGCGCAATAGATAGTTAATCAGTGTATGGGCATTATCTACGTTAGTTGAATCAGCAGGGATAGCTAACATATCAAACCACAGGTTTGCACCTTCTTTGGGAATTGAGTAACCAATTTTATTGCCGTTGCCCGCCTCTTCAGCGCGCGCTTTGGCTTGGAACACATCACCAGAGAAACCATAGGCAACGCAGATATCGCCATTTGCTAAGTCAGAAATATAGCGTGATGAGTGAAAGTAAGTCACATAAGGACGAACTTTTTCAAGTAACTCACCTGCCTTTTCATAATCGCTAGGATTAGCGCTGTTAGGATCTAGACCTAAATAAATCAATGCTTGAGGCACCATATCATCGGCAGAGTCCAGCATAGCAAAACCACACTTCGAGATTTTTTCAGCATATTTAGGGTTAAAGATCAGCTCCATTGAGTCTAATGGTGCATCCTCGCCAATAGCCGCTTTTACTTTGTCGATGTTGTAACCAATTCCATTTGTACCCCATAAATAAGGTACCGAGTATTTATTACCGGGATCGGCTTTTTCAAGCAATTTCATCAACGCCGGATTTAGATTTTTGAAATTAGTTAATTTGCTACGGTCTAATTCTTTAAAGGCACCCGCTTTAATTTGCTTAGCAAGAAAGTGATTAGAAGGCACAACGATATCGTAGCCACTACGGCCTGAGAGCAACTTGGTTTCGACGACCTCGTTACTATCAAACACATCGTAAACTACTCTAATACCCGTTTCTTTCTTGAAATTATCTAAGGTATCTTCTGCAATATAATCAGACCAGTTATACATGTGTACGACTTGTTCAGCTTGGACTGCTGCGCTTGCCATTACACTCGCTGTCACCAAAGCGAGAGTGGTCACTTTATTAAATAGCTTCATGCTTTCTCCTTTCTCGGGTAGCAGAATTGCTTAAGCAATTCTGACATTGTGTCACCGGGCTGCCCGGATATTGTTGTTATTTTCGACCAATGCTACACCTTAAAACCGCATCGGCAGTCACTACGACATGATAATCATGCTGATTTCGCTCTTGTTACAACTTGTTAAGTATCAGGTTTTGTGCCAAATATTGAAATATAAAATGTTGCATTAATACTCAAAAAAATAGACTAAATATCGTTAGTATCGCCATAGGACAATATTTTAAAAAGCCTCAAGCCGCACTAAATTAATCATTAAACCTCTTGCCACATTAAATTATTAGCAAATAAAAACAAACACTTAAACCTAAAAATAATTAGAGCAATAAACACGATTAAGGCTATTAGCTTACTCTAACCATCTAAACACTCGGTTGAAGTACACGCTTTATGCAAACCATTATAAAATCATTATATTATTTAACAACAACATCGCACCAACAGGGTGCAACATTACTATAACAGTGCAAATATTCAAGCTTAAGTCCCCGCGTTAACTTGAAACGGTCTTAGGCTAACGCGGGCAAACATTGCAGAGTCTTAACGTAACAGCATCACACTGTGAGCAGTAGAAATTCACGTTCCCATGAACTGACAACACGGCGGAAGTTTTCAAGCTCAGCCTGTTTCACCGCCACAAAACCTGTGGTAAAGGCTTCACCTAAATACTGCTTGCAAGCATCACTTTCTTCCATCGCTGCCAAGGCTTCTTCTAGAGTCAAAGGTAGGCAATGGGTATTATTGCTGCGACTTTCATTAGCTTTACCTTGCACCGGTGTCGATGGTTTTAACTCTTCAACCATGCCGATATAGCCACACAATAAGCTGGCAGCAATCGCTAAATAACAATTAGCATCGGCACCGGGAATACGGTTTTCGATACGGCGATTTTGCGGCGAAGACTCAGGAATGCGCAAACCACAGGTACGGTTTTCATCACCCCACTCTAAGTTTACTGGTGCTGAAGTACCGGGCAAGAAACGGCGGAAAGAGTTCGCATTGGGCGCCATAAGTGGCAGTAATTCGGGAATAAACTTTTGCAGGCCAGCGATATATCCCAAGAATAATGAGCTCTTAGTGCCATCTTCATTGGTGAAAATATTTTTACCTGTCTCTTTATTAATTACGCTCTGGTGAATGTGCATCGCACTACCTGGCTCGTCCGTTACAGGTTTTGCCATAAAAGTGGCGCAAACATTATGCTTTAATGCAGCTTCACGCAGGGTACGCTTAAAGATAAACACTTGATCAGCAAGGGACAATGCATTGCCATGGCTGAAGTTGATCTCCATCTGCGCGGGGCCATCTTCATGGATTAAGGTATCGATATCCAAACCTTGAAGTTCACACCAATCGTACATGTCTTCAAACATAGGATCGTATTCGTTAGCCGCATCAATTGAGAATGACTGGCGGCCCGCTTCGGGTCGGCCTGAACGGCCAATTGGGGGTTTAAGCGGTAAATCGTGGTCGTCGCTACGGCGGGTTAAATAAAATTCCATTTCGGGAGCAATGACCGGTTCCCAGCCCTGCTCGTCATAGAGAGACAATACTTTTTTCAATACGTTACGGGGTGATAGTTCAATCGGATTACCCATTCTGTCGTAGCAATCATGGATCACCTGCGCGGTGGCTTCAATGGTCCAAGGCAACATAAAGACAGCGTTTTCATCTGGCACACACACAAAATCAATGTCGGCAGCATCGAGTAAACTGTAGTAAATCTCTTCATTTACAAAATCGCCAGTCACGGTTTGTAACAACACGCTTTCAGGTAAACGCATGCCCTTCTCATCGAGAAATTTATCGACTGGTGCAATTTTTCCGCGGGCGATGCCCGTCATGTCGCAGACAACACATTCGACTTCTGTGATTTTTCGTTCTTTTAAAAAAGCGATAAGCTTATTCATTATTATTTCACTCGAGTTGTAGCCCTACGTCGGCAGGCGTCACCGAACGCATTAAAGATAGAAAGATAAAATGAATTTTCATTGACCTTCCACTCTGGATGCCATTGCACACCGAGGGCAAATTCTTTAGTACCGATCACGGAGAAAGCCTCCACTAATCCGTCAGGAGCATAAGCTTCTGGCCGCAACCCATCACCCAGACGCTCCACGCCTTGAGTATGCAAAGAATTAACCTCTGCAGAGTTGCGGCCCCAGGCCTCATGAATAACCCCCCCAGGCTCAACAGTAATACTGTGAGAAACCCCATACTGCACATCTAAGGATGCGGTGTTATCTTCTCGATGTTCAATAAAGCCATCTACCTCATATAATTTCTGGTGCAAACTGCCACCAAAGGCCACATTCATTTCTTGAAAACCGCGGCAAATACCTAATACAGGTACCCCAGCAGCAATTGCTGCATGGATTAACGGCAACGCAGTTGCGTCACGCTTGGGATCATGATGTGTGCCAAGCTCACTCGGCTGACCAGCATAAAGATGGGGTTCTACATTAGAAGGGGAGCCAGTAAACAAAATACCATCAAGGCGTGCCAAAATGGCGCTTATCGGTAAATCACCGCCTAAGGATGGGATCACTAACGGCCAACCTTTTGCGCCATTCACTACGCCTAAAAGATATTTTTCACCAACGATATTAAAGGGGTGCAATCCCAGTTGTCGATTACATGCTACAACGCCAATAAGAGGCAAATCAGCTGACATATCTCACCTTTAGAATTCGTTTTACTAGCATAATGAACACTCTGCTTTCAAATGTTCATTTTTTCACACAGTACACCGAAATTTAACACGAGGCAAGAGGTTAAACATTTGTTAACCTCAGTTAAGAGTGAGATCTATAAATATGGATAAGTAACATATAGTTAAATATTTATCATATAAGTGACATGTTAATTTTTATGATTGCAGCAACTATTTAGCCAGTCTGAAATCGATTGATATCGAGTGAACACAGTCATATTAACGTCAAATTTGAACTAATATTATTTACACAACAAGAATAGGCAATACAGCAGAACTAGAGGCGTCAGAGTGAGAATGATTAAGTGCCATTATGCCACTCTCCTTTACTGAACAAGTGGCCTAATAGATTGAATGATAAGCTAAGTAAGTAACTTGGTTAAAAGTTTGCGGGCGTAGTCGCACTCACCAAACGGCAAGGTTCATCAAAGGGATTACGGAATCGATGCGGTAATTCACTGTTAAAGTAATAACTATCACCTGCTTCTAAAATATACACCTCATCACCGATAGTAAGTTCGAATTTACCTTCGATCACCATTGCAGCTTCTTCGCCTTCATGCTTTAGCATTTCTTCACCCGTGTCTGAGCCGGGTGGATAAATCTCATTCATTACCGACATAGCGCGGTTTGGATAATCGCGGCCAATCAGTTTAAATTCTAGAGGTCCCGTACCGATATCGAGCAACTCATCGGACCGATAAACAACTTTGCGTTCACTATCCGTTGAGGTTTCAATTGAAAAAAAATCCACTAAAGACATAGGGATGCCTGAAAGCACTTTTTTTAAAGAGCTAACTGATGGGCTAACACTGTTTTTTTCGATCATTGAAATGGTGCTGTTAGTCACACCAGCACGCTTGGCTAACTCTCGTTGAGATAAGCCTTTCATTTTTCGAATGGTTTTAAGGCTGGCGCCAATATCCAAATTTCATATCCCCCTAAACGCTCGGTTCAAACCCGATAGATGACGAATAACATGTTCAGGATAAACCCCATCCAGAACGTATTTTCGCCCTAAAAGTGCGTGTTTTACTGCTTTCATTGTATTCTACATAAAAAGCATGTTAAATAAAACGAACACTTTTTTACATCATGTTAAAAGTGTGATGAGTATACTGAGGCAAGTCCAATTTACAATAAAAACAAATTTTGGAGCCATAATGGCAAGTAAACCGCCCGTGCACAGTGAACAGTATCCACAATCTTATTATGTTGATACTGCAAAAGAAATTTACGCACACCCACAACTTGAAGGCAATATCAGTGCCGATGTATGCATAGTGGGCGGTGGCTTTAGCGGTATAAATACCGCTATAGAACTCGCACAACGAGGTCTGAGTGTCGTGCTATTAGAAGCCAAGCGCATTGGTTGGGGCGCATCGGGGCGCAATGGCGGCGAGCTCATTCGCGGTATCGGCCACGATCCCGCACAATTTCAAAATGAAATCGGCATTGAAGGCGTACAAGCCATCCAACAAATGGGCTTTGAAGCGGTTGAAATTGTGCGAAATCGCATACAAGAACACCAAATAGACTGCGATCTACATATGGGTTACTGCGACTTAGCAGTAAAACCTCGCCACATGGATGAACTTGAAGAAGAATTCACTGCACTTAAAGCCATGGGTTATCAGCAAGAAATCAAGCTGCTCACTAAATCGCAATTGGGTGAAGTGATTGGTTCAGATTTTTATCAAGGTGCCTTGGTCGATATGGGTAGCGGCCATTTACACCCGCTTAATCTTGCCCTTGGCGAAGCCCGTGTCGCCCGTAATCTCGGCGCGCAGTTATTTGAATACAGCAAAGCTGAAAAAATCATTCATGGCGCTAAACCTAAGGTTATTACCGCTAAAGGTCAGGTCACTTGCCAATACTTAGTGCTTGCTGGCAATGCGTATATCGGCCACAAACTTAACAGCTTTATCGGTGGCAAAGTGTTACCCGCTGGCAGTTATTTATTGGCGACCGAGCCCTTAACGGCAGATCAATGCGCCAGTATTATCCCGCAGAACATGGCCTTCGCCGATATGCGAATTGCCTTAGATTACTACCATCTATCCGCAGATCGTCGGCTGCTGTTTGGCGGCCTTTGCACTTATTCGGGTAAAGCTCCTAAGGATATTGAAGCGGCGCTTAGGCCGAATCTAGAGAAAGTGTTCCCACAATTAAAAGGGATACGCATCGATTATGAATGGGGCGGCATGATAGGTATTGGCGCAAACCGTATGCCGCAAATTGGTCGCCTGCCCGATGCTAATAATATTTTTTACGCCCAAGCCTATGCAGGACATGGCGTAAATGCTACCCACATGGCGGCAAAACTGCTTGCCGAAGCCATTTGTCAGCAGGCGGGACATTTCGATGTGTTCGCTAAAATCAAACACATGACCTTTCCCGGCGGCCCGACGTTCCGCTCGCCTATGCTCGCGGCAGGCATGCTGTATCACAGGTTTAAGGATTTGTTTTAATTACGAATAGATCATGCCCAGCGAACAGCTTATCCGCTGAGCATGATTTGTCATTTAAGTGCTAGTGATTTAAGCGCTAATCATTAACGCATTAATCTTTTAACCATGCGTGATTTAGCTGCAACAGGGGACAACCTCAGCTAAAACCTAAAGCTCAACTCACCTACGCAAATTACTTCACTCTGCTTAATCTCAGCCGCTTTTTACGCCTTGCCCACAGAATAAAAGGCATAGAGCCAAGATAATGCACCACTAAAGCCACCACAACGCCAAAGCCAATACCACTGGCGGTTAAAGGGATGCCTGGCTTAAAGTTACTGAGGGTTTTTTCAAGATAATCAAAGCGAGCAGGATTAAACATGTAGACGGTTTTCTCAAACAAATTACCTGTTTTGAAAATTCCCATACCTTGCTCAAGTTGAGTGTAAAGTTCGAGTGTCTGCAACTTTTGCTCAGCATCAGCGCGTACACTGGGCTCCTGATTGACTTGGTGATGGGCAATCATCTCTTGTGCATCCGCATATTGGTATTGTTTCGCGGTTGCTTCATAGCCTTCTACTTGCCATCGGGTCGATTCATAAAGACCTGATAAAAATTGCTGATAATGATCAGCCAATTGCGGTAACTGCAAGGCCATCACTAGAATCAGTCCAAATACCAACTTATCAATTAATCTGCCAATCAAGATTTTCTCCTTGATACTTTCACCTTAGAACTTTAGCCAAGCAATACAAGCACATCGAGTTACGACACCTTGGTTGCTACAAATAAGTTACATAACGCTCAAAGCGACACTGACTTAATCTATGTATCGCTTGATTAACACTCTAT
This sequence comes from Shewanella morhuae, assembly GCF_003028295.1. NCBI lineage: Bacteria > Pseudomonadati > Pseudomonadota > Gammaproteobacteria > Alteromonadales > Shewanellaceae > Shewanella > Shewanella morhuae. The sequence goes on along the minus strand of NZ_PYSG01000002.1, from coordinate 465,670 downwards.
TGGCAGATCATTACGAGCGCCCCAATCTGCCCATGAACCGTCATAGAGGATAGGATTAGTATGCCCTGCCGCCACCGAGGCTAAAATCAAAATACACGCAGTGATCCCCGAACCACAGCTAAATACCCGTGCAGACTTATTTGCTGCAAGCCCTTGATAGATGGCCTGTAACTGGCTGGTAGATTTAATTTTATTACCATCAAGCACTTGAGCAAAGGGTAAGTTAACCGAGTGAGGAATATGCCCAGAGCGCACACCGGGGCGAGGTTCACTCACTTGGCCTAAAAAGCGTGGCGCGCCACGGGCATCGATAATCGCGGTTTTGGTATCATCAATTCGTGATAAAACGGCCTCGGCGTCCATCACCCGCTCGGTGTGGTATTGCAGTACATCAGCCAAAGTATCGATATCCGTAGGGCCATAATCGATACCTTCATCTTGGTAACGCGATGAGGTCATTCGGTCTTCTTCAATCCATTGGGGCAAGCCACCATCAAGTACATAAACTTGACTAAAACCCATCACTTTAAAAGTCCACCAAGCCCGCGGAGAAGAGTAAATGCCTTGGTTATCATAGATAACAATAATGCTATCGGCCTCAATCCCAAGTTGTGCAATCCCTTGAGTGAATTGGTCAAGCGTCGGCAAGGCATGAATTTGGCTTGAAGTGTTATCACAAAACACATTTTCTAAGTCGAACCGACGTGAGCGTGCTATACAAATCGGCTCATCGTAAACTAGAGGTTCTTTACCAATAACGGTTTGCATACTGGCATCGAGCAGCACTAAATGGGGATCGGTGAGGTGTGCTTCGAGCCACTGCGTACTAACAAGTGGGTATTCCATAGCAAATCCTTATACTGTTATATGGATCGAGTGGGAGTCTTTCATGCTATGCCGCAAAGCCCAAATATCGGCTTTACAAGTTGTCGGCTTTAGCTATTCAACAAAAGCATTAATCGCGTTTGGCGATGCTTAAAAGTACATCGCACCGTTTTATTAAGCTAGCCGCTATTTAATGACTTCTATTTTCACATCAATTAAACCTGAAGAAGTGTTACCTATGCTACTAAATGCCGATTTTGATAGATCAATAATACGGCCACGCACGAAAGGCCCTCTATCGTTAATTTTTACAATGACACTTTTGCCATTATCGACGTTAGTCACCTTAACACTCGAACCAAAGGGTAACTTTTTATGGGCTGCCGTTTTTAATGTGTGTTTATAACGTGCGCCGCTCGCCGTTTTTTTATTTTGATGTTTATCGCCATAAAAAGAAGCTTTGCCAGACTCAGTGAATCCCACCCAGTTACCATTTTCACCTGTCGGCATTGAAGAGCAACCCGCCAAAAAGCTTAACAGTGCCAGTACAGATAATTTGATAAAAGTAGAACGCATAATTTGGTTTTTAAGTGTGTTCACATGACACCTTCTCTAATAAGTGAATTTATTGCTAGAGAGCAATCTGCTCAGCAAAAATTAAGGGGAAAATAATGAGGAACCCTTGGATAACAAAAGCTCAGGGCTTGATCCTAAAAAAATCAGTGCAAGGCATCAGAAACCCCCACAAGGCTACAGCAGTTACACGCTAATATCACGTATTTACAGGTGAATACTCTCGGTTTGAAGTAAAAGGTTGCTGACATACTGACTTAAAAACAGACAGAATAGCGCTAGAAATAGAGGCCTAGTACGGCTAAATAACTTGTTGGGTAACTTAAATGCTGCCCCTACTGATGGATAAGCCATGGTGTTCACTCACCGACACGCAGCAAGTCCTCCCTTGGATGCAGGGCCGCCCCATCTGATGTGAAAAGATTCACAAATGCCGCGATGGCATGGACGCCAAAGAGCGGCCATGGGGCGGACGGTCGTCTCGCCAATCACCATGAACCTGTAGATTTAAAGGTCTTACGCAGCACGCTTTGGGACAAAACCTTGTTAGATAATTCACTCTTATTAGCCAGATTCGGATTAGCTATTCTATTAGTAATGCTTCGTTTGGCTACAAACCAATCAATGAACGATATAACCAGTCGGAATAGGAATAACAGGGACATGAATCAGTTCTCTAGAGATTTGATTCATCTTAAGGGAAAAAACCGCCCCAGAATAGCCGGAAATGGGGCTTTAGAGCGGGTTTTAGGGGCTTGGGTGAATCAGTCTGGTGTAGAGTGATTCACTGGCTCACTTTTGGACAAAAGCGTGATAGCTCCTTTGCTCTAACTCGTCAGTTTCGGATTCAAATTTCTATGGAGATAACGCCGCCTTAAGCTGTGAGTAAACGCGTGCCAAAATGAAGCAAAGCGGAATCGGCACGCGTTTGCGAATCAGACTTAAAGGCTTTGTTAACTTACTTCACACCACGCGTTAATACCCATTTTCCCCACCAAATATAGCATTGCGGCTACAGCTGGCGCTAAAAGAGTAGCTGTAAATCCAATAGCCGCTCCGAGAGCTGTAGATATAATACTAATGCATACGCCCTTTACTATAGGGGATTCAACACCTAATTTTTGGCGTACATCATCGTAAATAGGATCACCACATATAAACTTTCGAAACTCTTCCATAAACCTATCATGGAAGGGTTGAGGGTTAGATGCGCCACCAAAGCCGACCGTTGATTTAGGTCCTTGGGCTGATAACCAAAGTTTTGCAGCCTCTTCGACTCCATGCTCATCAACTAATTGTTTAAATGTATCTTGTTGGTACTTTTTTAATGGCGCTAGCCATTCGTCTAATGAAGAGTTATCAATAATCATCAAAGCATATCTCCAATGTAATGTGCTGAAATACACTGAGTTGTTTGATTTAGCTCATGTGGGTTTATTCCCCCTAAGGATATACCACCACCTTCTGGTACATAAGCTCCATTGAGCATTCCTACGATTTTTTTATTTCGAGGGCAGAATATCAAAGAACCTGATTGGCCAGGTCTTGACTGAGTATTAATAACGGCATATTTGCTCTTGATACCATTTGATTCAAGTAACACCTTAGATCCGATGTCAGCACTTTGGTAGGTTAAAACTCTTCGCCCTTGTGGGCAGTGTGGGTAACCATATATGTGTATAGGCTGACCAACGCCAACATCATCGAAATTACCAATTTGAGGTAACGCTCCATGAAACTCCAACCCATTTGTTTGTAACAACGCAATATCTCGAATTGGGTCGCTTTCAACAATTGTTGCTGATGACATTTGGCAGCTGTTATCACCAGTATCTTGATACTGAGAAAAACTGTTAATATGAGGTAATAAAATCACTAAGCCATTATCACTGTCTCCAACGACATGTCTGGGGGTCGCGATAACTCCTGAGTTTCTAACAAAAAAGCCAGTACCCAACATAGACACACCATTGGGACCTACTCTCCCAATTGTCACTACAATTTGCGTAAATATATCCATTTGATTCCTTGTAAGTTAACATTTTATTCGTGCGCATGCGCGTTTATCTCATTAGACCAGTAAAAACGCGCACAGTTAACTACCTGTATGCAAAGAAGTTATCAGCTTTACATCAAATACACCACCTAGAAAAACGCGCATGCGCGTTTCCCAAACCTATTAACTAATTTGAATGAAGTGTATCAAAATGATTTTAAAGGGTTTTGTTAATTTTAGACGGGAAAAACGCGCAAGCTAATCAGTTTAAAAACACTCAAAAGCATCTGCATTTAAATACGACTGTATATCCATGCATTGTTAGTCGCTTTACGATAGAGCCAAACATTAGGCACATAGGTGAGATTTTGTAGGGCAATTCATTCGTCAGTTTTGGATTCACTAAATGATTGCTAGCAAGCTTTGGGGCAAAAGCTTTTTAGCTGGACGAACAGCAAGATGGTTAGTGAGGATTGGCATTGTTGCACCAGTGACCTTCTAAAACATATATGTGTTAGTTGAGCCCTCAAGGGCGTTTTTTGTTAAACAAAGAGGTGGCGTGTCACTGGGAAACAATGGCAATTAATGCGTAATACATGTAACTCAACTGTCTTGCTTGGGGCAAAACCGTCCTAAAAATAAAAACCTCTTTCCATGTAATATGAAAAGAGGTTTTAGTATTGAGCGAAAGCGGCTCCTTCTTCTATATAGACAAAAAATATAGACAAAAAAGAGCAGTTATAAAAATAGTCCGCTTATAGCACGATCCAAGTCGCTTTCAGTTCAGTGTATTTGTCGAAGGAATGCAGAGATTTATCTCGGCCATTACCTGACTGTTTATAGCCACCGAACGGCGCTGTCATATCGCCGCCATCGTAATGGTTGATCCACACCATGCCAGAGCGCAGGGCTTTGGCGGTTTTATGGGCCTTACTGATATTTGAGGTCCACACACCTGCGGCTAAACCGTAAATAGTATCGTTGGCAATGGCTATCGCCTCTTCCATACCATTAAATTCAATCACAGATAACACAGGGCCAAAAATCTCTTCACTAGCAATTTTCATCTGATTATTTACATTAGAGAATACCGTTGGCTGCACATACACGCCGCCCGTGTCGGCCATAACTTGGCTGCCACCGTAGACTAGAGTTGCGCCTTCATCTTTACCCGCTTTGATGTAACTAAGCACAGTGTCTAACTGTTGTTTATCGACAACGGCGCCGCTCACTGTGGCAGGATCGAGTGGATGACCCGGATGCCATGATGCTAGTTCCTCTGCAATAAGCGCAATAAGCTCATCTTTTACCCCTGATTCCACCAGCAAACGCGAACCTGCGGTGCAGACTTCACCTTGGTTAAAGGCAATCGCTTCAGCGGCGGCAACGGCGGCGGCTTTCAGATCTGGCGCGTCATTAAAGACAATATTAGGGCTCTTGCCTCCCGCCTCTAACCACACGCGTTTCATGTTCGACTCGCCTGCGTAAATCATTAATTGCTTAGCAATTTTTGTCGAACCTGTGAACACCAGCGTATCCACGTCCATATGCAGGGCTAAGGCTTTACCCACGGTATGGCCAAATCCTGGCAGCACGTTTAATACGCCTTTAGGCATGCCTGCTTCTATGGCGAGTTGCGCCATACGAATAGCCGTTAAAGGTGATTTTTCAGAGGGTTTTAACACCACACTGTTACCCGTGGCTAGCGCAGGCCCTAATTTCCAGCAGGCCATCAGCATAGGGAAGTTCCACGGCACAATCGCTGCCACAACTCCCACCGGCTCACGGGTAATCATGCCGATTTCATTGTGGGCGGTTGGCGCGAGTTCATCGTAAATTTTATCTATCGCCTCGCCCGACCAGCGAATGGCACGGGCAGCACCCACCACATCCACCGCCTTAGAGAAACGAATCGGTTTACCCATGTCGAGGGTTTCTAACAGGGCAAGTTCATTGGCATTTTCTTCGAGTAACTCGGCAAAACGTATCATGACCTTTTTGCGCTGCACAGGAGATTGCTGCGACCAAGCACCCGACTCAAATACGCTGCGGCCATTGGCAACCGCAAGGTTGGCATCGTCAACATCGCAACTCGCCACTTTTACCAACAAGCGGCCATCAATAGGACTAATACAATCAAAGGTGCTACCCGAAACGGCATCTTGGTATTCGCCATTGATAAAAGCCTTGCCATTAATAGACAGACTGGCAGCAAGAGTTTCCCATTCGCTACGTTTCTTTGGTGTGTTCATGATGACCCCTTAATAGTTCGTATAAGTGTGGTTTATCGTTTATCGACAAAAAATAGCCATCTGTGACAGACGAATTGCAAATGCGAAACAGCATCGCAGGCATAATTTCTGGCTTCAGGTTACGCTGTTTGAGCAATAAAATTCAATATTTTTTACAAAAATAGCATTTTAGCTACAAATAACTGCACACGACTATTCCATGTTCATTATTTCTGACATAGCATAGCAAATAATAGCCACTCAAAAGCCAGACCTAAAAAGTACAGGAAAAGGTAAACACTATGGCCGATTTGCCACTCAATTCCTCAAATGATTTTTCCAGCAAGTCTTCACAAGAGATGCCCTCACTTGAAGCCCTATGGATGCCTTTTACTGCCAACCGCCAATTTAAAGCCAACCCGCGGTTACTCGCCAAAGCAGAAGGCATGTATTACAAGGATATTGATGGCAATAAGATATTAGATGCCACTGCCGGTTTATGGTGCTGTAACGCGGGCCATGGTCGCAAAGAAATCAGCGAAGCAGTCAGCAAACAAATACACGAGATGGACTACGCGCCCTCCTTCCAAATGGGTCATCCTATTGCCTTTGAACTCGCTGAGCGTTTAGTTGAACTAAGTCCAGAAGGATTAAATAAAGTCTTTTTTACTAACTCAGGTTCTGAGTCGGTCGATACAGCACTTAAGATGGCGCTGTGCTATCACAGAGCGAATGGTCAAGCTTCACGCACTCGCTTTATCGGCCGTGAAATGGGTTATCACGGTGTGGGTTTTGGCGGCATCTCTGTCGGTGGGTTAAGTAATAACCGCAAAGCCTTTAACGGCCAATTGTTGCAAGGCATTGATCACTTACCGCACACCTTAGATATCCAAAATGCAGCATTTACCCGTGGACTCTCACACCTTGGCGCGGAAAAAGCCGAGGTATTAGAACAGCTTGTAACCTTACATGGCGCCGAGAATATTGCCGCTGTGATCGTTGAGCCTATGTCGGGTTCTGCTGGGGTAATATTACCGCCTCAAGGTTACTTAAAACGTCTGCGTGAAATCACTAAAAAACACGGCATCCTGCTGATTTTTGATGAAGTCATTACCGCTTTTGGCCGTGTTGGCGCCGCCTTTGCGAGTCAACGTTGGGGCGTGATCCCAGATATGATCACCACAGCTAAAGCCATCAATAACGGCGCTATCCCAATGGGGGCGGTGTTTGTGCAAGATTTTATCCACGACACTTGTATGCAAGGCCCCGCTGAACTGATTGAGTTTTTCCACGGCTATACCTATTCCGGCCACCCTGTTGCGGCGGCCGCGGCGCTTGCCACCCTATCAATTTATGAGAATGAGCAATTATTTGAGCGCAGTCTTGAGCTTGAGCACTACTTCGAGGACGCAGTGCACAGTCTCAAAGGCTTGCCGAATGTGATTGATATTCGCAACACTGGCTTAGTCGCTGGGATTCAATTTGCACCTAACGCTCAAGGCGCGGGCAAACGTGGCTACGGCGTGTTTGAGCATTGCTTCCGCCACGGCACATTGGTGCGAGCCACGGGCGATATTATTGCTATATCGCCGCCACTGATTGTCGATAAACGCGAGATTGACCAAATGGTTAACAGCCTAAGCGATGCGATTAATGCTGTTGGATAATAAAGCCAACCTCTTATTTCACTTTTACATTTAACACTGCGCTACAACAGCGATTATCAAAGGTTTACTATGCACACGATCACTCATTTTGTTAACGGTCAGCACACGCCAGCCAGCTCAAGAGTCCAAGATATTTTTGACCCCGCCACTGGCGAACATAGTAGCCAAGTCTCGCTCGCCAGCGAAGCGGAAGTCGGTGAAGCTATCGCTATCGCTAAAACCGCCTTTGAGACGTGGTCGCAGGTGACACCACTGAACCGTGCCCGCGTGCTATTTAAATTTAAAGCCTTAGTAGAGCTGCACATGGATGAAATGGCACAGCTTATCACCCGCGAGCACGGCAAAGTGTTGGATGATGCAAAGGGCGAGATCATTCGCGGTCTCGAAGTCGTCGAGTTTGCCTGTGGTATTCCGCACTTACTTAAAGGCGAGCACACCCAACAAGTGGGTGGCGGCGTAGATTCTTGGTCAGTGAATCAAGCTTTAGGTGTTGTCGCAGGCATAGCGCCCTTTAACTTTCCGGTGATGGTTCCCATGTGGATGTTCCCAATCGCAATTGCCTGCGGTAACACCTTTATTATGAAACCCTCGGAAAAAGACCCGAGCGCGGTGATGCGTATTGCGCAGTTACTTAAAGAAGCGGGCCTTCCCGATGGCGTGTTTAACGTGATTAACGGCGATAAAGAAGCCGTTGATAGCTTACTCACCCATAAAGATGTGCAAGCGATAAGCTTTGTTGGCTCAACTCCAGTAGCCGAATACATCTACAGCACCGCCTCTAAATATGGCAAACGCGTGCAAGCCTTGGGCGGCGCAAAAAACCATATGCTACTCATGCCTGATGCAGATTTAGATCAAGCCGTGAGCGCCTTAATGGGCGCAGCTTACGGCAGTGCGGGCGAGCGTTGCATGGCGATTTCAGTCGTACTAGCAGTAAGTGATGTGGGCGATGCGTTAGTGGAAAAACTGCTACCGCAAATCCAAAGCTTAAAAGTCGGCAACGGCCTGACGCCAGAAATAGAAATGGGCCCACTTATCTCAAAACAACATCTTGCCAAAGTAACCCAATATGTTGAAGCAGGCGTGCAAGAAGGCGCAGCATTGCTGGTCGATGGCCGTAAGTTGAGTGTTGCCAGCCATCAACAGGGCTATTTCCTCGGTGCCTGTTTGTTCGATCACGTCACGCCAGAGATGAGCATTTATCGTGAAGAAATCTTTGGCCCAGTGCTCGCCATTATGCGCGTAAAAGATTACCCGACCGCACTTGAGCTGATTAACCAACATGAATTTGGTAATGGCACGGCCATTTTTACCCAAAGTGGTGAAGCGGCAAGGCATTTTTGCCACCACGTGCAAGTTGGTATGGTTGGAGTGAACGTACCAATTCCGGTGCCGATGGCATTCCACAGTTTTGGTGGTTGGAAACGTTCACTGTTTGGACCGCTGCATATGCATGGCCCCGATGGCGTGCGTTTTTACACTAAACGTAAAGCCATTACTGCGCGCTGGCCCGTAGGTAAACAGATTCAAACTGAGTTTGTTATGCCAACGATGAAATAGCCCAATGCCTGTTTAATAAGGAAATCACACATGACGGTGAGCATTAACGCCATTATTCGCTTTGCCACGGCACAAACGGCCGTCGAAAGTTACCAGCTACCAGCAGAAAAGTTGTTAGCGGGTAACCCAACTCAAGGGTTAGAGAATCATTATTCTAGCCCTTGCGATCAATTTCACAGTGGAGTTTGGCAAAGCGAATCAGGGGCTTGGAAAATAAACTATACTGAATACGAGTACTGCGAAATCCTCGAAGGGATAAGTGTTATTACTGATCTTCAGGGTCAATCACAGACTTTCACTGTGGGGGATAGGTTTATTATACCGGCAGGATTTGAAGGTATTTGGGAAGTCGTGGAGCCATGTCGTAAGATTTACGTTATTTTTGAGCAAAAGTGAGATCAACGAGGCTGATGTCAGTCTCAGTAGAACGGCTAAGTTATCTTAGCGATACTCGCCATGAGGTCGCAGCAATGGGTTTCCCTAAGCTGTTGTTTGGCAAATAAACGGATGTATTGACGCCATTAACTCACCTTGGCCGCCAGTAACACGTCCGAGTCCATAAAGAAAATGGGAGAAATACCGTGCATAACAATCTGAATAAAAAACGGCTGGCACAGCTGGTTGGGCTCGCGCTAACCACCACCCTATTCTCCGGCATTGCCGCCGCCGAAGTGACTGGGGAAATTGGTGTGACTAACGATTATCGTTTCCGCGGCATATCACAAACAGCAGGCGACCCAGCCCTGCAAGGGGGTATCGATTGGAGCTTCGACTCGGGTTTCTCTGTTGGTGCTTGGGCAAGTAACGTCGATTTTGATGAGCCAGGTTATAACGGCCCAGCTATCGAATACGATTTCTATGTTGCTTATGGCGGCGAAATCAATGAAGAGCTGACCTACGATATTACTCTTAACCGTTATAACTATTCCGGTGAGAGCGATATAGGCTACTTTGAAGTTACTGCGGGCATGGATTATAAAGGCTTTCGCGTTGCCTATTGGTTCACCAATGACTACAGCGGCACTGATTTAGACTATCACTACACCGAACTTAACTACTCTTATGGATTTGTTGAGAACTGGAGCCTCGATCTGCACTACGGTTATAATGCTGGCGAAGCGTTAGATGACGGTGAAGGTTTTGATAGTTACTCAGACTACTCTGTTGGTGTATCGACTGAACTAGCAGGCTTTGGACTTTCTTTAGCTTGGTTAGGCACTGATCTTAGCGGTGACCAAAAGGTCTCTGATGGTGTATACAAAACCTCGGATACAGTGCTTGCTAGTGTGAGTTACGCGTTTTAATTATCCAAATTTATGAAGCACAACTTTGTTAACCCACTCAATAAAAAAGCCCTCATCATCGAGGGCTTTCCTTTTTACAATTCAGTTTACCAGCGACGCATTTTATGCCCTTTTACCGCGTAGAATAGAATGAACAAATAACAGGGTAACAACACCATGTAACCGCCTTGCATGCCCATGTCTGTCGCGGAGCTCATTAAGCCCCAAGACACTGGACCAAAAGCGCCACCCGCAATGCCCATAATTAATAGTGCAGAACCGGTACTGGTTAATTTGCCCATGCCAGACAAGGCAAGCGGCCACACGGCGGGCCAAACTATTGCATTAGCTAAACCAAGAAAAGCAATCATCATCAAGGTGTCAGGTAGTGCCACGCCACCAAAAGGCACTAATACGATATTAGCAATGGCGTAGGAGTTATTGTCGCCCAATAAAATGCCACATGTCAGCACTAACCCTAAAATGGCCGAAATCATCAACGCCTTAGGTTGTGAAATAAAGCGCGGAATCAGTAAGATACCCAATGTGTAACCCAGCACCATACACAACATAGTATAAGAGGTCATCACGCCGTAATGTTCAACTCCGAGTGAGAGCGCAAAGGTGCCAATCGTGTCACCAGCAATCACTTCCACGGCCACATAAACAAATAGTGCCAACACACCGAAAGCTAAATTAGGGTGAGAAAGTGCCGCTTTAAGCTGACTTTTGTCAGTATGGTCAAGGCTTTCATCTTCATTAGACAACTCTGGTAATGGCGACTTTTTCACCATCAATGCCAAAATACCGATAAAAATGGCCATTCCTAAATACGGTAACACTAAGCCATCAGCCATTTCATCAATTTGAATTTGCGTAAGTTCAGTACCAATACGGTCTTTAAAGCTGTCTAAAATCAGTGCCGAGAATACTAAAGGTGCAATAACGCCCGCACCTTTGTTCAAAATACCCATCACGCTCACACGGGCTGCGGCAGATTCTTCAGGGCCTAAACGCACCACATAAGGGTTAACCGCTGTTTGTAATAAGGTTTGGCCTGTACCCATCACCAATTGAGCAAATAGAAATAGACCAAAAATTTGCGTTTCTGCTGCAGGGATAAATAACAATCCCGCCAACATCATCACGCCCATTCCCAATGCCATGCCATTTTTATAACCGACTTTGCGAATAAGCCAGGCAGAGGGTAAAGCGGTGAATGTCACTGCGATATAAAAAGAAAATAAAATCAACGAAGCTTGGAAAGGATTAAGCTGCAATATTTGTTTTAAATACGGCATTAAAGAACCGTTCAACCACGTGGCGAATCCGAGGATGAAAAATAGAGCCGCTACAATGGCCATGGGGAGAAAGCTGCTTTTTTGCTGGCTTTTATCGAGTGTCATTTCCATAAACCTGCTTCTTATTAGTAGTTAATTATTGAGGTGATCACGGGATTAAAATTAGTTCTAAGTTCCCGAATGTCCTTATCACGACTCGTTCACAATGATGAATGTTATCACTCAAAGACGTCATTGTTTCACCGATGTTAAAACAAATAACATAAAAAGACAACGCTGTCATTTGATAAAATTCCTAGAAAAGACAGAACTACTGCTAATTTGCTTTTAGCTCAACGCTAAGGCAGTTGCGGTGCAACGTTAAGAAGCAATATAAAAAAGCCGTAGGCACTCAGTGCCTACGGCTTATTTCCATCGATTAAGCGAATAACCTAAATTTTGACAAAAATATTGCGGCGATACATCCAATATAAAACTAGCCACTGCACTGCAAGTAAACTGATAACCGCAGCTAAGGGTTGGCTATTTGCAGGCAAAGCAACCACCACACCGCCAAACACACTTTGCGCGATATATTTCCAGTCCACTAAGCTAGACGCTAAGTAAATAATAATGGCGTTAGTACCAATAACCACAAAGAAAAATGCCCATCTTTGCCACTTAAGTACGTCCACTAAGGCATAAAATATTGCCAATAAAATCATGCTCCAGCCTGAAGTCACCAATACGAATGAACTGCTCCATAGGGTTTTGTTAACGGGAATAAGTATATCCAACAGCCAACCTACAGCTAAGCAGACACCGCCTGCTGCTGCGAGTAAACCGACTTTAGCCCACTCACCTTTAGGGTGGGATTTAACAATAAAGTGACCAACAAAAACGCCTGCTAAGGCATTGGCTATGGCGGGGAGTGTTGACAATATTCCTTCAGGATCAGGCGTATAGCCTTGATAGCTTATGCCGGGTAATAAAATTGAATCAACATAGGCATTGATTGATTCCGTTGGCGAGAGCACGCCGGCCTGCCCACCTGGAAAGGGCAACCAAAGTTGCACTGCGCCATAGCCAAGCAAAATGCCCAAGGCGACGATAATTTGGGTTCGTAAACTGGTGTGCCACACCAATAACGCCGCAAAAAACCAAGCAAAAGCGATTCGACCTAACACGCTGGCATAGCGGATTTTTTCGGGATCGGCAGGCACTCCAGTACCCCAACCATGATTATATAAAATACCCAGTAACAACAATAAAAATAGCCGCTTAATTGCATGGCGATATACAGGTAATCGCTCGTTCATGGGTAGTTTATCTAAACGCTTGGGGGATAACCCTAAGGCGACACCGGAGAGGAAAATAAATAGCGGAAAAATTAAATCGTAAAATCGAAAGCCGTGCCATTGGCTATGGTGCATCTGTTCATCGCCCCATTGCCAGCCTGCCCAACCGGTTAAAATCAGCAAGCCACCAAACAGCGCCTCACCACCTAAAATCCAAAACATATCGAAACCACGAAGCGCATCAAGAGACATCAGCCTAGGTTTGTTCACTTTCTTAGCCAAGGACTTGTTTGTTTGCATTATCTCCATACCATATCCTTTTTTATTGTTATTTATAGTTTTTCAAAGTTAGGCAAAAATTAGCACCCTCTACGATTAGTGTCAGACGATATGCCTGCTGCACCATTTAGTACGGCGCCTATATAGTGCTACATCATAAAAAACTTAGCCCCTGTCATCAAAATATGACAGGGGCTAATAGTTAAGTCTGATTTTTACTAGCTGCATAACTTAACAGCGAGCATAAACGGTCTGACCTGCAATATAGTTTGCCTGCACTTTATTTTGCGCATCAAGTAATACCAGATCTGCTCTGTGCCCCGATGCTAAACGGCCAGCCTTATGATCAATTCCGAGGAACTGTGCCGGATACAAGGCCGCCATTCTTAACGCTTCAGCTAACGGTAAACCTAATAAGTTCACTGTGTTATTTACTGCGCTTGCCATATCGAGCACACAACCTGCCAATTCACCTGTTATGGCATTTAACCTGTCACCAACTCTAAGCACTTGAATACCAAAGAGCTCAAAGCTCATTTCATCGTCCATGCCAACTGGCGGCATGGCATCGGTGACTAACATTATCTTGCCTCTAGGCTTGGCGCGCAGAGCAACCTTTGCCGCAGCAGGATGCACATGGTGACCATCGACAATTAACCCACACCAAGCGGTTTCGCTCTCTATCGCCGCGCCAACCATTCCTGGCTCGCGGGAACCGAGTGGTGACATGGCGTTATAAAGGTGCGTAAAACCAGTGGCGCCTGCCGCTAATGCCGCAACAACCGTGTTGTAATCGGCATTAGAATGCCCCAAACACACCTTAACGCCTGAGGCAACAAGCGTACGAATAACCTCTGGCGACACATTCTCAGGCGCAAGCGTAACGACTTTTATCCCCAGATCTTGACGACAAAATACTGCAAGTTCAGCATCGGTGATGTCGCGAATAAAGCCCTGTGGATGCACTCCTTTTTTAGGTACAGATAAATGCGGCCCTTCAAAATGTACGCCTAAGACGCCAGCACTACCTTTTTGCAATGCCTCAGCAATAGCATCGGCAGCTTTTACCATCACACTAACGTCATCGGTAATTAAGGTAGGTAAAAATCCGGTCGTACCAAAACGTGCATGTGCTTTAGCAATCGTTTCAATACAGGCCACACTGGGATCGGCATTGAATAGTGCGCCGCCGCCACCATTAACTTGTACATCGATAAAGCCCGGCACCAATGTTCCGGCTTGGCGAATTTCTTTTGCACCTTTAACGGTATCAAAAGCCAGAATATGCCCGTCTTCAATCGTCACTGGCGCATCTTCGTGGAAATGTTCGCCATCAAAAATACGTTCAGCGATCAGGGTGATTTTCATCGCAAACCTCTTTCAATAAATAACGCGAGTGACTTGGTTAAGCCTATTCCTGCTAGGCTTAACCCCGTAAAACTCAATCTCATCAACAAGCCACTTAGAGTGTTTGGGTCACTTTTTTAAGACCCGCTGGTTGATCAGGATCGATACCGCGGGCAATCGCAACTGCGGCCACGTCGATATAAAAACGTTGTAATAACGCTAACGGTGCCACACGTGGGTGAATGTCAGTCGAGGTTTGATTTAGATGTACTAAGTCGGCGCCGCGTTGGCTCACGTTTTCAATTTGTTCGATATGGCTCGCGTAGGATTCATCGCCAATACATACATCGACGATAGTAAGTTTTTTCTCAACTAAGGTCACGGGGCCGTGGAGGAACTCGGCGCTACTAAACGCTTCAGCATGGATTGAACACACTTCTTTTAACTTAAGCGCAATTTCCTTAGAGACCGCATAACCTAAACCACGGCCGAGTACGACTAAGTTTTTTACATCTGCAACAGATTCAGCCGTGAGCTGCGGCTCAGCATCCACCGCGGTTTGCAGCGCTTGCGGTAAAGAACGTACCGCTTTGGCAAGTGATTCATTCTGCGTCCACGCAGCAGCAAGATGCAAAATAGCTGACAACGTCGCAAGATAACTTTTAGTAGCTGCAACGGCTTTTTCTTCGCCGGCACGTAAAGGTACAACTACGTCGACGATATCTTTAATCGGTGCAGTTTCATCATTGACTAAGGCAACACAAAAAGCACCGGCATTTTTTGCCATACGCGCCTGTGCCAAAATATCAGGGCTACGGCCAGATTGTGAAATCACAATCACTAACGCCCCGTCTAATTTTAACGTTTTACCATATACGCTCGCCACCGATGGTGCTGCGGCAAAGGTTGGTACACCGGTTTCAATTTCAAATAAATATTTAGCGAAAACACCCGCATGATCCGATGAACCACGGCCAACCATCATCACAAAACGAGGATTGAAAGCGCGCAGCTTTTCACCTAACTGCTGCATAATATCAACGTTAGCTTCTAACTGAGCCGCAATTTTTTGCGGTGCAGTGCGAGCTTCTTGTTCCATAATCGTGTTCGTCATGTTTTTACCTTCACGTTCAAATAGAGGATTGGGTTTCAGTAACTATTTATACTGATAACGATTTATTAAATTCTTGCTGGGCAAAATACATAGCGCCAAATTCGGGCGGGGCTAAGGTCTCTGAAATTTTGGCAACCACATCGGCACTAAGCCAAGCTTGTAACGGTTCAGCAAGACCGCCTATCATCGAAAATCGCACCGGATTGAGACTAAATAGTTTCCGTGCCATCTCACTAATGTAATCCGCGCCTTCTTGCACTATGGCTATCGCGACGGCATCACCGTCATTGGCACAATCAAGCACGTTTCTGGCTAATGCAGCGTAACAACTTGATGATTTCCCGGCTAAATTTTCAACAATACCGAGTGCATCGGTGACGTTAAAGTAATTCAGTAGCATGTCGGTTAAGCTTGTCGATACGGCAAAGCCGTCGAGCGCCAGCAACACATGTTCAGCTGCCTTTAATCCAAGCCAAGCGCCACTGCCTTTATCGCCTAATGCAAAACCATAACCACCAATACTTAAACTGGTGTCATCAACATGGGAATAACCACAAGAACCAGTGCCAGTGATAATCACCGCGCCATCGGCACCACGATGGGCACCAATACAAGCCGTATGCAGATCGGTTGTGACATACATAGCCGCAAAAGGATGCTGCCAGTTGACAACATCTTGATATAACCGAGGTACATTGACGCCTGCAAGCCCTAGCCCTGCCACCAGCAAACGACTATCGCTTTCTTTCATACCGGCATCTAGCAATGCTAAACGAGTCGACTCCTCAATGGATTCAAATGTTTGAGCAAGACCATGCAGTGGATTCGCGCGGCCAGCTACACCAGTACCTAAAACGTTGCCGTCTACAGAATAGATAGTGGCTCGACATTTACTGCCGCCTCCATCTACACCGATAAACAGCGGTTGAACTTTTGTCTGGACTAACCCCATGACACCCCTCTCATCTATCAATGCTGCGCTATCGTTGCTGATTATATGCCGTTAATACCGCACTGAACTTTAGTTAACTCAATGTTACAACAGAAATGACAGCGTTGTCATTTTGTTTTTTCATAACGTTTAAAACTCAATGTTAAGACTGAAAAAACGACCGACATAAAAATAAACAAAGCTGTATTTTATCGTTAAAATACAGCTTGGTATAAATATCGTTTTAATTAACGATTAAACTTCGGCCTTTACGAATACCATCGGCGGCAAGGGCGCGGATCTCAATCGGTGCAATAACCGCTTGTCCCGCTTGATAAGTTTGCCATTGGCCATTTAGGCTACGGTATTCAAGCTTTAGTCCTGGATACGCGATATTGGCAAACAGTTTTCCGTCACGGATCTCAGCGCCGACCGTCGGTACGCGATAATCGATACCGGCTTTATCTAGCTTAATAAACTCTTTATGCCCTAAGGTATTTGCCAGTTGTTGCCAGTCCTTTGCTTGCTCATTACGCATGGCTAACGTAAAAGCGCCTGAACTTTGGTTATAGAGCGCGCCTTGATATTGATAGGGAACTTCCCACGCGGCTTGATGCCAAGCACGCTCGGCCAACATCAATAAGCGAGGAAATATCATATATTCAGCGGTATCGTCACTGCGAACCGATTCACTCCAGAGCTGCCCTTGCAAGCCGCTAAATGATTTACCTTTCTCAATTGGACCCGATATTTTTTTACCTGCCTCATCGAGTTTGATGCGGTCATCTGCTTCAAATGGTTGATTTTGAATATCGGTCCATTGCTCCGCATTGGCGGCCAAATTATCTGGCATAAAGCTAAACACTTTATGGCTGTTAGTCGCACGGCCTGCCCAATAATAACCGTGCTCTTTGGGATCCGCCTCGTATGGAAAATCAAAATACAAGACTTCAGGATTGGATAACACCACATCCCAACCATAGTTAACTTGCCTATTCGCGTGTTCATAACCTTTATAGGCAATCACATCCCAAATATTAGACTGCACTTTAGCCGGCATGTTTTCAGGGCGAACATGGCTCATGCCATCGCTCCATCCCGCAACTTCAATGCCTTTAGCGGCAAGCATGGTAGAAATACGTTCGATAAAGTACGCACCTAACTCATCGACCGATTTAACGCCCTTATCATTTTGTGCAATAAACGCTAAGCATTGTGGTGATTGCTTCCAAGCACCTGCAGTTTCATCGGCACCAATGTGGTAGCGAGTAAGTGGTTGTCCTGCGGCTTGGTGTAACTTAGCAATTTCATCAATCACTTTTTCAACAAAGTGATAAGTCGACTCCATACAAACGTTAAGTGTATTGTCGTTGTAATACTGCACTGACGAATAGACCGTGGTGTCCTTGGGATCGGATAACAAATATTGCTCAGCTGCGGTATTTTTCCCTTCTACTTGCAACTGGCGAGCACCGGCATCTAAAGACTTCACCGCATTACTACTTGGCTTATCCACTGACGCGACCACTTGCACTTGAGTATTTGTAGTTCCCTCAACTTCCTGTGCCTGCAATTTACGAAAGCGCAATTCCATCGATTTAATTGCCGCGCGGCTGTGGCCCGGCATGTCCATCGATGGGATCACTTGGATTTGACGCGCTAAAGCGTATTGTAAAATATCGATATAATCTTGTTTGCTATAAAACCCATTTACGCTAGCGTCAGCAAAAGGACCACTACCCAGTTGTGGTAGTAAACAGGTATTTTCTTCAAGATCATGACAACGTTTGCTGCCTATATCAGTCAGCTCTGGTAAACCGTCGATTTCAAGTCGCCAGCCTTCATCATCAGCCATGTGTAAATGCAGCTTATTGAGTTTGTAAGCTGCCATTTGGTCAAGTAAATCTAGGATCAGCTGTTTACTATGGAAGTTGCGCGCCACATCTATGTGCATACCACGAAACGGATAACGCGGACTATCTTCAATCGTCATGGCATTAATATTAAGGTTTTGTACGTCCAGCAAACTCGCTAATGACGATAACGCATAGGAGTACCCCGCCGCGTCGCTTGCTGCAATCACAATACCACTTTGCTGAATGTCCAAGCGATAACTGCCTTCAGCGCCATCTTGGCTTACTAATTTCACCGCTAACCCACGGGTTGATTCAGCCACACCAAGGCGGGCTAAACGCGCCAATGCTGCAGCGACTTGAGCCGGTTGCTCTTGATTATCTTTTTGATATTCAAGCTTAATACCGGATGTCAGTGATACTGATTTATCGCTTGAATGAAGTTGTACTTTTTGTGGTGTAGGAATAATCGTATTGACTGCTAAGGCCGCATTTTCGCTTACGCTTTGGTTAGTGATAAACAGCTGCTTAGCATCCGCAGGCACTAACTTATCGGTTTCAGTACGGCGATACTGTTTCACCATGTCGGTATAGCTTTCGACATAAGGACGTAATTCTAATCTAGTTTCAGTATCCTGACTCACCTGGGTACTCGCTATGAGCACGGGGGCTAAATGCTCGGCGGCCAAGTAATAATTGGGCATGGCATCGGTTTCGGCCAATTGCCATAACTCACTACGGAATCTGAGTGTTTTTTTCACGCCTTGATTAAAGCCCGTAAAGGCAGCCGTTGGTGCAATACGATAAAGATCGCCCTTTATGTGAGTGATGGTAAATTCATTACCTTCGATTGATTGCACCGGACGCATTTGGCTGAAGTAAATCGCCCAGTCGTGGCTGGTAAGATTGACTGCTGGAACAAAATCGATTTCAGCCACAAAGCAGCGGCCATCGGCGAGTGCTTTGTTACATTGCGCATCAGGAATATTCGTCACAACACGGTAAGTGACGGATAAGGTGTCACCCAATTGCTGTAATTGAGTTTGGGTTAATACCCCAGAAGCAGAAGCTACATCAGCCTCAGCTACAGGCGAGTTTTGCGCTTGTTTGAGTGCCTGATTTACTACCTGAGCATCTGGCGCATCTGAACACGCAGTCAAACCGAATGCGACAAGTATGGCGGTCGCGGCAAATGTTTTATTCATGATTATCCTTATCTAGCTCCAGAAATGGCTACAATCTGAAAGAAGTTACTAACGTCCGTAGTCTTTCCCCTTGATGAAACAGTCGCTCGCTCGAGTGCGCTAAGTGCTCGCTATCAAGTGAGGCAGAACCTGAGACACTAGCAAGATCATTTAACGTACGAGAAATGGCTTCAGTGACACAGGTTTGTTCCTGTGCCGCATGGGAAACTTCGATGTTCATATTACTAATATTAGAGACTAAACCCGTCACTTTACTGAGTACTAACTTAATATCTTCCGAGTGATTAACCCCCTCGGTAGAGAGCAATTGGCTTGCTTGCATCACAGCGACCGTTTCGGCCACTCGGCTCTGAACCTGCTGGATCATCTTCTGGATTTCACCGGTTGCATGTTGGGTTCGGCTCGCCAGTGTACGAACTTCGTCGGCAACCACAGCAAAACCACGCCCTTGCTCACCCGCTCTTGCTGCTTCAATAGCGGCATTTAGCGCCAATAGATTGGTCTGTTCGGCAATGCTATTGATGACGACAACGACTTCATCAATCTTTTTAGTTTCTTGCTGTAACTGTGAAACAGACAATGCAGAGCGGGCTAATTCAGATGCCAGTTTGCGGGTAATATCTAACCCTAAGTCAAACTGACGCTGACTATCATCGACCGCTTTATCAGCCTGACTCGCCGCATCTGCGGTACGTTTTGCATTAGTCGCGACTTCGTTGGCACTTGCACTCAACTGAGTGACAGCCGTGACTGCAGCCTCGGTTTCTTTTAATTGAGTCTGCACACGTTCATTGTTAGTTTGCGACAGTGAGCCCAGCGCTTTAGCATCACCCAGCAATTGCCCCGAGGTTTCATGCACTCTAGAAATAGTGCCATGGATTTGCTCGACAAAACTATTAAATGCCTTGGCAAGCTGGCCTATTTCATCCTGACTCTGAACCGGCAGCCGGCGGCCTAAATCGCCATCACCGCTGGCAATGTCTTGCATAGCACGGACAATATTCTCCAGTGGATTAATCACTAAACGTTTAAGAATAATGAAGATAACAAGTAAACTCCCCCCGAGAATTAACAATGCTTGTAAGAAATAACCTAAGAGTAAATCTGATAGCTGAGCACGAATTGGCAACATAGAAAACTGAATGGCCAATTGGCCTGTTGGATTACCTTGATCTGCAAATTGAATTTCACGTTTCCTCAGGTATTTATTAACCACAGTCTGAGCCTGTTGCCCCTCGGCTAACACTTTACCCCGATGGTCGCTGACGACAATATGATAAACCTGCGCAGATTTAAGCATCACGGATAATACGGCTTGGATTTGTTTATCATCATAGGTGAAAATGGGCTGCGCCATAGTTACCTGCAAACTTGCGACAGTATTTTGTTCAAACTCAGTTTCATTGGCAGCTAATTTATCACTCGCCAACCAGTACGATGCACCAAACAGCACGCCAACAATCATAAAAATTGCTACCGCTAAGCCAACCTGCACTTTTAAGGCTAATGTTTTCATTATTTTGTACCTTGCATACTAAAAAGATCTAACCACAATTCTTTGCGTTCTATAGGCGTTAACGGGCTTAAATCTGGCGTATCGAGACGGATAATGACGCGTTGCTCAAACTTAGCCTCACGGTACAGTTGCTCAATTTTCAGCTCGCGATTGAACATCTCATCGAAGGAACCATCGAGGATCATACTTTCAAGCCCAGCCAAAATAGCTGCAGCAAGTTCGGGACGCTTAGGAGAAACAAAGAAATAAGCTGGCGAGCGATATTGCAGCAGAATATGGCTATCGATTTTAAGTGCGGAGTCGGGGTGACTTGCGAGTTCTTCGCCAACTTCCTGCGCACCCAAAGCAAGATAATCAAAACGCCCGCCTTCTAACATGGGGTATAAATTGGTGTACTGATAACTCGTTACCAAGGGGATTTTATTGGCTTCTAGAATCGAAGCATCGGGCCAATAACGATTTTGTCCTGCCTTTAACTGCTTAAAATCTACCATAGTTTTTACATTGGCAAATCGTGCCTCATCTGATTTGCGGATAATAAGTAATCGATTACCGAGTAACCCTTTAAACAATGGAATACGCACGGGTAGCACTGTTTGTTCTAATTCTTTTGAAGTCATGCTCCAAAACACATCAACCGTCCCCGCCAAAGCCTCTTCGACTTTGCGTTTTTGATTCATTTGAGTCGACATTTGCTGCACTTGGTAAGTGCTATCGGAGCGGCGCAATGCTTCTTTAAGCAAATTTAACTGCCAAGTCTGCTGTATGGTTGTAACAATTATTTTTGATACTGATGACTGAATGCTAGAAGCAGTTAACTGAGTAGAATCTGAGTTAGAGGCAACATAACTTGGGGTTGTGACGGCTGCCAGCACACTAAATGATGAAAGCGTTGAGAGCCCAGTCAATGCCGTAATAAAAAGTGACCAGTAAACTGTTCGCTTAATAATGGAGAGTTTGGTGGACAGTTCGATGACAAGGCCAATGACTCTCGTGATTTCCGTTGTCATGATTCGCATAGCAACGGTTAAATAAATCGCCATAAATTGCAGTCTCTTTTTATTATCTGGTTTTTACCAGTGAGTTTTATTTATCTATGTCGTTAATGTTCAATGCTGAGGTAAGAAGTTGAGTAATGCAGTAAAAAAACATGCTAAAAAAATGGCTAGGCACTGTTTTCAGTACCCAGCCAACGCTAGTTTCTGGGGGAGATACTATCAAAAATATAAAAAATAAAGGTATTACCAAGCTGTAATACTTTTATCAAAACATGATAAGGAGACCTCATCCTTGTCACGCAGACCTTACAAACAACGCTATCACACAAGCGAATGACAACGCTGTCATTGGTAAGTTACACAAAAACAAACATGATTGCTACACATTTTTGACAATTAAAGCGATTTATTAGCTAATTAATATTAATCAATGATGTACGTATAAACTTTAGCACTTCTATCTTCCATTAATGCTTCCTCTGTCAGCAATTGAAAGCCCAGAATTCTCACTTTTACGCACTGCAGTAGCACACTCCGATTAGAATTAGATAAACGTTAATGTTTAATATGATGTTCAATAACACCAAAAGAGCCAGAGCACGTTAGGTGACCAAATTCACTATGCTATTTCAAATCTCATTCGATATAAGGTGTTACTGATAGCTAAAAGCTTGCCATCGGCCTATCCCACTCAATTGAATCTCCGCAATACTGCGAGCCATATCATCTTTACACTGACACAGCTGCCATCACAAACGCAGGGCAATGTCCAAGAGATATTAGGTATAGAACGAAATGTGCGGCAATTTAAGTTGGATGGTAAACGGGAAAGGGCTTATCCACGAGTCCTTAAAATAAGTAACAATAAGCACTCGGTTAGGCTAAAGAAAAATGCCGTTCACTGTTAAGTGAACGGCATTACTAGCAACGCTAGGCTTTTAATTTAACAAATTAAATTTAGAAACGTAATGCGATACCAACCTTGTAGCGAGCTTCACCGTCGAAGCTCCATACTGGGTAATTATCTTTAAACTCACTGATAACGCCCTCGGCATCTACGGGTGATACGCCTTTCTGCACACTATCTTCTTCAAGTAAATTAACTACTTCAAACGTAAGAGCTAAATAGTCAGTTATGTTGTAGTTAGCACTTAAATCTAAGGTGCCATAGGCTTGATGTTCACGGTTACCATAGAAACCTGGTAATTCACGCATCATATATTCTGAACGCCAGTTATAAGCTACACGAGCAGAGAAATCATCCATTTCATAGTAGCTGACTAAGTTAACGGTATGCTTAGATGAGTCAGAGAATACACCCACACGATCAGGGTAGTTTTCTGCTGGTGAAGTTGCATCAGCAAATGTGTAGTTAACTGAATAGCCTAAACCATTATCGAATGAATCTTGTAACTGCAGTTCGATACCATCAATTGAACCACCGTTAGCATTATAGTTTTCACTGACAGTCCAGCAATCGTAAACGCCTACGCCACATGAACTGCCACCTGCAATCACTAAGCTAGGATCTTCAATACCGATTTGTTGATTCAAACTTTCTCTTGTAGAGATAAATGAACTGACATCTTTAATAAAGTAAGTCGCAGCGAATAAACCCTCACCACTAAAATACCATTCTAAGCTCACATCAGCTTGTGAGGCTTTAAAAGGTTGTAAGTTAACACTGCCAGTTACTTTCTTTTCGTTACCAGGTGTACCATCATTTAAACCAGGTAATTTAGACGTTGCGAATAAATCAGCATAGTTTGGACGTGAAATAACTTGAGATGCCGACGTTCTTAAAATTAAATCACTGGCAAGGTCAAATGCAATATTCACACTCGGCAACACATCGTTATAACTTGCTTTGTCAGTGCTTAAACCGTCTGCATAAGTGCCTGTTGGGCTAAATGCATAGTAGTCAGACTCAACATCAGTAGAAATATATCTTAAACCGAAGTTACCACGCACTCCTTCACCGGCGAATGTCGCCATGGTATACAGTGCCAAGTTTTTCTCTTGGAGTGTGCCATACCCAGACTTATCAAGAGTGAAACCATCAACCGCGGCATAAGCATCGTTGATCATATTGTCAAAAATAGGTTTAGGCAGTGTAAAACCTGCGCCAGATGACATGGTGCCTGAATAGTAGGCTGACGCATCTTTAGCTACTATGCCAGATGATTGTGCCGCTTCAGTGGTTTGAGAGACATCATGATCGGCATAACTAATACCTGATTTAATTGAGGTAATAACGCCAAATTCTACCGGGATAGTAATATCGAATGTAGCAAATGATTCTTCATCTGTATTTGGTTGCTTTTTAAGCGCCCAACCTTGGGTATCTAACTGACCATTAAAATCACTAGCATCAAATGAGTTGTTGGCAATATTAATATCAATTACATCACCAGTAGCATCATAGATACCTGCAAAATCTTCAGGCTTACCAATAGATTGACCATAGTTAGCCGTCAGATCTGTTCCGCCTTCGGCTTTAGTTTTGCCGATACGACCTTCTAACTTATAGGTATCAGCTTGATAGGCAAAGTCCAGATCAATGGTGTCAGAAGACATGCTAGCTTTACGAGCCCATGTTTGAGCAAAAGCAAATCCATCTTTACCAGTGTGTTCAACTAACGTACACACACCTGCCGCATTGGTCTTCAGACAAGTATTTTCACCTTGCTGAGTTGGGAACAAGAAAATAGAGGTGTTAGCATTGTTTGCATCAAGCTGAAGGCTCATTACATTCAAACCAAACTCAAGATTATCAGTTGGTCGATATTGGAATGCCGCGTTGATCGCTGTACGCTCACGATCTTGCTGGAATGTGGTAGGGACTATCTCTCCCCAACTGAGCAAAGACTCAATACCGTTACGCTGGTATTCAGTTTTATCAAGTGAACCCGCAATTAGAAAACCGAATTTTTCGTCTTCAGTTTTCCAGCTATATAAACCAGAGGTCTGTGGATCTATTTCTTCAGAAACCGTGCCATAGTCGCCTTTAGCGCTTAAGAACATAGAGTTTGCATCTAAATCTAGCGGTTTACGGGTTTTAACGATAACCGTACCACCAATACCACCTTCAGCAATATCAGCTTGAGACGATTTATAAACTTGAATACCACCGACCATTTCTGGTGGGAGTAAGCTGTAGTTAAAACTACGGTCAATCGCTTGTTGATCAAACCATCCCGTAGAAGCTACTGAGTGACCGTTTAGTAACGTGCTAGTTAACTGACTAGAGGCGCCACGAATAGATACTTGCTGGCCTTGACCAAACTGACGATTTACCGCGACACCAGGAATTCGACCTAATGATTCACCAACGTCTCCATCAGGAAACTTACCAATATCTTCAGCCGTTACCGCATCAACGACAGCATCAGAAAAGCGCTTATCATTAACTGAAGCCTTCATTGAAGCTCGCATACCACGAACTTCAATTTTTTCTATATTTTCAGATGCAGCGACAGTGGCTGCGGCATCAGCAGTGACCGTTGTCGCAGCATCTGCAGCGACAGCGCTGATGGATACAGCACTGCCAAGTAAAATAGCAATATTTGTAGCTAATACACTTTTCTTAAAGGTTAATGGTCGCATCTTGTTTCCCTTCCATAACTTATTATCGTTTTAGTATTCATAACCATTCCCCAAGGAATGACAACGCTGTCATGTCTGGAGCAAACATTACACAATAATCAACACTCTTGCCACAACAAAATAACAGTAACCACAAAAAAATGTCGCCAACTTAAAATAATGATGACCATTAAAACTAAAAATGATTATAAAACATATCGTTATGTCTGACGGTGTAAATTTACAACTTATTGCATCGTTGTAACATTCACAAAAAACGCTAATTTGTAACAATTCAAGATTGCTAAGCACTATAAAAGCTCGCACTATAAGGGTATAAATAAAAAATACAGATAATAAATGTCAGCTTGTAAATGACGAGTGAAGGATTTCCGTTCATTAAGCAGCTAATACCTTCACGACCTTATAAAGAGTTTTACATCAATGAAAGTCACTATCAACGACGTAGCTAAACATGCAGGAGTGTCTATCAAGACGGTATCCCGTGTGACCAATAACGAACCTTCAGTAAAACAAGCCACCGTTGAGAAAGTGAATGAGGCAATAAAAGCACTCCATTACCAGCCAAATTTAGCAGCAAGAAATCTCGCAGGAAATAAATCCTATGCTATTGGTTTTATTTACGATAACCCGAATGCATATTATATTATTGACATGCAAAATGGGATTTTAGAGGCATGTAAGAGTAAAGGCTACGAACTGGTTATTCACCCTTGCAATGCAAAATCGGAGACGATTTGTGATGAGCTTACAGCGCTGGTCAAATACTCTAGGCTGGCAGGACTCGTACTAACGCCACCTCTTTCAGAAGATCCTAAAGTGCTTAAAGCACTGACAGAAATTGATGCTCATTATGTGCGGATCATCGCGGGGGAAAAAGATAATGACTCAAATGGACTCACTATTTTAGTCAACGACAAATTTGGTGCGATTGAAATAACTCAACACTTAATTGATTTAGGCCACAAACACATCGCATTTTTAAGCGGTGATTTACATCATAAATCAACCAAAGAGCGATTACTCGGTTTTAAACAAGCATTAACAAACAACGGCTTAAAATTGGATAAAAACTACATAATTGAAGGAAAGTATTCATTTGAGTCTGGTGTCGATGGTGCAAACCAATTAATTAAACAAAAAAATCGTCCCACTGCCATCGTAGCTTGTAATGATGAAATTGCCGCTGGTGCACTTTTTGCTGCCCGTTTGGCAGGTTTAGATATACCGACTGACTTATCCATTGTAGGTTTTGAAGATAGCCCATTCTCACGTCAAACTTGGCCAAAGTTAACTACTGTTCACCAGCCGAATGCTGAAATTGCTCAAGTTGCCACTGAGTTATTAATTGCCAAACGTCGCGAGCATAGTGCAACAAATTCTAAAACTTTTACCCCAGAACCTGTTATTCGTGATTCATCGACTATACCCAAACAAAAATAGAGAGCTATTGCTCTCTATTTTTGTTGCTCAAATTCACAACGATTAATGTAACTTAAGCTTTGGTCGCTGCCATTTTAATAATTTTTGTGCAATACGATAGACAATAGCAGAAAACCAACCATAAAGACTCGCTAAGTGCCTTTGATATAAAGAAATATACATCAACCTAGCAAGATGCCCCTCAACGAATAAATCGCCTGAACGCAAATTCCCCATCAAATTACCTACTGCCGAAAAACGACTTAAAGAAACGAGCGAGCCGTAATCTTTATAAATAAACGCTTTTTCGGGTTTATCTTGTAAACGGTTAACAATATTACCAAATAAAGTATCAGCCATCTGTGCAGCAGCCTGAGCTCTAGGGGTACCGGTTTGCCAGAGTCTTGGATTAATAGTGCGCAATCACCTAAAGCATAAATATCTTGTTGCCCCTTAACGCGCATACAAGTATCTACTTCGATTTGATTACGTGAGGTTATTGGGAGTTTAGTGAAATTCTGAAATGCTTTTGGCCCTTTCACACCAGCAGCCCATACTTTCAAACCAGCCTTAATGATATCACCATCTTGCGTAACAAAGCCGTCATGCGTCACCTCTTTAACCTGTACCCCAATATGCAAACGGATCCCGATTTTATCCAAGACAGCCTGAGCCCTAGCACTAACACGTTCAGGTAATTGAGGTAGTATTTTCGATGACGCTTCAATTAAATGCACCTCGAGATGATGTTTGGCTATATTTAGGTAACCATATTCCTTAACAGACTCAATTACATGGTGTAGTTCAGCCGCTAATTCGACACCTGTTGCGCCAGCGCCCACAATACCTATGCTAACTCTTTCCTGCGTTTCGTTTAATTGGAGTAATGCATCAAGTAATTTATGGTGAAATAAGTTAGCATTTTCAAGATTGTCTAAGAATATGCAGTGCTCATCAGCGCCTAAGGTATTGAAACTATTTGATACTCCACCTAATGCGAGCACTAAAATATCATAATCAATTTGGCGCGGAGCTAAAAGTAACTCACCATCATCATTATAGACCGCTGCTAACTGAATTGATTTGGTATCAGGGTCACACAGCTCTATCTCGCCGCGAATATAGCGATAGCCATTTTTAAGTCCGTGATCACGATAGAGTAACCCTTCAATTGATTGATCTATTACGCCAACAGCGACTTCATGTAACTTAGGTTTCCATATATGAATAGGACTTTTGTCAATTAAGCACACATCGACGACATCACTGCCACCCCATTTACGGCCCAACTTAGAAGCAAGTGCTAGGCCAGCTGCCCCGCCACCCACAATCACTATTCTTTTTGTAGCCAAAATTACAACCTCGTAGAGCATATTTACGTAGCTAAGTTATATCATGTAACAGATAAGAGATAACTACATTAGTCGCGTAATATTGAGGGATTGCCATTAAAGATAGTTCAGAAACTAAATGATTAAACTGGATTATCGTCCACAATAAAAATCAAAGAGGGCTAAAATCTTCAGTGCCACCATATGAACGAGTGTTTTTCGTACAGAGTGAAGCATGTATGCCCAATACTTGATATTCCAGCCATAAAATTGGTTATCAACTGAACTTAGTATGAGTATGATTTACCCATATTTAGGTTGAAAAACGCTCGCGCTAACACTCAGCAAAGATCCAATCGTATCAAAGCAGGCTATACCGCTTCTTCGTTCTCTTCACCGGTTCTAATTCGGATAACTCGCTCAACATCAGTCACAAAAATTTTACCGTCACCAATTTTCCCAGTACGTGCAATTTCAACAATGACATCAATTGCTTGCTCAAGTAGTTCATCTTGGATCACTAATTCAATTTTAACTTTAGGCAAAAAATCCACCATATACTCAGCACCACGGTAGAGTTCAGTATGACCTTTCTGACGACCAAAGCCTTTAACTTCGAGCACTGTCATGCCAGTTATGCCTATTTCTGCAAGTGATTCGCGCACGTCATCTAATTTAAATGGTTTAATAATAGCTTCAACTTTTTTCATCAGAATCTCTCATATCTTGCATTAATATAAATAAACAGAATAACGCTAGCTTACACGGGGTGAGGATAATGTTGAAGCTAATGTGATGCTTAGCGCATAAAACACAGTTTCTACAATATTGCTGTTAGTCCATAACAATCTAAAAAAAGTGCCTTACTTTTAGTATCTGATTTTATACTTACATTCTTGATCTATTATTAACTCGCTCGCAGGATGCCAGCGTATGAATAACAAGGAAGTGTATGAAAACTCACAAGCAAGGTTTTAGCCTCATTGAACTTATCATTACACTATCTGTATCAGCAATTTTACTGGCGATTGGAGTGCCGTCATTAACTGATTTCTATACAAACTATAGAGCTGATAGCAGTATACGTATTATCCAGCAAACACTGCAATTAGCGCGTAACCAAGCTATTTCTTATAATAAAAAAGTTACCGTTTGCGCTATTATTGACGAAAAGTGCGACTCTAACTGGCAGGTCGGATTAACCGTCTTCATTGATACTAACAATAATAGTCAACTCGATAGTAATGATAAAAAACTGTACACAACAAACGCATTCCACTCAAAAGACATTGTCCAATACAATCGAACTACAATTCGTTTCCAGCCAGATGGCTTAGCGTCAGGCACTAATGGAACACTAAAATATTGCCCATTATCTGTAACAAATCCTTACTCTAGAGCTATTATTGTCAATCAGGCAGGTAGGGTACGTTTTTCCACAGAAAACAACATAAAATGTAGTTAGTAAGAATAATGAGTAAAGCATCACTAAATTACATGATTAGGAGTTAGATTCGGTTCAATTATACTGAAACTGATATGATTCTCGCTTATACTTTACAGAATATAAGTAAGGATTAAAAATTATGCGCGATAAAAAAAAAGCCTTTACCTTAGTAGAGTTAATGGTCACGATTGCAATTGCTGCCATATTATTAACTATCGGGGTTCCGTCACTCATATCTATGTATGAAGGCTTTAGAGCAAATAGTAACATTGAAAAAATACATGACATTATGGCTTTTGCTCGAAACCAAGCGATAAACTATGGTGCTACCGTTAATGTCTGTCCATTTGCTAGCGTTTCTTCATGTGGAACAAACTGGAATAATGGTATTAGAGTTTATATTGGCGCCACTAACAATTTACGTTCTATAGATAGCTTTAATACTAATGATAGCGTTAAAGGACCTGCAAAAATTGCAGCTAACAATAAAAATGGCGAACACATAACGTTTTCACCCGATGGTCTTTCCTCCGGAGGGGCTTTTATTTACTGCCCAGATGGAAAAGCATCTGGTTCTCGTAGCATTAACATATCACCATCAGGGCTAATAAAGTTTGGAGCAAAAGATATGGGGTGCACCTAAATAATACTTATATTTCAAATGCTACCTCAATGTTTGCAGATCTAGTTTTTTTGCGGTAGTTGAAACAAACTCCTTATCCATGGTGATACATTCATCAACAGTTTTAACAAAATACTTTTTATTCATTCGATCTGTTAATTGTGTTGCTGGTAATGCTGCCATATGTCGGCGCACATTTTTATCTTTCCATTTAAAAAACACGATATACTCATTACCATATGAAGATTTAATATAGCACTTATAATCTTGAGCACTTTCAGCTGCACTACAATTAAACCCGATTAATGCTGCAAAAATACCATATATTAACTTATTCATTTCCAACACTCCTCTGACGGCCCTTTTACTCCATCACTAGTCAATGTAATAGTTGGACAAGCTGTGGCATCTCGAGATGCTTGGATACCTATTGCCGTTGCTGTCACTGTTGTCGTTGTTGTTCCAGTTGACGTTACACTGTAGTGTCCATGTTCAGTAATAAACGGACTTTTATCTAGTCCTAATTTAGTCATATCGGTTGTATAAGTACGATTATCTAAATAATACTGCTCCTGCAAATTAGCAACTCGCATCACTGCAGCTACGCCTTCAGAACGCGCACTTTTAATGACATACTGCGTATAAGAAGGATAGGCAATAGAAGCAAGAATACCGACTATAACAACCGTAATCATTACCTCTATCAACGTAAAACCTTTATTTTCTTTCATACTCTCATCTACATTAATTATCATCTATATGGTAATAAATTTTGTTGACCCCTAATCCTGAGCCTACATTTATTGTTCCGCTATATTCACCATCATCTCGCTTCTCACCTTTTCCAACACCAATAATATAAATATACGGGTCCTTTCCTGATTCAGGAGTGGGAATGACTATTTGCGGTGTATCCGGAACCCGTTCACCTAATTCGTAATACACACTGGTGAGTGTACGAGTGCCTTTATGCAAATCAAAAACGTACAGTCGACCTAAACCAGAAACTGTACATACTGTGTCTGATACTGACTGAGATGGAGGAACAAATGACGTAAAGTAAACTTTCCCGTCAACGATTAAACTGGCCGTTAGACTTTTTTCTCCCGCGGTTGGATAGTCATAATACCACCCTAGCTTCTTACCAAATGCGATGTTTTCAGTCTCCGTTTTCGGAGGTGCTGCAGTTACATTATACAAATTACCCAGCGTAATCGCTGCTGGTGCTACTGGATTACCACTACCGCCATAACTCTTAGTGATAACATTACGATCCTGAAGTACATAGTACATATCTTCAGTTGATTTAGATAAGGGTGTTGGCCTATTGCCGCTACCGATGGCAATGGCATCATAAGGAACATTCTGATAGTTTTTAGTCACTGTCTTTGCACCACTGGGATCAACAACGGACACTTCAGAAATATTATTAAATGTAGTTTGAGCAACCACTGGTTCGGCAAAAAAACGTCTATCAGCGGCTAAGTCTCCACCTAATGAAGCAAATTTGTAGGCGGTCCAAGTCTTATCATCCTCGCTAGGTAAATCCATACGCCAAACATTACCACCAGTATCTGTCGCATAAATTCGGTCAGTAACACCGTCATTGTTACTATCCAAAACCGCAACAGCATTAGGTATACTGTCAATAATTCCAGGTAACACGGTAGCGTTCGTGCCTGCTGAAGGGCCAAATGTGTGCAATAAAGTCCCTAACTTTGCATCAACGATATAAACATTTCTTCCTGAAGGAGTGCCTGACGGAGTTGAGTCGTAGCTAACATCGTATCCACCACCAAAAATAAGTACGGGTGTGCTATGCCCAGGAATTAAGGTAATAATTGGTTCAGCCCATGTTTGTCCTAATTCAGAAAACCCAGGTGTTTCAGGATTTATAGCCCACATTAAGCTAGGAGTATCTGGCGACGTTACATTTAATGCATAATACGAAGAGCCACCCCGTCTCATTCCAGCAAAAACCCAAACATCACTTGGCTTAGTACCATCAATACTGCTTTTTACATAAGCGACAGGAGATGCATCCATACCATATACGTAATGACCGCCAGGTAAGTTTTCACGTAATATTGGTACGTTCGGTAGTAGTTCATAGGGCATAAATGCCCATGTTTCATCAACACTCACTCCTGAGTCTTTAAACATATGCAAGAGCCCGTGGTTAGTTCCTAAGAGAACTCTAATATCAGGGGCTGCACTCGTTCCAAAATTAATTGCTAGTGGTTTAGAATGTAATGGATCTCCCATAATATCTTTACGTTTGTCTGTGGTGCTGTTATCCCCATCTTCATCGTCCACATCTACACCCAATAGCCATTTGAATGTAGCATCAAGTTCAGTTTCATCAATACTCATATAAGCAGCTAAATTTGCCTTACTGCCATTGGCGGCATTAGCAATGGTAAGCTCTTCGAGTCCATTACCGCTGGCGGTATTACTTAATACCTTTCGTTTAGTAAGCCCTTCCAGCATTTGTGTTACGCCACCGATTTCAACTTGATTACCATCGGTACCGCCACTGCAATTAGTCCAAAACGTACAGGCTTCTTTCTTAATATTACCATTGTCACCAATGGCGATACTTCCTTTAGCATCGACCAATGTTCCGCTAGAATTCACTTTTAACTTTTTAAGATTACCAGTCCACCGTGGTCCTTTACCGGGTAAAAACATCGCATAATATGCAGAATCAAAGGTTTGAGTGCGATCGAAGTTATTACTTGCAATACTGGGTGAGGTAAAACTTGAATCGATCTCTAAAATTGAGCTCAATGCATCCGACAATGCATTCGTTAACTGTAAGCTATCTTGCGCCGCAAAATATTTACCGCCCCCACGCTTTGCCGTCTCAATCAGTAAAGGTGCAGCATCGTCAGCACCAGAGCTAAAACCAATTGTAAAAGTTCTCACATTTTGTAGTGGATTATCACCATTATCATCATTTTTATTAACTAAATCATTCTGATACATATAACTAGCTAACGCCGGAAGATAATTACTTTCGTACTGACCACCAGCATTTTTAGCTGATACAGCAGTATAATTTCCTAGTTTATTAGCCTTAGAAGTAATACTCACTATTGAAGTGTTTGCAGCATTATCATAATTTGGCGCACCATCGGTTATATAAATAACATACGCCATATCAGTACAGATTTTAAGCGGAGACATATAGTTTGAACCAGACTCGACACTTTTATCCCAGCTAGGACTATTGCTATCTTGGTGGCCAAACATTATCGCCCCACCCGATAAGTATCGATATGCCTCAAATAATGTCTCACACAATGGTGTGTTTGTTTCGGGATTTAATAGATTTATTTTTGTTAATATATTATTTCTCGCAGCAATCCCTGGAGTCGTACCCGGACTCATGTCTCGAATACCCGACACGATTCGTCCACCATCTTTTCCTGAAGAATTATTATTAGTGTTAAATACTGCTAAGCCAAAATCAACTGAGGGTGTAGTTTTAATTACATCAGAAATCGATTTTTTTGCAATATCAATACGTTTCTTTGAAACGATTGGAATAATGCCATCCTTAAGTTTTTTGTACCATAAAAGATAGTTTTCAGAGTAAAGAGTTACCGAGCCTAATTTGCTTATATCCGTTTTTTTAGCAGTCTTTATAGCCGCCGCCCAACCATTATTTGATGGGCTAGAGACATGAGTATAAGGAGTACTTGAAGAACCATCCTTGGGAAAACCTGAGTTACCGTAGTCGCTCGAGTTTATTGGGTCTTCTGCAGTTATATCTTCCAAACAATCTATATGTCTTTTCGTAGTTAAACCTTGATTAGTTCTAAGACTGCCCCAATTTTTAGAGTAGTGTTCACCTACACGCCCTTTAAAAAAACCAATATCAGCTAAAGGCGTCCAACTCTGGTGACAACCATTATATTTGCTATAAAAACGCTGGTTTGAACTTAACAATGACTCAAGGTTAGCACTCGAGCTCGTTGAGAAATAAACAATATTTTTTATGCCAGAGCCGGAATAATCTTTTGATGGGTTATAGTCAGAATCATAGTCCACTGGGGGAATGAAATCAGGATCAGGGACATTCTCCTTCGTATCCATACTGCCAGAGTTATCAAATATAATCAGCACCTTAGGGCGTGCGCCGGCATCAGTAGCAGTTTCAAATACATAGAGTTCAGTGTCATCGCCATGTGATTGACTTGATATACCAATCAAAACAAACACACAGATAAAGGTTAATATTTTCAACATTTTTAGCTCCCAGTAAGCACTTCTTGCTCAATACCTGCAACAACTTCTAATTGGCCTAAGCTTTCTCGACCAAATGCTCTAACACTTTCGACTTCAAGCCGACGACAGCTAATTAAATTGGCACCATTTGCTTTACTACTACGTTGGCAACTAACATCTTTTACCGTCCCATCCCATGGCATTGGCACTAAAAGTTGTTTCCCACCAAGCAAACTATCTGGCTGAGAAACCATCATATTGGCAAATGCTGCACCTTTATATTTATTAATGACGCTATCTAGCGCACCGTTAGCAATTGCATTAGCCTCAATACGTTCAGCACCTGCACCTGCCATTCGCAGCGACTGTGTGGAATTTACGGCTAAAGCCACGCCAATTAAAGTCATTAGAATCAATACTATCAAGGCAAAGAATAGCACCACTCCTTTTTGATTTTTCATTGATTTATTTTTCATAATTGCCTCAAGCTAGCTACGGATTAGTAATGGATTTTCCAATACCACCGTTGTTGACATCACCTTGCGTCGAAAATGGTCATTAGGTGCATTAAAAGTTTTATCACCTAATTGATAGGTTGCTTCGCTAGTATTATAGGTACTATCGGCTTGAGTTGTTCGAACCAGCACATAAATCTTAATAGCAACTAACCGTTGGAACCCTTCGTTATCCCACATTAATGATGTGACACTTGATGCAGGTATAAAACTATCTGGCGTTCCGTCACCATTGTCATCAAAACCATACAAAAATCGAATATTTTCAATACCCTCTACCAGTTGCTCATCATTATTCATGCCTAAATTAGTTAGCGTTTTTCGATTAAGCATAGGCGTGTTATTGGCTTCATCGATATAATAAACATGATGTTGATACTCCCAGACTCGAGCATTTGGAAGGGCTACAGAAGGGGCTCCTGAATTAAAAAATATGGCTTGACTCGATGTTGCAGCAACGTAATACCCTGTTGAATTAGCAACTGCAGATGGACCAATTAATCTTTTTAACTGAAGTACATCGGTGTCAGATTTAACACCAGACAAGCATGCTAACGAAGCGCTACCGCCACTGGTATAACCCCATAACAACCTGAAATGTGCAGGTTGATTGTTGGGTAGGGAGGCATTATTCAATCCCGCGCCAATGCAATCCGCCCCAGAAATTGCAGCATTAACAGTCGTATTGCTACCAAGAATAAAATCTGTCCCCGTCATATCACCCATAAAACCGAGTTGAGTGATATCTCGTTCCATAATCGATAATGCAATTCGACCATTTTCTTGTAACTGATTAAATTGGCTTGTTGTTGTCACATTAGATGAAGACATATTGAACATGGTGAATACGCCAGCAGTTAAAAATAACCCAATGACCATAGCCACCATAAGCTCAACAAGTGACATACCAAATTGAAAGCGCTTTAGCTTAATAACTGATTGTGTCATTTACATAATCACTGTTTGGATTGAATAAACTCGTCGCCGAGTGCTTGCCGTACCACAATCGCCACCCGCATCTGATGTACTACTAATCCCCTTCCAGGCTAATGTCACAGTAACAACATTACCAACCACAGTTACGCATCCAGTAGGAGTGTCTAATCCACCGACAGCCTTTCCTGCAACTTTCTCGGTTTCTCCAAAGATGGCTTGTTTCCACTCGTATTTATCGGCTAGTACTACTTGACTAGGCGTGCATAAATTAGCCCCTTTACAACTCGGAGTTGGTGAAGATGCGACACTAGAATACGTATCGGCATACAAACTAATCTGGGTGCGATTTAATTTAATTCTGTTTATCATGTCATTTGCATAATAAGAGGCTTGAGTTTGTTGAAATGACTCGAAACTGCCACGTTTTGCTACGATATGTAGATTAAAAATTCCAATTAAGCCAATGACTAAAATCACCAATGCGACAAGCACTTCGATTAATGAGAAGCCTCGCTGAAATATTTTTTGAGTAAAGCATTTGGTGTTTTTCATATCGTTAACAAATGTCCGAGTGTTTATCTTTAAAAATCTTAGTCTTACGATAATAAATTAATAACAGTTAATGATATATGAGTAAAATGTAAGTAGCCAGTAACATTAGTATATAAGCATTGACATCATTATGCTTTGAACGAATTTAAGATAATAAAAAAGAGGCTTTCGCCTCTTTGTTATTAATGATTAATCTCCATCGTTTTAGCGCAACTCGGCGGGTACCGCAAACACAGTGTCTTCTTTGCGGCCTTCAACTTCAGTCACCACGCTAGGTGCTAACTTAGCAATAGCCTGAACAACTTGCTGGACCAAAACCTCAGGGGCTGAGGCGCCTGCTGTTACCGCTACACGAGTCACATTCTCAAACCAGCTTGATTCAACATCATCAGCGGTATCCACTAAATAAGATTGTGTCCCTGTCTTTAACGCTAACTCGCGTAAACGATTAGAGTTAGAGCTATTTTTTGAACCAACGACAATCAATAAATCAACATCCGCCGAGAGATTACGCACTGCATCTTGACGATTCTGCGTGGCATAGCAGATATCATCTTTACGCGGGCCTTCGATAGACGGAAAGCGTTTCAGTAACGCGGCAATAATATCGAGGGTGTCATCAACCGACAGGGTCGTTTGTGTGACAAAACATAGATTATTCGGGTCACGAACAACAAGTGTCTCTACGTCTGCTGGAGATTCAATAAGATAAACACCTCCATTGGGGTTATCGTACTGCCCCATAGTCCCTTCAACTTCAGGATGGCCTTCGTGGCCAATCAAGATACATTCAATACCTTTACGACTGGCGCGGGTGACTTGAAGGTGGACTTTAGTGACTAAAGGACACGTTGCGTCAAACACTCTTAAACCACGGGCTTTAGCTTCTTGTCTCACCGCTTGAGATACACCGTGTGCACTGAAAATAACAATGTTGTTGTCTGGCACCTGATCTAACTCTTCAACAAAAATCGCCCCTCGATCCTTCAGATTTTGTACGACATAACGGTTATGTACGACTTCATGACGAACATAAATAGGCGGTGAAAACAATTCCAACGCCCGCTCAACAATACTGATAGCACGATCGACACCCGCACAAAAACCACGCGGATTGGCAAGCATAATATTTAAACTTGGGCTAGTAGGATCGAGTTTCATCTTAAAGTACCTTTACAACGTCCAGTTCAAATGTGATTTTATGCCCAGCCAGAGGATGATTCAGATCAACAGTAATGGAATCACCCGCGACATCGCGCACAATACCAGGGATTTCACTGCCACCAGGACCAGCAAAGCTAACAATCACGCCCGCTTCTAAACTCATGTCTGCCGGAAAACGGCTTCTATCTAGATAATGAATAGCATCAGGATTCGATTCACCAAAGGCATCAATCGCTTCAAGCGTAAAACTGTGCTGGTCGCCTTCAGCAAGCGTTACCAATTGCGCTTCAAATGCAGGGCTCAGCGTACCATCACCCACATTTAATCGAGCAGGCTTACCTGAAGCTTTAGTGCTATCAGCGGTTGAACCATCAGAAAGCACAATATTCATATGGCATAATAAAGAACGTGTTACAGTCACTTTTCAACCCCTTTGTCGCTAGCTGTTTCAGACTTACCACTTAAAAATGCATCCCAAATAATCAAT
This sequence comes from Shewanella morhuae, assembly GCF_003028295.1. Classification (NCBI taxonomy): domain Bacteria; kingdom Pseudomonadati; phylum Pseudomonadota; class Gammaproteobacteria; order Alteromonadales; family Shewanellaceae; genus Shewanella; species Shewanella morhuae. Next base: position 427,399 of record NZ_PYSG01000002.1, on the reverse strand, counting down.
ACGGCACCAATACAAATAGCAGCATCAGCGATATTGAACGCGGGGTAATGGCTTTTATTCCAGTAAAAATCGATAAAATCAATCACAAAGCCATGCATTAATCTGTCAATCAAATTACCTAATGCACCGCCAATCACTAAGGTGTAGGCCAGATTTAGTTTCCACAACGAAGCAGATTGCTTACGCAACCACACTGTCAGTAAAGTGCTAAATCCAACTGCGACAATCGTAAATAACCAACGCTGCCAACCGCCAGCCTCACTTAAAAAACTAAATGCTGCACCGTAGTTACGCACATAAGTGAAGTTAAAAAATGGCAATAATTTAACTGATTCATACAAATCAAAATTAGCTAAGACCCATTGTTTAGATAGCTGATCGGCTAAAAACACCAATACAGCCACCCAATACCAACGTAAGCCACTGTTCTTCCAAGTTAATGGCATAACTTTCCTTTACCTAAGCCGTTACGCAAACTGACGAACTTCGCCGTCGCCTTCAATGTTTGTTACGCAGCGAGTACAGAGTGTTGGGTGGGCTTCAATGGTGCCGACCTCTTCTCTGTGGTGCCAACAACGCTCACACTTCTCAGCAGTGCTTGAAGCAACCACTAATTTCAATGATGCCAGCTCAGTTTCAACCGCTTCCGATGTCGCATTCGCTAAAGGCAAGACTTTGGCTTCAGAGGTCAATAACACAAATCTTAGCTCATCGCCGATATGGGTTAATTGCTCAGTCAAAGCTGCATCGGCAAACAAAGTCACTTCCGCTTCTAATGAACCACCGATACGTTTATCACGGCGAGCTTGTTCAATCGCTTTATTGACTTCGTTACGCACGGTTAGCAGTTGCTGCCAATAATCGTCGCTTAAGTCCGTCGCTAAAGTGACTGATTTCAAACCTTGATACCATTCTTGAGTAAAGACATAGGCTTCACGCTCGCCAGGCAATAGTTGCCATACTTCATCGGCAGTAAAACTTAGAATTGGCGCAATCCAACGTACCATGGCCTCAGAAATTAAATACAACGCCGATTGACAGCTGCGACGTGCATGGCCTTCTTGCTTAGCCGTGTATTGACGATCTTTGATAATGTCTAGATAGAAACTGCCTAATTCAACTGAACAGAACTGCATCAGTTTTTGCGTTACGATATGGAAGTTATATTGCTCATAGGCTTCAATAATTTCCTGCTGCAGCGCAGCAGCACGGCGCACAACCCAGCGATCTAACGCCACCATCTCTTCAACGGCGACTAAGTCTTTAGTAGGATCGAAACCGTTTAAGTTGGCTAATAGGAAACGTGCAGTATTACGAATACGACGATAGGCATCGGCGCTGCGATTTAAGATTTCGTCAGAAACCGTCATCTCGCCGCTATAGTCTGTTGCCGCAACCCATAAACGCAGAATATCGGCGCCTAATTTGTTAGTTACCGTTTGTGGTGCAATCACGTTACCGATAGATTTTGACATCTTACGGCCTTTGCCATCGACGGTAAAACCGTGGGTAAGTACTTGCTTGTACGGTGCCTTGCCATTCATTGCAGTTGAAATCATCAAAGATGACATAAACCAGCCGCGATGTTGGTCGCTCCCTTCAAGATACAAGTCAACGCCATGTCCTTTAAATTCAGGACGCGCGGCTACCACTGACGAGAAAGTAGACCCTGAGTCAAACCACACATCTAAGGTATCAGTTACTTTACGGTATTGATCAGCTTCATCGCCGAGTAACTCGGCAGCATCGAGATCCCACCAAGCCTGAATGCCTTGCTGTTCAATGCGATTAGCCACACGTTCCATTAGTGACACGCTATCTGGGTGCAACTCTTCGGTTTCACGATTCACAAATAGCGTGATAGGCACACCCCAAGTACGTTGGCGTGAGATACACCAGTCAGGGCGGTTTTCAACCATTTTTTCAATTCGACTTTGGCCCCAATCAGGGATCCATTGGGTCTGTTCGATTTCTTTCAATGCTTGCGTACGCAGGCCATGGTTATCCATAGAGATGAACCATTGCGGCGTTGCACGGAAGATAATCGGAGTTTTGTGGCGCCAGCAATGTGGATAGCTATGACGATAAGCCACATGATTTAGCAAGGCGCCCTTTTCTCTCAGTAAAGCAACCACGTTATCGTTAGCTTTAAATACATGCTGACCTGCAAAAAACTCGGTATCAGGCTTGTATACACCGTTGTCACCAACAGGGTTTGCTACTTCTAAACCGTACTTTTGCCCAACCACAAAATCGTCTTGACCATGGCCTGGCGCGGTATGAACAATACCAGTACCCGCATCAGTAGTAACGTGGTCACCTAAAATAGCAGGCACATCAAAATCTAAGAATGGGTGTTTAAAGCGAATAAGATCAAACTCTTCGCCTTTGGCTGAGCCTAGTACAATATGCTGTTCAACGTTATAACGAGTCAGGCAAGATTCTGCTAACACTTCTGCTAAAATAAGCGCTTGTGTTACGCCGTCTTTTTCAAACTCGACTAAGCTGTAATCCAGATTAGCGCTTAAAGACAAGGCGCGGTTCGCAGGTAAAGTCCAGGGTGTGGTTGTCCAAATCACCATAGAAACAGGATGTGAGTAGTTGCTTACCCCAAACTTAGCCGCAACAGCTTTGCTATCTACGGCAACAAATGCCACATCAATAGCCGGTGATGTTTTGTCTTCGTATTCAACTTCGGCTTCAGCTAATGCAGAACCACAATCAGTACACCAATGCACTGGCTTTACGCCTTTATGCAAATGACCGCTTTCAATGACTTTAGATAAAGAACGAACGATATTGGCTTCAGTTGAAAAATCCATTGTTAGATATGGGTTTTGCCAATCACCCAACACGCCCAAACGGATAAAATCTTCGCGTTGACCGTTGACTTGCTCTGCCGCATATTTGCGGCATTCTTCACGGAATTCTGCTGCGGTAATTTTTTGACCCGGCTTACCGACTTTTTGCTCAACTTTTAGTTCAATAGGTAAGCCGTGACAATCCCAACCTGGTACATAAGGCGCGTCAAAACCAGACATAGTTTTTGACTTAACAATAATGTCCTTGAGGATCTTATTCACTGAGTGACCAATATGAATACTGCCATTGGCATACGGTGGGCCGTCATGCAAAATGAAAGGAGTACGACCAATTCGGCTATCGCGGATCTGCTGATACAAACCGTCTTTTGTCCAGCGCTCTAACATCTCTGGCTCACGATTTGCCAAATTACCACGCATCGGAAACTCTGTTTCCGGCAAATTCAAAGTAAATTTATAGTCGCTCATTGATCCTATACCGTTAATTAAACTGATAAATTTTAGCCTGCATCATTACCAAATAAAGCTCGGGCTTCATTTGCATCATTCAAAATCTGTTGTTTAAGCGCATCCAATGAGTCAAAAAGTTGTTCATCACGGAGTTTAGCTACTAACTCGACTTCAACATGTTTGCCATAAATGTCACCTTCAAAATCAAAAAGATGCACTTCCAGCTGACACACTTGACCGTTGACTGTAGGACGAAAGCCAATATTGGCTACGCCCTCATAAATATCGCTGTTATCCCAATAACATTTGACCGCAAACACACCGCGCACAGGCACAACATTACGCTTTAAAGCGATATTGGCAGTGGGGAAACCTATAGTGCGGCCAATTTTTTGCCCATGTGCCACACGACCACTCAAGGTAAAAGGATGACCGAGTAAGCGCCTAGCCTGCTCAAGATTACCCTTTGCCAATTGTTCACGCACAGCGGTAGAGCTTACTCTTAGCGAGCCCAGCATAAAGCTTTGAGTGCTGACCACGGTAAAGCCATATTGAATACCTGCCTGCACAAGCATGTCAAAATTACCTTTACGGCCTTGACCAAAGCAAAAATCATCGCCCACAACGAGGTATTTTACACCTAGCTTACGCACCAACAATTCTTCAATAAAATGCTCTGCTGGTTGACTCGCAAAGGCACGGTTAAAGTTAATACACACTAACCGCTCAACACCTAACTCATCAAGCAGCATGACTTTGTCACGCAATAGACTCAGGCGAGCGGGCGCATTATTGCCGCAAAATAACTCTTGTGGCTGTGGCTCAAAGGTCATTAAAGTAGAAGGTAATCCTAATTGTCTTGCTTTACGCACTAAGTTAGCGATGACTTGCGCATGACCACGGTGAACGCCGTCAAAATTACCTATCGTCAACACGCAACCGTGATGAGATGACAAAATGTTATGTGTACCGCGGATTAATTCCATAACTTTAGACAACTGCTAAGCGCAAATCGGCTGATTATATAACAGCTAGCGATGAGAATCAGCAATCAAACTCCCCGTTTAATGGACCAAGGACGAATTCCGAGCAAAAGCAACCCCAGTAAGTAACTCAAAGCCCCCACTGAAATCAAGCCAATCAAGGCTTTTGCCCGCTCAAGCAAATGCCAGTTCAACCAAATTTGTTGCGAAGGCAAAAAGTAATATAAGACTATCACCATCAAGGCAGTAGAAACCACGGCTTTAGCAAAAAACACCATTGTCGGCTTAGAAACGCGATAAACACCGGCTAAATGCAATCCACGGTAAAGTAAGGTGGCATTAAGCAATGCTGACATAGAAGTCGCAATAGCCAGCCCAACATAACCAAAAGGAATAGCAAACAATAAATTAAAGCCCATGTTAGTGACCATAGCGATAATGCCGTAACGCACAGGCGTTTTAGTATCTTGACGGGAGTAGTAACCAGGAGCCAGTACTTTTATCAGCATAAAACTGAGTAAACCACTTCCATAAGCCATCAAACTATAAGAAGCCATTTCTACATCATGTATCGAAAAAGCGCCGCGCATAAATAACACCATTAACATAGGTTTTGCGAGCACAATTAAGCCCATCATCGCAGGCAAACCTAATAACAAAATCGCCTTAACTCCCCAATCCATCGTTTTGCCAAAACCTTCACCCTCGGCATTGATATGATTTCGTGATAGTGCAGGTAAAATAACTGTGCCTATCGCAATACCAAATAACCCCAACGGGAACTCTAATAAGCGATCGGCGTAGTAGAGCCAACTAATTGATCCCGTCATCAAAAAACTGGCGATGAAGGTATCAAACAATAAGTTTATCTGTGAAACCGATACACCGAATAAAGCGGGGATCATCAAAGTTCTGATTTTTACTACACCAGGGTGATGCCATCCCCAAGACGGTTTAACGAGTGCTTTTTCACGCAGCAAGAAAGGAATCTGAAATAAAAATTGGATTAATCCACCACAAAAAACCCCCCAAGCCAGTGTAATTTCCGGTTGCGTCGACGTTGGCGCATAAACGATAGCCGCGGTAATTATCGCCACATTCAGAAATACAGGGGTAAACGCTGAAACAGCAAAACGTCCACGGGTATTTAAAATTGACCCAGCTAATGCGGTAAAAGTAATAAACCATAAATATGGAAAAGTAATTTTAAGTACAACAGTTGCCAGCTCAAATTTAGCGCCATCTGGCTCATTATTAAGCCAAGCAATAAACCAACCGCCACCAAACAAAGCTGATAATACCGGTGAGCCAATCACACCAATGAGAGTCACTATTGTAACGAGTAGGCCTAATGTTCCAGCGACCTTACTGAGTAAATCACGGGTTTCTTCAGCGGTGTGTTTTTCTTGATATTCGGTCAAAACAGGCACAAATGCCTGAGCAAAAGCCCCTTCAGCAAATAAACGGCGTAAAAAGTTAGGAATTTTATTGGCAAAGAAAAACACGTCCGCACTGGTTCCTGCACCCATTAAATTAGCAACAACGACATCTCTAACAAGGCCTAAAACTCGCGATATCAATGTCATAGCGCTGACTATCATACCCGATCTTAATAATTTTCTACTCAAACGTCCCCCAGACCCTTATCGAATTGATTAGGTGATACATCTCAAAAAATCGATTCAGGCTCTGTCACACTGCGGTAATAGCTGCTAGAATTGCGCCACATATTACACGAGTTGGGTTGAAGATAGCCAAGGCAGGTTGGATTAATTTATCTTTATGATGAATATTCAATCATAGTCATTGACAAAGTGACTAAATGCAGGCATATTCCTCGGCCTTTAAAAGTATCAAATCCAGTTTTTAGGAGTTGCACCTTGGCTAATAGCAAGTCTGCAAAGAAGCGCGCGCTTCAATCTGAAAAGCGTCGTCAGCATAACGCCAGCCGTCGCTCAATGTTACGTACATACGTTAAAAAAGTAATCGCTGCAATTAAAGCAGGCGATCACAAAGCAGCAACAGAAGCTTTTGCTGTTGCACAACCAATCGTTGACCGTATGGCGACTAAAGGTCTTATTCATAAGAATAAAGCTGGTCGTCAGAAGGCTCGTTTGAATGCTAAGATCAAAGCAATCGCTGCTTAATCTACTAATAGCAAATGAAAAAAACCGGCAATTGCCGGTTTTTTTATTTCTAAAATTTTACTTAGTGACAGTAAATATTATTTAGTAAGTGGATCATCTCCCGCACTTCATCACTTTTAAGCGAATAAAATACTGTTTGCGCTTCTTTACGTGTGGTGACCAAATTATCTTTACGTAACCAAGCAAGGTGTTGTGATAGCGCTGATTGACTTAAGCCTAATTTCTTATTCATTTCGCCAACGCACATTTCTCCTTCATTTAATAAATAACAAAGAATAAATAAACGGCGTTCATTTGCCAGAGCCTTTAAAAGTACTACAGCGTGATCGGCTCGCTCCTGCATTAATTCAATATTCATTACGCACTTTATCTCCTAAAACTAACCCCTGTCCTAATATAGCGTTGCCTAACGGATATAGTCGGGACATAAAGCACACTTTTTGCTAGATTGTTTTTAAAAATGGGACATGCTTAATAAAAACAAAGGAAATCTAATGAAGCCCTATCAAACGACACTACTTTCAAGCCTTTTAATCACCAGTTTAAGTGCCTGTCAGACCCAAGTAAAAACTTCTCCCACCACTGACGTCGTTAAATTACAACAAGCGGCACTGTCTTCTCAATTAGGCTACGATTTAGTCGAATCTCTTACTGTTGAAGTTGGTCCAAGACTAGCCGGAAGTCCAAAAGATATTATCGCGGTAAATTGGGCGATGAATAAGCTGACAAGTCTTGGATTTGATCGTGTTTATAAAGAACCGGTACAAGTTCCTATTTGGGAGCGAGGTGAAGCCAACGCCAGAATAATAGCCCCTGTTGAACAGCCACTGGTCATCACTGCGCTAGGTGGAAGCATTGCGACCCCTAGTAGTGGAATACAAGCTCAAATAGCACGTTTTGATAGCTTAGAAGCACTTCAGCAAGCTAGGCCTGAAATGGTCGAAGGTAAGATTGCCTTTATTGATCAGAAAACAGAACGCCATATAACCGGTGAAGGCTATGGTAAAAGTGTCGGCGGACGCTCAAAGGGCGCAGTTGTTGCTGCACAAAAAGGGGCTGTAGCTATCGTTATTCGCTCCATAGGCACAGATCATGACCGCATGGCTCATACTGGCGTCATGCGCTATCAAGATGGAGTTCCCCAGATCCCTGCTGCTGCCATGTCCAATCCTGATGCTGATTTAGTTAATGCACTGCTAAAGCGTGATCCTAATGCAATACTTGAATTATATATGTCACCAAAAAATTTAGGCTTTAATACTTCTTATAATGTGATTGCTGAAGTAACGGGTAGCAGTAAACCCAATGAAATCGTACTCATTAGTGCGCACTTAGATTCGTGGGATGAAGGTACGGGTGCTATTGATGATGGCGCAGGAGTTGCTATTGTAACGGCGGCAGCTAAACATATCCAAGATTTACCCATAAAACCAGCGCGTACAGTAAGAGTCGTGTTATATGCCGCTGAAGAGATCGGGCTTATGGGCGGCAAAGCCTATGCGAAGGCGCACAAAGCCGAATTGCCATTGCACTATATTGCTGCTGAATCTGATTTTGGTGCAGGCCGAATTTATCAAATCGATACCAAGGTTAACGAGAGCGCATTTGCAGCGGTACAAAAAGCACTGAGTCCAATGTCATTCAATGGTGTTGTATTGGGCAATAACCAAGCTTCTGGTGGGCCTGATGTGTCTATGCTGCCCGCTTTAGGTGTACCAGTTGCCTCACTGAGACAAGATGGTCACGATTACTTCGATTACCATCACACGCCAAATGATACTTTAGATAAAATAGATCCCGCAGCGTTAGCTCAAAACGTTGCAGCTTATGCACAATTTGCTTATATCATGGCAAATTCAACCACAACGCTAACCCCCTTGATTGTTTCATCTAAAAAGTAGCGCTAGCGAGCAGAGAACAGCATTTGCTGTTCTCTGCAAATACGCATCATTTTGATATTCTGCTATTGCTCAGCACGTAGAAATGTAGGTGTGGCTGGCGAACTTTGCTCTTCACTATAATAATAACCCGCAACATTAAATGCTTTTAGCCCAGCTAAACTATTAACTTGATTCTGAATAAGATATCTCGCCATCATGCCGCGAGCACGTTTAGCAAAAAAGCTGATCACTTTATACTGACCCTTTTTACAATCTTTAAAGACAGGCGTAATTAATTGCCCTTGAAGCTTTTTAACTTTTATTGCCTTGAAATATTCATTAGAAGCAAGGTTAACAATAATGTCGTCTTCGTGTTCTACGAGTGTTTTATTCACAGCTTCAGTTAATGTGTTACCCCAAAACTCATAGAGGTTTTTACCTTTAGGATTCGCCAACGCTGTGCCCATTTCTAAGCGGTAAGGTAAAATCAAATCGAGTGGCCGCAATAAGCCATAAAGGCCCGATAAAATACGTAACTGTGATTGCGTTTGAGTTATCTCAGTTTCAGATAAAGTATCGGCATCAAACCCCGTGTACACATCCCCTCTAAAAGCAAAAATAGCTTGCTTGGCATTGTCTAAATTCAAGTTTGGCTGCCATTGTCCAAAACGCGCCGCATTTAAACCCGCAATTTTATCACTTACCTTCATTAGAGTGGCAATATCGGCAGGCGTTAGTTGTTGGCAGACTTGGATCAACTCCTGACTAGACGTTAAAAAGTCAGATTGTGAGTGCTCTTTGGTTAAAGGTGGCTGTTCAAAATCTAGGGTTTTCGCAGGTGAAACTAATATCAACATTAAAAAACTCCTAACATAAAGCAAAAATAAGTTTCTATGATACTGAACGAAAATAAAAAAACCACGCTTAAACAGCGTGGTTTTTTCGATTATGGCTATCCGTTTTATATCTCGTTAATCATTAAACCAAACAATAATTACGGTTTTTTAGCAGATGCCATAGTGGTATCTTGCCAAATATCATCGTCAAGCTGATCTAATAGCTCTGGAAACTTGCTACGGTCAAACTCAGGTGTTTTACCGGCTTTAATTTGGTTGCGATAATCATTAATGACACGAATCGCCAAGCCTGATAACAGTAATAGAGCCACAATGTTAACGATAGCCATTAGCCCCATCGAAACATCAGCAAGATCCCATACTAAGCTTATCTTAGCAACCGCGCCAAACATGACCATACCGAGAACGCACAAGCGGAACAAAGGTAACGCTTTAGTGCAATTTCCTGTTAAAAACATCACGTTCGTCTCAGCATACGAGTAGTTGGCAATGATAGATGTAAAACAGAATAAAAAGATCGCCACCGCAATAAATGCCCCCCCCCAATCACCAACATGGGATGACATCGCATTAATCGTTAGACGAATACCATCATCGCTCGAGCCAATATCACCAGAAAGTAGGATGATCGCAGCCGTTGCCGTACAAATAACGATAGTATCAACAAATACGCCCATCATCTGCACAAAGCCTTGCGATGCAGGGTGATTCGGATTGGGTGATGCACTTGCCGCGACATTAGCCGCGCTCCCCATACCGGCCTCGTTCGAGAACAAACCACGAGCAATACCAGCTTGCATCGCCTGTGCCACAGTATAAGCCACACCACCAGCAGCGGCTTCTTGCCAACCAAAAGCACTCTTCACAATTAAACTAATAATTGCAGGCAATTGTTCTATATTGAAAATAACAATAATAAATGCAACAAGAATGTAGGCAAGCGCCATAATAGGCACGATAAACTCAGACACTCGGGCAACTTTACGCAAACCACCAACAATTACAAAACCACTAGCGATAACTAATCCAATACCGACATAAGTGGGATCTAGACCAAATACGCGCTCCATAGCACCAGTAATGGTATTAGCCTGTACGGCATTAAATACTAAACCAAATGCGATAATCAGGAAGAAAGCAAACAATACGCCCATCCAGCGTTGCCCTAATCCTTTCTCCATGTAGTAGGAGGGGCCGCCGCGAAACTGGCCATCGTTATCTCTGACTTTATAAACCTGAGCTAAGGTTGATTCAACCATAGCGGTCGCCATACCCAAAACGGCAATTAGCCACATCCAAAATACTGCGCCTGGACCTGCAGCACCAATAGCAACAGCGACACCTGCCATATTACCTGCTCCGACACGAGCGGCCATACTGGTACAGAAGACTTGAAATGAAGACAGACCGCTATCGCAACCTTGGCGACTCATGGTCATGACTTTGATGGAATGTTTAAAGTAGGTCAATTGGATAAAGCCAAGCCTTACCGTAAAGTAGAGACCCGCTCCTACCAACCCATACACTAATAACTTGCCCCAAAGTAACGCATTCAAAAAATTAACGATGGTTTCTAACATATTATTTTACTTCTTCCCGTAGCGAATGCCCCCCTAATTATCATTAAAGGCACAACATCAATGGTGAATGAATCCTTCCAAGATTAAATATAAGAATTTCGGTAGATTTAATTGTTTAAATTATCCATCCGTGACTTTACAACATCACAGCTACCGAATTCAACGCAGCAAAATAGCACAGTATTCGAAATCACCCATGTGATCAAGCTCACACTTGCAGTTTCAAATATCCTGAGTATCACTGAGTACAGCTCAAGATAAGCTACTGTTAAATCAACACTAACAAAACTATCTAGATACATCATTTTTTTTAACAGTAAAAACAACTTTCAAAACTTGGATGTTGGGCACACTTTTGTAATAAAATTACAAATATAGTAATCCCATAGAAACTTCAATTATCTCTTGTTTGTTTTAGTGAGGCTTAATATGACACAAGTACACGAAATCAATGCTCTGAAAAAATACGTTAGAGCAACTAACTTTCTTGCGACTTCGCAGATTTATCTCAAACAAAACGTCCTGCATAAACGTCCTCTTACCCATACTGATATTAAGCCGCGTTTATTGGGTCATTGGGGAACCTGCCCTGGGATAAACTTTGTTTACGCTAACATTAATAGACTGATCGTAAAGCATAATCGCTCATTCATTTATTTAGTTGGTCCTGGTCATGGTTTTCCTGCAGTACAAGCAAACTTATTTATGGAAGGCTCATTAAGCCACTTCTATCCAGAAACAATCCCTTATAATGAAACTGGTATCGAAGATATTTGTAAGAAGTTCTCCGCAGCTTATGGCTACCCTTCACATGCAAACCCTGAAGCCCCAGGACAAATCCTCGAAGGTGGTGAATTAGGTTATTCACTCTCTGTTGGCTGGGGCGCTGTATTAGATAATCCAGATTTGATCGCAACAGTCTTAATTGGTGACGGAGAGGCTGAAACTGGCCCATTAGCCGCATCTTGGTATGCAAACCGCTTAGTGTCTCCCGCAACAAGTGGTGCAGTTTTACCAATTGTACATATTAATGGTTATAAAATTTCTGGACCAACTCGCATGGGCCGCATGAGCCATGAAGAATTAGATCTGGAGTTCCGTGGTCTTGGCTATTTCCCCATCATAGTGGATAACGAATTAGAAGAAGATATCTATGTGCAGATGACCAATGCCATGGATACCGCCTATACCATGATCAATGATATCCAACGCCGCGCACGCAGCGGTGAAGATGTGGTTAAGCCTAAATGGCCCGTCATTTTAATGCGCACGGCCAAGGGTTGGACAGGCGTTAGCGAGTATTCGGGTAAAAAACTAGAAGGTAACTGCGAATCGCATCAGGTAATCGTTAATAAATGTGCCACTGATAAAGGTCATCTAGAAGCATTGGATAATTGGCTAGCCAGTTACAACTTCCAAGAACTTTATCAAATGAATGACAAAGGCGAACTCATTTTTGATGCAGACATTTGTTCACTCATTCCACCAAAGCAGCTTGCTTGTGGGCGTCAACATTTAACCTATGGTGGTGAAGTTGTTAGAGCTTTAAGCAATCCAGATCTTGAAAAACTCTGCTATGGCCCAGAGGTTCCACGTGGTCATCGTGGATACTCAATGTTGAAAATGGGCGAGTGGATGCGTGATGCATTTAAACTAAACCGCGATCAACGTAATTTACGTATTTTTAGCCCTGACGAAACTTATTCAAATCAACTCCAAGCTGTATTTGAAGAAACAGATCGTGCATGGCAATGGCCGATTGAGAGCTGGGATGAAGATATGTCTCGCGAAGGACGAGTAATTGAACTTCTTTCTGAAAACTTACTTTTTGGTATGTTGCACGGCTACACAGTAACAGGCCGTCACGGTATGCTGCCGACTTATGAAGCCTTCTCGCAAGTGATTTCATCGATGGCGGATCAATACTGTAAATACGTCTATGCCAGCCAAGGAGTGCATTTCCGTAAACCATTGCCTTCGTGCAACGTCGTATTATCTTCACTCCTAGAGCGTCAAGATCATAATGGATATTCACATCAGAACCCATCGTTCTTAGGCGCTATGCTAGAAAAGCATCCTAAAATCATCTCGGCTTACTTGCCTGCAGATGCTAACAGTACCTTAGTTTATACCGAACGCGCTTATGCTGACCGCGACAAACTCAACATTTTGGTTGCTGGTAAAAAAGAACTACCACAATGGTTGAGCTTAGATGAAGCGCGTAAACAAGCGAAAGATGGTGTAATGGTATGGGATTTTGCATCAGATGAAAATCCAGACATTGTATTAGCAGGCTGTGGTGATTATGTCACTCAGGAGTGTATGGCTGCTTTAGTCGCCATTAGAGAATTACTACCTAGAGTGAGAATTCGCTTCGTAAGTGTCACCGAATTAAGCAGTGATGGCTTAGGTAGCCGCAAGTTTAAAGAAAAACCTTGGTTAATGGACGAAATATTTACTCAAGATAAAGGCGTAGTATTTAACTATCACGGCTATCCAAATACCATCAAGAAATTAATTTTTGATTATAAAGGTAGTCGCCGCTTCAGAATCAAAGGTTATGAAGAAGAAGGCTCAACAACAACACCATTTGATATGGGTGTTCGCAATGGTACTTCACGCTATCATTTAGTGATTGATATGGCCTACAAGCTGTTCCAGCAGGGCGTTATTGATGAAACGATGCATGTTTCTATTACGACTGATATGTTGCAAAAGTTAGTTGACCACCGCAACTACATTAAAGCTAATGGGGTCGACCCTATAGAGATTGAAAACTGGATATGGACACGCTAAAACACATATTAGGCTGACAATTAAGCATATTTAAAGGCACTTCTCGGAGTGCCTTTCTTGCATTTAAAGATGACATACCGAATGACTCCCCTTAAAAAGGCAAATCTTAATGCTGGAAAAATTTAACAAACCAAGTGATAATTAAATCGCTGGCTACAATCTCTAAAGGATCCCCACACGAAGTGCTAGCAATGTTTTGTATTAATTGTACAAAACATATTGGTGGAGAATCATAATCAATGGACTTAAATAAAATGATGAAGAACACATTAAAGATAGTTTTACTTACATCAATGCTTCCATTTGCAGCCAGTGCATCTCAGGAGCTAACCCCTTGGTATGTCGGCGCAGGTTTAGGCGTTAATAACTATGAACACGTAGCAACCCAAAATGGTTCAGATGACCCATTCGCATGGGACATTTTTGCTGGTTACATGTTTAATGATTACTTCGGTGCCGAAATCGGTTTCCGTGATTTAGGTAATGCAGATTGGAACAATGCCGGTATCAGCAATGATGCAGACGTTAAAGGTTCAACTCTTGGTTTAGTGGGCTTATGGCCTCTAGCTAACCGTTGGAGCTTATCAGCTGAAGCTGGTGTCATGTATTACACGCTTGAAAACAGCCAAAACAATGGCCTCACCTCAAGCAAATATAGCACCGATGACTTTGCACCATACTTCGGCGCAGGCGTTGGTTATAACTTCACTGATAACTTGAAGTTACAAGCTAAATACCGTCGTTATGAAAACTTAAATGACGATTACAATATTGTTGAAGCTGATAGTAACTACTGGGGTCTTGAGCTGAGCTACCGCTTTGGTAACGCAGCAGCACCAGTCGCTGCAGCTGCAGCAGTAGTTGCTGCTACGCCAGTTGATTCAGACAACGATGGCGTTTACGACGACAAAGATCAGTGCCCAGCAACACCAGCAACTCACAAGGTTGACGCTGTTGGCTGTACTATCTATGAAAACGTGAAAAGCAAAGAAGATGTAGGTTCAATCCAGTTTGCTAACGATTCAGCTGTAGTGAAAAACGTTTACTACAAAGATATCGAAAGACTAGCAAATTACATGAACAAGAACCCAGAGTTCACAGTTGAAATTGCTGGCCATGCCTCAAACGTAGGTAAGCCAGACTACAACATGGAACTATCTGAGAAACGTGCTAACGCCGTTGCTAAAATTCTTGTTGATAAATATGGCATCAGCCAAAGCCGTGTAACTTCTAGAGGCTACGGTGTTACTCAGCCATTAGTTGCTGGTGATTCAAAAGAAGCTCATGCTGCTAACCGTCGTATCGAAGCAATCGTAACGACAACAACTAAGCAACCTGTTCTGAAGTAATATTACTTACTGAAATAAAAAAGTCGCTGCTTGCAGCGACTTTTTGTTTTTATGGGGTATACACTAAGGCAAGCGATAATTCTGTGTTAGTGCCAAGAAGATAACAAATCACTCGCATTAGGCCTAAATAGATTAAATCTTGTCATTTTTGTAATTTTTTTACATTCAAGGTTGGAAAAGTTGGCAAAATCGCTTCTAATAGTCATCAGTGAATTCCGAGTTTAAACTGCTACCTGAGAAGGATATTTTTCATGGCCAATACGTTAGAGCAACTCAAGTTATATACCACTATTGTCGCTGATACAGGCGATATCGAAGCCATCAAGCGCTACCAGCCTGAAGATGCGACGACTAACCCGTCACTCATATTGAAAGCCGCTCAAATCCCTGAATATGTATCTCTGATAGATAACGCAATTGATTGGGCAAAATCACAAAGCAGTGTTTTAGCACAACAACTTGATGATGCCAGCGATAAGCTAGCAGTTAACATTGGCGTTGAGATCCTAAAACTGGTTCCGGGTCGTATCTCTACTGAGGTTGATGCTCGTTTATCATTTGATAAAGAGAAATCAATCGCTAAAGCCCATAAGCTAGTTCGTCTCTATAAAGAAGCGGGTATTGATAAATCACGCATTCTGATCAAACTAGCTTCAACTTGGGAAGGCATATGTGCTGCTAAAGAGCTCGAGAAAGAAGGAATTAACTGCAACCTAACCCTACTATTTAGCTTTGCCCAAGCACGTGCTTGTGCCGAAGCGGGTGCCTACCTGATTTCACCTTTTGTTGGTCGCATTCTTGATTGGTACAAAAAAGATACTGGCAAAGATTATGATGCTGTGAATGACCCAGGGGTTATTTCAGTCACTGAGATTTATAATTACTACAAGCAGCACGGTTTTAGTACTGTCGTTATGGGCGCAAGTTTCCGTAATATCGGTGAAATTATTGAACTAGCGGGTTGTGATCGCCTCACCATTGGCCCTTCTTTGTTAGAAGAACTGGCTAATTCACAAGTGGACATCACGCCTAAACTCGTTGCTGCCACAACGACTGCAACAGCTGAAACCCCATTGACAGAAGCACAATTCCGCTGGGACTTTAATCAAGATCCAATGGCGGTTGATAAGCTTGCTGAAGGGATTCGTAATTTTGCGATTGACCAAGGCAAACTTGAAGTCATGCTCACCGCGAAGCTGGCAAACTAAGTATTCTGGAGATGGTTAAATGACACTCTTGACCCAAAGTTCAATATGGCAAGCTTTATCAGCACACAGCAAAAACATTCCGCATATGCGTGAATTATTTGCAACTGATGCGACACGTTTCAACAAAATGTCGCTATCTAGCTGTGGTTTATTACTCGATTATTCTAAAAACAGAGCCACTGCGGAAACGCTCGACCTGTTATTTGCATTGGCAAGCAATAGCCAGCTTGAAGCAAAAATTAAAGCGATGTTTGCTGGTGAGATTATTAACACCACCGAAAAGCGTGCGGTACTGCACACAGCGCTTCGTAGCACTGCAGAACAATCGATTATTGCCGAGGGTCAAGACATAGTGCCTGAAGTCCAACAAACTCTTGATAAAATGCAAGGGTTTGTGGACTCAGTAACATCAGGCAAATGGAAAGGTTATACCGGTAAAGCCATAACCGATATTGTTGGCATTGGTATTGGTGGTTCTTTCCTTGGGCCAAAGATTGTCTCTCAGGCGCTGCGCCCATATTGGAACCCAGAATTGAAATGTCACTTTGTGGCAAACGTCGATGGTACTTCTATTAGTGAGAAACTGAAGTTATTGGATCCTGAAACGACGTTGTTCATCATGTCGTCTAAGTCTTTTGGAACACAGGAAACATTAACCAATACCCTCACAGCTAGAGAATGGTTCTTAGCAAAAGGCGGTTTGCAGTCGGATGTGGCAAAACATTTTGTCGCAGTGACTTCAAACGTGGCAAAAGCGACAGATTTTGGTATTGATGTAGACAATATTTTCCCAATGTGGGATTGGGTTGGTGGGCGTTACTCACTCTGGTCAGCGATTGGTTTACCAATTGCACTCTTGATAGGCATGGATAACTTCAGAGCCCTACTCACTGGTGCACACCAAATGGATGAGCATTTCGCCAATGCGCCACTGACAGAAAATATGCCAGTGATCATGGGCTTACTATCTCTATGGTACGGTAACTTCTTTAATGCACAGTCCCATGTTGTGTTGACATACGATCATTACCTGCGCGGCCTACCCGCTTACTTCCAGCAACTCGACATGGAAAGTAACGGCAAGTCTGTCACCTTAAATGGCACTGATGTTGACTACAGCACAGGCCCAGTGATTTGGGGTGGCGAAGGTACTAATGGACAACATGCCTACCACCAGCTGTTGCATCAAGGTACAGCACTGATCCCTGCCGATTTTATTATGCCACTGCAAAGTCATAATCCTATCGGTGAACACCATGACCAATTAGCGTCAAACTGCTTTGGTCAGACACAAGCCTTAATGCAAGGTCGCACGCTTGATGAAGCCTTAGCTGAACTCGCTAATAGTGCATTATCTGAGTCAGAGAAACGGCTGATCGCTAAACATAAGGTGATGCCAGGTAATAAGCCGAGCAACACCTTACTTATGGATAAGCTCACGCCAAGCACTTTAGGCGCTTTAATTGCCCTATATGAACATAGAACCTTTGTTCAAGGTGCTATCTGGAATATAAACTCCTTCGATCAATGGGGTGTGGAACTCGGTAAAAATCTAGGTAACGATGTATTAGCACGTATTGGTGCTGAGCAAGATTCCGATGCTTTAGACGCCTCCAGTAACGCACTGATTAATCTTTATCGACAAGGTAAAATTTAATCAAAAAAAAGCCAGCTGTAGCTGGCTTTTTAAATCCTAACCACTTATTTATATTAAACTTTTCAATACACCCCCACACTAAACCCATATCCAACAGCCATACTAAATCATGTAAACGTCATTTTAAGTTAACACAAATGAAACATAACTCTTGCACCCTGTTTTGAAAATATGTTATTTAATTGCTGACAAAACATACAACAGGAGGTTGCCATGGATCGTTTAGATTATGGTTGTGCGCTAGATGAAGTCGTTGAAAGACCCGATCGTTCGCGAGGCTCCAATAAAAAACGTAAATGGCGTGAGATTGAAGCGCTAAAAGATAAGTATCTTTTGATCAAAGAACTCCAAGAAATCGATAATAATTTTAACTACGATATTGATACTATCCAGCTGTAACCACATGTTGATATGATTTCACTCAGTATCTTCAAGCATGAATAGAAAGCGCCTTGGGCGCTTTTTTATTTACGATATTAAATATGTATTTTTTGTATACAAATGGATAAATATTCAAATAATGGCTTAGGCTAAAGCCACGAACACTTATTTTGAGAAGCTGCTTTCTTAAACTCTGCTATCACTAGGCTCAAGTAAAACAGTTTTAGTCAGACGTAGTAAAATAAGCCCGTAAACTCTCAAACTCTTGCTGCTCTTGCTTCTGAAAAAAGGGAGCATCGATATGCGCCTTCTGGCACTCTAACTCAATAAGTTGCCAATCCTGCTCGGTTAAACCGCTTGAAAGTAAAGGAAATATTTCCCGTTCTTCCATTTCCATATGCTGCTTTTGTAATGCAACATATTCAGCAAAATCAATAATTAGTTTTTCACGAGCAACCACAATATCACTGAGAATAAGATTTAGCGTTGCCATTAACGCGGATGATGCTTGGCCAACTCGCTCATGATCTGCACTTAACTTATCAACGGAGCCATTGGCTTTATGCGTCAAATAGTAAGCATAAATAATATCTTCGGTAGGATGATGGTAGCGCTCCGCATATCCTTGCATGTATTCAACGATATCACGCACTAAAGTGAAGTTAATCGACTCACCTTCTGACAATTTCATCTGTTTGTTTTTTAAAACATTAAGCAAGACTGCTATATGTTTATGATCATTCATGAGTCTTTTAAGCATAATGCCTCCTAAATCGGGATCAGACAATTGATACTAAACAAGCTGTCAACGAATACCAATATAACAGGCTACGTCAGCTTCATTTTATGACATTGATCAAGTTAATCACCTGCCAAAAAGTAAACGCGCTATATATATCAGCGCGTATTAACCCATAAAAAGCCACAGAATGGTTGATCTCATCACTTTTTGATGACTCAAACAGCAAAGGTATAAACTTACTTTGCCAGCGGGTGCAATTGCTGTTGTAGTTTTTTAAACTCAAGTCTTAATGCTAGCTGTTGCTGGCTTAGCTGCGCTGGATTGACATCCTCAGCGATAAGCTGCGGATAATTCTTCACGAGCTGCTGCTCCATAACGATTGCTTGTGCAGTATCCTTAGCATCAATTAACGTCTGTAACCGCTGCAGAGACTCCGCTAGCGACGTTTTATGATTTTCTGATACCAATACTCTTGGTTCCATAGATCTTGCAACGATAGCAGGACTCATTACATTCTGTTGCGGTTCAATGACTGCTAATGCGGCTTTAGATTGTTGCTTTTGAGTCTGCTTTTTATGCTCAACAATCGCTTCTGCTGGCCCATTAGAAGATGGTATTGCCTGCGCATCAGCCATCCTTGCCATAGTTTGCGGCGCCGGAGCACTCATCGTTATAGGACTTGGAGCAAACGAATCTTCCATAAGCGACCGATTAAGCATAAGTAAACCCACAACAAGTACTAACGATGCAGCGCTCGATAATGCCCAAGGATGGCGGCGCCAGGTAGAAGTTGGAGTCTCAATAGGCGCTATTTTTCCTTGATGCATTTCAGCTAAGTGTACTTGGGCGAGTTGTAAAATATCTTGATCAAGTTGTTCCGCTGGAACCTCTAAAGCTTGTTGGCGATACCAAATCAGTATCTCTTGTTGTAATGCAGCTTCATCGGCATTTGAAGTCGTATTACTCATGACCCGCCTCCTGCCATTTTGCGCTAACGCAATCTTTTAGGCTTTTATACGCATAACGAATACGGCTTTTAGTTGCTTCTAACGTAACCCCTGCTATGTCGCTAATAATCGCTGCCGTAAAACCCATTTCAATGTTCAGAATAAATGCTTCCTTTTGAACTTGCGGTAACAATGCGATACAAGTCTTCAGCAATAAACTCTTTTGCGCTGTTTGCCACTGTACATCGGGCTTATCTTGTTCACCCGCCACAAAAGTATCGAGTTCGGCCTCATCTCCATCGCTGGCAATTAAATCAACGGGCTTAACCGCACGCACATGATCAATCAATAAGTTATGTGCAATACGATATAACCAAGTTGTAAACTTGGCACTAACTTCATAATTAGCTGCGGCGCGGATCACCCGCCCCCAGGTTTCTTGATACAAATCTTCCGCTAATTGTTGGTCACCTAATTGACGTACAAAATAGCGATAAAGCGCACCTTTATGTTTCAGGTATAACTGTTCGAACGCTTGTGAATCGCCCTTGGCATAGCACAACATCAGTTGCTCATCTGAGTGCTCATGGTTTGGTAATTGCGGTATGGCTAATGCCACGGAAAACTCCTCATCGTTTGCTGTGTTCTCTTTGACTATTGTAATCTCTCATGGCTTGTATTGCTCCTGTCACTCACAGACTCGCTATGGAGTTTATCTTCTGGAGGAAAAGGTTTACCTGAGCCATTGAATGCTTTTTTTATCGGTATGCGACCCGATTGCACCATAGCCGAGGCAGTTTGTATCAGCTGCAAAAACTCATGCCGATAACCATAGGGGTCATTCCCCAATGCCGAACGCGCCAATAGGCTTAACTGAGTATAATCAAATTGATGTAGATAGTGACTGCCATTCAGTAATTGCCCAAAACCTGCAACCGCAGCGGCAAATCTAAAATCATCACTCGCTTGATCTAAATGCTTAACACCTTGATCTAGCCTTATGGGATAACTCAGCAACTGGCTTTGTGTTTGATCTGGCAATTTATATCTCAGTTTAAGAAAAGCGATTTCTTCACGGCTATATTTCTCTTGCCCCGTTGGAGCATCAACGCCATATCTGAGTTTATCATTCGCCCCATTTCCAGCTTCCACATACCTTAGTTCATACAAAGCCGTCACTGTATGACCTGCACCAATTTCGCCCGCATCTACCTTGTCGTTATTAAAATCCTCTCGCGCTAACGCGCGATTCTCATAACCAATCAGACGATATTCAGACACTAAGGCCGGATTAAACTCAACTTGTACTTTAACGTCTTTGGCAATAGTCAATAAGGTGGAGCTCAACTCATCCACCAGCACTTTTCGCGCTTCATTTAACGTATCGATATAGGCATAGTTGCCATTACCTTTGTCTGCTAATCGCTCCATCAGTTGATCGTTATAATTACCCTGACCAAACCCTAAGGTGGTTAAGCTAATACCATTGGCTTTTTCCTTTTCAACCAAGGCAATTAAATCATCAAAACTTGTCACGCCGACATTAAAGTCACCATCGGTTGCAAGGATCACGCGATTAATACCATTGGGGATAAAATGCTTTTTTGCCAATTGATAGGCTTGCGTAATTCCTTCTCCGCCATTGGTTGACCCACCTGCACTCAGTTGTTCTAACGCATAGGTTAAGGTTTGAGTATCATTACCCGACGCGCCATCGAGCACCACACCCGCGGCGCCGGCATAAACTACAATCGAAACTTTATCCTGTACACTTAACTGCGCCGTCAGTAGCTTGAGTGCTGTTTGTAGTAAAGGTAACTTATCGGCTGACGCCATTGAGCCTGAAACATCGAGTAAAAAGACTAAGTTGCTGGCGCCTATCTGAGACTTCGGTAAGTCATAACCTTTCAGCCCAATTCGCAGCAACATCATGTCATCGTTATAGGGTGAAGGCGCAAGCTCAGTCGTGACACTAAAGGGCGCCGTATTTTTAGCTGGCAAGGGATAATTGTAAGTAAAATAATTGAGCATCTCTTCAACCCTGACAGTGCCCTGCTCGGGTAAGCGCCCTTCCCTTAGCATTCGCCTTAAAGTGGCATAACTGCCAGTATCGACATCAATAGAAAAGGTCGATACTGGGGTTTCTCCGGCCACCATCATGCCATTTTGTATCTGCCGCTCGAATTTATCTTGTTCTAGTGGGATTACAGCATAGTCTCGCGGCATGGGAGCGATTCCCATAGTCGCACTATTGCGAGATATTGACATCGGCGCTACGACTCTAGCCATCTCAACCTTAGCAGCATCACGCATTTTTGTTTGGTGCAACGAGTTTTCTTTATGGTTTTGTTCTACTTGTTGCCGTTCTGCCTGTTGTTGAACCTCAACGCCTTTACCGCCACAGGCCGCTAAACCCAGAGTGACCAGCAATAAAGCGGCGCTATTAATCGCCAATACGACGGCACTTTTCCTGATTGACACCGAATTTAAAACGGATCTTAAGCAATATATCGTTTTCATATTGAATACCTTTGATGTTGACCTAAGACTGTAAACGGCGCTAATGGTAAAAAGAGTTATCACTTTTCTATTTTTTCAAAAAAATATTACGGGAGTTAACATCAGCTCCAAGCACACTCTTTATTTTACACAAAGTATTTACCCTCATTTTTGCCAACAAGATCACACTGCACATAGTATCTGCGCACTAGAATAGAGCTTGTTACTTTGTCCCTCGCAATGGAAATTTCTCGTGCCACACTCTGCTCATTTGTTTTCTTTAAGGATCGCCCACGCACTCACTGAAGCTTGCGTGAAGGATAAGTATTCGTTTAAACGTTTTGGACAAGATATTCTTGCAGGCCTCACCGTAGGTATTATCGCCATTCCGTTAGCAATGGCATTGGCGATTGCCAGTGGTGTTGCGCCGCAATATGGCTTATATACCGCGATTGTCGGCGGTTTTATTATCGCCATGTCGGGTGGCTCACGTTACAGTGTGTCAGGCCCAACGGCGGCATTTGTAGTATTACTTTACCCCATTGCCCAACAATTTGGTTTAGCCGGATTATTAGTCGCGACAGTAATGTCAGGAATGATACTTGTCGGCATGGCGACGCTACGCTTAGGCCGGTTGATTCTGTATATTCCTGAATCCGTCACCTTAGGTTTTACCGCGGGCATTGGCGTTGTTATCGCCACCTTACAGCTCAAAGACTTTTTCGGACTCGAGATTGCCCATATGCCAGAACAATATTTGGCTAAGCTAATAACATTAGCTCAAGCGTTGCCCTCAGTCCATTTACCTAGCCTACTGGTCGCCTCGGCCACATTAGCCATTATGTTGCTATGGCCAAAACTCAAAACCCCCGTACCTGCGCATCTTCCGGCCATTATACTTGGCACTGTGCTCGCTTTAGTCCTTAATGCGATGGGGGCAGACATAGAAACCATAGGTACCCGTTTCCACTATCAACTCAGTGATGGCAGTACAGGCATGGGGATACCAGCCATACTACCCAGTTTCGAATGGCCTTGGTTACAAGCAGGTGTCAATGGCCAAGCCTTTGAATTTAATCTCGACACTTTTCAAGCCTTATTGCCCGCCGCATTTGCCATAGCCATGTTAGGTGCGATTGAATCATTACTTTGCGCCGTTGTACTCGATGGTATGACAGGTAAACGCCACAGTGCCAACAGTGAGTTATTAGGCCAAGGCATAGGTAATATCATCACACCATTTTTTGGCGGCATACCGGCAACGGCGGCAATTGCACGCAGCGCGGCAAACGTCAAAGCTGGTGCACAAAGTCCGATTGCTGCCATGATCCACGCCATAGTTGTACTGTTTGGCTTAGTCGCCTTAGCGGGAGTATTAGCCTATTTACCCATGTCGGCTATGGCTGCACTGTTACTCGTTGTAGCTTGGAATATGAGCGAAGCCCATAAAGCAATGCATTTAGTTAAAACGGCGCCCACCAGCGATATCATGGTCTTTTTCAGCTGTTTCTCATTAACTGTTATTTTCGACATGGTGATCGCCATCAGTGTAGGAATCATCCTAGCGGCCTTGCTGTTTATGAAGGAAATTGCTGAGATGACAAAGCTTTATGATGTCAGTAACAATAAGCGTTATGTCGAACAAGAGTTACCCGATAATTGGGCCGTGATCAAAATTAATGGACCATTATTTTTCGCTGCGGCCGACCGTATTTTTGCTGAAATTGCCAGCCTCACTGAAGATAAACACGTGATTGTGCTTTATCTCGATGGCGTCTCTATTTTAGATGCCGGTGGTTTAGCCGCACTGAGCAAGCTGATTGAAAGATGTAAAGTGAATAGAACCAAGCTCATTATTACCGATCTCCAATTCCAGCCAATCCGTACCTTGGCCAGAGCCAGAGTTCAGCCAATTGAAGGTGTATTGAAGTTTTACCCCACATTGCGTGAGGCCATAACTGAAGCACCAGTATGTACTCAGCATACAGAAATCACATAGCCTTAGTCGTGTTAAGCCAATATCATTAAGTTTTATCAGCAAATTTAACGCCTGCAGAACAACAGAAAGACCCAAGGTTTAATGGGTCTTTCTCTCAGTAAATCCCCTCATAAATCCAACAATATTAAAGACGATTTCCCCATGCAAAAACGGGCAGAAATCATTAGGAACATGGTATTATTCTGCCCCATGATGCTTGCTAGCGATTACGCCTAGATAGATATCAACTGTACCAAAGCCTGAAAAAGGCTAAAATATAATTAAAATTAGTGAGTTAAGGAGTTATCATGCAAGCCCTTGTTGCTGTTGTTATGGGTTCTAAAAGTGATTGGCCCACTATGGAAGCCGCCGCTGAAATAATGGATAAACTGCAAGTGCCTTATCATGTTGAAGTGGTTTCCGCCCATAGAACGCCAGATAAACTCATGGAGTTTGCAGCCTCTGCCGCCGATCGTGGTTTTAAAATCATCATTGGTGGCGCCGGTGGTGCAGCGCACTTACCCGGTATGATTGCCTCTAAAACTCGTTTACCCGTATTAGGTGTGCCGGTACAAAGTAAAGCCCTGTCAGGCATGGATAGCTTATTGTCTATTGTGCAAATGCCAAAAGGCATCGCCGTTGGTACCTTAGCGATTGGCACTGCTGGCGCATTTAACGCAGGATTATTGGCCTGCCAAATACTAGCTAATAATGATGCTGAATTGGCAAAACGCGTAGAAGCATTCAGAGAAGAACAAACCCGTGCGGTACTGGACAACCCAGACCCGAGGGAAGCCTAATGACTCAGACAAACACGAAATCTAAGGTTTGGGTATTAGGTAATGGTCAGTTGGGGGCAATGCTAACCCACGCGGGTGAGCCATTAGCGATTGAAGTTCACGCCGTTGATATTATGACGCCTACCGATGAAATTCTACCGCTAGCGCCCCATGACATCATTACCGCCGAGCGCGAGCAATGGCCAGAATCCGCCCTTAGCTTACAACTGAGTTCTCACCCCCATTTTGTTAATGGTCCGGTATTTAGCCGTTTAGCCGACCGTTTTAGCCAAAAAAGCCTGCTTGAACAACTCAATGTGCCTACGGCGCCTTGGGTGTTAGTCGACGATACCACCCAAGTTGCAACGCTGTACCAAAACTACGGCCCAAGAGTATTAATGAAACGCCGTACCGGTGGTTATGACGGTAAAGGTCAACATTGGCTCAAACAAGCCGAAGCGGGTGATATTCCACACGACTGGCGTAACCTCGCCATTGCAGAACAAGCCATTAACTTTGATGAAGAAATATCATTAGTCGGTGTACGTACCCGTGCAGGCGAATGTGTGTTTTATCCACTGACACTTAACTTGCATCAAGACGGCATTTTAATGGCATCCATTGCGCCACTAACACGCTTAAACCATTTGCAAACCCAAGCTGAAACCATGCTTAGCGCAATTATGCACGAGCTTGACTACGTTGGCGTAATGGCAATGGAATGTTTCCGTGTTGGCGACAAACTGCTGGTAAATGAGCTTGCACCGCGAGTACATAACTCCGGACATTGGACTCAAGCCGGTACTCATATGGATCAATTCCAATTACACCTTAGGGCACTTTGTGGGGTTACGATCCCGCAACCACAAGTAAACTTTCAATGTGTTATGGTCAATCTTATTGGTATTGAACATGATTCACGCTGGTTAAGTTTGCCCAATGCTGAGTTGTATTGGTACAACAAAGAAGTGCGCCCTGGTCGTAAAGTTGGACATTTAAACCTTTCGGTGCCCAATATGGCAGTGTTTAAAAGCAGCATTACCGCCTTACAAACATGGATGCCAGTGCAATATCAGGCTCCGTTAGCGTGGATATTGGCTGAACTCACATAATAATTACGTTAATGTCGTATTTTATCCACAAATCACTGATATGAAACGATTCAATGTTTCATATCAGTTTATATTTTAATTTCCGTTATATACTTAACTAACGGAGCATAAATAAGTTAATGATGTATCGCATTAAATGAAAGCTAGCACTAACCCCAATAAAGGAATATTAGAGTGAAATTAAGGGATAATTTCAAACGTAAAACGATAGATCGCTTAGATTATCGCTATCATCTGTTACTACTTATTGTGCCGATATGTCTATTCGTGCTGCTATTTATCTTTAATGCGCCAACTGAAAACTGGACCATTCTGCCCTTACTATTTGTTTGTATCATTTACATCTTTGCCTATAGCCTAACTTACTACTTGCATCAAGGACGTCTGACTCGACTTTGGCAACACTTAGAACAAGTCGTCACGATGAATGATGCGATTTACGAACTGGCACACCTCTCAAGCCATTATAAAAATGAACATGCTTTTCTTGATGCCTTACTCAACAAAGCCGTATATGTGATTAATGGTGCCGAAATGGGTAGCATCATTAAGGTCAATGAAAACAATAATAAACTGCATTTTGAAGCGGGTGTAGGACTCGACTTAACAAAACTCAGATTGCTGGACTTCACCTTAGAACAAACCTTTGAATATCGACTCACAAAAGGAAGATGTGATCAGGTAGTTGTTGTTAATAATATCGAAAATATTAATGCAGGCAGTACCTTATCCAAAGAAGATCAACAAGTTTTACTTACAGCATCTAAGCAGCCGATACGTTCAACTCTGTCTAGCCCTATCCGTATTGACGGCAGGCTTTATGGCATGCTAAACCTCGACAGTAGCAGCGTCGGTGCTTTTAGCGATTATGATCGTAATTTGGTATCAATTCTGACCCACGAAGCCAGTAATGCCATTGCGCTTTATCAAAAATCACAACAGATCACTAAGCTCGCTAACTTTGATTCGCTAACTGGACTTTATAACCGAAAAAACTTTGAAGATGAACTACAGCACTGGCAACAGAAACCTCACCTTGGCAGCTTTCTGCTCATTATCGATATGGATAATTTAAAAGCCATCAACGATGCCTATGGACACCAAATGGGGGATATCGCCATCATTCAGACAGCGAATGCCATACTGAAGTGCTGGCAGAATAATGCAATTATCTCCCGCTTTGGAGGCGATGAATTTGTGGTTTTATGCCATGGCCCACAAACTCAAATTGAACAAGATTTAGAGAACATGCGTAAAAATTTAAACCACGAATCAGAGCTTAACCTCAGTTTTAGTTATGGCATTGCGATTTTTGAAAACGATTGGTCTCAATCCTTCAAAATAGCTGATCATGCAATGTATGAACAAAAACGGGCAAAGAAAAAAGCCATAAAAGCGTTAGAGGCCTTCGCAATAAAAGCCCAACACACTAATTGAAGTTGAGGCCAATATTTAAATCCAGTGTTAGCAATAATACCAATCGTATTAACTATCTGTTCATTCAGCGGGAGTTCAACGCGCTTTAGACAAGGCGAAGGCTTGAAGGCATAGTGGTGCTCTGTCGAAAGCCTTAAACGCAGTATAAAGCGTGTTGCCATGCAGTTAAATCAGCCGCCCTTTGGGAGCCTCACCGGTATCCCACTCCCGTGTTGCATTAACTTAAAAGGGAATGACCATTTCTGCGTCAATGCGCCTCGGATTGAAATACCGGTGAGGCTCTGAACTGATTAGATAGTTAATGTGACTGGTATAAACTTCAAGATTAAAAATGTTAACACTGGCACAAACGCTCAAGCTTAACCAAAAAATAAACGCCATAGCCAAGATGAATCTAACTCTTTTTGACAGGTTTTATATTGAGCGGCATAGCGTTTAGATCTCGCATCCACTTTGCTCGCGACCTTCACTAACCAAGCTTTTGATTTATAACTGCCGCGGCGATAACCGCCCCAACCTTCGTGATAATTAAGATACTGAGCCCTTGCATCCCACTTAGAGATACCATTTATTTTATTGGTTTTACTGATAAACCAACCCATAAAATCTATTGCATCATCAAAATTACTGCGACTCGACCAACTGTTCCCCGTCTCACGCACATAATCGTCCCATGTCATAGTTTTTGCTTGCGCATAGCCGTAGGCATCACTGGCACGGCCAATCGGGATAAAACCTAAAAAGTACTGCATAGGAGGTGCGGCATTATGCTTGAATGAACTTTCTTGATACATCATCGCTAATGGGACATGAACCGGTACACCCCATTTGTCGCGGGCATCTTTAGCGGCTTCATACCAACCACGGTGTTCTTGAAATATCCCACACAAATTTTCAGGAGATTTAGGAGGAGATGTTGCGCAACCAGATAAAATACCCAGCGTCGAAAACAGCAAAATAGCGGAAAGCCTATTCATTAATATCATGTTCTTTATAGAGTTAGCTGGCAACATGATGTCATAGACTCAGCTTGAGGCAAGCATAAAAAACATTTTTTAGCGCTTAGATCACCTAAACACTATCGCGAAACTATTGTAGTAATAAGATAATCTGCAGTGATAACAAGTTGAATTAATAGTCCTAAACAGAATGGAGTGACATAAATACAACGGATATGATGTTGCTATTTCGTTTCAGGACTCAGTTCAAATTGACACTCGTGCTGCTCTTGTAGCCATACACCGGGCTCCCAATAAGCGGTATCTTTTCCCATATAACGCTTATCGGTGTGGAGTAGTGCTCCTAAGTGATAACGCTGATGGCTCTGGATGTTAAGCTTCAATACTTTAGGAACCCGTGCAGTAACCGTAACCGATAAGTTAGGATCGTCAATCAATTCTGCCACTGTAAACTCATATTCACCGGGCGCTAACTGATAGTTAGGTTTCGAAACCACAGCTTGGCCATTTAAATGCGTTACCACAACACGATACCAATGCGTACTTGCATCGGGTTGCAGATAACCTGACACAGTACCACAGCCCAAAGGGTCTTCGGGTGAAGAGGCGCAACCCGATAAGAGGGCGCCCCCTCCAATCATAATTGCAGTGACGCTCAAACGCACATAAGAGCGTAAACTCGCTGTCACGACGTCATACCAAAATACTCTTTAAGATAATCATCAAAGGCAACCTTACTTTGAGCAGCTTCTAACTCGGCTTGTTTTTTTAGTGAGCTAACAGCTTCAGCTTGGTATTGTGCAATGGTTTCACTAGATAATGGATAATCAACAAAGTATTGATAATATTGCTGCGCCAATGTCATCACCCACTGACCATGATCTTGTCCTTGGTGGATCACGTTTTGCAGCACTTGTCCCGATAAAGTTAAATCAGGATCTTCAATCGCCTTACGCCAATGGGCTAAAGTCGCTTGATAATCTGTTTTTTCACCATCGAGTAACACCGCTAGCGTTTGTAATGAATCGAACAGTTGCTCCAACCAGATTTTCAGTGGCAGAGTTCCCTCAGCAGTTGATAACTCGAGCCCAGGTTTACGGCCTTCAAGTACAACAGCTTTAAGATTCGCTCCGAGCCTCGCCTCTTCAGTTGCATCAGACTTAGGTGATTCTGTTAATAAACAATGCAGCAGGAATAAATCAAGAAAACGCACTTGCGTCATCTCGATTCCTATAGGGCTAAATGGATTGACATCCAAAGCCCTAACTTCTATATATTCAACCCCAGCACGCGCTAAGGCTTCAGATGGCTTCTCACCACTACGTGTCACGCGCTTAGCGCGAATAGGTGAGTAAAACTCATTTTCAATCTGCAATACGTTGGCATTAAGTTGACGGTATTCGCCATCAACTTTAACGCCGATATTAGCAAAGCTTGCCGATGGCATTTTGATCGCCGCATTTATGCCTGCCAAATACTCAGGCAAAGAGTTATAGCTAATATTGAGATCTTCTTGCTCTTTATTGGTGTAGCCTAAATCGCTCATACGTAATGACGTGGCATAAGGCAGATATAGCGTGCCCTTGCCAGTCTTTTCAAACTTAAGGTCGGTTTTCTGATTTTTGATAAAAGAGCTGCATAACGCTGGTGAAGCGCCAAAAAAATACGGTAACACCCAGACTAAACGACGGTAGTTACGGATCAAGCCAAAATAAGACTCTGAAATAAAATCATCGTAACTTAACCGCTTATCGCTAAGATCATACAAACGTTGCCATAATTCTTGCGATACCGAAAAATTAAAGTGTACCCCTGAGATGATCTGCATCAGAGCGCCATAACGGTAGGTCAAGCCTTTACGATATAACGTTTTCATCATGCCGGTATTTGATGAGCCATAACGAGCTACGGGGATCTGCTGCTCATCTTTCACATAACAAGGCATACTCACAGGCCATAAGCGTTGACCATTTAAATTACGCACGCTAAAGGCATGGGTTTCAGTTAACCCACTTAACAGTTGTTCAACATCGTGATGAACAGGAGTAATAAACTCGAGCAAAGCTTCACTGTAATCAGTGGTTATACGCGAATGCATTAACGCCGAGCCTAATACTTCTGGGTGCGTATCTAGGGCTAAATAGCCCGATTCATCAATGCGTAATGCCTCACGCTCTATGCCACGTAACATACCTAAGAGTGCTGTGCGCCCGTTGGCGTCGGAGAAATGTTGTACTAATTCATTGAATGACTTCAATTTGCGCTTCTCTAATTGGTGATTCGCTATCGCGACAAGGTAACCGTCAGACCTTTATTTTGAGGCTTATCTTACAAGATACGCCTCAAAATAAATCTAAACCTGTCCATGTGGCAAGCCAAATTCACGCTTTGCGTGATTTAAAATAAATGGTGGTAGCTAATGCTACCACCATTTTTCGATGTAAATATCAGTAGAATAGTTGGCAAGCCACCACCACTAACAACATACTCGCCTAAACCCTATATAAGGGCAAAATAGCCATTTACAATACTAGGGTCTCAATTGGATAACCCATTGTAGCTAAATCCGTTTCAACTTTCGCTTTATCTCCCACCACCAAAATCACCATGTCATTGATGTTAAGCTCGGAAGCCGCCAGAGCATTGAGTTCATCTTTTGTGATGGTATTAATGATCTTATCCTGCTGAGTAGTAAAATCCTGATCCAATTGATAGCGTTGGATCATCCGTATAAAACCCGCTTTTTGATACGGCGTTTCATAATCAAGTGCTTGCCCTTGAGAAATAGAATTACGCATAAAGGTAAGTTCAGTATCTGTCATACCTTGTTGCTGATAAGTACTGATTTCCTTAACAAATTCAGCCAGTGCTTTCGCTGTTACGTCACTACGCACACTGCTTGTTCCTACAAAGTATCCCACTTCAGCTCCGCCCGTAAAACGGGTACGGGCGCCATAGGTATAACCTTTGTTTTCACGTAAATTAAGGTTGATACGGCTGTTAAATGCGCCACCTAACGGGTAGTTCATCAGGTAAGATTTAAAATAATTTCCAGTGGCATCATAGGGCAATGCGCGCTTAGCAATATTGATTACCGATTGCGCAGCGCCTGGTTTATCAATTAAATAAATAGTGCCACCTTTTAATGCCGGAAAAGGGTTAAGTGGCGGAACAACGGCAGCGTTTCCCTGCCATTGACTGAGCCCGTCCAACTTAGGCAGTAATACCGCTTCGGACAAATTGGCTACTGTCACTATTTTAGCGTTGGCGCCTTGATATTGCAGAGCATAAAATGCTTTAACATCAGCTAACGTGAGCGCAGCAACCGAATTAAGGGTTCCTATATCGCTTATGCCCAATGTATTGTCTTTGCCGTATAGCAAGGAAGATAGCGCAGCGTCAGCAAGATAACTCGGTTCAGATTGCATGCTTTGGATCTGCTGTAATAGCTGCTGCTTTACTCGCGCAAAGTCTGCATCTGTAAATGCGGGCTGAAACAACTTTTCTTCCATAATCGCCAACGTCTCATCTAAATGAGCCGTCAGAGCCGATATTTTAATCACGCTTTGGTATTCAGATGCACTGAAATCGACCGTACTACCCAACATTTCTAAGGCTTGCGAGAGTGCTTCACTACTGCGTTTTTGGCTAGACTCATTAAGCATTTCTGCGGTCAATAATGCTAAGCCCGCCTTTTCTACGGGGACGAGTCGATGGCCACCATTGAGATACACAATCAACTCGACCGTTGGCGTCTCAGTGCTTTGAGTGCCCATCACTTCGATGCCATTTTTTAACTTTTCAGTCCAAATTTTAGGAACTTTGAGCATAGGTGCTACGCCAGATGTGGGCATCTTAGTGCGATCAAAACTTGAAACCAATTTAGGCGTTGGTAAATCTCCCTCAACCGCCGTTTGGGCAATCGGTAAAGTTGCCGGTGTAAAGTTATCGGCATGGGCAATGAGTGACGTCATTCCCTGCGGTACTACACTCATGACCACCATAGGTTTATCTTTGATGTACTGTTTGAACACGCGCATCACATCGTCTTTAGTGACCTTGGCATAACGGCTCAAATCCGCGGCAATCATATTAGGATTACCCGACAAAATTTGGTTTGACGCTAAGGTCGAGACTTTACCAGAAACACTTTGCAGGCTAAAAATGGTATCTGCCTCAAACTGTACTTTTACTTTTTGCAGATCAGCATCAGTGACACCGCGTTGCTCAAACTCATTAATAGAGGCAAGAATACGCTGCTCAAGATCTGCCAACTTACCTCCCTTTTCAGGATTGGCGAGTGCATAAATCGACATCTGACATGCAAGCTCTTGGCAAGGATGGCTGACATTGGCCTGCACCGCATAACCAT
The DNA here is from genome assembly GCF_003028295.1 of Shewanella morhuae. Lineage (NCBI taxonomy): Bacteria > Pseudomonadati > Pseudomonadota > Gammaproteobacteria > Alteromonadales > Shewanellaceae > Shewanella > Shewanella morhuae. The sequence continues at coordinate 394,464 of NZ_PYSG01000002.1, read as the reverse complement.
CCTTAACTAAGTTTTTGTATAACAACGAGGTCTTGCCGCCACCTAAAATGTTCGCGAGTAGATCGAGTGCGGCTTCATCGGAGTGTCTAGCATATACGGTAGGAAAACCAATACGAATCAAGGGTAAATGTACTTGATCTTCCATGGAGATATAGCGCGTCTGGTCTAAGTTAACCAGCGCTTTTTGCTCTAAAGATACTTCAGGACCACGGGGGATTTCACCAAAATATTGATTAACCCAGGCTAAGGTCTGCATTTCGTCAAAATCACCACCGATAGTAAGCGTGGCATTATTAGGGCCATACCAACGCTGGAAAAAATGTTTTACATCATCAACGCTGGCACGCTCAAGATCATCTGGCCAACCGATAACCGGCCAAGAATATGGATGTCCAACCGGGTATAAAGCTTGACTAAAACGTTCACTCATTCGGCCATAGGGCTGGTTATCAATACGTTGCGCACGCTCGTTTTTGACCGTCTCGCGCTGCACCTCAAATTTTTCACTCGTCAATGCGGGTAATAAAAATCCCATACGGTCCGACTCTAACCACAACATTTTTTCTAGTTGATTGCTGGGTACTGTCTCAAAATAATTGGTTCTGTCGGTATTTGTCGAGCCGTTTAAAGTGCCACCGGCCTCGGTCACCACTTCAAAATGTTGCTCATCGGCAACGTGCTGTGAGCCTTGAAACATCATGTGTTCAAATAAATGTGCAAAACCTGAACGGCCCGCTAATTCTCGTGCAGATCCCACATGATAGGTCACGTCAACATGTACTAATGGATCAGAATCATCTTGATGCAAAATAACCGTTAAACCGTTAGCTAATTGATACTTTTTATAGGGGATACCTACTTGCGAATCAGTAAATTGCACAGTTTCGATAAGTGTGACGCCCGCAGGTAAATTGGCAGAAGTCATTTCAGATGCGCAACCCGCGAGCGCGGCAGAAATTGCCAGCGCTAATATCCATTTTTTCAAAACATTTCCCTCTTACATCAATAGGTAAAATACAGCCTGCTCGTTAGCATGCTGTATTAAGTCATCGCTGGCTAAAATAGAGTGCCTAACCCTAAGAAAGTCTGGTATTAATCTAAAATGCGACTTAATGATTAAATATTAGGATTAAGACTGGCAAAATAAGCACTAAGTTCCTATCTATACAGCAAATTATGCTTAAATAGCAAAAATTCTCTTAGCCAAAGACAGATAACTCACCATAGCGTTACCATGTAAGCCATTGCAATACGGCTGCAGCAATAATCAAGTAACGAATTGTTTTACCGATTAACATCATCAATATCGATGGAATTAGCGGTAACTTCAACCAACCCGCTAGTAAACAGAGCACATCACCGATAACAGGCGCCCATGAAAGTAACAGTGCCCATACGCCGTAACGCTCAATTAAGGCAAGACCCTTAGTGTGTTTACCCGAGCTTAACTCCGCGGGTGTTTTAGCAAGACGAGCTAAATGGCCTATATAGAAACTTGTCATCGCGCCTAAAGTGTTACCTATGCTCGCCGTGACGACCAGCGCACCCCATGCTTCGGGGGAATTGCTTAATAGCGCGATGAGTAATACTTCAGATCCTCCCGGTAACAAAGTGGCTGCTAAAAAAGCGCCAGAAAACATGATTCCCAACTCAGCCATAATCTTTACTCAATGATAAATAAGTCTTTTTAAATCACATTTGATTATTTTTAAAATACTTTAATCAAATTTTTAAATTAATATTTTTACAACAAACTCACTTATGACAATAAGTTATAAGAAAATCAGTTTGTTATCACCCTAGCTCAGTCGATACAATGGGCTAACTATGGCAGGCCATGACAATACACATGATAAAGAGCATGTTACCAACAGGCTCAACTCGTTGAATATGGATCCTATCATTACAGGTCTATTGACTCACACTTAATTTATTTTTCTGGAATATGCATGATCTTTCAAACCATTAGCCGCATTCCGTTTTGGCAAAAAGTCTTAGCAGGTTTTATCTTAGGTGCACTCGTTGGCATAATTTTAGGTGAAACAGCAATTGTACTAAAACCATTGGGCGATCTGTTCATTGGCGCCATTAAAATGTTGGTCGCACCTTTGGTATTCTGTGCGATTGTCGTCAGTATTACGTCACTCGGCTCGCAAACTAGCTTAAAACGCCTCAGTCTTAAAACCTTAGGTATGTTTATGCTAACCGGCACAATTGCCTCTCTGATTGGCTTAGCGGTAGGCTCAATGATTGACATGGGTGGCACGATGCAACTCACAGCGACAGAGGTACGTGAGCGCAATATACCTGGCTTTGCACAAGTGTTACTGGATATGATCCCAGTGAATCCTTTCGCATCATTGGCTGAAGGTAAGGTATTGCAAATTATCGTATTTGCCGCTTTAGTAGGTATCGCTATTAATAAGGTCGGCGAAAAAGCTGAACCATTAAAACGTACCATCGAAGCGGGCGCAGAAGTCATGTTCCAATTAACCCGTATGGTATTAAAGCTGACCCCTATCGGGGTGTTTGGCCTAATGGCATGGGTAGTAGGAGAATACGGTTTATCGACCTTATTGCCTTTAGGTAAGTTTATTGGTGCAATCTACATTGCAGCCTTTATCCATATCATCTTCGTTTACGGTGGCATGGTAAAATTTGTTGGTGGTTTAAGCCCAATTCAATTTTTCCGTAAGGCGATGCCTGCGCAGTTAGTCGCTTTTAGTACCTCTTCCAGTTTTGGTACTTTACCTGCGAGCACCCGCGCAGTAGAAACGATGGGCGTATCAAAACGTTATAGCGCTTTTGTTATGCCATTAGGCGCCACGATGAACATGGATGGTTGTGGGGGGATTTACCCCGCAATTGCCGCTATCTTCATCGCGCAAATTTATAATATTCCGCTCGATACGCTCGACTATGTCATGATTGCTGTTACGGCAACAGTAGCTTCTGTAGGTACCGCTGGTGTGCCAGGAAGTGCGATGGTGATGCTAACGGTAACTTTGGGCGTAATTGGTCTGCCACTTGAAGGTATTGCCTTTATCGCCGCAATTGACCGTATTATCGATATGATCCGCACGGCAACTAACGTAACGGGTGATATGATGACTGCAGTAGTGATTGGTAAGTCTGAGAATGAACTGGATGAAGCGCAATTTTATTCAAATGATACCCAAGACGTAACACCTGTAAATTCGTAATCATAGCGGTCGGCAGCTCACCAACATAACAACAGACCGCTTCGGCGGTCTTTTATTAACCCGTAATAAAAATCTACTAATAATCCCAATACTGAATAAAATCTCTTTGTCAGTAAGCTAAAATCAAAGTCTTATTCATCCATACCGCTACTGGTTAACCATCTCAGATTACAGCTGCTCTCTACTTGCTAAAATAAGTTACTCAAATAAGATCAAACTGTTAGACTCTAAATTATCCTAACTCATTATTTAGCAGCATAAAATGACCAGACTATTCCTTATTCCGCTGATCTTGTGTCTGTTTTGGGCATTATTTTTAAAAGCGAATAAACTCACACTAAAACAAGGCCAACAGGGTTTTATCTATATTATCGGCATCTGTGGCGGGCTAATTTTAATCCTCACGGCATTATTGTTACTAACTGCTTAGCCCTGTAACAATATTTACTCGCTCGTAGACGCCTTTCCGTTGATCCAATCTAACCTTATTTTCGAGAGATCAGCAGCAGACTCTAGCTTTATCAGTCATCCCGCTGTTACCCTAATGAACGCCAACAACACTGCAGCAATACCATTCCGCATCAGTTTTTGCCCATATTAGCCCAGTCTCGTATGCACAAACTTTTTCCCCTGTCCTTGCCTGAATAAACCTATTCCAAGCATTGCCATACCTGTTCTATCGGATTCAACTCTGGGGAATAGGCTGGAAATTTAAGGACCGATAACTTACTGAATTCTTTTGCTATATCATCCGTATGCTAGACCTCACAATCAATGATAACAAGTGCATATCTATCCGAATGAGTTGCCTCTGATATTAGCGTTGAGTGTTGCCTCATTGCATCTTTTAACGAAAAGCGTGACCAACGCTTCTGTTACCCCCGTCGCTGGGCACACTGCACCAAAGAGATAAGCATATTCACATTGCTGTTATCTGATTTAACTAAGGCTAGGATATTGGGCTTGTTCATACTTTGTAAGGTGAGAAAGTGACGACTTATTAGATCATATAATTAAAGTAATTGGTATTAGTGGTTATGACGATATTGTTGAGCAATGCTCCATCGCATGGAATAGCTTCATTGAGAAGAAAGAAAGGGTGAGCAAATTGTGCTCTAGACGATGAGCAATGTTGACCAGTTAATTAATATAAATGGTATTAGATAATCAGAACATCGATGCTAGGTGTACTTCGCTAGACGCTTACGATGACGTCGCAACAAAGACAGCGTCTTTAATGCACAAAAATATTGTTTATACCAAATCACAGACGCAAAAAAGCCAGCTTATTCAGCTGGCTTCGTTACATCTCATCGAGATAATTAGGCGCTTGGCGATGACCTACTCTTACATGGGGAGACCCCACACTACCATCGGCGCGTTTGCGTTTCACTGCTGAGTTCGGGATGGGATCAGGTGGTTCCACAAGGCTATTGTCACCAAGCAAATTCTTACTGGTTAATTGTCCGTCTGACGGTATTGTCTCCTCGCTACTGTGCTCATGTACTAACGTACACTCCGCGCCTCGCTCGTCACGGCTTTGTCAGCCTAACAATTTCCTGCGTAATTAACCTTTAAATTAAAATTTGAAAAGCTGATTTGCTTTGAGTCTTTAACTTTATCAAGTGTCACTATTCGTCTAAGGCCATATAAAACCCATCTGGGTTGTATGGTTAAGCCTCTCGAGTCATTAGTACATGTTAGCTCAACGCCTCACAACGCTTACACACCATGCCTATCAACGTCCTAGTCTCGAACGGCTCTTTAGAGGAATTAAATTCCTAGGGATGACTCATCTCAGGGCTCGCTTCCCGCTTAGATGCTTTCAGCGGTTATCGATTCCGAACGTAGCTACCGGGCAATGCCATTGGCATGACAACCCGAACACCAGCGGTTCGTCCACTCCGGTCCTCTCGTACTAGGAGCAGCTCCCTTCAATCATCCAACGCCCACGGCAGATAGGGACCGAACTGTCTCACGACGTTCTGAACCCAGCTCGCGTACCACTTTAAATGGCGAACAGCCATACCCTTGGGACCGACTTCAGCCCCAGGATGTGATGAGCCGACATCGAGGTGCCAAACACCGCCGTCGATATGAACTCTTGGGCGGTATCAGCCTGTTATCCCCGGAGTACCTTTTATCCGTTGAGCGATGGCCCTTCCATTCAGAACCACCGGATCACTATGACCTACTTTCGTACCTGCTCGACGTGTATGTCTCGCAGTTAAGCTGGCTTATGCCATTGCACTAACCGTACGATGTCCGACCGTACTTAGCCAACCTTCGTGCTCCTCCGTTACTCTTTGGGAGGAGACCGCCCCAGTCAAACTACCCACCAGGCACTGTCCCGAACCCCGATAAGGGGCCGCGGTTAGAACATCAAAACTACAAGGGTGGTATTTCAAGGACGACTCCATCATGACTAGCGTCACAACTTCATAGTCTCCCACCTATCCTACACATGTAGGTTCAATGTTCAGTGCCAAGCTATAGTAAAGGTTCACGGGGTCTTTCCGTCTAGCCGCGGGTATACGGCATCTTCACCGCAATTTCAACTTCACTGAGTCTCGGCTGGAGACAGCGTGGCCATCATTACGCCATTCGTGCAGGTCGGAACTTACCCGACAAGGAATTTCGCTACCTTAGGACCGTTATAGTTACGGCCGCCGTTTACCGGGGCTTCGATCATGAGCTTCTCTTGCGATAACCCAATCAATTAACCTTCCGGCACCGGGCAGGCGTCACACCGTATACTTCCTCTTGCGAGTTTGCACAGTGCTGTGTTTTTGATAAACAGTTGCAGCCACCTGGTATCTGCGACTCCCGTCAGCTTAGAGAGCAAGTCTCATCACCAACAGGAGCGTACCTTCTCCCGAAGTTACGGTACCATTTTGCCTAGTTCCTTCAGCCGAGTTCTCTCAAGCGCCTTGGTATTCTCTACCCGACCACCTGTGTCGGTTTGGGGTACGATTCCCACTAACCTGAAGCTTAGAAGATTTTCCTGGAAGCATGGCATCAACTACTTCAGTCCCTTAGGACCTCGTCATCAGCTCTCAGTCTGCACACTAAAGTGCGATTCCCCGGATTTGCCTAAGAAATCAACCTACCACCTTAAACGCGGACTACCAACGCCGCGCTAGCCTAGCCTTCTCCGTCTCTCCATCGCAGTTAGCGGAAGTACAGAAATATTAATCTGTTTCCCATCGATTACGCCTTTCGGCCTCACCTTAGGGGTCGACTCACCCTGCCCCGATTAACGTTGGACAGGAACCCTTGGTCTTCCGGCGAGGGGGTTTTTCACCCCCTTTATCGTTACTCATGTCAGCATTCGCACTTCTGATACCTCCAGCGTGGGTTACCCCTTCACCTTCAACGGCTTACAGAACGCTCCTCTACCGCGCAGTCCTAATGGACCGCACCCGTAGCTTCGGTGACTAGCTTAGCCCCGTTACATCTTCCGCGCAGGCCGACTCGACTAGTGAGCTATTACGCTTTCTTTAAATGATGGCTGCTTCTAAGCCAACATCCTAGCTGTCTAAGCCTTCCCACATCGTTTCCCACTTAGCTAGTACTTTGGGACCTTAGCTGACGGTCTGGGTTGTTTCCCTTTTGACGACGGACGTTAGCACCCGCCGTCTGTCTCCCGAGTAGTACTCACTGGTATTCGGAGTTTGCAAAGGGTTGGTAAGTCGGGATGACCCCTAGCCTTAACAGTGCTCTACCCCCAGTGGTATTCGCTCGAGGCGCTACCTAAATAGCTTTCGAGGAGAACCAGATATCTCCGAGTTTGATTGGCCTTTCACCCCCAGCCACAAGTCATCCGCTAATTTTTCAACATTAGTCGGTTCGGTCCTCCAGTTGATGTTACTCAACCTTCAACCTGCCCATGGCTAGATCACTCGGTTTCGGGTCTACACCTTGCAACTAAACGCGCAGTTAACACTCGGTTTCCCTACGGCTCCGCTATTCGCTTAACCTCGCTACAAAATGTAAGTCGCTGACCCATTATACAAAAGGTACGCAGTCACGGTCTCAAGAACCGCTCCCACTGCTTGTACGTATACGGTTTCAGGTTCTATTTCACTCCCCTCACAGGGGTTCTTTTCGCCTTTCCCTCACGGTACTGGTTCACTATCGGTCAGTCAGGAGTATTTAGCCTTGGAGGATGGTCCCCCCATATTCAAACAGGATGTCACGTGTCCCGCCTTACTCGTTTTCATCTATGGTTAGTTTTCATGTACGGGGCTATCACCCTGTGCCGCTGAGCTTTCCAACTCATTCCACTAACACCCCATAGACTTAAGGGCTAATCCCCGTTCGCTCGCCGCTACTAGGGGAATCTCGGTTGATTTCTTTTCCTAAGGGTACTTAGATGTTTCAGTTCCCCTCGTTCGCCTCTACACACTATGTATTCATGTGTAGATAACAGCTTATGCTGCTGGGTTCCCCCATTCGGACATCGTTAGCTCAAATGCTTGTTACTAGCTCGCCAACGCTTTTCGCAAGTTACTACGTCCTTCATCGCCTCTGACTGCCAAGGCATCCACCGTATACGCTTAGTCGCTTAACCATACAACCCAAATGAGTTTCACTCATCTGCGCCGCATTGCGACCAGCTTGGTTTTACTTGTCTCACTCCCGACCAGGAAGTGGACGCGCCTTAGACGTGAAATACTCTGCCACCACAGCAAAATACTTCACTTTGAATATTCAAGACACTTAATAAAGTGTTTGAGAACTCATGATGCAAGTGTTTCCACACTTACATCGGTTTGTAATTAACATAACGACAGACATCATCATGTTAATCACTATCAGCTTTCCAAATTGTTAAAGAACAACATCTACCTGCAAGAGGGATGTTTCGCTCTGCTTCTCCTAAGAGAAGTTAAACAAGCAATCTGTGTGAACACTCAACAAACATTAAGTTAGTCGTATAGGTAAGGAGGTGATCCAGCCCCAGGTTCCCCTAGGGCTACCTTGTTACGACTTCACCCCAGTCATGAACCACAAAGTGGTGAGCGCCCCCCCGAAGGTTAAGCTACCCACTTCTTTTGCAGCCCACTCCCATGGTGTGACGGGCGGTGTGTACAAGGCCCGGGAACGTATTCACCGTGACATTCTGATTCACGATTACTAGCGATTCCGACTTCATGGAGTCGAGTTGCAGACTCCAATCCGGACTACGACGAGCTTTGTGAGATTAGCTCCACCTCGCGGCTTTGCAACCCTCTGTACTCGCCATTGTAGCACGTGTGTAGCCCTACTCGTAAGGGCCATGATGACTTGACGTCGTCCCCACCTTCCTCCGGTTTATCACCGGCAGTCTCCCTAGAGTTCCCACCATTACGTGCTGGCAAATAAGGATAGGGGTTGCGCTCGTTGCGGGACTTAACCCAACATTTCACAACACGAGCTGACGACAGCCATGCAGCACCTGTCTCACAGTTCCCGAAGGCACAAGTCCATCTCTGGTCTCTTCTGTGGATGTCAAGAGTAGGTAAGGTTCTTCGCGTTGCATCGAATTAAACCACATGCTCCACCGCTTGTGCGGGCCCCCGTCAATTCATTTGAGTTTTAACCTTGCGGCCGTACTCCCCAGGCGGTCTACTTAATGCGTTAGCTTGAGAGCCCAGTGTTCAAGACACCAAACTCCGAGTAGACATCGTTTACGGCGTGGACTACCAGGGTATCTAATCCTGTTTGCTCCCCACGCTTTCGTGCCTGAGCGTCAGTCTTTGTCCAGGGGGCCGCCTTCGCCACCGGTATTCCTCCAGATCTCTACGCATTTCACCGCTACACCTGGAATTCTACCCCCCTCTACAAGACTCTAGTTCGCCAGTTCAAAATGCAATTCCCAGGTTGAGCCCGGGGCTTTCACATCTTGCTTAACAAACCGCCTGCGCACGCTTTACGCCCAGTAATTCCGATTAACGCTCGGACCCTCCGTATTACCGCGGCTGCTGGCACGGAGTTAGCCGGTCCTTCTTCTGTAGGTAACGTCACAGTAACGCGCTATTAACACGCTACCTTTCCTCCCTACTGAAAGTGCTTTACAACCCGAAGGCCTTCTTCACACACGCGGCATGGCTGGATCAGGGTTGCCCCCATTGTCCAATATTCCCCACTGCTGCCTCCCGTAGGAGTCTGGGCCGTGTCTCAGTCCCAGTGTGGCTGATCATCCTCTCAGAACAGCTAGGGATCGTCGCCTTGGTGAGCCATTACCTCACCAACTAGCTAATCCCACCTAGGTTCATCCAATCGCGAAAGGCCCGAAGGTCCCCTTCTTTCCCCCGTAGGGCGTATGCGGTATTAGCAGTCGTTTCCAACTGTTATCCCCCTCGACTGGGCAGATCCCTAGGTATTACTCACCCGTCCGCCGCTCGCCGCCTCAGGAGTAAACTCCCTTGCGCTGCCGCTCGACTTGCATGTGTTAGGCCTGCCGCCAGCGTTCAATCTGAGCCATGATCAAACTCTTCAATTAAAGTTTTTTGCTTCTCAACTTCTTATAAATAAGAAGCCAATCAGCGGCTCAATGAATTCTGATTTTTTGTTTCCACATCCCTATAAAGGAAGCAGAAACAAACTGTACATATTGCTATGAACACTCATTGTTACATTGATTTAAATTTTTGACTGCCAACCCGAAGGCTAAGCAGTTTCGATTAACTCAACACCTGTGAGTGTCCACACAGATTTCTTGTTTTATATTGTTAAAGAGCAACTCAATCTCATCAGAGAATGTGAGTACCACGCTGAGCATCAAATGCTTCCAGGTGGCTAGGGCTGCGTATTCTACGCATTTCCCATTGTGCGTCAAGGAGTTTTTTACAAACTTTCTTAACACTCATCAATCAGTAAACTTATCGATGAACTGTCACATCAGGCGGCTTAACGCTGTCTGCCGTGTCAGTGGATGCGCATTATAGGGAGATTGAGAAAGTGCGCAAGGGCTTTTTAAACAATTAAAATCAAACGCATGAATAACCATCAAACTGCAGAAATATGCTGCAACATTGGCTGATTATCCCTATTGAGCAGAGACATTTGACTAAGAAAATCACCAACTATCGTGGTTTTAATGGATTGAACTCCTATAAACAGAGGTGAATAGGTATTTTATCTATAATAAGTAAACGCTCTCAAATATAGAAAGGATAGTAGTGATGGCCTAAGATCAGAGGCGATAACCGCATAGCTGCCAAATTCACTATGCCATTGCATTCTTAGCATGATGAGATACTCAATCATTGCTCTATAAACAGATACTGTTATTTTTACTGTTTGATTGGATGAATTTTGCATACACTGATTTGTGTTAAGCCATGGGCGTGGCTCTAGCCTTCAAGAAAGCATATTTTATTGTATCGATAAGCTGCCATTAGGAATAATTTCAATGTTACCTGTGAACAAGTTCAGCACAATATTATGCCAATGGCTCTGGCTAGGCCTTTTTACTAGTCCTGTTTTGGCAGACGTGATTTATACTTGGGTTGATGATAATGGGGTGACGCATTACAGCCAGCAGGCCCCACAACAAGAAAGTATTAAAGCTGAGAAGCTATACAGTAAAGATTTGTCGCAGGCTAAAGTGGGTTTTATTGCACCGGTAAAGAAAGAAGAAGTGCCACAAACCAGTGAAGTAGAAAAGTCAGCAGCTTTGATTAGACAAAAAGATGCCAAACAGGCTCAATCGATTTGCGAGAGTGCAACACATAATTTAGAAGTACTGACGACGCATACTAATCTTATCCGACAAACTTCAGATTCGAGCAAGCCTGTCGCGATGACTGAAGAAGACCGCCAAACATCGATTGCTCAGCAACAAGAAAGAATCAAACTCTTCTGTAATAAGAAGTGATAAAAATAGCAGCCGATAATCTCAACAATAAAAAGTGCTTTAGTACATAAAAAAGGGCTGAGTTAGAAACTCAGCCCTTTTAGGTTTTAGTGCTTTGATGCAGGTCAGGTACCGATTAAATCAACTCTGTATTGATTGATTTCAAGCTCAGTTTTTAGAACGCTTATTTTAAAATAACCGGTGCACCTACCTCAAGCATTCACCTCACATTCAAACAATACACATTGTTATTGCTCAAATACTAACTCGCCACCCGCACAGCTGACTTTGATTGGTTTGCCTGGTAATAAATCGCCACGCAACAATCTTTGCGCCAGTGGGTTTTCGACTTCTTGCTGCAATGCCCGTTTCAAGGGTCTTGCACCATACACAGGATCGAAACCAATTTCTGCAATCAACGATAATGCGTCGTCGGTGATCTCCAATGTATAGTCCTTCTCTGCCAAACGTTGGCGTAAAGAAGCAATCTGTATCGAAGCAATACGTTTGATATTGGCAGCATCCAATGGATGGAATACCACAGACTCATCAATACGGTTTAAAAACTCGGGTCTGAAGCTGTGGGTGACCACATTCATTACCGCTGCTTTCATCTCTGCATAGGTTACTTGACCAAATCCTTCTTGGATAATGTCGGAGCCTAAGTTCGAGGTCATGATGATCACTGTATTTCTAAAGTCTACAGTACGACCTTGACCATCGGTTAAACGTCCATCGTCAAGCACTTGCAGTAAGATGTTAAACACATCAGGATGCGCTTTCTCAACTTCGTCGAGCAATATCACCGAATATGGTTTACGACGAACGGCTTCTGTTAAGTAACCGCCCTCTTCATAGCCCACGTATCCAGGAGGCGCACCCACTAAGCGCGACACTGAGTGTTTCTCCATAAACTCAGACATATCAATACGTACTAAAGCCGATTCGGTATCGAATAAGAACCGCGCCAATGATTTACACAGCTCAGTTTTACCCACACCCGTTGGGCCTAAAAACAGGAACGAACCAATCGGACGATTTGGATCCGCCAATCCTGCGCGACTACGACGGATCGCGTTAGAAACCGCATCAACGGCTTCATTTTGGCCAATAACCCGCTCATGCAACGCCACTTCCATTTGCAGTAATTTTTCGCGCTCGCCCTCAAGCATTTTCGATACGGGAATGCCCGTCGCTTTAGACAAGACTTCGGCGATTTCAAACTCTGTGACCTTATTACGTAATAAAGTCATATCTTGCATTTCAGCTTGGGACGCTAAATCAAGCTGCTTTTCAAGCTCAGGAATGCGACCGTACTGCAGCTCAGACATCCGCGTTAAATCACCCGCACGACGTGCGACTTCTAAGTCCATTCGAGCTTGCTCAAGATCAGCTTTAATGTGCTGAGTTCCCGCTAATGCGGCTTTTTCAGTATGCCAAATTTCGTTCAGATCAGAGGCTTTGGCTTCAACTTCACGTAATTCTTCTTGCAAGGTTTCAAGCCTACGACGACTCGCCTCATCACTTTCTTTGGCTAACGCTTGCTCTTCCAACTTAAGCTGAATAGCACGACGCTCTAATCTATCAAGCGACTCGGGCTTAGAGTCCATCTGCATACGGATACTCGATGCAGCTTCGTCAATTAAATCAATTGCCTTATCGGGTAACTTACGGTCCGACACATAACGGTGCGACATAGTCGCTGCCGCCACAATCGCCGGATCGGTAATTTCAACATGGTGATGCAGCTCATAACGCTCTTTCAGTCCACGCAAGATAGCGATAGTGTCTTCAACGCTTGGCTCATCCACCAGTACTTTTTGGAAACGACGTTCAAGCGCCGCATCCTTTTCAATGTATTGACGATACTCATCGAGCGTCGTTGCGCCGACACAGTGCAAATCACCGCGCGCTAATGCAGGTTTGAGCATGTTACCCGCATCCATTGCGCCCTCGCCTTTACCCGCACCGACCATAGTATGTAATTCGTCGATGAAGAGGATGACTTGGCCCTCTTCCTGAGCTAGTTCGTTCAGTACCGCTTTTAAACGTTCTTCAAACTCACCACGATATTTAGCGCCCGCAATCAATGACCCCATATCGAGCGATAACACTCGCTTATTTTTAATACCTTCGGGCACTTCGCCATTAACGATACGCTGGGCAAGCCCTTCAACAATCGCTGTTTTACCCACACCAGGCTCACCAATGAGCACAGGGTTGTTTTTGCTACGACGTTGTAATACTTGGATTGTGCGACGAATCTCTTCATCACGGCCGATCACAGGATCCAATTTACCCTGCTCTGCTCGCTCAGTAAGATCGATGGTAAATTTTTTCAACGCTTGGCGTTGATCTTCCGCATTAGGATCGTCTACTTTTTGTCCGCCACGCATCTGTTCAATCGTTTGTTCCAGTAATTCTTTAGTCGCACCGGATTTTTTCAGCGCTTGCGCAAGGGCGTCGGTACCTTCTAAGGCCGCCAGCACAAATAACTCACTAGAGATATATTTGTCTTTACGCTTTTGCGCCAACTTATCACACAGGTTTAATAACCGTATCAACCCTTGGGATAATTGCACATCGCCGCCAGTACCTTCGACTTGCGGTAAACGCTCAAGCTCTTGGCTCAAAAGCGATCGCAGCGCACTCACGCGAATGCCCGCTTGGGTTAATAACGGATGGATTGAACCTGAATCTTGGTTCAACAATGCCATCATCAAATGCAGTGGTTCAATAAACTGATGATCACGCCCAAGTGCAAGAGACTGGGCATCTGAGATGGCAAGCTGAAATTTATTGGTCATACGATCGAGTCGCATACAGCCTCCTAAAACTCACATAGTAGAGATATACCAATCCACAAGATATCTTGCCAATTAAGTAGCTTTAGATAAGTACTGCTAATGGAAAATTCTAAATAGGATTGGTGTTACATTTCGTTAGTTAAAAGATGGGGGCTATTTAGCCAATTTCAAGCGGACACGACATAAATAGAGATAAATTTTAGGGATATAAGCTTAAGACTTAAGCCAGATCAACGAAGCCATGCGCCCCGTTACCTTATCACGTCGATAAGAGAAATAATTCGTGTCGGTAACAGTGCAGATATCGGCACTATAAATATGGTTTATGCCAAGCAAACTCAAGCGCAATTTAGCTAAACTTACGATATTGGCAAAATATTTATCACCACTAGGGATAAAACAGGCTGCCGCTTGCGGATGCAAAGCACAGAATGCTTGCTTTACTTCGGCACCAACTTCAAATTTTTGTGGCCCAATAGCTGGACCTAAATACGCAATTAGCTCATTCATTGGTGAACTAAACTGCGCTGCTGTGGCTTCAATAACACCATCACACAAACCACGCCAACCGGCATGGGCCGCTGCCACTTCGGTTCCAGCTTGATTACACAATAACACGGGTAAGCAATCGGCGGTCATTATCGCGCAAACTTGGCTCGCGGTTTGGCTATAACTGGCATCGGCAATCAGCGCATTTGAACTAGCTAAACTCTGATTAACTAAACCCGTATTATCCAAACTCTGGTCAACTAAGTTCAGCGAGTCTAAATTAAGCACATGAGTGCCATGGACTTGCTCAAGCCAAACAGGATCGGCAGCTAATGCTAATTGCTTAGAAAGTAACTCACGATTAGCCACCACCCGCTCTATCGTATCGCCAACATGTAGCCCAAGATTAAGGCTATCAAAGGGATGCGTGCTCACACCGCCATGACGATTTGTCATAGCGATGCCAACATTGGTAGGAACAGGCCAATCGTGATGTAACATTTACAAATACTCGATCGGATGCTCAACCGTGTCTTGGCGCAGTGCTTTAGTCAAAATCACCATGTCTTCAGGAATTGGCGCTTGCCAGCTCATGATTTCACAACTCACTGGGTGTGCTAATTCAAGACGCACCGCATGCAATGCTTGGCGTTTAAAGTTTTTCAGAATATCGAAAAACTCTGGGCTAGCATATTTAGGCGGTTTTGGGCGGCCACCATAGGTAGGATCGCCAACCAACACGTGCCCAATGTATTCCATATGAACACGAATTTGGTGAGTACGTCCCGACTCCAAACGCAGTCTTAATCGCGTGTGGTTGCGGAATTTTTCTGCAACACGATAATGCGTCACCGCAGGTTTACCTGAGTGCAGCACAGCCATGTGAGTACGTTTGGTGAGATGGCGACCAATTGGCTCATCCACAGTACCGCCACCCGTCATAGTCCCCATCACAATCGCTTCGTATTCACGTGTGATTTCACGGGCCTGCAACGCTGCAACTAAATGCGTTTGTGCTTCAACAGTTTTAGCGACCACCATTAAACCTGTGGTGTCTTTATCAAGACGATGCACAATACCTGCTCGCGGTACATGCTCAATATCAGGACAATGGTGCAATAGCGCATTCATCAAAGTGCCATCGGCATTGCCAGCACCAGGGTGAACCACAAGGCCAGCTTGCTTATTAATCACCATGATATCGTCATCTTCATAGATGATATCAAGGTCAATAGCCTGCGCTGCCGCATGTACTTCTTCTTCGAGCGTGGCATCAATCACTATCTGCTGCAGCTCATAAACTTTTTCACGGGGCTTATTAACGACGACGCCGTCAACATGAACTGCATCAGATAGGATCCATTCCTTGATGCGCGTGCGCGAGTAATCTGGGAACAACTCTGCTAGGGCCTGATCTAATCTCAGTCCAGTTTGTGTTGCCGAAATCTCGCTTTTTAGATTAATCTCTTGTGTCATAGGAACCGTATCCCCATTTAGGGGTCAAAAAATGTGTGCTATCTGTTACAATCGGATGTTTTCTATTTTATAGTGAAATGGAAAAATTCTTAACTACAACTTAAAAAGAATTGAATTCAAGTATGTATAAATTTTCCAAAGGCGTTACCTTAGTCCTATTTTCACTAGCGTTATCAGCCTGTAGCAGCAGCCCTGATGATAACGATATTGCCGCCAAAACGTCACCTGATGTACTTTACACTCAGGCAAGAACCTCTATGGAACTTGGCAATTACTCTAAAGCTGTCCGTTCTTTGGAGGCGTTAGACTCGCGCTTCCCTTTCGGACCTCACAAAACCCAAGTCCAGTTAGACCTGATTTATGCTTACTACAAAATGGACGATGTTGCCTCGGGGATTGCGAACATAGACAGATTTATCCGTCTTAATCCTACTCACCCTGATGTTGACTACGTGTTCTATATGCGCGGTTTAGTGAACATGCAAGCAGACAACTACTTGTTCCACGATATGCTTAATATCGACCGAACCGATCGTGATCCTAAAAATGCTCAAGATGCTTTCAAAGATTTTGATCGTCTTATCAAAACCTATCCTAACAGCAAATATGCCGCAGATGCGCAAAAACGCATGTTAGCGTTAAAGAATCGCTTAGCAAGATATTCAATTCAAGTTGCCGAGTATTACCTCAAGATGAATGCTTGGAGCGCCGCAGCGATTCGAGCACAATCAGTCATGGAAACATACCCTGGCACCCCTTCAAATGAGCGGGCATTAGAAATAATGATAGAAGCTTATGGCGAATTAGGTCAGAGCAAGCTGAAGCAAAACGTGCTCATGGTAATGCAAGCTAACTATCCAAACAATGAAATCTTATCAAACTAATGTAGAAAGCCCCTGTGATAGGGGCTTTTTTTTGCTTCGGATTGCAAATCCGTCATTCTTTAGTTTTGCTAAGTACTCAGTCTATATTGAAGTTTGACGATTTTAACATCGACAGTAGCCACACAAATGATACTTTCGAGTGAATCTTACTCAACCAAGTCGTTTTTTAGGTTATTTCGTAAAAATCTATTGACTCAAAACCCGAAAAGACTTTAAATTGCGCCCGTCGCCCGAATAGCTCAGTCGGTAGAGCAGAGGATTGAAAATCCTCGTGTCCCTGGTTCGATTCCGGGTTCGGGCACCATCTTTAAATTGGTTGCTACAGCGGCTAATGTTAGAGAACTGCAAAAGGTACAGTGCAGGTGTGGTGGAATTGGTAGACACGCCAGCTTCAGGTGCTGGTGCTCGCAAGGGCGTGGAGGTTCAAGTCCTCTCACCTGTACCAAATTGCAGTTCAACGAAACAAACCATTACGATTTGTTATTCGATATTAAGATTATTCATTCGATGAAATTTCGATAGCCATGCAGATGTGGTGGAATTGGTAGACACGCCAGCTTCAGGTGCTGGTGCTCGCAAGGGCGTGGAGGTTCAAGTCCTCTCATCTGTACCAACATTTAAACCTCGCAATGCGAGGTTTTTTTGTATCTGTTTTTTATGTCTGTAATAAAATAAGCCTCTTATTGCTCCTCGCTTAAACGTACCAACCTATCTTTAGTTGGCTTTACGGTAAGCCATTTTACCTATTGAAATATAAGAATTAATACACTTCAATACACCTATAACACCTTCACATCAAACGCCGATAATACATTCATGCACCTTTGTGCATAGCACAGAAAACAGCAATAACTATTGATCCAAATCAAATAGATCTTTAAACTTATTAAACATTCATATTATTTGCGCGTTAAGGATTTTCTATGTTGGATAGCCGTACCATCCAAGTAATTAAAAGCACCATTCCCCTATTAGAATCAGCAGGCCCAGCACTTACCACTCACTTTTATGAACGTTTGTTCAAACATAATCCTGAGTTAAAAGATGTATTTAACTTAGCCCACCAGCATTCTGGTGGTCAGCCTGTCGCCCTTTTTAACGCTGTCGCAGCCTACGCTAAAAATATTGAAAACTTAGCCGTGCTTGGTTCTACTGTTGAGCGCATAGCCCAAAAGCATACAGGTTTTTTAATTAAGCCTGAGCAATATGCCATTGTCGGCGGCCATTTATTAGCCACTCTTGAAGAGTTAGGTGGCGATGCAGTGACCGCTGAAGTATTAGAAGCTTGGGGACAAGCCTATGGCTTTTTAGCCAATATTTTTATTCAGCGTGAGGCGCAAATCTATCAAGCACAAGCAGAACAAGAAGGTGGTTGGTCAGGTGAACGTCGCTTTATCATTAGCGAAAAAAACACCGAATCAGCAGTCATTACCTCTTTCATATTGACTCCTGAAGATGGCAAGCCAGTTAAAGATTTTATTCCTGGTCAATATTTAAGTTTGAAGTTAAAGCATCCTAACTTGGCAAATGAAGAAATTCGTCAGTATTCGCTATCCGATGCGCCTAATGGCAACAGTTATCGCATCAGTGTAAAACGTGAAATCGGTGGCCAAGTATCAAACCTGCTTCACGATGCACTACAAGCGGGTGACAAGGTTACGGTTATGCCTCCTGCTGGTGACTTCATGCTGAAGGTGACACCTGAAATGCCAGTCGTATTGATTTCTGCAGGTGTAGGCCAAACTCCAATGAAAAGCATGTTAAACCAGCTACTCAAGCAACAGCATCCAAGTAATATCACTTGGTTGCATGCCTGTGAACAAGGTCCCGTGCACGGTTTTAAAGATGCAATTCATGCCAAGCGACAGCAGCATACTAATCTAACTAGCCATGTCTGGTATCGTGAGCCGAACCCAGCGGATGTGTTAGGTAAAGACTATGATTTCAAAGGACAAATGGAATTAAGCAAAGTAGCCGAACAACTGGCCCCTAACGCACGTTATTATTTCTGTGGTCCAATTGGATTCATGTCTGCTATCAAACAGCAATTACTTACGCTGGGTGTAGCAATTGAAAACATGCACTATGAAGTATTTGGTCCACACGCCGATCTTTAAGCGCATGCCACGGGCTTGAGGGAATTAACTCTCAAGTCCGCTTTTGTGCTTGAAATGGCAAACGTTAAAGATGATGGAATAACAATGTATCTTTTATATTGCTCTATCAGTTTTCAGCTGATACAAGCCACTTCTAAACTCGTCAATGCACGGCCTTCACCCGGCGCTAACGTGTCATCTAATACAATATCGCCTATAGATAATCGATGTAAGCCAACGACAGGATTGCGAAATCGTCCAAACATCCGCTTGATTTGATGATACTTACCTTCACTTAAAGTCACTTCGGCCACATTGCGAGTAAGGATCACCAGCTTAGCGGGTTGAGTGGTAATATCTTCAAAACTAAAGTACATGCCAGCGGCAAATGCAGCAATGTATTCCTCTGTTAATGGGTTAGCTAAACTAACGCGATAGACTTTATTTACCTTCTGGGTCGGCGACATTAACGCATCAGACCAACGGCTATCATTGGTCAATAACAGTAAACCTGACGAATTTAAATCTAACCTACCGGCAATATGTAGCTCATCACGGGCTTCGCAATCAAGCAAATCAATGACCGTTTTATGTTGAGTATCTTTGGTGGCACTCACTACACCTGTTGGCTTATGCAGCATCCAATAAACCGGCGTGTTGGCTTGCAGTATTTGATCGCCAAGTTGAATATACGAAAACTCATCCACTTGTTTATCCATGTCTTTGACAACTAATCCATCGACACTGACGTTACCTGAAAGCAAGAGTTCACGTACCGCTTTACGGTGAGTTTGTAACTGGTTACAAAGGTAGCGATCGAGTCGGCCGCGCTTAGATTGCATAACACCACAAATGACGAAATATGAATGGAATGGCTATTCTATCAGGATGATCGTTGCGCTCATAGCGAGCCATTACCACTCTGTGTAACGAAGATTTTCGGGACTAAATTGGATCGCACTCGCTAAATTTTGTTAAGCTAGGCGCTTAATTCATCTTACTGTGAGTGGTTGCCGCATCAAAAACTTATCTGCAAATCCCGTTATACAATATTCGAACCCGCTATTTTTAGCCTTATTTTTAGTGATGCTTGCGAGCTCTTTTTTCGCTCAAGCTAATGATACCTCTAGCCCGCCCGCAGCACCTCAACCTTCCGCCATACATGATAAACCGCTTATCGAGCGTTATGTTCTCGATGAACTTAAGTTACTTAGACACGATCAACAGGATCTCGAACGACGCCTCACGATTGATATTACCGATCGCGAGCTGGCAGTAGCCAATGCGTCGATGAATTACGCTAATGTCACTGTGACTTACTTCTTCTACATCATTGCGGGGGTCGCTTCTTTAGTCGCTTTTATTGGCTGGCAATCCCTGCGGGAAATCAAAACACATACCGCCAAACTGGCTGCTAATCAGCTACAAAGTATTGCTGAGCAATATGAAAATAAATTTAAAGCATTAGAGCAAGAACTTCAGCGTAAGAGTCGCACGATCACAGACAATAATCGCGAGATTGAAATTATTAATGAGATCCATAATCTCTGGTTGCGTGCCCAAAGCGCACAAACCCCAGAACAAAAGATAGAAGTCTATGATGAAATACTCACGGTTCGACCGGGGGATTTAGAGGCGCTGACCTACAAGGCTGATGCGGCCATGGAAATGCGCGAGTTTAACTGGGCACAAAGCCTATGTAATCGCGTATTAGAGGTTGACCCCACTAACGCCCACGCGTTTTATCAAAGAGCCTGTGCTTTTGCCTGTTTAGGGGTTGAAGAAAGAGCAATTTCTGATTTGGAGCGCGCTATCGATAACAGCGCTTCGTTTAAGGAACTGGCTTTAGATGAGGCTGATTTTTCACAACTTAAAGGGCACCAACGTTTCGATACGCTATTGGCTTATCACGAACCTTAAACACAAGAATATTAATAGCGGTTCTATCGTGATCTGGTCCACTCCTTGACTCAGTTATCAACTCTGTGATGTTTTATACAATAGATAAAGCATCGCAGAGGAGCTGTTTAAGGTCACTTTAAAGTGATGACTTCAATCTTATATGCACAGCGGCGTGCGCCTTCAATAATATGTTCTTCACGGCTCACCACGGCAATATCATTGAATAACTGCTGAAAAAGTTGTAATTCTGAACGGCAAAAATTTAGACATTTGGTGGCTGCAGCGCAAATAGGACAATGATTTTCTAGTAGAAAATATACGCCATCCATTTGCTCCATCGTCGCCATATAGCCTTCGTTTGAACGCAGCTGCACAAGTATCGCCAAACGAGTAGGAATATCTGTCGCCCCTACCATCGCGGCACGATATTGGATTAACGCACTTTGCTCCCGATGGTCAATTAACTTGTCTAAGCCTTGATCGCCAAAAATCATTCTCACCGAATCAATCAGCTGTACCGTCAATTCTTCATGGCGATCAGCAAAGTGAACTCGGCTTTGCTCAGTCAAAGTCCAATACCGCGTTGGCCGACCACGCCCCTCAGCTCTATCTTCAATATCCACATCGCCAGTGTCTTCTAAGGCTTGAAGATGTTGACGCACACCCATAGTTGTTAACGCCAATTCTTCCGCTAAGGTTTTAGCCGTTAACGGGCCATGCAACTTGAGCAATTGAATAATTTTATCAGTGGTTTTCATCTGTTATCTCCAATTTAAGCCAGAGCATTATCGCTGAACCACCAGCGCTTTAATAGATTAAATAAACTTTTTTATTTACTTTATCCTTTACAATATTAAGTAAAGTGATTACCTTATAATTAGTTTATAAACAAATAGGTTTACTTAATGAAGTTACTCATTATCAGCAGCAGTCAAAGACTTGACTCACAGAGTGCAAAAGTTGGGCGCTATATTGCCGACAGCAGCTTTCTATCACCCCATACGATGGGATACGACGCCATACATCACTTAGAATTATGCCGTTTTGAACTGCCCTTTTGGGATGGTGAAGAACACAGTAAAGGTAAGCACTGGCCCGAAATAGAACAAAAAATCGATGAAGCTGATGCATTAGTGCTAATCACCCCTGAATGGGGCGGTATGGCATCACCGCTTCTGAAGAACTTTTTATTGATGTGCACTCGCGAAGAAACAGCCCATAAACCAGCACTATTAATCTCAGTATCCACTGGAATTGGCGGTACTTACCCGATCGTTGAAGTAAAGATGAATGCGCTCAAAAATAATAAATTAGTGCCGATTCCCGACCACTTAATTATTCGCAATGTTAGCAATGTGCTAAATCCAATACCCGAGGATGCTCGCGATATCGCACTCAGGGAAAGAGTGCAATACAGCTTACATATGCTGCATCAATATGCCCAAGCCCTGGCGCCTATTCGTGAACGACACGCAAATCAAGCGTACCCAAAACAGCAAGAATACTGTTACGGTATGTGAGCGGCTTGAGATTTTAACCACCAGTAACAGACTAAAATCATTACAAGGAACGCATTATGATTCACTTAGAACATATTAACTTAGTGGTAGACGACATTCCCGCAGCACTACGTTTTTATCAAGCAGCTTTTCCTCACTGGCGTGTTCGCGGTGGCGATAAAAGCTCTTGGTACGGCAAACCCCGCAATTGGATTCATTTTGGTGATGATTATCAATATATTGCTTTTAGTGATAACGGTGAGGGAGAAAATCGAGATTTAACCGGCCACCAAATAGGCCTCGCACACTTTGCCTTTGTGACCGACAATTTAGATGCTGTGATAGACAGATTAACCCAAGCAGGATTCCCCATTGCCAAAGAAGGTATGGAGGATCCCTATCGACGCAATATTTACTTCTTCGACGCACACGGCTTTGAAGTCGAGTTTGTCCAGTATCTGAGTGACATGCCTACCGAGCGAAACCGTTATTAAGCCGCATCGTTATGTCAGTATTGGTATTAAATACCGACATAACCTGAGTGAGTAGCATAAGCTACTCATTTCGCTCAGATTGCTGCTGCGCGACAATCTCTGAATCTTTTTGGGCATAAAAGTGGATCCTAAACTCGGTATCATCGGTCATCAGCTCCACTTTATGCCAATACTCAGGATGAGAAATAGCCGTTTCTCCGGCATTAATGACGATTTGTTTGTCTAACTCGCCCCTTCTGTCGGTAAAACCGTAAAAGGTCAGCTGGCCGGCTAACACTTGAATTTGCCCATACACGCCAGCCTTGGTGTTGTGCATATGCAGCAACATTTTAGGGACACTATCATGGGAGAAAATGGGCGTTGATTTATAATTAACAAAATCTTTAGGAATTAAGGCCATAATGCGACTACGCTCCTTGAATAAATGGTTGAGAATCTAATAAATCTGACGACACACTCACTATAACGGTTACCGCATTGCAGTCCAACCCACTTGCCTAATTGCAAAGATATTAAGTGGTAAAATCACCCTCTTTCTCAAGCGTCTAGTTACTTTGTCATTGGTAATCGCTACACTAGCGCCTTAAGCTTGACCTCAATTAGATGACATTATGCCAACGCCTTATTCCTATTCGACCACCTATATTTTAGATAAAGCTCATTTTGAAGAATGCTATAGTCAATCAGTCATACCCGATCCCACGCTTAAACCCTACTACAAAGCCATTGGATTATTTCTAATAGGTATTGCGCTTATTTTCAGTGGCATTAGTCTGTATTTAGCTTACTTTTTTGTTGGATTAGGTGTTATCGAAGCGCTCAATGTGAAGTATCACAAGGCTTGGTGGCTAATGCGGCAGATGATGAGTAAAGCCGCTAGTAATGAGGTGAGGCTTACAATTGATGAGTTAGGTATTCACACTCAATCGATGTCGGTGACTAGCCAAATTTTATGGACCGATATTTACCGGATTAAAGAAACCGAAAAGGGCTTTTTAATCACCCACAAAGCGGGCACGAGTTATGTTTCATTACGTAGTTTAGATGAGGCTGCTGCAGCCTATATTAAAACTAAAATCTAATGTTGCTAAAAAAATCCAAATAAAAGGCTGATCCATATCAGCCTTTTTTACAGCTACACATGCGCTAAGGGTTACAGCTTTAGTTCACCAATCGGTAAAATCGTGCGGCCATACTCATTATTAAGTACCTGCGCCATCGCAAAATAAATTGCACTCGCGCCGCAAATGATACCTTCAAAGCCCGCAATAGTGCCGATTAAGACATTGCCGGTAAAATCACGTGCTGCAAGCAAAAAAAACAAAATAGTCAATGAAGCAAAGACAAACTGCTTAGCTCTGGGATAACGCAAAGAACCCACAAACATAAATGCAGTAAATATGCCCCACAGCGTCAAATACCACCCCATAAAATACGTTGGACTGGCCGCAATACCCGCATTAGGCATCAGAATTAACCCCACCAGTGTTAACCAAAACAAACCGTATGAGGTAAATGCCGTCGTACCGAAAGTATCGCCGCGCATAAAACACATAATACCCACAATCACTTGACCAATGCCGCCGTAAAAAATCCCCATGGCTAAGATCATCGAATCAATAGGGAAGTAACCCGCGTTATGGATATTTAATAAAATCGTTGTCATACCAAAGCCCATTAAACCCAGTGGCGCCGGATTAGCCAATTTTGCAGACACTGCATTCCCCTATAAGATAAATAATTCAATAAAAAATCAATAGCATCAGCCATTAACCTTCTATTTGCACATCAGCAAGAGCGGCGCATTCTAGAGAATAACAATACCGTTAGCAAAGGAATCATTTAAAACAGGTGGTTACAACAAAAAATCATTTAAAAACATCATTTTAAATATTTTAAAATACAAAATAAAGTCATTCTAAAAACACATAGAAATTAATCCTTTTTAATTCAATATCCTAAAATAAAAATAGCCTGTAACCTGCTTCAGGTCGCATTTAATACCAATTTCTACAGCTAGCGCATTATTCAGCTACAAACACTCAAAAATCATCACCTGAAATGAAGGATAAAACTGCGAGAATTATGCTCTTTATCGCAAATTTACCCTTAAGGTGATGAAAGCGGCACTTTTGGAAGAAACCCACATTTTAGAACGCTAATGGTCTATATGGGTTGAACGCTTAAGTTTTAGCTAGAATTCAGGGAGCATAAGTTTTGCGACATGACTTTCAAGGTATAAAACTTGTACAGCTAACAGCGCATATTGATACTGACATCAAACTCTATAGACAACATTTATCTATGGATAAAACACATTGGTAAAATACCGACTTAACTCGCGAGCCGTAGAGTACAACTTTAATTACCCATAGCTTAAACCGCGTGAAATACCGGGAGGATGGCATAATTGAAACTCGTGAAGGTAACTAAATCACTCCACTGACCTGAAGCGAATCAAGGGAAAATAGCAAAAAAACACTTAACCTCAAAAGGTCAAAATTATTTATATCAAAAACAGAATAGCAGTGCTAAATTGCGATGGTTGACGCAGTTATATTAAGAGGATACTTCTTGAACTGTTGTTAACAATACATAACTAAAGGAAATAATATGAAGAAGTTATCAGCTGTTTTTACCTTATTAGCATTAGTTAGTGCCACTTCGTTTGCTGACGATTCAAGTTTACCGTCTGCACCCGCAGCCGATGTAGCTCAGCTGAAAGAAGTCTGTCAACAGATGGCCTCTGAAGATCAAGTCGAGAATGCGGAACTTACACAATATGTGCTGGACTGTGTAAATGATCAACTCACTGAGATAGGCTACAAATCGGTTACTGAGGTCAATTAATCTTCATTCAAATCTCATCGTATTATCGCAAAACATAAGCTCTATATTCATCCAATGCCATTCACATCAGCGAATGGCATTATTATTTATAATTTAAATAATCACTTAACGACAGCCGACCTTATTTGGGTTAAAAGCCAAATGTAATAATGGCTCGTTTAAATCTTAAAAAACCAATCATAACACCATGTGAAAATAGGTTTTTTTACATGGTAATTAATGCATTACAACTTCTAGGCTCTACATTTATTCTATTTACACGATAACTGTATCACTTTGCATCACCCCTTATGAAACCGCTGTTGAATTTTTCGTAAAGTGCTACTCTGTCCTCCTGTACAGGCAACTGCAGCTTTAATCGTTAAATCATGCACCGGATCCTATTTATCCTCATTGTTAGCTTAAGTATTTTGCCTTCAATTGGAATGGCGAAGCAGACTTGCGTGCCTGAAAGTCAATGCATTGAGATGAACAACTGGGACTTAGGTGTTGCGATTGGCTGGGGACAAAAATCTAATCCATTAAAAGACTTTAATGATATACCTCTATTTTTTATTCCGACCATCGCCTATTACGGTAACAACTGGTTCTTTGATAATGGCAATTTAGGTTACACCTTAGCCGAGCAAGAAAGCTTTACCATCAACTTAGTGACCAGTTATAGCTTAGATAGAGCCTATTTTTATCGCTGGGACCCATCGAATGTTTTTTTAGAGCGTAGTAGCCAGATGCCGACAAAGGCAACGACAAATTTAGCATTAACCACAGAACCAGAAGCAGAGTTTAATACGCTAGAAACGCGAAATTTTACTATGCTTGGCGGCGCAGAAGCCTTTATCTATACAAGGTTGGGGATTGTTCGCCTAGCCTACACCCACGATATGTTTAATGTTCACCAAGGTTCTGAAGCCCAAATAAAGTGGAGCAATGGCTGGGAGGTCGATCGTTTCATTTTTGAATTGGCATTGATATTTGATTGGAAGAGCCAAGCCGTGGTGGATTATTATTACGGCGTTCGGCCCAGTGAAAACGCTTACTGGAGCGAACACTACCAAGCAAAATCGGGGTGGAATAAAGGTGCAGAAATAACAACTCGTTATGTATTAACTGACAATTGGGATCTACTGTTGGCAGTTCGTTATACTCAAATAGCCGATGAAATTGCCGCCAGCCCCTTGTTAATACAAGACTATAGCCGCACCTATTTTGTCGGTGCTGCTTATAGGTTCTAATATTAGTGACGCTGTCTCAATTAAGCTGGCTGGCTTTGATCGGTTTAAGCCTCAGTTTAGTAAGCCCACATTTAGCACAAGCTAATAGCCGCGATGCTGTACTTAAACTGACACCTGAAATTTGTATCACCAGTTTAGATAATCAAGCCTGCGACATCGATATAGAACTACACTGGACATTAGCCAAAAATGAGCTTGTCTGTATTTTATCTGACAATATTGCCTATCCAAAATGGTGTAGTGATTCCGTTTTAACAAATACTTTACAGATGAAAATTCATACCTCAACGGACATTGAATTTATCATGGTGAGTAAAGACAGTAACCAAACGTTGGCGAGCGCCAAACTTAAAATCACTTCTGCAGCACAACCTCAGGTTCGCAGACGTTATCGCAACCCTTGGAGTTTATTTTAATGACCAGCCCACAATCGAACCACAGAGTATTATTGGTTGAAGACGATGTTCGCCTTGCAAACCTTATTGTCGATTACTTAAAGTCCCATGGTATGCATGTTGAAGTTGAACGCCGTGGCGATACGGTATTAACTCGATTAATCAATTACAAGCCCGATATCATACTGTTAGACATTATGCTGCCCGGTATGGATGGTCTCACCTTGTGTGAAAAACTGCCCGATTATTTCGCCGGCCCGATCCTACTGATGAGCGCGTTAGGTTCACCCGAAGATCAAATCAAAGGCTTAGAACTCGGTGCCGATGACTATGTAGTTAAGCCCGTTGATCCCGCCTTATTAGTGGCGCGAATTAACAACTTACTACGTCGTCAAAACCAGCCACCGCAGGCCGAATCACACTGCTTAACCTTTGGAAAACTGAGTATCGACCCGCATACCCATGCGATTCGCCTTAACGAAACGGAAGTCGATTTAACCAGTCACGAGTTCGAGTTATTATGGCTACTCGCCTCACAAGCAGGCCAAGTGCTTAGCCGTCAATATATCTATCAATTACTACTCAACATTGATTTTGATGGTAAAGATAGAAAAATTGATGTGCGTGTTTCTAGATTACGTAAAAAACTCAACGATAGTATTGAGACACCATTCAGAATTAAAACCGTTTGGGGGCAAGGTTATTTATTTGCTCCTGAAGCTTGGAATAACTAAGTAACCATCCAGTGAAGCGCCTCTTTATCAGTTTATATCTGCTACTCAGTCTCAGCGTGCTTGGGATTGGCTGGACACTCGACAGCCTGTGGCAGAAAAATGTCGATGATAATAACGCTCTCGATGCGCCACTAGTCGCATTCGCGCAATTATTAGCTGAGCTCCCTGCCGATACTCGTCAACGATATTTGGAGACGATCCCAGCTAATCCTGTAATGCCACTACAATTACTAA
Organism: Shewanella morhuae; assembly: GCF_003028295.1. NCBI lineage: Bacteria > Pseudomonadati > Pseudomonadota > Gammaproteobacteria > Alteromonadales > Shewanellaceae > Shewanella > Shewanella morhuae. The sequence continues at coordinate 366,326 of NZ_PYSG01000002.1, read as the reverse complement.
ACGCCGATCAAGTTGCGCTGTTAGACAATCAAGCCTTGAGTAGCAATAAAGTGTTCACCACCACTAACAACAATAGCCTGCTGCAATTTATTAGAGTCGGCGATCAAGTATTAATGGCGGGGCCGCTGGATATCGATCCTAGAGCAAACCTTCGCAGCCTATTCACGCTGTTCTTTTATTTATCACTCGCCCTTGTGGCACTAATTTGGGTCGGTCCACTTTCACGGGATTTGAGCATACTACGTAAGGCAACCAAAGAATTTGGCGAGGCCAAATGGGACACCCGTATTACCCTGTCAAATCGCTCTCAAGTTAAACCTTTAGCTAATACATTTAACGAAATGGCACGGCACATCAGCGCCTTAATTGAAAATCAAAAACACCTATCGAATGCGGTATCCCATGAGATCCGCACCCCGCTGGCTAGGCTTAAATTCGCCCTTGCGTTAATTCCTATGTATTGTCAGCCCGATTCTGACGCACAAAAGCGACAAAATTTTATTGATGAAATGCAAATCGATATCAAAGAGATTGAAGATTTACTGCAAGAACTACTGACTTATGCCAGCTTAGAATCCCAGCGAGAAGGGATCCAATTAGATGAGTACGATTTAATTCAGCTAATCAATCAAACGATTAAACGTTTAGAAAACTTAAGTCCAATCCCACTCGTCATTAAGACGACTATTGATAAACTGCCACTACTAGGTGAACCTGCATTAATCGAACGTACACTGCAAAATTTACTGACCAATGCACAACGCTTTGCCCGCACTGAAATCATCATAGAAGTTAAACAGACACAGCACAGAGTGAATTTAAGTGTGAGTAACGATGGTGAACCTATACCGGCGGTTGATTTACCTAAAGTATTTGAGCCTTTTTATCGCAGCCAATCGGTGCAAAATGGTAATAAAGGGCACGGTTTAGGGCTTGCTATAATCAAACGTATTATGCAGCGACATCAAGGCGATGTCAGCGTTAGCAGTAATCCATACCAGACGTGCTTTAACCTTAATTGGCCGATAAAACGCCAGCTGTAATACAACCTTTTAACCGTATAGTGACACTCAAGCTATGGCCTCATACTAGGTTAGTCAAGCTCAAAACCACCAAAATCCAGCGAGGCTTCTGGCTCAGGGTCGAAATTCAGTTGCGGATTTAATTCGGCTCTTTCTCGCTCAAGTTGAGTTTGCCGTGCTTTCATTATTGCCAGCTGACGACGGCGTTTACGTTGGGTACATAAGCGGATCACATCGTACTTTTGCGCAGCTGAAAACGTTAACCAATTAAATCTTTCGTCACGGCTACGCAGGCAACCATTACAGTAACCACGCGCATCGGTATGGCACACTCCGATACAAGGACTAGGGATTTCAAAAAAGGCTAACTGTTCCATAACCTGCTGCAATTTCTCTCTCAAGCACCAACGCCTATTAAATAACGTCGCTGCCTGATGGTAAAAGGGATGTAAATACAACACTCTTATCTAAAGTACTTGCAGAAACGTCTATAATCAAGGCACATTGGACGGAGTTTGTACAACTTGGAGCACTATTATGGGATACCGTTACTTTGCTAGTCTGCTAGTCGCTGTTGCCTTATTAAGCGCTTGCAGCAGTAAACCGAAAAATGATTACGATCTTAATTACGATTTCAGCGCGCTACATAACTTTGCACAGCTCACACCACAGAAAACCGACGATCCATTAAGCGCCCAGCGTATTCAGGTTGAAATAAGTCATCAATTGAGCCAGAAGGGTTTTACCGAGAATGCTCCAGTGCCTGACTTTAATGTCTCTTACGCACTGCTAACCCAAGACAAACCTAAAGACTCAGGTCTTTCAATCGGCTTAGGCACGGGTACATTTGGTAGCTCAGGAGGTATAGGAATAGGCACCAGCGTTGGCGTGCCACTGGGCAGTGATAGCGCAAAAATTCAGACTATTCAAATTGATATTATCGATCCTAAAACTAAAGCGTTGATTTGGCGCGGCAGCGATAGTTTTAACTTTGATGCTGGCGGAGATCAAAAAGCCCAAGATACCGCTAAGGCGGTTAGCCGGATTTTAGCGCAGTTCCCACCGCAAAAATAACTACTAATAACTTAATAGAATGGGCGTATATCGCTCATTTTTATTGATAAGGTATTCGCATCGCCCGAAGCCACAATCGTAGATTTAGGAAAAAATCCCTGATGAAAGATAACGATCGCCGCGATCACAAATAATCGCCACCACCACTGACCCCGGATATTGTTTGGCAATCTTTAGCGCAGCAAACACGGCGCCGCCAGAGCTGACTCCCGCACAAATCCCCTCTTCTCGGGCTAAGGTTCTAGTCATGTCTTTTGCATCTTGCTCTTCAATATCCATCACGACATCCACGCGGGATGCATCAAAAATTTCGGGCAAGTACGCCTGCGGCCAGCGGCGGATCCCTGGAATCGCACTGCCATCGGCAGGCTGAAGACCAATAATAGTGATGTCGGCATTACAGCTTTTAAGGTATTTAGACACCCCCATAATGGTGCCTGTTGTGCCCATGCTAGAGACAAAATGAGTGATTTTACCTTGGCTCTGCTGCCAAACTTCAGGGCCAGTAGTCATAAAATGTGCGTTAGCATTATCTTGATTATTAAATTGATCCAGTACCTTACCTTTGCCTGCGGTTTGTAACTGCAACGCTAAATCCCGTGCGGTCTCCATGTTATCCACCAGCATAAGTTCTGCACCATAGGCTTGCATCGCATCTTTACGTTCCTGAGTCGAGTTTTGCGGCATAATCAGGATCATCTTGTACCCTTTAATGGCCGCCACCATCGCTAGTGCGATCCCAGTATTACCACTCGTCGCCTCGATGAGCGTATCACCTGGGCTTATCTCTTGGCGCAGCTCTGCCTGAATAATCATATTGAGTGCTGCGCGATCCTTGACTGAACCCGCCGGATTATTCCCTTCCAACTTTAACAATACAGTGGAATCACCACAGTTAAGCCGTTGCAGGCGCACGAGTGGAGTTTGTCCAATACAGGCTTCAATGGTTGGAAAGTCAGACACTGTGGTTATCCTTTACTTGATAGAAATAGCTAAGCGATAGCCTATTCTATGTGGGTTACCGTGAACAGACACGCTGAATATTGCTGATGGTATACAATAAATCGCTCATAGTTATTCAAAAAGGTTCTATACAACTGACTTCTTATAAACAATTACTTCTATTAGTCTATAGGTAACAACGCTGACAAAGTCGCCAGTCCAAGGAGTTAAAAATGCCAGTAAAATTAATAAAGGCCCTGCTAGGGACCCTCTTTCTGGGGACGTCACTCAATGTGGCTGCCGCAGATCAAACCCTGCTAAATTCTTCGTACGATATTGCACGGGAATTATTCAGTGCCTATAACCCTGTTTTTGCTAAACATTGGCAAGAAAAAACCGGTAAAACTGTCGAGATTAAACAATCTCACGCGGGTTCATCGGCGCAGGCACGCTCTATTTTGCAGGGTTTGCCAGCAGATGTGGTGACGTTTAACCAAGTGACAGACGTACAAGTACTATACGATCGCGGTAAATTGATCCCTGAGAACTGGCAAAAATTGTTACCAAATGACAGCTCACCTTACTATTCCACCATTGCATTTTTGGTGCGTAAAGGTAATCCAAAGCAAATCAGTGACTGGGGTGATTTAGCTAAAGATGACGTTAAACTGGTATTCCCTAACCCAAAAACCTCTGGCAATGCCCGCTATACTTATTTAGGTGCATTAGGTTATGCCCAGAAAACTTTGGGGAAAGATAATCTGGTTGAACAGGATCAATTCCTGAAAAAGTTTCTCGGCAATGTAGCCGTATTTGATACTGGCGGCCGTGGTGCAACCACCTCTTTTGTAGAGCGTAATATCGGCGATGTATTGATTACCTTTGAGTCAGAAGTGAACAATATCCGCCAACAGTATGGTGCTGACGATTACCAAGTTATTGTACCAAAAACATCGATTCTAGCTGAGTTCCCAGTTGCAGTTGTCGAGAAAAATGCTAAACGTAACGGTACGATTGAACTAGCAACTGAGTATTTACAGTATCTCTACAGCGAAGAAGCACAACGTTTATTGGCAGGTTTCAACTATCGAGTACATAACGAAAAAGTTCAGGCAGAGTTTGCTAAACAGTTCCCTACGGTTGACCTACTAACTGTTGAGCAAATCATTGGTGGTTGGGATAACGCCATGAAAACCCAATTTGCTAACGGTGCAAAACTTGATCAATTACTCAAGCGTTAATCTCAAACTGATGTTATAAAAGGTAAACATTGCAACCCGGGCTAAGTCCCGGGTTCAATAGTTTTGTGGTATTCAGTCGTCATTATTGCAAACAGTGAAGAGAGTTTTGATTGTCTTATCTCTGGTCGCAAATGACTGACGATAAACAAATTGTATTGGTTTTAATTCAATTAACCTGATCGGGTGATTATTCTGTGATTTTTAATAACGGGCGTTTACGCCATAAGCGGGTTCTTCCAGGTTTTAGCATCAGCTTAGGTGTGTCCCTACTATTCGTCAGCCTGATCCTATTATTGCCGATTTCAGGGCTTATCATGCAGACCAGTTCAATGAGCTGGTCTGAATATTGGGGCGTGATTTCCGATCCCAGAGTGGTGGCCAGTTATCGCGTTACTATTTTATCGGCACTAGCGGCATCGTTATTTAACTGCCTTTTCGGATTATTGCTCGCATGGGTACTGGTGCGTTATGAATTTCCGGGTAAACGCATAGTTGATGCATTAGTGGATTTACCCTTTGCATTACCCACCGCAGTTGCAGGTATCACCTTAGCCAGCCTTTATGCCGCAAATGGCCAAATTGGTAGTATGCTTGCCGAGTTTGGAATAAAAGTTGCGTACACCCCCTTAGGCATAGTGGTAGCGATGATTTTCACCAGCATTCCCTTTGTGGTACGAACAGTACAACCGGTACTGGAAGAGTTGTCCCACGATGAAGAAGAAGCGGGCATGACCCTTGGCGCCTCGGATCGGGCAGTATTTTGGCACATTATTTTACCATCTTTATGGCCAGCATTAATGATGGGAACCGCACTGTCTTTTACCCGTAGCTTGGGTGAGTTTGGCGCCGTTATTTTTATCGCCGGTAATATGCCCTATATCAGCGAAATCACTTCATTAATGATTTTTGTCCGCTTACAAGAGTTTGATTTTGCAGGTGCCAGCGCCATTGCTTCGGTAGTTTTACTGACCTCGTTACTGTTATTACTGCTAATAAACCTGTGGCAGGCGCGTTATCTGCGCCGTATTCATGGACGTTAAGGAGCGAATATGAACTCATTTAAACCCTTAAGAGTCGGTGAAGCGCCCCTTATAAAATGGAGCCTGATTACACTCGCAGTGCTCTTAGCCTTATTATTTTTGCTAGTACCCCTGCTAAGTATTTTTCAACAAGCTCTCGTTGGCGGCTGGCAACGTTATATTGGGCACCTAAGTCAGCCTGATACGCTACATGCGATTGGCTTAACCTTGATTGTGGCGGCGCTAACGGTGCCTATCAACTTAATATTCGGCATTATGCTGGCATGGAGTGTTACTCGGTTTGAATTCCCCGGCCGCAAGTTACTTATCACACTCATTGATATCCCGTTTGCGGTATCCCCTGTCGTCGCAGGTTTACTGTATTTACTACTCTATGGCAGTAACGGCTGGCTTGGCGAATGGCTATATGAGCACGATTTACAGGTCATGTTTGCATGGCCAGGAATACTGCTAGTGACCATTTTTGTTACTTGCCCCTTTGTCGCCAGAGAGCTCATTCCATTAATGCAACAACAGGGGGCGTCGGAAGAAGAAGCGGCCGTTATTCTCGGAGCATCATGGTGGCAACTATTTCGCCGCGTGACATTTCCCAATATCAAATGGGCACTGATTTACGGTGTGATCCTCACCAATGCTAGAGCAGTGGGGGAATTTGGCGCGGTTGCGGTTGTCTCAGGTAATATCCGCGGTGAAACCAACACCTTATCATTGCATGTACAATTATTGTACGAAGATTATCAGGCTGAGGCCGCCTTCGCGAGCGCGTCATTACTGGCCTTAATTGCCCTATTGACCCTAATGCTAAAAGCCGTAGTTGAATGGCGACAACAACGCAGTTTAACCGCCAATGACAATAAAGAGCAGAGTCCATTATGAGTATTCGACTGACTAATATTTCTAAGACGTTTGGCCAGTTCCAAGCGCTTTCTCCACTCACTCTTGATATTCAAGAAGGAGAAATGATTGGCTTACTGGGCCCCTCAGGTTCAGGTAAAACCACATTACTGCGAATTATTGCCGGTCTTGAAGGCGCTGATAGCGGCAGCATTCATTTTGGTGACAGAGAGGTTACCCAAGTCCATGTACGTGAAAGAAGAGTAGGGTTTGTATTTCAAAACTATGCGCTATTTCGCCATATGACGGTAGCAGATAACGTCGCCTTTGGGCTCGAAGTGATGCCTAAAAAACAAAGGCTTTGCGCGGCAGAAATTAGTAAACGAGTGACACAACTGCTAGAAACAGTGCAATTAGGCCATCTCGCTAAGCGCTACCCTGAGCAACTGTCGGGCGGACAAAAACAGCGGATTGCCTTGGCGCGCGCATTAGCGACGCAACCCGAAGTGCTGCTCCTAGATGAACCCTTTGGTGCCTTAGATGCCAAAGTGCGTAAAGAATTACGCCGCTGGTTACGTAGCCTGCATGAGGAATTAAAATTCACCAGTGTATTTGTGACCCACGATCAAGATGAAGCACTTGAGCTCTCTGATAGAGTGGTCGTAATGAGCAATGGTCATATAGAACAAATTAATACGCCTGCTGAGCTATACTCGCACCCCAATAGTCGCTTTGTGTTTGATTTTCTGGGTAACGTCAATGTGTTTGAAGCCAGTTGGCAACAAAATCGTTGGCAAAATGGCCAAGCATTTTTGGTGCCTCCAGCGCAGCAGACATTGCAGCAAGATGGCGCACTTTATGTCCGTAGTCACGAATTAACACTGTCAGACAAACCGAATAGTCAGGCCAACTTGCCGTTTGATATTGTTGCCATAACCCCAGTAGGCGCCGAAGTGAGAGTGGAATTAGCACCACACGGCTGGCATAGCAAAGAACTATGGGAGGCTAAATTCACTCAACATCATCTGCAGGAGCTCGGGCTACAAAAAGGTAGTTTGGTATACGCCACGCCAAGAACAGGTTACTTCTTTGGTGCAAAGGGCGACAGCTCACCGACCCGTCTCAGCTGGCCATTCTTAACACCGGGTAGCCTCGCCTTTGATATCTAGCAGTGTATTGATTGTCATCGATTGAGTTAAACCATTAAAGTAAAAAAGCGCTGATGTCGTCATATTTGACTCACATCAGCGCTAATCTCACTTCATTAAGCTAAATCACATCATTATTAAGCTAAATCACACCATTCGTTTATCTACTCGCTTTCAATCACTTTTGCTAATGCTAAAATAGCGTTCTGCGAGCAGCGATTAATGATACAGGTAATTCAACCAACCTTGCATCCTGAGCAACACCTTACGCATGACAGATACATGGTGAAAATGCTCAGTATAAATAGCCACTTGTCCTGATACCCCTGCGGGGAAACCTTTACGAATGACATCGTCATCAATCTCAATTAAGACGATAACTCGACCGGTTTGAAACATACGATCCGAGGACTGTAGCACTCCGCCCATTTGTACTTCACCCTCTGACATAGCAGGCAGTACTTTAGCGACACGACCAGTAAACACTTGCCCTGGTGCTGCATCAAGAATCACCTCAGCCTCATCACCTTCCTTTAGGCGTAGTAGGGAATTTTGCCAAAAAGCACCCGCAAAATAACGTTGCTCATTAGGGATAAAACTCATCACTGGGCGTAATGGGATAGGCACAGCCATAGCTCCTGGACGTAGCGCCATTTGCGTCACCACACCATCGGCTGGCGCACGAACCACGGTTTGTTCTAAGTCATAGATAGCACCGTCTAAATCGCCCTGTAAGCCCGCGACTTTAGTATTAACGCCGTCAATATTAGACTCATAGGCTAGCCTCACCCGTAATTCATCTGATTTAGCTACCATTAACTGGGCTTCAGAAGCGAGGTAAAGCTGACGTTTGTTATCCAATTCTAGCGCAGTAAATGGAGAGTTAACCCCTCCTTTACGATGACCATTTTCATAGCGCTCGTATGCAGATTTATTGCGTTCTTTATCGGCATTAACCCGCTCAACATTGGCTTTAGCCGATTCCCATGCAGCAGCGAGCTGTGGCACTTCTAGCTCGGCGGCGATTAAAGCGGCACGTTTACGCTTAACCACAGCTTCAAAGGGAATAGGATCAATACGAAAAAGTACATCTCCTTGTTTAACCTGAGTATTAGGCTGTACTTCAACACTAATCACTAACCCTTTTACCGCGGGTGTGATAGGAATAGAGACAAAATACTCCCGCGCAAAGCTCGAATAAGGATGGTTGTAGTTCATCACCAATATCAATGCACTAATGATCACTACTCCCCCCAAAACTGCGGTAGGTACCGTCCATTTTGTCAGTGGGATTTTAAAAACTTTAAAAATAACAATACAAATAGCGGCGTAGGTCAGTATGAGTAATAAATCCATGTTACACCTCGACTTTATTTGTAATAACAGGCTCTACAACATTTGTTTTCGCCTGTTCTAATTGATCTAGCCTTGCTTGTAGATTAGTTACTGTCTGGCGTAGAGTGCTCACATCTTCCTCTAGGCTCAACTCTCGCTTCGCTACAGTACTAAAACCCCAACCACGGTCTTCTCGGTACAAGGTCGCCCATATCCATAAAAATGGCCAAATAGCATGCAAAGTAAACAAACTCACCCATCCCGCGATATGCAAAGCATCTTGCTGTGGGTGATTACGTTTTTTTGCAATTTCGTATGGAATGTCATGGATCGCAATCACCCCATAAAAAATGACCACTACTACAAACAACAACACTCCTAACGCAAAGTAATCTAAAAACATTATCAAGCCCCCCTTTGTTTGCCATGTTCACGTCTAAAATAATTTTTATTGAATACCTTACTTTGTAAATTAACATTTAATAAACAAATTAAGCAAAAAACCAACAACTTTATAGGTTATAAAATTGACTGAGTTCACACTAAACCCAGTGATCCGCTGCACACTTGCTTATTTACATCATGATCCCAACTACTGTTCGCGCTAAACTCAGGGTTAAGTTGCGCGCCATGACGCAATCCCTACAACTGTTTAAAAGGTATCCACACATGATAGGCACTCCCTACACTGAGGGCGCACGACGCGCCATGTTGCTCGGCTGCGGTGAACTTGGCAAAGAGGTAGCCATTGAGCTACAACGCTTAGGCGTAGAAGTGATTGGCGTTGACCGTTATGCCAACGCTCCTGCTATGCAGGTCGCGCATCGCTCCCATGTGATCAATATGCTCGATGCTAACGCGCTGCGGGCAGTAATTGAGTTAGAAAAACCGCATTTAGTTATCCCTGAGATTGAAGCCATTGCCACCCAAACCTTAGTTGAAATGGAAGCGCAAGGCATAAATATCATCCCGACAGCGAGGGCAACGAAGCTAACGATGGACAGAGAAGGCATTCGTCGCCTCGCCGCCGAAACCTTAGGGTTACCCACCTCACCTTACTTTTTTTGTGATACTGAAACTGAATTTAATCAAGCTATAAGTAAAATTGGTCTGCCGTGTGTGGTTAAGCCGGTCATGAGCTCATCGGGCAAAGGCCAGAGCGTTATTCGCGATGTTGCCCAAAGCCATAAAGCGTGGCAATACGCCCAAGAAGGGGGCCGCGCTGGCGGTGGTCGCATTATCGTAGAAGGCTTTATAGCCTTCGATTATGAAATCACGCTGTTAACCATAAGCGCCGTCAATGGTATTCATTTTTGTGCGCCCATTGGTCACAGGCAAGAAGATGGTGATTACCGTGAGTCATGGCAGCCACAAGCCATGTCCGCTGAAGTGTTAGCAAAGTCGCAAGCGATTGCCAGTAAAGTCGTTGAGAACCTTGGCGGTTATGGATTATTTGGCGTAGAGCTGTTTATCAAAGGCAATGACGTGTACTTTTCAGAAGTCTCACCTCGGCCGCACGATACCGGCTTAGTCACACTCATTAGCCAAGATTTATCCGAGTTTGCCCTGCATGTAAGGGCGATTCTTGGCCTGCCCATACCCAATATCCACCAGCATGGGCCAAGTGCCTCAGCGGTGATTTTGGCTGAAGGCACCTCAAGTAATATTCGCTATCAAGGTATTGCCGCTGCATTAGAAGCGGTCAACACTCAACTCAGATTATTCGCCAAACCCGACATTGATGGCCGCCGCCGCTTAGGTGTCGCGCTTGCACGTGATATCGATATCGACAGCGCAATAAGTAAGGCACTCGATAGCGCTAGCAAGATAAAAGTCATTTTTTAACTATGTTAGCCGCTTAACATTAAGCTCAAGCACACACTAAAAAACGGGAGATAAGCATCTGCGCATTTCCCGTTTTTTAATACAGAACCAGAATAATCAACCACCTTCAATAAAAAGTGACCACGCAGAATGCACAGAGTAAACTAGCGGCCTTATTCTATGGGCGGTGTTTCCACGCCTTGCACCATAAGCGCTGTGCCTGACTTTTTTATTTTAAGCTTTTATTTAAGACTCTTTATGTCAAGCGTGTGACTTATAAAACACCACAGCAGCAACCAACAGTAGTAGAAAGTAGAACTCAATATGCCTCTTCAGCCCTCATGCTTTACCCCTTTCACCCAAGCCATTGATGCCTATGCGCTGCCGCAGCGTTTTACGTTTCCTTTCTATTACGAGCCGCATCCACTGTGCGTTATCGCCGCAAACGAATTACAGCAGCATCTTGAGACTCAAAATAATTGGCAGCATAATTTTGGTCTAACGGGTGAGTTAACTGGCGCCATTGGCAAAATGTTTGGCGTATTACTGGTGCAAAACCCACAGGGTGAAGTGGGTTATTTATCAGCATTTTCGGGCAAGTTAGCCGAGCAAAACCATTGGCCACACTTCGTCCCTCCGGTGTTTGATATGCTAGCAAAAGATAATTTTTTTCACGCTGAAAATCTGCAAATCAATCAGCTTAATGCCCAACTCTTCGCGCTAGAAAATCATCCCGATATTCCCCGTCTATCAACCAATCTTAATGCTGAGCAAGCGCAAGCAGCAACCAAACTTGCCGTCCACAGACAATTGATGATCGACAGCCGTCAATCACGCAAGGCGCAGCGCAATCAACTCGCAGTCCAATTGGCGATCAAGCCGACTGATGAGACCTTACGTGAAAATGCAGTAATCGAAGCCAAGCTTAACCAAGAAAGTATTAATGAAAAAAATCAGCTAAGAGATATTAAACACTATTGGGATGAGCGAATTAATGCCATCAGCCAAGAGTTAAGTCTACTTACCGATGATCGCGATGCATTAAGACTGCAACGTAAACAACTCTCTGCGGCGCTGCAGCAAAAGCTGTTTGAGCAGTATCGTTTTTTGAATATTCAGGGCGTAGAAAAGAGCCTTTACAGCATCTTTAAAGGCACAGTAGAACTAACGCCACCTGCGGGTTCGGGTGAATGTGCCGCACCAAAACTGTTACATTACGCCTTTAAACACAATCTCAAACCGCTGGCAATTGCCGAGTTTTGGTGGGGCGCACCGCCAAAATCAGAAATCCGCCAACATAAACAGTTTTATCCCGCCTGCCGACGTAAATGCCATCCCATTTTAGGGCATATGCTCGAAGGGCTCAGCGTTGATGACAATCCGCTACTTGCTAATCCTGCACTAGGCAAAACCTTAGCTATTGTCTATCAAGACGATGTCATGGCGATTGTGAATAAACCCGCCGAGTTTTTATCCGTGCCGGGCAAAGACATTACAGAATCAGTGTATTCACGCATGCAACAAACCTTTCCTAATGCCACGGGCCCACTTATCGTTCATCGACTCGATATGTCGACCTCGGGGTTAATGGTGATCGCACTAACAAAAGATGCCCATAAACAACTGCAAAAACAGTTTATCCAGCGCACGGTAACTAAACGTTATGTGGCTCTTTTAGCGGGGATCCCTGCTGTAATGGCCAGCAAACAGCCAAATGGCGAAATATCTTTACCCCTGCGGGGAGATTTAGACGACAGACCAAGGCAACTGGTGTGCCATGAGTTTGGTAAAGCGGCGCAAACCTATTGGCAAGCGAGTCAAATCGATGAATCGGCCAATCAAACTCGAGTGTATTTGTCGCCTAAAACGGGTCGAACCCACCAACTCAGAGTGCATTGTGCCCATTTAGAAGGGTTAAATACGCCGATTTTAGGTGATGATCTCTACGGGACTCGCGCTAATCGCCTGCATTTACATGCTGATTTATTGATACTCCAACATCCTGTAACTGGTGAATCAATGCGCTTTCAAGTTGATGCCGAGTTTTAAGCGCTTATGCCAAAGATAAGTATTTTTAAGATCGACATTTAAGGCTAAGCATCAGAGATTTGGTACTTTTTCGCGATGTATAAGCGGTATTTTTCAGGCATAGTCATATTTCATTAAACGCAGAGACGATAGCAGTAACATGGGCAATCTGATTAACAACATGAGGCGAAATCAGTGGCGATTATTCACTTTATTCATCGCCTCATTATGGCTGAGTGCCTGCCAACCCGCTGCGGATCAAAGTGAGCTTAAGTCAAACCCGAATGCTCCTCATGCAGCAAAAACGGCTTTATCATCTACCACTTTTGATCAGCCATTCTCGCAAGAAGTTTATATTTGGCAGCGCCAATGGCGCCCAGCGAACCAAACCGCCTTAGTGCAAAGCCAAAACGCCTTTCAGGGATTACGCATTCTGGCACTGCAAGCACACCCAAAGCCTAATGGCGCCGATATTTGGTTTGAGGTGGCGGTTAATCATGTTTGGTTGCAGGCCGACCCAAGGCCCAAAATCCTCGTGGTGCGTTTAGATGGTCAATTCACTCATTTAAATGATGAAGAAGTGATTCATAAAATCAACCAAGTTCTGGCAAACTGGCAAGCTAAAGGCACCCACATTGTTGGAGTGGAAATCGATCACGATAGCGCCAGCAGTAAACTGCCTGCTTATCGAGAGTTTCTTAAAAAGCTTAAAGCACATTTACCCACCCAGCTAAAACTCAGTATTACCGCACTCCCCGCTTGGCTCAATAGCGCTGAATTTCCTACGTTACTGGCCACTATCGATGAACTCGTACTGCAAATTCACAGCGTAAGCGACCCACGCCACGGCCTATTTGATGCTGTTAAAGGTTGGCAATGGGTAGAGCAACTGTCACGCATCAGCACAGTGCCTTATCTTATTGCACTGCCCGCCTATGGCTCTGCGGTTATCAGCACAGCTTCAGGCTATCAAGTTGAGAGTGAAACGCCGCTGCGCCATCAACGCCAATCCGCTAACGCCGTAGAAGAATTAATGGCTGATCCCAAGATATTACAAACCTTTATACAAAAACTACAAAACCCAAAGGACAGCAAACTTAAAGGCATTATCTGGTTTCGGCTACCGCTAGAAGGGGATAAAAGAGTGTGGCCGCTCAACACCTTAATTGCTGTTGCGCAGCACGGGGAACTCGCAGCCAAAATTGAGCTGGTGATATCAAGCGATAACAACGTCACCAACCAAGCGCAATTAACCGCTGAAAATACGGTAAAAAGCCACACTATGCCTCAGTCGAAATTATTCCAACTGAGCTTAATTAATCGCGGTAATATTGCGGGTGAACCTCCCACTATTTTGTCGCTAGCGGGACACGCTTGTAGCGCGTATGATGCGCAAAATGGCTATCGCGTAATACAGAAAGATGGGCTGTTAACGTGGCAATCGCAAGCTGAAACGACCGCCGCATTAACCTCAATTGAAGCTCCACGTACTAACATGATGTCAGTACTGCAACCAAACAGAGAGACTCAAAAATACATGCTCAACCCAAACGGCCAAAAAGTGATAGGCTGGGCACGTTGTGAGTCATTATATTTACAGGGGATTTATGCGCCATAAGCCAACATTATCAACCACAATAGCAACATCTCATCGGGCTTTTAAGCTTAAACAAACCACGCTCATCTGTTTAAGCTTATTCTCACCAATGCTGTTGGCATGCGGCCCCGATTTTCCGTTGCAATTGACTCAAGACAGACAGAGTAATCTCAGCTACTTGCCGCAAACATCCTTTAGCCAGCAGCTCACAACCCTCGCAAAACCTTTGCCTTGGCAGTATCAAGGTGCGCCAGCTGCGCAGGAATATCTCTGGGATGAAGCCCATAGTCGTTATCTGTCACAAACCCGCGCCTTTGAAAGTAGCGAATTAAGTGAAGCTCATTTAGCTTTAGTCAACACTCTACGCGATGCGACCGGCCCGATTGAGGCTGAGCAAATGGCGGCTAGGCTAGATCAAGAATTGCCCCAAGCTCTAATATGGTACACCTTAGGGGCCGTCGCATTTGAAGCCAAAGATTATGAAAGAGCCGCTAATTACTTTAATAAAGTCATGCAACTACCAGAAAGCGAACGCGCTTCTCGCAGCTTGTGGGCACTGTATTCGCTCTCACGAATTGAGCTTATTTTAAGTAAAACCTCTGCGGATCCTGAACATTTAAATCGTGCTAATGCTTATTTAACACAGCTACAAGCTGAGGTAATCAAAGGCGCCGCTGATCCCCTACGTTTAAGCTTGGCGAGCTTAGGTGAGCAAGCATATATTTTGTTGCATCAAGGTCAGCCCTTAACCCAAGCCACTAAAAAAGATGATACAGCTGACGCTAAACTGCCCATCACGCTTACCCCTGCGGCACTCGATAAAGCCATTGAGCTTTATGCAACCCAATCGGTACAGGGCGATAGTAGCGGTTATGATTCATTGTTGATGCTAAGCCGCACTTTGATGGGCAAAGACATTGCTGAACTTAAGCCTCTATTGCAACAAGCGAGTGTGCAGCAGTTATTAATTGCCTACTGGCAAAGTAGCACTAATGAATTTGCCTATGATGGCCAGCTGTCTGAGATGGGCCTAAAGGTCGCAGAAATACTCAAGGTATTTCCAATCGATGGCTTACAACTTAGTCATGGCGATAAATTAGCCGCTATTTATTATCAGCTAGGGGATTATGCTAGTGCAGAGCGCCTATTAGCCTTAGCTAAACCCAGCGGCTTAACCTGGTGGCTCACTGCAAAATTAATGCTACAAAAGGGTGACCAAGTTGAGGCAGCTAAGGCCTATGCCGAGGCAGCGCGCCACTTTCCCGAGCAGTCCAAAGTCTTAGCGACTGTTGATGCCAAAGAAACCCAGCAGCAAGCCATTGATGCTGATAAAGATATCGCCACCTACTGCCGTATTCGCGCTGAGCAAGGCGTGTTATCCCTAGAGCGCGGTGAATACTTAGATGCGTTAAATCACTTACTCGAAAGTGGTGATGAGTACTGGCAGGATATCGCCTATGTGGCGGAGCGCGTACTGACCACAGCTGAACTTAAACTTTTTGTCGATGAACATGTGCCGCTTATCGCCTTTGAATATCCAAAAGATAGCGATTGGTACGATAATATCGAGCCAATAAACAATCGCTTACGCTACTTACTCGGTCGCAGGCTATTACGCGAAGGGGCGATAAAGGAAGCACCTGCTTACTTCACTAACCCTAATCTTAATGCCAGCGCCCTCGACTATGGCAATCAGCTAACCTTAGCAAAAAATGAAAAAGGTATTGATAGTGCCAAGGCCTATTGGGCGGCGGCAGGGCTTGCTCGCCATCAAGGTATGGAGATCTTGGGGTTTGAATTAGCACCCGATTACGCTATCTACCAAGGTGTATTTGATTTAAGCGATTGGAATGAGCCGAGTAAACTGAGTGAAAAAGAACAATCACGGGTAAACGCCAGCCAAGCCATCCCAGATAAACGCTTCCATTATCGCTACACAGCAGCGGAGCTTGCCAATAAAGCGGCCGACTTTGTGCCGCACAACAGCCAAGCCTACGCAGCACTACTCTGCCAAGCGACCGGTTGGGTATTGTATCGAGATCAGGAGCTTGCCCTGCGTTACTATAAAAAATACGTCACTAATGGCGCCTTTGTCCCTTGGGCCGAAAACTTTGGTTTGCAGTGTGAAGCACCCGATTTTGATAGCGCAGCAAAACGCGCACGGGCCAATGACATGGCACAATGGAACGCTCTATACCACAAGCTGAAAAAGCCCATCGTCTTTGGCTTATTAGCCATCGCAGGATTAATGGGTGTGTGGTGGATACGTAGAAGAAAGACTCAATAATCAACATCTAATAACGTCTTCTCTCTTTAAATGTCACCATGAACATAAAGAGAGAGGACGCATATCACTTTACAAATTTACGCAGTTAATCACTTTCCCCTTTAGAAAACTATGCACATTCGCTACAGCAATATTGAGCAAACTTTGCCTAGCCTCTTTTGTCGCCCACGCGTTATGGGGACTGATGCTGATATTGGGCGCATGCAATAAGGGATTATCTGCACTGGGTGGCTCGGTTGATAACACATCGACACCGGCAAATAAGCGATTTTGAACAAGTGCGGCGGCAAGCGCGGCCTCATCAATTAATCCACCGCGCGCGGTATTAATCAGCAAGGCTTTGGGTTTCATTAACGCAAGAGTTTGTTGGTCGATAAACTGCTCGGTTTCGGGGGTGAGCGGGCAATGTAGCGAAATAATATCTGACTCGCTAAGTACAGTATCACGCTCTACCCACCTAGCGCCTCGGGGTAAATGCTTGATCTCTGAGCGAGTGTTAACCAGAACATTCATGCCAAATGCGAGGCCGAGCGCCCCAACCTGCTGGCCTATATCACCATAACCAATTAAGCCTAGCGTTTTACCTTTTAATGATTGCAGCGGCATTAAGGTAAAACAAAAATCCTTACTACTTACCCATTGACCATCGACCACGGCTTGATGATGAGCAGCCACCGCTTGGGTGTGATGCAAAATATGGGCAAACACCATTTGCGCAACAGCGTCTGGCGCATAGGCCGGCACATTGGTTACGACTATGCCACACGCTTTAGCAGCAGCTAAGTCGACAACATTAGTACCCGTCGCCAATACCCCGATATATTTTAGCGCAGGAAGCTGTGCCAATGTCTTAGCGTTAAGCGGGGTTTTATTGGTTAGAATGATCTCTGCTGCTTGAGCGCGAGTAATAATGTCCTCATTTGCCGTGCGGGCAAAACACGTAAACTCACCCAATTGTTCTAAGGATTGCCAACTGAGATCGCCAGGGTTTAAGCTTTCACCATCAAGTACCACTATCTTCATGCTGTAAAATCTCCTTTCGATTAATTCAGTTAAGCGATGGACTAAAAACTCATTTTTAGCCCAAGGTTAGCCTGCGCTTGCCACATCACATCTGAAGTAATGTGCCATAGGCACTCGTTTTCATCACAAAACAGTGTGTTGTCACTGTTGATAAACGTCGCATAGCCACGGACATCGGCAAAAAGGCCCACGTTTGAGGTCACTTTATATTCAATCCCGCCACCAATTCCCATAGAGAAGCGTGTTTCGTTCGACCAACCGTCAGGCTGCATGCGGGTGATCCCCGCACTGGCAGTAACGTAGGGCAGCATATCTCCCTGGGGAAAATATAAGGTGCCACCCAAATGGATATAATCTACATCTAATGAGGTCAAAAGATTTGGCGTAAACATGCCATTACTTTTCAGCTCAGAAGCTTGACGGCTATATAACAAATAAATGTTGCCGGGATCATTGGTGTTCACTCCCAACATCAAACCGTAATGGCTAGACTCTTCAATCTTTACGCTTTCATTACCATTGGTCTGGGCGGTATCAACCTTAATTTGACTCACATCAAATTGGCCGCCACCAAGACTGTAACCCCCGAAAGGTGCGATAAAAACGTCAGCCTGCGCAAACAATGCCACTGGTAATAACGTGACAAAAAGTAGGCCGTTATGTATATATTTCATAAAGAATTCCTTATCTTTTATATGTTCAATATAACCAAATCTACCGCATACCACGCTCAGACTTGACTCTATCATAGGCGGCTTGAATGTCCTGAGCCTTACGATTTGCCAGCTCCATCATTTCCGGTGGCAAACCTTTAGCCACTAACTTATCGGGATGATGTTCGTTCATCAACTTACGGTAAGCTCGTTTAACATCTTGATCACTGGCTTCGTCAGTAATACCCAGCAAACTATAAGCATCGGTGACCGAGGTCTTATTGCCATTAGATGTTTGATTAAAGCGAAACTCAGCCTGCCAGCGTTGAAGTAAAGCATCCAACTGCGAGCGACCATAACCTAACTCTTGTGCAATCGTCATCAAGATAGCGTGTTCAGCGGCATCCAGCTCACCATCGGACAACGCCGTTTGGATCTGGATTTCAATAAACATCTGCACGAGCTCTTTGCGTCCCATGGTAATCGCTCGGAAAGCGTGTAAGCTGCTACGTAAGTCAAAATCAGCTGATTTTCCCTCACGAAATGCCTGTTGCGCTTCTTTACGCGCTTCACCGGTTAAACGCATTTGGTCCATCAATAACGTCGCGATACGAATATCGGTTTCGGTTACCTGCCCTGACGCTTTAGCCACATGGCCCATCACGGCAAACGTAGTATTGAAGAAGATCGCCTGACGATTCTTAGCTTGACCAAGTATTTCACGAAATCCTACGCCTGAAGACGCACGTTTATCGTAGAGATGACCAAGCCATAAACCCAATAACGCACCAAAGATACGACCAAACATAAAGCCAATAACAAACCCAAAAAACTTACCCCAAAGCCGCATCTTATATCCTGATATTTATAATGTGTTAAATGTGTCAGCGCAATTGAGACAAAATACGCTACATACCTAGATTGACATGTTAGTTTGCAATGTTAACTCAAGCGCCTGTAAACGTGGAATAGTGCCCACATCGCACCAAAGTCCGTCAAACAAAGCACCGGTCACGCGGCCCTCTGCCATGCACGCTTTCAATAAAGGCGCCAAGGCAAAAGCACCCGCTGACGAGTCGTTAAAGAATGCGGGATGATATATGCCCATACCCGAAAACGTATACTTGGTATCGCCATGTTCATGCACTTGATTACCACTCAAGGCAAAGTCGCCCTGCGGATGCTGCTGCGGATTAGGTACTAGCCAGAGGTGGGCTAGCATATCCTTGGCAAGCGGCGTGATGGGTGGCAAAGCATCTATAAACACATCACCATTAATCACTAAAAAGGGTTCATTACTTCCGCCCTCACACAATAAAGGCAAAGCTTGTTTGATGCCGCCGCCCGTTTCCAGCGCATGCTCTTCAGCACTATATTGAATTCGTACACCCAAATGGCTACCATCGCCTAAGGCTTCTACTAGCTTATGCCCAAGCCAAGCATGGTTTATCACGATATCGACTATGCCTAACGCGGCGAGTTTTTCAATATGGTAAACAATCAAAGGCTTACCCAACACTGGCACCATAGGTTTAGGCAAAGTGTCGGTTAATGGTCGTAAGCGTTCACCGCGTCCTGCCGCTAAAATCATCGCTCTCATGGCTTAACCCCAGTTAAAGGCTCACTCGATACAAACGCAGGTAACACTCGGCGAGTTAACCATTGTGCGAATGACGTTAACTCAGGATACTTCATCGCGATATCAACAATATAGGTTAAAGTTAGTGGAATGTCGGCCATATAAGCTGGCTTACTATCGCGATAATTTAATCTCGCAAAAATCCCCACTGCCTTAATGTGACGTTGCAAGCCCATAAGGTCAAACCAAGTTTGGTATTGGTCAAAGCCAGTCTCTGGCGAAATAAATGCATGGGCTACGGCTTGCTGATAATGATACTGCATCAAATCGGTGACTAATGCCTGCGGCCAACGAATATAACAGTCACGCAGCAGCGATACCGCATCATAAGTCACAGGGCCAACGACAGCATCTTGGAAGTCAATAACGCACAACTCGCCTGCTTGCAGCATTAAATTGCGACTGTGAAAATCCCGGTGCATTCCCACACTAGGTTGAGATAACGCATTGACGACAAGGTAATCAAAGCTCTGATTTAGCAATTGTTGCTCATCATCGCTTAAGGACAAGCTAAGGTGGGTGCCCAACAACCACTCAGTAAAAATATGCAATTCACGACGGACGAAGGCTTCATTGTAGAGCGGTAATGCGTGAATTAGGCCGCTATTAACATCTTGGCTTTCTACCACTGAAGCTATTTGCGGCAGTAAATCAAGCGCCTGACGATAATAGTGCCCCACATTTTGGGCGCTAAGCACAGATAACAGCTGGGTATCGCCTAAATCACTCATCAACATAAAGCCTTGCTTTGCATCAGCATGAATCACTTTTGGAACTATCAATCCCACTGCCGCATAGGCATTCGATAAGGAAATAAAAGGCGCGATAGGCACAAGATCGGGTGGTGAATCGGCTGCGATAAAGCTGGCATCAGGGGTGGATATCCGAAAGTAACGTCTGAAGCTCGCGTCACCGGAAATCAACACTGGAGTCACTTCATCGGAAAAATAAGCCTTCAGCCACTGATTTAGGGAAAGAAATCTCGGATCGGATAAAGTCATTTCATGGCTCTTAAAGAAAAATTGCTTTATTATAGCTGGCATATAATTTGGAAACAGCTAAGAAATCGAGAGATTTATTTAACGATGTTGCATATGTACATTGCGACTTTCCCCATCGATACTTGTCCAGACTAAGAAATCATAATTACTGACCTAAAGATGCAGATCCGTTACTTTCTGGCCTTGAGCCTGTTACCGCAATTAGTCCTGGCAGACGACTCTCCAACCGCTTCAGCATCTCAATGCTTAATCGAACCGCCAGTACCCCGTATCGTATCTCAAACTCAGGGGATGACCGCTGCCGAGCTGAGTAAAATTCGTATCGTATCGGATAACTCCAATGCTGAAATGGGCAAACAAGCCATTTTCCGTGGAGATGTACTTTTTAGCCAAGGCGATAGACACATAGCCGCCGATGAAGCTATTTTAGACCAAGCGACCGAACAATTTGATGCCAATGGCAATTTAGTTTTCCAAGACAGTAATTTCACCGTCACCGCCAAATCCTTACAAGCGCAAATGCGATCTAACCGCGCCACGTTACAAGGGGCACAATATTGGCTACACGGCCAACAAGTGCATGGCGATGCTGAAAAACTGCAAATTACCATCAATAATAATTTGATTTTAACCAATACCAACTTTACGACTTGTCCACCAGACAATGTATCTTGGTTGCTCGAAGCTGAAAAAATCAAAATCAACAGTGAAGAAGAATGGGGCGAAATTTGGAATGCTAAATTAAGAATTCACGGCGTACCCGTATTTTATATTCCTTATATGACCATTCCCGTTTCAGATAAACGAAAGTCGGGTTTTCTCTACCCAAGCTTTAGTACCAGCACCACTAATGGCGTTGAGTTCTCGGTGCCTTATTACTGGAATATTGCGCCAGAATATGACTTAACCTTTACCCCTAGTTATATGTCTAACCGCGGCTTATTCACTAAGACTGAGTTCCGTTATTTAGCCGGTGAGCGCCAAAATGGGCGGTTAAATTTAGAGTATTTAAGTGATGACGACTTAATCAGTGGCAACCCCAACCGCTACCTGTATAACTGGCAGCATCAAGGGGCTATTGATAAACATTGGCGCGTATTAGCCAATTTTACTGATGTTTCAGATAACAATTATTTCAACGATTTAAATTCAGACGTTAACCGTGCAACCGATAACCAGTTATCACGGATTGGCGAAATCAGCTACTTTGAAAAAAACTGGGATCTGAGCACTCGCGTACAAGATATTAAAGTACTAGGTGAAGACGAAAAACCTTATCAGGTAATGCCGCAGGTCAACTTTAATTATCGTGCCGCCGATTTTTGGAAGAGCTTAGATTTTGGCTTTAATTCAGAGCTGACAAATTTTGCTCATCAAGACAACAACATCAATACCGCGACACGTTTACATATGTCGCCGAGCGTAACACTACCGATTCATGGGCCTTCAGGCTCGCTCACCAGCCAAGTTAAGCTGATGCAAACTAACTATTGGCAGCAGAATGAAGATCCCAATAGGGTTGTCGATGATACGGTAAGCCGTACATTGCCGCAGGTTCGTATTAATGGTCAGATTAACTTTGAGCGTTTTACCGAGTTATTCGATGAAAATTATCGCCAAACACTCGAACCACAATTTCAATATCTTTATGTAGGCTACGAAGATCAACGTGGTATCGGTATTTATGATACAGCTCAATTACAGGATGACTACTTTGGTCTGTTCCGTGATCGTCGTTTCTCGGGGCTCGATCGTATTTCTGATGCCAATCAAGCGACTTTGGGTATAACCACACGTTTGTTAGACGATCATAACCAAGAAGTAACTAAATTCAGCCTTGGCCAAATCTTTTACCTTCAAGACAGTAAAGTCGGTTACGAAGATAGTATTTTTGAATCAAATCAATCAACATCTGTACTCGCTGCAGAATTAGATACTCGTTTAACGCAGGATTGGTATATGGGCGCTGCGATTCAATACGACACAAATACTAGTGAAAATAAAAAAACTGAAGTCACCTTAGACTTCAGGCCTGAAGTGAACAAACTACTGCAATTGAGCTATCGCTACGTACCCGACTTATTAAACTCAAATACCAATGATACGGTTAATATTTCCCAAGCAGGCGTGCGCGGCGCTTGGCCAATTAGTGATAATCTTTATTTTGTGGGTAACTGGTATTACGACTTGAATGAAAGCCGCAGTATAGAAACCTATACCGGTATTCAATATGAATCATGCTGTTACGCATTGCGATTTAGTTACCATTACCGAATTAAAACCAATTACGATGATAATATTGGTACTGCAGCTATCGATAATCGTGAACAATTTGATAGCGGTTTTTACTTGAATTTAGTCATCAAAGGACTCGGTGGTTCAGGCCCATTAGGCGTATCTGATATGCTCAACGACGGTCTGTTTAACTATAGAAAACCGCTTTATCTAAGGAATTAGTAAAGAATTGTGATAGATTGCTGAACCTCAACAAGGACTGAGAGTCCAAACAGGTTAATGAGTGCTTGGTGATGTGCCTTTTATTAACGCTTACAAAAGTGAATATTAAGGTTTAACTCTGCATTCAAATGCATCGTCAAAAAATTACATTAAGGCAACTCGCTGTAATTTCGATATAAATGGTAAAATTAATTTAATTAAGCCGTCGAACCTGACCTTAGAACGTGCCAAGGATTTTGTGGATGAAACCCAGTAAACATCTAATTTTTGCTTTATTTGCACTCGCTATGAGCCAATCTACATTGGCCGCACCAGAGCCACTTGACCGAGTTGCGGTTCAAATTAACGACGGCATAGTGCTCGAAAGTGAAATCATCAACATGATTGACACAGTAAAAGCCAATGCTAAAGCTGCTAATCAATCGTTACCTTCTGACAGCGCCCTGCGTACTCAGGTTATTGAGCGCTTAATTCTGACACGTTTACAGCTACAAATGGCTGACCGTATTGGTCTGCACATTGGTGACTTACAGTTAGATCAGGCAATTGAAAACATCGCCCGTGAGCAAAAAGTTTCTGTCGCTCAGATGCAGCAAAAAATTGAAAGCGAAGGATTGAGCTTTAGCCAATACCGTGAACAGCTACGTGAAGAAATCACCTTAGGCGAAATTCAGCGTATTCAGGTACAGCGCCGTATTCAAGTGTCACCTCAGGAGATAACCAGTTTAGTTAAACTCATCCAAGAGCAAGGTATCAAAGATGTGGAATACCAAATTGGCCACATCTTAATTGATGTACCCGATAACCCAACCAGCGAGCAATTAGAAGCCTCCAGTAAACGCGCTAATATCGTATTGGAACGTTTGAAAAAGGGTGAAGATTTCCGCAGTACGGCAATTGCTTCCTCTTCAGGCCCAAAGGCTCTGGAAGGCGGTATTTGGGATTACATGAACATCAACGAAATGCCAACCCTATTCGCCGAAGTGATTAACGGCGCAAAAACAGGTGATATTTTCGGCCCTATTAAAAGTGGTGCCGGTTTCCATATCATTAAAATCATGGATGCACGTGGTCTACAAACTAAAGAAATTGAAGAAGTCAGAGCACGCCATATTCTGCTTAAACCATCGCCAATTCTGTCTGAAGACCGTGCTAAAGCCATGTTGGAGCAATTCGTTAAGCAAATTCGTTCAGGCGAAGCTAAATTTGAAGATCTTGCGCGCCAATATTCTGAAGATCCAGGCTCTGCCACTAAAGGCGGCGAATTAGGTTGGGCAGAACCCAGCATTTATGTGCCCGAGTTTGCTCAAACGCTCAATAGCTTAAAAACAGACCAAATCAGTGAGCCATTTCGTACCACACACGGCTGGCATATCACGCAGTTAGAAGAACGCAGAAAAACGGATGCTACCGATCAATTTAATAGCAATCGTGCGCATCAGTTAATCTTCCGTCGCAAATTTAACGAAGAGCTGCAAAACTGGCTAGACGAAATGCGTTCAGACGCATACATTGAAATCTTCCAGCCAGAGACCAACCGAGGTTAATTCTAATTGAGCACTAAACGCATTGCCATTACCCCAGGCGAACCCGCTGGTATCGGCCCCGATTTAGTCGTACAACTTGCTCAGCAGGCTTGGCCTGCTGAGTTAGTCGTTTGTGCAGATCCTGAATTATTAGCACACCGCGCTAAACAACTTGGCTTATCTGTGACGTTTCGTTCTTACCAGCCTAATCAAGCGCCCAGACCACAAGAAGCCGGCACCTTAACGATTGCACCGTTCAAGTTAGTCACTGACGTCGTTTGTGGCCAACTCGATGAGCAAAATAGCAGCTATGTAATTGAAACGTTGCGTTATGCTGGCGAGAAAAATATGAGCGGCGAGTTTGATGCCGTGGTGACGGGCCCGGTACATAAAGGGATTATTAATCAAGCGGGGATTTCCTTTAGCGGCCATACCGAGTTTTTTGCCCATCAAGCAAATTGCCCCGACGTGGTGATGATGCTAGCAACACCAGGATTACAAGTGGCGCTGGTGACAACTCATATTCCATTAGCCTATGTTGCTAAAGCCATCACTCGCAGACGTTTACGACATATTATCAAAATCTTACATGCTGACCTTATTAATAAATTTGGTATTGCTTCACCGAAGATTTATGTCAGCGGTCTTAATCCACATGCGGGAGAAGATGGCCATTTAGGGCGTGAAGAAATCGACGTGATTATTCCTACGCTCAACGAGTTGCGAGAAGAGTTTCAAATGAATATTGTCGGTCCATTACCGGCCGATACTCTGTTTCAACCTAAATATTTACAGGACGCCGATGTCGTCTTGGCCATGTACCATGACCAAGGGCTTCCCGTTCTCAAGTCACAAGGATTTGGCAAATCGGTAAACATCACCTTAGGTTTACCTTATATTCGTACCTCGGTTGACCACGGTACGGCGCTCGATCTCGCGGGTACAGGCAAGGCCGATATTGGCAGTTTTGTTTGTGCTCTGAATAAAGCCATTGAGTTATCCTCAAAGAACTAACGATTACATTATTAATGAGCAGCAAAGTACATTTAGGCCACACGGCCAGAAAGCGTTTTGGACAAAACTTCCTTACCGACAGCAATGTGATTGATCGCATTGTGGGTGCAATTTCCCCCGACAACCACCATGTCATGGTGGAAATCGGTCCAGGTCTTGGCGCCTTAACCGAACCCGTTGCAGATGCTATCGATAATCTAACTGTGGTTGAACTTGACCGCGATCTGGTTGAGCGCCTACATCAGCACCCAATACTTAAAGATAAACTGACCATTCATCAAGGCGATGCATTGCAGTTTGATTTTGGTCAATTGAGTGTACCAGGCAAAAAAATGAAGGTGTTCGGTAACTTACCTTACAACATTTCAACGCCGCTAATGTTCCATCTGTTTGAGTTTGCTGAACAGATTGAAACAATGCACTTTATGTTACAAAAAGAAGTGGTACTGCGTTTATCGGCGAGCCCTGGCTGTAAAGCTTATGGCCGTTTAACCGTAATGGCGCAATATTTCTGCCAGGTGGTTCCCGTACTCGAAGTGCCACCACACAGCTTTACTCCAGCACCAAAAGTAGATTCTGCAGTAGTTCGCTTATTACCATACGCAGTAAAGCCATTTCCTTGTAAAGACGTAAAAGTGCTACGCCACCTTTGTACTACGGCTTTCAACATGCGCCGT
Source organism: Shewanella morhuae (assembly GCF_003028295.1). Lineage (NCBI taxonomy): Bacteria > Pseudomonadati > Pseudomonadota > Gammaproteobacteria > Alteromonadales > Shewanellaceae > Shewanella > Shewanella morhuae. Next base: position 339,964 of record NZ_PYSG01000002.1, on the reverse strand, counting down.
AAAACATTACGTAATAACTTAAAGCACATGCTATCCGATGCCGAGTTTGAACAATTAGGGATAGATTCCAGTCAACGCCCTGAGCAAATCAGTGTTCAGCAATATGTGGCAATGGCTAACATGGTATGTGATAAGCAAGCATAACACCGTCAGGGCACTTAGGTGCCCTTAGACCAGAGCTTAGGAAACCACAATGAGCGCTTTGGATACCTCCATTCGGGTCGAAGTCAAAACTGAGTATATCGAGCAACAATCCTCTCCCGAAGATGAAAAATATCTCTTCAGCTATACCATCACTATCATTAATTTAGGTAATAAAGCGGCCAAGCTCGAAACTCGCCACTGGATCATCACTGATGCCAACGGCAATATCAGTGAAGTCCAAGGTGCAGGAGTGGTCGGCGAAACCCCCACCATAGCGCCTAATACAGCCTATCAATACACCAGTGGCACAGTGCTCGATACACCGCTAGGCATTATGCACGGTACCTATGGTATGGTCAGTGAATCAGGTGAACGTTTTCAGGCAACGATCCGTCCCTTTCGTTTAGCAACGCCTGGGTTACTTCACTGATAATATTTAGGAAAGATTGCTATGGCGCATTATTTTGTTGGTGATATTCAAGGCTGTTTCGCTGAATTACAAAGAATACTCGCTAAGGTCGATTTTAATCCTTCCCGCGATGAGCTTTGGGCCGTAGGCGATCTTGTTGCGCGCGGACCAGATTCCTTAGCCACGCTGCGTTTTTTTCGCTCTTTAGGCGATGCAGCTAAAACAGTGTTAGGCAATCACGACCTACATTTATTAGCATTACACGGTAAGCTTAAACGGCCTAAACCTAGCGATCACCTTACTGAGATTCTAGAGTCTACCGACATTGCAGCATCCATTGACTGGCTAAGGCAGCAGCCGCTTATGCGTGAGCTACCTGAGCATAAAATCATCATGAGCCATGCCGGTATACCGCCACAATGGTCATTAGATGTATTAAGGCAAGAAGTCGCGTTAGTCAGCCAAGCATTACAACAAGATGACTACTTAGAAGCATTAATTAGTCAAATGTACTCCGATGGAACAGAACAGTGGGATCCGTCTGCGACTGGCATAACCAGATTACGTTATTGCATTAATGCATTAACACGCATGCGTTACCTCTATCTTGATGGGAGGTTTAATTTTGATTGTAAGCAGCCACCAGAAAAGTGTAACAATCCTCAATTACGCCCTTGGTTTGACTTCTCTTCACCTTTGCGTGAGAGCCATACCTTAGTATTTGGACATTGGGCGGCACTAATGGGTAAAGTCAGCGATACTAAATTAAAAGCTTTAGATACCGGATGTTGCTGGGGTGAACATTTAACGCTATGGCACCTCGAAAAAGACCAAATAATTACCCAAAAGAAGTTAAAAAAGAGTTAAACTAAAGTCACTTGATGTCGATAAACGACTGTACTTCCCCTGATATAATCCTACTGTCATTTGGAAAAATATAATAAAAATCGGAGTCTCCTATGAAGTTTAATGTAGCCACCAGAGTCATTGGTGGATTTGGTATTGTTATACTGTTACTTGTGCTGCTAGGGTTTACGTCTTATCTCACCAACAATGGCCTCAAAAAAAGTTCAACTATGATGCAAGAGTTAAGCCTGCCCGCGCTTAAATCAACCAATCATTTAAGTGAGACATTGAGTGAGCAACAAAAACAGATCCTCATTGCCTATCACGCCCCAAAAGCCACAGCGATCCCAAGTATCCGCACTGTGTTCGACGGTCATACCGCTCGGTTTAAAGATGAAATTACAAACCTGAGTCAATTATTAAAAAACCAACCCAATCTTGCTTCTTTAATCACTCAATTAAATAGCAGTTTTTCTACCTTTGAGCGCGATAGCCTAGCCATGTTTGCCGAACGTGAAGCGGCATTAAGTAAACAAGAACAGTTAATCAATCTGAAGAAAAAACTCGAAAATGCGGCTGATGATGCGTCATCAGAATTACTCGATATTGTTGATTTAGAAAACAGTGATAGACCTGACTTACAAAGCCTTGCAGCATCAGCAAGTGCCATAGACACCAGTCTAGGCAATATTATCACTACTATCGCAGACTTAGTCAGTAACGAAGAAGAGAGCAAGCACGAACTGATCTCTAAAGAACTTGACTACATTATTAGCGAAACGAAGAACAAGCTGGATTATGTCAATCGCCACGGTCAAGGCATTATTGCAGCAGATACTTTAAGCTCGGTCACAAAAGATATTGAAAAAGTCCTAACACTCGTTACTGGGCCGCAATCTATGCTGCAAGTGAAATCGAGCCAACTCAGTAATACTAAAGAAGCCAAAGTAAAACTCAGCGTTATTGAAAAAGATGTCACCGTTATCAATGCTAATATGGATGATGTCAGCGATAACATCGAACTTATTGCCGCCAATATGAGCAAAGACAACATAGATAAAATTGACTCAGCCAGCATGCAGACAAGCTTAGTGGTATTAATTGCTATTTTGGTCGCTGTAATAGTCAGTTTTGCCGTAGTCAATCCGCTAAAACGATCGCTCAGCCAAGTAAATAACGCCCTTAACGTACTAGCTTCAGGTAATCTCACTCATAAACTTGATGATTCTGGACACGATGAATTTGCTGAACTAGCGAAAAATTGTAATCGTCTTGTCGACAGCTTGCGGAGTTTGATTATTGGTATTTTAGATCGTTCGAACCAACTTGCCGCAGCGGCCGAACAAACCTCAGCTATTACAGCCCAGACCACTTCAGGGATTCAAGAGCAGAAAAGTCAAGTTGATCAAGTCGCCGCAGCCACAACAGAACTGAGCTCTAGTGCTCAGCAAGTCACACTAAGTGCAGATGAAGCCCTTGAACAAATCAAACAGGCTGACCAAGAAACGCAGCATATGCGTACTATTGCCGAAGAGAATAAACTGACCATTTTGGCATTAGCCGATGAAGTGGCCAAAGCTGCTCTAGTGATCAATAAAGTGCAATCAGATAGTGCATCCATTGGCTCAATCTTAGATGTGATCCGCAGTATTGCTGAGCAGACTAACCTACTCGCATTAAATGCCGCCATTGAAGCGGCCAGAGCGGGTGAACAAGGTCGTGGTTTTGCCGTTGTTGCAGATGAGGTTCGTAATCTAGCTTCTCGTACTCAAGCATCAACAAGAGAAATCCAGCAGATGATTGAAGTACTACAGTTGGGCGCAGAGCAAGCCGTCGCAGCAATGGACATGGGCCGCACACAGGCCAATGCCTGTGTCGAGAAAACAGAGCAAGCAAACACTGCGCTGGAAACCATCATCCAATCGGTCCACAGAGCCTATGACTCTGGTACTCATATTGCCCATGCCGCGCAGGAGCAAAACTTAGTAAGCCAACAAGTATCTGAAAAACTTGAGCATATTGCCGCTATTTCAGAAGAAACCGCTATGGGTGCAGATCAAACGGCTCAATCTAGTCATCAGGTAGCTAAATTAGCCGAAGAGCTACAAGCTTCTGTCGGGGAATTTAGACTCTGATCGCTATTATAACTTAACCTAGCGTTACTAAGCAGCCCTAGGTTAAGAGCTAAACCGGTGATGGTTTATCCTCAAAAGTCTGTATAACGTTTAGTTTGAATTAAAAATAAAAATGCCGAACTAAAGTTCGGCATTTTTATTTCGCTTAGGCTTACGCGCCAGCTAATCACGGCTCAAGTAAGCTTACTCTTCTTCACCACCAGCGGCGGCGCCCAAGCGCTCTTTAACTGCTGCTGTGATTGGGCTAGCACCATACCCATTAGCTTCAGCCCAAGCAAAAATTGTCACACCATCAGCTTCGGGTACACTCAATTCATTTACTGACAAACGTTTCGCAACAAACTCACCCACATCATCAGCTTTTACACTATAGGCTGTTCTTAACAGGCTCACGCCATCGCAACTAACATTACTGTAAATTTGACGTAATTTAACACGGCTTTCTTTTAGTTTTTTACGTAAGCGATTTTTATCGTTAGCTTTTACGTAATCACAAATACTATCAATCAATGGATCCCCAGCGGCAACGGCAGATGTAGGTACAGAAACATAACTAAATCCAATCATCGCAGCTAAGGCTACAGGTATAAGACGCATCCGATACTCCTCAATACTTTCTTATTTTTTATAATTAATATTGTATGGGCTGCATCTATTATCTAAATAATGCCAATCTTTTGGTTTTTAGCTATCGTTCTGCATCCAAAATCACAAGGTGAAACGATCCCTTTTCAGGGTTAACTCTATGTCCAATAGGATAAAACACTTCAAATAAAGCTACACCGCATACACACAGGGCATACAACAGAACGGGTAACTTAACATCTTTTGCTTAAGTTGATAAAGCGATATTCCAAACCTTCGGCACTTTTACCCTGCAAAGACTCCGTTTCATACCAAGAGCCATCATCCCATTTTGGGAAAAAAGTGTCGCCTTCGACGTCAAGATTAATGTGCGTTAAATATAAAGTATCCGCATCAGGTAATAATTCAGTATAAAGCTGGCCGCCACCAATGATGACAAGCTCTTCACAATCACCTGCCATACGTTTCGCTGCATTAAAGGACGTCACGCAAGTCACTCCAGCGATAACAAGATCTGTTTGGCGTGAAATAACGATGTTATGTCGCCCTGGAAGCGGTCTACCGATGGACTCAAAGGTTTTACGCCCCATGACAACAGGCTTACCTAAGGTCATAGCCTTAAAGTGGCGTAGATCCTCTGGCAGATGCCATGGCATTTTATTATTTTTCCCGATCACTCGATTGTTTGCCATCGCGGCTATCATAGCAATGCGCATGCGTACTCCTTATTTATATAAAAAATCATTAAATGACGAAATTGCCCTCTAAAATGCTATTTATACCGCTCAGGTCAATGCCAAAGAATCTAAAATCAAAGCACTTTATAAGCCATAAACCATGATTGGTGCACTGATTTTAGCTGGATGATGAATTGAACTAAAGCAATCAACGCTTTAAAGCCATAGATATTTAGAATAGTAAGAATAATGTGCTGATTAATCCCATGCTTGCTACTAGGGTAGCGCAAAGTGGTGCATAAACGAGAGTATAAATAGGCTAACGCGGAGAACTGGAAAAGATAGAAAAATTTAAGCGAGTTACATTTAAAACCTGACCTAGACGCCAGCTGATTTTTAACGAAATCAGCACTTGCGCCGTAGGTCAGTAACCGTTGTGTAGCATGCACAACTTTGCGAGTCATATCACCTTGAGTATCAAGGTATACAGAACTCGCAAAATTCAAGTAATTACCTTATCTTTGGTAAATAACTTCTACATCGTAGTCATCATCATCAAAGTCGTCGTCATCATCTTCATCAACATAATCTTCATTCAATGAATCAATATTAGCTTGATGATAATTATCCCACTTGAACTCAACTTCGCTATCAGGATCAACCTTGTTGTCTTCTGGTGGTAAGCTGGCAATGTAATCAAGCAGTTTTAATGCTAACTCGCTGGTACCATGACGATTATAGGCAGAAACCGTATAAACATCGCCTTCCCAGTTCATTTCTTTAACGATACGGTCCACTTTTGCTTGCAGCTCTTCTTCAAGCAGTAGATCGGTTTTGTTAAAGACTAACCAACGTGGCTTACCCGCTAATTTCGGTGAATACTTTTCGAGTTCACCCACGATTGCGCGTGCAGATTCAACTGGATCGGTTCCGTCAATCGGCTCGATATCGATAATGTGCAGTAAAATACGGCAACGCTCAAGATGCTTTAAGAAGCGAATACCTAAACCCGCACCATCGGCAGCACCTTCAATTAGACCTGGGATATCGGCAATCACAAAGCTTTGACCTGGGCGAGGATTAACTACACCTAAGTTTGGCACAAGAGTGGTAAACGGATAGTCTGCTACTTTCGGCGTTGCACGGGAAACGGCACGAATAAATGTCGACTTACCAGCGTTAGGCATACCAAGTAAACCCACGTCAGCCAACAGTAACAACTCTAATTTAAGACTACGAACTTCACCTGGTGTTCCTAATGTCTTTTGACGCGGAGCACGGTTAGTACTGCTCTTAAAACGGGTGTTACCTAAACCATGGAAACCACCCTTGGCAACCAATAGTTTTTGGCCATGGGTCGTAAGATCCCCCAGCACTTCTTCAGTATCATGGTCAACAGCGCGCGTACCGACAGGAACTCTTAAGATCAAATCTTTACCGCTATGGCCGGTACAATCACGGCCACGACCATTTTCGCCACGTTCAGCCATGTGAAAACGTTCAAAACGGAACTCGATCAACGTGTTGAAGTTTTCGTCAGCCTGCAAAAAAACACTGCCGCCATCGCCACCATCACCACCATCAGGACCACCATCAGGTACATATTTTTCGCGCCTAAAGCTAACACAACCGCTACCGCCGTCGCCTGCTTCGACCCTAATTACTGCCTCATCGACAAACTTCATACTTACTCCTGGCACCACTGAATGAAGCAATTATACCGTCTAACTTCATTGGTCGCCAAAAAACTCGAGATACTTTGCCCCCAATCTTACCTGCCAATGAAGCTCCTTGATAATTTATTACCAAAAAACAGCCACTTACATGTGTAAATAGAAGCGTAAAAAACAGAAAGCCCCACCAATGGCGGGGCTTTCACAGTATAGGCTAGCTTCGAAAATTAAGCTTCGATGCTAATAAACTTACGGTTATTAGCGCCTTTAACTTCGAATTTAACTTTACCGTCAGTCAGAGCAAACAAAGTATGGTCACGACCAATACCTACGTTTACACCAGCGTGGAATTTAGTGCCACGTTGACGAACGATAATGTTACCAGCTAGAACTGATTCGCCGCCAAAGCGTTTTACACCTAGACGTTTACTTTCTGAATCGCGGCCGTTACGAGTAGAACCGCCAGCTTTTTTATGTGCCATGAGTTAGACTCCTATTTATGCGTTGATAGCAGTAATTTTAACTTCAGTGAACCACTGACGGTGGCCCATCTTCTTGTCGTGATGCTTACGACGACGGAACTTGATGATAGTAACTTTATCACCACGACCGTGGCTTACAACTTCAGCAATGACTTTACCGCCAGCAACTAAAGGAGCACCAACATGAACTGTTTCGCCATCAGCGATCAAAAGAACTTGATCAAACTCGATAGTAGAACCAGTTTCAACTTCTAACTTTTCTAAACGAACAGTGTGACCTGGGGCTACACGGTGTTGTTTACCACCACTTTGAAAAACAGCGTACATAGCTATTTTACTCCAATTCCTAACACGCGGGCTCATACTTTGATGAGGCAGGGTGCTATAAAAACTTTATTGACAATGGGCGCGGAGTTTACGCGAAGAACCCAACTCTGGCAACCCCTAATTAGGAAAGAATAAAAAAAGACCGGATTAACTCTCACATTAGTTGAGCTAGTGCTGTCATATGTCAAAATTTTAGGTAAAATTCATTTCATTATAACACGCGAGCCTAAACAGGGGCCGATACGCATGACCCCACAACCAGAGTCTATTATGGATTTAAACGCTATTCGTCAACTGGCTGACACTGATATGCAAGCAGTCAATCAGCTGATATATAAACAGCTTGAATCAGATGTCGCCCTAATTAATCAATTAGGTTTTTACATTATTAATGGTGGTGGTAAACGTCTTCGTCCTCTGCTATCGGTATTAGCCGCCCGTGCGGTGAATTATGAAGGCGAAGCGCATCTTAAGCTTGCGGCGATTATTGAGTTTATCCATACAGCCTCATTGTTACACGATGATGTGGTTGATGAATCTACGCTACGCCGTGGGCGCGAAACCGCCAACGCACTGTTCGGCAATAGCGCCAGCGTACTGGTCGGTGACTTCCTCTATACGCGCTCGTTTCAAATGATGACAGAGCTCGACAGCATGGAAGTGCTTAGAGTGCTCGCCGATACTACTAACGTGCTGGCAGAAGGTGAAGTATTGCAATTAATGAATTGTAACGATCCTAATACCACTGAAGAAAGCTATATGCGGGTCATCTATTGTAAAACAGCCAAACTATTTGAAGCTGCAACTTTACTCGCTGCGGTCTTAGCAAATGCAACGCCTGAGCAAGAAACGGCGCTAGGTAACTATGGTAAGTATCTTGGTACGGCCTTTCAGCTCACGGACGATTTACTCGACTATACCGCTGACAGTGACGATTTAGGTAAAAACATAGGTGATGACCTTGCTGAAGGTAAACCGACTCTGCCGCTAATCTATGCGATTGCCCATGGTACAGAAGAAGAGAAACTGCTCATACGTCAAGCAATAGAGCAAGGTGATGGTACACAGGCTATAGATAAAATAGTCGCAGCATTACACCATTGCGGCGCCTTAAACTATACCCAGCAAAAAGCGATAGAAGAGTCAGAAAAAGCTATTGCCGCACTGTCTATTTTGCCCGATAGCGACTACAAGCAAGCTTTAATCACACTAGCTAAAATATCCGTCGACCGTAATCATTGATTATTTGCTAATTTGTATTTACCGCCCAATAAAAAGGTCTTACTAGGTAAGACCTTTTTATTGTCTGAGTTCTGGTCTAATCAGCCTTTAATCTTAACATTAAACCTGCCAGAGGATGGGCGCTTCGCCCCGTTCAATTAGTAGTTGATTCACTTTGGAAAAATGTCCGCAACCAAAAAAACCACGGTAAGCCGATAAAGGAGACGGGTGTGGACCTGTAAGTACATGATGTTGCGGTGCGGTGATCACTTGGCCTTTCTTTATCGCATGGCTGCCCCAAAGTATGAAAATAATCGGCTGTGTCTGGCGATTTAATAAGCCTAACGCAGCGGCCGTAAAGATTTCCCAGCCTGCTTTGGCATGGGAATGCGCCTTACCTTGCTCAACTGTCAGCACAGTATTAAGCATCAACACCCCCTGCTCTGCCCATGCAGACAAGTCGCCATGAGACGGTGTTGAAAAGCCAGTAATATCCGCTGTCAATTCTTTGTACATATTGGCTAAAGAAGGCGGCGGTTTAATACCACGCTTAACTGAAAAACATAAGCCATGGGCTTGATTAGGGCCGTGATAGGGGTCTTGTCCAATCAAAACAACTCTGACGTTTTCGAGAGGAGTAATATTAAGGGCATTAAAAACATCGGCCTTTGGTGGATAAATCACTTTCCCCGCCCTGCGTTCATTGTCTACAAAAGCACTGAGCTGCTGAAAATAAGGCAATGCCTTTTGCTCATTGATAAATGCTTGCCATGTCGCCAGAGTCACTATTCTACTTCCTCAATTCCATTATTGAGCTAGCTTAAAAGCCCTGCCATTCAATGGCAAGTTTGAAAAGGTATCTATGGTTAAGTGATACAGGGCGCTTCATCATATTTTATGTTTAGTCCCATTTAAAACATATTACTTTCAGTGCTATAGTGCGTCCATTCTCGCACTGTCTAATACGCTATGATGATCCAACATTCTGATAAATCGATTCAAACACAGCAAACAGGCTTTACCCTGATTGAGCTTGTAGTGGTGGTCATCGTACTGGGCATTCTAGCCGTCGTTGCCTTACCGAAATTTATCAATGTGCAACAGGATGCCCAAATCGCCACTGTTAAAGCAGCTGGCGGCGGCTTTAAGTCAGCCATTAATCTAGCACGTGCCGTTTGGGCGGTTAAGGTTGGCTCAGGCCCAAAAGAAGATTTACCCGTATTTGGTACGGCGCAATCTGAACAAATTGATTTTAATGCCTTTGGCTGGCCTGCACAGCACTATATCTATGGCAATGAAGCCTCACCATCCCTTGATAATGTTTAAGATTGTGTCTCAGTATGGGAAGTATTATTTCAAAACACTCAACCTAGTGTCTCTCGCTTAGATATAGATGCGACTGAAACCGACTACAAAACCCGCTATACCAACCCGGGCAAGTGCACTTATTTCTATCGAGTTAACAATAAGCTGTCAATTAGCTATGACTCACAGACAGGAACCGTCATTACTGACACAGATCCCAATAGTTAATGCCTAACGATTCCTTATTACGCGAATTAAGTTAGAATCGAGTTTTATTTCGCTATTTTCTAAAGTGAACGCCATGACAGACACGAGCAATACCACCATTTACGAACTTGCCGATCAGTTTATTGCCTTAGCCAACCAGCTAAGTCAGCAAGAAACCGATGTAGGTAAAGTAGGCACTGCACTCCGTTTTGCTGCCGCACGTTTTAACGCCTTTGAAGCCGCGATTAAATCAGCGGATCTCGGCGCAGAGAAAGAAAGCGCATTAGAATGGTTTAGCAGTGAATTTAAAGAAATGCTGAGTGATAACTTAGATGATCACATCGCAAATCCACCAATCACCCAAGAAGCAGCGGCAGAAGAAGCTGATAATTCGGTGCAAATGTTTAAAGGCTAAGCACGCCCTTCATGCATAGCGATAACATAAAAACGCCATCGATTGATGGCGTTTTTGTTTGTTGAAACAAAAAATCGGCGATAAATAACTAAAGCGTATACACCACGCGGATAGCCAACAGTATCAATACCACGCCGGATAATTTATCAATTAAGCCGGCTTTCTCTCTCAACTTAGGCAACACACTCGAGTGAGATAACAATAACGCAATCAGGGTGTACCAGAGACCATCGACCACTAAAGGCGTAAAGATGATTAATGCCTTTGCCGTTATGCTATCGGCCACCATAACGAACTGGCTAAAAAGCGCGAGAAAAAACAACATTATCTTAGGATTAAATAAAGAAATCGCGATACCGTCACGGGCGGCGGTTAAAGTATCCGTTGCTTCACCTGCGGCTAATTTAGCTTGCATGCCACCTTTTGAGCACAGCGCTTGAACTCCCATCCAAGCCAGATATAACGCTCCAATAATTGCAATACCGTTAAAGACTAAAGGCGCTTTTTTTAACACTACGGCTAAACCGAGCAAGGTCACCAACGCATAAATCCCAATGCCAATCGAATGTGCCCACGCGCAAACAATCCCTTTACCTCGCCCACCGTCTAATGTGTGGCGCACCACCATCGCTAAACTGGGGCCCGGCGACATCGCGCCCAAACAACAAATAGCCAATAACCCTAACCAGGTACTCAAACTCATTAAAACATCCTACGCCGAATAAAAAGGCCCCTATGATGTATATAAACTCTGGGGCCGTAAACTTGCTGACGATTCTAACATCACGCCATAAGGGCGTTAATGCGAATAAATCAGTTTTAACATACAACAACGACTATTTAGGATGATAAAAAGCACGAATATCCTGTACCAGTTGCCCTAACGATGTGGGTTCGACATACATCATGTGCCCCGCTTTATAGTAATGCATGCTAACGCGGCTCATATCTATGCCGTTATCGGCAAAGGTGTTTTCGGTGGCAAAAAATGGCGTAGCAAAGTCAAAGTAACCGTTACCGACAAAAATCCGCAGATCTTTGTTCTCGCGCTGCGCTTGACCAAGGTAAGGCGCGACGTTGACATAGTGCATCTGTTTACCACTGATATTCCAATTCCAGCTACGGTTCACATCAACGGAGAGTACGTTGAAAGGACGCGATAAAGTGACCCCCAAATCGTCATATAGGTATTGATGCATGGCAGCCGTATAAGCGCCATCAACCCCATAACCTGATGGATCATCGTCGGTTGAATCGCCGCCACTGTCGTAGTCTTTACCTGTATAGCGGCTATCTAAGCGTCCAATAGTTAAATCTTGATCTCTTAGCAACTCCTTCGTGTATCGACTGGCACTGACGCGCAAATTAACCCGATCTAAATAATGCTCTGTTAAACCAGTAAAACGCGCCAAGCTTTTACGTACCGTTTGATATACCTCGGGGGTTAAACGACTGCCTTGTAGTAATGCGAGAGCATAATCCTTAATCGCAAATTGGCGCGCCTCATCAATAAATGTTTCTAATCCCAAGGCTTTATCTGCATCACTGACTTTATTGTGATAAAAAGCCGTTGCCGCCATTGTCGGTAAAAAACCAATATAAGGTTGGTTATTACCTGGTTGATAACGCGCATGACTAAAATCAAGAATGGATGAAATCAGCATAATCCCGTTAATAGAAATATCAGTCCAACCACCTTGTAATTCATTGACTAGCGCGGCCGCACGGGTAGTACCGTAACTTTCACCGGCCAGATATTTAGGTGAGTTCCAACGCTTATGTTCAATCAACCAACGGCGCATAAATTCAGCAATTGACTGAGCATCTTCCTTTACGCCCCAAAAATCAGCTCCTTTTTTATCCCCCAAAGCACGGCTAAAGCCGGTGCCAACTGGATCGATAAATACTAAGTCGGATTCATCAAGCATAGAGTAATCATTTGATTCAATATGATAAGGCGCAGCACCATCGTCTTTAGCATCGGGTACCACTACACGTTTAGGACCAAACAAGCCCATATGCAACCAAAGCGACGCCGAACCTGGCCCACCATTAAACACAAAGGTCACCGGACGCTGACGACTATCTTTAACGTCATCACGCTGATAGGTAATTGAAAAAATACTCGCCAGCGGCTCACCCTTATCATCTTTTAAAATAGTTTCGCCGCTTATCGCTTGATAACTTATTTTCTGCCCTTGAATCGTCATTTTATGATCTGTTTTAACCACTTCAGGGACTGTACTTTCAGCTTTAACGTCAGCCTTGTTCACCGACTCTGCATGGCCAATCATCGAAAATAATAGCAACAGAGGCAGCACTAATAGTGGCCACAGTGATACAGCGGACTCTCGTCTACGCCAACTTAAACTTATCATCTTGTTCCCTTATAAGTCGTTATATTTATAATCTGCTTAAGCTTACAAATACTTAACAAAAGGCGCAAAACACAATTGCAACTAAATGCGTCAATACTGAGGGTTAAACTTGCCGACTAAAAAGCCATAAATTAACGCTAATTTAAGCCGTTAGCCGCTAAGATAAGTGCAACCTAAGCCTCTATCGGCAGATATCAAGCAGGAAGTTTTATGAGCACCATCACTCTTATCAGTATTTTCATTCTTTGTTTATTAATAGGCGCCATCTTGCTGCTACTTTGGCAAAGACAAAAAGGCAAAACCATACCGCTAGCTGTGATATTTGTGCTGGGATTTTTCGCTGTGGGACTAGGCTCGATTATTGGATTTGTACATAAGGGTGAGGATTACCAAGCCTACCAAAAACTACAGTGGCGCACCTTAGCACCAGAGCAAATTGCGCCTTTAGTTGCCAAAGGTTATACCGTCTTTGTTGATATCACCTCTGATTGGTGCATGATTTGCAAAACCAATCAAGCCGAAGTCACCCATAGAGAAAAAGTTGTCAATGCTTTGATGGCCGACAATATTATTCTTATGCAAGGCAACTGGAGTGAAGCCAACAAAACAATTGAAAGCTATATGCGAAATGAAGGCGTGCCAGGAACGCCCTACAATAAAATCTACGGTCCAAGCCACCCCAATGGCATTCTTTTGCCATCAAAACTCAGTATTAGCGACGTACTCAATGGCCTAACAGCTGCTCGTTAAGCTCATCAGTTATACATAAAAAGGCTGCCTGACAGCCTTTTTAGTAACAGCCGTTAAAATGTAACCAAACAATTTATTCGATCCAAAAATATTAGCTATCAGTCTGCCTATGGCCACAAAAAGCATATTAAAACCAAGTTTTGCAAACACATTTAAAGCCGCCCATTAATCCGCGATATATCGCGTGATTATAATTAAAGGTACACTCAAGCTATCTGCTAGCGAATCGAGCAAACCAGCCTATGTCTCAGCTTTCATCTACTGCAGCACTCATAAACAACCATTTTTTACCCGAGAACCAATTATTGCTTAATGCTGTTGGCGAAGGAATTTATGGCTTTGATTTAAGTGGTAATGCCGTTTTTATTAACCCTGCGGCAGAACGCATGACAGGGTGGAAGAATGAAGAGTTACTCGGGAAAAATATCCATGATTGTCATCATCATAGCCACGCAGACGGGAGCCACTACCCACAAGAAGATTGCCCTATTTATAACACTTTAAAAGATGGCATTACGCGTGAGATAACCCATGACGTATTTTGGCGTAAAGATGGTAGCAGTTTTCCGGTTCATTACAGCTCTACGCCCGTTTACCGCGCCAATGAACTGGTTGGCGTAGTCGCGATATTTCGTGACATTAGCATTCAAAAACAAACTGAGCTGTCATTACGCCAAGCATTAGCCCAAGTACAAGCCCTCTCAGAACGACTCGCTTCAGAGAACCATTACCTACAAACCGCACTCGCAGATAAAACTGGCGATGTGGATATATCAGGAAATAGCGGCGAGATCCGCCATATGATCCAGCAATTGCATCTAGTCGCCAATACCGATAGCACAGTGTTGATTTGTGGTGAAAATGGCACAGGTAAAGAGTTAGTCGCCCGTAATTTACATCAATTAAGCCATCGTAAAGACAAGCCAATGATCAGTGTTAACTGCGCAGCGTTCTCAGCCTCTTTATTAGAAAGTGAGCTCTTTGGCCATGAGAAAGGAGCATTTACCGGCGCAATAAGTCGCCGAAAAGGTCGCTTTGAACTCGCCCATCAAGGCACCTTGTTTCTCGATGAAGTGGCGGAACTGAGCTTAGAAGCGCAATCAAAATTATTGCGCGTTATTCAAGAGCAATCCTTCGAGCGCCTTGGCAGCAGTGAAACTATTCAAGTGGATATCCGTTTAGTCGCTGCCAGTCATCACGATTTACTCAAGCGAGTTGAGCTGGGATTATTTCGAATGGATTTGTATTACCGCCTAAATGTATTCCCTATTCAAGTGCCGCCACTGCGAGCAAGAATCGACGATATTCCAGAGCTGGTCAGCCATATTCTGCACAGTTTAAATCGAAAGCTTGGTAAAAAAATTCGCGGAGTGAGCCAGAAGGGACTGCAAAAGCTTATGGCATACACTTGGCCCGGTAATGTGCGTGAGCTGCAAAATATTCTTGAACGCGAAGCGATTTTATCCCAAAGCGATATTTTACACATTCACGCTATGCCTAATAGCCACCCACTCACTCAGGCTCACGGGCAAACTTTAGCTGAAGCAGAAGCCCTACATATAGAACAAACCCTTAAACGTTTACATTGGCGTATATCGGGTCCATTAGGTGCAGCCAATGTACTCGGCGTGCCAGCAAGTACGTTAAGATCACGAATGAAAAAACTGGGGATTAAGCGTCAATCTACTGAGATATAAGCGCAGCATACATACCAAAAGGCACGATATATCGCTAATGTGTGATATATCGTGACTAGCACTTGGGTTAGATCTAAAAATAACAATACATATCAAACAGTTAAACCAACTCAAACTTGGCCTAGCGCTTGCTATAGGGAGGCAGATCTTATTTAAGCCGTTAGGACCCTTTATGCCAAAGTGCGAAGTTACCCCAAATTCTCCAAATGTGAATAAGTGTGTGGGCGCTAAGCCGCCCGCTGTAGAACTGCACATCCCGATTAAAAATCTCTCTAGCCGCAACTTGCAGACAACAAATACGCCATCTGGCAACATACATTTTCGAGAGCAGAAAGGCTATTTTCAACGCCTGCGTACCATGATGAATAGCTTGCTGATCGTGCTATTTTTCGCTCTGCCATTTATCTCTATCGATGGCCGCCAAGCGATACTGTTAGATGTCAGCCAACAACAGTTTTTCTTTTTTGGTATCACACTGTGGCCACAGGATTTTACGCTACTGGCGTGGATTTTTATCGCCGCCGCTTTTAGCCTCTTTTTTATCACTGTATTTTGGGGCCGTGTTTGGTGTGGTTACCTCTGCCCGCAAACAGCATGGACTTTTATGTACGTGTGGATCGAAACGCGCATTGAAGGCAGCAGTAACAAACGTAAGCAACTCGACAAAGCGCCGTGGTCTGCCAGTAAAATAGCGAAAAGAACAACAAAACACCTTCTTTGGGGGCTCACAGCTCTGCTTACTGGCTGTGCCTTTATTAGTTATTTTATTCCTGCCCGTGAACTCTATGTGGATATATTTACAAGTAACGCCAGCTTTTGGGTGACTTGCTGGGTATGGTTTTTCGCCGTTTGTACCTATCTCAATGCGGGCTGGATGCGCGAGCAAATGTGCATACATTGCTGCCCTTATTCTCGCTTTCAAGCAGTCATGTTCGACGCGAACACCAAAACAGTGACCTACGATGCCCAGCGCGGTGAATCGCGTGGCCCTCGTAAACGTAAGCAACAAACAAGCCTAAATGAGCCTACTTTAGGTGACTGTGTTGACTGTAATTTATGTGTTGAAGTATGCCCAACAGGCATAGATATTCGCAACGGTTTACAATATGAATGCATCAACTGCGGCGCCTGTGTTGATGCTTGCAATGAAACAATGCTCAAATTCGATTATAAACAAAATCTTATCGGTTATATGAGTGAAAATGACATAAAAGGAGTGCGTTACACTTATTGGCGCTCACCGCGTTTCTTAGGTTATGGGATTGCGGTCATCATCATGTTAATTGTCATCGGCTTAGATTTACATGGCCGTAGCGAAATCCAGCTAAATGTTATTCGCGATCGACAAAGTCTGTACCGCGAAACGGCAGATAATAAGATTGAAAATACCTATCAGCTTAAGATCCGCAATAAAACCCAAGAGACTAAACAATATCAACTCGCCGTTGATAGTGAAATGCCCTTTAGCCTTATTGCCAATCCAATTATTACCCTAGCCGCTGGTGAACAACTCGACTACCCAGTCACTGTGTTAGCCGATAGAGATAACCTCGCCTCGGGGCGTAAAATAATTCAATTCTCAGTGACTGATATTAAACAACCCGATCAGCAAGTCAGTCAAAAAACAGGATTTTTTAGCCCTTAAAACTTAACCTTTAATGAACAGTATTAACCGTTAAATCAGCACTGAAGGAACCAACTTAAGTGCTGATTTATGCCATCCATTTAACATCACTACAGATAAACTCACCACGCCATCGATAGTCAAACCATGATATTGATTATCCACGCTATCTTTTGATACCACTGCAATAAAAAACTAACTAAAACCCAACTTATTGTCATACAAAAATGCACTCAAGCCAATATTAAAGCACAGCCAAAACACAATCAAAAAGTTCAAACTTAAGCTACAGTTAAGCCCTAGGCTTTAGAGTAAAAATACTTTTTTTACATAAAGATAGCGTTATTGGCATCACGATTGTTTCGCGATAAGCATTGACCTTAAGTACAGACAACCTCTAATCTAAACACCTGTTTAACCCCAAAATAATAACAACTAATAAACATCATCTTTAAGGTAGTTCAGCATGGCATACGATCAAGATTCCCAACTTAAACTAAACTACAGCTCACTTGTCGATTTGATCGAGAAAACCAGTCTGCGTTACGGCGATAAGCCCGCCTATGTTTGCCTTGGTAAAACCAGCAGTTTTAATGAGATAGAGCGCGATTCTCGCTACTTTGCCGCCTACTTACAAAATGAAACGGCACTCAAACCCGGCGATCGCATTGCGATTCAATTACCTAACATTACCCAGTTTGTCATTGCAGCCTACGGTGCAATCAGGGCGGGGTTGATTCTGGTTAACACCAATCCCCTATATACCGAACGCGAGTTAATTCATCAGTTTAATGATTCTGGCGCTAAGGCGTTGGTAGTGCTGTCTGACTTATTACCAACCTTAGCCAAAGTTATCGACAGCACCCAAATAGAACTGGTCATTTCCACCCATCCATTAGATTTAATTGCCCCGCAGGTACAGCCAAAAACAAGGCTTAAAAATATCGAGTTTTGCCAAATACTTAAACAAGGTGCTGAACTTAGTTTTACGCGTATAGCCCCTACATTGGCGACTCTCAGTGCATTGCAATACACCGGTGGCACCACTGGATTATCTAAGGGTGCCATGTTGACCCACGGTAATATGCTTGCCAATGCCGCGCAGGTAAAATCCCGCATTGGCAGCGTCATCACCGAAGGAGAAGATATCTTCGTTGCACCACTACCGATTTATCATATTTACGCGTTTATGGTGAACTTAGTCTTGTATTTCGAATGTGGTGGTTGCTCGGTACTTATCCCAAACCCTCGGGATATTAGTGGCTTAATTAAGACGTTAGCTAAATATCCTTTTACGGGTTTTGCGGGACTTAACACTTTGTTTGTCGCCCTATGCCATCAACCCGAATTTACCGCGCTGAATTTTAGCCATTTGAAAATCACTATATCAGGCGGCACTGCGCTCACTGCAGCTGCAGCAAATATTTGGCAAAAGACCACAGGTAACATGATTAGCGAAGGGTATGGATTATCTGAGACCTCACCAGTTGTTTCACTTAATGCGCCTGGTTATCAAAAGCTTGGCACTATTGGTAAACCTGTAATTGGCACTGAGGTTAAACTGTTAGATGAAAATAACCTTGAAGTCCCCCTCGGCATCGCCGGAGAATTAACCGTGCGCGGTCCACAGGTGATGCAAGGTTATTGGAATAATCCACAAGAAACGACGAATGCTATGACAGCAGATGGCTTCTTCAAAACCGGTGACATCGCTATTGCCACCGAAGAAGGGTTTCATCAGATTATTGATCGCAAAAAAGACATGATCATTGTCTCTGGTTTTAACGTTTACCCTAACGAAGTAGAAAACGTATTAGCCAGCCACCCCAATGTGATCGAATGCGCGGTCGTCGGGATAAAAGACGAGCATTCGGGGGAAGCGGTCAAAGCCTTTATCGTACTCAAAGATAATGGTGTTGACCAAGAGCAACAGAAAAGTGACATCCTACTCTATTGCCGCAAACAATTAACCGCCTATAAGCTACCTAAAGTGATTGAATTTAAGAGTCAATTACCTAAAAGCACCGTCGGTAAAATTTTGCGCCGCGAGCTTAAAGACCACGTATGAGCCTTAGCTATTCCCAGTGAATGAAACATGTCACTGGGTTTTACCCTTAGGCAAAACTGGCATTAGCCTCTTCGGTTAACAATTGCAAACTGGCAAACTCACGATATAAATCATTCGATTGCATAAGTTCTTGGTGACGACCACAGGCAATTATTTCCCCTTTATCAAATACAAAAATTCTGTCTGCATTAATAACCGTTGATAGGCGGTGGGCGATAATCAAGGTGGTTTTACCCGCCATTAAAATATCTAACGCTTGCTTCACTTTTTGTTCACTCACCGCATCTAAAGCGCTGGTTGCCTCGTCGAGCAATAATATCGGTCTATCCGCTAAAATCGCCCGTGCAATTGCGATACGTTGTTTTTGTCCGCCAGAAAGCCGTACACCACGTTCACCTAAATAGGTTTGATAACCGTCACTAAATTCACTAATGAACTCGTGGGCACGTGCCGCAATACAAGCATCAATCACTTCTTGCTCACTTGCATCGACTCGTCCATAACGCACATTTTCAAGCACACTGGTGGCAAAAATTACCGAATCCTGCGGCACTAAGGCAAATTGGGCGCGTAAATCTTGGGGCGTTAGATCGGCAATATCAATTCCATCTAATCGAATACGCCCGTTAGACGGCACATAAAAACGCTGTAACAGCTGGAATAATGTACTTTTACCCGCACCACTAGGGCCAACTAACGCAACCCGCTCGCCCGCAGCAATGATCATATTGAGCTGTTTTAAGACCGAGGTATCGTGTTCTGGGTAGGAAAAACTGAGGCATTCTATCGCGAGCTCACCACGAATATTTATCGGTAATGTCACAGGATTTGCGGCGACAGGGATATCGACTTGCGTTTCAGCCAGCTCAATTAACCGTTCGGCGGCGCCCGAGGCTCGCTGAATATCGCCGATAACCTCACTGATGGTGGCTACTGCGCCTGCGACCATAACTGCATAAAACATAAACGCAGACAATTCGCCGCCTGTCATCTTGCCAACCATCACATCTTGCGCCCCCACCCAAGTCACCAGCACGATGGCTGCAATACTTAAAAACATGACTGATGAAATCAACAAAGCGCGATATCGGATCCGCCCACTGGCTGCCGTCATGACATCTTCGACGCGGGAGTTAAATAAGCTGCGGTCTTTATCCTCATGGCCATAGGCTTGTACTGTATGGATCTCGTGCAGCGTTTCATCCACATAAGCACCAAGATCAGCAACTCTATCTTGGCTTTCACGCGCCAGTACGCGCACTTTACGACCGAAAAATAATACAGGCCCTAATACTAAAGGCACTGCTAATAACACCAACAATGTCATCTTTACACTGGTAATCCCCATCATGACCAAACCACCAAGCACAGTGACACTAGAGCGCAAGGCCATAGAAAGGCTTGACCCCACTACGGTTTGTAGCAAGGTTGAGTCAGCGGTAAAACGAGAGATCACTTCACCCGTTCGCACCTTGGCATAAAATGCAGGCGATAGTTTAAGTAATTGGTTATAAACAGTAAGGCGGATATCAGCACTGACGCGCTCACCTAGCCAAGTCATCAAATAAAAACGGCAAAACACAGCAGCACCACTCAGCGCGGTGATCCCCAGCACGAGTAATATGATCTCATTAAGCCTTTGCGCGTTATCACGCACAAAGCCTTCATCGACCATCAGCCGCACACCTTGACCAAGGGACAACCAAGCAAGTGAACCTATTATGAGAAAAATAATCGAGGCGACGACTTTCATTTTGTAAGGCTTGAGAAACCCCGCAATCCAAGGTAGCACTGACCTTTGTCTGTTAAAGATGTCAGCTTTACTCTTTGCCGTTACATTTGACGTAATGCTAGCAGTGACGTTATCTGTATTATTATTTGTAACATTAGCCGCTTGATGAGCGCATTCCTGCGAGCTGTTCAATGGATCGGCAACAGATTGAATCGGTTCAGGCGGCTGAGATGTTGGCTCGTTCACTCTTGATATCCTTAAGGTAGAATTGCAGGTCAAGCATTACATCGGCATGAATAAAAGTGCCTGCTGCGCGATATTATATAAGGCGTATAAAAGAGATGCTGGCAGTGAATGCTAAATTCAAGCGCTTACAGAATATTATAACTAAATAATAAAAGCCAAACCCGCATCAAGTGCGGGTTTGGTTAGATATACTCATTAAAGTAGTGACATTGAACGTTAAGCCGATTGTGTGTTTTCAGTCAGCTGGGCAGAACCATGGTGCCCATCGCGCTTCCAACCCACATCTAATAACTCTACACCACTAAGAACAAAAGCTTGGCCAAAGCCTTTTACATATAATCCCTGATGGGGCGCGAGTTTGTATAAGTTAAAATCGGTTAATGCGGCAAGATTCTCAGACATTTCACCAAACCGCGCTGACAACACGCCAACCCCTTTGCTAAAGGCTGGACTACCACGGGGAACCACTTCGGCAATCGCATCAAAGGTTAAACGTTTGCGGGCAAAAACTGATTTAGCCACAGTTTCATCTTCAACTAACATGACCGAGACTTTAGCCGAGTGCTTAAGGTTATGCCCATGACGAGCTAAATCACTGACCAAGATGTAAAAACCATCATCGGCCAGCGCAAAAGGTGCGTAGCTCGCATTTGGCTGTCCATCAATACCAAGCGTGGCCAGCTGCAAGCTTTTATGTTGTTGTTTAAAAGCTTCTATTTCAGGTAACAGCTTGTCTCTTAAACGCTTTTCTTGTTCGGTTATTTCAGGCTTCATGAGTTATGTTCCTTAAATATAATAATTTAATTCAGCGGCTTGATTGTGATTATGTAAAAGCCGTTGCCAGCGCTTTAAATTGGCGAACTTGCTCAGGAAATAACGCCCTTTGTTTATCCCGGCCTAAATACACCTTAAATACCACTTCGCCAGCACTGCCAAAAAAGTTAATCGAGTGGCTTTCACTGCCTCGAAATGGTCGACTAATTAATGCGATGGCACGCATAGCATCGACCTTAAGGTGCCCGTGTAAACCGTCGCCCTTGCTGTAAAGGTTGTAATAACCGTGGGCATATTTACCCTGCGGAAAGTCACCTTTAAATTCAAACACACTGCCTGAAAGCATCACAATCGTAGTTAATTTGCCCCACTTGGGTAAGGCTTGTAATAATTCATCTAACTGAGCTAGAGGTACAAATACCACTTGTTCCGGCGGCAATGCAGCAACCACATCAAGCTCGGCAATACCGAGTTCACTGGCGAGTTGCGCCGGCATTACATCGGCTTGTTGCTCAAATCGTTGACGTAATTGCGCCTGTTGCTCAATTTGCTGAGCGGTTAAGTCTGACGCAACATCAAGCTCGGTATCGAGTGTCATCCTCATTAATGTTCTCCAAATAGAGTGGCTACTAAGTGGTCGCAGATAAAAGACTTGCGCACCGATATAAATGTATTGGCCGCGTTGATGGGTTTTAACGCCATCAACACGAAGATCAAGCCTCTTCAATGCGCGACTTAGAACATATAGCGCGCCGATAACTTCATGTTACGGCCCGGTTGTTGTAATGTTTGCCACGCTTGTAAGTACTGTTCATCACCGATATTTTCAATGGCGAAATCGACTCTAACGCCAGCCATAGCGCCCATAGTGGGCTCCCATGCGACATACACATCCCATAGAGTATAATCATCGTATTTTGCTACATTAAAACCATCAGGCGTATTCGATTGACTCGCTACATAAGTGACCCGCGTGCCGAGTTTCATGTCGCCATCCATAATGCCTTGGGATAAATCGACATTGAATTTATTGGCGGGCATCCCCTCAATATCATCACCGCTTTTGCGATCTTCACCGTGTGTTTGACCATAATTCATCGCCAAATGAGTTTGACCAATACGATAACGTCCGCTAATTTCAAAACCAGTTAAGCGCGCATCTTCAACATTACTCCACGAGGTCGTTTGCTCGAACCCAGGAATGCCGCGCCAAGGGTTAGATACCTGCTGCACGATAAAATCATCCACATCGTTACGGAAGATATTAAAGGTCAACGCCAGCTCATCATCGCCCGCTAACTCACTGAAACGTAAGTCTGCTTTGATTTCTTTATTACGCGCAGTTTCAGACTTTAAATCAGGATTAGTCGCAAACGTATTACACAAACCTTGGGGTAAAAATCCAGGAATAGGCGGAATGCAATAGTGGGTACCACTAGAAAACATCTCTTCTACCGTAGGCGCGCGAAAGGCTTGATCGTAACGGGCACTTAAGGTTAACCAAGATTGAGTTTGCCAAATTAAACCCAGCGAAGGTGATAACTCATTGTCATCGGATGAGAGATTAAGGTTATTACTGTCATTTTTATAGCGATCATAACGCAGACCGGCATCGAGATTTAATGTCTCAGTCAGCTCAATATCTGCGCGCGTAAAAGCACCCAACACTGTGGTTTCACCATCAATATCCCCCGGACGTTGGCCCACTTGCCCAGAATCATCACGCTGCGTTTCTATGGTATCGCGATAGCCGTCAACACCATAAGTCAGTAAAGTGCTGCCCAAGCGCGAACTGTTATTGAGGTTAATGCCCACAGTGCGATACTCAGTGCTGTCTTGCTGGCCTTTAGTAATGCGGTCTTCATCATAGTCAGTACTGTTCCAATACACTTGCATCTTAGTATCCAGATACGGATTATTAGCAGGGTTAAAACTGTAATTTACGGTGATATTTTGATCGTCTGTCTTGCGGCGTACCAAAGGCACTGAGCTACTCACGGCAGCAGCAGGATTACTTGGCACTAATTCGTTGGTTTTATTCACTCTTGCTGATAATTCCAACCGTGACGCTTCATCGGCCTGCCAACCCAATTTGGCCAAACCACTACTGCCGTTAGATGCACTGTTATTTAGGGTTTCGTCATTGCCAGTTTTTATATTATTTGAGTCGGTGTAAGAGCCGTTCAATAACCAATCGATGCTGTCTTGTTGACCATAAATAGCACCACTGGTTTTAGTGCGCGAGCCATTGGTTTCATAACCTTGTTTGAAATACCCACCAAAAGTCTCATTGGCTGCTAAAAAATCCTGTGCCGATTTAGTGTTCTGCGCGACAACGCCACCCAAAGCTCCGCTGCCCCACAAGCTACTAGCTGGACCACGTAATACTTCTATAGATTTCAATAACTCTGGATCCATAAAATAAGATCCTCGGTGGCCAGAGCTAGTGTTTTGCCTTGCACCGTCTATCGTTTGTAATACTCGATCGCCACTTAAACCACGGATCTCAACCCCTTGTGATGATGCTCTTGGGCCATTAGTCAGCGTGATGTTCGCTTCGTTTTTAAGGGCATCGGCAACGGACGATGCTTGAGCAACGGCGAGTTGTTCTTCACCCACCACAGCAACACTGCGACTGGTTTCGGACGCTTTTTCGCTGACTCTTGTTGCGCTCACTAATACTTCATCAAATTCGGTTGTGATTAGCTTTTTTTGCACATCCTGTTGAATAATAGGCGCTTTGTTTTCTTCAGCCGCAACAGTAAAACTGAGCGCCGTTAAACCAAGGGCCGTACCATTGAGTGCTATCGCCATGGCGATCACTAACGGCTTTTTCTTCATCTCTTCATCCTCAAGTGATAATCAGCGGTTACTGCGTAATTTAATGCTGAGTTTACAGATTGTTATCAAACAAACTCATGGCCAATTAAGTGGCGTAAATTAGCAGCTTAGCTGTTTTTTTAAGCGCTCAGTCGAGCTATTGCAGGCACTCTACCTGAGATAATAAAATAGATCAAATGCTAATCATTATCATTTGCGATCTTGTTTATATTGCGGTATCTTAATTAGCGAAATGTTTTTATGGATAAGAGATTGCTGTGACACCAAAACGATATCTGGCTTTTGGCGCCTTGACGATTGCGATACAAACCGTAGTTATTGCCTCACAGCCTTCGGCCGCTATGTTACAAAACTCGCTGCTATCTAGCGCGGCAAAGCCATCCGTCGACACGAATCAAAATCGTGTCACGCTGAGCTTTATCACGCCGAGTAAAAGTGTCAGCGCCGCAGCAAACACCACGAGCACCAAGCCTATACAGCAATCCACATCCAGTGCGAAAAATATTAACAACGCGGCTAAACCACGATTAAGGTCAAAACCAATAGATAAGTCGATAGTTGCTGCGGCGGATAACGCTAAAGTGGCGAAACAAATTGAGCAGAACCTAGCAACACCTTCAGCTTCAATATTAAATAAAGCTTTGGCGGTACAAGATGTTGCTGCCGATTTAGTGGATAAAAACATCAATATAGAGCCAACAGAATCAACCACCAGTACGGCCAAACCTGATACCTCGAGCGCTAAAACCAACATAGTGGAATTAACAAAGCCACTTTTTGCTACGCAACCACCTAAGCCTGAATATCCACGGATAGCGCGTAGAAAAGGGCTAGAAGGAACGGCAACAGTAGAAGTAATGTTTAATGAATTAGGGGAACAACTGGCACTAACACTGGTTAAAAGTTCTGGATTTAGTTTGTTAGATCAAGCGGCACTACAAGCGGTTGAGACTTGGCAGTTTGAGGCCCCTGCGCCAAAGTTAGCGAATCATTATAAGGTCACAGTGCCTATACGTTTTGCACTCAATTAATAACCTCAACTACTGAGCATCTCATTGAACGATTGTACTAAATTGAATAATTGCCCTACAAACACAAAATGTAAGCAATCTCAATCCCCAACATATACGCGTTCATTGCTTAATGTTGACCCAATAATTTATGTATTGGTTGATGCCTAGATACTGAAACACCTAGATATTGAAATTAACACAGCTTGGAGAGGCTTAATGCCCATAACTGATTTTTCGACTTTACATTTTTCGGCTTTACATAGTCAGCTCGGCGTACTGACATGGCCGCTATTGTTATGTGCTTTTCTGGCTTTTATGATCTGCCTTGAGCGTGGTGCTTTATTTTTGCATCAAACGCTATTGTCACTATGGCCCAAAAAACAAGCTTGGGTAAAAACGCTACGCCAATCATCGTCAATAGCCACCACTGACAACATCAACACACTGTTAATACAGACGAGCACACAGCAAGATTTACTCTCACGCGGTGCAACTTTACTGCTCAAACAAGCCCACCAGCCTAAAATCTTACGGGAAGAATTAGTCAGTCTGTGGCTGAATAAACAGCAACGAGACTTACAGGCTGGGCTCAAAGTATTACAAGTCATTGGCATCATTAGCCCGTTACTTGGCTTACTCGGCACCGTTTTAGGTTTGATTGAAATGTTTAATCAGCTCGGTCAATCGCAAGGTCCGGTCACTCCTGCACAATTAAGTGCGGGGCTCGGCCTCGCAATGAATACCACTGCTGCGGGGCTTATTATCGCGGTTCCCGCCATTACGGCAGCGCATCTTTTTGGGATCTGGGCTCAAAATCAATGTCAACGCACCAGCCATGTACTCAATCAAATTAACCTTTGGTTAGCCGGTATCAAAGACGACTCTCACGATGCACCTGATTATCAAGCATTTGAGCACGTCAGCCAGTCGAGTGTAGAGCCTAAACAGCCACTTAATAACCACTTTGAGACACTGAGATGATAAGCACAGATAAATCTTCGCTGTCGCATAATGGCATATCTTCACCAGAACAACTGCCAAGCGTTGATTTGACCGCATTAATCGACATTATTTTTATTGTATTAGTCTTTTTACTGCTCACCGCAAATAGCCAATTACTTAGCTTACCCGTCGCAGTGCCGCAAAGCCCAAGTTCAGCCATTACAGCGGTAAAAAACCAACCTTCTATCGCCATTAATATTATGGCAACGGCCCCCTATTGGGCTATCGATGGCGAGCAATTTATGGATTTAGCCCGTTTTACCACTGTATTGATACAACGTTTACAAGTAATGCCCGAGGCAACAGTGGTTATCGCCGCAGATAAAGCCGCGCCCGTTGAGCCACTAATGCAACTGCTTGCGCTATTACAAACACAATCCATCAGTCAGACACAAATATTGATGGAACACTAAATATTTACACGACGTTAAGTTAACAGAACGTATTTAACCATCTGTCTATAAACCCAAAGTCTGAGCCTAATGCTGTGGCGACCCAGATTTCATAGGAGTTAAACCATGTTGTTTCAAGCCACTCAAATACCGATAAAAATAGGCTCTCGCATGTTAAGTTTTTTACCTCGCCGTATAAGTAAACCGCTGAATAAATGCCTATTTTTTAGCGCTGCTATCACTATGTTAGTTGCGCCTAATGCCTCAAGCGCTGAGCAAGAAATACGTCTAGTGAGTGCGGGGGCGGGAGTCACTGAGTTGGTACTAGCCCTTGATGCCGGCAATAAACTGGTTGCCATCGACTCCACTAGTTACGTCCCTGAAAATTTGAGCCATATCGCTAAACTTGGCTACCACAGAATGCTCTCCGCCGAAGGCATTATTGCCCTGTCGCCAACCGTCGTAGTGGGTTCTGATGTGATGGGGCCAGAAACCACGCTTAATGTGCTAAAACAAGCCAATATTCAAGTAGTGCAATTACCGACGACCACCGATGAACCGCAGCTAATGAACAATGTGGATACTTTAGGTCAGTTACTCAATCGCCAAGATAACGCAGCCAAGCTTAAACAAGACCTACATCAACAGTTGCAACACCTAGCAGATAAAAAACAGCAAGTACGGGATGGCGGCACTCAACCCAAAATCCTCTTTATGTTATTGCAAGAAGGTCGCGGCGCACGGGTTGGCGGTAAAGGCACTGCCGCAGATACCATTATTGAGCTATCAGGCGCACAGAATGTCGCCGATTTTGAAGGCTATAAAAGCATGTCCCAGGAAGGGATATTATCCTTACAACCCGATCTTATTTTGCTGTCAACACGTAGCGAACAAGCCTCCGAGCAAACTCACAGTCAAATAGCCCAAGAGTTAATAAAAGAAATGCCATTACTCGCCCATACACCAGCAGGTAAAAATAAACATATTCAAACTCTTGCTCCACAAGCCTTATTAGGCGGTTTAGGATTAAGCGCAATTAGCGCCGCAGATACGCTTGCGAGCACATTATTAACTCTGCATCAGTAAGTTGTTGCGCCAACACTAGCGGAAAATAGATCAGCACATAAATATAGGAATTTAACCATGTTACTTAGCCGCTGGCTGTGGCCCAGTTTACTCACATTGTTAGCCTTGAGTTGTTTACTCTCGGTGAGTACAGGGCCCGTCAGTATTAGCTTGATTGACTCCTTAAGCGCGGTGATGAACTGGGCTACCCAACAAAACATGGGTAATATTGCGCCACACGAGCAACTGGTGATCAACACAGTGCGTTTACCTCGCACATTATTAGCCTTGGCGGTCGGCGCCATACTGGCCCAGTGCGGTGCAGTGATGCAGGGATTATTTCGTAATCCCTTAGCCGATCCTGGCATTATTGGCGTGTCGTCTGGTGCAGCACTTGGGGCCGCGATTTGTATTGTGCTATTACCCAATGCTAATGCGTTATTCATCCCCCTTGCAGCGTTTGCATCAGGACTTATCACCACATTGGTGGTTTATCGCCTTGCCAGCAGCCCAACAGGAACATCAGTCGTATTACTGCTACTCTCGGGCGTTGCCATAGCTGCACTCGCGGGAGCGGGTATTGGCGTGCTGACTTACCTCGCCAACGACATGGCACTACGTGACTTAACTCTATGGCAAATGGGCTCTATTGCGGGCGCGCAGTGGATTTATGTCAGCTTAAGCCTGGCAACGTTAATCTTCATCAGTTGGCGCTTTCGCCAAGATGCGGCAGCGCTTAATGCCTTACTGCTCGGCGAGGCTGAAGCACGCCATCTAGGGATTGATGTAGATAAACTCAAACTCCGGCTGATTTTACTCTGTGCTTTAGGCGTGGGGGTCAGCGTTGCCGCAACAGGAATTATCGGTTTTATTGGTTTAGTGGTGCCGCATTTAGTCCGCATGATGTTAGGGCCAGATCATAAACAACTATTACCCATCAGTGCATTATTGGGCGCAGCGTTATTAGCCTTGGCCGACATCGGCGCCCGCGCATTATTACCGCCCGCCGAATTACCCGTTGGGCTAGTTACTGCACTCATTGGCGCGCCATTTTTCATCTTTTTATTGCTGCAACAACGCAGCAAATTAACCTAAGCGAATATCTATGGCCGTCACATCTGATTTAAATATAACCGCTCACCCAGCAAAGGCGCACATTGAACACACCCAGCTAAGCATTTGCCAACTTAATGTGGCCATTGGAAAAAAAACGGTGCTCAGTGATATCAATGTGCAATTTAAGTCGGGCGCGGTCACCGCCCTTCTTGGCCCCAACGGTGCGGGTAAATCCACTCTACTTAAAGCGTTATGCCAAGAAATCAGCACACTAAGGCAAAGCATACGCTTAGGTCATCGCCAACTGGCTGACTGGCCGAGGGCTGAACTCGCAAAGTCTTTAGCGGTACTGCCACAACACGCCAGCTTGACGTTTCCCTTCACGGTAAGTGAAGTCGTCGCCATGGGTTTGTATCCCTTAACCATCAGTAAAAAAGCAGGCGAGATTTTAGTGGCTAACCAAATAGCTGAAATGGGGTTAACCTCGCTGGAAAATCGTAGCTATCCAACGCTATCGGGGGGTGAAAAACAGCGCGTACAACTCGCTCGCGTACTAACTCAACTGAGCCAATCACCGTTTGCGCCCATACTGTTATTAGATGAGCCAACATCAGCCCTAGATCTTGCACAGCAACATAAAGTGCTCGAATTGGCCCGAAATTTAGCCCACCAACAGGGGTATACCGTCATCGTCGTACTGCATGATCTGAATCAAGCCGCTCGTTATAGCGACCAATTAATTGTGTTAAAACAAGGACGAATTGTAAGTGAAGGTGTTCCTGCTCAGGCATTATCAGTTGATACCATCCGCCAAGTCTGGGACTACGAGCCGATATATGTACCCGCTCCGCAGGGCGGCCATCCATTGATTTTTTAACACAATGAAACTACTAGCCTAACGTTTTTGGGTCTGAATATAGGTATAATCAATAACATACACTTTTAGTACAGCCGCTTTAACTGAGGCAGACCCAAATGAAACCCACCATCTCGACAGAAACACAGCAAAACGCACTCGCAGCGGCAAAAGCCATCCAAAAACCGGGGCAAAACAAAGAGCAAACTAAGCTCATTGCCCAAGGGATTGAAAAAGGTATCGCGGAATACAAAAAGCTCCAAAAAGCTAAATCTCGTGAACGGGATAAAGCCCGCAAACAACAATTAAAAGCTAAATTTCAAGCAACAAATAATATCGATGATACTGACGAACTTGACGATAATAGTGAACCCCAAGGTCAGTTCACTACCACGACTTGGATAGTCATAGTAATGCTGCTGTTAAGTTGGGTGGGGTTCGGTGCCTATATTATCACCGCTTGATTGGAACACTGGGCAAGCATTGGGATAATGACTAAGCGGTTATGCACTTAAGGATTAACAGCTAAATAATTAGCTAAGCCCGACTGCTGACTCGATATCAGCAACACTGGCGAGTTCACGCACTCGCCGCGTTATTATCAGCCACACCAATCTGCTGCTCTATTTCAGTGATATGCGTATCAACCCAAGCACTACTGATAGGCCCCCAGGTGACGATACGATAATAACCTGAGTTGTTACGACTCCCATCCTGCACAAACTCAACTCTAATACCAATATCTTCAAAGGCGGCAATAGCATCTTGTAAGGTGCGACGTGGCATACCGGTTAACCTATTGAGTGATAATATATTATGCCGCTCATCATCCATTAAATGTGCTAAATACAGCTTTCGAAGAAACGCCTTATGCTGCTTTGAAACGGCTTGCGGTGTAGGTATGGCAAGTGACATAAAATAACCTGGCGAATGACAAATTGAATTGGCATTAAAATTACTTGATATTCAGTTAATAAGGCAAGAGCCAGCACTAAATAACCTTCATTCAAGAAATCACGACATTGTAAGGACTTGAAATTTGCTGCCTAACATGATTATGTTTAATTTAAAGACATTGAATATTTCAGTCCAACGGCATACTACACTGACTATCGAGACTCATTACTTTGGCCTCTAGCCATTGCAAATTGAAAGCAGGAGGTATTGATAATTTATGTTCAATATTGCACATAAATCCGCTAGAGCAGCCATTTGGCATAATCGCTACCGGTATCACTATTGTCAGTATAAGTGGGCAGGATTACTGACATTGTGCTGCGTTCAACCGTGCCAAGCACTAGAGCTTAAAATTGGAGCGAGCCAATCTATACCGCCCTATGTCATTCAAGAAACCAATAGTGGATTAGAACTGGAATTACTCTTCAATACACTGGCGGTTAAAGGGCATACTGCCTCAATTCATTACCTACCATTAGCACGTACTTTTCACGAATTAAAAGAAGCTAAACTTGATGGTGTTATTAATATTCAAGAAGGTATGGTTAAAAATGTCTTTTATTCCGATGTGGCAATAACGTACCAAAACTGCGCAATCAGCCTCATGTCAAACCAATATAATATCAATAGTATCGCTGATTTAAATCACAAACATGTCGTCACTTTCCAGCGCGCATCAAGCTTACTTGGGGATGAATTTGCCCAAATGGCCAAGAGCAACAAAGGTTATCAAGAGCAAGCACAGCAAATACAACAGGTGTATATGTTAATGAAGCACAGGGCCGATGTGATTGTGATGAATAAATATATTTTTGAATACTACTTAAAGCAGGCTTTTATTGAAGGCAAGCTGACTCCACAAGATTTAACACAACAGACTGTTTGCCATCCCATATTTTCCCCCACTGAATACCGTTTTGCGTTTCTGAATGCACAAATTCGTGATGATTTTAATATTGGACTCAAGCAAATTACTGACAATGGGACTTTGTGGGCACTAAAAGAAAAATATCGACGCCTCATCTCTTTTGATAATCATACTGAGACGTCACCGGATTTAATTGTCCCCAAGATGATCAAGCACGATCCCCTTTAGGTTTACTGTTGGTGTCGAACTATTTCACCACTAACACCGGACATTTGGCATATTTCACAATATCCTGCGTGACATGAGGCTTTAAAAAATCAGCTAAGCCACTACTGCCATGACTAGCGATTACGAGCATACCTACATCAACAGCTTCTGCTAAAATTTCATCAATTGCATCGCCATGACGCACCACGAGTTTGATATTAAGCCCTTCGGTAAGTCCCTGCTGCATTTCTTGCTGCAAACTTTGCATCTTTGCATCAACAAATGCCTTGAGTTCACTTTCTAATGTGGATGGAATATCAACGGCAATACCATAACAATGAGCGCCACGGGCAGGACTTGTCACATGTAATAAACGGATATCGACATGGTAAAGATTTGCCATTTCAACAGCATATTTTAGCGCGAGCGCCGCCGTTGATGAAAAATCCGTAGGACATAACACTTCTTGAGTACGCATAAGCTTATCCATTATTTGAGTTTTAATGAGCTGATTATCAGGCTTAACGATTTATTATCAATCTAAAAATACCATTAACTTATAGCCATTAGCTATGCTTCTTGCATTATCAGACTAATTAATTATTCTTTATCAATCAAAAAGAAAGGACGCATTGAGCGTCCTTTCACCTTGTGAGTCATGCCGCTAACTTACTTCACCACAAGTACAGGGCAAGCGGCACCGTTAGCCACCGCTTCGGCGACATTGGTATGCAAAAAGTGCGAAATACCCGTGCGACCATGGCTCGCAATCACCACCATGCCAGTATCTTTACTGTTGGCCTCATCTAAAATCTCATTAACGGGATCACCGCGACGGATCAAGGTCGTGACAGGTAAATCAGTATGTAGCTTTTCTAACAGTGCCTGCATTTTGGTTGCAGCATCTTGCTCCATGCTCTTGATAAGCTCCTCAGGAGTGATAGACAAAATCATAAAGTTCTCATCACCGATCGGCTGCTCTACCACATGTAGAATTTTTAAGCCTACATGGTATAGATTTGCCATTTCAATGGCATAGCTCAGTGCATGGGCCGCAGTTTCCGAAAAATCTGTGGGCCAAAGTATTTGACCTGTACGCATAATCTGTACTCCTTTAAGTGCTAATCGATGACTGAGCAGTGTTAGCTGAACTGTCCTGACAGAACCCAATTAATGCTATTCATTTTTTAGCCAAGCAATAGCGTCGCCATTATCGACAAAGAATCTAACTTCAGCAGGCGTAAACCAATTCGCCAATTTAGCTAATACTTCCTGCAGCGTTGTTTTACCGACGATAGCAATCTTTTCAAAATGTCGAATATGTTTAACCCCAAGTTTAATATCATCCCAAGCGGCTTTTAACTCCATACCTTCTAGTTCAGTAACATCCACTAAGGCAAAAATATCGGGATCTTTGACTCCTTCCAGTGCAGATTCCAACACAGGTACCATCATCTCGTAGTCTTGATGCGTCAAAGTACCAATAGCTTTAACTGCAACAAAAAAGTCATCGTCACCATGACGTTCAATACCAATCGAAATTCCATGTTTTAACAGTGCCATACATCCTCCTTATGTAAAATTGATCATCAATCGGTTAGTAAATATCTGACTTCAGTTTAAAAGTTAACCCTAGCACATGCCGTGACCATGCTCAAAAATGCACCAAACGACTTGTATCATCAGGCTAAGCACGCTAGAGTAAACCGACTAATCAGTCGGTTTTTTATTGGTGAATAAACCAACTGTTCCAATACCCGTTGTTAACATCTAACACTTACAATCACGGCGATAAATATGACCACAGAACAAGCAAAAATATCCCTTTTAAGTGAATTATTTCAACGACAACGCAGCAGTTATTTGGCAGCGCCTAATCCAGATCACGGTATGCGCCGCGAGCGATTAAACCAACTTAAAGCCGCAGTACTACGCTTTAAAACCCCTTTAGTTGAAGCATTAAGCCAAGATTATGGTCACCGTTCGATTGATGACAGCTTGATTTCAGACATTATGCCGGTCATCAACAACATCAATTACAGCCTAAAAAATCTGAAAAAGTGGCTCAAGCCTAGCCCTCGCCATGCGGGTATTTTACTCGCGCCCGCTAAAGTCACAGTGCATTATCAGCCCCTAGGGGTTATTGGCATTATCGTGCCGTGGAACTTCCCCGTGATGCTGTCCATTGGCCCGTTAGTGACCGCCATTGCCGCGGGTAATCATGCCATGCTCAAATTGTCTGAGTTTACCCCTGCTACCAATCAAGTGATAAAACAGCTATTAGCAGAAGTCTTCGATGAATCCCATGTTGCTGTTATCGAAGGTGAAGCAGATGTGGCGGCGGAGTTTTCTGCCCTACCCTTCGATCATTTACTCTTTACCGGCTCCACCACAGTGGGTCGTCATGTGATGCGCGCCGCAGCCAATAACCTAACCCCAGTGACACTCGAACTGGGCGGTAAATCGCCAGTAATTATCGCCCCCGATATGCCGCTTGAGATAGCAGTAGAACGAATGATTTATGGTAAGTGTTTGAATGCCGGACAAATCTGTGTGGCACCCGATTATGTTCTATGCCCTAAAGCCCAAGTGGATGAATTTATTGCCGCCTACCAAGCTAAATTTAATGCCATGTACGGCGCGATAAACCACAACAAAGACTATGGCAGCATCATTAATACCCGTCAGTTTGACCGCCTTATGACAGTGCTCGAGGATGCGAAAGCTAAGGGTGCCCATATTATTTCGGCGACGGACGAAGCCATAGATAGCCAGCATCGCAAACTCGCAACTCAGCTAATCACGAATACCTGTGAAGATATGCTATTAATGCAAGAGGAAATTTTTGGCCCATTATTGCCGATAATTGGCTATAACTCCCTAGATGAAGCGATTCAATATATCAATCACAGAGCAAGGCCTTTAGCGCTTTATATCATGAGTTTTGATGAGCCCAGCCAGCAAAAAATCCTCCTGCAAACCCATTCTGGTGGCGTCTGTATTAATGAGACCGTATTCCATGTGGCCGCCGACGACGCTCCCTTTGGCGGTATTGGTCCCTCGGGTATGGGGCATTACCATGGTAAAGAAGGCTTTTTAACCTTCAGCCATGCTAAAACTGTACTCAGCCGAGGTCGATTCAATACAGGTAAGTTTGTACACCCGCCCTACGGCACATTTATCCAACGTATGTTGATGAAGCTGTTCTTGCGCTAGTAACGGGGATAAATAGTGAACACACCGTTAATGCAACAACCCATAAAAACTAAGACAGACAAGCGCCAAGCCATTCTCGATACTGCTTTGGCGCTGTTTGTCAGCCAAGGATTTCATGGCACTTCAACCGCCTCAATAGCAAAGCAAGCTGGTGTAGCCACGGGCACCTTATTCCATCACTTCCCTTCTAAAGAAGCCCTGATGGAATGTTTGTTTCTGACTATAAAACAAGAGTTTGCTAATGCTTTACTGTTAAATGCACAACAAGGCAGCAATCTTAAACACAATGCCAAACAACTCTGGCAAAGTGCGATAGATTGGTCGCTTAAAAACCCAATTAAGCAATTGTTTT
The DNA here is from genome assembly GCF_003028295.1 of Shewanella morhuae. Lineage (NCBI taxonomy): Bacteria > Pseudomonadati > Pseudomonadota > Gammaproteobacteria > Alteromonadales > Shewanellaceae > Shewanella > Shewanella morhuae. The sequence goes on along the minus strand of NZ_PYSG01000002.1, from coordinate 304,444 downwards.
TCCAGCAATACTCAATGTCGCCTATGATTGCAAAAAATGTGCGAGATCAAGCCATGAACAATATTTTAGGCTTTATTAGCGAACTGATTAAGCAGGGGCAAATGATAGGATTAATCGCTCACTACCCTGTGGAGCTGATGCTAGAAAACTGCCATGGCCAGTATCTAGCTGCCACACGCTTTTTTATTGATAACCCACATTTAGGCCGTGATAACCAATATCGCAATGCCAGTTTTGAACTGTTTTGGAAGGCCATGCAAGCCGATTAACAAAAAGGTGCTTTACAGCTTAGAGCGAGATAACAAAAAAACCGAGCCAGATTAAATGGCTCGGTTTTTTGGTTAATTCTTGAAGATTAAATCCCTTAACTTTGGCTAAAGCGAAACCTAGCGCTGACTGAGCTAAAACTTAGATTGCTTTAGCTCTAGCTTAACTCTGACTTAGCTCCTGCGCTTTTTCAGCAGGTTGCGCTATTTGAGTTGGGTTCCAATAGCCTTGCTTAATTCCCTTATCAATCAGTTCAGCAACCGCCAGCTCAATGGCCTGCAGCACGCAAAATTGCACAGGCTCGTTAGTAGTAAAACCGACTTCAGCCTCTGCGAGTCGATTTAAACTGGTGTAACGGAATAAACCCGCGCGCATTTCTTGGGATAAAACCCGTTTGCTGGTTGAAACCGACATCATCACTTTGCCGGTATGCACATCCACAGCGCGTAAATAAATGGTCACCAGATCTTCACGATACATTTCTGATGCGCCAATACCATAGTATTCGACACCGCTACCGCCAGTGCTGGTGTTAGTCTCATAACTAATTACGCCTCCTTCGAGTAATAATCTGGCGGTGGATAATACGGGAACTTCATCACCCTTAGTGCCACTTTGTTTGTTGCTAATTTTGCGCTCGGTCAGCAGGTTTTGTAGCCCTTCACGTTCAACGGGAGTAAACCATTTCGAGTCAAGCAAGGTCTGCATCAACATCGACGTCGCGCCCTGAGTCACAGCGGTCGAAAACGAACTTACGTTAGCCTGTGGTTTATATTGCCCCGTCTGATCGCGAAAAGAATATACCGCCACGGGTATAGGAAACTTAGGCCCAGGCTGAGCTTGCAGCCCACGCATCACTTCACTAATGGGATTCACTTCTGCAGTGGTGATATTGAGATCTGGTTTTGAGATTAAACTACACGCCGAAACACTCATTAACATTAGGCTGATTAATACTAAACGGGCCATTAATTGATACCTCCAAATGTTGGCATTTCAATGACCGTGACTTCACCCGTCTCAATATTAGTAATCGTTAACATTACCCCATTGCCGGTCGCTGCCACTTCAATACGAAAATCACCAGTATCGTAAACACCATCGGTGATTTCCCCGTCGGCCACACCTCGGGTAATCGAGTTGATAATATTACGCTCTAAGGATTCCTTAAAACGAGTGACAAAGTCCTTCTCGCTCGACATTGATTTATTATCATTTTGCGCTTGGGCTTTATTTAATAAAAAGGCCCCATTTTGCGGATTGCCACCAAAACTGGGGTTAATGGGGGTATATATCAATTCAGTGGCTTGAGCACTACCTGCTACGCATAGCGTAACAAGGGCAAATAACGTCCTGTAGGTCATTCTTATTATCCTAAAAATCATCCGATGTTTTTGAAAAATCGCCTGTTACTGCATTGGCTCTCACTTGCGCTAAATAATCAATCGTGAGTAGAATTGCCTGCTCTGCGCTCTCTTTTATCGGATTTGCACGACGACCAAAATGGGTGGTGTAAATCCGTGTACCGTTTACCTCTAAAGTTAAAACAGTCCCAGCCTGAGGGAATACCGTCTCATACAGGGTGACGTTAAAGCCTTGCGTAAAAGGCAGCTCGCGCCAATAGCTTGAATAATAAAAGCCAAAGTCTTTACCAAATCGAGTTAAGGTTCTATCTATCACTAAACCACTAATTTCAATATCGTTATCGGCAAGTGCGATAGGGGAATTCAGTAGCAGGAATGGGCATAAAACGCAGATCAGCAGATGCTGTTTTAACGGTTTCACTGGTTCATCCTTTACCTTTATAAGCGTGCTTTAAAAATCATTGCCGCCTCAGTTAACGTAACCAGAGTGATGACACTAATTTTTTGATAGAGCAGGTTAACAGGGTTGAAGATCTCCCGTCATTACGTGCAAGGGCAAATTAGCTCTAAGAGCTAAGGTGAAAAAGCAAAAATAGCCCATTTGGGTAATACGGGATCCAGCATGATATACGCTCGTATCACGATTAAATCGCTAAAACGGTGGCTAAGATAACTTATTGCTCCAAAATACTGAGTTTCCCTTTACAGTAAAATCCTTGCCACATAAGATCCTGCCACCCTCGTAGCCAAAACAATCAAAAGATAAAACCCTATGACGACAATAACGATCACTCGCCCAGACGATTGGCATATCCATTTAAGAGATGGCGCCCAGCTTAAAGATACCGTGCGTGATATTAGCCGCTATATGGGCCGCGCTATCGTTATGCCAAACTTAGTGCCGCCCGCTATCGATACGCAAACAGCACTAACTTATTACGACCGCATTAAAGCCAAGGTACCCACAGGCTCACAGTTCGAACCTTTAATGGTGTTGTATTTAACTGATAAAACCAGCCCCGATGAAATCCGCAAAGCCAAGGCATCGGGTAAAATTGTCGCTGCAAAACTTTATCCTGCGGGCGCAACAACCAACTCAGATTCTGGCGTGACCACGCTTGAAAACATTTACCCCGCCCTTAAAGCCATGCAAGAAGTCGGTATGCTTTTTTTAGTGCACGGCGAAGTCACGGACTCATCGATTGATATTTTCGATCGCGAGCGCGTTTTTATCGAAAATATCCTCAGCAAAATTGTTGCCGATTTCCCAAACCTTAAAATCGTGCTTGAACATATCACCACTAAAGATGCGGTCGATTTTGTCACTCAAGCCTCTGATAATGTGGCCGCAACTATCACAGCCCACCATTTGCTGTATAACCGTAACCACATGTTAGCTGGCGGTATTCGTCCGCATTTTTATTGCCTACCGATTTTAAAACGCAACACTCACCAGCAGGCGCTATTGGCCGCTGCGGCAAGTGGTAGCAAGAAGTTTTTCCTCGGTACCGATTCAGCGCCACACGCCCAAGATAAAAAAGAAGCCGCCTGTGGCTGCGCGGGTTCGTATACCGCCCACGCCGCCATTGAGTTGTATGCCGAAGCATTTGAATCGGTGAATGCGCTCGATAAACTCGAAGCGTTCGCCAGCTTCAATGGCCCAGATTTTTATAATCTACCACGCAACACAGACACTATTACGTTGGTTAAAAAATCATGGGATGTACCTGCAAGCTATCCGCTGGGCGACACCAACGTCGTACCAATCCGCGCAGGTGAAGCCATTGATTGGCAGGTTGAATAAGCGCTTGAGTTAGGCTTGAGTTAGGTAAGTTTTCCTGTCGCTATTGAGCAAAAAATATCAGGCCAATACCATCAAAAAGAAAGCTGCATCTGCGGCTTTCTTTTTAGCCGCGCACATTCAATCAAGGAGAAATTAACGGTAATACTCTTATTAGTTTAAAGAGCTATTCATGACTGAATACATAGGGTCAATCACTTGCATTTCAGTGACACGCCATACACGCCTCCCTGAGGACTCAACGGCGTTATCCATTGCTGCCAACGGTCACAGACATACAAGCGATTCATTTCATAAATATTTTAGTATGTCCGTCGCTAAACGACTTATGTCTGCGGTAAAAACTTACTCCCAACCTCATCCATTGATAAAAATTGCCTAACGGCTCAAATGGCATATCCATGTACAAGCACTGTACTCAATCTAATTAACCGTAGTTAGAAGGCAAATTCTTCGAGGATGTTCTACTCTAATATAACCAATTTACAACCATTTACATTAGCTCAACGTGAATGAGAGTTTTTTAATCGACTCTTAGCGAACGCAATACTAATAATGAGTAGCTACTTTCATTGATACGAACATTTTTAGGGTTGACTTTAGCACTAGCCTAATTAATAAACCCCGATGAAAACATATTGTAAACAGAGTATTAAATCCAACGTTTCCATAGGAATAACGTATATGTTTCACAAGAAAAATACTTATAAATGGCGATCAATCGGTTTAACTAATGGTAACATTAACCAAAGGGTTATTTAGCCTTATCTTGTTGAGAAACAGCCAATATACAAAGGAGTGTGGCATGAGAAATAACCAACCGATTACCCGTCAAGAAAGAACTTTCCCCGAATCGATAAAACTCATTTCTGTGACTGATTTGCAAGGCACGATCCTCGAATGTAACGATGCGTTTGTCGATGTGAGTGGTTTTAACAAAGCGGAATTAATCGGACAACACCATAATATTGTCAGGCACCCTGAAATGCCTTCAATTGCATTTGCTCAAATGTGGTCTTATCTCAAAGCGGGCAAACCTTGGATGGGTGTGATTAAAAATCGTTGTAAAAATGGCGATTTTTATTGGGTAGATGCCTATGTTACGCCAGTCACTACCGCTGGCAAAGTGGTCGGTTATGAGTCAGTAAGGTCATGTCCTAGGCGAGATGACGTAGCAAGGGCCGATACTTTATATCAACAAATTAATGCGGGTAAATCTTTTGCCACATCACGGCGCATTTCTGTTGCGAACTTATGTCTTATTTTGGCCTTAATTTCAGCCGGTGCACTTTATGTCGCAGGATACCCAACTCTGTTTACTATTTTACTGGTGAGCGCCGCAATCTTATATGCTATTTCAATGACATACAAATATACATCTACAGTTGAGTCGCTAAACTCCATGTTAAAAATGAGCTTTTCTAACGAACTTGCCGCCAGAGCTTACACAGATTCAAGCGGTACACTCGGTTTATTAAAGGTCAGTATTTTGAGCCAGAATGCCCATCTAGGAACAGTCATTACTCGGATTGAAAATGCGGCATTAAATGTTGCTAAAGAGTCAGAAAATGGCTTTCAGTTAACGCTTAACACTTGCGCCGCAATTGAGCAGCAACAGGCAGAAACTTGCCAAGTGGCTACAGCAATGAATCAAATGACCACCACAATTGCCGAGGTTTCAATACACGTATCAGAAACCGCAAACCATGCAGATACCGCGAATAATTTAGCGATTCAAGGTAGAAATATGGCCGAGGTTACCCAGCAGTCGATTCAAAAACTTAAAAGTACCGTTAGCGATATCAGTATTTCAGTGACCGAGCTTTCAGATCAAACGGTTCGTATTGCACAAGTGGCACAAATCATTGAGCAAATTGCCGAACAAACTAATTTACTGGCATTAAATGCGGCCATTGAAGCCGCCAGAGCCGGAGAGCAAGGCCGAGGATTTGCCGTCGTTGCAGATGAAGTGCGTAATCTGGCGCAACGAACACAAGAATCAACCCACAGTATTCATGGGATCATTAATGAGTTAACGGCAAAAGCCAAGCATGCTGTTGATGCCGCCCATTTTGGCACTGAAGCGGCTAATGAAGGACTTGAAAAGGTCGTTGAAAGCGCTGCTATGCTTAACGGTATTTCAGACGCCATTGGTCACATCGCCCATATGTCGACGCAAATGGCGGCGGCAGTAGAAGAGCAAACCCATGTTGCTGAAGATATTAACCGCCAAGTGGTAAGTATCTCTGATTTAGCAAGCACTAGCTCTGAAAGTGCTGTAGATACCTCAACATCCATTACCAAGCTTAAAAATACCGCCGATGATCTGCACGAATTGGTGGTTCGTTTCAAGCGTTAGAAAAGCACTGCATCATTGAGATGTCACCGTTCAAATATGCTAAAAAGCCTGAAAAAATATGCCGAAGGCGCTGAAAATAGCCACAAACCATGAGAGGGATCTTAAGGTGCCTTTGTTGGCAAGATACAAGATGTGATACACAAAACGGGCTGCTACATGGCTGATTGCAAGCCATTCTGCAGTCGGTGTCACTTTGCCTGTGGCGATGACCACTAATACCGCTAGGCCAAAAACTAAGAGTGATTCAAAGGCATTTTGATGCCCTGCTAAAGCGCGGGCACCAAAACCGGTCAGCTGCGCCTGCTGGGCACGAGGATGGTTATTGTCATAACCACCCGTTTTCGCCATTGCCCATGCAACTGGGCCTTTGGCTAAATACGGCAATAACATCGCAATAAATAAACAAATGAGTAAGGTATTCATGGGCGGCACTTCCTATTATTTTAGTATTTGAGTGTATTCAGTAGGTTGAGCCTGTGAGTGTATGTCCACAGCAAGATTATTTCATCCAATACCTGATGTGATTCACAAAATGCAGCCGTATCATTAAATCACTCACTGTCCTATACCTTTGCCATAGGCAAGATATCAACCCAAATACTCACAGCATTAGCGCACCCTTAACCTATCTTTGGCGGCTTTGTTGTCGCGCCAACCCTACTTAACTCGGGTTGTTTAACAAAACACTCCACCCAAAACGAAAGTATGAAAAGCCTAAAAACAAGGCTGATATCTACATCCCTGTGATCCGACTCACATCGCTATCTAATTAGAGTGAGTAGAAAGGTAGGTGATTAATCCCTTACCTTATCTATCTTCAATGACAAAGGTAATGACAAGGGCGATGGTAAATAAAGACATTTATCCCTAATGCCAAGGCTTGGCATTGCACTCTATTCGTTGAACGCTTGGAGGAACATATGGCTTATACAACGATCAATCCCTTTACGGGAGAACTCATCAAAGAATTTCCCAATGCAACAGATACCGAAGTCACGCAGGCGATAGACTCTGCCCATCTGGCATTTTTGGCTTGGCGAACTACTCCCTTTGCAGACAAGGCAGTAATACTGTCTAAGGCTGCAACCATTCTCAGAGATAACAAGCGGCAATATGCTAAGTTGTTGACGTTAGAAATGGGCAAAGTAATTGCAGAAGCCGAAGCTGAGGTCGAGCTTTCGGCGCAAATTCTCGAATATTACGCCGAACATACCGAGCGACTGCTAGCTCCGCAAAAACTGCCAGTAGCCGATCCTGCAGAAGGTGAAGCGATACTGGTTCACGACCCCCTTGGCGTGTTGCTGGCTATCGAACCTTGGAACTTCCCTTACTATCAAATTGCCCGAATTTTGGCGCCGCAGATATCCGTCGGAAACACTTTACTGCTCAAACACGCATCCAATGTGCCGCAATGCGCAGCGGCCTTTGAAGGCCTGATGCGTGATGCAGGGCTGCCACAAGGTGTATTCCAAAACCTGTATGCAACACGCGATCAAATTGAATATATTATTAATTCCCCCAAAGTACACGGAGTAGCACTCACAGGTTCTGAGGGTGCAGGCGCAATTATTGCCGCACAAGCTGGTAAAGCGCTGAAAAAATCCACCTTAGAACTAGGCGGGGCAGATGCTTTTATCGTGCTTGAAGATGCCGAGCTGCCAAAAACCATTAATTGGGCAGTGTTTGGCCGTCACTGGAACGCTGGTCAGGTTTGCGTGTCGTCCAAGCGGATGATCTTAGTTGAAGCCATTTATGATGAGTTTATGCAAGGTTATATCAAAGGTGTCGAAGCGCTAAAAGCGGGCGATCCTATGGATCCCACTACCACATTGGCCCCGTTATCTTCTCAGGCTGCTGCCGACGAAGTGAAGCAAAAAGTGCGTGATGCGGTAAAACATGGCGCAACTGCCACCGAAGTAGGCCCTAAAGTGCCAGAAAAAGGTGCCTTTGTGCAGCCGACGATATTAACTAATGTCACGCCAGATAACCCCGCCTACTATTGGGAGTTTTTCGGCCCTATATCGATGATCCTCAAAGCGAAAGATGAACAAGAAGCGATTAATATCGCCAACGACTCACCCTTTGGTCTGGGTGGCTCAGTGTTTACGGCTGACAATAAACGCGGTTTAGCGGTCGCTAAGCAGGTTTCAACCGGCATGATGTTTGTTAATCATCCAACTATGGTTAAGGCCGATTTACCCTTTGGTGGTGTGCGCCGCTCAGGTTATGGCCGCGAGCTAATTAGTTTAGGCTTAAAAGAGTTTGTAAACCACAAACTGATTAATGTGGTTGATATTAACGCACCGTTCTAATCTATTCATTAAGATATGCGACTAAAAGCTAGGCAGGATTATCTGTCTGGCTTTTATTTTTAACGTGCTTTATCTAATGCACTACAGAAAGCTTGCACGCCAAGTAACGCTCTGGGCGTAGCACGGTGCAATAAATCGGCATTTATTTGATAGATATGTTGTTTTTTAACCGCTGGGATCTCGGGCCATTGACTCCAATCAACACCTTTAACATTACCTTCTTCTTGGCTTTGTAAAATCACCTCGGGCAGAGTCAACAACACGTTTTCTAAACTCACCTGCGGATAATCGCTGGCGGCCGTGTAAAACACATTTTCACCATGGCACACATCCATAATTTGCTGGATCCAACTGTTTTTAGAAATCGTCATCAAGGGCGATGACCAGAGTTGATAAAACACTTTAGGTGCTGATTTTCCGGCATTCTCTGCCCGTAAACGGCTCAGCTCAGCACGATAAATAGCCGCGGCGTTACGCGCTTCTTCAACGTGTCCGGTTAATTGCCCTAACTCTTCAAGCTCCTTAGCAATTGCGTCTAAGGTCTTGGGGTCGCTACCATAAATATTAAAGCCAAGCGATTTAAGCTGATTGATATCTTCGGCTTTATTACCCGAATCCCACACTACAATTAAATCAGGGTTGAGCTCGAGCACCCGCTCCATTTGAATACCATAATAGCCACCAATCCGCGGGATTTTTTTAGCTGCCTCAGGGTAATCTGCATAATCGGTCGCCGCCACAATCGCATCACCCGCGCCTATGGCATAGAGCATTTCTACCGCGTGGGGCGAAAGCGCAATAATACGCTGAGCAGGTTTGGCTAATACCTGCTGAGAAAGCAAAATACTCAGACCCAATATGCAGCCAACGTAATAGCGTTTCATCGTCATCCCTTTAATGTTAATCCTACAATCATAGGCACCATAGATATCATTCCATGGCTATTTGCTGAAGGTAGCCTTTAATCAAATAGCCATATACTTATTAGCCATTGTCGCTGAAACCAAACCATGACATAGCAGTATACCTAGAAACAATTACTTAGCTAAATAATGTAACCATACACTGACATAAAATATACCCATAGCCTGACAAATAGGAACGCGCATAAATACTAGGCATTAGGATGGGAGTTAGAATGTTGTCAAAAGGAAGAAGTCAGTTTTATGTGGTTTATTAATTAACCAAACAATTTATGCATACGAGTATCACTGTCAGAAATGCACCTTTGGTAAACATAATCGCTACGCATCATATAATATTCTGGTTTATCAGCTCGCAAATTTGCTAATGGCTCCCTTCAGACCAACCCTCACGGGTAACCCCTTGCTATGCACTAGTAGTTAACGTTTAATAACGGCATGTTATTGAATGGTGACTTCCTACTGAGGACTGTCATCTCATTAATTCATACCCATATTGAGCAATCACAAACGCTAGCAAACTGGGTCGATTCGCTACGCTCGTCCGTGTTAACAGCGTTAGCATTTTAGGAGAAAAGCATGTTTGGATTTTTATTATTACTGCATATTATTTCTGCGACAATTTGGACCGGAGGGCATATTGTTTTATCTATCGTTATTTTGCCTAAGGTGCTAAGAGACAAGTCACCAGAGCAGTTATTAGATTTCGAATCAGTTTATGAAAAAATTGGCATGCCTGCCTTGATAATCCAAGTTATTACAGGGTTGTTATTGGCATATAGATTGGTACCTAACATTAGTGAATGGTTTAATATGAGCAATCCTATTTCTCATGTTATTTCAGCTAAGTTGCTACTTCTATTTTTAACTGTTTGCTTTGCCATAGATGCTAGGTTTCGCGTAATCCCTGCTTTGTCACCAAGTAACCTTAAAGTCATGGCTTGGCATATTATACCTGTGACAATTTTTTCAATACTATTTGTTTTCGTTGGTGTTTCATTTAGAACTGGCTGGTTATATTAGAATGCTAACAAATAAGGATATGCCGCGCGTAGCCGCACGAAAACAGTTTGCATTGGATTAGAACGGACGCACTTTTAACCCAGTGAGATAGAAAAGTATAAAGTTGTGGCCAATATTACTCAGCCACAACAGTTCAGCGACAAAACCATAAATCAATAATCAAAACCTTGCTGCGCTTTTATGCCCGCTTCGAAGGCGTGTTTCAGCGGCTGCACTTCGCTCACCGTATCGGCCAGTTCGATAATGGCTCGGTGACAAGCACGGCCGGTGATAATCACATGTTGCATTGGCGGGCGATTACGCAGCGCAGTGAGCACGCGCTCCACATCCAAATAGTGATAACTCACCATGTACGTCAATTCATCGAGCATCACGCAATCTATGCTCTCATCTTGTAATAATTGCTCGGCAACTTCCCATGCGAGCAAGGCGGCTGCGGTGTCTTTCTCTTTATCTTGGGTTTCCCATGTAAAACCTGTGCCCATTACATGAAACGCAACCCCCGCTCCTTCAAGTAAATTGCGCTCCCCGCATTCCCAAGTGCCTTTAATAAATTGCACTACCGCCGCTTTTTTACCGTGACCGACAGCGCGGGCAACGGTACCAAAACCTGAGGTAGACTTACCTTTGCCATTACCGGTTAACACCAGCAGAATGCCCTTTTCTTCTTGGGCTGCGGCAATTTTGGCATCAACACCTTGTTTGAGTTTCTGTTGACGCTCTTTGTGGCGGTCGGCCTTGATTTGCGTTTGCTCGTTATCGGTTTGTGCTGTCATGGTCTTTCCTTCGCTCTGCTGCTAAAAACTTATGATTCTAAAATAGCCTGTAATTTTGGCATGTCTAAATGTTTTGCTAACACATCGGCTAAACGGTCGAGTTGTTGCTCACGTATTTGATTGATATCTATCGCCTTAGCATCACTTAATCCCGCCCAGTGCAAAATAAGTTGGCAGGCATCTGGACTATCAAACAAGCCGTGTAAATAGCTACCTAAAATTTGCGCGTCAGCACTTTGCAACCCATCGGCAAAACTCACCGCTGGCACTTTTACACTGGTAAAATCTGGGGTTAACTGTAAAAGCGCATTATTGTGTGCATGTTGAGGCGTGAGATAGCTTGCTTCACCACAGTGGATTTCATATCCCTTCACATCAACAGTTTGTCCAAGCAGGTTAAGCTGTCCACTGACCCGCCGTAATTGTTTGTCGGCTTTAAGTTCAGTGCTTAGCGGCAAGTATCCAAGCCCAATGCTATCGCCAGCACTGCCTTCAATACCTAGGGGATCAGCAATGTGCTGGCCTAGCATTTGATAACCGCCACAAATGCCCAGCACTTTTCCGCCATAACGCAGGTGTGTGGCGATATCATTATCCCAGCCTTGCTGGCGTAAAAAGGCCAAATCGGCGCGCACATTCTTACTACCAGGCAAAATCAATAAATCGGCAGCGGGTAAATGAGTGACGTGATTAGCGGCTTGGGTTTGCAGCGACACATAGTCAAAATCGATATCAGGATGTAACCGCAGCGGATCAAAATCGGTATGATTACTGATCCTTGGATACACTAGCACCCGCACTGTTAAGCGACGATGGGTGTCCTTAATCGGCGCACTTTGCAGCGCATCCTCGGCATCTAAATGCAGATCATGTAGATAAGGCAACACGCCTAAAACAGGCTTGTTTGTATAGGCTTCAAGCCAATCCAGCCCCGATTGCAACAAGCTAATATCGCCACGGAAACGGTTAATCACAAAGCCCTTTACCCGCGCTTGTTCAGATACAGATAACAGCGCCAGCGTCCCAACCAAATGGGCAAATACACCGCCTTTATCGATATCGGCAATAATAATCACCGGACAATCCACCGCTTCGGCAAACCCCATATTGGCAATATCGCCCTCACGTAAATTGATCTCAGCCGGACTACCCGCACCTTCAACCACAATAGTCTGATATTGGCCGGATAATCGCTCGAAGGATCCCAGCACGGCGCCAAGTGCCATTGCTTTGTAGTCCTTAGACTTAGGCCCAAAAAAGGCCGAGGCTTCGAGCGTTGTCAACGCTTTACCCTGAACAATAATTTGCGCGCCCGTGTCTGAGCTAGGTTTAAGCAAAATGGGGTTAAAATCCGTATGTGGCTCAAGGTAACAAGCCGCAGCCTGCAATGCTTGTGCGCGGCCAATCTCGCCGCCATCAACGGTGACGGCACTATTGAGTGCCATATTTTGCGGTTTAAAGGGTGCGACCTTAATACCCTGACGGGCAAATAAACGACATAACCCAGCCACTAAAGTACTTTTGCCAGCGTCTGAAGTTGTGCCCTGTATCATCAATACCTTAGCGCGATGATTCATGCCTGCTACAGGCGCAGTACTGCTCAAAGGCACAGTGCTCAACACCGTTGTTTGGGTATTATCGAGTGCATTCGCACAGGCTGTACTGTTGGTGTTTGAAGAGGGCATAGGTTAAAAATTTATTCTCAATTTGCAGGAGTTAACATAAAAACTCAGCTTGAACATCATTTAAGCCACTAAAGTCTCAGACAACCTAAGACAATCTAAAGCGGTTTTAATGCTAGGGGTAAGCCCGCAACGACTAAGGTCACATTATCCGCTAAGGCAGCAACGGCTTGGTTTAACCAGCCAGCTTCGTCAACAAATTGTCGGCTCAACTCACCTAAGGGCACTATGCCAGAGCCGACTTCGTTACTGATCAAAATCACTACACCTTCAAGCCCAGTCAGCGCATCCACAAAAGCGGTCTTTTCTATCTGCCAATTCGCTAAAGCTTTATCTGTTGACGTTGCAATGGCAAAGTCTGAGGCATTCCACTCGGTAGGCGCGGGTTCATTATCAACTTGCGGATTGGATGCGAGTAATTGATTGGTTAACCACAGGGTTAAACAGTCGACTAAAATCACTCGCCCAGGTTTGGCTAAGCGCGCTAATGTGGCCGTCAATGCCAGTGGCTCCTCAAACAATTGCCACTCAACGCCATCGTCAGAACGGTTCACTTGATGCTTGGCAATGCGTGTTGCCATTTCATCATCTAGCGCCTGCGCCGTTGCCACATAACAGGCATCAAAACCCAGCGCTGTATATTGACGCACTAAGGCTTCACCGTAACGACTTTTTCCGCTACGGGCGCCGCCTAGCACGAGGTGGATCACAGTATGCTACCAACAACGAGCAATACAAAATAACACACTATTTCAGCCACTTGCTGCGCAGCACCTAGGGTGTCACCTGTGTAACCGCCAATTTGACGTCTGAATATCACGATGATCAAACGGCGTAACCCTATCATCACCAACAATAATGACAATGCCGCTAATCCCTTGAGGAATAACAGTACTAGCACGCCACTGGCGAGCAGGATAAACAGATCATTAATGCCTTGATGTTGCGATAACGGCTTTGACTTACTGGTCTCATCATCGCGAACATATTTTTCGCTAAAGATGATACTCGCCGACACCACACGGCTCACGGTATGCGCCACGATAAGCGCCGAGCCCGCCACCACAGGATCGTACAGGGCTAACTCGACCAACAACTGCCATTTCAGCAGCAGAGCCAACATTAGCGCCAAGGCGCCATAGCTGCCAAGGCGCGAGTCCTTCATGATCCGTAGCTTATCTTCGACCGTCCAACCACCACCAAAACCATCAAAGGTATCGGCGAGGCCATCTTCATGGAATCCCCCCGTAAGCAATACGCCAACGAGCATAGCCAACAGCACAGAAACGCCAGCGGGGAGCCAGTTCTGCGTCAACCAAAACACAATGGCACTGAGCAGGCCGACTAAAAGACCGACCAGACCGAAATAACGGCTGGCTTTATTCAACTTATCGCCATCGACCTCAACCCAGCTCGGCATAGGAATACGGGTAAAATAGCCCATGGCAACAAAAAACAAATCTATCTCTTTGTGCCAGCTTTCGCGTTCTGACATAAAGCATCCTTAGTGAATTCACACTTGCTATACGATTTAAGATTAAAACAGTTGGCTAACAGTTATTATTTTAAATAAGTAAAATAAGAGACTTAGCAGAGTACATCATACAACAGCCTCAATCCCTGCATCACTAAAACTCGCCATTTGGTTGTAAAAATTTACTGCAGCTTGAATAAGCGGCAATGCCAAGGCGGCACCCGTACCTTCGCCTAATCTTAACCCGAGGGCCAACAAGGGTTTAGCCTGTAAAAAATCTAACATGCGCAGGTGCCCTTGTTCGTCAGATTGATGGGCAAAAATTAAATAATCGCGCACATTCGGCGCAATTTTTACCGCCACTAGCGCCGCAGCAGTCGCGATAAAACCATCTATCACCACCAGCATTTTGCGCTCAGCCGCGGCTAATATCGCCCCTGTCATCTGCACAATTTCAAACCCGCCTAAGCAGGCTAACACGGCTTTGGGTCCCGTTAAGGCGCGTTGATGCAACAGCAAAGCTTGCTCTATTAACGCCAGTTTACGCGCTAAGGTTTCAGCATCAATTCCCGTACCGCGACCCACACAATCAGCCACATCAAGTTGCATCATTGCCGCCATAATCGCTGCTGCTGCCGAGGTATTACCTATGCCCATTTCGCCAAAGGCAATCAAATTACAACCTGCTTGATGGTGGCGTTCAATTAAATCTCGCGCCATGGCAAAGCCTTTATCAACAGTATTTAGCGCCATGGCGGGCGCCAAATGAATCGCCTCAGTCCCGGCGCCAAGACGTTGATTAATAATGCCATCAACATCTTCAACTGGCGTTAAAATACCGCAATCAATCACTTCGAGCTTAAAGCCCACCTGCCGACAAAATACATTAATCGCCGCGCCGCCATGGGCAAAATTTTGCACCATTTGGCGCGTGACTTCGCTCGGCGCAATCGACACTCCCTGCGCGGCAATACCATGATCTCCCGCAAACACTAGCAGAGTTGGATGAGCGATTTTTAGTGTATCTTGTGGCAACATTGCGCCTTGCACACGGGCAATTTGTAACGCTAAGGATTCAAGCAGACCTAAAGCGCCCAGCGGTTTAGTTTTAAGATCAATCTTCTGCTGAATCATTGGATCCTGCGCGTTACTGACTGAGCTTATTTGAAAAGATACAGCTGATTGAGGCATCCCTACTCCGCTTATACTTATTTAACTTTATTGAACTTTATTTAACTTAATGGAATTGAACGGGGTTGAATTACATGATTAAAAATCATCTCGCACAGGCTTACCCCACCACCCTGCGCCTACGCAAAATCAGTAAAAAGAATAAGCTACCAATGGCTGCAGTAATAATCCCTACTGGCAACTCTTGATTACCCAACAAACAGCGCGCTAATACATCAATCCACACCATAAATAATCCCCCCACCAACGCCGTTAATAAAATCGGCTGACGACCAGGAAATAGCATGCGCACAGTATGGGGGATCATCAAACCCACAAAACCAATACCGCCACAGGTGGCAACCAATACGGCGGTAATTAACGAGCACAGTAACAACATGCTGAGTCGTAACTTAGGTACATTTACCCCTAAGGTATGGGCAGTTTCATCCCCCGCTTGCAGCGCCATAATCTGCCGCTTCATGCCTAAGATAATCAATAAGCTCACCCCAACAACCAGAGTCGGCAAAATAAGTAACGACCAACTGGCCTTGGCAAAACTGCCTAAACTCCAAAACAATACCGAAGCCGTGGCCTGCGGGCTGGCAAAATACAACAATAAACTGGTCAGTGCGCCAAACATAAAAGAGGTTGCTACGCCCGAAAGCAGCATGCGCTCAACTTGACTATTAAGCCCAAGCCCCGATAACGCTAACACAATCAACACCGACAAACTGGCGCCAATAAAAGCCCCTAAAGGTAAGCTAAACCACAACAATCCCGATAACGCGCCCGAACCGCTAAAAATCCCCGAGTGCGCCGCCATGGCAACGTTGTCAAAAAAACCTGAACTGGTAAACAGCGTCAACATCACTACAGCGCCAAAGGAAGCCCCAGAGCTAATGCCAAACAAATAAGGGTCTGCCAATGGGTTACGGGTTACGGTTTGTAATACACTGCCCGCCAGTGATAAACCCGCCCCCGCCACAAATGCTAGCAAAATACGCGGCAGTCTTAGCTCCATCACAATGCGCTCAGTCATACCGCTTGCCTGAGTAATGTTGGCAACCTTATTAGTAAACACGTGAATAACATCCATAAAGCTGATGTTTGCCGCGCCAAAACTGGTCGCGGCTATCGGTGTCATTAATGTCAATATGGCTAACGCCAGCAGCATAAACTGTTGTCTTGTTAAAAGTGTCACCATAGACCCCAAGTTTGAGATGAAATACAGCTTTGCTTACTCCCCTTAATCATTCGCCTTCGCCTCGTTCATCCGCGTTATGAGTGGCATCATAGTAACCATAAAAATAGCTAATTAACGGTTTTTTATGTTGCGGATGGACGGACACCTGAGCGCAAACACCGAACACATCGCCGATACGCGCTTCAGTTAATACCTCTGTCGGTGTGCCCATAGCACTAACTTCACCGTTGTGAATGAGCAATAAACTGTCACACAGGGCGCTGGCCAAATTGAGATCGTGGATGGAGGCTATCACGCTAATACCTAAACTGCGTACCAGCTCAAGAATTTGAATTTGATAGCGCACATCAAGATGATTAGTCGGTTCATCAAGAATCAGTAATTGTGGCTGCTGCACTATGGCGCGGGCAATCAAAGCGCGTTGTTTTTCGCCGCCCGATAAACGCTCATATTGCTGGTGCATTTTATGGCTGAGGCCGACTTTTTCGAGCGCCTTGGCAATGCGTTCGCCATCTTTGCTAGAGTTAGTGTCAAACATGCCCTTGTGCGGCGTTAACCCCATACTGACTAATTGCTCTGTGGTCATGTCGAAATAATGCGGCGTATCTTGCTGGACAACGGCAACACTACAGGCAAAAGCCTTGGACGATAAATATTCAATATCTTGATCAAATAAGGTGATTTTGCCCTGAGTCGGGCGCACAAAACGATACAAACAGCGCAGCAAACTAGACTTACCCGCACCGTTAGGCCCAATCAGCCCAAGCATCTGCCCCGTCGGCAACGCAAAGTTAATATCGGTAAGAATAGTTTTGCCATCAATGCTCCAGCTTAAATGACTCACATCAAGTGCAACTTGTGGGTTGGCTGGAATGGTATCCTTGCTGTTTAACCCATGGCTTGTTTGGATTGCAGAGAGTTTCACCAATGTGGCGCTCCTAGCGAGTCCACACCTGCATTTAAAAAAGGGATATACATAGTTGCTGTACACATAATCGTTATACACATAATCATCTGCTCCCTCGAGTCACCCGCTCAAGAATTTAAGCTGCACGCAGCGATAACAGAAATAGGCAGGTCTCCTGACTCGTCACTTTTTATATTTAAAGCGCTATAAAGTGACTCACAGTTGCGGGCACAGTTCGGGCTGACTGGCGAGCAGTTCCCCGATTCCCTATTATGTTGAAATTAATCTTTAGTTGGCAAAGAGGCTTAGCCATATCAGCCTAAATCTTCCCACACGACTAAAAACTTCCAACACCTATTTCTGTGACGTTAGCCGCAACGCTATAGCAAGGCCGTATGCAATCAGTAACGTCTGAAGAAGGCATTATCCTATATTTACTCTAATAGGCAATCGACAATCACGCCGCTAAGACGATAAAAATCTTCAACTTAGCAGGCGGTTCAAATGGCGAACTATATGACTAAAATATGTGACTAACTATGACTACTCGCCGCTGTTACTAATGAGCTTACTAACTGTGTGCTAGCCGCATGATTGGCAGCGGTTAAGAGTAATCTGACTGAGCCGTTATTCGCAGCGACCGTTCGGCCAATCTAAACGCCAATAACGGCTGCCTTGCTCATCTTGCAGCACATTAATTTTTACCACTGCGGCGACGGGTAAATTAAGTTGACTGAAAAATCCTACTGCTCGCTCAACCCCCAGTGCTCGCGCCATTAAATGGCGTATAACGCCGCCGTGAGATACTAACCATATTTTAGCAGTAGGCGTGAGCGTACCGTCTTGAGCCTCATCTTGATTGAAGACAATAGAATCCAAGGCAATAGATAATTGTTCAAACTCAGCGGCAAGTATTTGCTCAATAGCATGGTTCACTCGCGACTCAAAACTGGCCATAGTCTCACCGTTGGGCGGTGGTGTTTGCCACGGGTTTTGCCAATAGGCGGCTAAATATTCGCCCTCTTGCTGATAAAGCTCATCAAGCCTGCGCCCGTCCCAGTCACCGAAATCTATTTCCTGTAAATCTGATAAAAACTGCGCCTGTAATGGTTTTTTATGCTCAGTCAGTATCGTGTTTGCTGATGTCAAGTTTGAAGATAGCGGCACCGTTGAATGCAGCTCGGCGGCCAGAGCTTGGGCAAAGTCAGCACAGCGGCGTGAGGTTGAACTATAAATAGCGCTACAGACGCTGGCCTGCGCCGCAACCGCCGCCGACATTTGTTGCCACCCCGTCTCACTCAACGGCACATCTACGCGCCCGCGTAAGATGGTGCCGCCTTCACACTCGCCGTGGCGTAGCAATAATAGTTGTATTTGTTTCATCGTATTCCTTGGCTAATGTTCAAGAGCGAATGTTCAAAAACACATCATTCAGGCAGTGATACTTAATTTTATGGCCATTATGTTGTTAAAAAATGGCTTAATGCCAATGAAAACAGCCCTGTTACTTTGCCATTAAAACATTCACTCAATAAATCACCGCTAAAAGTGCTCAAAAACCTCCGATGAGCAGGGTAAATCGTCAGGTGATTTTGGCCTTGCACTGACGATCACAAGTCGCGTACTATGGACGTCCATACGTTTAAACGTCCACGGTGAATATCTAATAATATCGACTGAGCAGAATAAAATGCACCGAGCATAATAAAGGTCGATAGTTAGGCAGTGCTGTGAACCGAATCCTGTATTTAATCCTAGGCTTAATCATGGGCTTAGCTTAGCTGTATTTAAGGTAGCTATTTATGACGATACCCTCTACAAAAGCCAGTCAAATTTTGGCAGACATTCGCAAACAGCTTGCGGAACGCATTTTGATCTTAGACGGTGCTATGGGCACTATGATCCAAGACCACAAGCTAGAAGAAGAGGACTATCGCGGCGAACGCTTTAAAGATTGGCACACGGATGTTAAGGGTAACAACGACTTATTAGTCTTGTCGCAGCCACACATCATCAAACAAATTCACACCGACTATTTAAACGCCGGTGCCGATATTATTGAAACCAACACCTTTAACGCCACCCCTATCGCTATGGCCGACTACGACATGCAGTCGCTGTCTGCCGAAATTAACTTTGCAGGCGCCCGCCTCGCCCGCGAAGCCTGTGATGAAGTAGCCGCAGCCACAGGTATTCCGCGCTACGTTGCAGGCGTATTAGGCCCCACTAACCGTACCTGCTCGATTAGCCCAGATGTAAACGACCCAGGCTATCGTAATGTGAGCTTCGACGAGTTAGTAAGCGCTTACCGAGAATCCACTAAGGCACTGATTGACGGCGGCGCAGATATCATTATGGTCGAGACCATATTCGATACCCTAAACGCCAAGGCCGCACTGTTTGCTATCGAATCAGTATTTGACGACTTATTTGGTCAGCATTCTGAAAACAGATTACCCATCATGATTTCGGGCACGATTACCGATGCCTCGGGCCGCACACTGACCGGCCAAACCACCGAAGCTTTTTATAATTCCCTGCGCCATATCAAGCCGTTATCCATCGGTCTTAACTGCGCTTTGGGGCCAAAAGAGCTGCGCCCCTATGTCGAAGAATTATCGCGCATTAGTGAGTGTTATGTGTCGGCGCACCCTAACGCGGGTCTACCGAATGAATTTGGTGGTTACGATGAAACCCCTGAGGATATGGCGAGCGTTATCGAAGATTGGGCGCGTGAAGGCATGCTCAATATTATTGGTGGTTGTTGTGGTAGCACGCCAGAACATATCCGCGTTATTCGTGAAGCCGTTGATAAACACAACCCACGCGCGTTACCTATCATTCCCGTCGCCTGCCGTTTAGCCGGTTTGGAACCACTGACTATCGACGCGCAGTCTTTGTTTGTTAACGTGGGCGAACGTACTAACGTCACAGGTTCAGCCAAGTTCTTAAAGCTAATTAAAGAAGGCAAATTTGAGCAAGCGTTAGATGTTGCCCGCGAGCAAGTTATCAACGGCGCACAAATCATCGATATCAACATGGACGAAGGCATGATCGATGGTGCTGAGTTTATGCATAAGTTTTTAAACTTAATCGCCTCAGAGCCCGATATCAGTCGCGTGCCGATTATGATCGACTCCTCTAAATGGGAAGTGATTGAAGCGGGCCTCAAATGCATTCAAGGCAAAGGCATAGTTAACTCGATTTCGTTAAAAGAAGGCGAAGCCAAGTTTATTGAACAAGCCACCTTAGTTAAACGCTACGGCGCGGCGGCCATTATCATGGCGTTTGACGAGCAAGGTCAGGCCGATACTAAAGCGCGTAAAATTGAAATCTGTACCCGTGCCTATCGGGTATTGGTCGATAAAGTCGGCTTTCCGCCAGAAGATATTATCTTCGACCCGAATATTTTTGCCATTGCCACCGGTATTGATGAACACGACAACTATGCCGTCGACTTTATTGAAGCCATTAAAGAAATTAAAGCCACCTTGCCACACGCGATGATCTCGGGCGGCGTATCGAACGTGTCGTTTTCGTTTCGCGGTAACAACCCAGTCCGCGAGGCGATTCATGCGGTATTTTTATACCATGCCATTCAAGCAGGCATGGATATGGGCATTGTTAACGCTGGTCAGTTAGCCATTTATGACGATATTGATCCTGCGCTTAAAGTGTTAGTCGAAAACGTGGTGCTTAACCTACCTTGCCCCATTGCCGATTCAAGCAACACAGAACAGTTACTTGAAATTGCTGAAAAATACCGTGGCGATAACGCGCAGGTCGGTAAAAAAGAAGATTTAGAATGGCGCAGCTGGCCAGTGAGCCAACGTTTGGCACACGCGTTAGTGAAAGGCATTACCGAATTTATTGATGAGGACACCGAAGCGGCGCGCCAAGAAGCGAAACGTCCGTTAGATGTGATTGAAGGTGCCTTGATGGACGGCATGAACGTGGTCGGCGATCTATTTGGTGCTGGTAAAATGTTCCTGCCACAGGTGGTTAAATCAGCGCGGGTAATGAAAAAAGCCGTCGCTTATTTGAATCCGTATATTGAGCTTGAAAAGGTCGCTGGCCAATCTAACGGCAAAATCTTGATGGTGACAGTAAAAGGTGACGTGCACGATATCGGTAAAAATATCGTTGGCGTAGTGCTAGCCTGTAACGGTTTTGAAGTATTTGATTTAGGCGTAATGGTATCGGTTGAACGCATTCTTGCTGCGGTTAAAGAACACAATATTGATATTATTGGCATGTCTGGGTTAATCACCCCAAGCCTTGATGAAATGGTGCATAACGTAAAAACCTTCCAGCGCGAAGGCTTGACCATTCCAGCCATTATCGGCGGCGCTACCTGCTCTAAAATCCATACTGCGGTAAAAATTGCTCCCCATTATCCCCACGGCGCTATTTACATCGCCGATGCATCACGGGCTGTGCCTATGGTTAGCAAGCTGATTAATAACGAAACTCGCCAAACCACTATAGACGCCGCCTATGTGGAATATGACGAAATGCGTATTAAGCGTTTGTCGCAAACCAAACTCAAACAAATTACCACCATTGAGGCGGCGCGTGAAAACCGCTGCCAACACGATTGGGAAAACTACACACCGTTTACACCCCATGTACTTGGCCGCCAAGTGTTTGACGATTATCCGTTAGCAGATTTAGTCGAGCGCATCGACTGGACCCCGTTTTTCCGCTCGTGGGAATTACACGGACATTATCCTGAAATCCTCACCGACAAAGTGGTCGGCGTCGAAGCGCAAAAGCTGTTCGCCGATGGCCAAGCGATGCTCAAACAAATCATCGACGAAAAATGGCTCACGGCGAAAGCGGTTATCGGTTTATTCCCCGCCAACACCGTGAATCATGATGATATCGAGCTGTATACCGATGAGTCGCGCACCACTTTAGAAATGACCACTCATCACCTACGGATGCAGTTAGAACGAGTCGGTAACGACAACTTCTGTTTAGCCGATTTTGTTGCCCCCAAAGACTCAGGCGTCGCCGATTACATGGGCGGCTTTGCGGTCACTACAGGCCACGGCATTGACGAACATGTGGCGCGTTTTGAAGCCAATCACGACGACTACAACGCAATTTTGCTTAAATGTTTAGCCGACCGTTTAGCCGAAGCCTTCGCCGAGCGGATGCACGAGCGAGTACGTAAAGAGTTTTGGGGATATGCAGCCGATGAGCAGTTAAGTAACGATGCGTTAATTCGTGAAAAATACAAAGGCATACGCCCAGCACCGGGTTATCCCGCCTGCCCTGATCACACCGAAAAAGGCTTGCTGTGGGATTTACTCAAACCCGATGAAACGATTAATTTGAACATCACCGAAAGCTATGCCATGTTCCCGACCGCCGCCGTATCGGGCTGGTATTTTGCCCACCCGAAATCACGTTACTTTGGCGTAACCAACATCGGCCGCGATCAAGTGGAAGATTATGCCAAGCGCAAGGGGATGAGCATTGAGGAAACAGAAAGGTGGTTATCACCAATATTGGATTATGATCCTGAGTAGAGAGTGATCCCGACTGATTTTTAGAAATAGTCAGGATCTTTATTACGCTAACGCGGTATGAGATCTAAGATCGGTCTTGCGACCGAAAGGTCGTGGGGCTTCACCCCACACCCGACCAAGGAGGACTGCTCGTCCTATCCTCCTTGGATTCTCCAAGACGCCCCTAGCGAAGTTACATGCATTAGTGACTGGCTTCGTGCTTATTCGAAAATAGCTAACGCTTCCGATGGGGCGTCCCTTCCCCCCGAAAGCTACGCAGACGTCCTGTCTGCGTCACGCTATTGTCTTCAACGCCCTTCAGCAACTTCGCAGGGGATAGGTGAAATTTTGTGGCATTAGAGTTAACTTTTCGCATTGAAAGAGTTATGCCAGTCTTATCTCAACTTTTCATAAATATAATATTTTAACTGTAAATACCCCAATCACGAGGTAAAAACCAGTTTGTTTGCCACGTAACAAATTCACTTGGACAAAAATCCTCATTTAGAAACTCTAAATTCACTACTTGAGCAGGTAGAAGCGATAATACATGATTTTTTTGATCGCTCTCATAGTCCCAAAGGTGATAACGATCATCTTTATTAAGCGCGCGCCGACTAGGGCCAAAATCCATCGGCGCGCACAATCTAGTTAATTGCCTACCATCCTCTTTAGAAAAGAATGTAAGCTTAATTTTTGTCTTTGCATGGATAGAATCAATAAACTTAGCTTTCTGCATGGTGTAATCCTTATAAACCATTGATTAATTAGTAACAAAAAAATTACATACACTATACCGTACCATTTTTAAATTTCATACAACATATAACTAAACTGAACTTTACTAGCGTATAAAATTAAAACTTAATGCTTAATGCTTAATGCTTAATGCTTAATGCTTAATGCTTAATGCTTAATGCTTAATGCTTAATGCTTAATGCTTAAACCAGAAATTAATTTAACTTACAAACAGACTGATACAAACTAATTAAGTGATATACAGAAAGATCCATCAATGGTTCATACATGAATGAATTAATGTGTATATTCTCAGGTGTCATAAGAATAACTTGACCAAGAACATTCTTGATCATTTTTTCCTCATCGGAGGGGGGGGAGCAAAACTCAGAAATGTAACGATCGTATAACTTCCCTGTTTGCATACCATTAATATTGGATTTATCAGAAATCTTTGACCATAAAAAATCTTCTGCCTTCAGTCTAATCGCAATAGATAAAGAAACTTTATTTTCTAGTCTGACCTCATTAACAACTGGAGTTTCACATAAGTCATTAGCAGTGTCATATATATAATCAACAACTAAACAACTTTTATCAACCATAGGGCTAAATGATAAATTATTAATAGTTGATGATATAACAACCTCTAAATCTGACAATCGTAAGTTACGTGTATTCCTCTTCACATCATCCATATTTATTTTAATGTGCAGTAGCGATGTAAGCAATAAGTAACCATTAGATGAAGTCCCTTCTCTATATTCGATTAGATTCCTAACAAAAGGAATCATCGCCACTATAACTGCAGGATTATTAGAAAAATTTCGCCTCCAAAAATCAAAAGGATTTGATACGTAGTTATCCCCACCATTTAATAATGAAATAGATTTATCTAATTCTTTTTGAGCTATGTATGATGCAGAACGCTTAGAGCTATCTGTTAATACCCTGCTTTGAAATGTTCTATAAAAGTCAAAGTTATGCGTCAAAACCAGCATTCTAAAAAGTTTTTCTTCTGCCATTTCTTTCAAGTATTCAATAATTGCATACTTGTTTTTGTAATCAAATGAGTCAGCAATATCATCTACAATAATGATAGTTCTTTGACCATTAGCTTGCCTCGCTTTAAATTCAAATATTACATAGAGTAAATACATAGCCCTACGCTCACCGACCGAAAGAACGTCTAATGATGTTAATTGTCCTCTATCGAATTTAATGTCCCCTTCACTTTCACTAGCAAACTTAAATACTATATTAGGAGCTGCTGTTCCTAATATAGTATTTATATGGCTTTCAACATCTAAAGTGAATGGCACATGAAATCTTTCTTTAAACACATCAACTGTTTGATACCATAATGTTTCTTCTAATTTAGCTTCATTCTCAATAGCTTCCAACTCCTGTTTATTTGCATCAAACAATGAAAGCAAATTATCAAAGATCTCTTTTTTCTCCAAATAATAAGTACACCATATTACCTTCTTGAAATTATTGATATCAGATAGCTCAGCAGCTATCTCAGGATATTTTTCAAGAATTGATTGAAATACTTTCACTGATGCAACACCTGTCAACAGTTTTTGATTTATTACTTTTAACCTTGGATCTGATAGCAATTCCCTCTTTTCAGCTTCAAAAATACTATCAAATAATTCATGGCTATCAACAATGATATCACGACCATTTAAAATTACTTTATGCTCTGCTTCGAAGAAGCTCTCTTTTTTTAACAACAATGAAATAGCAGTTGCTTTTGATGGACTAAATACGTCTTTTTTAAACAAGCTGGAAGTGGAAATTAATTCATTATAACGATTAATATACTCCTCAATACATGTAATTACTTCTTGTTCACTAAGCAACGCTAAAACTTTGTCATCAAATATATGTTGATATTGTAACTCATTATATGATGCATTAGCCAAATCACTCAGCTGTAACCATCTTACAGCTTCAAAGATATCTCTACAGCCAACATCAGAGCAAAAAACTGACTCAATATCATTTTTTTTAATCTTTGATAAATTATTTAATTCAATAATTAAAGATTTCTTTGATTCAAGAATTGACTTATACAGCAGATCATAACGCTTTTTCTTTTCAGTATTAACTAATAATGAAGAAAGATTCTTAGCATCAAAAGATGGATTGAAGGGTTCAATTACAAGGATTTCCTCTGGTTTAATTCTTTCTCCATCAATATCTATATCACACGACACTTTTCTATTGAACAACTTTTCCTTTGGTTCTTCCCCGTTAGATAGTTGGGAGAAAGTATTTGATAATGAGGTTTTCATTATACCATTTGGAGCATAAATGATATTTGCCCTTACCTGTGAAAAATCAAACTCGTGAGATAAACCACTGATACCATAGCAATTAATCAAATTAACTTTCAATTTATTCACTTACTACTCCTTTTTTGAATTACTCATTGATACCGTTCTTTGTGAATAAGCTAAACAAAGTAATTTTTAGCCAGAAAAATAGTTTTTAATACTCATAATCTTACTTTAGCTGTACTGATTATCCTGAATTGTATGTTCTACCAAATTCCGTTTTGCACCAGTTTTGTAATTGATGAAGCTGACAATGTGTTCGTCTGACTTAAAGCCTTTACTGTCTTCTGGAACCAGAGAACACTTGTTCCCTACTTATTGAAATCATGACAACCTGTCTTTCACAAATTTAAAGGCTTACACCCTACGAACTTGTCAACGGGCGCTGAAGAAAATCACGTGATCGAGGCATGGATGCCGAGATAGCGTCAGTCGAATCAGGGACGAGCGTCTGACGCGATAGCATAAGGGCGCTAAATGCCATCGGGGCTTTCAACTCCGTTGGGGGCGTCTTGGAGCATCCAAGGAGGATAGGACGAGCAGTCCTCCTTGGTCGGGTGTGGGTTGAAGACCCACGACCTTGATTCACCTCGGCCGCGAGGCCGCATTAACTCAACGAACTCAACGCGAAACTGTTAACCCATAACACTCAGTACAGTGCTAGAAACACAGAGCAACAAGAAAATAAGTGCCAAAGCATATTCACTAATTTGCAGGAGGATTGGGGTATCTAAGAAAGAGAAAAGACACATCATCCTGATGCAAGTGACTTATATTACTGATTACCGACAGGTGTTATCGATAGGTAAAAAATGCTCATCCTTGTTGAAAACCTAAGATAGCGTTCTGATTAATTCATGTCTAGTATTTTAATAATATAAATTAGCTAGTTAACCAATTAATTCATCGAAACATAGTGGCTGTCACACTAAGGTCTAATGCCGAATATTTAGCCTACTGGCTTAAATGTTATATTAAGTGAGTGATCAAGCCATGAATGTTACCTAGCTTACAAAGTACCTAAATTTAGCTCAGTGCAGCTGTTCTATTCACGCCATCAAATAACGCTTTCAAATACTTACTTATACCGACTAAAACAACATGAACCGCGCCGTTGTGCTGCTGTACCAATGCCATATAAGGCTATTTCAACATTGAAATCGCGCAGTATTGGTATAAACGGCTGTCGGTTAGGGCTAGGCTAGCTTAAAATAACGTTTTCAATTTTAGAGGGGCCTGCGTGATACAACATAGAGCTAGCCAGATGGTGATATTTCACACTCTGGTGACCAGTGGTAGTTTTACCCAAGCGGCGGCTAAGTTAAAAACCTCGACCTCCTATGTCAGTAAACAAATTGGTGCATTAGAAGCTGAGCTGAATTTACTGCTAGTACAGCGTACCACTCGTACCTTAGTGTTAACCGACGCGGGCCAGCAGTTTGCCCATTACTGTGAGCAAGTGTTTGAGGCAACACAAAATGCCGATGCTATGATGCTCGATGCCCGTGATGATATTAGCGGTACTATTCGTCTAGGTTGCTCGCAATCCTTTGGCACGTTACACATTATTCCTGCGTTAGAAGTGTTGCAGCAAAAATACCCTGAGTTACGCTTTGAGCTGAGCCTGTTCGACCATAAGGCTGACATGCTAGAGGAAGGTCTGGATTTGTGGATCACCAATCATGAGCAGCTACACGAAAGTTATATCGCCCAGCACCTCGCTGAAACCAACTTTGTGGTGGTTGCCTCCCCCGATTATTTACTCAAGCACGGCGTGCCGCACTATCCACAGGAGTTGGCTCAACATAATTGTGTTATCTATCAAAGTAAAAGCCGTAATTATGATCGCTGGAGCTTTGCTAAAAATGACCTTGAGCAAAGCGTGCAGGTGGCGGGGAATTACCGCGTTGATTTAGCGGAAGCGGTGCGTAATGCGGTGATTGCTGGGCGCGGCATAGGTTATGTGGCTACTTATTTACTCAGTGATGAGTTTCAAAGCGGTAAACTGATTCAACTCTTGCCCGATTGGAAACCACTACAGCAAATGCCCGTTTATGTGGTTTATCCAAGGCGACGCCATCTACCGACTAAGTACAAACTGATCATTGACTGCTTAAAGTCACATATTGGTCACCCACCCTATTGGGATAAAAGGCTCAAGCCTTGGCTAGGCAAGGCAGTTACCTAAGCTGTATTTCAAGCAGTCATTGGCCACTGTATTGACACCAAGTCGTCTGTGGCGTGATATCGATTATTGCCGCAGACACAAATATTATTTCCTGTCGGCAACAATAAGCCGGTTAGTTTTTATTATCCTTCATAAACAGTAACTTAAACTGCTGCATTTTCAAGCTCCTTTATCGTAACAGCCCAGTAACGCCCCCGACTTGCCCTTACTATTACTCAGCCTACAATGCGCGACTTCTTCCTTCACTAAAAAGAACAAACCCATTATGACCGGGATATTAGGCATGATTAGCATACTGTTTTTTGCATGGTTACTATCAGTGAACCGCAAAAACATTCCTTACCGTACAGTGATTTTAGCCCTAGGTTTACAAATTCTGTTTGCCCTGTTGGTGCTCTACGTGCCTGCGGGTAAGTCCGTATTGCAATCGGTTACCGCTGGTGTATCGAGCGTAATAGCCTACGGCAACGAAGGGATTGGCTTCTTGTTTGGCGATCTTGCCACGGGTAAAGTCGGCTTTGTATTTGCTATCAATGTGTTAGGTATTATCATTTTCTTCTCGGCATTGATTTCAGCCCTATACCATATTGGCTTAATGCCTAAGGTGATCAACATTATTGGTGGTGGACTGCAGCGTTTTCTGGGTACCGGTCGCGCCGAGTCTTTGTCTGCTACGGCGAACATCTTCGTTGGCATGATTGAAGCGCCGCTAGTGATAAAACCTTATTTAAAGCACATGAGCGACTCGCAGTTTTTCGCGGTAATGAGCTGCGGCCTAGCCTCTGTGGCGGGTGGTACCTTAGTGGGATATGCCGCTTTAGGTGTCGACCTTAACTATTTGATTGCCGCCGCCTTTATGTCAGCTCCTGCGGGTCTGTTGATGGCAAAAATCTTAATGCCGCCGAGCGAGCATGATAAAAATAATATTGATGAAATCACTTCAGTTGAACTGCCACGCGCGACCAATGTGGTTGAAGCCTTAGCCGATGGCGCAATGTCGGGTATGCGGATTGCCGTAGGGATTGGTGCTACTCTGCTGGCTTTTGTCAGCGTTATTGCCCTACTTAATGGTATTTTAGGTGCTGTGGGTGAGTGGTTTGGTTATAGCTTAAGCTTCGAATTTTTACTCGGTTATTTGTTTGCGCCAATGGCGTGGCTGCTAGGCATTCCTTGGCATGAAGCGATTACTGCTGGATCTCTCATCGGCCAAAAAATCGTCGTTAATGAGTTTGTGGCCTTTATCCAATTGATGAAAGTAGAAGACCAACTCAGCATCCATTCACAGGCCGTTGTCACCTTTGCCCTGTGTGGTTTTGCAAATATTTCGACTATGGCAATTTTGATTGGTGGGCTAGGTAGCATGGTGCCAGAGCGCCGCGAGTTTATCGCCCGTAATGGTTTTCGCGCCATTGCCGCTGGCGTATTGGCTAACCTAATGAGTGCTGCTATTGCCAGTATTATTCTCTCGTTATAGGTTGAGCCACTGTGTTTAAACACGAGTATATAACTGCCAGTGTTTAGCAGCCGGTATTTAACTACCAGTATTGAGCGGCCGGCAGCTAACTTGCAGTATCTCTGACTTACACAATTTAATCTCAGCTATCAAATCATAAACGAGTGCCTTTACTCAAAATAAACCCCACATCAACGTAAACTTGATGTGGGGTTTATTTTTACCTATTCCCAAAGAGGTAGCCTAAACGATAATATCTGCTCCTTATCTAGTCATAACGCAAAACCAGCATAAACACACTCAAGTAATTGATATTAAATACCTTACACAAAAAATTAAATGTAAAGATAACAAAATGCGAATGGGGCAATTTGTCAGTTAACTACATTTATTTACTACAACTTATGAACTATTTTGTCTGTTAGCTCGTAAGACTTGTTCTTAAATTAACTTATACTTTGTTATGTGTTACATCGACACCTTTCCCTCTGTCTGGATATCTATATGATTTTATTTAGTAAACGCTTAAAAGAAGAGAATGAACTCTTAAAAGAAGAGCTATTGTCAATGCAGCAGGTTAGGGAAAGCCTAGATAGTGAAATGATCGCAATCACCCTTGATGAAAATGGCAAGATATCTGCCATTAATAGCAATTTTATCAATGGGATGCAGTATAAAAACACATCACCTGTGGGCAAGCATTTAACTGATTTAGTGCCTGAACGCGCTAAAAACACCATACACTTTAAACGTATGGCTGATGCATTAAGGCAATGTGAGCACTGGGCGGGTGCGCTTCAAATCATTAAAGGCAACGGTGAAGAAGCATGGCTGGGAGCGATTTTACAGCCGGTAAAATGTAGCAATGGTAGGGTAAAACACTTTTCGATTTATGCTAATGATCTCAGCCATACGATTGAAGAAGCCCAAGAGCACGAAAATTTAACCCAAGCATTACTGCGCTCTACCGCGGTGATAGAATTTAATCTAGATGGTACTGTACTAACCGCTAACGATAACTTTCTGCGTGCTATGGGGTACAGTAAAAATCAAATCATTGGCAAACACCATAAGATATTTTGTGAGCCAGAAGAATATAACTCAATAGAATATCAGCACTTTTGGGAACAATTGCGTAAAGGTCATTTTGTGGCCAATCGCTTTAAACGTGTCGACAGTCATGGGCGCGTTGTTTGGTTAGAAGCCTCCTACAACCCGATTTTTGATGGCTACAAACAACTCTATAAAGTTGTGAAATTTGCCACCGACATTACCGACCAAGTGAACCGTGAGCAGGCTATTGCGGAGGCTGCTGATATCGCCTATGACACCTCTCAACACACAGATTCTATGGCGCAAAAAGGCAGTAAAGTGCTACAAGAAATGGTTGAGGTCATGAATAAATTAGCGCTTCAAATGGGCGCCGCCGCCCAAGGTATTGAAGATTTAGATAAGCAATCGCAGATGATTGGCACTTTGGTACAAAGTATTAGTGGCATTGCGGATCAAACCAATTTACTGGCATTAAATGCCGCCATTGAAGCCGCTCGCGCGGGTGAGCAAGGTCGCGGCTTTGCGGTTGTTGCCGATGAAGTCCGGCAGCTGGCCTCGCGCACGAGTAAGGCTACCGAAGAAATCGTTGATGTGGTTTCTAAAAACAAGAAACTCACTGAAAGCGCTGTCAATATGATTGAAGCTGGCAAAAAACAAGCTCAGCTTGGATTAGAGCTCTCTACTGAGTCAGGCAATGTGATGACAGACATCCAAGATGGGGCACAGAAAGTGGTGAATGCTGTGGGTCAATTTACCAACCAGCTCACTGTTTAGCGTTAAGTGAACACCGTTTAACTGTGTTTAGCCAATTGGATGATTAAGTTTTAAAGCTCACTATTTTAAGTTAACAAATTAATTTTAAACAATTATTTTTCAATTCCTTAGTTTTAAATCAAACTAGCCAAGGATGGCTATGCTGCTTATTTTGATTCATCGGCAAATAACGTTTACTCAATATAGCAAAGGCTAACCATCTGATTATATTCTATATAACACAGCTAATTAATAATATCAGGCTAATTAACACCCGCATGACGGCCTTTCTGCTGGCGGAGTAAAAATAACGCTATTATCGCCCTAAGTTTGCATTTTCATCCTGAGATGCTAACGTGAATAATGATGTTTTTTACTCAATACCTGTCAAAGCGACATCATTTCAATCAATAAAGATCATACCTGACGAGATAAGCCAACAAATAACTAAAATACACAGAAGCACAACTAAGGTTGATATATGGAACCCTCTACTACATCGCGCCGAAATTTTATCAAACAATGTGTTATTGGCGGGGTTGCCGTATATTCGGCCCCTTTATTATGGGAAATGAGTCGCGCCAATGCGGCGATGGTATCGCCAGAACTCGCCGCTCAATGGCAAACACAGGTCAATGGCCAATTCAAACCCAAATTTCGTAACGACGGCATAGCCAAAGTCACCGGACAAAAAGTGTATGGCCGTGACTACCGCGCCATGGATATGCAAGGTTGGCCTAAACAGCAAGGTTATGCGTTTATTCTACGCACCACTGACGCAGCCCATATTTACCAAGGCTTTTCCCTCGACCATCTGCCCGCTTCAGCTAAACCCTATAAGGTGATTACGGCGGCGGATCTTGTCCGAGATAACATTACCTTGCCAGAGTTTTACGGTGACAACATGCTGTTGTCTGAGGGAAAAACCGCAGACTATCTCGGCCAAGCCGTTGCCATATTATTGTTTGATAATTTCCCAGCGTTTAAACAAGCAAAATCTTTATTACAATTTGACGCCAATTTATTGCAGTTTGGTGAAAAAACCGCATTTGTATCTGAGTCAAAAGACCCTTATGCCACTTGGCGGTTGATACGCGTTGAAGGCGAAAATGGTGCAAGAGAAGATATTTATAGCCCATTGCACGACGGGTTATTTTTCCCCAGTGTGAAAGACCGTAAACCAGAGTGGTTGAGTAATCCTAATGCCCAAGGCTCAGTGTCAGAACGTGGGATTTTTTATGCTGGTGAGATAGATAAGCAAATCACTGACGCCAAGGCCAATCAACAATGGCAAGTGCTAGAACGAGAATATCGCACTCAAATCATCGAGCCAATGATGATGGAACCCGAGGCCTTTAATGGCTGGTTTGACGCAGCTAGCCAAACATTTCATACAGTGGTTACCTCGCAATCGCCACAGGATTTTCAAGAAATGGCCGTACATATGCTGTCATCTGGGCCACTGGCGGGCAAGGTCAAACACTTAGTTGTGCACTCGCCTTATATCGGCGGCGGTTTTGGTGCTAAAGATCACTCGATATTTCCTTATTATGGCGTGCTCACTGCTATGTATGCCAAGGGGCCTATTCGGCTCGCCAATGACAGATTTGAGCAATTTCAATCTGGCCTTAAACGTCATCCGTTTATCATGAAAAGTCGTTTAGCGGTTGATAAATCGACTTTAAAAATTCAAGCATTAACGTCACAGATGACAATAGATGGCGGTGGACGTGTCAACTTTACCCCTTCGGTCGCCTCCGTTGGGGCAACGGCGATGCAAAGCATTTACTACACTCCGCGTAACGATATTACTGCCACCGCTTATGCGTCACGTAACCCTGATGCGGGGTCGGTGCGTGGTTACGGCACGCTGCAATCGATGACTGCGATGGAATGCATGATCCACGAAATTGCCGACGAATTAAAAGTTGATCCCTTTAAACTGCGCGCCGCTAACGTGATGGAGTCAGGCCAGCGTAATACTCAAGGCGCAATTCCAAATGGCACTTTGCGCTATCGCGAAATGCTCGACATGGCAGAGCAAGATAGCGTATGGCAAAACCGCGTAGCCAGTAAAAAAGACTATGAAACCAAACACCCAGGAATGCGTTACGGGGTTGGGTTTGCTATTGCCACTAAAGATTATGGTACAGGCGCTGCGGCGCCGAGCGCGGTAATTCGTTTATCCAAAGAAGGTAAAATAGCCCTAGATATTGGTTTTATTGAAATGGGCACTGGCACGCAAACCTCCCAAGCAGTATTGGTCAGCGATGCTCTAGGTAACTTTGCCGATGAGGTTAGGCTCGCCGAGGTCGATATTTGGAAAGCAATGCAATTAGTACAAACGGATAACCCTTATATTATTTCACAGCAACGCCAAGATGAAATGGCGGCTAACCCTCGCTGGACGCCTGTTAAAGCGATGGCATCGTCAGCATCAATGTCGGCCTATTATCAAAGTCATGTAACCCGTATCGCCGCTGAACTTATCTATCGTCACGGTTTATGGCCTGCGGCGGTATCAATTTGGAACGAATTGTATTTCAACACTCCAATGGGTTCGACTAATTTGCATAATTCCCGCGATGGTCGCTGGGTTGACGGTAAATTAACCGCATTGGGCTTTCCCCCCTTGTCGATAGATATCATTGCCAAACGTGCCCACGACATGGGATTAGTCGTTGGCGTGATGGGCCATGCCTTTAATCGCTGGGCGTGGGCCGAAGCCGATTTTGACATTCTTGGCACTAAAGAGCGTTTAGCGCTGGATGCACTCGCGCTGCAATACGGTGAAGCGAGTCCGACTTTTGCAACCACTTTCAATCCCAAAGACCGCCAAGCCAGCATGACATCTAACGGCTATCACTTAATCGATCGTCAAGCGATTAGCTATCCAAAGGCCGAGCTAAACAACGCGATGGTGACTTACTACGCCCCCTGTGCCACCTTGGTAGAAGTGGCGATTAATGAAGGAAATGGTGAGGTCACATTACTGAGTGCTCATACTTGGTTAGAGGCGGGTAAAGTGATCGTTAAAGAGCTGGTCGAAGGACAAATTCAAGGCGGACTCGCCATGGGAATTGGGCATGCACTGCATGAAGGTTTACCCCCCTTTGAAAATGGTGCGGGTAATGGCACATGGAATCTGAATCGCTATCAAGTATCGTTAGCAAGGCATGTGGGGGTGTGGAAACAACGCCATACTATTTTGCCGCAACTATCTGACACAGATCCCACCCGTGGTATTGCTGAAGTGGTGATGATCCCAGTGGTCGCAGCTTTGATTGAGGCCGTGTATCAAGCAACTCAAGTGCGTTTTTACGAATTACCAATGACCGCGAAAAAAATTAAGGAGGCCATGGCATGAGCCAGTCTATTAAACTGACCATTAACAACCAAGCCGTAGGCCCGATTGATGTCGCTGATGGCGTGATGATGATTGAGTTCTTACACGAGTACGTCAACCTCACTGGTACTAAATTTGGTTGCGGTGCAGGCGTATGCCACGCCTGCACTGTGTTAGTCGATGACGAGCAAGGCATTAGCGAAGTAGTTCGTACTTGTATCAATGGTGTCGAGCGTTTTAATGGTAAACGCATTCGCACCATTGAAGGGCATGCCAAACAAAACTCCCTTGGCGAAATTACCGCGCTAAGCCCTGTGCAAGAGGCCTTTTTAGAACATTTCTCCTTTCAATGCGGCTGGTGCACCCCTGGGTTTGTTAACGAATCGACCGCGCTACTTGAGCGGCTAAAGCGCAAACCTATTGCTAAAGATCAAGTTGAAAAAGTCATTGAAGATGCATTAAGTGAACATGTATGCCGTTGTACTGGCTACGTAAAATACTATGCTGCCGTTAAAGATCTGATCCTCAACACTAAGGGGTTAACCCTGTGATGATATCAAGCCACCAGCGCCATTTCCCGCGCCTTAAAAGGATACAAAATCTGCTGAGCCATAACCTACTACTCACTTTAGGTCTAGGTTTGCTCGCCTGTTCCAGCAGCGCTGCCGATGATAGCAATAGCAGTAAAAGTAGCGATATTGCCCGTGGTGCTTATCTAATGAAGATAGGCGACTGCGTGGCTTGCCATACCGCTGTAGGCGGCCGCGAACTAGCCGGTGGCCTGCCATTTGAAACCCCTTTTGGGGCGGTGTACTCAACCAATATCACCTCCGATAAAGAAACCGGCATTGGTAAATACAACTACGAAGACTTTTTTGATGCCATGCACCATGGCGTTGGTATTAACGGCAATCTCTATCCTGCGATGCCCTACACCTCCTACAGTCTGTTAACCGATGAAGATACCAAAGCAATTTATGCCTATTTGATGAGTACCAAACCCATCAAACAGGCAAACCGAGACAATGATGTATCTTTTCCATTTAACTTACGTTTTGGCCTTAAGGCATGGAACTTAGTCGCCCACGATGCCAAGATATTTACTCCGAGCAAAGACAAGAGTGAGCATTGGAATCGCGGTAATTACTTAGTTAATGCTCTCGGCCATTGTGGTGAGTGCCATACGCCGCGCGACTCGTTATTTGCCATGGAGCAAGATAAGCACTTTCAAGGTGCAATTATCGAAGGGCTTGAAGCATCAAACATTACTCCTAGTGAACTTAACCGACAAAACTGGACACATGGGGATCTAAAGTCGCTATTTACTAAAGGTTACTCCCGTAAAGGCACGGTTTTTGGTGGCATGTATCCTGTGGTATACCATAGCTTTAGTTATTTAACCGATGACGATATGCAGGCAGTCAGTAGTTATCTACTCGATACTGATGAGATTATTGAACCACAAGCTCTCACTTTTAATGGCCACAAGCCAGAGTTACCAGGCTACACGCTCTATAAAGGTTATTGCGCTGGTTGTCATGGCCAAAATGGCGAAGGTAAACCTAATGTTGCCCCCGCAATGGCTGGCAATGCCACATTAGATAAAGCCAGTGTGCACAATGTCGTTGCTGTGATGCTTAAGGGAATTAATAGCCAGCATTACAATAGCACCACCAGCTTTTATGCTATGCCAGGTTATGCTGATGAGTTACACGACGAGCAAATTAGAGACTTAGCAAATTATCTGCGACTCACTTGGAGTACGCAGCCGGGTAATCTTGATGTGAAAACCATACATAATTTAAAAGAAGTCATACTAAAATAATGCTAATCACCTGAATATTCTAATATTAAAATCCTCAAAAAAAGCCAACCTCAAGGTTGGCTTTTTTATAAATGGAGATTTTACTAAAGATGGCATTTACGATTTCATGGTATCGACCATTTCAACAAACCGCGCGACGCCTTGAGTTATTTCACCTAAGCCCCTTGATACTTCACTAATACTTTCTTGACCATGCAGTGCGATACCCGAGACTGAACCCAGCATTTCGCCCATCTGATTAATGAGTGAATGATTAGTTTCGACCACTCGGGCGATTTCAGCGGTGGCTTCAGCGGTATTATTGGCCAGTTTACGCACTTCATCGGCCACGACTGAAAAGCCTCTTCCGGCATCACCTGCGCGCGCGGCTTCAATAGCCGCATTTAATGCCAGTAGATTAGTTTGGTCAGCAATAGAGCGAATGGTAACGACAATCTCAGTAATACTTTTTGACTGTGCTTTAAGCTGTTCACCCGTTTGAGAAGCAGATTTAACCCGAGCGGCAATGTCGCAAGAAGTTTGTACCGCATCATTTAGAACTTGTACTGCATTACTGGTAACTTGACTGGTTTGTTCTGAGGTCACAGCCGCTTGCTCCACGGCATTAAGCGCAGCAGTAACTCTTGCTGTGATATCAGAGGCAAATTTAATCACTTTATAAACAACCCCATTTTCATCAAAAATAGGGTTGTATGTTGCCTCTAACCAGATAACTTCCCCGTGTCCGTTGATCCGCTTAAAGCGCCCAGAAAAATGCTGACCTTGGGATAATAAGTTCCAAAAATTAGGGTTAGCGCGATAATAACTCTCTTCACAAAATAATTTATGATGCTTACCGATAATATCGTCTTGTCGGTATCCCATGGTATCGAGAAAGTTTTGATTGGCTGAGAGTACAATTCCCGATGGGGTAAATTCAATTGTCGCCAATGATTTATTAAGCGCTTCTAGCACAGCATTTTGATTCTTGAGTGCGTTTTGTATTGTAGTAATGTCGTTAGCCACTTTAAGCACTTTAGTGACCTTGCCAGTGCTATCAACAATCGGAAAATAACTCGCCTCAAGGTAAATAGGTTGCTTATTTTTTTTAAAACGTAAGAAAGTCCCGCGCTGGGATTTACCCGCTGCAAGATCTTGCCAAAACTGTTGATACTCTAACGATGAGGTGTAGTGATTATCGCAAAAAATTCGATGATGCTTACCTACAATATCAGATAACTGATAACCCATAGCGGCAAGAAAAAGCTCATTCGCATCTAAAATGGTGCCATCAGCACTAAAGCTAATATAGGCCGTATTCACTTTGACGGCATTCAACTCATCTTCGATAGACATCAAATATCGAAGGTGTTCAGCATCTAATTGTTTAATATTGTCATTTTTCTTTTTGCTCGTAAAAAACATATTATCTATCCCTATAAAATATAACACTCCTTACCTATGTCTCGCGGCAAACGGTTATAGCAAAGCAAGAAAAATTCGATATTCAATTGCAGCTCTTGGTATACAAGATATTGAAATTCATCTAGTTCATCATAAGCTTATTTATAAGATAGTGTGCAAAAAGCAACATGTCCACAACATAATGATTTTGGGTTAATAGTTTGAAAATTAACCCGCGATAAGACTAAGTTATATGTAAGTACGCCATCAATTTTATTAACTCGCAACCCGACTAAAAATGATGGGTTATCGCCGAGGTACGGTTGTACACTCACGCAACCCATCATTCTTTAAGTGCATTCTTTAAGTGTAGTTAACTCAATAAATAAGACGGCATATTACTCGCCACGCAGTTTTGTTTCGAAAAAAGCTAAACTACGCGACCAAGCAAGTTCTGCAGTGGCTTTATCATATCGGCCAGTGGAATCGTTATGGAACCCGTGCTGTACATTCGGGTACAGGTACGCAATATAATCGGCTTTATTGGCTTTTAACTGAGTTTCGTATTCTGCCCAAGTGTCATTAACGCGTTGGTCAAGCTCAGCAAACTGCAACATTAATGGGCCCTTTACCTGACTGCGTAAAGGTATAGCCGCTGGGGTTCCATAAAATGGTACGCCCGCATTAAGATCATCAGCAATGGTGGCGGCTAACATATTGACGATATAACCGCCAAAACAAAAGCCGACTGCTCCCAATTTACCATTGCTCTGCGGATGAGCTTTTAAAAACTGCGCCGCGGCAATAAAGTCTTGTTCTATTTTGGCTTTATCTAAACTACTTTGCATGGCGCGGCCCGCATCATCATTACCGGGATAGCCACCCAGTGAATACAGTGCGTCGGGAGCAAAGGCGATATAACCTTGCGCCGCTAAACGGCGGGCAACATCTTCTATATAAGGATTTAAACCTCTGTTTTCATGTATAACTAATACCACTGCGGCTTTTTTACTGGGATCTAAACTTCTCGCTTCACCATCGGTGCTTGCAGCAATGAGTAATTCATCGGGGATCACTAAATAGCCGCGCCCTTCACCATAGCCATTGGGTGAGGGAAACTTCACATAACTTGCTTGAATAGCGGGGTCATTAAAGGACACTTGCTCGGCGAAGGCATAATTTGGCAATAATGCCCCCGTAAGCGTGGTCATGGTAAATCCTAACGCGACGAGCCCTGCAAGGCGCCCCATAAACTCACGGCGATCAATAATGCCGTGGGCATATTCGTCATACCAGTCAAAAGCTTCTTGCGGAATCGCAGATGTATTACGTTCAATCCGCGGGTTTATTGTCACTTGAGTTTGCTTATCTTGTGGTGCCATGTTGTACCTCCATTGAACAAGCTAACTACTGGTAGTCTGTTTTCCCTAGCTTGAGAGTTATAAAGTTGTGAAGATGCACTAGAGAGTAAAGGAAGAATTGCACCAATGGCAATGTTAGCGGTTGCCATTTTGTAAATAACACTCGATCTATATCAATGAGGGTATTGGCGTAATAATCAGCAGATAGCAAAAAACTCAAAATGCAGGTGATGATTCGAATTAAGCCTGTTCGACGATTACTTAACTCTAGAGCAATATATTGAAGGGAGATAGGTGGGCCATTAACTTCAAAATGATCAAATGTTTCGAACGAGACGACCTTTAAGGTCGTCTGCCGAGAATTAATTAACACACTTATTAACGCACTTATTTACACATTACTTGCATAGAAATTTATGATTTAAATGTAATTAACGCTTTGTTTAAATTAATTAAAACCATTACAACCTTAGGTTTTGCTCAACTTAGCTAGTTGCTGCTGGCTACGTTGTTTTTTATACAGCTTTGCTTCGGCAGGAATAGGAGTCACTTTACCCGTTTCTAACCAGTTACGTAGACGGTTAGCATCGGCAATATGTGTATATTTACCGTAGGCATCAAGCACGACAAAGGCGACTTGGCGTTTTGCCATTTCGGTGCGCATCACTAAACAATGCCCCGCTTCGTTAGTGAAGCCAGTTTTAGTCAGATGGATATTCCAGTTATCTTTATAAACCAATCGGTTAGTATTACGAAAATCTAAATTGTATCTTGGCTTAGCAAAGGTAACTGTCTTTTTTTCGGTCGAGCTTAATTGGCCTAGCATAGGATAACCCTCACTGGCTTTAAGCAGCACGATAAGATCGCTAGCGCTGGAGACGTTTTTATAGGACAAACCCGTAGGTTCAACATAGCGGGTATTTTTCATGCCAAGCGCTTTAGCCTTGGCATTCATTGCCTTAATAAAAGCTTTATGGCCACCGGGATAATGGTGGGCAAGACTTGCAGCAGCACGGTTTTCAGATGACATTAACGTCAGCAGTAACATATCTTTACGGCTAATCTCACTGCCAATACGCACCCGAGAATAAACGCCGCGCATTTCTTTTGTATCACTAATATTAATTGCTAACTTTTGATCCATTGCGAGTTTTGCATCAAGGGTCACCATCGCTGTCATCAGCTTAGTCACTGAAGCAATGGGCACTACAGCATTAGGATTACTCGAATATAAAACCTCATTGGTTTTAAGGTCAACCACCATGGCACTACTCGATGCCACCTCTTGCTGTTTCATTATTACTTTTTTAACGCTACTTTTGCTGGCATAGCTAGCATAGTTAACTGGGACAGGAGCCGAATCGGCAGAATGCGCTGTCGTGGCAACAGTCATACTGCTGCATACAAGGATAAAACTACTGAGTAGTAAACGGATCTTCATTTAAGTTTCACTGAATAAAAAAGGAATCGATTGTGCTATGGCACAAGGTTTGGCTAAGTATAGGAGTTCTTCAGCGAAAGAAATAGAATGTAAATAGATTTTTATCTGCAAGATCAGCACTTTCTTGCCGATTTGACGATGTTAAATCAGCTTAACCTGTCATTAACTTTCAATAATCGAGCGGCTAGATACAAACTTTTGACCTACTACAGTCAGTACCTCTTTAAAAAAGAGTTTTTACAGTAGAATCATTGGCAATGAAAATAATATACAAGTTTTTATACTTCCCACGAAAACTACACAGTAAGATCAGTTAAAAATGCGTTTGGGATATTCTAAAGCGCCCACTAATACAATGTATTTCAACTTAGTACAGCATGTCATATTTTAGCGGATTAATCTCACGCAAAAAAAAAGGCGCATAACTGAGAAGGTGTTAGCGCCCGAAGAGGCAAATTTGCCAAAATTGAGATGTGTAAATTCAAGCCATAAAACTCACGCGATAAAATTCAAAATTTAGATAAAGATCAAGGCAAAAATAGGAGCGCCTAGCACCATAGCAATACCAATAAAAATCATCGTTAAGCTGGCGATAACCCCTTCTTGCTGGCCAATCTCATTAGCTTTCGCAGCGCCTGCACCATGGGCTGATGCGCCTAGGGCAACACCTTTACCTAATGAAGTACGAATCCGCATGAATTTGAATAAAGGCTCACACACCAACATACCAATCACGCCAGTGATTAACACCATCATGGCTGTTAATTCAGGTACACCGCCAAAAGCACTGGTAGCCTCCAGCGCGAAGGGAGTCGAAACCGAGCGCACTAGCAAACTCTTAGACAATTCCACCGGTAAGGGAACAAACTTAACGAGCAGCCAAGAAGAAATCATTCCTAAAAATAAGCCCGCGAGCACTCCTAAAGCAATCGTCAGTGGATATTGGCGGATAAGCTTACGCTCACGGTAGATAGGCAAAGC
This sequence comes from Shewanella morhuae, assembly GCF_003028295.1. Classification (NCBI taxonomy): domain Bacteria; kingdom Pseudomonadati; phylum Pseudomonadota; class Gammaproteobacteria; order Alteromonadales; family Shewanellaceae; genus Shewanella; species Shewanella morhuae. Next base: position 262,796 of record NZ_PYSG01000002.1, on the reverse strand, counting down.
AAAGGCAATCGTTGCTGGTGCTAACATAGCCATCAACCAATGGGTATATTCGAAATAAGTAGGTAATGGTATTTCAAGATTAAATACCAACAAGGTAATCACTATCGGTGCTAATACTATCGGCGCCAACCACCAGACTCTATGGTATTTGTACAAACGTTTAGCGCCAAAATAACAAAATACGGTAAGCAGTAAGCTAAATAAAGCTAACCCCGTTTGTGACATGACAAAATCAACCACATTTGAATTAGCCATAGCTAAGCTGCCTTAGCGTGGCGACGGGCCTGCTTTTTGATGTTCAGTTGGCGTTCAAAACGAAACACTCTATCGACGACAAAACCAGTGCCAAACATCACACACACACTACCCATCACTAAGGTGAACAAGATATTGGTGCCGTATTGCTCAAATAAGGCCTCGTACTTAATCACTGAAATCACTGGAGGGATAAAAAATAACAGTAATTCACCAATCAACCAAGCGGCGCCTAGTTGTACTGCATTTTCAGGAATTAGTTTAAAACCCAATAGAAACAAAAGGACAGCTAGGCCAATCACACTTCCAGGGATCGGAGAATGCGCCCAAGTCGCGAACCAGTGGCAAGCAAAGGACAGTAAACAAAAGAGGCCGATTTGGGTTAATAACAAAGCCCAATGTCGACATTGACGTATTGCGGCTTGTGGGAATGACATGATTTTCTCGGTTAGAACAAATTTTCTATGGGGCTATTCTAGGCTTGCTTATTTGATAAAAAAAATGAATATTAAGAATGTAATACATAAATTTTAGGAATACATTAAAAGGTGAATCCAGGTGGATCTCAAAGTCATTCGTTATTTTATCGAAATCGTTGATGCCGGAGGCTTTGGTAAGGCCAGCGAAAGAGTTCATCTCACGCAACCTGCGCTATCAAAAGCCGTGCGCCAATTAGAGCTGGAGCTCGATCTTATCTTACTCGAACGCGGTAAACGCGGCACCCATGTCAAGCTCACCCCCGCCGGTGAAGTCGTCTATCGCCATGGCAAGGACTTACTCGCAGGCAGGCAACGCATGCTTGCTGAACTCACGGCGCAGCGCAGCTTAACGGCTGGCGAGCTCAAACTCGGGTTAGCTCCATTAGGCAGTGCGGAAATTTTTGCACCTATTATTGCCAAATATCGTCAGCAGTATCCGCAAATTGACATGCACTTGCTCGTCCGTGGTGGCGTAGAACAAACCGCAGCGATCCAAAAGGGCGAAATTGAACTTGCGACGGGCATTATTGATGTTGATGATGGTTATGAGGGTATTCGTGTATTTAATGATCCGATGGTCGTCGTGCTACCTAAAGAAAATCCTTTATCAACTAGGGATATACTACTATTTAGCGACCTTAGTAATGAACCACAAGTGATGTTCGAAACTGAGTATACTCTTTACCAATTAGTGCTCAAAGCCTGCCAACATGCCGGATTTATCCCTAAAAATATTACTCGTGTTAGCCAAGCTGATTTTGGCATAGCCTTAGTTGCAGCGGGGACTGGCGTGATGGTATTACCGCGATCAATTGCGCGGCGTTACAGCGTGTCTGGTGTGGTGAATATACCGCTGGCGAGTGATGAGCTACGCTGGGAATTATCACTATTTTGGCGTAAAGATCAGGTTTTGTCCTTCGCCGCACAAGCCATGATTAATTTAGTCAAAAAGCACTTAACGCAACAATAATGCGGTTTTCTACCAAGGGATAACAAGGCTTAGACGCACTAGAGTATCGCTATCCCAAGGTAAAATAGGTAAATAGTCAGCCGAATTAACATCCACTTTAGCGTAGTGATCTAAATTGTATTGGGTATGTTCAGCACTAAGCACTAATTCGCTGCTGGGATACCATAAATCAGTTTGATAACTCATCTCGAATCGATATTGACGCTCTAGCCATTGATCATCATCTTGCCAAGTTTGTGCAGCAACTTGCATATGTAGCTCAGCGGTCGCATCTATACCTAACTGCCCCATCAAGGTATATGCAAACTCACTATTACCAAAATCGCTACGATCGTAACCTCGCGTTTTAGGCACATCATCATCGATTTCAAGATAATAATAACCCGCCCCCGCTTTCAATTGCGCTTGTAATTGCTGCCCATCAAAGTTGGCCGTTAGTTCAGGAAACAACTTAACTTGCTTCTCGACTGAACTGACCGTGTTACGTTTTCCTTGTAAATCAAGCTGCCAACCCAATGAAAAATCAGAATTTACACGGTAAATCTCGCCACTGGCGGCATAGTCAGACTTAAACCACACAGGGATATGATCAGGATCGAGCTTATCTATATCGATATCGAAATAAATATCAATCGCCGCCGTCAACAGAATATCGGTTTGGGTGCGATATTCGATTAATAAACTCGTATTTACCCCTGGAGTGTGCGAATCCTCAACAATAAAATCGTGGATACCTAAGCTGTAATACCACTGAGTTTGTTCCTCAGCCTTTAGCGCCCCCGATGCACACAGGGCAGCACAAACTAATGCCAAATTGAGATAGTTCACTTTAAGCTCCTAGCACATATTCGGTGGCCTGTAGCGTCAATAGACCCGTGGTTAATACTGTATAAAATTAGCATAACATCGATAAAAATGGCGCGATGAATAACGTGCCTCAACGAGTTAATTCTGGGTTTATGCGACCCATAAGTTAGTTTTAGCTTTGATGCATAAGTGAATATTTACACCACAACAAGTCGCTTAAAAATAACTAACATAAACACCTGCGAAGGAGGCTAATAACTTATAATAACGTCAGACACCTGTATACAAACAAATATTTAACCAATAAAGCACAACTCAGACATAAGGTGTCAATTCATCGTCCCCATGCTATAAGCAAACATCCAAAAGTGAATTATTAATCAAATTAACAGCATAAATATTGACACACATTCAGTGTCTGCCTATAGTCGCCACACTGATAATGAAAACGACAAGAGAGTCTTAAATGAAAAAATCCATGTTATTAGGCGGCCTGACATTAACAGCCACCTTGTTGTTAGCAGGATGTGGGAAAAGCGACGACGTGTTAGTTGTTGGCACCAACGCGGCATTTCCACCTTTTGAATATGTTGGCGGCCAAAGTGGTGATGAAATCAAAGGCTTCGATATCGAGTTAGCAAAACAAATCGCCAAAGATGCCGGTAAAATATTGAAAGTCGAAAACATGAAGTTTGATTCGCTGATCGTCGCACTCAACTCAGGTAAAATTGATTTTATTGCTTCAGGCATGACTATTACCGCTGAACGCCAAGCAAGCGTTAACTTTTCTGAACCCTACTACGAAGCAACGCAAGTCGTGCTAGTAAAAAAAGATAACGATAGTATTCAAACAATTGAAGATATTAAAGGTAAGCATTTTGCGGTGCAATTAGGCTCTACCGCCGACATTATGGCAAAAAAATACACCGAAAATGTGACCGCTTTTAATACCGGTTTTGAGGCCATTATGGAGCTTAAAAATTCAAAGGTAGATTTAGTGTTATTCGACAGCGAACCTGCCGCTAACTATCTGGCAAAAAATCCTGAATTAAAGCTGATAAAACTGGATTTTCCGGCTGAGTTTTATGGTTTCGCCGTGTCAAAAGAGCAGCCTGAACTGTTGACCAGCATCAATAAAACACTGGCTAACATGAAAGCCGACGGCCAATATCAGACACTTGTTTCTGCCCATATAAAGTGATTTCAGCATGATAGACGCAATTAATAATTCGCTATTTAGCCCAATTGGCGAAGATGGCATGATAGGTATACTGCTGATATTAAATGGTTTGAAGGTGACATTAATCGTCACTTTCTTCGCCATGTTATTAGGTGCAGTGTTAGGCATTGGCACAACATTTATGAAGATGTCGTCTAAGTGGTATATCCGCTTTCCCGCCAATCTTTATGTCGGCGTGATCCGCGGCACCCCAGTTGTAGTTCAGTTAGTGATTCTTTACTTCATCGTACTTTCAGCCTTGGATGTCGATAAAATCACCGCAGCCATTATCGCCTTTGGCCTTAATAGCGGCGCTTATATTTCTGAGATTATCCGCGCGGGGATTCAAGCTGTCGACAAAGGTCAAACCGAAGCGGCACGTTCACTGGGTTTATCGCAAACGATGACCATGAAATCGATTATTTTGCCCCAAGCGATTAAAAATATTCTGCCTGCACTAGGTAATGAATTTATCGTACTCCTCAAGGAAACCGCCGTTATTGGCTTTATCGGTGGCGTTGATTTAATGCGTGCGGGTGAAATCATCCGTAGCCGCACCTTTGAAGACAGTGTGCCGTTATTTACCTGCGCCCTTATTTATCTATTCCTGACGTACAGCTTCACCTTCGTGCTATCGAAATTTGAAAAGAGGTTGAAACAAAGTGATTAAAATAACCAACCTGCATAAAAACTTCGGCGATAACCACGTGCTCAAGGGCATTAGTGAGCATATTCGTCAGGGCGAAGTCGTCAGCGTGATCGGCCCTAGTGGCAGTGGTAAAAGTACTTTTTTACGTTGTATCAATCTGTTGGAGCAACCTAGCCAAGGTGATATCGAGATTGAAGGTCAGCTCATCACAGCACCAAACGCCTGTGTGGATAAATTGCGGCAAAAAGTGGGCATGGTGTTTCAAAACTTTAATCTGTTTCCACATAAAACAGTAATGCAAAACATTATCTTAGCGCCCATTAGCCTAAAGCTGATGACGCCAGCACAAGCTGAGGTAAAAGCCCTCGACCTGCTGGCACAGGTTGGTTTAAGCGATAAAGCCAATGCCTACCCCGCCAGTTTATCGGGTGGACAAAAACAAAGGGTGGCCATTGCCCGGGCATTAGCCATGGAGCCAGACTTGATGTTGTTTGATGAGCCAACATCAGCACTCGATCCTGAGATGGTCGGCGATGTACTCGACGTGATGAAAGACTTAGCACTAAAGGGCATGACCATGGTGATTGTGACCCACGAAATGGGCTTTGCACGGGATGTATCCGATCGAGTGATTTTTATGGATGGCGGTTATGTGGTCGAATCTAGCCCACCCGATGCGCTATTTAGCCACCCAAAAGAAGCCCGTACCCAAGCGTTTTTAAGCAAAGTACTGCGTGCTGGTTAGATTGAATGATGTGAAATAATCATACTCACTGCCGTTACTTTTATCAGAGCGTGCAGTGAGTAAAGGATTCAAATGAATAGTCCGTTCGCTCTTACTTCAACGGTAAATGTACCAAACTCATATGCAGAATATCCATAATGCTTTTTGCGTTTAAACCTTGACCCCCAGCCCGTTTAACGTTTTTGCCCCTAACATCTGCCGTGATCACATTGTATTTTATGTAAACCCGCTTAGAATGCTGCCATTGCATTTGTACATTTTGATGAATTGGAGCCGTTACATGAGTGATTTAAGTTTTCTTGCTAAAAAACGTTACACCACAAAAGCCTTTGATCCAACGAAGACAATCCCTACTGATAAAATACAAGAAATCAAAACTTTATTACAATTTAGCCCATCATCCACTAACTCACAGCCGTGGCATTTTGTGTTAGCGAGCACTGCCGAAGGTAAAGCGTTAATTGCCCAAGCAACAGAACACTTCGCCTTTAATACTCAAAAAATCCTTAATGCGTCCCATGTGGTCGTGCTTTGCACTCGTACCCAACTAGACGATGCACACTTACAGCAAGTATTAGAGCAAGAAGCTAAAGATGGCCGTTTTGCGACCGAAGAAGCTAAGCAAGCGCAGCACAAAGGTCGCTCTTTTTTCGTAAATATGCACAATTATGAACTGAAAGATGCCCAACATTGGATGGAAAAACAAGTCTACTTAGCCCTTGGCACTCTAATGCTCGGCGCCAGCGTATTAGATATCGATGCTTGCCCAATTGAAGGCTTTGATGCAACTCAATTAAATCAAGTGTTAGGTTTAAGAGAACAAGGTTTATGCGCGTCTGTCGTGGTTGCTCTTGGCTACCGTGCAGAAGAAGATTTCAATGCTAAGTTGCCTAAATCGCGTCTAGCACTGGATAAGATTTTCACTGAAATCTAATACTGATAAACAGCTTATTTGACGTTTTTCAACCAAAGGCTGATAAGACCCTTGTTTTATAACGATATCAGTAAGGGTCTTTTATATTTAAAACCGCTCAATAGCCGCACTCAAACTGTCAGCCTGTAATTTATGTATTAAGTGAGCATTGACAATAACATTACTCACAGTAGAAGCAGCCTGCTGTGCTATTGCTGTAAAATTCACCTTTGCCTACACTTTGGCTCTATGGCATGATTTAAGACACAGTTTGAAAAAGTTGAATAAGCCGTTGCATAAATCATTAATGTTCTGCGGTTTAATGCTTTTTAGCGGCCTAATACACGTTATCGGCGCCATATTTACACTCACTATTTAGGATGGGACAGTCAGTATGTTATTTGCCAAACCCTCTCTCACTGAAGAACCTCAATCGATTCGAGTTGCGAACACTAAAGGCGATAACCCATTAATTTGGTCGGTACTGACTGTTTTACAAGCTTCAAACCAAAGCTGGAAGATTCACCATTTAGCAGCAGAGTTACAAAGCCAAGGCCTGTTGCATCAGCTCGATGAAAACCCCGGCAATGATCTCTTTAAACGTAATTTTTTACTGATGAACGCCCTGTTTGAACTGCAAGAAATATTACTACCCAAACAATGGCTACAAGTTAAAGCCATGGAAATTCAAATATTTCGTTTAGTGCCATCCAATGTTAATACCTTGATAATGCAGGATAGTTCTCTGCGTGACTATTACCTTGATTGGAATAATTACGACACCAGTGAAAACGTGGTGCGGGAGCTACTCGAAGCCTTTTGGAGTAATTATAAAAGCTATATTGGCTTAAATATCAACTTGATGAATAAGGGCAATGCCTTAAGAGTATTCGAGTTAGACGAAAGTGCAACCGCGCGCGATATCCGCAAACAGTGGCGGCGATTAGCTCTAAAATGGCATCCTGATCGACCCGATGGTGATGCAGCGCGCTTTCGTGAGGTCTGTGAGGCTTGGCAGTCATTAAAAGATGCGGCGTAAACATTGCTACTCAATACTGCACTATGCCCTATGTGGTGCCGTTTTAATGGTGCCATGTAAACGGCGTTTGATGCTCACGTGAAATATTGCACAAACATCCAATCCTATGGCGCTTCGACTCGCGCTTTATCTCGGCTAGGGCAGGAACTCTGCAACGTGGTGATGTGATCCCGCTTACACTCCTATAAATCTACAGTAAAACTTCTATTGAGATCACAGATTTAGCACAGCCAGAACACGCTAATTCAGCCATAATTAAGCCTTTCCATTTAACCTAAACCTACCCATCAATGCTGGTATTTTAGCTAGACTCACGCTTATGTTGCCGTTCATTTTACTCTTATGCTAATCATACCAACGCTGACAAAGCACAATGATTGATACCACGTATTTAACACCATCAAATTTGAGGACATTATGATTAAACAATTAGCCTTGGCTGTCACCTTAGTGATCACTCCATTGAGCAGCTTGGCTGCCAATTTTGTTGAAGGTACGCATTACACTCAAATCTCTACCAAAGCGCCAAGCAGCGAGCCAAAACTTACTGAATTTTATTCATTTTACTGTCATAACTGCTTCAATATGGAAACCAATTATCTGCCCGATATTAAAGCTAATCTCAACCAAAAAGTAAGCTTTGATAGCAAGCATGTCGATTTTATGAATAGCGACATTGGCACTGAAGTTATGCGCTCGCTGGCCGTGATCCAAAGCGTGGATAATAAAGATGCCCTAACCCATGCCATGTTCAGCGCTATTCAAGGTGTAGAAGGCCAAAATGGTCACGATCACAGCGCTGCTGGCCATGAACATGAGCAGCAAATCAATAATCGTGATGATATTAAAAAAATCTTCGCCCCACTAGGTGTCGATGCAGCCCAGTACGATAAAATCGCCGACAGTAAAAGCACCAATGAAAAGCTCGCATTGTGGCGCACTCAGCAAAACGAATTCAAGATTGAGAGTGTACCGGCCTTTATTGTGAACGATAAATATGCGGTTAACTTAAGCAGCATCAAAACCTTAGATGAGTTAATTGGGTTAATTAACTACCTTGCTATTGAGAAAGATATCGCTCCTGCTAAAACCTCATCAGGCGGCAGTTTAGGTGGGTTATTTTTAGCCTTCGCCGCTGTAATAGGCATCACTCGTCAGCGACGTTTTAACTAATTTGGCGTTAGCCAATATCAAAAAATGGCCTCAATATTGAGGCCATTTTTTTAAGTTTAAAAAGACTGAAGCAAGTTATTGCCGAATAAAATCGATGATATGACTGATAGCCAAGAGTAAATGCACCACTAAAAAACCAATAAATGCCTGTGCAAATAGCTGATGATAACCGCGCCACTCTATCGCAGTAGCCGTGCCTTGAAATAGCAACCAGATTAAACCGCTAAGGCCTGTTGCCACCAGCAGCAACATGCCAATGCCTTCAATCGCGCTAAATAGCCCTTTGCCACCTGCGATAGGAAATTTGCCTTTTACAAGCCCGACAATGTCCTGTTTTAACTGCATGCCATCGCCAACTAACCAACCAAAATATTGGCGCCACTTACTTTGCAAACAGTTATTGATTAAAAAAAGGATACCAAGACCTGTGCAGGCTAAACCTAAATACACGTGTAAATAATCCCAAAGGCCAGCATTATCGGGTACCCGCCGCAACATCATAATCCAAGGGCTAGTGCACACAAGTAGGCTGCTTAATATCACTATTCCTACATGCAGATATGTCATCAGCATACGGCACCGAGACCTGAGCATAGCTAGCATATTTATAACTCCTCCCTGATAAAGAACATACTCAACTCTTTAATACAGTTTTGTTGAATGCTGCTCCGTGCAAGAGATAATCCCATAGTGGTAAACAGCGTTGTTATTTCAACTATCACATTTAAGCACGATGAATTTGTTCAGCAAATTCATCGACTTTATGCCAGTCAGTGTATTCAATATTGGTCACAGGATCCGTCGGGCCTTTGGTTAACCACATGATAAATCGAATAACGTTTCGATCTAACATGTTGTAACCTTGATAATTTAAATTACCACCAAAAACCTGTAATAATTGTGGTCGCCATGTGGTCTTACTCAAAAAAGCCTGTATATAAGGATTTGTTTCAGCAGTATTTTTAGTGGGTTTACGTGCGACCAAACTGACAGAGAAAAATCCACTGACTTTACTCGCCAATACCGTTTGATGCTTTTCAATAAACTCATACAAACGAGGGTTATGTTTACCGTGGCGGATACTGGCGCCAACAATGACTTTGTCAAACTCATTAAGGGCTGGGGCAGCCTTGATATCAGCAGTCACCACTGAGTTACCCAAACCGATTAGCTGCTGCGCTAATTTAGTGGCAATTTTTTGAGTCTGGCCGTGAACACTAGAATAAATAATGAGAATTTTTTTCAATTTAGCCTCGATTTAGTCTAAGCAAAATAACCATTAGCAACATATAAAATGCTGACTCGATAGCAACGCTAATACCCATGAGTGCATTGTGAGTCATTAACGTTCCAGTAGCATTTAGCTAAGTACACAAAAGGAAATAACACTTAAGATACTTCATATTAGGCGATTTACTCTGCCATTTACATGAAATAGATCACGGGCTTAACGCCAAAGATACCGAGTATATGCGGTTGTTTTAGCCAGCTCACAAAAAAGGGCAAACCCTGAGGTTTGCCCTTTTTGAAATAGACTAAAAAGGATGAGTCGACAACATCGCCCCGTTAGATTAGCCCTGCTAGATATTACAACGACATTAAGAATGCGATGACTTGCTCGCGTTCATTTTTAGATAATGCCACAAATGCGTTTTGACTCTTTTCAGCCTCACCGCCATGCCACAATATGGCCTCTTCTAAGGTTGCAGCTCGTCCATCATGCAAGAAACCCGCCTGTGGATTGACTGTCTGGGTTAGCCCTATGCCCCATAATGGCCGTGTACGCCATTCATTGCCAGAGGCTAAAAAATCTGGGCGACCATCGGCAAGCCCGTCTCCCATATCGTGTAGTAATAAATCGGTGAAAGGATAAATCTTTTGGCCTTTTAAACTTTCACTCATGGCTCGCCCACCAATTTCACCACTGGTTTTAGTGGTAAAAGAAGGGACATGGCACCCAGTACAATTGAGCTTTGTGAATAATCGGGCGCCTTCCCTCACCTGCGGTTGTGTCACATTACGCCTTGCAGGAACCGCTAAGGTTTCGGCATAAAACACCACGGCATCACTAAACTGTGCTCCTACCTCGGGGGCGCCATATTCATCTTCTCCCGTATCAACAAAACCGGTTCGAGTGAGATAAGCATCATGCAATGCGCTACCTTTAATGCTTTCATCGGGAAATAAGGGATTAGTAATCCCAATATCACCACGTAGTGCACCTAAGGATTGCACTCGCACACTTGGAGTATTCGCTTTCCAGCCGAAACGACCTAACGACACAGGATACACATCTCCTGCTTGGGCTTTTACTGCGTCAAAAACATAATTAGCCCTTGCAGAAATACCATCGTTATTAGCATCATTTTCATCAAGGTGCTGCAAAATATCGGTTTCGGCGATGGCTTCAAGCAAGCCTAAACCAAACACGGGCATGCCATTACGCCACCCCATTAACACATCATCTTGTAATAGGTTTGAGGTCAAATTAGCACTTTGTTTAGTTTCACCGGGGGCATCGTAGGGGTTTTCCACGGCAAATAATGGTTTTTTCAATAAGACTTGGCTGCCATCTGGGTAGGCCACGGTCTTTGTTTCATAGGAGAGGTAAACATCCGCTTGCCCAATAAACTGATTCTGTTGCCAATCAGGACGCGCTTGCAGCACACCACGGTGAAATAATTGTCCACCAAAATCTGGCACAGGGATCGGCGCGCAATAGTCATTGCTCACATCGCCTTTGATGCAAACTTCATTGGCCGCCTGACTTATCCGTAAAAAGATGCCCGCTTCCGAACCCAATTTAACCCGCGTTTGACCAGCACTGACTTGCGGGGTTGAGTTACGTCCATCACGTTGATGGCAAGCATTACAATTTGTGTTATTAAATACTGGGCCTAAACCGTCTAATTCAGGGTGTTCGGCATTAGGCGCGGTAGTAAAAGAGGTTTCAAAAAACTTATCGCCCTCCATGTGCAGCGCAAGCTCTGTTGCTGTTAAATTTATCGAAGGAGTTGAAAATCCATGACCCGAATTGCCAGCATCATAGGTTGTCGTTGCGCCGCCACTGGCGGTCATATCGGTATATTCAGGATAGGTAATCGGTTCAGGCGTGGGTGTCACCGTATCTTCTGCATCATCACTGCCACCACAACCGGTAAGCTGTATACCGCCAAGGAGTAATGCGCCGATTAAAACGTGTCTGTTGTTCATCTTCAATCTCACACAAATAAGCATGACCCGGCAGCAATGACACAACGGCACCCTTGCTGCAGGGTATAAACACCAAGCGAGCTACGCCACGTGGCGTTATCAAATGCTAAAACCAATTGTTTTAGCAAGACTCGGCATTACAAATTAAGATTTCCAACGAGACAGCAAAGGTATGACATCAGATTCCAATGTCGTTTTCAGCTTCGTTAGAGCATCCACCGCCACTTGGATACGGGCACGACCCGCATCATCTTTTATAGCTTGGCGGAAAGGTTGTTGGTTGCTGCCAGAAATCGCGCGAATTTTGATAATGGCATCATCAATTTCACTGCTTACGCGAGTGGCTAAGTTCGCATCGGCAGCAGCCACAAAATTCACTATGCCCTGTCTGTCGCTATTACCGGTAAACTCACCTTGATAAACGTTACGCACACCAATGATATTATTGGCAAAATCATCTAATGAGTTCCAAGAATACTGCGACTCCACCTTTGAGGTGTCGGCTGTCGCCAGCGAGCTGCCAAAAGGATCGGCAATCTTACCGTTACCGACTTCATCAACAATGGCTATCATGCCGTTAATCAATTCTTCAACTACCGCCAGTTGCGATGAATAAATAGTATTACCTGTCACGCCTGGATTTTTTAATAATTCAGCATAGGGTTTAGCCGCAGTATCCTGTGGATTGTGGTTTATCTGCCAAGCATCATCGAGTTGCTTAGTGTAGTCACGAAACACTTCTGCCAATGCAATCAGATACTCGCGCTCTTTGACCGTGAGTTGATTGATGGGCTTAGTGTTGCCATTAACGCCATCACCAAATAATAGATATTCAATGGTATGGAAACCTTGCACATCGTCATTCCAGCCTTTAATCGTCTGCGCATCAAAACCGGAATGAGTGTTTAACTGCGTTTGAAGATCGGTGGTATTGAGCGGCCAGCTATCCAAGTGCGGATCGATACTCAGCGAATCCACAGGACCAAAAATATGTGATTCGCCTTGCTCCCAAGGTAAACGAGCCGCCCTCCATGCTGCTTGAGCGGCGTCTAAATCGGCTTGTGTTGTTGAGTTCGTTAGTTTTTGAGTCGCCAATAAAAGCGCCTGCGCTTGCAATGCTAGGTCAGCATAACCCGCAACAATAACGTCGTCAGTGAGGTTAGTGATCATCTCTGTGGCAGTAAAACTAAACTTATTATCTGGTGTAGTTGGCGTGCTTGGCGTTGAATCATCCGACCCAGAACCACCACAGGCGGCTAAGGTGCTCATAAGCGCAAGAGCAATGGCTGTTTTACGTAATGTCATGATATTAAGTTCCTATTGGTTCCAGCAAAATTGAGAGATTAGAGCGAAAATTGATAACCCACGCCAAGGGCGAAAAAGTGAGTATCGGGTATGCTAGCAACGGCAACTTGATGCAAGCCGGCTTCCGCTTTAATCACTATTTGTGGTATTGGAAAATAGTTCACGCCAACGCTAGTCCAAGTATTTTCAAAGCGTTTGGTGGCGGTGCCAGTTTCGACTTCCATTAAAGGATTGGAGTAATCTATATTGGCAAATACCGTTAACGGAACTGAGGTGAAATGATTTAAATCGATACCCGCTTCGACGAAAAAGGCCTGTGATTTCGAGCCTAGCTGCGCGAAGTTACCGGGTTTCAAACCTGGAGTGGTTTTATTAGCTTGGGTGATGGCATCGCTGTCGCTTAACGTGCCATAAAGGTACTGACCGCGTAAAATCCAAGGGCCTTCAATATATGCTCCAGCAGCAGAGACAATACTAACGGTGCCATCTACATCAATTTTATTGCTTTTATGACGATTGTCGCTGGTATTGCCATAATAATAAGCCACGCCGACTGCCGAACCTTTTTTGAAATCACCGTAATCTAGACGTCCTGCAAAGGCTAAATCATCACCATTCACATGTTCAAAACGTTTTTGATGCCCAGATGCAGTCCAATCATAGGTTCTAAAATATTCTGAATTAAGGCCACTAATAACTTGTGCTTGGTAATGAAAATCGGCTATTTCGCCATAAACACCGATACCATTTTCATTCCAAACAGCGGGGATCATGGCGGCTTCGCTTTTATGTCGCATCACAGTAAGATACTGATTTGGCTTATGCAACATACTGGTCAAACCGATTGGTACATGAATATTACCGAATTTCACTCCGAATGCTTTGGAAGGGCGATAACGCAGTTCAGCCTTTTCAACGACCACCTCACCACCGGCTTCGACCTCAGTTTCAAACTCACCAAACTCATCGAAACCGTCGTACTCAAGTGATGTCCCCGTACCGCCATGTTCGTATTCAATTTCGACTTCCATACTCCAAACATCAGTAAATTGGTAGCCAAACTCAGTAACGACACGCTCTAAATCAAACCGATTACGCCGCTCTGGCGTAGTATCTTGCACATTATCAAAATACTCATCGCTGGTATAAATCGCGCTGCCATAGGATTGAAACGAAAATTTGCTGAGTTTATCGGCAGCTGTATCAACACGATCGACTACAGTGCTCGTTTTAGCTTGGTATTCAGCCTGCTGTACTTGCTGTTGCTGCTGTTGTGCGGCTAATTCAGATAATTGTTGTTTTAACTGTTGTAATTCTACTTCTTGTTTTGCGATGGCTTGTTCTAAAACGGCAGGATCCGTTGCTGCTTGCGCAGTTCCATGGACACTGCCAATGAGCGCCGTGACCATAATGGCCAAAGAACTCAACTTTAATTCTGTTCTCATCTCTTTCTCCGCGCTGTTTAACAGCTTGCCCCTAAATGCGCAAATAAAATAGATCAAACGAGAATCGTTTGCATTATAATTTACAATTGAATTTACAAATAACTTACATTAGCAACCTATTGTATATTCGCTCCCGCGTTCAATATTTAGCTCAAATAAGCTGCAATTACGATTCACTTTACAACCTATTTAGCATTCAAGTTATCTAGCCTCTTAGCAGAAAAAGCATTAGCATTTGGATACTTATCGCCAGAGCCTTTATCCATGAAACCTATTAAAGCCCAAGATCCTAAATCGCTCTTACTATGGATGACCTTCGTCATGTCGCTGGTGTTTGCTGTATGGCAGGCACTGCTCAATAATTTTGTGATCGAAAAAGCTCAATTTACCGGCGCTGAAATTGGCATATTACAAAGCCTACGAGAGATCCCAGGATTCTTAGCATTCACCGCCATTTTTGTACTGCTACTAATCAGAGAACAAGCCTTCGCCCTACTCTCACTCGCCTTGCTATGTATCGGTGTCGCGGTAACAGGTTTCTTTCCACAGGTTATCGGTTTGTATCTCACCACAGTGTTGATGTCAGTTGGATTCCACTATTTTGAAACCATCAATCAATCGTTAACCTTGCAATGGGTTGATAAAAAAGATGCCGCGGGTTTTATGGGCAAAGCGCTGGCGTGGCGCTCGGCGGCGGCCTTAGTCGGTTATGCCAGTATCTGGCTAGTGATGACATGGCTGAAGCTAGACTATCAGCATATGTATTTGATTATTGGTGTATTAGGCTTGGTCATGGTACTAACAATGACATGGTATTACCCACAGTTTGACACCACCGAAATACAGCACAAAAAAATTATTTTGCGTAAACGCTATTGGCTTTACTATTTACTGACCTTTTTTTCAGGGGCAAGACGGCAAATCTTCATGGTGTTTGCGGGTTTTATGATGGTCGAAAAGTTTGGTTACAGTGTGAGTGAAATTACCGCATTGTTCTTGATCAATTATTTAGTCAACCTGCTATTCGCCCCCACGATTGGTCGTTTTATTGGGCGTATTGGTGAACGCAATGCCCTCACAGTTGAATATATAGGGCTGTTCATCGTGTTCATTAGCTACGCTCTAGTTGAGCAACCTCATATGGCCGCTGCACTTTACGTCATCGATCATTTGCTATTCGCCATGGCTATTGCGATGAAAACCTATTTCCAAAAAATTGCTGATAGCAAAGATATTGCGGCGACAATGTCGGTTAGTTTTACCATTAATCACATTGCAGCTGTCATTATTCCCGTACTATTAGGGCTATTATGGCTGACCGACCCCGCGTTAGTTTTTTATATTGGTGCTGGCTTTGCGGTATGTTCGTTAATTTTGGCGCTCAATGTACCGCGCCATCCAGAACCTGGTAATGAAACGCTATGGTCTTGGTCCAATAGCAAGGCAAAATCAGTGGCTAAAACCATAGAATAGACAGCAATAACAATACGTAAAGTAAAGTACATCACTCACTCTCAGGGACTTATAACACGATGAAGGATTCAGATATTTTAATTTTGTCAGAGGACGGCGAGTCAACATCCGATGCTTCTGCCCGTAAAAAAGTACTATTACTCGGTCGGCAATTAGGGCTAGCAACCGAGAGAGAATATCGCCCTGCAAATGCCTCGGTCGCTGAGCGCGCTAAGCACCGCGCTGATAAGTTATCAAGCCAATATCAAACCAATGTGGAGACGATATTTTCGTTAGCTATCAGTTATACGCCATCGGATGTCACCGGCGTCGAGCTTGATCCCGATTGGAGTCATCAATTTTTTATGATGGCAGAGCAAATCCATAATCGTAAGATGCAAGATTTGTGGGCGCGAATATTATCGAGTGAGATTGTCAACCCTGGTAATTTTAGCTTACGCACCTTAGCTATACTCAAACAACTCACACACCGCGAAGCGCAAATTCTTGAAAAAGCCCTCGGTATGGCTGCAAAAGTGAATAACGAGCAGCGGTTAAAGCTGATTAGCGGCTATCGCTTATCAGGCGGGATTGGCCAGTATTTCCGTAAAATCACTTCGGTTAACTTGGGTTTATCACAGTTTGGCCTGCCCTACTCCAGCATTTTGACCTTAGTTGATGCAGGGATTATCCATAGCAGCGAATTTGAAACTGGTTTACTCAACAATAAAACCCCGATCCAATTTGCCGTGCAAAGTATACAGATGAAACTGACTCCAAAAAGCGGCAATCTACTCTTTAGTTATTATCGACTCACGCCCATTGGTGATGAACTGGCTCAGCTAGTGCTCCCAAAACCCGATCAAGAATATCTCAAGGCATTACAATTGCTATTCGCTAAAGACTTCAAAATAGAATAAGGGCTAACTAACAGCATCGCTTAATTACAGAAATAATAAAGGAGCTCAAAAGCTCCTGTTAAATCACTCAGCGTTAAATATTAGCCTAACGCACTTATCTTATCGGCATTGATCACATTGATTGCGGTTAAATAGTCAATTAACGCGCGTACTTGAGTCGCTAAATCGCCTTTACTGGTATCAATCGTTAATTCGGCGGCCAATGGCGCTTCGTATGGCGATGAAACGCCAGTAAAATTAGCAATTTCGCCACTGCGCGCTTTCACGTACAACCCCTTAGGATCGCGCTGCTCGCACACGCTTAAAGGCGTCGACACATGGACTTCAATAAACTGCCCCGCAGGAAAGCTAGCACGAATACTATCGCGCTCTTCACGGGTCGGGGAAATAAAGGCCGATAAAATCACCAGCCCAGCATCCACCATCAATTTAGCCACTTCACCCACTCGGCGCAGATTTTCGTCACGATCTTTAACGGTAAAACCTAAATCGTTACACAGACCATGGCGCACATTATCGCCATCGAGCAAATAAGTATGGAATCCCGCCTCAAATAACGCCCGCTCTAACGCGCCTGCCAATGTTGATTTACCCGCACCTGAGAGCCCAGTAAACCACAGTAAAACAGGGTTCTGACCTTTTTGTTTAGATCTAGCAGCTTGATCTACAGGATGTTGATGCCACACGATATTTGTCATAAAAACTCCTCAATCCCTATACAAAAAATAACTCACACAGGGCAATAAACTCAAGCTAATCATTAAAAAGGAAAGATGATTGGCACCATAAATATCACGATCACGGAATACAACACAGATAACGGCAACCCTAAACGAACAAAGTCACTGAAGCGGTAATTACCCGCATTAAATACCATCAAATTGGTCTGATAACCGTAGGGGGAAATAAAGCTCGCGCTGGCACCAAACACCACCGCCATAATAAAGGGTCTTGCATCGACACCGTAATTAAGCGCAATCGCGTAAGCAATCGGGAAAGACAGCGCCGCAGCGGCATTATTGGTGACCAGTTCCGTCAGCAACAAAGTCATCAAGTACACACCGACAAAAGCGCCAAATACACCATAACCATTGATAACCGAAAGCAATCCTTGCGCTAAGCTATCGGCAAGGCCTGTGCTCATCATCAAATTGGCGAGCCCTAAGGCGCTCCCCACAATAACCACCAATTCTAATGGGAAACGGCGTTTAAGCTCAGCCAAAGTGACAGCGCCAATGGCAAAATAACCGAGCAACAACAACACTAAACCCTTAGCTAACGGCAACACACCAGTAACACTGAGTACAATCACAGCCGCAAAACCGAGTAATACCCAACGGCCACGGTGATTGTCTAAGCGTACATTTAAATCTAGCCCACTCACTGCGGCAAATTCTGAGCTCAATTTTGGATTGGCGCTAAAACTATCCCCTGGCGTCAATAACAATACATCGCCAGGTTGCAAAATAATGTCACCAAGTCCGCCCTTTAGCGGATGATGACCACGACGAATCGCCATCACAGCAGCATCAAACTGCTCACGAAAACGCGATGCTTTTAACGAGTTACCGACTAAACTGGATGACGGCGCAAGCACTGCTTCAACTAAATTTTGCCCCTTTGCTTGATGTTTACCAAACCAATCTAAACCATCGAATTGATGTAATAACTCTACCG
The DNA here is from genome assembly GCF_003028295.1 of Shewanella morhuae. Lineage (NCBI taxonomy): Bacteria > Pseudomonadati > Pseudomonadota > Gammaproteobacteria > Alteromonadales > Shewanellaceae > Shewanella > Shewanella morhuae. The sequence goes on along the minus strand of NZ_PYSG01000002.1, from coordinate 244,535 downwards.
ATTCCACCGCACCGCTAAAACGCAGCACATCGTCCGCTTGTAGCACTAGCTGGGGCGGCACGGGGCAAATACAAATGCCACTGCGTTCTAACTCGACTAGATATAACTGCTTTAGCGCCCTGAGTTTATTGTCAACCACACTGCGGCCAACTAAGAGCGAACCTTTCGCCACATGGGCTTCGAGTAAATAAGGTAGCGCTTCTTCGTCTGACTCTTCGCGTCTATCGGGCAGAATATTTGCCAATAGGACCAGCAGTAACATACCCGCGACGACGATCACAACAGCCACTGGCGTGAACTCAAAAAAACCTAAAGCGGGTAAACCGGCGTTTTCTACAAAGGAGTTAACAATTAAGTTAGTTGATGTACCAATCAGCGTGAGTGTGCCGCCTAAAATCGCCGCGTAATTAAGTGGCAACAGCAATTTAGCTGGCGCGTGCACTTGATTACGGCGCACCACACCGATAAGCGATGCCACTACGGCAGTGTTATTGGTAAATGACGATAACAAAGCAGTCGACAACCCGAGTTTGGCCATAGTTATAGGTAAAGAACTATTACCGATAACCTGACTCAATTTACCCAGTAGGGAGGTTTTTTCTAACGCTGTCGCGGCCAACACCAATAAAACTAAGGTGACCAAGCCAATATTAGTAAAGCTGGTTAATGCAGTATCAAGTGCAACCATGTCAAACAAGTAACACAGTAAAAATGCAAATAAAAACAATACCGCAGGATTGATACGGCCGCTAATTAAGCCAGCCACAAGCCCTAACAAAATAATCGCTAACAGCCACAGGTCACTCACAAATTAAGCTCCAAGCTTAGAGATATCGAGTGCTTGCCAATGGGGGTAGTGTTTACGCACTAAGGCATTAAATTCTACTTCAAAGGCACTAAATTGTGATGTGGTTTGTTTATTAATATGTTGACCCGAAACAACCATCACTGCGGCGACGGTCGCATTACTTAAACGGTCAATTAAGATCATTCCGCCCGTATCTCGCACCAAAGAATAAGCATCAAATACTATGTCTTCGGTCAGTTCTAAGGTCACGCGGGCAATGGCATTTAACCCAAGCGTGTCAGTGCTACTGCGCGCTAGAGTGTTAACATCAACCACATAATCAATTGCTGTTACAGAGGCTTGTGTTTTTTTACCCGCCACTTTGATGTCATATAACTGACCCAGTTGTAATGGCTTTTCATCCATCCACACTATGTCAGCGCTGATCACATTAGCGACGGCTGGCGCTGAATCGGGTTTTGCCAGTAAATCGCCACGGGAAATATCGATTTCATCTTCCAGCGTTATCGTCACCGCTTGGCCTGCAACCGCTTCTTGTATGTCGCCATCGAAGGTGACAATACGCTCAACCTTGCTGCGTTTGCCCGATGGCAAAGCCACTAACTCATCGCCGACCTTGATAATACCAGAGGCTAAAGTGCCAGCAAAACCACGGAAATCTAAGTTAGGGCGCGACACATACTGTACTGGGAAACGTACGGGTAAGGAGCTGAGTTCACGTTGTGTATCAATAGTTTCTAACAGTTCGAGCAAAGTGCCACCTTGATACCAAGGGCTTTGATTACTGCGCTCAACTACGTTGTCACCATTCAGCGCCGATAACGGCACAAAATGGATATCAAGACAGCCAAAGTCTTTAACGAAATTGGTAAAATCAGCACGAATACGGTTGAATACTTGCTGGTCAAACTCAAGCAGGTCCATTTTATTTACGGCAACGACAAAGTGACGAATACCCAATAATGAGGCGATAAACGCATGGCGTTTAGTCTGCGTCTGCACGCCGTAGCGAGCGTCAACTAAAATCACCGCTAAATCACAGGTCGATGCGCCCGTAGCCATATTGCGGGTGTACTGCTCATGCCCCGGAGTATCAGCGATAATAAATTTGCGCTTATCACTTGAAAAATAACGGTAAGCCACATCAATAGTGATACCTTGCTCGCGCTCAGCTTGCAAACCATCCACCAGCAAGGCTAAGTCAATGGCTTCTCCTGTGGTGCCCATCTTAGCGCTGTCGCTCTTTAGGCTCGCCAATTGATCTTCATAGATTTGTGCGCTGTCGTGTAATAGACGACCGATTAAGGTGCTTTTGCCATCATCAACACTACCGCAGGTTAAAAAGCGCAATAAACCTTTATGCTGCTGTAGGGCCAAATATTCTTTTACACCATGGAGGGTAATTTCCGCCGCCATGCGATTGGTTTTATTGACTGCTTTGTCCATCTTATTCTCACTCTTGATCTGCTTAGCTGAAGGTCGCACTACAAAAGCCACATTCGCGAAATAGGCTTAACCTTGCCGACATTAAAAGTAGCCTTGACGCTTCTTTTGCTCCATGGAGGCACTTTGATCTGAATCGATCAAGCGGCCTTGGCGTTCACTCGAACGGGTTAACAGCATTTCTTCGATAATTTTTTCTAAGCTGTCAGCCTCAGAATGCATGGCGGCGGTGAGTGGATAGCAACCTAAGGTTCTAAAACGCACCACTTCTTCTTTAATCTGCTCGCCTTCGGCTAACGTCATCCGCTCATCATCCACTAAAATTAGCTGGCCATTGCGCTCAACAACAGGACGTTTAGCAGCAAAGTATAATGACACTAACTCAATGTTTTCTTGATAGATATATTGCCAAATATCTAACTCTGTCCAGTTAGATAACGGAAACACTCGAATACTTTCGCCTTTATTCACCGCGCCGTTATAGGTGCGCCATAATTCTGGGCGTTGGTTTTTAGGATCCCATCGGTGGTGACGGTCGCGGAACGAATACACCCGCTCTTTAGCTCGTGATTTTTCTTCATCACGGCGAGCACCACCAAAAGCGGCATCGAAACCGTATTGGTTAAGTGCTTGCTTTAGACCTTGGGTTTTCATGATATCAGTATGTTTAGCACTGCCATGGTCAAAGGGATTAATCCCCTGCGCTACGCCTTCAGGATTAGTATGTGTCAGCAGCTCAAAACCAAATTTCTTGGCCTGCGCATCACGGAACGTGATCATCTGCTTAAATTTCCAACCTGTGTCGACATGTAATAGCGGGAACGGGATCTTGCCCGGATAAAAGGCTTTACGCGCTAAGTGCAGCATAACGGAAGAATCTTTCCCGATAGAATACATCATCACAGGATTATCGAATTCGGCTGCAACTTCACGAATGATCTGGATACTCTCGGCTTCCAGTTGTTGTAAGTGGCTTAATTCACGCCCGGCCATACTATTCTCCGTTTACCTTAAATTAGCTGTAATTAGCACAGCATGGGTTAGCTTAATTAGTTTACCGATGCCTTGGTCGACATGCTGACTGATTGAAATACCTGAATATTGGAGTGCCTATTTGCAATAGATTCTGGCTTAAACCAATGCAAGCTGTCACTCAGCGCGACCACTTCACCAATAATCATCAGTGCTGGCATATGTAATTGAGGATCGGCTGCAAGCTGTTCAAGCTCGCCTAAACGGCCAATAAAGCGCCGCTGTTCTTTGGTCGTCGCCTTCGACACTATCGCCACTGGCGTGTCAGGGCTTCGACCCGCATTGAGCAAACCTTGACGAATAATACCCGCATTAAGAATGCCCATATACACGACTAACGTATTGTTAGGGTTAGCATAACCTTGCCAATCCATCGGACGGCTTTCTAATTGGCAATGGCCAGTAATAAAAGTAACGCCTTGGGCATGGTCTCTGTGCGTTAAAGGGATCCCAGCATAGGCCGATGTGCCGCTGGCTGCAGTAATACCAGGGATAACTTCAAACTCAACCCCTGCTTCGACTAAGGTTTGTAGCTCTTCGCCGCCGCGGCCAAAAATAAAAGGATCGCCGCCTTTAAGCCGCACTACATTTTTACGGGTGTAAGCTTTGGTAACCAGTAACTGGTTAATGTCGTCCTGCGCGGCGCTGTGTTTATTAGCACGTTTACCTACGGCAATCTTTTCAGCATCTTTAGGGATAAGCTCGAGGATATCTTCACTAACTAAGGCATCGTATAGCACGACATCAGCAGTCTTAAGGATGCGCCATGCTTTTAACGTTAATAACTCAACGTCACCAGGACCTGCGCCCACCAGCCACACTTTGCCTTTGGCCGCTTGGCCCGGTAAAGATAACACTTCCATCAGAATCCCCAACATCACTTTAGTCTGCTGAAATATAGCGCGTCTTATATTCCATAATAAATAGATAATTGTTAGTTTTTATATCATTTAGATATAAAAACACCTAGGGGAGCTACCTAAAAACGGTTAAATGCTCTATTCAAGCCTTATCACTATCTAGAATACAAAATAAAATACTTATATAACAATCACTTAGCAACAGCACCATATTTTAATAACACCATACTTTGTTAACTAGATTGATAATTTTTGCACTATGTTATTCCCAAAAACTCTACTCAAATGACGAATGCCCGATGAAAAATGTCAAAATGCAATCCATTATCAATTAACCGCCTCAGCAATATTGACTAAAAAGTAAACGCAAAACCTCGACGTGCAGCATAAGATGTGATTTTTCAATAGCGATAGATTCACTTTCTAGTGGTAAGCTGGTCGCCATTATTTTTGTTGAGCTAGACAAACAAAAACGAATAAATACATCAGGGAGGACAGATGAAACGACTTTATTCAGCTATCGCAGTGATTGGACTATTATCGAGTGCTAATATAAATGCCGAAGAATCGCTAGTTAAAGAAAGAGTAGAAGTTGAACTCGCCACAGCAGATCTACCTTTTGTAATTACACCGCATAAAGTGAATTATTTTTTACCTGTTACCTATAATCCCGACCCTAATATGGATCCCTTTACTGAAGACGCTGTACTCAACCCATATTCATTAGATGAATTTGAGGCGAAGTTTCAAATCAGTTTTAAATTCCCTATTTGGTACAATATTTTCGGTGATAATGGTCATCTATTTTTTGCTTACACTAACCAATCTTATTGGCAGGTATATAACAAAGATACGTCATCTCCTTTTAGAGAAACCAATCACGAACCTGAAGTTTTTCTGATGTTTAATAACGATTGGAAAATCGGTAGTGTTACTAACTCTTTTTGGGGTGTAGGAGCAGTACATCAATCTAACGGTAAAGCGGGGCCACTTTCCCGTAGCTGGAATCGACTTTACGCCACGATGATTTTTGATGCAGGCCCACTCGCCTTCTCAACCAAAGTATGGTGGCGCATTCCAGAAGATGAAAAAACAGATCCAAATCAGGCAAGTGGCGACGATAACCCCAATATTGAAGACTACATAGGTAGAGCTGAGTTTATCGGCGTTTATGGTATTGATGCGCATAGGTTCACATTAACCCTTAAAACTAACTTAGAAGATATCGACCGCGGCTCTGCAGAGCTAACATGGAGCTATCCGATTGTCGGTAACTTACGTTTTTATACGCAATACTTTAATGGTTATGGTGAGAGTCTTATCGACTATGACTACCACAATCAGCGTATCGGCATAGGGATTTCACTCAACGACATTTTATAGAAACATAAAGTAACAGAGTGCAAAAATCAGTCATAATCTGCTACCCATTACTCAAATGAGGCTGAGTTGATATCAACACTGCTGTGAATGTCGAGGGCTATTAGGCCAACAGTTACATACCTTTTATGCCCTAAAGCAAAGTCGAGTGGCCATGGATGAATATGAGTTTTAGCTACCGCAGTATCGTCACATTGCTTTTAGCGATCATTTTAGCCTGCTTACTTCAGCTGGTATTTTTCGCGGTGCCAAAAAATAGCCCTCTTCCAGCGCTCAATGCTCAAGAAATACGCCAAGATCTCTACACTCTATTAAATCAAATAGAACAATACTCAAGTTTTTATGCCTTAACGATGGATAGCACCAACGCGCAACTCAGCCATGTAGCGAGCCAGATTGCTGACCAACATCAGCATATGACACCCAACACCCGATTTGCCGCTGAAATAACTAAACTACTGAATATACTAAAAGATCCCGCAGCATTGGTGCAAAACTTTGAGGACAAAAATGGCGAACTGCCTCTGATATTAAGGCCACTGAACGATCAATGGTTAGCTCTGGATAAAGACAATAGCCCAATCAATAGCAGTTTTCCTTTTATCTCCCATATTGATGGCATCCCTATCCATAAATGGGTGATAGCGAGCCAAGTTTACTTACCCGAATCAGCCAAACAGAGCCAAGAAATGCAGCTGTCTTGGCTTAAAAAACTTAATTTATTACGTGAAGATTTAGGTTTGAGCATAAAACCCTATGTGCTTATTACCCTGATGAATGACGACATGCAAACTCAGCAGGTCACACTTGCCTTAGCACCAAAACAGTCGCAACTTATCGATGCTATCGCCAAAGAAGATGGCAACCGTGAGCCCAACTTGCTTGATCTCATTAATCAATTATCGACATTTAAACGCTCTGAGTTTAAAGAGATGTCTCATCAGTTAACAACGGTCAACACGACTACGGTTAAACTTACAATAAGCGATCTAAATGCTTTTGAATTAGATAGAAAACTGCAGCAAGAACTGTTCAAGGGGATGACGCACCCATTACTGATCATTGATTTACGTGATGCAAAAGGTTTTAGTCCCAAACTACTCACCATGTTGTCGCGATACCAAGATACAGACTCAAATAATACTTTAGCGCAAGACGTGATGGGATTTGCACATTACCGCCGCTCCCCAAAATTCAGAAATGATTACCTAAAACCGCTCCACTTTATGCCGCTTGATACGCTAGAGGACAGTGTCCCTAGGCTTAACTCCCTCACCCACAATTTGCCAACGGTCAACGAAGATCAATTTAGCCCTTGGTATGTTCGCACTAAACCTATGGTAACGCCTGAAGGCCGCAATCGCTTAGCGCTACTCGTAGGATCCCATTGTCGCCAAGAATGTGAATGGATAGCCTATCGCACTAACTCTTGGTCCAGAGTTAATTTGATTGGCGAAAAAACTTCTGGTGACTTTGCTCGTCATTATCATTTCAAATTGCCAAATAGTGGGCTCAACATAAGGTTAAGTAGCTCATTAACCTACGATGCTCAAGGTAAGCTGTTGTCTGGTGTGGGCACGCTACCCGATATTTTGTTGCCGCAAAATGACGATATCCAATGGCAAGGACTGGTGAGTTTAGTGCGTTCAGCCAAGCCCAAGCAGCAGTCAACTCCACAATCAATAAAATTAGCTCAATCTAAGCTCAATTAGCAAAAAAAAAAGAGCCAGCAATTAGCTGGCTCGGTTTAACATTTATTCGCTAGTTCAGTAGCCACGCGCCAATAAATGGCATCTAGAATTACTTTTTATCTGTCGCTTTAGAATTAGCGACAGAGCCTATGACCAAACCTTGCTGATTAACATCAAAGCTCATTTTCACTCGCATATTATAATCTTTAAGCATTTTCATTTCTTCAGGAACTGGCTCACCCGTCATTTCTAAAAACGTGAGCATGGGAGTAAACATCTTGCCATAGTCAGCAGATAAGCTATACATGCCATTGGTTGACAGTTTCTCAGTTGCAAGTTTATTTGCTAGTTGCAAACCTTTATCACCGCTATATACCACTAAATGCTGACCTTTAATCGCCAACATAGGTTTAATACCCAATGCCGGTGGCAGCATTAATATAGGAGATAAATCGGTAGCATCGCCATTATCGGCTAATTGCACATCTGCCAACATTGGCGCGAAGGGTTTTACCATATTGAATAACATAGCTGGATTGTCAGCACTCAGGCTAACTAAGGCATCTACACTTTCTAACTGGTAATCATCATCGTGTGCAGCCAGTTTAAAGTCGAGTAGTGATACGCTCATACCCTTAACGCCATTAGCCATACCGGTAAACATGCCGAGCATGGCTGGGCTTTGTTGACTCAGTTCCGATTGCCATTGCGCCAACGGCGCACAAGTTAATTGTGGTTTTTGCAGATCATCCCAAATGGCAGTTAAGGCAGGTGCGACTTCATTGGCATCTAAACCTATGCCCATCGAAAATATAGTGCTATTAATATCGGCCATATGTGCAGGAATAAACCCACGCATTTTTTGTAACGCCGTCAAAATAGGCTGATTCTTAGTTTCAATCACAAATGAAGCAGCCATGTGACTTTCTTTTTCGGTCACAGAAAACTCAGTTACCCCTGCAACAGTGCGCGGCCAATTAGCGGCAATAGCCGTTAGTTCAGCACGGCATTCAGGTGTTCTAATTTCAGCTAATGGATCTTCACCGAAGTTCTCATTGGCTAAAAGCTGAGTCAATTGCTGCGATAGTAGATTACTATCGGCAGATGTTAATGCCTTTACTATTTCCACATGATTGATAAAGCTAACGCTGTTATTTTTAAAACCATGGGTCTTAATAATATCTTCTATTATCCCCGAAGCTGCTAATGACTGCGGTGCCTTCTTAATACCAAATGCCATTTCTAATAAATCAGGCTTGGTTAAAGAGGTGCTAAATGTCATCGTTAAAATGCCATCTTTCTGGGCAAATAATAACTCAACTTTTTCAGCCACACTGTCATCCGATAACATATAAACGCGGTAATCAACGTCACCGATTTTACGCATTTCGTGGCTCACACCACTGTCTTTTTCGGCTTTGTCTAATACAGCCCAAAAAGCATCACCTTGATTAATATTAATTTTGAATACTGGTAAAGCGCCTAATGTATAAATATAAGGTTTAACTTCATCAGGAAAGCCAAAGGTTTTCAACAATAAAGCAGGATCTTTAATTCCATCCATATATTGCTGATAGATGCTGACAAAAAACTTGCCCATAGGGCTATCTAACTCATCTAGTTCAGCTAAAGCATTACTTGGGTATTGTTGATAATTTCCAGAAATAGACTGTAAATAGGCTTTTAACGGGAAGGGGGTTAACTGACCCGAAAATAGCGGCGTATCAGCAGGCACATAATCGAGCAAAGGGTTGGCAGAAACACTTGAACCAGCACCATTTTGCGTATACCAATAACCGCCCGCACCAGCCGCGATAATTGCCGCAGCAATCACAATCTTTTTCATTTAACAAACTCCATTTAAGATCAATTCAATATCGTATAAAAATCATGCCTAACATATTGTTTTGGCACTTCAATATTTACCGTTCTTACCTATCCCTAATATGAACAGTGTAAAAGCAGAATTTTATTAGTTTTACTGTAACAAGCCACACAGTAACACCACAGTCGAAAAGACTGAGGCAGTATTTTAAGGATTAATATAATAATTTACTATAATTTAACATTAAATAAATTTAGATACGCATGAGGTAAAGACTTAGTTAACTAACATTTATTGTTGATAACGTTAGCGGCAGACGTATTCAGTCTGCTCTCAATTCTGCCACTATTCGTTGAGGGATGATGACGAATAAGCACAAGCTAGCTTTCAAGGCCGCCATAATTATTCGGCTTCATGAACTTTTTTTAGCGTAATGCTGCCTAACTGATTCATTTGTTTGCGTATCCAAGCAGAACGCTGCTGCACGTAGGACGATGGCGGTGAAATTTTATAACGCCAAGGATTTGGTAAAATGGCGGCAAGTAATGAAGCTTCGTATTGAGTTAGTTTGGCCGCTGATTTGCCAAAATAATGCTTTGATGCCGCTTCAGCGCCGTATATTCCGGGGCCAAATTCGACAATATTTAAATACACTTCAAGAATACGTGATTTATCCCAAGTCAATTCCATCAATAACGTAAACCAGGCTTCTAATCCTTTACGTAAAAAACTGCGGCTCGACCACATAAAGAGATTTTTCGCTGCCTGCTGACTTAAAGTACTCGCCCCACGAACTTTGCCACCCTGCTGATTGTATTTCAGAGCCGAACTAATCGCTGCTAAATCAAATCCACTATGCTCGGCAAAATGCTGATCTTCTGCGGCAATAACCGCTAACTGTAATTGAGAAGATATTTGCTCGATATCACGCCATTGGTGCCTGACTTCACCCATAGGTGCTGGCGGAGATAAGGCACGTTCAATGCGCCAAGTCCACATAGGGGGATCAACAAATCGCAGCAATGCCACTAATAGTATTGAGCCTAACAATGCCCAAAGTAATCCTTTAAATAACCATAACAATAAATGCTGAAAGCTACGCTTTGGCCTTTTGGGAGTCATATTACTTTTTTTATTAATATTGGGACGCCGGACATGATCTCGCATCGCATACATAGGAGCCGTCATTTATATCATCTCATCCAAGTACTCTACCTTGGTTTTCATTTAGACATCTATCTAATGCAGAACAGTCTCTGCAGTCACTCACTCTAACAGTATTCTCTAGCAGTAAACTTAGATCTACCGCTCACGCTACGAGAGTGTCAGATATACCTAAGGTATCTTATAACAAAATCAAAGATAAACAGAGAATAAACCCTAATAGGAAAAATGATGAACGCGAGATGAACGCGAAGAGTGCAGCTTAAACTTGATGCAACCTCGGCAGCTTTAACGACAGCTGACCGAGGTAATAATGACAGATTAACGAGGGCTAGCAAGTCAATCAAACGGCTTTTTACTCGCGTGTGCGAGTCAGGTTTTTGCACGATTTACTGCCTTAAGTTTCGTTATAACGTTATATAGCCAACGTAGCCCATCAATAACGATGACAACAACTCAACCTTATAAAAGACACCAACTGATGCCCGTTACACAATAAAAAAGCTCAAAACCATCTACGGGAACTTCAAAATATAGCTCAGAATTAATCAACGTGTCACTTTTCAATGAAAATGTACAAAACTCACACAAAAATTGCAGTGATAAATATCAAAATCAATCTAACTCAGTTGTATGACATTTAGATTACAACAATACCAAAACACTTATACCAAACTCAAAAATGTCGCTTTAATTTAAACCACCCGAATTTCTAGCGATGCAACTATAGCGAAACAACCAGTGTTAACGATTTAAATCAAAGACTTAATCAGATCGATACTTAAATATCGTAATGTAAGCCACACTCGCGTTTTAGCCCATTAAAGCGAGTTTCTTCTTCACTCATACCTAACTCTAATGGCTTACTGGAATGGGTGTCGCCAACAGAAACATAACCTTGATCCCAAAGTGGATGATATGGCAAATTAAATTGCGTCAAATATAGATGCACATCTTTATTGGTCCACTCAATAATCGGCAGTAATTTAAACCGCGAACCATGAATCGCCAATATAGGTAAGGTTTCACGGCTGCTGGCTTGGCTGCGGCGCAGCCCAGCAAACCAAGTGCCAACTTCCAGCTCAGTTAAGGCACGCTGCATAGGCTCCACTTTATTTAAACGGTTGTACTGCTCTAACCCATTTAAACCTTGTTCCCACAACTGACCAAAACGTGCCTCTTGCCATGCCGATGTCATTGCTGCTTGATACACTTTTAAATTTAACGATAACCGCTGCGTCAGTTCATCAATAAACTGATAGGTTTCAGGGAACAAATATCCGGTATCGGTCAAAATAACCGGAATATTTGCCCGTGCTTGGCTCACCATATGCAGCATTACCGCTGCTTGGATCCCAAAACTTGACGACAGTGCGGGGTTACCGGGCAAATAAGTTAACCCCCATAACACTCGCTCTTGCGCGCGCAGCCCTGCTAAAAACTGATTAATGCGCTCAAGCTCTATCGTTTGTTCGGCTTTAGGTGCGATCAATAGCGACTGTAGCTCTACAGAGCTGATGATTGTCGGCACTTTAGTTTCATTATTGTTCAGATAAAGCTCAGCCATGAAAATCCTTAGCGGCGTCAATAACCGCCTTTACTACGCCGATGCGAACAGTAAAGTTGCCAAAAGTTTCGCTAGCATTACGCTCTGTCGCGTAGCGGCCAAACAAGGTATCTAACTCTGCCAGAATTTCAGCTTCTTGGATATTTTCCCGGTGCATTTTATTCAAACGTGTGCCTTCAAAACTTGCACCTAAATACAAGTTATAACGACCAGGCGCTTTACCTACTAAACCAATTTCGGCAGCAAATGGGCGTGCACAGCCATTAGGGCAACCCGTCATCCGCACCACTATTGCCTGTTCACTGATACCATGTTTTGCCTGTAATGCATCGATATGGTCGATAAACTCGGGGAAATAACGCTCTGCTTCCGCCATAGCTAACGGGCACGTTGGCAGCGCCACACAAGCTATCGAATGACCACGAGTTTGAGTAATCACTTGCCCCAACAGACCATGTTTACGGGCTAAGCCTTCAATGGTGGCTTTATCTTCTGCCGCCACACCTGCGATGATCATGTTTTGATTCGAGGTCATGCGGAAATCGCCTTGGTGAATTTTAGCGATTTCGCGCAATCCAGTTTGCAGCGTTTTACCGGGATAATCCTTTACCCGACCACTTTCAATGTACAAGGTTAAATGCCATTTACCATCAACGCCTTCAACCCAACCATAACGATCACCGCGATCGCCGATTACCACGTCACGCTTAGGCTCAAATTTTACCCCAGCACGCGCCTCGACTTCGGCTTTAAACTTCTCATAACCATGGTCAACAATGGTGTATTTAAGGCGTGAACGTTTGCGGTTTGAGCGATTACCCCAATCACGCTGTACTGTCATCACCGCTTCGGCAAACTTCATTACATCTGCGGCTTTAATAAAGCCCAAATCGTCACCCAAACGTGGGAAAGTTTCCACTTCGCCGTGGGTTGAGCCCATGCCACCGCCAGCCGTTAAATTAAAGCCAACCAGCTCACCTTTTTCAGCAATGGCGATAAACCCTAAATCGTTGGTGTAAACGTCAACATCATTATCTGGCGGTACAGCCACGGCCATTTTAAACTTACGCGGCAGATAAGTTTTGCCATACACAGGTTCAACGGTTTCATCTTCGGTCGAGAGTAATTTTTCTTTATCTAACCAAATTTCAGCATAGGCGCGGGTGTGGGGTAACAAGTGATCAGACAATTGCTTTGCCACCGCATAAGCCTGTTGATGCAATCTAGATTCAACCGGATTAGGGTTACACATCACGTTACGGTTTACATCACCACAAGCGGCGATTGAATCCAGCGCTTCACGATCTAATCCTTGGATTAACGGTTTAAGATTGCGCTTTGGAATACCGTGGTATTGAAAGGTTTGACGAGTGGTCAAACGTATACTGTTTGAACTGGTTAACGTAGAAGCGATTTCATCCACTCCCAACCATTGCTGTGGTGTACACACGCCACCAGGCACCCGAGCACGCAACATGAAGCTGTATAAAGGCTCAAGTTTTTGCTCTTTACGTTCATTACGTAAATCGCGATCGTCCTGCTGATAAAAACCATGAAATTTGATCAACTGCTGATCACTATCGCTGAAGCTACCCGTGACGGAAGAATCTAAGCCTTCTGTAATCGTACCGCGCAGATAATTACTGTCAGTTTTTAAGTATTCGTTTAACGCTAACTTTTGCTCACTCATGGCAACTGCCTCTTAAATTCGGTTCACTAGCTGCACATCGTGATGGTGTTTGCAGCGTTGGCTATTCTTATGCGTTTTTTATGTGCGTTCTAGGCTGCAATTAATACACGTCTTTTTGGTAGCGTTTGTCGCTGCGTAGTGTGTCAAAGTAGGCTTCTGCGGCCCCGATATCTAATCCACCCACTTCAATTGCGACTTCAATTAAGGCTTGATGAACATCTTTTGCCATCCGCTCAGCATCGCCGCAAATGTACAGATGTGCACCATTTTCAAGCCATTGCCACAGCGTTTTTGCCTGCTCTTTAATACGGTGTTGTACATATATTTTATGGGCTTGGTCACGTGAAAACGCCACGTCAATACGACTTAAATCGCCATTTTTAAGATGCTGTTGCCACTCAGTTTGATACAAAAAATCTTGCTCAAAATGGGGATTACCGAAGAATAACCAGCTATCAGCTTGAACACCTTGGGCAACACGTTCTTGCATAAATGCACGAAATGGCGCGACACCCGTACCAGGGCCCACCATGATCACGGGCGTTGCTGGATTTTCGGGTAAACGGAAATGCTTATTCGGCTCAACATAAACCTTAACTTGTGTGCCTTCAGCGGCAGAAGCTAAGAAATGTGATGCGCCGCCAAAACGCGCCGCGCCATGGCGCTCATCTTCCACTAAGGCCACGGTTAAATGCACTTCGGTTTCGACTTCACTTTGACTCGAAGCGATAGAGTAAAGGCGTGGCGTTAATGGACGCAGTAACTCAAGTAGCTTTGTTGCGCTTAACGTATTTGCGCCATTGACTAATGGGTATTGGGCGACTAAATCAGCAAATTGATGTTTGAGAATAAAATGGCGTACTTGCTCTTTATCCTCACTCAAGGCTAACAGCTCAACATTGCCACTGAGATCAGCCCAGGCTTTGACTAATCCAGGATATAACTGAGTCAGCTCTTTGTTATTGAGCAAAGCTTGCTTGAGGGTCAAGGATTGCGATCCAAGCGTAACTATCTCGTCAGCCGCGAGTGACAACGCCGCTAAAACCTCATCCACTAATACTTCGTTATTGCTAAACCATACCCCTAAAGCATCACCCACTTGGTAGGTTAAGCCCGATTCACCAAGATCTATTTCAACATGGCGTACATCGCGATCTGAACCATTACCCGTAATTTTTTGACTAACGAGTACTTCAGCAAGATATGGATTTTGTTTTGTAAACTCATTTACTTGCGTTGTCTTAACAGCACCAATTGATACCACATTGGCCGAAGATGCCTGAATTAACGGTTTTACACTGTTCAAAACCTCGGCATGCCATTGGCTTGCCGCGGTTTCATAATCTACGTCACATTCAATCAAGGGCAATAATGACTTAGCACCTAGAGCCGCGAGGCGAGCATCAAAGTCTTTACCAGTTTGGCAGAAAAACTCATAGCTAGAATCCCCGAGCGCAAGCACTGAGTAATGCAGGTTGTCTAACTTAGGCGCACGTTTGGAAGCTAAAAACTTATGTAATTCGATTGCATCATCTGGAGCCTCACCTTCACCGTGGGTACTTACCACCAGCAAAAGCACAGTTTCTTGTTTCAGTTGGCGTACATTATATTCGCCCATCGAAGCAAGATTAACCGCATAACCCTGAGCTTGCGCCTTATCGGCAAGGGCTTTAGCAACACCATGGCCATTACCCGTTTGACTACCATAAAGAATAGTTAGCGTCTGAGCCGCTTGAGTATCAACAGCGGGAGTCAATTGCCCGGCGTTAGCCGTCGCGGCAAGATAGCCACTAACCCAAGCCAGTTGTACCGCATTTAACTCTGCAGTGAGCTGTTTTAGCTTTTCGATTTGTCCTTGAGACAAAGGCGAAGCCAGCGATGAAAGTTCCTTTAACAACATGAGATAGCCCTGTGACAATGTGATATCCACTAGCTTATCTTGCTTTAACAAAACCAAAAAAGAATAAAATAAGATTTTTAATTCCTTTTTGGAATATACAAAGTGCAAAAATTAAGCTACAAAAGTGTGCACTGGTTAAAAGTTTTTGATCCGACCAGTGCTGAAACGACATGCTTATGCAATATGCACTTGTGCCAAATTAAAGTCTTGCCACAATGGTAACGAGCCTGTCGTACTGTCACCTCTGTTGTTCAAAGAAAAGTGTGTTTCTAAAACGCACGTTTCATACTTGATATTGAGTGTGATAACTTGCCGCAATAAAATAAATGAGTGGACACTAATAACGACCTTTGTAGCTCAAGCGTAATAAACAGTACTCAGGCGGAACGATTATATAAATCATCAGGGAGTAATCATGCAGATTGGAATACCGAGAGAAAGTCTCGCCGGTGAAACTCGGGTCGCCGCGACGCCAGCCACCGTTGAGCAGCTAAAAAAACTCGGCTTTGAAGTGATGGTTGAATCGAATGCCGGTCAACTGTCTAGCTTTGACGATGCAGCCTTTACCGCTGCAGGAGCAAATATTACGACGGATGTCTGGCAAGCCGACCTCATTTTTAAGGT
Organism: Shewanella morhuae; assembly: GCF_003028295.1. Lineage (NCBI taxonomy): Bacteria > Pseudomonadati > Pseudomonadota > Gammaproteobacteria > Alteromonadales > Shewanellaceae > Shewanella > Shewanella morhuae. The sequence continues at coordinate 228,551 of NZ_PYSG01000002.1, read as the reverse complement.
CAATGCGCCAAACGATGCTGAAATCGAGCAAATCAAAGACGGGGCAACTGTCGTCAGCTTTATTTGGCCAGCACAAAACCCTGAGCTAGTTGAAAAATTGTCTAAACGCAATATCAACGTGATGGCGATGGATATGGTGCCACGCATCTCCCGCGCCCAATCACTCGATGCTCTCTCCTCTATGGCTAACATTGGCGGTTATCGCGCCGTGGTTGAAGCTGCGCATCAATTTGGTCGCTTCTTTACCGGACAAATTACCGCTGCAGGTAAGGTCCCCCCCGCTAAAGTATTAGTGATTGGTGCTGGGGTTGCAGGTCTTGCCGCTATTGGCACCGCGGGCTCACTTGGCGCCATAGTACGCGCCTTTGATACCCGTTTAGAAGTCGCTGAACAAATCGAATCTATGGGCGGCCAGTTCCTTAAGCTGGACTTTGGTAACGAAGACGGTGGCTCATCCGATGGTTATGCTAAAACCATGTCGGATGAATTTATCGCCGCTGAAATGGCGCTGTTTGCTGAACAAGCCAAAGAAGTCGATATCATCATCACTACCGCGCTAATTCCGGGTCGTCCTGCGCCTAAGCTCATAACTAAAGCTATGGTTGATACCATGAAGAGCGGCTCTGTGATCGTTGATTTAGCCGCCGCGACTGGCGGTAACTGTGAATACACTCAATCGGGCGAGTTATTTGTCACTCCTAATGGCGTAAAAGTGATTGGTTATACCGATCTACCGGGCCGTTTACCCGCGCAATCGTCACAGCTTTACGGTACTAACTTAGTCAATTTGATGAAGTTAATGTGTAAAGAGAAAGACGGTAATGCCCACATCAATTTTGATGATGTAGTCATGCGTAATATGACAGTGATTAAAGCCGGTGAAGTGACTTTCCCGCCACCACCGATTTCGGTTTCAGCAGCCCCAGTAAAACCGGCTGTGAAAATCGAGCCTAAAAACACCACGCCCAAAGCGCCATCAAAACTGAAATACGTGCTCGCCGCTTTAGGTGTTGCAGGATTTGCTGCTGTGGCATCCGTTGCACCGGCAGAGTTCTTGTCACACTTCACAGTATTTGTACTGTCTTGCGTGGTTGGCTATTACGTCGTTTGGAACGTTTCACATTCACTGCACACACCTTTGATGTCGGTAACGAACGCGATCTCAGGCATTATCGTGGTCGGCGCTCTGCTACAAATTGGTCAGGGTTCAACGTTGGTTACTGTACTGGCATTTATCGCCGTGCTGATCGCCAGTATTAACATCTTTGGCGGTTTTACCGTCACTCAGCGCATGCTGAAGATGTTCCGTAAAGATTAAAGGGGGTTTAACGTGTCTCAAGGACTGGTAACAGCAGCTTACATTATTGCCGCCATTCTCTTCATCTTCAGTCTCGCGGGACTGTCGAAGCAAGAGACGGCAAAACATGGCAATTTATTCGGGATCCTCGGTATGGCAATCGCCCTACTGGCGACTATTTTTAACCCTGATACTAACGGTATTGCATGGATCTTAATCGCCATGGTGATTGGTGGTGCGATTGGTATCCGCTTGGCATTGAAAGTCGAAATGACTCAAATGCCTGAATTGGTTGCTATATTACACAGTTTTGTGGGTATGGCCGCGGTATTGGTCGGCTTTAATAGCTTTATCGATTTACACCCACAAGAAGTATCACAAGTGGTGGTGGCAGTAGGTGGCGATATTAATACCACTCTTGCGGCAGTACATGATGCTCTAAGTGAAGTCGCTAAAGCTGCCAGCAAAGCACATCTGACTGGCGCGATGCTTAATATCCACTTAGTCGAAGTCTTCCTCGGCATCTTCATCGGTGCGGTCACTTTTACCGGTTCGATTGTCGCCTTTGGTAAGTTACGCGGCACATTTTCATCTAAACCTATGATGTTGCCACATCGCCACAAACTCAATTTAGTGGCGGTTTTAGTGTCTTTAGCCCTGATGGTGTATTTCGTTCAGACTGGCGGCACTATGCCTGCACTACTGTTGATGACCCTCATTGCCTTTGCCTTTGGCTGGCATTTAGTCGCATCGATTGGCGGCGCTGATATGCCAGTGGTGGTGTCTATGTTGAACTCCTACTCAGGTTGGGCAGCAGCAGCAGCGGGCTTTATGTTGTCAAACGACCTCTTGATTGTGGTCGGCGCATTAGTAGGTTCATCGGGTGCAATTCTGTCTTACATCATGTGTAAAGCAATGAATCGCTCGTTTATTTCAGTTATCGCAGGCGGCTTTGGTACCGATGGAGCTGTCTCTACAGGCGATGAAGAAATGGGCGAATACCGTGAAACCAACGCTGAAGAAGTGGCAGATATGCTGAAAAATGCTACGTCAGTCATCATCACTCCTGGTTATGGAATGGCGGTAGCACAGGCGCAATATCCTGTCGCTGAAATCACCAAAAGACTGCGCGATCTTGGCGTGAAAGTCCGTTTCGGCATCCACCCAGTTGCGGGCCGTTTACCCGGCCACATGAACGTACTGTTAGCAGAAGCGAAAGTCCCCTACGATATCGTGCTTGAAATGGACGAAATCAACGAAGACTTTAACGACACTGACGTAGTACTAGTAATTGGTGCCAACGACACGGTTAACCCCGCGGCAATGGAAGACCCTGGTAGCCCTATTGCCGGTATGCCAGTGTTAGAAGTGTGGAAAGCACAAAATGTCATCGGTTTTAAACGGTCAATGAATACCGGTTATGCTGGCGTGCAAAATCCACTGTTCTTTAAAGAGAATACCCAAATGTTATTTGGGGATGCGAAGGCTAGTGTCGAAGCGATTTTAAAAGCGCTGTGATTTTAACAGCGTCTAGTATCGGTGCGTAATTGACTCATCGTTAAATAGCATTAAGGGAGCCATAGGCTCCCTTAATTTTAATAATTTTTTACGCTAATTATGCCGCTTTTTCTAAATCGAAATTAGACAACAACATGACGGCGCTGCGACCTAATAAATGATTAATCGTACTATCCCCGACTAAACCTAGTTCAGCAATAGCTTGTTGACGCGCGTTACTTACCGCTCTAAAGAGGGTGATTTCATTATTAGCACCGCCACAAAGGCTAAAAAACAGCCTCAATACAGCGCGATAGTGCTCTTCTTGCATGGCCTGCATCCAAGATGTTTCTAATGTTTCTTGGTTAGAAAAGTCTAATACTTCAACAAATAGATTGCCAATTCGGCCATCTAAACGCACTAAGAAGTCAGTTTTTCGTGGAAAATGATGACTAATACCAGTGCGGCTAATACCGGTTGCTTCTGACAACGTGGTATAGGACATGGTCTCAAAACCGATAGTCAAAATCTGCTTTAATGCTTCATCCATAATTTGATTAATGGTCAGCTCAGTTTGTACTCGCGAGCGTTTAGCCATAGTAAGATCTCCCCTCTTATTTTAAGGGCAAATCTTACCAAAGCCACCTAGGGATTACTGCTACGAGCTTCGCCAAAACTAGCGTATTTAACCTTCGTTCAGCTAAGGTTCAGACTTAAACAGGTAATAACACCATAAAAATTAACACGTTTACAACATAGAGTTTTGTACCAACCAGTCCTGTGCTTCAACATCGCCCATTAACAAAGTTAAGGTCGGTTTTAGATATTGCCCTAAAGCGGCTTTGCGCCAGAAAAGATAGCGAGGCAGCGGTTGTAGTACACTTGCCCCGAAAGTGCGTTGCAGTAAACTCGAATACTCACCCAATAGTCTTGGATCAAGCTGTTCAGCATCTGGATAAAAATCTATCAAAAAACCTGCATAATCAGTAAATTTAGCTACTTGTCCCGCATTATAACGATGAAACACTTGTATCATCATAGGGGCACTCCAATGTGACAAGTATTTCTGACTTGTTAGCGCATCAAGGTTACGTCGGTGATATTGCTGCCATGCTAAGGAAAAATCACCTTGTTGACGCGCAACACGCCAAATTAAGTAGATATCGGCAAGCCATTCATGCTGATACGCACTCAATTGAGTCGGTAAAACAGTGCCTTGCAGAGCTAAGTTTTCTAGGTGACCGAGCTCATGCCACAGGGTTAATTGTGCTTGTTGATGCAAAGGGAATTGGTAGGTCACGCTATCGATACTGGCTAACTGAACCGCTGGTGTTTGCTGCTCATTGACTAAAATTAGCCCGGCTATTTTACTATCGTCAACCGGTATCACCATTGCGCTTCTTTGCCCTAAAGCCTGCGTAAATTGCTGCTGCGTCAAGGGAAGCTGCACCAGCACTTGCTGAGGCAATAATGCCAAGCAAGTGCCAAGTTGAGGTAACGGGCAAATTAACGCCTGCTTATCGGCAATAGGTGTCCAAGACAAACTCGCTGCAAAGACTAGAGCAATCAGACTCACTGATTCGCCATGATATTTTGAATAATTGCTGTCGTTGAAATACCATCTTCAAAACCCAGCACTTGCACTTGACCACCGGCGGCAATCACTTCAGCGCCACCCGCAATATCTTCAAGCTTATAATCGCCCCCTTTAACCAGCAGGTTTGGCAATAATCGAGCAATAATGCGCTGCGGCGTATCTTCACTAAAAGGTACAACCCAATCGACCGAAGCTAAACCGGCTAACACCGCCATACGGCGATCTATTTGATTAACTGGACGACCTTCTCCTTTGAGACGCTTAACCGAAGCATCGTCGTTTACCGCCACAATTAAGCGATCGCCCAAGGCTTTAGCTTGCTTGAGATAACTCACATGTCCCGCATGCAAAATATCAAAACAACCGTTAGTCATGACCACACGCTCACCACGTAATTTAGCTTGCTCAAGGGCGTAAGCTAATTGATCTTCACTCACCACGCCAAAACCTGATTTGCCTTGATGTACAGCTAACGCACTAATTAGTTCAATGCGGCTCACGGTAGAAGTGCCCAGTTTACCCACAACCACACCCGCCGCCGTATTGGCGATAGCGCAGGCTTGCGGTAAATCAGCACCTGCAGCCAATGAAGTCGCCAGCGCTGAAATCACAGTATCGCCCGCGCCAGTCACGTCATAGACTTCACGGGCAACGGTGGGAATATGTAATTCAGGCGCATTGGCGGTGACTAAAGTCATACCCTTTTCTGAGCGGGTAACTAAAATGGCATCAAAGTTATGGAGTTTGAGTAAACCACGGGCTTTTTCGAGCAAATCGGCCTCTGAGGTCACAGTCCCCACAACGTCTTCAAACTCGCTCATATTTGGGGTAATTAAGGATGCACCATGATAACGGCCAAAGTCACTGCCCTTAGGGTCAACTAATACCATCACTCCTTTAGCGCGTGCTAAGGCAATAAAGTCCCGCGGCTCATTGATAGCACCCTTAGCATAATCAGATAACACCACCACATCGACTGAATCGAGTAAGGCTTCAGATTGCTTAAGCAAACGCACACTATCGGCCTTGTCGAAGGCTTCTTCAAAATCCAGACGGATTAACTGCTGATTGCGTGATAATACCCGCAGCTTTGTAATGGTGGGCTTATCGGCAATAGTTAACCACTGAGGCTCAACCCCTAAGGTTTGCACGCCGAGCGTTAAGGCTGTGGCGGTATCGTCTTGACCAACTAGCCCTGCAAGCTGTACTTGCCCTCCTAAGGTTGCAATATTGAGCGCCACGTTTGCTGCACCACCGGGTCGGTCTTCGACCTGATTAATTTTCACCACAGGCACAGGGGCTTCAGGGGAAATACGTGCCGTAGGACCAACCCAATAGCGGTCTAACATCACATCGCCGACGACTAACACTCTGGCTTTTTCAAATGCTGGCAGTGAAACCTTCATAGTGGCCTTATCTTCATATGCAGAAATTAAACCGTGATTGTACCTAATTTCAGTAGGATTTGAGTTAGAATGAGCAGTAATTTTCAAAAGTAGTGAGTATTTTGTGGTCGAGAAAGCCGAGTTTTCATCTTCGTTATATCATCCTAAACATTGGCCTATGTGGTTTGGCGTATTTTTGATGCGTTTAACTCAACTACTTCCGCTATCTTGGCAGATGAAATTGGGTAAAGGTTTAGGCCGTTTAGTGATGAAGTTTGCGGGTAGCCGCACGCACACTGCGCGCCGTAACTTGACCCTTTGCTTCCCAGAGATGACTCCCGCGCAGAGAGAAGAGTTGCTGATACGTAATTTTGAAGAAACCGGCAAAGCTATTTTCGATACCATCAATGCTTGGTGGTGGTCCGACGAAAAAGTACAACAGCATATGAGCATTACCGGTCAAGAACACGTGCAAGACACACTCAATGCTGGTCACGGTGTGATTCTTTTTGCTGTTCATTGTTTGCCATTGGAAATGGGCGCACGTATCTTTGGTCAATTTCAACCTGGCGTAGGCGTTTATCGCCCGCATAATAATCCCGTGATGGAATACCTACAAGTTAAAGGCCGTTTACGCTCGAATAAAGGCTTAGTCTCTAAACGCGATTTACGCCAAATGGTGCGCTGTCTACGTAATCCCGATGTAATATGGTACACAGCCGATCAGGACTTTGGCCGCTCGAGCGCCGTATTCATCCCGTTTTATGCGATGCCAGATGCAGCAACGATTACAGGCGCCACCACCTTAGCCAAACTTGGTAAAGCCAAAGTATTACCTTTTTTCGTTGAACGTACCGCAGGTGATGAGGGTTATCGTATTGAAGTCATGCCGCCGTTAGATAATTTCCCCGGTGAAAATGAGCTAGATGATGCGATTCGCGGTAATCAGATTATCGAAACCATCATAGATAAAAATCGTGCCCAATATATGTGGTTACATCGTCGTTTTAAGACTCGCCCCGATCCCACTGATAAATCTGTGTATCAGTAGCGCTATCAGTTTTAATATAAGTCCGTTTTAACATAAAAATGCCAGCAAATACGCTGGCATTTTTGTAGAAGCATAACCGTAAAATGAATCCAAAGTATTTAGGATGCATTCTCCGTGGGTAAACGAATACCTACGTTTGTCACTTTACCTTCATTAATACCCGCCACGACCCAATGCAATGACTGCCATTGAAATTTATCTCCCAGCACAGGGTTTGCGCTCAGTTGCGATGTGACTAAGTCTGCGATAGTCATATCATCAGTGACATTATCTAAGCTAAGGCCATAAATAGGCGCTAAATCGGCGAGTTTTACATCGGTTTCAATAAAGAAATCACCAAAGAAGCGCTGGACGTCTTTTGTCTCTGGCGCTTGACTAAAGAGCTGGCTTAAAGCTTCTAAACTACGTTCTTGCCCTAATACACAGAGTATGTCACCGGCCTCTAAACAAGTACTACCAGAGGGATGCAGTAAGGTGTTGTTTCTAAATACTGCGGCAATCCGCGTTCCATCAGGCATGGCCAAGCGTTTTAAAGGCTCACCAATACACCACTTACTATCACTCAAACGATACACAAACACTTCCCATTCGCTGCTCGGGTATATCTCAACCCCTGAACGCGAAACAGGTAAAGGCTTTGGGGGCAGTTCCACCTTTGCTAAGCGCGCGGCAAGAGTCAAAGAGGCACCTTGGACGAGTAATGACACTAACACTACGAAGAAGGCCAAATTAAAATATAACTGAGCACCAGGTAAACCTGCCATCATCGGGAATACCGCTAGGATGATAGGTACAGCGCCGCGTAATCCGACCCAAGAGATAAACCAGCGATCACGACTGCTAAAACTTTTAAAAGGCAACAAACTCACCCAAACAGCGATGGGACGAGCAAATAAAATCATCCCGAATGCCAAGGCAAAACCAGGGATAATAATATCGACTAAATCGGAGGGAGTAAGTAATAACCCTAACACAAGGAACATACCGATTTGGCTGATCCATGTCATGCCATCAAGCACGTTCAAAATTGCATGCCGCCCACGGGTGGGTTTATTACCGAGCAACAATCCCACTAAGTAAATGGATAAAATACCGCTGCCACCGAGTTTGTTAGACGCGGCGTAAATGATGAGTCCACCACTCAACACCAAAATGGCATACAAGCCATCGGCTAATTTGCTCAAATTAACCAGCTTCCACAACAGCCAGCCACCACCAAGACCAAAGCATATGCCTAAGCCAAATTGTTTAACAAAGCTCATAAACATAAAACTGAAGGAAAGCTCAGTATCCACATTGGCAAGGATTGCAATCAAAGTGACGGTTAAAAACACCGCCATGGGATCGTTACTGCCGGACTCGATTTCTAAGGTTGCGCCAACGCGTTCGTTAAGGCTTCGGCCTTTGAGCAAAGAAAATACTGCTGCAGCATCGGTTGAGCCTACAATCGCGCCAACCAGCAAACCTTGCAACCAGTGCAAATCAAACAACCATGCGGCCATCATGCCAGTAATACTGGTGGTAATTGCCACCCCAAAAGTTGCCAACGATAATGCCGGCCACAACGCGACCCTAAAACTGGCAACTCGGGTACGCATCCCCCCGTCGAGTAAGATAACGGCTAAGGCTAAGTTACTGACTAAATAGGCCGTCGAATAGTCATCAAATAGGATCCCACCAGGACCATCCTCACCCGCCAAAATACCTACGGCGAGGAAAATCAATAAAATAGGAATTCCCAAGCGGGAAGACATAGGACTCACTAAAACACTTACAGCAGTAAGTAAGGCGCCGATCAGAAAAAAATTGTTGACGGAATCTGCATCCACAAACGCCTCCTTAATACAGGTTATAGAGTTAAACGATAAAGGTTCACCGAGGTTAAAAATAATACTAATTACAATTTTATGATTTTATATTAGCATAATTATTATGAATTAATGGAGCGTTAAATATTAAAATTCAATCATCTACGCTTATAATACCAAAATATAACTTTAAGATAACATTGAAACAAATGCTAAAGTTAAACCTAAAAAGCACCAGAATACAGCCACATAATTTATCAAATTTAAAATAAATAAATATCAATATGTTAAAAAACAACAATTCGACATAAACTAAAATTATTAACCCGTAATCAAGCTACAAACCTGTATAAACTCACACTTTTGTTAGCAATTTTGTCTCGAACAAAACTTGAACCTGTAAAACGATGCATATTTGCACATCAGCCTTAATACTCTCCTAGTTCCCCTCCCAAGTCCTCTGGCAATCTCAGATTGTTGACACTCAAAAATCATCATCAACTGGATAGAAAATGTGAGTGCAATACTGTGGTTAAAAAATGTAAAAAACCACATTAAGTAATAAATACGCTTTATAGAACACATTTCAGTTGAAATAATGCTCAAAATAAGGAAGGATGCGAGCTTCGCGCGCCAGTGCATTTTGCTCGTCAATTTGCCATTCTCGTTTTATGAGAGAAAGCTGCGTTAAACACGCTTTTTTATTAACAGGAATCGTAGTCTCCGCTTATGAGTATGCTTCGCACCACAGCTTTATTATTGACTTTGGTTGTCCCGAGTCTGTCCGCTTTAGCAACGGAATACCCTTTACCAGCCGCCCAAAGCAGGTTAATTGGCGAGAACCAGTATTATACGGTTCCAGAGGGTAAACATACCCTCGAAGATATTGCTGCCAAATACCAGCTTGGTCTTAGTAATTTACTCGAAGCTAACCCAGGCGTAGATCCCTTTCTACCAAAGCCAGGTAGCAAACTGCTCATCCCATTACAATTAATTCTGCCTAATGCGCCCCATGAAGGCATCATCATTAACGTGGCTGAAATGCGTCTTTACTATTACCCAAAGGGCAAAAAGACTGTTGAAGTGCTGCCAATAGGTATTGGTCAGATTGGTAAGGATACCCCTGAAAACTGGGTAACTAGCGTGCAACGTAAGCGTGCTAACCCAACATGGACACCTACGCCACGAATTCGTAAAGAATATGCTGCTAAGGGTGAAATTCTGCCTGCTGTATGGCCAGCGGGTCCAGATAACCCTATGGGTCTGTATGCGCTGTATATCGGCAACTTATATGCAATTCATGGTACCAACGCCAGTTTCGGTATCGGTTTACGTGTCAGCCAAGGTTGTGTACGTTTACGCCATGAAGATATCGAGCATTTATTCAAGACCGTACCAGTGGGCACCCGCGTACAGTTTGTAAACCAACCGATTAAAGCAACCGAAGAGCCTGACGGTAAGCGTTACTTAGCAGTGCACCAACCACTGTCTCGCACTGCGGCTGAATTTGAATCCAATGATCCTGTCGCGATTTCATTACCAAGAGATATCGCCAAGTTTATCGCTAAAGCTGACACCGATTCTTCTGTGATCAAGAAGCTGCTCGATGAGCGTACCGGTGTACCACTACGAATTAACCAATAAGTTACTGGTTAATATCACCTAAAAAAATACCCGCTAATCGCGGGTATTTTTTTATCATTTTTCAGGCGTTCATAAGCCTAATAAAATAACAACATCAATCACATAATGGTGCACATAAAGCCAAAAAATGGGTCATGACAGCACTGTTTGCTAATACTCGTTGATCGAAGTTTTGCAGCGCAGGCGTTTCGGTACACGCGCCAACACGAGCACCACTTCGCACTAAACAAGCTTCAAATGAGGTATCAAAGTGATTAAAAATCAAACCATCTTTCACTGGGCAGGCATCAATCTCGCCATCAGCAGCAATCGAGAAATAACCGCCTAATGTATCGCGTAAATCAAGACTAAAACGACCTGGAACTTGACTCGGTTCAAAAGAATAGACATAGGCTTCACGACTTAACACATCTTCATGACACGTTAAAATACCATCACGACTCGCAGCAAGGAGCAATTGTGCCTGCTCTAACAACAGTTTCCCTTCTACCGATGTATGTTCGTTAGCCTTAGGTTTACCATTCTCGAATACAAAACCACGATTAGGATTCTCGCCGTACTTATTAAATCGATGACCACGACTGAATCCGGTTGGATTAACAAGGGGTAAAAGACTCAAATTTACCCGTTCAAACAGGTCTACTGAAGCTTCACTTAAAAAATGCAATAAGCCCCAAGGGCCAGCGGATTCTTCACCGTGAAAACCTGTACTGATCAATAAAGAAGGTAAGCCTGACTTAGCCGCAGGTGACTGATATAAGCTGAGATTGTATTTACCCACTTCACCTAATATCTTCTCAACCATGCCCAAACGGGTCATTTCTTGCTCAAGCAAAAGATAAAAATTATCAATATCAGTGCTTTCACAATTAAAAATATCGCTTTTCCACTGAAAAGATTCAAACGGGGATCTGCTTACCATGTCTTGTACTTATGCCAGAAAAAGAACCTTGCCATCATAGCAGCTCTTTTTAAAAACTGAATGCTATTCAACTGATTTTAATAAAATATGGGTAGCTTATGACTAGGTAACGAACTGTATCAAAGTGACAACAGCACTAATAACCTCTGTGTAGCTATAGTTGAACGATAGTTGAGCCATAGTTGAACCATAGTTTAGTGGCATCGAGCTTGGCCATTTATTCAACGAAGACCCATCAATAAACCGATAAAGCACTGACTACCACAGCGACATATCCATTAAGCGCCTAATAATAAACGTTAATGCTATAATATTTATTCGGGGATAAACCAATGACATTACGTAAAACCATCTCATTAATTACACTTGGCTTACTGTAGTTAACGCCTTAAAAATCACTAACGAGATCTGAACATGGCTAATTCAAGCGCTAACAGTCCGCAATTAACCGCTCAAACGGTCACGCCACTTGAGGCTTATCAAGCCAAAATGAGCTTAGATCTGATTGAAGATCCTGCGCAGCAGCAGACCATACTCGCTCTTGATGATTTATTTAACCAGTTGATACAACAGCAAAATGCAGTACGTAGCATCTATTCAGTTCACAAGCCTATTAAGGGGCTATACCTTTGGGGTGATGTAGGGCGAGGTAAAACTTTTTTAATGGATTTGTTTTTTGATTGCTTACCAGATGGAATAAAAATAAGACTACATTTTCATCGTTTTATGGCACGCATACATCAAGCATTACGCGAACATTCAGGCCAGCGAGATCCGTTGGCATTGATCGCCAAAGATCTGGCAAAAGAATGTAAGGTACTGTGTTTCGATGAGTTCTATGTTTCAGACATTGGCGATGCCATGATACTCGCCGGATTATTTGAATGCTTATTCAACCAAAGTGTTGTATTGGTCGCGACTTCAAACGTCCCTATTGAGCGCTTATATGAAAACGGCTTAGCCAGACACAGATTTTTACCCTGTATTGAGTTGCTGCAAACGCATACTCAAATGCTGCATCTCGATGGCAAGCAAGATCACAGAATATACAGCTTAGAAACTGAGCTTAGCCCAGATACTATCGCATCTATCTCCCATAATATTGGTCTTACAGGAACACTCAATTTCGACAAGATATTCAATCAGCTCAGTCGCAATACTCCACATATATGTAATACGACAATTACTATCTGTCACCGTGAAATTCCAGTCATTCGCGCAACCAATATCCCCACTGATAACACAGAGATAGACTCAATCGCCTGGTTTGATTTTTATGCACTGTGTGATGGCCCACGATCCCAGCTCGATTACATCGAAATAGCCAGCCGATTTAACATTTTAATGATAAGCGGTGTCCCTAGACTTGGCGGCGAACTTAAAAGCTGGATCCGCGCTCGCGGTACTGAAGATGGTACGGGTGCAAACCAAGCCACAACCACGGGTGAGCGTAAACTCTCCTACGCCGCCAACGACGATGCCGCGCGACGTTTTATCAGTTTGATTGATGAGTTATACGATCAAGATGTGCGCTTATATTTGAGCTGCGATGTAGCACTCATTGAGCTTTACCAAGGCGGCGCACTCAGTTTTGAATTTCGTCGCACTTATAGTCGCTTAATTGAAATGAGCCGGAATAAATAATTTAACAGGGAGTGTTGTCTAAGTGGCGGCATTCTAGAAATAAAATGGTAAATAATTTACCTCAACGAGCTAGGTTCCATCACCCAACCTTAGCTGGATTTACCCCATCGGTCTCAAGCACACGCTTAAAATAATGTGCATCTCTGAATCGTATTACTAGCTTGCTAATATCGACAACAACTCATTCAGACTCAATACACTCGACTAAATACGCGGCCATAAACCCTGCCGTGACATAAAATAAACGGCGACCTTTACGACCCCTATAAAATGAAAAGAAAGAAACTATCGAATATCTTACCATTGCAAAACAATAACGCCAAGTCACTGGCCGTACACAGTGAATAACCCAATAATTAACCGAATTAATCACTTAACTTGGTTAACTCATGCTGGCGACAATCACCTGTGTGGCATCAAAACAGGCAAAACAGGGCTCGCCGATGACCAAATCTTGCGTTTGAGTGAGTGGCATCACTGAATAGATGATGTCTTTACCATCAATATCTATGGCTAATTCGGCTTTATTGCCAAGTTCAGTCACACTCAGCAAGTGCCCACTTAGGCAATTTTGTCCATCAACATGACAGGTATTTTTACTCGCAATCACAGCGGGCGCTTTAAATAATAACAACACCGACTTATCCATAATCAGCTGCAAGCGTTCACGGCTCGCATGAGTGACTGAAATCTGGATAGCTTGTCCACCCGCTAAGATCACGCTAATGTTGTCATTTAATCCCAATGAATCAATACGATTAATACGCCCAGTGAGCTGATTACGGGCGCTGGTGTTGAGGGAAAAATGCGCCATTACATCTAATAGACTATGCATATCGACCGATTCATCGAGTAAAGCCGCTAAGGCCATGGCTTGTACTTGTGCAGTGATCGAATACACCTTGAGTAAACGTTTGCCAAATTCGGTGAGCTTAGCGCCACCGCCACCTTTACCGCCCTTCTCGCTGTTTACTACCGGCTCTGGCATTACGGTGTTCATTTCATTAATCGCGTCCCACGCAGCTTTGTAGCTTATTCCCGCAAGTTTTGCGCCTTGGCTAATCGAACCCGTATTAGCAACCTGTTCAAGCAAGTTTATCCGCCGCGGATTGGCGAAGGTTTTATCATCAAGGGAAAGCGTAAGTAATGCTTGTAAATCCATAGTTTATCCAGCACCTGAGTCTGATTTGAGCGTTATTGTCCCCTATCGACTATACGATACCAATAAGATAACCGAGTTATTTCTACCTCTTTATAGAGTTTATCCGCTCAAAACCGTACATAGATCACTAATTATGCGTTTAGGACTTGAATCATCGCTATATAGATTGGTATACAACGATAACTTTTTATCAAGGAGCAACACAATGAAATCAACTCAGCTGAAACAGTTTTTGCGTTTTACCACTGCCACTATATTCGGTATGGCGCTAACCTGTAGTCCAAGTTTTGCAGCAGATAACGAACAAGTCACTGTCTTTGCAGCAGCATCACTCACGAATGCGCTTAATGAAATTGGCCAGCAATATGAAAAAGAGCACAAGACTAAGGTGATCTTCTCCTTTGCTTCTTCGTCAACGCTAGCAAAACAAGTGACTAATGGTGCGCCTGCCGATTTGTTTATTTCAGCTAACCAAAAGTGGATGGATTATCTAATCGAAGCCAAAGCCGTTGATGTGAGTAGCCGAAAAACCTTATTGAAAAATACTTTAGTGTTGATTGCTGAAAAAGATAGCTCAATCACCGAAGTCACGCTCAATAGTGATTGGGATATTAAAGCCGCATTACAGGGCAATCGTATGGCCGTTGGCGATCCTGACCACGTACCTGCTGGCCAATATGCTAAACAAGCATTAGAAAGCCTCAATCTGTGGAAAACAGCCGAACCGTTACTCGCCCGCGCCAATAACGTCCGTGCAGCACTAGCTTTAGTTGAACAGGGTGAAGCGCCATTTGGTATAGTGTATGCAACCGATGCTAAAGTGACCCAAAAAGTTAAAATTGTCGCGACTTTTCCCGCCACCAGCTACAGCCCTATCGAATATCCTATTGCTTTAGTCAAACAAGAATCAACGGCGAGTGCTAAAGCTTTCAATGAGTATTTACAGGGCCCAAGCGCAAAAAACGTGTTTGAAAAATATGGCTTTGGGGTTAACTAAGTGCTAAGTGACTTTTTCTTAGATAGCTCTGTGTTAAGCGGCTTTGTGTTAAATAGATTTCTTTTAAGCGACTATGAAATTGCCGCACTGCTGCTTAGTTTAAAGGTTTCGTCCATAGCCGTTATTGCCAGTTTACCTCTGGGCATTTTATGCGCTTGGTTACTGGCTAGGGTGGAGTTTCCCGGTAAAGCCATCTTCGACAGTATTCTCCACCTACCACTGGTGTTGCCACCCGTGGTAGTGGGTTATCTGTTGCTCATCAGCATGGGACGTAAAGGGTTTATTGGCCAATGGTTATTTGACTGGTTTGGTATCAGCTTTAGCTTTAGTTGGCGCGGCGCAGCATTAGCCGCAGCGATAGTATCCTTCCCGTTGATGGTAAGAGCGATACGCCAATCTTTTGAAACGGTTGATATTCGACTTGAACAAGCCGCCCGCACTTTAGGCAGTAGTCGATGGCGAGTATTTCTGACCATTACATTGCCGCTCACGTCTCCCGGGATTATTTCGGGTATGATTATCGCCTTTGCCCGTAGCTTAGGAGAGTTTGGTTCTACCATTACTTTCGTGTCTAATATTCCCGGCGAAACCCGCACTATTCCACTGGCAATGTACTCTTTTATTGAAACCCCTGGCGCTGAGTATGAAGCAATGCGTTTGTGCATTATTTCAATAGTTATCGCCTTAGCCTCTTTACTTGCCTCGCAATGGCTAACTAAAAAAGCCCTACAGAGGACCGCAAGTGTATGTTAAGCATTAATATTGAAAAACAGCTTGGCCAATTACAACTAAAAGTAGACACGCAATTACCCTTACAGGGAATTACCGCCGTTTTTGGACGTTCAGGTGCGGGTAAAACCTCGTTGGTGAACCTGCTCGGTGGCCTTTCGACGCCAGATAAGGGTGAAATTCGCCTCGGCGACAAATTGCTATATCAACAAGGGAAAGTCAATCTTCCACCAGAGAAGCGCAAGATAGGTTATGTATTTCAAGAAGCTAGGCTTTTTCCGCACTACAGCGTGAAGGGCAATCTCAACTATGGCGTACGCCAAGCCAATCCAGTGTTATTTGATAAGATTGTACAGCTGCTTGGAATCGAAAAACTCTTAAGCCGCTACCCCATTACACTATCGGGCGGTGAAAAACAGCGCGTCGCAATTGGCCGTGCACTGCTAACAGCACCCGATATGCTGTTAATGGATGAACCCTTAGCCTCACTGGATTTACCCCGCAAACGCGAGTTACTGCCTTACTTGCAAACGTTATCGCAGGAGTTAGCACTGCCAATTGTGTACGTTAGCCACAGCCTTGATGAGATTTTGCAACTGGCCGATTATATGCTGGTACTACACCAAGGAAACGTGATTGCTCAAGGCACGCTCAGCGACGTGTGGAACAGCGAACAAATGCGGCCTTGGGTGCCATTGCAGGAGTTAAGCTCACTGCTCAGCGCTAAGGTAGCCGATAGGCATCCCGATTATCCCATGACACGTTTAGTGATGGATGATGGTAATCATCTGTGGGTTAGCGGCCATCTTGCTGCAACAGAGAAAAAACTCAAAGTACGTATTCAGGCAAACCATGTTTCTGTTTGTACAGAAATCCCAAGAGGGTCAAGTATCCGTAACTTATTAAAAGGTGAGGTTAAAGAGTTATATCCCAGCGATAACGGTGAACAAGTTCAATTAAAAATAGCGCTAGGCCGCGATGAACTCTGGGCCAACATTACCCCTTGGGCTTGCCATGAACTGCAACTCACTCAAGGTAAAGCAATTTATGCTCAAATCAAAGGCGTAACCATGACACAAATGGATATCGCCGAATCCCACTAAATCCACTTTCCTCCAAATTTTAGACACTAAAAACCGACGTGAAATCGGCTTTTTTTTATCAGAAGGAGTAAACGCCAGCGGCCAAATTCGAACTGTGTAGTGGTTTATTGCAGATAATAAATTGACTCTGATATTTGATTGAAATCCGCGCTAGCACTGACGTTTACTTATACCAATCGTATTAAATATCTGTTCATTCAGCGGGAGTTCAACGCGCTTTAGACAAGGCGAAGGATTGAAGGCATAGTGGTGCTCTGTCGAGAGCCTTAAACGCAGTATAAAGCGCGTTGAAACCCGCCCTTTGGGAGCCTCACAGGCATCCCACTCCCGTGTTGCATTGACTTAAAAGGGAATAACCATTTCTGCGTCAATGCGCCTCGGATTGAAATACCTGTGAGGCTCTGAACTGATTAGATAGTTAATGTGACTGGTATTACAAGGCAACAGATAGGAAGGGATTGAATTTCAGCTATAAAAAAGCCCTGTTCAATTAAGAAACAGGGCTTTCAAATAATGGTACCTGAGGTCGGACTCGAACCGACACGTCTCGCGACAGGGGATTTTGAATCCCCCATGTATACCAATTTCATCACTCAGGCAAAGACTTAACAGCTGTATTAGCTTTGTAAAGTAATCTAATCACGCTAAATAACTTTGCAAAACTTAATCTAAAACAGTTGATATAAAACGATGTAACTTAAATATTTTTATCTATTTATTTCACAATACTTTCATACCAAACATACACTTATATCGAGCCAAAACCTGTGCTTTTCTAAGTGGTGTGGATTATACCTTTGCCGATGACAATGGCAAGTCTTTTGCCGCGTCTTTAATATAAATTATATTTAACCGCTCAAAAATAAGGCGCTTGAGGGTTGTTCAGCCTAAATAGAGTAATCGATAAGACTAACTCTGGTTGTCCATCTTCAGATATAGCCATCTTTACGGATAAAATGCTCAGTGCAGAACCCCATCCTCACACCAAAGCACCAAAGCACCAAAGCACCAAAGCACCAAAGCACCAAAGCACCAAAGCACCAAAGCACCAAAGCATCAAAGCATCAAAGCATCAAACAATAGCATCGCGCATAAAAAGAGCGATTTCATTGCATGATTTGAATCAACCATTGAGCTCAAGATTTTAAACTTAGGAGTTCAGCAGCAGAATTTGTACCAAGACTCCCGCAAAACATAAAGAAGTTTGAACTCAGTAAGATTAAGCGCATGCAGAGTATGACTACGATCACAGAGTTAATTAACAGTTATGCTTTCGGTCTCTGCTGTCGATTTTTTATTGATCGAAATCAATATTCAGCCCATTTAATACCGCTAATTTAGAGAGGACTTCACCAGAAATAGGATTTCAGTCATGGCATTTTGGTTAGATCTGATGTTTGGTAACCCGATAGGCTTACTTTCAATGATCGTTATCTTTTGTACTATAGGGATAATGTCTTATATCACTTGGATGTTCATTGTGAAGTCGGCACCAAAACCGTAGTTTTGCTCCAGTTGTTCTTCATGCTCTTGTATAAATGCACAATTTTGGGGGGGGTAATTACCCCCACTTTTTATTGTTTGTTCTGCGTAAGCCCCATAATTCAGATAATAACCCAAATGTCATCATCGCATCTTACACGCCTATGCTGCGTGTTTTCTATTTTGGACTAAACCATTTAAAAATTGTGGACGCGCCTTAATTAATGACTGCATCTCTTCTTGGCTTGGCTCTCCAGCGGGTAAGCGCAACACATCACGGTTGAGATACATACGCGCTTTCATGGCAATCTTATAATCTGCGGTGGGCCCTTGAATCGCATAATGACGCTCATTACCTAATGCTTCTAAAATACAGGCATTCACTAAACTTCTCACCGCCGTTTCATTTTGCGGTAGAGTCAAAATAGTGGCACCTTGTAGAAAAAACTCTCGAAGTAACGCTCGCTCAGCAGGATCAAGCAAATTAACTTTCGACTCAATGGTCTCAATAACTCGTTTGTCGCTTAAATGGCGAATTGATTCATCCAAACCTAAATTTATCAACTGGCTTAAAAAGTAAGCAATAGAAACAATTAAACCTAAGCCTACAAACTGAGCATGCTCGGCGATAAATTGATCCAGCGCTATCGTAGCCAATATGTTAGGGGGCGAAAGCAATAAAACGGCACAACTCACCATAAGCCACAGCATGAGTTTAAACATGATTTTTTTCGGGCTAAAAACCTTAACTGCATCCAGCTTAAGTTTAAACATAGCGTTATCCCTGTGACAAAAAATTGAACTTATCGATTTTAAAGCAAATTTTATGCCATAAACCCGGTTTTATTAAACTGATTATATTAGCTAATAAAGAACACTTTTATGCCTTTCTCGAGCAGTATTAGCATTTATTGGAAGCGGTGATAGATATTAGATATTGAGGATATTGATATTTTACGGCTCAACCAATATTGATTAATTGATATGTAGATTAGTCGTTTCAGTGCACTAATACATTGAACTGGGTTGATGTTTATCTTCCAACATCAACCCCCTACATGATTAAACTACGCGAGCGCAGAACTCACAAAAAATTGTATTTAACATAACGAGCAATAACGACTGAGCCTAAAGTGTTTAAATGGCGTCCTGTGATTGTTGCGCCAATCGCGCTAACACTCGACTTGCGGCCACAAAGCCAAATGTACCCGTCACCATAGTTACAGCCCCAAAACCTGAAGCGCAATCCATTCTCATGCTGCCATCTGCCTGCGCTTTCGTACCACATACCGAACCATCGGCTTGCGGATAAACTAACTGTTCAGAAGAAAATACCGCATCGATAGCAAATCGACGCTGCACATTTTTAGAGAAGTTATATTCACGGCGTAAAATATTACGTACTTTAGCCAAAAGAGGATCTTGATAAGTTTTAGCGAGATCGGTTAACTGGATTTGAGTGGGATCTGTCTGCCCACCTGCACCGCCGACTGTCACTATCTTAATTTTTTGACGCTTACACCAAGCAATTAACGCCGCTTTTTGCTTTACGGCATCAATACAGTCAACCACATAGTCAATGTTGCCGCCTGCTTTTGCGCCGAGTAAATACTCACCTAAATTATCTAATGTAATAAAATCTTCAATCTCATTCACTTGGCATTCTGGGTTTATTTCGCGGATGCGTTGCGCCATCACGGCCACTTTAGAATGCCCTATGGTGGAAGTCAGTGCATGAATCTGTCGGTTGGTATTTGTTACACAAATATCATCTAAATCAACTAAGCTAATCTGGCCAATACCACTACGTGCTAAGGCTTCTGCTGCCCAAGTACCTACGCCACCGATACCAATGACTACCACATGGGATGTGGCAAATTTAGCCAGAGCCTTTTGTCCATACAAACGGCCAATTCCGCCAAATCGATTTTGATAGGCCTCAGTCATAGATACTTACCTTATATTACGCAATACCAGCAAAACACTTGCTTCAGCATTGAATCGATACCAACGGATACGGCTCAATAGCAACACCCAAAATTTGGCGTGGATTCTAAACTATCTCAACATAAACTGAAATCACATCGTCGGGTGTCTTAAGCTAATATATAAATCAACTGTAGTCGGACTAGCTTGTGAGGGATTTCAGCCGCAGCAGTGATCCATTTAACTTATTCATCACCAGAGTATTTATGAATAATCATAGCCGTCTTGTGATTTGTCATGCGCAAACACCAGCATAAATAGGTAAATGTGTAAAATCGATGGCATCACAGGCTGCATTTTTGCATTTAAAGACTAAGACTATGGTCTATGGTCGCGAGATACGTTTTTGGAGTTCTGCCTATAAAACACGATAAAGTAAGCCTCTGGTAGTAACACGAGCTCCTCAAGTTAAACATTGATTTAAAAGTGTATTACATGAAGCCATATACATTATCTATTGATGAAAATAATGCATCCCCCCTCTTTAGTCGTTTAAATCTTCTACTATTCACAAATCCACCATAGATATCACTGATTTGCTAGAGTATTAGTATATGCTACAGTTATTTCCGCCGATGTACTGCTTAATACAATCTGTCACACCTACCACTTAAGCAGTAAAAAAACATAACGGTTTTACTCTTTTTAGATAAATTTGCAGTCACTAATTGTGAAAGCACCTAGAGACAGCCTGTTTATGGGTAACAATAGCCAGAAACATGATCTGTACCACAGCTAAAGAATCGTAAAACTGTAAAACTCGGCAACAACTTTTGTTACCAATATCAGTAGCAAATGTGTAAAACCACACAAAAACCATGAAAAATGGATAAGAACTTAGGTTCGAGGGAGCACAAAACATGAAAAAGACACTCATTTCTGCATCAGTTGCATCTGTACTGGCATTGGCTTCATTCGGTGCGCTAGCCGAAGGCCCAAGCTTCTATGGTCGTTTAGAGCTTGCTTTAACCAATACAGAAACTGGTGCTACTCTACAAGGCGGCACTAATGGTGTTGATACCAGTAACTACGCCGATGAAAACAACTCAGGCACTTATTTAGAAAATAACTTTTCTTTATTAGGCGTTAAAGGCTCAGAAAAGATTGCTGATGGTTTTGAAGCTATTTATCAAATGGAATTCCAAGTTGAAAATACTTCTGGCACAGGTGATGTATTCAAAGCCCGTAACACCTTTATAGGTTTAAAAACTAACGCTGGTACAGTGCTAGTGGGTCGTAACGACACTGTATTTAAACAAGCTGAAGGCGGAGTGGATATTTTCGGTAATACCAACGCCGATATCGATCGTTTATTAACGGCTCAGACTCGTACTGCTGATGGTGTTTGGTATTACTCACCAAAAATTGCTGGATTAATCACATTAAATGCCAACTATCAATTTGACGGTAACGATACAACAGCGAAAACCTCTGAAAGTTTATATGCACTAAGCGCAACTCTTGGTGACAGCAAGTTTAAAGAACAAATCTATTATGCAGCTGTCGCATACAACAAAGGTATTGCAGGTGTTGATGCATACCGCTTAGTTGGCCAAGTAAAATTAGGTCAATTCAAGGTTGGTGGTTTATTCCAGAACGCAGAAGATGTTGTAAATAATGATATCGATGGTAATACTTACTACGTCAACGTATCTTATGATTTGAACGGTGTAAACCTGAAAGCTGAATACGGTGCTGATGATGCTGGCTTCGGAAGCTACTACAAAAACGTGAATAAAGGTGGATTAACTGGTACTGATATCGACGTACAAAACTTCAACGTGGGTGCTGACTACCGTTTAGCTAAATCAACTATGGTATATGGTCAATACGCTATGTACCGCGGTGATCATGTTGTTGCCGGTAACAAAGTCGATCTACAAGATGACAACGTATTCTCTGTAGGCGTACGTTACGATTTCTAATCTCTAATTAAAGAGATAATTAAAAACCTACTGTAGTCATACAGTAGGTTTTTTTATATCTCGAATCTGACTAGCGATTGACATTCGATAATGAAAAACAAAAAAGCCACCGAAGTAAGACTCAGGTGACTTTCGCTAATCTATTACGAGTTGCTATATTGCAGGCTAGTGCATCGCACTCTTGAGCACTTTTAATCCATCAAAGCATTAAATGCTCGTTAATGGCTCACCGCCGTCACCGAGTTCAATGCTATCAACACGTTGTAAGCCTCGCGGTAACTTGGCCCCACGGCGACCACGCTCGCCACGATAGTGCTCTAAATCGCTCGGCTTAAGTGTGAGCTTGCGCTTACCCGCCCACAGAGTGACGGGCGTATCGCTTGGCACGAGCTGCAAGTGCGTCATTAACTCGTCGCGACTCTTCGCTCTTTCTGTCGGGATGCCGATAATCTTATTGCCTTTACCTTTAGATAACTGTGGCAGGGCATCAAGGGAGAACAGCAACATCCGACCTTCGTTGGTAATGGCTAAAAGTGACATTTCTTTAGTACGATCAATCAACTTAGGTGTTAATGATTTAGCGTTTGTAGATAAACTGAGCAAAGCCTTACCCGCTTTATTGCGCGATACCATATCGTTGTATGAACAAATAAAACCATAACCAGCATCAGTTGCTAACAAGTAGCATTGGTCCTCTTCCCCCATCAACACATGCTGCATGGTTTCACCAGGCGCCATATTAAAACGAGTGGTAATTGGCTCGCCTTGGCTACGTGCAGAGGGCAACGTATGACTGTCGGTTGCAAATGCCCGTCCAGACGAATCAATAAATACCGCCGCTTGATTGCTACGCCCCATGGCGCTGCACAAATATTGGTCACCAGACTTATAGGACAGAGATAACGGATCAATATCATGGCCTTTAGCACAACGTACCCAGCCTTTTTCAGATAAAACGACTGTTACGGCCTCTGTCGGAGTTAGCTCTTGCTCAGTTAAGGCGCGTGACTCATTACGCAGTACTATGGGTGAGCGACGATCGTCACCATAGGTTTGTGCATCTTGGATTAATTCTTTTTTGATCAACGTTTTTAAACGACGCTCAGAGCTCAATAACTGCTCGAGCTTTTCACGCTCGGCTTCAAGTTCATTTTGCTCGGCGGTGATTTTAAATTCTTCTAGCTTGGCTAAGTGACGTAATTTTAACTCAAGAATCGATTCAGCTTGCTTATCACTCAGTAAAAAACGTGCCATTAACTCGACTTTAGGTTCATCATGAAAACGAATAATCTCAATCACTTCATCAATATTGAGAAACGCGATCATTAATGCTTCGAGAATATGTAGCCGCGAAACCACCTTATCTAAGCGATATTCTAAACGGCGCTTAACCGTATCGACTCGAAATTCTAACCATTCAGTTAATAAGGTTTTTAGCCCTTTAACCCGTGGTCGACCATCGAGACCCAGTACGTTTAAGTTAACTCTAAAACTCTTTTCTAAATCCGTCGTCGCAAATAGATGCGCCATAAGCTGATCACAATCGACACGATTTGAACGAGGCACAACCACCAGACGCACCGGACTCTCATGGTCAGACTCATCGCGTAAATCCGCCACCATAGGCAACTTTTTTGCCAACATTTGATTGGCGATTTGCTCTAAAATTTTGCCACTACTGGCCTGATGAGGTAATGCAGTAATAATAATTTCACCGCCATCAACGGTGTAAACTGCGCGCGCACGCAAGGACCCGCGCCCAGATTCATAAATTTTTGCAATATCGGCCGAGGGGGTAATGATCTCCGCTTCAGTTGGGTAATCAGGGCCCGGTACAAAGGCCATTAATTGCTCGAGCTCTAACTTTGGATCATCGAGCAAGGCAACACAGGCCGAGACCACTTCTCTGACGTTATGCGGCGGAATATCTGTCGCCATACCCACGGCAATACCCGTGATCCCATTGAGTAATATATGCGGTAAGCGAGCTGGCAACACTTTAGGTTCTTTTAACGTACCGTCAAAGTTTTCGCCCCATTCAACCGTGCCTTGACCCAGCTCACTGAGTAACACTTCAGAAAACTTAGATAGGCGCGCCTCGGTATAACGCATGGCCGCAAATGACTTTGGATCGTCAGGAGCACCCCAGTTACCTTGACCATCAACCAATGGATAACGATAAGAAAATGGCTGCGCCATCAATACCATCGCCTCATAACATGCGCTATCGCCGTGGGGATGATACTTACCTAATACGTCACCAACTGTACGGGCCGATTTTTTATGTTTTGACTGAGCCGATAAACCTAACTCACTCATCGCATAGATAATTCGGCGCTGTACAGGTTTAAGCCCATCGCCAATATGTGGCAAAGCACGGTCCATAATGACATACATGGAATAATTCAGATAAGCCTCTTCGGTGAAGCGCCGTAATGGCATTTGCTCCACTCCATCGAGACTTAACTTGATTGCGTCACTCATCTTTTTCTAGTTCCTGTGGTGCTTCAGTACTATTGCTATTCGTTTCATTTTTGAAGAACAAACGATAAACGTTACCTTTTAAATCATCTGAAATGTACATCACGCCATCATCAGCGGATAACAAGCCAAAGGGACGAGCGACGGGAAACTCACCATCGAGGAAACTGACAACCGTTTCACGGCTCACCACTTTTTGGTCTTCAATCTTTAGCATAACCACTTGGTAGCCCACTTTACTCGAGCGATTCCAAGAGCCATTTTCGGCGACAAACAACTGGTTATGATACATAGGCGGAAATTGACTGCCGCGATAAAAAGCCAATCCTGTAGGCGCCACATGTGCGGGTAACTCATATACAGGGGTAGTAATTTTTAAGTTTTTAGGCCTTTGATAGGCAGGCTCAACAACCGTGCTAGCGTGTAAATAAGGAAAACCGTAATGACTTCCCATTACATCCACACGATTGATTTCGTCGGGGGGTAAAATATCGCCCATCCAATCACGACCTCGGTCGGCAAACCATAATTTACCATCGATGGGCGACCAATCGAATCCACTGGCATCGCGCACACCAGCAACAATTTGCTCACTGGCGCCAGTATCAATATTAATCGCTATAATGCTGCTGTAAGGCACTGGAGCCTCACATACGTTACAAGGCGCTCCTATCGATACATATAAGCGGCCATCAGGACCAAAGTTAATCGCCCGAGAACTCTTTTTTTCTGAGTAAGGTAAATCGCTGTATACTTCTTTTGGCCGACTTGGCCGACGCAACCTTTGTTCAATATCAACAAAGCGTACAATTTGGTTTTCAGTAGCAACAAATAAGTCACCATTGTGGAATGCGATCGCATCTGGTGAGGTCATTCCTTTAGCTATCACGTAGCGTTTATCAACATTACCGTCTTGATTGGTATCCACTAAAGCATGGATAGTGCCACTCTTGTGGGAGCCAACAAATAGCGTACCATTAGTACCCATTGCCATCTGCCTAGCATCACCCACATCTGAGGCATAAAGTGATAAACCAAAACCTTTAGAGACGGTAATCATTATCGACTGAGAAGCCGCCAACGCGCTATTGCTCGTCAATAACATGCTGCTTATTAATAGGGTTAAATAAGCAGGTAATATCTTCAAGTAATTATAAGTATTAGTTTTTTTATACAACATTGTCATTTTATGCCTATGTTTTATTGTTATCGGCAATAGTGCACAACATTAAAGTAAAGCCATGTCACCCTTATCTTCAAGCCAGTTTTTCCGATCTGGTGAACGCTTCTTCGCCAGTAGCATATCCATCAAAGCATCGGTCTCTTCGTTATCATCTATGGTTAACTGTACTAAACGACGGGTGTTTGGATCCATCGTTGTCTCACGTAATTGTAACGGATTCATCTCGCCCAAGCCTTTAAAGCGGGTAACTTGTACCTTACCTTTTTTATTCTCTGCAGCAATACGATCTATAATTGCAGCTCTTTCTGCTTCATCCAGAGCATAATAAACCTCTTTACCGATATCGATACGAAACAGTGGTGGCATGGCAATATACACGTGGCCCTGCTCGACCAATATGCGGTAATGCTTCAAAAATAGCGCACATAATAAGGTTGCGATATGCAGTCCATCGGAGTCGGCATCGGCAAGAATACAAATCTTGCCATAACGTAATTCAGAGATATCACTGCTATCTGGATCGCACCCAATTGCAACCGAAATATCGTGCACTTCCTGTGAAGCTAATACCTGCGAGGCATCGACTTCCCAAGTATTGAGGATTTTGCCTCGCAGCGGCATGATTGCTTGAAACTCACGATCGCGAGCCTGTTTAGCACTACCACCCGCAGAGTCCCCTTCAACGAGAAATAACTCTCCTCGCATCGGATCTTGGCCGCTGCAATCGGTCAATTTACCCGGTAGCGCAGGGCCTGAGGTTACTTTTTTACGGGCGACTTTTTTGGCAGCCTTTAACCGACGCTGAGCATTATTAATGCACATATCGGCTAAGGATTCAGCTAATTCGGTATTCGAGTTAAGCCACAGTGAAAAAGCATCGCGCACAACGCCAGAAACAAAAGCGGCACATTGACGACTAGAGAGCTTTTCTTTCGTTTGGCCTGCAAATTGTGGTTCTTGTATCTTCACCGATAAAATAAATGCAGCCCGATCCCAGATGTCTTCCGGTGAGAGCTTGATGCCACGGGGAATTAAGTTTCTGAACTCACAAAATTCCCGCATAGATTCCAATAAACCTTGGCGAAAACCGTTTACATGGGTACCACCAAGCGGCGTGGGGATTAAGTTAACATAACTCTCACCGATTGACTCGCCGCCCTCTGGTAACCAAGTAATTGCCCAATCAGCGGCTTCCAATTGTGCTTTAAAGCTGCCAACAAAGGGCTCTTCAGGCAACATCAAATTATCGCCGATAGCAGCTTTTAAATAATCAGTCAGGCCACTTTCATAAAACCATTCATGGACTTCATTGGTTTGCTTATTGGTAAACTTAATCCGCAAGCCTGGGCACAATACCGCTTTAGCGCGCAGTAGATAAATCAGTTTCGAATTAGAAAAATTCGCCGAATCAAAATAACTCGGATCGGGCCAAAAATGCACTCGAGTACCCGAATTACGGCGACCACAGGTGCCAGAGGGATGTAAGTCCTCAACCTTAAAACCATTTTCAAAAGCAATATCATACACTTGACCATCACGACGTACTGTCACTTCAACACGGCGCGATAATGCGTTCACGACTGAAATACCCACGCCGTGCAAACCACCCGAGAATTGATAGTTTTTATTGGAAAACTTACCACCAGCATGTAGTTTGGTGAGGATCAACTCAACCCCAGGAATACCTTCTTCAGGGTGAATATCCACCGGCATACCACGGCCGTCATCGGTGACTTCAAGGGAGTTATCGCTATGTAAAATGACTTCAATTTTGGTTGCGTGGCCTGCTAATGCTTCATCAACACTGTTATCGATAACCTCTTGGCCTAAATGGTTGGGTCTGGAGGTGTCGGTATACATACCTGGACGGCGTTTAACAGGATCGAGTCCGTTGAGAACTTCAATGGCGTCAGAGGTATATTGATTGGTCATAGGGCACGCTATAGGTTATATATCCGGCCATGTTGCGGCTGTGGATGTCGGTTTGTCAAGGTAACTGTAAAAATTGGCTTACAGTTTGCAGGTGCGATGCATAACCCATAAAACTATGATCGCCCCCTGCTTCAATTCGTAATTGACAGTGATGATATTTATTAAGTGCTTCACGATAATCGAGCACCTCATCACCTGCCTGCAATAATACCAAAAATCGGTCCGGATTGTGGATAATAGTCGTATTAAATTCAGCAACTTCCGCCTTATGCTCCGGTAACACGACATAATGTTGTTTTGTATAAGGATTAAATTGTGGCCCCATAAATTCATCAAACAATTCAAAGGGTTTTACCGCGGGATTCACCAAAACAGCTCGCCCCCCATAGGTTTCAGCTAAATAACTAGCAAAATACCCCCCTAAGGATGAGCCTATATACGCTAATGGTTCATTAGCTTCAATTGCCGCCTCAACATAAGTCGTTAACAGTGCCATTGCAGCCTGAGGTGTATTGAGCAATTGTGGCTGATGAAAGGTCACACTAGGGTGATGCAGCGCCATATATTTAGCGGTCATCACGGCTTTGTCTGAAAATGGCGAGCTATTAAATCCATGAATATAAAGCAGCATATATACCCAAATATCCTCAGGCTGCGGCTATTCTACTTAATAACCGCTAGAGTTGTTGTCGGGGGAAAAATGGTTACCAGGTACGCGATACACTTTAGTATTGATGCTACCATCGGCCTTTAACTCCAGCAAACGATAACCTGGCTGGATGCTATCTAAAGCAAAATACGGTGATAATGGCTTAAATTGAATACAAGTGGAAGGTGTCGCCATCAACTGTAAATTGCCATGAGGCCCTTTGTGATGGGTATCGATACATTGATGCACATGCCCCCAGAGTAATCCTTTAACCTGCGGATATTGGGCTACTCGCACTAAAAATTCGGCACCATTATCCATACAGTGCTGATCAAGCCAAGTGCAATTAACGACTATGGGGTTGTGGTGCATCACCAGCAAAGTGTGCAGATGAGGATGCGCTGCAATAGCTTTGTCAATTAATTCAAACTGACTATCGGCCATATTGCCGCCAGGTTTGCCGCGCACAGTCGAATCCAACATGAGTATTTGCCAATTGCCTGCGAGAATACGTTGCTGGCCAAAGATCTGCTCACCTTGCATGTGTAAATACATGATCCGCGGATCGTCATGATTTCCCGGTAGATAATGACAAGGTAAATCAACAGGTGTAACAGCTTTTACAAATTGTTGGTAGGATTCAGCGGAATAGTCTTGGCTCAAGTCGCCAGTGGCGAGCATCAAATGAGCCGGATAATCCACAGCTCTAATGGTATTTAATACGGCGGCCAAGCTCTTATAGGTATTGACCCCCAAGAGCTGAGCTTCAGGATCGGCAAAAAGGTGCGGATCAGTGATCTGCACTATACGTACACTTTCTCCTTCAGTTATGGAGTAAGAGACAGCCTCTTTCAGCACATTGAATACCCAATTCTAAGGTCGGCACACAACACTATGTTGGTAACCAATCTTTAATAACTCTTCCAGGAATGCATTCACCTGGTACTTTTCATCACTTTGATACATACGGACATTAGGGTAATCATACACTGGGCGTAATTGGTAAATCTGTTGGCCAGTTAACACTTCTGCTAATTTAGCATCATGATAAATTCTCACTAACACCTTGGGAGTATTGATAAAGTCTTTAATAGCAAGCGGGCGAGATATCTCAACTAATTGAGTATATTTGGTATTTTCTAAAATACGCACTACTAATGTACCAAACTCACCTTCGAGTTGCCATGACTCACCGATAGCAATCTCTAACGGTAACCATTTCAACATATAACTATAATTACGCCCGCACAGCGCCAAAAAATTACTGACGTTAGGTTTATAGCGTTGTTTTAACTGTAGATTCGAAGCGGTCAAATTATTCCCAACTTAACGCAGTTGCTGATAGTTTAATTGCAACCATTGCAATCCAATAACGGTCGATGCATTGTCTATCTCGCCGTTAAGCATACTATTATAGGCTTGCTCACGGCTCATAACATGCAATCGGATATCTTCATGTTCTTCAGCTAATCCGTGCAATCCTCGGGCCTCACTTGAATCGATATCAGCCCAATAGAAATAGAAACGCTCTGTGCTACCACCTGGGCTCGCCAAATAGCTATTAATAAAATGCATATTGTCAGCGACAAGGCCTGTTTCTTCAAATAACTCGCGGAGGGCAACGTCGACAGGCGTTTCTTCGAGCGCAATCATACCCGCGACGAGCTCCATAAGCCAAGGAGATTTAGTCGTTGCTAATGCAGGAAAGCGTACTTGCTCAATAAGCACTATTTTATCTTGCTTAATATCATAGGGCAGTACCACAACAGCATGGCCGCGCTCAAAGACTTCACGAGTGACAGGCAGACTCCAACCACCGGCAAATAATTTATGTTTAAAGGTGTACTCATCGAGTGAAAAAAAGCCTTGGTATAAGGTTTTTTTCCCTATGATCTCAATATCCTTTTGCGAAAAAACAGCGGGTTTCATAGTCTATCCTCAGAAATTAAATTTGCGCCTATAATCAAGGCAATTTGACACATTTTTAAAATAAAATCTGTTACACTTCGAATTTGACTTGAAAGTGTTAGAATTCTTAAACTCTAGGTCATTAAGTTTTAGCTGTATCGGGAAGCGTCGGGAAGCGCAAACCGCCTTGATAAAGGCATTACTTAGTCTAAACAAAGTTAAAATGTTCTCCCTTGGGGGGATTTTGTCTAATAAGGACAGCAAATGAAATTTAAGATCCATACTTTATGCGCAGCATTAACGCTTGCGGCTTCCGCTTCAGTGGTACAAGCTGACGATTTACTGCAAATTTATCAGCAAGCGCTGACAAGCGATCCGCTTGTATTGCAAGCTCAGGCTCAACGTAATGGTTTGTTTGAACAAATCGAACAAAATCGTGCGCCTTTGTTGCCAACCATTAGTGCTAACGTCGGTTATGACAAAGCATGGAATGATCCAAAAAATGATACAAGTGGTCTAGTCGGTAGCCTTACACTAAATCAAGTCATCTATGATCATAGTGCTTGGGTAGGTTTAAGCCTTGCAGAGAAAGCCGCATCTCAAGCTGATTCAGCTTACGCATCAGCACTACAAAACTTGATTACGCGTATTACTAAAGCCTATTTCGACGTATTAACCGCTAAAGATAATTATGAGTTCCAAGGTGCAGAAAAGCGCGCTATCGAACGCCAACTTGAGCAAACTAAACAGCGTTTCGCGGTAGGTTTAACTGCTATTACCGATGTCCATGAAGCTCAAGCACAATATGACTTAGCCTCAGCAACTGAAATTTTAGCCGAAAATACATTAGCTAATAGCTATGAAGCCTTACGTGAAATCACAGGTATCGATCACAAGACTATTAATGTATTAGATACTAACCGTTTCTCGGCCGTTACACCTGCCCCAACATCATCGAGTGAATGGTTAAAGATTGCTGAAACCAATAGCATAGATCTGATGACTCAACGTATTGGTAAAGATATTGCCCAAGAAACCATTAAGCTTTATCAAGCGGGCCACATGCCATCTTTAAGCTTAAATGCGGGCTACAACAAAGGACTTGAACAGAAAACAGGCAATATCAACGATCCTGATTTCGATAATGTTAATGTTGGTGTTAATTTAAGCATTCCGATTTTTGAAGGTTTTAAAGTCAGCTCACAAGTTAAGCAAGCGCAATTTCAATATGTTGAAGCGAGTGAAAAACTTGAGCAAGTCTACCGCGGTGTAGTGAAGGATGTTCGTAATAACTACAATAACGTCGGTGCATCAATAAGCTCAATCAAGGCTTATGAGCAGTCAGTATTATCATCAGAAAGTGCGTTAAAAGCCACTCAAGCAGGTTTTGAAGTGGGCACTCGTACTATCGTTGACGTATTAAATCGTACCCGTGACTTGTACGATTCAAAACGTAAATTGTCAGATGCTCGCTACAGTTACATCAATTCGATTGTGGCGCTAAAGCAAGCTGCCGGCACCTTGAATGAAGATGATGTCATTGCTATCAATAATGGTTTAAAAGCAGAGTAATATCGCTCTCGATATTAAAACTTGCTTTGAGACTTATTTTAGAGACATAAAAAAACCGCCGATTGGCGGTTTTTATGTCTCAATCCTAACGTAAAGGATTAGAAGTCGATTTCTACACCCGCAAAGTATCCTTTAAATGTAGTATCTGCACTCACACCCGAGAAATTGCTCACGTCAAATAGAAACTCACGATAACCCACACGAACGCGTGTATCAACAGTCACTCCGTCAAATTCCCAGCCAAGACCAACAGCATAGTCATAGACACTCGATTCGCTCGCGCCAACCATCAAATCTGCAAAACCAAACAAACCTATGCCAGGAATCCCCACTTCACCACTGGCGTAACCCATGATGATACCATCATCGATATCTTTCTCTTTTGGAGGAACCGCATCTTGCACCCTAAATGAACCATGCATTAATTTATAAGCAGCACCTAGGTCCAATGACACTATATCATTGTCCAATATTTCGTAATACAACACGAAATCCGTGTTACTCAGATCGGTAAAAGCCGTCACACTCGAATTAGCGGAGTCACCTTTTTGATCTAGGCTATTTTCACGAATTTTAATATTAGGGATAAATGGAATGGGATGCTCAAGCGCAACCCAATAGCTCCCCTGTGCAGATGAACTATAATTAAAGTCTTGTTGCGGTTGGCCTTTATCAGCAAAGGTACCATTAGTATCAGCATACCAATAATCACCACCCACTTTAAAGCCGAGTACGGTCGCCGCTTGGGCAGACGTAGCAATACAACATCCGAGTATCGCACTAACGAGAAGAGTTTTTTTCATAATTAACCTTGAGATAGCAAATTCGTTAAATCAATCACCGCGGCATTCGCACGGGATACATAGTTAGCCATAACCAATGAATGATTAGCGACTAGGCCAAAACCGTTGCCATTAAGGACAATGGGGCTCCAAACTGTTTGCTGAGTTGCCTCTAGTTCACGAATGATCTGTCTTAGACTTACTTCAGCATTTTTTTTCTTCAGTACGTCTGCAAAATCGACTTCTACAGCACGCATAAAGTTGAGTAACGCCCATGAAGCACCTCGGCTTTCATAGAAGACATCATCAATCTTCCACCAACTGGTTTTAATTTGATGGCTTGCTAAGTTAGGCGTAGATTGACGGGCAGCGTTATCGCCAGCTAAGTCGGTATTTAAACGCTCTTGTCCCACACTGGCAGATAAACGCTGCGACATACTACCAAGGCGCTTTTGTACTTCTTTCAACCATTCATTAAGGTTATCGGCACGGGCATAAAACTGCGCATCTTGGTTATTGGGGTCCATCATGCGGACACGATATAGCTTCAATAATTTTATCGCATTACGGTATTCGCTTTCAGCGCTCGGGACTAGCCAGCTGGTATGATCGATATTGAGTTTAGATTGGGCTTCACCTAAATCTTTATCTGCGGCAGATTGTGACTGCGAACGACTAAACTCTTTACGCATAATCAAGGCTAAATCACGGGCTTGCTCTAATGCGCCATATTCAAAAGCGGGCATATTATCCATAAAGACAGAGGGTGGCATCACATCGTTTGATAACCAACCACCTTGTTTATCAAGCAGGTTTTCGATGGTGAGAATAAGTGAGGTTGTTGTTGCGTATCCGACCACATTCTTATCGCTAGCTATCAACTGCTGAGGGTTGATAGGATCGGGTTCGATACTCCACCATACACTCACGCCATAGCCAATAAGCACTAAAAATAAACCGACACCGGCAACTTTTTTCCATGTAATTTGCATCAAGCTACTCCTTAATGATGGTGATGATGCTCTTGCTCTGCGGCGATATCAGCTTGTTTAGTTACAGGCAATGTAATCACCATTTTTTCGCCATCGTCGAACTCTAATTGTAGTTCAACTTGTTGCCCCAATACTAAAGGCGCTTTTAAACCAAGCAACATGACATGATCTTTAGACGGCATTAACGTTAATGCACCATGGGATGGAATATCAAAGCCTTCAACATGGCGCATTTTTACCATGCCTTGGTCTTCAATTATCGTGTGTAATTGGACATCTTTAGCCACATTGGAACTCGCAGCAATTAGACGAACCGCTTTATCTGTGTGGTTTTCAAGCGTAAAGTAGGCTGCAGTATTTGGCACGGTATCTGGCATGGCACGTACGTGACCTTCCGTCAGCACTACACTCGCCAACGCTGAGAATGATGCAAAAGATAAAACTAGGCAATTAAACAGCTGTTTGAATATTGGTTTCAATGTCTTAAACTCCATGTTTACCCAATGTCGTCGTAAAGGAAACAACCCATGAGTCATATACAGGTCCAGGATGATCAGGGCGTACGCATTATCAGCTTTAATCGCCCTGATAAACGCAATGCATTTGATCTTAATATGTATAAACAACTGACAGAATACCTGATCGAAGGTGAAGCAGACAACGACATTCGTGCCTTTATGTTATATGGCAAAAATAATTGCTTTACTTCAGGCAATGATATTGCAGACTTTTTGAAAAATAGTGACTTAGGACCAAACCACCCAGCGGTACGTTTTCTATTTTGTCTACTGGAGCTCAAAAAACCACTTGTTGCTGCTGTTTCTGGCGCTGCTGTTGGTATAGGTACAACCGTGCTATTGCATTGCGATTTAGTGTACGCAGATAGCACTGCCAAGTTCCAACTACCATTTGTTAACTTGGCTCTGGTGCCAGAAGCCGGGGCAAGTTTACTGCTACCAGAACTTGTTGGTTATCAAAAAGCAGCAGAGCTGCTGTTGCTCGGTGAAAGTTTTAACGCCCAGACGGCTCACAGACTTAATATGATCAACGAAATAGTGGCTGATGAAGAGTTATTCAGTTATGCGCTATCGCAGGCAAAAAAACTGGCGAATCAACCACCACAGGCACTGCAAATTACTCGTCAACTCATGCGTCCACATAAAAACCGCGTACAACACCAAATGCATCAAGAATTAGAGCAATTTAGCGCTAGGCTAAAAAGTGATGAAGCTAAAAGCAGATTTCAGGCTTTTTTGAAAAAGTAGTCTGTAAGCAATATACATTTCACATGAGGGTCAAAGTGCCCTCTTGTTAATAAAATTTGGCCTTAAAATCAAGATAAGTCACTCCGCTCATCAAATATAAGTCCGTTGAATAAGCTTAAACTGACCTTTTCCATTGATCCGCTAACAAAGCTAAAACAAAGTAAATCAATAAACTCATTCCTGGCATAAATACCGTTACACCAGCCCACACCACGCGGGTCAAAAAGCAAGACCAACCAAACTTTGATGCCAAATCAGCGGCAACGCCACACACTAATCGTTTGGGGTTTTGCAGACGTATTTTAATTTGCTTCATCTAACACCTCGGCTCAGTGAATCATTAATTTACAAGCACTCATCCTGTGCCACTGAAATCCATAAATAACATCATCTGCAAACAACATAAGATTGATTATAAATAACAGCAGCAAAGTCATTACAGGTAAACCACATCTGCGCTTCCCTTAATTAGCACTATATTCATCAGCACTCACCGACTCACTTGTATGTTCAGCATTTAAGCCAAGTTGACTATTAAAATCATAAATAGTTTCTGCAAGCTGAGTATGTAGCGATAGCACTAATTCACGCTTAGCGCTGACGAGTAACTCTTGTGTTTGCTTGGTTAATGTTTGTTCAATAGCTCCAGCAACATCCGACATTGGTGTAGCTTCTGCTTGTACTGCAACGCTTCCGAATAACGCACCGAGTAACACACTCACTTGCACTGTTTTTTTAATGGTTAATGTAAACATGATGGCATCCCTTTCGATTAATTTACTTGACGAAAGGAGTATTACAAACTGCATGCCAACTTATAGATTAACACTAAGCATATGATTTTTATTAAATTAAAATTAAAAATGTAAGTGATGAGAGATAAAGGAATGGATTAATAAAATGTAAGTGGTGAAAAATACTATTCAACTTAGTAAATCTCACCATTTTTTAACATAAGAAAAACTACACTGCCATTTCAGCTTGAATATTCTGAAATGCTTGTTTTACCACTTCAATGCCTGCACCATTTTTATGGGCATTTTCACTCAAATAACGACGCCATGCGCGGGCACCTGGTAAACCTTGGAATAACCCAATCATATGCCGAGTAATGTGATTGAGCCGGCCACCCGACTGCAAATGTGCTTCGATATAAGGCAACATAGCCTCAATGACATCTTCACGGCTTATTACCGCCTGTTGGCTGCCACACAATATTTGATCCACCTGCGCCAGAATATAGGGATTCTGGTAGGCCTCACGCCCCATCATCACCCCATCAAGTTGCGCCAAATGGGTTTGCGCTTGCTCAAGTGTGGTAACACCGCCATTAATACCAATATTAAGCGTAGGATAATCACGCTTAAGTTGATATACGCGCGCATAATCAAGCGGCGGGATCTCACGATTCTCCTTCGGACTCAAGCCCTGAAGCCAAGCCTTACGTGCGTGAATAGTAAAATCCGTACAACCTTTTGCGCTAACAACATCAATAAACTGAGTGAGAAACTCGTAACTATCTTGCTCATCAATTCCAATACGCGTTTTAACTGTAATGGGAATATTAACGACCTGCTTCATGGCATCGACGCATTCCGCCACCAGCTCAGGTTCGGCCATCAAGCAAGCGCCAAAACGGCCATTCTGCACACGATCGGAAGGGCAACCGACATTGAGATTCACTTCATCATAACCACGCTCAGCTGCTAGTTTAGCGCAGCGCGCTAAATCAACAGGATTAGAGCCACCTAGCTGCAACGCCAAAGGATGTTCTTCTTGGTTATACGCTAAATAATCACCGCGACCATGCAATATCGCCCCAGTGGTCACCATTTCTGTATATAACAATGCATTAGCCGACATCAAACGCGCAAAATAACGATAATGGCGATCTGTCCAATCGAGCATGGGTGCTATAGAAAATGTTCTATCTATTGATTTTATTGAGTTTTTTTTCATTTCGTTTTACTTAGAAATAATTTCAAACATCTATTAGTTAGATATTCTAAGTTATTTCCACATATTTTTAAGAATTTTCGTATTTATTAGGGTACCTAAAGGTGCCCTAATCACATAAAGCTAGAAGAAGTGGCTGCTCGCATAAATAAACTATACGGGTCAGTAACAGAGGTATTGAAAATTAAACTCTCGCATTACGTAAGCATTGGCAAAACTAAAATCATCTAACCCTACAGTAAATGAGATCGTTAAATTTTCTGGAAAATCAATATCATGAACGTCAAAACCTTCATTTTGAATCCCCTTAATCCCCTCTATCTCAGAAAACTCACCAATCATTTTCACTAAAGCGTCTGAAATTTCTGCATCTTTCTCTTGGCCATTTTCTGTAAGGATAAGAGTAATAGCAAAACAATATTCATCAGCTTCTTCGTCCTCGGGAGTGACAAAAACTCTTACCGAATGGATATTATCCTGATTTGCAGCCAGAAAACCCGTGAACCAAAAATGGCTTTGTTGGAAGTAAGCATCTAATTTACGGTTAAAATTATCAGGGAAAGGCTCTCTCCGATAAGCCAAAAGACGCCAATCTAAAATAATTTTAATACAGTTTACGTCTAATGAAGTACTTACCTTTAAATCACCGTCACCTAATGCTTTAACTAAGATTTCCTTTGGTACTTTAGTAAGCAATGATTCTTCTGACTCATAAATAGTGCCATCAATCTTAACATAAAGCTTACTGTAATCCTTACCAAGCAGGAGGTGCTGAACTTTGCCCTCATCCTTAACAATTTTCTTTTTAAGCTGAGCTAATTCAATGTACTTCCCGCTTGATATTGAACAGTCTTGAGTCAGGATTACATACAGGTGATCTTTAGATACTCCTTTAGATTCAAAATGGCCATATCGCCCTTTCTTGATCACTTTTTCGAGTACAGTAAACTCCTGACTCTTATTAGTTAGTTGTTCTGAAAAACCTAATACAGTTCCTTGCCTTACACCTGCTTCAATTAGTTCGTCCAACTAACATTCCTCAACTATATTATGCCATTCGGCCAATGCCACTAAGCCTAATATTAGTCTTAGAGGCATCCATATCTGATTTAATTATTCTCATACCTCGCACCTTCTCAGATACTTCAGCAACTAAGGGCATAACCACACTTAAGTTATCAGAGTTAATAACCAAATGCTGAATTAGAGTTTTACGTTCAACTAAAACATTCCTAACTCCATTTTTTATACTATTTCCATATAGCGTTTCAACGGAAGAGACGAAACTGTATAAACTATGATATGCAGTCATATCTTTTACATTCGCCCCCTTTCTATGTAGATCAAGAGTAGCTCTTGAAACGCCTAGTAATCTAGCGATCTCATTGATCTTCAGCCCTAAAACATCTTGGCCTTTCAAAACACAGTCATTAACACTTATAGTATCTTGCTGGATAAGCTCTAGTTGCCCAGCATTTTTAACTTGATCATCTTCAATGTGATCAAGCAGATAATAAATATTGCTATCATTAGAGTTAACTAATTGAGCATATTTATTATTATCATTAACAGTCAACCTTATAGGCAAAAATCTTGACTGAGTATCTACGTATTGGACAAGCTCAGCTCTAGCAACATAGCTAGGAGCATCGATAACACTGGTTAAATAATCCATAAAAGTCTCCCTATTTAGCTTCTACTTCCCATATTCCATCACAAATTTTAGGCGCTAACATATGGTCAAACGTTTTACGACTTTCAATATAAAGTAACTCAAGCATCTCACGAATCTTAGCGGTATCAACTGAATCCATATCAATTAATGAGCCGCACGCGGTATGGACAATTGCATACTCATTTTGCAATTTAGATGTAAAAAGTCTTTCTACATCTAAAGGCATCGACAGCTTAGAATCTAGCTCAACTAGAGAATCAGGCAAATACTTTCTTCTTTGAGCATCTAAAACCTTAAGCTGTTCTAAGTTTATAGATACTCTACTCGTTCCAGAAGCTAGCACTCGAGTAAAGCTAGTTGCACCTACTTTTAAAGCATCGTTCTCATCACTATAAAATTGGTCCATGGGCATAGTGACACTAGAGGCAAACATATCTTTTAGCTGGCAATTTTGCGGTACAAAAAGGTCAACATAATGTAACTCAATCTCTCTAAGTTTATTGCCTATCGCTATACCACGAGTAAAACAGATATCAATCAATGACTTAAACTCATCCAGAAAGCGAGTGTGGTTGTCATACTCCGACAATCTTAATTCAATCGTATTTTCATCGATAACAGCACATCTCCGTCTGTTCTCTGAAAAATATCCTACCCTCTCAGCATTTGTAGGAATTGCTGTAAATTGATTATCTGATTGCTTTAATTGAACACCCATCAATTTACTCACAGTGTAAGAATCAAAGCTATGTGATTCAAGCGCTGTAAGTAGGCTCTTATATTTCTCGTCGCTATAGCTACCAATTGATTCAGCAAATATTAATTTTGCAGCCGTATAGACAACAGGTGGATTTTGAAACTTGGTAGCCATAAGAAGAAACCTTAGTAAGACAAAAAACTAGACGTTTTATTTGACGTGATTATGAGCAAAAAGTTCATATCTTGCAATGTAAAAGATGATTTCGAATCATTAAATTACATGCCTATGCACTTAACTCAGTGAGAATGTACTGGCGCATGAATTATGGCTAAATTCAACGACCTGTTAGGTATCTCTCGCTCCATCTGTCTGCGATTGAACCGATAAC
Organism: Shewanella morhuae; assembly: GCF_003028295.1. Classification (NCBI taxonomy): domain Bacteria; kingdom Pseudomonadati; phylum Pseudomonadota; class Gammaproteobacteria; order Alteromonadales; family Shewanellaceae; genus Shewanella; species Shewanella morhuae. The sequence continues at coordinate 188,839 of NZ_PYSG01000002.1, read as the reverse complement.
AGAACTCGTTAAGGTATTCTTGAAGAAACTTACCTGTGACACCGTGAAATGTCCCCAGCAAAAATGCTTTCAAATTACCAATAGCAATATGAACCCAAGGCAGCCATTCATCAACAAGCTCACTGAGCGCGACCATTTATTCATGCTTTTGATTCTTATCGATAATATTCAATGCGGGTAAACCGTCTGTATGCACTTCCTGCTGCATCGTTAAATGCTTAGCAACAAACTGTTCAACGTTATCATGGCAAACACGATTGACGGCCTGCATAGCGATAAAACCCGCCTTTTTTCCTTTGCTTTCAACGGCAACTAAAACGGGTGTTTTGCCTGCAGCACCACGCCCACGTTTGCCCTTCCTTTTGCCACCCACCAAGGCATCATCAATTTCAATGACGCCTGATAGCCTATATAGGCTGTCCCTATGGCCCATCGCCGTTCTCAGCTTACTTAATATCAAGCGTGCGGTTCGCCAATTAACTTCTATGAGCTTGCTCAACCTCAATGCTGAAATACTGCCTTTATCCGAGCCTAAAAAGTAGATAGCCCAAAACCATTTGGTTAAAGGGATGCGACTACCGTGGAATAAGGTGTCTGCCGTTACCGATGTTTGTTTATGACATTGACTACATTCATATAACTGCCGAGTGGTAAGCTCATAGGCATGCTCACAACCGCATCTAGGGCACATAAAACCATTAGGCCATCTCATTTTCTTAATGTGATTTAAGCAATCAATTTCAGTATTGAATTGACCTTGCCACTCGAAAAAGCTCGCTTCAGGCATTTTCATAGCAAATATCACTGCTAAGTTTGATTTAGACTATAAGAATAGGCCAAAACTGATTCAGGTGCAGAGGCATGTTAAATTAAGACTAAGTGACCACTAGGACTAGTTTATTAAGTTACTTACAACTTAAAATGAGCATTCCTTTCAAAGGGCCCTCATTTAAGGCCTTGCAGTAATATATGTACTCAAGAACATCCAACTTGCGCTCACACTGCTCAACTTTTCCAACATAAGAATGTGGTACTCCCAACTCTGCCGCGAGTTCCCGCATGGTTAGGCCACGGTCGATTCGAGCCGCCTTAAGCCGCTCTATTGGTTTTCTATATTCTGGTGCATATAATGTTTTGCTCATTGTCCCGATTTTAGAGACAAGGCACAATGTACCCAATTCAGGTGCGGAGGTGTATTACTATAGAGTTAACACTCACTCATCGCTTACTTCTAGTTCAATTTTCAAATCGGGCATTAGCTCCCTTAGATGAAATCGCAGAATCATACTTGGGGCTTGGACTCAGAACAGCAAAAAACAGAGCAAAAGCTGGAATGCTACCTTTCCCAGTATTCAAGATGAGAAATAGTGCTAAGAGTCCATTTTTAGTACATCTCAATGATCTGGCGAATTATATTGATAAGCAGTGTAAAGATGCTAGATCGGATCAAGTTGAGAGATTTTTACGATGATTAGAAAAATAAAGAAGTTTCAGGTATCCAAAAAAAAGCTAGAAATACGAGGTATCCTATAGGTATCCATAACTATTTTTTAACTTTACATTTCAAGCGATTAAATTTAAATCCGTTCTATCCAGCATGGGCGCTATGGAAAATGTGCGATCGAGGGTTTTAGGCGCTAAACCTTGGTGTTGCTGGGCTTTATTTAAATTCATTATAATCCGACTAAATAATATTCTTACTGGCTGTTTTTACACGTTTAGGATGTTCTACCTTATTCAGGGGAACTAAGAGGGAATCACAATAGCTTGGACGCTGCAGATTATAGAATCTCATCGATGGCGTTATTTCGCGTTCAAAAACGTGAAAAGGCTGGCAGGATAATTCACCATCAATGTCTTGTCGTCACTTGTCGTCTATGTGAAGTAAAACGCCAAGGCATTATACACAGGGCAAAGCACGATTACCAAACACCAGGTTGGTGAGGCAATGTGATTATAACACATCATTAACGTAGATTTGTTTGGAACAAAAAATCAAAATAAATCCTCTAAAACTCTCACTACCGAGTGATAACTAAAAAGCTAATTGCTTTAAATTTCAATGACTCATGCTGACTTACTTATCACAGAAAAGACTAGATTAATGCGACTAACTCTATGTTCAAGTGTAATATTGGTAGAATTAATTGATAAGGGAAAACAGTTAAAGCAAAGCATCTTACGTACAGAGTCTAATGTTGTCCTACACGCCTGATGAATCGCTTTTCTGTTGATTACTTATGAGTAACTTAACTAATTGAGTGTGCGAGTCAGCAATGGACTTTTGAGACTCTGAAATGTCTTTTAAACGACCAATCAACTTTACAGCAAATATAATCACACCAATAAATACGGCGAGTGGAAACAAAGCAGAAAAAAGAGTTAATCCTACGAACATGTGTTACCTCCATAAATATAAAAATCGTACCTTTTGATGAGTACGCATCCGTGTCAATACAGTTAGCCTTGTAAGTAGGTCAACTTTAACTATTTGTACTTTATAAAAATATCAGTTTGTCAGCGAATATCTCATCAGGGAAAATGCCGATTCAAAACTCATAGTAATAACCGCCCAAAACTAGCGGCTATTATGCCAAATTTATCTAATGTGTGAACGTCCATTTACAGCTCACTCCAGCGCCTCAATAAATTGTGATACACACCCGTCAGGTTAAACAACTCTTGTTCTGCAACCTGCTGAGCCGTGAGTGTTTGAATCGATTGATCAAGTTGAAATAGCAAGCGGCGCTGGCCTTCATCACGAACCATACTTTGCAACCACATAAAGGCAGCGGTACGCTCACCCGACAGGACTGGCGTGACCTGATGCAGGCTGGTAGATGGATAAAGCACTAATGAACCCGCAGATAATTTTATGCTTTGTTGGCCGTAAGTATCTTGGATAACCAATTCGCCGCCCTGATAGCTTTCTGGTTCACTGAGAAATAAAGTCGCAGACAAATCAGTACGGATCATCCCATCAGGGGTCGAGCGGATAGCATTATCTATATGATATCCAAAGGTTTCACCGCCTTGATATCGATTAAATAACGGTGGGTAAAATTGCAATGGCAATGCTGCGGAGATAAATAATGGATGCGCAAGTAGCCTTTCCATAATTTGCTGACCTATCTCTACCGCAACCGGATCGTCCTTATCTAACTGTTGATTACGCTTACGAGTGCTCGCCATCGCCCCCGAGGTTTGATTACCGTCTATCCAACGGCGGGCGTCTAATTGTTCGCGTAGTTGACTGACTTCTTGTTTAGAAAAAACATCAGGGATTTCAATAAGCATCTCATTATTCCATTACACTAAAATACACGGGTTGACGTGATTGATAAGGATTATAAACATAAAAGGCAGCCCGAAGGCTGCCATAACATTAGCGCAATTCCAACATTAAAAATGCATATCGGCACTTAGCATAACTAAACGTCCTGGCGCCATATTCGCAAAATGTGCTGAATAAGCTTTATCGTAATAACGCTCATCCGTTAAGTTTTGTACATTCAAACGTAGGGTCAAAAACTCGTTCATTTTGTAAGATGATACTGCATCAAAACGCCAGTAAGATGGGATTGATAGCGTATTGGCCGTATTACCATAAACTTCGCCCATGTAATACGCACCACCACCTAAATTAAATGCCTCTGTAATGTCATAGGTCGTAAACAAACTAACGCTGTTTTTCGCGGTATTCGGGAAACGATTACCATCATATTGCATATTAAAACCGTTGCTCTCTAAGGTTGCATCTAAGTAAGTGTAACCACCAAAACCATGCCATTCATCGGTAAAATCACCTGAGAAACCAAATTCAAAACCTTTGACGTTTTGTTTACCCACGTTTTCCTGCGGTGCACCACGTCCAGCTTCGGTCGCAACACGAGCATTATTTTTCTCAATTTGGAAAATTGAGCTGGTGAGTGACAAGCGGCCACTGAATAAATCCCATTTTACGCCGAGCTCATAGCTTTCGGTATCTTCAGGTTTTAAATCTTGGTTCGCTGTAGCTAAACCGTCTGCACCATCGCCATTAGAAGTACCCGGTGGGTTAGAAGATGTACCCCAAGCCGCATAAATACTGCCATTAATGGTCGGTTTATATAGCACTGATAATTGATAATTTAGGAAGTCATCCTCATTGGATAGCGCTGTGGTGCCGTTATCTGATTCTGTTCTGAAATCATCCCAACGAATACCACCGTTTACCATCCATGCATCGCTTAATTCAATCGTATTAAAAGCATACAGTGAACTGGTGTCGGTTTCTGTTTCAGTCACGACACCTTTAGTGATAGAGCCGACCCAAGGATCATGCGGGTTAGGGTTAGTTAACGAGGTACAGTTATAACTCGCAATCATTTCAGCCGTGCAGCCGCCATTACGGCCATTACCAGTATCAACGACATAAGGCTGGTTACTAGTACGCTCATTACTGAACTCGGCGCCAACAGCAAAACGATTTGGCATACCCGCTAACTTCGCCTCACCAGCTAATTGCAACTGAGTCGCCAGACTTTTCGTCTCGGAATTACGTGATTTAGTATTACGCCACACATTACCATTAACAACGTTGCCCGCCGTGTCATCGGGGTTAGTAACAATATAATCGTTAGTGTTGCGGCTATAAACTGAGGTAGAAGTAAACTGAAAATCATTGTTGAAATCATGACTTATCAACACTGAAGCCGTGTCGTCCGTGTTGTCTCGAAAATCGCGCGACAACAAGCCATAAAAATTATCGGGATTAACATCAACTGGCTGACCCGTACTTTGATCGTAAGGGATGCCATAGTCAGGTACATCGTGATTTTCAAAGTGATAATATTCTAACGTCACCTTAGTCGGTGTCGTCAAACCAAAAGTAACTGAAGGCGCAACCCCCCAACGATTACCAGAGACCTCATTACGTCCTGGCGTGTCAGCATCATGGGCCATCACATTGAGGCGCACCGCAGCTTCATCGGCAATGACGCGGTTAATATCTAAGCTAGCGCGAGTTAACGAATCTGTACCCACGGCTAAGTCTAAGTTTATTGCATCTTCAGCATTGGCTTTTTTAGTAACAATATTGATACTGCCACCTACCGCGCCGCGGCCGCTATACACAGAACTAGGGCCTTTTAGCACCTCAATTTGTTCTATGTTGAACGTTTCACGGCTTTGCGAACCCACATCACGCATGCCATTAATAAAGGTCGATGACTGCGCATCGTAACCACGAATAAAAGGCCTATCACCATAAGGGTTACCACCCTCGCCAGTGCCAAGGCTAATACCAGGTGTTGCACGCAATGCATCAGTAAAAGTTTGCGCACCCATGTCTTTGATAAGATCTTGGTTTATAACTGTGATAGTTTTAGCACTATTCAGTAAATCTTCAGTGAATTTCCCTGATTGCACTTTACGAGTGTTATAGCCCAGATACTCGCCGTTAACTTCAATATGTTCGACTTTTTTATCTGTTTTAGGTGTTGGTTGGTCTGCTGCCATAGCTGAAGCAGCAGAAACTGCCATCCCTAAAGTTAACGATCCCAGCATATGAGCGCCGAGTCGAACTCGACCATTACGACGTTGAGCCATTTTCATCAAGAAACATTCCTATCGCGAAGAGTTAGTTATTGCTGTGAGCAATGTCACGCATTTATCGGTCGCTAATATAAGGAAATATTGCAAGGTGATCAATAACTATTATCATTTGTATTACCAATTAATTAAAGCTGTAACACTCGCACTTTTATTGTACTGACAAGCTTATAGATTTTATTCCAGATCAATATCCAATTAAATTAATCAGTTAAGTATTTGTGTGAAATAAAAAATGCTTGCTATACATAATGACACGCTTCATTTATCTAACAACACTTGCCAAGATAATCAAAAAATTGGTGGTGATAATATCAATTGACGGCTAACAGCGTATAAAAGCAAAAAACTTTGCAGCATAGGTACACATGCGCCATTATTAATGGGGCTTTGAAGATTAAACGATGAAAATGGCTCTATTACACAGTTTTATTGATGTTTGACTACGCAAACCTCGGATAAATGATTAAATACCTATAAACTAGCCTCACATTTATAGTGGTCTCATCTAAGCTATAGACTGTAATCAAGATTGCTGCTGGTAAGCAACTTTTCTAATAGCCTTGTACATGTCATCACGCCATGATTTAGGCTCACAAGAGGACAAACTTAGGCATGAACGTCAATTTTATAAACCCTTTTCTTCAATCTCTGCTTAATGTTCTTTCGACCATGGCGAGCATGGATTTGACACCGGGCAAGCCCCAGATCAAATCAGATAATTTAGCAAAAGGAGATGTGTCAGGCTTAATCGGCCTCGTAGGCCCTCAAACTAAAGGGTCACTGTCGATTACATTTGAACAAAAGCTGGTCCTGCAAATTATGCAGAATATGCTCGGTGAAAACCCAGGGAAGATTAACGACGAAGTGACTGATTTAGTCGGTGAAATAACCAATATGGTCACGGGCGGCGCAAAAAACTTATTGGGGCAAAAAGGCTATGAGTTTGAAATGGCCACCCCTATGGTGGTATCTGGAAAAGGCCATACCATTTCCCACAAAGCCAGCGGCACTAAAATTATTATGCCATTCACAAGCCCACATGGAGCCGCTTATATTGAAATTTGCTTTGAAAAATAACGGAATTTTGATTAGCCGTAATAATGCATTTCAATACAGCTAAAACAAAAATGGTGTTCAACACACCGTTTTTGTAATTTAACGTTTATTCATCATCGCAAAATTATGGATTACGCTAAGCACACAGACACCCTTGGCGTGAGCTTAGTAACAAGTTCATAAGCGATAGTGCCTATGTGCTCGGCGACTTCTTCCACAGGAAGTGCCTTACCCCATAGTAGAGCGCTATCGCCCACCTTATCTTGTGCATCCAGGCCTAAGTCGACCGTTAACATATCCATAGATACACGACCTACAATTGGTACTCGTCGACCATTAATCCAAACAGGCGTGCCTTCTGGAGCATTACGTGGATAACCATCGCCATAACCAATCGCGACTATACCTAAACGGGTATCTTGTTTTGCGGTCCAGAAACAACCGTAACCAGCGGGTTGATTCGCTTTATGCTCACGCACCGCAATTAACTGCGACACTAACTCCATCGCGGGTACGAGCCCATGATTAGCCCCGCAATCACCAGTGACAGGTGACACGCCGTAAAGCGCAATACCGGGACGAATCCAATCGCCTTGGCTTTGAGGCCAATAGAGTGCGCCCGCTGAATTAGCTAAGGTTCTAAACCCTGGCAAACCTGCCGTTAATGTATTAAAAGCCGCCATCTGTACAGCGGTATAGTTATTACCTGGCTCATCGGCACAAGCAAAATGCGTCATCAAATGAATCGGTTTTGCGACATTGCGGCACGCCATTAAGCGATCATAAACTTTTGTAAACTGCTCGGGTATAAAGCCTAAACGGTGCATGCCTGAATCTATTTTTAACCAAACAGTGACCGGTTTTGCCAGCTCAGTTTGTTCTAACATTGCAAGCTGGGACTCATGATGCACTACGGTGTCGATATCATGCTCGATCAGCAAAGGGAGATCGGTTGCACGAAAAAAACCTTCAAGCAATAATAAACGAGCCTTAACACCGCCCGCTCGTAACTCTAATGCTTCATCTAATCGTGCTAGACCAAAGCCATCGGCACCGACTAAACAATGAGCAACATTTAATAATCCATGACCATAACCGTTCGCTTTAACAACAGCCATAACACGACTTGCAGGTGCCTGTTGACGCAACGCAGCAAGATTGGTTTGCAGTGCACTACTGCTAATTTCTGCACGGGGAAAAGGGTTCAAAATTTACCTTGTTTACTCAGGAAATAAAAAGTCACGAACAATAAAAACAATACATCAGCACTGTCAGCCTTCTGCAAGCGTAAATCTAATGCTGATTCTCATTTTCTAAAAAACTTAATCTTCTTCAAACTGTGGACCCGCATAATTGTCGAAGCGTGAAAACTGTCCTTGGAAAGTTAATCGCACCCGACCAATAGGGCCGTTACGCTGCTTACCAATAATGATTTCAGCGGTGCCTTTGTCTTGAGAATCGTTGTTATACACTTCATCGCGATAAATAAACATGATGAGATCGGCATCCTGCTCGATAGCGCCCGATTCACGCAAATCCGAGTTTACTGGCCGTTTATCAGCACGTTGCTCGAGTGAGCGGTTGAGCTGCGATAGTGCAATAATAGGAATTTCTAACTCTTTAGCTAACGCTTTTAAGGAGCGCGAAATTTCCGAGATTTCTAGAGTACGATTATCTTTCAAGGCGGGTACCTGCATTAGCTGCAGGTAATCTATCATGATCATCGATAAACCACCGTATTCACGAGCGATACGACGCGCACGGCTACGGACTTCAGTTGGCGTTAACCCTGAGCCATCATCGATATACATTTTACCTTGCTCAAGCATAATGCCCATGGTCGATGAAACTCGCGCCCAATCCTCGTCATCAAGTTGACCAGTACGTATTTTAGTTTGGTCAACGCGGCCCAAAGAAGCCAACATACGCATCATAATCTGTTCTGATGGCATCTCGAGGCTGAAAATAAGCACTGGTTTATCTTCATTCATTGCCGCTTGTTCGCATAGGTTCATCGCGAAGGTAGTTTTACCCATAGAAGGACGCGCGGCAACAATCACTAAATCACCCGCTTGGAAACCTGCGGTCATTTTATCGAGATCATTAAAGCCGCTCGAGACACCCGTCACGCCGTTATGGGGATTATTGTAAAGTTGCTCAATCTTATCGACGGTCTTTTCGAGGATCGTTTTAATGTCCTCAGGACCTTCGTTAACATTGGTACGCATTTCAGCAATTTTAAAAACTTTACTTTCGGCTAGGTCGAGTAACTCACTCGAATCACGACCTTCAGGATTGTAGCCTGCATCGGCAATTTCATGTGCTACGCGGATCATGTCACGTACAACAGCGCGCTCACGCACAATTTCAGCGTAGGATAAAATATTACCTGCACTCGGCGTATTTTTAGCAATCTCACCTAAATAGGCAAAGCCTCCGGCATCCTCTAATTGATTTTCAACTTCTAATTGCTCAGAAACTGTGATCAAATCGATTGGTTGCCCTTGTTCAACCAAGCGGTGCATGGCAGCAAAAATCATCTTGTGTGAGCGGGAGTAAAAGTCCTCTTTGACTACGGCCTCAGCCACCCGATCCCACGCTTCGGCATCTAACATCAAGCCGCCTAATACCGATTGTTCAGCCTCAATTGAATGCGGTGGCAGCTTGAGTCCATCTAGCTGCAAATCTCTTGGCTTACTTTTAGGCTTAAAAGCACCTTGTTGTGACATTAACGCTCCCGATTTCCAACAACTTAACAAAATATGATATAAAACCCGCGTCAAGCAAACAGGATGTTTACACTTACCTGTTATTTCATTCCAACGGACACTCTAAAAAATCAATAAGGAAAGAACATGCGTATTGCATTGGTTGCGGCCCTAGCACTGACATCCGGCATAGCAGCCGCCGACGAAGGACAATGGCAACCTTATCAAATGCCTTCAATTGCAGACAAACTCAGTGAACGTGGAATCGATATTCCAGCAGAACAATTGGCCGATCTGACACGTTACCCTATGAATGCCGTTGTAGGACTGGGCTATTGTACCGCCAGTTTTGTCTCGCCCCAAGGGCTAGTTGTGACAAACCATCATTGTGCCTACAAGGCGATACAATATAACACCAAGACAGAACATAATTATCTAGAACAAGGCTTTTTAGCCACATCAATGGACAAGGAACCTTCGGCCGGTCCTAACGAGCGTTTATATATTACTGAAGCAGTTACAGATGTCACTGCCAGCATCATGAAAGATCTCAGCCAAGATCCGTTAACGCGTTACGAAGACATTCAAAATCACAGCAAAGCGCTGATTAAGAGTTGTGAAGCGGATGATAACTATCGCTGTAATGTTCGCAGTTTTCATAACGGCTTAGAATACTATTTAATTAAACAGTTAATGATCCGCGATGTGCGTTTAGTTTATGCACCACCCAAAAGTATCGGCGGGTTTGGTGGCGATATAGATAACTATGAATATCCGCGCCATTCTGGTGATTTCGCCTTCTTACGCGCCTATGTAGGCAAAGACGGCCAACCCGCGGCCTATAGTGATGACAATATCCCCTATAAGCCAAAGAGTTACCTTAAAGTGAATGCTGATGGCGTAAAAGCCGGTGACGGAGTGTTCATAGCAGGTTATCCGGGCTCAACCAGTCGCTATAACCTGACCAGTGAACTTAAGTTTGCCAGTCATTGGTTATATCCAACTCAAGCTAAACGCTATCAACTACAGATTGATACAATCACAGCGATGGGACAACAAGATGCCGATATCGCCATAAAGTACGCGGGCAACATGGCTTCTATGGCTAATAGGATGAAGAAACTCAATGGTCTGCTGGCGGGCTTTAAAGCTACGGATATTGTGGGGATTAAACAAAGTCGTGAGGATAACTTTCTCGCGTGGCTGAAACAAAATCCTGACCTAAATCAAAATCTCATCGCTGAGTTAGACGTGTTACTCGCCCAGCAACAGCAAGCATTTCAAAGTAACTATTACTTTACCAATGCACAATCGAGCACCCTGTTAAGCGCAGCGAATAATCTTTACCGTCTTGCAAAAGAAAAACAAAAGCCCGATGCCGAGCGTGAGCAAGGCTACCAAGAGCGTGATATAGCGATGTTAAGCTCACGTCTTAAACGTATCGATTCGAGTTTTGATGTCAAAGTCGATAAAACGCTCTGGCTACAGGATTTGATGGCTTATCTTGGCCAATCGAATCGCGTGGCAGCACTCGACCAAATGTTGGATATCAATAATAAAGATAGAGATCTCGCGGTAAAACTTGATGGTTTGTACTCACTCACTACCCTTACAGACCAAGCGCAAAGGCTGGCATGGATGGATGCCGATGCTAACGCTTTTGAAACCAGTACCGATCCCTTTATCCGTTTAGCAGTCGCGCTTTATGATACCAATATGGCTCAGGAAAAGTCAGAAAAAATCTTAGATGGCAAACTGTCTAGCGCTCGCCCTGATTATATGGCAGCCGTGATTAAATACTATAAAGCGAATAACTGGCCAGTCTATCCTGACGCTAACGGTACGCTGCGCATCAGTTATGGTATGGTCGATGGCTATCAGTCCCGCGATGCGCTCTATAAGCAGCCATTCACTCGTCTAGATGGCATAGTCGCGAAAAACACAGGTGTCGAACCCTACAATGCACCGCAAAAACTACTTGAGGCGATTGCCGAACAACGTTTGGGCGATCATGAAGTTAAATCGGTTTACCAAGATCCTCGCGGCTGGATTTGCAGACTCTTTTCTTGCTTAGATAAACCAGAAGAATTTAATTCAGTCCCAGTTAACTTTTTATCCAGCGTCGATACCACCGGCGGTAATTCCGGCTCCCCCATCTTCAACGGCAAAGGTGAGTTAGTCGGTCTTAACTTCGACTCAACCTACGAAGCGATTACCAAAGATTGGTTCTTCAACCCGACGATTACCCGCGCTGTACACGTCGATATCCGCTATATCCTGTGGATGATGGATGAAGTCGATCATGCGGATAACTTAATTCAAGAGCTGGATTTAGTGAGAAATTAATACTCAGAGCTAAACCCAGACGCAACTAATCTAAACCAAAGCCGCTTATAGCCAATGCTGTTAGCGGCTTTATTACTGGGAAGCAATCATTATTCTGCCTTGGCAACACCTAATCCCAATGGCATTAAATATCTGTTCATTCAGCGGGAGTTCAACGCGCTTTAGACAAGGCGAAGGCATAATGGTGCTCTGTCAAAAAGCCTTAAACGCAGTATAAAGTGCGTTGCCATGCAGTTAAATCAACCGCCCCTTGGGAGTCTCACAGGCATCCCACTTCCGTGTTGCATTGACTTAAAAGGGAATAACCATTTCTGCGTCAATGCGCCTCGGGTTGAAATACCTGTGAGGCTCTGACCTGATGAGATAGTTAATGTGACAGGTATAAATGAAATTAAACAAATCAACACATATCACTTACTGCATTACTTCATTCATATCAAAGCCAATAGAAACTAATACAAAGTAGGCCCACAGCACTCAGAGGTTAAATTTCAGGCATAAAAAAACACCGCCTAAGCGGTGCTTCTTAATGTATAAAGCGAGTTGTAATTAAGCTTCTGCAACCACAGAAACTTTAACAAAAGCTTTAACTTCAGTGTGTAACTGAACTTCAACTTCGAAGTCGCCAGTAGTACGCAAAGCGCCTAATGGTAAACGAACTTCTGATTTAGCTAGTTGAACACCAGCAGCAGTCACTGCATCAGCGATGTCACGGTTGCCAACTGAACCAAACAGTTTGCCTTCATCACCCGCTTTAGAAGCGATAACAACAGCTTCTAATGCAGCAATTTTCTCAGCACGTTGGTTAGCAGCAGCTAAGTCAGCAGCTAATTTAGCTTCTAATTCAGCGCGACGAGCTTCAAATACTTCAGTATTTGCAGCATTTGCAACTACCGCTTTACCGTAAGGTAAAAGGAAGTTACGAGCATAACCGGCTTTAACTGAAACTTGGTCGCCTAAGCTACCTAAGTTTGCAACTTTATCTAGTAAAATAACATTCATTATCAAATCCTCTATATTCGATTAGGAATACTGCAAATTACTGATGTAAATCAGTATATGGCAGTAGAGAAAGATAACGAGCACGCTTGATAGCGCGAGCTAGTTGGCGCTGATATTTAGCACTAGTACCAGTGATACGGCTTGGAACAATTTTGCCGCTTTCAGTGATGTAGTTCTTTAAAGTAACGATATCTTTGTAATCAATCTCTGCAACACCTTCAGCGGTGAAACGGCAGAACTTGCGACGACGGAAATAACGTGCCATGTTGACAGTCTCCTAAGTTTTCAATTCGACATTTTCGGCATGGATGACTAAGCGATTTTGACCATTACGCCCCTGTTGAAGCGTCATAAAGCCTTTCACTTGCACTTCCACACCTGCTTTCAGATCATCTGCCACGCTTTCAAAGCGTGGGCCACTCAATATCACTTGAATTTGTACGTAGACGTTGCGGAGCATATCTGCTTCATAACGCTGCGATTTGTGTTCCAACATCATTACACTGTGTGCAATACCTGCTGGGCTTTTAAAGCGTCTTGAACGAGTTATCGTTCCAGATAACACCAAGTTATTGGTGGTCACAGATTACCTTACTCAGCGTGTTCTTCAGCGTGAGCTTCATCATATGAGCGTTCGCCAGCTGGGCCACGACGTGAATCGCGCTCATCTCTAGCTTTAGCCATCGGAGATGCTTCAGTAACGGCAACTTTAGTACGCATTACCATGTTACGCAGAACTGCGTCGTTGAAACGGAAAGCTGTTTCTAGCTCTTCGATCGTCTCTGCTTTGGCTTCAACGTTCATTAGAACGTAGTGAGCTTTATGCAGATCAAGGATTGGGTAAGCCAGTTGACGACGACCCCAATCTTCTAAACGGTGAATTGTGCCGTTAGCTTCGGTGATAACACCTGTGTAACGCTCAATCATACCTGGTACTTGTTCACTTTGATCTGGGTGAACCATAAATACGATTTCGTAATGACGCATTTATTGCTCCTTACGGTTATGTAGCCTCGGTATTGGCTCAGTCAGACCAAATGGAGGCAAGGAACGAAAAATAGTGACTGATTTGAGCGCGAGATAGTACAGAAAGCAAGCCAGAAATTCAAGCAATAACTTTGCCTCGCTAATCAATACAGGTATGATGGCGCCTCACCTATATTTGAGCATCTGAAATCTGCTAATCAAGAATTAAACATAATGCTAAAAGTTATCATACTAATCAGTTTATTTTTCCTTTCATTACCTGCGCTTGCGCTTGTTCCTCCAGACTATCAAGAGCCGCCCAGTGATTTTACAGCCGAAATCGAAGCGGGTTTACAACTCAATACTGGCAATAATGAATCCAGTAGTTTTAATGGCCGTACTCAGCTGATTTACGATACTGAACGAACCAAGCAAGAGGCCATATTAAAAGCCTATTTTGCCTCTGAGAAAACCCAAACCACATCCGAAAAATACGAACTACAATTGCAATCGAATTATAAACTCACTAAGGGTTATATTTTCGGTCGCGGTGATTTTACTTGGGATCAATTTGGTAGTTACACACAAATATCAACACTTTCTAGTGGTTACGGTTTTAATGCCATCAGTAGTTATAAAACCAAACTAAGCCTCGAAGTCGGCCCCGGTTACCGATATAACATGCCCGCTGAATCAATTGATGTTCCTGATCCTGATGCTGAAAAAGATGTCATTTTACGTACAGCGGCTAAGTTCTCTCAAAAACTACAGGAATATAGCAGCCTAAATGCGGATCTGACTGCTGAAGTTGGCGAGAACAATAATACCCTCACCTTAGACATGAGCTACAAAAATCTCGTATTCCAAGATTGGGCATTTAAAATCGGAATGAACATCAAATATACTGAAATCGTTCCTGATGGCAGCCAACAAACAGACACTATTACCACTTTTAACCTGCTTTATACCTTTAGATAAGTTCACTCTTACTAACATATCTTTTATAACGCAGTTTATGAATTTCCAATTTTTAAAATAGACTGTAGTACGCCTACGTTACCTCACCGCATTTTAATAAAATTTCACCTAAAAATGGGAAGTGAGTCAAAGCTTACCAACAACTTGTAACACAACTTAAACACTAACCCCTGATATACTCACTCCACGTTGTTATTTTTATAGTGTTTTCGGAGTTGTAAATGACTAATCCGCTGCGCACTTTTGCCTCTTTATATAGCACGACTTTATTAATGGTATTGGCCGGTGGCTTACTCACAACCTATCTTGGCCTTAGACTTTCTGTGATGCATGTGCCACAAATATGGATTGGCGGCATGATGTCAGCCTACTATATTGGTCTTGTTGCGGGCTCTAAGATAGGTCATAAGCTTATTGCTCAAGTGGGCCACATTCGTGCCTTTGTCGCCAGTGCAGGGATAGTCGCAGCCTCAGCTTTAGGCCACGCTTTAGTAGATGAACTAACTATTTGGCTGCTGCTACGGCTGATTGTCGGCATGGGTATGATGTGCCAATACATGGTGTTGGAAAGTTGGCTTAATGAGCAAGCCGAGAATAGCCAACGGGGTACCGTATTTGCCAGTTATATGATTGTTTCTTACTTTGGCTTAATCTTGGGCCAAGGCGCCATTAGTATCTTCCCAGAATTAGGTTTAGAACCGCTATTGCTTATCGCTATTTGCTTTTCACTCTGTATCGTACCAATTTCACTCACCCGCCGCCTTCACCCCGCACCTTTGGTGCCGGCACCGCTTAAAATTGCCCATTATTGGAAAAAAGCACCGCAAGCACTCACTACCATAGCAATTGGCAGCATGATAGTCGGTTCTTTTTATGGTCTCGCGCCCGCCTATGCAAGTAACTTGGGCTTACCACCAGAAAAAGTTGCCACCTATATGACAGCAACAATTTTAGCAGGCTTACTGGCGCAATGGCCGATGGGAAAGCTATCTGACATTATGTCTCGCAGTCGCCTTATTCGTATCAACTGTGTACTACTCGGTATCTTAGCCTTGGCGATCTGCCTGATCCCCTATCACCCTGTTATATCGCTAGTAATGACTTTTCTCTTTGGTATTTTAGGCTTTACTTTTTATCCACTTGCTACTGCACTCGCTAACTCACGCGTCGAACAAAATGAACGGGTAGGTTTATCAGCCACCATTCTATTAACCTTTGGCTTAGGTGCCAGTATCGGCCCACTCATCGCCTCAACGTTAATGCAATGGCTGGGCAACAGCATGTTATATGGCTTCATGTCGGCCTGTACCTTAATACTGTTAATTCGTTTACATTATTTACACTCAAAGCAAATAATTGAAACCAACGTGACCCAAGATTATATTATGGCGACCGGTGATTTAGTCTCCTCACCACTGGCAGCCGCACTCGATCCACGAGTTGATGTTGAGTCGATTCAAGAACATATGACACCATCGTTTAATGCTGATGAGGACGAATATGATTTAGGGGCTGATGGCGTCGATGATGACGCAATTGAGAGTAATGAAGAGCAACTCATCTTTTGTTTCGATACTTGGCAGACTGATGAAGACGTTACTCAAGCTGATGGCACTGAAAATAATCAAGTTAACGTAGCAAAAGCCTTTAGTTAAATAATACTCATAAAAAAACGGCTTAACTGTATTTACAGCTAAGCCGTTTCTGATTACCGCAAGCATGGTATCACTGCGTAGTTTAAATGTTAGCTACGACGCTGACGCACAGCTTCAAATAGACAAACACCCGTAGCTACCGATACGTTCAAGCTAGACACACTGCCCGCCATCGGAATTGAAATCAGCGAATCGCATGACTCACGACTTAAACGGCGCAGCCCTTTATCTTCGGCGCCCATAGCAATCGCTAGCGGTCCTTTAAGATCGGCTTGATACAGTTCGCAATCGGCTTCACCAGCAGTCCCCACAATCCACACACCTTTATCTTGTAGGTGGCGCATAGTGCGCGCTAAGTTAGTGACTTGAAATAACGGTACAGTTTCTGCTGCGCCGCAGGCCACTTTACTCACAGTGGCAGTTAAGCCAACAGAGTTATCCTTAGGTACAATAATACCTTGTACACCGGCTGCATCAGCATTACGTAAGCAAGCACCGAGGTTATGGGGATCCGTCACGCCATCCAAAATCAACAGGAAAGGTTGCTCAGTATTAGCAAGCAGCACATCCAAATCTTGCTCATTTAACACTTTAGCGGCTTTGACGCGCGCCACAATACCTTGATGTTGGCTGCTTTCAGCTTTGTCATCTAAAACCTTACGTGACGCCAACTGAATTGTTGTCCCGAATGATTTGGCCTCATTAGCCAATGCCGTTAAACGCTCATCATCGCGACCTTGTAACAGCCATAATTCAATAATGCGCTCAGGACTGTGCTTTAACAGGGCTTCAACGGCATGGATCCCAAAAATAATATCTTGTTTTTTCATTTATTTCTTTCTCGTGCTCCGCTTAGCGGCTTTGGGCTTGGTAGCCGGATCTTTTTCTACTGTTTTCTGAGCTTTGGGCGCTGCTTTAGCCTTAGTACTCGTTTTAGCTTTAGACTTAGCACTCGTTGTAGTACTAGCCTTAGGTTTGGCTTTGCCTGCTTCAGTCTTAGCTGTAGATGTCGCGATTTTGTTCGTTTTGCCTTGCTTAGCACCTTCGCGATTAACGCGTTCACGGGCTGTCATTGGCTTATCACGGCTAGCTGACGCTTTACGCTTGCTACCTTTACCATCATCACCCAACATGACTAAGTCAATCTGTCTGTCATCGAGATTAACTGCGGCGACTTTCACCGTCACAGGATCGCCAACTTGATAAACTTGCTTAGTATGCTCGCCAATAAGACGTTGGCGCATAGAGTCAAACTGATAGTAATCGCTGCCTAGGCTTGAAATATGCACTAAACCATCGATAAACAATTCATTTAAACGCACGAACAAACCAAAACTGGTGACTGATGCAATCACTGCTTCAAAAGTATCGCCAACATGATCTTGCATAAACTCGCACTTCAGCCAATCACTGACATCACGAGTCGCTTCATCAGCACGACGTTCAGTGGTTGAACACTCTTCACCTAGTTTTTCGAGCTCATCAAGTTGATAATGGTAGCCACCATCCTGCGTCCACTTCTCAGTAGTTTCACCCTGCTCTTTTACCAGTAAATAACGGATCACTCTATGTAAGACTAAGTCCGGATAGCGGCGAATAGGCGATGTAAAATGCGCGTATTCTTCTAGTGCTAAACCAAAATGACCTTCGTTATCAGGGGTGTAAATGGCTTGGCGCATAGAACGCAGCAACATCACTTGGATAAGCTCAGCATCAGGGCGTTCGGCAATTTGTAACATTAAATTTTGATAATCTGATGGTGTCGGTTCTAAACCGCCCCCCATAGTTAAACCACGCTCAGCAAGGAACTCTTTAAAGTTTGCCAGCTTTTGCTCAGAGGGCGCTTCATGCACGCGGTACAGCACTTCACCTTTATGTTTTTTGACAAACTTAGCCGCCGAAACGTTGGCTAAAATCATGCATTCTTCAATAATTTTATGGGCTTGATTACGACCGCGCGGTACGATTTTTTCAATCTTACGTTGCTCGTTAAAAATGAACTGCGTTTCCATAGTTTCAAACGCAATCGCACCACGTTCAGCCCTTTGTTCATCAAGTGCTAAATACAAAGATTGTAAACATTGCAGATGCGGGAATAGGACTTCATGCTCAGGCGCAATTGGGCCACCTTCTAACATATCCGCGACTTGGGTGTAAGTGAAGCGAGCGTGTGAATACATCACTGCCGGATAAAACTTATAGCCCGATAACTTACCTTTAGCAGACACTGTCATCTCAGCGACCATACATAAACGATCGACGTGAGGATTTAGCGAACATAGGCCGTTAGAGATTTTCTCCGGCAGCATAGGGATCACTTGCGATGGGAAATACACCGAGTTACCGCGAGCACGTGCTTCTGTATCTAAAACAGAGTCGGTACGTACATAGTAACTTACGTCAGCAATCGCAACCCATAAACGCCAGCCACCACCAACCTTTTTCTCTGCATACACGGCATCGTCAAAATCGCGGGCATCTTCACCATCAATAGTCACTAAAGGTAGATGGCGTAAATCGACTCGCCCCACCCTATCTGCATCAGTTACTTCATCGGGAATGCGGCGCAGTTTTTTCTCGATTGCCGGGGACCAAGTATGCGGTAAGTCATAGTTGCGCAGGGCGATTTCAATTTCCATCCCCGGCGCCATTTGCTTACCGAGTACTTCTGTCACTTTGCCTGCAGCTTTAACGAAACGACCTGGGCGACGGGTTAACTCCACCACCACAACATCGCCCTGACGAGCGCCGTTACGATCTTCATTCGCGACTAAAATTTCTTGAGTAATACGCTTATCGTCAGCAATCACAAATGCCATGCCGCTATCAACATGATAACGACCGACAATTGCAGCGCTTCGCGGCTGGATCAATCTAACTAAACGCGCTTCACGACGGCCACGGCGATCTGTGCCTGCCTTTTGTGCCAGCACTTTATCACCGTGAAAGTACATCAACATATCGCGGTTTGAAATAAATAAGTCATCACCACCTTCGTCGGGTTTGAAAAAGCCAAAGCCTTCTCTGTGCCCGATAACAGTGCCGGAGATCAGATCCATCTTCTCAGGCAAGCCATAGCTCTGCCCGCGAGTAAATACCAACTCGCCATCGCGTTCCATCGCACGTAGGCGACGACGCAGGGCTTCAAGAGGTTCTTCCTCATGAATGTTTAATGCCGCAGCAATGCTGTCACGAGTGATGGGTGATTTCTGAGAACGTAAGTAATCGATAATATACTCACGGCTTGGGATAGGGTTTTCGTACTTATCCTGTTCACGCTCAAAATGAGGGTCTTTGATCATTCAATATCCAAATAATGTGTCTCTATATTGAGAGACAACTTAACGGCTTAACAACTATTCTTGCTGGGCCCGCGCCACTGCACTAGGGGGCATTTTAGCTGCTAACGCCTTCAGTAAAGACAAGGCTTTTTTCTGTGTCGCCTCGTCCGTAAATACATCGTTATATAACCAGTGATAGGCCATTTCATAATCCCTAGAACTACCATCACCTTCACTGAATAAACGCACTAACGTCATGCGAGCAGTTAAATCACCACTTGCAGCTGCAGGCAGTAAATAATGTACTGCCCTATCTTTATTGCGGATGACAAATTTCCCGCTCTGATAATACTCAGCAAGCTTTAACATCGCTTCTGAGCTACCTTGTTCGGCCGAGTCACGCAACAAAGCAATACCCTTTGCAGGATTGGCTTTTACACAGGTCCCATGGTTGAGCATTTCGCCCCATAGAAACTGATATAAAGGCTGTTTTAAGACTTGGGCTCGCGCCTCAATGTCTTGGACTAGCTGGCAATCATCCTGTTTCACTTTTGCTAAGTATTGATTGCTACGGATCAAATCAAGCAATTGATCTTGGCTATAAATATCCACCGCTTCAGTTTGTGCAAAACATACTGAAGAGATTAAAGGTAATAGCGCGACCAGTGCTGTACGTAGCATAACAACTCTCAATGACAATAGGATGAATACATACATCGGCAGTATAACCTATTTCTTGAGCTTGAGCTGGATTTCTAACCGTTGAATTAAACAGAGAAAAGCGTATATCTTCGTAGTAAAGGCTAAGAATCACTGCTTTAATTGAGCGAACTCACTAAAATCATGATTTAGTTACGATGGGAATTCATCGAGATAATGTCGATTAGTATTTCTAATAAGGCTACAAGACGCTTGATGACTGTAGATGGCTATAATTAATTGATCTTGCAATAAAATCTGACTCGTATCAGCCTAATATAAACTAATAAACGGGCATAATCTATTCATAACCTTCAGCAACAAAGCTGCATTTTAGAAATAGTGCAGCGATATGTTATCGCTAACAACCATTCCATCTTCAAGACATCCAATATATCTTATTTAGTCAATCAGGGGTCACTAACACTGTTAATGTGAGCTAAGCGTTAGATTAAATGGAGCGCCGACTCGCAAAACGCCAAAGGTATCTTCTATTAGTAGGTTAGCCTAATGCCAATTCTGCCAATCACTTTATTGTCGTAGACTTTTACGTGAAAATAATAAACATGACGATGCCTACTGTCACTAAAATGCCTCCAAACCGCTGAATAACATGCTGATTTTGCTGAGAGAGCTCATTTAAATAACGTCGCCATTTATTAGGGAATAACAGTGGCCCAGCTCCTTCTAAAATCAATACAAGTGCTACTGCCAGCATAAAAACCTGGAAAGTCATATTCACCCCAAACTCAATCGTAGAATACAAAAACAAGAGTATCCCAGTACATTTAATCGCAAGAGCATAATGGTAATATTATAAAATTTAGCCAATAAAAAACCCAGCAAAGCTGGGTTTTTTGATATTCCAAAAACGAATTAACGCTTAGAGAATTGTGGCTTACGACGTGCTTTACGTAGACCCACTTTCTTACGCTCAACTTTACGAGCGTCACGGGTAACGAAACCAGCAGAACGTAGTGATGGACGCAGAGCTTCATCTAATTGCATCAGAGCACGGGTAATACCGTGACGGATTGCGCCTGCTTGGCCAGTAGTACCACCGCCTTTAACAGTTACATAGATGTCCAGCTTGTCAGTCATTTCAACTAACTCTAATGGTTGACGAACAACCATACGAGCAGTTTCACGACCAAAATACTGATCCAAAGGACGTTGATTTACAACGATGTTGCCACTTCCTGCTTTAACGAAAACGCGAGCAGTAGATGTTTTTCGACGGCCAGTGCCGTAATACTGAGTTGCAGCCATTTGCTTAAATCCCGTTTAGATATCAAGAACTTGAGGTTGTTGTGCAGTGTGGTTATGTTCTGCGCCAGCGTAAACTTTTAGTTTACGGAACATGGCACGGCCCAAAGGACCTTTTGGTAACATACCCTTAACTGCTTTCTCGATGATCATTTCTGGCTTTTGCGCTTGCAGCTTTTCAAAGCTGATTTGCTTAATGCCACCAGGGAAGCCTGAATGCGAGTAGTACGTTTTGCCTTTCGCTTTGTTACCAGTTACAGTCACTTTTTGAGCATTAACAACGATGATATAATCACCGGTATCAACGTGTGGCGTGTATTCTGGCTTATGCTTACCGCGTAAACGGATAGCGATTTCAGTTGCGATACGACCTAAAGTTTTGCCGTCTGCATCAACGACGAACCAGTCACGAGTTACGGTTTCTGGTGTAGCAGTAAAAGTCTTCATTATTACAAAAACCCAAAGTTAATTTTCTGTCTCACATGTTATCTGCGCTTGCAAATAACACAAAATTGCCTTTTAGCACCCCTTCGAGCACTGACTTCGGCTTACAACTTCCGCCCAATTGGCGGAGTAACGTGGGCAGGCTGCGGAGTATAGACAAAGCTGAGTTAAAAATCACCTGATATTTTGAGAAAAACAATAAAACATCAAGCTATATAGCTAGTCATCCTGGGGATTAACCCGCTGCGGGTGATTTACAGCGGGCATTAAAGTTAAACAGTGAGTTTGAGCGGCTAAGGTAGGTGCTCTGTTTTTAAATAATCGTGGGATTGCATTTCAATCAAACGTGAGCAACAACGCTTAAACTCAAAGCTCAATAAACCATCGTTGTAGATATCTTCAAGTGGTACTTGGGCCGATATAATCAGTTTCACGTTACGCTCGTAAAACTCATCTACCATCGCTAAAAAACGTCTGGCGATATCATCGCCCGTTAAAAATGCGCCCATTTGCTCTACACCGCTGACGAGTACAGTATGGTACTGCTGCGCCAATTCCATATAATCGCGCTGGCTACGAGGGCCATCACACAATGCTCTAAAATCAACCAGTAACACCCCTTGTGCTTGCTGACGAATATTAATGCAGCGTCCATCGATTTGAATATCCGTTGTCAACACTTCTAATTCTGGTGCTAACTGGCTGAAATAACGTAATAGATTAGCATCCGCATCAGCATCTAATGGGTAATGATAAATCTCAGCTTGCTCAAGCGTTCGCAATCGATAATCAATACCAGAATCTACGTTTAACACTTCACAATGCTGATTAATTAATGCTATCGCAGGTAAAAAACGCACCCGCTGCAATCCATTTTTATAGAGATCGTCAGGAATAATATTAGAGGTTGCAACAAGCACAACGCCTTCTTTAAATAACGCTTGAAACAGCGTTCCTAATAACATGGCATCGGTAATGTCTGAGACAAAAAACTCATCAAAACAGATAACTTTATATTCAGCTGCCATTTTTTTTGCGATGACTAATAAAGGATCGCGCACGCCTTTTAATTCATCCAAATCATGATGTAACTGATGCATAAAACGATGAAAATGCGCGCGCAATTTTTGACCACTAGGCAAAGCATCAAAAAACGTATCCATTAAATACGTTTTACCACGGCCAACACCGCCCCAAAGATAGAGTCCTTTCGGTGCTGCTGGTGCTGATTTAAGACCCAAAGCGGTAAAAAATTTTCCAAGACCTGGATTAGGCGTAGCCGAGGTGGTTAAATCTTCAAAAACACGTTGTAAAGCTTTAACTGCAATTTCTTGAGCCGGATCATGGGAAAAACCATCACGGGTGAGATCTTTTTGATAATGTTGCCAAGGGCTTAACTGAGGCACTTTTTGATTCTCTATATGTCCGTTATTAAAACTAGCACAATATTAACACGGCAAATGTCACGCAGGATATATCAATACAGAACGTAATGCTGGATGAAAACAGACAATACAGTATAAAAAGCGGGTAAATTGTGCTCAAAGGGCTATGCTGTAAATCATTTCAGTTTATTGTGAGCGAAATAAACCTTAGCTTGAATAACAAGGCTAACGTCCCCATTTTTTGGTATTGAAACGCTCATAAAGATCGCGTAAATCGCTAATAAAAATTAACATATTTTAATATTGAAGAACTTTTTCAATAAGGTGCGTGTCAGAGTTGTTACCTAGGCAAAGAGCCGGTACCGATACAGAGTTGATCTGACGCTCGCACAATTGCTGATGCATTACATCCGGATCGATTAACCATTATTTGGAGTTATGAATAGATGAAAACAAAATTATCAGTACTTTCAGCCGCTATGTTAGCCGCAACCCTGACGATGATGCCCGTTGTTTCACAGGCAGCGATTCCTCAGACGGTTGATGGGCAATCTATGCCAAGTCTTGCGCCTATGCTTGAGCGCACAACTCCAGCGGTAGTGTCTGTTGCCGTCACTGGTACTCATGTTTCGAAACAAAGAGTACCTGATGTTTTTCGTTATTTCTTCGGACCTAATGCACCGCAAGAACAAGTACAAGAACGTCCTTTCAGGGGCTTAGGTTCTGGCGTCATCATTGATGCGGAAAAAGGCTATATTGTTACAAATAACCATGTGATTGATGGCGCAGATGATATTCAAGTCGGCCTTAACGACGGACGAGAAGTAAAAGCTAAATTAATTGGTACTGATTCAGAGTCTGATATTGCATTGCTGCAAATTGAGGCAAAAAATCTAGTTGCAATAAAATCGTCTAACTCTGATGAACTTCGTGTTGGTGACTTTGCTGTTGCTATCGGTAATCCCTTCGGTTTAGGTCAAACCGTTACATCCGGTATTGTCAGCGCGTTAGGCCGTAGCGGCTTAGGCATTGAAATGCTAGAGAACTTTATTCAAACCGATGCAGCAATTAACAGTGGTAACTCAGGTGGCGCACTCGTTAACTTAAACGGCGAGTTAATTGGCATTAACACGGCAATTGTGGCGCCAGGCGGTGGTAACGTAGGTATTGGTTTTGCTATTCCAGCCAATATGGTGAAAAGTTTAGTTGCACAAATTGCTGAGCATGGTGAAGTTCGCCGTGGTGTATTAGGTATTTCGGGACGCGATCTTGATAGCCAACTCGCACAAGGTTTTGGTTTAGATACTCAGCATGGTGGTTTCGTTAATGAAGTCACAGCAGGAAGTGCTGCAGAAAAAGCGGGAATTAAAGCGGGTGATATTATTGTTAGTGTCGATGGCCGTGGCATTAAGTCCTTCCAAGAATTACGAGCCAAAGTCGCCACTATGGGTGCGGGAGCCAAAGTTGAATTAGGCATTATTCGCGACGGTGATAAGAAAACGGTTAAAGTCACATTGGGCGAAGCTAGCCAAAGCACTGAGTCAGCAGCAGGCGCTGTGCATCCTATGCTGCAAGGGGCAACCTTAGAAAACTCATCTAAAGGTATTGAAATTACTGAGGTTGCTCAAGGCTCTCCTGCAGCGATGAGTGGCTTACAAAAAGGCGATGTCATTGTGGGGATTAACCGCACCACGATTAAGGATCTTAAAACCCTTAAAGCCCAGCTAAAAGATCAAGAAGGCGCTGTTGCACTGAAAATAATGCGCGATAAGAGCATGCTGTATTTAGTATTACGTTAATCACTACATTAACCACATTTTCAACCTAAGATAAGCATAGGGAGCCTTGGCTCCCTATGCTTACATAGATTAAACATGTTAATCTAACTCACCTTTTTTAAGATTCCATCCTGCCATGACGATAAAAGACACTTTGTTATATCTCGGTAAAGCCACTCTTTTCGGTCTTATCATGGCGGCTATATTTTTATTAGTGACACGTTATTTCGATAATCAATCACTAGGTAATAATCTGCTACAAACTCGGGCTAATAACACTGTTGAGCTGTCATTTGCTAAGGCTGTACGCCGTGCTGCCCCTGCGGTGGTAAATATTTATAGCCTCAGCATAGATCAAACTCGCCCACTAAATTCAGGATCACTGCAAGGCCTTGGCTCTGGTGTGATAATGAGTAAAGAAGGTTATATTCTCACTAATTACCATGTCATTAAAAAAGCTGATGAGATTGTCGTTGCCCTGCAAGATGGCCGTAAATTTACTTCAGAAGTCGTAGGTTTTGATCCTGAAACTGATTTATCGGTACTCAAAATTGAAGGTGACAACTTACCCATTGTACCTGTTAACCTTGAAAGCCCACCTCAAGTCGGTGATGTTGTACTCGCTATTGGTAATCCCTATAACTTAGGCCAAACCATTACCCAAGGCATTATCAGTGCTACGGGCCGAAACGGTTTAAGTTCAGGTTATTTAGATTTCCTGCAAACCGATGCTGCAATTAATGCGGGTAACTCAGGCGGCGCACTCATTGACACTAATGGTAGCCTTATCGGAATTAATACCGCGGCATTCCAAGTGGGTGAAGAAGGCGGCGGTCACGGAATAAACTTCGCCATTCCCATTAAGTTAGCCCACAGCATTATGAATAAGCTGATTAAAAATGGTCGCGTAATCCGCGGTGCGTTAGGTATCTCTGGCGAGCCGATTAACCCTGTGGTGGCGCAAATACTGAACCTGCCCGATCTCAAAGGCGTGCTCATCACAGGTATCGATCCTAATGGTCCAGCAGCGCGCGCACAGCTCATGCCAAGGGATGTTATTATCAAATACGATGATGAGGATGTACCCGGCGTAGAAATGCTGATGGATCGTATTGCAGAAACCACACCGGGGGAAAAAGTGATGATGACGGTAATACGCCAAGGTAAACAACAGGAGTTACCCGTCATTATCGATGAAAAGGTTGTGGTCGATAACTAGAGTAGCACTTTGCATTAGGTGCGATGAACAAAATACTGACAACAAAAAACCAGCTTTTAGCTGGTTTTTTAATATATCGAGATTTTAATATTGAAGGGCTAAATAAGCCCCTATCACTGAATGCGAACAACCTCAGCGCCTAAACCTTGAAACTTATTCTCAATATGCTCGTAGCCACGATCTAAATGATAGATACGATCCACTATCGTTTGTCCATCGGCCACCAAGCCCGCAATCACTAGACTTGCTGATGCACGTAAATCCGTCGCCATCACCTGAGCGCCACTTAAGGACTCAATCCCATGGATGATGCAAGTGTTACCTTCAAGCTCCATAGTTGCGCCCATACGGATGAGTTCAGGCACATGCATAAAGCGGTTCTCAAAAATAGTCTCAGTAATTGTAGCAGTGCCTTGTGCTAAGGCATTGAGTACACAAAACTGTGCTTGCATATCGGTAGGAAAACCAGGGTAAGGCGCGGTTTTGATATTTACGGCTTTAGGACGTTTACCCTGCATATCGAGCTCAATCCAATCTTCACCCGTAGTAATCGTCGCGCCCGCATCTTCAAGCTTAGCGATAACTGACTCAAGTGAAGCTGGGTCGGCTTTTAAACAACGAATACGGCCACGAGTGACCGCCGCAGCAACCAGGAATGACCCCGTTTCGATTCGATCTGGCATAACGCGATAATGACAGCCCTGTAAACGCTCAACCCCTTGAATACGCAGTGTCGCACTGCCTACACCGGTAATTTTGGCGCCCATTGCAATTAAGCAGTTGGCTAGATCGATCACTTCAGGCTCACGAGCCGCGTTTTCAATTACGGTTTCGCCATCGGCTAATGCCGCAGCCATCAGTAAGTTTTCAGTTGCACCAACGCTGACCATGTCCATAAAAATATGAGCGCCTTTAAGACGTCCATCAACACGGGCTTTGATATAACCTTCTTTCACTTCAATCTTAGCGCCCATCATTTCAAGGCCATGTAAGTGAAGGTTCACTGGTCTTGCACCAATAGCACAGCCGCCTGGCAATGAAACGTCAGCGGTTCCATATCGAGCCAATAATGGCCCTAAGATCAAGATAGAGGCACGCATCGTTTTGACGAGATCGTAAGGAGCACAAAACTCATTCAAATTAGTCGTTGAAATCCGAATTTGTCCGTCGCCAAGTTCAGTCACTTCGGCGCCGAGGCAGCGTAATAATTTACAGCTAGTACTGACATCACGCAGATTGGGCACATTAGAAACCACAAAGTCGGTTTCAGCTAATACGCCTGCCATTAAAATAGGCAAAGCCGCATTTTTGGCACCTGAAATGATCACGTCACCGGCAAGCGGAGGGCTCGCCTTAATTGTTAGTTTATCCACTTTTCCTCACTAGCTAGGCATGTTGAAAACTTTTTCGCGTTTCCATTGAGTCGGCGTGAAAGCTTTAATCGTTAATGCATGTAATTCACCGTTGGCAATGTGTGCCGTCAACGGTGCATAAATGGCTTGTTGCTGTTTAACTCGACTCATTCCATCAAAGCACTCACCTACGGCGATCACTTTATAATGGCTACCATCCGAGCTAGCGTGGACTTCTTCGAGCCCTAACGCATCACGTAAAATTTGTTCTATTAAGCTGCATTCCATGACGTCTTTCACCTTATTTTTAATGCGCTTCTTCGGTAAAGAAGGCATGTAAATCATATAAATCAATTAACTTTTTCAGCTGGGGAGACGCTAAAATCAATTCAAGCGGTCGGCTATGTTCACGTACTAGCGCCAATAAAAAGGCTATACCAGCGCTGTCACTGTATTGAAGCTCAGACAAAGACAACGTCTGTATGGAATCATCCAGTAATTGCTGTCGCTGTGGCCACAGTGTAATAACGTCGGCTTGGGTTAGACGCCCTTTGAGGTGACAAACTGTGCCTTGTTGCACAAATTCAATCACGACTGCGACTTCCCTGATTTAGCCTTGATAACGACTTTTTCTTTCGTGCGTTCGTCAAGCATCTTAATCACAGAATCGATACCCTGCTGACGAATAAGGTTAGAAATTTCAGACTGTTTAGAAGACAGTAAACTTACACCTTCTGCTACCAAATCAAAGGCTTTCCATGTGTCATCTTTCAAGCGACGCGCTTTAAAGAGTACTTTAATGGGCGGGCGACCCGCTTCAATGATCTGTATATTTACATCGACTATTTTCTCTTGGCTGAAATCAACCCCTGGCGAAAACTCCACTTTTTGATTGGTGTACTCAGTAAAAGCTTGCGCATAGGTAGAGACTAAATAACCTTCAAAAGCATCAACAAAACGGTTGCGTTGATCTTCGGTTGAATCCTTAAGATATTGACCTAATACCTTGTAAGAAGCGTATTTATAATCGACATAGGGCATTAATTCTTCACGAACAATGACCTTTAAATGATCAGAGTCGGCATCGATAAGCGCTTTATCTTTATGAAAACGATCAAAGGTTTTATTGGCAACGGCTTTTACCATGGCATAGGGATCTTTGGTGTCCACAACCACATCAGCGGCGATAGCACTTGTTGTCCCTAAAACCATCACTAGCGGCAATAAAAAGCGAGATAAGATGTTAAACATAGCGGTAACCCCTATTTATCCTTCGAACCCATACTATATAAGAACTGACCAATCAGCTCTTCCAATACCAATGCTGAACGAGTGTCGTCAATTTTATCGCCATCTTTTAGCATACTGACATCATCATCAACAAAACCAGGTGTTAACCCCAAGAATTGCTCACCCAATAAACCTGAAGTCAAAATAGCTAAGCTACTGGTTTCTGGAAATTTGTCATAACGCTTATCCATCACAACTGTGACTACAGCGACTAATTTAACCGGATCTAAATCAATACTACTTACCCGGCCGACCACTACACCACCAACCTTGACAGGTGAGCGTACCTTCAAGCCACCAATATTGGTAAAATTGGCTTTTATGGTATAGGTGCTGTCGCTGCTTTTAACTTCAATATTGGCAACATTAAAGACTAAGACCAAAAAAGCGGCCAGTCCGGTTAAAAGAAAAACACCCACTAATAATTCAATTTTTCGTGTCAACATGCTTAGCTACCACTCTGTTAATGCATCTAATCCTGTGTCGAAATCCGCAGTGTTCCGTTAGCGGCCAAACATCAGGGCTGTCAGTAAAAAATCCAATGCCAATACTGCAAGGCTCGACTGAACGACCGTCTGCGTCGTTGCTCGGCTAATGCCTTCCGGATTAGGGATCACTTGATAACCGCGATATAACGCAATCCAAGTAACTACTACGGCAAACACGCCACTCTTGATCAAGCAGTTAACTATGTCCTGACGCCATTCAACCGACGCCTGTAAAATAGACCAAAACGCACCACTGTCGATACCTTTCCATTCCACGCCAACAATGTGACCACCGTAAATACCGACTGCAGTAAACATCAACACCAGCAATGGCATACTGATAACCCCAGCCCAAAAGCGCGGGGCAATAATCTGCCTTAATGGGTCGATAGCCATCATCTCTAAACTTGAGAGCTGCTCGGTACTTTTCATTAACCCAATTTCAGCGGTTAATGCTGAGCCTGCCCGTCCTGCAAATAATAAGGCTGTGACTACCGGTCCTAACTCACGCAGTAAACTTAATGCCACCATAGGGCCTAAGCTTTCTTCGGTGCCAAAGCCGACTAAAATATTGTAGCCTTGTAGCGCAAGTACCATGCCGATGAACAGCCCTGAGACTAAAATAATCACCATAGATTGCACGCCGACCACATAAATCTGCCGTACTAATAATGGAAAACCTTTACGCACACGTGGCCAACGAAAAATAGCGCCCCACAGCATCAGCCCAGCACGGCCAAAACCAAGTACAAACTCAATGGCGCTGTGGCCCAAGTCAGCAATACTGTCGATTAACTTCACTTGCCAACT
The DNA here is from genome assembly GCF_003028295.1 of Shewanella morhuae. Classification (NCBI taxonomy): domain Bacteria; kingdom Pseudomonadati; phylum Pseudomonadota; class Gammaproteobacteria; order Alteromonadales; family Shewanellaceae; genus Shewanella; species Shewanella morhuae. The sequence continues at coordinate 158,521 of NZ_PYSG01000002.1, read as the reverse complement.
CCCTTTGCTAACAATTCTTGTTGATAATCACTGGCAGGATAATGAAACGGCACTGGGCCATCCGGCGCGCCTTGAATAAACTGTTTCAACTGCGGATTATCGGCGTGCTTTAATTCCTCTGGCGTGCCGTGAGCGATGACTTTTTTGTCTGCCACCACATACACATAATCGGCAATGCCAAGCACTTCATCTACGTCATGGGATACCACAACGGAGGTAAGATTGAGCGCATCGGATAACTCACGAATAAGCTTCACCAATACACCCATTGATATTGGGTCTTGGCCTGCAAATGGCTCATCGTACAGCACCATTTCAGGTTCTAGTGCGATGGCTCTGGCCAATGCGGCGCGGCGCTGCATACCGCCAGATAATTCGCTTGGCATCATCTGCGCGGCGCCACGCAAACCCACGGCTTCGAGTTTCATCAGCACGATAGTACGAATGATATCCTCTGGTAGCCCTGAATGTTCACGTAGCGCAAATGCGACGTTATCGAATACATTAATGTCAGTAAACAGCGCGCCGCTTTGAAACAGCATGCTCATACGCTTACGTAACTGAAATAACTCATTGCGACTCACGCCGTGGATATCGTGGCCGTCGAATAACACTTGCCCATGGTCTGGCGTTAATTGACCACCGATTAATTTCAGCAGTGTCGTTTTGCCTATACCACTGGGGCCCATAATCGCCGTCACCTTGCCCCGTGGAATGGACAGGCTAATATCTTTAAATATTGCGCGCTGACCGCGGCTAAACCCCAAGTTACGGATCTCAACCAACGATGTTTGTTCTTGAGTCATGCTTGATCCCAACATTTGCAAAGAGGCAATCCCAATCTTGCAAGACCGTCCCAACAAAGAGCCGCAAATTGTACGTAATTGCGCTTTAACCTACAACCGAATCGACACTATCGGCCTGCGATACTTTCAATTTGACTCATTTACAGCGAAAATGCGCCATAAGTTTTCACTCTGCACCAGTTAAATGTTACTTAATGTTTTAAATCTAGTTGCAGAATAGGTTTTATTGGTTATTTCGTTTGCACTTAGCTCGATCCTTATCCACTTTAAAATATGGATAAGCTGAGACTTAAGTACAAATTTAGAAATATTCTGCGGGATAATACCCACCACGAGACAGAATAAATCCATTGAAATAAACCACAAAGACGATGATATTGCTCAAGATGGTCTATCGCGATACTGCTTGTTCTACATGAATAACTACTATCGCTGAACTTGACGAACTAACTCAATCGTCCTAGCCTGCCGCGATTGTTTTACGGTTTTAGATAAAGCATCGCCATAAAACAGTCGCGAAATTGGCTGAAAATAAAAGATACTTGGCAGAACGCCGATTAAATATCATCTTTATCGCGTACCAAATTGTGCTACTCCAATCCCATAACTGGGGCGACAAAGACAATGCAAAAAGAGAGATAGACATGGTAGACAAATCACAACTGCGCCAATGGGGCTGCAAAGTTATCGACATTGAAAAGTCAGCCCTAGACAATCTTTATCAGTATGTAGATTCAGTTGAATTTGCAGAGGCTTGCGAGTTAATTCTCAACTGTACCGGTAAAGTCATTGTGATGGGAATGGGCAAATCTGGCCATATCGGTAATAAGATTTCAGCCACCCTTGCCAGCACAGGTACGCCGGCATTTTTTGTGCACCCGGGTGAAGCCAGCCATGGCGACCTTGGCGTGTTAGCGGATAATGATATTATTTTAGCCCTTTCAAATTCAGGTGAATCGAGCGAAATCCTCACCTTAATGCCCGTTATCCAACGTATGGGCGTGCCTGTGATTGCCATAACGAGTAAGCCAGAGTCCAATATGGCGCGCTTATCAAAAGTCCATTTATGTATTGGGGTACCTGAAGAGGCTTGCCCACTTGGACTTGCTCCCACGTCAAGCACCACGGCAACCTTGGTCATGGGTGATGCCATCGCGATAGCACTGTTACAGGCCAAAGGTTTTACCCGTGATGACTTTGCAATGTCTCACCCTGGCGGCGCACTTGGCCGTAAATTACTGTTAAAGGTCAACGATGTAATGCACAGCGGTGATGACCTACCGCTGGTCAACCATGATATCTGTATCACCGAAGCCCTGTACGAAATTTCCAAAAAAGGTTTAGGTATGACAGCGATTATCGATGATGAACGTAAGCTTGTCGGTATCTTTACCGATGGCGATTTACGCCGAGTCATTGATGCTGAAGTGAATCTACGAACAACACCCATTGCCGATGTAATGACCCGTAACTGCGTTACCATTATGGATAACATATTGGCGGCTAAAGCACTGCAAATAATGGATTCTAAAAATATTAACGGTTTGATTGTAATAGATAAAGACCGCCATCCCATTGGTGCACTTAACATGCTAGACATGGTTAAAGCAGGAGTCATTTAATGCCACAGCAAGGATTTTACGGCCCCATCAGTGATGATGTGTGGCAACGCGCGCAAAAGATTAAACTGTTGATTTGTGACGTCGATGGCGTGTTTTCTGATGGGCGTATTTACTTGAGTAATAACGGTGAAGAGCTAAAAGCATTTCACACCCGCGACGGTTATGGTGTGCGCTCGCTGCTCACTAGCGGTTTTCATCTTGCGGTCATCACAGGGCGCCAATCCAAAATCGTTGAGAACCGTATGGCAGCGCTCGGCGTGACACATATTTACCAAGGTATAGACAATAAATTTGCACCCTATGAGGAATTACTCACGCTTTATGGCGTTACCCCTGATGAGGTGGCTTATATCGGTGACGATATGGTCGACCTACCAGTAATGAACGTGGTTGGTTTAGCGGTTAGCGTTGCCGATGGTCATCCTTATGTCCGTCAGCATGCTCACTTTGTTACCACCCTTAATGGTGGCCACGGGGCATTGCGTGAACTCACAGACCTATTACTGCTGAGTCAAAATAAGTTCACCTCGGCCCATGGAATGAGTATATGAGCCGTGTGACGCTTGCGATTATTGCATTTTTCGGTACTGCGCTGGCGCTGTATTGGCAAGTGCAAAACAAGCACAATAATGATGCAGATAATAAAGTAAAAGATCAAAATACCCCAGATTACATCGTGGAAGACCTGCGCAGTGTCGAGTTTAATGAACAAGGACTTGTCAACAGTCGTGTTACTGCGAAACATATGGAACATTATGATTCCACTAATCAAACCTTGTTCACTCAACCTGTTTATCTTGTGTACCCCGACCAAGGTAAAGCACAATGGCAACTCAAGGCTGATGAAGGCAAACTTGATAAAGAAACTGGCAAGGTGGTATTACAGAATAATGTCATTATTGATGCTATTAGCTCAGAAGAACCGATTCAAACCTTGTCCACCAGTTATCTGGAACTCGATCTCAATACAATGATAATGACCTCTGACCGCACCATTTATGTCACAGGAAAAGATTTTAATATTCAAGGCCAAGGCCTTTTTGCCGACCTTAATGCACAAGAAGTGCGATTGACCAGTCAGGTAGTAGGAACATATGAAGCAAAATAACGTATTACTTGCCAGCCTCATTCTTATAATGAGCATGAGTGCCTTCGCGAAAGTGGATGATTTAAAACAGGAAGTAAAGATTAAAGCCGTAAGCCAAACGGCAGATATTAAGAATAACCAAGTTATCTTTTTTGGTCCGGTTGAAGTCACTCAAGGCTCTATCAAAATTATTGCGGATCAACTACGTGCATTTTCTGCTGAAGGTGAAAGCAGTAAAACCTTAGTCGCCACGGGTAATCCTGCCACTTATACTCAAGTCCTAGACGATGGTCGCCCAGCATCTGCAAGTGCGAAAGAGATTAGTTATAACATGGCAAGCCGTACCCTCACCCTCAAAGGATTAGCTTCATTAGATCAAGCGGGTAGCCAAGTCCGAGGGAATTTAATCCGCTACGACATCATTCAGCAAAAATTAATTGCCGAAAGTACTGGTAGTGGTGATGATCGCGTGATTACGATTATTCAGCCTGAAAGTTATCAAGATGATATAAAGCCCGGCACCTCAACCGATAAACCTGTCAAAAAGCAGGGTTCTAAATGACCCAGATCACTCTAAGAGCACAAAATTTAGCGAAAAGTTATAAGAACCGCCAAGTCGTTAAAGATGTCAGTTTGACGGTAAAAACCGGTCAAGTCGTTGGTCTACTCGGCCCAAACGGGGCGGGGAAAACCACCACATTTTACATGGTTGTCGGATTGGTAAAGAGCGATAAAGGCCACATTTTTATCGATGACGATGATTTAACCGCCGATCCGATGCACCTGCGTGCCCGCAAAGGCATTGGTTACTTACCACAAGAAGCCAGTATCTTTCGTAAGCTGAGCGTACATGACAACATTATGGCCGTGCTGCAAACTCGCAAAGAGCTAACAAAAGAACAAAGAGATCAAGAATTAGAACATCTGCTGGAAGAGTTTCATATCACCCACATACGTGACAGCCAAGGTATGTCGTTGTCAGGTGGTGAGCGTCGTCGTGTTGAAATTGCGCGTGCGCTAGCGGCTAATCCTAAGTTTATTTTACTTGATGAGCCTTTCGCTGGGGTTGATCCGATTTCAGTTATCGACATCAAAAAAATCATTGAGCAACTTAAAAGCCGTGGCCTTGGTGTGCTAATTACCGACCACAATGTGCGCGAGACATTAGATGTGTGTGAACATGCCTACATTGTTAGTCACGGAAACCTGATTGCAGAAGGAACACCAGCAGAGATCTTAGACAATCAGCAGGTTAGGGCTGTGTACTTAGGTGAACAATTCAGGCTATAGTTAACCAAAGGGAGTCGATGGCCGTAAATTATACTGGCATACGGCTCGACTAAAGAGGGGAATAAGCGACCCCATCTAATAATAATAACTTAGGGATCTGCGGTAACATGAAAGCGTCACTCCAGCTCAAACTGGGTCAACAGTTAACCATGACGCCACAGTTACAGCAGGCAATTCGTCTGTTGCAACTATCGTCATTAGAACTGCAGCAAGAGATCCAGCAAGCCTTAGATTCTAATCCCCTTCTCGAGCTGGAAGAGGATCAATTCGACGCAACTAAAGACCCTGTAAACCAAGCCTTATCGGATACCGATTTCAGTGAATCTGTTGCTCTGCCACCAGAAAAAGATAACTCCACTGTCGATACCGCAGAATCTTTGACTCAAGAATCCATGCCGGACGATCTCCCCATGGATACGACTTGGGATGAAGTGTTTACCGCCTCACCTAATTCAGGCCCAGGTGGGAGTCGCGAAGACGATATGCCCTTTCAAGGAGAGACCAGCGAAGGTTTATATGAGCATTTAGAATGGCAAAAAAATCTCACCCCCTTTTCGGAAACTGATTTAGCCATTGCTACCGCGATTATCGAAGCGATAAATGACCAAGGTTACCTGACCCAAAGCACTGAAGAAATTCTAGAGGCCATAGGTAATCCAGAGGTTGAACTTGATGAAGTCGAAGCCGTACTTAAGCGTATTCAACATTTTGACCCGATAGGTGTCGCCGCCAGAGATTTAAGCGAGTGCCTATTAATCCAATTATCCCACTTTGCACCCGATACGCCCCATCTAAGTAACGCCCGCATGCTGATTAAAGATCATTTAGATCTCATTGCTGCACGTGACTTTAGACTGTTGATGCGTAAAACTAAGCTCAAAGAAGATGAGTTAAGAGATGGTATAGCACTCATCCAAACCCTTAATCCTCGCCCGGGTTTATTAATTACTCCCAACGAGGACGAATACGTTATACCCGATGTATCAGTGTCGAAGAAAAATGGCCGTTGGGTGGTTGAACTCAATCCTGACAACATGCCAAAAATAAATGTAAATCAACACTATGCAGCTATGGCGCGCAGTTCTGCAAACCAAGCCGACAGCCAATTTATTCGTGGGCACCTGCAAGAGGCAAAGTGGTTTATTAAGAGTTTAGAAAGTCGTAATGATACTTTGCTCAAAGTCGCTAACTGTATCGTCCAATACCAGCAAGGCTTCTTTGAGTATGGTGAAGAAGCAATGAAGCCTATGGTGCTTAATGATATTGCCGAAGCAGTAGAAATGCATGAGTCAACCATTTCGCGGGTAACAACCCAAAAGTACATGCATACTCCAAAAGGGCTTTTTGAACTAAAATACTTCTTCTCTAGCCATGTCAGTACAGATGATGGTGGTGAGTGTTCATCAACGGCAATTAGAGCCTTTATTAAAAAACTGGTTGCAGCAGAAAATCAGAAAAAACCATTAAGTGACAGTAAGATGGCACAACTTCTGGCGGAGCAGGGAATAAATGTAGCACGCAGAACTATTGCGAAATACCGAGAAGCTATGCTTATTCCTCCTTCTAATCAACGTAAGAGCTTATAACCTACAGTGAATATCGGAGGACGTTTCTATGCACATACACCTAGTTGGGCACCACATTGAAATTACCGAATCGTTACGCGCATATGTAGAAGAAAAGTTTTCAAAACTTGAACGCCATTTCGAACAGATCAATAATGTGCACGTTGTGCTCAATGTTGAGAAAATACAACAAATTGCTGAAGCGAGGATAAACCTCATCGGTGGTGAAGTATTTGCCACTGCCGAGCATACTGATATGTATGCAGCTATAGACGCCCTGATAGATAAGCTTGATCGTCAGGTTATTAAACACAAAGAGAAGTTAACAAAACACTAATAATGGAACTTTGTAGCATACTGCGGCCGGAGTGCACTACCTGCGCCACTCCGGGCAGTAAGAAAAAAGTACTGGAACTCATCAGCGACCTAGTTGCTGCCCAGTACCCGACCCTCTCATCTCAAGAGATATTCGAAAGCCTAGTGGCGCGCGAAAAAGTGGGGAGCACAGGTATAGGTAACGGTATCGCCATTCCACATGGTCGATTAGCCGATATAGATCAACCCATTGCCGTACTAATTAAGTGCGAAGAGCCAATAGCATTCGATGCTATTGATAAGCAACCGGTTGATATTTTATTTGCATTACTGGTGCCTGCTGACCAATGTCAGCAGCATTTAAGCACCTTGTCTTGCATGGCCGAAAAACTGAGTGACAAGCAAATATTGAAACAATTGCGTAAGACACATGATGAAACAGAACTCTATCAGGTAATCACAGGATGAAACTGGTTATAGTGTCAGGTCGCTCAGGCTCAGGTAAATCCGTTGCCCTTAGGGTACTCGAAGATCTCGGCTATTATTGCGTCGATAACCTTCCGCTACCACTGATTGGGGCTTTACTTGACCAACTGAAAGGTAATAACGAGCTCGTCGCTATCAGTGTCGATGTGCGTAACATGCCTGAGCAAGATAAAGTATTAACTCAACAGCTCGAAAGTCTGCCTGCTGGCATTGAGTTGACGAGTTTCTTCCTTAATTCTAGCGATAAAATTTTGCTTAAGCGTTACAGCGAAACCCGTCGCCTCCATCCTTTATCTAAGAGTCAAGTTTCATTGCAAGAAGCAATAAAACAGGAAGGCAAGCTGCTCGAGCCTATGTCAAAATTGGTCGATCACTACATAGATACCTCAAATTTGAATATTTATGATTTGAGTGACCAAGTGAGACAAATCCTGCTAGGCAGTGTTGATAAAGAATTAGTGATTAACTTTGAATCTTTTGGATTTAAGCACGGCATGCCAGCAGAGGCGGACTTTATGTTCGATGTACGCTTCTTACCCAACCCTCATTGGGAGTTAGCGCTGCGCCCACTCACAGGCTTAGATGAACCCGTGGCTGAATTCTTAAATCGTCAACCACTGGTGAATAAGCTCATCTGGCAAATCGAAAATCTACTCGAAACGTGGCTACCACACCTTGAGCGTAACAACCGCAGTTACTTAACCGTCGCCATTGGTTGTACTGGCGGTCAGCACCGCTCCGTTTTCGTTGCTGAGCAATTAGCTAAACGCTTTAGGAATAGCAAGCATCAGGTTTATGCGCGCCATCGAGAACTTGATAATGCCAAAGCTTGAACGTCAGATAACCATCTGCAATAAACTCGGATTACATGCCCGTGCCGCCACTAAATTGGTGGTACTGGCATCTGATTTTGATGCAGTGATTACTTTGATACAAGGTAATAAACAGGCATCGGCCGCCAGCGTACTTGGTTTATTGATGCTGGAGACTGGTATGGGTAAAACCATTAACATTATCGCTGAAGGCCCCGATGCAGAGCCCGCTCTAGACGCAATTTGTGCCTTAATCGACGCTAAGTTTGACGAAGCCTGTTAGTCTTACTTTATCTTAATTACCCTCTAGTGAATCTTATAGACTGAATTTTAGACACGGCATCATATTTGTCGCTCGACGGCATGAGCCAAGGGCTATTACACTAGCGATTATTACCGCTGTGCCATAACTTAAGCCAACTCTTATTGCGCCTTAATCCACGCAGAAATAGCTATTCTCTGCACGGACAAGTCTTCGTTAAGCCAAGCTCAAGCTGTTACACACTCAATCCAAGTTGCCGCACAATGGAGGACAAATGCCCGTAGAAAATCCAGAAAACGATCATCCCGGACATAGTCTTGACCAGCTAAACCAAGCACTTAGCAGCGGTATGTTTGTGCACGTGCGTAATATGCTTCAGAAAATGGCCGCCTCTGATATTGCGCTGATTTTGGAATCATCACCGCCCGATGCCAGACAAGTGTTATGGCAATTGATCGACCAAGAACACATAGGTGACATACTCGATGAATTGAGCGAGGAGCTAAAGGATCCATTAATCCGTGGCATGAGCCCTGAGCGAGTAGCCAAAGCAACCGCAAGTATGGATACCGACGATCTCGCCTATGTTTTACGTAGTCTACCCGACGCCGTTTATAAACAAGTGTTGCAGTCGATGACGGAACAAAACCGTCAACGGGTAGAGCAGGCCTTATCTTATCCCGATGAGACCGCAGGCAGCTTAATGAATACAGATACAGTGACGCTAAGACCCGATGTGAATATTGATGTAGTACTACGTTATCTTCGTCAGCGGGGCAACCTACCCGACACTACAGACACACTTTATGTCGTCGATAAAAAAGATAAAGTACTTGGTGGCGTTAGGCTTGCCGATTTACTCACCTGCGCGCCAAATACAACGATCCGCAATATTATGGATCCTGATATTGAGAGCATTCCGGTTAGTATGTCCGACAGTGAGGTGGCAAAAAAATTCGAACGTAATGACTGGGTGTCCGCCCCTGTCGTCGATAATGATGGCAAGCTGCTTGGACGTATCACTATTGATGATGTGGTCGATGTTATCCGTGAGGATGCAGAACACTCGATGATGGGTATGGCAGGTATGGATGATGATGAGGATACTTTTGGCCCAGTGCTTAAAAGCACCTTACGTCGCTCACTCTGGCTCTCTATTAATTTATTCGCCGCCTTGCTCGCCTCGTCTGTCAGCAATATGTTTGAAGGCACTATTGAGCAATTTGCCACTATAGCGGTATTAATGACAATAGTCCCGAGCATGGGGGGCGTTGCAGGAAACCAAACTTTAGCGCTAGTGATCCGTGGTATTGCATTAGGTCATATAGGCCAGAGCAACGCACGCTGGCTTATCGGTAAAGAATTATCGATTGGATTTCTTAATGGATTAATGTGGTCAATCTTAGTTTTTATCGCGGTATTTGTGTGGAAAGATGATATCCCACTCGCTGGGCTCATTGGTGGCGCTATGCTAATTAATATGACGATTGCGGGGCTTGCTGGCGCAAGTATTCCATTGATATTAAAACGACTTAAAATCGATCCTGCACTTGCTGGCGGTATGGTATTAGCCACAGTAACCGATATTGTAGGCTTATTTGCCTTCCTTGGTTTAGCAACAATCTACTTGATGCACTAACGCGCTAACATTTAAGCGAACACAATAAAACCATTTGCTTAGCGGCTGGAAACCATAACGAATAAAGCTACTTGTCATTTAGCTGATAACGGTAATGTGATTGTGGTGTTAATCACTTAAATAACATGTTGTAACAGGCTAAAACGTCTTACTGCAATATGCGCATCGCCAAGCAATTTGCATCGCCGTTGCCCCAATGGAGGTGACCGAATCTAAGTTAATGTGTACAAAAAAGTCGCCCTCAGGCGACTTTTTCTATCATTAATCTCGTGGCTAAACCAGACAATTAACCCGTTGGAGTTAATACGATCTCTACGCGGCGGTTTTGCGCACGGCCGTTCGCATTTGCATTCGATGCAATCGGGCTGGATTCGCCCATACCTTGAGATTTAACACGTGCAGAGGCAACGCCTTTACTCATCAGATAGTTACCGACTTCACTCGCACGCACTTGTGATAAGCGTAAATTATAAGAGTCTGAACCACTGCTGTCGGTATAACCTAATATGTTCAGTTGCGTTTTACTGTATTCTTTTGCCACTAACGCTACCGAGTTGAGCACTCGTTTGGCTCCATCACTTAATTCAGTTTGATCAACACCGAACGTCACTTCATTAGGCATGTTCAAAATAATGTTATCGCCACTGCGAGTCACACTCACACCCGTTGAGGCCAATTGTTGGCGCAATTTAGTTTCTTGCACGTCCATGTAATAACCAATACCGCCGCCTACAGCAGCGCCAGATGCGGCGCCAATTAATGCGCCTTTGCCGCGGTCGCTCTTACTCGAAGAGGCAACGCCAATAGCGGCGCCTGCAACGGCACCAATTAATGATCCCGTGGTTGCTTTGGCTGTTTGTTCTTCATTTGAATAGGGATTAATTGTGGTACAACCCGATGCAACTAATGTGGTAGTCATTACCACTATGGCTAACAAGGACGGCTTAAATTGCGTTGCCTGAAAACACTTCATCATTAAAAAACCTCTATATATGATTGATAACTGTGAATCCTGCTCAAAAAAAGCTAGAAATATCACTTCCATTCAATAACTCAATAATCGAATGGATTGCCATAAGGCTGGCAGTATATAAGCAATTGTGACTAAGGCCATCTTTTATCGACATTCAATTCTGTTAATCATCTACTTAGTCAGCAAAAGTACAGACTTCTTGCTTCATCAAACTTTTATCTTTCTAAATCATATTAATACAGTGGCACCAAAAGAGTGCATCTTGCACCCTTGTGGTTATCTGCAAAGATTAACAGCATCATCACAAACAATTTAAACAATTGATTTTAAATGATTAATGTGAAATATATATATTGGCATGGATCTTACATACTATTAAGTGAGTATGAGATTGGCTTTATTAGTTTTTTAGAAAATAAAGCACTTTTTAACCGGACTCATTCACATGAAATCGGCCGATAAGAGCAGCGTATGCTATCGAATAGAGAGTCAACCAGGAGCAGACATGAACACAGTCAACAAGATTATTGCGCTATGTCATTACAAATGGATTGATTTATGCCATATAGGCCTGAGCCAATGGGATGTAGAGTAGAAATAAATACATCGACAAAGAATACATGCCTCAATGATGAGTCGCATTCAATAAGTTAAACCCTCACATAACACTAATGCCGCGGCTTAAGTGAGTACCAGATAGATTAGGTCGGACGAAACAAAATATCGCCATGCTGATAACGCTAACGATTTTAAAGAAGTACTCATAAAAATAATAATGGTGCCCTTTTAGTCCGACCTTGTCGTCCAAACAGATACACCTAATGAAGGTTAGAAAATATAGCAAGGGATAAGCGCTGCGCTTCTACAGGTTAGATAGCAGCAATATAAAGGTTTCGGCAAGACTGGAGAGAGCGTTATCTCCCCCAAAATCAAATATGTACATTGTGCTCCCCCAAGTCATGAACATATTTCTCTCTCAAGTCTTGTCATTTTATCACATTGACTATGGGCCACTGGCCAATAAAAACTAAGCTAATAGTGGGCTAAAGTAGTCATAAAATAAAACCATAAACCCAAATCTAAACTTAATTTTTGGTATAAAAAAGACGCTACTCTGAGCGTCATTTTTATACCAACTTTTTATTAACAGCGAGTGGTTAATAATCTTCTTCGTTAGCCTCTTGAATGCGCTGTTTACGTTCTTGCGCTTCTTCAAAAGCCGCTTGGATTTCTTCGAGTACCGCACTCACATCAGCTTCAACTAACACTTCAGTAAATTCGCCCGTTAATGGGGTATCTGGTTTTAATTCACCCGCTTCAAACAAAGCCCAAATCTCTTTAGCATATTGGGTTTTTAATAATTCAGGCGCATACAAGCCGTAATACTGGGTCATGTTATTCACATCGCGTGCTAGCATCCATTTGGCATGATTATTAGCAGCCGCATCGACCGCCTGAGGTAAATCAATAATTACTGGCCCTTCGCTATCCACTAACACGTTAAACTCAGATAAGTCACCGTGTACCAAACCCTCGCACAGCATATACTTAACGTATTCCATTACTAATGCATGATCGCGTAGCGCTTTTTCTGCCGGCATGCTGACATCGTTCAATCTAGGTGCGACATGGCCATCGGCATCAGTTACTAACTCCATTAGCAACACGCCATCAAAACAGCCATAAGGTGTAGGCACACGAACGCCTGCATTAGCTAAACGATATAACGCATCGACCTCGGCACTTTGCCAAGCTTCTTCCTGCTGATCACGGCCAAATTTAGAGCCTTTTTCCATCGCGCGCGCGCGACGACTATTACGCACTTTTCGGCCTTCTTGATATAACACCGCTTGCTTAAAACTACGTTTGTCAGCTTCTTTATAAACTTTGGCACAGCGAATATCATCACCACTGCGTACAACGTACACTGTGGCTTCTTTACCGCTCATTAACTGGCTAATGACCTCATCGACCAGTCCTTCATCAACCAGGGGTTGGATTCGTTTCGGAGTTTTCATAGCGCCCTTATACCTTACTTAGGCATGATATGGAATACTGCGGGCAAATCTTCATACAAAAGCGGTCTCCAGCTGAAGTTTGATGAATATTGTTCAGGATTAATATACGAATTTTAAGTAAAAAAATTAAAGCACTTACGTCTCAAATACAATACCAGATTTGCTCAAGACTTTGTTAAAGAAAGCAGTTTAAAATCAAACTTAAACGAAAAAGAACTTTTTTGTTTATCGCTATAAAAATAAGATTCAAAATAACGACTACGACCTTAGCTACTCAGATTTAAATTTAAGATAACCTCAGTCTACCGCCAAAACGAAACAAAATTTAACAAATAAAATCAAACGCTTGAAAGAACTCGCCTACAGTGATAAAGATTGAGAAACATTTAGGCTAAAACTGCACCAATCACTGTAGATAACGCTAGATCTCGTGAGTTGCAGCCTTTATCCTAACGGCCACACTATCCAAAGAGCTTTCTAAATGCGTCATAGTAGTATTCTCCTCGCTTTTTCAGTCTTATGTATGACGCAATGCAGTAGCTTATCCATTGAAGAGTGCGCTAATAATGATTGGTTTTCACTTGGGCTCGCCGATGGTAATCGAGGGGCAAATGCAGGACAACTTAATCAATACCAAAAAGATTGTCGCGAATTTAATCTTAGTGTCGATACGGCGCAGTGGAAGCAGGGATATTTACAAGGATTGACCAATTATTGCCAACCTGAAAATGGCTACCGTATTGGATTAGCAGGACAAAGCTATTATGGCGTTTGTAGCAGTAACGAATTTGTTGAACGTTACAATCAAGGGCATCAGCAATATCAAATTAACAAACGTATGGCGGATATTGTCGAACGTTTAAATGCCATTGATAGAGAAATCAGCAGTATTGATGGCAAGCTCAATAATCTCACTGATAAAGCGAGCTTATTAAAACAAAAAAACAACCTACTCAATGAAAAACAACAACTGCTAGATGAAAGATATCGCCTACGTAGACCCGATATACGCTTTGAATTTAAATATTAAGCGCCAAAAACACTGATGCCCATAGGGATCAGTGTTGGCTAACGCTGCCATTAGGCGCTATTTAAGCCGTTCTATTATGAGGTTGGGGTTTAATGAATGGCATACTTCTGACCGCACTGGGCAATTTCGACACCTGAGGCCGTAGAAAAAAAGCATAATAGAGCAAGCTAGACGACGTCCACGCAATCGCTAAACTCCACAGATCATGAGTTAAAAAATGCGCGCCCCGCAGCTCTTGAGCAATGCCAAAAGCCAGCCCTAAGATCATGCCAAACGCTAATCCGAATTTAGCTAAACTTGGACGATATTCCTTAAATACATAAAATAAAGCGACCCAAGCAAAGCCACCACTGGTATGGCCGCCAGGGAAGCATTGACCAAACTCGGCACCCTCGGGTAAACGCGCAAATAAGGATGAATGCAGCATACTGCCACCAAACTCGACCACATCCCACGGACAGGTCATATGGGTCACGCTTTTACCCATTCGCACTAATAGCACGCTGGCTAGCACACTACAGAAAAGAAAAATCAGCCCCTTACGGTACGGTTTTACTGTGTCATTACGAAAACTCATCGCAATCGCGATAACAACACTCAGCGCCAGTAAAATAACAAAATAATGCCCCGCAACATGTAGCACCCCCTCAGTAAGCCAATGCCCCCTCAAAGGCCAAGAGTTCACACCGCCTTGCCAATGAAATAGCTCACTGGCTAATCTCATGTCCGTGTGCGTCCATTCAAGTACCCCAATAATGGCGGCAAAAAAGCACAGTGGTAGCAATAAATGCCCTTTAGCAAAACTAAAAAATGTCACACTGACATTATGTGGTGTCGTGGTATGCACTCATCTATCCCATCGCCAGAATCTCAGCTCAGAATAAAGATGAATTCTTATCAAAAACTTAAGCCATTAAAAAGCCAAGGGGATAAATAAAGCTGAAGATATGGCTCAAATATAATCGGGTTGTACCAACACTAAGCCGTCAGTACAAGGTTGGTCACAATCGCAACTGCAACGGAAATAAAAATCACGCCAATCACTACGTCAATGGTCGGCGTAAGACGCTGTAATTTCAGTTGCACCTGCGCCTTTGACAACATAACGGCCAGCAGCCCGAACCAAGCCAATGACAATACAAATAGCAACACAGCGGATACCAGTTTAGTGCTCGCGGTAACATCGGGCGTGATGAGTGCTGAAAATAGCGTTAAAAAGAACACCAGTGCCTTGGGATTTAATAAATTAGTATACAACCCCGTTAAAAAACCTTGTCGTTGAGACATAGGTATCACACGTGTTTTTGATACGTTATACACGCTCGTTTCTTGCACATTGTTATTAGCTTCATCAACACTGGCAAAGGGTTTACGCCACATCGCCATGCCAGAACGCAGAGCAGAAAAACCCATCCAAGCTAAGTAAGAAGCGCCGGCGATTTGCACCACTAAGTATAAAATATGCGAGCTTTTAATCACTAAGCTCACGCCCGTTAGACTTAAAATCGTATGAGCCAAAATTGCTACTGAAATTCCCGCTGCTGCGGCCAATGCGGTATTTCTACGTTGCTGGGTGGCTATTTTGACCATAATGGCGAAATCAGGCCCAGGGCTAATCAAGGCGACGGTATGAATGACACCCAAAGTCAGTAATAAAGATAAATCCATGGGTAATACGACTCCGTACTAATGTGGTTAATAAGCGATTGAAAGATCAGTATTGCCCTTTAATCGAGGGCTGAATTGTAATAAATTGCACCAGTTGAAAATACCGATGGCGTTAAAGCATACGACGCTGAAACTGCACTGGCGAAAGTAAAAAGGCGTGTTTAAAAGCCTTGTTAAGATGACTTTGATCGAAAAAGCCCAACTGCTGCGCCACATCGGCCACTAGCGCACCAGCGCTAAGGGACTTTTTAGCCAACTCCAATCTTACTCGTTTTAAATATGCGTGGGGTGTCATGCCGGTGGCTTGTTTAAACTGACGTAAAAACTGAAACTTACTTAAATTGACTTCACAGGCAAGCGTCGCAAGTTGAGTATTCTGCCAAGGTTCATCGTAAATACGCTGTTTAATTACATTCAGCTGCAATGACGATAAACCTTGTGGTGAAGTCGACTTTATCGCTTGAGCGGGATACCGTTGAAGTAATAAATTCAAAAAATAGAGTAGATGGGACTCGCTAGCCAGTTCAGAGAATTGGCCTTGAATAAGTTGCTCATGTAATTGGGTAAAATAGCGAGATAAGCGAGCATCCTCAACCATAGGCGCGGAGAAAAAATGCTCATTAATGCCCAGCTCTTGGCTGATTTCATTCATATATGCCACCGGAATAGACATCACTTTAACGCTATATCCATCTGCATAGCAGCTTTGACCATCATGGGTTTCATCAGGATTAAGCGTCGAGAGACTCTGCTGTCCAAGCTGATAACTACTGCCCTTATTCACAAACTGCTGCGCATCTTGGATGACCACACCTAAGTGGTAATCCAGATGCACATGTTTATCAAAACTAAAATGAGTGAATTTTGCCTGACTCAGTTCTATGCCTGATAAGCTAGGGTGGCGCCAATAATTAATGTTTTCAATGGGTGTTGCTGTACTCATCGCTCGCGGCTATTACCTATAACATCAGTTGCAAAACTGGGAAAACTCAAATCCACTAGGTTTCATTCTAGCCTTCATCATCAGCGCGGGAATAGTAAATTATTGCAGCCACATGGTTTGATGGGATGTGCGCATGAATGGGTATTCACATTAGCGCCGAATAAAAGCAAAAACGCCCAACTCTGTGGGCGCTTATACATGCAGACTAGCTTACGTTATAAGTTCTACTCAGCGCTAAGCTCGTCAGTATCACTTACACTTATGCCGATTAATGCGAATGGCTGCCGTGTCCGCCCTGGGCTTCAATCGATTGGCCTTCACTGTTGTAAAAACCGCTACCGCCATGTTCAATAAAACCTTGGTTGATCATCTTAGCGATAAAAGGATCCGACTCACTATCGCCAACATCGGCAAAATCAATATCTTGATAATCTTGGGTTAATACCACAAAAGCATCGCTATTAAATGGCTCTACGCCCACCAGCTTGTAGGCTAGATTAGGTTGAGATTGACCTAAGATAAACTCAGCGGGCAGGCCGATGGCATCAATCCAAACAAGCTCACTCTCTAAGCCGTTAACCTTACCTTCAAAGCCTTGAGTCGCAAAACACGCCTCTTGCTTAGATTGTGTCTTGGTCATGTGAGTCGGCAATGCTGGCGATACTACATGGTACAACTGGTCGCGATCGTGCTGAATGTTCAGTGCGCGCAAATCACCTTTTCGGTAAGTCACAGAACGTTTTTCAGCGGGGAAATAACGCACGTACTCGCCATTGCTCGACCATTCTTCAAATGTTGATCCATCACGCTGAATAATAAAGTCTTGTCCATTACGGATGAGGGTCATTTGCCATTGCTGGCCCTTGCCATTGGTCACTTGATATTGAGCCTTTAAATGCTCGGCTTGTAGCGTTGGACACTGAGCCTCTTGCACTGCCATAGCAACATTTGGCAGAACTAAGCAGGATAACATTAGAGCCAATAGACGGTTTTTCATTAGACTTCTCACTTGCTGAACAGGGTAAACACTTAAGCTTTTGTAAACGCTTTAGTATGTTAAATCGTTAGGCTAAAGGCCGATGGATGACGTATGCCATCCATCGGCACTGCTTTTACTTAACTATTCTTAGTGCACTATTTCTTGCTTCACTATTTCTTGCTTCACTATTTCTTACTGCACTATTTCTTACTGCACTATTTCTTAGTGCACTATGCAGAGACTAAGCGGTCTTACTTAACGGCAGCCGCTTCATCAGCTTTAGCCACTAAATTTGCCGCGCGGTTCATCACGTGGAAAATGTGGTTCTGCTCAACCGTACCTTGGATAAGATCCGAACTTGGGCCGCGGGCGAAAATCGCTACATCTTCCCCAGCATGGGTCTCATCGCTTAATGGCACTAGGGCTTCTTGGTGGAATCCTGCACTTTGGGTATCAACAAAGTTCAAGTCCTTACGGCCTGCGTCCACTGGGAAGTTGTAACGCTCATCACCACCTGTCGCTAATGACGCATAGCCCATGCCGTTAGCGTAACCGACTGTGGTATATGGCAAACCGTTAGCATCGGTAGAGTTAGTCACTTCAGCAACGCCGTTGGCGTCGTTCGACTTCACTAAACCTAGGATAGGGTTACCGCGAGTTGGATAACCTGCGATGGTGAACACATGGCTGTGATCCGCTGTAACCATTAACAAGGTATCGTTTGCCGAGGTTTTTTCCATCGCCACACGCACAGCTTCAGACAATGCCACTGTGTCATACAGCGCACGCGCCGCATTACCTGCATGGTGAGCGTGGTCGATACGGCCAGCTTCAACAATCAGCACGAAGCCTTTTGAGTTTTTCTTCAGAATATCAATCGACTTAGCCGTCATTTCCGCCAGTGATGGCTCGCCAGTCACGCCCGCTTCTTTACGATCGTAGTCGTATTCCATGTGCGATGAGTTGAATAGGCCAAGCAAATGATCTGTGCTTGCCGCATCCACACTGAGGAAACCGTCCCTGTCTTGCACGTAAGCGGCGTTAGTGTATTTGTTCATCCACTCAGCAGTGAGGTCACGGCCGTCGTTACGCTTACCCGCTTTACCTTCTGGATCAACGGTCGTCTTAGGAATAAAAGCGCGGCGACCGCCACCCATCATCACGTTAAGACCGCTGCCGTAGTTAAAGTCGAGCATTTGCGCGGCGATATCTTTACAGCCGTTAGTCACAGCTTCTGCAGGTAGGTTGGAATCGGCTTCCCAATCACGTTCTGGCACATGGGCGTAAGTCGCCGCAGGAGTTGCGTGGGTTAAACGCGCAGTCGTTACCACGCCCGTTGCCATTCCCGCCATTGCGGCAAGCTCAAGTGATGTCACAAGATTTTGATCTTTAGTCGAAGCACAGTTAGCGCGTACTACGCCTTCAGCTTGTGAAATCACGCCCACGTCAGTTTTTACACCTGTCATCATCGCCGACATAGTGCCTGCAGAATCTGGCGTTTGGCCGTCGACGTTATAGGTTTTAGAAAGACCCACATAAGGCAGAGTTTCGAAAGATAACGAGTTTTCTTCACCTGTTTTGCCTTTTAGCTGGCCTTCTAAAATACGTGCGGCAGTAATGGTTGATACGCCCATACCGTCACCCACAAACAGGATCACGTTTTTAGCGGCGCCAACATCATTGTTAACAGTTAAGCCTTCTGCTTTGGTCACGCGAGCTTGTGCATCGATATACCACTGATTAACAGCAGTCCAATCTTTACCGTTGCTACCGTTCGCCCCATTTGATCCATTGCTACCCGGTGTTCCCGCGGTACCGTTATCACCATCGCTACCGCATGCGGCTAAACCCAGCATGGCTGAAATCGCGACTACTAGTAATTTCTTATTCATTTTTTGCTCCAAAAGTGAGGACTCAGTAACTAATGAGTGATTAGTACTTAGTGCCGCCAAGCTGCTGCGCTTGGTTGATAATGTGGAAGATCACGTTCTGCTCAATCACGCCCTGAACCAGATTTGCACCTGGACCTCTGGCATGTAAGCTGATGTCTTCACCGGCGTGAGTCTCACTTTCCATTGGGATAAGCGCTTGTTGCATAAAATCTTTATCTTGCGTATCGACTGAGGTTAAGTCGTCACGCACACCCACCACAGCACCTGGGCCGTTGGTATAAGCCAGCGTGGTGTAAGGTTTGTTGTCATTCGCTGTGGCTAATGTGCCATCGACGTTATGCACTAAACCTAAGATAGGGTTACCGCGTTTTGGGTAGCCTGCGATAGTGAACACATGGCTGTGATCCGCTGTTACCATGATCAAGGTATCATCGCTGCTCGTTGCATCCATTGCCGCTTTCACTGCGTTAGATAATTCAACCGCATCGGTCAACGCGCGGCTCGCATTGCCCGCATGGTGACCGTGGTCGATACGGCCAGATTCAACGATCAGCAAGTAGCCTTTGTCGTTCTTCTTCAAAATATCGAGGGATTTCGCGGTCATTTCAGTTAGTGATGGCTCACCACCGACGTCATCAGCGCGGTCTGCTTCGTATTCCATGTGTGATGGATTGAATAGGCCGAGTAAATGATCTGTGTTGGCAGCATCAATGGCGTCGAAGCCTTTTTTATCCCACACATAAGCAGATTTGCTGAAATTATCGACCCAAGCTTTGGTTAAGTCTTTGCCATCTTTACGTTTACCGGCTTTGTTCTCGCCATCTTTTACTGTTGTGGGTAGAAAGTAGCTACGGCCGCCACCTAATGCCACAGTTAACGAATTGGCTTCATCACGCATCACCAATTGGCTTGCGATGTCGGTACAACCGTTCGCAACCGCTTCGGCAGGTAAGTTGAAATCGCCTTCCCAATCGCGCTCAGGGGTTTTGGCATAGGTTGCCGCTGGCGTGGCGTGCGTTAAACGCGCCGTAGTGACTATGCCTGTTGATAATCCTTTGGCATTAGCAAGGTCGACCAGAGAAACAAGTTCATTGCCTTTAGAAGACAAGCAGTTACCACGTAAGCTGGTATCTGAAATAGAGATAATACCCGCCTTGGTTTTAACGCCTGTTGCCATAGCAGTCATAGTGCCTGCAGAATCTGGCGTTTGTTGGTTAGTGTTATAGGTTTTCACTAACGCCGTGTGGGGGAACTGTTCGAAACTTAAGAAGTTTTCTTCGCCGCCTTGATTGTCAGCTTTATCCTGCCCTTGCAGAATACGGGCTGCCGTTAGCGTCGAAATACTCATACCGTCACCGACAAATAAAATCACATTTTTAGCGGTTTTTTTAGTGTCGACTTGGGCTTTAGCCACCACGTTTGCCGCACTGTCTTTAAACCACTGGCTGTCTGTTTGTGTTGCTGGCAGGACTGCAGCATGCGCTACAACCGTCATTAAGCTGCAGGAGATAGCTGCAGCGATCCGTTTAATATTCATCACGTTCATCACCGATTTATTATTGAGTGTATGAGGGTATTCCCTGTAGAGGCGACCTGATTTTCAGGCATTTATGTGACGAATAAGCGTGATTTGGATGACGGTTTTATTTCAGTTAAGTGTCAGATTTATTTCAACTAACAATATGCCAGACGTTAAGTTTGACCACCAGCATGGTGGTCAAACTGAGCAAAGGATGGGGGAATCTTAGAAATGGTAACTGACGCTCACTCTCACCATACGTGGCTCAACGGGATGATAGTGTAAGTCTTCAACACCTTCTGCAGCTTCACCGGGTAAGCGTGAAGAGTAAAAATAATCAATGTCGTGATCTTTACTATCAAACACGTTCAGCAGTTCAAGTTTAGTATCAAGGTGTTTAAAGCCATAACCCACAGCAAAGTTAACTAAAGTGGTGGCATCGGCTTTGTGCTCATTAAAACTATCGAGTACTCGTTCACCCAAATGTCGCACACGAATACTAGAATATATCCCTTCATTATCGGGTCGGTAGGTTATCCCTGCACTGCCCACAAAGGGAACCGCACCATCAATATACTTACCTTCTTCAAACTGATTCTCGGTGAAGCGAGCTTCAGTCCACGCCAGTTCCATATCAATACTTAGTTGATCGTTAAGCCAATAATAAGCAGTTAACTCAGCACCATAGCGCTCTGACGCTCGACTAGATTCTGTATTCCCTGCATCGCCAACAAACATCAACTCTGAATCTAATTGCAGATACCACAGTGCCGCTGAAAAGTTGATAAAGTCACGATCGTAATACTTAACCCCAAATTCGCCCCCATTAGAACGTACTAATAAGTCAACTTTGTCGGTATCCTCGCCAGTCACAGGATCTACATTGATGGTCGCGCCACGGGCATCATTAGAATGTAACCCTTGGCCAGCATTCACATACAACTCAAGATGATCGCTCCATAAATAAGACGCTCCCGCTTTGAGGCTCCACATTCCATCGGAGGCATTACCGCTATTGAGGCTATTGTCACTATTAACCTGTACATCAAAATAGTCGTAACGTAGCCCAAGATTAAGACGCCATTGCTCAGCTGGTAGCCATTCTAGCTTGGTAAATAAGCCACTAGAAAGCTCTTCAACCTCATCATTTCTTACCGTATTAAGTCGCTGCCTTGCTTGGGTATTATATAAACCCACAGCACCGATATCATCATAACGCACATCTCCACCTAGGCTATAAGTCACCGCGGAGCCGCCTAATGTTGTGTGCCAATCGCGCTTGAAATCGCCGCCCCAAATAGTACGCTCATCCACTTGTTCAAATTCATCCCCAAGAATTGGGTCATTTAAGAAATAGGTAAAATTAGAAAATAAATCCATGGTTGAGCGAATGGCATATAGGCTACCTTGCCAGTCACCCGCATCGTAATTAGCTGACAAACTATATCGACTCGCGTCGCCACCCACATCTTTATCTAAAGAGCCATACAAATCGATTAACCCAGACTCAACTGCACGGGCAGGTATTTGATCCGCTGAATTCCAGCTATTATCATAAGCCATCAAAGTGAAGCTCAAATCCCCATCACCTAAACGGGTTAAATAACGTGCGACTACGTTTACCTTACTGACGTCTTCATCAATATCAGCCCATGGACCATCATAAGCTTGCAGTTCAGCGCCCATAATAAAACGGCCAATATCCGTATTAAGTTCCTGAGTCGCCACCAATCGTTGATAGCCATATTCGCCAAAGGTGACGCCGACTTGATTAGCAGGCAACTCATCGGCCAGCATTAATTGAGCCGCACCCGCCGCTGAAAAATCGGCCACTTCGGGATAATAAGAGCCTTTGGCATAGCGGATCTCACCCAAAAGTTCTGGGATTACAAAGTTAAGATCGGTGTAACCTTGGCCATGTCCATGGGTACGCATATTGACCGGCATACCGTCAACTTTGGTATTAAAATCGGTACCATGATCCAAGTTAAAGCCGCGTAAGAAATACTGATTCGCCTTACCCGAACCACTGTGTTGAGTCACTATCATCCCGGGAACAAATTCTAAAATTTCTCCAGTACGCAATAAAGGACGACTGGCGATTTCTGCCGCACCAACAATCCCCTCCGATGCGGATGTACTATGGCCTAAGGTATTAATTTGTCTGCCATGAACCTCAAGTCGTTCAATATTATCCGTAGCTGTTTCGGCAATAACGACACTTGATAAACCACAAAGTGGGAATAACCAGAAAACCAGTTTCATCCTTTTATCCTCATACTGATGATCAATGGTGCCGATTTAACCTGCTAATGGCAGCTAAAAAACAGATCTTGCTCAAACTCTGACGAACAAAAAATCAACAACAGACAGGAGAGTTCGCTTTCTTTGTGCGATATCGCACATTTTTATTCATTGAAGGACAAAATGTCCGTCGATATATCACGTTTCTTTCGCGTATTTAATGAATAGAGATGAAATACATTACCAATTTGACTACTGAATTTGACGACTAATTAAGCGCTGCATAACATAAAACCAATGTTGCTAAAAAGCTTAAATCCCACCAATCGCAATATCATTGATTTCTAAACTGTTAAAATAAAAGATAAAAATTGCAAAAATTATTTTGGCTAAGTAACTTAAGCGCAGACTTAAACTAAGGACATTAATCATGCTCATGGAAAGAGGCGTATTAGTACGCTGGAACGATGAAAAGGGATTTGGCTTTATTCAGCCAGAAAAAAACAATGCACAGGACGTGTTTATTCACATTTCAGTATTAAAAAAGATGGCGAGAAAACCAATCGTGGGTGACAGCATTTTGTATCAAACAGAAGTGCAAAGTGACGGCAAAATAAAAGCCATTATCGCCTCAATTGAAGGCGTGGCCATTATTGCGTCAAGCCCAACGCCACGCTCCCATTCTGGTAGTGAAAATATTAATAGTCGCTACCAAACCCCTCATCGCTCACGTAAATCATCCTTAAACAGCATAATACCGCTGTTGGTGATCATTGCGATTGGAGTATTCGGCTATCAAAAATATCAAGCATTCAATGAAGTCCCCATACTGACCAATGATGATATTAAACAAATGCCACTTAATGAAACAAGAACACAAACACCTGCAACACCAAGATTCCAATGTGAGGCGGGTAAAACCCATTGCAGCCATATGAGCTCCTGCGATGAGGCCACTTTTTATATCCAACATTGCCCCAATACTAAAATGGATGGCAACGGTGACGGCATTCCCTGTGAACGCCATTGGTGTGGCTAAGACATACGCCGCATTGATAGTCTGGAATAGTGATAAACATATGAAAATTTGAGCCTCACATGCACACTGATATCATCACGCACATTGATTCACCTGAGATGCTTGAGTCCTTGTTAACCGAGCATACGGCGGTGCTGTTGTTATTTGGCGCGCCACACTGCGGCGTGTGCCAAACGCTCAAACCAAGAATTGCTGAGATGTTAGCGCAAGCGTTCCCGCTGATGCAGATGGCCTATATCGATTGCCAAACTCAAGCAGAGATAGCAGCGAGCCACAATGTATTTACCCTGCCTGTGGTGGAAAGTGTGTTTTATGGCAAAACCTTTGGACGGTTTTCTAAGGTATTTTCGCTAGCGGATATAAAAGAGGCGCTTGCACGCCCCTATGGTTTAATCGTGACGGAATAAGTTTAATCGAGATGGAATAATCCAGAGTCAGCACTGGGATTACTTGTGAGTCAGCGGTCTAAAGCCTGCGTAATGCACTGACTTATCGACCTTTACCTGCGCTGCTGGTGCTTCTATAAGGCGTGATGGACTCGCTTTACTACCGCAACCACAACCGCCTCCTGTAGAGTGACAACATCCACCTTTAGCGGCATGTTTTAGTGAAACGCGACCTTGGGATGCATCCGTCAACCTAAGATTAAGATCCACCGTTTGTGCAAGTAAAATCGCCACAGTTTGACTGGCACTGCCTTTACTCACGCTAATCCCCGTATCGAGCAACTTTCCTAACATGCGCTCACCGATATTCTGGGCAATCACAATGTCGGTACCCTGTTGAATAATCAGCTCAAGCATGGTTTTTTTCGCACTACAGTCACCCTCAAGCGCTGGGTTATCAACCAGTTTAATCAGCTGAGACTGTTCGTTATAAAAACCAATTTGCATGGCTTTAGTAAAGTGACTGGCGAGCCGTTCGCGGCTCATTGGCATGGCAATAATCATAATAAATCCTTATCTGCTTGGGTTGGCAACCTCAAGACCTGACCTTGAGTAATCGCCGTCGCCACTTTTTTACGGGCATTGGCGAGCAGGTAACCAAAGGTTTGCCGAGAGATCCCCATCATGGCTGCAGCTTCGAGCTGGCTTAATCTTTTAACATCCCCCAATTCGAGAGCCTCAAACTCATCGGCCTCTAGCTGAATATGGGTTAATTCAACTGCTGGGATCCCATTAGGCTTAAAGAGGCTACAGGGCACACAACTCGATAATTGACGGCATTTTTTGGGTCTTGGCATAGTTTTAATATCTTAAAATAGTTTTAAAATAGTCTTTATCTATTGAAATCGTGCTTTAGATTTTTGTGCACGTCTTGTGCACAAATAGCAAAACTCTGGAGCACTTAGTCAACGCAGTAAATGGATATAGACGATTCGTAAGCTTAATAGCTAAGTTCAATAGCTAAGTTCAATTGATGAACCATAAGAACCGCCAAGTTTCTGGCCTAGGCCAGAAACTATTATTCACGCCAGTGGCATAACAAACTGCAACACAGCTCACAGTTAGTTACATCAAGCATGGCTAATTAACCACCTCAAGCTAAGTGCAAACCCAAGCAGCTCCTGCAAAAAACAAACACTAAGTCATTGTTATAGACGTTCTTTCAGTAAAGCTCCATTGTAACAACCAGCAAAAAATCCTATAAAAAAGCGCCACTAGGGCGCTTTGGGGATTTTAAACACTAAACCAATTACAAAATCAGGCTATTATTGCTGCGGTCGGCATCGGGTAATTTATGTTCGGGATCCAGTGTTGCCGTTTTAACGGATTTAGTGACAGGTAAGACAATCGTTGGCGAAACACGGTGCATCCAAGTTTCAACCGGAATACGAAAATCCTCACTCGTCCCATCGACATATTGCAAACGCAGCGTGACAGGCATAACCAACTTTTGTTTACTGGTCAGACTGATAGCGGTGCCTTTGCCATGTTTATCATCAACAGCCTTAACACCAGTAACCGCCATATCCAACTGCCAATTGTTGAGATACCAGCCGCGCCACCACCATGCGAGATCTTCACCTGCGGCGCTTTCCATAAAGCGGAAAAAGTCCGATGGCGTAGGATGCTTAAACGCCCAAGTGGCAATGTATTCTTTAAACGCGGGATCGAATCTATCAGGCCCTAGTATTTGCTCACGCAGCAAGACCAACCCTAAGGCACCTTTAAAGTAACTCACTGAATGGCGATAGGTTTCTGCAACGGCTTCCGAGGGTGCCATCAGAGTAGGCGCTTCTACATCAGCCAACACTGGCAAGATTTCATCTACAGGATTGCCGCCCTTAGGCGCATATTCGCTGTCGCGTTTAGGTGCAAACTCGCCATGATTGAAAGCATCCGAGGCATACACATCGATAAAGGTATTAAACCCTTCATCCATAAAGGCGTGGCGACGTTCGTCTGAGCCCACAATCATAGGGAACCAGTTATGGCCAAGTTCATGGGCGGTGATCCAAAACAGCAGATCGTCCTTATCGTCCATGCCATCAAACACTATGCCGGGATATTCCATGCCAGCGCCCTGACCGCCTAGGTTGACCGCAGCAGGCCAAGGATAGGGATACCATTGAGAGAAATGCTCGATATTAGCTTTCACATACTCAGTGGCGCGATCCCATTTATTCGAGCCCACACCTTCGGCGGGATAAGCCGACATCGCCAGCGACGTTTTACCATTGGGTAGATTAATTCGCGCCGCATCAATCACAAACGCGGGGGATGCCGCAAAGGCCACATCGCGGGTATGTTCCATACGGAAATGCCAATCTAAGGTTTTGTCCGCGCTTGGGCGACTGTCGGTTTTAGCAAGATCTGCTAAGGTGCGGATATACAACGTTTTATCACTTTGCTTGGCCGCAGCGAATCTCTGCTGCTCGGTTTTAGTTAGCACATCTTTGGGATTCACTAATTCGCCAGAACCCACCACCCAATAGTTACCCGGCACTGTGACCGTGTAATCTATGGTGCCATATTCCAAGTAAAACTCAGAACCTATGTAGGGATTGTTGTTCCAACCATGGAGATCGTCATACACCGCCATGCGTGGAAACCACTGGGCGATTTCAAAAATTTTGCCATTGCTCGACGGTGTGACTGAAGTCCGGCCGCCCCAAACGCCGGGAACTTGATAGCTGTAATCAATCTGCAACTGTAGCTTGCCGCCATTCGCCGCCAGAGGCTCAGCTAAATCCACCCGCATACGGGTATCATCGATTAAGAATTTAGCATCATAGCGTTTACCGCCGATCAACACTGTGACCTTATCGAATTGATATCCATCGGTAAATTGATCACGGCGCCATTCGGACGCCACAGTGCTGCGCGAATCCTTACGGTACATGTTTTGATCTAACTGCACCCACAGCGTTGGCAAGGCATCGGGACTGTTATTGGTGTAGGTGATGACTTCTTTACTGCTTAACTTATCGTTTTGTGTATCAATAGTGGCGTGCAAACTGTAATCGACACGATTCTGCCAAAACATTGCCCCGGGCTTGCCCGCGCCATTACGCAACGCCGTTGCAGGATAAGGTAGCGATAGCGGCGCAAATAAGGTTTGTGGATCAAAGTGTGAAGATACGGATGTAGTGGGCGCCGCAACAGCAAGCGCCGAGCAGCCAGCCCACAGGATGGCAGTTGCCCTGAGCCAATAAGGCATAATGGAGATTCCTTTATTATTTTTAGATGGATACACACAACAGCAGTAGCGCTTTAGACTGACGCTAAACATGGCCTATACGATACCAACTCAAGCCAAATCAGGCAGCCCTTAAAATGCATTTAAGCACCGAGGAATTGTTACAAAGGGTGTGCTGATGCGGGTTAGCGCTAGTGAAATAGCAAGCTCAGCAAACTGGTAAACAGCCATGACTTGGCAGCGGTTGTTTATTAAGTCTTGCTCAATCCTTAGATTCGCCATAACTCACCTGCACCGAATAGCCATCGCCCTGTTTAATAAAATCCACGAAATTATGAATAGCGGGCAATGCATCTTCCCTATGGTGCGACACGTACAACAGCTGACTCAGATGATGCTCAGCTATCATCTCCAGCGCCCGCATCACTAAGCTGCGATTGATAAAATCTAAGCCTTGATACGGCTCATCTAAAATCAGCAATAATGGCTGTTTAATCAAGGCGCGGCCTATAAGCAATAATCGCTGTTGACCATAATCGAGCTTCTTAAAACTCGTGCTCGCAAGCCCGCTCATATGCAAAATGGTTAGCCATTCCTTCGCCAAATCTAACTGAGGTTTAGTGGGTTTATGGTACAAACCAATCGAGTCAAAAAAGCCTGAAAGCAGCACATCTAATGCCGAACAGCTAACGCGATATTGCAAATGCAGCGCCGACGACACTATGCCAATCCGTTGTTTAATTTGCCAAATGCTCTCGCCACTTCCACGAGGACGGCCAAAAAGCGTAATGTCGTTGCTATAGCATTGGGGGTGGTCACCTAAAATCAGCCCCAGCAAAGTGCTTTTACCACAACCATTTGGCCCGCGAACTTGCCAATGCTGCCCCGCTTCGATGCGCCAATTCACACCGCTAAAAATCAGCCCACTGACATATTCCACTTTACCATTTTTAATCTCCACCAGAGGGGAAAACGCCTCAGCGTTATGCCGTTGCCGCTCCATCAAGGCCAATAGTTCATCGCTGCGCTGCGCCGATAACGCATTAAGCTGCGCCATCACCGGATGCTTGTGCCATTGCTCAATCGACATCGACGGGCTGAGTTTGTGCACACTCTGCCCCGATTTGAGCATCTCGCCATTAAACAGCGCCACATGGCTTATGCAGGGTGGCAATTCTTCTTGGCGTGAGGTGATGATCAGCAACTGAGTATGCTCAGCTACCTCACTCAGTAGCTCAGATAAACTCGTTTGATGCTCAATATCAAGCCCTGCGTAAGGGTCATCTAAGATCAGTAATTGCGGTAACATTGCCAGTGCGCGCGCCAGCATAACTCGGCGCGTCTCGCCAGTTGATAACAGCTGAAAACCACGCAAACGCAAATGTTCAAGCCCCACTTTTTGTAATAACACTGGGAGTTGGCTAGCATCTTGGCAGCATTCAAGCACTAAGGATTCGACACTTGAGCCGTAATCTAATTCGTCTTTTTCTAACTCGCGCTCCAGCAATGCTTGCTGCTGCCCCAGTGACACCCAACCGATACGTTGCGGCAGGCCAGTAATCGTCCCTTCATCGGGCTGAATGTCACCGGTTAATATCCGCCCAAGCAAAGAACCACTGTAACTATCGGTCGCAAAAATCGCCCAGTGCTCTGCAGGATGTAATTGCCATTCATCAACGACTAGCACCTCATTGTCACGCCCATATCGCAACTGTTTAACCACAATACTTTTGTCTTGGTTCGTGACAACATCAAGCATAACCACAGTTCCTTCTATTTTTAAGGGATGATAAAAGCGGCATGGCGCAGCTCCGCTGCTATCTAATGCAACAAATATCCACGGCCAAAATATCTAGAGCGACAATATCCAATGCAACGGCTCACGATGCACGACAGTCGCTCAGGTTTTTATTGGCAGACTTTTGAGGAATACGACACCAGAGTAAAGCTTATTGGGAATAAAATCTAATGCGCTGAATGGCATAGATAAGGGGCTGTATAATGTAATGGTCAAGCTGGTATGAGGCAACCACTCTGACAGAACTGTGATAAAATCGGCACCTGTTTAACTTTCATATCAACAAGGTATTGTAATGAACCCCATTATTGCCATCTTAAAAGAACATAACGTCAGCGACGCTAAAATTCACGAGCTATTTCAAACATTAACCGAAAATCCATTAATGGCGATGGGCACGCTCGGTCAATTAGGTATCCCTGCCGAAAAATTACAACAACTGCTGGGGTTAGTGATGCAGAAACCTGCCTTGATTAAAGAAGCCGTACTCGAACTCGGTTTGGATTTCTCAAAAGTAGAAGCCGCAAAAGCCAAACTGCAACAATAAGCGCCGACTTTTGAAGTCTGTCGCCATCATGCGCTAGGGGAATACGCGTAACTCAACTCCCCTAGCGAATGTTAAAACGATGAAATATCAAAAGCATTGATGCTAAACAGTCATCAGTTGAGAGCTAACTATTTTGCGCCTGCCACTCCTCAATCGCCTCTTTTGCCGCTCTAAAAGCCTCAATCCCCGCGGGCATACCGCAGTAAACGGTGCAATGCAGTAAGACTTCTTGAATTTCTTCAACCGAGCAGCCATTGTTTAGCGCGCCCCGCACATGCCCCTTCAACTCAGTCGGTGCCTTTAATGCCGCCAGCGTCGCAATGGTAATCAAACTGCGCGTTTGCCTTGAAATGACATCACGCACCCAAACCTCACCCCAACAATTGGCCGTGACTAAATCTTGCAGCGGTTGCGTAAAATCCGTCGCACTACTGAGCGCCTTATCTACATAGCTATCGCCCATCACAGCACGACGCACCTCAAGCCCTTTCTCGTATTGCTCATCGTTCATCGATGCATCCTTCTTCTTATGTGATTAAGCTATGTAATTAGACTTATTGAACCGCCGCCAAAGCTTGGAATACTCAAAGATACCTATATTTTTCTTGTAAATAACTCAGAAAGAAATGTTTCTGTCCTCGCTTTCGATCTTATCAAAGGTCGGCTGACTATTTTGCTGCTCGTTTGCGGCTTAACGGCCAAAGTAAATCAACCTGATGATTTAAGCACTGTCATTCCTGTGACACGCCACCCCTTTTATTTCACAAGAAGTATCCATGAGGGCTCGACGACGGCATCTGCTGCATACGGAAGGCAAATGCCGCGATCACATGGTCAATGATGTTCCAGACATCATAGTGACATTTCCCATATCCCTATGGGTCAGATATGAAAGAGCGGCCATGCCGTCAACGGTCACTTACATGCCAATGCTTAATTCAACCAACTATCCAGTTATCTGTATGCCTTTTTATAAGCATACACTCTGCAAATTTAACAATGGATGGCTCGTTAAATTACTTGTAGTTTGCTCAGCCCCACTTTTACCGCGGCCGAGTGCCGCATCGGCTATTGCGAATTTTGGTCAAATGTCCACACATACTCTTCCTGTTTGGGATGGACAACCTGCCAAAATGACTGATAGATGGTTTTCCCATTCAGTGGAACCCATACTTCTCTATCAGTTTGAAAATACAAGGTATAAGCAATGCGGTGTGCCTTAGCGTTACTTCCAATAAGACCGCAACCCCAATTATTCTCGTTGATATCAAAGCCAGTGTAGCGTTTGTTCCAACTCTGAATATCTGTAGTTAAGGCTGGAAGTTCTTTCTCTAAAAGGACAGATTGAGATCTATAGGCGGAGTCTATCGCTTGGTCAAATACCTGTGTCAGTTCTTCCGACTGTAACTCAGAAAAACTACCCGCTGCCTTACAGCTCATCGCGCTGCCAAATAAACAGCAAATAAGGCATATCACAAAAACTCTTTTCATATGAACTACCTGCTTCGCTAAATTTCTGATAAAGAATGTACCAAAGTTATCAGGTTAGATGTTAATTACCAGATAAACTGCCTAGTTACTCAATAATGAGACTCCACGACTCACGTAACTGGTTACCTAGATTCATTCATCATAAAAGATATGCCTGCCCGCTATCTTTTACTTTGATTCAATGTATGAAAAAACCACCGCCCAAATCGTGTCTATCATATAATTCATAGATAGACTTACAGAATTCCGTCCTAGTTTTAATGAAGTTTATAATAGCAGCATAAGGATGAGGGCTTTCTGCGCGACAGTAGCGAAATCCATTATAATAAAATCCATTTTCAACATTTTCTTTTTTATTTAAAACCACCAAATAGTTAGCGTATTCCAAGCCATAGGTCATGACGAATTCACAATCATTCTTATCAAAACCACCATGTGCCTGAGACTTTATTATTTTGGACTCATTTCCTTCATAACAATCCTCAATCACTTTATTAAGATCGATCTCGCCAGCGCCTAAATCTAACTCTATTAAACAACCATAATACTTATAAAAGTAATCATCCGTTTCTATATCTATGAAATATCTAGGAATCCACTGTTCTACATTCTCTGATTGCATAGCAGACTTAATCATTAAATTAATAGTATATAAAGTATTACTTGGATTGAATATGTATGAATTTATAGAGTTTAAAATTTTTTCATCTAACCTGTTACATGCATCCTGCACTGCACTAGCCACGCCTTTTCGCCATACATAATGATGCGTTAAACAACTCTCCATTTCCATTGAAGAATTTTTAAAGTGTTCCAAAGATCTAAATTTTTTTTGATAAATGCAATAATCATGGCCTGTTAAACCCTTCAATTCATTTATTATACTTTCATCAGTTAAAATATCATTATTTAAAACTCTACCATACCTTTTTATATATAAAACTTCCCAGCCACACTCTAGGATGTCGTGAGAAAATTTAGCGGGATATCCTAGCTCAACATAATCTTTCTTAGCAAAAGGAAGTTGATCTAACACTATTCTATTTAGTTCCTCTGTTTTATCTAGACCTTTAAGACTACTAATATAATCCTCATCAAATTCCTCTAAAATGTTTTCATTAGATTTAATTATTTTTAAATACCTAACATCACTTAACAATTGATTAGATGTGTAAACTAAGAAGTTCAAACTTACCATCTCATTAGATAAATTAAAACACTCCCTAAAACCTACTATACTTTTATCTTGATCAACACTGACAGCATCATACTTTAGAACGACTAATACATAATCCTCAATCCCTTTAGCCAAATAGCTATCAGAAATTGATTTCAAACCTGCATTCATACTATTTTTATCAAAATAAAAATAGCAAGTATGGTTATGACTAAAAACGCGTTCATTTTGTATTTCAATAGGTTTTATTTTATCTACTGAAATAGGATTATGTGATTCATCAATGTGTAATTTGAATCCAACCACCTCAGAGTTAAATTTGCTCACATATGATGAAAATGGAATAATCAATTCATTCCATTCAGTAGATACGATTAAAGAAACAATCTCATCATCCTTTAAGCTTTTATTCTCTTTTAAACCCTCAATATACTTTAAAACTTCATGTATAGCTTGCCTCGATGAACTATTTGATCTTTTCAACTCGATAATTACATATCTTCCGTAATTATCTTTTGCTAATATATCAATAAAACCTCGTGTCCCCTCACTATTAGGAACAAAATATTCCTTTCCTACTAATTCTAATCCCATATCAAAGATTGAAAGGTTAGATATCAACTTATCTCTAATTTTTGACTCACTCATTTTTCAGCATCCTTTCTTATATCGTTCCTAATTATGCGTACAAACGGGTAGAGTAAATTTAGTCTTATAATACCCATATAAGCAACAAAAAGCCCCGAAACAGTTAAGTATCGGGGCTTTCTTTATTCTTTTACAAGAAATTCTGCACTAAGCTTCTAGGCTTTAGAACGACAAAGTATCTTACGTAGGATAAATCGAGTTAGAACATGGCGCTTTACCACGACGTTTAGCTTTCTGCTCCTAATACAATCTAGAGTGGTGAAGCAACACTTCCTTAGCCCCTCAGATACAAAAAATCCCTGACACTATTAAGTATCAGGGATTTTTTTAGGTGTCGCTCTTAGCGGACTAAGAACTTAGGCCTAGGGCTGACGTTTTTGCGCAGAATAAAACGTTCAGTACAAGGCGCTGTGAGCGTAGCATACGTTGTTTGTATGTGAGCGAGCAGCAACGCCGTAATCAACATTTTAGACCAGCAAAAATGTCGGGTAAGGAACAAGCATTACTGCTTGTCCCTCCCCTAAGAACCGTACGTGCGAGTTTCCCCGCATACGGCTCAAGCCTTTATAAGTCAGTACCTAAGTACAGACCAGCGACTGCTTAAGAACCTGTGTAACCGTTTCTCTGAGCATTACTTACACAATCAGAACGATTTTTATAGCCTTGGCTTGAAGCTCCTACGATATTTCCATTAGCAGTAGAAGTCCGACGCCAGCGCCACTCATCCGAATTGTCTTTATAAAACTCCCATTTATCTTCGCGCATACTTTTTCCTAAAAGTTAATTTCTAATACCCTGAAATCCGACTTCGGTTTCTGGGTGTCCCTACCCATAAAGTACTGCTTAACATTTACGAATATACACTTAATATATGGGGTGATAACCAAAATGCAACCATTAAAAACAAGTACACAACTTAAGTATATCCATGCAATTGCCTGTGACAATTAGGGTGCAACAACACTAAGTTATCCATTTCATCACTGCCACCTTTCACCCTTTCCACAATATGATGAATATTCCATCCTGTTTCTTTGGTGATCTTGTGACGGCAAATAGGACAACATTTCTGTTGTCTGAGCCAAAGTATCAGCAACCTACGTTGACCTTGCATTGAGTCACGCCAAGCTCGCTCTAGGCGCTGCTCAAAGTATTCCTCAAATGCCAAGTCATAGGGATTTGCTTCTCCCTTGATCTTAGTGTGTCGCTTTATCGCAGTATCATTGGTGTATACCAGCCGTTTAGTAAAACCATCGACTGTCATACCTGAAAACACCCAATTTCGTGGACCTGCTGTTTTAAAGTATTTAGCTTTAATCCAGCGTTTCTGACGATTTTGATGTCGTCTGCGGCACCACTGCCAGAGTAGTTTCCAAACCCGATAATCCACGTAGTTAAAAGTCTCCTTCGCCACAATGTGGCTATGGTAGTTAGCCCATCCTCGAAGAACAGAATTAAGCAGACTTATCAGCGTTGCCGCCTTTACCGTCTTGTTACTTTTAACAATATCGCGCACCTTCTGAAGCATGTTACGCAAGTTCTTACGGCTCGGCTTTATCAGCAATTTGCCATTGTACTTACGTACGTTTTGCCCCAGAAAATCAAACCCTTCATCAATATGTGTTAACACCGTTTTTTCTGGCGATAGCGTTAACCGGCGTTCGGCCATAAAGGCTTCTACCACAGGTTTGACTTCCTTGACTAACAGCTCTCTCGAGATGCCAGTGATAATGAAGTCATCCGCATAACGCACATAATTGACCTTGGTCTTGTAACTGGCTTTGGTGTTCTTCTTCCCAAAATGGGATTCAAGCACCGCTTCCAAACCATCAAGCGCCATATTGGCCAATACAGGAGAAATAATTCCTCCTTGAGGCGTTCCCGCATCCGTTGGGTTTAACCTACCAGACTCCATAAAGCCTGCTTTCAACCATCGACTGAGCACTTGTTTGTCCAAAGGTATATTGGCAAGTAACCAATCATGGCTGATGTTATCGAAGCACCCTTTGATATCGCCTTCCAGCACCCACTCCGAGGAGCTTTTACGACTCAGATTGACAAAACATTGCTCAATCGCATCGTGGGTTGAACGCATAGGACGAAATCCGTAGCTATTTCGATCGGCGGTTGTTTCCGACACAGGCTCCAAAGCTAGCAGATATAGCGCCTGCATAGCCCTGTCGAGCATGGTTGGAATACCTAAAGGCCGACGTTTACCGTTAGCTTTAGGAATATAAATCCGCCTTAACGGTTTTGGCTTGTAGCCTTGCCGTTTCAATCGAAATACCGCCTGCCACTTAGTTTCAGGTGTACTCCATAACTCCCCATCGACACCGGGCGTCCTTTTGCCTCGGTTCTCAGTTACTCGTTTGACTGCCATTACTTTGCCAGCAAACGAGCGCACCAACATACGTTGCAAAGCCTTAACCTTGCGCCATTGTTGTTGCTTAGTCGCCTTCGCTATCCGTACTTGTAGCTCTCGCACCTGACGTTCAGCGGCATACCAATCAATGGTGTGCCAACTGCTCGCTAGATGGGAGAACGCAGGTACAACTAATGCTGCACTCATCTTGCTTTTCTCCTGTTATCAATTGATCTAACAGAAAAAAGACAATCCTCCCCTAATGGGAAGAATTGTTTCATTCCCATTAGGATCAGTTTATAAGACAGCTTTACACGTCTTTCACGCGATTAAAGACCAGTTAGAAGTGGGCACCGTTTCCAGTTAAGGCATTTCGCCTCTATCCAAATCATTACGATTTGGCATTCGCTTTTTCTAACCTCCTATACCCGCTTATTCAACAGCTCGCCTTACGGTCTGCCTGCCCATTCACAGTATAATGAAGTGGCAAATAATCGGGCTTACCGAGTTCCATTGAAGTTACATGAGCAACTTAGGTTCTGCCTATCCACCGACGGCCTTGTGACGACGTATTCCCAGATGTAAAAGGAATAACCAGCCGCATACCTTTTGGTTAGAGCGTATCAACAATCTTTCGCTCTTTGCGGTTGACGGTGTTTAACAGCAGTTCACGTACGTTAACCTTATTGCCCAGCCTAGCCCTCAACCTGTTTATTGTTAACAAGTTATACCCACTCTCACGAGTAAAGCACTGCTTGCGCAGAGGTACATTGTCAGGAAGCTTCGCACCATGTCGTTACCAACATCGCACTATCCCTAGGCTACTAACAGTCGCATGTTAGGTCTCACTTACTTGTTTAATGGAACAAGTCGAGACAATAACTTCAACAGCTGACACCGGAAGATCACTCCAGTAATCATTTGACACATGGAACAGGTAATCGAATCAAACAATCATAAGTACACAGGCAGGTTAATTAGACCCGCTAGAGTATTCATTGAATTGCTTTCTTAATTGGGAAGACACACTACGAGGATGGCGGAACGCCTTGCGGGCAGATGTTAATCGCCCTTCTTTTTCCCGACTGCATAACTAGTCGACTAAAGTTTGTAGTTGTCTATTACGTGTTGTCGGCAGACTTGCGTCGCCGTTTTTCTTTAACCAATTGTATATAAACACAATTGCGCGACATCTTCAAGGAAGATTCCGGCAATCGGTTTATGCATACCGATTACCGGTGTCGACTACTAGTCTTGCAGGTGTGGAAGCAAGCACTTGTTAGTGCTTGCTTACGGTGTAGCCTGCTAGGTTAGTGACCTACACGACTCTCGTCGCACTACATCATGCCGCCCATTCCGCCCATGCCACCCATTCCGCCCATATCTGGCGCAGAGTTTTGTGGAATTTCAGCAACCATTGCTTCAGTTGTGATCATCAGACCTGCGATTGATGCAGCGAATTGCAACGCACAACGGGTCACTTTAGTTGGGTCAAGAATACCCATTTCTAACATGTCACCGTAGGTGTCGTTACCCGCGTTGTAACCGAAGTTACCGCTACCGTTTTTCACTGTATTCGCAACAACTGACGCTTCTTCACCTGCGTTAGTCGCAATTTGGCGCAGTGGCGCTTCCATTGCACGCAGTGCGATAACCACACCGTGTTTTTGGTCTTCGTTCAATACTTCAACTTCAGCAATTTTAGAAGCTACGCGAACCAGAGCAACACCGCCGCCAGGTACTACGCCTTCTTCTACTGCTGCACGCGTTGCATGCAGTGCATCTTCAACGCGGGCTTTTTTCTCTTTCATTTCAACTTCAGTTGCTGCGCCAACTTTGATTACTGCTACGCCACCAGCTAATTTAGCCATGCGTTCTTGCAGCTTTTCTTTGTCGTAGTCTGAAGTTGATTCTTCAATTTGTTGTTTGATTTGGCTTACACGAGCAGCAATTTGCGTTTGCTCGCCGTTACCATCGATGATGGTGGTGTTATCTTTAGTGATCACAACACGCTTAGCCGTACCTAAATCTTCTAGGGTCGCTTTTTCAAGCTCTAGGCCGATTTCTTCAGCAATAACAGTACCGCCAGTCAGGATTGCCACGTCTTGCAGCATTGCCTTACGACGATCGCCAAAGCCTGGAGCCTTAACAGCGGCTACTTTTACGATACCGCGCATGTTGTTAACCACTAGCGTAGCTAATGCTTCACCTTCAACGTCTTCAGCAATAATAAGCAATGGCTTACCCGTTTTTGCTAGACCTTCAAGAATCGGTAACAATTCGCGAATGTTAGAGATTTTTTTGTCTACTAACAGTACATATGGGCTGTCTAACTCAATGCTGCCAGTTTCTGGCTTGTTGATGAAGTAAGGAGACAGGTAGCCACGATCAAACTGCATACCTTCTACAACTTCTAATTCGTTTTCAAGCGCTTGGCCTTCTTCAACAGTGATCACACCTTCTTTACCGACTTTTTCCATCGCAGTTGCGATGATTTCGCCGATAGATTCATCCGCGTTAGCAGAAATAGTGGCAACTTGCGCAATCGCTTTTGAATCAACACATTCTTGAGATAGATTTTTCAGCTCGGCCACAGCAGCAATAACCGCTTTGTCGATACCGCGCTTAAGATCCATTGGGTTCATACCGGCTGCAACGGCTTTTAAGCCTTCAACAACAATGGCTTGAGCCAGTACGGTTGCAGTAGTAGTACCATCACCGGCAGCGTCATTGGCTTTAGAAGCAACTTCTTTGACCATTTGCGCGCCCATGTTTTCGAATTTATCTTCTAATTCGATTTCTTTGGCAACAGATACGCCGTCTTTAGTGATCAGTGGTGAGCCAAAGCTCTTATCTAATACCACATGACGACCTTTAGGGCCTAACGTCACTTTAACTGCGTTTGCTAGAATATTTACGCCAGCCAACATTCTTAAGCGTGCGTCGTTACCAAATACAACTTCTTTAGCTGCCATCTTGATTATCCTTTAAATTTTTAATGATTAATTGGAATGTCGAATTGATGCTGAGGATTAACCCACTACTGCCATCAGGTCAGCTTCTGACAGGATCAAGACTTCTTGACCGTCAATTTTTTCTTTCTTCACGCCATAACCTTCGTTGAAGATCACTACGTCGCCCACTTTGACATCCAGTGGTTTAACTGTGCCATTTTCTAAAATACGGCCATTGCCCACAGCGAGGATTTCACCGCGTGTTGATTTTTCAGCAGCGCTACCAGTCAGTACTATGCCGCCGGCTGAGGTTGATTCAACTTCTAAACGCTTAACGATTACGCGGTCATGTAATGGACGAATATTCATCTATGAACTCTCCTAATGATTTGATGCCCTACAAACGAGCCGATTTGTGATTAAAAAAACAGGCACGTTAGCCTGCTCCTTTCATGTGTGAGATATGGGGCTGATGCTCTCCAGATCCAAGGGCATTTACAAAAAAAACTTCAATTTTTTGATGTCAGTTTTTTCAAGTGAGCACAATCCTGCTAGAATCTCGCCTCCGCTTGCTAATAAGGCACTATTTTCTCCATGAAAGACAGACACGGGCTGCTCACCGCGCCAATTGGTCGTGTACTGCTCAACATGAGCCTCCCCAACTTAATTGGTATTATGACCATTTTAGGTTTCAGCCTTGCTGATACTTTTTTTATCAGCCAACTAGGCACCGAAGCCTTAGCAGCCATCAGCTTTACTTTTCCGGTGACCTTAGTGATATCTAGTATTGCTATTGGGATTGGCGCAGGGGTATCAACTAATTTAGGTCGGCTTATCGGTTCGGGAAATGCCCATAAGGCAAAAGTGTTCTTACATGATGCCTTGCTGCTGACCTTTAGCTTAATTGCCAGTTTAGCTGCTCTTGGTAGCATCTTTATTACGCCGTTATTTCGCCTGCTCGGCGCCAACGATGACAGCTTGCCGCTGATCCACGACTATATGATTTTTTGGTATGTCAGTGCGCCGCTGCTGGTATTACTCATGGTAGGTAACCAAGGATTACGTGCCACTGGCGATACCCGCTCCCCCGCGATGATTATGACGCTGGCGGCGATTATCAATCTGATCCTCGATCCTTTACTCATCTTTGGGATTGGGCCATTTCCACGTTTAGAAATTCAAGGCGCGGCGATTGCTACATTTATAGCTTGGTTGGTGGCGTTATCTTTGTCGGGATATCTATTGATTGTTAAGCGTAAAATGCTCGAATGGACCACTTTTGATATCGATAGAATGCGTGCTAACTGGAGCACCTTAGCCCATATAGCGCAACCTGCAGCCTTGATGAACCTAATCAATCCATTAGCCAATGCCATTATTATGGCGATGTTGGCACATATCGATCACAGCGCGGTGGCGGCATTTGGTGCGGGTACTCGCTTAGAGTCGGTATTATTAATCGTGGTGATGGCACTGTCGTCGAGCTTAATGCCCTTTATCGCGCAAAACTTAGGTGCGGGGCAACCACACAGGGCGAAAGCAGCGCTATTGTTGTCGATAAAATTTATCTTTATTTTTCAGACCTTACTTTATATTCCACTGATTTTTTTAGCCGAACCTATTGCGCATTTATTCAGTACCGATCCGCTGGTCATCGAGTGGCTCAGTTTTTACATTTTAGTGCTGCCCTGCGCTTATGGGCCATTAGGGATGGTGATTATTGTCGCAACCTCGCTCAATGCCTACCATAGACCGATGAGTTCATTAGTAATTAATCTATGCCGTTTAGTGCTGCTGATGCTGCCATTGGCGGCATTGGGATCGTATATTGGCGATGTAAAAGGTTTATTGCTGGCTTTACCCATCACGAATATTTTAATGGGAGCGGCCTGTTATTGGTTAGCACTGCGGATTTCTGAGCCGACAAAGATCAGCGCCGCCCACACGCTTAATGAGGCATAACACTAACTTAGGTCATAACAGGGGGCAATAATACGTTAGCTCGATGCTAGGGAAAAAGCTGAACATCCTCTGAAAACGCTTTTCTAGAAGCGTTACACGTTCGACGCTTGTCTACCTCAGTACTCATATTGGTTGGTACACCATTAGGGGCTAACTCTTGCATAATATAATCAATAAAACGCCTGCTGGCCAAGCTAACATAACGCCTTGATGGATAAGCTAAAAAGCACTCACCTAGGTGGGCTTCTATCTCAGGTAATAATGTGATCAGCTCACCGTTTTCAAGGTGCTCAGCAACCACTTCAGCCGGTGCATAAACGATACCGCGCCCTTGCAGTGCAAACTCAACGGCTACTTCAACACTATTG
Source organism: Shewanella morhuae (assembly GCF_003028295.1). Taxonomy (NCBI): domain Bacteria; kingdom Pseudomonadati; phylum Pseudomonadota; class Gammaproteobacteria; order Alteromonadales; family Shewanellaceae; genus Shewanella; species Shewanella morhuae. Next base: position 117,383 of record NZ_PYSG01000002.1, on the reverse strand, counting down.
GAGCAGAAGTTACCTTTCACTCTCACTTCTTGCTCTGAGCCTATCCATAATTCATTGAAAACTTTGCCATTAGATAAGCGAAATAAAGACACATTATGGGATTCAATTTCTTTCGGTGTTTTAGGTATACCGTGTACTGCTAAATATTGCGGGCTGGCATAAAAACGCAGTTCAGTCGTGAATATAGTGCGTACCACTAAATCTAGTGTATCTAAAGCAGGTTCAACCACAAAGGCGACGTCGAGATTGTGTTTGACCATGTCAACCGATTCTGAACTGTGGATCACTTCTAACGTAAGTTTAGGATGCATATCCATAAAGCTAAAAACGGCTTGCATTAAGGTTTTCATGCTATGAATAGGGAACATTTGAATACGTAAATGCCCACTGAGTTCAGCATCGTCGTTAGTCATTTCAAAAATGGTTTCATCGAGTTGAGCTAGAATATTCTGCGAGCGCTGGTAAAAATGACTGCCTGCTGACGTGAGCGTCATCGAGCGGCTCTGGCGGTGGAACAATTTAATATTCAGCTCATCTTCCAACGCCTGCAAACGCCGACTCACGGTCGATTTAGGCAAGTTAAGTAAATCAGCCGCTTCAATTAAACTACCGGTTTCAGCAATTCGATGAAATAGCGCTAAATCCTCTGTCTTCATTTTTACCTTAAACTCAATCTCATTATGTGAGACTGATGTTCCCAAAGCATTCCGTTTATTGCAACTAATTTTACTGCTATCTTCACGCCCTGTTATTCGAGTCGGCCATGCGGACTGGGTTATTTAACCATTACCCTACAGACCGACTCCGTGCTTTATCCCAAATGCTTCCCGGCGCGGCCGACCAGTCTCGATAACAGGAGCTGGTTGGTCATTTATTGTTAAGGTCTGTGTCTATCGGTTTATTCGTGATTTGATGGCTAGTCGGTTTGATATCACTAGCATCGACGTTATGTTCGGTCTTATCTTCAAAATCGCCCTCAAACACATTACCGTCTTTTTTAGCACTATCATCAAATGGTGCTCCGCTAAATGGGTCCTGCGGCTTAGGGCCAAAGGGACTTTGCCCCGCTTGAAAGCCACCCTGTAAACCTGCAACAACTCGTAATTGCATACGCTTAAATAACAGTGCCGCAATTGGCTTACGGGTGAGCGGCGTCAATAATAACAATCCTATGATATCAGTCACAAAACCGGGGATCACAAGTAAAATTCCTGCCATCGCTAACATCATACCTTCAACGATTTCTTGCCCCGGTGCTTCACCACGGGCGAGTTTTTGCTGTACTTGCATTAACGTACTTAATCCTTGGCTACGGACCAAAGAAACTCCAAGCACTGCAGTAAACAGCACTAAACCTATGGTAGTCCAAGTGCCTAACACCTCACCCACACGAATAAGTACCGACAGTTCAATGACCGGGATCAGCACAAACAGTAAAAAAATAATAAAAAACATACCGACCTCAGCTTTATCTGACTATTTCTGTAAACTAAATGGGGACTATCCGGTCTTAATTCAAGCTAACGTAATCAATGCAGTCTCTACAGGAGACAAACAACTGCTATTTAGCTCACTCTTTTGTGAACGCGCTAATGTATGAGACCATTAAAACACGTAAAGTAGCTTAACGGAGTTAGCTTAAGTGAATTTTAAGCGCCTTAAGAAATGAAAACTAACAGTATGCAGCATCAGTATTTAGTCGTTAGCACTACCTGTCCCGATGAAGTACAAGCTAATAGCTTAGCACGGGCGTTAATTGAATCACGTATTGCCGCTTGTGTGCATATCTCAGCTCCGATACGTTCCATATATACTTGGGAAGATAAAATCTGTGAAACACAAGAATTTAGCTTACAGATTAAATGTTTGCAGAGTCGATATACCGAGTTAGAACAACTTGTGCTTAGGCTTCACCCTTATCAAGTACCCGAAATTATTGCCGTGCCTGTGACCCACGGGTTACCAGCCTACTTAGATTGGATAATAGACAACACGCAGCCATGAAAAAACTACTCAGCCTTATTTTTACGTCTTTATTGTTCCTCACGCCCTTAGCCCACAGTGAAGGAGTTTTCGGTAATAAATTCGACTTCATGAAGAGTGAACCAGAATTGATGCCTGTCGATCGAGCTTTTGCCTTCGATTTCAAACAAGAAGGTAATCAGGTTAAACTCAATTGGGTGATTGCCGACGGTTACTATATGTACCACGACAAGCTTAAATTTAGCGTCAATGGCGCTGAGTTAGGCGCAATTGCGCTACCAAAGGGTAAGCCCCATAACGATGAGTATTTCGGCGAACAAGAAGTTTACTACACCTACGTGGATATTCCCGTAGGTCTAAAACAAGCCGATGAGAATGCCACGCTCACAGTCACCTTTATGGGCTGCGCCGAAGGTAAATTGTGTTACCCCCCAACAAAACGTGAAGTCGTTTTAAAAGCAGTCGCGGCCAATGACGGTTTAATTGCGGGAGCCAAAGCAACAGAATCAGCTGCAATCGCAGAGCCAAGCGCTAATAATAAAACTAATACGCAGCCGATTACTCAGCAAGATACGTTAAGCCAAATGCTATCAAACGACAGCTTGATTTGGACTTTAGTGATTTTCTTTGGTTTAGGGGTCGGCCTAGCATTAACCCCTTGCGTGTTCCCCATGTACCCGATTTTGTCAGGCATTATTGTTGGCCAAGGGCAAAAACTCTCCACCGCAAAAGCCTTCACGCTATCGATGGCTTACGTACAAGGCATGGCAATTACATACTCTATCTTGGGTTTAGTGGTGGCATCGGCAGGGCTTAAATATCAAGCGGCATTGCAACACCCAGCGGTGTTAGTGGTACTCGCCATTTTGTTTTTTGTACTCAGCTTATCAATGTTTGGCCTCTATGATTTAAAACTGCCATCAAGCTGGCAGCAGAAGATGAACTCAGTATCAAACAACCAAAAAGGCGGCAACTTAGTTGGCGTATTCTTTATGGGAGTTATTTCCGGTCTTGTTGCCTCACCTTGTACAACCGCACCACTGTCTGGCGCACTGGTTTATGTCGCCCAAACTGGCGACCTACTCCAAGGTTTCTTAGCTTTATATGTATTGAGTATGGGCATGGGCTTACCACTACTTATTATCGGGACTTCAGGCGGTAAATTATTACCTAGAGCAGGCGCTTGGATGGACATCATCAAAACTGTCTTCGGCTTCTTGCTGATTGCTGTGTCTATCGTAATGCTTGGTCGTATTTGGACTGGCGTAATATCCGATGTGCTCTGGTCACTGTGGGGCGTGAGCTTCACCGGCTACTTGATGCATCAAAACAAACTCAGCCCCTTTAATTGGAAACAAACGGTACGTTCAGTGCTATTAACTCTGATGCTACTGGCGAGTTTCTCCTACGGATTCCAAGCTGTAATGGCTCACTTTGGTTTTAATCATAATCCCGTAGGCACAACGGCAACCACCGAAGAAGCCCATGGCTTTAAACGCATTAAGTCGATTGAAGATCTTGAGCATGAAATCGCAGCCGCTAGCGCCCAAGGTAAGCCTGTGATGCTGGATCTATACGCCGATTGGTGTGTGGCCTGTAAAGAGTTTGAAGCCATTACCTTCAAAGATGCCGCTGTATTAGCCCGTATGAATAAAATCGTACTGCTACAAGCGGATGTGACAAAGAGCGACAAGGTGGATGTAGCTTTGCTCGAAAAATACCATGTACTTGGCCTGCCAACTTTATTGATGTTTAACGAACAGGGTGAGCAAAGGGAAGATTTACGTGTCACTGGCTTTATGGGCCCTAAAGATTTTGCTGCCCATTTAGATCATCTGGTTAAATAGCCACGACTGATTAACGCCATCGCTGCGGCATAAAATGTGTGGGCAAGGTCGCTCATACTCATTTAACCGACAGGCTATTTGCCGCAACACCAATAAAAAGCGGACTTTTTTCATTAAAAGTCCGTTTTTTTGTTCAAGTGTCATAGATTTCTTATACAATCACTGAGTATTTTGGACTTTTTGGATTAGAGCTTTATGGAACCTGGCATCCTCATCATCACACTTATTTGCGGCATGCTGGTCAGCCGAATAGGACTCCCACCACTTATCGGCTACTTAGTGGCAGGTTTTGTACTATTTGTACTCGGGATAGATAAAGAAAGCCTGCCATTATTGCAAGAGCTCGCCAATCTTGGTGTCACACTCCTCTTATTTGCCATCGGCTTAAAGCTGGATATCCGCAGCCTATTTAAAGCCGAAGTATGGGCGGGATCGAGCATACATTTAATGCTCTCAATGTTGATTTTCGTACCGATTCTTAAACTATTAGGTCTGGTGGGGTTAAGCCAACTGACCAGTCTAACCTTAGGACAACTGACGTTAATTGCTTTCGCGTTAAGCTTTTCCAGCACAGTGTTTGCGGTCAAAGTCTTAGAGGATAAGGGTGATGTGCAGTCACTCTACGGCCGCGTTGCCATTGGTATCTTGATTATGCAGGATATCTTCGCCGTCTTGTTTTTAACAATTTCTAAGGGCGATGTCCCTTCAGTATGGGCCTTTGCACTATTGTTACTTCCGTTTGCTAGACCGCTTATCTACAAAATCTTCGACCGTGTTGGCCACGGCGAACTTTTAGTATTATTTGGTCTAGTCATGGCGCTTGTGGTAGGTGCTTGGTTATTTGAATCCGTTGGCTTAAAACCCGATCTTGGCGCACTGATCATTGGTATTTTGCTTGCAGGCCATAGAAAGTCCTCCGAGCTAGCCAAATCACTGTTCTACTTTAAAGAGCTATTTCTTGTGGCCTTCTTTTTAACCATAGGGCTTAACGGATTACCAACGGTATTGGATGTCGTCCTCGCAGCGCTATTAGTGTTGTTGATACCGCTTAAGATTTTAATGTTTGTCTATCTTCTTACCCGCTTTAAGCTGCGCTCACGTACCTCTATGTTGGGCTCGTTTAACCTAGGTAACTTCAGTGAATTCGGTTTAATTGTTGCCGCGGTTGCGACCCATAAAGGTTGGCTCCCACCTGAGTGGCTAGTGATTATTGCCGTAGCATTAAGTTTTAGCTTTTTACTCGCAGCGCCGCTTAACGCCACTGTCGGTGATATCTATCAACGGTTCCAGCAACGCTTAATTAGACTTGAAAAACGCCCATTGCATCCAGAAGACAGACCTATCGCAATTGGCAATCCGCGTTTCTTAATCTTAGGTATGGGCCGTATTGGTAGCGGCGCCTACGATGAACTCAGAGCGCAATTTGACGGTGAGATTCTCGGTATTGAACACAAGCAAGATTTAGTTGATTTACATCGTTCCAAAGGCCGTAATGTTGTGCGCGGTGATGCTGCGGATACCGACTTTTGGGAAAAACTGGATAAAGCGCCAAATCTTGAATTAGTGCTGCTCGCGATGCCTCACCATACGGGAAATATGTTTGCGGTCGAGCAACTAAAAAAACTCGATTATCAAGGTAAAATCAGTGCAATCGTACAGTACAGTGATGACGCCACGGCACTCAGAGAATTAGGTGTGCACAGTGTTTATAACTTATACGAAGCCGCGGGTGCTGGTTTTGTTGACCATGTCATTACTGAGCTACTAAAGAACTCTGAAAAAAATGCGCCACAACGACCGCTGGCTGAAGATATTGTGCAAGTCACTGATCCTAAAATTAATACTGTGACCCATAGTTAAGCTCAAATAAATATTTTATTGCATTAAAACGACTCAATAATTTGCCGTACAGACTTGCAGTTAACACCTCTGCAATCTTGTACGGCAGCCAACTAATAAATTACAAATCTTTACAAATCAATACACTGTAAAAAAATCAGCGCTCTATTGATGACACATTCGCTACCTGTATCGGTTTTTACATTATTACCTATCGTTTTTTCATCACTAAATCGCAGTTACATAGCCGACTCAGTCGTGATATAAATCGAAGATAAGAACGAAATTAGCTCAGATTTTTGGAATTTTTCACAGCATGTCAAACCCTGCGCAGCGCGCCACTAAGTTATTTGTCCAAACCTTTGGTACTAAACCCGATGATTTATACCAAGCCCCTGGACGCGTCAATCTGATCGGTGAATACACAGATTATAATGACGGTTTTGTACTCCCAGCCGCTATTAATTTTCATACAGTTATTGCCGTTAAACGCCGTGATGACACTAAATTTCGTGCCGTTGCCGATGCATTTCCGGGGCAAATTAAAGAATGGAATTTCGGCCATGAAAGTAATATGGACCCACAGGACGGTTGGGTTAATTATCTTAAGGGTTTAACGGCGGCCATGGCGCAAACGGGCTTATTAGCTAAAGGGTTAGATTTAGCGATTGTGGGCGATGTACCTCTGGCGGCAGGTTTATCCTCATCGGGGGCGCTGGTGGTTGCTTTTGGCACGGCTATCAGTGATACCAGCCAACTGCATTTATCTCCAATGGCAGTGGCACAACTTGCACAGCGCGGCGAGCACAGATACATAGACTCTGCCTGCGGTATAATGGATCAAATGTGCAGCGCCATGGGCGAGCAAGATCATGCACTGCTAATCGATTGTTTAGATCTTGATAGTGAAGCAATACCCATTCCTGAAAACTTAAGTCTTATCATCATTGACGCACATATTGAGAAGCAACGTTTAGCCGCTACCAATCAACAGCGCCGTGACGAATGTGCACAGGCGGCCGAATACTTTGGTTTAGATGCGCTACGTCACCTCGATTTGCGCCGATTAGAAAGTGCAAAGGCTGATATAGATGAAGTGTTATATCGCCGTGCCAGACACGTCATCACTGAGAACCTTCGCACTCAAAGCGCTGCGCGCGCATTAGAGCAAAATAATATCAAAAAATTAAGTCACTTAATGGCACAGTCCCATGCTTCACTGCGTGATGACTTTGAAATTACCCTACCTGAATTTGATACCTTAGTTGAGATTGTCAGCCAAGTGATTGGCGATCGTGGTGGCATACGCATGACCGATGGCTGCGTGGTAGCCTTAGTTGATCATGAACTGACCGATGCCGTTGTTGCAGCAGTTGAGGGGGAGTTTTTAGATAAAACCGGTATCGATGCCACTGTCTATTTATGTTCCGCCAGTGCGGGCGCGGGGCGAATAGATAATTAAGTTATTGTATAAAAATAACAACTTAATAATGGCTAACGTGCAAGTTATGAAAAGATGAATAAGCCATAACGGCCAGACATTAACACATCATAGTGAGCGAATAGAGATCGTCAGTGCGGGTTTAAATAGTAAGAAATATTGTGGCGAGTATATAAAACCTGAGTACATAAAATGGTAAGGAATAAAATAGTGCTTATTTTATTCCTTACATTCACTGAGTTTTTAGGTCGCAGACTCAGTGTTAATCATCAAAACTGTCGCTCCAATCATCATCAAAATCAACACCAACGGCATCGGCTTCAACTTCTGGTTCAACTTCAGGCTTTGCCTTACGTGCAGGCGCAGTTTCCTTAACATTGTTGAGGTCAATACGGGCTTGATGCTTACTCATGAATTCGGCTCGCGCCGCCTTCCATGCACCACTAAACTTAGTCTCAGCCGCTTTTAACGCTGCATCATCCAAGTCATAGAGATTCCCTTTAACGATATCTTCTACATACTCAATAATCGCATCACGATCAGTGTTATATAAGTAGATGCGGCCGGGAGAGGCTTCAGGCAACTGATTATCATGGACGACAATCACGTTGCCTTTCGATGTTCTCAGCTCACCATACCAAATCTGTTTCTTTGCTGTGTTATACATATATGCCAATACCCTTAAATCAACACATACACTATGAGTTTTTTAGGTTGAATAAGCTAAACATCAATTGCTTTAAACCACTAATAGCGCCGGAAAATATCTGACGTTTTCAAGTAGGTATTTTTACAGAAAATTGCCGAGAATCAATGCCTCAAACCATGAAATTTTCACTTATTTTGCATTAATTTCAATCAAAGTGCTGAAAAGAAGTTGCCCTTAACGACTTTAGCCGAAAAAAACGGCACGGCAAGTTTTATTCTTATCGTAAAATCATCAAAGCGCGCACTAATCGACCAGTGATTATCGACTGGTCTGTTTATTTTATCGTCACACTAAGGTTAAAACGATCTTTCCACGGTGCTCACCTGACTCCATCAAAGCATGTGCTTTAGCCGCATCACTTAATGGAAAAGTGGCAAAAATATGCGGCACTATTTTATGGGCATTTAATAATGGCCATACTTTTTCAAATAACTCAGCGGCGATGGTAGCTTTGGCCTCTACACTTTGTGGTCTGAGCGTTGAACCCGTCCACATAATACGCTTTGCCATTAACCGAAAAATTTCTACCTCAGCCTTAGGGCCGCGCTGCATTGCCACCGACACCATGCGTCCGTCCATCGCTAAGGCTTGTAAATCGAGATTAATAAAATCGCCACCGGCAATATCAAATACAACGTTAACGCCTTTATCTTGGGTCAGCGTCATCACAGGTTCAACAAAGTTCTGAGTACGATAGTTAATCACCTCATCAGCGCCTAGACTCAAGCAATAGTCACGTTTTTCATCATGTCCAGTGGTGGCAATAACCTTCGCGCCTAATGCACTGGCTAGCTGAATTGCCGTACTGCCAATACCGCCAGAGCCGCCGTGGATCAGCACAGTTTCACCGGCTTTTAGCCCCGCACGTATAAATAGGTTGCCCCATACGGTGAAAAAGGTTTCGGGCAGTGCAGCGGCCTGCACATAGCTAAAGCCAGTTGGAATAGGCAAACAATGGGCTGCATAGGTGAGCACGTATTCACCATAACCACCGCCCGGCACTAAGGCACAAACCTTGTCGCCAATTTGCCATTGGCTCACGCCGTCACCAAGGGCACAAATATCCCCAGCAACCTCAAGCCCAATGATAGGCGATGCCCCTGGTGGCGGTGGATAAGCACCGACTCTTTGTTTGATATCAGGCCCATTCACCCCTGCCGCATGCACACGGATCAAGACTTGGCCCGCACCAGGTACAGGCAAAGGTGAGCGTGATAGCTGCATCACCTCAGGGCTACCGGGTTGCTCAACATGAATATGAGTGTAATCACTGGGTAAAGCTGACATAAAAGCTCCTTTGAGGATGGCACCTTTGCTTAATAACAGATTGTGATGGATTAACCGTATGAGTCTAATTATCGATATGATAGATGTGCATCTTGATACGCTTAAGCTAGCGTAATTTCAAACCAAATAGCCATCATTATTACCCATTTTTGATAAATTTCAGCCCACTGGCGTAACAATCAGCACAGCAAACCGAATAGATATCATCAAGAGTGTAATGCCGTTTACCCGACCACATCACTTTCAGCCCTTTCTGCGTGGCTAAATCAGAGTTAAAACTGAGTTAAACTCTTTAGATTTAGCCACACACGGTTTAGGCTAAGCGTAATTTAGCGAGTACATCTTTTTCTTTAAGTTCAGCCATTGCGACATAGGCCACTGGCACCACAAATAGTGAGAAAAAAGTGCCTGTCAGTAATCCACCAACTAACACTAAACCAATATTGGCTAAACCTAAGGAGCCAGGTCCTGAAGCCAGTGCTAAAGGTATCGCACTTAAAATCATCGTCAGCGAGGTCATTAAAATTGGTCTTAAACGAGATTTAGCACTGCTGAGCGCCGCTTCAATCGCATTCAAACCTTGAGCCTGTTGTTTATTTGCAAACTCCACCAGCAAAATGCCGTGTTTTGTTACCAGTCCCACTAAGGTGAGTAGACCAATTTGTGAGTAGATATTCATGCTCTGGCCGAACAAGGTTAAGGTCAGCAATGCGCCAACAATACACAAGGGTACCGTCAGTAAGATGATTAAGGGATCGACAAAGCTTTCAAACTGCGCGGCCAAAATCAGATAGATAAACACCAGTGCTAACAAAAATAACGACTGAGTGCCCGCTTGTGAATCCATTAAGTCCTTCACCACCCCATTGTATTTAAAACCTTGGGCATCATTGAGTAACAATGGCAATTGCTCGTCTAAGTAGGTTTTAATTTCATCGGTAGAATACCCGGGCATAATATCTGCCGTCAGCTCGGCGCTATCAAGGCCCATAAAGGTTTTAATGTTCGATTCTGCTGTTGTTTGCTTAATCGACACAAATTGCGATAAAGGTAAGGCTTGTCCTGATTCGGAGGTGACATAAAGCTTATTCAACACACTGAAATCACTAAGTTTGTCTAGGTTGACTTGTACCTGTATTGGATAGGTAAAGCCATCTGTGGCATGTAAATCCGCCGCCTTTACCGAGCCAAGGAAGGTCGAAAGCGCATTTGTCACGTCGCCATAACTCACGCCCGAAAGAATAATCGCGTTGCGATCGATAGATAAATCGTAGCGCAGCTGATCACGCAGCACAGAGTTATCCACGTTAGTCACTCCAGAATAGTCCTCGAGTAGTTTTTGCACTTTGGCGGCTGTGGCGTTGAGTTCATCTTTGTTACGATCTAAGGTTGTCAGCTCTAAACGTAGATTATTGGCAATGTTGAGGTTATTGGCTGAGCGAATGCTAAAGGACATATTATAGGCAGAAACACTTGCCTTCGATTTAGTCATCAAGTCATTAATAACATCATCGATATTTTCACTGCGTTCACCCCAAGGTTTAAGCAGCACATGGTTCACGGGTTCGCCCTCGATATAGGACAAGTTCGCGCCAACGGCAGGATGATCATCCATCACGCCATTAAGCTCAGCATTGTGATTAAGGTGATACTGACGCCCCACGCCTGTAGGGCCATTCGATGCCACATCGATAAAGCCAGAATCTTCCGCAGGCAACAGTATTTTAGGTAATTGCCAGTAAGCGATACCGGCAAGACCGACAAGCACCACAGCGGCACCGAACATTAAGCGTTTACGGGCAAACCACTTTTCCAGCTCTTTAATATATAAATGATTTAATTGCTGTAGCGCATTTTCGACTCGGTTAAACCATTGCGGCTGCTGCGCTGTGGTATTGATAAGATACGCACTCATCATCGGTGATAATGTTAGCGCTACCATGCCAGAGATAATTACTGCAGCGGCTAGGGTGAAGGAAAATTGTCTAAATAAATCAGCGGTTAACCCTGACATCAATCCAATCGGTAAATACACCGCCACTAAAGTTAGCGTCATGGCAATGATGGGGAAGATAATCTCCTGACACCCTTTAATCGCCGCGTTAAAGGGTGTTTCACCATTTTCAATATGCCGATAACAGTTTTCAACCACCACAATGGCATCGTCCACCACTAAGCCAATGGCCAAGATAATCGCCAGAATGGTCAACACATTGATGCTAAAACCTAGGGCCGACATCACTGCAAACACCCCAATCACACACACAGGAATGGTAATAATCGGGATTGATGCCGCTCGTAGGCTGCCCAAAAATAACACTACGACCAAAGAGACTAAAATCACCGCCTCAATCAGTGCAAAAAATCCTTCATCAATAGAAGCCTCAATAAAGTCAGCCTGATTATAGGCCAAGGTCATTTCTAACCCTTGGGGTAAATGCTGTTGCATGCGCGCAATTTCAGCCTTAATGTTCACCGCGACTGTCACTGGGTTTGCATTGCTCAAAGGTAAAATCTGCAGTGACATCGCACTGTGCCCACCGATAGACAACATACTCGGCGACAGACTTTCTTCACCCATTACCACATCGGCAACATCGGCCACGCGGATAATCTTGCCCTCGCTGACTTTGATCACTAAATCTTTCACATCATCCAGTGTTTCAACTTGATTCAACGGATTAATTGAGAAATCCCGCGACTTACCCTTAATTGCCCCCGAGGTAAAACTGGCATTATAAGCACCTAAAGTACCCACCACATCGGCGGCCTTAATGTTTAACGCCTTCATTTGCTCAGGATTAAGCCAAACTCTCACCGCCTTTTGTGAACCACCATACGGCCCCCATACGGCACCAACACCTTGAACTTGCTTAAGTTGCGGTACTAACTGTTGGCTAATGTAGTCATACATAGCCTGCTTTTCCATGCCGCCTGCGTTGACAAAAGTGATGATATTACTCGCAGCATCTGTTGCCGAGGTATCGTCGGTAACGGTGGGCTTATCTATCATGCTCTGGGGGAAATCGTTGATCCCTTCAACGCTGCTACGTAACTTATTCATTAAGTTGGTGTATTCGATATCACTGGTATCGTCATTGAATTTAATCGTTAACGAGCAGCGCCCTTCGCTACAGTCGGTCGACATAGTATCGACCTTATCAATACCCGAAGCCGCCGCAATGAGCTTATCGGCCACATTGCTCGACATAAAATCGGCACTCGCTCCTGCAATCGAGGCATTAACAGAAGCTGAGTGGGTAGTATGCTCAGGAAAATATTGAATATCGAGTTTTTGAAAGGCGATTAATCCCAGCAATATCGCCATGATACTCAGAACTGAGGCAAAGATAGGGTGACGGATACAGACTTCGGGTAAACGCATTATTCAGCCTCCTCGGTCACCGAGTTCGCCGCGGCAGTTGATTTGCTGTGTGAGTCAGCTTTTGATGCTGGTATTGGCTCATCTTTGGGTTTAGATGCTGACTCAGCCTTTGAAGCAGGCTGGCTATCTTTAAAGTTCTTATCTTGCACGACTTTGATCTGGCTATCGGACTTAATATTTTGCATGCCCGTTTTCACGACCAAATCGCCTACAGCTAAACCTTCGATGACCACTGCATAACCGTCGTTAGTATTTTGCGCGAGTTTAACCACTTGCTTGACTGCGCTATCGCCGCGCACTAACCAAACAAAGCGCTCGGCATTATTCGCAATAATCGAATTTTGCGGTACTAATAAACGTTTGATACCACGGCTATAGTACTGTTTGATATTGGCGAACATACCGGGGGCAAGTTTAAATTCGGGGTTTTCGAGGGTGGCGTGAATATCCACTCGGCCCGAATTAATGTCAACGGCGGGCGCCACATAATTCACCACTCCCGTAAAAGTTTTATCGCCGTAGGCTTCCACGGTGACATCAACCTCTTGGCCTTTTTTCGCCTTACCAAAATCATGCTGGCTAATGGCATAACGGACTTCGACGGGATGTAGGCTATACAAGGTGACTAATGCAGTCGCTGCGCCAATTTGGCTGCCAATCGACTGACTAAAGCTGGTTAACTGGCCATCGAAGGGAGCTTTGATCAGGTAATCGTTCATTACCGCTTGCTTTTGCCTAAAATCGGCATCGGCCAAATTAACATTTTCCCTCAGCTCATCCACATCTTGCTTGGCAAGTGCAAACGGCTCTTTAATCAACAAATCTTCAATACGTTCGAGCTTAGTTTTAGCCAAGGCTAACGTGCTTTTGGCCTTATCTAAATCAGCCTTAGCTTTAACGTTATCTAGCTCGGCAATGATTTGCCCTTTTTTAACCTTATCGCCATGGTTAAAGTGAATCGCGCTAATTTTTTCGCTGGCACTAAAATTCAGTACGGCTGAATCAATGGCATTGATTTTACCAACTTCTTTCACTGTATCGTCAAAGGCGGTCTCTTTTACCGCCTCTACGGTAACCGGGATAATATCAACCTTGTCAGCTGCCACCGCCGTTAAGGAGTTTAAGGCTAGCAGACTGGTTATAAAAAAGGTTACAGGAGCGAATAAGGTGGGTTTTAAATCCTGATGGGAATGGTGTGTTAATGAAATATCGCAAGCAGTACGCACTTGTGTAGTCGCTAGTTGTGTAAGCATAGTTAATGAAACCTATCGTTTTTGACTATTCAACGGACATCCTATCCGACAGCAGCTCACCGGATTGAACCCAAGATTTACCCAAATCACCTAAAGTGGCTATTTCAGCATTTTGAGATTATTTGGGTATACAGCCTATAGGCATAATCCGCGTGAGCGCCAGTAAAAATGCCATCACACATTCAAATAAAACAATAAGTTAACCATATAGGCAACAGTCAAAACTTAAATCACACACAGGAAAAATAAACGCAACAAAATACCAACAAATGTAAGGCGACAGCATTGTACAATTAATCAACAGTTTTCAAGTTGATGTTTAATTACAATAAAACTGGGACGTTGGTGAGCATCTTCCAGCATACACTGGCTTTTAATCGCACCGAGCTTGGCATACTTATCAAGGCATATCTGCGTATCCACATAGGCCAAGAGATCCTCAATCAAGCAGCCTAGCGCACGTACTTCAATGGCCTGTATCGCTAAACGCGCTGCTGCCGATAGATTACCTAAGTTCGACGCCGCACCAAAATCACCAAATAACAACTGCATCTGCCGATTAACCATAATGTTATGGGCATACACATCGCCGTGACTCACCTGTTTGGCGTGCATGTGCGCCATTGCATCTGCTAGTTGATGGGCGACTTTGACGACCTCATCCACGCTAAATTGAGTGCCGACTTTAAAGGTATCGCGGGTACAGGTCTGCAAACTAGGGGGCAAACCTAAGTTGCTAAATCCAGGAGGAATGAGCTCCATGACTATACCTAACTGGTCTTTTTGACTGATATGCGCCACAACCTTAATCAAACTTGGGTGATCGCCCGTTGTAAGGCAGCAATCAAGCTCATCGGCAGGGTAGCCATCGCTAGTCACTTCGCCCTTAAAAAGCTTGACCGCAATTTGTGCCGTACCGGTTGCGGTTATCATGGCCTGATTGATCCAATCACCGCGATAAATCACTCCCGACGCACCTTCGCCAAGCTGTTCTGCTAACTTAATATCAGCCAGCGTCACGTTAGCCACGGTCGTCACATCACTATGGGGGTCTACCAATGTATGGCTAAACGGATTACCCGCAAAGGCGAGCCAAGTGAGCTTAGGCAGATTGAGTAACCAAGTGGGCAATGCTTGCAGTTGATTAGCAGATAAGCGCACTAATTCTAAGTTACGGCAATGCTCCATCGACTCCGGCAGAGTCGTTAATCGATTGCCCGCTAAGGCTAGCTTTTGTAAGCGATACAAATCCCCCATAGCCGCAGGCAGCGTCTCAATCTGGTTATCCGTTAAAATTAACCAACGAGTTTGTAAGGGTAATGCTGTTGCTGCAACTGTGGTGATTTGATTCGCCTTAAAGCCAATCATCTCTAAATTTGCACAGCGTCCCAATGCCTCAGGCAACTGCTCAAAGCGATTATTAGAAGCGAAAATGATCTTTAAGCGCGATAAACGGTGTAAATCATCGGGTAATGTACTCAGTTGGTTATTCGACAAATCGAGAATTTCAAGCGTATCGGCTAAGTCAAAAATCTCCCGAGGAAACTCGGTTAAGTTCTCAGTCAATTGTAAACGAGTAATCCCCTGTAACTGTCCTGCCCTTAATTGCGCTAACGTCTGCACTGTATTACCCCAGTCAATGAAAAAACGCGGCTATGGTAGCGTATCCACAGGTAAATCTAAACGAAATATCAGTACCCAAACGGGTCTTGGGTTGGCGTCAAAACCGTGTAGATCTATCCAGAAACGTGAAAACAGATTAGCATGTGCCTCAATATGGAATGCTAGGCTACTCAATTACAGGACTATTATGCGGACACCATTTCGCCAAACGCACTCTTTCACTGTGCTCATGCTGACCATGCTGATGGCCCTACTAACAGGTTGCGCTGCAACATCGGCAAGCCCATCAGCAACAGAATTCAATACCTCAACAGACAATGTTCAGCCAGAACTGAGCAACGCAACACCACACACGGCCAAAACACCACCACCGCCAGTCGTTGAGCAATACAGCGATGTGTGGGCAAAAATTCAACATGCGAATACGATTGACGTCCACGATGATGCCGAAGTACGCAAGCAGCGTAATTTTTTCGATGACAAACAAAGATTTATGAATCAAGTGGGTGAACGCGCCGAACCTTTTTTATATTATATTGTGAGTCAACTCGAAGCGCGCAACATGCCATTAGAATTGGCGTTATTACCGATTGTCGAGAGTGGTTACAATCCGCTGGCTCAAGCCAATGGTCCAGCTGGACTGTGGCAAATGATCCCCGCCACTGGGCGTAATTTTGGCTTAACCATTAATTCTGCCTACGACGGCCGTAAAGATGCACTCGCATCTACTGATGCCGTACTCGACTATTTACAGCACTTATACGACACCCTAGATAAAGACTGGATTAACGCAGTTGCCGCCTACAACACCGGCGAACTGGTAATTAAAGCCGCCATAGACAAAAACAAAGCCAAGGGCAAACCTACAGATTTTTGGTCACTGGGCATTCCAGCTAAACGCGTACAAACAGTGCCTAAGTGGCTGGCATTTATTCAAATTATTCGTGCGCCAAATCATTACGGCCTAAAAATACCCACGATTGATAATCGCCCCTTTTTAGATCGTGTTCCCGCTCCCAATGGTGTGGATATTGGTCAGATAGCCGATGCTGCAGGACTGAGCAAGGCAGAGTTTAAAATCTATAACCCAGGCTTTCGTCAGGGAGTGATCCCAAGTAAAGGGAAATACCAAATCGCTCTACCTCTGGAAAACATAGGCCAGTATCAAGAGAATCACGATAAACTCTACGCTCAAAAACGCTATGACAGCCAAAGCTACACGGTCAAATCTGGCGATAGCCTAGGCTCTATTGCGGCTAAATTTGATATGTCAGTAAAAACATTAAAACAAGCGAATAACCTGACCTCCGACCGCCTCAAAATTGGTCAAGAGCTCACGCTATTAACGCCGATGGTCGCAAATGACAATGAGCCTGAACCTGCTAAAGCGAGCAGCAGTAAAGCCAACGCGAAGGCTGATACAAAAGTCAGCAGCAAATCATCAGCCAAGGTTAAAGCCGCCACCTCAAAATCAGCTGAAAAACCTGCGGCAAAAGCGACAACCTACAAGGTAAAATCCGGCGATTCGTTGGATAAAATTGCTCGTAAAAATAAGGTTAAACTGGCAGATTTAATGAAGTGGAACCAGCTTAATGCCAAGAGCATCATTAAGCCTGGCCAAGAGTTGAAAATAATAGACTAAACTTAAGTGGCAGTTATCAAAAAATAACACTGCCAGCTAGAGATACTAAAATGCCGTTCACCTTAGGTGAACGGCATTTTTTATTTCAAATATATGGGTTTCTTATTTCTACCATTAAAACAAGATCGAACTTGTTTATGAATTAATGCTAAGCGCACTATTAACGTAATCGGCAAAGAAGGGCACAAGCAATACAACATATCCCCCGTAGTTTACTACCACAGGGGATAAAGCACTCTATTATCAATCTACTATTCTATAAACCCAATATTTACTGATAAGGGGCTGGAAGAACTCGAATCGTTAAACTGTTTTCGTTTTGCAGATATTGCTGCGCCAGTTTACTGAGCTCTACCGGTGTCATCTTCTGCGCCAACGCTTGTCTTTGTTTGAAAGCTGCAAAGCGTCCGGGATAACTCTGGGCATTTGATGCCAAATCTAACCAGAAACCATTGCTCTGCGGCGCGGCTTGCATCCATTCAAGCACTGGTTGGCGAGCTCGGTTAAGTAAGTCCTCGCTAATCCCCTGCGGCTGCTTCACTTGGTTAACTGCAGCGGTGAAATACTCGGAAACCGTTGGCAACATGGCTTGAGTCGTCGCGCTAAATAGACCGAGATAACCGTAACCGCTGGCATTGAGATCATTGTAAGAAAAGGCCGATGGCGAATAACTCGCGCCCGCTTTTTCTCTCACGTTCTCCGTTAATAGGATGCTGAGCACTTGCTCCAACAATCCCAGTCCAGCGTGTTGGCTTAGGTGAGTCATATCCGTTGTTGGCCACACCATGGCAAGCACTGCTGAATCTGGATGACCATAGTGTGTTAACGTCATCTTAGCAGGCACTTTCGGGAACATAGGCACTAACGATTGACCATGTTCAGTGGGGCTGCGTTTGATTGCCCCGAGGGTTTCTGCCACAGCGGCGATGGCGCTGGCTTCGTCGAAATCACCCACTATGGCGATTTCAATTGCCCCTTGCTCTACGGCTGAATGGAAACTCGGCGCCAGCTCTGCAAACTGACGTTTTAAAATTTCTTCCGGTTCACCATAACCATAACGTTTATCACCACTGTGGGAGATACGGTCAAACTGATTAGAAAACTCAGTTTGCGGGTTGCTATGGAGACTTTGCTGCTCGGCAATCACTTGCTCGCGGAACAATTGCTCAGCCTGCTTATTCATGCCGGGTTCAATCAAAAAGGCCGTCATTAAACCGAGCTGCGTGCGCAGTTCTGCAGCATTGGTACTGATCTCACCGCCAAAACTCTGCTCACGCAGGCCTAGGTTAATGGAAATATCTTGCCCAGCAAAAATCTCCTGCAGGCTTTCATAATCATGGGCCTTGAGTCCACCCTGCACAAACGCACTGTTAAACAGATAAGATAAGCCATCTAACTCAGGGAATGGCACTTCACCAAAGCCTATGTTGAGGCTGACCAAAGTAGTGCCTTTATTAAAGTCAGTAGGCTTAAGATTAAGGCGTACGCCATTGGTAAACTGTAGCTGGCGAATGCCCGTTTCGGCATCGCGACTATCGGTGATTAACTTGCCTTGTTCGCCAAATTGAGTGTATGCAAACTCGTCAATAACCTTAGATGCTGGCGCACTCACGGCTTGTTTGCGGCTTTTCTCATAGCTAGCGATAAGCTGTTTTTCAACATTTTCGATGGGCTTATTGCTCGTCAGATACAGATACGGCGTAGCATTCCATGTCTGATTAAACACTTGCTTTAGCTTTTGCGGCGTCACTGTCGGCAGTATTTTCTCAAAAAATGCCAGCAGCCACTCAGGCTCTACAGGCACGCGATTTTCCGCGACCGAATACACTAACCCCTCGGCAATATTCACACTGTGGATAGTAGTGCTACCCGCTGCGCTGAGCTGATACTCTTTGTGCATACGTTTGATTTGTTGGTCAATTTCCTGCTGACTAAAACCAAACTCTTGTGCTTGGCGCAGGGTTTGCTCCAATATTGCTATGCCCTCTTGCCAGTTATTCTCCTGCGTACCTAAGCCCATTTGAGTGCCATAGGCGATATCAAATTGATCCCCAACCTGCAGGCTAACGCCAGATAAACCTTGGCTGTGCAGTCGCTGCGACTCCATTCTGCGATACAAGATGCCGTGGGCGAGTTCGAGCAGTATTTCCTGCTCTCGCACGGCAGGGCTGTCGGCAGGGTATGCCATAGGTTTGAGCATACCGAGTGAAACCGAGGTCGATAGGCTAGGATCGAAAAATGCCGCCGCATCGACGCGTTGACGCTCTGCGACAGTGCCTAGCGCTTGCGGCTTAACCTTCGCCGCCAAAGGCGCGGCCTGCCAACTGACAAACTGTTGTTTTATCTTTTGTTCAACTGCGGCTACCTCGATATCACCCACCACAATTAAGGTGGTGCGTGAGGGCGTGTAAAAACCTTGGTATAAAGACAGCAGCGTCTCGCGAGTAGCATTCTTGATGCTGTTCGCCTCACCCACAGGTAAGCGCTTTGACAACAGTGTATCTGGCATTAAAAACTGTAATTGATTGCGGTAATTCTCCAGATCCGCACCGCTACGCTCACGCAGTTCAGCCAATACCACCGCTTTTTCACGCTCGATAAGCGCCGGGTCGAGTAATAAATTACTGCCAATTTCGCGCATTAAAAACAAAGCGGTATCGACTTTATCTTGGCTATTACTTGGCAAGTTGAATTGATAAACCGTCTGCTGAAACTCAGTCACAGCATTGGTATCGGCGCCAAAACTCAGACCAAGACGCTGCAATGTCGGGATCATCTCCCCCGCAGCCAAACCCGTCGAGCCATTAAAGGCCATGTGTTCAAGAAAATGCACTAACCCCTGCTCGGTATCCGACTCCACCACTGAGCCTACGTCCACCCGCATACGTACTATGACAGCCTGCTCTGGCGTCTTATTGCTCACTAATAAATAGCGCATGCCATTGGCAAGTTCACCGGTATGGATTCGCCCGCTCATTGGCAAGTCAGCCGTCCCCATCCACAGCGGCTCTTCGCTCGCCTGTAGCGGCAACGCCACACTTAATAATGCCAGCAGTAACCACTGACGCATCAAACTAATCACCTTGAAATTATTCATTAAAATTCGCACTTCCCCCCCAAAATCAAATAAGAAACCTAGGAAATACATACCCAAGTTTCAAATAAAATAAAGCGGCAATATAAACTTAAAATAGCTTTATGTCACAAAACCAATACCTTATGCTGTACTGAAAGTGAATAATCGCTGAATAGTAATACCCAATAATAAGCTAACTTTTTTGTAGGTGAAGACCCTATAAACCAACAAATGCGCACCACCGATTAGCCAAAAACAGAACCATAATCAAATCAGAAATAATTAAATTAAAATCAATAGCTTACACATAGTGTGGTGATGTAAGTTTATAACACCTTCTTTAAGAGTAAGATCACTATAATACGAGTGCATAGAATAACGACCCCGCTTTTAGGCTCATAATATCTATCCATAACTTTACTGTGTAAATTAACGTTTATTCTCCAAAACATTAAGCATAGCCACTGCAAACTACATGTTCTTAAATTGCTAAACTCTAAAAAGCCAAATCTAGCTGATATTTTTAGGTACCATTTTCTATTATATTTTTCTTGTATAACTTTGATAAACCTTGTCTCCTTCTATCTCACAAGGCCTAAAATCGACATATCGATGTAGAGTAAGATCTTTTATGTATAAAGTTAGATTGTGATTGCAGATTTAAACGTCAGCTTAGTATGTGTAAATCAATAGCAACTTTGCAGGACAACATCCCTTTCAAGTACGGACGATAAAAAAGCCAGTCGGTTGTTGCCGCTGGCTTATCTAGAAACATCAATCTCATTGAGTATTAGTACTCAGCTGAAATACTAAAACTGCTGAAACCAACGTTGGATCTGCTGTGGATCTTTGCTTTGCGTTAAAGACAACATCAGTAAAATTCGAGATTTTTGCGGATTAAGATTACCCGATGCCACAAAACCATATTTAGCATCATCTATCTCAGCATCCAGCGTGGTAGCTCCTGTGGGTACTCGGCTAGAACGCACTACTAACACACCTTTTTGACTCGCCGTTGCTAACGTATCAAATATTGATTGGTACATATTTCCGTTACCCACACCCGCACTGACAATACCGTCAAAACCTGCTTCAACCATGGCTTTGGCAGGTAAATCACTGGCGTTAGCATAGTTATAAACGATGCCAACCTGTGGTAATTTATCAAGTTTACTAACATCAAAAGGCGTTTGAGTTGTATGTTGGCGCTCAGTTTTGCCCATGTATTCAATCTTGCTGTTATGGATAACGCCAAGCGGACCAAAGTTAGGCGCAGCAAAGGTGTGTACTCCTGTGGTATTGGTCTTAGTGACGTCGCGAGCGTTAAGCACCATATCGTTCATCACCACTAATACACCTCGACCTTTCGATTCGAGGTTAGCAGCAGTCGCAACGGCATTATACAAATTCATCGGACCATCGGCACTCATCGCCGTTGATGGACGCATTGCGCCAACCAGTACCACGGGCTTGTCACTCTTTACGGTTAGATTTAAAAAATAAGCGGTTTCTTCTAAAGTATCGGTGCCGTGGGTAATGACTATGCCATCAACATCTTTGTCAGCCAGTAAAATATTGATCCGCTTAGCAAGCGCAAGCCACACCTTATCATTCATGTCCTGCGAACCGATTTTAACCAGTTGCTCACCTTGAATATCCGCGAGTTGCTTTATTTCAGGTACAGCCACAATCAAACTATTAACACCCACTTCTCCTGCCTGATAATTAGAGCCTGTCGCCGATTGGCCTACCCCCGCAATAGTACCTCCCGTGGCAATAATACGTACCTGTGGCAGTGCCTGCGCCGCAGAGGAGAGAAATAACCCTAAGCTGATGGAGAGTAAAATCTTACGCATCGAAACATTCATGCTTATATCCTTTTATTAATAGTAAACCCAGCCATAGTGTGCACCATTATTTAAGTCTCACAGTGATAACTCTCACTAAAGTTAAATAATAATACAACAAAAAAATCAACATCAATATTAAATAGAACGTCATGTTATTATTAAAAAAAACAATAAATTTTAAAAAAACCTAAACAGATACCAGGCTACCAACCTTAAATTCAATATGATTAATTTAGAGTGTAATTCGCTTTAATATATACACCTTTTAAATTTGTTAACCAAATAACAATTATTTATCTAATTAGCATCAAAAAGTAATAGCTCACACTAGATCATCGAATTGAGATGCCTCTCTAACAAACAAAACAAATAACCTATTTCAATGAGTTAAGTGATCATCATCCTAATTATTATTTGTTTAACGAGTTAAGATTTGTATCGATAGTCAAGGAGACGATTCTCCTTCATGTTTTCGGTTTTATTTTTAATGTGTTAAGCGTACTGATATACACAGCTAAAAATTAATACTCGAAGATATATCTTACTATTAACTGGATTGGATAGGATCGAAATGAAAGATACTAATAGCGTACGGATCGAAGAAGATCTATTGGGCACTAAAGAAGTTTCCAATGAATTTTATTACGGCATACACACATTGCGTGCCATCGAAAACTTTAAGCTGAGTAATCAAAAAATTTCCGATGTACCTGAATTAGTTCGTGGCATGATGCTAACTAAAAAAGCGGCAGCCATGGCTAATAGCGAATTAGGCGCAATAAGTCCTGAAATTGCTGACAAAATTATTGAAGCGTGCGATCTAATACTGACAACAGGCCGATTTGTTGATCAATTTCCGGTCGATGTCTATCAAGGTGGAGCTGGCACTTCAGTCAATATGAATACCAATGAGGTATTAGCCAACGTTGCACTGGAGATCATGGGCCTAGAAAAAGGCCGTTACGATATCATCAACCCCAATGATCACGTCAACAAGTGTCAATCGACCAACGACGCCTATCCAACAGGTTTCCGTATTGCGGTCATCAACAGCACCGACATCCTACTGGATGCATTAACTGACCTTATCGCAGCCTTCGAAACTAAAGCCACAGAGTTTAAAACTATCTTAAAGATGGGCCGTACCCAGCTACAAGATGCTGTACCTATGACATTAGGCCAAGAGTTTCATGCCTTTGCAGTTACGTTGCGAGAAGAAATTAAATCTATCACGCGTTGCCAAGAATTATTGTTAGAAGTGAATTTAGGTGCCACTGCCATTGGTACGGGTCTTAATACACCAGAGGGTTACTCCTTACTTGCCATTAAACGTCTGGCAGAAATTACTGGCCGTGCTTATGTACCAGCAGAAGATTTAATCGAGGCCACGTCAGATTGCGGTGCCTACGTTATGTTACACAGTGCGATTAAGCGTATGGCGATTAAAATGTCCAAAATTTGTAATGACCTACGCCTACTGTCATCAGGTCCACGCACGGGCCTTAAAGAAATTAATCTTCCTGAACTGCAAGCGGGTTCATCCATCATGCCTGCCAAGGTTAACCCTGTGATCCCAGAGGTAGTGAATCAGGTTGCCTTCAAGATTGTCGGTAACGATATCACCATTACTATGGCCGCTGAAGCGGGTCAGTTACAGCTAAACGTGATGGAGCCTGTGATTGGCCAAGCGATGTTTGAGTCACTCAGTTTAATGGGTAATGCCTGTATCTCCCTGCGTGAAAAATGCGTTGAAGGTATTACAGCTAACCCAGAAATCTGTATGAATCACGTACTCAACTCTATCGGTATCGTGACTTACCTTAACCCGTACATCGGCCACCATGAAGGTGACATCATCGGCAAGATTTGTGCTCAAACGGGTAAAAACGTCCGTGAAGTGGTACTCGAACGCGGATTATTAACAGTTGAAGAACTGGATGACATCCTCTCTGTTGAAAATCTGATGCATCCTAAATATCAGCCAAAGAAAAATATCAGCAAAACCAAAGTGTAACTAGGTGTGGCTGGGGAACACTCCCCAGCCCAACTCAATAATTCAACAATAAGCCTATGCACAATTGACACTGAACTAGGCTATGGAAATTAAAAACAAAAAAGAGTTAACACTATGATTATATTAGAGATAGCAATTGTTCTCGGAGCGATTTATCTAGGTGCTAGGATGGGTAGCATGGGTGTCGGCTTTGCGGGTGGTGTCGGGGTACTGATACTGACCGCAGGGCTAGGGCTCAAACCGGGCAATATCCCCATTGATGTGATCCTCATTATTATGTCAGTAATCACCGCCATTGCAGCCATGCAAGTGTCGGGGGGGATGGATTACTTAGTGTCACTGGCAGAAAAATTATTACGTAAACATCCAAAACAAATCACCTTTTTGGCCCCCGTTGTGACTTACTTTATGACACTCTTTGCGGGTACTGGCCACACCGCATTCTCCACCTTACCTGTTATTGCCGAAGTCGCAAAAGAGCAAGGTATTCGTCCTTCTCGTCCTTTATCTATCGCCGTAGTCGCCTCACAGGTCGCCATTACTGCCTCACCTATTTCAGCAGCAGTAGTGTTTTTCTCTGGCATCTTAGATCCCTTTGGTGTCGATTACTTAGTGCTGTTAGCCGTATGTATTCCATCCACTTTTCTTGCTTGTATGGTTGGTGCTGTCATCGCTAACTTAATGGGCAAAGAGCTTGCGGACGATCCAATCTATCAAGATCGTTTAGCTAAAGGCTTAGTTAAAACACGCGGTAAAACCCAGATTGATATTAAACCCGGTGCTAAACGTTCAGTAATGATTTTCCTTATGGCGATTGCGGCTGTGATGGTTTATGCCACTGCAATTTCAGACAAAGTAGGATTAATTGTTAACCCTGTTCTGCCACGCGATGCCGCCATTATGGTGTTGATGCTGACAGCTGCTGCGGCTATCACTATTTTTTGTAAACTCGACGCAAGTGAAATATCCAATGCAGGCACCTTTAAATCCGGCATGTCTGCCTGTGTTTGTGTATTAGGTGTGGCTTGGCTGGGTGATACTTTTGTTTCTAATCATATTAATGAAATCAAAGACCTTGCAGGTAACTTACTGCAAAGTCAGCCTTGGTTATTATCGGTAACCTTGTTCTTTGCTTCTATGTTGCTCTATTCACAGGGCGCGACCACCAAAGCATTGATGCCTGCGGCGCTAGCGATTGGCGTGAGTCCTTTAACTGCAGTGGCCTCTTTTGCCGCGGTAAGTGCTTTGTTCGTACTGCCGACTTATCCCACCTTACTCGCCGCTGTTGAGATGGATGATACCGGCTCAACTCGAATTGGTAAGGCGGTGTTTAACCATCCTTTCCTCATTCCAGGCGTCGTGACAATTGCTACCAGTGTGGCATTAGCGTTCCTATTTGGCGGCATGATGTTATAGCGCCATATTGCCAAAAGTTATCGAGGGTGATGCTAACAAATGGCTTAGCCCTCTTCTTTTAATCTGTATTTCAAGGAGTAGTTTTGAAGTAGTGCAGGGGTATCCACACTATGACAAATCTAGTAAGGAGTGAATTAATGTCAGCGAAAACGCGTGTTCCTACCGCCATTAATGGTGGGCCGTATGGGCAAGCTTGGTCGGCTAAAGCAGACTGCTTACAAAGTATAACTGGGCTTATATTGGGTGTTTTCCTCTTATTTCATATGCATTTTGAGGCGAGCATTTTATTAGGGAAAGAAACCTTCTTTCACATGGTGCAATTCTTAGAAGGCAGCATGTTTAGTTCGACTGATCATGGTTTCCCGATTGTAACCAAGATCATTTCAGTGATTATGCTCGTGATTGTTGCGGTACATGCTGCCACCGCATTACGCCGCTTTCCCACACAACTGGGCCAATGGCGTGCAATGCGTGGCTTCATGTCGAGTATCAAACATAAAGATACCCAATTATGGTTCTGGCAGATGATTACCGGTTTTTTACTCTTTTTCTTAGTGTCAGCCCACCTTGCAACCATGATTTTAAACCCAGAGATTGGCCCTCACCTTTCGGCTGAACGGGTTTACCACGATAACGCTTGGCTCTTATACGTGGTGTTTCTACCAATCGTTTTATTCCACGGCATCGTTGGCTTATATCGAGTGATCTTAAAATGGGGTGTGAGCAGTAACCGCCCACTTATCCGCACCATCGCCCATGTATTGATCGTCTATTTATTATGTTTAGGCACATTAAGCCTAGTGACCTATATCAATATTGGTATGGAATTAGTATTG
Organism: Shewanella morhuae; assembly: GCF_003028295.1. Taxonomy (NCBI): domain Bacteria; kingdom Pseudomonadati; phylum Pseudomonadota; class Gammaproteobacteria; order Alteromonadales; family Shewanellaceae; genus Shewanella; species Shewanella morhuae. The sequence continues at coordinate 91,182 of NZ_PYSG01000002.1, read as the reverse complement.
CCGGTGCAACCGTTTATTCCCAATTAATAACAACAAACAAGCTAGCGCTATCGGCGCATCTAGCCTGTAGAGCAACACAAACAATATACGGATCCTCCTCGAGACATAGTTGCAGCGCATTTATGCCGAGGAGCGCAATGATAAATCTATGAATGTTATCTAGATAATTAGATAAGGAGCTCATTTGAAACTTATTTATACAGACTCATTAGTGATTGGCGCCGGACTCGCGGGCCTGAGAGTCGCCATTGCCACCAAAGAACGCGGACTCGATACCTTAGTGCTATCGTTAATTCCCGCAAAACGTTCACATTCCGCCGCAGCACAAGGCGGTATGCAAGCCAGCCTTGGTAACACAGTCAAAGGCATGGGCGACAACGAAGATGTGCATTTCCAAGACACAGTAAAAGGCTCCGACTGGGGCTGCGACCAAGATGTAGCGCGCATGTTTACCCACTGCGCGCCTAAAGCAATTCGCGAACTCACCAACTGGGGCGTGCCTTGGTCGCGGATTTCTGCCGGCCCGCGTGAAGTCATCATGAACGCGCAAAAAGTCACTCTCAATGAAGCTGAAGAAGCTCACGGCCTAATTAATGCCCGTGACTTTGGCGGCACCAAGAAATGGCGTACCTGTTATACCGCCGATGGCACAGGTCACTCTTTACTGTATGCGGTAGATAACCAAGCCATATCAATGGGTATTCCAGTACACGAGCGTATTGAAGCGCTGTCGCTAATCCATGACGGTAAGCGTTGCCATGGCGTAATCGCACGCTGCTTAATCACCGGCGAGCTACGTGCTTATGTGGCTAAATCCACCACAATCGCCACCGGTGGTTACGGCAAAATCTATGAAATATCCACCAACGCCACTATCTGCGAAGGCATAGGCCAAGCATTAGCGCTCGACACAGGCGTTGCCACTTTAGGCAATATGGAAGCGGTGCAGTTTCACCCTACCGCCATCGTGCCAGCGGGGATTTTAACCACTGAAGGGTGTCGTGGTGATGGCGGTATTTTGCGGGATAAAGACGGCCACCGCTTTATGCCAGATTACGAACCAGAGAAAAAAGAACTCGCCTCCCGTGACGTGGTCTCGCGCCGTATGACAGAACACATGCGAAAAGGTAAAGGCGTTGACAGCCCTTACGGCCCGCATCTATGGCTAGATATCACCCTGTTAGGCCGCGAACATATCGAAACCAACTTGCGCGAAGTAAAAGAGATTTGTGAGTATTTTCTGGGTATCGACCCCTGTAAAGATTGGATCCCAGTAAGACCGACCCAGCATTATTCTATGGGCGGCGTACGCACTAATGCCACTGGCGAAAGTCCACAGCTCAAAGGATTGTTCAGTGTCGGCGAAGCTGCCTGTTGGGACATGCACGGCTTTAATCGCCTAGGTGGTAACTCGGTCGCTGAAACAGTAGTTGGCGGCATGATTATTGGTAAATATGTCGCTGATTTTTGTGAGCAAAACAGCCTAGAAATCGATACTGCACTCACCGAGCGATGCATCGCTAAGTTACAAAGTGAAATCGATAACCTCGTTGATGGCAATGGTACCGAAAACCCCTTTGAACTGAAAAAAGAAATGCAACGGATCATGATGAACTACGTTGGTATTTTCCGAAATGGCACAGAGTTAGACAAAGCCATTAAAGAATTAAAAGACCTACTTCTTCGCTCAAAAAATCTGGGGCTTAAATGTAAAAAACGCCACTCAAACCCTGAGTTAGTTGAAGCACTGCGCGTCACTCGTATGTTAAGAGTCGCCTTAACTGTTGCCTGCGGCGCTGCTGCTCGGACAGAAAGTCGCGGCGCCCATTCACGGGAAGATTACCCACAACGCAACGATAAAGATTGGCTAAACCGCACACTAGCAACTTGGCCAGACGCCGAGTCACTAGAGCCTGTGCTGCGTTACGAAGCACTCGATGTAATGAAAATGGAATTACCACCGGGATACCGAGGCTATGGTAACGATAACACCATCCCTCACCCAGACACAGAAAAGCGCGTGCAACAGATCAATGAAGTAATCGCAAGCTTAGGCGACAACCCTGATAGACACACGCTTCAGCACGCATTGATGCCATTTGAGTTGCCAAGCCATCTGCAACCTCGTAACGAGCGTCTCACTGATACTTTAAAAACCATGCCATCTCAACCGGTAGGAAACAAACCATTATGAGCCGTCAAATCAGCTTTAATATCTTCCGTTACGATCCACAAGATGGCCAAGACAAGCCGAAGATGGAGCGTTATCAGTTGACAGAAACACCCGGTATGACAGTGTTTATTGCACTCAATCAACTGCGTGAACAACAAGATCCCTCATTGCAATTCGACTTTGTTTGCCGCGCGGGTATTTGTGGCAGTTGCGCCATGGTGATCAATGGTTTCCCAACCCTTGCCTGTCGCACGCTAACGGCAAATTATCCCGATGGTGAAATCACTTTAATGCCATTACCTGGCTTTGAACTGATTGGTGATTTATCCGTTAATACGGGTAAGTTTATGCGCGAATTAGCCGAACGATTAAAACTATGGCTGCATCCTAAAGCCGATGATCACGACATGCATCGCCTCGAAAACCCAATGGCCCCCGAAGAAGCTGCACGTATTTATGAGCTAGAACGCTGTGTTGAATGCGGGGTTTGTGTATCTGCCTGCGCTACCAAACAAATGCGTGAAACCTTTGTCGGTGCGGTTGGCATGATGAAAATTGCTCGCTTCGAAATGGATAGCAGAGACGCTCGTACTGCGGATGATTTTTACCATGTTATCGGTAATCAAGACGGCGTATTTGGCTGTATGACATTGCTTGGCTGCCAAGATAATTGCCCCAAAGATTTGCCGCACATGCAGCAAATTGCTTACCTACGCCGGAAAATGGCCGCAACCATACTCTAATGCGAACGCCTTAATCGATCCTGCCACTTGGTGGGATGGGGGAAGCATTTTCCAAAATTAGGCTGGCAAAAATTATTTACCAGTAAAGACATGCGGGATCTTTCATTTCAGCAAGATCCCGAACCCAGCACAATCAAACGTGCGCATCCTTACTACTATGCAGTACTGCCTTATGGATAACAAAACCATTAGCAAAGCGTTAGTAGTTGTTATGTAAGGAAATATCAATGAAGTTATCAAAAGTAACAGCAGCAATGATGATGCTGAGCTTTACCGCCCCTCTATTCGCCGCTCAAGCTAATGATACTGCGACAAATGATGAGTTACGGGCTGAGTTACAACAAATACAACAAAGACTTGCGACGCTAGAAACCCAAGAAAGCACCGCCTCAACCCCTGTATCATCAGATACTCAGTTTAATTTTTATGGTTCTTTACGCCCTACATTTGGGGTGAGCAACTTAAATTCAGACGAAGATTGGGATGTGGGTGACGCCAACTCGCGGATTGGTTTTGCTGCAGAGCACGATCTTGGTAATGGTTTAACTGCTTTTGCCAAAGGTGAATTTAAAGTCGAAATCCAAAACGATGGCGACTTTGGCGACGCACGCAAAGCTTATGTTGGTATTGAAGGATTCTTTGGTCGGTTCGCTATCGGTAAGCAAGCCGTCACCCAAGAAATTATTTCTGATCCGGTCGATATATTTAACCGCTCAGGAACACCTCTTGCCTATGACAGCGCGAGCCCATTCAGACTAAACAACCTAGTAACCTATCGTAAAGAATTCGGCGATATCTTATTCTCGGCCGATGGACAATTTGATGGCGATAAAGGTGGTAACAGTGGTAGCGACTTTGTCAACGCCGGTGTTCGTTACAAAACTGACTTTATCTACGTCGCTGTCGCATATTACAACAAAGAACATAATCTATGTGAAAATGATTCATGCGCATCTAACCCAACCTACGTAGATGAAAATACCATAGGTGTGACCCTAGCAAAGAGCTTCAATTCTTTATACCTCGCCGCTGCCTATCAAGATATAGACAAAGGTGACGTCGATGGCTCCACTCTTGACGTCGTAGCAAGCTACGACATCAACGAAAGCTATAAAGTTAAGCTAGGTGTGTCTAAATATGATGATGGTGGCAACGATGCGACCTCTAACACCTATAATGCCTACAACAGCACGCTTGAATGGCATAAAACACCCACATTCAGTACCTTTATCGAATATCAAAAAACCGATTACGAATACCGTGACACCAATGACCAAATCATGATCGGCATGCGTTATAACTTTGATTATACGTTTTAAGCTTGTACCTAAATCAAATGGTTGAATCTATAAGCTAGACGAATGCTTTAACGCTCTCAGTCTGCTTACACAATAGAAAGACCCACAGCATTAACGCTAGAAACAATAAAGCCACGACTTGCGTGGCTTTATTCATTTCAGACTATCTCGTCTTTACGACTTTTTTATGCGTAAGCTAGAACGGGATATCATCATCCCAGCCATCATCCAAATCTGGAGTGAAGTTTTGCTGAGGTTGCGGTGCTGGGCGCTGTGCTGGTGCTGCCGGTGCTTGATAAGCTGGCGCTGGAGCGGCTTGTGGCTTAGGCGCATACCCACCCTGCTGTGGTGGTTGGGACTGCGGTTGACCATAACCTTGCTGCTGGGTAGGTGCTGGCGCAGCATATTGTTGCTGAGCTGGCGCTTGGTAAGCAGGCGCAGCTTGAGGCGCTGGCGCATATTGATTTTGCGCAGGTGCCGCTTGTTGTGGTGCAGACTGATAACCTGCATTTTGTGGCATGCCGCCACCCATTGGCGCGCCTTGAGCTTGACCACCTTGACCACGGCTACCTAACATTTGCATGCTACCGCTTTGATCAATAACCACTTCAGTGCTGTAACGGTCTTGACCGCTTTGATCTTTCCACTTACGGGTTTGCAGTTTACCTTCAAGGTAAACCTGTGAACCTTTACGTAGGTATTCACCTGTAATTTCAGCTAATTTGCCGAACAGAACCACACGGTGCCATTCTGTACGTTCTTGCTGCTGACCCTGTTGGTCTTTCCACGATTCGCTGGTCGCAACTGTGATGTTAGCGACGGCATTACCGTTTGGCATATAACGCACTTCTGGATCTTGTCCCAAATTGCCAACCAAAATTACTTTGTTAACACCACGACTGGCCATTGAAATCTCCTGCGATTCTTTAAATAATCTATTAATTCAGTATGTTGTTTATATGTGTCGCCATAGAGGAAAATCAGCTTCCCCAAATACCACACGGCAGACCCAGATATTATTGAGCAGAGCCTAACACAGCTCGTGCTTCTCTTAAATCGAAATGCTCATCAACCTTTAAGTACGCGACTTTTTCATCCAGTACGACGATCGCTTCAACCACACCCATCAACTGCGATAACTGCGCCGCCATATCCCGCGCCTGCGCCTTGTCTTTGACTTCAGCTTCTAAGGTATAGCTCTTTAACAGCACAGGATTTTCCATGCCTAATGTCAGGAATAACCAGATAGACATTAAGATCACGGCCACGATAAATACCCCAACCGCGCCCACTAATTGGAAAGCGCCGCCGCCCAGCATACCACCACAAAAAGCCCCTAAAAACTGGCTGGTGGAATAGACACCCATGGCCGAGCCTTTTTCGCCAACAGGGCAGAATTTAGCAATTAAACTGGGCAATGAAGCTTCTAAGTAGTTAAAGCCGGTAAAAAATAGCACAACGGCAAAGCTCAATACCCAAAGGTTGCTAGCGAATGCGGCCATTGCCAGTAATGCCACTATCATGATCACGAGGGCGATTTGGAACATGGCCTTAGTATTTTTACGCTTAACACCGATGATGATTAACGGCACCATCAGGAAAAACGCCCCCACAAAAGCAGGAAAATACAGCATCCAGTGTTTTTCTTTCACTAAACCGGCATCGACAAGATCCAGCGGCAAAGCCACAAATACCGCAGTTAACACTAAATGCAGGATAAAAATCCCCGCATCTAATCTAAACAACTGCGGATCGGTTAACATGCGCTTGAGTCTAGCTGGCGTAGCTAGCGTGTCGCCCTTAGGCGCATGGCTTATCGGATTCGGCACTAAAAGCTGCACAATCAACATACCCAACACAGCAAGAATAGCCGTAAGGTAAAACAGACCAGATAAACCCACATGTTGCGCCACAATTGGCCCAACCAGTAAGGACAGCGCAAAAGAGGCGCCAATACACATACCAATAATCGCCATGACTTTAGTACGCTGTTCATCGCGAGTTAAATCTGCCGCCAGCGCTAATACGGCGGCGGCAATCGCGCCCATGCCCTGCACTGCGCGGCCAAACACCACACCATAAATCGAATCGGCATTGGCGGCTATCAAGCTACCAATGGCAAACAACACAAGGCCGATAAGGATTATCGGCTTGCGACCATATTTGTCAGATAAAATCCCCATGGGGATTTGCAACACAGCTTGAGTCAGACCATAGGCACCGATGGCAATACCCACCCACAGCGGCGAGAAGCCTTCGAGGTGCTGACCATAAAGTGCAAAGACAGGCATGATCATAAACAAGCCCATCATGCGTAAACCAAATACACTGGCTAAAGAAAACGCGACTTTTTTTTCCGTACCCGAAAGTCCGTTGTTACCCATGATTTTGCCCTGGATTGAAGTCTTTTAAGGGGCGCATGTTACCACACCCAAAAGGATTTGCTCAAAAGGAAATAGTGGCTTAACCCACTACTGATATCGTTCGCTTTCTGCCGATAATCACAGACCTATATTATCCGTAATCGTGCTCACACTCAGGTTAATACCTTTGTTTTTCAGCCCAATTCAATACTCAGGCACAGATAAGCGAGTCTAACATAGTGCTCACATTTGTCCTGTGAGTCAGTGCGCAACAACGGCATTAATCTTAATTAATCCACTCAGAACCTAACCTCTGCTTAACTAAGCCGATTAAAAACCACGACTAGCCTAGGATTGGTGCAGATCACAGAATCAACTAAACTCAGCCGCCGATCTGTGCGATACTTGTGCTCATTTTTTTTAAGCATATGGCATTAGAGCGATAGATGGATAAGATTGAAATACGCGGCGCACGCACCCACAATCTCAAGAATATCAACCTGACTATCCCTAGGGATAAACTGATTGTCATCACGGGCTTATCGGGATCCGGTAAGTCCTCCCTTGCTTTTGATACTTTATATGCCGAGGGCCAAAGACGTTACGTCGAGTCTCTGTCTGCCTATGCTCGCCAATTTTTAAGTTTGATGGAAAAGCCCGATGTTGATCATATCGAAGGCTTAAGCCCTGCGATATCCATCGAACAAAAGTCTACTTCCCATAACCCACGCTCGACCGTAGGCACCATAACCGAAATTTACGATTACCTGCGTTTGATGTTCGCCCGAGTAGGCGAGCCGCGTTGCCCGACGCACAATCAACCGTTGGCGGCGCAAACCGTCAGCCAGATGGTCGATAAAGTGCTCGAAATGCCCCAAGATAGCCGCTTAATGCTGCTCGCGCCTGTGGTCAACGCCCGTAAAGGTGAGCACGTTAAATTGCTTGAAGGCCTATCGGCGCAGGGTTATATCCGTGCACGTATCGACGGCGAGGTGTGTGATTTAACCGACCCGCCAACCTTAGATTTACACGTAAAACACACCATTGAAGTGGTCGTTGACCGTTTTAAAGTGCGTGACGATATCAAGCAACGTTTGGCCGAATCCTTTGAAACCGCGCTCGAACTCTCTGGCGGTATCGCGACCGTGGCCACCATGGATGACGACACAGGTTCGGGTAAAGCAAAAGGCGAAGAACTGATATTCTCGGCTAACTTTGCTTGTCCGCACTGCGGTTATTCTATGGCGGAATTAGAGCCAAGAATTTTCTCCTTTAACAACCCAGCCGGTGCATGCCAAACCTGTGATGGTTTAGGCGTACAACAGTTTTTCGACCCAGAGCGCGTGATCAGCAATACCGAGCTTTCATTGGCTGGCGGCGCAATTCGTGGTTGGGATAGACGCAACTTCTATTATTTCCAAATGCTTAGTTCACTCGCTGACCACTATAAGTTCGATGTCGAAGTGCCCTACGAGCAGCTGAGCGAAAAAGTCCGTAAAATCGTGCTGTACGGTTCAGGCAAAGACAGCATTGCCTTTAAGTACATCAACGATCGCGGCGATGTGGTGGTACGTAATCACCCCTTCGAAGGCATTTTAAATAATATGGACAGGCGTTATCGTGAAACTGAAAGTAACTCGGTACGTGACGAATTAGCCAAGTTTATCAACACCCAAGCCTGTCAAAGCTGTGGTGGCTCGCGCCTGCGTGAAGAAGCCCGTAACGTGTTTTTAGGCGACATTAACCTGCCGCAACTCACCACTTGGTCGATTGGCGAAGCCTTAAACTACTTCGAGAACGTCGAGTTTAGCGGCCAAAAGGCGCAAATCGCTGAAAAGATTTTAAAGGAAATCCGCGATCGCTTAGGTTTCCTCGTTAACGTCGGCCTCAATTATTTGAGCCTATCACGCTCGGCAGAAACCCTCTCGGGTGGTGAAGCCCAACGTATTCGACTCGCCAGCCAAATCGGCGCCGGACTTGTTGGTGTGATGTACGTGCTCGATGAACCCTCAATCGGCCTGCATCAACGGGATAATGAACGCCTGCTACAAACCCTGATCCATCTGCGGGATTTAGGCAACACTGTGATTGTGGTTGAGCACGATGAAGATGCGATTCGTATGGCGGATCACGTGATTGATATCGGCCCCGGCGCTGGCGTACATGGTGGTGAAGTAATTTGCGACGGCCCGATTGAAAAAATCATCGCCTGTGAAGAGTCGGTAACTGGACAATATATTTCCGGTAAACGCTGTATTCATATCGATACACCGCGTATTGCATTCGACAAAACTAAAGTGATTGAGTTATTTGGCGCACGTGGCAACAACCTGCGTAATGTTGATTTAACCATTCCGATTGGTTTGTTCACTTGCGTGACGGGCGTGTCTGGCTCGGGTAAATCGACCTTAATTAACGATACCTTCTTCAAAATTGCCCATAGAATGCTTAACGGCGCGACTGTGGATGAACCGTCACCCTATGATCGTATCGAAGGCATGGAGCTGTGCGATAAAGTGGTCGATATTGACCAAAGCCCAATTGGCCGCACACCGCGCTCTAACCCCGCCACTTATACGGGTATTTTCACTCCTATCCGTGAAATATTTACTGGCACTCAAGAGTCGCGCACCCGAGGTTATCAAGTCGGCCGCTTCTCCTTTAACGTTAAAGGTGGCCGCTGCGAAGCGTGCCAAGGCGATGGTTTAATCAAGGTCGAAATGCACTTCCTGCCCGACGTGTATGTGCCCTGTGATTCTTGTAAAGGTAAGCGCTATAACCGCGAAACCTTAGAAGTACGCTATAAAGGCAAGAATATTCACGAAGTACTGCAAATGACAGTGGAAGATGCACGTCAGTTCTTTGATGCCGTACCTGCCATTGCCCGTAAGCTGCAAACCTTGATGGATGTGGGGTTATCCTACGTGCGCCTTGGTCAAAGTGCGACCACGCTGTCGGGCGGTGAAGCTCAAAGGGTGAAACTTGCCAAAGAGTTATCTAAGCGTGACACAGGCCAAACCTTGTATATCTTGGATGAACCAACCACTGGCTTACACTTTGCTGATATCCAACTGCTGCTTGACGTATTGCATCGTCTTAAATCCCACGGCAACACCATTGTGGTGATTGAGCATAATCTGGACGTGATCAAAACGGCGGATTGGATTATCGACTTAGGCCCAGAAGGTGGTGGTGGTGGCGGTATGATTTTAGCCACAGGCACACCAGAAGAAGTCGCCGAGCATCCAACCTCCCACACGGCACGCTTTTTAAAGCCGCTGCTAAAACGGGATATTGAAATGGCAAAGGCCAATAAAGCTAAGGCTTAAAAGCCAGCTGTTTGTATAAAAATAAAAAAGCGCAGTTGCCTCGGCTCTGCGCTTTTTTGTTAGCCCACGTTTTGCTGATTTTTTGCTGATGATTGTTAGAGATTAACTTAAATTACTCAATTACACGCTTCCCCAGTTACATTCAAATACGCTTAGGCTTTCGCTACATTTAACACAGGTTGAATTAACCTCAGCTTTAGGCAAAGATGAAGCCATCTTCAGATGAAGGTTTCATCCATAAGGACAAGCATCATCCATGCGCGATAGCATTCAATGGCCTGTCACTCGCCGTATTTTTCTAAGCCTGTATCAAGCCAGCTATATAAGCATAGCGCCTTTACTCAACGACCATCGCATTCGCCAACGGCTGGCTAATCTCAAGAATGCACGTATTTTAGGCCATCAGTTGCAAGACCTTAGTATGTTCATACTTGTCTGCTTGGTTAGCGCAAATCTCAGTGGTTGTGCTAATTCACTGGAAACCTGTGCGCCAAGCGAGCTCAAACTGACGTGGGGCAACCCTAGCGAGCTGCAAGCGACAGTCACCAAACTCAGTTCAGCAGAATTCGAGGGCAGAAAAACCCAAACCCAAGGCGCGGCTAAAAGTCGTGACTATATAAAGCAGAGATTTCAAGCATTAGGTTTACAGCCTTGGGGAACCGACTTTGTAGTGCCGTTTGAGTATCACACACCTTTCACCCTAAACAGCGGCGCCAATGTGATCGCTATCGCCATGGCACAAACGCCGACCAACAGATGGCGTATTGTTGTTGCTCATTATGATCATTTAGGCATGAGCGGTAGTCAGGTTTACCACGGCGCCGATGATAACGCTTCGGGTGTGGCAGCAATGCTAGCCATTGCCGCTCGCTGGCAACAGCAACAGCAACAGAGCTTGCCAACCCATACTTTGCCTAACGTCAATTTGATGTTTGTCGCGACGGATGCCGAAGAACCCGGACTCTATGGCAGCACCGCCTTGGTCGAGCAACTCAAAATCCGTTTGCCACAGGCAACATTTGAATTAATGCTCAATCTCGACATGGTAAGCCACCCAAGTAGACCCTATGCTATTTATCTCGAAGGTAGTCGCAACTTCAATCAGTTCAACCAATTCAAACCGCTCTTGAGTGAACAAAACCGATTATGCATTAAATTGAGCCACCCCAAGCCCATTGGCCGCAGCATACAAAATACTAATTGGTTGCAAGTGTCGGATCATTATCCGTTCAATAAAGCGAATATCCCTTGGTTATATTTAGGCGTGCCAATCCATCGGCAATACCACACGCCTGAGGATACCGTTGCGACAATCGACATCACTTTTCTAGCCGCGGTGACTGAATCAGCATTTGAACTAATTCAATTAAATGCCGAATATTTAAAGAATTAATGGGAAGTGGCGCGTTTCTTGCTCAGTTTCAACGAAAAAAATGCAGTAAACGGCGTAAAAAGTGTGACTCAGGTTGGTAAAGTGGCTTCTATGCTGCTATAATCCGTCCTTCGCGGGAAATCGACACGGGGTTGATTTTCTGTCTGTGCAACTTTAAGCGCCATTTCGCGCGCGCATCCACAAGGCTACAACCCAATGTCATCCGATGAAAGAACTTTCCGTGAACTCGGCCTATCCGAGAATTTGTTGCGTGCTCTTGACGAGCTAGGTTATGAAAAACCAACGCCAATCCAATCAGCCAGTATTGATCCACTTATGGCTGGCAAAGATATTTTAGGTCAAGCGCAAACAGGTACAGGTAAAACTGGCGCCTTCGCTTTACCCCTGCTAAATAAAGTCACCAGCCAAACTACACCGCAAATTCTAGTATTAGCGCCAACGCGCGAATTAGCGGTTCAGGTTGCAGAAGCTTTCAGTAGCTATGCCAAATTCATGAAGAATTTTCACGTGCTGCCAATTTACGGCGGTCAAAGCATGCAACAACAGTTGAATGCCCTAAAACGTGGCCCACAGGTTATTGTTGGTACGCCTGGTCGTGTTATGGACCATATGCGTCGTGGCACATTGAAACTCGATTCGTTACAAGCACTTGTACTTGACGAAGCCGATGAAATGTTAAAAATGGGCTTCATCGATGATATCGAATGGATCCTTGAGCACACGCCAAGCGAGCGCCAGTTAGCGTTATTCTCTGCCACTATGCCAGAGCAAATTAAGCGTGTTGCTAACCAATACTTACGCAATCCAATACATGTGCGCATTGAATCAAGCCAAACAACGGTTGAGTCAATCGAACAGCGTTTTGTACAAGTATCACAACACAATAAACTTGAAGCATTAGTACGCGTATTAGAAGTTGAAAACACTGAAGGTGTCATCATATTCGTCCGCACTCGTAACTCATGTGTTGAGTTAGCTGAAAAGTTAGAAGCTCGTGGTTATGCTTCATCACCTCTACATGGTGACATGAATCAGCAAGCCCGTGAGCGCGCAGTTGATCAACTGAAACGTGGCAAATTAGACATTCTAATCGCAACTGACGTTGCCGCCCGTGGTCTTGACGTTGAGCGTATCGGTCACGTAGTTAACTACGACATTCCGTATGATGCTGAAGCATATGTACACCGTATTGGCCGTACAGGCCGTGCTGGCCGTACTGGTATGGCGATCCTGTTTGTGACTAGCCGTGAAATGCGCATGCTGCGCACTATCGAGCGTTCAACTAACAGCCGTATTTCACCGATGAAAATTCCAAGCCCAGAGACTGTTGCAGAACGTCGTCTGTCTCGCTTAGGTGAGCAACTGGCTGAAACAATCAACGGCGATTTAGATTTCATGAAAGAAGCTGTTGCTCAATTGTGCCAACAGTTAGAAGTCGATACTGATCTGCTAGCCGCTGCATTATTACAGCAAGTTCAGCAGGAGCGTCCTCTGCAATTGCCAGCCATTCAAGAACGTGCTCGTGATGAACGCAGTGAGCGCACTGAACGTAGTAGCAGTGATCGTGGCGACCGCGGAAGTGACCGTGGTGGTGAGCGCAGAAGTCGCGAACCGCGTCCAATGCCAGCGAGCCTAGGCAGTGCTGAAGCGTTGAAAGACAACCCAGATTTGAAAATGTGCCGTTACGTGATCGACGTAGGTCGTGAGAATGGTGTAGGTGTGGGCAACATCGTTGGCGCTATCGCGAACGAAGCTAACATCGACAGCCGTTACATTGGCGCAATCCAACTTTACGATGCAGTGACCACTGTTGACCTGCCAGACGGCATGCCAAAAGACGTGTTACAACACCTACGTAAAGTCCGTGTTTGTGGCAAGCCATTGAACATCCGCGAAGCTGGCGATCAAGTATTTGTTGATTCTGGCCGTAGTGCTCGTTCAGACCGTCCTTCTGGTGACCGTAAACCACGTGGCGATCGTCCAACGGGTGACCGCCCAGCTGGCGACCGTAAGCCTCGCGCTGCTGCGACGGGTGACAAGCCATTTGCTGACCGTAAACCACGTGCAGACAAACCTGCCGGTGAACGTAAGCCACGTAAACCACGTGAAGACTAATCTAACGATTATCTAGCTAAGCTAGAGACTAAAAAAGGAGCCTAGGCTCCTTTTTTATTGGCTTAACATCGCACTAGCTCAAAGTACGCTCGCCAGTTGATATTTCAAGCTGATATAGTGAGTGCAAGAATGACTAGTTTAAGGATATAAAATGGATTTTTTAGCATTGATAACTTACCCATTTACCTCGGTACTGCCCGAACTCGCTAAGTCATGCCACAGAGATAAAACGTTATTAATCATGGTACTTGTCGGTTGCACTCTATTTGCGGGCTTTATTGGAATATTAGTCGCAATGGCAAATTAACTTGCAGTTAAGCCAACATGTCTATTAGTGTCGACTTAGTCTTTAGCAACGCATCTAGTGTATTTCGATGAAAAAAGCCCTTACCGCCGGACTATTATCCGCCTTCGTCGCCCCTGGCAGCGGCCATTTTTATCTGCAACATAAACGCAGTGCCCTAGTGTTTTTTGTATTGGCAATACTGAGCCTCGGTCTATTACTGCAACAAGTTATGCAAGTCGCACAAGTTATCTCGCTTGATATTCAAACCGGTGTTTTACCGCTGGATATGGGAGTAATTGCGGCCGAAGTGACTAAGCAAACCACCGCAACCATTCGTGATGGTGCAGATAAGCTGATGTACGGGTTTATCCTCTGCTGGCTAATTGCCATATTAGATAGCGTGCGCTTGGGGCTGAAGCAAGATAAGCAAGATGCAGCCGCCGCTAACAACGCGACTAACTAAATCTGTAAAACGCTATTCGACTCAAACTCCGTAGATAAGACAACAGAAAGACTTTCATTACTGTTAATCGCTAAACAGGACTTATTGAGAGGCCTCGCGGCTTTCAACTTGGCTTGATTGGGTATCTAAATAGCCACTGACACGAGTGAGTAACAGCGCACTAAATACCACCAGCGCACCAATCCAAGGAGTGTGCATTAAGCCTAAGTTGGTCACGATTATCCCTCCGCCCCACGCGCCTAAAGCGATACCAACATTAAAAGCAGCAATATTTAAACCTGAAGCTACATCAACCGCATCGGGAGCATAAGTCTCAGCAAGTTTTACCACATACACTTGTAAACCTGGAACATTACCAAAGGCAAACGCGCCCCAAACTAAGATGGTCAACACAGCCATAATCGGGTTACCTGCGGTAAAGTTAAACACCAATAGCACAGCGGTGAGGCCTGCAAAGATATAGCTCAGGGCTTTTACTGGACCCATTTTATCTGCCATCTTTCCACCCCAGATATTGCCAAAGGCAACGGAGACACCATAAACCAACATGATGGCGCCAATCGCACTGGCATTAAAACCTGTAACTTGCTGTAAAATCGGCGCAAGGTAAGTGAACGCCACAAAGGTGCCACCGTAACCCACGGCAGTAATCGCAAACACTAATAACAATCTCGGCTCACCCAATACTTTGACCTGCGTAAGTATTCGGGCTGCGCTAGCTTGCTTTAGGTTATTTGGCACTAAAAATGCGCTGCCGACTAAGGCGATAAAGCCCAGTAAGGCCACCGCTAAAAAGGTCGACTGCCAGCCAAACGTCTGGCCTATATACGTCCCCAACGGCACGCCAGTCACTAAGGCAACGGTTAAGCCAGTAAACATAATGGCAATCGCGCTCGCAGCTTTTTCTTTGGGAACTAAGCCGGTGGCGATGGTCGATCCAATTGAAAAGAATACCCCATGGGCCAGCCCTGTCAGGATCCGCGCAGCAATTAGGGTTTCATAACTCGGCGCCTGCCATGCCAACAAGTTACCCAGTACAAACAGTGACATCACTGATAGCAAGACTGTTTTACGATTCCAATTACCCGTTAATGCCGTCAGCACAGGTGCACCAATCGCCACACCGAGGGCATACAAACTCACCAATAAACCCGCTGAGGGCAGTGAGACATTCAAATCCTGCGCCATAGTTGGGAGTAAACCCACTATGACAAATTCTGTGGTTCCAATGGCAAAGGCACTGAGCGTCAATGCGAGTAAAGCTAAGGGCATAATAGTGTTTATCCAGTTAAGTTAAAGCGTCTGTGAGCGAATATTGATGAGCTAACACTCGACTCACGTTCAGATGGGGCTATCATGACCACAAAGGTTATTGCTAAAAAGAGTGATTTTTACAAATGATTTTTGCTATAAGCGTAGTTAATCACCTTTAAACTTGGAGACAACTAAGTGCTAACACGATCCGATGATTTGCAGATTTTATTGACGATTGTAGATACTGGTGGCTTTTCGGCGGCTGCCGAGGCGCTGGATATTCAAGTCGCACGGGTATCGCGGGCGATCACTCGCCTTGAAAGCCAACTGCAAGTGACACTACTCAACCGCACCACACGCCGAGTCGAACTCACCAACGAGGGACGGCAATTTGTTGATGCGGTACGTATAGGATTACAAACGCTGCAGCAGGCCGAAGAAGATCTCGTCGCCCGTGGTGAGCGCCCTAAAGGTCGTTTAAGAGTCGATGCAGCGAGCCCTTTCGTACTGCATCAAATCGTGCCCTTAGTGCAAGAATTTAAGCAAGCCTATCCCGATATCGAGCTTGAAATCACCTCCAATGAAGGTTTTGTCGATCTGATTGAGAAACGTACCGATGTGGCGATCCGTATCGGCAAGCTGACTGACTCGACTCTGCACGCCAGACCGCTGGGTAAAAGTAAGCTGTATATTGTGGCCTCTAGTGCATACTTAGCGCAGCGCGGCCTACCAAAGAATATTAGCGATCTGCCCCACCACTGCCTTATCGGCTTTACCGGTTCTAAAGTGCTCAATCAATGGCCCTTAAAAGGTATCGATCAAATTACACCTAACGTGCGCGCCAGCAACGGCGAAACCGTGCGCCAATTAACCTTATCGGGCAATGGTATCGCTTGTCTGTCGGGCTTTATGGTTAACAACGATATTGCCACGGGACGATTAGTCCCATTGCTTGAAAGTGAGCACGTGACCAATGTCGGACGGGAGCAAGTAAATGCCGTCTATTATAAAACCTCAACCGTGGCGCGGCGGATCTCGGCTTTTATCGATTTTATCCAGCCCAGATTGAGTCTGTAAAGACACGCGGCTAAATTGGCTATGAGTAAAGAGTCGCACAGCATTATTGTGATATTGGCAAATATGATTTGTGTTTTATCGACTTTATTGGCAAAGCTTGATAGGCGAAAGTAGCGCCATCACCATTCATTCAGTATTGGAAATATTATGACTCATGCACAGATAGACTCGACCGTATCTCATCCATTAGCTATGCCCATGCTCGGCACCGGCACTTTTAGACTCAAAGACCAAGCAGCAGTTGATGCTGTACTAATGGCTCTCGAAGAGGGCTCACGCCATATCGATACCGCACAAATCTACGGTAATGAAGCCGCCGTTGGCGAGGCAATTAAGGCTTCTAGCGTTCCCCGTGATGAACTCTTTATCACCACTAAAGTTTGGACAGAAAATCTAGCCGCAAACCGTTTCGAAGCCAGCGTTATCGACAGCTTAACCGCGCTACAAACCCAGTATGTTGATTTGCTATTAATCCATTGGCCACTTAAGGATGAACACGTGCCGATGGCAGATTACCTCTTATCATTAAAAACCATGCTAAATAAGGGTTTCACTCGCCGTATTGGAGTATCGAATTTCACTAACGCCCAGTTATCCCAAGCGATAGAGATATTAGGTGAAGGAGTAATTTTCACCAATCAAGTAGAAGTGCATCCGTATTTGGTTAACACAAAAGTGACAAAGTTTTGTAAGCAGCACAATATCTTAGTGACGGGCTACATGCCTTTTGCCTACGGCGCTGTATTACAAGATGAGTTAATTACTCAGATTGCTAAAAAACATGGCGTCACCACAGCTCAAACCATACTCGCTTGGTTAAGACAGCAAGGATTCGCCACGATTCCTTCATCGACCAAACGTGAGAATATTCGCAGCAACCTAGCAACAGCCAAACTCATGTTATCTGCAGCGGAAATCGAGGCAATCACTGGATTAGATCGCAATCATAGGGTGGCCAATCCAGACTTCGCCCCGCACTGGGACTAAGTTCAAAACAGACTAACAAAATCTAGTCACCCACTGCCCACGCTTCAATAAAACGATGGTAACAAGCTACTAGCATGTCGGCATCAAGGGCATAATCGGGGATAGTTTCGGGGCAATAAAGGGCGCAGCGGCTACCTGCATTTTGGGCAGTTTGCAGATCAAATAGATAATCGCCCACATATAAAATATCTGCAGGCTCTAATTGCCACTGCTGGCAAATAAGCTCAATGCCTTCAGGGTGCGGCTTAGGCTGCGCATCATCGCGGGTTAACACCAATGCGATATCGATGCCGAGCTTATTGATAGTGATTTGCGCTGCTTCTGGCATATTGCGGGTCAAAATAGCCAAGGGCAGCGATTTAGCCTGTAAGTATTCGATAAGCTCCTTAGCGCCATCTATCCAACTGGCGTTAAGTGAGCTTTGTCTTTCATACTCATGGACTATCTCAAATGCTTTATTACGCACCTCGCCTTCACTGAGGCTATTAACATGGGCCAAAATATCCGTACCAGAATCAATGCCTAGCTCGCGGCGCAGCCCGGAAAAATCAGGATTCGAATGCGCTAAAGTGCCGTCAAGATCGAAGATGACGCCACGGATATCTTTAAGTTTTACATCACTGAGTCGTGTAATCACAGACCTTTCCCATAGGTAAAATATTTATCTAAACGTTAGATTACTTGCATACGCTTTAGCTGACGATTGCGATAAAGCGGTAATAACTGAACCACCATCACCGACATTATGATTACACCAATCCCCAACAGCGATAATCCATCTAATTCATCGGCATGAAAGACTTCAGGCCACCAGCCCACCGCGACCACGATAGCTGTCGCACTAAAACTAAATACTGGCGTTAAGGCTAACATTGCGCTCACCTGCGCCGTCGGCCAATATTTCATTGATTGTCCAAAACAGCCATAAGCTATTAAGGTATTGGCGGCGCAAAATAACACTATCTGCCACTCAAAGCTGTCCATCTCGGCAAACTGACTAAGATCGCTAAAGGGAGCCATTACGAAAATACCTAAGGCATAGAGCACTAAAAGCACATTGGCAGGTGATAATCGATTTAGTAATGACTTTTGCAATAAGGCATAACTGGTCCAAGACAACGCCGAGAATTGAATAATCATCACTCCAATCCAAACTTGATGATTGTTCGTGGCTGAAAAGTTTAAATTAGGATGGAAAAACATCAGCATACCTAAAGCTAAGGTCGCAAAACAGCTGAGTTGCACTGCGTTAAGCCGTTCCTTGAAAAATAGCACACCACCAAAAGCTAAGAAGAAAGGCGATGTTTGGAAATTTAGCTGGGCAGCACCAGGCGCGAGATAATCGAGGGAGTAAACAAAAGAAACATAATTAAACATCAAGAACATGCCCGCCAGCACCAATCTTAACCAAACTTTGGCATCGAGCGCGGCAAATTGCTTAAGGCTGCCCGCGCTCCATTGGATCAATATACTGACTAACAACGCAACCAGAAAGCGGAACCACGTTAGTGTTACCGGATCGATAAAAGCACCTGATAGTTTTAAGGCTATCGGCAATATGCCCCAAAACAACACGGCAACGGAGATAAAAATAAGCCCGAGTTGAGCATGATTATTTGCCTGTGGGGCATTAAGGTTGAGATTCACGGATGAGTCCAATAGAGACCACGAAATGGGCTGCCATTCTGGCACTGAGTTAAGCCAATATCTAGCCTCTTATTATGGAAAGATAAGTGCTAGGTTGGATACTTTAACTGACATTGCTGTTACATGAGTAATATGTGCGATATGAGTTTAAATCGCTTAACGTTTTTGGGGTGTTAGCCCTCATCCTTAATTCTACAGCGATTGATTTTAAATCTATGCGGACATTGCCATTTCCAGTGATAGCATTAACCGAGTATATTTGGCCGACTAAAATGGCTTATCGGCCACCTTCTTTTATGCCACATCTTTATAGGCAAACTGTTTAAATAGGAAAGTTAATGCTATCTACCGTCACTCTCGAGCAAGTACAAAGGTGTATTAAGCCCGCCGCAAAAGAACTCGCCAAGCGGCGTGCTGCAGGCACAAACGGAGATTTACTTAACTCAGAACTAAGGCCAACAAACTTCGAGCAGGCCTTCGCCATTCAACAAGCCGTGGCAGAAATATTTAGCACTACCGACAACAATCCTATCGTAGCGTGGAAATGCTTACTGCCCACTGCCGAAAAAACTGTCGTTGCGCCTATTTATCAACATGATGTATATCAACAATCGGCCACTTGCCCACTGTATGCATCGAATCAACAACTGGCTCGCGTCGAACCCGAACTGGCTTTTGAGATAGCTCGCGATTTGCCGCCAAGAGCGACGCCTTATACCGAAACTGAAATCGATGCGGCTTTAGGTAACACTCGCTTAGCGCTTGAATTGATAAAAAGCCGCTACCACACGCCCAGTGAAGCGACCTATTTTGATGCCCTAGCCGATGGCTTAGTTAATCAAGGCTTGTGGTTAGGCCCAGTGCTTAACGTGCTAGAGGGTTTAAATACCAGTGGTTTTGAGCTCAAGGTTAATATTCAAGATGGCGACACACTGCAAAAAACCGCCATTCATCCCAATGGCTCCGCTAAAGCAGGGCTCTACTGGCTGGTTAATTTTTTATCAACCCAAGGTATTGGCTTAACTCAAGGCCAATATGTGATTACCGGCTCCTACGCGGGCGTACTTGACTTGCCATTGGCGCAAATCTGCCATTTTGAATACGGCGCACTTGGGCAGTTTTCAGTCGAATTTATCACTAAATAACCTCTTAAAAGACCAATAGGCGAGCCTACGCTTCACTCGGATCGCCTATCGGTCAAATTAATTTTTTCTCGCCCCTATTCTCGCCCCTCAAAGCACAACAAAAACAAAACAAATTTGTCTCAAAACGCGCACCTATGTATCATCTAGATTCATCAATAATAAGGATATACATTATGTCGCATGGAAAAATGCTGCCAATCGCCTACTTTCTTGCCCTCACTTTAGGCACCTCTTTTATCTTACACGCCTCTGAGAATAGCTTTGCTAAAGCCTATAGCGACTATCAAGCCGCTGTGGAAAAAGGCGATACTGCGAACATTGAAGCGAGTGCTAAAACGGCTTACCAACTCGGTGAGGCTCAGTATGCCAAAGATAGTATCGACTTAGCCAACCTCGCTATAAACTGGGCCAGTGCGATAGAAAATCAAGTCGCGCCAAACCCATTTATAGAAACCCATTTTCAGCAAACCGCCAAGGCTAATGAATTATATAAACTCGCGCTTGCTAACTATAAAATCCATTATGGTAAGCAAGCATTTGAGCTTATCGACCCCTTACTCGGCGCAGCGCAAACAGCCGCCAAAGCCAAAGTAGCGAAAGACTATTTCCTTGATGCTATGGCGGTTGCAGAAAAATCTGATAATAAAAAAGTTCTAGCCGATGTGAAAATGGCCGCGTTCAGTCGCTTATCCAAAACCGAACTCTACACTCGAGACGTAAGAAACTATGTCTTCGATGCTTATGATATTTATAAAGAAATTTTACCCGAAAATGCATTAGAGAGGGTTAAGGCCACCTATATTGTTGGCGCAGTTGAGTTTGCAGACAAACATGACAATAAAGCCGAACCTTTATTACTCGAAGTGGTTAAACAGTTTGATGCACTTAATTTCAGTCATCCCTATGCCTTAAGTGCCCACGCTTATTTAGTCGAACTTTACGAACGTCAGAATAAACGCGAGCAATCCACAGCCCATTGTATTGCTATCGGTAAAATGCGCCCATGGGCCGACGCACAGGAACAACAACCTATTTTCCGTACCGTACCAGACTATCCAATGTCCTATGCCCAACGCAAAAAAAGTGGCTGGGTAGAGTTGAATCTCACTATCGATGAGATGGGATTTGTTAAAAATCCCGAGATCACTAACTCTGAAGGGGGCGCGTTATTCGAAAAAGAAACATTGAAAATGATCGATAAGTGGCGCTACGCACCTAAGTTTGAAGATGGTAAACCAGTCACCGCACAAACTATGGTTCGAATCGAATACAAGATTGATAAGTAACTATCCATAAGTAGCCCGTTACGTTAGTTCATAGCCTAGCCCATCGACCACTCTCGATGGGCTTTGTTCATCTTGCGTTCTAAATAAACGCGAATTTCCCCCTTGTTTTAGTAGGCTTAAACAGACTTGGCAAATACATGCATCGGTAGACGCTAGTTGTAAACTTAATACCTGAGGCTCATCTAAAGCTTGCTCTTGCAAGGCGGCCAAAGGTGGGAACACCTGCAGCGCGCACCAACAATCCTCAATGCCCTTACCCAAAATCACCGCACATTGATTCGCACCTTGGCACAGCGGGCAAATTTGTGCAGCTTCTAACTTAGGTTGTTCCAATGACTGAGACACGGTAATCCTTATTGCAAGATAAGTTGTTATAGCGCGGAGAGCATAATGGTTTTTCAATAAGTGCGAGATAGATTATTCAATGAAGCAAGGTGCTCATGTCAATTCAGCGTGCAAATTAACGCCTCAGTATTTCTTATCCTTCAATTGGTTATATTCATCAAGTTATCTAACTTAAATGATATTTGGGTGTATTCATTTGGCTCTGTGAGCGGCATTCCTGCGCTATAGCAAGTGTGTTCGTAGATGCATACTTGGTGGTTACTGAGTCATCTATCAATATAATGCTTTACACAGTGCCAGCTTTAGCTATCAAACTAATTTATCTAAATGAGACAATGCATCATAGAAACCCTTGATAGGCTCCATTCTTATTTCAGAGTCAATGACATCAACCGATACACCCAATTCATTACATAGTTGTTTTACTGAGTTCTTGAACCATGGGTCTGAATATGGCGAAACCACGATTTTATCGATTAGTGTTTCTAGTTTTACACCTAATAATGCTCCCACCTCACTGTTGACGCTGCTCATAGTCAAATCAATATTCTCATTCCAAGCCACTACTCTAAATTCGTTTTCAAAAGTGTACGGTTTTGATTTGGCAATGAAAGGGGATATAGGATCAATAGAGAATTCATGATCTATATGGCTAATGTAGTTAACTTCACGAAAGTCTATGTTTTTAAATAAGTTACTGGTAGCTATAGAAGCCTTTAATTTTTCCACTGTTGTAAAGATGCAAACTGAATTTTTGTCACTGCCGTATATTTTCCACATGGCAGAGCATTCATGTGGTGATTGATGCCAGCAACTAACGTATAGCCATTGTTTACATATTGGAAATAGTTGCTCAGCTTCGTCACATTGATATACACCGAATAGAGTTTCGAATTTTCTCTCACGGAGTTCATTTTGAGCTTTATGGGCAGCAGTCGATCTTTCTTCTCTTTCATCTTGGGATTCGTTATAACTTGGCCATGCTAAATTAAATGCAAAATCAAACGTTTTCGGAGCATTAGATACTTTGAAAAAATCAGATACTGTTAATCCGCCTTCCAAAGCGTCATCGAATGCCGCCATCTTAGCTAAGTAGATAGATTTGGTTTGCAGTAAACTCACAAATTTAGGCAAATCCATATACCTTTGAAGAATCATCAAAGTTACTCCTGTTCTAATAATGACTAAATTACGTCCACAGCTGCGCGTACGAAAGGCGATGCGGCCTTTGTTTGTTGTACGGTTATAACACATAGCGATGAGGGCATAAACGGTGTCTTTTTTAGACTCAATGGACGTCACTGGATCATTCATATCAATAGAGAAATACAGAAACGTGTATCAACCATCTGTTTTATATAACTAAAAACTTAAAACAGCCACTTAGGTAACTCGGAGAGGGTTAAACTCCCCCGATATGTTTTGCGTACTCAAGATAGTTTAATGACCCATTAATTACTAAATTCTCTGTATTTTAAACCAACAGGTTACGCAAATGCTCAAAAGGCGAGTCATGGTGATTTGCGAGACGACCGTCCGCCCCATGGCCGCTTTTTGGCATCCATGCCATCACGGTATTTGTGAATCCTTTCACATCAGACGGGCGGTCGAGCATCCAAGGATGGACTGGCTGCGTGTCGGTGAGAAAATGCCATGACAAGCCGATACTAGTGGGCTAAATCACTCAGTACTAATACCCTGAAATCACAGAGCACTTAGTACAATTGACCAATAAAAAAGCCAGCAAGGCTATAGGCTTACTGGCTTTTCTGTCTAACTGATTCACTCGCTTTATAACATCACACGAGCACTGAATGAGAGCGGCTCAACTATGACTTTTTCGGAAAAACAGGATAAGACTCAGTGCCTAACACTTTGCCATCAACAGTGAGACCATAGTAATCGCTGTCATTATGGTATTTGTCTTGAGCCTGTTTGACATCACCTTTGCTACGCGGATCCTGTGGGCGCTCGTGGGAGTTGATATAAGCTGCAACATCCCAAGCCTGCTGGTTAGTCAACTGCATGCTCTTACCAAAGGGCATATTCTCATAAATGAAAAATGCAGCGGTGTTAACTCTGTGCATACCTGCACCCCAGTTGTAACTTTTAGGGCCCCACAAAGGTGGCAATGCATATACGCCTGCTATCGCTTGACCTTGCCCCTCAATACCATGGCAAGTTTGGCAATGAGCTACATAAACCTCTTTACCTCGTTCAGGTGAATAAGCGAGTTCAGGTTTTGGAATTTCAGGATAACCACGACCCGGCAAGTTAGCACGCTGATCGACAGTCATCGCCTTGGCAAGTATCTCTGGTAACGGGAAGTCTTCACGCTTAGCACCTTTCACTAACTCAGCATCGCTCAGCTCAGGGACTGGACCACTGATTTTGGCTTCATCCATCAAGCCGCCCATACCCAACCAATAAGCGTAGGCTGAAATAGCGACTAACTCAGGGCTACCCGAAGCAGGAGCTTTACCATTCATCGAATAGTTAAAACAGCCTTGGATACGCTCTTCAAAGCTACTGACTTTATCGTCTTTTTTACGATAAGCCGGATAAGCGAAATAAGCGCCCCATAACGGTGAGGCATTAGCTTTGCGGCCCGCGTCCATGTGGCAGTTAGCGCAGTTAAGCTCGTTACCTACATACTTGTCTCGCAGCTGCTGAGTATTAACAAACAACTGGTAACCTAAACGTACCTTATCGCCAAAAGCCCCATCAGGGATTGCACTTAAGGGTCTAAGCGTTAAATAGGCTTGATCTGGCATTTTAGGGAAAGAAGGCAGCGGGGCTTGTTTATCAGGACGCTCTGGTACCTGTTCCGTTGAAGAGGCTTGCGCTTGAACGGTTAACAATCCCATCGCAGCCAGTAGTAACATTGCTGAATATTTCATGGCCGGTTCCTTATTTCAAATTGGCAAAGTAAGTTGCTAAGGCGTCAACCTCAGCAGCGGTGAGCTTGTTGGCAACATTCGCCATCATGCCATCAACATCACCTTTACGCGTGCCATCTTGCCATGCCAGTAACTGTGTTTTGATATAACTGGCTTGTTGGCCCGCTAAGCGAGGAAATAAGCCGCCACCTAATGCAGAAGGACCATGACATGTCACGCAGGCTGGTAAACCACGTGACCAATCACCTTGATAAGCTAAGCGGGCGGTATCGTCAGCAAAAGTAACCTGTTTACCGCGGATAACTGGCGTAACCGGGGTCTTAACTTGCTGGGCTGAAAAATAGCTGGCGACTTGCTCAATCCCGTCACCTTGAAGCGTCATTGCCATTGGCATCATAGTGGCATTTTGGCGGATACCCTGTTGAAAATGATGTAGCTGCGTTGAAATGTATTCTGATGAGAGTCCAGCTAATCGAGGGCCAAGCGGTTCAATACCCTCACCTTGTGCGCCATGACAGCTGACACAAAGTTGTGCTGATGGAGGCATAACGCCTGTGGGTTGCACAGGAGCATCCGAGGCGGCGGCATAGCCACTGACAAGCGTCAGGCTAATGACCAATGTGGTAATCTTCATTTGCGTTCCTTTAAAAGGGGGTGAAGCTCTAAAGCATAGGTGGTTATTATTGTTTATGCTTATTTTTAGCTAAGCATAAAGTACAATTACGTCTTATTTATTATGTAGTAAAAACCGTATTGATTTATTTTTGCCGTCATCAACTGCAAAATGGTCTCACTAGTTTAATACACACTAATAACCAAAACGAGTTGATTCAAAACGATTCAATATTTTATGGATTAAGTAACACATAAATAATGTGGCGACGATGGCAATAAGAATACTGCTCACCCGATAAAGGGCGCTAAAGATAAGATCATTGCCTGGGGTGAGATATTGCCCAAATAGAATACCTAAGGTTGTCAGCGCGCCAAACCCAACTCCTGAGCCATTGGCTTCTCTAACGTGTGCTTGGCTAAATAGCATTAATCCTATCCACAACAAGGGCACAATCAATAGCAATAATCCCGACCAATCATAAAGAAACAACTGTACTAACACTCCAAATGACACGCCAAGTAACGTACCAATGGCACGTTTACGGGCATAATCCAAGGCGCCATCCCAATGCATAGGAAACAACAATAACAAAGTTGTCGCTTGGGCTGACATAGAGTCTCGTAAATTGAATATTTGGAATATTAAAAAAGAGGCCGTTGCAATACTGGCCCCCAGTAATGCCTCGTGCCGCATACGATGTGGCGCCTTAGGTCCAGGCTTATAAGCCGCTCTGGGCTCTACATCTGGCCAAAGTGCTGTCATTAAATAAGCTATCGCCACTGAGAGTACCGTGGCCCAGAAATTACTAAATACTAAGTCATTTAAATCGGTATTTGGGTAACTGGCAAAATGCAGCATGATGCTCAAACTCAGCACGCCATTGGCACCAAATAGAAATAAACTACCGCGTGACATGGCAGCAAAACGATATAAAAACAGTAAAAAAACGATCGGTGTCATTAATCCTGGATGACTACCAAAAAAACCACCGAGTAATCCAACTTCAATACCCGCCATTACCGATGAAGCTAATAGTTGGCGCATGGCATGACCGCTCATCACCGGTACTAATCCAAGCAATAGCATAGGTGTGACGGTAAAAAAAACGCCATTACTCCAGCCGAAAATTTTGCACAGGGTAAAACCAATAGTACCGCCCGTCGCAATGCGTAAGCACTGGCGTAAATCGTTAGCAGTCAGTGGACTATGGCGTAATAACAACATACAGCTCGCCTTGTATTAATTTTGTGTTCATCGTAAATCTATATCCACAGTGCTGCTTACCTAGATTGGTACTCATCTACATTGCAACTCATTTAAAGTGATCTTGCTTGGGGTAAACCCCCTGTATTTGGGGGGAAGCAGCATCCATTAATTAGGTCAGTTTTTTTAGAAATAACCTAATTACGCGGCCGACATGGAGCATAAATTTAGTAGATATAATGCAGCACACTAATGACTTTTATTTGTAACTTAGCTAACAGACTAAATAGACCATTTTCAGGTAATAGTTGTACCGTCGCGCGCGCTCCAGCGGGGAGGTTATTTAATGCATTACCCTCTAACACTAAATGCAATCTTAAACGCTGTGCATCGCGTACCCAGCGATCTGATTCTTGTGGTGCAGCTAAACGGCCATTCGCATCAAACTGCCCTGCACTCACCCCAGCATCAACACTGCTCACTTGTGCACGATAAAGTCGACCAGGTTCACCATCAAAAGCAATCAAAGCAATAGAAGATGCAGTAATACCGCGTAAACTTTTTTCACGAAAATCAGCAATAATATCAACTTTATCTGATACCAATGCGAGAAGTGGCTGTCCAACAGAAGCAAAGCTACCCACTTCAAGTTGTAGATTCGTTACCACACCATCCTGATCAGCATGGATTTGCGTATAGGATAAGTTAAGTTCAGCTTGTTCTAAGTGATTTTGTGCTTGGCGCACTTTAAGATTGCCGTCACCATAAACGCCACGGCTCACTTTTAACTTTTCTAAACGGGCTTGCGCCGCGAGTAAATTCGCTTCCGCGGTAGCAGCATCACTACTGGCCTGATCGCGTTGCTGTAAAGAAATACCGTGGGTGACATATAAGGTATCAAGACGTTTAGCTTCACTGCGTTTTTGCTGCGCCGTCGTCATACTGGCATTCACATCCGCTTTAGCGGCTAAGAGTGAAGCATCTAACTCTGCGTTATCTTGCCAAACTTGCTCTAATGCTAACTTAGCTTGGGATGCTGCCAATAAATAAGGCGCAGGATCGACCTCGAATAATAAATCCCCTTTCACGACGGTCTGATTATTAGTTACCGCTATTGTTTGAATTTTACCATTAATTTGTGGCGTGACTTTTGTCACTACACGGGTCGCCATAGCCTGAGGTGTTAAGGGCATCACAGTGTCTGCAAACATAAAATAGCCAAATATCAGCACGAAACCGAGCATTGCTATTTTAACTAAGCGGGCAAATTGTTGATCCGGTGTCATCTTTTTCTCACTCAATTATTACCGGCGCGGTGGCCATTTTCGCTAACGCATTGTGGCTAATTAGTCCAATAATGCGTTCAAATTCATTAAGCTCAACGGCACTAATGCCCGTTAGCAATTCACTACGTACTTGAATAATCCGTTTTTCTACTTGCGTTAATACATCACGCCCCGCTGGCGTCAGGCTCACAATCCTTGCGCGTTTATCCTTTTTACAGCTATGGCGGCAGACTAACCCTTGCTCCTCTAATTGACCTAATGTGCGCATTAAAGACGCTAATTCAATTTCGAGTGCATCGGCGAGCACTTTTTGGCTCACATTGTCACCTAAACGCAATAGCTTCCAGAGCGCTGTCCAGCGTGGATGAGTTAACTCTAGCGGTGCGAGTTCAATATCAGCCACCGTGCGCCATAGTCGATGTAAACGCCCTAGATTTTCTGCCAGCGATAACTCTTTAAGCCGCTCTAGTTCAGTATCCATGTCATCATCCATTTACTTAGCAGGCTAAGCATTATACTTGCTTAGCCTGCTAAGTAAATATTTAGAATTAAAAAAACTTGTGTGCTACAGATCACAAAATGACCCCGAATAAAAAATATCAGTTAAAATGACTTATGCCATCGTAAATCTGCAATTGATGCATCCTTATAATTGCAGGCAAGTAAATAAGATTGATATATCCAACTGGGAAATTTACCGTGATAAACCTAAAAATTAGTTCGAGGATCGTAATTGGTATCTGCTTATTATTGTTAGCAATGATGGGATTTATCTTGCCGTTCGTACTGTCAGAATTCAGCAATCAGGTTGAAAAGTCCGAACAACGAGAACTACAAAAGTTATATGAAACCGCCGTTGCTGAAATTACTTCTTCAGGCAAGCTTGCGCAGGCAATGGCAACAATTATTTCATTAACACCTGAAATTCAAAGCGACTTTGCTGAACAAAACCGTGATGCACTTGCTGCGCGCACTTTGCCAATATTTAAACAATTGAAGCAAGAATTTGACGTACAACAATTTCAATTTCACACCTCACCCGCCACTTCTTTTTTACGATTACACCGCCCAGAGAAATTTGGCGATGATCTCAGCGCTATCCGTAAAACAATTGTTGAAACCAATACGCAAAAACACTCATTAAGCGGTCTGGAGTACGGTGTTGAAGGCTTAGGTATTCGTGGTTTAGTGCCGATGAATTATCAGGGGAACCATACTGGCTCAGTCGAATTAGGTATGTCATTTGGGCAACCTTTCTTTGATAACTTTAAACAGGCCTATCAAGCAGATATTGCTTTGTTATTACCAGAAGGTAATGGATTCAAACCCTTTGGCGCTACATTTACACCAGATACTCAAGCAGTTAGTGAGCTTAAAGCGGTCATGCAAGGCAACAAAGTCAGCCGAAAAATTACCTTAAATAACACTTCTTACGCGCTATATCGTCACGCCATAAAAGATTACTCAGGGCAAATATTTGGAGTACTTGATATTGCAATGGACAGAAGCCACACCGAGCGAGCCATTGCTAATATTCGTTTAAAGCTATTACTAATTGGTTTAGCCGCACTCTTTGTCGGTACAGGTATCGCTTGGTTTATCGCTAAAAGTATTACTCGCCCTATCGCAGAAACAACCGCTGCCATGAATGATATTGCTGAAGGAGAAGGCGATTTAACACGTCGAATGGTTATTACAAGCCAAGATGAAATTGCCGAATTAGCACAGGCGTTTAACCGCTTTGTCGAAAAAATTCACTCTACCGTTTCACAGGTTTCTGACTCGACAAATTTACTGGCAACCTCGGCCGAAGAAATGTCGGGGATTACGCGAGAAACCCAGCAAATGGCGCATCGTCAGTATCTCGAAACTGAACAAGTTGCCACCGCCATGAACGAAATGGCTGCTACCGTTCAAGAAGTCGCTCAAAACGCGACCGATGCTGCTGACGCCGCTAATCATGCCGATGAGTCTACTGAACAAGGTAAATTGGTGGTACAAAAAGTCGTCGCAACGATTAACATCCTCGCCGAAGAGATTGCAAATGCGGCCAACGCAATCGATGATTTAGAGCGGAACACCACTGAAATTGATTCAGTATTGATCGTTATTCGTAATATCGCCGACCAAACCAACTTACTTGCACTTAATGCCGCAATTGAGGCCGCTAGAGCCGGAGAGCAGGGACGAGGTTTTGCGGTAGTGGCCGATGAGGTTCGCACTCTTGCCAGTCGCACCCAAACCTCAACCTCTGAAATTCAGCAGATGATTGAAGTCTTGCAACAAAAAGCCAAGTCGACCGTTGCCGCTATGAAGACCAGCACCACTACGACGCAAAATTGTGTCGAACAGGTGCATCAAGCAGGTGAAGCTCTCGAAGCAATTACTCATGCGGTATCAACGATTAGCCAAATGAATATTCAAATTGCCAGCGCAGCAAATGAGCAATGTGCTGTCTCGGCAGAAATTAATCAAAACGTAAATAACATCAATGATATTGCCAATAGCTCAACCCAAGCCGCACAACAAACAGCGCAGGCAGGTGATGAACTGGCACAACTGTCAGCACGCTTACAAACCCTAATAGCACAATTTAGGATCTAGCAATTATTAACCTAAAAACAAAAACGCCGCATTATTATTGTGCGGCGTTTTTTAATCTGACCTTCCCAACCTCTATAGCAAACTACACTCGCACACCTAAGGTATGGCAAATCGCATAGGTCAATTCAGCGCGATTTAACGTATAAAAATGGAAGTCTTTCACGCCTTCACGTGACAATACCTTAACCATATCAATCGCCACGTTTGCACCGACTAATTGACGCGTACCCGCATCGTTTTCTAGCCCTTCAAACTGTTTATGTAGCCAACCTGGTAGTGACACATTGGTCATACCCGCAAAACGTTTCAGCTGAGTAAAGTTGGTCACTGGTAAAATGCCCGGCACGATTTCAACATCAATCCCCGCTGCAACGCAACGGTCACGAAAACGCAGGTAAGATTCCACATCGAAGAAAAACTGAGTAATGGCGCGGCTAGCACCCGCATCAATCTTACGTTTAAGGTTAATTAAATCTGCCTGTGCATTATTTGCATCGGGATGTACTTCAGGATATGCGGCGACAGAAATATCAAAGTCGGCCACTGAGCGCAGCAAACGTACTAAATCAGCTGCAAAACGGGTGGGTTTTGCGCTACCAGCAGGTAAGTCTCCCCGTAGCGCCACTATGTCACGCACGCCCGATTTCCAGTAATGCTTAGCCAGTTCTAATAGCTCTTCATCGCTGGCATCGACTAAAGTCAGATGCGGCGCAGCAACGAGGTTGGTTTCCTGCTGAATACGTTCAATCACGCTGTGGGTACGATCGCGCACACCAGAGTTAGCGCCATAAGTGACTGACACAAACTTAGGCTTGAGTGGCTCTAAACGGCGGATTGAGTTCCATAAAATTTGTTCCATTTCGGGGGTCGATGGCGGAAAAAACTCAAAAGAAACATTAATATCGCCATTAAGCTCTGACAAGCTTTGGTTTAGCGACTGTGAATGTTGTGCGTGATGAAAAGCCATGTGTATTTCCTCAACCGCCCTTGGCGCTACTCTTTGCTAATATGAATTAGTTTAAATAGACGTTTAGACGTCTACATGTCCATATACTAGAGAAACTAAGATGTAAGTCAAGTCAAAAAATGCCCACTTCGCGTATTTTATTAGCTGCGATGCAGTAATTTATTTTAGCCAATAAAAAAGGACTCGAATGAGTCCTTCAATAAGTAAGCTGCTTCGATCACACTCGGCTATTCCTGTAGCAGATCGCGACAGATCTGTGTCAGATCAGACTGCACTGCCGCCGCGGTCACTTCGCGTCCTGCACCCGGTCCACGGATGATCAGCGGGTTACCTTGGTAGAAGGCACTGCGGATCACAAACACGTTATCACCTGGGGTTAAGTTAGCGTAGGGATGATGGACATCAATCCACTGCAAGCCGACTTCGGCTTTTAACTCCGGGCCGCTATTATCTAAAGATGCCACATATCTGAGCACCTTATTTTGCTCCGCCGCTGCGCCATATTGCTGCAGTAAATCGTTATCTAACTCGCCAATACGAGCCATAAATTGATCTAAGGGAATATCGGCCAAATCGGCTGGTACGAGTGAGCGCAGTTCAATATCCTCGAGCTCGATTTCAAGGCCAATCTCACGGGCTAAGATAAGCAGTTTACGCTGCATATCGCGACCTGAAAGATCGTCGCGCGGATCGGGCTCAGTAATACCTAAGCCTCTGGCTTCAACCACTAATTCAGAAAATGGCTTACTGGTGTCGTATTTCTCAAATAACCAACACAAGGTGCCAGAAAAAATCCCGCCCACGGCCTCAACGCTATCACCGCTGTTACGCAAATCATTCAGCGCATGTTGAATCGGCAAACCTGCGCCGCAGCTGGCGTTATAGCGCCAAAATAAACGACGGTTACCTAACTGCTGCTTTAACTCACGGTAAAAAGGCAGTGGGCCTGATCCTGCGAGTTTATTAGCACTGACCACATGAATACCGCGCTCGAATAGCTCAGGGTATTGCAAGGTTAAACTGGCGCTGGCACTGATATCTAAGGCCACCAGCTCATCACATTTAACCTGTTCTAACTGCTCGAACAAATGCTCGTACTGCCAAGGCGTTGCCTCAGTATTAAACTCACTCTGCCACGCCGCAAGATTAATCCCTGCGGGCTTTATTAGGGCTTTACTCGAACTGACTAAGCCGACTAGCTCAACGCTAGCTTCAAGTTCATGGTCAAGTGATACTGAAACCGACTTAAATAAATCAACCCATGCTTCACCGATATTGCCTACACCCAGCAATAAAACGCCAATGCGCTTACGCGGGCCTGCACAGCGGCGATGCACCTTTTGCGTTAACAGATTGACCTGCGACTGTGGTACCAAAGTCACCAGACTTAAGTCACCGCTAAACAAAGGTTTAGCGTCACGGCTCAGTAAGCGAGCAAAACTGCGACGATAATGCTCAGCATCAGCACTGACTAATGCCACTAGGCCGAGATCTGTGTTGATCTGCTGATCGCTGATCCCTAATGCTTGCTCTTGAGCGTCGAGTAATATTTGAACTTGTTTTTGATTTTCAGCGGTATAGGCCAGCTCAACTCTTTGATGGGCAGACGTCCAATGGGCTAATGGTGTTAAACCCGCTGCGATCAACGAATCTAATAGGCTTGTTAATTCGCCCGTGAGCTTAAAGCCGAACAGCACGACTGCATTGAGGTTCGTCACCACAGGCGCGCTCGCTGACGAACTGTGGGGAGCAATCAAGGTAAAGTCAGTGTGCGATGCATAACTTGAGCGCACCGCTAAACTCACTTCGGTATTAAACAGCGGCTGCAAAGTGCGGCAATGCAATACCGGTGAGCCTAAACGCGCTAGACGGTCGGCTTCAGCAAGAGACATGCTTTTCAGTAATTTGGCATCGTTGATTTTATTCGGGTCAGCATTGAACACCCCTTCTACATCAGTCCAAATGGTTACCCGCTCAATATCGGCAAGGCTGGCAATTAAGCTAGCACTAAAATCTGAGCCGTTACGGCCAAGTAATAGCGTATCACCACGCTCGTTGGCGCAGATAAACCCTGTGATAACCAGTCGCTCATTTGGGTGCGTTGCCAATAACGCTTGTACTTTAGCACGGGATTCTTGCAGCCGAATTTGCGGTACTGCGGCTTCATCGGCAATTAAAATGGAACAGGCATCCACATGGCTTGCGGCCACACCAGATTCGCGCAGCAGCGCCGCCATCAAACGAGCCGACCAACGCTCGCCAAAACTGACCACGTAATTCACTTGGTATTCGTTATGCTGTTCAAGTGATAACAAAGTCACTAATTGCGATCTATCGGTACTTAAACGCTCGCGTAAATCGCGGGCCTGCTCACTGGATAACAGTTGTTCAATCAAACCTTGTTGGTAGCTAATTAAGACCTGTAATTCTTCTTGCCATAATTGCCCAGCATCACGCAGCGATAGTAATTTATACAGGAAATTGGTGCTTTTACCCGCAGCAGATACCACCACTAAATCATCACTATGACCGTGGGTTAATAGAATATGGGCGACTCGGCGATAACAATCGGCATCCGCTAAACTGGAGCCACCAAATTTGTGTAAGTGACAACGTGCCATCTAGTATTCCTCTACTGACAAGCCGCAGCTGCGGCAAGTCCTGCTTGAATATCTGCAACTAAATCGGCGGCATCTTCAATCCCCACCGACAGACGCAATAGGGTCTCTTTTATGCCCGCTTCAAAACGCGCCTGCGGCTCCATTGCTCTATGGGTCATAGTTGCAGGCACTGCCACTAAACTTTCAACGCCACCTAGGCTTTCTGCCACGCTAAATAACCTGAGCGCACCTAAAAAAGCTACGACTTCGGCCTCGCCGCCCTTGAGCTCAAAACTCAGCATAGCGCCAAAGCCTTTTTGCTGCTTAGCGGCAACGGCATGACCGGGATGATCCGCAAGACCAGGATAATAGACTTTGCTCACCACAGGGCTTTGGGTTAACACGGCTACAATACGCTGGGCATTGGCTTGATGCTCACGAATACGTACCGCTAAAGTACGCAGACCGCGCAGGGTTAAGTAACTGTCAAAAGCCGACCCAGTTAAGCCTAGCGTGTTCGACCACCAATGTAAGTTTTCGCCGATTTGTGCATCTTTGGCGATCACAGCGCCACCAACCACATCACTGTGACCATTGATATATTTAGTGGTGGAGTGGATAACAATATCCGCGCCTAACAATAGGGGTTGTTGCAATATCGGCGATAAAAAAGTGTTATCGACCACCACCAGCGCACCAATCTCATGGCTCACTTTAGCAATGGCCTCAATATCGACCACGCGCAATAATGGGTTCGATGGGGTTTCGAGCCACACCATTTTTGGTTTTTGTGCTATCGCAATCGCTAACGCTTGGCTGTCGGTTTGGTCAACCACAATTAGCTTAAATTGGCCTTTCTTTGCTAAGTTGATAAATAAACGGTAAGAGCCGCCGTAGCAATCGTGGGGCACAACTAATAAGTCATCAGGCCCAAGTAAGGTAGTGACTAAAGTGATGGCCGCCATGCCCGTGCAAGTCACTATGCCAGTGGCCCCCTTTTCTAATTGCGCTAACGCATCGCCTAAAATGCAGCGAGTAGGATTGCCTGAACGACTGTAATCAAATTCGCGGGGATTTTTATGACCATCAAAGGCGTAATTAGTCGACAAATAAATCGGTGGCACTACTGCGCCATATTGGGTATCAGTTTCGATACCCTGACGCACTGCCAGTGTGGCTAATTGATGCTCTGCCATGGATGGGCTCCTAAATTCGGTAGACAGATAGAGATGTCTGGACGTCTAAATGTACCTAAGCCCAGCGCTATCGTCAATAGGAGTTAAGACGTTTAGACGTCTAAACATAAAGAAATCTATTTGCATCATAAAGAAATAGTCGCAATAATTTGACTGTTGTTGGTAAGAGTTTAAAATCTGCCCCGAATTTAGCGTTATAACAGGTGAGTCAATGACTGAATGGAATGGGGAATACATCAGCCCCTATGCTGAACATGGCAAGAAGAATGAACAAGTAAAAAAAATTACTGTGTCTATTCCGCTCAAAGTGCTTAAGGTCCTTACGGACGAACGAACTCGTCGTCAGGTCAATAATTTGCGTCACGCCACCAACAGCGAGTTGTTGTGTGAAGCATTTTTGCACGCCTATACTGGCCAGCCATTGCCGAATGATGAAGATCTGTCAAAAGACAGTCCTGATAGTATTCCTTCTGAAGCCAAGTTGTTGATGGATCAAATGGGAATCGAGTGGGAAGATATGGAATAGCGATTCATCGCATCAAATATCACAGTGCTCATCAATAGGGATCGTTAACGATCCCTTTTTGTTTATATCCAAATACCCTCAACACACAATGCACATTTTGAGATTGTTTGAGTATTAGGAATACTTATGTTTTCAATGATTGACCCGCAAACACTCGCCTTAGCCTCGCTAGCTGTGTTTCTTGGTGCTTTAACTCAGAGCCTGATTGGATTTGGTCTTGCGGTTGTCGCCAGTCCACTACTGTATATTATCAATCCACAGCTTGTACCTGGTCCCGTGATTGCAATGGGGTTCACAATCTCCCTACTGACCTTAATGCGCGAGCGTGGCCACTTAGAATTCAATGGCTTGCAATATGCTCTTATCGGCCGAGTGCCTGGTGGTTTTATCGGCGCAAGCCTGTTGTTGTTTGCGCCACAATCCATATTAGGTTTATCTATCGCTGCCATTGTGGCCGTAGCGGTTATTCTTAGCCTGTACAAATTTAGCCTACCAGTGAATAAAAAAACGCTTTTCGGTGCGGGGATCGTCTCAGGGATTTTCGGTAATATCGCCGCCATCGGTGGCCCACCGATGGCGATACTGTTAGCAGGTAAAGATGCCTCACAGTTTCGTGCTGCACTATCTGCCTTTTTTATTTTTAGCTCTGCCATTGCCATGGGGATTCTGGCGATTACTGGCTTATTAGAAATAAAGCACCTGTGGTTGTCGTTAATGTTGCTACCTTCGGTGATTTTAGGTTATTTAGTCGCGGGGCGATTAGTGGGCCGAGTCGATAAAGATAAGACTAAAATGGCGACTTTGATTCTTTGCAGTATCAGTGCCTTAGTATTAACGGTGAAATCCGTTATTGAGCTATTAGCCTAATAAGTTGTCCTTTACGGGTAAAATACCTTTGCATTCTGGTAATAGAAAAGCACTGATATTATCAGTGCTTTTCTTTATCTATCAATATCTAAAGCCAGTTCACGCTCAACTTAAATAGCTTTGTCCTGCATATACAATAAAATGTCTTAAGGCGAGCACGCCCGTTAAGCTAGCACACGCCACCATAATCATTGCCCCCTTAGTGTGACGCGTCGCAGCTGGTAACAGCATAAACAGCAGCGGAATACCAAAGCCAATTCCAACAACCCCTACCCAGAACACGCTAGCCCATAAACCAGAACTTAACGATGCCAACGCCGCAGCCGCCGCGCCACCTTTAAAGTACAAGGCGCAAAACAACATGAACAGTAGCAGGATTTCAATCGCCATTACGGGCAACTCTAAACCGTGCATCTTCACTAAGGTTTTATCGTGGCTATCGGTTTTAAACATCACTAACGCCAATAACGCATTGGCCGCCGCTCCCGCCGATAAACCTGATACTAAAAATAGCGCCGGTAATACCGCTGTATTGAGCATTGGATAAGCATTCATCGCCGATATTAAGAAACCAGTGTAAGCGCCAACGCCAATGGCGAGGACAAACAGCAGCACTTCAATCAGTTTTCTAAATGGCATAAGTAACTTAGCGACAGGAGTGAGGAAACCCAAACCCCATTTGGGTAAGTCATCCCGCAGCACTAACACCGCATAGGCGAACGCTAAGGGCGAATAAGCCAGTAGCGCGAGTACACCAATAGCCATCACAGATTGGAAGTTATAGTGAATTAAAATCAGCCAGAAATGGAATGGTTTAGTTAAATCAAACACTAAGCAAGCCAAACCTAAGCTAATTGCTACTGGTCCAATAATGGCAGCCGCTTTGAGAATACCGCTTTCAGCACCAGTGCTGAGTTCATTATTCGCCCAGCGTAAACTAATGCCAATCAATAAACTGCCGGCGGATAACCCCGCCATAAATAAGTAGACGGCAATGACCCAGTGCCAAGTGACGGGATCATATTGCGCCATATCGCCCCAAGTATTGTTCATAATCCAATCCCCCCTCTTTTGGTAGGAACGCGATATACCCTAGGCTTAGTGCCTAAGTGGGTTTTATCTTGATAGGTTATTTTAGTGTTGAGCATGATGGCGACTTCACTGTGTGGATCATTAGCATCGCCAAACACTAAGGCATCGGTTGGACATACCGTTACGCAGGCGGGTTCTTCGCCACGCGCTAAGCGGGTGTCTTTACAGAAGTTGCACTTATCTGCCGCTTTGGTTTCTGGGTTCATAAAGCGTACTTTATAAGGACACGCAGCCACGCAGTACATACAGCCGACACACTTATCGGTGTGGATAGAAATAATACCGTCTTCACCCACATAAGCCGCGCCCGTTGGGCACACCTTTACGCAAGGTGCATCTTCACATTGCTGGCAAGATACTCTGTGGTATTTAAAATGCAGATTAGGCATTTCTCCAAACGGCCCTTCAACACGCACCTGTAGACGGGTTACGCCTTCGGGTACACCATTTTCACTGCGGCACGCCACGTTACAAGCTTGGCAGCCAATGCACTTATTCTCGTCGTGCACCATTACATATCGTTTATTCATTTAAGCCTCCGATTAGCGCTTTGCCAGCGTGACGCCCGTGGTGTGCACTGTCATACCGCACACGGGAGCTGTAACATGGGGAAGTAAATTACCGCAGTGGATACCTTTGCCTGTCGCTCTAACCAACTCTTTGTTTTTAGAACCAAAGCCCATATAAGCAAACACGGTATCTTGGCGAATACCCGGTGTGACTAAGGCATGACCTTCTTCAGTGCCCACACTACTGGTAAGCCGGATTGGGTCGCCATTGCTGATCCCTAACTTGCCCGCTGTAACAGGGTGAACCCATACGGCATTATCCGACATCAAGCTTGCCAACATAGGCACATTGTGGGTTGCGCCATTGGTATGCACCGCCACTTTGCCTTGGATAAAGTACAACTCATCTGCTTTTTTGAGTGTCACTTCGCGAAACTTAATCACCCCGCGCCCCGGCGCCATCGCTTCAACTTTGGCAGAACTCAGTTCAATTTTACCGCTGGGCGTTTTAAAGCTGAGTACGCTGGCGTAAGTACCATCATCGTCCATCGGCCGCGCGCTTGGATAAGCCTTAGTAAAATCAGCCACCATTTTGGCATCGCGTAGCATTAGCGGTTTACCAAAGCTCACAAAACCTTCGTCTTTAATGCGTCGCAGTAGATCTGTATCGCGGTTAACCTGCAGCATTTGCAGTGTCTCCATGTTTTCCCATGGATAAAACTCGCCAAGACCCATCGCCACGCCAATATCCTTAAAAATCTGCCAAGATGGCTTAGTGTCACCTAAGGTTTCAACAACCCGTTGACGCACATAATAAGCAGGGTTTTTACCGGATTTATCGGCAATTTCTTCGTCACGTTCAAGATAGGTCGATTCGGGTAAAATCACGTCGGCATAAGCGGCGGTTTCACTAATATACACATCGCACACCGCCACAAAGTCGAGCTTTTTCAAGGTTTCAACCACCCGAGCTCTGTCGGTCAGCGTCTGCATTGGGTTAGTGCGTGACATCACCCAGCCGTGCAATTGATAAGGCACAGCGCTTAATGTCGCATCGAGAATGGTTTGATACACGCCGCCTGAGGTCCACATCATGGCGTATTGCTCTTCCACCTGATCGATACGCTTAGCTTGGGGTTTAGGCATATCTTTTATGCCGGGTTTACCAAGTACGGGGGCTACATCTTCGCCAGCGAGTTTGTTGTAATCCGCCGGTTTTTGGCCGATATAAATCCCGCCTTTACATTCAAGATTACCAATCAAGACGTTAGCGGCGTACAAAGCGCGGCGCATCTCAAACTCTTCAGTGGTAAAGGTGGCTCTATGGCCAAAATCCACCACGGCATGGGGCGCCTTAGCGGCATATTCGTGGGCAATGCGGCGAATATCTTTAGCTGGCACATCAGAAATCGTTTCAGCCCATTCAGGCGTATAGGCTTTAACCTCAACAGCAAAGGCTTCAAAGCCTTCAACATAGCGTTCAACAAACGCCTTGTTATAAAGGTTATCTTCAATTAATACATGGCATAACGCCAAGGCAACGGCCACATCAGTACCGGGACGAATGGCGTACCACTCATCAGCCTTATCAGCCACAATTGAGAATCTTGGTTCAAACACCACCAGCTTGGCACCTTTGTCCATTTGCGCCGCCATCATGCCGCGGGTTTCGGACATATTGATGCCTTCGTACAGGTTATGGCCGAAGTTAATGATGTATTTTGAATTACTTAAATCGCGCTTAACTTTAGTACCAAAGATGGCCTTAGCGGCAATTTCATAACCACCGGGGCAAGTCGAGGCATGGGTAAAAGTATTGGGGCTACCAAAAGCGGTCGCGAGGTGAAACAAATGCTTTTCTTGTGAGCCAGATTTAGACGAGAACGCCACAGCCTCTGGGCCATGTTGTTTTTTGATTTTATTTAAATTATCCGCAATTAAACGGTAGGCTTCATCCCAACTAATCTCGGCCCATTTACCTTCGCCACGCTCGCCAACCCGTTTTAACGGTTTAACAATACGCTGCGGATCGTACAATAAACTATGGCCTGCGCCGCCACGGGCACACACTTTACCGCCAAAAGCTTTAGCGGCTTTATTACCACTAATAAAAACATTTTTACCCTCAATCACCCGCGCCGAAATCGGGCAACGGGTCGAACACATTTCACAGATACTGGTAATATCTTTGCCCATACCCTTTAGCTGCTTATTCTCTAATGCGGCTAAGCTACCGGGCAGCAAACTGGCTAACGCGCACGTTGCACCGCTTGCCCCCGCTCCCTTTAAAAAGGTCCGCCTATTAAGTCCAATCATAGTTACCTCCATCACACTCATTCCACTCGTATCGCAGATTAGCGATGACGCAATACGCTTCGCTGGCTGATTTTTTACTTTTTTATTTCAATATTTTTATATCTTTGATATTACAAATTTAATCCACTGCGGATTTTCACAGTTATTGTTATTCCAAAAGAGGTAGGCGGATATTGTGGTAAACCACATCAACAAGTTGACTGTGATCTGTCGCAACTAAAATTAAAAAAAAGGCTAAAAATACGTGAATAGGATCAACGGCAGGAAACACAGACTTTCGGGTGGTGACAGAGGAATATTATTAATATCAATAAATTGCTTTATTTTAGATATATTTGAATAAGTAAAACATATTAAAATACATCAAAAAATAACTTAAAAGAGTACAGCTAAGTCGTTAATCGCCTATAGCGCTTTAAGCCAGCACTAGCCAAAAAAAATAAAGCAACAACGACTCAGATAAGGAAAAAACAAGCAAAAAAATACCACCTAGTAAAACTAGGCGGTATTACAAAATCAAACGGCCATTGAAATACATTAACAATACAACGACGAACAGTAGATTAATCCATTAACTCGATATCGAGGCAATTAAGTAGGCGAATCGCTTCGTCGCGGCTAAATTTCGCGCCCTTAATTTTATTGTTAAAAATATCGATATCGTAATGGGAAGCCTCACTAAAATCGGCTTCAAGTAATTGGCTACGACCGAACAGACTATGACTAAAATCCGTGTAGGTGAAATTAGCTTGGTTGAAACTGCCCTCGCGAAAATCCACATCATGGGCCTTGCATTCTTCAATGATGATTTCATCTAATGACAAACCTAAAAAGGAGCAGTCATTCAAGATGCATTGTTTAAAAGAAAATGGCGCAGCAAAGGCTAAACGCGACCATGCGGCGCGGGTCCAATCTATACCAACTAATTTACACTCTTCAAACTCTACCCCACTAAACTGACACTGAGGCACTTTAACTAAACTCAAGTTACAGCGCACAAAGCGGCAATCGATAAACTTACACTTACGAAAAATACTCTCGCTAAAATGACAATCTTGAAAGCAGCAATCTTCAAACTCTATTCCTTGCCACTCCTGTGCTATTTCGGACAAACCATTAAAGTGTTTTGATAAAAAATCATTTCCCTTAAAAGCCGTATTGGGCTCTACAACTGGCGCCATACCAACCTATCCTATTGATATTATTTATTTTAGAGATTAAATCTACAATGGCTTTAAGTGTGACTATCTGCGCGCCAACATACAACTGCTTTATACTATTAAGTCACTTTACCCAATGGAATGTTTAACGATATAGCCTAATTCTCTTGTAAAACGCACACATCCACATAAATAGCCGTGGCAAATTTGGTCAAAAAAGGTAAAATGCTGCCACTTTTTAGCGGCAGTCTAAAACAAGGTTATCTCGGATTAATGGTGAGCATTTTCGAGCAAAATACTACGGCAATCGCCCCCTGCGAACCACGCTCAATGTGGTGCCAACCTTGCTTTGCGTTTATTCTTCCTCAAGCATTATCTCCTGCAGATACCATTCAAATGCCGCTCACTAATAAGATTATTACTGCTGAAAATTTAACATCAAATCCCGCAAACTGGCTGAGCGCTTTACGCCCTAAGCCAAGCGCGAATAATAAAGCGGTTGCAATGAATCAGGCTGTTGCTAACGCCACTGCCCATCTGCAAACCGATACTTATAAAAACCTAATCCCTACACTCTCTACCCTAAGGAATACTCGTCATGAGTCTTGCTGATTCCGTATTAGCCATCAATAACGATTTGCCTATCCGCACCGACAGCCCAGTCCACAGCGGCAAGGTTCGTAGCG
The DNA here is from genome assembly GCF_003028295.1 of Shewanella morhuae. Taxonomy (NCBI): domain Bacteria; kingdom Pseudomonadati; phylum Pseudomonadota; class Gammaproteobacteria; order Alteromonadales; family Shewanellaceae; genus Shewanella; species Shewanella morhuae. The sequence goes on along the minus strand of NZ_PYSG01000002.1, from coordinate 48,750 downwards.
TTTACTGGCTCACCGATGCTGACAGTCGCCGCTTAATTACTACTAAGGGTTACAACGTCCCTGAAGATACTCCGCTCGCCATCATGGTGATCAGCGACCGTATCTCGGCCTTCGACTGTATCTTCCACGGTGAAGGCGGCCTCAAAGGTATTCCCGGTAAAGGCGCGGCATTAAACGCGATTTCTAATCATTGGTTTAAACTGTTCGCCGAAAACGGCCTAGCCGACAGCCATATTTTGGATATCCCACACCCGTTCGTATGGATAGTACAAAAAGCCCGTCCAATTAAAGTTGAAGCCATTTGTCGCCAGTACATCACCGGCTCAATGTGGCGCGCTTATTCAAAAGGTGAGCGAGTATTCTGTGGCATTACACTGCCAGAAGGCTTAGAGAAAGATCAAAAGCTACCAGAGCTGTTAATCACCCCATCGACTAAGGGCATTTTAACCGGCATCCCAGGCGTGCCCGCCCAAGATGACGTGAACATCAGCCGAGCCGACATCGAAGCCAATTACCAAGCCTTTGGCTTTGAAAAGCTTGCTGATATTGACCTGTACGAGAAGCTGTTAAAAGACGGCTTTAAGGTAATATCTAAAGCGCTGGCCGACATTGATCAAGTGTTTGTCGACACTAAATTTGAGTTCGGCTATGTCACCGACAAAGACGGTAATTCAAAACTTATCTATATGGATGAAGTCGGTACTCCAGACTCATCACGCATTTGGGACGGCGCCGCCTACCGCGATGGCAAGATTTTAGAAAACTCTAAAGAGGGGTTCCGCCAGTTCCTGCTGAATCATTTCCCCGATCCTGATGTATTGCTAAATAAAGACAGAATGCCAGAGCGTGAAGCCCTCGCTCGTGATAATGACCTGCCATTAGAGGCCATGATGCAAGTGTCACGCACTTACACCGGCGTTGCCGAGAAAGTGACTGGCGCCCCAATCCCACTGCCAGCGAATCCAAAGGCAGATATCATTAAGATACTCAAAGATGAGTATGATCTGATTGTTTAATAGAGAGTTGTAATCAAATCTGAGGTTTTGGGTGGTTTACCCATAGCTGAATAGTAGAAAAGGCGCTTAGGCGCCTTTTTATTTAATTTATTCATTAACTTAACCAATACATCGCTGATAATTAAGCACTGTCATTCCAGTGACACGCCATAAACTCATCCATGAGGGCTCGACGACGGCATCCATGCCGTCAACGGTCACTTCCATGCCAATGCTTAATCCCGCCAACCCATCTAGCAATCTGTATGCCTTTTCACAAGCATACACTTTGTAAATTTAACAATGTGTGGCTCGTTAAACACCAAAGAACTAAATTTAAGACCCAAAAATAGAATATAAGTTTCTTTATTACTTTTCACTACTAATTGTTAGTTGTAATTTCATAATTGTTTCTTTTAGATTTTCATTCTCTGAAGTAAGGATTTCAGCCTCTGTCTTGAGTCTGCGAATTGTTATATCCTTTTTATCAACCCCACCTTTTATGTCCAGTAAGACTTCAAGTTCATCTTTATATGGCATGATAGGTTGATATAATTGATAAAAAGCTCTTCCTAAAGCTCCTCTAAATAATTCAAGCTTAGGAGGGTGAGCACCACACAAAATAATATGAGGAGTTGCAATCCCTGGATATGGGTCTATAAATACAACTTTAGAAATTCCTAATTGATAAGCTTTCTTAGCACAGAGCTCACATGGGCTAGCAGTTGTAAATAAAATACCTCCTTTAACTCCTTGCCCGCCATTCTTAGATATCTGTAAAAAAGCATTTTCTTCCGCATGCAAAGAACGTGTGTGTACTTGATTTTTCTTCTGTTCAACTTGATTCTGAAGGTCTTTAAAACAAAAAGATAGATTACGTCCATCGAGATGACTATATCTACGAATTAAGTTAAATTTTTCATGAAGAACATCTCTAAATTCAATATTATTCTTTTCATATTTACTATAAGCGGCCTCATCGAATCCATTTAATAAATCCTCAGCACTTCTCAATAAGCATGGAACCTGACCTTCTGCCGTATTATTCCACCCAACGGCTTTAACTGAATATCTTTCATCGGTAACAACAGCACCAACTTGACGAGAAATACATCCCGAGTTCTGCTTGACACTATATGCTATCTGCATACAGCTTTCTGTTGATGTTGGCATGACTAAACCAGGATGTAGCATTAAAGCCACATACCAAGCCAACTGAGCCCTTAACTCACTATGCCCAAATTGGTTTTCACGAGGATTATTTATGTGTATATCCGCAAGCTCAATACACTTTTGAATATTCTGAGAAATATATTTATTGTAACCAGACAACTTTTCAGGATACTCTTTACTGTCCAACTCTTTAATTTGACTTGATGTAAACTTATGACTTTCCATTAAATATTTCAAACGATTATCGTTATCAGTATTTACTGACATAAGATAAAATCCAGAATACCTATCTCTAAGATAAACGGCTTCATATGGATTACGAATAGCGTCAACTACTATATTACATGGTTTAGCATTCATACTACATACATATCGAGCTGATTTTATTATCCTATTTATCATAGTTGGGAAAGAAAATATGAAGTTTTGATTAAACTCCTTAATGTTAGCTGCTCCTGAAGACCTAATATTATCTCCTACGACTTGATATATTTTAGTATACCCACCAGATTGTATCCCTAACAATCTGGATTTCAATTCATTCGAAAAGCCTGGCAACCATTTAAAAAACATATCATAACATTCTAACTTACCTGCATTTAAGTTCTCAACTGTATTTACATCCTTCTTAAAATACGAATTAACTCTATCACTAGACTTGATGTATTCACTTTTGAAGTCAGCAAGATGCTCAGAAACCAAACTTAATTCAACACTTAAAATATCACTAACCAACATGCAGAATGACGAGAAATTCAACCTTAATATATAACTCGTTATAATTGTTCTAACTTGAAGCCATTCAAATGGCTTTCTGTTCTTTTCAATATATTTCTTTACAATCCTATATTTCCTCTGCTCATTACCGACAAAATGAGACTGTCCAGGATCGGGTAGATCTAAGCTTTCAGCAGATAGAATTTTGGCAGAAGTTGAACAACCTGAACCAGTTCTGCCAGTCAAACCAATAATGAGAAAGTCACTAATTTCCTCAAAAATTTTATCTATTGCTAATGACTCTTTTTTTCTTGTCATATTTATCCCATATTCAATTTATTAAAAACATTTTTAATAACTGGCTGAAATTAACTTATCAAGAACATTAGAGACTACTGATTAGTTTTTCATCCCTGAATGGTGCACTCTAATTTTGATTCATTCTAGTACACCAAGCATTTCCTAAGTGCTTATACATTATCTTATGCTGAATAGAGCATTCAATATACTATGTCGCATTTTCAACCAAAAAAGTAAAAATAAAATTTAAGCGGCAAAGATGGGACATGCATAACGGTCTTGGAATCACGGCCAACACCGCGGTGTCAGAAGTTCGCCTCCCCTCGGAGTTGCCGCAGGGCATTTGCGTTCGTTGCGTGATCGAGGCATGGTAGTTCTCGAGCCTCCATGCACTTCACGATATTCAGGCATTCTGCCTATCAGATGCCGAGATAGCGTCAGTCGAATCAGGGACGAGCGTCTGATGCGATAGCATAAGAGCGCGCTAATTGCCGAAGGGGCTTTCAACTCCGTTGGGGCGTCATGGCTGATTGTTTATAAATAGGAAGGAGGATAGGACGAGCAGTCCTATCCTCCTTGGTCGACTCTTTATTAAAAATCAGGGGTGAAACCCCACGACTTTGATTCACCTCGGCCGTAAGGCCGTAATGACAGACAAAGAAGAACATCCATAGCTCTCATGGGATTGCGGCCAACACCGCGACGACAGAAGTTCACCTCCCTCGGAGTTGCCGCCAGGGGCTGATATTTATGAAGCGAACCTTCTGGAGGAGAAGCATGGTGTTTAGTACAAAGTGGTACAGTGAGATTTTGTTGGTATGTTGCAACTAAAAGACATTAACTGAATTTAGAGGTATTTTCATGGAAAAAATGTTATTGCTAATTTTATTGATAATATCTGGTTGTTCACATCATAATGTTACAGATGATGAAGTTATAAAACATTATTACGATAATTCAGTTCTGTATAATGAGCTAGCAAAGCAATCGTGTTCTCAATTTGAGGATCTTGCTAGTGGAGAAATCGTAGAGATTACCAGCAACGATAAGAAATACCCAATTATAGCTAATAATTTAAAACAACTAGAAAGAGATTCTATTTATATTGACCGGAGAGATGGGGAATGTAGTTTACAACTCATTTATTTTGGTGAGGGTGCTTTTAATGCAGTCAACGTATTTTATTTAAATTTCAACCTAAAAAACCCCAAGTTATATGATGATAAAACTGATAAAGCTAGCGTGAGAGATAAGATGGAACGCTATTATTTTGATATGCCACTGTCAAATGGTTGGTACTTCTCCTATGAAACTTACTAATTAATCTACTCTAAATCCCTTAGATGTAATTAATTTAAGCATCTAGTATTAAAATCAGTTGACTCTTAGTTCCACCTAAAACGCCTGATGAATCTCATTGGGCATTTTGTATTTTAAAATAAGCGAAATCAACTAAAATTTACAATAAAATAAAATAAAATAAAATAAAAAAGGCGTGACACTTTAAGTGTCACGCCTTAATAATTAGCACTTGAACTATAAATATTACAAACTACTAATTAGAAACGATATTCAACACCGATACTGGCTTGATTAAAGTCGGTATCTGTTTTTCCGCCATTGGCGACATTATCAACATTAATATCTGCATCATACCAAGTGTACTCAGCATTAATTAAAAATCGATCTGTGACTTTAAATGCCACACCGGCACCGGCGAATACACCTTCGCCATCGTCATTACCAGAAAAACCGACGACGTCATAATCTGTCGAATACCATAACTGACCACCTTTAGCATATAGCTCTACTCGGTCAGCAATCGGAAGCATAACTTTAATAGCTGCCGTATAACCATCGGTTTCGGCATTTGCTACACCATTACCATAGTCACCAAAGTTAATGTAACTACCTTCAAGGGCAAGATATTTATTAAACTTATAACCAACAAGCCCCTGCATTACATCACTATTATCATCAAAATCATCATCGCCATCGACTTTTAAATAACCGTAGTTAGCGCCGACATAGATTCCGTTTTCTGCGGCATCACTGTTGCTCATGTTATCAGCATGAGAATATGCACTAAAAGAGGCTAAAGAAATCACAGCTGCTAAAGTTAAAATGTTATTTTTCATAAAGAACTCCTAGTTAATTATTTAAATACGCTAGATACAATACAAGAGTAATGCCAAACTTAATTAACTAATGTTTACAAACAAGAACAGTCAAACAAAAAACATTTTAAACCAACCAATTAGAGTAAAAAATATCTAATGTAAATTAAATAGGAAACACTTACCAAGACCTATGTTAGTCTCATATTCATATAACTCTATCGCGACTAAACGCTGTCTAAATGTATTTATTGCCTATGTATTTGTAACTATTTCCGAGGAAAAATAAAAACACAACAAATAAGCTACATTTAACGATATTATTTATCATTTATATTAATAAAATGAAATAATATAAATGATAAATAGGCATAACTCTTTATTTAACTGACGAGCAAGCTATGTCCAGTTGTCAAACCTTCAACAAAAGATTAAATCTTCACGCAAACAAACAATGCATTACCGGATACACAATCCCACGGCACAATTTTTTCATAATCATGTTCAAAAATATGTACGTCAAAATAAGGGGCTAACAATTGCTGTAACTCAGTAAAACTGGTGGCGACCATGGTATGTTGATCTTGCCATAGTTCTATCTCTTGCAAACCTGCATCTGGTGTATCAAATAGTGGTAAAGCGTCTGCTAGACTAGCCATAAACGGTTGGCGACTTTTGGCAATATTCAATTTTAAAAGCTGTTGCTCGCCTTCACCGCCATAATGCCAGCCTGACTCAAAAGCAAAGTGATGAGCTTCAAACTCGGTAAAATGCTTAACCGAAGTGGTGTTATCGATTTTGTGTTTATCAACGCTGTTAAAACAGAATAAACCACCGTCGTTGAGCGCACTGTGTACACTGGCAATACAACTTTTAAGGCGCTCAATACTTTGGCTGTAATGGATAGAATATAAAAAACAGGTAATCAGGTCGACGCGCTGTTCAAGGTGAAAAGCGGTCATATCGTGGAGGTTAAACTGTGCTTCAGGACAACGGCGCATCGCCATATCAAGCATAGGCTGATTGATATCTAAACCACTACATTGGTAACCAAAGTCGATAAAATTTCGTACATGCGGACCCGTGCCACAGGCTAAATCAAGGTGCTGAAGACCATTATTACCTAAGAATTGTTGTAAACGATGAATGCTAGCACTTTGCTGTTGATAGTTGATATCACTGCACATTAAATCGTAATAAGCGGATAAATCGGTATAGAGCGCGTTAGAAGACATAGTAGCGGAACATTCACGGGGCAATTTTAGGTGGCGCATGATATATCAGTTCGACCACATCAGAAACAACCAATTGCCCATCTACGGTTACTGCACAAGTCACGGTGATAGAATAAATCTTAACTTAAGCGCCCCGCTACAGTAGAGCTAACGCATTTTACGTTAGCGCATGAAAGTTGAGTTCAGCAAAAGTACTCAGATGCTCAAGTTGCGGTTTAGCAAAGTAGTAACCTTGAAAATATTCAATCCCTATGGCAGCGAGATAATTAAGTTCAGCTTCAATCTCAATGCCTTCAGCTAATACTGTGGTGTTCTGCTCAAGGCACATGCGTAAAATATCATCGACGACTAGCTGTTTAGCGGGTTCTAAATGAATGTCGCGGATCAAATTCATATCCAATTTTAATACGTGCGGACGTAAGGCTTCCAGCCAACTGATATCTGCATAACCACTGCCAAAATCATCAATAGCCGTAATAAACCCACGCTTGGCATAACTTTCAAAAATACGGATTAATTTATTAAGGTCAACGATTTGCTCGCCTTCAATCACTTCAAACATTATTTTTCGGATATCAAAGCCATAGATATCAGCAGCTTCAATGGTCGCGCGGATACAAGTTTCAGGGTTATAGACCGCATTGGGCAAAAAATTGATACTGAGCATCTTATCGAGCCCCAGCCTTGAAGCCGTTTCTATCGCTTTAACGCGGCAAGCCTGATCAAAATAATATTTATTTTCGTCATTAATTCGTTCAAATACCCATGCAGCACCCTGCCCATCAGGGCCTCTAACAAGGGCTTCATAGCCACTAATCTGCTGACTCGGCCAATGAATAATTGGCTGGAATGCCATTCTAATTTCAAATCCTAGCGACTGGCCACTTAAGCAATCCATGCAAGTTTGTTGTTTTATACGTGCGGGAAAATCCATAAACGGTCTCCTGAATATGGCAGCTAGAGTTAGTGGAGATAAATTGTTAATTTTGCCAATCCTATACTCCACTATTGCAATATAACTGATGCAATATAACTGACAAATAAAAACATCTACAAATCAAGCTTGAAAACTAAGTCAATAAGATAGGGCAAAACCTACGTGGTTCGCCCATATCAATAACTGCTATTTATTTGTTATTTCAGCTTATAAATCACTTCAACTCTATCTTCAATGCTCACTTGACCGTATTGATAACTCTCAGTCGTCCCCATGGCTTCAGCTTTAGCATTCATACGCAACATGACAGGTTGCACAGGACGTTGATCGTAATAACGGATCTGCCAAATTTTACCAAGACTTTCCCCAAAGCCTTTAGCCAAAGACTCAGCTTTTTGTTTAGCATCAACAATCGCAGCTTGGCGAGCCTTGGCAACATATTCAGCTTCTTTACTCGACTTTAGAGCAATATTATTTACCCGATTCATACCCTCTTCTAAGGCCGAGTCTAAAATAGTATTCAGTCGACTTAAATCTGTTATTGTCACGGTAATTTGGCGACTGGCAGTGTAACCCGACAGTTCAGGCGCTTTATCCTGCACATATACGTATTGTGGTTGTAGATTTAAGTTGGCACTTTGAATTTGATCTTTAGTCACACCCGCTGCAGTAAGCCGAGCGATAAACTTCGCCACGGCGGCATCAGAATTATCTTTAGCGGCTTTAGCGGTTTTTTCAGTAACCGCCACTTCTACCGTCAAATCGGCCATATCGGGTTCGACTTGTATTTGACTGACGCCCAGCGTTTCAATATGTGGGAAATCAACCTCAGCCGCCAGTACAGCGGGAGCTATCAGCATGCTAGAAAATAAACTACCGGCCACGAATATTGCTAAAAAGGATTGTTTCATCACTGACTCCAAAAATAATATCTAAAATCCCAGCGTTAACATGGGATAGCGAAAACAAGAAACCGGATACCAACCTTCACCGTTAATCCTGATACTTCCCTATAAACGCAGGGCAAAATCAAAAGGGTTAATGTTTATAACAAATATTGATAAAAAACATTTATATTTTTTAGTGCGCCCCAACGCTGCGATGCTGCACTAGCGCTTATTCTTATATCCATAAACAAAATAGGGCTAAAGACGACTTCATATACTCGCCTTTCAACTGTACACTTTTCAGCCAAATTTACTGTACCTTTTAATCACTTCAGGTATAATCCGCCAACTTTTTTAAGGTTGCTTTAAACCTCAGCGAGAAACCATGACAGTTCAAACTTTTAAACCCAAGCAAACAACCACGCTTGATATCCCAGTAAAAACATTAGAAGCTGCCAGCACTAATGCTGTTGCTACTGGAAATCGCATTGGTTTCATATCTTTGGGTTGCCCAAAAAACCTCGTGGATTCTGAGCGAATTCTGACTCAATTACGCATCGACGGCTACGAAGTGACTAATACTTATGACAATGCCGATCTGGTTATCGTCAATACCTGCGGCTTTATTGATGCTGCGGTTGAAGAGTCCCTTGATGCGATACGTGAAGCCCTAGAAGAAAACGGCAAAGTGATTGTAACTGGCTGTCTTGGCGCTAAAGAAAACCAAATCCGTGAAGTGCATCCAGATGTATTAGAAATCACTGGACCACACAGCTACGAAGCCGTGTTAAAGCATGTTCATAAGTATGTGCCTAAGCCAGAACACAATCCTTTCACCTCATTAATCCCACAAACAGGGGTTAAGTTAACGCCTAAGCATTACGCTTATTTGAAGATTTCAGAAGGTTGCGACAACCGTTGCACTTTCTGCATTATTCCTTCACTGCGTGGTGACTTAGATAGCCGCCCAGCGGGCAGCATCTTAGATGAAGCCAAACGTTTAGTGGAATCTGGCGTACAAGAAATTCTCGTTGTGAGCCAAGACACTTCGGCCTACGGCAAAGACAAAGGTGGTCGTACCGATTTTTGGAACGGTATGCCCGTTAAACAAGACATTACTAGCCTAGCTCGCCACCTTGGAAAAATGGGCGCTTGGGTGCGTTTGCATTATATCTATCCATACCCTTGGGTTGACGATTTGATCCCGCTGATGGCGGAAGGTTTAATCCTGCCGTATTTGGATATTCCAATGCAGCATGCAAGCCCACGTATCCTGAAGATGATGAAGCGTCCAGGCCGTGTTGACCGTCAGTTAGAAGCGATTCAACGCTGGCGCGAAATCTGCCCAGACTTAGTGATCCGCTCAACGTTCATTGTTGGCTTTCCAGGTGAAACTGAAGAAGATTTCCAAATCCTACTCGATTTCTTAAAAGAAGCACGTCTGGATCGCGTTGGTTGCTTTAAGTATTCAGAAGTCGATGGCGCTGTCGCAAACACCATCGCCGAGCTTATCAGCGAAGAAGTGAAAGAAGACAGATACCACAGATTTATGGAAGTCCAAGCTGAAATCAGCGCCGAGCGTTTAGCCCGTTTCATTGGCCGTACCTTAGACATTCTGATTGACGATGTAGACGAAGAAGGCGCCATTGGTCGCAGCTTTGCCGACGCACCAGAAATCGACGGCATGGTGTTTATCAATGGTGAAACTGAGCTTGAGGCCGGCATGTTAGTGCGTGCGCGCATTACTCACTCAGATGAGCACGATCTGTGGGCTGAAGTAGTAGACGCTGATACCCAAGACTAAACCAGTCTTAATATAAGACATGCGATTACTAAAAAAGCGAACCACAGGTTCGCTTTTTGTTTTTTATCATTCAATACAGTTTACGCACTAGCGTTACGGATGCCTTTAATCAGTTTCTAGATCTGCATTTATATCAGCGCCTAATCCTCTGATTTGAACCCTATGATTTGATTCCTTAGACTTGAAGTATTAGACATCAAGCATCTGGCCCTAGCATTTTATTCGCATCGACCCAAAGCATGAACTCTTCTGCGGTCACCAACTCAAGCTCTAATGCCGCTTGGCGCAATGTTTTGTGCTCAACATGGGCTTTTTTGGCTATCTTAGCGGCTTTTTCATAACCAATGTGTTGATTGAGCGCCGTAACTAACATCAGCGAATTTTCCACATGCTGAGCAATCTGCGGCTCATTCGCCACTATGCCGACCACGCAATGTTCGTTAAATGACTGGCAGGCATCGCCCAATAAGCGCCCCGATTGCAGCACATTAGCAATAATCATCGGCTTAAACACGTTGAGCTCAAACTGACCATTACTGCCGCCAATACCGACGGCAACGTCGTTACCCATAATTTGCGCGCACACCATAGTCATGGCCTCGACCTGAGTCGGGTTGACTTTGCCCGGCATAATGGATGAACCCGGTTCATTTTCAGGCAGTAATAACTCACCGATGCCGCAGCGCGGGCCAGAACCTAACATCCTAATATCATTTGCAATCTTCATTAAGCTGACCGCCGCCACTTTATAGGCCGCCGACAGCGCAACTAATTCATCGTGGGCGGCAAGCGCGGCAAACTTATTTGGCGCAGTCGCTAACGGTAAACCTGTGAGTTTTGCGATATTGCCAGCCACCTTAACCGCGTAATCCTTATGCGTGTTAAGCCCAGTACCCACAGCAGTCGCGCCTAAGGCTAACTCGGCTACGCGCTTAAGACTGTGCTTAATAGCTTCGATAGCATGACTTAACTGCGCCGCGTAACCCGAAAACTCTTGGCCTAAAGTTAACGGTGTTGCATCCATAAAATGTGTACGGCCGATTTTAACGATAGATGCAAACTCATCAGCCTTATCCTGCAAGCTCTGCTGCAATAACGTCATGCAAGGCAAAACAAGTTCAACGGCTTGGCGATAAGCTGCAATATGCATAGCAGTAGGAAAAGTATCATTAGAGGATTGTGAGCGGTTAACATCGTCATTGGGGTGTAAGTATTTGACCGCATCGCTGAGTTGCCCGCCGCTGAGCACATGACCGCGATAGGCAATCACTTCATTGACGTTCATATTGGTTTGCGTGCCGGAGCCCGTTTGCCAAATCACTAAGGGAAATTGTGTATCCAGCTCACCAGCAATTAACTCATCACACACTTTAGCAATTAATTGCGCTTTATCCGCAGTTAAGGTGCCCAACTGTTGATTAGTGATAGCGGCGGCTTTTTTCAAGTAACCAAACGCATGGATTACTTCAATCGGCATAGATGCGCTAGCACCAATACGAAAATGCTGCCGTGAACGCTCGGTCTGCGCCCCCCAGTAGCAATCTGCAGGGACTTTTACCTCGCCCATAGTGTCGTGCTCGATTCGATATTGCGCTGACATGCATCTCTCCTTTACGAAAAACCTCTGTGATTAACCATACTCGCTCAAGGCAAAAGTACCAGTTCATTCCAAACTAATGAGCCCGAAGAAAGACGACTATCAAGCATAAGGCTGATTTAAGTGTAAAGACGGAAGTTGAGATTGGCGAAATAGCATAAACGGGCAGAATTAGCGGGGTATAGAACAATGAGTTAAACCGATAAAAAAACAGACTAACAAAAACTCAAACCTAGAAAGTCAAAAGGGGCATCGCCCTTGTGCTGATGCCCCTTTCGGTTACTCATTTTAAATGCCTTGTCTTTACGGTTGTATGACCCTTTGCCCTTTTTCGCTCTCTCGGTTCGAGTCCGAAACAGAGGGCTAGTCACCAATGCTTTTAAGGCATTGTCGGCAATTTTGCCTCGTCCACTATCGTGTTCTATGGTCACGACCACCGTATTTTGCTTGTTCATTGCACCTCCAAAGATGACGTAGAACGGTTGAAATAATAAGCCACTTGGTTAACTAGGCCACTATAGCCCAATATGGGGATATGTATAGAGCCCCAACCCCCAACCTAAAAATATCGTACGCGACTTAACATTCCCGCCATCGTTCTCCTTGATGCTATCTCTGCGACAATATGTCGCACCTACAATCCTAAGGGGTTGATTATAATGCCGTACAATGAATCCTAATCAATGAAAGGTCATCACATGGCTGTATATTTCTCGCGTTTATCCCATCCCTTTAAAACGTCAATACTGTATTCATCTGTCGCGATGGCGATGGGGTTAGTATCTATGCCGCACGCGATGGCTGACGCTAGCGAATTAGCTAATATTGAACGCTTAACAGTCCATGGCCAAACGATCGCAAACCGTAATGCACTCGGTTCAGCTGAAAATTTACTCAAAGGGCAAGGGGTAGATTTCTCTGAAGCGGGAGGTGTATCAGCCTTGCCTATTCTCAATGGCATGATGGGCGATCGTATCAAAGTGCTCGTTGATGGCGCAGACATCACCGCTTCTTGTGCAAACCAAATGAATCCACCGCTTTCTTATATCTCAGCCAATCAAATCACCATAGCGGAAGTGATTGCGGGCGTATCACCCGTTAGTGCCGGTGGCGACAATATTGCAGGCGTGATTAAGGTTAGTAGCCTGAATCCTAAGTTTGGTGAAAGCGAGACGATTAAGTGGAATAGCGGCGATATTTCAACAGGATATCGCAGCGTGAGTGACGCCTTGTTACTCGGTGCCCAAGCGACAGTGGCCAGCAAAAATGTCAGCCTTAGTTACCAAGGCGCCTATGAAGATGCCAACAGTTATAAAGATGGCAATGGCGACAAAGTGTTAGACACGCTGTACCGCGCCCAAAACCATGCGCTGACCGCAGCATGGCGTGATGATACGCAAGAGTTAGCCATCAAACTGACACACCAATATATTCCATTTCAAGGTTTTCCTAACCAATACATGGATATGACAGATAATAAGAGTTACGGTGCCCTCGCCCGCTATCAACTCAAACTCGACGATGACGGTGAGTTCAGTGCCCAACTCAACTGGCATGGTGTGAAGCACGAAATGGGCTTTTTCACCCCAGAAAAAATCGGCAAAATGCCAATGAACACTGAGGGTGACGACTACAGCTATCAATTGCACTGGCGCTTGCCAATGGGTGATAACAGCACGTTATTAGTCGGCCAAGAATTCTATCTTTATCAACTGAATGATGTTTGGCCTGCGGTGCCGGGCACTATGATGGCACCTAATGACTATATCAATATCAACGATGGTGAACGCCGCCGCGCTGCTATTTATGGCGAATGGCAGCAAGATATGAGTACAAACTGGTGGTTATCGGCGGGCATTCGCTACGAGTATGTCACCACCAACACCGGAGAGGTCCAAGCCTATAGCCAAACGCCGATGATGGGCATGCCTAATATGGATGCCGCAGCGGCGCAGGCCTTTAATGCGATGGACAGAAAACGTGATGACAATCTTATTGATGCCACCTTGCTGGCCCGCTACCAATTATCGACTAATCAACAACTCGAGTTCGGCTTAGCTCGTAAAAATCGTACACCCAATTTGTACGAACGCTACAGTTGGGGTCTTGGTGCTATGGCGACCAAGATGATCGGTTGGTATGGCGATGGTAATGGTTATGTGGGTAATGCAGATCTTAAGCCTGAAACAGCCCATACACTAAGCGCGGCCTATAAATATAATGGCGATCGTTGGCAAGCCTCTACCACGGCTTGGTATACCACCGTCACCGATTATGTTGATGCAGAAGTGATCGGCAGCTTTAATAGCAATACACCAACAGATAAACGTAATCTGCTTAAGTTTACCAACCTCGATGCCAATCTTTATGGCGCTAAGTTCAACGCACTTTATCTATTTGCTGAAACGAGCGGCGGCAAATGGCAAGTTGCAGGCAACGTAAATGTGACCCGCGGTGAACGAGATAAAGGCAATGAGCCTTTATACCAAATAAAACCCTTGCAAACTGAGCTGGCACTGCAACATCAGTTAGGTCAATGGGAAAATCGCCTTTCATGGCAATGGGTGGCGAATAAAGATCGTATCGATGACCGCCGCCTCGAAAATGAAACTGACAGCTACTCATTGATCAATTTGAACAGCAGTATGAAATGGCAAGATTTTAGCGTCAGCTTCGCGGTCAATAACCTGCTCAACAGCGACTATGAGTTACCACTGGGCGGTATCAGTATTGCCGAGTTTAAGGTAGATAACAGCAATGGCTTTAACCAAATTGCAGGGGCTGGCCGCTCATTCGAGCTCAGCGCAAGCTATGCGTTTTAAGCTAACTGATTAATCCTTAAGCCACAAAAAAGGGCAAGCAGATGAAATAACTCATCGCTTGCCCTTTTTTATGCGCTAAACGCATTCACAATCAGTCGCTAAAATTAGCTAAACGCTATCTAAAACAATACCCATTAGTTACCCGCGATTTTCATCTCAGATAACAAAATACCACCGGTACGAATCGATGAGCGCAGATCAAAATCCTTACTCACGGCTTGCACACCGCGGAACATCTCTTTCAAGTTGCCCGCTATGGTGATCTCTTCAACTGGATATTGGATCTCACCATTTTCGACGTAAAAACCTGCAGCGCCGCGAGAATAATCGCCCGTCACCATATTAACGCCTTGGCCCATAACTTCGGTCACAATCAAGCCTGTGCCCATGTTTTTTACCAATTCGTCAAAGGTTTGGCCCGTATGGGCGAGTGTCCAGTTATAGATCCCACCCGCATGGCCTGTATTAGTTAAACCTAACTTACGCGCCGAATAGCTAGTCAGCAAATAGGTTTCTAACATACCACGGTCGATAATACGTCTGTCTTGAGTCGCCACGCCTTCGCTATCGTAGTTCGCACTCGCTAGGGCGCCGAGTAAATGCGGCTGTTCTTCGATATTAAACCAATCGGGGAATATTTGAGTATTGATAGAGTCCAGTAAGAAACTGGATTTACGATAAATACTGCCGCCACTGATCGCGCCGATAAAGTGGCCGATTAAGCCTGTTGCAATATCTGGGGCTAATAAAATCGGTAAGCGAGTTGTGGCGATTTTACGGGCGCCAAGACGACTGACGGTTTTCTCGGCGGTTTTTAAGCCTACGGTTTCAGGTGCAAGCATCTCGCTGAATTTACGGGCGATAGTGTAATCGTAATCCCGTTGCATATTGCCGTCACTGTCTTCACCAATAACGCTACAGCTCAAACTATAACGCGAGCTGCAATAGCCGTTCAAAAAACCATGGCTATTACCGTACACTTTAACCGACGTATGGGCATTGGCGCTGGCGCCGTCAGAATTATTGATACGCGGATCGGCATCAAGCGCCGCAGTTTCGGCGCGAATAGCCAGTTGCGCTAACTCATCAGGGGAAATATCTTCTGGATAATATAGTTGCAGATCGCGGATCTTCGTTGCCATTAATGCTTTGTCGGCAAGACCACTGAAAGGATCGGGCGAAGTATAACGGGCAATATCATCGGCCGCTTTTACCGCTAAGGCAATCGCCTCAGGGCTCAAATCTGATGTCGATGAGCTGCCTTTGCAACCATCGCGGTAAACCGTAATCCCTAATGCACCATCTTTATTAAATTCAACGGTTTCGATTTCTTTTAAACGGGTAGAAACCGACAAACCTTGCTGTTTACTGATCGCCACTTCGGCAGCGCTCGTTCCTAATTTATTGGCATATTCCAGCGCCACGGCCACCGCATCTTTCAGCGCGCCTAATTCACTATCGATTCGATTTAAAGACACAAAGCTACTCTTTCGTTGTCGGCAATGGTCGTAGCATAACAAACACAAATCCCATTCACATTAATTATTCGTGCTAACCCGCAGCCAATAAGGTGGCTGCACTGAAAATAGCTGAAAACGTAGTGTCTAACAGAAAACGGGCAGCAATCTCGGAATCAGCACATTCACCTAGGCGATTTTTAGCTGGGGATGTTATTATTAGCCAGTATATTACTTGAGGTTTTATCTATATGAAGATTGTTGGTGATTCAGAACATTTTAAACAGCCCTACGACATCGATGAAGATTATGTCAGCAGCAAAACAACGGACAAGCGTGATAGCGAAGCCGTGCAAAAAGTCGGTATGGAGCTTGTTTCACTGAGCAAGACTCAGCTAGATAAAATCGAGCTGGATGAGTTTTTGTACGACGCTATTCTGCAAACGCGTAAAATCAAGGTCAATACTGAGGCTTATCGTCGCCACATGCAGTATATCGGCAAGTTGATGCGTAATTTTGATATCGAACCAATTAAAGCGTCACTCGCTATCGTGTTGAATAAAAACAACAACGAGACAGCTAAGTTACAAATGTTCGAAAAAATGCGTGAACGCTTACTGACCCAAGGTGACGAAGAAATTCAAACCGTAGTCGAGCATTATCCGCAATTAGATAGACAAAAACTGCGTACTTTGGTGCGTCAAGCCACCAAGGAACTCGCTAAAGGTACCGATTCAAAATCATCTAAAGAGCTGTTTAAATACCTACGCAGCGAAATTCAAGACTAATCAACTTCAGCTCACAAGGATGTTGCTTATGCGACTTAGCAAAACGTTATGTAGCCTAGCTTTGCTTTTTATTGGACTATTTGGACTTGGGGCCTGTAATGGCCCTGCGGACGAAGATAACGGTGGCACAGATGCCACTGACGGTATCTATAAACTGTCTATCGACTTTACAACCTTATCAGGTTCTGAATGCGCTAGTTTTACGTCACGCCAAAGCTTTCCTAAAGAGACAAAGTTTTGTGCCGTCGCGAAGTTAAAAAAAGGCTCCGCCACCGTCAGTAATCAGAAAGTCGACTTTACGACAGACCTTGGTGTATTAACACCGAGTAGCAAACTAACCGATAATAACGGTGAAGCCATTATTATCATTAGTAATCCTGATTTACTTGTCAATGCAGGGACAATTACTGCAACGACAACCCCAAATGATTCCACAACGGCGCTAACAGCTACACGTAATTTTGAGTTTTTAACTACTGTTGATGGCACCTCTCCAATTCCAGCAACACCTAAACTCAGCGCCAGTATTTTAAACAACTCAGCTTTAGTGACTCGTTTTAAAGTCGACGAGTCAGTGCAACTGCAAGCCATATTGCTCGATAGCGCAAGTAACGGCATCGACGGCGTTAAAGTCACGTTTACTGCAGGTTCAGCAGCGCTTAATCCAGCAAGTACATTGACCGACACCCAAGGCATTGCGCAGGTGACCTACACGCCAAGTGCGACTGAATTAGGGGCAAACACCTTAACGGTAACCGCTGACTATCAAGGTCAATCGCTGCAAACCAGCAGTTTGTATGAAGTATTGAGTAAAGATGCGGTCAATCAAGAAGGTACGCTGAAACTCGGCTCGTTCAATGGCACAGTATTCAATGAAAACACCTTGGCAAGCACCTTAACAGCCGATACTAATGGCACTTACAAGGTCAGCGCCGGAGGCAGTTTTGGCGTGAACGCAAGTTTAGTGTTAGTGGCTAATGATGGCACCATTACGCGAGTGCAATCCCCTTCTTCAATCAGCTTTAGCTCTGATTGCACCAGCAACAATAGTGCGACCCTTGATACGCCAGTGACCACCTTATCGGGTAATGCCAGTTCAACTTTCCAAGACACTAAATGTAGTGGTAATAGTGAACGTAGCGACCAGATTATTGCCACAACAGTGGTAGGCAATCAAACACTCACGGCGAGTTTCCCGTTTACCTTGCAACGCCAAACGCTTGCTAGCTTAAGTTTTGAATCAGCTGAGCCTAAGCAAATTCGTATCAAAGGTGCGGGCGGCACAGGTTCAAACGAATCCTCTTTAGTCAGCTTTAAAGTCACCAGTGCTAATGGACAACCTGCAGCGCAACAAAAGGTGAGTTTTGAACTTGATACCGTTGTTGGCGGCTTAAGTTTTGCTAATGGCACCGCTAATGCTCAAGGCCAAACTAACTCCCAAGGCATCACAAGTGTGCGCGTGTTATCGGGCACTGTGCCCACACCTGTACGCGTGGTTGCCACAGCCGTTGATGCCGATACTAAAGAGGTTATTACTAGTCAATCGGAGCAACTGACAATCAATACTGGCTTACCGCAACAGCTTGGATTTAGCCTATCGAGCAGTAATCCCAATCCTGAGACTGCTAGTATTGACGGAGAAAAGGTCACAGTTACAGCCAGACTTTCAGATAGTTTCGGTAACCCAGCACCAAATGATACCACCGTCAACTTCACTACTGAAGGTGGCCAAATAGAGCCTAGCTGCTTAACCCTAGATGGTGCCTGTAGCGTAAATTGGACATCATCTAACCCTCGAGTCACAGATCACCGCATAACTGTTTTAGCCTATGCTCTAGGTCACGAAACCTTCTTCGATACTAACGGTAACAACCAATTTGATGCCGCCGATGGCACTGCCGTCATAAAGGCGTGTTTACAAGATGGCACACCAGTTAGCTGTAGCGGCAACGGCTTAGATATTGAGACATTCCACAGTTCCGGCTTTAGCGATTTACCAACCGCTTTTCGGGATGATAACGAAAACTTTGCCTACGACTCAGGTGAACCTTATTTTGATAATCTTGCTGCCGTCACTTATTCCGGCGCCGATGGTCTTTTTAATGGCCCCCAATGTGTCAAAAATTTATGTGGTTTAAATCAAGCCAATAAAACCTATGTACGCAAAGCGGTAGTCATGGTCATGTCGGGCTCAAAGGCATACTTCACTCTCTGGCAAGATGGCGTGAAAGTATATGAAGACCGTAAAGGGCAAAATATTCTGGATAATCTCAGCGCAATCAAACCTATTAACGCAGGGATAAGTGGTAAATTCACCGTTCAATTTTATGATGATGCCGATCAAATTATGCCATCAGCAACCACCCTTGGCGTAACAGTAACGGAAGGTAAGCTCGTCTATAACCCATTTACTGTGAGCAAAACCAATAAAGCCGATGCAGCTACCACGAGTTTCTCTCTTGAAAAAAATGCACTGTCAATGAATAGCCAAGTATTGATCACGGTTAAAACACCTAGTGGTAACACATCAGAGTTAAAATTTGACGTCAGCTTGCTATAGCAAGCTGCTTTTTCTCTTAAAAAAATACCCGCTCAAGCGGGTATTTTTTTGGAAAATGAGTTCAGCCTGTTGATCAATACTCTTATCAGCCTGCTGAACTAGTGCGATATGAATTAGGCGTTATGAATTAGTGCGCTAGAAAGCCGCGACCAAGTGAGCAGAGGTTGAGTCGATATCAATAGATATACTGCGTGTTACTGGCAAGATAGTGCTTATCAATGGCTCCAAAACACTAACCCACTTGCGCTTGTAATAACCTAACTCTGCGTTTAACCCCCAAAATAGCTAAACCAAAAAAGACGACAAACAAGCCCCAGAGTTGTAGCCATTTTGGCATCACACTCGCCCAAGTTGCGCCCATTTGATTGAGTTCTAGCATGCCCATAATTGCGGGTACTGCAGGGATAAACTGCGAACCTAACACTAAAGGTTCAGGGATCAATGCCAGCGGCCAAACAAAACCAGATACAAATAGGATCGGCATAGAAATCAACAACAATACTTGGGTCGGTAAATCGCGACGAGTAAATAAGCTGCTCATCGCGATACCTGCAGCGGCGGTCGCCAGTAAAAAAGGCAATAGCCACAGCGCAACTAAACCAAGACTGGCTTGAATACTCACGTTATACCAGTGGTAACAGTAACCGACATAAAAGCTAGTAAAACATATATAAATCAACATAAAGGCGAGTATTCGACCACATATCAACTGTACAGGTGATACCTGCTGCCAATAGCCCTTTTGGCGCCATTGTCCTGCCCCTAAAATACCTGTGCCTATCAGTAAGGTTTGATGCAAAATCAGCAAAAACAGCCCAGGTACTACATAGGGCGTATAACCTAAACTAGGATTAAAGGCGGGCACACTATTAAGGTGAATCGAATTTAAGCTTTGCTGTGCTTGCTTAGGATTTTGCCCCTGAGCCAACATCCCAATTAACTGTACTTGCTTGCCCGCGTCCATCCCCGCACTGACTAAGCCTTCGGCAACCGCAGAATAAATCAAGAAGTAGCTAGCATCGCCACCATAACTTAAGGTTACGCCTTTACCCAGCAGTAAGTCGCGGCGAAACCCTTCTGGGATCACCAATAAACCATGGGCTTTACCTGTCTCAATATAATGCTTTGCTGCGGCGATTGAACCAACTTTCCCTATCACTTGGATTTTTGCGCTGGCATCGGCATGGCGGATCAACTGACGACTTAAAGAAGAATGGTCTAAATCCACCACGATCAGTTGTTGTTCGGTCGGTACTTGGTGCAAATAAGGTAACGGATATAACACCGAATAAAACAGTACGCCGCCAAATAAGGTTACCGCAATAGCTTTATCGCTAATGATGGCTCTAAGTTCAGTCAACATCAGTTGCCACATATTCATCCTATTGCCCCTTTGCTGGCTGAGTTGCATCAGAGTCATATACGGTTACCACGCTAGTCGCGTTAGCTGTAATAGGCAGTAATTTACGTGATAGAAAATAAATCACCGGCAACAGGCAGAGAAAGCCCCAATAGCTGCTGAGCTGGCTCGCCACATTCGGTAATGCAGCGCCATAACTGACAACGCTCACATGGGACTCAATATAATGACTCGATGGCATGATAAGTCGCCACCACTGGGCCAATTGTGGCATTTCATGGGTGGGAAACGTGATCCCCATAAAGGCAAAGGCGGGGGCGAATAAGGCCGTGCAAAAGCTAATCACTCGCGCACTATCGCGCATCACCACAAATACCAATAGCACTAAGCTCCATACCGCCAGTAACATCACTGATTGCGCTAACAGTAGTGAGGCTAAACTGCCTGCAACTGGTAATCCGAGATACAGGTACAGCCACACTAGGATAAAGCCGCCTTGCAGCATTAATATCGGCGTAAATAACACCATTTTCGCCAGCACTTTAGGCCAAAAAGCCACGGTCAGCACATTTGATACGCCATGATAAGTATCAGAATCGACATTCATTGGGTTTAAGTGCAACTCTCGATTTAAGCTGTTAGCCATCACTAACATCGATAATAGCTGCCACAGCGCCACCAGCACTGGCGGCACTAAAAAGCCAATGTAATTATTATTTCGGTTAAACAGCGCCGTAGTTTGACTTTTGACTGGACTTAAATTGACCGCCACTTGGGATTTTGGCGTCCCGCTAGCCAACTGCTTTAAGCCCGCAACATGCAATAAGCCTTCGCCAAGGCTCAGCTGAATTTGGCTTGAGAGTAACTTACCCACCAGTAAAAACTGACTGTTATAGCGCACATCTATCGTAGGTTTATGACCCGTGAGTAAATCTTTTTTCATATCATAGGGAAAAACCACAATCGCGTAGACTTTTGCCTGCTGCATGGCCGTTACAGCCGCAGTGAGATCGATAAAGTTTTGTGGCTCAGTCACAGGATTAGCCTTCAACTGACGGGTCAGCATACGGCTCAGTTGACTATGATCTTGATCGACAATCGCCACCGGCAGCTGCCTTGGCAAACCAGCACTGAATAACCACCACAGGCAAAAAATCCCTAACAGCGGAATATAACTGACTAAAGCTAATTGCCAAGGGTCGTGCCACAGGGCGCGCAGCTCACGGCGCACCAACGCGATAAAACTAATGCGCGATGGTGACTGCTTACTATTGTCCACCGTATTGGTGTCTGGCGTGCGTTCAGTCACAGCCCTTACTCACCACGCAGTAAAACAGACATACCGACACGTAGGTCGCTAATTGGCTGGCTTGGACGCAATTCAACCTCGAAGGTACGCATATCAAAATCGTGGCCACTTTCGGTCGAGCGCCATGTGGCAAACTCACCCATGACGCTAATATGCGACACTGTAAATTCAATATCCTGCTCGAGCGCCGGAATGTTCAGCTGAATTTTTTGACCTTTTTTAAAGCCTTTAAGCTGATCTTCTCGCACTTGGAACACCGCCCACGCATCTTGCATATCAATCAGGCTCACGATGGGAAAACCACTTGGTGCCAATTCACCCGCTTGCAAGAGTACATCGCTGATTTCGCCCGTTTTTGGGGCGCGCATTTGGCTATCTTGCATAATCGCGCTAACCTCTTTCACCGCGCCCTCAGCCATACGCGCATTACCCGCCGCTGCGGCTTTAAGTTCAACGCGCGCGCCTTCCTGCGCCATTTGATACATGGCTAGCGCCGCTTGTTCTGTATATTTTGCTGCCTGCCATTGGGTAAAGGCTTCATCGCGTTTTTGTCTTGCTGCCACGCCTTCATTGAACAAGTTTTCCACCCGGTTATAGGTCGTTTTAGCGAGCGTTGCCGCCGCTTGGGCTTTAAGCCATTGTTCTTTAGCCGCCATGATCTCTTGGCGACGAGCGCCGTTGTCGGCTTCCGATTGTTTCGCTTTGGCGGCGTCGCGGCCACCTTCGGCCTGCATTAACTTAGCGTCTAATTCTGGGCTGTGGATAGCGAATAATAAATCACCTTCAGCCACACGATCGCCGCGGCGAACGAGCACTTGCTCAACGCGGCCAGGAACCTTAGAAGAGACGTTATATTCGCGCGCTTCAATCTGCCCCTGCAATAAGCTCGGCTGCGGGCTGTAAGCCAACTTAAGGCCGTAGGCTAAAATAAGGCCTAATGCGACCAACCCCACCAAGGCAAGTATTCTGTTAGCGCGCATTGTTTGTCTCCTGCGACAGTGTGCGGTCAGCGGTGCGACCAATAAATTCATCTAGTTGACCACTAATGGCCATTAATCGAGCATAGGCTTGCACATAACGATAACGGGCAGCCAGCTGTTGAGTGTTAACGGCGCTCAGTTTCAGCTCAGCATCGACTCTGTCAATAGACGTAGAAAGCCCTTGATTAAACGCTATTTCTCGCAGGCGCAGATTTTCAGTGGCCAGTTCAAATGAAGTATCGAGCGCTTTTACTTCTTCTTCAGCTTGTAATAATTGGCGATAACTTTGATCCACTAACAGACTTAAATCCTGCCGCGTTTGTGCCTTAGTGTAACGGGCTTGCAATAAGGCGCTTTTCGCCGCTTCAACCTTACCGCTACGACCATCACGGCTCAGTATTGGCACTTTAACGCCAACGCCGACCATCCAATCAGGTTCTACCTGAGAAAATAGGCTGTCATCTTCGTAAAGCGTGTAATTACCAAACAGGAATACACTGGGGTGATACTTGCCCTGCTCTAATGAAACCAAGCCATTGGCTTGTGTCTCTTTTGCTTCGAGTAATTTTAGCGCCGGATGTTGGCTCAGGGTCACTTGAGTAAGCTGATCTAAGGACGGCGCATGCGGCAAAACAAATAAAGGTGACTGCGTGCCAACATCGCTTTGCTGCAACATGCGTGACAGAGCGATGACTGCCATTTCGTGCTGGCGGCGAGCACTGCCTAAATTAACTTTGGCATTGTCTAAGGCAACTTGTGCATTTAGTCGTTCAACCTTAGCGATTTGCCCTTCTCGCTCTAACGCTAACGCATGGTCAACATGCTTAGTTAGCGAGCTTACTAGCTCAGTTTGCGTGCTCACTAACGCCTGAGTGACATCAACGGCGTAGTATCTGTCTACCAGTAAAGTAAATAAATCGCGCGTGACTAATTGCAACTCTTGCTGTTTCTCGGCCACCATAGCGGCCTGTATACCTTGAGCGGCAGTGATCTGCCCACCGGTATAAATTGGCCACATGGCTTGCAAGCTAGCTCGGAAGATATCTTGCTCGGTAAAAGGCGTGACAAACATTGACCCCGGAATACCTGCTAGTGCTCCGCCAAGAGCTGGCGGTAACGTCGCAGGATCAAGTGAGGCTAGAGGATTGAGATCACGAAGATCGAGTTCGATGGGTTTTTCAAGGTGGGTATAGCTACCATTAATGCTCAACGAGGGCAGATTTAAGCTCTCGCCAGCCTCTTGCTCACCCTTAGCACGGTTAACTTCCTGCGATTGCGCCTGTAGCTTATCGCTCACTTTTAGCATTTGTTGCCAAGCGTCGGTAAAGCTAATCGGCTGTGCATGACTCGCCAAAGGCAATGATAGAAGGCATAACCAAGCCACTTTTGATAGTTTCATTAACACCTCTAGAGTAGTTACTCTATTTACATTTGCGAATGATAACATCCATCATAGTAAGCAGCTATATACCCAAGCTACCTGAAGATTGGCACTGTAGCCTCTTCAGGTTGTTTGGGTATAAAGACAATGACGAAACTGAACTATGCCGTACCGCCCACAGTTAAACGATCTAACTTCAAGGTCGGTTGACCAACGCCCACGGGTACGCTTTGTCCATCTTTACCACAAACGCCAACGCCTTGATCTAACGCCATGTCGTTACCGACCATCGAAATTTGGCTCATCGCCTCTGGACCATTGCCGATTAAGGTTGCGCCCTTAATTGCTTGAGTCACTTCACCATTTTCAATCAAATAGGCTTCAGATGCGGAGAATACAAACTTACCCGAGGTAATATCCACTTGGCCGCCACCAAAGTTAGGGGCGTAAATGCCCTTTTTGACCGATTTAATGATCTCACTTGGATCTGACTCACCCGCCGTCATATAGGTATTGGTCATACGCGGCATAGGCAAATGTGCGTAAGATTCGCGGCGACCGTTACCCGTTGGTGCCACACCCATCAAGCGTGCATTGAGTTTGTCTTGGATATAACCCTTTAAAATACCGTCTTCAATTAATACGGTTCTTTGGGTCGGAACACCTTCATCGTCAATGCTAAGTGAACCGCGACGATTAAGTAAAGTACCATCATCAACCACAGTCACTAATTTAGAGGCAACGAGTTGCCCCATTTTACCGCTGAAAGCACTGCTGCCCTTACGGTTAAAGTCGCCCTCTAAACCATGACCCACGGCTTCATGAAGCAATACGCCCGGCCAGCCATTGCCTAACACCACTGGCATTTCGCCCGCTGGCGCATCGATAGCATTGAGGTTGACCTGCGCTTGACGCACCGCTTCGCGAGCAAAGGCAAAACACATAGGTAAACCAGTATCGTCGCTGGCCATTAATACGCCGTAGTCATGGCGACCACCGCCACCTGCACCGCCACGCTCACGTTTACCGTTTTCTTCTAGAATCACGCTGCAATTAAAGCGCACTAAAGGGCGAATATCGGCCGCTAGCGTACCGTCACTTGCGGCAATTAAAATTTCTTCGTGCACACCCGCCAAGCTAACAACCACTTGGATAATGCGGCTATCTAAACTGCGAATAAAAGCATCGGCTTCTTTTAGCAGATTAATCTTTTTGACTTCTTCCATCGCGGCAATGGGATCTAAACTGTCGTACAAGGCTAATGCCTTACGGCGCTTAAATGCGCGAACTTGAGTTTGCTCGCCTGCGCTAGCAATACCACGCGCGGCCTCTGCTGCGGCGCTTAAGGCGGCTGGTGTAATATCGTCGGCATAAGCAAAGCCGGTTTTTTCACCGCTAATAGCACGCACACCCACACCGCGTTCAATGTGGAAACTACCGTCTTTAATGATGCCGTCTTCCAGCACCCAAGACTCATGGCGACTACCTTGAAAATAGAGATCGGAATAATCGATTTTGTGTTGATGTATAGTGTTGAGATAACCCTGTAGGCCATCTAACGCTAACCCATTCTTCAATAAACTTTGCTCTACTTGTGCTAAAAATGGCATCGATGCTCTCTTTGATCCCAAGGGATCTTAATATTCTGAGTGTAAATTCGTTGTACTAATTCTGTATGTCAATCGCGGTCTAATTGGATATTGCCGCTCGCCAGTGCGGACGGTTATTTCAAGCTTGGCTCAAGAAAACGATTATGCTGCATAACGGGCATTTTACGGCGAATATCGTGCAGTTCGGTTAAGTCAACTTCAGCCTGTACCCAACCCGTACCGGTTTTACGCTGGGCCAAAATGTTGCCCCAAGGACCGACGATCATGCTCTGCCCCCAGGTTTCACGGCTACCTTCGTTATGCTGTCCCCACTGAGCCGCTGCAAGAATAACGCATTGCGTTTCAATGGCTCTTGCCTGCAACAACACCTGCCAATGAGCTTCGCCGGTCACTTTGGTAAAAGCCGATGGCAAGGTAATGATCTCAGCCCCAGCAAGACGCATCGCCCTAAATAAGTCGGCAAAGCGTAAATCATAACAGATGGCTAGGCCAATTTTGCCAAAAGGTGTATCGATAACGCTAATGTGATCCCCTGGGCAGAAGGTTTCGCTCTCGCGATATTGCTTTGTACCATCGGCAATATCCACATCAAAGAGATGTAGTTTATCGTAATGCCCTAACGTATCACCTTTATCATCAAACAGATAACTGCGGCTATAGACACGGCCATCGTCTGCTAATACTGGGATAGTACCTGCAACCATAAAGACCTGATACTTAGCTGCAAGTGCACTTAACGCCGATTTGAGCGGACTGTTGTGGGTATCGCCCGCATAAGCCAGTTGCTGACTTTCGTGGCCGCCAAACAATAAACAACATTCAGGTAATACCACTAAATGAGGTGTATGGAGATTGTCTTTATTAAGGGCTTCCCGCGAGAGTGCCTTAAGCTGCGATTCGATAAACAGCAGATTGGCGCTGACGTCGCGACTGCTCTGGCATTGCAACAGGCTGATGTGCATTCTTACCTCCCTGAATTTGTTTAATCGGCTCTACTACTTGGCTTTTTTCGGGTAGGACAGACGCAGGCGCCTGTACCGGTGATGTAGGCTCTTCAACCTGTTCTGTAGGCTTAACCTCTTGACTTTGCGCCTCTGGTGTCTCGGTCGCTTCAGTTTTCTTAGCTGCGGGTTGAGTTTGACTCGCGGCGCCGACCGGTACTGCTGGGCGCTCAACACCCACTATGGGTAGGATAGACTCGGGAATTTCAATCTCTTTACTCTTACGCTCCAATTCTTCAACCACAGGTTCGGCCATAGTGCCAGTCACTCGAAAACGAATTTCTGAAATGATTTCAATCACAGGCTCAAGCACCTTTGTCAGTGCAAATGCACCTATCCCTAGTGTCCAAGCACTGGTGCTAAGTAATACCACTGTAGGCACACTTGAGGCTAACTGCGGTACAAAGCGAATATCGTAATTTAAACTCTCAGTCGTGAGATTAGTGAAACCACGCACCTTCATATTACCTGCAATGGCATCCATTTCGGTATCCGTGGTTTTTACCACGCCATTGTCAATTTGGAGATTGCCGTTGAAGGAGTTGAAATACATGCCTTGACCAAAAACATCGGTAAAATCCAATGACAGTTTACGCACAAGGGAATCTAAGCTAAACAGAGAGAAGATGCGCGCGCCCTTATCACTCACCTCAGATAAGTGACCTTTACCGAGGTCAAACTTCACTTTACCGTTTAAGGTTTCGAGGGAAAACGCATAGGGAGCCCCTTGCCAAGACACGTCGGCATTTATTTTCAGCGGCGCCTCTTTTACTCCAGGATCGATACCTAAGAGCGCCGATAAATGATCAAATTGTTTCGCCTTTAACTCAACATTAAGTTCAGTTCGATTCTGGTCAGCTTGCTGCCAAATACCACTGCCTTGCAAGCTCACGTTAGGGGTTGTTAACGACAGAGTTTGAATTTTATAACCGTCAGGTTGCGGCGTCGCCTGAAACACTAACTTACCTAGTTGCTTATCATGAAAACGAAAATCTTCCACGTTAATAGCAACGGGCGGCAAGTTAGTGAACACTTGATCACGACTAAAACCAGACTCGGCAGCCGAGGCTATTTCTGGGGATAAATACAGTTTATTCGCCACGACTTTAAGGCCCTGAGTGCGCCAATTGGGATAAAAATCAACACTGCCATCAAATTCATTAGCAAGGATATTAAAGCGCCAACCGGTTTCATTAGGTTTAGCATTTAAGGTAAGTTCGGTAAGCGGTTGTCCAGCAAGATCGAAATGGCCGATATGTGCATCAATTGCACTCACGTTAGGAAATAGACTCCCATGGGACGATTCATCAACTAAAATACCCGTTTTCGGCGCAGTTTCTTTATTAACGAAAGCGTCTATCACCGGCTGCCAATCCGCTAATGTTGCCTGACCGAGATCCGCTTGAATATGACCTTGGTCGGTATTTCTGGCTTCGTCTTCATCAAATAATCGACCTAATAGTAAGTCAAAATAACTCAGGTTCACGCCCTTACTTGCCTCAAAGCCACCGATAAACTCAGCATGATTGGCAACTTTGATATTGAGCGAGGTGCTATCTTGATTACCCGCAAATTCCGCAACCAAAGGCCGAGGCTCATCTGCGGGTTTAGCAAAGTATCCTGGGAGCAACAGTTGCGTGCCGATAAGATCTGAGGTGACGTTAGCTTGTATATCATAACCTTGCTCAGTAAATAGCATAGTCAAGCCACCATCAAAATTGACTTTTCCTTGATAAAAATCACTCAAAGGAGAATGTAACTCTGCGGGTAGTCGGCTGAGATCCCAGCGGCTTTTAAGCTTAAGATTAAGACCAAAGTCCTTGCCTTTAGGCTCGGTATTAAAAGTTAAATTAAGCGGCTGTTCAAACACACGCGCATTAATCCCTTTGCCCGTAACGATTTGGTTAGCAAAATCGACGGTGCCAGTCACGTCCTTAAGTTGCACCCCTGGCTGCGCAATATATACCAGCGTATTATTAAAATTAATTTGACCGCGAATCTCTTCGTTAGCACCATCATACAGCGGAATACTGAGATCTAAACGGCCAGTCACAGCGCCTTGTACTTGCACAACCTCTAAGGTTTTCCCCACAGAACTGGCTAAAGGCGAAGCCTGCAACACTTTGGTTGCATCGTTGCCTTGGACGGCAAGATCAGCTTCAATCCTCAGCAGCGTTTGCTCGCCAATGGCAGGGATATAAACATGCGCGCCGCTAGCATCCACCGACATCAGCTTGCCGTGGTTTACCCATAAATCCATACCGGCATTTTCAAATAAGGCATTAAGGGATAAATCGGTGACAGCGGGCCAATCGGGTTGAAACTGAAACTTAGCATCGGTGAGCGTAAATGCCGCCTGAAATACGCCACTATTATCATCAAAGGGGAAACCATTTAATGGACCATTCCAAACCACTTGCGCATCTTGGGTTTGGCCTGCTTTAAGTCCAGTATCCAAATATTCGGCCAGCGACTCGCCCATCGCCTTCTTGGGGAAATATTTGTCGGCATTAGCGACATCGTTGATATGAACATTCGCGCTCAGCGCCATATGGATTGCGTGACTGAAATCTAACATCAGTGCAGAGTCGACACTAACGTCATCATTATTGAGCTGCAATTGCGGCACGCTTAAGGTTAGGGTTTCGCTATCGAATCGCCCCGTCATCGGCGCGCCATTAAACACTAGCGGCGCAGAAAACTCATCACCGAAATCAACTTGATAGGTCTGTTCAGGCAGTGACAGCAGGAGACTTTTATCTTGCCAGCGTAAGTTAATATCCAAGGGGTTTGTGCTAGGAATACCGCCGACTTTTTGCCAATGTAACTGCGTTATATTTGTGCTGGCAAGTAAAGGCTGGTCAGCTTGTTGGTATAATCGAATAGGCCCAATACTGGCCTTGGGAGATAGCGCAGTCCATTGGTGCAATACCTCGTTATCAACACCCGGAAATAACGGTAACAAAGGCAGTAAATTTTGAACGTTGAGTTGATTTACATAAGCAAAAAATTGATCAGTCTCGCTTTTAGCAGCCAAGGTTAACGTCGGCCAATGCTCACCATTAGTGATAAAATCAAGCCCCGTACTTTGTACTTTCCAGCCCGTTGCTGTGGGCTGCCAAATGATATCACCCGCCTGAATTTCAAATTTTTGTGCCGATTGCTGTAATGTCCATTGCAACCAACTAGGCTCAAAATGCACCATCGCTGAGCTAATACTGCGATTAGCAAACGTCAGCCAAGCCTGTAGATTCACCACGCCCTCTAAGGGTAACTTTTGGTTTGATTCATATTGGCTTGAATCATGATAGTTGCTCTGGCGTGAAGCCCACTCGCCTAAATCTAACGATGTCGCAGCCAGATACATTTGCCCACTTAAGCTATCGGGTTTTGCCCCATCACCATTAATATCTAACTGTAATGCCAGCGATTCATGCTCAGTGGCATTATTATCCAGATACAACTCCCCTGCACCGCGGTGACGTTCGCCATTATTGCGCCAGTTTAAGTGGCGAATATTAATAGGTCGAAATTCTTGGCGTAAACTGAGTAATTGCACGGTGGCGTCGGTAAGGGAGAACCTATCGAGTTGCTTGAGCAATAAGGCATAAAGCCAATCAATTTGGGGAGGAGTCTCCGCTGCGTTCGCCTTGTTATCAGCTAACTTATCTATATTTAGCGCGACATGTACGCCATCAAAATTGACATCTTCAATACGTGGAGTCAGCGTGAGCAATGATTGCCAAAAATCGAGTTTTACTTGCACGTTTTTGATTATCACTGTCACCGGCAGGGCATCCTGCGGCGGAATAACTAAGTGATTTATATTAATAGCGGGGCCAAATGCTTGCCAATGGGCGGATAACTCTCCCACTTGTACATCGATTTTATATTCGTTTTTTACGTAATTAGCCAGTTGCTGACGCACCTCATCAACTTGAGGTAACAAACCGCGGATTAAACTGACTGCAAGCGCAAACACCACTAAAACCAGCGCCAAAAGTTGCCAACAAAAACGGCTTATTTTTTTTGCAGTCAAAGGCGCAGCCACTACATCATTACCACATCATATTTGTACTGCGAGTACATGGGCTCATTCTGTAAACGGATACGCTTACCAATGTATACCTCAAGCTCGGCAATCTGATGGTTTTCATCGGTATGCAAACTTTGGTACACCGCAGGCGCGCAATACAATAAAAACTCATCGGCATCGTAGGCGCGATTCAAGCGAATAATCTCGCGAAACACCTCGTAGGAAACCGTTTCAACCGTTTTCATACTGCCTGTGCCATGACACGCAGGGCATTCTCCGCACACTACATGCTCTAAACTTTCACGGGTACGCTTGCGAGTCATTTCAACTAAACCTAAGCCTGAAAAACCACTCACATTGGTTTTAACTCTGTCCTTAGACAAAGCGCTGATTAAGCTACTGAGTACCCGAGCCTTATGATCCGCGGTCATCATGTCGATAAAATCAATAATAATGATGCCACCGAGATTACGCAGACGTAACTGTCTCGCGATGGCTTGGGTTGCTTCAAGATTAGTATTGAAGATGGTTTCTTCAAGATTGCGGTGCCCAACAAAAGCGCCAGTATTAATATCGACAGTGGTCATAGCTTCGGTCTGATCGATAATCAGATAACCGCCAGACTTAAGTTCGACCTTACGACCCAGCGCTCGCTGAATTTCGTTCTCCACATCGTAGAGATCAAAAATAGGCGCAGGGCCCGAATAATGTTCAATCTTCTGCGCAATCTCAGGCATAAACTCTTGAGCAAAAGACTGTAACTCAGCAAAAGTACCGCGAGAATCTACTTGAATTTGGTCAAGCTCAGTGCCAACAAAATCACGCACAA
The DNA here is from genome assembly GCF_003028295.1 of Shewanella morhuae. Taxonomy (NCBI): domain Bacteria; kingdom Pseudomonadati; phylum Pseudomonadota; class Gammaproteobacteria; order Alteromonadales; family Shewanellaceae; genus Shewanella; species Shewanella morhuae. Next base: position 16,855 of record NZ_PYSG01000002.1, on the reverse strand, counting down.
TCCGCACCGGCAATGCTAAATCTTGGTATAACAGAGACACGCCACTGCGCTTACGACGTTCGCTGACTTTGGACCAAACACGGCGCAAGAATGCTGCATCTTGGGATAATTCATCTTCACCCACCCCTTCAGCGGCGGTGCGAATAATAAAACCACCGTCATCATCCACATAGGGCAGAGTGATTTGTTTAAGGCGATTACGCTCTTCTTCTAGCTCAATACGTTGTGAAACGCCCACATGGCTAGAACCTGGCATAAATACTAAATAACGCGAAGGCAGAGTGATATCGGTAGTTAGACGGGCGCCCTTAGTACCGAGCGGATCTTTAACTACTTGCACCATAATATCTTGCCCTTGACGGACTAATTCGGCGATATCACGAACAACGAAATGACCTTTCTCAACATCAGCGACACACTCAGTGTGCGGCACTATGTCAGAAGCGTGTAAAAATGCCGCCTTTTCTAAGCCAATATCAACAAAAGCCGCTTGCATGCCGGGTAACACACGGCTGATTTTACCTTTATAAATATTGCCGACTAAACCCCGTTTCATTCGGCGTTCAATATGCACTTCTTGCAGCACACCATGCTCAACTAAGGCAACGCGCGCCTCAGATGGCGTTACATTGATCAGTAATTCTGAACCCATCTTGCGCTGTATTTTATTTGGATTTAAGCGACTGGTATTCACGATTCACCCCATTCGGGAAACTAGATTAATTAATCGAAGTTACATATTTTCTAAGCATGAAAACCGAATAAAGCATCAACGGTAAAAAGTCACTTCGACGGCTCGATTAACAGCCGACCACCTCGGTCAACTTCATTCTAACCTCAAGTCAAAAGCGTAATACGGTAACACTAAGTCAGATGATCCCAACCTCGGCTAACAATTCGCGGGTTTCGACTAAAGGTAAGCCCACTACGCCAGAATAGCTGCCGTCAATTGCCGCAACAAAGCAGCCACCCATACCTTGTATACCGTAACTACCCGCTTTATCCATCGGCTCTGCTGAGGCAACATAAGCTTCAATTTCTGCTTTGGATAAAGTGCAAAAACGCACTTGTGTTTGCACTAATCGTACTAAAGTTTTTGCTGTTAAGGATGACTCATCCTTACGATACACCAATGCTATCGCCGTCATCACGGTATGCAGTTGACCAGATAACTCACTGAGCATTCGCTTAGCATCGGCGGCATCGGTAGGTTTCCCTAGTATTTGGTTTTCAAACACTACGATAGTATCAGAACCTAATACAGCAGGTTGTGACATACCAGCACATAATGCGAGTCCTGCATGGGCCTTTTCAGCCGCTAAACGCTGCACGTAATCTATTGGCGTTTCACGTAATTGTGGCGTTTCATCAATATCTGGAGCCACTTGCGTAAAACTAAATTCGGGGCGACCCAATCCAATTTGTGCCAATAACTCTTTGCGGCGCGGTGAAGTCGAAGCGAGCACTAAATTCATAATTAGCGAACCTTATAATGACGTCGTACGCGACGTAAAATCCAAAATATCCACGGCCAGATGATTAATCCTGAAATGGCGGGCAAAAATAAATCCGTATGGAAAACCGCTTCTTGCATCACAAATTCCACCCAGTAAATGACTAAGTGATAAATACAGAGCAGTAGCATGATCACCAACGATTGCTGCCATTTAGGGAAATTACGCAAACGTTGGCAATGTAAAATAGCGATATAAATGACCAACGACATGGCCAAAGAACGCACACCTAAGGTAGCGCCCAATAAAATATCTAAAATAAGCCCTAAAACCCATGCGGTTAAAATATTGTATCTATGGGGTAACGCAATAGACCAATACATAATAATCATCAATAACCAGTCTGGTCGCCACGCATCAACCGCACTTGGTAAGGGCATAATCTGGCTGATAATCCCCACAAATAATGTCACCCAAACGATGAGGCGCCCGTTGGCGGCTTGGAAACTCATTGATTTACCTCAGTGGCAGGACGAACGGTTTCCGCTGACGGATTAACAGTAGCTGGCGTAGATGCTACTGGTTTAGCCGCATTAGTGTCGGGCGTGGTTAGCTTAACCTGAGGAGTCACTGTCTTAACTGCAGGAATGGTTGTATCGGTATTAGACCCATCGGTGACAGCAGGATGATCAGCCGCTGGCGCAACCAATTGATTGGGTAAAGTCACACCAGAATCACTCGCGGGCCAAATGAGCAGTAAATATCGAATACGATCTAAAGCCGCTAACGGTTGCGCAGTAACGCGAGCATAGCTTTGGCCATCTTCAGTCAACACTTCCATCACCCGTGCAACAGGGTAACCTTCAGGGAAACGATTACCTAAACCGGATGTCACCAGTAAATCACCAACACGAATATCGGTACTTTTAGCTACATGGCGCAGCTCTATCTCATCCAACTCGCCTGTACCATTGGCGACAAGGCGCACATCATTACGGGTGATACGTACGGGTAAGCCATGTGATACATCAGAGAGCAATAGTACCCGACTGGTCATCTCACTGACTTGTACCACTTGACCCACAACCCCTTGTGCATCAACTACCGGTTGGCCGACAAATACTCCACTACGTGAACCGTGATTAAGGACAACATATTGATGAAACGGATCGCTGGCGACCTCTAATACCTCAGCCACCATTCTACGCGAGTCAAGATAGGCAGGAGAGCCTAAAAGTGCCCGCAGGCGTTCATTCTCTTGGCGCAAGTGTTCAAAACGCTGTAAGCGCTCACTCATCAGCAGTTGTTGTCGCAGCAGCTCTTTATTTTGCAACGCCAGCATATTGCGGGTGGCAAAACTTTCAGAAGACCAGTCAAGCACAACGCCGGGCGCACTCGCCAAATACTGTAATGGGCTAAAAACAGAGGCCAGAGATTGCCGAACGGGATCGAGGCGATGATTAGCCACGAGCAAAAACACCGACAATATAATTGCCAGTGTCAGACGGAATTGGTTTGAGATACCACGAACAAAAATTGGCTTCATAGGAGAGCTAAGGCGGTGATTAGCCGCCCCATACCGAAGTTAAATTAGGTTTCTTCGGAGAACAGATCGCCGCCGTGCATATCAATCATTTCGAGGGCTTTACCACCACCGCGCGCTACGCAGGTTAATGGATCATCCGCTACCATTACGGGTATTCCGGTTTCTTGCATTAATAAACGGTCTAAATCACGCAGTAATGCGCCGCCGCCAGTTAATACCATACCGCGCTCAGAAATATCAGAAGCTAGTTCTGGTGGAGATTGTTCTAAGGCCACCATAACAGCACTAACAATGCCAGATAATGGCTCTTGCAGCGCTTCTAAAATTTCGTTGCTGTTCAGTGTAAAGCTACGCGGTACACCTTCAGCCAAATTACGACCGCGGACTTCGATTTCGAGTACTTCATCGCCAGGATAAGCGGTGCCGATAGTATGCTTGATACGCTCAGCCGTAGCTTCACCAATCAAACTGCCGTAATTACGACGAACATAGTTGATAATCGCATCATCAAACTTATCACCACCGATACGCACTGAAGATGAGTACACTACGCCATTGAGTGAAATAATGGCGACTTCAGTAGTACCACCACCAATATCGACGACCATAGAACCCGTCGCTTCAGATACCGGTAAACCCGCACCGATTGCAGCAGCCATTGGCTCTTCAATCAAATAAACTTCACGAGCACCGGCGCCCATGGCCGATTCGCGGATTGCACGGCGTTCAACCTGCGTTGCGCCAACAGGCACACACACTAACACCCGTGGACTTGGACGAAAAAAGCTATTGTTATGCACTTGCTTAATAAAGTGCTGTAGCATTTTTTCTGTCACATAAAAATCAGCAATAACACCGTCTTTCATTGGACGGATAGCTTGGATATTGCCAGGTGTTCGCCCTAGCATTTGTTTAGCTTCTGTGCCGACTGCAGCAACAGATTTCTGACCTGAGCCACCGCGCTCACCACGTATAGCAACAACGGAAGGCTCATCTAGAACTATGCCTTCACCACGCACATAAATTAATGTGTTCGCTGTACCCAAATCGATCGATAGATCATTAGAAAAAATGCCACGTAGCTTCTTAAACATGTAACTAGCCTGTATTCTGTGGAGCCAGAAGAAAAGAAAAATCAGCTAACTTTATCAATGCCACCCTGATTCTACAAGACCGATGGGGCCAACAATCGCTAATGAAGTGATTTTTTTTCAAATCTACACCGAAAATACAATATTTAAGCGCATATCACAGTTTAATGGCGTAAAAAAATACAGTAAAAACCCGGGCGCACACAACACCGCAACAATTTAACCACTAAAAACATCCATTTTACGATTAAGATTTATCGCGCCAAGCCCAATAAATCTCCAATAACGGATTAAGCATTGCGTTTTTTACTTGTCAGTTTTTAGCCAATAAATGACTTAAACTAATCCACCTCACGCCAGTAAATAATTCGATCATGACCTCGATAACGGCCAAAATATGCACTCGCTCGAGGTTCGACCGTGATTGTTGGCGTAATATCATTCCAATTCCAGTACCATTCAAGCCAACTCGGCACATGTAAAGGCGCGGTAACTTGCCCACGATATAGCGCGCCACTGGTTGTAATTGCCCGCCAAAGCAAATCAAATTGACCTGCCTGAAATTTTGGCATGCTGCCAGAACGCTCGATACTTTGCCCTGCGACTAAATCAGGCTCAAAACTATAGCCAAGGTTAATATCATCGGTTTGTGACGCCAAACTAGCGTTAACGACTGTACAACTATCATCACTATTCAAGACCCAGCTACTGCCATTCCAATACTCAGCCCGCGTCGGCATACGTAGTATTTCAGTCTCTGGGCCATAGGTGTTATCCATTACCACTCGCCCGTGGCGAAGTTTTTGGGTGGTGATTTTTTTTGCAGTACAGTTCGCACAATTTCCTGTCGTTGCGGCATCCATATCCGGTGAGGCTACATACGAGTTAATCCCATTAGGATGTGGATCGTTATCTAATACTTGCACACCAATATCAAGCAACTCGAAGGGGCCATCCTGATACAAATTGGTCAATACATTAGGTGTCACTCGGCTGAAGTTCGCGCGATAACTGTTATCTAAGCTTGCTTCACCTTTTATCCAACTGGTTGACATTATGGGTAAAGTGCTTAATCGGCTTTGTAAATCGATACCATTATTGATGTTTTCGCCCACAAGCTTGGCTGTGGCAAAAGAAAACGGTGCAAAGTAGTTTTTCGTTATATCGCCGGCGATATTTAGTGCGCTTAATGTCATCGACATTGGGAATGATTGATCCATATAGCTAAAGCTATCGCAGGCTGGAGACACGAATGCCTCGCTCACCAAAAATCTATCGGGGACAAAGCGGCCAATATTGGCTGAGTAGCCAAGCGGAATATTCAAACTACTGGCAGCACCGAGGTAATTACTGCTTGCTTTGGCAGTAAGCTGGAACACGCCAACCTCACTAATCGTTTGATTAAGAATAGTATTAATATTAGTGCTATTTGCTATATGACTATAGGATGCAACACCTAATGCGCCATCTCGGCCACCAATAGCTATAGCAGGAGCCACCACTTTGCTCGCAAGTGTCATAGTCTTATCACTGAAGTTGGGGGTAGATAAATTGCCAGTACAAAAGTCTGTGTCTGAATCCCTCTCCCACGCCATGGCTTGCACTGTCATACCAAAGGATTGGCCAGCCTTACGATAAACATTACACGCCATACTCGCGCTTGCGCAGCTAGCATTGGCATCTACGGGTTTGATACATAACCCAGCCGGTACACTGACAAATGGATCTGCACCCGTCATCACTAAACCTTGCTCATCCCCCGTACCCGTATACTTAGCATCTAACTGTAACTTGCCGGCATCAGGATAATTTACCGAAATTGTTGCTTCACCTTTTGTGTCAAAAGTTAGGCTAAAAGGTGTTGGAGCCGAACTAATACCACTAATAGAAGCGCCATTAACTGTGATTGCTTTTGATAAGATGGGAGCGCTCGGTTCCACATAGTCACTCCAAAAACTGAGACTCTTCGTCTTATCTTGGAAGCTCGGAATACATTGCTGAGTTACATCTGATTTTTTCACCGCTTTAACTAATACGTCTACTGGCTTATTTGCTAGCTTATCAGGGACATCAAAAATAAAACCACTGTCAGCAAAAGCCAGCGAACAATTACTGCCACTTAATTCTCCTGATCCAATCCGACAAAGAGTCTTACTCAATGGCTTAGTCGTAGGATTTGAACCCTTTACGCCTAACGTGACCACTCCGGGCGTATTCCGCCGTAGTTGTAATTGTGTTGTTCCACCGTTAAAACTCACTTGATTACCACCAACCCACACACCATCATTTATCGAATCAGGTAACAACGTGGCACTAAGAGGCTCAGTAAAAAGTTGGCTACAATTTGCATTAGCACAAGCTCGAATCGTTACCGTTTGGGTATTACAAGTGAGCCCTTGACCCGTATGGTCAAATTCAAAATGATCAATTTGAGCGCCTATAGGATTTGATTTTAAAGCACAAATTTGCACATTATCAATTTCGTGATTGTTATTTGAACCACCTGTAGAGCCCGTTAAAGACAATAAAAAATCACTGGGGACAGCCGCTTGTCCAGATTCAGCCACCGCGTTGAACGCTGGGATTAAGGTCACAAATCCCGAACCTGTATTACGTTCAATTTTGACCACTGACTGGCTAGATAACTGCGAGTCGATAGTGATTTTATATCTGTGCGCTGGCGACACATTATTACCATCCACCGCTGGCGATAAACAGTTACTTCCCGTATTCGTCGTACCGTTACTGCAAGTGCCACGTAAATAACGATACCCACTCGTTCCTACACCCGAGCCGCGCACCGCAACTGACTGTCGGCGCTGCCCGATATTAGTGCTACCACCTTCACCGGAGAAATTGCCGTACTCGTCAATTCCAACACCAAGCCAACCACCAGCAAACCCACTAATACCAGGTTTATAACCGTAACCTAAAGGCCCACCAAAAGCGCCCGGCTGCGGCGTTATGGCAGCATCAGATAGCACTACACTCATACCGTCAGCGCCATTACCACCGTATGCATAGTGGTCAAACTGAATTTCGACTAGGTTATTGGCTGCAGGAAATAATCGTTGATAAGTCGATGCCGTCGATTGGTTGGATTTAGCTTCTGTTAAGCGTAAACGATTACCTACAATCGATGGTGTGAAAGTACCACTGCTTGTCGATACCACCCAATCACTACTTAAAGGGCTTTGGGAGAATTGATCATTAAAGCATTGTAAAATGGGGGCTGCTTTCTCGAAAGCAACAAAACCGTAATTTTCAGATGCATGAGAACGATCATTACTTTGGTAGGTATCTTCGTCATTGACCATACTGACCTGAGTTGCACTTAGATTACAGCGTCTTAACCAGCCACCGTCGCTACCATTATGAGAGTTTTTGCCTGCAACTAACGTTGGCGGATTAGCAAATCCAATCAACCCAGTGTTATAGGCACATTGATCGGCTAACGTTTTGGTACTGCTACCCCCTGAATGGGTCATTGCTGTACCGAATTGATAACGAACATCCGCACCATTTAAATTAATAATGCCTTTAGCAACGGGCAAAGCTAAATAAGCAACAGACTCATTTACCAAATCCTTTATATTTGCAGGCTGGCATTGTGGGCTATTTGATTTTTTGTACACTTGAGAAACATCCATATTAATCTTTAACCCTCCGGATGCAGGCTCAATAACACTTGTCAACCAACAATTATTATTATTGGTCTGAATCTGATTAAGTACCACGGAATAGTTATTATCTAAGCTAACATTTGTCCAACCATTATTATTCATGCCAAAGGCGCTATTGATATTAATACTTCCAGCTCGCAAAGGGGTACCATCTGATAACGTATAATTCCCAGGCGTAACGGCTATCCAGTGCACTTCTTGCATATTTGATGCAGGATTATTTGTTCCAGAAGGCTGGGCCTGACGCCAAGTAAAGCCTGTGGATGATATTGACGTGATGAAAGTAGAAGATGGAACATCATTATTAGTATTGGCAGTAGATATTGTCGGCATTAAAAAGACTAAAGGTTTTACACCAGTAGGAAAAGCGCGTTCGAAGGTGACGGAAGCGGTAGTCGCCTTACCGTAATTAAGTTGAAGGCTTACCCCGTTAACTATTTCCGTATCTTCATTAATCGTTAGTTTACGTGATGTAATACGCCCGATTATGGTATTTCGCCCATTAACAATGACGTCTGCATCGCTATAGATATAACCATTAATTACAATGTTTGAAGTATTTAAAGCAATATTACTGTAACCAAAAAATAATAACTCACCGGCACGATTAGGATTAAATTTCAGTGCACCAGATATGTTAATTGGGTTTTTAACGAAAAAACGTACATTGCCAGCGGTATTGATAACTGGTGTGCCACCTGTAATCGTGAAGTTTTCAACCCAATAATCTCCAGCAGATAAATTAAGCACTGTAGATGCATCTAAAATTAAATTCTTTATTTTATAAGTTTGGTGCGAAGATGAAAATGTCAAATTACAGCTATTTTTATCTAAGACTACCGAGCCAAATTCAGTGGTATTATCTGCACCAAGTATTGCGTTGGCTTGGCATTCTCCATAGCTGATGCCTGTAGTGCCACTACTTGTTTGGAATAAATTTGTGGCTGCCGTTAAATCTAATCCAGCAATATCTTGACCAGTAATATCACAATAACGAGTACCACCAGCACCATCATCACAGACATTATTACTCATACTATTACTGCTTTTATTACTGGAACAGTAAGCAAGATTTTGCCCATTGGTTCCATCGATAAAGCCTTTATAAATTGTTAAATTGGATGCGGGATTTGCGCAGCCATTAGCTGTGCCATGATGGCCTTGAACCACTGCGGGGAAATATTTGCCATAGTCTATATTCTCAAAGGCTTGAATCGAGCAGCTAAATAGCAGAATACAACATACTGTTATAAATCTAACCACGGGCTTCTACCTCTACTTGTCGGCTAACACGAGTCTCGCCGCTTTCACATATTGCTTTACTGTTGATCCGATATTGAGTCACTGCGTCTACCGCATATGCTGTACAAGTCAACGTCACACTACAGGCATGAAAACCGGTTACATTAGGGGGATTCCAAGTGCTGGTTGCTAGGCAAATGCCAACGGAACCATTCAATGGAAATAACTGAGCTAATGCCGCATCGGCGCCACTATTGGCAGCGGCAAAGGCTCGAGTGCCCCATACTTCTTGGGTGAGTGCGGTATCGCTGTCCTGCACAATATTAATGAGAGCAGAAGCTAATAAAAACATCACTGTAATTACAAACACACCGATGATAAGCGCACTACCTCGTTGCTGCGCAGGTAATGACGCTCTTGGTAGCGATGATCTGGATGATGAGCGTTTATATGCCGTTTTACGACCAGAGTTAGGGAACATTAATCACCTGCACTTGATGTCTGTATTGAAACGTCTCACCATTAACATTAAATCTAGGTTGTAAGTGCACCATGGCATTATTTACCAAGGTTGATGGCGTCAATGTCAGAGGCTGATCGGTATTATTTGTTAAACTGTTTGCCACACTTTGCGCCATCAACACGCCAGCTCCCATCATATTAGGTTTAGGCTGAATAGTGCTGAAGTTATAGCTGGTATAACGCTGTAGTTGTAATTCATTACTCGCAGCGACTTTTTCAAAACAGTAACTTACCGGATTAGTTCCAAAATAAACTCGCTGCCGCGGTGAGCCTTCAGCAAAACGTAAGGCCGCAGTAAACGTTAGTGTGACTTGATTGCCCACTGTCGCGATAGCTTTAATCTGAGCACGCTTCTGCCTTGTACTGCTGGAGGTATTAGCATAGACATCGGTATCAAGTAACGGATAAATCCAAACGAATTGATTAACGCTAATTGCGCTCGGGACATTGTCTAGAATCACAGTGCCAGAGCTCGCTATCGCAGCAGGACTTATAGGCATAGACAAGTAAGTCGTACTGGCTTTAATAGGCACAAATTCAATGCATTGATAGGTTAACGAGTCGGTATTGACTCGCAGGCTATTGGGCAAAGCACTGCGTAATTCACGGGTCATACGCTCCACAGCAAAACGGCTTTGACTGAGCACTTGGTCAACAGAACTCGATTCAACAAAAATTCGGGTGCCAAAAAGTATAAAACTACTCACGCCAACCACAAGAATACCCAGAATCAAGATAACTGTGACCATCTCGACTAAGGTAAAGCCTCGCGTGGATGTTTGCATGCGCTTTGCTGATAAAGAGTTCATCAGTAATTACTCCTCACCATATTGTAAGTAATCACTTCGCTGTCGGGCGTCGTCACATTAATGGTGACTAGCTTAGTATTTGCCACACTTCCATAAACCACGCTGACACTTAAACGATAGTTAGGATAAGCATCAACATAGGTTTGAGTCGAATTCAACATAGTTGTAGTTTCATTTAAGCCGTTGTAATCATCCACATCATTAAAGTTGTTACGACTCTCTAAGACTCCAGAAATGTTATCTTTGCCTAACTCAGTCGCCAAGGTACAAGTTTTACCCGTAGGACTACCACACGCAGGCACACCACCATTGACATTGGTGTTTTGGTCATAGCGTTTACCCCAGATTTCATTCATCAGTGAATGGGCGAGTTCAGCACTGCGTACTCTCTGTAAGGTTTTTGCAGCGCGATCAGCCTGTGGGAATAACATGCTGGTGAGCATCACTATCGCAATGCCAATCACTAACATGCCTACCACCAATTCAATTAAGGTGAAGCCCTTACTCGATGATTGTTTGTGAAGAAATAAGCGAGAATTAGTTGGCATAAATATATCCCTCAGAGGATACATTAATCAGCACAGTATCATTGGCGGTCACGCTAATGCAGCTACCATCACACACGGGAAAGAGTCGGCCGCGACTGTCAAAATCGAGAGTGAAGTTAGTGCTATTCGTGCTCACCAGCACTAATTGAGCTCCACCTTGAAAAGCTTGGCTATAAAGCGGATTGGGTGATAATGCAGTCCCCGTACAAACCGCTTCCGCGCGAGTGGGGAATTGACTCACTTGATAACCAGTATTAGAAACCACTACACGAAAACATCTATCGGTATTATTGAGCGCCTTTTGCTGCACTTGACGCAGCTCACTTATAAACTCATTACGTAGGCTATAGGCGCTGTAGGAAGATTGGGTAAATAGACGTGGTAATACCACCACAGCCAGAATTGAAATCAGGATGATAGTCGTCACTAACTCTACTAAGGTAAATCCAGCCTGTTTTGACATAGGAAATTTAAGCATTGCTCGGGTTAATTGCTGATTTCATGTACTAGGTTCAGTTTCTGCCAACGATATGATTAACGCAAATAAATGTCGGTAAATTCTTGGTAGACTCATTTATTTAAAATCATGTAAGAACCGTATTTTATCTAAAAAAAAGGCCTGCTAGGCAGGCCTTTTCATAAATGCATATTAACAATCAGAAGCATCAGGAATTGCAGAGAAAACAGGAGCAACTGTCGCACTTTCTGCTTGTTTATAAGTAAAACGACATTCTGCTGGAGCACCTTTTTGCCACATGGTCACAATACCCGTACCTTCAAATATAATCCAATCTGCACCGGTGTCAGTAGCAACTGTTGGATCTGTAGCACTGGTTCCTTCATCAAAGCTCACTTCTATAGCATTCTCCAACTCAATTTCTGTGGCTTGAAGATAGCCAAATTGCGTAACTGCGTTAGTACCTGTGCCAATATCAACAGAAGGAGGAGGAGTTGCTGTTGCAGCTTTTTTCTCTTCTCCAGCCAAGGCCGCTTTAGAATAAACCAAGCTATTTGCACCTTGGATTGAGGCTTTTAGGCCATTCAAAGCAGAAACACGCGCATCACCTTGCAGGTTAATAAACTTAGGTGCCGCTGTGACAGCAAGAATACCTAAGATAATGATCACTACAACTAATTCGATTAAGGTAAAACCTTGTTGTCTTTTCATATAAAACTACCTTTCTTTATAAATGATAACTCATGTGAGTACTAATTAAATTAAACCACTTTTAAGCTAATTCGCTTAAAACTAAAATTATTTCAAACTAACTTATTTCAAATCAAGCTATTTAAAACATATACAAAATAAAACTATAGATTACAGCTTAAGGTGTAAATGGCGTTTGGGTAAAGCTTAGCACTTTGCCTGTACCAGGGTTATAAACGACCCCTTTAACACCTGCTGTTGATAAATTGGGCGCTGGGTTTGGCACACCGGTGGTTTGGTTTAGCACAAGTGAGGCCACTTGGTGATAAACGCATAAATCTAAACCCGTAACGGTAGTACCTGTAATTGCATTAGCACTGCCACCGGCACCATTGATAACACGTACAGTGTAACGTTGATTGCGAGCATCTTGGGTGTAGAGCACATTACGCGGTGCGCTCTGCAACACAGTATTAAACACTTCTTGGCAGCTAGCATCCGTCATGGCAGTGGCATCTGTCGTTGCGATACCCGTCGGATAACCAAAGCGCGGGTCGAGAGACACTGCTGTGCCGTCAAGAATAACACTGTTATTTTGGCGTCCGTCAACTTCCCACTGTGAACGAACAAAACTCACTGCGGTAGATAAACCGCCTGCCACACCGTCAACACTGGCATCTTCAGCACTATCGGTGACATTTAGAAACCGAGGGATAGCGGTTGCAGCAAGTAACCCCAAAATAACGATGACAATGACAAGCTCAATGAGTGAGAATCCTGTTTGTTTCGTTTTCACAGTTTTCATATATGCCCCTCTGCTTAATTATTTTATTCTAACAGTTAAATTAATTTTAAAAAGCTCTCGTGATAACAATATTTTATGGCTGTGCCGAAAATATAACGCTGCCAGAATCCAGTTGATAATCGATGCTATTACCATTGGGCGACAGATAGTGGCAGCGATTATCTTTAGCTGAATAATCAGCAACCAAGTCCGCATTATCAAGCTCCGTTCCCATTAACTGCCACCATAAATCTTGACAACCTTGAGCAGTAAATAACTTAGGCTGTGGCCAACCGAGATCATTCATATTAACGACACTGGATTCGGCTTTGTTAGATATATTGTCCAACGCTTCCCAATTCAACTGCATCTGCTGCGGCTTACCTAAGGATAGCCACTGTGAGCGCACCATAACCAGCACATTCACAAAGCGATTATGCTCGACCTCTAATCCACGCGTCGCAATTTGCGGTAACGTCAAAAAATACTTAGCGCCGACAATGGCCACAATGACTAACACTAGCCCTACAACGATCATACGCCCATAGATATTTAATAGATCTTTATCGGCCTTTTGCTGGCTCTGCATTAGGGCTACTTTCCACCTTTAACAACATTGAGCATATCCCACATTGGCAGATATATTCCTAGTGCTAATATTAAGACAATCACGGCGACAAAACCGATTAAAATAGGTTCTAATTTAGCAGTGAGATTCTTTAGATCATAATCCACTTCACCTTCATAAAAATCAGCAGCATCATTAAGCAATTGATCTATTTGGCCGGTTTCTTCACCTACTGCCACCATTTGCAGTACTAAAGGCGTAAATAACTTACTCTGATTAGACACTCTAAGCACCGAATCACCAGACTCAATTCCACGGCGCATACCGACTATTTTGTCGTGCATATAGGCATTGTCTACGGCATCAGCCACTAAGCTTAACGCCTGTGTCATCGGCACCCCAGCACTGAGCATCATAGAGAAGCTACGGCAATAACGCGCTAACGTTGAGCGTTCAATAATCGACCCTACGGCAGGAATATGTAATTTCCATTTATCCCACTGTTTCTCGCCCTTTTCGGTATGGTGCCAATAGCGAATACCGATAATCGAACCAATAAGCGCCACCAGCATTAGCCCCCAATAATTCACAAATAGATTCGATGTACCAATCAGCACTTTTGTCGCCCAAGGTAAGTCGGCGCCAAAACGTGAGAACATCTCGGCAAATTTAGGGATCACCATAATGTTTAGGATCACCATCGCAATCGCGATCGCAATCAATACGAACATGGGGTAACGCATGGCCGCTTTAATACGTCGCCGCGTTTCTTGCTCACGTTCGATATAGCCCGAAAGCTGAATAAATGCGTCTTCTAACTTGCCGGTGTTCTCCCCCACATGCACCATAGAAACAAACAAAGAATCAAAAACATCAGGATGTTGATTCATTGATGATGATAATGGTCGGCCAGCCGTTAACTGCTCAGAGATATTATTTAACGCATCTTTCATCCGCTGAGAATGTGCCGTTTCAGATAAGCCCGCAATCGCCCGTAAAATAGGGATGCCAGAGCGCGTCAGCGAGTACATTTGCCGAGTAAAAATCTGTAATTCTTCTAGCGCGACTTTACTGCCAAACAGCTGAGCCAATGAGAAGGGTTTAGTCACTTTGGCCACGTTGACCTCAAGGGGAATAATACCCCGCGACAGCAATATATCAGCGGCAGCACTTTCCGATGCTGCATCTAATTGCCCCGTCACGGGTTGACCTTGACCACTGCGTCCACGGTATTGATAAATTGGCATAATTACGCCTCAATGCCTTGTTGACTAACAATATCCCTAGATAAGGGAATATGTGATTCGCTCACGTCCTCAACCAATTTAGCCACCTCTTCAATCGTCGTCATGCCTTCACTCAAATATTGTAGCGCTGACTCGGCAAGCGGGGTAAAGTTCGGGCTATTTAATGCCGCTCTGGCAAATTCCTGCGGATTACTGGTACGCATGGCATCAACCATCTTATCGTCCAGCTCAAGAATCTCAAAAATACCAATACGGCCGCGATAACCACTGCCGTTGCAACTCTGACAACCGGTACCTATTTTAAAGTTCGCATGGGTGAAATCTTTACGACTCACACTACTTAGCCACGCCTTTTCCTGCGCGGTCGGTTGATAGTCAACCCCACAGTTATGACATACCCGTCGCACTAAACGCTGGGCAATAATGACTCTTAGGGCACTGGCCACTAAATAACTGCCGCGCCCATGTCCAGTAAACGCAGCGCACTGGTGACCGCATCGTTAGTGTGCAAAGTCGATAACACAAAGTGACCGGTTAATGCGCCTCTAAGACCAATCTCAACGGTTTCTTGGTCACGCATCTCACCAACCATGATAATGTCGGGTCTTGGCGTAACGTGGTACGTAAAACGTTCGCAAAATCTAAACCTATCTTATGGTTAACTTGTACTTGGTTTATTCGTGGCAATTGATATTCGATAGGATCTTCTACGGTAATAATCTTACGATCGGCGGTATTAAGCTCGCTCAGAATGCCATATAAAGTGGTGGTTTTACCGCTACCAGTCGGCCCCGTCACCAATAGCATGCCGTGAGGACGTTTAATTTGTTTACGAATACGCGCCAAAATAGCCGGTGGCATACCTGTTTCGTTCAAGGTTAATAAACCCGCCGATTGATCCAGTAAACGCATTACTACTGATTCACCGTGATAAATCGGCATGGTCGACATCCGCACATCAATATGATGCCCTTTAATGTCCATTTGAAAGCGACCGTCCTGCGGTAAGCGTTTTTCAGAAATATCGAGTCCGGCCATTAACTTAAGCCGCAACACTAATGCGGCAGCAATGTTAACTTCATTCAGAATCGTTTCGTGTAACTGACCATCGATACGCTGACGAATACGCAAGGCTTTATCACCGGGCTCAATATGAATATCCGAAGCACGCATTTGCACCGCATCCTCAAAAATCGACTGTAGTAACTTAACGACTGTGGTTTCATTATCACTGTCGCCAGAGGTGAGGCTGGCTAAATCGAACATCTGATCGGCAGCGTATTCCTCTTCAAGCTTACCGGCGATCTGAGCAATTTGGTCGGTACGACGATATAAGTTATCAAAGGCTTGCAGCAATTGCTGCTCGGGCGCCACGGCTAACTTTAAACGTTTCGGGGCAATAAGGGCTTCAAGGTTATCAAGTGCCTGCAAATCAGCCGGATCGCTCATCGCCACGAGCACACTGTCGCCTCTATCTTCAATCGCTAAAGCTCGAAAACGTCGTGCCTGCACTTCAGGAATTAAGTGCACCACCTCTGCAGAAATTGGCAGTTTGCTGATATCAAGAAAGGGCACATTTAACTGCTGGGATAAAAATGCAGTAATTGATGCTCTGTAATCGATTGTAGATCGATCAAAGTACGGCCTAAACTTTTTGCCGGTATTACGCTGTTCAGCCAACGCTTGTTGCAACTGCGTTTCAGTAATAATCGATTCTTGAACTAACAGATCGCCCAAACGCATTTTTAATCTGGGTTTCATTGGCTATCTCCTAGCTGAGTTAAACGTTGTTCAATAAAGGCACTCGCCTGCGTTGATAAGCCTCTATGGCCTAGTGCTGTGCGATAAGCTTGGCGTGCTGGGTAAATTGTTGCTGCGAATCAAGCGCATAAGCCAATCCCATCCACCATTTAGCCTGTAGAGGTTCTTGTTGTAATAACTGCCTATAAGCTTGTTCTGCCAACGGAAACTGCCTGATTTTTGTGCGATATCCGACTGCGCCATCCACTTTTGTCTCGCCAGCGGGTGCGTATCAGGTATGTGCGTTAACGTCACCAGTGCCAAACTAGGCTGTTCAGAAGCTTGCTGAACCCTTGCGAGGAGCAGCGCAAAGTCGACTTCTTGCGGATATAAGATAAGGCCTTGTTGTAGCAGATCGCTGGCTTGAGCTAATTGATTCTGTCCATAATGCAGCGCAGCCAATTGCTTACGCGC